>JBJBDC010000001.1:135-3025339 GCA_047285535.1 Synechococcus sp. | reverse complement strand
AGCTTCAGCTTCTGGTGCTTCGGCTTCTGGTGCTTCGGCTTCTGGTGCTTCGGCTTCTGGTGCTTCGGCTTCTGGAGCTTCGGCTTCTGGTGCTTCGGCTTCGGCTTCGGCTTCTTCACCAGTGAAATCGAATCCATTTGATGGAAGCGAATCTGGTGGGACTGGTGCTTCGGCTTCTTCAGCTTCTTCGGCTTCTTCGGCTTCAGCTTCTGGTGCTTCAGCTTCTGGTGCTTCAGCTTCTGGTGCTTCGGCTTCTGGTGCTTCAGCTTCTGGTGCTTCGGCTTCTGGTGCTTCGGCTTCAGCTTCTTCATAAGCTTCAGCTTCTGGTGCTTCGGCTTCTGGTGCTTCGGCTTCTGGTGCTTCGGCTTCTGGTGCTTCTGGAGCTTCAGCTTCTGGTGCTTCGGCTTCTTCAGCTTCCTCTTCTAGTTTGACTAATGGCGAATCGTAACTATCGAGATTCGAGACAAGAGTGTCATAACCCTGGCCGCCAAATACATACGTAGTATTGGCGCCATCGGTGATGATCTTGTCATCACCTGCGTCAGCAAACACTAGGTCTGTAGCGCGGGTTAGATCTTCAACTTCAACTTCAGCTTCTGGTGCTTCAGCTTCTGGTGCTTCAGCTTCTGGTGCTTCGGCTTCTGGTGCTTCGGCTTCTGCTGCTGGAGCATCGGCTTCTGCTGCTGCAGCATCGGCTTCAACTTCAACAAACACTACAGGGGCTTCTACTTCTGGAGCTTCGACTACTGGAGCTTCCGCTTCGGCTTCTGGTGCTTCGGCGTAGCCATTACGCTGCATCCAAGAAATGAGATCATCAGGATCAACGTATTCGCCTAGTTCATTCTGAATATCCGAGTGGCGTCCTGTGTAGATCGTGTCATTTCCTGTAGGCCCTGCATAAGGCATCACAACCATTGTGGGTCGTGGGCCACGACCAGCAGGATCATCAGCGTCCACAACCTTCCGTAGGCCCTCTATATAGGCACGGAATTCAGTAATTTCAGCAACACTAAACATCTCATTGGTTAATGGGTTAACACCACCAACAAGAACTCCGTAACCAAGCTCACTCTTTAGAGGGACAATTGTATTGACAATCGTTCCGTTCTCATCGCGAATTGCACGCGCAAGGAGTTCTGCGTTGTGTGTAGGAGCGACAGCATCACCATAAAGACGATCGCCAATCTTGTCCTCACTCATACGACCAGACTCACCACCTACAACGAGGTCATGACCACCTTCACCAGCAACTTCGTCTGAGCCCCTACCGCCAAACAGTTTGTCATTACCATTCTCATGATCACCGTAAGCTTCACCAGAGTCTCCTTGAACAACATCAATGCTGTCGCCAGCGAGGACAATGTCGTCATCAAGACCACCATCGTGGAAACCAGTACCCTCTGTACGAATTAGAAGGTCTTTACCTTTGCCCCCGAAGCCAGCATCTTCGACGTTTAAATAAAGGGTGTCATCGCCATCGCCACCAAATAAGTGGTCGATATTGTGATCATCACCACCCTTCAGTGTATCGTTGCCGTCTTGGCCATAAACCCAGTCTTCGCCTTTATAAGCGTCAACATAGTCATCACCAGCACCAGCCCGGATATCATCTGATGCATAGCTTTCGGAGCTAGCAATCTCGGAAGAAGTTCCATCAGAACCAATGATTGAATTATCCTCCGCATTACCATACATAATGCGGTTGAATGCACGACCATCAAAATCATGCTCTTCCGGTGCAATTAATTCCGTTTCACCTTCTTCTAAAACGTCAGTGCGTGCGACTCTAAAGGTATCTTGGTGAATCACTTGACCTTCAAGGCCAAGAGACGTATGAATCATCGGGGTCCATGTTTGATGCCCCAGCTGCTTAAGGATATCGGAACCAGGGATACTGATCTTGTAATACTCTTCATCAGGGTCCTGGAACTCGTCAAACGCAGTCGTGATTAAGAAGGTGAAAACTTCACCCATCAGACTGTTTTCACGGCCTTCACCATTGGGAGTGTCGGTTTGCTTCTCAGCTAAGCCACCTATATAAAGAGGAATATTGACCAGACCGTAATCATTATCAAGCGCAGCCTCTGGACCACCAAATTGATCCATAAAAAGTTGAGCCTGTGATTCATCACGAAGATTCGCTTTGAAATCAGCCCAAGTTGCATAAGGCTTTAATCGCTCAGCAAGCTCATTATGCTCAGTTCCATTTTCAAATACACCTGCAGAGGCGTCAGAAGCACCAGCACCCTTTGCATTTGCAACACCAGTATCTCTGAAGAGATCGGAAAGGACTTGCCGAGTTTCCTGCAAGGTAGCCAGACCCAAATCGTACTGGCGTTCAGAATTAAAGGCCAACAGATCATTAGGCTGACCAATCAGCATATTGCGAACTTCATCGACAACATAGGTGTCGATAGCCATTGCACGATCGGAAGCATTCTGCGCAAGAACACCTGCAGAACCGCCCATTTTACGAATAGCGGTTGGCTGAACAAATGCCTCAATTAGAGAACGCTCAATAGTCTCGCCAAACTCAAGGAGCTCCTCTGACATTTCGGCCTTGATGCCATTCAAGTCAGGATAAATTTGCGAGTGCCCCATACGGAATGCAGATCCGGCAAATCCAAGACTGACTTGAGGATTTACTTCAGGATTAACACCGTTAAAGCCATGCTCATTGACATTAATATCCTGGGGCAATATTTGATCCCTATTTGGCATCAACTCTTTATCCTGAGATGATGTAATTCCAAAATGAATACCACCAGCGAGATGAACGACATACTGGTCGTAAATCATGCGCTGATAAGCAGCATTATTAACAGTCCGAGCCATATCGAAAATGGCTTGCTCGTTGCTAATAATTTCTCCAGACGAAAGTTCAAATGAAGCCCCCCTCGCTAGAGCGACAACATTTTCTAAACCAACAGGAATTTCTGCGCCTTCATCCGAGTATGCCTCACGAATCCTGGCCAGGGAGTCCGTAATCTGACCAGCTAGATCGTTATGGTTCGCAGCAAAAACATTACTAATGGCAGATAGCTGAACGTTCTCGTTAGTACGGGGATCACCAGATACCTGATGGGCCAAAACTGAGTAAGGGCTATAGCGAGCTAAAGGACTCGCATCACCAACTAATGTATTGAAGATGAAATCAAGTTTAAAATGTTCAGTATCAATCGCATCCCTAAGTGCTTGCTGAGCCTCTCCGAGGGTTGCAATGGCACCCATTACGCTAAAGCTTTCACCCTCTAATTCAACTGAATCCATCCCTGGGTTTCCAGTAATATTTCTACTGAAATCCTGAGCACGGACTTTCTCGTCCCATATACGCAAAACCTGATCAGCTTGTTGCCATTCCTCATTCGCAAGAACAGTCTCAATTGTTTCTTGGAGTGCTTGTTGGTTTTCGTGACCAAAAGCAAGCGCTGAGTTAACAACTACGTCATAGATGCTCGCAAGAGCATCTACCTGTTGCGCACCATATTGATTAAAAACATCTAGAGCACTTTCATTTGATTTCTTATTATCAAGCAAATTAATAGTGTAGTTGCCAAGTTCATCTTTCTCACGAATGAGATCATGAATCATGGCTGACGCTCCGTAGGTCTGATCTTGGTCAGCAAACGGAGTCTTACTATTTGTATATTCAGCCTGACCAGGCTGATCCGTACCTGCATCGGGTTTGGCACGAGGGAGAAGTGAGAGCTTGCTTACAGGATTACCACTAAAGTCAAAACCCCTACCATTGAGAATATCATTATCGGGCAAGAAGATTTCCATCTTCCCACCCCCTTGTTCAGGATCCGGCGTCTTAGGAATCAGATCAAGGCCATGGTCAATGTATTGACCAGTACCCATAAACAAGTTGTTATAGCCAGATTCCTCAGGAGTGAAAGAATCTCCCTGATCACCAAGAGTATTACTTAACTGACGGGAATTAGGAAAAGCTGTGCCATCTGGAGCCAGAACTTGAATATATCCGTCTACAGGAGTCGGAATATTATTATCATTGGACTGGGCGACAGCATTCTCAATTGTTCCTTGAGTTTGATCACCGGGTCCTGGATAGTTATTGACTGGAATGTTCCGGTGGAAAGGAGTTCTGGGATCTGCAGCAATCTGCCTGACATCTCCATTCACAGCCTTGTCTAACAGCATTGACAGGTCTGCCCTGTCAAAGGGGAACTTCTGCTGGAGAATAGTTGTTGCGTCAATAGAAAGACCACTAAGATCGGTCCCAAAATTGAGCCGCGCAGGGTCATTGAAAGCATCCTCATCAAAACGATCAGAATTATTTTCAAAATCTGGAGCTTCTTCGGCTTCAGGAGCTTCTGCGGCTTCGGCTTCGTGAGCTTCCATTTCTGGAGCTTCAGCTTCTGGAGCTTCCATTCCGGGATTCATCATGTCCATGTCGTCCATGTCGTAAGTGCCTCAGTAAAAGAAAATGTGTGGATGAGCGACCTAAAAGATCGGGTTCCTACCTTCAAAAGATATGAATCCAGAGAGGCTTAACAGGCAAGCCAACAGGACATCGCTTCAATCAACCAATTTCAAACGCCAAACACACAAAACGAGTAAACGTATTTAGAAACCAGGTAAATACGTTTACGCAACGAAATCGACTGAGTTACATTGAAAAGACAGCAATGTCGAGCACAAAAGACATAAGATGTCGAAAATTATTAAAAAAAACAAGCGCTTATTGAAAGCACCAAGAATGACTAGCTAAAAATCTGCTTCAAATCATAGCCTGACCTCCTAGTACGCCTCTTTACACTGCTTGATTCGCGAACTCATCCCATACAACAGAACACAGAGCAAACAAGGAGGCAACGCGCAACTAGAATTATGGAATTTTCTATTTATTTCAGTTACATGAGTGCATTTGCATCAGCGCTAAGCATCAATTGAATTTCAAATCTCATTAAACAGACAATAGAACTACTGAATAAATAAGACAATTCCTATCCTAAGCCATAGTTTCAACGTCGTCGGATCGCAGCCAAGACCATCAAACTATTTGCTCATCAAATTCATACCTCGCTAACTCAAGACATTTATCTGTATGAACCTGAGCAGATGACGAGCCTCATCAGATCAGCCCATACAAAGCAGAACCATCAAATCACACACAGCTGCTGAAATACCAAGAACGCTTGCATCACATCAAAACAGATCAATACATTCAAGACAAAAAATCTTGCCTTCAAAATGAAGGCAAGGAATTGACAAGCCAACAACTAGATGCAAACAATCAGTTGTAATTCCATTCTAAGGTCAATACTCCTCCTTATAATTTACAACTTTATGCAAGTCCAGATACATCGTAAGTAATTGCACTATGATTTGGGCCGAACGAACTATCTCCGGATGCTATTAAGCCATTCGGGCCAAAAGTAAGATCATGAATACTTATCTCTGATGCAGGGGTTGGGGCCTGAATACCATAGACTTCACCATATTCAGAAGAAAGATTGTCAATATAAACCTCTTTCATAGAAACATTAGAGGCTCCAGCCAACGTTATGCCACGTACAGCGGCTCCGTTGTATCCTGTAAGTTCTTGCTTGACATATCCTTTTTCATCGACAGAATAGCCTCCATCAAATCCTGGCGAACCCATAGCGCTTATATCCCGCACTGAAATATCGTGAAAGACACCTCCAGTGACGGTATCCATTTTGAATCCTATCGTACCTTTATTAACATGAACCATATTATCTACGTTGTAGATCCATCCATTCGTATCTCCTCCCGTTATATCTAGAGACTCTCTCAAATTGGAGAGTGGAGTGGCACTTTCAGCCCAATCGATAATATCCTTACCAATAGTATTACGGGAAACATCAAGATTTGATCCTTCAAACCAAAGGATCTCCCCATCAATATGCTGCGAAATTGCTTTAGCAACAATTAATTGAGAATCAGCCAGAGGATTACCTCCATAAATAGAAGCTAAAATCTCGCTTGAACTAGCATCAGCGTGCAAAGTGCTGCCATCTGCATTAATCAAGGTACTATAGACATTATTGTCTTTATTTCTCAATTGAAAGGATTGACCAATAGGATCAACGACTGGAGCATCTCCGCCATCTTCTGCATTCGAGAGAATAGGAACTTCTATAATTTGTGATTTTTGGCTTAAGACATGAGTGTTTTTAATAGTTACATTTTTCGATGGTGTTTGAAAGCCCCCATCTGGGCGAACAGGGAAACCATTGACCTGAACCCCAACTGCTCCTACTAAATATCCATAAGAATTACCCTCCACCAAGCCAGTAGGGTTAGCAAACAAATCATAATATGGATTACTTGGATCCATTTCATTATCACCTTCAATAATTATATCCTTATAGGTGGAATTAATCGCACGCTGGAGGTTAGCTTCAATTTCGCCTATTGTTAATTCTTCACCTCGGATTTCTAAGCTTAGATTAACATCTGATCCATTCATTTCATCAAAACGGGCGAGATAACTCACGTACCGAGAAATAAATCGAGAATTACTAAATGCTCCAACAACAGGAACATCAGTGCGATTTGATGATGTCGAGTTTTTTATTTTTAATTTATCAACACCATTCAATGCGACTGCAGCAACCTCATGATCCCGAAAGTGAACATTTTTGATCTTGACATCTACATTGCCATTGCCATGAATTCCATGATGAGACGATAAGCCGATCGTACCATTTTTAATGGTGAGATGATCAGCTGATTTCAAGCCATCTTCCCCAAAATCGTGAGGACCTTGACCAGTTACAAAGGGAGCTCCTGCAGTTTCAATATTTGAATAGAAGCGTTGTAACAGTGCATGCTCTTCACTTTGTCGAAGTGTGTGATTATTTAGATTTAAAATCACATTATCGCTTGTTATTGCAATCGCGGAAAAGAAGCCAACCCCAAAGGCTTTCGGATCATATTGACCCATCAACTGACTAGGTAAAGGTCTACCCGCAGTAAAGGCATCTAACGCATCACCCATCTCTAAACCCAGGGCCCTTGCATCAAACTCATTATCAATAACAGTGCCAACAGGATTGGGGTTAAAGATCAAATCTTCCATAACAATATATTTCCCCTCCTTATCAATAATCAGAGTGCCACCGTCAATATCTTTTTGATAGATATGATATACATTTGGCCTTATTTCTTCAGGGTATAAAACACTTTTCGTTGAAAATGAATTGAATGGATTGACTTCAGCTTGAGTTTGAGTTTGAGTTTGAGTTTGAGTTTGAGTTTGAGTTTGAGTTTGAGTTTGAGTTTGAGTTTGAGTTTGAGTTTGAGTTTTTATACCAATTTCTGATTCGAAATTGGCTTCGACTTCGAGATCATCATCAAACTTGCCGTCATCATCGTCATCATCGTCGTCGTCGTCAAACTTGTCATCATCGTCATCGTCGTCAAACTTGTCGTCATCGTCATCGTCGTCAAACTTGTCGTCATCGTCATCAAACTTGTCATCATCGTCAGAAGACGACTGCCTAAAATCGCTATGACCTAGAAATCCGTTATAATAATTTGCGTCCAAAAACGACCAATAATCCTTTGACAGTGAACTTCGTTTATACAATTCATACAAACTGTATTGCGTAGAAAGAGAAGTTAATCTCGACATGATTCATATTTAAATAGATGCATATGCACAAAATACGTTTCAAGACCAGCCGCACCGGGGAAAAGACAGCCGTTGCGCTTTTCGAACAGAGACCAGGACAATGGACCAATTGTCACACTGTAAGTACGCTGTTGAACCGATCATTCTTCGTTCATCGCACAATAATTAGACGTTAAGCACACAGAAAAATCTGCGTGTTCGATATGCGCAATTCATTTATTCAATATACGAAGTCAGCTCTGAGAGCTAGTCCTTTCGACTGATTTCATTCCTAGTAATAAAAAGTACATCTTATTGAATCAAATCCTACAAGCCATGAACTGGACATCTTCAGCCGAGCAGCAGTTACAGGAAGTACCTTTTTTTGTTAGAGGGGTTGTCAGAAGAGGGGTTGAAAAAATGGCCTCAGATAGCGGAAAGTCACTTGTGGATGAGGCCTTTTATGCCGAAGCAAAATCCTCTCGAGGTCGATGACGGTACTTGAACGGAGTTTCAGGATTGAGGTTTTTAATCAGCTCAATCTCTTACGGCACTGAGGCTCCGAACCTGCACAATCAGTCAAGGCCTAACCGACTGAATCAAGTCGCTCAGGCCACTGTCCAATCCAAAAGCGGCAGACCAAAGCCTCTTCAAAACTGAACGAGGTATGGCTCGAACGATTTGGACGCTCGATTGATTGGATACACCGTTACCAACGATGCTGGCTATTGGGCCCAATGAGTTGGTAACAGCAGGTCTTGCACCGTATTGACCCGATTCCCCTCGTTTCAGGATCAATCGTGGTTGATGGGTGGCTTCGAGGAGGGAGCCCAGAAGGGTGACAACACGACTATCAAACCTCTAGAGGTGACTGACAGATCTTTCGTCTCAGGTCGTTCCCCTTCAATCGCATCGCGCCTGGTTATTCGCTGCATTGAGTTGCAATCACAACAGAGCATGCCTTTGAGCTGTCAGAGCAAAACAAGCTTGAAACTTGAAATAAGTTAGAATCTTGGGATCAAGATATGGATAGTTGTATTAAACCAATACTGCAGATATTTCACAGTACCTACTATTTTTTTGTCTGATCAGGACCAACTCCTCAGGCCAACCAATCAAGGAATGCCTAACCAAGTTAATTTCAACATGGTATGCGTAGTTTGCAGGTAACCGATCAGAAGGGAGTAATCAATCCTTTAACCATGAACTTAAAAGGATCCGTTCTGTGCGCCAGAATGGACAGACTTGGCTCGTTGATGCCAAGGCCTACCGTCTGCGTACCAATAAAAAATAGACGGCGCGTTAGGCGCCCTTTCCTCTGACTCCAAACGCATCCGTGAAAAGCCAGTCATCGCAAGCAGGGCTGACGCAAGGCGAGAGCATGACTCCCGACTCAAAAGCAAGCGCCTTCGCGCCTACAGGTTCAAGTCCCGCCGCCACGAGTGCTGTGATGGGGACCTACAACCGTTTCCCACTAAACCTGGTGAGCGGTCGAGGCTGTTGGGTGCGAGACCACAGGGGTCATCGCTATCTCGATGCTGTCGCTGGAATTGCCACGTGCACCCTCGGGCATAGCAATCGCGCGCTGCGACGTGCGCTGAACGATCAGCTCAGCCGTTTGCAGCATGTCTCCAATCTCTATGCAATCCCTGAACAAGAGGAACTAGCCAGCTGGCTGGTGAACCACAGCTGTGCAGACAGTGTTTTCTTTTGCAATTCCGGTGCAGAAGCCAATGAAGCTGCCATAAAGCTGGCGCGCAAACACGGCCATCAACGACGGCGAATCGAACGGCCCGTCATTTTGACGGCAGAGGCAAGTTTTCATGGGCGCACGCTGGCGGCAGTCAGCGCCACGGGGCAACCTCGTTATCACGTGGGCTTTGAGCCTATGGTCGAAGGATTTGAGACCTTCACCTACAACGACCTCCATAGCTTTGAAACCCTTCTCACGCGGATTGAGGCCAATGGACCCAGGGTTTGCGCTGTTTTGATCGAGCCGCTCCAGGGCGAAGGAGGAGTCCACCCAGGCGATCCTGAGGTCTTCAGCGCAATTCGCCGCCATTGCACTGAGCGCAACATTCTGCTCATCTTCGATGAAGTTCAGATAGGAATGGGCCGCAGCGGTCGCCTCTGGGGATACGAGCAGCTGAACGTTCAACCTGATGTCATCACCTTGGCCAAAGGGCTGGGTGGAGGCCATGCGATCGGGGCCATGCTCGCAACACAGCAAGCCGACCTCTTCACCCCGGGTGATCACGCCAGCACGTTCGGAGGCAACCCTTTCGCCTGTCGAGCCGGACTCACCGTGGCCCACGAATTGGAAAGACGACATCTGCTACGCAACGTTTGCGAGCGTGGCGAGCAATTAAAGATCGGACTCAACCGGTTAATCGAACGCTTTCCTCAACACTTTCATGAAGCCAGAGGTTGGGGATTGCTTCAGGGTTTGGTGATCCGAGCGGACAGCGATCTCAATGCTGCTGCTGTTGTGAAAGCAGCATTGGCTCAAAAACTGTTGCTCGTTCCAGCCGGGACCAAAGTGGTTCGGATGGTTCCGCCTTTGGTCATCAATCGACGAGAGGTGTCAGAACTCATCACCCGCCTGGAACGCACGCTGGTGGATCTCCTGAACGTGTGACCCGCTCCAACACTGAACAGATGGATGAGCTCGCTGACCTGCTTTGTCCCTTCGAGCAGCGGGGGATGGATCTATCCCTTGAGCGCATGCACAAGGCTCTGACCGAACTCGCCTGCCCGTGTGCTGAAGTTCCAGCCGTTCAAGTGATCGGCACCAACGGCAAGGGTTCGATCGCCTGCATGATTCACAGCGGCCTGACGGCTGCAGGTCTTCGCTCTGGACTGACCACATCCCCCCATCTGATCAGTTGGTGTGAACGAATTTGCGTGAATCAACAGCAGATCACGCTGCCGCAACTACGCCAACTGTTGCAACGTCTCCAACCTCTTACCCAACGCCACAATCTGACCCCATTCGAACAGCTGATCAGCGCCGCCCTCATGCACTTTGAGGGCAACGAACCCGATTGGCTCGTCCTTGAAGCAGGTCTTGGTGGACGTTTAGATGCCACGACGGCCCATCCCAATCGACCGCTCATCGCAGTGGGCTCCATCGGGATGGATCATTGCGAGCATCTCGGATCCTCATTAGCTGCAATCACTCGTGAAAAAGCAGCCGTCATCAGCCCCGGCGCCCACGTGATCAGCGCCACTCAAGCCAAAACGGTGAGAAACGTACTGGAAGCAAGGAGCCACAGTATGGGAGCAACACTGGAGTGGGTTGAACCATTAACAGCTGAATGGGACTTAGGGCTTCCGGGACATCTGCAACGGAAGAACGGAGCCGTTGCCTGCGCTGCACTGCGACACATGAGAAAGCTTGGCAGCCCTATCAATGAGGAGCACATCCGACTAGGACTGGCGCAGGCCAGCTGGCCTGGTCGCCTTCAAACAATGCACTGGAACAACAGAGCGGTGCGTTTAGATGGAGCCCATAATCCTGACGCTGCTCAGCAGTTAGCCCAGGAGAGGCGAACCTGGTCTCGGGCGAATCAAGCGCAGATCTGGATTCTGGGCATTCAGGCCCACAAACAGGCCCCAGAGATGATTCGCCTCCTGTTGCAGCCCAGCGATGAGGCCTGGATCGTGCCTGTGCCTGGTCATTTGAGCTGGACAGCCGAAGCGTTGAAAGCGATCTGCCCTGAGCAGTCCAATCAATTAAAAAGCGCTCACAGCGTGGAGGACGTCCTCAACCAGTTGGGTATGAAAGACATAGATAGCCAGAGTCCACCACCGGTAATCGCAGGTTCTCTTTACTTGATCGGCGCTTTGCTGGGGGAAGGCATGCTCAAAGCCCTATGAACAAAGGGCTTCAGCTGGACTGAGTTTGCGTTGCCTGCTGAGTTTGATTGAAAGATTGTCACTGAGCAGGTCGTCAGCATGTCGCCAAAACAATCGCGACAGAGACATTGGCAAAGGGTGATGAGATGCTCCTGAAACCTTGTCGACAGAAATTCTCCCTGGAATGGGTGACTGATGAGAACAAAAAATCATCGGGTTGTATCCAGGTCTTCACGATAAGAACGTTGCAAATTTGAAGAATGAGTCATCAGATTAGAAAACAAAGACGCAAAAAAGGATCGACACATTCTCTTTTTTCGTCACAGCGCCGGGATTAAAGGCAGAGTGAAGTCAACTCACCATTCACCTTGATGCAAGATCAGACTCTGTCCTCATGGGTTGCCGTTGCACTCCTAGCACTCATGACAGGACTTCCTTTGCCTGTCATTGCCCTTGACACGTCCACTGGTGTAGGGCTTCAAGATCGAGCCCTCTTCCAGGAGCGAGTGGATTACACCCTCACCAATCAAAGTGGTGGTGACTTCCATGGCCAGAACCTCATCAACACATCCTTTGCAGGAGCGACTGGCAGAGGTGCAGATTTCAGCGATGCCAACATGCAAGGAACGATCTTGACCCAGGGAGAATTCCCAGAAGCAAATTTCCATGGCGCCGATCTCAGTAATGCCCTCATGGATCGCGCCGATTTCTCAAACACTGATCTACGCGATGCTTTGCTCGTCGGTGTGATCGCATCAGGTAGCAGCTTTGCTGGAGCGAACATTGAGGGTGCTGATTTCAGTGCTGCCCTGCTAGATCGTGAAGATCAACGTCGGCTATGTCAGGACGCTGATGGCGTGAATGCCAACAGCGGTGTTTCCACACGAGACAGCCTTGACTGCTGATCATCAGGGAAATCCTCCCAGTTTTCCTGGATTGAGGAGGCCTTCTGGGTCATAGCGAACCTTCGCTGCCACCTGATCTCCATCAATCACACCAAGCCCGCCTCCCTCAACGCTGATGACATGAGGGTTAAACACCAAGGCCCCATGAGCTCGGCAATCATCAATTAAATCTTGAAGAGCTGGCGCCCCACGCCAGCGAACCACTGGAAGAGCCGCCAAGCGAAACACTCCTTGCTGACGCACCGCCTCAAGATGCCAGAGGAGATCATCTCCCCAGCGTTGATCAAGCGAGTCCATAAAAGCCTGTTCAGGCTGAGGCATCAGCATCTGTAAGTAAGTCCAGTTGGGATCTTGATTGCGAAGATGCAGGGTGGTGTGATTCCAACTCAGTTCGCGCAGGCCATTGCCCTGACGCTCCTCCTCAAGACCGAGCACCTGCACATCGGCTTGGAAGGAACCTGCTAGCCGCTCAATCGTGCTCACACCATCAGGTGCCACTAACAACAACAAACGGTGCCCTCCTCGTGCCGGTCCGCTCCAGGAGGGAACACGATCAACAATCTCCGACTGCAAAACGGCGCAGAGATTCATCTCAACAGCAACTTGGCCACAGCGCAGAGCCAACGCCACAGCTGCACTCCAATCGGCACAGTCCACCACAACCTCCTGCCACATCACCCTCGGAGCTGAGGTGAGCTTGAGCGCCGTAATCACGCCATTGGTGCCATAGGCGTGATTCAGGGCTTCCGCCTCTGCGGCATCCAGTTGCAAGAGCCGCGGTGATGCTTCCATGGTCACCACCTCGAGGCCGAGGAGATGACCTGGATCACGCAAGAACCCCCAGCGCACCGAACCGATCCCTCCTGATCCACCAGCAATAAAGCCACCGATCGTGGCGCTGCGCCAGGTGCTTGGGAACAGCCGCAATTGCCGACCATGGGCGGCGAGAGCTTGGTCTAGATCACGCATCAAACAACCGCATTCCACAGTCACCACACCACTCACTGGGTCAATCGACCGCACCTCTCGCATGGCATCCATCAGGAGCACAACGCCACCGTTCAGAGGCACGCTCTGGCCGTAATTCCCCGTTCCAGATCCGCGTAAAGTCAGCGGTACATCATGGCGAAAACAGGCCGCGGCCACACCCATGACCGCCTCCACCGACGGAGCACGCACGACGAGATCAGCACGACAATGGCTGAGCTGTTCTCGTAGGACTGGTGAATAGTCATGGGCGTCTTTGGAATAGCGCTCCAAATCCTCACGGCTCGTCAGCAGGATGAGATCGCCAAGGGATTCCAGCTCGTTCTGCAAAGCATCAGGGACCATGGCTATTGAGGGCTGGCAGTTGTCAAGGAATCGTTGTTATCGAGAAAATACCTAACTTCAATCCTGCACCCACCCACCCCCAACCAAAAGCCGACGCTCAGGGGGAGCCGCCAACGCTTCAGTCCAACTTTGAACAGGAAGGAGGAGGGCATCAGCAGGAGCACCCTCCCGAATCACTCCGTCCCAGGCCATGTCCATCAATCGAGCTGCTGCCGTCGTGAATGGCGAGAGACCCAAACGCTCCCAGGGGGCGAGATGGGCTTTAGGCAAGCTCGCTGCCATTAGAGCCAAGGGGTCAAGGTTGCCAGCCGGAAACCATGGATCCTGCACGTTGTCACCGCCTACCGCCACACAAACCCCTGCCCGCTGCAACTGTCGGATCGGAGCCAGAGGTCGCTGCAGAGATGTTCCGAAATCATGTCTCCCCAACAGCCAACCATTGGTCAGGGGCAGGGCCACGACTTGAACGCCGTAATGCGCCATCTGTTCAGCAAGTCGCTGCAAGGCAGAGGCTTTCAGCAGAGAAAGACTGCTGGCATGACTGCAAGTGATCGGTACAGACACGGACATTCTCTTGAGAACGCGCATCAGCTGAAAAAGACCGGCAGCCGGATGAGAACTGGCTTCATCAATGTGCAAATCCACTGCACACCCATGGCGGTCCGCCAAGGTCAGAAGCCGACGCAAGGCCTTGCGAGGCGCAGCGCCGGCACAGGGAGGAGCGATCACGCCGCCCAGCAAGCCGCCGGCAGCTGCCACCCGAGCAGCCAACTTTTCGCCCTCTGGAGTGTCCCAGTGTTCAACCGGAACGAGGGCCACCGGCTGAATCTTCACCTGATCCTGCCAACGGGATGCTCCCTGAAGAATGGCGTCCCAGCTGCACTGCGCTCCAGGTCCGAGGCTGTCGATATGGGTGCGAACAGCGCGCAGGCCATGGCGCCAAGCCAACCTCAGCGCACGTTCAAAGCGCTCACAAACCAAGTCAAAACTGCGGCTTTGATGTTCTTTGAGATTGGCAGCCATCGCTCCTGCATAGGTTCCACTGAGGTTGGGGTGGCTGTTCCAGGTGAATGCCTTATCCAAATGCGCATGCGGTTCCAGCAATCGAGGAAGCAACATCCCGTCGGGTTCCGCTCTTCCCTCGGCCAGCGCTTCCACCCGAACAATCCGCCCCTGACGCCAAGACAGTTGAAAAGCACAGAGACCATCAGCCCGAGTCACAGGCGCTGGCGTGCCCACCCGTTCCTGACCAATTTCAACCAATCCGCGTGGAATCCAGGCACTGAGACTGCCATCTCCCAACCCAGGCTTCATTCGAGCTTGCCGTCTTCATGACTGGAGCGAAGGATCACAAATTGTCCAGCCATTCCAAGAGTCGTCACTGAATACTGAGGAAGCTTGATGGTAGGCAGCAGATCCTGTCCACCAAGTTCTGTGTAGTAGAGACTGGCCAGGCCAACATTGATGCGCCGGCTGAATTGGCCGGCGAGAGCCGCCAATGCTGGTTTCTGATCACGGATTAGACGCGGACAGTCTTTCACCCAGAGCTGAAGCACCATGGGCAGCCCTCCATCACCACATAATTCACCGCTCACCAGAGTGACCAACTGATCACCCGCAAAACTCCTGAAGTCTTCAGGATCAGGGTTAGTGAGCGCAAGAGCAAATCCTGAAGCGGCAAGTGCCAGAACGGTCACCGAAGTCGTAACCGAGGGCATGCGGAAATGTCCGATGAACGTCTTCAGGGGGATTCAGACCAATTGGTAGATTCTTACCGACATGGCGGGTGTCGCCAAGTGGTTAAGGCAGCGGCTTGTGGTGCCGCCATCCGGGGGTTCGAATCCCCTCACCCGCCCTCAACGGTCAAGAACGGCCTGCAGCAAACCATCAGCAGGGCTGCGGATCGGATCTTCACATGGAAGACCAAGTTCATCCCGACAGGCCTCTAAGTAGTGCTCAGCATCTTGAGCCGTGAATCGAGCCGTGTTGAGAGCAATGGCTTTAACTTTCGGGGAAGGCCCTGTTCCCAGGGGTCGTGCCATCGCTGCAAGAGACTCACACATGCTCACGAGCTCCCTTAAGGGCGGGAGTGGAACCTGGGGCAACCGCTCGATCGTCGACTGATCCGCCCGATGCACCATCAACAGAGCTGTAGGTTGACTGCCACGCATCAATGGGAGTGGAGCAGTCGAGCCCGGGTGACAAAGAGATCCTTGACCTTCCACCAACAATAAATCCTGCTCTGACAAATCTCTACCGGCCTCCAGTACAGCCTGCTCCACTGCACCAGCTGCATAATCCACACGCACGGCATCCAAAGGAACGCCGCGGCCACTGATCAGAATTCCAGCCTGGCCTGTTCCCACAAAGCGACAGGGAAGTTTGCATCGGTCTGCGGCCTCTGCAAGCGCCAAACAGGCACTCATTTTTCCGACAGCCATATCCGTTCCAACAGCTAAAACACGCTGACAGGGGAGACCGGCAGCACGAGCTTGACCCACCTTCAGGTTCGGGGGCTCACGGCGCAAATCCCAGATCCATTTCCCTTCATGGCACGCCGCCTTGAATTCAGGGTCCTCTCCCAACTGTGTGTGCAATCCACTCGCCAGGTTTAAGCCTGCCCGCAGAGCGGCCAGGGCATCCCGGCGCACCGGGTCTGGCAACCCACCTCCCGAAGGTGCCAAGCCCACCACGGCAACGGATGGTCGGTGGTTCAGGGCCGCCTCCAGATCTCGAACGATTGGCACATCCCGCTCAATTCCTGTGATGTCAGCCAAAGAACCATCCGCATGGGTTGGATCAATGACCACAGCAATCGGGCCCCTGCGATGGCGCAACATCGCCAAGCCGGTCTTGCCAGTCAGGGACGTGAGACCACCATGCTGAAGCAACACCACAGGCATTTCTTCAAATCCCGCTGGACTCTGGGGACTCAAGCCAAATCCATTGCGATCAACATGAAACCTGACAAGGACAACTCCGCCAGCTCCTGTTCATTCCTTTAGCAAGACTTTGCGGCAACAGACCAAACAAGCCGAAGGGCCCTAGTCGTGGTCTTAGCGTGAACCAAGGATGGAGAGGTTCTTGGCGCGATCACGCTGATCAACACCCTGCAGTGAGGAACCCGTTCAGCGGGTGATCCCCAGCCCACTAGCAACAGGTGCACGCATCTGATCCCCTGCCAACTCAAGCCCTCTATAGGGATCGTCAACGAGATTCAAATGGCTATCAAGATCAGGCCAGCGGATCAATGGAAGCAATTGAGCTGCTGCACCATTGAGCAAAAGGCTGTCGGAATAGCAGCCGATCATGAGATCCAGGCCGCACCGTTGAGCCACCTGAGCCATCAGCCAAGCCTCAGAGAGTCCACCCGTTTTAAGCAACTTAAGGTTCACACCATCCACGTGAGGGGCAAGGCGCAACAGATCTTGCAGGTCCCAACAGCTTTCATCAGCCACCAGGGGCATGTCGCAATAGGGCTTGAGTGCGGCGAAAGCTGACGTGTCTTGATCTGGATCGAGCACTGCCGGCATGGGCTGCTCGAGCAGCACTACCCCAGCCTTCTGCAGTGAAACCTGCATGGCCTTTGACTCCTCAAGGCTCCAGCCACCATTCGCATCAACTTGAAGTTCAAGAGCTTGCTGATGCTCCTGCTGATGCTCCTGCAAGACCTGGGAAACCGCCGCCAGAACGGTCCGATCGTGATCACAGCCCTCGGTGCTGCCAAGTTTTAACTTGATGCGCGTTGCAGGCAGCTGTCGCCACCAACGCTGTAACCGACTGAGAACCTCATCCACGGAACCCAGACCCAAGGTCACGCTAGTGGCAATGCTGCGGCTTCCATCGAGGCCAAACAAACGCCAAACCGGCTGACCGAGCCGTTGCCCCCACCAGTCCCAAAGAGCCAAATCCACCGCACAACGGGCGGGGGGAGATAGGGACTGCAGCAAGGGGGCAAGGCGCTGGCGATCGGCGGGGTCGACATCGCCGAGTTTTGGCATCAATGCCTTGAGTTCCAGGGCCAGTTGATCGGTGCTAAAGGCACGATGCCCAGTATCAAAGCCACCTGTTTCCCCTCGACCGATGCAGCCGTCCAGGCTGTATGTGAGTTCGAGATGCTCCACGTGGGCAGTGGTTCCCCTGCTGATCGCGAGCGGAACCGCTTTGGTGAGAGGAAAGTGCCGGAGAGACCAGCCCATCGTCCTAAGACTCCAATCCCCAAGTTGGCACAGGCTGACGGTGTCTCAAACTGAAAGAAGATTTCCCCGTCGTCGGTCTCCAGGATCGCCACCCGCCTTGGCTCTCTCCAGTCCCGCCAATACCAGTCTCACCAAGACCGGTTCTGCCTCCTCAATCATTGATGGACGGCACCGAGGCAGCTACTGGATCACCACCTTTGGCTGCCAAATGAACAAGGCCGATTCCGAGCGGATGGCAGGAATCCTTGAAACCATGGGCTATCAGGAAGCCAAAGCTGAACTAGAAGCCGATCTGGTTCTCTACAACACCTGCACCATTCGCGATAACGCCGAACAAAAGGTTTACAGCTACTTGGGGCGCCAAGCCATCCGAAAACGGACCAATCCCGATCTCACCCTGGTGGTGGCCGGCTGCGTCGCTCAGCAAGAGGGAGAAGCCTTACTCCGCCGAGTGCCAGAGCTGGATCTGGTGATGGGGCCACAGCATGCCAATCGCCTCGAAACCCTGCTGACGCAAGTTCAAACCGGCCAGCAGGTGGTCGCCACTGAAGAGCATCACATTCTCGAAGATCTCACCACCGCAAGGCGTGACAGCAGCATCTGCGCCTGGGTGAATGTGATCTACGGCTGCAATGAACGGTGCACGTATTGCGTGGTGCCCTCTGTTCGCGGCAAGGAGCAATCGAGGATGCCTGAGGCGATCCACCTGGAGATGGAGGGTTTAGCGGCTCGCGGCTTCAAAGAGATCACCTTGCTGGGCCAGAACATCGATGCCTATGGCCGCGATCTACCAGGCATCACGGCTGAAGGAAGACGACAGCACACCCTCACGGATCTGCTTCGCCAGGTTCATGACGTCAAGGGCATCGAACGACTTCGATTTGCCACAAGTCATCCCAGGTACTTCACCGAACGGCTGATAGACGCCTGCGCGGACCTCCCCAAAGTGTGCGAACACTTTCATATCCCCTTCCAAAGCGGCGATAACGAAGTTCTTAAAACGATGGCCCGCGGTTACACCGTTGAACGCTACCGCCGAATCATTGATCGCATTCGAGAGCGCATGCCCGACGCAGCCATCAGCGCTGATGTGATCGTTGCGTTCCCTGGAGAAACCGCTGAACAGTACAGACGCACCCTGGCGTTAATTGAAGCGATTGGCTTTGACCAAGTGAACACTGCTGCCTATTCACCAAGACCCAACACGCCAGCCGCAGACTGGAACAACCAGCTGTCTGAAGAGGTCAAGGTAGCTCGTTTGCGTGAGATCAACGCTCTTGTTGAATCCACTGCCAAAAAGCGCAATGCACGCTATGCGGGACGCATCGAGCAAGTCCTCGCGGAAGGAGTCAACCCCAAGGACCCATCCCAACTCATGGGACGGACTCGCACCAACAGGCTGACCTTTTTCTGCGCTCAATCGCCAAATGGAACAACCCATCGGGCTGGGGATCTTGTGGATGTTCAAATCGATGAAGTTCGCTCGTTCTCCCTGACTGGCACACCTGTGATCAGCTGATAACTTTCGTGTTCGCTTGTTAAAGGGAAGGCCGCATCATGCCCTCTTCTCCCGTTCGCGTTGGCGTGGTTTTCGGAGGCGCATCCGGCGAGCATGCCGTGTCGATTCGCTCGGCAATCACCGTGATCCAGGCCCTTCGCGAGGGTCAGAACAAGACGCTCTTTGTCGTGATTCCGCTCTACATCGACCAGCAGGGACGCTGGTGGCCTGAGCACATTGCTGCAGGAGTTCTCGAGCAAGGTCAGCCGCTTGCAGAACAAAGTCTGCCCCACCCCCTACCTCCAGCAGGATTCCGCTCCCTGCCGATCGAGGCTGAAACCATTGATGTTTGGTTCCCCGTTCTTCATGGCCCCAATGGCGAAGACGGCACCATTCAGGGTTTATTCACCATGATGGGGCAGCCATTCGTTGGCTCCGGTGTGCTTGGTTCAGCCGTGGGGATGGACAAACTGGCGATGAAAGCTGCTTTTGCAGCCGCAGGACTCCCCCAGGTGCCCTACGTAGGCCTGAATGCTTCTGACCTCAACCATCCTCAACACAGTGATGAGTTGGTCCTCAAAGTCGAATCTGATTTGGGATATCCTTGTTTTGTAAAACCGGCCAATATGGGCTCATCGGTTGGCATCAGCAAGGTCCGTACCCGAGAGGAATTGCTCGAGGGTTTGAGATCTGCTGCAACCCATGACACCCGCCTGGTTGTGGAACAAGGCGTTTCCGCCAGGGAGTTGGAATGCGCCGTACTCGGAGGGGCGCAGCTCAAAGCCTCTGTTGTTGGCGAAATTCGATTTGACGCCGACTGGTATGACTATCAGACCAAATACAGCGATGGACATAGCTACACGCTGATCCCAGCCCCGCTCTCATCCAAGGTCAGCGCTCGGATTCAGGACATGGCGTTGCAAGCCTGCAGCGCTGTTCACGCGGTTGGGCTGGCGAGGGTGGATGTTTTTTATGATGAGATCAAGGAAAAGATCTGGCTGAACGAGATCAATACCTTGCCAGGCTTCACATCCCAAAGCATGTATCCCATGCTCTGGGATGCCAGTGGTATCGCTTTACCCGATCTAGTGGCCCAGCTGGTCCAGACGGCGCAAGAATGATGCAGCTTCCAGACTCGCGATGATTGAAGGTCTGCTCTGGGTTCCGCTCCTCCTCGCCTTTGTGCTGCTCGTAGCACTGGGATGGCTCGAACGCAGACGCCAAAACCTCTTTCGCGCCTGGAGCGATGGCTCTGAGATAGCGAAATTAGACGGCTGCGGTGCAGCACTGCTCAAAGACGGAGAACTGCGTTGGTGCAGCTTTAGAGCAGGGTCGTTTCAAGATGAGGGCCATTTTGTCATTAAAGGTTTGGAATTGGTTGAATTAATGGCCTTAGCTTCGGGAGAGGCGCCGTTAGCGAATGAATCTCAAGGTCGCTGCCGACTCAGACTCATTGGCAACGGACAACAGCTAGACGTGCCTTTTTCCGATGCCGATCGCGCCCGCCGCTGGATGGATCAGTTGATGTCTCGTGCACGCTGCGACTTGTGAGTTCTGAAGCATCCCGCAATAAAGGCTTCAAGCTCGGCAAGCGCAAAAGCCAAACCCCACTCTCCCCTGGGGTCGAACGGCGTAGAAGGCTGCGGCAAGAGCGAAGAAAAGAACGCTTGATCCAAGTCTGGCGACTTCTTTTTTTCTCGACATCAGCCGCTGGATTGGGCTGGCTGCTGCTGACGCTGGGATGGAACCTGCGCTCCGAGCAACAAATTCAAATCAGCGGCAGCCAGAGAATGGGGCAAAAGGTGGTTGTGAATGCAGCAGGCCTGACATTTCCACACTCCCTTTTAAAACTTGAACCTCGCAAGATCGAAGCCAAATTGAGGCAGGAGCTTCCAGTGCAGGAGGCTTCAGTTCAGAGGCGTCTTCTGCCCCCCGGATTAAACATCACCATCGTTGAACGCAGGCCAATGGCTGCTGCCACGCGCGTTGGTCCGAAGGGGGTCGAAAAGGGCATGGTGGATCGAGAGGGTCAATGGATGTCGATGACCATGGCCCAGCAAGGAGAAAAACCTGCAAGCTCGGTGAAAGTCGAAGGCTGGATTTCGAGTCGGCGCGCAATCATTGCCCATGTCCTTCAACAACGAGAGAAACTGGGCCTACCACTCAAGGCAATTTTAGTCGAGCCCGCTGGTGGAATCAGCTTGCGCATTGAGTCGCTTGGCCTTGTTTACCTGGGATCCAATGACGCCCTATTGGATCAGCAATTCAAAACCATTGCGCAATTGAATCAAAGCCTTCCCGACAACTTACGTGGTGCATCCAACGCGGGTCTAGATCTCAGTGACCCAAGTCAACCAGAGCTGAAACTGAGACCACGACTTAAGACTTCCCCGCTTTCCAAGGCCAGTGATCGTTAACACTGCAGGGCGAAAATGACCAGGACAATCAAGTTCCTGTATCAGTGTTGTCGGCAAACGCCATCATCACAGACATAATGCGTGCGGTCTCTAAGGTTCTAGTCCAGGAATGGAGATTGTGAGCAGTGAGACGTCCTCATCAATGAATCAAGAGGGTATCTCGCCAAGCCAATCAGCACGCATTGAAGTCATCGGTGTTGGTGGCGGTGGCAGCAATGCCGTAAACCGCATGATTTTGAGCGATCTGGAAGGCGTGGCTTATCGGGTTTTAAACACCGATGCGCAGGCCCTCATTCAGTCCGCTGCCGACAATCGAGTTCAGTTGGGACAAACCCTCACCCGTGGTCTTGGTGCTGGCGGTAACCCAAGCATTGGCCAAAAAGCGGCTGAAGAGTCACGCGCGGATCTTCAACAAGCACTGCAGGGGGCAGACCTGGTCTTCATTGCTGCAGGGATGGGAGGGGGCACCGGTACAGGAGCGGCTCCTGTCGTCGCGGAAGTTGCCAAGGAAAGCGGAGCCCTCACCGTTGGAATCGTCACGAAACCATTCAGCTTTGAAGGGCGTCGGAGAATGCGTCAGGCCGATGAAGGCATTGCACGCCTGGCAGAACACGTTGACACCTTGATCGTCATCCCGAACGACCGACTTCGTGATGCCATTGCTGGAGCACCGCTGCAAGAAGCATTCCGCAGTGCCGATGACGTTCTCAGGATGGGTGTCAAAGGAATTAGCGACATCATTACCCTTCCAGGACTGGTGAATGTTGACTTCGCAGATGTCCGCTCTGTGATGACAGAAGCAGGCACAGCTCTGCTTGGCATCGGAGTTGGTTCCGGCCGATCCCGCGCGATTGAAGCTGCACAAACAGCAATCAATAGTCCCTTACTAGAGGCAGCCCGAATCGATGGTGCCAATGGCTGCGTGATCAATATCAGCGGCGGTCGCGACATGACCCTTGAAGATATGACCAGCGCCTCGGAGGTGATTTATGACGTGGTCGATCCAGAGGCCAACATCATTGTGGGTGCCGTCGTCGATGAAAGCCTCGAAGGTGAGATTCATGTCACGGTGATTGCCACTGGATTTGAAAATGGGACTCCCTATCGTTCGGACCGAAGCAAGGCCAGAACCGCAGTATCAGATTTTTCAACCAATAACAGCACAACACCAGAAGCAGGTGCTCGCATTCCTGACTTCCTTCGTCAGCGTCAACAACGCCAAAACAACAACTGATCGATTGGTGACCCGGAGTCCACGCCTGCCCAGAGCATCCCGTGTGGCTGCTCCCTTCCGGTTCTGACCAGGTTTGGGCGTCTGGACCGCATGGATCCGAATCGATGCAATGCTAGCAATGAATCTCTTTGATAGCGGAAGGGCGAATGCGCCCAGCTGAATTGATTCACTTCAAGCAATCAGGACGAGCGATCACCATGCTCACAGCATGGGATGGCCTTAGCGCTGCTTTGGTGGAGGAAGCAGGAGCCGACGTCGTCCTGGTCGGTGATTCGCTCGCGATGGTGGCACTGGGTCATTCCACCACCCTGCCGGTGACCCTTGAACAAATGCTCCATCACAGCCAGGCCGTATGCCGTGGCCTTTCCAAACCGCTTACGCAGCAACCTCTTGTGGTGTGTGATCTGCCGTTTCTGAGTTATCACTGCGGCATCGATCGCGCCGTCGCAGCTGCGGGCACCATCCTCAAAGAGTCGGATGCTGCAGCAGTCAAAATTGAAAGTGGTGAGCCAGAGGTGATCGCAGTGGTCGATCGGCTGGTGCGCTTAGGGATTCCTGTGATGGGACATCTCGGACTCACACCTCAGGCGGTGCATCGACTCGGGTACAAACGACAAGCCGAAGATCCACGAAGCCAAGACAAACTGCAGCGGCAAGCGCAAGCCTTACAAGACGCCGGTTGTTTCGCTCTTGTTGTTGAGCATGTGCCCTCCGAACTTGCTGGACACCTGCGTCGCAGCCTGTCGATCCCGATCATCGGTATCGGTGCGGGAAGCGATTGCGACGGACAGGTCAGCGTGACCGCTGATCTCTTGGGCTTAACGCCAACCCAGCCGCCATTCACTTCAGCTCGAATGCAAGGTCGTGCACTCAGCATCACCGCCTTAAAAAGTTGGCTTAAGGATCAACGGGATCAGGGAGTGACTCCCACCACTCCACAACCTCCACAAGAATCTGATTACTAAGAGCCATGCCATTGGGATCGCTTAAGCGCCAGCGGCGACCGAAGCGCTCCATCAGGCCTTGAGCCACATACGATTG
The DNA here is from genome assembly GCA_047285535.1 of Synechococcus sp. Classification (GTDB taxonomy): domain Bacteria; phylum Cyanobacteriota; class Cyanobacteriia; order PCC-6307; family Cyanobiaceae; genus Synechococcus_C. The sequence goes on along the minus strand of JBJBDC010000001.1, from coordinate 3,001,252 downwards.
CCAACGTGCTTCCAGTCCAGGCAAATCACGGCTGCAGCGCCATTCATTCCAGCCGCAGCATCTTGCAAGATCCAACAGATCCACGCCCTCATGACAACGAAGTCCTACGAGGAGACGATCATCAAGCGGCATGCTGGCCGCGGCATCCTGGAGCAAGCTGGAATCAAGCTGAACGTGCTGCTCCTTCAGCCATGAGCCATAGCTCTCCCGGGTTCGGGGGCGAGCCAGACGCTCCCCCCAGGGAGCACTGGTAGCCCCAAGCCCAAAAGCCCACCATCCAGCACCACTCCAGTACACGCGGTTGTGTCTAGACGCGTGCCCGGGCCTAGCAAAATTTGAGATTTCATACCGGCAATAGCCAGCACGTCGGAGCCTGCCGGTGGTCAAGGCAATGCGATCGGCTGCAGCCTCTTCCTCCGGCAGGACCAGTTCACCTCGCTTTGCTCGCCAAGCAAAAACGGTGCCTGGCTCCACACTGAGGTCGTAGATCGACAGATGGGGGACGTCCAAAGCAACGGCCTGCTCCAGCTGCGCCTCCCATTCCTGATCATCTTGTTCCGGGAGGTTTCGGATCAAGTCCAAGCTCCAGCTGCTCAACTCTCCAAGCTGGAGCGCCATTTGCAGCCAATGGCACGCTTCAAGCACATCCTGCCTTCGATGACGCCGGCCGATAGCGGCAAGCCTGACGTCATCAAAACTCTGGCCTCCCAGACTCACTCGTGTGACACCAGCACTGATGAGGGCTTGAAGATCTGCAGAGTTAAATGTCGCGGGATCCATTTCCAGCGTTATTTCGGCACCGCTCTGGACTCCGAAATGAGTTCGGAGCTGCTGCAGCAAGGCAGCGATTTGATCGGGCCGAAGGAGCGATGGTGTGCCTCCACCCACATAAATGGTGGCCAGGGCAGGGCCTTTCGGAGAGAGGGCTATTTCTGCCTTGAGTTGCTCCAAATAGGCCTCGATCGAGGCGCTACCTGCCCCTCCAAAAGCATCGGCACGATCACCAAGAGGTACAACAGCGAAATCGCAGTAGAAGCATCGCCGATGGCAAAAGGGAATATGGAGATAGGCGCTGCGAGGTGCAGATCCGGTCATCTGAACAGGCAGAGCAACGGAAGATGGGGCATGCTGCCAAGACACGGAATGAACGGCCACGACTTATCGCCATGGTGGAAGTTCTCATCCTGGTCCTGTTTCTGATCTCCGGTGGAGCCACTGGCTGGATGGGTATTCATCTCCTTCCCCAGGAGATGCTGGAAGATTTCACTGATGTCCAACCTGTTCGGCTCGTGCTCACCGGCATCGGCACCGGGGTTGGTGCGCTTGCCGGTCTTGTGTTTAAACGTCTGCGCCTGCAACTCATGCAGCAGGTCCGCACGATGCCCACCGATTTACTGATCAGCCGATCGGTGGGCTTGATTCTTGGTTTGTTGGTCGCGAACTTATTGCTTGCACCCATCCTGCTGCTGCCGCTGAGCGGCGGGGTGACGCTGGTCAAACCTCTGTCCGCAGTTCTCAGCAATGTGTTTTTTGGAGTGCTTGGTTACAACCTTGCCGAGGTGCACGGACGCACTCTTCTGCGCCTTTTCAACCCGACAAGCACAGAAGCCTTGCTGGTGGCGGATGGTGTGCTCACACCGGCCACACCCAAAATCCTTGATACCAGCGTGATCATTGATGGACGCATTCGCGGAATGATGGCCTGCGGTCTGCTGGAAGGCCAGGCGATTGTCGCTCAAACAGTGATCGACGAAATGCAAAAGCTGGCTGACTCTTCCAATTTGGAGAAGCGAGCGAAAGGCCGCCGTGGACTCAAGCTTTTACGAGATCTGCGCGACACCTATGGACGACGACTGGTCATTAACAGCACCCGTTACGAGGGACCTGGAACCGATGATCGGCTCCTGCGTCTTGCCGCAGACACCGGCGGAACACTCGTGACCGCTGATTTCAACTTGGCCCAGGTTGCGGAGGTCAAGGAAATCAAAGTGATGAATCTGAGCGAATTGGTGATCGCCCTGCGCCCAGAGGTTCAACCCGGTGATGAGCTGCTACTCAAAATCGTGCGAGAAGGCAAAGAAGAAAGCCAAGGAGTGGGCTATCTCGAAGACGGAACAATGGTGGTCGTCGAAGAAGGACGCTCATGGATCGGATCTCGACAACCCGTCGTCGTCACTGGAGCTTTACAGACCCCAACAGGGCGCATGGTGTTTGCTCGTCGCGACAAAAATGGCCAACGGAACACTCGAAGTAGCAAGAGCAGCAAGACCAAGTCTCCTCGTACTGACACCCCGAAGGAGCAGCCATCCACTTGACCCCGCTAGGCTCCCTCTACGACAGGGCTCATTAGACGAATGACCACATCAGCGCCTTATTACGGCGACACGGGCGTGATGCGCACTCCACCGCCCGATTTGCCCTCATTAATGCTGAAAGAGAGAATTGTCTATTTGGGTCTCCCCCTGTTCTCCGATGGAGACACCAAGCGGCAGCTCGGACTTGACGTCACCGAGCTGATCATTGCCCAACTGCTGTTTTTGGAATTCGACAATCCAGATAAGCCCATTTATTTCTATATCAACTCCACTGGAACCAGTTGGTATTCAGGCGAGTCCATTGGCTTTGAAACTGAAGCTTTTGCTATCTGCGACACGCTTCGCTATGTGAAGCCCCCCGTGCACACCATTTGTATAGGTCAGGCGATGGGAACAGCTGCCGTCATCCTCTCGGCAGGTACAAAAGGTCAGAGAGCAGCCTTACCCCATTCCTCGATTGTTTTGCATCAGCCCCGCAGTGGAGCGCGGGGTCAGGCAACAGACATTCAGATCCGTGCCAAGGAGGTGTTGCACAACAAACGGGCCATGCTTGAAATCCTCTCGGAGAACACTGGGCGCAGCGTTGAAGAGCTTTCCGAAGACTCGGACAGGATGAGTTACTTAACGCCTGAGGATGCGGTGAGCTACGGGCTCATTGACAGGGTCTTGAAGAGCCGCAAGGAGTTAGCTGCAGACGTGAGTTAATTCATCCTCGCTGCTTCGTCAGCCAAAGGTTGTTCACAATCACGAGTGATGAACAGCCTCACCTTTTTCATTGCACTTCTCTCCTAACAACCTATGCCGATCGGTACCCCCAGCGTTCCCTACCGCCTTCCTGGAAGCCAAATGGAGAGGTGGGTCGACATCTACACCCGTCTCGGAGTCGAAAGAATTTTATTTCTCGGCCAGGAAGTGAATGATGGAGTCGCCAACAGCCTTGTGGCCCAGATGCTTTATCTGGATTCGGAAGACAGCAGCAAACCGATTTATCTCTACATCAACTCCCCGGGTGGATCAGTGACCGCTGGTTTGGCGATCTACGACACCATGCAATATGTCAAAAGTGACGTCGTGACCATCTGTGTTGGACTCGCCGCTTCCATGGGTGCTTTCTTGCTGACGGCAGGGACCAAAGGCAAGCGCTTAGCCCTGCCCCACAGCCGGATCATGATCCACCAGCCGATGGGAGGCACTGCAAAACGCCAGGCAAGCGATATTGAGATCGAAGCGAAGGAAATTTTGCGGATGAAGGAAATGCTCAACCGCTCCATGTCTGACATGACCGGACAAAGCTATGAAAAAATTGAAAAAGATACCGACCGCGATTATTTCCTGAGTGCAGAAGAAGCGAAAGATTATGGCTTAATCGATCGGGTGATTTCTCATCCCAACGAGGCCTGAGGGTCGATCCGGCCCATCCGTAAACTTCAGTATTGCGTTCAATAGGTATCGACAGGATGGCCCAACTTTTCTATGACTCAGACGCCGATCTCTCGCTGCTGAGCGGCAAGACGGTGGCCATCATCGGTTATGGATCTCAAGGCCATGCCCATGCTCTCAACCTCAAAGACAGCGGTGTCAACGTGGTTGTTGGTCTCTATGACGGCAGCAGGTCAGCGGAGAAAGCAAAATCTGATGGATTAGAAGTTCTGAGTGTGGCCGATGCCTGCGCAAAAGCAGACTGGATTATGGTGCTGCTCCCAGATGAATTTCAGAAAACGGTCTACGACAAGGACATAGCCCCTCATTTGAGCAGTGGAAAGATACTGAGCTTTGCTCACGGATTTAATATCCGTTTCCATTTGATTGAACCACCCGCCGATGTCGACGTGGTGATGATCGCTCCCAAAGGACCCGGTCATACCGTTCGTTGGGAATACCAAAATGGCCAAGGTGTTCCAGCCTTATTCGCCATCGAACAAGACGCTTCGGGCAAAGCACGCGACTTGGCCATGGCCTATGCCAAAGGGATCGGCGGTACGCGTGCAGGCATTCTTGAGACGAACTTCAAGGAAGAGACTGAAACAGATCTATTTGGAGAGCAAGCCGTTCTATGTGGTGGCTTGTCCGAATTGGTCAAAGCAGGCTTTGAAACCCTCGTCGAAGCTGGTTATCAACCTGAACTGGCCTACTTCGAGTGTCTGCATGAGGTGAAACTGATCGTTGACCTGATGGTGAAAGGAGGTCTATCTGCGATGCGCGATTCCATCTCCAATACCGCCGAATATGGGGATTATGTGAGTGGCCCGCGGCTGATCACTGCAGACACCAAGGCAGAAATGAAAAGGATCCTGGCCGACATCCAAGACGGAACCTTCGCTAAGAATTTTGTCGCCGAATGTGATGCCGGCAAGCCGGAAATGAACAAAATCCGTGACCGTGATCGCGGCCATCAGATTGAAGAAGTCGGCAAGGGTCTGCGTTCCATGTTTAGTTGGCTGAAGGCAGCCTGAGCGATCCCTTTCTGCTAGTGATCGCCGCCGCAGGGCTTGACTTGCTGGTCGGCGATCCCCGCTGGTGCCCCCATCCGGTCGTAGCGATGGGCAGAGTCATCTCTGGTCTGCACAAACCGATCGATCACTGGGCTGGAGACCGTCCGTTCAAACTTCGCGCTGGTGGTGGCGTGATCACCCTGGTGGTGGTAGCGGGAAGCGGTGGAATGGGCTGGCTTCTGGAGCGCTTGATCTCTCCCCAGAGCCCCGTTCCACAACCCTATGCGGCCATCTTTCTGGTGATTGCCATGGCCAGTGCCCTTGCCGCACGCAGTCTGCGAGACAGCGTGTTGGCAGTCGTCCAAGCACTCCCCGATCTCGACGCAGCAAGAGATCGACTGAGTTGGATCGTTGGACGCGATGTCACACAGTTGGATCAGGTTGGCATCCTCAGAGCCAGCGCCGAAACAGCCAGCGAAAATGCTGTGGACGGAGTGTTTGCACCCTTGTTTTGGATGCTGCTCGGAGCAGGTCTATGGACCTGTGGATGGCCCCAGTTCCCAGGACCACTGGCCTTGGCATGGGCATTTAAGGCCAGCAGCACACTCGATTCAATGCTCGGTTACAAACAGGGCCGACTGCGCTGGCTTGGTACTGCAGGGGCTCGGCTCGACGATCTCCTCACTTGGCTGCCCTGCCGGTTGGTGCTGATCAGCCTGCCCATCGTCAGCAAACCCTGGAACCAGTGGCTACCCACGATGACGGCTTCATTCCAGGATGGACAGACTGATCCATCGCCAAATGCAGGCCTATCAGAATCGATTTTTGCCCACTGCGCTGATGTGCGAATGGGAGGGCTCAATCGATACGGCAGCCAATGGATCGAGAAACCTATCCTCTCGGCTCAATCACCTCAAGCCAGCGTTGAAACTGTGCACAAAGTGCTGCGCCTTAGCCTCAAGCTAGAACTGACTTGGTTAGGTCTTGCCGTTGGGGGGGTATTGCTTTAATAAGCACCACGATCCATAGGCAGCAGCAACACACCAAACGTGCGCAAAATAATGGCCAAATCAAGAATAAATGAACGCCCTCTCGAGTAGGCCAGATCAAGTTTCACCCGCTTGTCATAGCTCAGATTATTCCTACCGCTCACCTGCCACAACCCGGTGAGTCCAGGGCGAACAGCCAAGACTTCATCCATATAGGGGCCATAACGCTGAATCTCTTTATTCACAATCGGACGAGGTCCTACAACACTCATTTCACCCTGCAAAACATTGAAGAACTGAGGAAGTTCGTCCAGACTTGATCGACGCAGGAATCGACCGATTGGGGTAATTCGAGGGTCTTGGCGAAGTTTGAAATCCCGCTCATATTCTGCACGCAACTCTGGAGACTTAGACAAGACTCGTTGAAGGACGGCATCTGCATCGACCCGCATGGTTCGAAATTTGATGCAACCAAATCTGCGATAGCCCCGTCCAACCCGCTGTTGAGTGTAAAAAACAGGACCAGGGGAGCTCAAAGCAACCAAAAAGGCAATCAGCACAAAAACAGGAGATCCAAGGCCTAGAACCAAAAGTGAAAAAGCAATATCACCACCCCGCTTGAGCGAACGGCCTAACTTGCTCTGTTGTCGAACCAAAGCCACAGACTTCAGCACAGAAGGCGGCGCCGACAACAACTCAACGTGACGTCTTGTAGCCCTCCGACTCGAACTGATTCCAGCTGCCTGAAATGGAGTGCGACGAAGACTCACTTGCATCCAAAGTCTCTTCAGCCTCACTCCACTGAACAGCAAGACAACACCATTCATAGATTAATGGGTCCAGTGACCCCAACGGCACAGGGAAAACAGCTGGCTGCCGTACGACCACTCCAAACATCTCCAAGCCAGAAACAGCATTTGCTGACAAGAACAGATCAAGAAGTCTCTCAGCCAATTGCATCAAGAGGAAAGAATTCCGAAGCTAGGGCATGGCTTTAACTCATACTCCCATCAGCACCATGCTCGAAGAGGCCCTACAAGAGCCCTCAATTGGAGCAACAGGAAACTTCAGATGGCACGCCACCTCAATCGGAATCGCTGCGTTATGGCAAGCAGAGTCCTCACCCACGACTCCACCATTTGAAGAAGCCATCAAAGAAGGTCTGGAGGTGGGGCTGGATTTAAGCAGGGAAGAGAGAGAATTTCATCAAGTCAAAGAAGGCTTAGTACTCCTCTTTCATTCTTAATGCATAAGGGAAAAACATTCCTTACTACGGCGCGCGACACTCCTCAAATCAATACAAAACACATCAACAAAAAGCAAAGAGTTCTCAAAAAGAAATAAGCAAGACAATAAGACACTTATGCCTCAGCACCATCATCAACCAGAAGTACTTAAAAGCAAAAAGCACTTTAAATTCAATCAGCAATAGCAACTCAACCCAACCAATCACCTATAGAAAAAGGGAGAAGATATCAATCGATTTCACTTGAAATGAGCAGGCGACGGTCTGAGCGTTAGTTCCAGATCGTTTTGAGCCCCCTGCAGTACTGAGGATGTCGTGACGAGTGCAATGCCCCCCTGACACAGCAGTCAGAACAAAGCATCTGAAAGAAAAAGACCCTTGGGTGCTCAACCCCAAAGGTCCCATGCCCTCATGAACTGCTCAACAATCCCACCTTCGGACAAGACCAGGGATCTGAATACGGGGACAACCGCCATCAGGAGTACGGGTGCCCCCTTCGTCCAATTCACGAAGGGCAATGCCCTGGACGATTTCAGGCAGGCACAAAAAAGGAAGAGCACCGAAGAGTGCTCTTCCTACGCGCTCATCGCCTGGCTATCTGGCCTTCCATCCAACCGGTGATAGCCGCGTCCAGCCAGACGACGGTGTTAGCACCAAATGAGATCTGCTTGGGGAACGTTCCTGCCTTCATTTATCGGCAGGGGTTGATGACATCACCCAAACCAGATCATGCACCCCTGGGAGCCAAGGAAACAGAGTGCAGGGGTGTTGTGCCTTGGCATCAACGCGTCGCCTCCACTGGATCAAACAAGAAATGGATGAACAGGTCACCTGTCAGCACTGGTTCGGGTTCAGGTTCTTGAAGCGTGGCACCCGACTCAGCACAAATCCTGCCCCCCTTTTTTGGGCATCCAGGAGACACCAGTCCTTGCTCTCCCGCTTCAGCCCTTAACCAGACCAAACCAATGAGCCCAAATGTTCAAACCTTTGAACCTATTTGTTTAGGAAGAAAGGCCCTGCGGTTGCTGCTATGGCTTACCAAAGGAGGGAATGGCCACAAAGTCACTCAGGAGATTCTCAGAAAGCCAAACTGGTGAAGCAACAGGACTCATTTAATGAATCTCCAACGTATTTCCATCGCGGCAATCCAAGCCATTGGACTTGGCCTCCTTCCCGCGGCCGCTCTCGCAGCAACGATCAATGACACGACCACATTTGTAGGAACAGTTCCTGGAACTTGCAGCTATTCAGGTGGATCGAGCCAAACTGTGCCTATGGATTACAACGCTGCTTTCAACGGCAGTTTCAATGGTGTATCTCAACCTATTTCGATTAGTTGCAACACAGGAGCCGACGTATCTTTGAGTGCAGTGACTCCAGGAACTTCAAATCCAACGACCACGACCAACTTAGCAACCTTGAAAAATAGTGCTGGTCAAATACTTACCGAAAGTGGTTCAGAAGAATCAGAAACAGTAGATCTTAGCAATTCTGGTGGAACAAACGCTGTCACTATTACACTAGATGTTGGAGATGCAAGTATTCCCGGAAATTATTCGTACGAAGTTGTACTTACAACTACTTTCTCATAATTGAAAGCCACCCATTAACGATAAATAAATTTTATCGTTAATGGGTGGCTTTCCTCAGGATCATTCCTATATTTTTTAGCAAAGACTCTCAATTTCGATCATATTAAACAGCTAATAACCAACAACCCGGTCAACACAACTTCTTTATTGGCTTTTCAAGAAGTTAACAAGTTATAGTCTCAAGCCGATCGAGGTTCATCAGCAAGAGTCCATCCCTTATGAACATTTGACAGCGTGGAGCCCAAATTCACCCCCAAACACGGGCATTACACTGCTAATGCTGTTGCTGATGTGCTTTGAGATCAAGATTGGTTTAGCTGCAGAAAATACAACGACATTTTCGGGCACTGTTCCGTTTACATGCTCATATACAGGTGACTGTGACAATAATGTAGAAATGTCATATACACGCAATAACGATCACCGTGGAAGCGGAGGAACTGGGCGAATGATGGGTACATCTGAGCCGATATCGATTGAATCGAATAAGGTCCCACGATTAGATGTAAGACTTCAATCTGTGCTACAACCTCATCCTGCGAGCTTTCGAGGGGTCTGGGTCCGTTCTATGGCAACCAATCAATACATTCAGTATGTCACATCGAACCAGCTGACTAAGGATCCTGATGTGACTATGTCTATCCCAAGTTCCAAGTTGATCGCACATAGTTACACTGTGGGGCAACAAAACGACATCACTCTGACTGTCTCAGCGAACGTGAAAAATTTTTATCCGTTTGTAGGATATCAATTTGACGTAGTACTGACAAGCTTGGGTTCGTAGTCATGAAACAAATAGTGAATCAACTTGTCGAGGCCAAAGCAAAGCTTTCACTGCTTATTTTGACTATTCGCGGAGATCCCACGCTATAAATCCTTTACCAAATACTTGTCAATCAATGCTTTCATCTCTCTTTTTTGCAGCGGCATTAGGGCTCACCCCTAACAATAAAGTGATCACCCCGGGCTTGGGCTCTCGGGTTGTTGTTCGTACTCAGGCATTTTTAGTGGACTCAAAACCAGGTGAATACCTTGTTGATGCATTTAAAAATTCAGAGAGAGATACCCCCGGCGAGAAAATTCAAGATGTACGCGTGAGTCCGCCCAAACTTTTCTTACGTGATAATCGAGCAAGGCGAGTTCTGCTGAGTATTCCTACATCCTCTCTCAAACCTGGTCCATTATGGATTTGCATCCGCGAAAAAGGCACGCCAAAAAATTCTGCCTCATCCTCTGGCTCACAATTAACTGTGCTAACGCGTTCTTGTTATCAACGCATTCTGCGCAAGCGCAGGTGGAATTTTCTCCGATAGACGAATTACCCTTGGGAGATTTGACAGGATTGACAATCCAAAATTTACAAGGCGCACGATTTGAGGTTGACCTTCCTGATGGGACTCGATGTTCCAGTCATGATGGGACTCCAGCGACTTTTAATCTTTATGGTGGTTCTTCTGAGCGCAAAGACGAAGTGATTCAAAATTCAGTAATAGGTAAAAATTTTTCAGGCTTGGGAGGTGGTTATGCCTTTGGAGCTGCAATTACCATTCCTCTGCACACTAGAAATGCTCGTAATTGTGACAAAGCTTATGAATTGTCTATTGCAAACAAAAAAATCGAATTAGCCACAACGCTTCATCAAGCAGGTCTATTATCTGACGAAGATCTCTCGTCGTTGCTCAAGGATGTCCGGAAAGTATTATTCAACAAATAAAGCTTGATCCCCGTGGTCTGCTGAAGAACTTGCTTGATCGAAGCGGATGATGAGCAGCTCACCCGCTCAAAACTGTATAAAAAATCACATAGCTTGCTCTTTTGCATGTGTTAACGTTTTGCGTCGAAACAACCATCCACCTCAGAGGTGGTTTGTCAACATCACTTCAAGACCTTTTCGCTGTGAAGAGTGTCAAACCAAATGTAGAATTTGTCATCCGATTGGCTCAGTGACAAGTAAGCCTCTTCTTTCATGCGCTAGTGATGATTACGACCACTACACCTTGAGAAGGTGTTGAAGCCTCTTTCGTTCTGCATCAATAGCACTGTTGATTTTGCTTCGATCCTGAATCGGCAATTCCGAGATGCTTGCGTTTTGCCTTTGGAAATAGGTCCAATTCATGGATTGGTTCAGGTCCTGCCTTTGCCGAATCTTCGTATTTCCCTCATTCAATGCAATAAGGAGATTGCAATTTACGCCAATCGATCACCAGATCGACTAACTTTCACAGTTGATCTTTGCTCTGAGGTGAGTGCATCGAAGATTATTGCGCAGGGTGTAAGTATTTCACGACCAGCAATATTTGGATTTAATTCGTGTTTGAAAGATCTTGATCTGCATATGAATGCCAACTCGTGTTTGTGTTCTGTGGTGATTCCAGTGGACCATCTGAAGTCTGTTTTGCATCTGTACAAATGTTCAGGCTTGACAGATTTTTTTAATGATTACAACATCTTTTCAAGCGAACTTGTTTCCGCAAAGCTTTCGCCAATACTTAAAGCTCTTTTTTCTTCAGATCCTTTGGTAGATTCATTTACAGAGCAACAGATTGAAGATAATGTTGTATCCATTTTGCTTGAATGTTTTGAGGATAATCACAGTAGAAAGCTTGGGACTGTGCTCAACAGAAAAGATCGGCACGCGGCCGCTATGAAAATTGTATCAATGACAAATTATTCGCCTCGAAAACCATTCGAAATCCAAGACATATCTTTATTGCTCCATCAATCTAGAACATCTCTCTTTAGTGGATGCAAGGAAAAATTTGGAATGTCTCCTATCGAGGTAGTGAGGTCTGTACGTTTGCATCAAGTTAGGCATGCACTGCTTAATACCGAATTCTGTATAGAAAATAATCTTGACGGCGTCGTTGATATTGCTACTCATTTCGGCTTTGTGGGCCGTTCTCACTTTGCTCGATGTTATAAACAACATTTTTTGGAAACTCCTCGCCAAACTCTCGCTTCAAGACGTGCAAATGAAAAATTCTTTTAAACAAGAGTTTAGAGCTCTGATTAGCACTCTTTTTGTAAGTTTCTTCTGCATTTTACCTGCACAATCCCAATCTCTGCAAGGCAACCCTTTCACTCAAGTAAAACGGTTGTGGTTTGAGTGGAACACGATTCCTAATACACAGTGGGCTCCACGTGTGATTGATAGGCATGCAAAGCCAAATAAGTCTTTGCAAGTTGTGAAGTTTCAGCCTGTCATACCTTTTCAGCTTTCTGACGATTGGACTCTGGTGACCCGTACTGTGATGCGCTTTGTGAATAAGCCAAGCGCTGATCCCGTTTTTGGCTTGAATCCAATTACGGCTCAGCCCGGACTTGTAGGCTTTGATGAAAAAAATCAATCTGGTCTTGATTCTATAAATCCCAGCTTTTTCTTTGTTCCCAATACTGGTCAATCTTCAGCCATTGGTATTGGTCCTTCATTTGCGGTTTCGATTGATAACGATGTTGGTAGTAATCAGTTCGGTGTTGGTCCAGCATTCATGGCCTTTCAGCGATTGGGACGTTGGACTGCAGGATTACGAGCACGTCAAATCTGGGGTGTTAACAATCGCTCTAATCTTGAAGACATCAATAATTTTGTTGTGCAGCCAATCCTTCGATATCAACTAGATAAGAATTGGTATCTTATCAGCTCGCCAATTATCAGCGCTGATTTTAATTTATCCCAAGCTTGGAATCTTCCCATTGGTGGTGGTATTGGACGCACGATAAATCTATCAAACAAATCTCAGGCTTTGATTTCACTTGAAGGCTTTTATAATGCCATTAAGCCCGAATTTGATGGTGGGGAAAGTCTTCTAGGGGATTGGACAATCCGAGCTCAAGTTCAGATTACTATTCCCAAATCAAATCCACGTGGGTTGGTTGAATGAATTGTTGCGCAGATTGGTTGAGTCATTCAATGTTCTGAATTGCAAGATCTTGATTTCATTGTCAGGAGAAACGATACCCATTGCGTTGGGTGTTGAATGAGCCAGGGTTGATCAAGTCCTGGTTGTTGTAGGATCAGAGCTCAGAAAGTCAGTGGTTCTGGTTGAAAAAAGATTCGATTCGCCATTGATAGTATTGGTTTTTGCTTTCCTTAATGTAGCCCTAAAAGTCTTGATGCCAAATCTTCGGACCCTATGCTTTCCTCGTGGTAGCCATCCAGTTGTTTTGCGTAAAGCCTTCATCCATCTGGCAACATAGTTGCGATGATCAGGCTGGTTCATGAACCAGCCTGCAATGTATGAGGATCCAACTCCTAGCAGAAGGATGCGTCCAATCCACATGGCCTCATTCCTCGTCAATGATAATCATAATCACCGAGCAACCTACACTAATGTCTGGGAATTTAAAACCCCTGTATCAAGACCATGCCTGACCAATGTTTTGGGTTGGTTGTTGTCGTTTATTTAACGATCTAATGATTGTGCTTTGAGTTCTATTGACATCAATGACATAGTGCATCGCAATCACTGAATCCTTGAATCTGTGATGATTCATCGAGCGAAAGGATGTTTTTTGATAAACATGACTTGATCAAGTTTGAAGTGGAATATGCACTAGATGTTAGCAAACTTAGAGTTGAGGATTCTGCCGAAAAGATATGGTATTTCTTTTCAACAAAACTGATAACACTTAGGGAAACTGAGAAGGTAACAGTCAATATTCTGCCGTCACTCACCTGAGCGAACAACTTTGACCATTTTTTCTGAAATCACAACGATTGTCCTAAAATCAAAAGCCAGAAAGGCGACGATTTACAGCTAACGATGACGCTCTTTTGATTCTCCTTGATCAATTGCGCAGCAGTCGAGCAAGGGGACTGGTGGCCCTAAACAAATTTAAACGGAGAGGGTGGGATTCGAACCCACGAGGGTGTTACCCCTACACGATTTCGAGTCGTGCGCATTCAACCTGGCTCTGCCACCTCTCCAAACGCTTCACCAGCGTCATCCCATCGTAAAGCTCCACCGTCTGATTGCTTGAAGCGATGGATCCGCCGATTCACTCGCAAATGCCAGCGCCGATCATCGCCACCTAAAGGACGAAGCATCAAGCCAGGACTTTCAAGGCGTTGGCCTGGAAGCAAAGCAGGCTGACCCTGATGCTCAGCCCTCACAGTATGAGCCAGTGTTCTCCAACAACTCAAGTCATCACTCGCCACAGGATCGATCACCATCACCCAGTCCAGGCGTCGATGTCCATGACCGTGACCAAGTTGCTCAGCCAGACGACAACTCAGTAAATCCCCATGACTGCTCATCAGTGCTGCTCGTCCTTGATGACGAGCAAGCAACCACTGCCTCCCCCATTGCTCAACTAACACAACGTCATCGCTGAGCTGAACAAAGGCTTGTCCCAACGTGGCCAGGAGGAATAGAGGAAAAACCTGCCAACGCCAGTGTTGCAGCGAAGACAAGAGCCACGGAAGCAGGGCAATAACAACGAACAACACCAGCCAGGGTGAAGGATGGCCCGTGAGCAATTGGGCATGGGGCAACTCACTGATCCCAGTCACTACAGCAATCAAAAGAGTTGCCAACTGCTTCACCGGCCAAAACACAACAGGTAAGACCGCATCAGCAATCGCGGTTGGCAGAAGCAGCGTCAACAGCGCTAGTGCCATTGCCGAGAGGGTGAGCGGTGCCAGCAGAGGGGCAGCAATCAGGTTGCTGACCAGTGAATAAAGAGGCAGAGCACCGAAATGAACCAGCTGCAAAGGAAGGGTCCAGAGCAACGCTGCCCCAGACACCGACAAAGCAGGTGCGATCAACCGCACGCAGCGGCCACCACAACGCTGCATCAGCCAACTCTCGAACGGCTGCGAACTGAGCACTAAACCAGCCGTAGCGGCAGCACTGAGCTGAAACCCGATGGAACGTGCCCACGCTGGAGACACCAACAACATCAGAACCAACGTGGTGAGCAACACGCCCAATGGTTTGGCACGGCCGCCGCTTTCACGAATCAAGAGGGCGGCTACTCCCATCAACACAGCACGCACAACAGATGGCTGCCCTCCCGCCAAGGCAAGAAAAAGAGCCATCGCTCCCAGCCCAGCAAACCCTCGCAATGACTTCAAGCGCCTGCGGAATAGCGCGAGCGTGGTTCCCACCAGCACAGAGAGATGAAACCCCGAAGCGGCCAAAGCATGCGATAAACCCGCCGATCGAAAGGCATCTCTCAAATCAGAGCTCAGTTCAACTTGAGCACTCCCAAGAACCAATGCCGCCAATAAGCCTCCTCGAGGCTCGCCGGCCATGCCATGAAATCGAGCAGCAAGGCGTCGACGTGCATCGGCCAGTGGTGTCCGATCTTGATGGAGAAGCTCCACATGCTCCGTACGCAACTGGGTCCAACTCCCTCGTGCGGCAAGACGTTCCGCTGGATTGGGGAGAAGCGGATGGGACGCCACCGCCGGGATCACCAGGTGACCTGCAGCCTTAACCCAAGATCCAACACGCAAGGCCTGATCACAGGGATCAACAATCACCTCAGTGCGACCGGCACGATCAAGCCCAGCAATACGATCCACTTGCACAAGAGCTTGACAACGGCCTTGTCGAACAGGTGCATCGGCCAGAACCCGACCTTCAAGGACAAGATGCTCCTGACCTGCGGTCGTCGGCACAAGATGCAGTGGATCAAGTCTTCGAGGACTCTCCTGCTGACCTGTTGCGGAGCGAAACCACAAACAGCACAACAAGCCAACGAGGCCAACAACCTTCCAAGGCCTGATTGAAAACGTCCGAGAGATCAGCAGAACAGCAGCAGCAAGGCCGCAGAGAAACAAACACCAGTGTTGATACCCAGTTGATAAAGCCGCCCCAAGCTGGGTCACGAGCATTAACAGCACCAGCCAAAGAGCGAAGGGCATACACCCCAAAAGGATCAAGCTGGTTAAACCATTCCCCTAAAAAAAGAAGGAAAAGAGAGCCATTGCCTGATGAGCCATGCACAAACTGTTCCTCAAATGTCAGCTTGTTATGGATCAAGGAATGACCTAGCCAACAATGAATCGTGCGGTAACCACCTTTTATCGAGCAACCAACACAGTCAAAACATTTTTAGAAAATTTCAATCAAGCGTGAATTCTCCTAGAGCATTCTGCATCATTATTGCCCCACAACCGCCGATGTTTTTGGCAGCAAAGGAAATCCCAACGCCTCTCGTTCTGCCAACCAAGCTTCTGCTACTTGTCGAGCAAGGTTACGAATACGGCCGATCGTAGCGGTCCGTTCTGTAACCGAAATCACGCCACGAGCTTCGAGTAGATTAAAGGTGTGACTGCATTTGAGTACAAAATCAAGGGCAGGAGCTGGCAACTTTTGTTCAATGAGATCCGCTGCTTCTGCCTCGTAGAGTGCAAAGAGCTGTTTCAGACGATCAGGATTTGACGCTTCGAAGTTGAAATGACATTGCCCCTTTTCAAAGGGAAGCCAAATATCCCCATAACTGCGTTCAGCATTCCAACTCAAATCCCAAATGCTTTCCACATCCTGTAGGTACATCGCTAAGCGTTCTAGGCCGTAAGTGATCTCAATCGATACAGGCCTGCAGTCGATGCCACCACATTGTTGGAAGTACGTGAACTGGGTGACCTCCATACCGTCTAACCACACCTCCCAGCCCACACCCCAAGCCCCAAGAGTTGGTGACTCCCAGTTGTCTTCCACAAAGCGAATGTCATGATCTGCAGCGGAAATACCAAGAGCCGCGAGAGAATTGAGATAGGCCTCCTGAATACCATCAGGAGAAGGCTTGATCAGCACTTGGTATTGGAAGTAGTGCTGAGCCCGGTTGGGGTTATCGCCATAACGCCCATCGGTGGGACGCCGGCAAGGTTCCGGGTAGGCCACCGCCCAAGGCTCAGGTCCAATCGCCCGAAGCACCGTATGGGGGCTCATCGTTCCAGCACCCTTTTCAGTGTCATAAGGCTGCAACAAAACGCAACCCTGTTCACCCCAATAACGATTGAGCGTGCTGATGATGTCCTGGAAGTGCACTAATTAATCTCCATCATGATTACTGGACTAACTACGGCTACGAGCCGGTTGGGAACGACATTGAGCGAGACATCAAAAGTATTCTGAAAGCTGTTTCCAGCCAAGCGAGAAGTGATAAAAAACCATTCTCCCAAAGCGCTTTCCTTTCCAACCGATACCAATACACATGTACTGAAGAAGCAACGCCGTTTACACGCAGCTCAAAACAGCATGTAAAACCCATAGTTTATCGATCGATACAAGTCAAGACAGCTATTCAAAAGACAACAACGCCAAGAACAACAAAACCGCACCAGAAAGCCTTATAGAAAAATCACAACTTGTTGGATAGGATGCCATACATTCATTGCACAGCCATTCCCGAAGCGCCAAGACAGAGCGAAACTACATCCGCGAAAACAAATAGATAACTTCAGGACTATTTGATTCAACAACTCTCATCAAAGACAAAGAATACGAGAGACAAAACAAAAAAACTTAGCCGGAAGACAAAAGGACAACAGCATAGAGTTCAGTTTGCGGAAAATCCGCGAACCAACAACTAGCAACAATGCAAAGACATCAGAAATTTCACATCACGGCGTTAACGGACTACAACATATTGAAACCCGAAAACACCTAGCGGGATCTGGGCCTGAACGATAAAGTGATTTAGACAACCTTTATCATTTCCATGAACTCCGAAGCAGAAATTGATTTACCAAGTAAAATTTATAGCATCGCAAAAGCATTATCCTCTCTTGAACCGGACGAAAAACATTATTTTTTTGAAGCTGGCGCAAATGACGGCTTAACCCAAAACAATACCATTGACCTTGAGCCTCTAGGATGGCAAGGATTGCTAGTAGAACCATCACCTAAAGCATATCAACAACTAAGCAAAAACAGACCAAATTCTTGGCTATTCAATTGTGCTATAGGGGAGAATAAAGACATGTTTATTACTGGGAATTTTGCAGAAGGAGCCCTTACAGGCTCGTGCAAATCAGACGCAAAAAGAAACACCATGACAAGTTCACTAAGAAATATTTATTCTTTTCTTAGGCATGTAATCCAATTCGGGTCCACGCCGAAACGAGAACAGCTAATCAAAGTACCAATGAATACAATTAGTGATCTAATTAGTCAGTGTGGTGCAAACAGGATCGACATCATGATAATAGATATAGAAGGCTTTGAGCTTTCTGCTCTAAAAGGCATGCTTGAAGGACCATTGCCAAGAATTTTAATCGTCGAAACAAGAAAATCCAATGCATTTGACATCAATAATTTATTGTTGAGCAACAGATTTACGCTACAGCGAAATATAAGCAATTTCAACAAACAAAAAAACCCAGGCTGGGATGGTACCCATCAGGATTATCTATGGGTTTCAACAGAAGACACAAATGCAATCGAGGCATGCCATAGTGCCCTCTATCTCCGCTAAAAAAGACTGCCAAGACACAAAATACTCTGACTTGAATACGCGAAGCAAGGACAAATGCCTTCCACACAAAAACTCAAACGACAACATTCCTTGCGAACAAATGATGATGGCAGAAAACGAAAAAATTGACAATTTGTTGGGCAAACCAAAATAAACACAACGATAAAGTTGATTTAAAAGCACCTTTATGTGTATTGCTCACTGAGTTCCGAGAAATCGCCAGCCATTCACGTTCATTGGACTCATCCGAAACAGGCAGGCAACACAGAGAACTCCTAGCAATGAAGGTTAGACGAGCACAGACTTCTCAACTGAATACAAAGACAACACAACCAGACCCCACTTCGAGGGAACAGAAGCCAGACCTAGATTCTCTTTAGAAAGCATCATTTTCTTGACCAACGAAAAGCAATCCACTATCTCAAGGGTCATCCAATCGAGAACTCTTCATAGTGATTGTCGACTCAAGCGGGCTGCATGCATCAACCAAAGTGGTCCGCAATAGACAATCACTCTTCTTGATATCGCCTCATTTTCACCTCAGACTGATTTAGTAGCGACTTAACCGCCTGCTTGTCACATCCCTACCGACGAAAAAGCCATAGTGACTAGGCGGAAGCAAGACCCACTGAGAGGGTTTGAGAGCCCTCTCATTTTTATCCTTCACTGCACTCACCCCAGACAGCCAAGGCTTCGGTGCATCCCTGAAGAAGCAAAGGCTTCCATATTTCTCAACCGAGTCGCTAGGCAATACAGACCAAACCACTCTGAATCGATTGGAACACCGGCATAACAATTACCAACAACTCAAGACAGCCAGGGCTGTGAATCAGCTTGATTCAGGCTCAGCGCAATCATCACATCTTCACAATTGATCTCTGAAATATAAAAAACCGAAGAGACTTCCACAGCAAGATACTGACATACGATTTGGCCAGCCACTTAAAGCACAAAGACTACATTCAGAGAGAGACTTAGACCCCTATCTTTCATAATGGATTTGACAATTATTTTTTTAAATAGTAAGGCAACCACATACGATTCAGAGGTAGTCAAGCAACAGATTAAATTCTCACTTGCCAATCAATTGAATACCCTGCACAGACCAATGGATGAAGGCCTTGACTCTGGAAACATTTATGAAACCTAGTAATTAAATCTAAGACGGACCTTGACAGGCATCGGCTCAGGGTCAAGATCACTCACAATAGAGTCACGAGCAACATCCAGCTCGACACAATCAAACGATCTTAATTCGTGCACATGGGTACATTTTCGACGAGGATATTCAGCATTTTGAACCTGCTTCACTTCAATCGTCTTGACCTTTGGAATCTTAGTCTCAGGATCTGGTTGCACACCATATGGACCAAATGAGCACAATTCCTTCGCCAGATCATTCTCAGCCTGGGCAAGGCACGCACTATATCGATCCTCAATTTTGCGCCTTAAAGACTGCTCTCGTTGGGACCTAAGTTTTATCTTTTCGAGTTCTGATAGAGGTACAGATCGCCGGACGTTCTTCAGGGTCTGCACGACATAAACACCGCCAAGGGCAATCCACTGGTTAGCCACATCTTCAGCCGCTTCCTTGGACGGATACACAGAGCTATTGTCCTCACTCGAGGACTGAACGGCACGTCTGGCATTGGAGTAAAAAAACCCCGCATAAAGAAGCAAGCTCAGCAAGCCGAGGCCTGCAACAGCTACAAATAAAGCCAGCGTGGAGGGCCTCTTCAATCAATGAGATGTACTTCTAAAAAGCTAGCAGCCACAGGAAATACCGCAAGAACAAACAGCCAACTCAAAAAGAAAAGACAGATCAATAGATAATTTAAATTCAAGCAAAATAATCACTTGTCAATGAATTTTTCTTCTTAAAACAAAAAACATCCATTGATTCAACACGCGGAAAACAAATCGATCATCAAGAGTTGCATCCAAGCAAAGATTTAATATTAACTTAGAAGGACCGACGATGGCCTTCACATGACAGACATCAGCCCTGCGAGAAACAGCGATAAAGATGTGAAATCGCGCGCCGTCGTTGAGGATCAGATCGGGACAAGCTGGGGCTGACAATTCCCAACCAAAAGCGCCCATCCCCCTGAAAAACCAGTACAGGTTTACTGGCACGATTCCCTTGTGCTTTCAACAGTGACGAGCTCAACTTTTCGGCAACTTCTGCGCCACGCGGCCTGGAACGCAATCTGGTCAGCACAGGATTCACTTGCGTCAGGGACACGAAGGTGGCCTTCTGGGACTCAGTGACGAGGATCATCCCGTCCAACCATTCCACCTCGACCAAAAGATCTTCGATCGAAGCCAGCAATGAAGGGAAAGGAAAGGCCAACGCAAACCTCCATTTCTTAAGCTTTTCTTTCTTAATCCCATATCAAGGAAGATCGCAAGCAACTCAGCAGGCCTCAACCATCCTTAACGAATGAGAAGCAGCACACCCATCTGACCTCCGACTAGAACACGATGGTGGGCAGACGTAAATCCAGCAGCGAGAGCCGAATTTTCCTGCTCAACCCCTGTCAGAAACTGCTCCAAACTTGTTTCGAGATAAGCGTAGTGATCTTCAAGGCCTACTACGGTCGCCACTGGTACAACCACACGGCGCAGGTAGGCCTTTTGAAACGTTGCCGCCGCACTCCCTTGAGGCAGCCGATTGAAATCCAGTACAGCAGCACGCCCTCCAGACTTCAACACTCTTGCCATCTCCTGAAATCCCACGAACGGGTCGGCAAGGTTGCGTAATCCATAGGCCATCACAACCCCATCAAATCTCTGATCTGGCAAGTCTGTCGAGAGGGCATCCCCTTGCATCCATCGCACTGGCAACCAAGGCTCTTGATTGGCTTTTTCAGTTGCTAAAGCCAGCGGAGCGGCTGCAGCATCCAAACCCAAAACCGAGCCCTCCGGTCTTAACTTCCGCGCCAAAGCAATGGCAAGGTCCCCAGTACCACAGCACAGATCAAGCCAACGCTCGCCAGCTTGTGGGCTTAGCCAAGAGAGGAGTTGACGCTTCCACTGTCGATGAAGGCCCAAACTCAGCAAATCATTCAGGCGGTCATAGCGAGGAGCCACCTCATTAAATAACTCCTCTATCGCTGCAGAATCACGAGGTTTCACGAGAAGAAGCTCAAAGAATCAATCCGTTAAAGGTGATCAACATCACGGTGGCCAGACCAACTGCAGCTGAACAAACCAAACAACCGGCGAGCATCAACGAAAATTCTCTCTGATCCAAGGCAGATTGCATCAACTGCAATGCCCATGCAATCAATATGATGACCACAACAACCAACACAATTCCAATAGGCAACGCCTGTTGGCGAGTCATTGCTAGCGGAGCAACATTCAAACAAAAATTACCTTAAAAAGGCATCATCTACGTCAAGACATCTCAGCCTCTATGGGTCTGATCAGCAGTCCACTGCTTTGCAGATGCTGCTTGATTTGCTCAATGGTAAGTACGCCGTCATGAAGGAGTGACGCCAGCAAAGCCGCCGATGCATGCCCTCCCCCTGGCCCAGAGTCGAGAGCGGCTTCGATGTGATCCAGACATCCGGCCCCACCAGAGGCAATCACGGGAATCCCAACAGCCTGAGCCACCGCTCGCGTCAGTGCTAGGTCGTAACCCGCTTGGGTTCCATCTCCATCCATCGATGTCAGAAGAATCTCTCCTGCGCCAAACGCAGCAACTTGACGCGCCCAGTCCACCGCATCCAAGCCTGTGTTTTCACGGCCACCTTTGACATAAACATCCCAACCGCCACTCAACCGACGCCTCGCATCAATCGCGACAACGATGCACTGGCAGCCAAAACGCTCGGCCCCCTCTGACACCAGTTCAGGACGTCGCACAGCCGATGAGTTGAGACTCACCTTGTCAGCACCAGCACGCAACAGTTCCGTGATCCCCTCCACAGAACCGATTCCACCCCCCACCGTGAAGGGAATGGTCACACTGGCAGCGGTTCGACGCACCAAATCAACCAATGTGGCTCGCCCCTCATGGCTGGCAGCAATATCCAAGAACACCAGTTCATCGGCTCCGGCCTCGCTGTAACGACAGGCCAGTTCCACCGGATCGCCTGCATCGCGCAGGCCAACAAAATTGACACCTTTCACCACCCGGCCATTAGCCACGTCGAGGCAAGGAATCAAACGAAGAGCGACCATGTCAGTTGAAAATAGGCTGTTAGGGTTGCGGCCACTTCTCAAGCCTTGCAGGCCATGTCACAACAGACGTCAGTCACGATCGACATCGGTTCAAAGGTCCGAGTCACCCGAGTCCGAGATCGCATTCCTGCTGCACTCGTAGAGCTTCTCAAAAAAGATTCCTCCGGCACCGTAATTGAGTTTCGGACTGTTGACGGACAAGGAATCGGCGTGGTGATTCAGCTCAGTGATGGCTCGACCAGCTGGTTCTTCGAAGACGAAATCGCGCCAGTCTGAGGATTGAAGTCGTGAGTGACGCCCGTCAGCTGCTGGGAATGAAAGGTGCCAGTGGCACCTCCAACACTTGGAAGCTGCGACTGCAGCTGATGAAACCAGTCACTTGGATCCCTTTGATTTGGGGTGTGGTTTGTGGCGCTGCAGCAAGTGGTAACTATGAATGGCGCTTAGACCATGTTCTTGCGGCGTTCGCCTGCATGGTGATGAGTGGCCCTCTTCTTGCCGGCTACACCCAAACCATCAACGACTATTACGACCGGGAGATCGATGCCATCAATGAGCCCTATCGCCCAATCCCCTCAGGTGCCATTGGTTTAGGCCAAGTCAAAGTTCAGATCTTGACGCTGTTGATTTTCGGCCTGGCTGTGGCCTGGGGTTTAGATCTCTGGGCAGGTCACACCACTCCTGTCTTACTTCTGCTCGCCCTTGGAGGCTCGTTGGTGAGCTTCATCTATTCAGCACCTCCGCTCAAGTTGAAACAAAACGGATGGCTTGGCAATTACGCCCTTGGTGCCAGTTACATCGCTCTTCCATGGTGGGCTGGACAAGCCCTCTTCGGGCAACTCACGTGGGCGACCGCTCTACTCACGCTTGCCTACAGCCTTGCTGGATTAGGTATTGCTGTGGTCAATGACTTCAAAAGCGTTGAAGGGGATCGCGCCCTCGGCCTTCAGTCACTCCCAGTCGCATTTGGAATTGGGCCCGCAAGCTGGATCAGCGCTGGGATGATCGATATCTTCCAACTCCTCATGGTTGCGGTTCTGATGGCGATCGGGCAGCATTTCGCAGCTGTGTTGTTGGTCTTGTTGATCGTGCCTCAGATCACTTTTCAAGACATCTGGCTGCTTCGAGACCCCGTGGAGTACGACGTCAAATATCAGGCAAGCGCCCAGCCATTTCTTGTCCTTGGAATGCTGGTAACAGCCTTGGCGATCGGCCATAGTTCCCTGGCTCAGGGAATTTGACTCGCAAACGTCGTCACTGGATTCTGATCGCAGGCGTCGCCGTTGCGATTGGGAGTGGAGCTGCACTCGGACAGGCAGCCATTACCCGAGCGATCGATGCCACCTTGCCAGATGCAAGAGGCATCAATCTTTTCAACAGGCCCGGCACGATCAATCTTCTCTCCAGTACTGGAGAAGTGATCCAAAAACTGGGGCCAGCCACCCGAGAAAAGATCAAGCCAGGCCAAATGCCCCAGCTCGTGAGGCAAGCTTTCATCGCAGCTGAAGATCGCCGTTTCTATGACCACGACGGCGTTGATCTCTGGGGAGTAGGGCGAGCGATCCTGACCAATTTGAAGCAAGGCTCTGTTCGAGAAGGGGCGAGCACGATCACCCAACAACTGGCCCGAACTGTCTTTCTGAGCCAAGACAGAACGATCACACGCAAACTCAAAGAAGCCGCCCTGGCCTACAAACTCGAGCGCCAACTGAGCAAAGAACAGATCCTTGAGCAGTATCTCAATTATGTCTATCTCGGATCCAGTGCTTATGGAGTGTCTGATGCTGCATGGGTTTATTTCTCTAAGCAACCAGAAGAGCTAACCCTCCCAGAAGCAGCTCTAATCGCTGGCATGCCACCAGCCCCCTCGCTTTATTCCCCCCTGGTGAATCCCGAAATTGCCCTGCAGCGGAGAAGCATTGTTCTCAGCCGCATGGAGCAGGCAGGATTCATCACCAAAGCAGAGGAGGAAGAGGCCCGCAATAGCCAACTGGCACTCAAACCTGCTGTACCCAAGTACTTCAACAGCACTGCTCCTTATTTCACAACCTGGGTCGCCCAGCAATTACCCACATTGCTCACCCCAGAGCAACTTGAGGTAGGAGGCCTAAATATTCGAACTAGCCTGAATCTTGATTGGCAGCGTAAAGCTCAGAAAGTCGTGCGTGAGATCGCGCCCAATGGAACGGAAGGAGTCATTGTCTCGATTGCTCCTGGTACTGGATTGGTGCGCGTAATGGTTGGAGGGAAAAACTTTTACTCCAGCCAGTTCAACCGCGCCACACAGGCACTGAGATCTCCTGGTTCCACCTTTAAACTTTTTCCTTACAGCGCAGCAATTAATGCCGGAGTGAAACCGGAAGATATTTTTATAGACAAGCCGCGCTGCTGGAACGGTTACTGCCCTAAAAACTTTGGGAAAAAATATTTTGGAAGGATTTCTCTCGCCGATGCCCTGAAGAACTCTCTCAATACAGTTGCCGTTCAATTGCAAGACAAGGTGGGATTTGACCCAATCATTGCCATGGCCAATCAGCTCGGTATCGGCAACGAACGCCCTCTGGGTCGCTATTACCCGATGGCGATCGGCGCATATGAACAAACCGTTTTGGACATGACAGCCGCCTATTCCGCTGTCGCCAACCGCGGTGTGTATGTGAAACCCACCGCTTTTGAAGAGATCCGAGGTCCTGGCGGCGAAGTGCTATGGAGCCGCAGACTCGATGGCGAGCGAGGAAGACGAGCCATGGATAGTGAGGTGGCCGATACCATGAACTGGATGTTTCAGCGGGTCGTGACTGGTGGCACTGGAGTTGCCGCAAAGCTCGATGATCGACCGGTGGCAGGAAAAACTGGCACTTCTGAGGGGGGGCGTGATCTCTGGTTCATCGGCTCCATTCCACAGCTCACCACTGCCGTTTGGTTTGGGCATGACAACAATGCAGAGACGAAAAGCAACAGTGGCGAGTCTGCATGGGCTTGGAAGCAGTTCATGAATCAGATCAAGGGCGAGTTTCCTGTTCAGAAATTTCCACCCAAGCCCAAGCTCACACGGCCGTTAGTACGACGACCTGGGTCAGCGAAACCAAGCAGCCCGAATAACCCCATCCCTGGAGATGGTCCACCTCCGGATCGTGATCTATTGGATGCGGACCCCAATTCCTTGGGAGACTCATCAGCACCTGCACCTGCCCCAACTCCCCGATATGTGAGTCCTGCTGGCGGACCACCAGTGGATGAGTTCTTCAGGCCTTTGCCGGTGCAGTGATGACCGCAGCATAAAAACCATCGCCGCCTTCAGGATCAGGCCAGCTCTGCTGCTCGGATAGCAAATGAAAGTCCATGTGGTCGTGAAGAAACCTTTGGACTTGGGCACAATTCTCTGCTGGATGAATCGTGCAGGTTGCGTAAACCAATCGCCCACCAGGTGCCAGCAATGGCAACATTGCGTCTAACAAGCGCGCTTGCAGGGGTAGAAGCTCCTCCACAGTCTCTGCCGTCACGCGCCAACGCGCATCTGGATGACGGGACAGGGTCCCCAGTCCGGAGCAAGGAACATCAAGCAAGATGCGCTGAAAGGATCCAAGCCAGTCGGGCTGTCGCTCAAGCAAATCGGCCGCATTAGCGGCCATCGCTTTGATGCAGCCACAGCCCAAACGTGATGCATTCATCGCCACTCTTTTCAAACGGCCAGCCGAACGATCCACCGCCCAGATCTCACCAACATCCCCAATCAGTTCCGCAAGATGGGTCGCCTTTCCACCAGGAGCAGCGCAAGCATCAAGAATCCGATCACCAGGCTGAGGAGCCAACAGCGGAGCCACCCACTGAGCAGATCGATCCTGCACGCTCCAATGCCCCTGTTCAAAGCCCGGCCAAAGCCGTAGATCCCCTGCAGGTGCAAGCACCTGCAAGCCATCTGGGGATCCATCAATCGGCTGGGTGGGCACCCCAGCTTCTGCCAATGCAGCCGCCACCGCATCAGGCGTTCTGCGCAAGCGATTGACGCGTAGATCCAATGGAGGAACTTGATTGCATGCGATAGCAACACGTTCAGCCTGATCCGGTTCAAACCACTCCAAGAGGTTTTCAGTCAACCAAACGGGAAGCGAATGACATAACGCCATTCGTTCTGCAGGTTGTTCAGGGCATGGCAACGTCTCGCCCGCATCCTTAGCGCGAAGCGCCGACCGAAGCACACCATTCACAACCGCTGATAACCGAGAGAAGCCGTGACGCTTGGCAAGCTCCACTGTGGTGTCCACTGCCGCTGCAGCAGGGATGCGCTGCATTCGCAGCAACTGGTAAAGGCCCAGATGCAACAGCCAACGCAACCGTGGAGGCTGTTGGTGAGCTGGAATTTTACCGAGACGATTCAGCCAGCCATCCAACCATTGACGCCATCGAATACATCCATAGGCCAGCTCTGTGGTCAAACCACGATCTGCTGGAGACAACCGATGCTGGCGCAGGGCCCGCTCTAAGGCCACATCGGCATAAGCACCAGCAGCAACAGCCTCCAACACCCCCCAGGCCAAACGCCGAGCAGGCAATCCACTCTTGGCAGCCTCCTTAGGCATGGACCGGTTTGACAGCCATTTTGGCCATAGCGATACGTCTCTCTTCGCATCACTATGAACGGATCACAGGCCTTGTAGGGATGGCCTCCACGGATCAACATCCCACAAATCTGTGCATGGTGTTGTTACTTGTGGTTCGTCACTGTCAATGGTTGACATTGTCATCAAACAAGGTTCGCAAGCCAACAATCTGAACAAGAAGAAAGGACGATGAAGACGGCCTCACGACATAAAACAGGCCAGCAAGGTAACGATTGGCAACAGAACGTGGTCAAATCTGCAAAAGCCTACGAATCATCAACTGCTGAGACTCATGGCTAGCACTTCAAGGATCAGTCTTTTTCTTGAATTCCAGAGCCAGAACTTCTAAGTCTGGTGTCCAGAGAAATTCCTTCAGAGGGAGCCTGCCTTCCTCATCCACAGGGATTCCTTCTGCAATCAAAAGCTCCCTCTGCATCCAATCAGAGCCTTCTCGACTGAGACACATAGAGATACGCCCCTGCGCATTCACCACGCGGTGCCAGGGCACTTTCGAAGGCAAGGTCAGCCGGCGCAGAGCCCATCCCACCTGACGAGCAGCCCCCCAAGCGTCGATCCAGTCGGCCACCTGGCCATAGGTGGCCACATGACGAGGCGGTATCAAGCTGACCGCTTGCCAAACGCGCTCATCAAATCTCATCTCGCTGCTTGGATGCACAGATGCTCTTAATCTCCATCAACTGAGTGCTCCTTGCGACCCAGCGTGATGCACCCCCAGAATCAGCCAGCGTGTCTTAGGCCCGGACCTATCACCTCGCAATTGCCTTGATCAACAGGAAACTCATTGTTGCGATCGACTCTGTCCTCACACATCAGACGTTCTTTCCAGGCTTATGACAACACAAGATAATGACGATGTACGTATTGATCTTTCCTTAAATCCAGCAGATCTGAGACTTCTGTGCGATGCAGTCTCCTACCGACTTGAACGCTGGCCAGGAGGAGACCCCCATGACCAAGAGCATTTGCAAAATATGCAAACTCTTTTGCAAGCAGCCATCTTGGAGGCCAATTTCGGCTTTACAGGAGAACGCTAAGAGTTGAATGCATCAACCCCCATCGACTTGGCAGCCGAGCAGAGCTCCGGCGGCACCACCCACGGGAATACCCACCCAACGTCCATTTCCCCGAGACAAAACAGCGCCAAGCCCAGCACCCAGTAACCCTCCGATCACACTGCCTTCGATGCAACTGTTGGTGTCTTGATTGTTAGCGTAGATATTTCGATTAGCTCTAACCAATTGATCGCGGGAGGAACCCCCATAACGCTGATTCACATACTCAGAATGATCGTTGTAGACGTTGTAGGGCCTTGCAGAAGCTGGTAGCGCAGACAGCAGGACTAGAGCAACCGCGAAGGAAGCGCGTGTCATGGAAGTGGTAGCAACTCATCCATCGTTCTGGATGACAGCCAGGAATCAATGACCGAGCCAGGGTCACGATGCGTCCGAATGTGACTGGGATCGGCATCTCATACCCTCAAAGCCAGAGAGCGAAGGTTTCATGCCCCTGCTTCCCCGCCGTTTTGAGCGGTTGCGTGCGGTACTGAACGAACGCATGTCCGACCTCACCGTTCTGATCGAGCATGTGGACAAACCCCACAACCTTTCCGCCATCCTGCGCAGCTGCGATGCCGTTGGCGTCCTCGAGGCCCATGCCGTCAGCCTCAGTGGTCGTTCGCGCACCTACAACAGTACGGCACAAGGGAGTCAACGATGGGTGCCCTTGCGCGACCACCACAGCATCCATTCAGCCGTCCAAATGCTGAAAGCAAGGGGCTTTCACCTCTATGGCACCAATCTGAGCGTCAATGCGATCGATTACCGAGACTGTGACTTCACGGGTCCCAGCGCCTTTGTGCTGGGAGCAGAGAAATGGGGATTAACGGAAGAGGCCACCATGTTGATGGACACAGATCTCTTTATTCCAATGCGTGGAATGGTGCAGTCACTCAACGTTTCTGTGGCTACCGCCACCCTTTTATTTGAAGCACTGCGCCAGCGTGAAGCAGCTGGACTTGCTCCATCTTCAGGGGAAGGCATCCCAGCAGAGGATTACCAAAACATTTTGTTCGAATGGGCTTATCCGGAGGTGGCGTCTTGGTGTCGCGACCAGAACAGACCCTATCCACCACTCAACGATGAGGGAGTCATCCAAGAAGACCTACCCCGCACCACCAAACTGCGGTACTGACCAAAAAGTGCGTTCAGGCTTTGGATCAGAATGGAATCAACATATCTTTTCCAGCCCTGGAACGAGCCGCCACGGGATGGTTGCGACGAGCAGCCGGTAACCGCAGAGCAAACACCAACACCAGCGCTTCCAGCAATAAACTGCGACCGATAAAAAGAACCACAAGTCCAAGGGTGATCGCCAAGATCTGCTCTAACAGACCGATGACATCATCAGGGTTGGACCGCCCAGACACCCATAGATAGGTCATCAGGCCAAGCAAAGAAATCGTGGCCCAAACAGGCATGGTGCGCAAACATCTGTGTTCAGTTTGCCGCGTCGCGACCTGTACTGCTCACCCAAGCCTCAAGCCCCTCTCCAAGGAAGGACAAGCCCAACACAAGCACAAACATCGCCAGACCTGGATACAAAGCCGTCCACCAGATCCCTGTGGGCACAGCAGCAAGCGCCAAATTCAGATCACTCCCCCACTCAGGCACCGTTTCGGGCAGTCCTAAGCCGAGAAACCCCAAACCTCCCAGCACCAAAACAGCATCAGCAGCGTTGAGCGTGAGCAACACGGGGACTGAAGTAATCACATTTCGCAGCAAATATCGGCGCAGAATCCAGATCGGACCTGCTCCCAGGGTTCGTGCGGCTTCGACAAAGAGCTCAGATTTCACCTGGGCCGTTTGATTGCGAACCACCCGGAAATATTGAGGGATGTAGACAACACACAACGCTGCCGCTGCATTCGGAATGCCTCTGCCGATTAGAAACGCCAACACCACAGCCAGCAACAGCACCGGCAAGGTGTAAAGGGTGTCCATCAGCAGCACAAAAACCCGGTCAACTCCACCACCCAAGTAGCCACTGATCATGCCAATAGGGACGCCCACCACCAAAGCAAAAACGACGGCCAGCAACACCACCTGCAAAGCAACACCACTTCCTTGAAGTGTGCGCACACAAACATCGCGGCCCAGTCGGTCAGTGCCACACCAATGCTGAGGAGACGGCGGGGCATAGATCGCATTGTCCAGACCCGCATTCGGATCCGGAAGAAAACCAACACTGATCAAAGCAGGCGTTAGCAAGGCGACTGCGATGTAAATCCCCACAATCACAAGTCCCCAACGGGCCATACGGGCCGAAAGGGTAGGGCGTGCTCTTCCCAGGGGCGAGGCCGCAAAACTCAAGACAAAGAGGCTGACAAATGCAATTTCATTCTCGCTGGTTCTGCTGGCAAACTTGACGAAGTCAATGCAATGTTTGCGGGGACCGATTTCGTGGCATCTGAGCCTCACTGGCGTTCTCGAATTCTCGGAAGTCTTCGAGGCCAACTTCAATTGGCCACTTACACGGCAGTGTTGATCGGTTTCACAGGGGCGACCACCACTGGGTTATGGCTCAACAATCGCAATCAAACCCGCATTGCAGAAGCAGAATTAAGAACGAATGCAGCCCATTTAATCAACATCTTTGCATCGGATGGCCTGTTAGGAGAAGGCCATTCAGCCAGCGATTGGAGCACCAAAGCTCAAACAAAAGTAAAACAAAAGCTTCGCGACCACTCCACCACTCGTAGCGCCAACTGGCTAGAGCTTGCCGATGGATCCCTTCTTGAGCCCGCTGCCGGCCACAGCTCCGACAGACACAGTTCCATCCCAAGGGAAATCATGCAACTTGCTATGGATAGTCATAACAATAATGAAAACTCGACAAATCCCAGTCTCATTAAAAGCGAGGGCAAGGAGTACCTCACCATGCTGACTCAGTCTTACCCAACTGGAGAACGTCTCTGGAGCATCACAACAACCAACGACTCAAGCCGCATCCAAAACGAATTTCTGAGCTGGATGATTTTGATTGGGGTGGGATCCATGTCACTCTCGCTGATCACCATCACGGTGTTGGTGAAGCGCATTGTGAAACCTTTGCTGCAACTTAGTGAGCGCAGTGCCTCACTGACCGCCGAAACTCTCACTCAAGATCCGATTCCAGAGATGAAAACGGCCCCCAAGGAAGTTCGTCAGCTCGCCAAAACCTATTCCGAATTAATTGAACGTCTCGCCCTATCTTGGAGCGATCAACGCCGGTTTGTCAGTGCCGTCAGCCATGAATTGCGAACACCACTGACGATTATTCAAGGTTATCTACATCGCACCATTAAACGCGGCGAAGGCCTCACCGCCAAAGAGCGTCGAGGACTCCAAACGGCAGAGGAAGAAAGCATCCGCATGCGCATGCTCCTCGACGACTTACTGGACCTCTCTCGAGGTGATTCTGGTCGACTCCAGCTGAATCAAGAGGTGGTTGATCTCGCAGTTTTGGTGCAAAAAGTTGCTGATCTGAGCAAAAGCAACCTTATTTCTCGCAGAATTGAAGTGCTGAACACAATCCCGAGCGACGAAAACAGCAACGCGTTAGCAGATCCCGCACGCCTCCAGCAAGTACTGATGGATTTAATTGACAACGCTGCGAAATACTCAGACGCGGAATCACTGATCACATTGATACTTCATTCTCATACAGACGGCATCGCCATTGATGTGAAAGATGAGGGCATTGGAATCCCAGCGAGCGATCTCCCCCATATCTTCAAGCGTTTTTATAGGGGGAAAAACAGTAGTAACAACAGTGGAACGGGACTTGGACTTTCAGTCGTCACGTTGCTGACCTCGGCCATGGGCGGAAATGTTTGCGTCGAAAGCAAAGAAGGTTCAGGCAGCTGTTTCTCTGTCATTCTGACAAAACCAGCCTAAAGTTAATCATGGTGTTTTATTTAATCTTTTGTTCCCTGTTGATTCCTATCAACCTGTGGGCTGCAATCACTCCACATTTGCATAGTCTGTTCAGCATGAAGGTCTTGCATGGAGTCTCAACATTGATCCTGCTGCCGTTGATCGCCAGCCTTTGGACCCAACGCCGACATTTGGATCGCTTGATCAGCATCATTCTGTTCACTTTTCTGAGTGTCATGGTGGTGATCAATTCCTCCATTGCCATAAGGGGAATGGGTGTGAAGAACGGCTGGATTGTTCACCTTTTTCTTGCACTCGCAGCTGCGAGTGTGGATATCTATTTCTTATTCATGCCGGCACCATCGTCAGAAGACAGCAGCAGAACGATAACGAGCTGAACCAGCCTTAAGCCTTTGTTCCAATTGAAGGTACAGAACCCTTGTGTGGGGATCCTTGCGTGCCTGAAACCCAAGACCATCCTTGGGTAAACCATCAATCATCACTCGGTTCTGGGCAATCCCCTCCGGCCTGATCACACCATCGAGTCCATAGGCAGGACCACAACGCATCAACACCAAACCACGCCAGATCGGAGACGGTGCAGGACCAACGCTGTACACAATGCTGTTTGAGAACGGTTGAGTTCCGGTGTGATCCAGCTGAATCGCCAACACTGGTCGGCGGCCTGCCATGGCACAAGGCCAGTCCTGAGATAACGCTGGATCCAAGGTCCAGCTGGAGCCAACAGCCAATTCTTCACGAATAAGATCCAATGTGCGGCGTTGCCACGCCAATTCACGCAATCGACTCGCCATCGTTTGCCCTAGTTGTAGATCAGCGCCAACCAAGCTCAGCAACGCGCTGAAAAACACGCTGCCAAGGCTGATCGCAAGCATCAGTTCAATCAAGGTGAAGCCAGATCGTTGCGCCTTGTCAGACATCGGCTCAACTCTGATCCTGATCAGGTAGGCAACGGCTACTACTTAGGCGTCTTTGCCTCAGGGGAAGCGGCTCTTGATAGACACCAATGCGACTTACGCCCAAGGGGATGCTCACCACCAAGCATCGAGTGTTGGGTAAGCGCTGATGACTGAGAACAGCAATACCGCCATCCAAGATCAGACCATTTGCGGCGATACGCAGCACGGCTGGCATGTTGGTGTTCAGCTCTATTGGCCCTGTCTCAACAGATTCCTGCAACGACATGCCACTGTCCGAACAGGCGCGGATGTTGCCAGGCAACATCACCTGCTCCGGGGCCATCCACCCCTCCTGGCCGAGAGCAATGCCGCAGGGTCTCTGCTCACGTCTTGCGATGCTACGACCACGATCCAAACCACTCTGTAAACGGCGCGCAGCAGCGGCGAGCTGAAGCTGATCACGATCGGTGCCACCAGACACCACTGCCATTGAGGCCAGAATCCCCAACAGAACCACGACCAATAAGGGCTCCATCAAGGTCATCGCCGCTCCTCGTCAGAACGACAAAGGCCATAGGCCGCAGGTGTAAACAATTGACGTCTCGTCAATAGAGATGACTGATGCTCAGATTGATCCTCAGATGGCACAGTCAGCTCTAGCCAATGGCCGAGCCCCTGGGGATCAGGCTGCCAGAGAAGGTGAATATCAGCCTCTGCGCTCAAATGCGCAGCCGCTGCTGCTTCTAAAGCTGCTGGCTCAAACCGACAATCATGCGCCGTTGGATCCAAAAGATCCGACGACGACAGTCCAGACTCAAGCCAACGATGCGTGGCAATGCGTACCGTTTCCAGTTGGAGGGACAGCCCCTCCAGTCGCTGAGCACGTTGAATCTCTCCTGCAGCTTGACTCCAAATGCCGAGTGCTGCGCTACTGCTCCCAGCAAGCACAACCGAGGACATCAAGACTTCAATCAACGTCATCGATCAATCTCCCCATGCGTGGATGGAGCTAAACGCTGCGGTTCACTGATCCCGATCACCGCAGGAGCAACTGGATCTAACGCAAGGCGAAATCTCGCAGTTCGGTCATGGCCTACTTGCAAACTCAGCCATCCGCTATCAACACTGGGCTGCCAATCGAGCAAAGACCAATGGGTTTCTCCCACAACACCATGACTTAAACGAGAGGGATCAACGTCATCGCAGAGCTGAAGACGATGGGGCCAATCAAGTTTTGCTCGCAACAGCAAACAGGCCTCCGGCCCGCGGGCATGCGCAGCAAACGCCTGCGCTGCAGAACGTAATTGATCTGCGCTGATGTCTCGACGACTGGACGATTGAATGCTCAGTCGCCGCTGAAGACTCAGCGTAAGCATGGAAGCGCTGCCTAAAAGCAACACCGCTGAAGCGGATACAGCCAAGGGCAACACAAATCCCGACTGCGATCGGGGCCAAACAACCCGCGAACAGATCACAAGGACTCAAGGCAACTAGTGAAAGCGTTCCACTGCCAATCACCGTATCTTTTGAGAAGACAATGAAGCCCCGATGTCGGAGGAGACACGTTCCAGGTTGCTGATCGTTGATGACGACCCAGAGCTATTGAGCTTTCTCGTGGAAGAGCTCGCGAGCGAGGAGGTGAAGTGTATCGGTGTCAACTGTGGTGTCGACGCTTTGATGCTGCTGCGAAAGGAACACTTTGATCTTGTCGTCCTGGATTGGTCGCTTCCAGACTTTGACGGAATCGAAATCTGCAGACGGCTGCGTCTCAGCGGCGACACCACCCCAATGTTGATGCTCACCGCTCATGACGATCTAGAAGACCGCGTTCAAGCCCTCGATCTTGGAGCAGACGACTACATCACCAAACCTTTTGAGCTGAAAGAACTCCATGCCCGAGTGCGTGCTCGATTACGACGTGGTCAGTTCGCAAAAGCAGAACAACAAGAAGAGCAACTAGAGCTTGGTGATCTACGGATAGACCTCCTCAGCCGAGTCGTCCATCGTGGAGAGAAAGAGCTGTCGCTGTCGCAACGCGAATTCAATCTGCTTCATTTCCTTGTGAAGCGATCTGGACAAGTGCTGGAACGTCGCGAGATTCTTGAAGGAGTCTGGGGTGCACCATTCGTGGGTGATCCAAACACATTGGATGTTTACATGGGCTACTTGCGGCGAAAGATCGAAAAGCCTGAATTACCTCAACTGATCCACACCATTCGTGGTGTGGGCTTCATGGCTCGGATCGAGAAGTCAAAAGACTGAATCGCAACTGCAAGTCAGCCCCACCCCCTGACGCATCGGCGATGAGTAGATCGCCACCCATCGCCCTCACCAACTCATCAACAAGGGCCAGTCCAAGCCCTGTTCCCCGGGTGCCAACAGACGTGGAGCCCCTTTCAAACCTCGCAAGCACGAGTTCACGTTCAGCGCACACAATTCCAGGACCAGAATCAAGAACATGCATGATCACTTCATCGTTGCCCATTTCTGACTGCAACTGCACGTGGCCTTCGCTGTACAGCAAAGCATTGGCAATCAGAGCATCCAGACATTGCTGCAACCGCATGCGGTCTGCCTGAAACATCAACTCTGGGTCTGAAGCAGGCAGAGGAAGTCGCAATCGATCCAGCGCAGCCGACGAGCAGCGTTCATACGCAGCCAGCAACTGCTCATCGGCATCAAGAGGTTCAAGTTGCAATGACAATCGCCCCGCATCAATGCGAGACAGATCGCGCAACACAGCAAGAATCTCAGCCATTCGGTGCGACTCTGATGCAATCAGCGCAACAGAACGTTCACTTTTAGGAGGCAGGGGCTGAAGGTTCAGCCGTTGCGCGTGCCCAGAGATCACCGTGATCGGAGTGCGCAGCTGATGGACGGCACCATCGATGAAGTCCTTTTCTCGTTGCCAAGCAAGGGCTAGGCGTTGTTGCAATTGATTGAAGGCAAGAATAATCGGCCGCAACTCCTGAGGCTGAAGGTCAGCCTCAGGCAGGTTTTGAGCGAGGGTATCGGCCTCTACATTCTGCAATTGCCCAATCAGGGTATTCAGCGGAAGCACCAATCCCCGATACAGAACAGGCCGTAGCAATAAAGCAGTGAGCAAGATGGAAATACAGGCTGCAGCGATCAACATCAACTGACTGAAGCGCTCCTGACGCAAAGAGCTGGTGACGTTCTGACGTACCTCCAACCAAAGCCACTGATTTCCCGATTCGGACAAAAGCCGACGACTCACCATCCAATGCTGACCATCGGCCAGCAACTGCAGCTCCGGAGACAACTCAGGTCCCCGAGAACCCAGTGAAATATGAAGTTGTGTGTTGTCGAACGGCAGAATCAGGTCCGATCGCTCCTGAAGACGACGCTCAACAGAGGACCGCAACTTCTGGTGATGATGACGCCGTTGCCCATCGGCCAGAACAGCATTAAAAAACAGCATCAATGCATAGCCAGCGATCACTGTGAGCAAAGCCGTGGATTGAAGCCAAAGACGCAGCGACGGTAAGGGCTGAGATTGGGACAAAAAACTGGTTACCTAAGAAGGTTCTTAGAGACCTCTAGCCGATTCCTTGCTTGCTGGCCACTTGGAAGGGGAATGATTGATCTGTGAGCACAACCTGTGCCAAGCCAATTATTCCTCGCAAAAACATCATGAGCACACTCAATCGCCGCCTACAACTTTCCATCCTCAACAGAAAAAAAGGTCGCAATCTGCTTGAAAAAGGCTTCACCTTGGTGGAGTTGATGATTGTGATTGTGATTGTTGGGATTCTTTCAGCAGTAGCACTTCCTAATTTTTTAAGTCAGACCAGTAAAGCCAAAGCCACAGAGTGCACAACTCGACTAGGCGCCATCTTGTCCCAAGCTGGTGCTGAAGGCCTCACTACTGGTACCGATGCAGAGAAAAATGCTGCCATGACCGCAGTTGTGGCACAACACGACTCAGACCTTTGTGACTTCACATCTGGAGACTTTTCGGGGACTGGAGACAATATCTATACAGTCACAGCAGTTGGTGTGACGAATTCCGACTTAGATGGGAAATACAATGCAGCAGCTTGTGTGAATCCTGCCACAGGAGTGAGAAAACAAGCAATTAAGGCTGATGGCACTGTCGCTAGCGCTCCAAATTGCGCATAGTCATATCAATCATCTGAATCCCTAAATACTGCCTTCTGAATGCAAAAAATAACCAGAAGGCAGACAATCAAAGGACTGATCAATCATGCTAAATCAAATATCACAATGCACAGTAAATGCCTTCGGCAGCTCAGCAAAGGCTGAAGCGGAAGGCTTTTCATTAACAGAAGTATTAATCTCCGTAGTGATTATTGGAATCCTCTCAAGTATTGCATTCCCAAGTTATCTCAATCAAGTAAATCGCACCAGGCAAAACGAAACAGCATCGGTAATCTCCCAGATCCAAACCACAATCGCAGCCTATGCCGATGAATTTGGTGTTCTTCCAACCAGTTGGGCAGACTTAAACAACACCAATGCAATCATGACCGAGAACGGACCCGCTACAGACAATGATTTTGCAGCGATCAACTTAGCTGGAGGTTTTTACAACGTAGCCATCACGAATACTGCCAACTTATTCACAATCACCGCAACCCGCGACGACGAACCCAATCTCAACGTGATCGCCTGCATCAATCTGACCAATGGCGCCAGCGGGATCAACCAGGGCAAGGGCTTTGAAGACACCGCCGCCACAACTCCCAACTGTGGATAAATGAAATCTCCAAAAGCCATCAGCATCAAAAAATCGGGGCCAAACATCCCCGCACAAGAGCAGGGGCTTTCGTTGTTGCTGGCCCTGATGATGGGAATGGTGCTGATGGCAGGGGTGAGCGGATTGCTGCTAAGGCAACTGATGGGACGAAAACTTGCAGCCGCTGAGAGCTATCAGCAAATGGCCGAAACGGCAGCCTTGAATGGATTCAACCGAATCCTCAGCGAGCTGAATGAGGACAACCACACCACCTACAAGGGATACCTCTTCACCCTCAATCACAACGGCGGCGATCCAGAAAATCCAGGATCTGAACAATGGGGATGGAACGCGGCCAACCAGACAGACTTCCCGCTCAGAGAGCTCTGCACCGATCGCCGTCACCTACCAGCAGCGGTGCCGGCTGATGCAGGAAACGCGAATCCTCCCCATAGGGATCTAACAGCAGGCACATCCAGCCAACGCAAGGATGGACAGAAGAACATCAAGCTGCAGTATCGACTGAGGGGTTATGCGACAACAGCAACAGCCGAGAACAACGGATTAGGAGAAGGCCGCTTCCAGATCGAAGGCATCGTGTTGCGTGAAGGAGATGACCCCAAAACAAATTACTTAGCGAGAACGCTGTTGTTACGTTCCCTCTATGTGAACTCAATCGTCGCAGGCGAGGGAGATTGGGCTGTGTTATCAGGCCCCACACTCTTCCTAGGTGACACCGAAATCCTGAACAGCAACGGATCCATCGGCGATGGAAAAGTATTGCTCAATGTGAGTAGTGCTGAGCCCTATCAAACGGCAACAGGATGCTTTCCATCCAATCTGCTGAGCGATGTTCACGCCAGTGCTGCCAACATCAATCTCGAGAACAGAATCATTCCAATCCTGGAGAAAGGTCTTCCCACAAGCAATATCTGGGACTTAGGACTCACCCAGGACAAACAGACAGGATCCGACAACGTACGGATCTGGACCTTTGATGACACGCAATCCCTGGCGGAATGCCAGTCCATTGCCTGCAATCGAGCCGCCAACACAGAAACTGCGCTGAGCCGACCAGACCTCGAAGAAAATAACGGCGCCGTGATCCGACTCAGTGCCAATGAACTGTGCAATGGCTCAGGGTCCGACTGCCACGTGTTCGTCGAACACATCAACCTTACCCAGACAAGGCTGCTGATTGAAACCAGTGCCAGCAGGCCCGTGGTCTTGCATTTGGAATATCCAGGAACCTCCACCGTGGAACCCTCAGAACCTGGCATCACCGGCAGCATCAATCTCGGCAACGGCAGCCAGCTTTGTGGTGTGAACAGTGGGGAAACAACCTGCAACGCCAAACCGGAGCAACTCGTGATTCTTTCGGCAGCACCGAAGCCCTCAGGCGTACGCAGCTGTTCGGTCTCTCCACATACCGATCGATACGTGCTGGCCTTTGATGGCGACAGCCTGCCCCATGCAACTGTTCATCTCATTCCAGGTTTTGTCAAAACAGGCAGCAGCACCACCAAGCTGAATGGCCTGATCTGGGCTGATGGAATCTGCACCAACTCAGGACCGTTCTCCTTGATCACCGACACCAGCGGAAGCAGCAGTGTGGTTCGCGATCTCAATGAACGTTGGGACTGGGAAAATAAAAACTTTCCTGGCTATGGCCAAATGGTGGCGCGGGGCATTCGGGGCACTGGTCTGGATACATTCCGCCGTTGGTAATTCAACTCTCACTACCCCTTCAGAATTGGGCGAATCAATACATTTAAACTGAAAAAGTAGTTTCATGAATCACGCATTGATTTAACAACACAGAGTGAATATCAAGGGTCGCTATCGACACCAAAGTCAACACAAGGTGCCAGCCAATGGATTCACCATGGTAGAGGTGCTGATTGCTGGAATTTTACTAGCTTCCGCCCTCGCAGCCGTGGGCAGACTTTCCGTAGCAGCCCTCAGTGTGAGTGCGCATTCGTCCACCAGGGCCAGCATTGAAGCAGCGATCAATGACAACATTCAGACCATGCAAAAAGAAGATTCTTATTTCACACGAGAATGGATCAAAGATAATGCCAATGTTGATTTCGAAACGGCCTGCCAAAATCCGGCTGGCACCTTAAGTGACCACCTCCAATCTGTTGTCCCGGAACCAAGGCTAGCGACGATCACCCGCACCTATGATTTCAATACAATTCCAGGAATCCTCAAGATCATTTATAGTTTTGAAGGGCCAGAACAGCAAATCGAGGAAGAAATCCGAGTTATAGAAATGAGTCCAAATTTTGCGTCTCAGTGCTACAGAACATGATGCAGGAACACCCATCTGAAGGATTCTCATTATTAGAACTACTGGTAGGCATCGTGATCATCACGATTGGCCTGTCAACATCAATTCCCACCTATATCCGAAACATGCGACAAGGCGAAGTCGATCGCTACACCCAGCAAATTGAAGCGGGATTCTTTGGGCTTCGTGCCAAGCTAGGCAAGCAAAAAACAAGCTGCACGATCAGGTTTGATCACTCGGGCCTAAATAATTTTGTACCTCCGGCAGATCTGGTGGAGATGGGCGAGCATCCTGAACGCCTTGAATGTTGCAATAGCGATATCAGGGAAGCAGGAGAACCCAGTGGTTGCGCCTATGGACCACAGATCGGAGCTTTACTTGCATCATCCATCACTGATTCTCTACAGAAAAGCAAAGTACAACGTGACCGATCATTACGTTTAGTCGATCGAGAAGGCACCGCTGAATCCCAGGTCGTGGAAGTTGCTGTTAATTCCGCAACCTATGAATTAACACCCCCAGGGACCAGCACCATGTCTGATGATCTGATCTTTCTCATTCGTTCCACGAACACCAGTGAACAAAGGCTGCGCACACGTTGCTTACAAATTTCCGGCACCGGTACAGTATTTAGCGCCAGCTGGAATGAAGCCACATCAAGTTGTGAGAAATAGGTTAAAAGTCCTCAGATAGAGCTCAGTTCATCATCATCACGCGCAAAGATCCAAGCCGCAATTATCGACGATATTAAGAAGAACAAGCAGTTGATACATCATGGCAATGAAAGCATTCCTATCCACGATTCCCCGTAAACCACAAAAGCGGAATGGTTTCGCTGGCATGAGTGAGCTGGTCATCGCATCAGGGGTTGGAACGCTGTTAATCATGGCGTCCGGCGCGGCTTTGCAATCCACTGGCACCTTGATCAACCAGTCAGAAGAAAAAACAACGCTTCGCCAAAATTCAATCAATGGCTTGCGATTAATGCGATCAGAAGTGGAACGCAGTATGCATCTAGTGATCAACAAAACGGAAAGCACCTCTGAGGATCAAGCACACATCAATCTCAGCGACAGTCGTTATAGCTCTCTCCTCAGCGATTGTGCAGCACTGGCGGGAAATCGACCCTTTAAGCCACTATTTGGCGTCAAGATGGTTGAATTAAATAAGCCTGTACTTTATGGTGTCAGCCTTGGATCAGGGGGCTACAGCATCGAACGCTGCGGAGCACCACTCGATCCGGATGGCAAATACAAAGAAACCGCCAATCTCTTTTTATCACGCGTCATCGATCACGTTGGTGCCATTCCCTGCCGTAAGGAAAGTGAGCTCAAAGAAGGCGAAAGTTTGTCCACAGTCTGCGCAGACAATGGGCCTTCGCTGGCACAGATTCTTGCATCAACAAACTTCACATTCACAGAGGGCAAAACGCCCAGCCGAAGTGAACGACAACCGGCACTTCGCATCGAAACAGACACAAACTACAAGCTGGTGAAATTCATTGATCCCACCCAATCAGCGAGTGGCCAAGAGGAAGACAGCATCACTCAGAGCTTCATCAATAAGCTTGGAGTCGGCGACAAGCAGCTGACCTCTCAGCCCCTGTATTTCACAGCCTTCGCCAGAGCGGACAAGCGCATTGACAACTTCGGAGGCGAGGGTCAAGGCGGCCCCTTGAGTGGTGCATTCTTCCAAAACATCACCAGCAACAATGTGCGCTTCGTCATCGATGGTTCAGGATCCATGAGCGCCTGCGTGATGTGGGGCGATGGATATGGGCCATGGCGTACGTTCTACAACCCAAACCGAGGGCGCTATCAGGACACACGACAAATTTGCGCTCTCACACGCATGGAAGCGTTGATCAGTGAGATGACAATGATCCTGGAACAATTGCCCAATAACACAAAAATAGGCATTACATCATTCAGCTCCAGCAGCTATCGAAACAACAAGGAATGGAGTGAATCCACGGATGGACTGGTCAGGCTTGGGGATGAGGGGAAAAGGGATTCAGCCATTGCATTTGTGAACACTCTGGATGATGCAAGGGTCACCAAATGGGGCGGCACGGATCCATGGAACGCCATCCAGCAAGCCTTTGACGACACAGAAACCGACACGCTTTATCTCATGTCTGACGGTCAACCCAATAGGGATCGCAATGGTGGCGGTTGGTCAAGCTGGGATCATCAATCCACGGCCAATTACTACGCCGGAGAGAACAACAACCGGCAGCATGAGGGAGAAGACCGTGCGCTCATCGTGAACTCAACATCGCTTGGGCTTGAGTCACCCTGGCTGGAGCAACTATCGGAAAAGACTCAGGGCTACTACAACCAGATCGATAAGGATTCCCTACAGGACAACCAAGACGAGATCACCTGAATGCCCCATCGTCTTGGCGGGAGCTCTCACTGACTCCAATCATCGTTTCACTGGCGCACGGAAAAGAGCTTTGGGGGATGAAGACCCGCTTTGCTGGTTGCCTTCCTTCTTTTCATGCTCTGAGCCAGTGGCTCCATCAGCTTTAACTCCACGAACTATCTTGGAGGGAGCTGGTGACAAGCCGATCGTTTCGGTACGAACCAATGCTCGTGCTCATCTTCATCTGGCAAGCCATGGAAAACGAACCAAGAATTTTGAATTGGGATCAGGAATCCACCTCTTGATCGTTCCCAAAGAAAACCTCCTCAGCTCAACCGGTTTGCAGTGATCAGGAAGAGTGATCAGCGAATCACCTTTCACGATCAATCCATCGATCAGGAAGAGACAAGCGCAAAATCAACCGCCTATAGTTATCGACCAAGACAAGAAAAGCAGCCTCTCAATACAAATCCAGCAGGCTTGCAGCCTTCCTAGCAAACGGTAACATCACACAAGAAGCCTTGCGA
This sequence comes from Synechococcus sp., assembly GCA_047285535.1. Classification (GTDB taxonomy): domain Bacteria; phylum Cyanobacteriota; class Cyanobacteriia; order PCC-6307; family Cyanobiaceae; genus Synechococcus_C. Next base: position 2,958,696 of record JBJBDC010000001.1, on the reverse strand, counting down.
GAGTGAATCAAAGCCTGATTTTAGAGAATATTTTCTCTCCCGCTGTCTTATTCTTTGTCATGGGAATTACAGCCGTCCTGCTGCGGATCAATCTTGAAATTCCACCGCCAATTTCCAAACTATTCTCCATTTACCTCCTGATATCGATTGGCTTCAAGGGTGGTGTAGAGCTGGTTCTCAGCGGATTAAGCGCATCAGTGTTGAAAATTCTTTTTCTCTGCTTTGTAATGGCAGTCATCGTACCAATTTATGGATTCCCAATCCTCAGACAACGCTTTGATCCGGAAGATTCTGCCGCCTTGGCTGCATCATTCGGCTCCATCAGTGCAGTCACCTTCATCACCGCTAGCTCGTTTCTCAATGAAATCCAAGTTCCACACTCTGGATTCATGATTGCAGCACTTGCTTTAATGGAATCTCCGGCGATCGTGATGGGATTAATACTCTATGAAAAGTCGAAAAGCCCGGCGGAAGGGGGAATTAAAAAGAAGACAAGCTTAAACAATATCATCCAAACTTCAATTTTAAATACATCAGTTTTCTTACTCATTGGAGCCCTTATAACAGGGGCGCTCTCCGAATTTTTTGATCATTCAGGCGTGGAAAAGATTGCTCCATTCACCAACCAAATTTTCTATGGGGTTCTATGCCTCTTTTTGCTGGAAATGGGAATATCTGCAGGCTCGCGGATCAGTGAATTAAGAAAAAGTGGCATTTTCCTGATTGCTTTTTCCATCTTATTTCCACTCCTCAATGCCTGTATCGCCATCGCTTTAGCCGCATTCTTTAGCCTGGAGCCTGGCAATGCACTCCTATTTGTCATTCTCAGTGCCAGTGCTTCTTACATCGCGGTGCCCGCTGCCATGAGAACAGCGCTGCCAAAAGCAAATCCCAGCCTTTACCTTTCTGCCGCGCTTGGCGTGACGTTTCCATTCAATATCATTGTTGGCATCCCCCTTTATTTTTCTTTAATTCAAAGGTTTTCCACATAAGTGGCACGATCAAATCCTCACGCATTGATGAAAACGAAAACCAATTTCTAACACAAAAAGAATTCCATGATGCTCGCCTGGATTTGAGCACTACCTGTCACTCTTTCACCAATTCCAAGCCAAACAAACAAACGGAAACCTTCGCTAACGGGCAGCCCTACATCCCATCGCCACCCGATCGACATCGTCATGAAGGATTGGAGCGAAGCAACGAGGGAGGATTGGCAGACGTTCCGGGTCCCGGCCAACACCATGATGCCAGAGATGCTCCAGGCGGCTCTCGCCTCAACCGTGCTTTCTCACGAAGCTGCCGATCTCCTCTATGGCTTGGGTTGCTTCCGGGAGGTAGGGAGCGAACACATGCCATACGTGGGGCATGTCGGGATAGACGCGAAGCGTAACGTCAACGCCTGCGGCGCGGGCTTTCTCGGCAGTTTGGGTCGAGTCATCAAGAAGCACCTCGGCATCGCCAACGTGGAAGAGGAGCGGGGGAAGGCCGGCGAAGTCGCCGTAGAGCGGTGAGACGAGCGGATCTTCGGGTTTGGCGTTGCCTTGCAGGTAGACGTCCGCGACCTGGCGCATGCCATCGGGGCCCATGGTGAGGATCGGGTCGCGATCGGCGCGCGTTCGGTAGGAATCTCCCGTCGCAAGGAAATCGGTGGCTGGCGAGATCGGCACCGCGGCGTTCGGAAGCATCAATCCGCGCTGCTTCAGAGCGAGCAGCAGCGCGAGGGTGAGATTTCCGCCAGCAGAGTCACCCGCCACGAACACGCTCCGCGCCAGGCCTGCGCCGGTTGGGCCGTTTTCGCGAAGCCAGCCGTAGCAGAGGAGACAGTCGTCAAGACCGGCCGGGTAAGGGTGCTCGGGAGCGAGGCGGTAGGCGACGGCAAGGACGGCGCAGCCAGTGGCAGCCGAGAGGCGCGCCGAGAGCGGGCGATGCGAATCAAGACCGCCCGCAGTCCAGCCGCCGCCATGGATGTAGAGGAGCCTGCGATCCGGATCCGCGCCGGGGGCGAGCAGCCACTCGCAGGGCACGTCTTCGACGCGAATCTCACGCACCTCGGCCTCAAAGTCCCGCGCCGAAGGATGCGCATCGCCGAAACGGTCTGACACGCGCCGATTTTCTTCGAGATCAACGGCAGCGCTGACATCAGCGGCCAGGCCATGAAGGTGATCGATGACGTGGGCGAGTTCTAGGCTGGGCATCTGTAGGCCTTCCAATGTCTATTGACATTGTGTGCAAACAGAAGGTGTGCAGACGCAAGGCAGAAAGGACATCACCCTGCTTGGTCAAGAATCTTGGGTCAGGACGATGTGTTCAACGCCGATCGATTTGGTTGTTGAGGCGGAACAATCCTTGATCGTTTGAGTGCTGGGGGAAGCGCAATCAACTCTTCATTGCTTCTGCAGAACCTTCGTGAACGAGAGCCTGTTCTTGGCTTCATCGGCAGTGGCTGAAGCGGCCAAAGAGCCAAAGGCGATCGCTGCTGCGATGAGTTTGGTTCTGATCCTTAAGTCTTCTGGCAGAGGTCATTGTCATGGGGGTCATAGTGCATCCCTTGCGCCCCGATCTCCAATCCTGAAAGGGAGCACACCTCTTGTCGATGGATATGATCTAAGACAACCCAACAATGTCATCTCGGTTGTTGGCATGAGTGCTGTCTGCATCAGCAATGATTCGGATGCCGACGACAGCTCCTCTCCGTCAAGACTATGTCCAGCATTAACCCAGCGACGATGATCTCAATACTGAACTCAAAGTTCCTGATCAACGTGAATCCAGAGTGAATTCGATTGAACGTTTCAATGGTGTCAAAGGGTTGAGTTGAGGACTATCCATTAATACTCAAAAAGCAATTCGGTTGCTTCAATGCCCATGCTGATTCATTCGCAGACTTTCAGCTCAGCATCACGAAACTCAACGAGTATCGGGGCTAAGATCGTATCGACGAAAGCAGAGATGATGGCTATAGATGTTGATTCATTCTTAATGGTTGGAGTATGTAATCAAATTCACCCCAACATCGAAGGCTGTAGGGTCAATTGTCGCTCCCGGAGGGATGACAACACTGGCCAGCGGAACACCGACGAAGGCATCATTACCAATAGAGACACCTTCTGGGAGGACAACACTAGTCAGTGGAGCTCTCCTGAAGGCGAAACGACCAATGGAGATGACGCTTTCTGGGATGACAACACTCGTTAATAGTGTGGTGTCGAAGGCGAAATCACCAATAGAAGTGATGCCTTCTGGGATGACAACACTCTGCAGTTCAGTACGAAGGAAAGCGCCATGGCCAATGGAGGTGAACCCCTCTGGGATGACAACAGAAGTGCCCTGAGCGAAGAGTAAGTTTTGTGCATCTAAATGCGTAAGAGTTTTCATAAATCTCTTGCGAGAGAAACAGGAACCTTGAAAAATGAATTTGCAATAGAATGCTTTTCTTATTGCATCCCAGCAATCCACTGATCACCGGTAAAGACTCTGAAGGCCAGTCAAAAGAGCCTCAAGATTGATGCCTACTTAAGCTCAAATCCATACCGTAGAACTCTTTTTCCTTAAAAAGTGTGACGCTTAAGGCCATTCTTCATCCATATAATTGTTGAATTGAAATTTTGGATTCAACAATATTCATGCATGAAAAAGGAAAATGCATCTACGCAAGAAGAGCAGTCCGAAGACAAACTTGAGCGGTCAATTTTCAAGCCGACAAAATCAGCACTAGGGACCTAAGCATCTAGCAATTTTCAGCTGGATTCCCGTAATCAATGCTGAGCATGAATTGCAGGTTGAAAGTGATGAATAGCAAATCTTAAGAGCTTAAAAGTTCTGCTTCCTCAGCGCAGGGAATTCAAGCCCTCAAAAGAGATCTGCTGACTGATGACCTGATTAAACCATAGCAAACTACCTTTTAAACCTAAAAGTGCGACGGTTATCTGTCAAGCACAACCTTAGAACTGCAGACCCTTGATTGAAACTTCTTTAAATTGCTTTACGTAGCTGGGAATCTTGCCAGGCTTGCCCGATCGAAGCTTATCTCGCGAAGATGATCTTGCCTTCTGTTCCAGATTTTTTATTCTCGCATCAGGCGATCTCACCTCCTCTTTCCTGGGTCGTCATGCCATGACATCAGCGTCAGACCGATCGCATCGCGATGGACGACAAGACGAGTGGTTTTGTTCCTCATGGATTGAGTGTGTCCTCATAGCGAAATTAGTTCTTATCTCTCAGTTGTTCAGACTCAGGGGAAACACACTTCAATTGAATGTTTGTCACCTAAGGCCATTCATTCAAAGGAGAGTCCAATGCCTTGGACTCTCCTCCTAAACGATCGATCAAGATGTTTTTAATTTGCAAGCGTCAAGGATATTCTCATTTTGATAACGGGCATTGCTTCAACTTGATCCCTAATGTGCAACAGATGTTGGTAGCCGCATACCACGACAGCATCTAGTGGTGATAGGCCAAGCAGTGCCATTTCCCGCGTCATTCATCGACGAAGAGACAACCTTTCTAGAAAACCCCGGCGGATCAGCAGGAGAACATGCTCCTCTGCAAGACACATCAGAACAAGTCCTGAAACCGTACCTTGAAGGACGGCTGTCCCAGCTTCCAGGCATCAGGCAGCAGGCATAGACCGAAGGGGTCTTTTTCGGAGACTCCCATGACAGCAATTCTTGTGAGGTGCGAATGGCCGCTTTGCTCATGCAATGGGGCTGAAGCCAAAGCAGCAGAGCGTGGCATCAAGCGCTTCTGCTCTGAAGCTTGCGCCAGTGGTCACTTCAATCAAGGGCCAGGACATGGCATAGAAACTTGTGATTGTCGTTGCGGTGGGTGATCAATCCACAGGGTTAGCTACCCATCAAGCTTCATTCCATTCAAAAGCTCACATTCATTAGATCTCTACAGGAGAAACCCATGACTATCAGCACGATGGCAAGTCCACAAACCACCACAAGCTCCCCCAGAAAGTTTTGCGATCTACTCAATAAGGCTTTTGACTATAAACCGGTTAAACCAGACACGAATGTCGATTCAAACCCCTATTGGCCCGGAGTGATCATTAGAAATTGGGATGACGGAATCGATCCGGGACACCAAATATCAATAGCAACAATGTGGCAACGGAATATAACTGCTGCCAATCAGTGTTATCCATTCTTACGAAATGGTTTGGATTGTTCCAATGATGACTGGGGTGGTGCAGATGGGACCGCGTGGCAAGTTCCTACTCTTGTTGCTGTGTATGCAAACATCTTAGACAACGGATTTTTCCCGACAGCTAATGGCTATCCAAAAGAATATTATTACCATATGTATGACATCAATACTAAAACGAATGAAACCATCTATGGATGCGGTGTGTTTTACCCGCATGATGGAAACTCAGATAAGCGCTCAGTTCCTCAATTTAATTGGACTCAAGGTGCTGATGGACTTTGGACAGCAGGTCCATGCCCTCCTGCTGAATTCAAAGACTCAAGTATGAATTTACATATGGGCAACCCTTTAACAGGAGGGCCACACAATGGAGGAGGAACTGGTCTTCATGCTGATGATCATTTCCAAGAATTTACGAAGGAATATAAATTCTTAGATCAAAACAGCTACCTAGGATACTTCTGGGGGATTAATTATGACCTCAAAGGCGATCACGACTGGGACAACTATGTCGATCAATTCATTACAGCAGCAAATAACTTTGACTGGAAAGGAGAAGATTCATGTGCTCATTGGGATTTCAAGGCCGACACTATTGGATGGGTGAACAATCCCCATGACATGATCGCAATACAAAATCGTCTTTGGGAAAGAAGAGCCGAGTGGAGCAGAAATCCTGACGTAAAAACATATTGGGGCTGGAACGAAGTACCAATCGTTTCTGCCATCGCCAATGATCCCAATTACGTTGATGCATTAATCTTTGTTCTTCCACCCGACTTCAATACAACTGAAGAACTATTCAAATGCACCAATGAGGATCAAATCAAAAAGCATATGATTACCCAGATTGATTTCTATAGGGACAAAAAATGCTTTAACCAAAAGCCGATCCTTTTCGCAAAATGCGTAAAGCGTGAAAACAGTAGCGACTACTTTATGTATATCTTTACAGAAAAATTAGACCTGGAGAAAAAATACGAAATCACCGATGATGGATGGTGTTACCCCAAGCCATGAACAACAGCCTCTCGACTTTTTACTCAATCAGTAGAACCCTTCGGGAATAGTTTCAAGCAAGGCTGGGCAAGGGGACCGGCCTTTTTTATTAGCGGCATCGACTGCAGTACAACCATCCGCGTCCAAAGCAAGTGACACTCCTAACACGAGAATCCCATTTAAACCCGTCATGAAACCAACCGAAAGTCATCAGTGCATATCCCAGGCTCCTAATGAATCGGTTCTCTCGCCAGCTCAGAAGGCTAATGGGTCTGTTCTACCCATATCATCGATGAATTGTTTTTTTTGCAGAGTGCACTCTTAGACAATGGGGAGGGATCGTTGTTTTTGACAAGCTGACACCAACATCCAAACACCAATGAGGCAATACTCAGTCAATTCATTCAAATCATGAGCTGAGTTGACACTGAATACTGATTGCATAACTGATCAAAAATCCTATTTAGTGACTCACTGTCATGAAGCATGCACCTGTCATGTTGATTGCTGTGGCAAGAGTTGGGATCTCCTACCTCTCAGGCCTCGCCGAGTTTGCCGGAACTCTCATGCCCCGCGAAAGATCAAATACCCAACACCATGAGCAATGGGAGTATCTATGATTTTGCGCACCCAGAACTCATACCGGCACTGAAAGCAAGAGTCTTCTACACGAAAAAAGTATCCCTTGAATACAAATAACCGCAACAAACCAGTAGCACAGACTACGGAATTTACACAACTAAACACCAACCACAAGTTATATTAAGCGTTAGCAAGGATGTGTCTTCGTTCATTTTAGTTTTTTTTGGAAATCAAAGGCAATTCCAATGAATCGCAAAGTTTCATCCCGCTTCCGAAACCAGAATGGCCAACTTATGGACTTGGCTCTAGAAATCGAAGCTAAAACAAACGAAGCTCGCCAGGTTTACTTTCTCCAGCGTTATCAATTGGACGAGAAAAGAACTCTTCACGCACATCCAACACACTCTATATCCGCGCCATGAAATTACATTTTTCGATCTAGGTCTATACAAGAGAAGCAGCAATCCTAACAGTTAAGACGAAAAGAAATACGATTGTATTGCTTTTGAGATCTAAGTAATTCTCGTGAAGGCAAGAACTATCAAAACAAGACTCAAGTTAAGTCATCAGAACTTTGTATCTCTGAATAGCAAAACTGGTCTGTAGCGCAGCACAGCATCGTCACAATTGAATCTAGGTTGTGGCAAGCACGTAAAAACTTTGAGGCAGGACTTTGTTATCATCATCCATTTGATAAACAGTAAATACATCACCCTTCAACAGGCTCTATTGATAGTACTTACACCTATCAAAATTATATTGACACAAGAGAGGTTTCCGGCTTGCAATGGTTTGCTTGAGAGCCCTAGCCACCCTCTTACAACGATCAATTCTATTGCTATGGATTTTATGACTCAAGAAGACTTTGCCTCTATTGGTTTCCAAGGCAATGCTTGGAGCTGAAGTCAGCGAATAACAATCAGACGGAGAGCCACTTTAATATTCAAAAAATTGATTTAATTGAATACTAGTGAACTTATTAATGACATTAGCGTTTCGAAGAAGTTTTCCAGAGGGGATATGTTCAATGAATACTTTCAATATTGCAATCACGCTATTAGACTGAACTGCCACGATTGACTTGATAAGCATTTCTATGTTTCTTATCCGAAGCGAGTTGGGATTTAAAAATACCAAGCTCCGCGCAGATAAATTCAATTGAAGAAGCAGTTTGAATTCATCACTTCGCTTGCAATCTGCGCTGTATTCCTGTTGCTTTGTCTCGAACGTGTAGCCACTGATTACACTCCAAGATCATACATTATTTCAGCAAATCCATGCAATCGATCTCCTCGCCAAATCTATACAGGCTCGGCAGCATATAGGATGTTTTTGATTACATCATTTCATCATGAGAGAAGGCCATTCGCCTTGATGCCATTTTAGCGCTTGAAATCTTGCTAGCCTCAATTTCATCACTTTCGTCTGAAAACTCAATTTGATGAATTTCTTTCAGCGTTTGTAAGTATGTAAGGCAGTGTTGACGTATCTCCATCAGTTCGGGATAACAATCACCATAGGCTGCATTGGCTCGCAGCTCATGATCCGGCTTGATGACTGATTCAGTAAACAGATCTAAAGCGCGATGATAAGGATCGGAAGAGTAGAAAGACATCGTATGATCAAATCAACTTCAATTCAAACTAAATTTCATTGTTTTGATTGCATGAAAGACGACAAAAACAGCAAGTATAAATACTTAACAGTGGCTTTCAGCGTCAACGAACACACTTTGTTGATTTTCAGTCGTAGGAGTGGAAGCTTCAATGAATGAGTAGAAGAGATAAGTGTCGCCATTGATCTCCCCTTTAAACATTTACAAATCAGCTTCAAAGGCCTTCAATACACGTCTGGATACGTGATGTTTTCTTGGTCTGAATTGAAAGAAAAATGTATCGTGAATGACACGCATTAAGGTATTAAACGAACGCATGTAAGGACGCATTGGATGTCCTAAGAATACGGGTCCGCGAGTCTGGTTGGAAATGAAACGGTTGCTCTCAGGTCTGAGTCTATCCCTAATGAACTCTCTTTCTAGGCTCCGCGGGCAAGACATGTCTAGCTTTGAATGCAGTCTTTCCCCTGGCACGATTCAGTGCAACTGGAAGCTTCGGCACAGTACAAAGACTCTGATAGACAGAGATTTTGGCTCCGCTTTATTTTTACGGATAAGAGATATATCTGGCGATCGAACGAGTGCTTCGCTGATCATAGAAACGACTACAAATCAAAACCATGCGGAGATACATCTTCCAGCCGAAAATGGAAAAGTTTTGTTAGAACTTGGATACAAAACTGCAGGGAAAGAATTCATTACTCTTGAATATAAAATCTATGACTTAGGCATTAAAAAAGTGAAACAGCCCAGATATATCGATTGGTTTGTGATGGAGTCAGAGAGCATTCATCAAACCATGTATGAGCTATCAAACAGGGGCTTTTTAAGCGGTGGTTCAGAGGAGCGCATTGTTTAGCTCATCTCTGGTATGCGCCTATTGAGATCCCAAGCAAATCGGTTTGTTTCCCCTATTGAGGATTCCGCACCAGTGATGAATTCCTTCTTAAGCCCTTCTTTCTCTGATCCATAAAACCTCATGTATTCTGCAGCTTCAAGTTCGCTCAATGGGTAAAGATGAAAGGGCATTGGACTACCTTGTGAACGCCCTAGTACTCAATAGCTTTGAATAGACATGCATCTGTATCGATCGTTGCTAATCTGTATTTCTCAACATTTCATCATTCGTCATTGAATATTTCCGATTTTGTAGTCAATGACACGACCACGTTTCCACTCATAAAGCTATGTCGAATGAGTACAATAGCTTTCAGGCAGAGACTAACTCTTTAGTGATTCAAAATCTCAAATCTATCTGTCATTGTTTTTAGATGTACTCAAGCAAGCAACGAAGCTGACAATTCATAGACGAATGATCGTCTTAAATCATGCCATAGAGCCACGCACAGACGAATTACTGGCCCCGAAGCGTCACCAGTTCCCACAACATTGAGTCTAGACATCATTTTCATGGAATCAAGACTTCTGCAAACAAGCCCTCTTTGACCTCTTCACTATCGCTGAAAAACAACTATCGACATATCACCAAACAATTAGATATTGACAGAATCATAGCAAACAAATGAGTCAATAATGATCAGTTTTTGATCCACCGACCGTTGATCATGATGTCGCCAGCAATAAGTAACGCAGTCAAAAAATTACCATTATCAAAATGATTCCTGGGCTTGATTCTGCTTGGATGAATCAGCTAGCCACTCTCCACACATACAAGCATCTCATGATTAACAAAATTCACGCCATCGTCACTCAAAAGCAATCGATTTAAGGAGTTTGATTTAACTTTAAAACCGCCATGAAAGCCTCCTGAGGCACATCCACCTTGCCCATCGCCTTCATGCGTTTTTTGCCCTTGGCCTGCTTCTTCAGAAGTTTTTTCTTACGGGAGATATCGCCGCCGTAGCACTTAGCAAGCACATCCTTACGAATAGCACTGATGCTCGTACTGGCAATGATTCGGCTACCAATGGAAGCCTGTAAAGGAATTTTGAATTGTTGACGTGGGATTAATTCTTTGAGCTTCTCAACCAAACCTTTACCCACAGTATAGGCTTTATCGCGGTGAACAATAGTCGTGAGTGGATCAGCTCTTTCCCCATTAATTAGGACATCAAGGCGCACAAGTTCGTTCTTTCGATACCCAATTAAGTGATATTCCATAGAGGCATAACCCTGGGTGCGAGTTTTCATTTGGTCAAAAAAGTCTGTAACGACTTCGGCCAAGGGCAATTCGTAAATCAGAGTCACTCTTTCTTTGGTGATGTACTTCATATCGAGATAGTCACCACGGCGCTCCTGACACAAACCCATTAGCGCTCCATTAAAATCATTAGGTGCATAAATCTCCATACGTACATAGGGCTCTTCGATTGACTCACGCTTCTGTGGATCTGGAAGAGTGGCAGGGTTATCAATCATGACCTGCTCTCCATCAATTAAATTGACGGTATAAATTACCGATGGAGCAGTAACAATTAGATCAAGGTTATATTCACGCTCCAAGCGCTCTTGCACAATTTCCATGTGCAGAAGACCAAGAAATCCACAACGGAAACCAAAACCCATTGCACTACTGGTTTCAGGTTCAAATTGAAGCGCCGCATCGGAAAGCTGCAATTTATGGAGTGCCTCACGTAAATCAGGATATTGATCCGCTTCGGTAGGAAACAAACCACAAAACACCATCGGTTTGGCTTCGGAATAACCAGGAAGTGGTGCATCAGCTGGCTCATTCACCAACGTGATGGTGTCCCCCACCCGCGCATCAGCGACCGCCTTGATGGAAGCCGCTAGATACCCCACCTCGCCGGCATGGAGCTCGTCCACCTTCTTCTCATCCGGAGCCATGATCCCCACTTCATCAAGCTCATAGGTTTTATTGCTCGCCATCAACAACACCTTGTCTTTGCGGCTAATGCTTCCGCTCATCACCCGGAAATACACAATCACCCCTCGGTAGGGGTCGTAATAGGAATCAAAAATCAGTGCCTTGGTGGATTCCTTCACCGCATCAGCAGGGGGTGGCACACGATCAACCACAGCTTGAAGAATTTCAGGGACACCCAGACCTGTTTTGGCAGAGCAGGGGATTGCATTGGAACAATCCAAACCAATGATCGCCTCGATCTCTTCTGTGATGCGATCGGGATCCGCGCCGGGCAAATCAATCTTGTTGAGCACAGGAATGATCTCCAGATCATTGTCCAGCGCCATATACACATTGGCCAACGTCTGAGCCTCTACGCCCTGGCTTGCATCCACCACAAGCAGTGCCCCTTCACAAGCCTGGAGACTGCGACTCACCTCGTAGGAAAAATCCACATGCCCAGGAGTATCAATCAAATTAAGGACGTACTCCTCTCCATCCACTGCCTGGTAAAGCATGCGAGCGGCTTGGAGCTTGATCGTGATCCCGCGTTCCCTCTCCAACTCCATATTGTCAAGAAACTGCTCTTGCATGTCGCGGTTAGCCACCGTTCCGGTGTCTTGCAACAACCGATCAGCCAAGGTCGACTTGCCATGATCGATATGGGCAATGATGCAGAAGTTGCGAATCCTTTTGACGGGAGCGTCAGTCATGCGGTTGGCTCAATCCCGGCTAGGGCTTCTGAAAGCAGTACAACGATCCTAAGGAGCCACCACAAGCCCCTTAGAAACATCGCTGGTCCCAAATCCTGAATCCTTTGATGGCTGACGATCAGTTCAGACGTGATTGGAACCTCCTAGCTCAACCGTCGCAAGAATTGACCAGGTCCATTCGACTCTCGTTGTATTCGGGACCTATGCCGCATCGATGCTCTCGATGAAGCTCTCGCAAAGTGTTGAGCAGAACATCCCGTCGCCATAACCAACGCCATCTCGAGATGGATCGGAATTCAGGCGCTTGGTCTGATTGAAACGATTGCTTTGGCCTAGGTCCTGACTCCAGGCCAAAGCTTTGAAATGGCCTTGATTCCAGCAGGATTCATGGTCTTGAATTTGAAGAGGCCCATCTCAAGGCGGCTGATCTGGATCCCCTTAAACCCCAAGTTCCAAAAGAGCATCACTGCGTTCACGACTGCGATGAAGAAGCTCCGCGTCAAGGCTGAGGTCTTGACCATAACTCGGCAATAAAGCTTGCAATCTCTGCTGCCATGCCTCTGTGGCCAAACGTGCAGAGAAGCAGCGTTGCAACACTTCCAGCATGATCGTGACTGAAGTGCTTGCGCCAGGAGAGGCTCCAAGCAGTGCCGCCAAAGAACCATCAGCTGCTGCCACCACTTCGGTACCAAGCTGCAAACGGCCACCTTTTGACGTCCGTTTAATGATCTGAACCCGCTGACCAGCTACAGACAACGTCCAATCCTGATCGCGAGCTGCTGGCAGAAAAGCTTTTAAAGCCTCAATCCGATCCGAATCGCTCTGGCGCAGTTGATTAATGAGATACCGCACCAAAGGAATGTTATTCACACCCACTTGCAGCATCGGCAACACATTGGTAGAGCGCACCGATCGAGGCAGATCCAAGATTGATCCTTGCTTCAAAAACTTGCTGCTGAATCCTGCATAGGGTCCAAACAGCAAAGAACGACGACCATCAATCCAACGCGTGTCGAGATGGGGCACCGACATGGGAGGAGCTCCCACCTTTGCTCTGCCATAAACCTTGGCAAAATGATGTTGCGACAACACTGGATCACTGCAGACCAGCCATTGCCCGCTGACGGGAAAACCGGCGTAATTCCCAGCCTCTGGAATGCCGGAGCGTTGCAGCAGGGGAAGCGCACCACCACCAGCGCCGAGGAAAACAAAAGGTGTTGATACCACTCGGCGACTTGAAGGACAACGCAGTCTCACCTCCCAACCCTCGGCACATCGATTCAGGTCTGACACCGAAGTTCCGAAGAGCACATCGAGGGCTCCTGATCCCTGAAGAGGAGCCAAAAGGGCACGTGACAGAGCACCAAAATCAATGTCAGTGCCTCGCTCAACCTTGGTCGCCGCCACTGGCAACTGGGGATCACGCCCTGCCATCACCAGCGGGATCCAGGCGGACAGCTCGGCGTAGTCACTGCTCCATTGCATGGCCGCGAAAGCAGGAAGAGCCTTGAACTGCTCATAGCGCTGGTGCAGATAAGCAACATCAGCTTCACCCCACACAAAACTGATATGAGGCACACGGTGCAAGAACAAACGGGGGTCTAAACGCCCCCGTTCACGAAGCGAAGCCCAAAACTCAAGGCTTCGCTCAAAACTTGCATTGATGGCGATCGGCTTCTCTGTTGAGACAGTGCCATCAGCCTGAATAGGGGTGTAATTAAGCTCACAGTTAGCGGCGTGACCAGTGCCAGCGTTATTCACGGCAGCGGTGCTTTCCAGCGCTGGTGCTTCTAAACGTTCAATACACAACAAACGCAAGTCTGGATCAAGCTCATGCAACAGGGTGGCCAAGGTGGAACTCATGATCCCAGCACCCACGAGCACAGCGTCGTAGCGATCCAAGGCGCAAATTGATCTCTCAGAACAGGCTAAGTGGCCGAGCATTTACATAATTGTCTAAGGTGGTTGGTAGTTGATATTTGATCGATGAGCACTGAGACCATGGCCCTCACAAACGAGAACGTGGAAAAGGTGCTCGATGAACTTCGCCCGTTTTTGATGGCCGATGGAGGAAACGTTGAAGTTGTAGAGATTGACGGTCCAATCGTGAAAGTACGCTTACAGGGAGCTTGTGGAAGCTGCCCAAGCAGCACGATGACCTTGAAAATGGGCATCGAACGCAAACTGAGGGAATGCATCCCAGAAGTGAGCGAAGTTGTCCAAGTCCTCTGAAAAGATGAAGCCAAAACACATTCAAGGCTTCACATTACATTTTAATTAGCTCTCCCAAGAAGTAAACCAGCAAATTAGTTTTCCTTTCTTTGCGAAGTCCAATTAATTCTTCAATGCATAGGCGAACACTATTACCAAGCAGACACCAACCTTCCATTTAATAAACAATTCCGCGAATCGCCCCAATACGCTTCTCCAATCACCAGCTAATTGATAAAATTAAAAGACAATTTTACTTAATCAAAATACCATTCAAATTGAAATAAGTTGCTGCCCAGCACTAATCTGGGAAAGAGGGACATGTCCTGGCATTGAAGTCACATTGATAGATCGTGGACTTCTGCCAACTCAGTGGAATTTCAAGAAGATCGCGTGTGCCCGTTAGACCTTGTGTTAAAAACAATACCGCCGCAAGCACATTCGCCGTCACATGCAAGCGACGCATGCGAATGTCACGCAAGATCTCAGGACGAGCTCCAAGAGAAAACAACATTAATCCGGTAACGCCCACACCTGCCCAGTAATGGGACTGCCAAAACGCCGGTGTCAATGGATTATCCGAAAGCCGCCAAACCTCTGGCTGAGCTCCAAGCCCCAAGACTCCAGCCCAGGTAATTAAAGCGAACGCCAGCCTCAATCCTGGCAATTTGCAACGCCAAAGCGCAAAAAGACTTGCAATCGTCCCGCACAACACAAGGAATAGCTGCAGAGCTCGAGCCACACCCCCTTCAAACTGAGCCAGAGGAGCTTTCGTGACGATCACGACAGAAAGAGCGATCAACACAAGCACAACCACCGCAGCAGCCAGCCAACGACCCAAATCGCTGTGGTCACGACCCACCGTTGCAGGAAGCTTCTCCTTTTGAAGGCGACGTGCACGCGTCTGAATGGCCAAACGAACCACCACACCAATCAGTGGATACACCAACACCACAGCAAGAAAAGGATGCAGGATCCACCACCAATCAACTGCAGCCATTGCCAACCAAGCATCGACTCAAAAGGTAGCCATGGCTTCAAGCGAGGTAGATGCACTCGATGAAGTTATTCATCATCAAAGACATCGAAAGCACTGCTTTGACTCCTAAAGACCCAATCCAAAGAGCAGGGGTGATAGCTGTATGTCTATAAACCCTACACCCTTAAAAAGATGATTAATAACGTCCTAAGAAAGTCTTATAATAGTTAGATTCAAAGCCTTACTCAAACCGCTCAATGCATGTCTTGTCAGATTGAATAAAGCAATAAAGCACCAACACCTCCCTAACATTTTTTCTTGTGTCGTTCAAAGATTTCTGTCCAGCACTCACGAATAAGACCTACTTCAACTTCGGAGGTCAGGGACCACTTCCTACGCCTTCTTTAGAAGCTATGGCCACAAGTTGGCATCGCATCCAGGAGCTCGGGCCTTTCACCACCGATGTGTGGCCTTTCATCAGTAGGGAAACCAATCGAACGCGAGGGTTATTAGCTCGCTTATGCGGTGTCGCACCTCATCGCCTTGCCCTGAGCGAAAACGTGACCAGTGGATGTGTCCTACCTCTGTGGGGGCTTCCCTTCAAAGCTGGTGATCGCATCTTGATCAGTGATTGCGAACACCCAGGGGTGGTGGCCGCTTGCCATGAACTCGCCAGGCGTGAAGAGCTAGCCATCGACAAACTTCCTGTGCAAGGGTTGAGACGAGGCCGTGAAGCACAAAGCGATACTGACGCAAGCGTGATCAAGGCTCTGGAGGAATCACTCCAGCCACGCACGACATTGGTGGTGCTCTCCCATCTGCTCTGGAATACAGGACAACTCATGCCCATCGCCGCTGTTGCGGACCATCTTCGTGCCCATCCTCAGCATCCCTATCTGCTCGTGGATGCAGCCCAAACCATGGGGCAGATCCCTGTGAAAGAAGCAGCACAGGCTGCAGACATCTATGCCTTCACTGGACACAAATGGGCCTGCGGCCCCGAAGGACTTGGAGGTGTGGCCCTATCAGAACGCATGCTTAACGAAGCCAATCCAACCATGATCGGCTGGCGCAGCCTTCGCGATGAAACCCGCGCGATTATGAATGATCCAGACCCCTTCCACCACGACAGCCGGCGCTTTGAAATCGCGACGAGCTGCGTACCTCTCATGGCAGGATTACGACAATCATTGAATTTATTAGAGGAAGAGGGAAATGTTGAGATGAGACTAAAAAAAATTCAAAACTTAAGTAGTCAGCTGTGGGAACAACTCAATAGGCATCGAGGTACCACTCCATTACTCGAAGGAGAACCACCTGCGGGACTCGTAAGTTTCAAACTCGACGCCAAGTCAAACAAAAGCACTTCTGAAATCGTACAAATGCTTGGCAATAAGGGGATCTGGATCCGCAACCTCGAGGAGCCAATTTGCTTAAGAGCCTGCACCCATATCACCACGCAAGAACAAGAAATTTCAGCGCTAATGAATGCCCTTAAAGAATTAGCATAAAGAGATAATTTAAGCCGCTGCAGGAATCAAATACCAAGCAAGAAGCACGGCAATTGTGCAAAACAATACCATCATCAGGGGCCATACTTGATCAAGAGTTTCAAGCCGATGAGACAGCTTGTCACGCATTTCTCCAAGGGGCATATTTTCCATATCTGCATAACGACGACCAATCCACACTAACAACACAAATGCAAACAGTGTGATGACATAAGCAATCACATAAACAGAATCCAAAAAAGTTAAATAGGGAAGATCAGGCAACTCCCCTCTATACACTTGCTGCAAAAACACCAACGTCAACAAAACAGTAACAGGAATACCAGCCCTAGCATCCTGTTCATCTGGACGTATCTTAAAGACAAGAAGTACCATCACCATGACAACAAGGAGAGGCAACATCAAGCGCCAGAAAGCCGACCAAGCCGAAGTACCAAATGTAATATCGTAAACAACTAAACTATAATCTCGCTCCAAACCCCCTAAGCCAAAATTGGTAGCATAATTATGTCGATACTCAGCAATTGACCAACCACGATTCAGCCATCCGATGATACCTTTTCCCGCGTAAAGGCCCATACCACTATTACGAATATCGGGTTCAAAACGCAGCTCTGAGTAACCAAGACCACCGGCAACATCATCCGCTTCGATTGCAATTGGCAACCCAATTTTTAGGAACGGAAAGTGTCTAAAGCTTGTCAGATCAATAAAAAATCTACCGACATAGGTATACAGTTGATAATAGGTGCCATCAGACAAGACTGCTGGCTTATCCTGAACAGGATTCAAGACAGGCTCCGCATCAGACAAAAGAGCATTCAATAGAAGAATATGCTCTTCCAAGGAATTATCATTTGCCTCTAAGTAATCTTGTAGAGGCTTTTCCCATCGCAACCACACATACCCACTAGACGAAAAGCTGGGCACACTTAGATCAAGATCATACATGCTATTTGAATACACCCCAATCTTCACGTGGTATTTAGCCTTATCTAATGCCTCAAGATCAGTTTGTATTTCACTCCCACTTAAAGACTCCCCTCGTTGAGAACTCCAGCCATCACGAGGCAAGCGCTCTAACGAGGTGGTTAAAGCACGAGAAGCTGAAGAAAGGCGCAAGGAATCACGTCCCGGCACTTGATCTACATCTAAACTGGATATTCCAACAATAAGAAGTAAAGCTGCCAGCAAGACTGAAGCGACTGCCAAGATGTTCCACTTTCTCCGTCGTCGAATCTTCGTCATGGAACCAAAAGTACCAATTCAAACGAATCCTTCATTGTATAAGCATATGGAGAAGGGAGTGATAAGAAATGCCTTCATCGCTATTGGAATTTCTGTATCGATTATGTCAGCCTCGGCTCAACAGAGCACACGACAAACATCCTCTGAAGGCCAAAATATGATCCTTCTTGGCCAATCACTTCCGCTCAGTGGCCCATCAGCTCAAATTGGCCAAAAATACAAGACTGGCGCTAATGCCTGGTTTAATGAAGTCAATCGAACCGGAGGAATCAATGGAAAAAAAATCAAACTAATCAGCCTCGATGATCAATACGAGCCAGAGATGACTATTGTCAATACAAAGTCTTTACTTGCAAAGCCTAATCTTTTGGCATTATTTGGATATGTAGGCACACCAACAACCAAGGAAATACTCCCATTAATTGAAGCAAAGAAGGTGCCACTCATAGCTCCTCTGACGGGCGCGACTCTGCTTCGAAACAACAACCTGAAGATGGTGGTCAATCTACGAGCCAGCTACAAGATGGAAATAGACAAAATTGTTGACAGCCTTGTTCGCAACGCACGGCAAAAAATCGCAATTATCTATCAAGATGATGCCTTTGGCAAAGACGGGCTACGGTCGGCAGAATTAGCCATCAAACAACATGGCCTCAAACCTGTTGCGGTTGCAACTGTTCAAAGAAATTCTGCACAAATTAAACCTGCACTTAAAATCCTTAAAGAGGCTCAACCCAATGCCGTTATTATCATTTCAACTTATGTAAGCTCAGCAGCATTAAGCAAGGCATTGTTGCGACATAACATCAAAGCTCAGATTATGAACGTTTCTTTTGTGGGCACTAGAGCACTCGAAAATTCTCTGCCTGTCGGGCAAGCGAATGGGATCGGGGTCAGTCAAGTTGTTCCATTCCCCTGGGATCGATGGATTCCAATTGTCGCAGACTATCAACGGCTGATGCGTGACAACAATCCCTCTGCAAAATTCGGATACACCAGTCTAGAAGGATTCATAGCCGCTAAATTATTAACAGAGGGCTTAAAAAGAGTGAAAGGCCAACTCACCAGAGAGAAGTTAATCACGGCTCTCAGGTCGCTCAAAAAAGTTGATCTAGGCGGATTTAAGCTTGATTTCTTGACAAACAAGAAACAAGCAAGTGACTATGTTGAACTCACCTTTTTTGGCTCGCAACAATGGGAGCCATGATCAAATCCCAGCATCAAAACCTGTCGATTCAACAGTCAAAACAACACAAAATAGATGCTAACAAATAAAATCAGTTCAGAAAACAAGAACGAGATGAGTCCACTCAACTCATTTATCGAATCTGGTCGATGGAAATTATTACCAGCGCTAACCATGCTTGTCTTGACGCAATTAGCGAGAAGCCTAGGTTGGCCTACCATTATTTGTTTCATCCTTTCAGCAGCAGGAATTATTCCAATTGCTCTCTTGCTGAGTGATGCTACAGAAGAGATTTCAGAACATAGTGGACCTACCATAGGAGCAATTTGCACAGCAGTCTTTGGAAACTGTGCTGAATTTATTATTGCCTTATCTGCCCTCAGAATGGGGCTTATTGATGTTGTCAAGGCAAGCATTACTGGCGCGATTCTCTCTGACCTTCTGCTTGTAACAGGCATTGCGATGCTGATTGGAGGCCTGAGATATAGCGAACAAAGCTTTCAAGCCACCATGGTTCGAACAAATGGTGCCGCAATGACTTTAGCCGTGATGGCCATGGCACTCCCTGCCTCTCTCATCAGCACATCAGGCATTGATGACCCAGTCGCAATTCACGGTTTATCAATAACAGTGGCCGTGATTCTCATGGTCATCTATTTCATGACCCTCATCTTTTCGCTCGCAACCCATAGCCATCTGTTTGATCCTCATCACCTGAAGGACGACGCAACAACTTCGTCTGCACAATCAGACGTGAAAGGCAGCACAAATTTAATGGCCTGGATTATCCAATTGATTGCTAGCACTGCGTTCTTAGCTTATCAATCAGAGAGCTTTGTTCATTTTCTTGAGCCTGCCACCGAACAATTGGGATTCAGTCCTTTATTCACTGGAATTATTATCATTCCAATTATTGGTGGTTTTTCAGAATATGTGCCAGCAGTCAAAGGAGCATGGAAAAACCAAATGGACCTTCCCATTTCACTAGCCATGGGATCCAGCTTACTCGTTGCTTTACTGATTGCGCCGGCTCTGATCATCATTGGCTCACTTATCGGCCAACCAATGAATCTCGACTTCACAGCATTTGAAGTCATAGCATTATTATTTAGTGTATTAATCGTAAATCTGGTAAATATGGATGCTCAATCGAATTGGCTAGAGGGAGTCTTACTTCTAGGAATGTTTTCAATCTTTGGAGCAGCATTTTTCTATTACCCTAGCTAAACCACAACTCAAGCAATCAATCAGCCGATTCATTACTTGAATACTTTTGCTGCAAGGCCTCCAGAGCGTGTTCACGGTCATCAAAATGAACTTTTTGGGTACCCAGAATTTGATAATCCTCATGACCTTTCCCGGCAATCAGAACAAGATCCTTAGGCCCTGCATCCTGAATGGCTCCAGCAATAGCTTCAGCACGATCCAGCCTCACAGCCAAATCAGTACCGCTGGGAATTCCATTGACAACATCATCCAGGATTTGTTGAGGATCTTCTGTGCGTGGATTATCAGAGGTCACCACCACACAATCAGCAAGCTCTGCCGCAATCTCAGCCATCTGCGGACGCTTGCCACGGTCCCTATCACCACCACACCCAAACACACAGATCAGTTTGCCGTCCACGAAGGGGCGACACGCCCTCAATGCGCTGCTTAAACCATCAGGAGTGTGCGCGTAATCCACCAAGACCGTGGGCAGCGCTTCAAGAGTTGAGGCCAAAACAACCCGTTCCATTCGACCGGGAACACCTGGGAATGTGCTGATTGCTTTCAGAAGCGACTCCAAAGGAAGACCTTGCTGAAGCAAGACCCCGACGGCCTGCAAAAGGTTCATCAGATTGAAGCGGCCCAACAGCGGGGAATGGAAGGAGCCCTCACCCCGAGGACTGGACAAACGACCTTCGACCCCGGAGGGGCCCATCACCAACTCTGAAATTGTCAATTCTGCGTGAATTGAGCCCTCTGACAGCGAACTCCGCCAACAGCGATCTCCCAACCGCTCCGCTAGTTGTTTGCCCCAAGGATCGTCCACATTGACCACAAATTGAGCGCCATGATCAGCATTCAGTGGCGGCGAAAGCGGTGGCGCAAACAGACGAGCTTTGGCTTCGAAATAAGCCGCCATCGTCTCGTGGTAATCGAGATGGTCCTGGGTGAGGTTGGTAAACACAGCGCCGGAAAAACGGCATCCAGCGACCCGATGTTGATCAAGGGCGTGGGAGCTGACCTCCATCGCCGTTAACTGCGCGCCAGCGGCAGAGGCTTCAGCAAGCTGAGCCTGCAGCCGATCAGCCACCGCTGTGGTGTGGGTCGCCGTGACGCTGTGGCCAGGCCAGCGATTCAGAAGCGTTCCAAACAGGGCGGAAGGACGCCCGCAGGCCGAGCTCAAATGTTCAATAAGATGGGTAGTCGTGGTTTTGCCGTTGGTGCCCGTGACTCCAATCAAACCGATGCGATCACTGGGGTGATTCCAGAAAGCGGCTGCTAACTCACCGGCCCAGCGAGCAACTGGATCAGACACAACCAGCACAGCGTCGCTCTGTCGAGGAGGCCTCGCGGCAGCTGCGTCTGAGCCAATCAGGACTGCTGCAGCCCCATCAGCAAGAGCCTGGGGCCAGAAGCTTCCTCCATCGACACGCCCGCCGGGAAGACCGATAAAAAGACTCCCAGGGCGCACACACCGAGAATCACAGGTGATTGATTCGATCACTACATCGGCCACGCTCTGGGGCACAGGAAAACCCACCGAATGAAGCAAGGCGTGGAGTGTCTGGGTCATCGCTAGGTCACCACAGATGGGTGTTCTAATCCGAACCTGACGCAATCGCGCAAACCCTCTGCAACCAATGCAAGAGTCCATCACCACTCAGCCTGGGAGACACACGAGGCAGCTCTGTTTCTTCTAGAGCCAAGACAGGCACCTCGACGTCATATCGGGCTTTCAATGCCGCAGAGAACTCTGGAGCATCGATGTCAAAAACAACCAGCTGCAAGGGATGTTGACCTTGATCAAGGTTGAGAGCCCGCAAGCGCTGCTCAAGCCCCTCGCAAAGACAACAACCAGAACGGCTGTAAAGAATTAAGCGACGAGAATCAATCCGGGACAGGGTCACAACCACAGGGAGTAAAAGGATGACAACGCAAAAGCCGACGGAACGTCAACCAACCTCCCCGCCAAGGACCATGACGTTCAATCGCCTCAATGCCATAGGCACTACAACTAGGAATAAACCGACAACGGGGGCCAAGCAGAGGAGAAATCCAATGGCGATACAACCTGATCAATGCCAGCAACATCGCGCTGATTGCACGATTAATGGGGTTCGGACTGCCGCCCGATAAGATGTTCAATTCGTGCATGCGATTCCGCAGTGCGGGCCACTTACCCAGCATGACGGATTCTCGGTCTAGCGCGAACCCATTTTCTACATTGATTTTCCTATGTCCAGATACCGCGGCCCTCGCCTGAGGATCACGCGGCGCTTGGGAGACCTACCCGGTCTCACCCGGAAGGCCGCTAAACGGTCCTATCCACCTGGTCAGCACGGCCAAGCCCGTCGCAAGCGCTCCGAATACGCAATTCGCTTAGAAGAAAAGCAAAAGCTTCGCTTCAACTACGGCGTTTCTGAACGACAACTCGTGCGCTACGTGAAGAAAGCGCGTGCTCAGGAAGGCTCAACAGGAACAAACCTGCTCAAACTGCTCGAGAATCGCCTCGACAATGTATGTTTCCGTCTTGGCTTTGGACCAACCGTGCCCGGTGCACGGCAATTGGTGAACCATGGACACGTCACAGTCAATGGACGAGTGACCGACATTGCCAGTTATCAGTGCAAAGCAGGTGATGTGATCGCAATCCGCGAACGCAAGTGCAGCAAGCTCCTTGCTGAAGCCAACCTCCAATTTCCAGGCTTGGCCAACGTGCCGCCTCATCTTGAACTCGACAAACCCAAACTCAGCGCCAAGGTCATTGGCCGCGCTGAACGCGAATGGGTCGCCCTGGAGATCAACGAACTGCTGGTGGTGGAGTACTACTCAAGGAAAGTGTAGATCCAACTTTTCAAGGGATCGCAAAACTTTCTCTTTGGCTCAGCATCAAAACCTTGTTTCTCTTTTTTCCAGAGAAGCAAGGTTTTTTAATACCAACACTGGCTAAACATCAACAATACCCTCCCCAAGAGAAAGAAATACCATGGCAAAAGCTTAAAAAAGTATTACCAAACGAATTCAACTTTCACACACCTCAAGCAATCATTTTTCAGCGATACATGATTCAACGAATATCGAGATCAATGACATTAAAGTTCAATCCTCAATGCATGCAAACAAGTCCTCAAGTCATGAATCACCAAATCCTGTGGATTTCCTTCCAAGCCTGCGATCCTTTTTCTTTTTCAGATCAGGAGCAATCTTTTGTGGAGGCTCCTCATCTTTAAAAAATACACCATCCAGCCACACCGTTATGATATAGACGACGATTAAAACAGGAATGAGTACGACCCATTGATTCGGAAACTCATAAGGAACCTGCTGAACACCAAAAATAGCCAAGTAGCCTGTAATCAGGGTAAAGATAAAACGACGGATGCTAGCTTTACTCAAAATGGCTTCCGATTAAAAGTTAACTCTAGTGCTTTTGCCCTAGAGCTTCAAGGGAATCAATCTTCATCTCAAACCATACTTCGCAATCAATTCAACAGCCTATTCATGGTTCAATCAATCGTTCTATCGCCAAAACCAACTCTATCCAGAGAATCAGTCAAACAGTCTTGATTCTCACGCCGTATTGATTAGGTTCTCTCTTAGCCCACGAGTCATCAAGAGCAACTGGCAGATAAGTGACAGCTTACTTGAACAATTTTCGTAGGCCCATCACATGCCAACCTTTCAGAGTACTCTGGCGAACAATCCTTGAGCGCACACAAACAGACCTCTAACTTCAATCCAGTTTCAACAAAACCTCTTGACATTCTAGCCAACCAAGATTGGCTAGAATGTCACAGACAAAGCAGCATCCCCTTGGGATTGCTTTTCAAAAATATCATCACTCAATCACAACCCACCATCACCTCTCTTCAATGAAATCTCAAGAGAGCCAAAGATCATCTTTCTGTTCAGAACCCAACAGAGACTACAAGGAGCGACAATAATTATTACAGAGGAATCATTACTCACACCAGTAACTGGAGCACAAAATCAAGATTACTTTGCTCTTGTCAAGGCAAGATCCGAAACATCAAAAATATTCCAAGCACATCAGCCACCCTAAGCCATCAAGGCTCTCGCCTTAAATCGAAGAACCATGCCCGAACATTGTGTCTCAACAATCTCAATACAATTGCGATCAAGTCATTGTCATGTTGCCAGCAAGAAGCCATGAAAAGAAAGAATCGCCTTAACTAGCACGTGTTGTACGGTCATGAAATGGTTAACAAATCAGTCGAGACAGCATCCCTACAGGTTTAAGGCAAAACACTGAAAATCAAGCTCAATTCACATGAAAGCAAACCGGCTCAAGAAACATGTAAACCAAATACTCTCATATTGACTTGCCGTAACTATTTATGCTTTAATATTGATTAAAGCACCCATTTTCAAGTGTTGATCAATGGAAAATCAATTTCCATGGAATAATCAAAATGACCAACGCTATCGCGTACTGCTTGTTGAAGATGATGCCATTATTGCAGAGTTGACGGCAGAGTTACTGGAAGAGCTCAATTGTCAGGTCACTGTGGTCAATAATGGTGAGGATGCTGTTGAAACAGCAATAACGGGTGAGTGGGAGATCATCTTCATGGATGTGATGATGCGCGGAATGAATGGCTTAGAGGCTACTCAAATGATCAAAAACCATGCCAGATTTGGAGAATTAGCAATCGTAGGCATCACCGGTGCTGATGATGAATTAGAGACATGCCTACAGGCGGGAATGGCAGAGGTCCTTGTGAAGCCTGTTAGCAAAACTGCTTTAAAGCAATGCATCGAAGACCATTGCAAATGCCAATAATGCCTTAAACTATCTCAAAACAGACCCCATCATTGTTCGTCAACGTCCAGAAATTGCTTGATTTCTGCAATTGATTTTATCAAATCTTGATTAAATTTTATCGTGAGATCTTGAGGGCTTTGATGGGCTTTTAATTGCTTTTCAAGCTCTTTTGAACTATCTGCAAGGGCTGTAATTCCTAGGGTCAGGGCCAAGCCTTTAATGGTATGAATAAGCCTTTTGGCGTCTGACCATTCATTCTGTTGAAGGTACATTGACAATGTATTACCAGTTTGTCCATGCGACTGAACAAACGCCCTAAGCATTCTTTTATAGAGCTTCTGATTGCCTCCAAGTCGTTTCAGTGCTTCTTGCGTATTGATTCCAGAGATCGATAATTCTTGGTCGAGAAGTTTACTATTTTGCACGCTATTGGAATTTTTCTTCCTGCTCCAATGTTCAATCCGCTCGTAAAGATGATTGGGATGAAAGGGTTTTGTGATGTAGTCCTGAAAACCCATCGCCATCGATCGGCTTTTTTCCTGTTCCATGGCATGGGCCGACATCGCCAGAATCGGTATGTCTGACCAGTGAGGATTTTTACGAATTTGTTGAGTGCATTCCCAACCACTCATGATTGGCATATCCAAGTCCATAAGAATTACCTCACAAGGCATGGCAGTGGTCCCGTTACCTGCAGGTGTATTTAACTGGAGCCACTCGAGCGCATCTTTGCCATGCATTGCGCTGAAAACATGAATTCCAGCATTCATCAATAGCTCACGACAGATTTCTTCATTGATGGGGTTATCTTCAACAAGCAGAACTCGTAGTTGATCAAATTTCCAATTGATTGGTACCGTATCAACTAGATTTTCTGTTTTTCTATAGGACTTAGATGTGGATATTGAGGTGTCTATTTGTTGTAAGCAGGCCTTCATCGATTCGATCAAAATCGGCTTAGAGATCGACGCTTTAACAAGACTTGAATCCAGCTGAATTAAATTTCTTGACTTAGACGGTATGGTCATCAGGATAATTGTTGGCTTCGCCTCCAAGAACTGGCCTTGAGAGCCCTGGGAAAAGATTAGATCTTCAACATCATTCAATAGACAATGATCGACAAGAATAAGGTCGTATGGGACTGCATTCTCATAAGTAGTCATGCAATTAACTCTCATTTCATCTAAATTTTTTGCAATTTCAGTGTTAATTCCTAACCGCCTGAGAATTTTCTGGACCTCCTCCTTCAGCAAGTCATGGCTTGCAAGTATCAAACCATTTTTATAGTTAAACCTCTCCTCTGGTTCTGACGTTGCTACTGGCTCTAGCACGCCGAATGGCAGCTTCACAATGAAGCAAGACCCCTCTCCAAGCGCACTCTCAACATTGATGCTTCCTTGCATCAGCTCAACAAGATGTTTACAGATACTGAGTCCTAGGCCTGAGCCACCAAATTTACGAGTTGTTGATGGCTCTGCTTGCTGAAAGTCTTCAAACAAGGTCTTGATCTGATCCTTCTTTATGCCAATACCACTGTCCTGTACAGAAAATTGAAGGGTCGTCTGCTCAGAATTGATGGCGACAACTGATGCGCGCAGGCTGATGGTTCCATGCTCAGTAAATTTTGAGGCATTTGAAAGTAAATTGACCAGAATCTGAATAAGGCGAAAAGAATCTCCCCAAAGTGTGTTAGGGATGCGAGGATCTACAACTACAACAAATTCAATATCTTTGTTGAAGATAGAATCTGCGACCAGACCAACAACATCATCAATAACCTCGGCAAGAAGAAAAGTTGATTGATTAAGCGTCAACTTTCCAGCTTCAATTTTACTAAAATCAAGGATATCATTGATAATTGAAAGAAGATTATTGCCAGACTTTTGAATTTTTCTGAGGTAATTTAGTTGGCGAGCTTCTGGTTCTGCTTGCATAGCTAAATGAGTAATACCTAGCACTGCATTCATGGGTGTACGAAGCTCATGGGTCATTCGAGAAAGGAATTCTGTTTTGGCTATACTTGCACTTTCTGCAAGTACATTTGCTTTCATTAATTGCTTATTCTTCTCTTCTGTAATCATATGAACTTCAGCTCTATTGCGGGTCAGAGCAGCATAGAAAATGGCACCAAACGCTGGCAACATGGAGAATATGGAGCTTAGAAAAATTGTACTTTTTATCAATTCAACTCGGTTTTCAAGCGTTGATTTCCAAGAGTTAATCTTCAGAGAGCCAAGGTTTGCCGTTCCTGCTTTGACAGATACTTTTTTACTTAAAACTGGTCTATTATTCTGACTACCTTGAGGCTCTTCAAAAGTCTTCTGTTGCGACATACTTGGATATTCAATCTCAACTAAACCACCAGGATTAAGGCGGCTAAGCTTTAAGATATCAATCCCATTGGGCCTTGTAAGCACAATCGATTGAATATAATCTTTCTCGTTGAAAACATCTTCAAGTCTCTTTTCTACATCGGCATAATCATCGATCACAAGGGCTCTCGTTAGATTCCTTGCAAGTGTGTACGCTGTTTCAGTGAGAGATTGATTTTGTATTTGCTGCAGTTCTAAAGTCGTTTTCTGTTGAACCCATGCATTAATGCCAAAAAAGGCTACTATCGTAGAAGCGATGACCAGCCTTGATGGTATTTTCCAATATTTATTTTCTAGATTATTGTCCATAAGTACAGCAAATTATTGCACATATTTCTCGAGGCCAAGCAATTCCAGCTGTTGGTAATCATCTTGGTAATCCGCCTTGATGGGAGTTGGTATTTGCGCTTTATTTAATATGGGAAAATTTTCTTTCTCTTCGCCAAGATTTAACCAAGCATTTTGAACTTCGATTTGTTCGTTTTTCGGAAGATCTGATTTCGACGAGAAAGGATGAGCAGGGTAACCTTTCGTTTCCTTCAAGATTTTAAGTTTTGACAGCACTGCAGAATTTTCCCTTTTCAACGTATTATTAACACCTCCTCCCACACTGTCTACATCCAACAAAGTGTTTCTATAAACATTGCTGTGTGTTTTTACGTATTTCACAATAGGACTGATCCCTTGCGAAGAAAGATAGGATCTTACAAGTAACGATGCACCAAAGGCATTAGGTGCGGGCAGGAAGAGTGTTTTACCATCAATATCTTGTATATTTTGAATTGAAGAGAAATTGGAGGTCACGATAATTCCGGTCAGAAGCTTGTTCGCATCCCTGATTAATGGCGTGTAACGCTGCTTATTCATAACCTGATGATAAGGGTTCATGAATGCATAATCAACAGCTGACCCTTCCAGAAGTTTTTCAAATTCTGGAATATCAGCAGCCAATTTCAATTTAAAGCAAATGTTGGATTGCTCTCCAATACTTTTTAGTAGTGGCCAGTAATAGGCATAAATTTTCGCTTGGGGGAACTGCGGGACGACAGACACGGTTCTTATTGTGGCTGATTCACGTTGGTCTCCGGCACAATCTCTAGCCTGTGATGCCTGGAGTTCTTCTTGCTCAAGATCAGATGTCTTTTCAGATGTATTGCTTCCACAGCCTAATAAAATGATGACAAGGATTGGGAAAGACAAAAAACGGAGAAGGCGATGCATAGTATTGAAACCGTTCGAGTTCGCCTTCATTTATTCACCGAGTCTAGACTCTTGTGCGAAAAACAGGGCCTTCCGTTAGCAAAAAAGCTTTCCGCCACCATGTTCGATGGTCTTTTGTGCTGATGGTTAACCTGATTACATGAGGAAGAAGGTCTTCTTCTTTGCAAATACACCATCTACTCAAATGATCAGTTCATAAACAACAACCAAAGCGGAACTTAGCCTTACCCCGCGAATGGGTCTTCAACAAGGGATCTGCAAAAGAGCAAAAAGATCTGAAACCCCAACAGCTAGAGCAAACACACATCAACGAATAGGAACTTTTCCAAAAACAGAGTAGTAAGGAACAGGATTTTTGATTGTGGCATTAAAAAATAGTTTTGCCAGCAAGATTATTCCCAATCAGTACAACAGACCATCTATTTTTTTACGGGTGCTCTTTCGCCAAAACAAACCTCATCCTGAGAAGCAATCGAACATTCGGGATCCCTCTCACCGTATTGACTAGGTTCCCTCATCGCCCAGTACTCATCAACCACACCCAGCAGGTAAGCCATCGCTTGCTTGAACGATTTCCGTAAGCCCATCGCATTCCAATCTTTGTGGTCACTCTGGCAAACAATCCTTGATCTCGCACACAAACGACCTCTATCCCATCTTCAACAACACTTCTCGAGCCTCTAGCGAATCAGATTTGCCTTGAAAAAGCCCAAACCAAGCCCCAGCCCCTTGGGCTTATCTTCCAAAAATGTGATCGCTAGCTCGAAATCCATCAACCCCCTCTCTTCAATGAAATCTCGGGAGAGTTGGCCACGTCGCTGATTCAAGTAGCGACCATGAATTTCTTCTTTGTTTTTACTCAAGAAGTCAACAATTTCCTGAAGCACATGATCGCGCCATTCGTCTTTATCCTTTTGCTGCACCTGGCTTTCTGTCACAACGCAGTCCAACATCTTTTGAAACGTTAATCAGCAAGGAAGGTGTTTGCCTAGCCTGGATGTTCCAGTGTTGAGCAACGTGGAAAAGCCTGCCGCAGCCACCCGGGCGATTCATCACGGAGACAGCTTTGCGGCGGAGACAGGCACGGTGATGCCGCCGATTTACGCCACATCAACTTTTGAGCATGGCAACCCCTGTGGGTTCGATTACACCCGCTCCGGTAATCCCAATTTTCGTATCCTCGAAGGTGTACTGGCCTCTGTTGAGGAGTGCGCTTTTGCCACTGTGTTTGGATCCGGTGTGAGCGCGATTACAGCCATAGCCTCCACCCTCAGCCAAGGAGATTTAGTCCTTTGCGAAGAGAATCTCTACGGCTGCACAGTCCGACTGTTTGAGCAGGTGTTTGCCAAGTTCGGGGTACGAACTGCCTGGTTGGATTTCACCGATCCTGCTGCTCTGGAGAGTCTGCGCGCTCAACAACCTGCAATGGTTTGGTTGGAGAGCCCAACCAACCCACTGCTCAAGGTGATTGACCTCAAAGCGGTATGCAGCGCTGCGAATCGTGCAGGCATCCCAGTGGTGGTCGACAACACCTTCTCCACCGCCTTGGTGCAACGGCCGATAGCCCTAGGGGCCACCCTCTCACTGACTAGTACGACCAAATACATCAATGGGCATTCCGATGCCCTCGGTGGTGCCGTTTGCACCGATGAGCCGAACTGGCACCAAAACATGGTTTTCGCCCAAAAAGCGCTTGGGCTGATGCCTTCCCCTTTCGACTGCTGGTTGATCACCCGAGGCATCAAAACACTGCCCCTTCGCCTGAAGGAGCAGATGGCTAACGCAGCGGCTGTTGCGGATCATCTTGCCTTGCACCCGGCTGTGTCTTGGGTGCGTTACCCCGGACGCAATGATCACCCGCAGAGGACTGTGGCCTTGCGCCAGATGAAAGGAGGTGGGGCCATTGTGACGATTGAATTGAGGGCGAACCGTGAGCAGGCCTATGCCGTTTGTAAAGCCTTGCGTTGGTTCACGATGGCCGAAAGTCTCGGTGGAGTTGAAAGTTTGATCTGCCACCCAGCCACCATGACCCACGCCGCTGTCCCCGCTGACATCAAAGAAGCACTAGGCATCAGCGATGGACTCATTCGCCTGTCGCTGGGTTGCGAAGACATCGCTGACCTCTTGATCGATCTTGATCAAGCTCTCACCCTTCTTTCGTGAGTCCCCGCGATCTACTGCGCAATCCCTGCTGGCAAGGCAAGGACCTGGGTCATCCCTTGCCCGATAGCACTCATGCCGTGTCTGTGGCGCTCCCGCGTTGGAGCGATGTCATCGCCTACGAAGAGAACGATCCAACCTGCCGCGCACAGCTGCGCACGGTTTATCCACGTTTCGGACTGCACCCTCTGGTCGCGGATGTTGCTCAGATGGCATTGGAGAAGGCCCCCTCTGGATCAAGTGCCTGGCCTTACTCCAACGTTGCTGCCGCACAACTAGCTCAACAACATTGCCGCTCTCAGGCCCCAGATGCTGCAACTCAAACCATTCATCAAGACGGACTCACGGTGTTCATTGCCGACGCTGAAGCCAGTCCACATGCCAAAGCCTTTTGGCAACACGCCGGATTAGGAGCCTCATCCCGATGCGCGGCGATCAGCTTGAAAAAAGAACCAGAACCAGCAAAGGGAGCTGGTGAACGCGCCAAAATCGACGTGGTCAGGCGACTGGGATCGATTTACGGCTGTGGAACCCAACAGTTGAGCTTGCACCCTTCCGGCATGGCAGCTCTTCACCATGCTCTCCAATTGGTGACGGATCTGCGCCCTGGACGGCCCACACTTCAGATTGGCTTTCCCTACGTGGATGTCCTGAAGCTGCCCCAGGTGATCTTTGCCGGCAGCGAGCTCCTGCTCGACAACAGGAGTCAGGCCGTCCAAAACGCTCTGGATCGCTTCGATCCCTCGGCGGTGATTGTGGAGCTACCAAGCAACCCACTCCTTCAATGCGTGGATCTGATCGCCATCGCCAGATTGGCTCATGCAAGAGGGATTCCGGTCATTGCTGACGACACGATCGGCTCATGCCTGAACATCGACATCCTTAATCATGCAGACCTGATCTTTAGTTCTCTCACCAAAAGTTTTGCCGGTCGTGGTGATGTGCTCGCTGGCGCACTGGTGATCAGTCCTTACTCCCCTTGGGACCAAACCTTCCAACACAAGCGCTCAACCGCAGGATTCGTCGCCCTTGGGAATGCTGATGCGATTGCCCTGGAACAAGGAAGCCGAGATGTCCAATCACGCGTCCCTGAACTGAATGCCAAGGCCCAAGTCCTAGCCCAACGGCTCGATGAACATCCCGCGGTGGCACATGTGCATTACCCGGATCAATGTGCAAATTTCCGAGCCTTATTGCGTCCGGGCGCAGGATATGGATGCTTACTTTCGTTTGATCTCAAGGGTGGTGTCGATCAAGCCCAGAAGGTCTACAACGGCTTGTCGATCTGCAAAGGTCCCAGCCTGGGAACACCTTTCACGTTGGTGTGCCCCTATGTGCTCCTTGCTCACTATGACGAACTGGCGTGGGCCGAAGCCTGCGGCGTCCCCTCTCACCTTCTTCGTGTTTCAGTCGGACTCGAAGAACCTGAGGAACTCTGGCAACGGTTTGAACAGGCATTGTCTATCTCAAGCGGCTGAAAACCAAGACGAAAACTTTTAACACCGTTGATGATTGAAATTCCTTTGCATGCCTGAGATCACGAGATCAAACTGCAGCCAGAATGAACAATGTTCAGAGCTGGGTCCAACAAGGCCTTGTCCAAGCAAGGATCTGATCCAATCCGCTAGGCCCTCTTCATGTCCTCAATCCCGAGAACTCCAACCCATCAAGGTCGGAGCCGCTCTTCTTCATCAAGTCGCAGGTTCGGACTAGGGGAATGATCTTCAGGTTTTGCACCGAGAGCAAGCTGGAGGCGAAAGTGCTCTCAAAACAACCTTAATTATCTCCAAGCAGGCCGAGTTTGCCTTGAAAACCAAACAATTGATCAGAACCCCTTAACCAATGGCACACCAGAAGACCTCGAAGTCTTAATAAGGCCTGAAGCTGCAATCCAGAGTGATGCATGGGAATTAAATTTCTAGAAAATAATTCCAGCCCCATGTCCCGCGTCTACGCCGACAACAGCCAAGCCATTGGCAACACTCCACTCGTTCGCCTCAACCATGTCACGAAGGGATGCAAAGCCACCGTTCTGGCCAAAGTCGAGGGTCGTAACCCTGCGTACAGCGTGAAGTGCCGCATCGGCGCAAACATGATTTGGGACGCTGAAAAGCGTGGTGTTCTCAGCGATGGGAAGACCATTGTGGAACCCACATCAGGCAATACAGGCATTGCCCTGGCCTTCACGGCTGCCGCACGGGGTTACAAATTGATTCTCACCATGCCGGAATCAATGTCGATCGAACGTCGACGTGTCATGGCAGCACTGGGGGCTGAACTCATTCTCACCGAAGCCGCCAAAGGCATGCCTGGAGCCATTGCCAAGGCCAAGGAAATTGCTGAGAGCGATCCAGCGAAATATTTCATGCCTGGTCAATTCGAGAATCCGGCTAACCCTGAAATCCACGAAAAGACAACCGGTCCAGAAATCTGGAATGACTGTGATGGAGCCATCGATGTCTTGGTCGCCGGCGTTGGTACCGGAGGCACCATCACCGGCGTTTCGCGCTACATCAAGAATGGACAAGGTAAAGCCATCACTTCAGTGGCTGTTGAGCCAAGCCACAGCCCAGTCATCACCCAGACAATGAATGGCGAAGAAGTCAAGCCAGGACCCCACAAGATCCAAGGCATCGGCGCTGGCTTCATCCCCAAAAATCTTGATCTCTCATTGGTTGATCGCGTTGAGCAAGTCACGAACGACGAATCCATTGAGATGGCTCTGCGCTTGTCCAAAGAAGAAGGCTTATTGGTAGGGATTTCTTGCGGTGCCGCCGCCGCCGCCGCAATTCGCCTCGCTCAACTAGACGAATTCGCCGGTAAAACTATCGTGGTGGTCCTACCTGACCTCGCCGAGCGTTATCTGTCCTCTGTCTTGTTTGCAGAGGTCCCCACCGGCATCATCGAACAACCCGTTCCTGCTTGATCAGCAATCTGGCGAAGAGCGCGAAAAAGCTTGATTACCCCGTCTAAAAACGGGGTTTTTTCCTGTCATCACTGGATCGTCATCAGAAGGATCCTGATCAAAGATGAGAACCTTCCAGCCCATCATTGAGGCCTCGCATTCAATAGAACCGCATCAGGCGGAATCCACATCGCATCTCCATAGGAGTAGAAGCGATATCTCTCCTCTATCGCTTTGCTGTAGAGCTGAAGTAACTGATGACGACCGATTAATGCGCTTACAAGCAACAACAGGGAGCTCTTGGGCAAATGGAAATTCGTCAGTAATCCCTGTACCACTTGGAAGCGATAACCGGGCTGAATCACGAGATCCACAGGCCCCTTCAATGGCTGCAAGCTCCCGCTGCCCGCAACGGCAGCGGCTTCCAAAGCACGCACACTTGTCGTTCCCACGGCCAGCACACGGCCACCGCGAGCTCGACACTCCGACACCGCCTCCACCAGTTCAGGCCTAACCTCCACCCATTCGCTGTGAAGGGTGAGATCGCTGAGATCCTCTGTTTCAACTGGCCTGAAGGTACCCAAGCCCACGTGCAGGGTTACTTGTGCCATAGCAACTCCCCGCTCAGCAATCGAAGACAGCAATTCATCACTCAGATGGAGACCTGCCGTGGGAGCTGCCACCGCTCCTGGACGAGTGGCGTAGCGCGTCTGATATCGCTCTTGATCTGAACTGTCCTGCCGTGTGATGTAAGGCGGAAGCGGAACTTCGCCATAGCGCTCAAGCAGCATTTCGATCGCTGCAGCATCGATGAAAGCAGGAGGGAACTGGATAATGCGGCCGCCACTGGCGCCATCCGCGGTCAACACCTGCAGAGGGATGGGCTCCTGTTCAAGGGCTTCAAGCCAAACCTGATCACCGGGCTTCAATTTCTTGCCGGGTCGGGCAAGACAGAGCCAGCGGCCTTCGCCGCGAGGCTCCAGCACCAATAGCTCAGCAAGACCACCACCGGAACGCCGCACCCTTAGACGCGCCCGCAGAACCCGCGTGTCGTTGACCACCAGTAGGTCGCCAGAACGAAGCTCATCCTGCCAATCCCAGACCAGACGATGGTTGCGCTCCGTCACGGGTCGGTTGAGCGGGGGCGCCATCAACAGTCGTGCTGCATGGCGTGGCTCCACGGGGGACTGCGCGATGAGCTCTTCGGGCAAACGGTAGTCGTAGGAGCTGAGCTGAAGATCCCTTGGATCCACTACAAGACTTGAACGTGATCAATCCATGCTGCCTCAGGACACTGACCCGCTCTTGCTGCTCAAGCGGGGAACGAAATAGCGCACAATCGAAAATACGCGGCTCTGGTCGGTGGAAAGCGCCTCGAACAGATTGAGAACCCTTTGGTTGAGCAGAGCCATATCCAGTCGATCCCTGGGAATAGCGACAGGCATGACCACGGTGGTGGTGCGCTCGGGATGGCGTCGCTCCTGCTCCATAACAAAGTCACAGAAGGGATCCAGCAACGAACTGTATGGGCTGTTGAGCAGCACCAGCTCAAGAGCACCAGTATCCGTGCCCGCATAGCGATCCCACATTTGGCTGAGCTGACCGGCATCCTCTTCCTTCTGCACCACCATCACCGCAGTGACCGAATCGGCGAATGAACAGGCGTAGCGCAACGCCTCGAAAGATGGTTGCATCACGCTCGCGACCCAAACGATCGCATGGTGCCCGGTGGGTGGATCACGGGGAACCAGCTTCAGTGACGACCCATTAGGGTCCAGAGCCAGGGCAGCGAAGATCTCCCGATAGCGGCGGCGGATCAAGGCCAGTCCCCACACCAGCAGAGGAATAGCGATCACCACGGTCCAGGCCCCCTCATCAAATTTGCTCACTACGATCACCAGCAACACCACAAAGGTGGTGAGCGATCCGAGCGCATTCATCGCCATCCGCCCGCGCCAGCCCTCTCCACGCCGCTTCCACCAGCGACACACCAGGCCCAGTTGAGAGAGCGTGAAAGCGGTGAAGACTCCAAGGGCGTAAAGATTGACCGCCACGGTGGTGTCACCCCGGCAGATCACGATGATCAGCGCCGTGATCGCGACCAGCACCCCGATCCCGTTCTGGTAGACGAGCCGATCACCCAGCAGCTTCATCTGCATGGGCAAACAGTGGTCTTCCGCCAGCATTGCCGCCAGACGAGGGAATCCGGAGAAGGCTGTATTCGCTGCCAGCACCAAAATCAGCAGCGTTGAGATCTGCAGGAGCCAGTACAGAGCGCTGCCATCGCCAAATACACGCTGACCGATCTGAGCCAACACGGTGAGGTCGGGATTGGGTGCGACTCCATACATGAATCCCATGGTGCTGACCGCAAGAAACATCACCGAGAGCAGAACACCCATCACCAGTAGGGTTTTGCGGGCATTGACGGGAGCAGGCTCCCGGAAAACCTGAACACCATTAGCGATGGCTTCGATACCAGTCATCGCTGAACATCCTGAGCTGAATGCCCGGAGAATCAGAAACAAGCCGATGGGCTGCAGCGCAGTCGTGAGAGGGGGCGGATCAGGACTCCAGCCGTGATGGAAGGTGAGGTCCTTGAGCCCAGCAACCGTGAGCAGAACAATCATCACCACAAAGGCATAGGTGGGAACGGAGAACACACGCCCCGCCTCCTTCACCCCGCGCAGGTTGGCCCAGCCCACGAGCACGAGCAGCAGCAGGGCGATCGGAACCTCGTAGGCCAACAAGGATGGATCCAGTGACGACAGTGCC
Organism: Synechococcus sp.; assembly: GCA_047285535.1. Taxonomy (GTDB): domain Bacteria; phylum Cyanobacteriota; class Cyanobacteriia; order PCC-6307; family Cyanobiaceae; genus Synechococcus_C. The sequence continues at coordinate 2,922,243 of JBJBDC010000001.1, read as the reverse complement.
TGCGTTCCGGCCATCAGGCTGACCGCTGCAGTGAGGGTGTAGTCGATCAGCAGCGCAGCGGCTGCAACCAATCCCAAATTACGTCCGAGATTGTCGCGGGCCACCACGTAGGAACCGCCACCATGGGGATAGGCCGAGATCGCCTGCCGATACGACAGCACCACGATCGTGATCAAGGCAATGATCGCCACGGTGATGGGCAGCGATAGCCGAAGAGCGGCGCTGCCTCCCAGAATCAGAATTCCAAGCGCCGCTTCCGTGGCATAAGCCACGGATGACAGAGCATCCGAGGACAGGATCGGCAGAGCCTGAAGGTTGGGCAGTCGCTCATCCTTGGCACTGGAACGTGGCAGGGGGCGACCCAGCAGGCGTGAAAAGGATCGAACAGACACAGATCGAGCTACACCACTTCAAGAGTGGCAAGGTTCCCTGAGCTCGGCAGCTGAGTGTCTTCCGCTGATCTGATTCAGATCGCCAGACTTTCAGGACGGGTTTCAATCAATTCCGCAAGATCCTGGAGGAACGCGGCCCCATCGGCGCCGTAGATCACGCGGTGGTCCGCCGTGAGATTGACCTGCATCTGCCGCTTCACAGCGATGGAGCCATCCTTTCCAGCCACAACGGCAGGTCTTGAAGCCGCCACCGCAAGGATGGCGCCGGTGCCGGGAGGAAGGATGGCATCGAAGCGATCCACACCGAACATACCGAGATTGGAGAGGGTGAAGGTTCCGGTGCTGTATTCCTCGGGCTGCAACTGTTTGCTGCGCGAGCGCTTCACCAGATCCCCCCACTGACGTGAGAGCTCATAGAGATCAGTGCGATCGGCATTTCGCAACACAGGCGTAATCAATCCTCCGTCTTCCATGGCAACAGCGACAGCCACATTGAGCTCAGCGGGGTAACTCATCCCAGAGGCAGACGTGGCCGCATTCACTTGAGGATGACGGGCCAAGGTCACGGCCACAGCTTTGGCAAGAAGGGCTGTCATGGTGACGCCTTTATTCTTTACCTGCTTGTAAAAAGCATCGAACTTGTCTGTGGTGATGGTGTATCCAACCCGGAAGCAGGGCACAGCAAGGCTGGCTTCCATGTTGCGATTGACTGCGGTTTGAAGAGTGTTGAACGCAACGGTGTCACCAGGAGCACCAAAACTGTTGCCTGCTGGGGCTTTCGTCGGTGCATCAACTGCAGCTGCACTAACAACGACAGCAGCAGATGTGCCTTCACCTACACGAGGCGGGGTAATTGCTCGTCCAGCAGCCTTTTCCACATCCTCGGCCTGAATGCGGCCATTCGGTCCACTACCTCGCAAACCAGCTAAATCCACACCCATTTGGGAGGCAAGCTTGCGAGCGCGAGGACTGACGATCAAGCGTCCGTTACTCACTGGACTGGCAACTGGAGCGGGCGCAACAACTGGAGCTGGTGCAGATGCAGGAGCGACAGCAACAGGGGCGGGATCAGCCGATGCTGCCGGACCTGGTTCCACCGCAGAAACAGTGGGGGCTGCAGCAGCAGCTGGAGCGGAGGGGGCTTTGGCCTTCACTTCAGCGATCTCAGCTTCCGTCTCTACGATCAAACCAATGGTTTCACCGACAGGAGCCGTACTCCCTGCAGGCATCAAGACAGCCGCCAGATAGCCGTCCTGAAACGACTCCACATCCATATCAGCTTTATCCGACTCAACAACGAGAACGGATTCACCGCGCGCCACCTTCTCACCGGGCTGTTTGAGCCATTCCACGATCTTGCCCTCCGTCATGGTGGAGCTAAGGGCAGGCATAAAAATGTCGTGGGTTGACAAAACCGTCTCCAGAAGAGCTAACCGGAGAGATTTTACGGCGCGGGTTAGCCCTGATCGATCGACTCGATCACACCGTCTCGCACAACAACGGCAACCTGCATTTTCTTCACCAAGTTGTCTCCAACTTCAATGTCACAGAAACTATCGAGTTGTCCCTGTTCAACAATCTGCTCCATCTCTAATTCGCGCACTTGAGCCTGTTGTTGCAGCAGGTTTCGCTTTTGTTCCTCCAGCTCAGCGCGTTTTGCAGCAACTTGTTGCTGCACCTGAGCCACCTGCTCTTGGACCCTGGGATCAAGAGGATTAGCGCTTTGACGACGTACATCATCGACCACCTGCTGACCCTCTTGCTCCAGCTGCGCAAGCTGCTGATCAGTGGTCGCTATGCCATTGCTCAACTCACGTTCCGCTTCCTCCTTCCAGGCTGGCGTCACCACCGCACGAATGGTGATAGTGCGCTTAATCGACAGGGTGGGGCCGTCCGACATGAAATTCGTGAAGTAGTGCCAAGGGTCTCAGTCCGGTGGTCAGAGGTCAAGCCAAATCAGTGGATACAGCCATCAACCTCCGTAAAGAGCAGCAATCGACTCCCGATCACGATCGCTGATTCGATCACGGCGCTGCTTCAAGGTCTGAGTGAGCAGGCCGTTCTCAAGGGTGAACGGCTCCACTAACACCACACCGATGACCCGCTCATCCGAACGAGACCCAACTCGCAAACTGAGCAAGCGATTGAGTTCCCCGCGCAGGAGCCGGCGCAAGTGTTGATCTCCCGGAGTTCCTCCGAGATCCTTGGACAAGCTAAGGCCCTGCTTCTCCCCCCAAGCCAACATCTCCTCGTGGCGCGGCACAACCAAGGCCGCGAGCTGACGTTGATCTTGGCCAACGAGCATCACCTGTTCGATCAGTGGGCTTGAAACCAACTCCTCCTCCAAAGGAGCAGGCTCGATGTTTTCTCCACTACTGAGAACAATCGTGTCCTTCGCGCGGCCAGTCAGGACCACCGACCCGTCGGGCAACAGCAGGCCTAGATCACCGGTATCAAACCAGCCATTCTCATCAAGCACTTTTGCGGTTGCCTCTGGACGGCCCAAATATCCACTCATCACCTGAGGACCGCGCACCAAGACGACACCACACTCCCGAAAGCCCATTGGCTTTCTCGTCTCAGCATCAACGATCCTGAATTCCGTTTGAGGTAAAGGCTGACCTGAACTTCCGCGAATATTGCGCCATGGACGCCGACAACTCACAACAGGACTGGTTTCGGTGAGGCCATAACCCACCAATAACTCAATCCCCACCGCCTCAAAAAAAGAATCGACATGAGGCGCAATTGCCCCTCCTCCATTAATCGGGAACTGAAGCTGACCCCCACTGAGTTGCAGCCTGAGCTTTGGCCAAATCAGCTTGGATGCCAGGGCATGGGCAGGCCAGCGCCAGGCTGCTTCCAAGCGCGCCATCAAGCGCATCCGCCGGCCCAAGGGCTTCAAAAGAAGATTGCGGCTCTGGCGACGGGCTAAGCAATAGGCACCGCTATTGGATAGTGCCGCGCGCAGTAACCGTTGCCGAGAAGACGGGAAGGTTTTAAGCACATCTTCAAAACCGGCCTGAACCGCCTCCCATAGGCGCGGTACTGTGACCATCACCACAGGCTTCACCCGGGGCAGATCCCGCTTCAGCTGCTTGATTGTGGTGTAGCTCTGAGTGCAGGCGCAAGAAAAAAAGTAATACTCAGCACTTCTTTCGTACGCATGCCAAATCGGCAAAACGCTCAGTACAGGTGCACCAGGTTCTGGTCGCGCCACACAGCTCAGGGTCCGCATTTGATGCAGCAGGTTGGCGTGACTGAGTGGAACTCCTTTTGGCTGACCTGTTGTCCCTGAGGTGTAAAGGATGGTGGCAGTCGGGCTGTCTGCGGTGTCAGCGTTTCGACCGACGGCTGGCTGAGGGGCATCTTGATTGGCACCTGCCGCCAAGAAATCAGCCCAACAGATCACGTCTTGATCTTCCGCCTCTCCCTCGAGCTGCAAGACAAAGCGCAGTTGTCGTCGCCGATCCGGGGACAACTCAAGACGTTGCCAGAGGTCAGCGTTTTGCACGACCAGAGCCACAGCCTTTGCATCTTCAAGGATGTAACGCAACTCCTCCACTGGAGCCGAAGCCCCCCTCACCGCATCCGCTGCACCGGCGCGCATCAATCCTTGATCGGCCATCAGCCAGCGGGGACTGTTTTCTGCGAACAGTCCAACCACCTCCCCCTCACGGATACCAAGCGAACAAAAACCTGCAGCCGCAGCCGTAATGCGTTGGGACAACTCTGCGTAAGTGAAGCGCTCAGGATGCGTGGCGTGGGGAGCATCCACCGCCAACAACGCACCATGATGCTGCTCAAGCCATGGCCAAAGCTGATCCACTCGCCCTAGGTCTTGCACATGCTGCTGCCGAGCAAGTGTTTTCAACTCCCAAGGGGTCGATCGCCAGCTGGCATGCGCAAACGAATCCACAACGTTGTTTCAGCTTGCGACTAGGAGTACCACCCTGGATCGAGGCCAGCAAGCGTGCACCATTGAAGTGAAAGACGTTTTGCCAGCGCATCCCGCAAGATCGGCTGGACCAACTCAGGGGTGATATCAGGAATCCAGCGTTGCAAACGATCCACAGGACGATCTGAGATTCCACAGGGCACAATCTGCTCGAATCCATCCATGGAGCAGGAGACATTAAGGGCAAGGCCGTGTTGGGTGATCCAGCGACGACAACTCACCCCGATGGCCGCCACTTTTCGGCCCTCTAACCAAACGCCCGTGAGCTTTGCAATGCGTTCACCCCTCAGATCAAACGCAGCCAGCACATCAATCACCACTTGCTCGAGCTGGCGCATGTACCAGTGAAGATCTGGTTCTCGGCGTCGAAGATCTAACACGGGATAAACAACCAACTGCCCGGGTGCATGGTGTGTCGCCTCACCGCCACGATCGATGCGATGCAGGGGCGCTGGGGGGTGTTCGCGATCAAACCGCAAGTGCTCCTGAGTCGCTCCTCGCCCAAGGGTGAAGCAAGACGGATGTTGAAGAATCCAAACCGCTTCCATCGCCGGCTCCTCAGCAGCGAGTAAGCGATGCTGCCATTGACGTTGCAACTCCCAAGCGGAAGAGAAAGACACTGGAGCAGCAGGCTCAAAAAGAAATGCCGAAGACAGCTTTCCTGGTGCACGCTCAGTTAGTAAGTTGCCGGTAGAAACAGGCAAAGGAAAACGCCTTGAAGCTTCTGATCCATGGTCGCAATTTGGATGTGACTCCCGCACTGCGGGAATACACCGAAACAAAACTGGAACGTGCCATCCATCACTTCAATGACCTCGTGAAGGAAGCGGATGTACACCTTTCCGTAGCTCGCAATCCAAGAGTTCCGCAACAAACCGCAGAAGTGACTGTGTTTGCCAATGGAACAGTGATCCGCGCCCAGGAAAGAAGTGAAAACCTTTACGCGAGCATTGACCTCGTCGCGAGCAAGCTGGCGCGTCAGCTCCGACGGTTCAAGGAACGCCACAGCGGACATGGACATCGCTCCAGCCTCAGCGAGCCCAATGAAGAACTGCTCTCCGAAAGTCCCACTGGTCCAACTGACGAGTCTCTTCTGAAGGGGAAAGAAGCCCAGCTACCTACTCCAGGTGTGCGGCGCAAATATTTCGCCATGCCAGCGATGAGTCTCGATGAGGCACGCCAACAGCTCGATCTGATCGACCATGACTTTTACCTCTTTCGAGATAAAGCCAGCGGAGAGCTGCAGGTGATCTATCACCGCAATCACGGTGGCTATGGCGTGATTCAAGCGCGTAACTAGTCAGCTCATCACAACGATGACCGCGTCCAAACCCAAGCGGGAGCTACCAGAGTTGCCTCCGCTGATTCATCAGGCAATTTTAGATCCCCTTCTTGAGGAAGAGGCTCTTTTCAACCTTTGTGATGCAGCGCGTTTGCTGGGCTTTGGAGGGCTCTGCACCAGCCTCTGCCATCTCGAAAAGGTACGACACCGAATTGGACCTAACGATCGCCTGCGTTTGTTTGCTGTTGTGGCCTTCCCTTTCGGAACCATCCCAGCGGAGCTCAAACTGGCTCAGGCGGAATGGGCCGGTAGCAGAGGAGCTGATGCCCTAGATGTGGTTCCTGACCTCAGCGCCTTAACCGCAGGTCGGATCGAATCCTATGCCGAGGATCTCGCTCAGATCAGTGGTCTCGGCCTACCGGTGACTGTGATTTTGGATGTCAACCGTTTGCCTCCAGAGCATCTGAAGTTGGCCACGGAAGCTGCCATCGATGCGGGTGCCGCATGCTTACAAGCAGGGAACGGATTTGGACCTGCCACGACACCCATTCAAGTCCGCATTCTTAAAGAGCTTGCCAAGGGCCGCTGCGCGATCAAAGCGGCTGGCGGCATTCAACGGTTGGAGACAGCCTTGGATCTGATAGAGGAAGGTGCAACCGCCCTTGGGACCAGTCATGGTCCAGCACTGATCCAGGCCCTACGGCATCAGCAATGAGCCCGGAACGGCGGCTTGAAGGACTGGCTTTAAAAGTGGGGCCCTTAGGAGACCACGACAGACTGCTCACACTGCTGAGTGATGAAGCTGGGTTGATTCATCTGGCGGTGCCGGGGGCACGCAAACCGCGCAGCAGTATGGCTGCAGCAGTTCCTCTCACCACACTGGAGCTTCAGGTGGGAGGGCGCAACGGCCTCTTAAGAGTTCGCCAGCTTCAGGTTCAGCACAATTTTGGCAAGGTTGGGCAGCGATTGGAAACACTTGCGGCCGCCCAAGCCTTGTCAGAGCTCTCCATCTCATTAGTAGGGCGAGATGATCCCGTACCAGGATTTTTGAGTGCCGTATTGATGCATCTCGAGAGACTGGAAGATCTATCTCGACGCAAGCCTGTCGCCCAAAACAACAGTCTCAAAACAGAGAACCTGATCCCAAACAGCCTTGACAGCACTTTTGTTGATAGATCCTTGGCAACGCTGGTTCAGGCCTGCGTGCATCTTCTTGCTCTGGGCGGATATGGCCTCCCACTCCAGATCTGTTGTCGCAGCGGAGCACCCCTGTCTCCACCCATCGGTCAGTGGGATTGGCGTTGCAGTCTTCTTGCAGAAGAGGGTCTGGCCATTGGGTCTCAAGCCGGTGCTGCCATCCAGATCAACCCCTCAGAACTGGCCTTATTGCAACGGTTAACGCGGCTCGAACTCCCTCACCGCCAAGATGGCGAATTGATGGGACCAAGATCCGTTTGGTTGCGTCTATTGACCCTTTTGGAGTGCTGGTGCAGAGCGCATCTTCCTCGACCAGTACGTTCTTTTTCCATGCTGCGACAGGCTGTCACCAGCGCCTGCCCATCCACTTCGATTAGCGGCGATGCCGCGATGAACGGTGGTGGGCGAACATGATCCCGCTATTGAATCCATTTTGAGCGGTCCCCCCCTAAATAGTCCGGACCCGGCCCTGCCTACGAGCGCCAACCCACAAGGTCGCCGCGGCCTACAGGCCGTGATCCATCTGGATGGTTTCCGGCGTCTCTGGATCGGTCAGATCTTCTCCCAACTCGCGGACAAGTTCTACATCGTTTTAATGGTGTACTTGATCGCTCAGTACTGGGTGACGAGCACCCCGCAAGACAGCGGAGCCCTATCGGAGATTGCCTCAGCGATCCGAATGGACTTCGAGACTCGCGCGCAGAGGATCACCCTGCTGGCCACTGGCGTTTACGTGGCTAATACGATCCCAGCGATGGTACTGGGCTCTGTCGCCGGAGTATGGGTGGACCGATGGCCTAAACGGCGCGTCATGGTTGCCTCCAACGGCTTACGTGCCCTGCTGGTGATCTTCACCCCATTTTTTCTGCTTCCTGGCCCCCACTTACTGGGTCTGAGCTGGGGCTACTGGGCGTTGCTCGTGATGACCTTCCTCGAATCAGTGCTGACCCAGTTCTTCGCTCCCGCCGAGCAGGCTGCTATTCCTCTGCTGGTGCCACAAGAGCATCTCCTTGCAGCCAATTCGCTCTATCAAACCACCAGCATGGGGGCCACGATTGTGGGTTTCGCGCTTGGCGAACGAATCTTGAGTCAGCTCCACAGCCTGTTCCTCTCAATGGGGCTCAAAGGGGGTGAATTTCTTTTGCTGCCTTTCTGCTACGGCATGGCAGCGATAGTCCTGAGCACAATCCGAATGCGGGAGCAACCGCAGAAGGAGTCTGGAGAGTCTGTTTGGAAGGACATCATGGAGGGCATGGAGGTTCTGAGAACACGACCATCCGTACGATCCGCCATGGTTCATCTCGTCTTGCTCTATAGCCTGCTCGCTGCCCTCTACGTGCTTTCAATCAGCCTCGCGTCAGCAATCCAGGGGCTTGGTCCGACTGGGTTTGGCCCTCTGCTAGCCATGAGTGGACTGGGCATGGCGATTGGAGCCGTTGTCCTAGCGCAGGTTGGCCACAGGTTCAGCAGAAGGCGCCTCGCCGCCACCGGCCTAGGAGCCATCACCTGGAGCCTGGTGCTCCTGGGTGAGCTGCGTGGCAATCTCCCCTACACCCTGATTCTTTGTGCCCTTCTTGGAGTTGGTGCCGCTTTTGTCGCTATCCCTGCTCAGACCACGATTCAGGAGGACACACCCGAATTCCAGAGAGGCAGAGTGTTCGGATTGCAGAACAATCTGATCAATATCGCCCTAAGCCTGCCGCTTGTACTGGCTGGCGCTCTGGTCAGCAGTGTGGGTCTACTGCCCGTGCTGTGGGTGCTGGCCGCGCTGGCGCTCATCGCCGCACTGATCGAACGGCCCTGGCAGCGCTGCTAGCGTCTGCCAGGGCCTGCGAATGGTGGCGGTGACGCATATTGCCTGGCTGGGCAAAAAAACTCCGTTCTGCGGCAACGTCACCTATGGGCTGAGCACAACAGAGGCCCTAAGACAACGCGGGCATCAAACCAGCTTCATTCATTTCGATAACCCTGGCTCTACCGGCAGCAACAACACCTCGTTAGTGGCAAACGATCCCGATGTGAGCCTGCCGTATTTAGTGAAATCTCAGGTCTACACAATTCCCTCCCCTAGAGCACAACGGGAATTGCGTGAATCGCTCGAAAGACTCAAGCCCGATGTTGTGCATGCAAGCCTCACCCTTTCTCCCCTCGACTTCCTCCTTCCGGAGCTTTGTAAGCAATTAGGGATTCCACTGGTGGCAACCTTTCATCCACCCTTTGATGCAGGCTTGCGCAACCTCACAGCTGGCACGCAACAGCTCACCTACCAGCTCTATGCACCTGCACTGTCTCGCTACAACCGTGTGATCGTCTTTTCCGATCTGCAGGCTGACGTACTCAACCGTTTAGGGGTGCATGAAGAGTGTCTCGCCGTCATTCCAAATGGTGTTGATCCAGAACGCTGGTCTCCCCCACCAACCAATCCCGCCTCAATCAGCAAGGAGTTGCATGCCGTGCGCTCGCGCCTTGGTGATCAGCGCATTTGTCTTTACATGGGACGGATCGCAACAGAAAAAAATGTGGAAGCCTTGTTACGCGCCTGGCGACTGGTACAACCGTCTGGCTGCAGGTTGGTGATTGTCGGAGACGGTCCTCTTCGCAGCACCTTGCAAAATGTTTATGACAACGGAATGGGTGACCTGCTGTGGTGGGGTTACGAAGACGATCTCAACACTCGCATCGCACTGCTGCAATGTGCTGAAGTCTTTGTCCTGCCATCACTTGTTGAAGGTCTTTCTTTAGCTCTACTGGAGGCCATGGCCTGTCAGTGCGCTTGCGTGGCCACTGATGCTGGAGCCGATGGAGAAGTGCTTTCAGGCGGTGCAGGCATCGTGCTAAGCACCCAAGGGGTGACGACTCAACTCCGCACCCTTCTGCCCCTACTCCGTGATCAACCTCTGCTCACACAAGAGCTTGGGCTGCGCGCTCGAGAGAGGGTGATGGAGAGATACCAGATAATGGCTAACATCGACGCACTGGAACAACTTTATGAAACTCTTATCACTCAAACAGCACTGACCATTTAGCAGGGGAGAGGATGAATTAGGAGTGGAAAATAGATACGGCAAGACCAAGATCATCTGGCCATCCCTTTGCCATGGTTAGTAGCCGTGATCACGGCTTCGATCAACGCTGAACGCAACCCGGCTTTCTCTAGATGGCGCAACGCCGCCATTGTGGTGCCTCCAGGGGAAGCCACCATATCTTTGAGCTCGCCAGGGTGGAGCTTTTGCTCATGAAGGAGGGCTGCTGTACCAGCGAGCGTTCGATGAGCCAAATGCTGAGCCTGAACCCGCGGCATACCAACGGCAACCGCACCGTCGGCCATCGCCTCAGCCATTAAGGCGACATAGGCCGGACCCGATGAGGTCAGCGCAAGAAAAGCATCCAGACGTTCTTCAGGCAGCTCTAAAACCTCACTGACGGGCTCAAAAAAGGTGCGAACTCGTTGTTTCTGTTGGTCTGAGATGCCGGCGCCCCAGGCGAGAGCTGTTAATCCCTGTCCGACTAGGCATGGAGTATTGGGCACGGCCCGAACACAACGCCTTCCAGGGAACAAACCTTGCAGACGAGAAAGAGGCACTCCAGCCAACACTGAAATTAGCAGTGTTGAATCCGATGCAGGCGGTGCCGAAGCAGCTACCTCATCAAGCACCTGTGGCTTGACAGCCAACAGTTGCACCGATGAACCCCAAGCCTCTCGAGCCTGCTCATCGCTTGAAGAGACAACCTTGATTCTTAAAGGCGTACGAGAGGAGAGCGTCTCCGATGATTGCTGACGGCCAACTACACCAATAACGTCATCAGCTTGGATTAGGCCCTGTTCAATAAGGGGGGTCACAAGGGCCTGAGCCATACGACCCAGACCAATCACACCTAAAGCGAAAGGCACTGAACGATCAAAGTGCCGTGGCGCTTGTTGCACTCCATGCTGGAGTTGGAGCAATGCTGGCTTCTGAAGAGGCTTGCTCTACATCCTTGGAAACGTGGGTCGGAGTGGAACTTTCGTCTTGACTGACGTTGGTCACGGTCACACAGCTGGGGGCAAACAGAAAAATACTTTCACCTACACGCTCTTGATGACCATCAATCGCAAAAGTACCGCCAGCCACAAAATCAACAGCCCGTTGCGCTTGATCAGGCTCCATCATTGTGAGATTGAGGATCACAGTCTTTCGTTCTCGCAGGGCTTGAATCGCTGCGGGCATTTCATCAAAACTGCGAGGTTCCATGAGAGAGACCTCGGCAGTGCCTGTGCTAATTCCAGGCATCCCGATCACATTTGATCCTGAGAAAGACTGATCAGTTTCAAAAGGATTAGCAGAATCTAGTGTTGCCAGAGCACTCGCCATAGAACGCTGCGGGACGTCTTCGACATCATCCTGATCACCAGTGTCGTAATCGAGATCGTCATAATCCCCATCAAGGTAATCATCACCCGCAACAACTGCGCGAAGACGAGAAATAAGCGACACCTGAAAGCAATCAAACCTTGACCCTGAATAGCGCTGAACAGAGTTGTGAGCAAGAGTGACTGGGCGATTTGATCATCATCACAACTCATATTCAGGCTCAATGGCCTTTAAATAGAGCGTTCTGGCCTGGGTCCGAACAATCCAGAGCCCAAGCGCACCCACGTAGCACCAGCCCTAGCAGCTAGTTGCCAGTCTCCGCTCATCCCCATTGAGCAATCCGGCAAGCCGAGTTCATCCGCCAGAGTCCTGCAGTCATGGAAGAGGTTCTGGCGGTCTGCAGCTTCCATGCCAAGAGGAGCCATCGTCATCAGTCCAATTGGCTTCAAGCCAGGAAGAGACTGAAGCCTTGGCCAAATCTCACGCAACGCAAACGGGTCTAATCCACCTTTCGCTGGATCGTCGCGAAGCTTGACCTGAAAAAACACCTCAGGAATCTGATCTTCCTCTAAGGCAATTCTTGAGGTCCTCTCCGCCAACTCCTGAGAATCAATCGAATGAATGACGGGGAAAGCACGCACAACTGCCCTAACTTTGTTCGACTGAAGGCGTCCTATGAAATGCCAGCGCAATTGCGAGATATCGCTCAATTCTTGTTGCTTAGGAAGTGCTTCTTGCACCCTGCTCTCACCAAAATCAATCTGACCAATATCTGCCAGCTCGCGCACGGCCATTGCTGAGTGGCCTTTGCTTACTGCCAGCAAGTTCACAAGATCGGGGCACTCTTGATGAATCCTCCGCCATCGGGCCTCAATCGTGTCTGATTCAAAACTGCTGGACACCATCAAATGAATGTTTGATCGAACAGCTGCTTCCACTCTGCAAAATCAGGAGCACGATCGCGTCGGCAACGGGCTAGGTGCAACTCCGCATGATGTCGTGCGTCCTGATAAGGAATCACTTCGAACTGAGCTCCACGGGGTTGAAGCGTCACCAAGAAGAACATGCGCTGTGCATAAAGAGTGGCGTAAAGATCACGCCCTTCTCCAGCGGTCGAGACCTGATAAAGCATTCCAAAGGTGGGATGATTAAGGTAACGCTCTGCTCCCAAAACACAATCCATCGTTAGTTATAGAGAACCGTACTTGCCTCTCAATCCCAGTAAAGAGATTAGGCCAAGAAATGACAGCAAATTCAAGACACGAGACAGTGCTGATGAATTCTGAACCGGTCGAAAGGAATCGGCAGGAAGCCAACGCCCACCTCTGGCAATCAAGGCATCAGCCCCTTGCTCAGCACGCAACAAAATATTAGCGAGTAATCGTTCGCCCACCGCAAGGATGAGCCCGAAGGAGGCCTTGAAGCCAAGCTGACGAAGATTGACAGCTCGACTCGCCACTGACCTCAACAAATTCTGAAGTTCTTCTTGAACCAGCGGAAGGAAACGCAGTGCCAAAAGCAATTGAAAGCAAAGCCGATCCACTGGCACACCAAATCTGGTCAGGGGTAACAAGCACCAACTCAAGGCCCACATCAAGTCTTCGCTTGGAGTGGATAACAGCAACAAATTCACGCTGTGCATGACGGTGACAATCAGCGTTGCGCTGTTGAGACCAAGCTCAGCCGAGCGTCGACTCACCACCAGAGGCCCCAACCGAACTAAATCCCAAGCAGGCGTCTGTAGTGACAAACCTTGCAATTCTTGAACAGGGCGAATGGAATGGCTAGCCACAGGATCACCCGTGGGCAGTAACAAAGCCAATAGGCCGATGCCAACACCAAGGGAGAAGACCAAGAGCAGAGAACGCCACCACAACCTGGGGGGCAAACCACTCACGGCGGTGATCGCCATCAAAGACAGCACAAGTCCAAGACGCCAAACCGGACCAGCAAGAACGGGGGTCAACAAAAACATCACCACCCAGCCCAGCTTCAACCGGGGATCGATCTGGCGGAGCCATCCAGCGCGGCCATCGACATACTGTCCGATCGGGATCTGTCGCAACCAGTCCATGGGGATCAACCTTGGCGGTTCTGCTGGCGGACCAGATCACGTTCTGCATCACGCTGCTGCTTACCACGCCAGAACAGCTTCACTGGAGTGCCATCAAAACCGAGACCTTCACGAATTTGCCGCTCCACATAACGGCGATATGTGTCTCCAAACAGCTTTGGGTCATTCACAAAGAGAGTAAAACTTGGCGGGCGACTCGCCACCTGAGTGCCGTAATACAAGCGACCCTGCCTGCCACCTCGTGTCGTTGGTGGACTCCGCCAGCTGAGGGCTTCCTTCAGCACTTCATTCACAACCGATGTCGTCACCCTTCGGCGGTGCTGCTCTACGGCAAGAGCCGCAAGAGCGAAAATGCTATCCACACGCTGCCCCGTAAGGGCAGAAGTAAACAGCATGGGAGCCCAATCAAGGAAATAAAGCTTGGCGCGAAGCTCCTTCTCCATCGCCGTCATGGTGTGACTGTCTTTTTCGACTGCGTCCCACTTATTCACCACCACAACGCAAGCACGGCCGTCTTCTTCGATGCGACCAGCCAGGCGTTGATCCTGCTCCGTCACCCCGTCAAGAGCATCAATCACTAAAATGCAAACATCACTCCGTTCAATCGCTTTGAAACTACGGTTGATTCCAAAAAATTCAGGCCCATAATTCACACTGCGGCGCCGGCGAATCCCTGCTGTATCGATCAATCGCCAAGGACGATTCTCTCGTTCAATGCGCGTATCAATGGTGTCTCTAGTGGTCCCACGAATCGGACTAACAATCGCCCGGGTTTCGCCACAAATCGCATTAAGCAAGCTGGACTTTCCCACATTGGGTCGCCCAATGATCGCAAGCTGGATTGGCTCATTGTCATCGCTCTCCTCATCCTTCGGAGGCAAAAAGTTGAGCACCTGATCCAACAGCTCGCCTGTGCCAGCCCCATGGATCGCCGAAATCGGATGAGGTTCTCCAAGGCCAAGCCTCCAGAACTCTGCAGCCATGGCAAGCCCTTGCTCAACAGACTCACACTTGTTGACCGCAAGAAGGGTCTGACAATTCTGCGTGCGAAGCCATTCCGCAATCGATTCATCGGCTGCGGTCAGGCCCTGTTGACCATCAACAATCACCAACGCCACACTGGCTTCAGCCAGGGCCAGACTGGCCTGCTGCCGAATCTCAGGAAGGAATTCACTGTCGTCATCAAACACCAAACCACCGGTGTCCACAACCTTGAACTCTCGATCTCCCCAGTACCCATCCTGATACGTACGATCACGCGTCACTCCAGGCTGATCGTGAACGATGGCTTCACGACTCCGACACAGTCGATTCACCAAAGTCGACTTGCCGACGTTGGGACGGCCGATGATGGCGACGACCGGACGTGCCAAGAGAATCGTAGAGAACAACAGTCTTGACAGTACAGAGGTGACCCATCAAAGAAATGCGAAATCATTCAGAAAGAGACCAATGAGACGCACGCAAGATGGCTAGGCCTGGGACAGCTGCTACGGCGTCACAGACATGCTCGAACTCATTGCAACGCTCGTGGTTGATCTCTCCGATCAGACCCTCACCGTCCTGGACCAGAAAGAGCAAACAGTCAGGGTGATCCCCGTGAGTACTGGCAAAGCTTCCTCGCCCACACCCACAGGGCATGCTTCCGTGCTCACGAAATACCGTTCGGTCACGATGCGTGGACGTGACTATATCTCGCCGAACGTTCCCTACGCCATGTGCATCACAGCGAACGAAGCGATCTGCATGCATGCCGCTCCCTGGCAAGAAAATGCTGGCCAACCCTTTGGGGTGCCTAGAAGTAACGGCTGCGTGCGCATGCCCACCCATCAAGCTCGATGGCTATTCGAAAACACGCCTAAAGGGACCAAGGTCATTATTCAGGCCTAGCCCTCAAGTCACGGGCAAATCTCCGGGATGACCACTCACAGGGTTGAGAGGCGGGTCAAGCAGCTGCGGCAGGGGCCCTTCCTCTGCCAGCACCTGACCACGGGATGCCAGCCATGCCAAAAGCCAATTGACGGCTGTGGCCCGACGCGTACGTCGAGGGTAAAGCTCACCAATTCGATAGCCAGGAAACTCCAGCTGCTCTTTCAGTAATTGTTTGAACTGGCGCGGAATCGAGCGGGTGAGCTGTACTGACGCAGAACGAAGACTGATGACTTCAGGAGCCAGGGGGAAGGCCTCTTGCCATACAGAAGGTGTCTCAGACCCGGCCATCCAGATCAGGCCTGGGCCTTCCTGCTGATACCCCAGGCGCTCCCAGACCCTCTCCGCTACAAAACGATCACTGATGCGATCTTCCAGGATTCGCTCCAATAACAGCCGGCTAAGAGGCCAGAATGTTGAGGACATACGAGCAGACCGGAAACATCCATCTTTCGCCCCAGCACCGTACCTTGAGAAGCAAAAAAATGGGGGTGGCGGTCACCAACGATGAACCAGAAGATGAACCAGAAATGGAACATTCAAGACACGATTCAAGACGCTGTTGAAGACATGGTTGAAGACATGGTTGAAGACATAACAGTCACAACTGTTGTCCGAACTGCCAGTGCGCGAAAGGAGCCTCTTTCGGACCAGCACAATGAGAGTGTCTTCGGCCTCTGGCCATGCCGCTGAAGATTCAGGGTCGACTTTTAGAGCGACAACTCAGATGCCGCGCACTCCAATCCCCTCTCGCTGGCGTCAGCGATCGAATCTTCAGGCAACTGGTGCGCCGCTGGGCTCCCGATGCATTGCTATTTACCGAAATGGTGAATGCCACCAGCCTTGAATTGGGCCACGGACAGCTCAAGATGGACGGTCTGCAGGAGGAAACAGGGCCCATCGGGGTACAGCTGTTTGATCACCATCCCGACGCCATGGCCGATGCAGCCCGTCGTGCGGCCGATGCCGGAGCCTTTCTGATCGACATCAATATGGGCTGTCCTGTTCGCAAAATCGCCCGAAAAGGCGGTGGCAGCGGTCTGATTCGTGACCCGGATCTGGCTTGCAGAATTGTCGACACCGTAGTGGCCGCAGTGGGACTTCCGGTCACGGTGAAAACCCGTCTCGGCTGGTGTGGTGAACACAACGCTGTAGGGGCTGAGGCCGCCGTGAACTGGTGCCGACGCTTGGAGGAGGCAGGGGCGCGAATGCTGACGCTCCACGGGCGCACGCGAGAGCAACGCTTCAGCGGCACTGCGGATTGGAACGCCATTGCCGCAGTTAAAGCAGCTCTGAACATTCCTGTCATTGCCAACGGGGATGTGAACAGCCCAGAGGATGCCCTTCTATGTCTCCATATCACTGGTGCCGATGGCGTGATGGTGGGTCGCGGAAGCATGGGTGCCCCTTGGCTTTTGGGCCAAATCGATGCAGCACTCAGTGATCGGCCGATTCCAGCCACACCCGCACCGATGGCGCGCTTAGCCCTCGCCAAGGAGCAACTCCTGGCGCTGATCGAGGCTCGTGGAGATCACGGCCTCTTGATTGCCCGGAAACACATGAGCTGGACCTGCACTGGCTTCCAGGGCGCATCCCAGTTTCGGCAACAGCTGATGCGCGCGCCCACGCCCGCCACGGCCCTTGATTTGCTCGATCAACAGATGCAGCGAATGGAATGAATGCGTTGTTTCTTCTGCTGCTGCTCTGGCCGCTCTGGCTGATCCGTCGCCCCGAACAAGACACCCCGATCTGGGGACGGCGCAGCCTGATCCTGCTGATCAGTCTGTTCACCTTTCGCTATTTGATCTGGAGAGTGACCTCCAGCCTCAACTTCGATAGTCGCTTATCGATCACCCTCAGCGTGCTGCTCCTGCTCGCTGAGGCCTGGTTGTTGCTGGGTGGATTGGTTCCGCTCTGGTTGGCTTGGCAACCGTTCCCAGATCGCCGGCAAGAGATCGACCAACGACATCAGCGCTGGGCTGATAGCGGGTGGCGTCCAGACGTGGACATCTTGATCCCGACCTATGGCGAGCCTTTAAATGTGCTGGAACGCACCCTGATTGGCTGCACAAACTTGTCCTATCCCCACACCAAAGTGTGGGTTCTTGATGACAGCAATCGCCAAGAGGTGCAGTCGTTAGTGACCGGCCTTGGATGCCGATACCTTCACCGCCCGGAACGAGTGAATGCAAAGGCCGGCAATCTCAACTATGGGCTGCGCCATTGCAAGGGCGAACTGATAGCCGTTTTCGATGCTGACTTCATCCCCCAGCGAACATTTCTCGATCACAGCATTGGCTTTCTTCTCGACCCTGATGTCGCCCTCATTCAGACCCCGCAGACGTTCATCAACGCCGACCCAGTGATGCGCAATCTGGCAATGGAAGACTGGCTACTCTCAGATGAAGAGAGTTTCTATCGCTGGATCGAACCCATCCGCGATGGCTGGGGAGCTGTTGTTTGCGCCGGCACCTCCTTTGTCTTGAAACGGAAAGCACTTGATCAGATCGGGGGCTTCGTAGAACCAGCCATCTCGGAGGATTTCGTCACCGGAATCAGTCTGCGTCGTCATCACTGGCGACTGCTGTACTTACAAGAAAAGCTCAGCGCTGGCTTGGCCGCTGAAACCATGGCTGATTTTGTACGACAGAGGCAACGCTGGGCCTCTGGCACGTTGCAAAGCCTTCGGCTCAGAAGCGGTCCAGTGCGATGTGAAGGGCTATCTCTTGGGCAACGCATTGCCTACCTGGAGGGCGCGATGCATTGGTTCAACAACGTGCCAAGGCTGGTGCTGATGTTGATGCCCCTCAGCTATGGCCTGCTCGGAATCGTTCCAATTCTACTGACTGTCCAAGCCGCGTTGACCCTGTTATTTCCTCTTTGGTGTTTGCAAGTATTGAGCCTGAGCTGGATCAACCGAGGTTCAAGAACAGCCTTCTTGAGCGAGCTCACCGGCTGGGTACTCACCGTTCCCCTCACCATGACCGTGCTGACCAACCTTGTGGGACGCATCAGTGGATTTCGGGTCACACCTAAACATCAGCGCCGTGACCGCGGGAGCTACAGCCTGCAGCTGTTAGTTCCGCTCCTGGCCCTGGCGCTGTTCAATCTGGTAAATCTCCACGGTCTGCTGTCCAATGGCAGCCATCTCCCGGATCAGGTTTTGGCTGGTCGACCTGTTGGATTGGTCTGGGGCCTGATCAATCTGCTCAGCTTGCTCGTGGCGATTCGTGCTTGCTGGGATCCTGCGGCAAAGGATCTTTACCCCTGGCAGAAGCTCAAAACAGAAGCCTGGATCGAAGACGACGGGGGGCACCGTTACCCCTGCTGCATTACGGCCTTAAGCGAAAGCGGCGCCAGGATCACCTACTCCCGTTCGCCCTTGCCATGGGTTGCCAGTTCCAGGCTGCGCTGGTGCCAAGAGCTGCCGGCTTTACCAGTGAACTTGATGCACACAACAGAGACAGAAGCCCTTCTCCACTGGGGACACTTGCCGCGGCAAGAGCGCTATGCCCTGATCCGCTGGCTGTTTTGCCGGCCGGGATGCTGGGTTGATCGGCAGGCACCTCAGGAAGGCCGTGCCTTGCTGGCCCTAGTCCGGCGACTGATCGCACCACCAAAGAGCAGCCCCTTCAACCCGAGCCTGATCCCGCAGCACTCTTCCACACTCCAAACCTCAGCGCATGAAAAGATCCCGCGTCCCCGTGATTGCCTGCGTGGCTAGCAACAAAGCAACAACAATATTCATCGACACATGCAGCCGTCGCATCCAGAGCCGACCAGCAATCTGCTTCTGCATCACCACGGCAGCCAACATGAGGGCGATGAGAGCTGAACCACCCCAAAGATGCGACTGCCAAACCGCTGTTGGGTAGGCCTGACGCCACTGGAGCAAGGCAGGCTGTGAGGCAATCAGGATCAGGGTGAACCAACAGGCTGCTGCCCACAACATCTTTGCGATGACTCCTTTGGCACCTAACAACGCCACGTAAGCCGCTGCAGCACCAATTACAGCCAGCAAAAAACCCAGCATCTGATCAGACTGCATCCCTCCAGCCAGTGCGTTGTGAAACAACGCCACCAACACCGCCAAGACCATCCCCCCGGTGACCCAACGACCATGGTCGGCATGCTCGACCGGCACCGTAGGGGCTATCGGATTGAGGTCCAGCCTTCGTTCCCGAGCCAAAATGCCCAACCGAATCGTGGCCCCCACCACCGGATAAACGAACAGAATCATCAAAACGGGATGAATCAGCCCGATCCAGTTCATGGAAGTGAGAAACGGAACGCTATCAATCAAGGCAACACCTCAGGCCAAGTCTGCCGAACCAGCAGCATGGAGAAATATGGCTGTATTCCACCAGGCAGATCGATTGCCCGTGCCAACACCTGATCAGGCCAACCAACCCTTTGCGCGAATAAAGAGCAATCAAGAAGCTGACGAGTCTCTAAACAGGCCCTAACCCATGCCCAACGCTTTCCCAGCTTGATTAAAGCCAGCACCATGGAGCTCGAGCGAGCCAAATCAAGCAATGCCACCAGTTCGAGTTCTTGGTCAGGACAGGGGCGGATCAGCAACCCGTCCTCTTGTAAAGCAAGCGGCCAGTCCATCGCCAAGTCAGCACTGGCAGCTGCTGCTGCACAGACGGATGGAATGCCTGGAATCACCCTGAAGAGCAGATCAGGATGCTGATGGCGAAGTGCCAGTTGCACATAACTGCCAGTTGCAAACAGTGATGGATCGCCTTCGCATAGCAAAACCACTGCAAGTCCGCGTCGCACCTCTGAAGCAAGGCTGTCGGCGGCATGACGCCAAGCCTTTAAACGGGGCTCCGCTTCAGTGACCATCGGAAAGATCAGAGGTAACCGCCGCTGATCTGAGCGAATCCAACGCGAGGCGATGGAGCAAGCCATCCCATCTGCATTCGCTCGCGCCACGGGATAAGCCACCACATCCGCAGCTTCAATCGCACGGACAGCAGCAATGGTGAGAAGCTCTGGATCACCAGGTCCTACTCCGATCAATTGCAGAGAGTGAGGCACAGGATCCAAGCTCAAGACACCATTAAAGATGGCTGCATCTCCAACACCGATTGGCGCGTACCGCTGATCACACACCAACTGGACAACCCTGACGGGGCTAAACAAAAACCGATTAATGCAGACTGTGCGCTGATGACTCAGCTGAGCATTTTTTCAACAAAAACAGCTGTCAGCAGCGCAGCACCTACCGGTGTTTTCTGCACATCCGACGCTGAAAAATTCGCGAACAACTCCAAACACGAGGCATCAACTTTGAACGCTGGCTCCCAAAGCCATCGTTAAAGCAAGAAGCAGATCAAGTCGAGATTTTGAACACCTAGGAAGCAGAAATCACTGTTTTTCAACGAAAATAGAACGACCAAACCATCGACACGATGCACGTCAACTCCGATCAAGATCAGACCAAGACAGCACAACTACGACAACATTTCTGCACGAACATCGGCAGAAGCGTTAAAACCACCCGCACCCTCCCCAAAATCATGATATGCAGTGAAGCAGTACAGACTCACCGTAAACGAATATACGGAGAGAAGAGGCGCAGATAATCAGCGAATATCCACACCACTACTGTGCAAAGGAGTAACTTTTTAGACTCGCGAGCATTAACGAACTCACTCCAAAGGCGAGCTAAGCATTGAAGATTCAAGCACTGAAATTAATATGCCTTAGTCGAGAGGCAAAAGCCCTAGAACATGTGAGCCACCCTCATGCAGATCAACCAAGAAGACCATCAATGACGCGAATACCTTTAAACAAAAGACTCCAACAAGAGCTTTGATAAAGCCAGGCTAGATTCAGCTTAGAGTTCTAATCACCAAGAAGATCGGCAAGCTTTTTCAGCACGAATGAAATAAAAAACTGGGGAGAAGGAGGGGTCAATGTTCCGCGCAGCCCTCAACCCTGACTCAATAGCTCCTTCAATCCAATCTATCTTTAGGGTGATCCGATCACCAGCCCAGTGAAGCCTACCGACTGAGACTTACATCTCCCTGATTTTCTTACCCTGGCCTAATTTGACAAATCCAAAGGGTTTTTAATCGATGACTAGGTCACCCAATCCCAGACATGCGAGACAATAAAATCATCCAATACCTTAGGATTATTAAATTTGAATTAACCTGCAATGCGAGACGCTTGCTTATCAGGCGGGATAGTTCGCATCAAGGCTTGATTCTCAAGGGTTATTCAAAGCAATCAACGTATCCCCAAAGCCGGAGGGCAGAAAGCTACGGCGGTTCATGGCTCAAAAAGAACTTAATACAAACCAATACCAAACAAATCAAACGCCAATAACATCATCTTGAAGCAAATCTTTCCACCTTAAAACAGGATTCAGCCTAACTCCTAATAGCTTTTCTCAAGAGAACCACAGAAAAAATCGCTGCATAAATTCTCTACGATTTTGATTCATTCCCAGCGCTAGAGACAGAGATCAGCCTCCTTACTCAACTCCACAACTATGCATTCGAACATCTTCAGGTTTGTCCAACACTCCTCTCAGAGCTTCGACTTCAACCTGCGCCAAAGCCTCCAGGCGAGGCACAATCACCGACCGATCCCAACGCTGCTCGCATAACAACCAATAAAGACCAAAATGGCGAGCCTCACTCTTCAGCAAACTTCCATAAAGATCACTTAAATCCGGCTCCGGGCTGTGCTCTGCCAACAACGCCATCCGTTCATGACTCCGCGCCTCAATCAGACCGGCCACCAAAAACGAATCCAACATGCGTTGCGGCTCCCCTTTTCGAATGTGCTTGGCTAGGAATGCGCCATAACCAGGGGAAGGCAATGGCTCGAGATAACGACCTCGGGCCTGAAGTAACGCAAGCACCAGCTCAAAGTGCTGCAGCTCCTCACGGGCCAGAGGACTCAGTGCCTCACTCAAGCCTGGTTCGCAGAGATAACGAAACATCAGCTGAACCGCTGCCCCCGCTGCCTTGCGCTCGCAGTGCGCATGATCAATCAAAACTTCAATGGGCCTGGCGATTGCTTGCTCCACCCAAGTAGCGCTAGTGGGAGCAGCCAGCCAACGGATTGCGGCGACTGAACTCAATGCCATCAGGCTTCCTTTCCATCCATGAATTTCCGTAGATAACAAACCAAACCATCTAGGGCCAAGTCGTAGCTCACGGGCCCAAAACCACAGATCACACCGATTGCACGGTCGGCCAAAAACGAGCGCTCTCGGAAGGATTCACGTGCATGGGTATTACTCAGATGCAACTCCACATAGGGAATTGCAGTCCCCAATAGGGCATCGCGGATCGCGATGGAGGTATGGGTGAAAGCCCCTGCATTGATCAAGATTCCATCCACCTGCCCCATCGCCTGATGGATGCGATCGACCAAAGCGCCCTCAAAATTGCTTTGGAAGCACTGCAGGTTCACACCATTGGAGGAAGCCCGCTCACGCAGCCCCGTCTCAATCTCATCAAGGGTTTGGTGGCCATAAAGGCCTGGTTCCCGCTGACCAAGAAGATTGAGATTGGGGCCGTTGAGCAGCAACAGGCGCATGGCCCAATAAAAAGAGGATTCAGTGATGGTATCGACTGACGTGCTGGTAATGTCTCCGTGTGT
Organism: Synechococcus sp.; assembly: GCA_047285535.1. Taxonomy (GTDB): domain Bacteria; phylum Cyanobacteriota; class Cyanobacteriia; order PCC-6307; family Cyanobiaceae; genus Synechococcus_C. Next base: position 2,899,430 of record JBJBDC010000001.1, on the reverse strand, counting down.
GGTTCGGGTCGGTGCCCGAGTGGTTAATGGGGGCGGACTGTAAATCCGCTGGCTCTGCCTACGTTGGTTCAAATCCAACCCGGCCCATCCCCCACACGCCCTTGTAGCTCAGCGGCAGAGCACTCCCTTGGTAAGGGAGAGGTCACGAGTTCAATTCTCGTCAAGGGCTTATTCCTCACTTCTCGGCACCCGAAGTGTGGGAAACAGAATCAGAAGAGAGATGTTTCGCTGTGTGACGCTGAAATCCACAGAGACCTAGCTAAGACCTTCTCTGTTCATCGGTTCCCCTAAACAGCACCGCCGATTGCGGGCTCAGAGTATGGCGCGAGGCCTGGTAATTCCCCACTAAGGCTTGTACACCCCACAGGTCCTGATCAAGCTCTTGAGGATCGAATCGCAATCCTTTTGTTCTGGAGCGATTCACCACGATCACCACCCCAGGGCCTCGACCAATCAGGCCATCACTTCCACTGGCCTGCCAAGACAACCCACGATCCTGCACAGCAGCAATCTGTTGGCGAACCTGGATCAAAGCCTGGATCGTCTGACACAAATCATGAGGCCAGGGTGCACCCCAGGGCATAGCTTCACGACAGGCTGGTTCCGCACCGCCATCCAGCCCCACTTCAGTTCCGTAATAGAGACAGGGTGCTCCCGGCTGAAGCATCAACAACAACAAAGCCAAGGCCAGGGCGGAAACATCTCCTTTCAGGGTGTTGAGAGCCCGAGGAACATCGTGGCTATCCAGCAGGTTGAGCTGGGAACGATTCACTTCCAGGCAATACCAACCTTGGGTTTCAGACCAAATCTCCAGCAATGCAGCTGTATCGAGTGGCTGCAAGGGATACATCGGGTTGCGATAGCTGCGTCGTAAACGAGAGCCGGCTACCCAACACAGGCTGCTCCAACCCACGCGGTAATTCATCACCCCATCAAAATGCTCCCCTTGAAGCCAGGGCCTGGCATCTCCCCAAATCTCACCCACAATCCAGGCTTCGGGGTTCACTCCTTTCACCATGCGTCGGAAGTCCAACCAAAACGCAGCTGGCACCTCATCTGGCACGTCCAAACGCCAACCGTCGATTCCCCGTTCCAACCAGTGCTTGCCTATGGCCAGTAGGTACTCCTTCACGGCCGGATGATGATGGTTGAACTTCGGCAATGCAGGATCATTCCACCAGCAGCTGTAGCCACAGCTCTGGCCCTTGCGCGGATAAGGCCGTAGCGGCCACTCATACACATGAAACCAGTCGCGATAAGGGGAGCGATCACCGTTTTCAAGCAGGTGATGAAAGGCCCAAAACCCACGGCCGCAATGGTTGAACACCCCATCCAGGATCAAGCGCATGCCGCGTTGGTGCACTGCAGCAATTAGGGCATCAAGCGCCTTATTCCCTCCCAGGAGTGGATCCACCTCGTAGTAGTTGTAGGCGTGATAGCGATGGTTGGCCGCCGAGCTGAACACAGGAGTGAGATAAAGACAGGTCACTCCCAACCTCTGAAGGTGGTCCAGAGAATCGATCACGCCATAGAGATCACCCCCCTGAAAACCCTGTTTCTCAGGCTCTGTGCCCCAAGGTTGCAGCAATAGACCCCGTTGAGCATCGACAAGGCCACTGCGACAAAAACGATCAGGAAACACCTGATACACAACCGCCTCACCAACCCAGGAGGGAAACCGGCCAATTCTTTGTGTCTCAGCCATTTCTTGGCAGGCCTCTGGTGCCATCGCTAGCAAGTAAGAAACGAAGATAGCCATGCCATGGCAGCTGCACCTCTCCTGCTGGCATTAGATCAAGGCACAAGCAGCTCACGTGCTGCTTTATTCGATACAGATGGATGCCCAGTGGCGAGCGCCTCGGCTCCTCTTGAAATTCATTACCCCGCCGATGGCTGGGTGGAACAAAATCCAACAGACATCTGGGAGAGCCAACGCCTGGCGATGAAACGCCTTGAGCAGACGATCACTCCGGAACAGCGGCAGGCGGTGATCAGCTGTGGCATTACCAACCAGCGTGAAACCACCACACTCTGGAAGCGAAGTGATAGCAGCCCTTGTGGCCCTGCACTGGTCTGGCAGGACGGCCGCACTTCCAACCTGTGTCAACAGTGGAAAAACAACGGACTCGAAGCGAGCTGGAGAGCTCAGACCGGCCTGATGCTGGACCCCTATTTCAGTGCGAGCAAAATTCGTTGGCTTCTTGACAATGAGCCCGCCGCAAGTACTGCGGCTGGCCAAGGTGATCTCTGTTTTGGGACTGTAGAGAGCTGGCTGCTTTGGCAGCTCAGTGGCGGCAAAATCCATGCATCAGACATGAGCAATGCCAGTCGCACCTTGCTGATGGATCTAGAACAACGCCGATGGATCGATGAAGCCTGCGCTGAAATTGGGCTTCCTCAGCATGCGCTGCCCGACCTCAAGCCATGCCGTGGAGATTTCGGTGCAATCCAAGCGGGCTTACCTTTCGCTGGAGTACCGATTCAAGCCCTACTCGGCGACCAGCAGGCGGCCACTCTGGGGCAACTTTGCCTAGAACCAGGAGAAGGCAAATGTACTTACGGCACAGGTGCCTTCCTCGTCGTGAACACTGGAGACTCCATCCGCTACTCCGATGCTGGCCTGCTGAGCACCCTCGGCTGGACGGATGAGCAGGGCACAGCCACCTATTGCTTAGAAGGAAGCTTATTCAATGCTGGAACGGTGGTGCAGTGGCTGCGAGATGGCTTAGGAATCATTGGCAGTGCAGAGGAGGTGAATCCACTCGCGCAAGAAGTTGACAATGCTGCTGGAGTGATGCTTGTGCCCGCCTTCACTGGATGGGGCACACCACACTGGGATCCCAATGCTCGTGGCGTATTGATTGGACTTACGCGCGACACCTGCCGTGGCCATATCGCCCGCGCCGCCTTGGAAGGAATCGCACTTTCTGTGGCAAGTCTTGTCGAGTTGACAGAGCAAGCAATGGGGCATGGTCTTGGAGAGCTTGCTGTGGATGGAGGAGCTGCGGCCTCAGACCTTTTATTGCAGGCTCAAGCAGACAGCACCGGGCTAGGGGTGCGCCGTCCAGCCCATCTCGAAAGCACAGCTCGTGGAGTTGCTCTACTTGCCGGATTGCAAGCAGGAGCAATTGCAGACCTCAAGGATTTACTTCCGAATCGAACCAACAATTCCACAATGTTTAAACCAAAGCAAACGCAGGAGCAACGACAACGCTGGCGGCAGCGATGGGACGACGCTGTCACTAGAAGCCTGCACTGGAATGGTTGATCAACAGTTCGATCTCGTCGTCATTGGTGGCGGCGCCAGTGGCTGCAGCGTGGCCTATGAGGCGGTGCGTCGCGGCCTGCGGGTTGCGTTGCTGGAGAGCCATGATTTAGGAAGCGGCACCAGTTGTCGGAGTACCAAGCTGCTGCATGGAGGCGTTCGCTACCTCGAGCTTGCCTTCAAAACAGCCGACCTAGCTCAATTGCGTTTGGTGCGTGAAGCACTTCTTGAACGCGGACACTGGTTGGAACAAGCTCCCTTTTTGGCCCAACGTCTCGAACTCGCTCTTCCCAGTGACAATCGTCTAGGCCAGGCCTACTACCGAATCGGCCTTGGTCTTTATGACGCCCTATCCGGTCGTGCAGGGATTGGCAGTAGCCGTTTGCTCTCATCCAACGAGTTAAAGCAAGCACTGCCTCTCCTTCGTCCCGAGGTTCAATGCGGAGTGGCTTACAGCGATGGGCAGTTCAATGATGCCCGCTTGAATCTGCTAATGGCCCTGACAGCCGAACGGGCTGGCGCTGTCATTCGCACGCGCACCAAGGTTCAGGAGCTGGAGCGCGATGGCAGTGGTCAGATCGCTGCCGTCATCAGCGAAAACGGCAAGGGGGAGCGAGAGCGTTGGGAGGCGAGGGCGATCGTGAATGCCACTGGGATCCACGCTGATGTCATCCGACGAATGGCCGATCCCAACTGCGCCATGCGCATGCTCACGAGCAGGGGAGTGCACATTGTTTTACGAGCTGATCTCTGCCCTCAGGGAATCGGCCTGCTCTTGCCAGCCACCGATGATGGACGTGTTCTGTTCATGTTGCCATTCTTTGGACGCACCTTGGTCGGAACCACAGACACACCCTGCCCGCAAGCCGACGCAGCAGTGCCGTCAGAAACTGAAAAAAACTACTTGCTGAATTACGTCCGGCGCTGGTTCCCCGATCTAGGTAATCCCGATGTAGGCAGTTGCTGGGCTGGTGGAAGACCGCTACTCAAGCCAGCGGATGCTGATCTCAACAGCAGCAGGGTCGTGCGAGAGCACGAAGTTGAAAGATTAGAAAGTGGTCTCATTAGCGTCATGGGAGGCAAATGGACCACCTGCCGACCCATGGCGATCGACACGCTTAAAGAGGTGGAAGAGAGACTCGGATCACGCTTACCCAAACCGTCTGCCTTGCCTCTGATTGGTTCCGATGAGGACCCTCAGCGAACTCCCTCACTCCTTCGAGAGCAGGTGAGCGCTCTGAAGCGTCTGCTACCGGAGACGACACTTCAAGGCCAACAGATCGCCCACCTGCAAGCCAGTTTCGGATTGGAAGCTGCTGCACTTGTCGCCAGCTGGGATGCAAACGATCGCCAACCACTGAGCGACGTGATGCCCATCTGTCGTGGTGAACTGCGCCATGCAATCAACGCTGAGCATGCGAGAACGGCCACGGATGTTCTCGCACGTCGCTGCCGATTAGCCATGGTGGATCAAAACGAAGCGGAGCGTCTCGTTCCGCAGGTTCAAGACCTCCTGAATGAGGCAGGGATTGACCCTCTCTTGTCTTCAGAAGTTTCTGATCTCAACCTGTCTTGCTGAGCCCCGGTCTCCACACCGCCGCTGTCCGTTTCCTCAACTTCACCAATCAACCACCAGTTGAACCCATGAGCCGCTAAGTACACAAACCAATCGGCATCAGCGGGAGGGAAGTCACACCCCCAGAGCACCTCACGAGTCCGTTCCCCTGACCATCGACTGAGGTCAAGGTAAATCGAGGCCCCTGCTGCGGAGAGATTAGCCGCCACCATCACGGTCATGGTGGCGTTCGTACGCACATAAACAATGACACCAGGGTGAGCGCAATCCAACAACTCAAAATCTCCATTCCGTAGTGCTGGGAGAAGCTTGCGACAGGTGAGCATGCGCCGGTGCCAATTGAGAAGCGATCCAGGCAGCTGCTTCTGAACCTCCACATTCACCACCCGATAGTCGTATCCAGGAGCCGTGATCGGAGGCAAGACCAAAAGAGGGTCTGGAGCCGTCGAAAACCCACCGTTCCGTGCTGGCGTCCAGGCCATCGGAGTGCGATTCGGATCGCGGTCTCGCAAGCCAGGCCAATCTCCCATTCCAAGTTCATCGCCGTAATACAGGCAAGGAAGTCCTGGGAGGCTGTAAAGCAGAGCATGCATTACTCGGTTCGACCCTGGATCACCATTGAGCAGAGGAGCCAGACGCCGATTGATGCCCCAGTTCAGCCAATGTCCCTGTCCTTGATGCAATCCGGCTCGGATCGTTTGAATCACATCTTCCGGCACCAAGTGACCATCCCCAAGCCAAAGCTCATCGTGATTTCGTAGCGGCAAGGCCCATCGACAACCTCCAACAGCGTTCTGAGCTGCCTGTAAGCAATGACGTAAGGCATCTACCGTTCCGCTTGCAATCGCAGCAAAAAGATGAGCCGTTAATGCGAAATTAAAGGCCCCGTGCAGCTCATTATCTGCAAGGTATGGAGCGGCCTCCTCCACCGGCTGTATTGCTTCAGCAAGAAGCAATACATCCTTTCCATGGCTCTCAACCCGTGCCCGCAAGCGCTGAAGAAAGGCATGAGTTTCGGGCAATCCTTCGCAACGAGACCCCTCGGCTTCGCAGAGAAAAGGCACCGCATCCAGCCTGAAGCCATCCACTCCTCGCTCAATCCAAAAATCCACCACATTGAGCATCTCTTCCTGAACCAATGGGCTGTCGTAGTTGAGATCAGGTTGGTGACGCAAAAAGCGATGAAGGTAATACTGCTGCGCAACCTCATCCCATTCCCAATTTGAAGATTCAAAATGACGGAATAACACTGGTGCGTCTGAGTAACGATCGAGATCATCACTCCAGACGTAAACGTCGCGTTCCGGACTGCCGGCAGGGGCCCAACGGGCGCGTTGAAACCAAGGATGCAGGGTGCTGGTGTGATTCAACACCAGGTCCAGCACCACTTTTATGCCCTGGGAGTGCGCAGCCATTAAGACCCGATGGAATGCCGCTAGATCTCCAAGCTCTGGGTGAATCGACTTGAAATCGGTGATGTCATAACCACCGTCCTGCAGCGGAGATGGATAAATCGGGGTGAGCCAGATCGCATCGACTCCTAACCAGCGGAGGTAGGGCAAACGATTCGCGAGGCCCTGTAAATCGCCAATTCCATCACCGTTGCCATCGGCATAGCTGCGCACAATCAGCTGATAGATGACTGCACCGTTCCACCACGGCTGCTGCTTAGTCATCAGGCCGACACCATTCCATCTCGTACTAATCCCAATCGGCTCCAACGTCATCCCCTCTTTCACGATCAACCAATCAGACCTGCGAACATGCACCTCCATCGGACACCTTTTGATGGTCCGCTCAAGCCCCGGCGAGGCCTTAACAGCTGCTCATTTGAAGGTCCTCCGCACGCCTGTCATCTCGGGTCATACCCGACCAGAAGCTTGGCGACGTGTTCAATTAAAGCGATTAAGCGACCTGCTCCACCGCCATGAAGAAGACATACTCCAAGCTCTTCGCATCGACCTTGGGAAACCTGCGCTGGAGGGCATGGTTGAGATCGTGGCCCTGCTTCAAGAATTAAAACTCACCAAGCGACATCTCAGAGCCTGGATGCGCCCTCGCCGCATTCCCATCCCAATCACTCAGCGTCCTGGGCGGGCAAAACTCATCCGAGAGCCCTTGGGATGTGTGCTTGTGATCGGCCCATGGAACTACCCGTTCATGCTCACGATCCAGCCTCTGATCAGCGCCCTCGCTGCTGGAAATACGGCTGTTTTGAAACCGTCAGAGCATGCTCCTGCCACTGCACAATTAATCAAGCGCCTTATCTCTGTCTGCTTTCCCGAGGATGTGGTGCAGGTCGTAAACGGAGATGCCTCTACTGCAGCAGGTCTCATAGATCTTGGCTTTGACCACATTTTCTTCACTGGTCGTGGGGCGATTGGAGCCAAGGTGCTGGCTGGAGCAGCACGGCATCTCACACCAGTCACTCTGGAGTTAGGAGGAAAAAATCCGGCGATAGTGCTTAAAGGTGCTGACCTTGCGGTGACGGCCCGCCGCTTGATTTGGGGGAAAGGCTTGAATGCTGGACAAACCTGCGTCGCACCCGACCACTTACTCGTTCAGACGAGCATCCGTGAAGACCTGATTCATGCCCTGTCTGAACAGCGCCGCAATCTCTACGGCGACGTTCCTCTCGCTTCTGCTGATCTGGGTTCGTTAATCCATGATCAGCATTACAACCACCTGGAAAGTCTCCTAGCTGCTGCTCGGGGGAACGACCGTCTCCTTCTGGGAGGGGAATGCGACCCGACAGTCCGCAAGATCGCTCCCACCCTGATTGAGGTCACGAGTGACGATGACCCCTTAATGGCTGAAGAACTCTTCGGCCCATTGTTGCCATTGATTGCGGTGGATGATCTGAGTTGCGCCATCACACGAATTCAAAAACAAGACAAACCCTTGGCGATCTATCTGTTTGGTGGCGACGAAAACGACCAAAACACCCTGCTACAAAACACCAGTTCGGGCGGAGTTTGCTTTAACGACGTGGTGATGCAAGCGGGGATTCCTGAGCTGCCATTTGGTGGCGTAGGTCCTAGTGGAATGGGTAGCTATCACGGCGAAGCAGGATTTCGTACCTTTTCCAACGAACGAGCCGTGCTCAGAAGACCCTTTTTTCTTGACCCACGTCTCCGCTATCCCCCCTACACACTGAATCCTGCTTTGTTACGCCGCCTAGTTGGCTGAATCACTTGCAAATCAATCGCCGAAAGGGACTGGCGAGTTGAGCCAGGCACCTTATCTTGCGCCCAGCCAAGAGAGTCGCATGAGAAGCATGGTTGCCGCTGCCCTAACCCTGACGGCATTGATGCCCCTGCCAGCCCTAGCAGCATCGATCACCGTGAAGCGAGGAGACACCATCTCCGATCTGGCTGAGAGATACGGAGTATCCGTCAACAGTCTGATGCGAATGAATGGCATCCGGAACTCCAACCATGTAGAGGCCGGTCAAACTCTTCGATTGCCTAGTGGTGCCAGGGGTGTGGTCAGTGCTGGTTCAGGACGCCACACCGTGCGACTGGGCGACACCTTGGGAGACATTGCTGGGCGTTACCGCGTCAGAGAGAGAGACTTGATCACCATCAACAGCCTTCAAAGCGCAGATCACATTGAAATTGGCCAAACCCTGAAACTGCCAACAACCGCCGTTCTGCCCAGGCCAAAGCCCGTGGCCAAGGCCAAGCCAACGCCGATCAAGGCCAATCCAAATGCCACCTCTCACACCATTGCGAGAGGTCAGACATTGACGCAGATCGCTCTTGCCTATGAGATTCCAGTGGCCTCTCTGATCGATCTCAATACCATCAGCGACCCCGACAAGATCAAGGTGGGAACAAAGCTGATGCTCCGGGATACAAGTCTCAACGAGCAAGTGACTGCAACTCGAGCAGATTCCACACCCTCGGCACAAATCACAACCAATTCAGCCACCAGTTCAAAACCTGAGAGCGTCCAAAAGTCAGCGTCGCAGACCCTTACCACTCAAGCAGTGAAGCCTTCACCCCAGCCCGTTCTCACTGCAACAGCTACCAAACCAGCCACGAAAATTCAATCCCAAAAGAAAGCATCAAAAAAAGATAAAACCAAGACCGTCCAGGCCAATCCCGCTGCATGGCGCACCTATGGACCACTTCAAGTGGACTGGAGCAACTGGCAATCGATGGGCGGCAGCATGGTGGCCCCAACCCTGAACGGAGAAGGAAAGCCTCTGTATGTAGCGGTGAACTGCTCTGCCCGCAAAATCAATGTAACCAGCTCAGATGGTGCCTGGAAAACCTGGATTGCACCCCAGACCAATTTCGAAAAAGACCTGGTGAAAGATCGCTGCAAAGCCGCCTAAATCAAGTCACTTCAATTAAGCCGAGTAATGCAAAGGCCAAGGTGCATGCAGAAATTGTCTGCCGCTATCCCGAAGGGAAAGACGTTGTACACCATCATTGCTCTCACCAATGAGCTCTTCTTGCACAAGCCTGCGGACAAGCCAACCCCAGCGCTCTTCGTTTCCATTGATCTCCCGTAAATGCTCAGTGAGGGAGCGAATATCCGCGCCCCGCTTTGCATGGATGACGCTTAACAGTTCCTGGGCGCGATCAGACCAATCCTGTGGTCGCAATTCAGTGACGCAGCGATCACAGCGGCCGCAAGGAGAGGTCAGCTCTCCAACAGATAAGAGAAGAGCTTGCTCACGGCAAATCTCTCCTTCTGCGACAGCCTCCATGCGACGTAATTGTTGTTGAGCCAACTCCACGCGCCGAACATCGTCTTCCAAAACCTTGGTTTCAGCCTCACGTCTCAACGTGGACTGCATTGCCCAGCCAAGACGAATTCGATCTCGAGGCGAAAAAAGCACAAGACAATGGGCCGGTCTGCCATCACGACCAGCACGACCTGATTCCTGGAGGTAACCCTCCGGCGAAGCAGGAAGATCCAAGTGCAATACCAAACCCACGTCCGAACGATCGACACCCATACCAAACGCAACTGTTGCCACCAAGACGGGCCCATCGGCTTCCAAAAAATGACGTAAAGCCTCCTCGCGACGCTCCAGTTCCAGACCCGCGTGATAAGTGATCGCTTGAATCCCTTCAGATTGCAATCGTTGTGCCCAGTACTCCACCGAACGGCGGGTCCTGGCATAGATCAACTTTGCACCACGAGAATTCTTTAAGGCATCCAGGACCTCTGGGAGCGGATCGCTCGGACGACGTCGCATCGTGTATTGGAGATTGCAGCGTTGCGCTGAAGACACCTGAATCAGTGGTTTGCATAAACCAAGCAATCGAAGGATGTCAGCCCGCACCCTGGGAGCCGCTGTGGCGCTTAGAGCCACAAGAGGAACACCAGGGCAAAGTAAGCGCAGCTGACCAAGCCGTCGATAATCAGGTCTGAAATCATGCCCCCATGCACTGATGCAATGCGCTTCATCCACGGCCAAAGCAACTAACTGTCCCCGCCGCGCATACTCAGCAAGCATGTCTCTCGCCTCATCACCTTGAAGACGCTCAGGAGCGAGATACAACAGACGCAACGCTCCCGAAGACAACTGTTTCCGAATCAAGCGGCGCCGGTCAGGGTGAATACCGCGATGCAGACAGGCAGCAGAAATACCTCGCTTCTGTAACTGACGAACCTGATCATCCATCAGAGCCACCAATGGAGAAATCACTACAACCAACCCCTGCCTCACCAGTGCAGGCAGCTGATAGCAAAGAGATTTACCTCCTCCAGTTGGTAGAACTGCAAGACAATCTCGTCCACTCAGCAAGGCTTCAATGACGGGGCGCTGCCCTGAACGAAAGGAATCCCAGCCAAAATGGTTGTTGAGAGCATCAATGAGTGGATCCAACACTCACCCTCGCACCACAGATAGCGGATTCACTCTAACGAGTACCAGATCTAGAGGGTTATTGGGGGATCCAGTTGTTCAGGAGCCTCTTCAACAAGTTGAAGTCTGACCCTCTTTCCACCAGCAAGCTCACCTAAAGACACCCGCATCGTGGCACCACTCAACGTCTGAAGAGCTGTCAAAACATCCCGGAGATAAGGAGTGCTGCTTCCACTTTCAACCCAAAGACGTTCATGAAGCCCGCCAAGCCGTCTCCATGAGGTGTGCAACTTGAGAACAGCTGCCTCCAGGGCCTGCGCCTGACCTACTGCATCGGCAAGCAAGCCAAGGGCATCGAGCCTCTGAGCTTCCTGCATTGCTTTATCCAGGTCCAAATCACCCTGCTGAAAAGCGCGAACTGCAACGCCAGATTCGGTGGCTTTGGTAATCCAACGAGCCGTATGTGTGACATCTTTGATTCGATCAAGTTCCGGCTCATCCCTGAGGACCTTGCGGAAATCATCTTGTTGCAGCTCTGGAAGTTTGGATAGTTCTCGCACCAGCGGTGCAACAACCTTTGAAGGCAGCAAATTCTCTTGCGCACGTTGACGAATTTCGTCCGGGAGCAGGAGACTCGTCGCTGCCGTGAAATCGTCAGTCAACCTTCTGACCTGCTTACGAGTGATCTCCTGACCATCGTTGGCGGCTTCCGCAATCATCACCTGGACTTCTGGAGCCGCAGAAGCAGTTTCAAGAAAGGCGCGCTTCGAGAATTGATTCACACTCGATTGCTGCAACAACCCTTCGCCGACTAAGTCTTCCGCTGATTCAGCCAACTGAATCAATCCATACGCCCTGGTCTTACTGATTTCCCGTTCCCGAAGCCACTGCAAAAAACCGGCTCCACGACCCTCACCACCTCGTTTTTCGCGATCACGCACAGCTTTCAAGATGCGACCACGACAGATTTCAGTCTGCAGATCAAATTTGTCGCAAACATCCCAGGCTTGCTCGAGTCGAGCCAGGAATTCCATCGTACTGATGTCATCCTGGTCAGGATCGGGAAGGTCAAGATCCAGCGAGGGCGGTTCGGGACTAAGGCTGGTCAACGGCGTCATCAATGGGGTGGTGATGGATGCTGCCATGCCGATGAGGTCAACAGATCAAAAACACGCCAAAGACATTCTGTGACGCTCTCTCGATCTGGAGACCACTCAGCGATACGCTTTCTTTACATCAACGTTTCTGAGCAGCGATGGCTATTTCCCGTGGTGACAAGGTTCGCATCAAGCGGCCTGAGTCCTATTGGTACAACGATGTCGGCACAGTGGCATCGATTGACACCTCTGGCATTCGTTACCCAGTTGTAGTTCGTTTTGAAAAGGTGAACTACAGCGGAATCTCTGGATCAGAAGGTGGTATCAATACCAATAACTTCTCTCAGGCAGAGCTGGAACCTGCCTGAGGTCGTTGCCTGAACTCCCAGAGGTTGAGACGGTTCGTCGAGGATTGGCGAGCCGTCTGGATCAATTTGTCATCACCGATCTTGAAGTCTGCAGAGACAGGGCTATTGCAAGTCCCGGTGGAGCCGAATGCTTTCAATCAGGGCTCATAAACTGCCGCATTGGCAGTTGGAATCGAAGAGGCAAGTATTTATTCGCCGAACTCCACAGGCCAGCATCAGCTGAGTTGCAAGATTCTGAAGAGAGCGGAGGGTACTGGGGAGTTCATCTACGCATGACTGGGCAGTTTCAATGGATTGAGGATGGAACGCCAGTCTGTAAACACACACGTGTACGGTTCTGGAATGCCAAGGGACAGGAACTGCGCTTTGTTGATGTAAGAAGTTTCGCAGAAATGTGGTGGGTTCCACCGGGCATTGCCGTGGATTCCGTCATCTGTGGAATCAAAAAACTAGGCCCTGAACCCTTTAGTCAAGATTTCAAGACAGAATACCTGCAAGAAAAATTAAAAGGATCCACACGGTCAATTAAAGCTGCATTACTCGATCAATCAACCGTGGCTGGCACAGGCAACATCTATGCAGACGAAAGTTTATTTGCAGCGGGGATTTGCCCACAAAAAGCAGCAGGAAGGCTGAATCGTAAGCAACTGGAGAAACTAAGACAATGCCTGATCAATGTATTAGAAATGAGCATTGGAGCAGGCGGGACAACCTTTAAAGATTTCCGAGATCTTGAAGGAATTAACGGTAATTATGGAGGCCAAGCTGCTGTTTACAGACGTACCGGTCAACCATGCCTACATTGCGGAACAACGATCGAAAGGATCAAGGTTGCTGGGAGAAGCACGCATTGGTGTCCTCAATGCCAACACTAAAACGACCTCTAAAACTTCTAATAAAGCCTATAGAGACATAAACTACCGTGCAGCAGGGCACAAAAAAAGCCATCCCTTCAAGGGATGGCTTTCTTCGTTGAAAATGTTTTTACCTGGCATCGAGCTATTTTCTCAGGGGGCTACCCCCCAAATATCGTCGCCGCTGCTGCGTTTCACAACCGAGTTCGAGATGGATCGGAGTGGGTCCACAGCGCTATGGACACCAGGATAGACATTTCCCAAGGGTTGACCCCTGAGAACTGCATAGCTGCATTCAATTCACTTGCGTTCCTTGTTTGCGATCTGGATCAAATAAAGTCTTTTCAAAGGCAAGAACCAAATGTTGGTCAAGCCCTCGGTCTATTAGTACTCCTCCGCTGCATCCATTACTGAACTTCGACGTAGAGCCTATCAACGGGTGTTCTTCCCGTGACCTTACTGGGTTACCCCATGGGAATACTCATCTTGAGGTGGGCTTCCCACTTAGATGCTTTCAGCGGTTATCCACTCCGCACATGGCTACCCAGCGTTTACCGTTGGCACGATAACTGGCACACCAGAGGTGCGTTCCTCCCGGTCCTCTCGTACTAGGGAGAAATCCTCTCAATATTCCTACGCATACACCGGATATGGACCGAACTGTCTCACGACGTTCTGAACCCAGCTCGCGTACCGCTTTAATGGGCGAACAGCCCAACCCTTGGGACCGACTTCAGCCCCAGGTTGCGATGAGCCGACATCGAGGTGCCAAACCTCCCCGTCGATGTGAACTCTTGGGGGAGATCAGCCTGTTATCCCTAGAGTAACTTTTATCCGTTGAGCGACGGCCCTTCCACTCAGAACCGTCGGATCACTAAGGCCGACTTTCGTCCCTGTTCGACTTGTAGGTCTCACAGTCAAGCTCCCTTCTGCCTTTGCACTCGTCGGCTGATTTCCAACCAGCCTGAGGAAACCTTTGCGCGCCTCCGTTACCTTTTAGGAGGCGACCGCCCCAGTCAAACTGCCCACCTGATACTGTCCGCTCCCCGGATAACGGGTGAACGTTAGAACCCTAGCTCTGAAAGAGTGGTATCTCACCATTGACTCCCTAGTACCCACAAGCACTAGATCAACGTCTCCCACCTATCCTGCGCATTCAGAGCCCGGGCACAATACCAAGCTGCAGTAAAGCTTCATAGGGTCTTTCTGTCCGGGTGTATGTAGTCCGCATCTTCACAGACAATTCTATTTCGCCGAGCCTCTCTCCGAGACAGCGCCCTGATCGTTACGCCTTTCGTGCGGGTCGGAACTTACCCGACAAGGAATTTCGCTACCTTAGGACCGTTATAGTTACGGCCGCCGTTCACCGGGGCTTCAGTCGCCAGCTTCGCTTACGCTGACCGGCTTCCTTAACCTTCCGGCACTGGGCAGGCGTCAGCCCCCATACATCGTCTTGCGACTTAGCGGAGACCTGTGTTTTTGGTAAACAGTCGCCAGGGCCTCTTCACTGCGACCACATTGCTGTGGCACCCCTTCTCCCGAAGTTACGGGGCCATTTTGCCGAGTTCCTTAGAGAGAGTTACCTCGCGCACCTCGGTATTCTCTACCACCCCACCTGTGTCGGTTTCGGGTACTGGCAGTTATGCCTTAACGGGTATAGAGCTTTTCTTGGAAGCATGACATCACCAACTTCGCTGCCGTAGCAGCTCGTACTCACGCCTCAGCTCGGATCGTTTTCGCCGATCCTCAACGCCTCGAACGCTTGAACCAGTAACCAACATCTGGCTTGGCTAGCCTTCTCCGTCCCTCTTCCCAAAACATAACCGGTACAGGAATATTGACCTGTTATCCATCGACTACGCCTTTCGGCCTCGCCTTAGGTCCAGACTAACCCTCCGCGGACGAGCCTGCCGGAGGAACCCTTAGGGTTTCGGTGCATGGGATTCTCACCCATGTTTTCGCTACTCAAGCCGACATTCTCACTTCTATGCAGTCCACGCCCGCTCACGCTAACGCTTCGCCCCACATAGAACGCTCCCCTACCATAAATCCGCAGCTTCGGTACAACACTTAGCCCCATTCATTTTCGGCGCAGGATCGCTCGACCAGTGAGCTATTACGCACTCCTTTGAGGATGGCTGCTTCTAGGCAAACCTCCTGGTTGTCTGGGCAATCCCACCTCCTTTATCACTTAGTGTTGATTTGGGGACCTTAGCTGGCGGTCTGGGCTGTTTCCCTCTCGACCATGGAGCTTATCCCCCACAGTCTGACTGCCTCGCTACACACAGGGTATTCAGAGTTCATCTCGATTTGGTACCGCTCTCGCAGCCCGCACCGAAATGGTGGCTTTACCCCCCTGCTGGAGCACGAGACGCTACGCCTCAACGTATTTCGGGGAGAACCAGCTAGCTCCGGGTTCGATTGGCATTTCACCCCTAACCACAGCTCATCCGCTGATTTTTCAACATCAGTCGGTTCGGACCTCCACTTGGTATCACCCAAGCTTCATCCTGGCCATGGTTAGATCACCCGGGTTCGGGTCTATAAACACTGACAAACGCCCTATTCAGACTCGCTTTCGCTATGGCTCCACCATTTCCGGTTTAACCTGCCAGTGCCTATAAGTCGCCGGCTCATTCTTCAACAGGCACACGGTCACCCTATGAGTAGGGCTCCCATTGCTTGTAGGCTCACGGTTTCATGTTCTATTTCACTCCCCTCCCGGGGTTCTTTTCACCTTTCCCTCGCGGTACTGTTTCGCTATCGGTCACACAGGAGTACTTAGCCTTACGAGGTGGTCCTCGCAGATTCACACGGAATTTCACGTGCTCCGTGCTACTCGGGATACAGCTAGGTCAGTTCAGTTTTCGTGTACGGGGCTTTCACCCTCTGTGGCATGTCTTTCAAACATTTCCACTAACATTCCTGATCCACATTGCTGTCCCACAACCCCAATGGTCGAAACCATTGGTTTAGGCTCTTCCCCGTTCGCTCGCCGCTACTGAGGGAGTCGTTTTTACTTTCCTTTCCTCCAGCTACTAAGATGTTTCAGTTCGCTGGGTTGGCTCGTGCCAGCCTATAGATTCAGCTGGCCGTTCTAGGGGTTGCCCCATTCGGAAATTCCCGGATCAAAGCGTGTTTCCAGCTCCCCGAGACTTATCGCAGGTAACCACGTCCTTCATCGCCTCTGCGTGCCAAGGTATCCGCCGTGAGCCCTTTGTAGCTTGACCAATGTATCTCCAACACGCTTGCTGTTGTTGAAACAGATTCTTTTAACTTCTAACTTAGAACTTCTAACTTAGAAGTTAAAATCAAACTCTCAAATGCTCGACACATTTGAAAGAACGTGATGGAGTCTCGGCTCTTGCTCGTAGAATTAACATCATTCCATCAAGAATTAACCCTCAAGAATGATGCATCTATGAGATGCTTTATTCTTTCCAGACTTACTATGCAGTTGTCAAGGTTCGGCTAGACATCAAATCAATGCATTGATCTCTCAATCCATTCATTGAGCCCAGCGTCCTATCAATTAAATCTTGGGTTCACTCCCATTCTTTAAAATGACAAGAAGCTAGGATCATCTAGCGGACAAATCTAAATCACAATCCATACGAGCTCATACTCCACTCTTGGGAGATGGGGATTCATTTCGGTCAGTGGAGGTTAGGAGACTCGAACTCCTGACATCCTGCTTGCAAAGCAGGCGCTCTACCAACTGAGCTAAACCCCCAACACCGATGGGCCATCCTGGACTTGAACCAGGGACCTCACCCTTATCAGGGGTGCGCTCTAACCACCTGAGCTAATGGCCCAGGAGTCTCATCCCTTATGGGGTGTGACCTAGACAAAGTTTAGGAACTAAAGATCTCCACCAAGCCAATCCCTATCTCTAGACATCTCTTGGCTTCAAAATTGAGGTACCGATCGACCTAAGGTGACAGGATTTTGGCCTAAGAATCAAGTACTCAGACATCAAAATCGGTTGTTTGTCTCCCTGTTAGGAGGTGATCCAGCCGCACCTTCCGGTACGGCTACCTTGTTACGACTTCACCCCAGTCATCAGCCCCACCTTCGACGTCCTCCTCCACAAGGGTTGGAGTAACGGCTTCGGGCGTGGCCAACTTCCATGGTGTGACGGGCGGTGTGTACAAGGCCCGGGAACGTATTCACCGCAGTATGCTGACCTGCGATTACTAGCGATTCCTCCTTCACGTAGGCGAGTTGCAGCCTACGATCTGAACTGAGCCACGGTTTATGGGATTTGCTTGTCCTCGCGAACTTGCTGCCCTTTGTCCGTAGCATTGTAGTACGTGTGTAGCCCAGGATGTAAGGGGCATGATGACTTGACGTCATCCACACCTTCCTCCGGTTTATCACCGGCGGTCTCTCTAGAGTGCCCAACTTAATGCTGGCAACTAAAGACGTGGGTTGCGCTCGTTGCGGGACTTAACCCAACATCTCACGACACGAGCTGACGACAGCCATGCACCACCTGTCACTGCGCTCCCGAGGGCACTCTCTCGTTTCCAAGAGATTCGCAGGATGTCAAACCCTGGTAAGGTTCTTCGCGTTGCATCGAATTAAACCACATACTCCACCGCTTGTGCGGGCCCCCGTCAATTCCTTTGAGTTTCACACTTGCGTGCGTACTCCCCAGGCGGAACACTTAACGCGTTGGCTACGACACCGGAGGGGTCGATTCCCCCGACACCTAGTGTTCATCGTTTACGGCCAGGACTACAGGGGTATCTAATCCCTTTCGCTCCCCTGGCTTTCGTCCATGAGCGTCAGTGATGGCCCAGCAGAGCGCCTTCGCCACTGGTGTTCTTCCCGATATCTACGCATTTCACCGCTACACCGGGAATTCCCTCTGCCCCTACCACACTCAAGCCCAACAGTTTCCACTGCCATGATGGAGTTAAGCTCCACTCTTTAACAGCAGACTTGAAAGGCCGCCTGCGGACGCTTTACGCCCAATAATTCCGGATAACGCTTGCCACTCCCGTATTACCGCGGCTGCTGGCACGGAATTAGCCGTGGCTTATTCATCAAGTACCGTCAGATCTTCTTCCTTGATAAAAGAGGTTTACAGCCCAGAGGCCTTCATCCCTCACGCGGCGTTGCTCCGTCAGGCTTTCGCCCATTGCGGAAAATTCCCCACTGCTGCCTCCCGTAGGAGTCTGGGCCGTGTCTCAGTCCCAGTGTGGCTGATCATCCTCTCAGACCAGCTACTGATCGATGCCTTGGTGAGCTCTTACCTCACCAACTAGCTAATCAGACGCGGGCTCATCCTCAGGCGAAATTCATTTCACCTCTCGGCATATGGGGTATTAGCGGTCGTTTCCAACCGTTATCCCCCTCCTGAGGGCAGATTCCCACGCGTTACTCACCCGTCCGCCACTAACCCGAAGGTTCGTTCGACTTGCATGTGTTAAGCACGCCGCCAGCGTTCATCCTGAGCCAGGATCAAACTCTCCGTTGTAGATCAATCCCTTTTGGTTCTCACCTCCGATTGATTTGCTTCACCCACATCAAAGCACTGGCGTACTTCATGCAGTTGTTGCCTCCTTCCTCTGACAGAAGGGTTCAAAGAGTGCAAAATCAGAATTTCTTCCTCCTTCGACTTTCCGGGATCTCAGATCCGGTCGTTGCTCCACATTGCGCACACCGACAACTCAAGACTTCGTGAAAACTCTCGAGCTGCAAGCACAATGCTTCTCTGCAACTAAATAATTGTTGACGGGACCTCACACCTTTATCGCACTATCATTTAGCTCGCACTTAAATCTTTCGACTTAAGTTCAAACTAAACGCGATAAAAGCGTCAGTTCCTAAACTTTTCAATTGTCCAGGTTCTGCCTTCGCGTTCCCTTGCAGAAACGGTTGGCCTGCGGTTTCGCAACCGCCTTTGAAACTTACAACATCGTGGGATCGCTCCCCCAATCCTGCAAGCCCCTCAGAACACTTCAAGCTCTCGCTTGTCATGATCCTCGGCTGCGCTTCGGAGCATTGCCCCCCCGCGCAGTCCAAAACCATAACTCAATGACTGCTCCCTTCGCAACTATCTCCTGAAACCAGTATCTCCAGACTTACTTCCACTGGCCAAAACAAGGAGCATCACTAATTTTTGAGGGATGGTCGCAACTGCAGCATGGCCGAACGCTTCAGCCAACAGCGCCAGCGGGTACGTCCCAGCTCAAAAGAAGACCAGGTCGTTCTAAAGGCCAAAGAGCATTTCGAACGCACGCTGATCCCAATTGCTGGAAGCCTCGCAGGGAGCGTTGCTGCTCTCCAGCACCCTCGTGACGATGAGGCGCTCAACTACGGCGAGATTTTCCTGCGCGACAACGTGCCAGTGATGGTCTACCTGCTAACTCAAAAGCGATTCAAAATCGTCAAACAATTCCTAGAAATTTGCCTCGACCTTCAAAGCACCACTTACCAAACACGAGGCGTCTTCCCAACCAGTTTTGTTGAAGAAAATGGCGTGCTCGTCGCCGATTACGGCCAACGTTCGATCGGCAGGATCACTTCTGTTGACGCCAGCCTTTGGTGGCCAATCCTCTGTTGGATGTACGTCAAAACCAGCGGGGATGAACAATTTGGATCCACTGCAAGCGTCCAACGAGGCGTACAACTGCTGTTGGACCTCGTGCTTCATCCCACTTTTGAGGGCACACCAGTGCTGTTCGTTCCGGATTGTGCGTTCATGATTGATCGTCCAATGGACGTGTGGGGGGCGCCACTTGAGGTTGAAGTGCTGCTTTATGCCTCACTCCGTTGCTGCTCTCAGCTGATGGAACTGGGACGTCGCCATCAAAACAGCAGACTTCTTGATCAGCGGTTGGTGTTGACTCGCCAATGGATCCATGACCTAAGGAAATTTTTGCTGAAGCACTACTGGGTCACCAGTAAGACGATGCAAGTGCTAAGGCGACGGCCAACGGAGCAATACGGCGACAATCAACACCAAAATGAGTTCAATGTGCAACCTCAGGTCATTCCTGATTGGCTTCAGGACTGGCTTGAGAACCGTGGCGGCTATCTCATTGGAAATATTCGAACAGGTCGACCAGATTTCCGCTTTTACAGCCTAGGCAATTCCCTCGGCTGTCTATTCGGACTTCTCACCGCACCACAACAGCGTGCCCTGTTCCGTCTCATGCTGCACAACCGCAATCATTTGATGGCTCAGATGCCGATGCGCATTTGCCATCCACCCATGGAAACCATGGAGTGGCAAAACAAAACTGGATCCGATCCCAAAAACTGGCCATGGAGCTATCACAACGGAGGGCATTGGCCCAGCCTGCTTTGGTATTTCGGGGCCTCAATCCTCCTGCATGAGCGTCGACATCCCAATGCCGACATCCTGCTGATGGGACAGATGAAAGCGATGCTCGAGGATTGTTACTGGAGCCAACTCAACCAATTACCACGACAACAGTGGGCAGAATATTTTGATGGTCCAACAGGCACCTGGATGGGACAGCAATCAAGGACATACCAAACTTGGACCATTGTTGGATTCCTTCTATTGCATCACTTCCTTAGGATTAATCCTAACGACGTGGAAATGCTCGATCTTGATCAGAAGATTTATTAAAGAACATTCTGCAAGAAAATAAAAATCCCCCAGCAATTAGACGGGAGATTTTTATTTAACTAGTATAAATAATTTTATCCAAACAAATCGAGGGCTTAAAACAAACCAAGGGTTAATGATTTATCAATAGGCATAGCAGCACCAATTCCGAGATAAATGGTAGTAGCCGTTCCGAACAAGAAGACAGCCATCGCAATGGGTCGGCGGAACGGATTCTGAAATTTGTTGAAACTCTCTATGAAAGGAATGAGCATCAATCCAAGCGGAACCAAAGTTTGAAGTGCTATACCCAGAAGCTTGTTCGGGACAACACGAAGAATCTGAAAGACCGGATAGAGATACCACTCAGGAAGGATCTCAAGTGGAGTTGCGAATGGATCAGCCTTATCACCCAGCATTGCTGGATCCAATACCGATAAGCCAACAATGCAGGCGATAGTGCCAAGGATCACTACCGGGAAAATATAGAGAAGGTCATTAGGCCAGGCAGGCTCTCCGTAGTAGTTGTGACCCATACCCTTTGCAAGCTTGGCCCTTAATTTGGGGTCAGTGAGATCAGGCTTCTTGAGAATATGCATAGTGAGAAGCAGCAATAAGTAAAAAGTAGATGGGGAGTTAAAAAATCTGGGTGAGCAGATGAAGAAACTGCAATGGACTACAAGGGACCAGAAATGCCCTGCTTTCGGATCATCAAGAAGTGCATGAGCATGAACACCGCAAGCAGCCATGGCATGACGAAGGTATGGAGACTGTAAAAGCGAGTCAATGTGGACTGACCGACGCTCTCGCCACCACGAAGAAGTTCAACCATGAAATCACCAACCACGGGGATAGCAGCAGGAACTCCTGAGACGATTTTGACGGCCCAATAGCCAACCTGGTCCCAGGGCAAGGAATATCCAGTGACGCCGAAAGAGACCGTAATCACTGCCATAGTGACTCCTGTCACCCAAGTGAGCTCACGAGGACGCTTGAAACCACCAGTGAGATAAACGCGGAAAACATGAAGAATCAACATCAGCACCATCATCGAGGCACTCCATCGATGAACGGAACGGATGAGCCATCCGAAGCTCACATCAGACATCAAATACTGAACTGAGCTATAAGCCTCAGCGACAGTAGGCTTGTAGTAAAAAGTCATCGCGAAGCCTGTCGCAAACTGAATCAGGAAGCAAACAAGCGTGATACCACCCAAGCAGTAAAAAATATTGACATGCGGTGGAACGTATTTCGTGCTGATGTCATCAGCGATGTCCTGAATTTCAAGACGTTCCTGGAACCAGTCGTAGACAGGTGAGGAGTTCGCCATGCAAATGTCTGTTTGGATTGGAGGAGTCTACCGATGACACTCCAGACGACGCGACAGAATGAAGCTGATGTTGCCGATTGTTAATTGCTCGGGGAAAGGCCTGCAACAGCTGGCTTTTGTCTTGACGCCCCTTTTGCTTTGCTGCCTCTTAGTCCCAGCGCCTGCTCTGGCTCTTAACGATGCCCAGCAGTTGGTTGTCGAAAGCTGGCGCTTGGTGAATCAGAGCTACGTCGACCCCGCAAGCTTCGATCGTATTCACTGGAAACGACTGCGACAGAAAGCACTCGAGCAGACGATCGAATCGAGCGAGCAGGCCTACAGCGCCATCGAAGCCATGCTGGACCCCCTAGAGGATCCCTACACAAGGTTGCTGAGACCTGTCGATTACTCCGCCATGAAGTCCAGCAACTCCGGAAGCCTGAGTGGCGTGGGGCTGCAACTTGGCCATCACAATGAGGAAACCTCCGTCGTCGTCATTGCGGCACTGGAAGGATCCCCAGCTGCCGACGCCGGGGTGATCAGCGGTTCGTCACTGATTGCGGTGGATGGAGAATCCACCGCTGTGTTGGGGCTCGAAGCCACAGCAGCACGGTTACGCGGAGATGTCGGAACTCAAGTCGTGCTGACCTTTCGACCTCCGAATGGAGAGACAACAGAGATCACGCTCGAACGACGCAATGTTGACCTCAGACCCGTTCGAACTCGCCGTCTGCGCAGTGACACCCATACGCTTGGCCACCTGCGGATTACGCAGTTCAGCGAAGGCGTACCTCAACAAGTTCAGGAAGCTTTAAAAGAACTCAGTGACAAGGGGGTAGAAGGGGTGGTTTTGGATCTGCGAAATAATTCTGGAGGACTTGTCAGTGGAGGACTCTCGGTCGCTGACGCCTTTCTGGACCAAGAGCCGATCGTCGAAACCCGCAATCGAGAAGGAATTGTAGATCCCATCCAAGCGAGCGAATCCACCCTTTACGACGGTCCCATGGTGACCCTTGTCAACGAAGGCACAGCAAGTGCAAGCGAGATCCTCGCCGGAGCCCTGCAAGACAATCATCGTTCGCTACTTCTCGGAAGCCCCACGTTTGGCAAAGGTCTGATACAGACCTTGACCAGCCTCAGCGATGGCAGTGGTTTAGCCGTCACCGTAGCCGGATATGTAACGCCAAGCGGACGCGATATTCAGGGACAAGGGATCACGCCAGATCGCTTACTGGATCAGCCTGAACCACTCAATCCAGGCGGCGAAGGTGACCGCTGGCTGACAGATGCAGAACGGGTTTTAGAAGCACTCATCGACCGCAACAACTCAGGTGTTCCTCCATCACCCGAGACCACCAGCACCGAGGAGATGGCACCAACGGCATGAGTAGCCGCACGTATCACGATCCTCTGCACGGCGGCATCTCTCTGAATACAGACGACCCCGCGGAAGCATTAGTCCTGCAGCTCGTGGAAGCCTCTCCCTTCCAAAGGCTTCGGCGCATTCGTCAGCTAGGGCCAGCTTTCTTAACCTTCCATGGGGCTGAATCCAGCCGCTTCACTCACTCCCTTGGCGTCTTTCATATCGCACGTCAGGCCTTTGCGCGACTGCTGTCTAAGGACGTGTCCTTGGAACAGCATCGGGGCATCCTCTATGCGGCAGCCCTGCTCCATGACTTGGGCCATGCCCCCCTTAGCCACACCGGGGAGGAAATGTTCGGCACCCACCATGAGGTTTGGTCCGCCAAAATCATT
The DNA here is from genome assembly GCA_047285535.1 of Synechococcus sp. GTDB lineage: Bacteria > Cyanobacteriota > Cyanobacteriia > PCC-6307 > Cyanobiaceae > Synechococcus_C. Next base: position 2,875,788 of record JBJBDC010000001.1, on the reverse strand, counting down.
CGCGAACATTCAGAGGTCTATGAGCCACTCGAACGATTCGAACCGGGAACCTCTGAAGCTGTAGCCGAACTACTACAGCATGGAACAACTCAGCGGAGGGTCATCAAAGACCTCGTCAGTAGTCAACTCGACTGCGACCGGCTCGATTACTTATTGCGTGATAGCTACAGCACCGGGACGCGCTATGGCCAGCTGGATCTGGAAAGAATCTTGGCGGCACTGACCTTTGCACCGGATGGGGAACTTGCCATCCATCCCAAAGGTCTCATGGCTGTCGAGCACTACCTAGTGGTTCGCAACCTGATGTACCGCAGTGTGTACAACCACCGCCTCAATGTGATCTGCAATTGGCTGCTGGAACAACTCATCCGCCTAGCCCGGGAGCTTGGATCCGATCGTGTTTGGACAGATTCAACGATGAGCTGCTGGCTTTGGTCGACGCATGAGCTCGATCTGGAGACCTATTTGTCCAATGATGATTTGCGAATTGGCTATCACCTGTTGCGCTGGAGAGAGGAAGCCCCTCCGCCGTTAGCTGATCTCTGCGATCGGTTCCTTTCCCGAAGACTGCTCAAAGCTCTTGACGTGGATAGTCTCTCCAAGGAAAAACAGCTCGAATGCTTAGCCGTTGCCAGGGGATTGGCCGAAGCCAAAGGATTAGATCCAGGCTTGTGCTGCGGACTACGCCATCAACAACTCCATGGCTATCACCCGTATCGCGGAGGGCTGAGGCTGTGGGACGGGCAAGAGCTTCACGCGCTGGAACGGAGTTCAGCACTTGTTGAAAGCCTGAGCAAACCGGCAAGCACCAGCTGGCTGATTTACCCAAAACAGATTGGTCAGGAACTGAAACGAAAGGTTGGCCAATATCGGAGTGACATTTAGCGTCAGCCTCCACTCTTGATGACGGGGTTGGCGGTGAAACCAGAGACCATTCAAGCTTCATATCAGCGCCTGGTCTTGCCCAGCAATCAGCATGGCCATTGGCAAGACACCCTTGCGGACCAACTCAATGGTCTTGAAGGTCAAGATCTTGAGCTGGATGGAGGAGAATGGCAGCTGAATTGCCGTGTGCTGACTGATTTCCAAAGTCAACTTGAGAAACGCGGATGCAGATTGCTCTCGATCAAAAGCTGCAATTCACTCACCGTGGTCAGTGCCAATGCCCTGGGCATTCCAGCCCAGCTCACAACTCCGCAGCGTTCGAATCAGCAGTCCCAAGACGCCGATGAACGTCAGCTGCCAGCACTTTTGGTTCATAGGGCAACGCTGCGATCAGGAGACCATCTCAAAGCTCGCAACCACGTGATGCTCATTGGCGATGTCAATCCAGGCGCTCAAATCAGTGCAGGAGGCAACGTCCTCGTCTGGGGGCGCCTTCTTGGTTGTGCTCACGCTGGTCACAATGGAGATCTAACTGCACGCATTGCCGCACTGCAGCTCCGTCCGCTTCAGCTACGTATCGCAGATCTGGTTGCCCGAGGTCCTGAAGAGAAGCCACAGCCTGGACTTGCAGAGGAAGCCCGGGTGGTGGATGGTGTGATTTCAATCGAGCCCGCTGAACCTCGCTTTGACATGCAGATGCCAAAGCTTTGATCGATTTCAATTGTATTAAGGGCAAGTGCCCTTAACCTGCACTCATCAACCGCGACAACGTGACCTCAAATTCGCGAACGATCTTGATTTGCTCCGGCAAGGGAGGCGTAGGCAAAACCACCCTGACGGCAAATCTAGGAATCGCCCTAGCTCAACACGGATCCAGCACGGTGGTTCTTGATGCAGATTTCGGTTTGCGCAATCTAGATCTTCTGCTTGGACTCGAGAATCGAATTGTCTACACCGCGCAGGAGGTTTTGGCCGAAACCTGCCGATTAGACCAGGCACTGGTGAAACACAAACAAGTTCCAAATTTGGCTCTGCTGCCAGCGGGCAATCCGCGAATGCTCGAGTGGCTCAAACCGGAAGATATGCAGACCATTGCCACCATGTTGGAGAAGAGGTTTGATTACGTTCTTATCGATTGCCCAGCGGGAATTGAAGACGGTTTTAAAAACGCAGTAGCAGCAGCCCGTGAAGCCATCGTGATCACGACACCTGAAGTCTCTGCGGTTCGTGATGCCGATCGAGTCATCGGTTTGCTTAACACCCACGGGGTGTCACCCGTACAGCTCGTACTCAACCGCGTGAGGCCAAAAATGATGGCCAATCAAGAGATGCTGGCGGTGGACGATGTGACCGACATCCTTGCCCTGCCCTTACTTGGGTTAGTGCTTGAAGACGAACAAGTGATCGTGAGCACCAATCGGGGCGAACCTCTTACCCTCAATGGGACTAATTCTCCTGCGGCTAGGGCTTACGGAAACATTGCCCGACGCCTCCAAGGTGAGGAGATTCCATTGTTGGATCCCTCTAAAGAGCGTTCGGGCCTCCGTGCCACTGTGCGCCGCCTGATGCAAACGAAGATCTTCTGAGCTGATGACTCTCCGTGACCTCGTCGACAAACTGCTTGGACGTCAACCAGCAAGTGCCTCCACTGCCAGAGACAGACTTCAGTTGGTACTAGCTCATGACCGCAGTGACCTGAGCCCTGAGCTTCTGGATCAAATGCGACGAGAAATTTTTGAGGTGGTAGCTAAATATGTGGAGATCGACTTAGAGGAAGGTGATGTCAGTCTGGAAACAGAAGATCGAGTCACAGCTCTCGTTGCCAACTTGCCAATTCGCAGACCGATCTCATCGATGACTCCAAAATCCAAATAACGGGGAATGGTTCTGGAATCATCTCCAGCCATCATGTCTAACCCAGCCTTCACGCCAGCTGAGACCACCGTGATTCATTTACTTCTGGAAGGTCTCAGTAATCGAGCCATTGCATCCCGCCTCGTGGTGAGCATCCGCACCGTAGAAAGTCATATCAGCAACGCTCTTGAAAAAAGTGGTTGCCGATCGAGGCTAGAGCTTTCAATGTGGTGGCTACAAACACATGGTGAATCCATGAGAGGTCGCAGCGTTAAACTCCCTGCAATGCCGGCTTAGCTCAGTGGTAGAGCAGCGCTTTTGTAAAGCGAAGGTCATCGGTTCAAATCCGTTAGCCGGCTTCAGAACAGTTCCACAAGTCCCCATAAGACCTAGCTAGGGACTCGATCGACCCGTGAAAATCCAAAGTCCAACAAAAGCCAGAATCCAAGGCAAGAGGTTCAATTCCAGTATTGGAGTGAACAGTTGCACCAGTGGTTCAAACAGCCAATGAACGGCCGCTTGGAGAAAAATCAGCGCAGCAATCAGCCAGAGCATTCAGAAAGGCCTAGCACACCTGAAGGCATCACAGCGCCTCTGCGCAGCCAATGCCAGCATTGAGGTGCTTTCCAAGCGATAACAGAACTTGCTTGACCGGAGTGCTCGGGCCAGGGGATCGGTGCAAGCAGCGGCAAGTGTGGGAACGCAGCCGCAGCATCCTTAGCAGTTCGACTAGGGGATTCACCCGAAACATTGGCGCTGGTAGTGGCAAGAGGTCCGCTGCAACTGAGAAGATCAAGAGTGGGGGTGCAAGCTGGGATTCTCAAACCAAGAGTTGTGCATCCAGGATTCAATGCCTCTGCCCATCGACCAAAGGCAGGCAACACAAGAGTGAGAGCTCCCGGCCAGTGCAACTGTGCCAGTGCGATTGCATCCTCTCGAACATCGGGAGCGACATGGCACAGCAAACCATCGAGATCCGCACCCATCAAAATCAGCGGTTTGTCATGTGGCCTTCGTTTTAAGCGCCAAATCTGAGATGCATGTTCTGGAGCTGCTGCCAGCGCAGGAAGCGTATCTGTGGGTAAAAGAGCTGCACCACCTGCAAGCAAATGCGCAGTAATGCCATCTCTGTGCCAAACATTTGAAGACTTGATCACCCTCGCGTCATCCAATGGCTGTGTCGACAATTTGGATTACCAGGATCGCTGAGCAAGGGCAAAGCGAGGTATTCCCTGAAGATCACAGCGGGTTTCTGTCCTCTCGAGTCCTGCATTGCTGAGCAACTCCAGCACCAACTCACTTTGGTCATGGTGGTGTTCCAAAAGAAGCCAACCGCCTGGCGCTAGTGCTTTGAATGCATCTCGGATAATCCGCCGGCAACAATCGAGGCCGTCAAGGCCTCCGCAGAGCGCAAGATAGGGCTCATGGTCCTTCACAACGGGATCAAGTCCATCGAATACAGAAGAGGGAATGTAGGGCGGGTTGGCTAGTACAAGCCGCAACTGCCCCCACCAGGGCCTGAGCGGTTCCCACCAGCAACCCAAATGGAGTTGCCAACGACCATCACCAGCAAGGGCCAAGAGATTGCATTCAGCCAAAGCGAGGGCATCTTCACTGGAGTCCACCGCATGTCCACTCCAGTGAGGGAGCGCACGCGCAAGCGCTACCGCTAACGCTCCAGAGCCCGTCCCCAAATCGACCCAGATTCCCTCAGCCAGCCGTTCCTCTTCCGGCAAACACTGCAAGGCAAAGTCGATCAGCAACTCGGTTTCTTGACGAGGAATCAAGGCGTCTGAAGAGACCTTCAACTCAAAATCCCGCCATGGACAGAGGCCAACTAAATGCTGCAGAGGAATGTGCTGATCTCGATGCTGGGTCCAAAGATCCGTTAATTGCTCTAAGGAAGCACCCAGTCCGATTTCGACATCTGGGGTGATTCGTAGCTTTTGAAGATCGCCCCAAGAGCAATCAGCGGCCATTGAAAGAAGCCAATCAAGATCCACAACTCGCCCACCTTGACGAATCAGATCCCTTCGCCAAGTGAGGAGGTCTGTGCCCCGGTAGCGGAAGACACCCATGACTCAGATTAGACAGAACGCCAACTCAGACCAGGCTTGGGCTCAATGACACCATCAAGCTCGAGTTGCAACAAATCCTGAGCCAACTGAGTTGAACTACACCTCAAGGCTGCAGATAACTGATCAAGCGTCAAACCTTCATCAATGAGACGTAAAAGCGGGCGATCCAATTCCTCTGCCGACGACGCGGAAGCAGATCGCATCGGTTTCGTAGCCGCAAACGGACCTGGTCCAAGGGCAGCACTCAACAATTCCGGCGCCAGCAACGGTGTTGAGCCCTGCTGCAACAAGCCGTTGCTGCCCTTACTGGACCAACGCAATGCATCGCCTGGAACCACCCAAACAGGGCAGTTTTGAGTCTCGGCAATCCGAGCCGAAAGCAGTGCGCCACTGACCTCAGGGCACTCAACGACAACCAAGGCAGAAGACACACTGACCAGGAGACGATTCCGCAACGCAAAGCTAGATCTCTGAACCCGAGCGCCTCGAGGCCATTCCGTGACCAAAAGACCAGCCGCCTCAACTTGCGACTGCAGAGCCTCATGCTCTGGCGGATAAACGCGCTCCAAAGGCGTACCCAACACACCAACAGGGATCCCACCTGCATCGAGACATCCATGATGCGAGGCCGCATCAATTCCTTCGGCAAGACCACTTACCACCGGCCAGCCCGCTCTGGCCAGGCACTGACCTATCTCATAGGCCATTCGACATCCATGATCTGAAGGACTACGAGTCCCGACCACCGCTATCGCCTTCCGAGCCGACAAGAGAGGCAGACACATCTTCTGACCCGACCAATGCAAAGCCAGCGGCGGTCGTTCCAAAGCATCCAAGGACTTCGGCCACTCCAGATCCATTGGAAGAAGAGCATTGTCTGGCACCAAAAGGGAGGGAGAAGGCCCTGCGCCATGTCGATAAGACTCCAATCGTGCCAACACGGAATCAGGCCAACCCAACGCCAATTTCAAATGCGGGAGAGGCCATGACCACAGATCGGCCAGGGTTACTTGATTCGCTTGAGCCAGAGCTTTGAGCGCCCTAATCCTGGATATACCAATCCCAGGACACGAGATCCACAACCACCACCAGCCCCGCTCGTCCAAAAGTTCATCGCAAGAACAGATGTACTAATACTTTTAGCCTTCGTTTGGCCCGTAGGTCAAGAGCTCAAGCGCAGTTAGAACTGATTGCGGAGGCCGGCGCAAGACTTGGCGCCGACCAGCCTCTAGGCGGACCAAAACCAATTCCACAAGCGCCTCGAAGACACAGTCACCATCAGCTCGCAAGACTCGCGTCTGCCAGGGCCAGCGGGCCCCATCTCGCGCAAGTGCATAGCTCTCAAGCACAACCTGCTCGCCATGGGATAGCGGTTGCTTGTAGGACATCTCCAAGCGAACCACGGGCATTTCCAACCGTTCGTGCTCCATTTGCCGGTAGGGAAGGCCAACGCTTGCGAGCGCTTCAACGCGGGCTTCTTCTAGCCAGCCAACATAAGCGCCATGCCACATCACACCGCCATGATCAGTGTGCTGAGGAAGCACTCGCTTGTGCAACCGCCACGGACGGCGCGTAACGCTCTCAATCACCATCAGCTCGACACTGAGCGTTAGCCATAGGCTGAAGCAGACCTAATCGTTCATCGTGTTCAAGAATCTTCTGATTGCTGATTCCGGCAAAGGTCATGTCGAAGAAATGGTACGGATGCTGCGCGACCTTCCAGGGTTCAGATCTGCGCGCATCAATCTGCTTCATGTCGTCTCAGAACAAGGAAAGTTCAACGCAGAAGATCATTGGACTACAGCAGGAAGCCTGCTTGCCAAGGCAGTTGGTCAATTAGGTCTTGACCCGAGTGAAGTGAATTCGATCATTCGACAGGGGGATACCAAACAAACCGTTCTCAAAGTGGCCGAAGAAATCAATGCTGATCTGATCGTGATGGGGTCTAGGGGGCTAGGTCGATTGCAGTCGATCTTGGCAAACAGCACCAGCCAATACGTTTTTCAGCTATCGACGCGTCCCATGCTCTTGGTTCGCGACGACCTTTACGTGCGTCATGTCAATCGACTGCTGGTGACCATCGACGGAACGGGGGTCGGCGATGACGCACTACGAATTGCCTGCGAAATGGTGCGAGATATTCCTGGCGGGCAGCTCACGGGAGTTCACATTGCCAGACAAGATCTATCGGCATCTCGTGGGGGTGAAAGCAAAGTTGATGGCCTACTAGATGCTGCTGTCCAGCGTGCTCGAAGCCTTGGCGTTGACCTCAAGCCAATGCATTTGACTACTCCCGACATCGGCAGAGGAGTCTGTCAAGCAGCAGAAGAAATCAAAGCCGACCTCGTGGTGATCGCATCACAGGACAGACGCCCACTTGTTGCCAGGGGACTCGTCGATCTCGACAAGCTCCTAGGGGGGTCAATCAGCGATTACATCCGAGTGCATGCGCCTGCACCTGTTCTCCTGGTCCGCGAGCCAGAAAAAAATCAAACCGGATCAGTACTCGGATAACAGCCGATCAGGATGAACCCTCCCGGCTATTGGTCTGGATGAACAAGACGATAAGAAACACCGTCGGAACCAGGACGAACATGAGGCTGGCAACAAAGCCGAGATCGTTGGTTTCCATAGGTGATTAATGGTGCACAGGCGAACGTATCATCGTTCGGGAGCCAGGGTGGACTTCAGCTCACCCCTCGTCATCGGGCGTAGCAGGGGAATCCATCTCAGAATCTTGTTCATCCCCTTCATCTTTATCCTCAATGAACTCCTCGACGGGCCAAGCAGTTGGCCCGGCTGGAAGGGGTGCTGACAGAGCGGCTGCCTTGGTTTTATCAAGTTCAGGGAAGCGAACTTGGGGCCGGGTCAGGATGATTACAGACTTTTCAACTAACGATTGACAAGCCAATCTCCAGGACTCAGGACGTCGTCTGAGTTTGTTGTCTTCAACTGCTGTTCGAGCCGTCAATGAGGCATCGGCACCAGAGTCAATCACATCAACAAAGCACGTGATGCATTGACCACATCCACCACAATTGCCGAGCTGTCCCTTCAGTCCATATAACTGAATGTTTTCTCTTAGAGCAACGTCGCGAAGATTTTCACCTGGGTAGCACTCCACATCACGTCCTTCCCGGAGAAAACGAATGACTGGCATAGAGCCCCCAACAACAAGCCCCTACTTTGCGCCCAAAGGTTGCGTTTTGTAACCCCATTGACCAAACAAGAATGCATCAATCAGAGGACGGAAGCACTGACAGGGCGGCAGGGAAAACGGAACACGAGACTTAAACACAACACATTGCAGCTCGCGACAACACGGCCCAATCGATTGATCAAAAGCCTTACGATCGCCTCGTCTGTCTGTATCAGCAGCTCCGTACCACCTGAACCTGACCCATGGGATTGCCCTGGTATCGGGTGCACACCGTCGTCATCAACGACCCAGGCCGACTTCTGGCCGTGCACCTCATGCACACTGCTCTCGTAGCCGGCTGGGCCGGCTCGATGGCTCTTTATGAACTCGCTATTTTTGATCCATCGGACCCAGTTCTAAATCCGATGTGGCGTCAGGGCATGTTTGTCATGCCTTTCATGTCACGACTAGGTGTCACCGGCAGCTGGGGAGGCTGGAGCATTACAGGAGAAACAGGAGTTGATCCTGGCTTCTGGAGCTTCGAAGGTGTCGCAGCCGCCCATATCGTTTTCAGCGGCTTATTGATGCTCGCAGCGATTTGGCACTGGACTTATTGGGATCTAGAAATATGGCAGGACCCTCGCACGGGCGAACCTGCTCTTGACCTCCCGAAAATTTTTGGCATTCACCTCCTCCTCGCTGGGTTGGGTTGTTTCGGATTCGGAGCCTTTCACCTCACGGGAGTCTTCGGGCCTGGAATGTGGATTTCCGATCCATACTCTTTGACAGGCCACTTAGAACCTGTCCAACCCTCTTGGGGGCCTGAAGGATTTAACCCCTTTAATCCTGGAGGAATCGTGGCGCACCACATTGCCGCAGGCATCGTGGGCATCATCGCCGGTATTTTTCACATCACAACACGGCCACCTGAGCGGCTCTACAAGGCCCTGCGCATGGGCAACATCGAAACTGTTCTCGCAAGCGCAATTGCCGCTGTTTTCTTTGCCGCATTTGTCGTGGCAGGCACCATGTGGTATGGCGCTGCTGCAACCCCTGTTGAGTTATTCGGTCCCACCCGATATCAGTGGGATCAGAGCTACTTCAAAACAGAAATCAATCGCCGTGTCCAAACGGCCCTTGACGAAGGAAGCTCTCTAGAAGATGCCTATGCTTCCATTCCGGAGAAGCTTGCGTTCTATGACTACGTAGGCAATAGCCCAGCCAAAGGTGGCCTGTTCAGAGTTGGTCCAATGGTGAATGGTGATGGACTGGCCACAGGATGGATTGGTCATCCCGTCTTTACTGACAAAGAAGGACGTGAGCTTCAGGTTCGTCGCCTTCCAAACTTCTTTGAGAATTTTCCAGTTGTTCTCGAAGATAATGAGGGAATCGTTCGAGCCGACATTCCATTCCGCCGTGCCGAGGCCAAGTATTCCTTTGAACAGATGGGAGTCACTGCAACTGTTTACGGCGGTTCTTTAGACGGCAAGGTTTTTACTGATCCCGCCGAAGTGAAGCGTTTGGCACGCAAGGCTCAACTGGGTGAAGGTTTCGAGTTCGACCGCGAGACCTACAACTCAGACGGAACATTCCGCAGTTCACCACGCGGCTGGTTCACGTTTGGCCATGCAACCTTCGCTCTGCTCTTTTTCTTCGGACACATTTGGCACGGTGCTCGCACCCTCTACAGAGATGTGTTTGCAGGCATCGATCCTGACCTAGGCGAACAGGTTGAATTTGGCCTTTTCCAAAAACTCGGCGACCGGTCTACCCGTCGCCTTCCCAAGGGATATGTTCCTCCCGCGGGATCCACACCACTCAGTTGATCGCTCTCTAGGAGACTCTCGATGGAAAGTTTCGCTTACATCCTCATCCTCGGCCTGGCGATTGCCACCCTGTTCTTCGCCATCGCATTTCGCGATCCACCGAAGATCGGTAAGTAGTGTTTCCAGCAGATCAAACCCCGCATCAAGCGGGGTTTTTTTAATTGTTCAAACCAGAGGCATACTTCACAAACACTTTTCAATGCTCCACTGTTCTATACAATATGAAGAATCAAATTGCATTCATTAGGGCATGCAGTGCCCCTCTTGCCAAAACACGGATAGCCGGGTTCTCGAATCGAGAGCAGCCGAGGGAGGCAAAAGTGTCCGTCGGCGTCGTGAATGCCTGAATTGCGAATTTCGATTCACCACCTATGAACGTGTAGAAATGGCTCCAGTGACTGTTCTTAAACGGAATGGTCATCGTGAAATTTTCAATCGAAACAAGCTTCTTCATGGTTTGAGAAGAGCCTGCGAAAAAACAGACCTAACCCCCAACAACCTCGAATCCATCGTTGATGAGCTTGAACTAAATCTTCAGCAACGCAACAGCCGTGAGATCAGTAGTTCAGAGATTGGCGAGCTTGTACTTGAGCATCTCAAAGAGGCCAGCGAAGTGGCTTATGTGCGTTTCGCTTCCGTCTATCGGCAATTTCAAAGCGTCAGCGATTTTGTCTCCACCCTCGAAGGGATGAATGCAGACAAAGCTCATCTCACTGCACTCGTCTGAATTAGCAAGGCTGTTCTGTAAAATTAAAAAATACTGATCCTTTGTCGGCGGGCTTTGGATCAATTTTTATCGCACTGTCTTCGGGCAGACCGCCACCCATCCATGACTGTCACCCCAACCGATCCGACTCAGGATCTTGCTGTGGACTCCACCACAACCGTCGAGGAGAGCAAAGCCGTCGAGGCCACAGCAGACCAAGCCGATTTCGGAACGGACGAAGATCTCAGCATTCCTGAAGACATTCCTACTGCTGATGATCCCAGCAGTCGTGCCAACCCTCAGGAGTTGGATGGGGCCGGCTTCACGATTGATGATTTCGCCTCACTGCTTAGCAAATACGACTACAACTTCAAGCCAGGTGACATTGTCAACGGCACAGTTTTCGCGTTGGAGACCAAGGGGGCGATGATCGATATCGGCGCCAAAACCGCCGCTTTTATGCCCCTTCAAGAGGTCTCCATCAACAGGGTTGAAGGTCTCAGCGACGTATTGCAACCCGGAGAGATACGGGAATTCTTCATCATGAGTGAAGAAAACGAAGACGGGCAACTGTCCCTCTCGGTTCGACGTATCGAGTACCAACGCGCCTGGGAACGGGTGCGTCAGCTGCAAAAAGAAGACGCCACCATTTATTCAGAAGTCTTCGCCACCAACCGTGGTGGTGCTCTCGTCAGGGTGGAAGGCCTTCGCGGCTTCATCCCTGGATCCCATATCAGTACGCGAAAACCGAAAGAAGAGCTGGTTGCAGACTTTTTGCCTCTCAAATTCCTGGAGGTGGACGAAGAACGAAACCGACTTGTTCTCAGTCATCGCCGCGCCCTGGTCGAACGCAAGATGAATCGCCTTGAGGTAGGCGAAGTGGTGATCGGAACCGTTCGTGGCATCAAGCCCTACGGCGCGTTTATCGACATCGGTGGCGTCAGCGGTTTGCTGCACATTTCCGAAATCAGTCACGAGCACATCGAAACACCCCATTCAGTGCTGAACGTGAATGATCAAATGAAGGTGATGATCATCGACCTCGACGCCGAACGTGGCCGCATCTCCCTTTCTACCAAGGCTCTGGAGCCAGAACCCGGTGACATGCTCACTGATCCTCAAAAAGTCTTTGACAAAGCAGAGGAAATGGCGGCTCGCTATAAGCAGATGCTTCTTGAGCAAGCGGAAGAAGGAGAAGAGCCTTTGAGTTCGATGATGGTCTGAGCGGCATGAGCCCATGGCTCATTTATCTCTGAGAGGCCATTCACTTGGCTCGATTCATGGGGTGTTGTTCGACAAGGACGGCACCCTTTCCCATAGCGAACCTCATTTAATTGAGCTGGCGGACTCAAGGGTTCAGGAGTCCATTCGTGTCTTTGCATCCCAAGGCGCATCCACCAAGATCCAAGCTCGACTTCAGTCCTTGCTCATGCGCGCGATGGGCCGATGCGACTCCGGATTGATTCCCGATGGACTGTTGGCCGTCGCTTCGCGTCAACACAATTTATTAAGTATAGCGACCATTTTCTGTTTGTTTGATCTCAGCTGGCCTCAAGCACTCGTGCTGGCGGAAGAGATCTTTGACAGTGTGGATCGCCTCCACAAGCAACGCTCAAAGGAGACAAGTCTTAGCGCCAGAACACCTCTGCCCTACTCAAAGGAGTTGCTCAACGAGCTGCACAGCGCAGGGGTGATCTGTGCTGTCATCAGCAATGACACCAATGATGGAATCGAACAGTTTCTTCAAGACCATGGCTTAAGCCAATTCATCACAGGAATCTGGAGCGCTGATGACACCCCAAGCAAACCCGATCCAGGCGCTGTGCATGGTTTATGCAACAAGCTTCATTTGGATCCAGCACTATGTGCACTCGTTGGTGATGCCGACTCAGACCTGCTGATGGCACGCCGTGCAGGCATTGGTTGTTCGCTTGGGTACGTGGCGGGATGGCATCGAACCCCCAACCTGACAGCCCATCAATATCTGATCCATCACTGGCAAGAGCTGACGATTGAACAAGCTCCGTAAAGGGGACCCGTAAAATCCCTCCACACCAGTACCACTTATGAGTCGATACGTTTTCACTTCCGAATCTGTGACGGAAGGCCATCCCGACAAGATCTGTGATCAAGTCAGTGATGCCGTACTGGATGCTCTTCTAGCTCAAGACATCACGAGTCGGGTGGCCTGCGAAACGGTTGTGAATACCGGCCTCTGCATGATCACAGGTGAAGTCACTTCGACAGCCCAGGTGGATTTCATTCATCTCGTGCGCGATGTGATTCGGGATATCGGTTACAGCGGCGCTCGGGCCGGTGGCTTTGACGCCACGAGCTGTGCCGTACTCATCGCCCTTGATCAGCAATCACCTGATATAGCCCAGGGCGTTGATGAAGCCGATGATCACGCAGGTGATCCCCTCGACAAGGTCGGGGCCGGTGATCAGGGGATCATGTTTGGCTACGCCTGCAATGAAACGCCTGAGCTGATGCCTCTGCCCATCAGCCTTGCCCATAGGCTTGCTAGACGCCTGGCCGAAGTCCGCCATAACGAAACACTCGATTACCTACTCCCTGATGGCAAAACCCAGGTAAGCGTTGTCTATGAAAACGACAAGCCAGTTGAGATCGACACCATCCTGATCTCAACCCAACACACCGCCGAGGTAACTGGATTAACCGACGAGCCGGAGGTGCGCAATCGCATCAGCGAAGATCTCTGGACTCATGTTGTGCTTCCAGCGACAGCAGACCTACCTCTAAAGCCCGATCGCGCCAATTGCCGCTATCTGGTCAACCCCACGGGCAAATTCGTGGTCGGTGGTCCTCAGGGTGATGCCGGTCTAACCGGTCGAAAAATCATTGTCGACACCTACGGCGGCTATGCCCGTCACGGTGGTGGTGCCTTCTCAGGCAAAGACCCCACCAAGGTGGACCGGTCCGCTGCCTATGCAGCACGATACGTAGCGAAAGCACTCGTAGCCTCAGGTCTTGCGAATCGCGCAGAAGTTCAACTGAGCTATGCAATCGGAGTCGCCAAACCGGTATCGATTCTTGTGGAATCTTTCGGCACAGGCAAGGTTTCCAATGCGGAACTCACCGACTTGGTGCAAGAGCACTTTGACCTACGTCCTGGCGCCATCATCGAGCAGTTCAAGCTGCGGGAAATGCCTTCTCTCAACAGTGGACGCTTCTACCGTGATACGGCCGCCTATGGCCACTTTGGCCGGCCAGATCTGAACTTGCCCTGGGAAGACGTTGCCGACAAGGCTGCCGCCCTGAAGCAAGCGGAAGCAAACCGCATCCAATCCGGAAAGAGCCTCTAGAGGCCCAAGTTCATGAGCCAAGATCCGCTGGTGCTCGGCATTGACCTAGGCACCAGCGGTGTCCGCATTGCTGTTATCGATAGCACCTGTACTCTGCTTCAAACAGAAACGGAGGCGTACCAGCTCGGTCTGAGCGATCCCTTTGACTGGCGCGATCGATGTTACACATTGATCAGTCGCCTTCAGCCCGATTATCGAGATCGCCTTAGAGCTATCTCAGTAGATGGCACCTCAGGCACATTGCTGGCATGCGATCGAAAGGGCGTGCCCCTTTCCGAGGCGTTGCCCTATTCGTTCGCATGCCCAAATTCTGTTGGTCAGCTCCAAGCCTTGTGTCCAGGGGGTGGACCGGCATCAAGCGCCAGTGGAAGCCTTGGACGGGCCCTCCATTTACTCGATCAACACAGAGAGCCACTCCTGCTTCGCCATCAAGCCGACTGGATCAGCGGGTGGCTTATGGAAGATTGGAGCTATGGGGAAGAGGGAAACAACCTGCGTCTCGGTTGGGATTTGAGCCAAGGGGCCTGGCCAGATAGCTTTGTCAACCAATCATGGTGGAATGCACTGCCAAAGATTCGCGCCAGTGGATCCGTGCTTGGGACCCTTTCACCTCAACGCTCGAGAGATCTAGGCCTACCGAAGGATCTCTTGGTGGTAGCAGGGACCACCGATGCCAACGCAGCAGTCCTCACCGCTGATGCTGAAGACGACGAAGGCATCGCAGTACTTGGAAGCACCATGGTTCTCAAACGTTTCGTGCCGCAGCCCATCGCTCCTAGTCCCGGGACCTCCACCCACCGGGTAGGAGGTCGATGGTTATGCGGCGGAGCATCCAATGCCGGTGCGGCTGTGCTGAAACAAATTTTTCCTGACATCGACCTGGCCGAACTCAGCCGGCAGATCAATCCAGATCAGAACAGCGGCTTGAAACTGCTGCCTCTTCCAAGACGCGGCGAACGCTTTCCAATCGATGACCCCAAACTTGAACCGATACTCACTCCCCGCCCTGTCAGCGATGCCCTCTATCTGCATGGCCTCTTGGAAGGGTTGACACAAATCGAAGGGGCTGGATGGAAACGACTGATCAGCCTCGGAGCTGATCCCCCCAAGAAGATCGTGACTCTTGGAGGTGGAGCACGGAATCCACAATGGCGTCGCCTGCGTGAGCGCCATCTTGTGGTTCCGATCCGGAGCTGCAACACCCCTCCAGCCGCGGGAGTGGCGCGCCTTGCCCTGACCGCTTTAAGGGCACCAGACAAGAGGATTCATCTAAGGGAGAATTAAATCAGCATCCCCGATTCCTTGCCCAACCGACTTCGCGACGGCCTTGCCATTGGCCTGTTCATCGTCCTTGCCGGATATGTGGGATTCAGCGGGATTCGTCTCGCCATCCTGCTCTGGCAACACTTCAGCTAGAACACATCCATCCTTAACGTCAACCTCTTCAACCATGAGCGCCGATCCTCTTACCCCAGCAGTGAGTGAACGCATCTGTCGACACATGAATGAAGACCATGCCGATGCAGTGCTTCAGTACGCCCACCATTACGGCGGAGTCACTGACGCCAATAGGGCCACGATGACAGCAGTCAAAGCTGATGCCATGAACCTTGAGGTGGACGGCAAACCGCTGAGAATCCCTTTCGACCACACACTCACAGACAGTGAAGATGCCCACCGGACGATGGTGGCCATGCTGAGAGCTATGCCCACCCCAAACGAAAGCGGGGAATCCTGAAGGTAGTCGGCTGGACTCCTTGCCAAGTGCACTTCAGGCTTCTCTCCAAGAGCTCTTCCTCTTGCCTTCTTGCCCAATTTGCAGGAGTGAGATCAAGACCCATCAACAGGCTATGAACCCATGCAGCGATTGCTGTCAGAAATTGGGGCTCATGGAGATGGGATTAAAAGGCATCACTCCTGTTCGATACCACTCTGCAGGGTGGTATCGAGGAGAACTTCGCCGTGAAATCCTGCGCCAACGTGTCAAACAAGATCGAAGCGTGCTTCAGGCGATCACCTTCGCTCTTCGCAAAGTCCTACCGGCAAATGCTCTCCTTGTTCCTATTCCAAGCTGGAAGGCAGAGCACCGAGCCAATCCACTTCCTACATTGATCTGCCGAAGTCTGGAACTCACCACCCAGAGGCTGCTTAAACGATGTCGCCGGACAGTGGGGCAGCACCACCTCGTTCGCAACCAGCGACTCGTCAACATGCAGTCTGCCTTTGAGATTGATCCAGACCACCAGTCACGGCCTGTCAAAAAGGCACCCACCTGGGTGGTCGATGACATTCTCACCAGCGGTGCCACGGCCACAGAAGCCCTTCAAACATTGAAGCAACATGGAGTTGAGGTGCAAGGTTTGATCTGTCTTGCGCGCACACCGTGATTTAAGATTCTGCAGTCGTGAAAGCGACGTGCCGGGATAGCTCAGTTGGTAGAGCAGGCGACTGAAAATCGCCGTGTCCCCAGTTCAAATCTGGGTCCTGGCATTACCAAACCACAAGCTGAACGGTCAGATTGCTGCGGCTTGGAGCTACCTAGCACCTGCCAGAGGAACTGACCATATTCACCCTTGAGCCAACGTGGCGTCGTGGAGTCAAAACACTGCGCAAAAGCTGTTCTCAAATTGGGCAACACGGCACAAGCGAATCAAAACCTCCGAAGCAATTCAAAACAAAGAAAACACTCACGCGGAATTCTCCTCATCAATCACTACGGTCCAATCAATATTTCATTTCTTAACGTCATCTCCCTGCATGAACAATGGCCGCCTCAGAGATCAACACATTCACCACATGCGGCCTCCAATCTTGTGTCACGTTCAGCAACGCATCAAGCTCCTCTCAGCTGTAATCCTCTTGTCAAGGGCTCCGAGGATGGGCTAGATGGCGCTCTTGATAAGGAGCTCTTGCACATAGGTCATCCTTCAACTACTACTACTACTGCAATGATGCTGAAAGGATGGCTGCACTGCTGGAATCAGCAAAAAAAGCAGGTACCCTTTGACCAAACCAAAGCCGACACAGAACCAACTACAGGAAGAAAATAATCAGGAGATCTCGATTGGAACGCAGATCAAGCATTAATCACATGATCCAGAGGTGCTTCTTTTCCGTCTAATTTAGAGCCAGTTTAATCTCGGGTTCTGGATAAACCAAAGTTTGATCTCGCGAAAGGGAATAGAAAGCTCCGGATCAAAAGATTATTTACAAGAGGTATTGATTGTAATGTTGGTGGCAGTGCATTTCTCACCAAAGAGTCTTCAACAAACCGAGTGGAGAGAGGCTTTCCATATCCAAGATCAAGGCTGTCATCAAAACATTGATGCGACGTTAACGGGTATGAGAGCGAGGAACTCAATATTGCACATCAGCAGGTGCTTGCTTCTAGAGCAAAGCAAGGGGTTAAAGTGTTGGAGCCAATCAAAAACAAAAAGCTTCCAGCAATAAGCAACTTGAATGGTCCAAGAGCCCATTAAAGGAGCCTATCATCAAGTTTTTTTCACCATTTTCCTTGAAACAACAATGATTCGAGTACCCATAGATGACGATCGCAGCTTCAACAATCCCGATGGATTTGCAATGGTATTTGACCGCAGATGGAAGGAATTGGACAGTCTTGAGAATTTTAAAACTCTAAGTATTGATGCGCGCATCGAAAAAGTATTTCAAACCATGGGGGAGCACCCTTTTTTACAGAACGAACCAGAGCAAGCACGTCAGATCGCTACCTTTCGAGTACGCTTACTGAACTTAGGTGCGCCCAATACATCAAGCTGACAACAAGTCTTCACTCTCATCATTGATTTCATAATTTCCTTTTTCGAGATCATCCATAAGTCGCTCGTCTGAATCGTTGACGTCAATCATTTGTTGGTCAGCAAAATCCTCTGATTGAACGCTCAAGGAATCTGAATCGTGCTCAAAGTTCTTGACTACTTCTAGCGGTACAGGATCACTAGACGATACCTCATTCAGAAGACCGCGTAACTGAACAAGGCGATTATTACTGTCAGAGAGCAATTCAAAGCTTTCAGAATCATCAGAAGATTGAGAATCTAGAGATTCCAGGCGTCCAGATAGTTGCTTAAGCTGCTCTTCAAGACTCAGAAATCTGAGCGTCAGCGCTTCGGCAATCTCACTGACCAAATGGAGCTGACGGCTTAACTGCTGATCTAAGTTATGGATTGGAGCATTCATGGATAAAATACCCAAAAGGTGATTGAAACGACAATCAGATGATATCGATGAATGCAACGTTGTCCATCACAACAAACGAAAGCCGCAAGGCCAGCGCATAAACCGAAAGGGAGTAGAGCAGTCCACAAGAAAAAGAATCAAAGATTATCAATAACATCAAATCCAAACCGAGATCTCATAGTGAACTCGGCCAGGGAAGATGAAGAAAAACAGATGATCGAGAGAATGAAAAGCACTGACTCAGGCAGATAGCGACGGTCCAAGAGAAATAACAGGTATATATGATTTTCGATTCACATTGGAAAGAGAAGAACCACAATGACTGAAAAAGAACAACGAAAAAGGACTAGCCCGCAAAAAGCCTTCAACTATCATTTCTAGCCTTGTAGCAATTTCAAGCAAAAACGATCTGAAAACCCAAAAACCTATAGTTTTGTGCAGATTAAACAACATGCAAGCTGTCCTACGAGAAATAGGCTGAAGATGGATACTACAGAATCGATCGCCGGGAGACAACAGGGAGTCGAAGCATGAAAAACAAATCTGAGCAGAGCCTGACAGATTTATTAAGCAACACCTCAAGCGAGGAAGAGATTCACTTCAATATTGGCAACGAGATTCTTAGATTGAATCTTAAATCCGACGACATGATGCTCTGGGAAGAAACACTCAAAAACATTAACGAGCCGGTAAATATACTATTAGCCTGCGAAAGCAACCAGGATGAACTTACTTCTACAAAACTGACCTGGGTCGTTGGAGCAGCAATACGTTCGACAAAGATTAATAAAAAGAATGAAATCATCCACCTTTTGAAGTGCCTTGAAATACCAAACGATCTCGCTGAAGCAGTCTGCAAGTACTGTCCTGGGCTTGGATCAGAGATTACATGGGCTTTTTATCTTGAGCGCCATGGCTGGCTAACAGCATCGCCAGTCATTGACGTCAAACAACTGAGAAAATAGAAAGAACCCATGAAGGAAATGTCGAAAGAGAGGATTGAATCATTAGCAAAACGAGCGCAAATATTCGGATTACATCAAAATCCGAATTTACCGATTTCACACCAACAAATTCTCTATGCAGCCAATAGCGAGAAAAGATTGTTAAGTGGATTCGAGTTAACAATACTTTGCGGAAGATCTCAAAGCGACCCCCATAAACTTGAAATCCTTCAAGCCCAATTGTCAAGCCTCATCGATCAGGCAAAAAAACATCTCCTCAAGAAAAAACCAAATATCACAGAACCTGGAGGCTCCCTCTACCCGAAAGAAAGAGCTGAAGCATGCTGGAGAGACTGCTTCCATTTTGCCCGAATAAGTATCTATGGAACAGCAGCCGGAGATCACAACATCACTGATCAAAAAGGAGTAGAAGCACTCAAGAAACTCTACGCAGAATTAGAAGTACCAATCGATGGCCTGATGATATGTCTTAAAGAGCTGCAGAACAGATGCAATGAAGTCTATGCCAATAAGGAAGAACTGCCTGAGATTAATTTACTCAATGATTGCTTTGATCATTTAATAAAGGAAATGAATCCATCTTGAAGAGGGCCGGCACACACAAGAAGACTTCTAATGTCATTGTGAGTTTGATGCCTATGAATTCACGAACGAATGGACTATACGGAGAGATGACAAATAAACACAGTTCTACGCAGCGAAGCTGCTCCCAAAATTTTTGTTGCGAAACCAAGGGAAACAGTCAAGTTTAGGCTTAAGAAAACTAAGATCCATGCCATTGAGACTGGAATTTCCAAGCCATGGTCGCCATCAAACAAAAACGTGATTTCACCAATAATGCTCGCACCTCATTTAGCAAAACAAATACAACAATTAATCAGCAGGCCGCACTGACCCCTGAACAGTTTAAAGAAAACCAATGCAAGGCCATGGGAATTGGCATTGGTCCAAGACATCATGGTGAGTGCCCATTTGGCGTCAAATCAGACGAATATGCAGCCTCAGGGAATACGGCATTAGAACTTACTATTTGCAGCTCTTACAAGCAAATTTTTGGCAATGCCAAGCCAACCGATAGTCAACGTTGCACAGAACTGGAATCACAACTTAGAGACGGAAGAATCAAAACCAGAGATTTTGTAGCTGGCTTGGCAAAGTCAGATATGTACAAAAATCTATTTTTTTATAAAGTATCACCAATTAGAGGGGTAGAGCTTACTCTCAAACATATTCTAGGCAGACCACCAATAAGCCAACATGAGATTAGCGAAAATATTGAATTTATTGCCAATCATGGATTCGATGCATTCGTCAACAAAGTCACAACCTCTGGAGAATACCTTGAGGTATTTGGGACTGACACCGTACCTTATGATCGAGCCTGGAAATCTGAAGCAGGATTCTATTGCTCAACCTTTGTGAATATGTGTTCTGTGAGTGCAGGAAATGCAAGCTCGGACACAATCATTGGAGAAAGAAGCCAACTCGTGATGGCTTTAGCAAATGCAAGAAAACTAGGCACATCCTCAGATGATTACGATGTCTCCGGATTTAGTTATTCAAAAGCTGTTACAGATCCTTTATCAGCTGCCTTCAAAAGAATGTTCGTGCCACAAACAACAAAAAGATAGACGATTAACGATACAAATATACTGACCATAAATACCAACTTAGACGTAGAAGAATATCCCCATAGCGCCAAACTGAAGAGCCTTATGGCAGCAGACGAAATCATCACTGCTGCCATTTTTTATATTAACAATAAGTAGATAATATTAGGGCTCTAATCACAAAACTGATAAGATTTGGCTAGGTAAAACGTAAAATTGGACTTTAAGATTTAGGAACAGATCATAAAAACTTCAGCCGCAACCCATACAATTAGCAATTATACCTAGAAGGCAGACAGCATCCATGGCAATCCCTGTTCGCAATTACTCTCTGAAGAGCCAGAACAGTCGTGTCACCAATCTTGCTGGTAACAAGGATTCGGTTAAATACCAAGGAACCGGTGAAATTTCTTCCTCCTCCAGTTCAATGAGAAGGGATATGGATACCTTAATAGAAGAAGCTTATCAACAAATATTCTTTCATGCCATGCAATGTGATCGAGATTTATATCTCGAGTCTCAGTTAAGAAGCGGATACATAACCATGCGCGATTTCATACGAGGGCTTTTATTGTCAGAAAGATTCCAGCAAGGCTATTATCAATGCAGTTCTAATTATAGAATGGTGGATCAAGTGATAGGCAGAGTATTAGGGCGTGCTGTAAGTGGAGACAATGAAAGGCTAGCTTGGTCTATCATCATAGCCGAGAAAGGATTTCCTGCTTTTGTAGATCAAATCCTTGAAAGCAATGAATACATGACAACCTTTGGATATGATGGCACACCAGCTCAACGCGGAAGATTAATTCCAGGACGCTCAATAGGAGACATGCCAATGTATCAACAATTTCCTCGCTATGGAGAGGACTGGAAAAAAACACTCATTGAAAGAAAGTGCGTCAACAAAACATTTACCACTGGTGGATTATCAGCTCAAGTCAATCTAATAGTGGGACAACCACCGGCATGGGTGATCAAAATCTGGCTGATATTATTTGCAATTGGTGGATTTGAAGTCTCAAGGGTAATTCTTACAATTGGCGTTTCAATGCTGCAAAATTAAATCAAATGAACATTGATCTAAGCACTTGGAAAGCTCCGGAAACAATCAGTCCTGAAGATATTAATGATGGTCCAATAGATGCCAGAGGAGCCAATTGGAGCCAAAAAGATCTTGGCTCACTTGATTTACGAGAAGCTAATTTATGTCGTACTGATTTGAGAGGAACGAATTTAAAATATTGCCTGCTAGATAAAGTAGATATACGCCTGGCAAAATATGACCAAAAAACACAATTCCCTGAAGGGTTTGCAATTCAAACGAGTGGCGCTATAGGGCCTGGAGCTAAACTGAATGGGGCATTTTTAAATAATGCTGATTTAAGAGGAATTGATCTGCGTAACGGATCTTTAATGGGAGCTTATCTCAGTGGTGCCGATTTAAGCGGAGCAATACTGGATAACGTTTCTTTAGCAGGTGCAGACCTGCGCCATGCAATTTTGAGAGGAGCTATGTGTCGAGGGGCTCGATTTGGGACAAGCGAACTCAATATGGCAGACCTAAGAGGCGCCGATCTTACGGAAGCCAACTTAGATACATTGGAGTGTATCAAGGGTACAGATTTCTCATACTGCACAGGGATGGAATCAATGATTGAACAACTTCTAGACAGGCCTGCACTGGAATTAGATCATTGGAATCCACTTACAAGAAACACAGCTAGAGGGAGCCTTGAATCACTACTCTTAGATACATAATTTAACAATGCTGCTGGCGATGCTGCGTCGTTTCCCTTGCGAGCGCTGGATTTTGTCGTTCCACGCAACAAATCAAAACACTTGATTGAGCTTTATAAAGAAGCTGTCCGATTAGAGCGAATTTCGAAGAGATTGTATGGAGATAAACGAGAGAGCTATTCATGCCCTTTGGTCCTGCCTCGCTACTTGGGGTTGAACGCTTCTCAACAGAGAGTGAAGCACCGCTCGAACTACTTCCAGGCGACAATGACGCCCATAAGGAAACTTTGATCAAAGCGATCTACAAGCAAGTTCTAGGCAACGCTTACGTCATGGAGAGTGAGCGCCAGCTTGTTGCAGAATCACAGTTCAAACTCGGTGAAATCAGTGTTAGAGAGCTCATCCGGAGGATCGCCAAAAGTGATCTGTACCGGAGCCGATTTTACGAAAACTGCCCGAGATATCGGTATATAGAGCTAGCGTTCCGACACCTTCTGGGAAGAGCACCGGTTGACTTTCAAGAAATGCGCACGCATGCAGAACGTCTTGACAGCCACGGATATGAAGCAGATATAGACAGTTTTCTAGATTCTGATGACTATCAGAATACCTATGGTGAGTGGGTCGTACCATTCCAACGAGGGTGGAAAACTGAAAGTTGTACAACTCTCCAAGAATTCACATGGAGTTTCCAACTCCTACGCGGTAATAGCAGTAGCAGCCTGAAGGGTGATATCTCAGGAATTACAAGCAAATTGGGTGGAGCGGTTTATCAAAACCTCCCTCTGCCAGTAATTCCTCCCTCATCCAATCAAACGACTGGCTGGAGCTTCAGAAGGTCGAAAAATCTTCAAGATGCACCTACTCGCTTAGGCGTGGGTGCTGGACAAGAAGGAACTACCTATCGTGTTGAAGTAACAGGATATAGTGCCAATAATGTGCGTCGCATATCGCGCTACACAAAATCGAATCGTGTTTATTACGTACCATTTGATAAGCTATCAGAGCAATTTAAGCGGATACATCGTGAAGGAGGAAAAATCTCAAGTATTACACCATTAACCTAATTCAACCCTTTTCAGCTCCACAAAATCTTTATTCAAACCCAAATCTAATTATGTCAACCAACAAAACCTCAGCAGGATTCGGCGCAGAAACCAAGTGGAATACCCCAGTCAGCTTTCA
Source organism: Synechococcus sp. (assembly GCA_047285535.1). GTDB lineage: Bacteria > Cyanobacteriota > Cyanobacteriia > PCC-6307 > Cyanobiaceae > Synechococcus_C. The sequence goes on along the minus strand of JBJBDC010000001.1, from coordinate 2,852,277 downwards.
AAAGAAGGGAGCAGCGGGGCAGAAAGCAGCATTAACAATTGGTGAATTTCTACAAAATTCATGCCAACAAATGGCAATTGGTGTTGGACCAAGAAGTCACGCAGACTGTCCTCATCAAGTGACATTCGAATGCTACAGCCCAGACGATAATTCAGCTCTTGATGATGTCATAGCAGCTTCATATCGCCAGATATTTGGCAACGCTCATGTCATGGATTTCGAGCGATGCAATGAACTGGAAGCACAACTTCGAAATGGAGATTTAACGGTTCGTGATTTCGTTCGGGGATTGGCAAAATCAAGTTTTTACAAACAAAGATTTTTCACATCTGTAGGTCCACAAAGAGGCATTGAACTTAACTTTAAGCACCTCTTAGGTAGAGCACCTCATTCACAAGCTGAGATCTCAGCAAAAATAGCTATCCAGGCCGCACATGGACAAGAAGCATTAATCGATAGCCTTGTCGATTCCGCTGAATATCTCGAGGTTTTCGGAACTGATGTAGTTCCTTACGCGAGAGCTTGGTCCTCACCAGCAGATTTAGCAACTTCTGCATTTCCATTGCTAGCTGGAATTCAAAAAAGCTTTGCAGGTAGTGATAGTGCCAGAGGTGGTATTAGCACACTGATCAGTAGCTATGGAAGTGGGAGAGCTCCAAGAATCAACGTACCTTCGGAATCCATCGGTGTACGTCCTACTCCTAGCTTTGTATCGGGTCGCTTTAACAGCAGAGCACCTGGAGTGACCAGCGGGAAAGATGGAGCGCCGATGCGTGGAGATAGTTACGTCTTCTTTGGCCTGGGCCAACGAGAGCAGGAAACATTCCAACGCTGCCCTGGTGACTCAACAGATCAACTCAATGCTCTCATTAGAGCCACATACAAACAGGTGATGGGCAACCCACATCTGATGGAATTTGAACGGGCAATCACAGCTGAAAGTAAATTCCTCGATGGCTATCTAAGTACTCGTGAGTTGGTCCGTGCACTAGGACTTTCGGCAGAATATAAGCGTCGTTTCTTCGAGACCAATGCTCCTTATCGCTTCATTGAATTAAACTTTAAGCACTTCTTAGGGAGAGCACCAAAATCGCAAGCTGAAATCAGCGAGCACACAAAAATCCTTGCAGAAAGTGGTTACGAAGCTGAGATTTGTAGCTATGTGGACAGCGTTGAATATCAAACCACCTTCGGCGAAGACACAGTGCCTTATGCACGTATTCTGTCGGAAAATGGACGGTCTCAGGTTGGATTTAATCGTCACCTGAAATTAGCTGAAGGATATGCAGCGAGTGACACCGTTCAAACAGGGTCATCACTCGTAACCTCTGTAGCTACTGGAACAGTTCCAGGAGGTTGGAGTTCAACCACAACGAGAATCAATCGAACTGGAACCCAGTCAGGATCACCAGATCCAACCAAGAAGCGGTTCAGAATTGTTGTTGGTACACAAACCGCACGAAGCAGACAACGCACGGCTGGAAGTACTTATCTTGTATCAGGCAAAGACATGTCAAGCCAAATGAAATACATCCACTCACGTGGAGGCAAGATCCTCTCGATCACTGAGGTGATGTAAGTACAAATTAATCTTTAATAAGAAGAGCCTTCAGATCAGAAGACTCTTCTTAGCCTTCACCCCATCTCTCAAACACCCATGTCAGAAACAATCACCCTTTCAACTCAAGCAAATGCAGATTTAGATCACTCTGCTGATGTAATCAAAAGGGTTTACCGCCAAGTGTTTGGGAACCGCCATCTTATGGAGTTGGATGTAAACAACTCATTAGAGGCACTCTTTATCAATGGGGATCTAACCGTCCAAGGATTTGTCACAGCACTAGCCCAGTCAGAAACCTACAAAAAACTTTTTCTTGAGACAAATAGTCCGTATAAGTTTGTAGAGCTAAATTTTAAACATCTACTGGGGAGAGCCCCCCATGATCAAAGCGAAATCATGGAGCATGTAAGGCTACTTAGTGAAGAAGGGTACGAAACGGAAATCGCGAGTTACACCTACAGCGAAGAATATTTGAAAGCATTTGGTATTGATCAGGTTCCTTATAATCGTGGAGCTAATACAATACAAGGAGGAACAACGATCAATTACACTAGATCGAATGCAATTGAAGTTGGATATGCTGGATACGATGGTGCTCAAAACAATTCAACACTATTGAAAAGTATCACAACAGGCTCAATTCCAGATATCGCCAATCGCAGAGGAGTGGGGAATGGAGGAGCGTTAACCATTAGCTGGAGCTCACCTAAGCAGGTGGGAGCTAATCGTCGTGTCGCGCAAAAATCTGTAGTCAACCAAATTTCAATGTCATCAACAATTAAAAGTATTTTAGCTCAAGGTGGAAAAATCCTTAGTATTACGAAGGCTTAAAGGTCCTATCGTTATGCCCCAGCTCGGGAACGTGTTGGGGCATAATGAATCCAATGATTAAATTTTTAATAGCAATTATTCAAAAGCTCAAGTTCATGCCAATCACTCGACCGAATTCGAAACAAACACACTTGAATAAAACTGATTTTGAGAGATCAGTAGAGAAAAATCCAATGGCAATGTCAATGATGATTGACTCAGTTGTCAACATGATGCAAAATACACGACCCTCATTACATCAAGAACAATCTAATGCATTGACGAGCCAAAATGGATATTGAGCAGTTTGTTGCTCAGACAGAAGGTGAATGGAAATCAATGCGCTCAGCCCATTCACTGGCTTTTCAGCAATTCGAAGACGTACTAAGCGAAATATCAGTAATTCGCATTAGTGAATCAGATCCTGAATTAAAAAATATCTTAAAGAGTCAAGGTGACTTAAGTTTATCAAAGATAAAGTCACCTTTTTTGATGAAATGGTCGGCGGAAAGTGATTGGGAACCCGAAGATCCCAACGATGTTGCGAGTGGCCAATGCATTATCATTCCAATTCCAAAAAATAATACTTCGGGAGTTTTAATACGCAGTATAGGCTACGCAGAAACCATAGCTGCAACATCAAATTATAATTTTCTAGACGATGGAACGTTTATCCTCAAAACAATTTACGATCAATCAATTGCGGAGGAAAGAATATGGTTCATTAGTGAAAATGTTCGCTGCAGATCTTCCGTATTGAAAACATCAGAAGGATCAGGAATATTGCAGACATCATTTTGCTCTGAAGTTCGCCGCTTAAACAAAGCATAAATCGCCAGACATTCATGGATTCTGTGTTTGAATTTGCAAAAGCAATTGCGGGAATATACGATAACTATGAGCAAGCACAAGCCAATCCAAAAGATTTTGCCCGTATCAATATAGTCTTCAGACCGCTTCCATGGAATATATTCAGCGGGCCGGGTTTTTATTCGGAACAACATTATGATTACGCACCTTGGGATCCTTATAGACAGGGTATTCACCGATTAATTACGCATCAAACATTAGACGATACATGTATAATGGAGAACTTTTCATTTTCCAATCCTGATAGACTAGCAGGAGCAGGAAGAAATCCTGAATTACTTAAAAGCATCAAGACTGAGTCCTTAAAGCCAAGATGTGGATGCAATATGTATTTCAAGAAAATAGCTGATGGGCATTATGTTGGCTCAGTCGAGCCAGGGAAAAAGTGCATTGTGCCAAAAGATGGTATTTTGACATATCTCGTCAGTGAAGTAGAAATCAATCAAGAAACTTGGATCAGTAGAGATCGTGGTTACAATAAAGATAACGATCAACAATGCTGGGGGTCAGAACATGGCCATCTAAGATTTAAAAAGGTAAAAGAAATTGGACAAATCATCTCAACGGAATGGATCAACCACAATGCAGGATAATGTGAGCCAAATGAAATCATGGATTCGATCAAATCATCTCATTTGCGATGGTAGTGACTTTATTTTTGAGACTGTCGATCAAACCCAATTGGATAAGTTTGAATTAATTATAGAATCCATGGGAGGTCGAGTAAGAAATATAAAAGCTGTAGGGAATTGGCCGATGGGACCAAGACGTTCTTTCAAAATTTTAAGAGCAAGCGCGCGTGTCCCAAGACCAGGAGGAGAGGAATTAGTCACTTATTGGGCGAAACGAGGCAGTAAATCAACTAGGTATTCAGAGATCAATCGCTGAGCCAAAAGCTCACTCGCTAAACCAACCCAACCAGGTATCCTGAGAAAAATCAGTGTGCTTACTCCATCGTCTTAAAATAGTCAAAGAATCAAAAGTGAAACCACGAGACGCAGCAATGTCAATAACCTGATCCTGATTTAGTGCAGCTTTAATCTCATCTCGAAGATTTGAATCCTGATGAGCAAGTGCAACAAACGATTCAAGATTAGAATCCTTTTGAGAATCTGAAGGGGTAGTCGTCATGGGATGTGTAAACAAGAGCCTTTTCAAATCCTAAGCATTTAGCCTAAGCGTAGCCAGAGAAGAAGATCTCACTCCATCAACATAGCTCGCCAAGCAGCTGTTTGACGAAACGCCCAAGACCAGTGAGATGAATCACACTGAAGAATTTCTTCTTGTTGTTCTGAATGAAGCGACGTGATATAAGAATCTACAGAATGCTTCCAATCCTCAAGAGTAAAATGAAAATTTTGAGATTTGGCATAAAGGACGATCTCATTTTGCGTTGTGCATGATTTAAGACCAGTGGCAATGGAATGGTCATAGACAACAGCTTTAACAAATTCGTCTATCTGGCAAGTTTCCATCCTTAACAAGCCTCAATCCAAACAGCAAAATTCACTTTTTTACAAATCATCTGCAATACGAGTGGTCCTCCAGGACATCGAAGCAACCGCCACGGGATATCAGCAACAAGAACACCTGAATCAATCGTGATTTTTGGGGGGCTGGTTGCTTGCTCATAAGGAATCAAAGCAGAACCTGTCAAGGAGGGCTCGATTGACAAAATCAACTTACGAAGTGAATCAATATCTGTCAGATCATTGAGCCTTTCCTGAATTTCAGCATTACTTGCAACCGATTCAACAAATCGAGGCAAAGCTTTTTCGGATTCAACAGATACTGGCATACCTAATACCACATACTGCAACCATTATATATCATTGACACAGATCGCAGACAAGCTGCGTCAATCGCGATCAAAAAAGAAGAGATCTAAAGACTGAGTCAGTCTTGACGAGAGCATCATGGTAGAATTAAAACCTAATTATAGTCATTATAGAAATGACTAAAAGATAGGATCATGGCAGAGCGGTTTGACATTTTGTTCGAGGGCCTATCCGAAGAGAAATCAATAGATATCCTCTTATCTGATCCCACATCATTAACGAATCCAGTCGATAAATACATGGCTGCAACAAGGCTTGCTGCATGTACAAGTGATGCATCGTTGCAAGCTCTCATTCAGGCAGTTGATCTTGATCCGGAGAACCTTTTCAACAGAATCACACGACGCAAGGCAATAGAGGCATTGGGACGCAGGAAGGACACGCAAGCTTTAAATTGCCTCTTCAAAGCACTTGAATATGATGATGAGCCTGCGGTCATCAATGCGACTGATTCAATTAGCCAAATATCAGCTGATCTAAGTGACGAACAAAGCAAAGCACTTCTAAAAGTTTTACAAGGTAGTGATCCACAGAAGCGATCTGTGATCCAGGCGCATACACGACTTGGTCTGAAAAGCGGCTCTCAATCAATCCGAACTCTGATACATGATGAAAATCCTCTCGTAGCAGGTGCAGCAAGGGCATTTTGTGCGCGGGTTGAGGGAGATCTAAAAGAACTAACACCTTTAATTCCGCAACTCCTTGTCCCTCAAGCAGGCTGGCGACGCTCTGCCGTCATCGACCTCGGAGATGCTGGAGATATCAACATGCTGGAATATCTCATCAAGTCTGCTGTATCCATGCCGTTGAGAGCCAAGAGTGCCTTTCAACTCGTTGACCCACATAAAAAAGGATCAGTACCTGAGCAACATATCAAAATGATCACGATGTTGCTAAATGATGATCCCAGGAATCTTTGCATCCGTGAAGAGTGGATATGCAAGTCTGACCCCATCGAGATTGAGAAAAATCTGCAGCATCGAGATGAAGGGAAACAATATGGAGCTGCTCTCACAATCCTAAAGATGCCAAGAGCTGAACAGCTCGAAATCATTGATGGAATTCACTCGCGTCTTTGGAGTGATTACGGAGCCAACTATCTTCTGACCTCATTGATTGGACTCGACTCCATTCATGAGCGATCCGAGCTGATCAGAACGTCACTGGCAGAGACCCTGCCTCAATATGCGAAATCAAGGGTTGCAGCAGCGTGGGCTTGTCTCAAGCTTGAGCTAACAGACCAGTTAGAGCTTCTGAAGGCAATCAACACCAGCTCCAAATGGATGCCACTGAAATGGAGCTGCGCTCAAGTGCTTAAAGAGTTTTCATAACTTTTTGCAAAGAGTCCAAAAGTCAGTCTGAGACAGGGATTCAAGGAGATGCACCACTTGTTTAGATTTTATTCGGATTGGTGATTGCAAACTTTTTTGTCCTGACATAGCCCAGAAGACGAGTGAGCAGAAAACGGAAGTAAGGTCATTTCGGCGGATTTGCATCCCCCCCAATAACTCTTCCCAACTCCTCATGCTCGACGCATTCTCCAGGAAGGCCGTCTCGGCCGATTCAAGCGGCGCCTTCATTGGCGGAGGCGAGCTTGCCTCTCTGAAGTCATTCATTGCTGACGGCAACAAGCGCCTTGACGCTGTGAACGCCATCTCTTCCAATGCTGCTTGCATCGTCTCTGACGCCATTGCTGGCATTTGCTGTGAAAACACTGGCCTGACAGCCCCTAATGGTGGTGTGTACACCAACCGCAAAATGGCCGCTTGCCTTCGTGATGGCGAGATCGTTCTCCGTTATGTGAGCTACGCCCTTCTGGCTGGCGACGCATCCGTTCTTCAGGATCGCTGCCTGAATGGCCTTCGCGAAACCTACGCTGCCCTTGGCGTTCCTACTGGATCTGCTGCTCGTGCAGTAGCCATCATGAAGGCTGCAGCAGCAGCACTAATCACAAACACCAACAGCCAGCCCAAGAAGGCTGCTTTAACTCAAGGTGACTGCTCCAGCCTGGCTGGTGAAGCAGGTAGCTACTTCGATGCAGTGATCAGCGCAATCAGCTGAACCTGAATTCTTTTAATCGTTAAACACCACTCACTTCCAACTCATGAAGTCTGTTATCACCACAGTTGTTGGCTCAGCCGACAGCGCTTCACGCTTCCCCTCAGCCTCAGACATGGAGTCCGTACAGGGCTCTATCCAACGCGCAGCTGCTCGTCTTGAAGCCGCTGAAAAGCTTGCCTCTAACTACGACGCGATTGCTCAGCGTGCTGTCGACGCTGTCTACGCTCAGTATCCCAATGGCGCCACTGGCCGCCAGCCACGCAAGTGCGCTACTGAGGGCAAAGAGAAGTGCAAGCGTGACTTCGTTCACTACCTGCGTCTGATCAACTATTGCCTCGTAACAGGTGGCACTGGCCCACTTGACGAACTGGCAATCAACGGCCAGAAAGAAGTTTACAAGGCTCTCAGCATCGATGCTGGTACCTACGTGGCTGGCTTCTCCAACATGCGTAACGATGGTTGCTCACCTCGTGACATGAGTGCACAAGCTCTGACTGCTTACAACACTCTGCTCGACTATGTGATCAACTCCCTGGGTTGATATTCATCCCCAAGGACTGATTTTAATCCGCATAGGAAAACAGGGTGGGCTATGCCCACCCTTTTTTTTCAGGAATTTAAATCGTTCGAATTAAAGTCACATTAGACGATCAGCCTTTTAATCAAACTGTCGCCTTTGCGTTATTTTATCAATAGGTACGATGACTCGATGGCGAAGCATAATTGGGCCATATTAAGCCTTACAATTTCTGGGCATAATTGATTTCTTGCCCTGAGATGTAGAGGCGAATTCAACACACCACACCCCCCATCTTCATCATGCTCGGAGCAGAAACAAGCCTGAAAGCGCTTACTGCAGCGACCAGAACCGGTCCTGCTGCTTTCTCAACCAAAAGCAAAGCTGGTAAAAACACTGTTCCTCGCACAGTTGCTGGTGCCATTGCTGAATACAAGCGCCAGCACTGCGCAGCAATGGGTATTGGAATCGGTCCAAGGCTGCTCTCAGATTGCCCATTCAGAGTCACATTCGATCAGTATGCTCCAGACAACAGTGCTGCCCTAGAAAGGGTCATTGCTGCTGCCTATCGTCAAGTACTTGGCAATCTTCCTCCAACAGACAACCAGCGTGAGACTTCTCTCGAAGTACGTCTGATGAATGGGGAAATCACCGTACGTGATTTTGTCAATGGCCTGGCTAAATCTGACTTCTACAAGGACAATTTCTTCCATGCTGTAGGAGCCCAACGTGGAATTGAGCTCAACTTCAAGCATTTGCTGGGACGAGCACCTCTAGACCAGCAAGAAGTTCAAGACCATATCAAACTACAGGCAGAAGAAGGCTTTGATGCACTAATCGACACCCTGACAGATTCTGCAGAATACACAGAAGTCTTTGGTGCAGATATCGTTCCTTACGACCGCACGAAGGATTCCTATGCAGGAATGTATACTCGGTCCTTCAACTTAATGAGGGATCTTGGTGGCATGAAAGTCGCCATTAGTGATAATGCGCAAGGTCGACAAAGCAAAACAATTAATCCATTAGCAATTGCCACAAGAGAAGATAATAAGCCTCAGCCTTTCAACTACGTCTCTGTGACCAAAATCCCCGTACAACTTCCTCAACAACAGTACACAGGTCACAATGTACCAGCGATGAGTGATTACGTACCATTCCGTCCATTTGGCATCTTTTTCTAGATTTCAAATGGCAAGATAAAAACTTGATGCCCCTGCAATAGCGGGGGCATTTTTTTGGATAAGTTTAAAGCTGCTCCCATCCATCAAACATTTAGCCAACAAAGAAAAAACCTAAACAATAGGTTAGATTATAAGAAGATCGATTGCTTGAACATGCCAGGAGTCCAATCTCATCAAGAGATGATGCATAACGAGACATTGACTCAGGAAGAAGCACTTGAACTTGCCAATGAACTCAAACAAAAATTGAGCCAAGGAGAATTACCAAATTCTGACCTGGAATCATTAAATAGAATGGTTTCAGGATTAGGGGATGACAGAGGAGAATTAAGACTAACATTTGCAAAAAGTCTGGGTTCAATAGGAGAAGAAGCGATACCAATACTATGCGAAGCGCTAAAAAATAGCTCCAATATCCTCATTCGAAGAGCTTCCGCTAAAACATTAAATCTAATCGGAAATAAAAAAGCACTTCCAAATCTTGTGGAAGCATTTGAAACAGATCAAGATCCTGTGGTGCAAGGATCATCAGCTGGTGCGATGGCAACAATAGGAGAGCCAGCAATTGAACCAATGCTTAAAATTTTAACTGAAAATAATTGCACTGCTTTTCAGATAGGTTTGATCAATCTCGCCTTAGGTTTTATTGGGTCAGCAAATCCATTAGCCTTTAAGACAGCAACAAAATCTACAAACAAAGAAATTAGAATAGCAGCATTGAATGCTTTAGCAGAACAAGCCCAATCCAGCCAAAACGGAGATGCCAGATTACTAGTTTTGAATGGATTGAAAGATCCTGAAAGTGAAGTCAGAGCAGAAGCAGCGACGATCGTAGGGAAATCCATGGACCAAGAAGACGCTGCCGACGAACTACATCGATTATTGCAAGATCAAAACGATCAAGTACGAAAAAATACTGCCTTATCACTGATGAAAATGCAGTCAGTTATTTCGATTACCTCTATAGAGCAAGCGATTGAGAAAGAATCTGATGAACAAGTCAAGAAGGTACTCATAGTAGCGAGAAATCAGCTAGCAAAATGCCAAAATTAAATCTAACTCCCAAAAAGGCTTTGTCGACGAGACATACTTGCTTCCAGAACTTCCTTAATCAATCCATCAGTAGATTCATCATTGATTAAATTCGCGAAACACTGATCCACCTGCTTAGAGTGTACTTCAGCAAGGGACATTACCGCTGACTGTACATGCGCCATGTTAGTGCTATGACAAGCATGAATCAAAAGAGGAATCACACGTTCTTTCTCATGTTCTAACTTGGAAAAATACCCAAGCGTCATCAAGGCAGATTGAGATACAACGGGATTAGCATCATCGAGCGCATCCTTTAATACAATAATCGACTCATCAGGAAAAGCTGTATCTGGATAATTAACAGCAATTTGCACAAAAGCTTTAATACAACAGGCTTTAACAGTACAATTTTCAGTAGAATGGTAAAGCTCAAGTAGGGGCGATAATGTTTGGTGACCAAATACACCTAAACCCTTAACGGCCGATCGATAGATCTGAGGGTCAGGGTCTTTCAATAAATCAAGCAAGCGGGGCAATGCCTCATCAAAGTAATGTTCTGACATGGCTACACATGCCTCCATCTTAATATTAGGATTAGGGTGAGATAGGTCTAAAAACAAATCATCCAATGGAATTATTGAAGACACAATGTAAAAACAAAGACTTTATCAATTCTAGCAGGAGGCAATAACGAGGCCTAATATTTGACAAATTGCGAAAGGCTATGCTAGTGCCATTCGAGCTCTTGCAAGAACAAAATCATCACGATCACCGTCAGAGACTTGCATGATCAAGTCATCTTTCGTTGATTTATCCATCGAAATATAATGATCCAAACAATAGATGAGACAGTAGCGCATGTCCCATGGCAAGCCATCACGACCAGAAAGAATGTTCGGCAGACTCTCACACAGTAGTGAAGGATTTAACTTGGAAAGTGATATCACCGCAGCAGCCCTGCTCTTCTGAAATTGCGGTCTAAGATTAAAAATAGACGAAAGGAGGGTTTCAAAAATCCAAGCCTGAGATCCCTCAGGCCAATCTGAAAATGCACCAAATAGAAACGCAAAGAAATAATGTGCTCCGTAATCGTTGTGAGCTTCGTCCAACCATGACACTTTCAAGGCAGGAAAAAGCGTGGCGGATGAATATGCATACAAATACTTAAGCGCCAGATAGCATCGCCCAAAATCTGTATTATATAATTCTTGAATCAAGAACTCAGCAGACGGTTCAGTATCATATTGATGGACATAATTAATCATCGATAAATCACATGACAAAACAGAATCCAGCGACGAAAGCATATTAGGCTCTATATTTTCGAGAGATCGTCCTTCATAGATTTGACGTAATGCCCGCGTTTTGAAGACAGGAGATACCGGTGCACTAAAAATTTCGCCAAGCTGATCAACAGCTTGAGCATCGATTAAATCTTGAATCGCACAATGCCTGTCCATTTGATTAGGCAATAGCAAACCCTTAGTAATCTCACAAACCCGAGATGAATCATTTGTCAGGCGTGACACAGCCGCAATCGCAGCACCTTGAATACCTGGAACCGCATTAAACTGAAAAGGATGTATTACATCCAAACTTTTAGCAACATTCAAAGATGCCAAGCATTGAATAATGACTCGCTGATTGACTGTATTAGCCTCAAGTAGCGCAATCATTTTATCTATCAAAGCCTCATCCTGGCAATGCAACCTTTGTAACGACCAAACAGTATTTTCTACCAAGTATTGATCGTCTGACCATAGACATTTGCCGATAGCAGCTATTGCATCTACAGCGCCAAGACGTGCAAGGACTTCTACAATTTTACGTTTGGCGATTTTTACTGATTGATTGGAAGAACTTCGACATTCCAAAAATTCAATCAATGCTTGCTGCGTTTTATCAGATGGGCAATTAATTAAATGTGCTGCGGCTGTATAAAAATCACTTTCTGAATCTTGCTCATTGACAGGTTTCATCAACAAATGAAGAGCGTGGTCACAAGTCAGACCAGGATGGATATTGTCAAATCTTGCGAGCTTACTCAAAACAAGTGCATAGACATTCATACAATACTAGCATTTCGTCATAAATCTTTTACCAATCTTCTGGGATCAAAAAGGTATCTTCAAAAAACTTGCATCAATGATGATATGAGCATAATCTAAGTCCAGTCTAAATTTAATCAATGGGTCCTTTCTCAACCAACTCTTATCTTGCCAAAACAATTGCCTTTAGCAGCTCTAGACCCACAACATCCACAAACATTCGAATTCCATTTAATTTACTTTGCCAGGGAATTCAGGCCATGCGTCAAGCAGGCATCACTGTGACAGCAGTAACCAATATCTATAATAATGACGCTATAGGCTTATCAGACAATCAGACAACTCAATCTCCTAAGGCGAGTCAATCCAAAAAGAGTGAGAAAGAAACTGAATTAAAATCCGCTTCAAGGAAAGAAAGAAAAGCTCCCAATCGCAGGACAAAGAAGAAAAGTTGATCATTTCATACAAAGCCTAACCTCTTACTTCGAAAACTGAATCAACTTCACGACCTGACTTGAGAGCATCCCAATTGATACTCTCAAGGAAAACATCTGGATTGCTACATTCTACGAGATCAACGCCCCAATAACCTTGTTGTAAAGGAGAATCTTTAATAGCTGGCGTATCTTTTCGTCCACCGAGTGCAAGCCATGCATGATCAACTGCATGACCTTGACTAACGCGAAAATTTCTCCAAGCTTTAATCAGTTCATCTGCCATTTCTGTTGGAGTCAAATCCGATTCAATCCTCATTAACCAATGCGAATGAGTCAAAGCAACCCCAGCTTTTAAGAGTTTCGAACTAGTAACAAGTCCAAAAGCCAATTCTTGTCCCGACAACGCGGGGGTAAGCTCTGAATTAACTTGTAGATTGTGTGAGATAACAAAAGTAGTCATGGTTTCGACTATGGTCAAGGAAGATTGGACAGAGTAAAATCTAGGAATTATGGAGACAGAAGGAGCAACTGGGAATTTGTTTCAAACAGACATTCCAGAAAATAACTCTGCTGAAATACAGTTGAGTCAAGAAGAGGCTCTTGATTTGGCCACTCATCTCAAAGAGAAACTTAAAGCTGGATTGCCGATCGACTCTGATCCAGACTCAATCCAAATAATGATAGCTGGATTAGGTGATCCTCGAGGGCTCTTGCGTCGCAGTTTTTCTGAAAGCCTTGGATCAGTTGGCAAAACTGCTGTGCCTGCTTTATGCCAAGCCATGAAACATAGCAGTCAAGTCACCGTAAGAAGGGCCGCTGCAAAAACTCTTACTCTGATTGCGGATCCTGCCAGTCTTCCTGATCTACTTTCAGCGTTTCTTGCTGATACAGATTCAGTTGTTCAAGGCTCGGCAATGGGTGCGATGGCCGCGATGGGAGAACAAGCTATCGAAGCGATTCTAGGCATTGTAGAGAATCCGGAAAGCACGGAAATGCAAATTGGACTAGCGAATTGGGCCCTTTCTCTGGTAGCAGATCGAGCTCCAACAGCACTTCGCCAGGCTGCCAATTCAGATAATTTTAATGTTCGTAAAGCATCAATATCGGCCTTAGGGAGCCAGATCCAAACCTTAGAGATAGATGAGGACAGAAGAATATTTCTAAATGCCTTATCTGACTCTTGTGCAGAGATTCGAGCTGAAGCCGCTACCTGTCTTGGCAAAATTGATGATGAAAAGATGGCGACACCATTATTAATACCTCTACTCTCGGATCCAGATACCTGGGTAAGAAAGAATAGTGCAATCTCATTAATGAAACTTCGTTCTATGTCATCTATCCAAGCCCTACAAGACAGAATCGTGAAAGAAGAAGATGAAGTTGTTTCAAATATTTTAGAATTAGCGATTAATCAACTACGCAACATGGCTGACAACCAATAGTTAATATTCAAAAAAAAAGGAGAGCAATGCTCTCCTTTCTCCTCTATCACTTTGAAATGCTTCTCAGGAGAGAGCATTGATTAAGTAGTCAAGATAGCTCTTGAACTCATTCAAAGCTTGAGGACTCATATCACGAGGAGCGCAAGCACGATCACGGGTGTAGGTCAGAGCCTCTACATAAGGACCGGTAGGAAGACTCAGGCTGCGATACACCTCACGAGCACCAGCGATGCCCCACTCATCCAGCGGACCAGTACCACCAACAACTAAGCAGTAGTTGATAAGGCGAAGGTAGTGGCCAAGGTCGCGATAGCACTTGTCAACCTTCACCTGGCTGTCACCAGCCTCACCGGGCTGCTTCAAGTAGGAATACTTGTTGAAGCAAGCATCACCTGCTTCACGGGTCACACGATCAAGCCCATTGGCCAGCTTTTCAGCAGCTTCGAGGCGAGCAGCAGCTCGCTGAATATTGCCCTGTACGGCTTCAAGATCGTTTTGAGAAGGGAAGCGACCTGCTGCATCTGCAGCAGTCACGACAGTTGTCACAACGGACTTCATTGGAGATTCCTAAAGATGAATAGTGTCTGAGAAAGGAGCAGAGGTAGGTCTCTATTGCGAATCAGGAAATTGCGCCGATCACGCGATCGAAATAGGCACCAGCTTCAGCTACCAAAGCGGCACAGTCACCCTGAGTGGTTTCCATTTTGCGGAAACGCTTGCCTCCTGAAGCAGGAGAATTAGTTTCTCCAATGAGGGCAGTCGCTGAAGCCTTCATAATGGCCACGGCACGACCAGCTGACTGGGTAGGAACGCCCAATGCAATGTAGGTTTCCTTCAGACCATTAAGGCAACGATCGTCGAGAACGGATACATCACCAGCCAAAAGCGCATAGCTGATGTAGCGAAGAACGATCTCACCGTCCCGCAGACAAGCTGCCATACGACGGTTGGGATAACAATTGCCACCGGCCTGGATCAGACCTGTGTTTTCACAAATCATCCCAGTCACTGCATCAGAAACGATGCAAGAGGCATTGGAGGTGATGGCGTTGACGGCATCGAGACGCTTGTTGCCGTCACGAACGTAGGAACGGAGACCGGCTAGGTCACTACCGCCAACGGGAGCAGTTTTGGCGTCGGCACTGACGACCGAACGTGAGAATGCGTCGAGCATGTGGGCCAGACAAATTTGGAGGGAAGAGGCTTCTGATTGCCTGTCAGAACTAAACCTGAGGACTCCACTACAGAGAAGAATCCATTGCCAGGACTAGCCTTTTCAGGCGAAGCGCTCAATAAACCTAAGCGTAAGATGCTGACGAGTGTCCCAGTATCTGCTGATCACGCAAGAGTTCGTCACCTTGACGGTTGAGGATCGTTGCGATCCAATCGCGCCAATCTTGCCTAGACCTTCAGATTCGATCTTGAAAGCCCTCAAAAGGCACTGTCCGCCACACCCTGGGTGAGTGCTCCTCTTTTGCACACAAAAATTGTCTCTTTATTCTAGGAGGTATGGTTTGAAGGCTTGTTTGCTGAAAATCACAGGTCGGCATGACAGAAGAAACGAGTCAAGCGCCTTCTATTGAAGAGCTGACAGAAACAATTACAGAACTCACTTCTTATCGAGAGAGACTCTACGATGACGTTGTAGGGCTTGGCAAAAAGCTTCGGTTATCCCAGAAAAAAATCGAAGCGACCATCAAAGAGCATCCTGAACTAACCCGCATTGATGCAATTCTCATGCAGCTAAAAGCTCAACGGGATACTCAAGAGAATCAATCATGAATTTGATTGACCAACCACCTGTAACCATGGAGGACTTTTTTGAGGCCAGCCGTGGCCTCTGGCTCAATAGACGAGTGGTTCATCATCTCGACAGCCAAGACGACGAAGCAGCTGATTCAAATTTGATTATCGAGCCCTTCGATGCGTCTGACGAAACAGTGGAGAAAGTTTGCAAAGTATTCGGAATAGAAGCCAAAGAAGCCAGTGGGGGAGCCAGATTTTGGTGGGAAAGCAACCTTTTATCAGACACTCGCAATAACGATTACGCAGCGGTTGTCATCAATGTGCCAAATCCTGAAAATCCCAACAGCGGATACCTTTTAAGAGATGTTGGCTACGTTGAAAAAAAACCTGCTTTTAGTACTTACAAATTCGCTCCAGACGGAGTACTCACAATCACAACCAGATATGACAGTAATGTAGGGGTCGAGCGCTGCTGGTTTGTCAACGATCAAATCAGAATACGTGTTAGCTCAGTTCAATTTCTTGGTGGAGCAGCAATGACCACCTACTGCACAGAATTTCGATGTCCAAGCAAAGCCGAGATTGAGGAGATTGCCCTTCAAGCCAAAACATTTGCTCAAACCAATCCTTCTTAAGGACATTTAGAAAATGTTTGATTCATTTCTCGAAGAGCTCCATTCAGATATCAACAAGAGAGGAGGGTCTCCTCTTCCTGTACCGGAGGGCCTTGAAGAATGCAGATCTTCTAAATCATCAAGCATCATTCGCAGCTGGCTATGGGATGTTCCTGGCTTTCGTCGTTGGAGGGTGACGCGTCTTGACGCAGGTGACACACTCCAGGTTTTCAATTCGGTTGCATACCCTGACTACAAGTATGAACACCCCCTCATGGGTGTTGATCTCCTGTGGTTCGGTGCTCGTCAGAAACTTGTTGCAGTACTCGATTTCCAACCATTGATTCAAGACAAACCGTATCTTGATCGCTATTTTTCTGGACTCAAGGATCTAAATCAGCGATTCCCGGATCTCGATAGCAAAGAGACCATGCGTTCATTTGATCCAAATCAGTATTTTTCATCATGGTTGCTTTTCTGTCGTGGTGGTGCTGAACAAGCTGATTTATCCCTTCCCAAGGCTTTTAGTGCATTCCTCAAAACATATTGGAAATTACATGACGATTCCAAAAGTACTCCTTCGAGTCTTCCTCCGGATGAAGTCAAAATCCTTCAGGAAAACTACGACGTTTACAGCGCCGAGCGAGATCCAGCTCATGGACTTTTCACAAGCCATTTTGGGAAAGAATGGTCAAACCGGTTTCTTCATGAATTTTTATTCCCTGCTTCCTTAACTCACAAATGACTATTCAACGCTTAAAAAGTACAGATCCAGTTGATATTAATGGATGGTCTTGGCAGCCATTTCTCGAGGATGCCGTGAAGAAATTAGAAGACCTGGATGTGGAATCGTACCCAGTGCCAGATCGGTTTTTACAACGCGATGATCAAACCGGTTCGAAATCAAAACCCATCTCCGTAACGACAGCGACCTGGGCCTGTCAAACAGAAAAATTCAGGCAAGTAAGAGCTGCCTGTGTTAGCGCCGGATCAGCAGCATCAGTTTTGAATTTTGTTATCAACCCTCATTCAAACTATGACTTACCTTTTTTTGGCGGTGATTTGGTCACTCTCCCCTCAGGGCACCTTCTCGCTTTAGATCTTCAACCTGCGGTCAAAACTGACGAAGCCCACACCGTTCCAGTTTGGGATCGACTGATTCCAATTTATGAACGTTGGCGAGATCAACTTCCCTATGGAGGTCCAATCCCAGAAGAAGCTCAACCCTTTTTCTCTCCTGGATTCCTATGGACACGACTTCCACTTGGCACAGAAGGTGACGATTTGATTGCATCAATCGTGCGACCTGCTTTCAATGAATATCTGGACCTGTACCTCGAGCTAGCAGCTAAAGCTGAGCGCGTAAGTTCTGAACGCAGTGATTTTTTACTGCAAGGACAAAGAAAATATACTGATTATCGAGCAGAGAAAGATCCCGCACGAGGAATGTTGACTCGCTTTCATGGCAGCGAGTGGACAGAGGCGTACATCCATTCTGTGCTTTTTGATCTATAAACAACGTGCTGATTGACCTAAAGGCAGAGCGTTGTCCAGCTTTGGGCAGCAAATTCAAGGCCAAATTCGAAGACCTGGTTACGCATTATGAACCGCTTCCGGGGAAGCTCTAGTTACTTAGGAGAGAATTACAGCGAACCCGTTAGGACCTTCCTTAGGATGTCCTCTCAGGTGCTTGGACACCTTTCTAGACATTGCAAGCAGGAGTAACAAATGTTCGACGCCTTCACCAAGGTTGTCGCCCAGGCCGATGCCAGGGGACAGTTCATCAGCACTAGCGAGATTGATGCTCTTGCTGCTGTTGTTTCCGAAAGCAACAAGCGTTTAGATGCTGTAAACCGAATTTCCGGTAATGCCTCCGCGATCGTTGCCAATGCAGCACGTGAACTGTTTGCTCAGCAACCTGCACTGATTGCACCAGGAGGAAACGCCTATACCTCCCGTCGCATGGCTGCTTGCCTGCGCGATATGGAGATCATCCTTCGCTACGTTTCCTATTCAGTCTTTACCGGTGACGCTTCCGTGATGGAAGACCGCTGCCTGAATGGCCTGCGCGAAACTTATCTAGCCCTTGGAACTCCAGGCGCATCCGTCGCCGAAGGGGTCAACCTGATGAAGGCAACTGCTATCGGAATGGTGCTTGAAGCTGGAACTTATTGCAGCTCTGGAGACTGCACAAACATCGCCAACGAAATTGGAACCTACTTCGATCGTGCAGCTGCTTCAGTTGCTTGATTTAGTTACAAACATTTCCGACTAAACTTCTTCATCTACATCATTATGAAAACTCCTCTAACTGAAGCAGTTGCAGCGGCTGATTCCCAGGGACGCTTTCTGAGCAACACTGAGATCCAAGGTGCATCAGGTCGATTCAGCCGTGCCAAGGCAAGCCTTGAAGCTGCCAAAGCTCTCACCACAAAAGGCGACTCACTAGTCAATGGTGCAGCCCAGGCCGTTTATACCAAGTTCCCTTTCACGACCCAGATGGAAGGTCCGAACTACGCATCAACCTCCGAAGGCAAAACCAAGTGCTCTAGGGATATCAGCTATTACCTGCGGATGATTACCTATTGCTTGGTAGCAGGAGGCACTGGCCCAATGGATGATTACCTCATTGCAGGCCTGGCTGAAATCAATCGTACATTCGAGCTTTCTCCTACTTGGTATGTTGAAGCTCTAAAACATATCAAAGCTAATCACGGTTTAAGCGGTGACGCTGCTGCTGAGGCTAACAGCTATATTGATTACGCCATTAACGCACTTACTTGATCATTGATTGATCAAGTAAAACAGCCCCCTATTGGGGGCTGTTTTTATGCCTTAGCCCGAGATGCTATGCAACCTTTCTTGAAACGATTTCTCAACCAATTGTGCGGCGAATTCAACAATCAGCAACAAGCACTCGATAATCCACCATTTTTTGCTCACATCTTCATTCGCTACCACCCTATAGAACACCTTCAACCAGGATCAATTTTACTTGAGCAGAGCTATGCATTAAATCCGAAAATTCCCTATCGTTTACGCATGATCAGAGCCGAAGAAAGCTCCGCAGGAGTGATCAAGCTATGGAATCACAAATTTAAAAATCCAGAGTTATTCGCAACAGCAACAACTGATCAACGGCAAAGGCAAAAAATCAATGAACATGACTTAATCCCCCTTGAGAACTGCCATTACCAAGTGGTTGAAAAAATTGATGGATACCATGGCTACATCGAGCCAGGTTGTTACTGCATGGTTCGTCGTGATGGTAGAAACACTTATTTAGTAAGTTCCTTCCATCTACAAGGTGATAAATTGAGCACTCTAGATCAGGGCTACGATCCACAAACACATGAAAGACTATGGGGAGCAATCGCAGGCAAGTTCCAGTTTATCCGTACCACTTCTTGGCAAGCCAAGTGGAACTAAGAAAGCACTTATATTGGAGAAGAGATCATCAATCGCACCTTCTCTAAAACTTCAAGCTGAAGAGAAGTCCATAGTGCAATTTTGAGTGATCAACACCCACAAAACCAATCCCAAATTTGATCGCAATCAACTCTGCCGAATCTGCAATCAAGGCCTTAACGAGCGATGATGCCGGAGTGAGATACCATGCTGCATGGTGGCTTGGAAAAAACAGAGTCGAATCGGCTGTAAACGTTTTAATTCAATGCCTTCAGGATGACGGCGAACAAACATCTACAGGTGGCTATCCCTTAAGAAGACAAGCTGCGCGATCACTAGGACTCATTAATGACAGTAGTTGCACACCATATTTGTTAGAAACATTGGAAACCAATGACACCCAACTCCACGAAGCCACGTTAAGAGCACTCATTGCACTCAAGGATGCTGACTGCATTGATGCATTGAACAGATATATAGACAAAAACATTGAAGGCAAACCTATCGAGGCCTTAATAGAAGCCCTCACTACTTACAAAGTATGGGCTTGCAGCGAAAAGATAAAGCCTTATCTAAGTTCTGAATCAGCAAGGATTGCCAGTGCAGCAGCTTCCTACTTTTACTCTTATACGAGCGAAACTTGCTATTTAAACGCAATACATGCTTATTTAAGACATGACAATCGCTTTATACGACAGTCTGCAGCATTTGATCTTGCAAGGATCGCCTCAATGGACAGCACAGAATCAATTTTAAACGCCAAGATACCCAACAACATTAAGATGCATTGTCTAAAGTCAATTCTGGGCAAGTCCATACTCTTCTCTAGCAAAAATTCACACGAAGCATTGCACAATCTCAACATAGACCAGGAGGCGATCATACAAAAACTAGACAACCTAGTTCGAGAAAACTTTGCAGGAAATATAGTAATCGAAAAAGACAAATCCCCCAAAGACATAAGCAAAACAAGTCCACCAATTGAGAATGCATTCAACTTATCAGATTCTTTTAATCTTCTAAAAAGCCCTTCTCTATCAGATCGAGAATTAGGGATTCAGCTTCTAGCGACCAATCATCATTCTATTGACTCAGGTCTTTCAAAACTTTACTTTTCAGAATCTGACCAGGACATCAAAATCGGCCTCATAAAAGCCATAGCAGCAACGGAAGATTCTCGATCCCTTGCAGCCTTGATTGACGCAATTGGCGTCGATATTGGCAATCATTGCCAAGGGAATATTCGTCGCGTTGCCACCTGCGCGCTTGGAAAAATAGGATCTCAAAAGCATGCGGAGAAAGATGTTCTTCAAAGCATCCTCACAAAGCTAGCTTGGGCCGCTACCAAACCAGATGATTGGGGGTTGCGCTATAGCGCTTGCTTAGCCCTAGAAGAAATCAATAACAATCAGTCTTCGGAATGTTTATCGATAGCTCAAACTTCAGAGTCAGACCCTGTCGTTTGGTTGCGCATTCATTTAGCTCTGGCCAGGACTCTTAAGTCCTGAACATGAATAATATTATACTCAGCATTAATCAAAACCGGATGAAAACTTGAAAATTTTATTCGTATGCCTTGGCAACATCTGCCGTTCACCTGCAGCAGAAGGCGTGTTTATTCGCTTGATTACTGAGCTCGGACTAACTGATCACTTTGTCGTGGACTCTGCAGGGACAGGGGGATGGCATGTGGGCAACCCCGCTGATCAGCGGATGCAAGCCGCTGCAAATCGAAGAGGCATTCACCTTCCCAGTCGAGCTCGTCAAATCGAGCCCCAAGATCTGTCGAGTTTCGATCATATCCTCACCATGGATGAGGACAACCTCCGAGATGTCATCAGCCTGGCCAAAGAATTTGGTCAAAAAAGTACAGCGAACATACGTCCGATGCTCAGCCACGCGCGCAACGTTGACAAGCTGGATGTTCCAGACCCTTATTACGGAGGAGATCACGGCTTCGATCATGTGCTCGACCTTCTAGAGGATGCCTGCCAAGGACTACTAGAAGACCTTCTAGACCCATCAGGTCATCACAAACTGATTAGCAGCCAGGGTTAGGCCAGGCTTCTTCTGCCACACGACAACGGAACAGATCCTCGAGAGCATCAATCACCTCGTGAATACTCATTCCGTCGCTGATGAGTTCAGTGGCATCCTCAGCCTTGATGAGAGGAGCGACATCACGAGTGCTATCCAAACGGTCGCGTTCCACAATCTGCGCCTCGAGTTCAGCCAAAGGAGGAACTTGATGACCTCTTTGTTCTAAATCGCGTGCACGGCGACGAGCACGCTCTTCCGAAGTGGCCGTAAGAAATACCTTCACATCGGCATCAGGGAACACAGCAGTGCCAATGTCACGCCCCTCGGCGACGAGACCTCCTGCTTGTCCCATGCGCTGTTGTTGGGTGGTCATCGCTGCACGCACACAACCAAGAGCTGCGACCGCAGACACCGACGCCGTCACCCTTGGATCACGAATCGCTTCGGTGACATCTTGACCATTCACACGCACAACCTGCACACCTTGATGCAAGGGCTCAAGCTGAACGTCTAGATCTTTCAATAAAATCTCCACTGCAGCCGAATCAACAGGGTCAACGCCCTTCTCCTGAACCAACCAGGTCACAGCCCGATACATAGCTCCAGTATCGAGATAAACAAGACCTAACCGCTCAGCAAAGGCTTTGGTGACTGTGCTTTTCCCAGCACCGGCAGGTCCGTCAATAGCAACAATTGGAGAGCGAGCCATTAAAAACACATGATCGATCAAGCGGGTTTGACCACATCGGACAGCCGCCGCAAGCAAATTAATGGAGGCCTTGGTCGGATTTGCAGGCTGCAACGAACATGGATCAACGACTTCGACATAGTCCACCTGGAGGCCTTCATCCTCAAGGCGACGATAAATCTGACGAGCATCCAAGGAGGAGTTGTCATGAGTAAACGAACTCGCCGCTTCCCGCAACGTGTTGGCAAACATCACCCCTTGTTGACGCTCCCGATCACTGAGATAGCGATTTCTTGAGCTACTCGCCAAGCCATCCTCATCCCTGACGGTCGCCACACTGCGCACGCGAACCGGCAAAGCAAGATCAGCCACCATTCGACGCAAAATAATTAATTGCTGCCAGTCCTTTTCACCAAGGAAGAGTTGATGCGGTTGCACTAAAGCCAAAAGGCGGCAGACCACAGTGGCTACACCATCGAAATGTCCTGGTCTTGCAAACCCGCAAAGGCAGGACTGCAGTGATTTTGGGGGATGAACCTGCCAGGATTCAGCAAAGCCGCCGGGATAAATCTGTGCATCATTGGGGCACCAGAGTGCTGAGGCGCCAGAGTTTTCGGCCAAAGCACAGTCGTTGTCGAGAGTCCGTGGGTATTGATCAAAATCTTCGTCCTGACCAAACTGCAGTGGATTGACAAAAACACTGACCAGGGTCTTTGAACGAGTCGCTTCTCGCTGACTAGCAGCGGCAATCAATCTGGCATGACCTTGATGGAGCCCACCCATGGTCGGCACAAAATTCACGGATCCTCTGGACGCCGAACGCCACTGACGAAGATCCTGGATGGAACGCAGAATCTGAAAGCTCAGCGCAGCACCTCGAGTCGTACTTGAGCAATTCCACTGGACACCAAACCCAAGTGATGGGCTGCACCATGAGCCAAATCAATCACTCGGTGACCAGCAAAAGGACCTCTGTCATTAATACGAACGATTGTTTCGCGACCGTTGCGAAGATTAGTCACTCTAACCAAGGTTCCGAAGGGCAACGTTCGATGCGCAGCTGTCATCGTGCCCGGCCTGAATAATTCTCCATTAGCTGTACGGTTACCAAAAAATCCAGGTCCATACCAGCTAGCTTCTCCTGTTGAGGTCGAGACAATCGACATCTTGGGAGGTTTCGGAGGAGCTACGGATTTAGGGGGAATAACTGCTGGCTCAGAGACATTGGAAGCTTGTTCAGACAGCGAAGAAACTGACTCAAATGGGTCATAGAACTCAGTTGAGACCATGTCTCGAGCCAAGACAGGAAAGAGTGCAAAGCCTGTGGCCAGAAGCCCGGTGGCAAAAGTCGCGAGAGGGAATGATCGGATCATGCAAGTCGATTGTTCAGCCTTGCCAAAGCACTCAATGTTGTGATCTCAATCAACAAGGACTGCTGTCAGCGAACGATCTTCAAAAACAAAGTGCATCGACGTTAAAAACCTTTTCTGAACCTCTCAAGAGCAATGGGGAAGGTCTTGGGCACACGATCAACGAGGCAACCCTGAAACACCCCATCAGCAAAGGACTGAATCGCGGAACAAACCAAATCAAGCATTAGAGGGACTAATCGCTGAGGCAAGCTCAACTCATCGAACCGGCGGACGATTTTGCATCAGGTCCACCCGGAGCTGTGAAAGAGGAGGATCATTGAAGTACAGCTCTTTTGAATGGATTACAAAACTGCTGGGGTTGACGTGAAGGCCGGGCGAGCCTTCGTCAACAGAATTCGCAAGAGCGTGGAAGCAACCCATCGTCCAGAAGTGGTTGGTGGACTCGGTGGATTTGGTGGCCTGATGCGACTACCCGCGGGCCTAAAAAAACCGCTGCTGGTTTCAGGAACAGATGGGGTGGGCACCAAGCTTGAGCTAGCTCAAGACCATGGAGGCCATTACAACGTAGGGATTGATCTCGTGGCCATGTGTGTCAATGACGTGATCACCAGTGGAGCAGAACCGCTGTTTTTCCTCGACTACATGGCAACTGGAGCCCTGAGCCCTGACGCCATGGCCACTGTGGTGGAAGGAATCGCTGAGGGTTGTCGATTGAGCGGTTGCTCATTGTTGGGTGGTGAAACAGCTGAGATGCCTGGGTTTTATCCTCCAGGGCGCTACGACTTAGCCGGCTTCTGCGTAGCCGTCGTTGACGAAGACAACCTCATCGATGGTGGTCAAATCAAAATCGGGGATCGAATCTTAGGGCTTGCAAGTAGCGGAGTTCACAGCAATGGCTTCAGCCTTGTCAGAAAGGTGCTGCAGCAAGCCGGAGCCAAGGCCGAGACTAAATTTGGCCCAGACGACCAATCTCTAATTGAAGCCTTGCTCAAGCCTACCCAGCTCTATGGGGGCCTGGTGCAGACGCTGCTCTCTACAGGAACACCCATCCATGGCATGGCTCACATCACCGGTGGAGGCCTCCCCGAAAATCTTCCTCGATGCTTACCTCCTGGACTTCAGGCACATGTAGAGGCGTCGAGTTGGCCCCGCCCAGTTCTGTATCAATGGCTGCAGTCCCATGGAGAAATACCAGAACGAGACCTTTGGCACACATTTAATCTAGGCATTGGCTACTGCCTGATCGTGCCGGAGGCAAGTGTTCTCATGGCCGAGAAAGCATGTGAGATGGCAGGAATCCAGGCCTGGAACATCGGAAGCATCCAGTCCTCTGCAATCTGTGAGCATGCTGGATCCGTCCTGGGACTCCCAGCATGAGAACAATCTGAGCGCCGGTTAATTACGTCAGTTGCTGAAACTGGCTCTGCCCTTAGAGCTTTTTAACTCTTGAATCGTTAGTCTTGTGCAGGCAAACCGGCCCCCAGCCGCGCGCAGAGACGTTAAATCTTTAACTAGAAATGGCTTTCGATAGAATTCAACGAACGACACGCAGAAGGACATCTGCTGGTCCTAAGCCTCCACGCCGTCCCTTGGGCGGAAGTAACGACCGAGCTACAAGCCATCGACAGGGGCCTCGACCGACGTTCCTTGCACTGAAGGATCATGGAAAAGTTTTTGTAGCAGATATGCCGTTCCTTTCGGACGGACAGCTCGCCAACATCACAAAAGAAGCAAGCGAAGTTCTTGAGAGCCTCGAGCGAAGAATCGTTGAACTTGAGGAGATCGCCGATCAACCCATGGCCGATCGAGACACCTTGATCAAAGCCTGTACCAAACGTGATGTCACCCATCGCTTCCTACGTGCGATTGAAGACGAACAACACCAACGTCGTGAGAATCCAGCCGTCCTGAGTGCTGCAGGGGAATCTCTACCCAGAACTTTTCTAGAAATCGCCAGGCACCGCTTGCCAGGAGCAACATTCGACTCCTTGCTTCAAGAAGCCCTGAATGCTTGCGAGCAATCAAAAGCTCAGGATGTCATCTCACGTCCTGCTCCTGTGAAAGTCATTCCATTTCAGGGAAAAGCCTCAAGCCTTCCAGTGGTTGTGAGTCCAGACCCTGACCCTGCTGATCAGGCACTCTGAAATGGGTTGGATGGCATGCGGTCCAGAGTTCTTTGACTGTGTTGATCCAAAATCTGCCTCTCGGTAGCGCTCAATGTCCAACACAAAGCTGCCGCAGCTTCCATGGCCTGCTCGGGTCGTCTTAACCCCGGGATTGGTGATGCACCATGGGCACGGCACCAATTCAAAGCGACTTGTGCCATTGAGGTACCTCGTGTGGCTGCCATCTCACTCATCACCGAACGCAAATCTTCACTAGCTGGAAGCAAACGGCGAAACAACCTCGATCGGAGCCTTGTTGAAGAGGGGGGATGGATTCCTGGTGGAATCGCCAAAACGCCAAGAGCCAAAGGGCTATAGGCCAATAACTCAACGCCAAGCTCCAAGCAAATCGCAACTAGTTCATGACGAAAGACCGGATCAGGAGCGAGCAGTGAGAGTTGGACTTGAAGGCTCCGCAGAGGAATCCCTCTGTTCGATAGATGCTTATGCAAGAAACGAAGACGTTTGGGACCGACGTTGGAGAGGCCGAGCTCTGCAACCAGTCCTTGCTCAATCAAATCTCCAAGCCCATCCAGCAAAGGCAACTCTTGCCAGGGGGCATAACGAGCCGTGCTCCAGTGCAACTGGATGCGATCCAAATGGCCACCTAAGCGATCTCTGCTCGCATAAAAAGCACGTTTAAATCCTTGCCGACCCAATCTCCAAGGGAATGGTGCGAGTTTCGTCGCCACGGTGAGATGTTTCCGTTGGGACGGATCCATTGTCTTCAGAAACTGACCCAACAACAGTTCACTCCGCCCATTGAATCTGCCTGTGCCATAGGAATCGGCAGTATCCACAAGCGAAAGACCTCCCTGAACAGCGGCACTAAGAGTGGCCTCAAGATCGGGATCATCTCGCTCTGGCTGATATCCCCAAAGCAATTGATTGCCCCATGCCCAGGTTCCAAATCCAATTCCTGCCACGCAGACGTATCACTCAGTACGCCATGATCGCGTGGTAAGGATGCTCGCCATGTCATTCATTGCAAAAACCATCATCCACACGAGCAAGGCGTCAGAGAGAGAAACCAATCAGGCAGAGGTTGCCATAGCGATGAACCAGAGTGAACCCATTCTTTGTGATCACTGCCGTCGTACTGCCACCAATGGAATCCGATGCCTTGGTATGTGCGTAGCCGATAACGATTACTAGGCGGATGCTTAACCATCCACCCTCCCTGCACCTCAGAGCTTTAGTTCTTCTGGGAATCACCCTGAGTTTTCCTCAAGGGAGTATGGCGAATCCCAACATCAACATTGGTCGATACGAAGCGAGACCTAAGGGTTGCACATACATCAACAGCACTCAAGACACTCTTACTTGTAGCAACTTGCAGTTCAATGGACGCAGTGCATCAGTGGTGGGAATTAGCTTTATTGGCAAGGGTCAATCCAAAAATGCCCGAAGGCAGATTACCTTTGTCACTCTGACGACAAAAGGTCAACCACTTTTAAAATGCAACGTTGGCAAATGTCACCTCAACGTTTCGTCTTGGCAGAGCACAGTTTCTAGCGTGGCAGAGGCATCCTTTAATCCCAACGGAATTGCGACAGGGATACCAAAGTCTTGGTTTGTCAACCAAGGAGAATGTAACTTAAAGGATAAAATCCTCAAATGCAGCGCTCAACAAATTAACGGCAAGCTATTCACAGCCGAAGCTCAGCTTTAAGCCTTCAAAATCCGTTTGTTGTCCAAAAGCTCCACCCAATCAGACCATCATGCGACAAAACGTCGTTGGACATTTAAACAAGAAAAGGTGTAGACATCCATATGCACCAAGAGCTCGTCGCGATGCTTGAGTCGTCTTCTCGGAAGGGCGATGGTCATTCTCGACATCGCTGAACTTAAAGTCGCTTACCAAGCAACATGATTCATCGAAACCGAGGCGATTCCTCCTGACAGCACCAGGTTTAACAAGGCTTAAAAAAATGCTACAAAAGACGGCAGCAGGGATAAACAATTGGCCTAAAAGCGTCAGTCACCTCTGCTGGAGAGAGAAGAGACAACCTTCAACCGAAGGGCAGAGATTGATGAAGAGTAAATATTTAATGATGCAAAATGGGATGAATAATTCTTTGATACTGTGCGGGGATTCAAGAATCTTCTGTAGAACTTTTAGAGCCCAGAGATTCGGTAAATCCTGCAGAAATGATCCCGATGGATATGGCGATCACTGCGACTCCAGATATTGCAGAGAATGCTGAAACTATTTGCCTTCATGCTGTGACTGGGCAGGCATGCCCAAACCCAACTGTCGCCATTGTAATCACCGACCAACAAACACATCTAGGTCGTGAACCAAACTGCTCCTGCCGAACACTTCCTTGTGCGAGGAACATCAAGATGCTGCTTAATATGACGACGACGCGCTAATAGAGGGCGGAAATTTAGAGTTCTTCTTTCTCGGCAGATAAATAATGCTCTTTTGAAGTACTTGATGCTCTTACGAAAACGCTTTGAGCGACCTAGCCGTCCAAGGTGTGCGAATCGAATCATCCTCAGCAAATAAAGCTCGGGAGTAATGAATCCAAAGATGATTGGCGCGATTGCTAGCAGGCCAAGGATTACGAGAGGAATGATCGCGTAGTCCAGATGACTTTTGCGCCTTTCCTTGCACCATGTTTCAGTGATGCAAACCAAAGCCTAACAAGAGTCTTAGGCAAAGATATAACTGCAATATCAAGTTTACGGGCAAATCTCCATGAGAAGATCGGACGACTGGTTCTGACGCAACAACCGCTAAACCGATAGAAAAGATGATCAGTAAACCAATTGCCTTGGCATCGTTTGTCGACTTTTTATTATCATCGCCTGCATTGAACCGATGCAAGACTTGTTCTCGACAGAAACTCGTAGCGAATCTCCCCTTGCCCTTGGTCATCTTCCAGTGTTGACCAGCAGTTGCCAACGAACTGATCAGTGCTTGAGTTGCTCGCTTTTTTGAGCG
Source organism: Synechococcus sp. (assembly GCA_047285535.1). Lineage (GTDB taxonomy): Bacteria > Cyanobacteriota > Cyanobacteriia > PCC-6307 > Cyanobiaceae > Synechococcus_C. Next base: position 2,823,490 of record JBJBDC010000001.1, on the reverse strand, counting down.
GTCCTGCTTCATAACTCAGGCGGACACACCGCACCATTCGCGTCGTTTCTCCTTCTCCTCATTACGAGACTTCAGAAATAAGATGAATGGATTGAGTCATGAAAGAAAGAACAAGGACCTTCTAGCTGTGGGAACTTCACTGGTCTGTTTGTGCCCTGACACCCCTTTCAGCATGACGATGTAGTTCACTCCCAAGAGAATTTGGGACACTGGAAGGAACCTGACGGCTACCTACCGTTTACCCACCAGTGTCGTTTCAAGACAAATACTCCAAACACCATCAGAAATCTGGCATTTGGGGAATTCTTCAGAAGGCGGCACCCAGATTCGAACTGGGGATAAAGGATTTGCAATCCTCTGCCTTACCACTTGGCCATGCCGCCATTCAAGGAGCGTCAACTCCACAATCGGATCGTATCAGCGCGGGTTCGGGTTCTCTGTTGCTCATCAGCAACGGTCACGGGGAAGATCTCATCGCTTTGAAGATCATCGAGGCACTTCGCCGACAACGGCCGCGCCTGAGATTGTCGGTACTGCCGCTCGTCGGCGCCGGGGGCAGCTTCAGGGCAGCCATTGAAAAGGGGTGGATACATCGCGTTGGCCCCGCCGCTCCCTTACCCAGCGGCGGATTTAGCAACCAAAGCCTGCGAGGTCTACTAGCTGACTTGATCGCGGGGTTGCCACTACTAACTTGGCAGCAGTGGCGTTGCCTGCTCCAACACAAGTCTGAAGCGGATGCCGTGCTTGCAGTAGGAGATCTACTCCCTCTACTAATGGCTTGGAGTTCAGGACGGCCATTCGGCTTCGTTGGCACTCCCAAAAGCGATTACACATGGTGCAGCGGCCCTGGCCAAGAGCTCAGTGACAAATACCACGCGCTGAAGGGCAGCGAATGGGATCCCTGGGAGTGGTGCCTTATGCGCAGCAAACGTTGCCGTTTGGTTGTCACCCGTGACCGATTAACAGCTCGAGGGCTGAGAAGGCACGGTGTCGCTGCGGAAGCCCCCGGAAACCCGATGATGGACGGGTTAAGCAAGGCTGACGCTCCTCCTAGCCTCATACGCTGCCGGCGCATCCTGCTTCTCTGCGGAAGCCGCATGCCGGAAGCAAAGAGGAACTTTTGCCGGCTGATGCATAGCTTGGCCCCCTTACCCAACGATCGACCAATTGCCGTGTTGGTTGCCCTTGGCACTCAGCCAACTCTCAAAGAACTTGGCGAAGAACTCAAACGCCAAGGTTTTCGTTCGAGTCCACCACCCAGTGATGCACTACAGGCAGGGGCCTGCTGGTTGAGAGGCCACCTACTAATCTTGCTGGGAACAGGACAGTTCAACCTCTGGGCACCCTGGGCAGAGGTGGGAATAGCAACTGCTGGAACAGCAACCGAACAACTGGTAGGGCTAGGCATCCCTGCACTCTCACTTCCAGGATCAGGCCCCCAATTCACTCAGGGATTTGCCAAACGACAAAGTCGATTACTGGGTGGAGCTGTACTCACATGTCAATCGAGCCATGAGCTAAGCAAGCGACTGATCCAGCTGCTGAAGGATCCGTCCCTTCGACGACAGGTGGGAACAAGAGGCCGCCAACGCATGGGCCCTGCTGGTGGCAGTGAGGCGATCGCTAAGCGAGTTCTGTGCAAACTGCCCCTTGGTCAACATACTGAGACGCAATTGTCCTCTAGCCATGCCCGCGATTCAGGACCATGACTACCTCAGGCTCTGCGCGGAACTAGCCACTGAACTTGGGATCAGTCAGTCATCAGCCCGTCGAAGAGTCGAAATTGCTACCCACAAAACAGGCGCCAAAGATTTGAGATCTCGCAAAGAAATGGCCATAAACCTGCTTGCTCAAGCTCAAGACGAAAGCAACAGGAAGGATCACGATCAGGGACAGGTTCTCGACCAATTACTGGAAGCAGACCCAAGTGATCAGAAATTCATGATTGAAGACTGAGCTCAGCATTGGCTCGTCGACTCAACATTGAGGCCATCAGTGCTCAAATGTATTAAGGAATCGAAAACGATCGAGATCCGACATCACTGGGATGCAACCAAAGCAACGTTCGGCGAGGTCCCAACGTCCCTCACGCTGCAACATCTCTTTCAAGCGATCCCGTGCAGGAAGTAGATAGCGCGTATCGTTTGCCGCATAGGCGAGCTGAGTCTCGCTGAGTGCATCCACACGCCCCCAATCACTACTTTGAGCCTGCTTATCAAGCTCAACCCCCACCAGCTCCAACACCACATCCTTCAGACCATGCCTTGGGGTATAGGTTCGGGCCAATCGGCTGGCAACCTTGGTGCAGAAAATGGGGTTCACCCGGATTCCAAGTCCGGTCGCAAGAGCTCCAAGATCGAACCGAGCAAAGTGAAAAACTTTTTCAATTGAGGCATTCTCCATTAAGGACTTCAGGCGAGGAGCCTCTGTTTGGCCAAGAGCGATGCGCACGCAGGACACGTGGTCTTCTTCATCGCAAATCTGAACAAGGCAGAGACGATCTCGTCCGTGAATCAGCCCCATGGCTTCCGTATCGACAGCAAGAGACGTGGCATGGCTGTAGCGCTCCGCCCCGTCCTCATCAAGATCCTCATCGAAAACAGCAAACGTTCGAGGCTGCGCGGAGACATCGCTCATGACAAGGAATCGTGCGGACAGTGACCTCCACTTTGACCTCTTGCCATTACCCGAATGAATTCCCATTCGCGGCTTGAAAATCAAACCGAGACCGAGCTAGACCAATCTGAGATCGATCGGCTTTATGTTCCACCGTCGCAACGCAACAAAAAACTGCCTGGCCGATATCGAAGATTATTTCCAGCAACCACCTCCACTGTTCCTCGATCGTGAACTGGCGGTTTGCTGGATCCTCGCCTGCCTTCTCCAAAACGACAGCTACCCATCTGGACTGCTGCAGAAGCTTCAGCGGGAGCACCCGCAGTTGCGCGTATCAGAAACCGTTCTGCACCAAGCCGTTGATTTCCTGAATCAACAAGAGCTTCTGGATTCCTACAGCAAGCGCTGCCCTAGCCGCGGCCGTCCTCGCCGCATGCTCCACCTCCATGAGGAAGCCAGAGCCGAAGCAGAGAAACTCATGGAGCCTTGGCGTCGCTGGCTACTCGAACATGACCCAGTGACCATTTAGAACAGATAGGTCGAAAAACCAACCACGGAGAATGCCAAGCACTCAGTCGTCCACATTGTTGCTGACTCTGCTCTTGGCCATTGGGCTCGTCTTTTTTTTGAGAGCCGCCAGCAAGGATCGCACCACTGTTGTGGAAGTGCACTCTCCCCGACCTGCGATTGAAGTCATGGATGGGCTCTGCACATGGCTCGAATCACGCGGCTGGATCCGCGATGGTGGTGATGCGGAGCGCTTTCTTCTCGAATATCGAGGGGAGGTGTCCTCCAGCACCCCCTTAGCGGTGTTGCTGTCAATTCTTGGCGGGGTCGGAGCAGGTTGCCTCGGACTCGTGCTTCGTGAGCTCAATCCGGCATTCGGGGGTTGGCCAGTTTCGCTGATCCTCCTGGGACCAGTAGCAGGATGGATTTACAGCCAACGAGCTGAGCGCCAAGAAGGCATTCAAATCCGATTAATCGAACCGACATCCCAAGAAGGAAGCACCCTTAGGCTTCGAGCGCACCGCGATGAATTGATCGCTCTCGAGCTTGCTTTAGCAGAACCATTACAGCTCGTCAGCGATGGCGCTTTGCTCTCCTCTCCGATCTGAAACCCATGCCCCCGTTCCTGGCCTGGATTCAATCCAAACGCTTCTCAATCCCGATCAACATCACCATGCTGACCCTGGTCGCCATGGTGCCAACCCAGGCCAAACAACAAAACCCATCGATCCAACAACGCACTGGCGCCACTACGGAAGTTTCAACGGAGGGGAAAAAGAGCTGCCCCGAGCCATTCAATCCTGACCCCCTGCTGGGTCCGCGCACTCGCATGCCTGGCAACTGGGTCGGGACAACTCCAATGAGTAAAGGCTTATCCATTGTTGTCATGGCAGGGCATGCAGACTCTCAGGGCATGGCGAGTGCAGGGACCCCTGGTTTTGCTGTCGATGTGCAGAAACAAGCCCCTATGGATTCCCGAATGCGCGACGAGCTGTACTGGAATTTAAAAGTGCAGAAAGCGGTGGTTCGCTTAGGCAGAGCCCGAGGGCTCAACATCAGCGCCTACACCCCACCAGCATTGACCATCCGAAATGACAACGACCCAAAAACGAACTGGTCTCAGGCGAGGATGCGTTCTGCGAAAGGAGAGTACATCCTCGAAATTCATTTCGATGCTTATAGACCCCATGGTTTCGGATCAGGACTGATTCCAGCGATTAACAGACCACTTAACTCAGTGGACGAAAGTCTCGGCAAGGCCTTCGGGCGCTTCCCGAGACTGTTTAGAGGTGGGTTAGGGGGTCCACGACGAGGCATAGGCATTCTCGAAATTGGAATGCTGGAACCTCCGCTTGAACACAAACTACGAAATCCAAAAACTCAAAAAGAAACGATCAACTGCCTTGGGCTGCGTATCGTCGATGCCTTAGAACAAGGCCTTAGCCAATCGCCTGATGGGGACGGCAACGATCCTCAAGCGACTGGTCATCAAACCAATCCTGCGGCCGGGTAAACAAGTCCGTGAGGAGTTCTTCCCGCGAACCGGCAGGAGCCCGATAGCCGTACTCCCAACGTGCCATCGGCGGAAGAGACATCAAGATCGACTCAGTCCGACCATTGGTCTGCAGTCCAAAAATCGTGCCCCTATCCCACACCAAATTGAATTCCACATAGCGGCCACGCCGGTAAAGCTGAAACTGTCGTTCCTTCTCTCCATAGGGAAGATCATTGCGCTTCTCAACAATTGGTGAATAAGCAGGTAAGAAGGCCTGGCCACAGGCCTTAGCCAGATCGTGAAGTTGCTCCCACCCAAGGCGACATGATCCAATGTCAGAAGCTTGATGCGCTGCTGGGCCCTCTGGGTCTTTGCCTCGATATAAACGACCACTGCCATCTTGGTAGTCATAAAAAATTCCACCGATCCCTCTAGTCTCGCGGCGGTGCTTCAGAAAAAAATACTCATCACACCAAGGTTTAAACACTGAGTAAAGCTTGGGATCAATGGAATCACAGGCTTTTTTGTGTTCTCGATGAAAGAGTCGGGCATCCTCAAGGAATGGATAGTACGGGGTGAGATCAGCTCCACCGCCAAACCACCAGACCGGCCCTGCTTCGAAATAGCGATAGTTCAAGTGAACTGTCGGAACATAGGGATTGCGCGGATGCAACACCATCGATGTTCCTGTTGCAAACCAGGGATGCCCTTTGGCATCAGGACGTTGGTTAAGGATGGCTGGTGGCAATTCTTTCCCATGAACCTCAGAAAAATTCACCCCTCCTTGCTCAAAGACTCGCCCTTCAGTCATGACCCTGGAGCGTCCACCTCCTCCTTCTGGACGAACCCAACTTTCTTCCTGAAAACGAGCGTGTCCATCTAGCTGCTCAAGTCCAGTGCAAATTTCATTTTGAAGACCTTGAACCAGCTGGCGAACACGAGCACGAGAATCAGAAGGTGGGCACTCACCAGTGGCATCCGAGGAGAGCAAGACCTTTCCCTTAAGGCGCTTAAGAAAAGAGCGGACCATGAACTGGCGATGAATGATCAACTGACCCTTTCAGCCTGACACCGATCCCGACAAGCATGTGTGAAGGACTGTCATGGGCGACGCACCTAGGATCCTCCCTAAAGCAACAGATCGATGGTCACGGCAGAACAGGCGACTGAGTTGCTCAAAGGTGTCAAGGATGGCGGCAGCGACCGATCTGTTGTGGACCTCGGCTGGCTGGATCGCGTGCGAATCGATCCCCCTCGAGCGGTGATCCGTCTCAATCTCCCTGGCTTTGCCCAGAGTCAACGGGATCGAATCGTTTCAGAGGCGCGAGAACGCCTCTTAACACTTGAGAACATTCAAGATGTTCAAATTGAACTGGGCTCTCCACCTTCACAAGGTGGAATTGGGCAAGCCGGGCATGGCCAGCCAGCAGAGCGACAGCCCATCCCTGGTGTCAAAAAGGTGATTGCGGTCAGCAGTGGGAAAGGTGGTGTCGGCAAAACCACGGTGGCGGTGAATCTTGCTTGCGCTTTGGCCAATCAGGGACAACGGGTTGGATTACTCGATGCCGATATTTACGGGCCTAACGCTCCAATCATGCTTGGGGTTGCTGATCAAAGCCCTGAGGTCAGTGGCTCTGGCGATGATCAGCGGATGATCCCTCTGGAGAGCAGCGGAGTCTCCGTGGTCTCGATGGGTCTTTTGATTGAAGAAAACCAACCGGTCATCTGGCGCGGGCCAATGCTGAACGGAATTATCCGTCAATTTCTCTACCAAGTGGAGTGGGGCGAGCGGGATGTACTGATTGTGGATCTTCCCCCAGGGACTGGCGATGCTCAGCTTTCACTAGCCCAAGCCGTGCCCATGGCAGGAGTGGTCATTGTCACGACCCCTCAAAAGGTGGCCCTGCAGGACGCGCGGCGTGGATTGGCCATGTTTGTTCAGATGGGCATCCCCGTCCTTGGTGTTGTCGAGAACATGAGCGCATTCATCCCTCCAGACCAGCCCGACCGCAGCTACGCCCTATTTGGATCAGGAGGTGGGCAAACGTTGGCAGAGGCCTTCGAAGTCCCCCTATTGGCCAAGATCCCAATGGAAATGACCATTCAGGAGGGAGGCGATCAAGGGAAGCCAATCATCGTTAGCGCCCCAAAATCCGCCAGTGCTCAGGCTTTCAATGAGCTGGCAGGAACAGTTCTCACGAGCATTCAAACCGTCAGCTGACTATGAGACTTGGGGGGGTGAGTCATCAGCACAGTCTTTTCGCCCGCAACCGGCGACGAAAGAAATGGACGCTCAACGAACCCGTGCTTTGGGGAATCCCTTTAGCCATGATCATCGTCGCAGGACTATTGATCGCCAGCACCCAGCGCCAAGCTGATTATGCCGACTGGTATCACCACTGGATCACTGCAGGGTTCGGCATCGTCATTGCTCTGGTGACAGCCAGAATTTCTTTGTTGAGGCTCAAACCTCTGCTGATGCCAATTTATGCAATGACGGTGATCAGCCTGGTGGCCGTACGCCTGATTGGCACAACCGCTCTTGGGGCTCAGCGCTGGATCAGCATCGGTGGGGTGCACGTACAACCGTCTGAGTTTGCAAAATTATCTGCCATTCTTCTGTTAGCGGCGGTTCTCGATCGACACCCTGTTGAAAGACCGGTCGATCTACTTCGACCGTTGGGAATTATCTCTATTCCATGGTTGCTGGTATTCATCCAGCCCGACCTCGGAACCTCTTTGGTTTTTGGTGCGCTGCTACTCACAATGCTCTATTGGTCAGGCATGCCAATTGAGTGGCTGTTTCTGCTGCTCTCACCACTGACTACGGCTTTACTCGCTGGAATGTGCCCATGGGGTCTTGCCATGTGGATTCCAGTCACGATGATCATTGCCTACCGATCTTTGCCCTGGAAACGAGTGGCCATCGGCTTGGTGATGATCGTTCAATCAGCCGTAGCCCTCGTCACACCTTGGATGTGGATGCATGGTTTACAGGACTACCAGCGTGATCGCCTCGTTCTGTTTCTGGATCCCACAAAAGATCCGCTCGGAGGCGGTTACCACTTGCTGCAAAGCACGGTAGGCATCGGATCGGGTGGATGGATCGGGATGGGACTACTGCAGGGGCAACTCACGAAATTGCGCTTCATCCCCGAACAACATACGGACTTCATTTTCAGCGCTCTTGGAGAAGAGACTGGCTTTGTAGGAACGGTTTTAGTGGTTCTGGGATTTGCACTGTTGATGGGTCGACTCCTTCAGGTCGCAGGCCAAAGTCGTTCCGATTTCGAATCGCTTGTGGTGATTGGTGTTGCCACGATGTTGATGTTCCAGGTCGTAGTGAACATCTTCATGACAATTGGATTGGGACCAGTAACCGGAATACCTCTTCCTTTCATGAGTTACGGGCGCAGTGCAATGGTCGTTAATTTTCTCGCTTTAGGCCTTTGTCTTTCCGTCTCCAAGCGCTCCAAAAGGTCCCTGAAACGATGACTCAGTGATGTTGCTCCAGAGCATTCACCAAAGGATGGCAGATGGAGTGAGCGCGGGAGGATCCGACGACTCCACCGCACGAAGAATGTGGTGGGCTGCCCTTGAGACCCTGCAAGAGACACTCCTAAACAACGACAAGGCACCATCAGGAGTTTGGCTGGCAGCCCCATTACCAGCTCTTTATTCACCACAACTTTTGAACAGCCTTCAGGGATGGGTTTGGGCTCCGAAGGCACTGGGAGCTTTGACGTCCCCAAGCACAAGTCTTCTCCCTCCAGATTTGTTACGACCCAACCTGAATCATGGGGGAAAGAACAACGATGCCCACCCAGCATCCTTCAGACAACTTCCGCTGCACGAGGAGGACAGCCATGACCCACTACTAGTTGTCATCACATCCCAGATGCAAGTCGCTTTGGCGCTTCATGGCAATCAAAACCAGCGACAGCTGCTCATGCGCAGTGAGCCTGAAACGTTAAGCGCCGTTCTGGGGATCATCGAACAGAGACTTCATTGTGATTCTCCAGAGCAAGCGCTGGCTCTCCATCGAGCCTTAGAAGCACTCGGTCCACTTGAAAGCAGCAGTGCGTTTGGACAAACGTTCTGGCCAAGCCTGGCCGAGCGACTTGCTGGAATGGCACCAACTGTCACCTTAAAAGCGTCGCTATCAGCACCGCTCAACAGCACTCATCAAAAACGAAAGGAACATGAAGCGAAGGAGCTGGGTTCTGTGGCCAGCAAGGCCGATGAAGAGCTCTCCCTGCTCGAGGCCATCGCCCATGAAGTGCGAACACCACTAGCCACCATCCGTACTCTGATCCGCTCCTTGTTGAGGCGAAATGACATACCTGAAACAGCCCTCAACCGGCTGAGGCTTATCGATACGGAGTGCAGTGAACAAATTGACCGGTTTGGCCTGATCTTTCAGGCGGCAGAGCTGCAACGCCAACCAGAGAGTCCATCCGTCCTTGCTCAGACTGATCTTGGCAGCATGATCAATCATTTGACGCCCTCCTGGGAGCAACAGCTCCAGCGGCGTGGAATCGAGCTCAACCTTTTGATCGCCAGCAGCTTGCCATCTGTGCTCAGCGATCCGAGTCGTCTCGAACCGATGCTCGGAGGCCTCGTAGATCGTTGCAGTCGAGGACTACCCAGTGGGAGTCAGCTAGTCCTGACGCTTCAACCGGCAGGAGCCCGCCTGAAACTGCAACTGCATGGCCAAAGTCCAGCAGAACGAGGTGAGGGGGGCATGAGTCCAGAACCAATCGCCCAACTGGGGCCTGTGCTGAGCTGGAATCCAGACACGGGCAGTTTGCAGCTGAGTCAAACTGCTACTCGACGCCTTTTAGCACGACTAGGCGGTCGACTCACTCAGCGACGGGATCGTGGTCTGACAGTCTTTTTCCCCTTAGCCCCCCATTGTTGACGGGTGTGAAGTTTCCAGGCCAGAAGAGCGATCAGAGAGGAAGCTCAATGCTAATTTTTCAGCATCACGGTATGCCGAATTCCGAGGACAGCTATGACAGCATCCGCCTTAAAGGGTCAGCTCCCCCAACACATCGGCAGCACCGGAGGCCTGCTCAATTCCTCTGAAACCGAGGAGAAGTACGCCATCACCTGGACCAGCACAACCGATCAGGCTTTCGAGCTCCCCACTGGCGGAGCCGCAATGATGTCTTCTGGCGAAAATATTATGTATTTCGCCCGTAAAGAGCAGTGTCTTGCCTTGGGCACTCAACTTCGCACCAAATTCAAGCCTCGCATCGAGGACTTCAAGATCTACCGAATCTTCCCTGGAGGAGATACTGAGTTCCTCCACCCTGCAGATGGAGTGTTCCCTGAAAAAGTCAATGAAGGCAGGGCCATGGTCGGTCACAACCCTAGAAGCATTGGAGCCAACACCAATCCTGCGAAAATCAAATTCAGCGACCGCAACACATTCGATTCCTGATCAGCGTTTGGCCATAATGCCCAGCGGTCGGTCGCGACAATCACTTCATGATCAGCCCCGACCGCTCCGCCTTTCTTGAAGCAGCTCGCTGTGGTGCCACCTTTATCCCGGTAGCCCATAGCTGGCCAGCTGATTTAGAAACTCCTCTCACCACCTGGATCAAGGCAGGCCAAGGCCATCCACCTGGGGTCTTACTCGAATCGGTTGAGGGTGGGGAGAACCTTGGACGGTGGAGTGTGATCGCATGTGATCCTCTTTGGACGCTCTTCGCCAGGGGCCAAGCGCTCACCCGACGCTGGCGTGATGGTCATGAAGAGATCTTTCATGGCAATCCTCTCGACGTTCTGCGTGAGTGCACGGATGCCTACAAACCTGTTTCACTTCCAGGACTTCCACCCCTTGGACAGTTGTATGGGATCTGGGGATATGAGCTAATCCACTGGATTGAACCAACTGTTCCCGTTCATGCCACTGCTTCCTCCGACCCGCCTGACGGCATTTGGATGTTGATGGACAGCATCTTGATCATCGATCAGGTGAAACGTCTCATCACCGCTGTGGCCTATGGAGATCTGAGCCATGCAAGGGCAGGGACCCACAACACCCCAGATGAAGCGTGGGACTCAGCGATAGGTCGAATCCTGGAGCTCGAAAACAGGATGGCATCACCACTACCCCAGGTTCATCCATTGCGCTGGAAGCCTGAGGCAGACAACCCACCCAAAACAGAAAGCAATCGTTCTCCTGAAAATTTTGAGCAAGCCGTCGTCACGGCTCAAGAACACATTTCCGCAGGAGACGCCTTCCAACTTGTTATTAGTCAAAGACTGGAAACTCACGCCTCCCAGCCACCTTTAGACATCTACCGAAGCTTGAGGATGGTGAATCCATCCCCCTATATGGCGTTTTTCGATTTCGGAGACTGGTATTTGATCGGTTCAAGCCCCGAGGTCATGGTCAAGGCGGAACCCGATCAGGGAGGCATTCGCGCAAGCCTGAGACCCATCGCTGGCACACGCCCAAGAGGACGCACGGAGCTGGAAGATCGGAATTTCGAAGCTGATCTCCTGGCAGACCCCAAAGAGCGCGCAGAACATGTGATGTTGGTGGACCTTGGCCGCAATGATCTCGGCAGGGTTTGTGCCGCTGGCACAGTCGATGTCAAGGAGCTGATGGTGATCGAGCGTTACTCCCATGTGATGCACATCGTCAGTCAGGTTGAGGGCCGATTAGCTCAAGGTCGAGACATCTGGGACCTGCTGAAAGCATCGTTTCCAGCGGGAACCGTGAGTGGAGCCCCCAAAATTAGAGCTATGCAGCTCATTCATCAGCTGGAGCCTGATGCTCGTGGGCCCTACTCCGGCGTCTACGGTTCCGTGGATCTGGCAGGAGCGATTAACACTGCCATCACGATTCGAACCATGGTGGTGCGACCGCACCCAGATGGGGGTTGGCGGATCCAAGTCCAAGCAGGCGCAGGCGTGGTTGCTGACTCCGAACCAAAAGCTGAGTATCAAGAAACGCTGAACAAAGCCCGAGGCATGCTTACCGCTCTCGCTTGCCTTGAGGAGCCAGTTTCATGATCCAAACCCTGATGCTCAAGGGCTTTGAAGTGGAACTGTTCACAGGACGGCACACTGGAGAAAATGTTGGTGTGGCGGAGTTGGTCAAACAAGAACTCTCTGAGTTCTGCGTTGAACCCGACCACCGCAACCTGGAATACATCACGGAACCCGAATCCGACTACCGAAAACTCAAGGAAGCCCTTCTGGCTCCTCGCCGCCGCCTACGCAGATGGCTCGCAGAACGCGATCTCACCTTGCTCCCTGGAAGCACTCTCACTCTGGGCGATGCCAGTCGCTTTGAACGATCAAACCCAGACGACGCTTATCACGACCTGATCGAAGCCACTTATGGAACCTCTGTGGTGACCGCGAGCATCCATATCAACCTAGGGATCAGGGAACCAACAGATCTCTTTCGTGCACTACGACTTGTGCGTTGTGAAGCCGCTTTGCTGCTTGCACTCAGTGCCAGTTCTCCCTTTCTAAGCGGCCAGATCTCCGGCGCACACTCACAGCGCTGGCTGCAGTTTCCATTGACCCCAGAACAAGTCCCGCTGTTTCGCGATCTTGAGCATTTCATCACATGGACCGATAGCCAACTCCTAGAAGGGAACATGCACAACGTTCGTCATCTCTGGACATCTGTGCGTCCCAATGGACCTAAACGTCCCTTTGATCTCAATCGACTTGAGCTGCGCATCTGCGATCTGGTCACCAACCCTGATCTACTCCTGGCGATTACCGCACTCTTAGAACTACGTGTGCAGATGTTGCTTCAAGATCCCGATCAACTCGACCCGTTCAAGGCGAGCTGCCTGGATGCTGAACAGCTGATGAACCTCAGCGATTCCAATGACGTCGCTGCTGCCAAACAAAGCCTCGATGCACACTTGCAAGACTGGCGTGATGGTCGGCCAAGACTCTGTCGTGAATGGCTAAGGGAACTGATCAACACCGTGCTGCCTTTGGCCCACGAATTGGAACTAACAACTCTCTTACTCCCTCTTGAATCGGTGCTCAAGGAAGGGAACCAAGCCATGCGCTGGCTCCAGGGGATCTCCCAAGGTGGGAGCCTTGAAGCTGAATTCCGCACTGGAATCATCGACATGGAGCTGGAAGAACAGCCCAGCGACCGACCGCTAGCTGACGCTTTGGGATGATCATGTCTCAATCTGATAGCGGTCTCCCATCGATGCTTTCGTCCTCAGCTCTTATTCCTGAGAGCACACAGCCCAGGGCTGAAGGAAATGAAGCTGGTAATGGTCAACTCCTGCAACAACGCTTAGCCCTTGTTGAGGACCTATGGCAAACCGTTCTGCGAAGCGAATGTCCCCCTGAGCAGGCAGAGCGATTGCTGCGAATGAAGCAGCTCAGTGATCCGGTACTCCCTGGCAAGCATTCACCAGGGACTGACGCACTCGTTGATCTGATTCGCGGAATGGATCTTGCTGAAGCTATCGCTGCAGCCAGGGCATTTTCGCTGTATTTCCAGCTGGTCAATATCCTTGAGCAACGGATCGAAGAAGACACGTATCTCGAAAGTATTAATCGATCCCAGGAACACGCAGAGAAGGTTGATCCCTTTGCACCACCTCTGGCCACGCAGACCGAACCCGCCACCTTCAGAGAACTCTTTGAACGACTGAGACGCCTCAACGTCCCGCCTGCCCAGCTTGAGTCCCTTCTTCAAGAACTAGACATCCGCTTGGTCTTCACAGCTCATCCCACAGAGATCGTCCGTCATACCGTCCGTCATAAACAGAGACGCGTCGCCAGCCTCCTCCAGCAACTTGAAACACAGCCGCTGTCTGCATCAGGCGTCGTTGACAACGTGCGACTGCAGCTCGAAGAAGAGATCCGGCTGTGGTGGCGAACCGATGAGCTCCATCAATTCAAACCATCGGTTTTAGATGAAGTGGACTATGCCCTGCATTATTTCCAGCAGGTGCTCTTCAATGCAATGCCGCAGTTGCGAAGAAGGATCATCACGTCCCTCGCGGCAAGCTATCCCGACGTCAAAGTGCCTTCCCCATCGTTTTGCACGTTTGGATCATGGGTGGGCTCCGACAGGGATGGAAACCCCTCTGTCACAACTGAAATCACCTGGCGAACGGCCTGTTATCAACGCCAGTTAATGATTGATCGGTATGTAAATGCCGTTCAGCACCTCCGCAATCAGCTCAGCATTTCCATGCAATGGAGCCAAGTGAGTGCGCCTCTGCTCGAGTCTTTGGAAATGGACCGATTGCGCTTCCCAGAAGTCTATGAAGAGCGAGCCACCCGATACCGACTGGAGCCTTATCGGCTCAAGCTCAGTTTCATGCTTGAACGGCTACGTCTTACCCAGTTGCGCAATCAGCAGTTGGCTGAAGCAGGGTGGCGAACACCTCCCGAAGGCTTGCCGTCCTGTGCACCCGGGCATCCCCCTGGTGATCCCCTCCACTACGGGTCTATTGCCGAATTCCGCAGCGAACTTGAGCTCATCAGAACCAGCCTGGTCAACACAAATCTGAGTTGTGAAACTCTCGATACTCTGATCACACAAGTGCACATTTTCGGATTTTCGCTTGCAGGTCTAGATATTCGACAAGAAAGCACTCGTCATAGTGATGCTCTGGACGAACTAAGCCGTTACATCAATCCAGAGCGTGCCTACGGAGCGATGGAAGAGCCGGAGCGTGTGGCCTGGTTGATGGAGGAACTGCAGACCCGTCGTCCATTAATTCCACCTGCTGTGAGCTGGTCTGAAGCCACGGCTGAAACGGTGGACGTGTTCCGCATGCTGCACCGATTGCAGGATGAATTCGGAAGTCGTATTTGCGGCACTTACGTGATCTCGATGAGTCACAGCGTCTCCGACTTGCTCGAAGTGCTGCTGCTCGCAAAAGAAGCAGGATTGGTTGATCCATCAGCCCACCACGCAGACCTCTTAGTTGTTCCGTTATTTGAAACCGTTGAAGACCTCCAGAGGGCACCTGAGGTCATGGAACAACTGTTCCAAACCCCTCTATATAGAGATCTGCTTCCAAAGGTCGGCACCCAGGGGCTGCTCTTGCAAGAGCTCATGCTTGGTTATTCAGATAGCAACAAAGATTCGGGATTTTTATCCAGCAATTGGGAGATACATCAGGCCCAGATCGCCTTGCAAGACTTAGCTTCTCGTCAGGGCATTGCCCTTCGACTTTTCCACGGTCGTGGTGGCTCAGTAGGGCGAGGCGGTGGTCCTGCTTATCAAGCGATTTTGGCTCAGCCCAGTGGCACGCTTCAGGGACGGATCAAAATCACGGAACAAGGAGAAGTTTTGGCTTCGAAGTACAGCCTGCCAGAGCTTGCTTTGTACAACCTTGAGACGGTTACGACCGCTGTCATACAAAACAGTCTTGTAACCAACCAACTCGATGCAACACCAAACTGGAATGAACTGATGTCGAGGCTCGCCAAAAGCTCACGCCGCCATTACCGAGCCTTGGTACATGACAACCCTGATCTGGTGGCTTTTTTCCAACAGGTCACCCCCATTGAAGAAATCAGCAAGCTACAGATCTCCAGCCGACCAGCCCGGAGAAAATCTGGTGCTCGTGATCTTTCGAGCCTCAGGGCGATCCCTTGGGTTTTCGGATGGACTCAAAGTCGTTTTCTTCTCCCAAGCTGGTTTGGGGTTGGCTCGGCCCTGAGTGAAGAGCTTGAATCAGATCCAGACCAACTCTCGTTGTTGCGCACTTTGCATCAACGCTGGCCCTTCTTCCGTATGTTGATCTCCAAAGTGGAGATGACCCTCTCGAAAGTGGATCTCGATCTTGCACGTCATTACGTCACAAGTTTGGGCGGAGCAGAGCACCACGCCGCCTTTGAAACGATCTACGACACGGTGGCTGAGGAATACGCAAGAACCAAGGAGCTTGTATTGGCGATTACAGGCCAGGAAAGACTTCTTGAAGCTGATCCAGCTCTGCGACTCTCGGTTGATCTACGCAATCGAACCATTGTTCCGCTTGGTTTTTTACAAGTCGCTTTGTTGCGCAGGCTTAGAGATCAAAACCGTCAACCACCCATGAGCGAATCGCCCAGCAGTCATGGAGATGGACGCACCTACAGCCGCAGCGAGCTCTTACGAGGCGCACTGCTGACTATTAATGGAATTGCTGCAGGCATGCGCAATACAGGCTGAGTGTCACCGCTTCCTTTTCGACAGCAGGCCACGGCACCCAGACTGCCTTCCCACTATCGGATGCAGGCACAGCCCAATCCAAGTGGTAAGGCCATCAACAGCCTGCTGACTTCCTGCGGTGAGACCGCTCATCCTGTGGAACGTTGGTCGTTAGCACTGAACCGCAGCCTCTGGCATCTCAGCATCATCGATGAGCGCACTAACTCCTTGGCTGGATTCATTCGAGCAACGAGCGACCTCGCACTGAATGCCAACCTCTGGAATCTGGCCGCGCAACCTGGTCAAGATCAAGACTCAATCGTGAACGCCTTGGTTCATCACTCACTTGCACGCTTAAAAAAAGAATTGCCAGGATGCAGTATCTCCATCTCCGCACCTGGAATTGCGTTTGATGCCTTGAAAAAGCGTGGCTTTATTTTGGACCCTGGAGGGATTCGCGCCATGGGCTTGAGGCTCCGCTAGCGGATGGAGCCTGATCTGTGACGAGCATGGAGGGACTCGAACCCCCGACCCTCAGAACCGGAATCTGATGCTCTATCCAACTGAGCTACATGCCCCTGCCGCTGCCAGAACAGCTGCCGGTATTGATCGGCAAAACCAGCCGATCCAAGTACCTTAGCGACACGTCGCCTTTGGACCGATTCGGCTTCTCAAGCTTCAACTGCAGGGCTTTCGCAACCACAGTCACCTGCAGCTGGACATTGAAGCCAAGCGACTGTTGGTGATCGGCAGCAACGGTGTCGGCAAGTCCAATCTGCTCGAATCGGTGGAGCTACTCGGCAGCCTGCGTTCCCATCGCTCCAATCAAGATGGTGATTTAATTCACTGGGATGCCAACCGTGCTCTGCTCAAGGCAACCTGTGCGGATCAGGAGTTGCTCGAACTTGAGCTTCGTCGAAAAGGCGGACGCCAAGCGAAACGCAATGGAAAACCACTACAAAGACAACTTGAGCTCATTGGTCCACTGAGATGCGTGGGCTTCAGCGCTCTTGACCTCCATTTAGTGAGAGGAGAGCCAGCCCTGCGCCGGCAATGGCTTGATCGTGTTGTCCTTCAGCTAGAACCTGTTTACGCAGACCTCATCAGTCGCTACGGACGCCTAATGCGACAACGAGCACAGTTCTGGCGACGTGGCGGCCTGTCCTCAACGATGGAACCGCAACTGCTCCTCGATAGCTTTGATAGCCAGATGGCTTTAGTGAGCACACGGATTCATCGCAGACGACGCCGTGCACTTGCCCGTTTGGAGCCTCTTGCCGCCGTCTGGCAGGAAAGGCTGAGTGAGGGAAACGAGCAGCTCCAGCTGCGCTATCTCCCAGGCAGTGCATTGATTGGAGAGGAAGCGGAAGAATCCTGGCGACTTGCAATCGAACAACAACTGCACCATCAACGTAAAGAAGAGGAACGCCTAGGTAGCTGCAGGGTTGGACCTCATCGCGATGAGATCGCGATGCAAATCAATGGGACCGTCGCCAGACGATTCGGGTCGTCTGGCCAACAACGAACCTTGGTGCTGGCTTTGAAAATGGCGGAATTACAACTTGTGGGTGAGCTCTGTGGTGAGCCTCCACTGCTTCTGCTCGATGATGTGTTGGCAGAACTCGATCCAGCGCGTCAACTTGCCCTCTTAGAGGCTGTTGGTGAAAATCATCAATGCCTAGTAAGTGCAACTCACCTCGAGGCATTTGAAGGAGGCTGGCGGGAGCAGTCGCAGATTGTCAATGCAGACACCTTGAGATCAGACTCGGAATCACGGTAGGGTCGCGAACCATTTGCTTGAAAAATCTTGATGGAGCAGACATTGTCCAGCCTGCATCCCAACCCGGGATGGACCAAGACAGAATCCAACCAAGCCCTCAACTCCATTGCGACCAATAGCAGTGCAACCGACATGGTTGGGAAACACTGCATTCTCGAGCTTTATGACTGCGATCCTTCAAAGCTTGATAACGAAATCTTCCTGAGAAACGCCATCACAACAGCAGCCAAACGTGCTGGCGCAACACTGCTAAACCTCATCACCCACCGCTTCGACCCACAGGGTGTAACAGGGCTGGCACTGTTGGCAGAATCCCACATCTCAATCCACACCTGGCCAGAAAATGGCTATGCAGCCGTGGATGTTTTCACCTGTGGTGACCACACCATGCCTGATAAAGCCTGTGAGGTGCTGTGTGAGGCATTAGATGCTGGTCGTCATGCCATGCGCAGCTTTCTAAGGGAAACTCCCGCAGCAATTGGGAGGTCAGAGCGAATACCTGCCGTACCAATCGCTGCATAAGAGCAGAACGTTTTTTAGAGGTGGTTATAAGAAGCCACCTCTGAAGCAAGGAGATTATTCGTAATCGGGTGCTTTTGGAAATGTGTAATAGCCTGACTCATGTCTTCCAGCAGCAGGTCTGCCATCTCACGACTGAAGTCACGCTTGACCAGAATTCTTTGGAATGCAGTTGATTCAAGTTCTCCAGTAAAGGGATAAGCAGGAACCTGCCATCCACGCATCCGCAAGCGATCCGCGAAGTCATACAAATTGAATCCGTGTTCTAAGTCAGCATCCAGGGTCCAAACCACAGTGGGAATGCCTTTGTCGGGATTGCCGTCATGGACGATTTTAAAGATACCTTGTTCACGCAATTTGTTTGCGAAATACTGAGCATTGGCATGGCTAGCCATATGGAGCTTGCGATACCCCTCTCGACCTAAACGAACAAATTCGTGATACTGAGCAATCACCTGACCTGCAGGCCTTGAAAAATTAATCTGGAATGTGGGCATGTCCCCCCCCAGATAAGTCACATGGAAGACAAGCTCATCTGGTAGATCGTCCTGGCTGCGCCATAGAACCCAACCCACTCCAAGAGGAGCAAGACCAAATTTATGGCCTGAAGCATTAATCGATTTCACACGCTCCAGCCGAAAATCCCAGGGGGGCAGATCTGGTGAACAAAACGGTGCCAGAAATCCGCCACTGGCAGCGTCCACGTGAATCGGCACATCGAGGCCAGTGCGGGCCTGAAGATCATCAAGGGCCTTACTGATGGATGCAATGTCTTCATAAAGGCCGTGATATGTCACGCCAAGGGTTGGTACTACAAAAATCGTGTTCTCATCAACTGCCTCTACAACTCTCTCAGGGCTGATGCACATTTCACCAGAAAGCATCTCTAATTCACGCATTTCAATATCCCAATAACGCGCAAACTTCTTCCAACAGATCTGCACACTTCCGCAGACCATATTGGGCTTATCGGTTGGCAGACCGGCTGCCTCGCGACGCTTTCGCCACCTCCACTTCGCAGCCATACCGCCAAGCATGGCCGCCTCACTACTTCCAATCGTGGAGCAGCCAACAGCAGCGCCAGGTGCATTCCACAAATCCGCCATCATGGAAACACAACGGTTTTCCAGCTCTGCAGTTTGAGGATATTCGTCTTTATCAATCAAATTTTTGTCAACGCCCAGTGCCATTAATTCCATGGCACTTTGAGCTTGATAGGTCTGGCAGAACGTGGCCAGATTCTGCTTACTGTTGCCATCGAGTAGCAACTCTTCTTTCAAAAGTTGCACCGTGGAATTGCCTTCGCGACCTACTCCAGGAAATTGGTGCTTAGGGAGAGGAGAAACCAAGGCATCAACCAACGCCTGTTCCTCACTGTCATTGAGATGATGACGGGATTGATGCAGTGCCAAAAGTCAAAATTCATCTGGATAAAAACTATTCAGAGTTAGCAACCAGCGCCACAGTCGTAACGAAAGAGGACTCTGATTTGTTAGCGACGATTGAGTTTGCCGCTCACCAGCCCCTCCAGGTCAACACTCACTGACGTAAATCCAAGACTCAGCAGGGTCCGAACTACCGCTTCACGCAGCTCAGGCTGCAATAGATCAGCAATTCGGTTTTCAGGAACCTCCACACGAGCGGCCAATCCATGACTACGAACCCGCACCTCACGGAATCCCTGTTGAATCAACCAGGCTTCAGACTGTCCAACCCTTTTCAGGCGCTCACTGCTGATTGATTCTCCATACGGAAAGCGGGAGGCAAGGCAAGGTTGCGCAGGCTTATCCCACCAAGGAAAGCCGAGCGCCCAAGAGACTTGGCGAACGGTCGCCTTCCTGATGCCAAGTTCTGCAAGAGGGGAGCGCACACCGGCTTCTTGAGCCGCCGCAATCCCAGGGCGGTGATCACCGAGATCATCACGATTCACTCCATCGAGCACAACCGCACCATTGGCCGCCTCTGCCATCACCGCCAGATGGCGATGCAGCTCACGCTTGCAGGCATAACAACGATCATGAGGGTTACTGGTGTAGTGCGGATCTTTTAGTTCAAGGGTGGACACCTCCTGATGCCGCATTCCCAGCCAGGCCACCTGCTGACGCGCTTCCCCAAGGAGATGGGGTGCCAGTGATGGTGAAACGCCAGTAATGGCCAAGGCCTGCTCTCCCAGCTGCTCATGCGCAATTGCTGCAACGAGACTGCTATCCACACCACCTGAGTAGGCCACACAAACGTGTTTAAAGGCCGCTATCGCACGACGCAGCTGATCTAGGACATCCAAATCCTCATCAGACAAAAGTTCTAGCTGGCGGAACGTCACGTTGAGTAATGCGTGTGCTTGAAATCTCTGTATGCTCCCAGCGTAAGAAGACTCATCCTTGTTGCCGCCAATGGATGCAGTCTCATCCGGTACTACTCCCACAAACCGCTCTCGCAACAACAGAGGAGTTGGAATTGTCACGGCTGCCGATAGTCGCGAACGAAGCCTTGGCCAACTCCATGTGTATGACGGTGAAGGCAAGGGAAAAAGCCAAGCGGCTTTAGGAGTCGTCCTTCGCACCATCGGACTTGGAATTTGCGAACGGAGGCGCACCAGGGTGCTGTTGCTTCGTTTTCTCAAAGGCCCTGGAAGGGCTTACGACGAAGACGCGGCCATCGAAGCTCTACAACAGGGCTTTCCCCACCTCATCGACCAGGTGCGAACAGGACGAGGAGATTATTTCAGTGTCGAAGAGGTCAAACGTTTCGACCGCGAAGAGGCACAACGTGGCTGGGATATTGCCAAAGGAGCCATCGCCAGTGCTCTCTATTCAGTTGTGGTTCTCGATGAGCTGAATCCAGTTCTCGATCTTGGACTGCTAGAGATCCAGGAGGTGATCCGGTCGCTGCACAGCCGTCCAGAAGGGATGGAAATCATTGTGACCGGCCGTGGCGCTCCTCGGCCGTTAGTGGAGATCTGTGATCTCCACTCTGAGATGCGTGCCCACAGACGGCCCGAGGTGAAACACCACTCAACCCTGTCCTTGGCCACAGCTGGGGGTATCGAGATTTATACCGGTGAAGGGAAAGGAAAATCAACCAGTGCCCTCGGGAAAGCCCTTCAAGCGATCGGCAGAGGGATTAGCCAAGACAAAAGCCATCGCGTACTGATCCTGCAGTGGCTGAAAGGCGGAAGTGGTTACACCGAAGATGCAGCTATCGCGGCGTTGCGGGAGAGCTACCCCCATCTGGTTGATCATCTTCGTTCAGGTCGGGATGCCATTGTTTGGCGCGGTCAACAACAGCCAATTGACTATGTCGAAGCTGAACGGGCCTGGGAGATCGCGAGGGCTGCGATTGCAAGCGGGCTCTACAAAACGGTGATTCTCGACGAGTTGAATCCCACCGTTGATCTCGAACTTCTTCCTGTAGAGCCAATCGTGCAGACCCTGCTCCGTAAGCCAACAGAAACCGAAGTCATCATTACAGGACGATGCAAACACCAACCGGCTTATTTCGACTTAGCAAGCGTTCACTCGGAAATGGTGTGTCACAAGCACTACGCGGAACAGGGCGTTGATCTCAAGCGCGGAGTTGATTACTAACCCAGAACCAAGCAATCTTTGAATTCAATAGCGAGGAATGGAAGGATCAATCTGCCGTGACCAGGCATCGATACCGCCCTCCACATTGATGGCAGAAATCCCATGGGCCTCCAAGAGAGCAACGGCCTTCGCCGACCGTCCACCGAGCTTGCAGTGCAAGTAAAGGGTTCGATGCGCTGCAAGCGCATGGATTCGAGCCATCGCCTCCTCGTTTTCAATGCTGGCCAGTGGTATCAACTCGGAACCAGCAATCACAGCCACCTCCGCTTCCTCAGGATTACGAACATCAATAAGAGCCAAATCGCTGCCCTGATCCAACAAGGCTTTGAGCTCAACGACAGAAATGGTGTTCACCAGCTTTGACTCCTCTCTTAAGACCGAACCTTCGGCCATACAGGACATTTGATAGTCAACCAGTTTTTCGATCGGGGCACGACTAGGCCTTCTTTTTAGGGTTAACTCTCGAAAACGCATTGACAACCCATCCACAAGGAGCAAACGTCCATCGAGAGGATTTCCGATGCCGGTAATGAGTTTGATCACCTCAGCAGCCTGAATGAGTCCAATCAATCCAGGCATCACGCCCATCACTCCGCCATCAGCACATGAAGGAACAAGGTCTTGAGGCGGAGGCTCCGGCACCAGGTCTCGATAATCGGGTGAGTCAATCCCAAGATTGAACACACTCACCTGGCCTTCAAATCGCTGGACTGATCCGTAGACGAACGGTCGTTTCATCAATACGCAAGAGTCGTTAATCAGATATCGGCTTGCGAAATTATCTGTTCCGTCAACAACAAGGTCGTAAGCGCCAATCACATCAAGCGCATTGTCTGCAGAAAGACGAAAGCAATAGTCTTCCACTTGGCAAAAAGGGTTGAGGTCTTCAATCCGAGAGCGTGCCGATGAAGTTTTGGCCAGTCCAACGGTTCCAGTGCCATGGATGACTTGCCGTTGCAGGTTAGAAGGTTCAACTGCGTCATCATCAACAATGCCAATTCGGCCGACTCCTGCAGCTGCTAAATAGAGCAGCAATGGAGACCCGAGTCCACCAGCGCCGATGCATAAGACGGATGCCTTTTTTAATCGCTGCTGACCTTCAACTCCCACCTCTGGAAGCGTGAGGTGACGGGCATATCTGCTCTTTTCCTCTGAGCTGAGCTGAGAGACTCCCCCCTCTTTAGACATGGTGGATTCCAGGCTCTTCAGGGATGGGTTCCACCTGAGTCTCCCCCATGATCCGAATCGGAAGAGATCGAACTTTGGCGAGGGAGCGATGAGGAGCCTCGACATCCAGCCACCAAGCAGCCAATGCATGGTGGCCTCCAAGGATCACCATCAGCCCAGAAGTGGCAGCCCAGAGGCGATCTCTCCGACTGGGGAGAGCCGAAACACCGGGATGGGAATGGGCGCTACCAAGCACCCTCAAGGACCGAGATCGCGCCCAGCGTTGAGCGGCAATCTGTTCACGTGGATCGAGTGCAAAACGATCTTGTTGTTGATTACTCAGCAGATTGCAACAAGGCCAGATCAGTTGCACATGCCAATCCAGAAAGCCTGAATCATCAAAGCCATGCGTATCTCCAATCAACAGAGCACAGCCTTCAGCGGGTGCTGGCGCCACAAGATCGTGACGTAGAACCATCAGACATTCCGCATCAAAGCTCAGCTGGGATGGCGTTTGCGAAAGAAGACCGATACGCTCAGTCAAATTTAACCCTAGGCCTTAGTTCCATGATCGAGGAAGCCACCAAACCAGCGAGTGAGTCAACTTGGACCGACACCACCACCGAATCTTCTCCTAACGCAGAGACCGCAAACTTTTCTGCGCGATACAGCGAAATTCTTGGAAAGGTGAATGAAACCTTAGACAAAGTTGACTGGAGCCAAGCCGGTCGGATGGGCAAAGTCGTGGGAATTTTTGCAGCTGTCATCGTCGCCCAAATTCTCATCAAGGGCATTCTCGACACCATCAATCTGCTTCCTGTGATTCCTGGACTGCTTGAGCTACTAGGCGTAGTGGTGGTTGGTCAATGGAGCTGGAACAATCTCACCACAAGTGAAAAACGTACTGCCTTAGTTAACCGCGTTCAGAGCCTTCGCACTGAATACCTCGGCTAAGCCAGATTCGATACCACTTCATTTTCACAACAGCATCGCCCTTATGGCACTGAGTGCCATAAGGGTTTGTTGTTTATAACTCCCGCCAAAAAGGTTGGCGTGATTAAGCAAGTGATAGAGGTTATAGGTCTCAACCCTTTGTTCTTGGTTCTGATCTAACGGCCATTGGTCTTGATAGCCCGCGTAAAAACGGGTACTAAATCCTCCAAACAAGCGAGTCATCGCCAAATCCACCTCCCGATCAGCCCACCAACAGGCAGGGTCAAGCAGAACACCCCGTCCGTCGCCCATCACAGCAGCATTCCCTCCCCAAAGGTCGCCATGGACAAGACAGGGCTGAGTTTCATGTTGATCCAACCAAACCCTTATGGCTGTCAGCAATGAGTGTTGTTGATTCAGATCTAATCCCCAGCTTGATGCCAACTGAAGCTGAGGAAGCAGACGCAACGTTACGAAAGCATCACCCCAAGAACTGGACCATCCAGCTGGTTGCGGACCCAAACCAATAAAACCTTCTTCATCCCAACCAAATTGATCCACACCATTGGCAGCGGACGATCGATGCAGCCTGGCCAAGCCTTGACCGAGAGCATATTGATCCCCAGTCCCAAAATCGAGCCAAGGCAATATCAGAGCTGCCCACTCCCCCAGCGGGACGATGCCAAGCGGCTCAGGGATTAACAGATGTTCAGGATCAGCCCAACGCTTGAGAGCGCGTAGCCCTCTCGCTTCCACATGGACCATTGCTGGAGCAACCAGCTTGATGAATAGCGATCTTCCATCCGACAAATCAGCACGCCAAATTGAGCCACTCAAGACAGGCTCCAGCTGCATACAAAGACAGTCTTGAAGCAGATCAGAATCGTTTTGCAACGCCGCCAGAAGTTGCGTTCTCATGCTCGATCCCCCTGAGTCAACTGTCAGCATGACTGGATGGAACAGAGGGATGATGTAATCGTGGTCGGCGGTGGAATCGCCGGACTCAGTGCCGCGGCCCTGCTCGCACGGGATGGTGTTTCGGTCACTCTTTTAGAGGCGCATTACCAGCCGGGGGGCTGTGCAGGAACCTTCCGTCGTGGGGACTACACGTTTGATGTAGGTGCCACCCAAGTTGCAGGCTTCGAACCCGGCGGCAGCCACTCCCGAATCTTCCGACACCTGAATCTTCCGCTTCCAGAGGCAGAGCTCCTCGATCCAGGTTGCATTGTCGACCTTGCAGACGGATCAGCGCCCGTGCGGCTCTGGAACGATCCGATCCGTTGGCGACAAGAACGACAGAAACAATTTCCCCACAGTGAAAGGTTCTGGCAACTCTGCAGCTTTCTCCATGAGAGCAATTGGAAATTTGCCAGCGCCGACCCAGTGTTACCGATTCGCAATGGCTGGGATCTACAACAAACCCTTGCGGCCATCAAACCCAGTCATCTGGTCAGCGCTCCCCTGTGTCTTCTCACAGTTAAAGACCTGCTGACACTCTGTGGCTGTGCAGGGGATCAACGCCTGCGCCAATTTCTCGATCTACAACTGAGGCTCTACTCCCAACAAGCCGCTGATCAAACCTCAGCTCTTTATGGGGCGACAGTCCTGCAAATGACCCAAGCTCCACATGGGTTATGGCATCTTCAAGGGTCGATGCAGGCGTTAAGCAAGCGCTTGATCTCTGGGTTTAAGCGCGATGGAGGGACCTTGCTTCTGCGGCACCGGGTGCGTCAACTGCAACGCAACCCTGAAAATTCAGGCTGGCAACTACGGGTGGACGGTCCAAATCGAAAAGACCAACTCTTTCAAGCAAGCGATGTCATCAGCACACTTCCACCGCAATGCCTCCCAGAACTGATCCCAGAGCAGAGCGTCATGCCTGCGACCTATCGCCAACATTTGACAAACCTCGAGGCTCCCAGTGGCGCACTGGTGTTTTATGGCGCGATTGACAGAAAATATCTTCCTGCGGACTGCCCAGGCCATTGGCAACGGGCTGCTTGCGATCCCGGCTCAGTCTTTATCTCCATCAGCCGAGATGGAGATGGAAGGGCCCCGGAAGGTCAAGCGACCGTAATCGCCAGTGTTTTCACCTCCCCCAAGGATTGGTTCCCTGACTCCGAAACCGATTACCAGCGCAAAAAACAAACCTGTCAAGACAAGATCCGCAAGGAAGTAGAAGCAGCCTTGAATATGCCTGATCACTCCTGGCGACATCAAGAGCTGGCCACCCCGCGTGGCTTTCTGCACTGGACCGGTCGACCAAGAGGCATCGTCGGTGGCTTAGGGCAAGCGCCCCGTCGGTTTGGCCCCTTTGGACTGGCCAGCCGCACTCCAATGCCAGGACTCTGGCTCTGTGGAGACTCCATCCATCCTGGTGAAGGAACGGCAGGAGTCACTCTGTCCGCACTAATGGCTTGCAGGCAGTTAATGGCTGATCGAGGCCAGAACCTTCAGCTGAACTGCTAAGAGCACTCAACTATTCAGATAGAAACTGCGGTCGGAGCCTGTGAGTACGCTCCAGCTCTTGTTCGAGCTGGTCCCAATGCCCTTGCAGGATCGACTCTTCAAGCTGCTCCAAACTCCAGCGATAAGACGCAAGAGCCCGAAGCACGGCTTGGGTGTTCCTTGAGGCCATTGCTGTTCCAAGTGCCGGGTTACCAGCTCCCACTCGGCTGGTGTCGGCAAAACCACTTGAAGCCAATCTCTTCGCCAGATCCAGCACAGCAGGATCACGTTCTTCGCCGACCGCTCGCAGCAGCGCTGCACTGACGATGACGGGGAGATGCGAGATCAGCGCTACTGCCTGATCATGACGAGCGGCATCAGCAATCAGCCAATGACTACCAAGACGCAGCGCAAGCTGACGGATTACCTCTAGAGCAGAACGATCGGTTTCTGACACTGGTGTAGACACCCAGGGACGACCGCAAAAAAGACCCGTTACTCCAGCATCAACACCTGCTTCAGCAGTTCCTGCCATCGGATGACTACCCACAAAGCGCGGATGAAGATCTTGCCAAACCTGCAGAACCTCCGCCTTCACAGAACCCACATCAGTGACTACTGCCAGCTCAGGTAGGGCCATCAGCAGGTTCTTGTCAGGAGCCAGTAACGACTCCAAGGGGAGAGCAAGGATCACTAGGTCACAATCCTGAAGACACCTCGGATCAGTACTTACGAACTGTGCGAGCCCCCTGCTGCGTGCTCGTTCCGCCGTGACTTCACGGTGGACAAGGGCTTGCACCACGGTCCCTTGTTTGGTGAGGTCAAGCGCAATGGAACCACCGATCAGTCCCATCCCCACAATGCCAACCCGATCGACAGACCAAGGCTGCGCCTGCTGCACCGGACCCATCGGATCGATTTCGCTCATTCACCCATGTTGATCGATCGATCGACATGGGCCAAACCGCTTGAAGTACCTGCTTAGGCTTCTCCAATGCTGGAAGTCCAAGCCCATCAGCAACTCAAGCATCTGCTCCACCGCGAGGAGGTGAAATGGGAGCACCATCTCACCCTTAGCCGTCTGGTCGGTCGCAGCCTGCGAAGAAAAGATCGGACCAGAATCCTGCTCTCCTCAGGAGAGCGAGATCGGTGGTGGCTGGGGTTGCTCGTCCCTCTTTGCCTTCAATCACAAGACAGTGTTCTGGTGCTTGACGAGCGCCAACGCCAACGCTTTCTTCAAGTCGAGCTTCCTCGTCTACGGAATGGAGGCCTAAGGCTTGCGTGTTGGAGCGGCTGCACTCCTCCCAACGGTCAACAACTGTGGCTGCTTTCTCCAAACGAACTGATCAACGTTCACCGCCGCGGCGGCTTGAAACAATCGCAACAGTTGATCATTCCAGAAGCGGAAAATCTGGCGGACCAGTTACGCCAAGCGATGGCAATGGTCATCGAAACCAAGGATTGGGATCGACTACGGCAGGCATATCCAGCCGCAGGACCTGCGCTCCTCGAGCTCCACGAACGCCTCAGCAAGCAGCTATTTACGGCCTCCAGTCGATCAACCTGCGATCTGCCGATGCCAAACAGCGCTTGGGTCAGTCTTCACGATTTGATCGGTGTTCTTGGACCTGCTCCTGATCCTTGGTCTGACTTTCTCAGTCTCAATCATGCCCAATGGGCCAGCTGGGCTCATCTTGATCAAAACCTCCTGCAATGGACCTGGCATCTCCAACCGCTTGAGCCGTTGCAGCAGATCAGCGGTCTATTGGAGCAATCCCCATCAATTCTTCTTCAGACTGATGGTGTTCTTCTAGAACAAAACAATCGTTCTGATGAACCGATTTCAGATATCAAGGATTTAGCGAAAGTAGTAGAAATTCAGCTCCACGATCGCATTCGATCGGAACCACTTCGTTTGTTCGCACCCAGAAGACAGCCTTTGCCAAATACGGCGATCTATGCCGAACACCTTCTGGACCAATGTCGGCGCTTAATTCTCGGGAGACCAGGTCTCACCGTGGTTTTACTCGATGAGCCTGGGCTAAAGCAGAAGCTGACCACAGAACTCGCTGGTGAATTTGGCAGCAGAGTGATACATGAACACACCACACCAGAAGCTAACGGCGTGATCTGTTGCAGTTGGTCGTGGTGGATTCACCATCAGGACCAGCTTCCTGCTCCAGATCAGCTCATTATTGCCTTGCTTCCTGTCTCCAGCCTTCAAGATCCGCTCACGGCAGCTCGAGTGCAATCTCTAAAACAACTGGGGGGAGACTGGTTCCGTGACCTGCTTCTCCCCGAAGCGCTCGCGAGGCTTGTTCCAGCGATCACCCCGTTAAGACAAAGCGGCGGTCGACTCGCCATTTTGGATGGCAGGGTCCGAGCACGTAGTTGGGGGAAGCAGGTTTTCCACGCTCTCGAGCCGTGGACACCGCTACAGAGACTATTGCCGGACTGAATCGGTCCCTAGTCTTTGGATATGCCAATCAGCCTGCCGTTATGGGAGAAGCTCGACGTCGCAGCATTCAGGGACTACCTCCAAAGCATCGCAAACCAGATCCCAAAGACAGCGAACGAATCGTTGCGTGGCTGCCTCTAACAAGGAGCCAATCCCAGCAATTCGTTGCCATCACAACACGCGGAGCCTGGATTGGAATCGGAGGTTTGGTGGTCTTTTGGATCGTGGTGCGTTTCATTGGCCCCCTGGCCGGGTGGTGGACGCTGGCCGATACGCCTTAAGCCACTGATCAGCACAAAAAGGCCTTGAGAAGTCCTTCAAAAGTGCCAACCACGCCATAGCCATGAAGGAGCGAAGGAGCGCTGCGCCAAGCACTCCTTATGACGCAGTGGCTAATCCGCTCCACTCGCAGGCGACTTTTTGTCAAGGACAGCCGCTTTAGTGGCCGACTTAGCAACAGCCGTACGCGCCGCTGCCGCCAGCGGACGCATGGAATTTGCTGTCACTTCAGATCCTTCTGTCAACTTCTGACGCACGAGCACTTCAATAGCGTCCTTGGCCTCAGGATTTTGCTCAAGCCAACCGATTGTGTTGTCACGACCTTGGCCAATGTTGTCGCCCTCGTAGCTGTACCAAGCGCCTTTGCGGGTGACCACACCCGTCTCCTCCGCCAGATCAAGAACACATCCCAAAGTGCTGATACCTCGCCCAAACAAAATATCGAATTCAGCAATCCGAAACGGAGGTGCCACCTTGTTTTTCGCCACCTTCACCTTCGCTCGAATTCCGTACTCCTCAGTCCCACGCTTCAGAGTTTGAATCCGACGAATATCGAGCCTGACCGAGGCATAAAACTTGAGTGCATTGCCACCAGTTGTGGTTTCCGGATTGCCATAGGTCACTCCGATCTTCAGACGAAGCTGATTCAGAAAGATCACAGTGCAACCGGACTTACCGATGTTGCCAGTGATCTTGCGCATGGCCTGACTCATCAAGCGAGCTTGACTTCCAACGGCCAAATCACCCATTTCTCCTTCGATCTCAGCTCGAGGGGTTAGAGCTGCAACGGAGTCGACCACGACAATATCGACCGCCGCAGAACGGACGAGCTGATCGACAATCTCCAGGGCCATCTCCCCCGTATCCGGCTGGGACACCAGCAAATTTTCAATATCGACACCAAGAGAAGCTGCATAGACAGGATCAAGGGCGTGCTCAGCGTCGACAAATGCCGCCACCCCGCCACGCTTTTGCACCTCAGCGATGGCATGGAGTGTGAGCGTGGTCTTACCGGAACTCTCAGGGCCATAGACCTCCACGACACGACCCTTGGGATAACCGCCGCCAAGAGCCAGATCGAGCGTGAGCGCACCGGTCGAGATGGTTTCCACCCGCATCCTGGAGGCATCGCCTAATCGCATGATCGAACCCTTGCCAAAATTTCGCTCGATCTGCCCGAGCACGAGGTCAAGGGCTTTATCCCTTTCACCAGGACGGGCATCGGAACGGGGATCTCCCCCTGAGGACTGGGCGGCTTTCACGTCGGCTGGCATGGCAAAGAACAGTTAAGGAGCAATCAGGTGCCGCAGGCCGCCGATCCAGCCGGCGGAATAACCACAGACTGGAGCCGACACAGCACTGGACAGATCATCCAGTGCCCCAACCAGCGCCACTTGTCCCACCTAGTACAGATGTACGTTATCGAATCAGGGCCAGATCGCCAAGGGGCATGCAAATTGACTTGCCTCCAGCAAATCAAGCCCCTGAGGCAAATTCTGTCGGTCCGTCGGCCTCAGGTAACCCCAATCAGCCAAGAAGCACTGGACCCCCTCAAGACCAGGCGTCCTCAACACAACTTCCAGAGTGGCCCGGCGATCTTCGATGAACCCCTTGAGCTCCCATTCTCGGCGCAAGCGCAGCAAAACCTCAGGCTTTGGGCCTGACTCTCGACCATCCAGGCGAATAGGACGAAGGTCGAAAGCCTGAAGCAACTCCGCGGTGAAATCACGCCCCTTTGTGGTGAGAACCGACCAGGCCACACCCTCCTGCTCCAATCGCGCCAAACGGTCTGAAACCCCCTCAAACGGTTGATGCAATGCCACCCAGCCAGAACGATCGCAAGACATCGCTTGGTGACGAACATGCTCTAAAGACTCTTGAAGCAGCGCAGGCTGCCACCCAAACCGATCCAGGCCATCTCGAAGCTGTTGTGCGTAGTCTGCCGCAAAAGCGTTAACCGCAAGACATTGCAGGGGCCCGCCTGGCTCTTGAAGCAGAGCAGCAATCAGAACCATTTCCCAGCCGTGATGCACCCAGGGACGCAACTGTCGAAAGGCCACGGGTGTCTGCTCCGACAGAGACGCTGCAGGCAGGAGGGACAGACATGCTTGGCGAGAACTCGACCAGTATTCATTCATCCCGTCGAGGATCACCCCGTCGAAATCGAAAACGAGGAGTGGCTTCAATGACACCGGAAATCCGGAAAAACTGGGCCGCTAGGATTCGAACCTAGGAATGGCGAGACCAAAACCCGCTGCCTTACCGCTTGGCGACGGCCCATCAACCCCAGCTCGGAATCGCCAATCTGACGAGTCGTGCTAGCGCATACATAGTTACCCACAACACCGTGACCTTCGTCAATCCACCTCTGACTACAAATCAATGATTCAAGGTGGAAAGACTCTCAGCCGTCGTTGATCAGTAGGCCCATAGACATCGCTGCGAAGGCGATATTGAGCGACGAGATCTGCCTGCATTTGTCGAATATCTTCCGTTCGCGGGAGCAGTTCCACAGGACGGCCTTCAGGAACGACCACCTGCTCGACAGCCAGGCGACATTCCTCCAGAGCAGCGGAGGCGTCGGACTGATCACCAGGATGCTTAGCGGATCTTCTTCCCTCAACAGAACTACGGCGCATGATCAAACGCTCCAAGGCCCTTTCCACGTGTGGAAGGGTGTCAGATTTGATCACTAAAATGGGGATGCAAGCCTCCCTGGCTTGTCGACGAAGACCAGGCTGACGCCCAAGACCTTGCCGAACACTCAGCACCACATCAGCTTGAATCAGGTCATCGACAGCCTGGACAGACCATCCATGACGGCGCACAGCCTCTTCCAGCAGTTGCTGACTGAGACCACAACAAAGAACCTGTAACACCTCTGAAGTGTCAAGATTTTCCTGCCGCCCTTGCTCTGGAGTGTTGATGCCCTCAGGTTGGGAATGATTGGAATCAACAAGATGAGGCAGTGGAGACTGAGCTAATAAAGGGCGCCTTAAAAGAGAAGGAGACGCCCGCGATTCAACCCGAACAATGCTTCCATCCGAGGCCATCGTTCTCTCCTCAGGGCTCGGCACTTGCCCACGCAGCAATGCATCAACCGCTCGCCCTACCTCCCGATAAACAGCCCAACCACTTCGACTGTGCATCTCAACAGCCATCGGGAAGGTGGGTTCAGCCGCCCGCTCGAGCACCGTTTTTTGACTCCGGCGACGGCGAGCCTCATCATCCCCAAGGGTGACAGATTCAATACCACCGATGAGATCGCACAACGTTGGATTTTTGATCAGATTCGAAAGGGCATTGCCATGGGCTGTCGCCACCAATGTCACACCCCGTTCAGCAATGGTGCGAGCAGCCCGAGCTTCAAGTTCAGTGCCGATCTCGTCAATCACGATCACCTCAGGCATATGGTTTTCAACCGCTTCGATCATGACTTGATGCTGAAGCTCTGGTCGGGCAACCTGCATGCGCCTTGCGCGCCCGATGCCCGGATGTGGGATATCGCCATCACCAGCAATTTCGTTGCTGGTGTCAATCACGACCACTCGCTTTTCCAAGTCATCTGCGAGAACTCGAGCGATCTCACGTAAGGCCGTAGTTTTACCTACGCCAGGTCTACCCATAAGAAGCAATGACTCACCGCTATCGATGAGATCGCGAACCATGGACACCGTCCCAAACACCGCACGTCCGACACGGCAAGTCAGACCTACAACCTCACCGCGACGATTACGAATGGCGCTGATGCGATGCAAGGTCCGCTCAATTCCCGCCCTGTTATCAGAACCAAACTCGCCAAGACGGTCCACCATCCCCTGCAGATCACCTCGAGAGATGCTGTTTTTTCCAAGAGTTGTTGACCATCCTGGGTAACGGGCTTCCGGAACTCGCCCAAGGTCAAGCACAACTTCTAAAAGTTGATCTCTGGACTCCGCAGACACAAGAAAGGATTGAACCTCGGATGGCAGCAAAGACACCAGTCGGTCTAAGTCGTCAGTGATGCGCTCGGTCGTCATGGCTCACTCGGCCAACAGTCGGACCGCACATCTTCATAGCAAGAGAACGACCACACCGGAGCTCAGTTAAAGATCAATCAGCAGCGATACAACCAAGGGGCAATCAGATTGCGCGCAACCTGAAGAGACTGAGACCACCCTTCAGGCCAGTCACGCAAACGGATCCCTCGGTTCTGCGCAACTTGCAAAAAAGGCTGAACAAGCTTCCTGGCCATGCCACCAAAAGCAACTCCAGCAGGTTGAAAGGCCCAACGCTGTCCTGACAGCAGATTAATCGTCGCCATATTGGTGCCACCAGCCAGCTGTAGTGGACCAGGAGGCGCGAGGGGATGAAGAACCTCCCACAACCCAACGGCTGCACGCGCCGTCCCGGCCCCGAGATCACCACTCATGGGTCGACCATCAAGTTGCCAAAGAGGCCGTTGATGATGAACTCGTAGAGCCTGATGTCTCTGCCAAAGAGCTCTGGAGAGGGTCTCTACTGTGACGTTGTGGCCCTCAAGACCACAACTCACTGACAACCGACGCAGGGGAACTTCGGCGAGACAAACCTGCTCAAGGGTCGCCTGAAAAGCCTCAAAGCGCCCAGGAGCTGTGTGAATCTCTAAGGCATCGGGTCGCCATTCCTGCAGAAGAGCGGCCAAATCCTTCAATCCGACACGACGATCCAACGAACTGATTAAGTGCAGCGGGCAGGCTGGCCAGCATCGGCCGCACCCGTAGCAAAGACGTTCATCAACCCCTACATCAGCACGAATGGCATCTGCTGGACAAACGCGCTCGCAAGGGCGTGAACAATCTTGAGGGCAAAGTCTTGGATTGAAAACCGCCTTGCGGAAATGGGCATCATTGCCGTCACTCACACTCACCATTAACCAAGGCCGGCGCCGTGTTTGATCCCAGGCCCAATCGAGTCCTTCTCGAGCAGCTCGAATAACTGCAACATCGGCCGCCACATCGACGCAATGAACCCCTGCAACGGCATACAAAGCGCAAAGATCACCAATCGTGGCCAGATCCTGATTGCTAGCTCCACAAATCAACTTCACCCATCGTCCATTCGATAAGGCGAGCTCGGCGTCATCCGCTCGCTGAAGAGCAGTATTCACGCTGATGTTCAGTGCTGGAGGAGCTGTTTCATTGGCTGCCAGCGAAGACGACGAGCTCCGCCCATTTCCACGACCACCTTCAAACGGGGCTCCCGTTTGCAAAGGTCACACAACGCAAATAATTCTGAACGTGACAACACTTGGCCTTCAAGAAGCCAGAGCACCAAAGGTTTAGAACCCAACATGGCCTCACCCAGTAAAGGCATCACCTCCTGAACCTCGCCAACAGCGGCACCACGACCAACGCTTTGATGACCGAGATGAGGAGGGCGAATGCCGTGTTTTTGAAACAGAAAAACTTCTGGATCACCAAAACCTCGGGCAGAGGTGAGCTGAGTGCGATACCCAGCCCCACGCAAGCGACGGAGCAAACGAGTCTCCGCCCCCCCCTCTAAAGGGGCATGAACCGCCATGCAACCTGCCGACTCCAGCTCACGGCGAAAACCCCGACCAGACAGCAACAGCGGCATGAAATCAGACCAGATTCAGAGATTCTGGCAGCCAGAAGACTCTTATTCAGGACAGGATGGCAATGTTGTAGTGTCTTTATTTGCTTTGTCGAACTGTGCCCGTCCGCTAGCCGGGCCTCCAGATCACAGAGCAGGTTCGGCGTTTGCGCCGGATCCACAGGCCAGAGCAGTGACTCCAAATCCTTGGGTGCTACTGCCGGGAAACTCACCGAGCAACTTGCACGGAAAGTCCCAGCCAGCTGATTCGCTCGCTAGCTCCAATCCGTCTTCATCTTTGCCATTGGCGAAACTCTGACGGTCATGACTGCGTCAATACGAACAGCGCCCTTCCAGGCCTCTTCATCTTTTTTCAATAGATAAGCGGTTGTCCACGCTGGCGTTCTTACCTCCATGTCTATCGGCATCCTTGGGAAGAAATTGGGCATGTCCCAGTTCTTCGACGAGCAAGGTAAAGCCGTCCCGGTCACATTGATCGAGGCGGGCCCTTGCCGCATCACCCAACTCAAAAGTTCAGAAACTGACGGCTATTCGGCTGTTCAGATCGGCTTTGGCGAAATTCGCGACAAGCTGATCAATAAACCGGCAAAAGGCCATCTCGCAAAATCAGGCGAGGATTTGGTCCGTCACCTTTGCGAGTACCGAGTCGAAGATCTCGATGGGCTCCAATTGGGTGGTGCCGTCACCGTTGGCGACTTCGAAGCAGGCCAAAAAGTGGACGTCAGTGGCGACACAATGGGTCGAGGCTTTGCAGGTCTTCAAAAACGCCATGGTTTCAGCCGGGGCCCTATGACTCACGGCTCCAAAAATCATCGCCAACCCGGTTCGATCGGTGCCGGCACCACGCCAGGCAGGATTTATCCAGGCAAACGGATGTCAGGTCGCTATGGCGGCAAAAAAATCACCACTCGTGGACTGACAGTCCTCAAAGTTGATAGTGATCGCAATCTTCTGGTTGTGAAGGGGTCTGTTCCCGGCAAGCCCGGGTCACTACTCAACATCCGTCCTGCAAACAGGGTGGGCGCCAAGCCCGCAAAAGGAGGTAAGTGATGGCTCATTGCATTGTTCGCGACTGGCAAGGGAAAGAGACTGGTAAGGCAAACCTTGATTTGAAGGTTGCCAAAGAGAGCAGCGCCCTTGACCTCATGCATCGCGCCGTACTGCGTCAGCAGGCCCATAGCCGTCAAGGCACAGCAAGCACACTGACCAGGTCAGAGGTACGAGGCGGTGGGCGCAAGCCTTACAAACAGAAAGGCACAGGTCGCGCGCGCCAAGGATCCGTTCGCACCCCCCTGCGTCCAGGTGGCGGAATTATCTTTGGGCCCAAGCCTCGGTCCTACAACCTGTCCATGAACCGCAAGGAGCGCCGTTCAGCCTTGCGTACCGCCCTCATGGCGCGCATCGAGGATCTAGTTGTCGTCAAAGATTTCGCAACGGCCTTAACAGCTCCCAAAACCAGAGAAATCATCGATGCTCTGGGGAGACTCGACGTCTCTGCCAACAGCAAGGTGTTGATCATCCTCTCCAATCCCTCCGAAACGGTGCAGCGCTCGATTCGGAACCTGGAGACCGTAAAGCTCATTGCAGCTGACCAACTCAACGTCTTCGATCTGCTCCACGCCAACAAACTGGTAGTAGGAGAGGACGCTCTCGCCAAGATTCAGGAGGTCTACGGAGATGACTGAACGCTTCACCGGACGTCTGGCCGATGTGATCCGTCGCCCTCTGATCACTGAAAAGGCCACCCGTGCTCTGGAACAAAACCAGTACACCTTCGAGGTGGACCATCGAGCCGCCAAGCCCGACATCAAGGCTGCAGTCGAGCAGCTTTTCGATGTCAAGGTCACGGGAATCAGCACCATGAATCCTCCTCGCAGGAGTCGTCGTATCGGCCGTTTTGCCGGTAAACGAGCTCAGGTGAAGAAAGCTGTGGTGCGCCTGGCCGAGGGCAACTCCATCCAACTCTTCCCTGAGTCCTGAGGGGTCTGAATCGTTATGGCAATCCGAACTTTCCGCCCCTACACCCCCGGCACCAGAACCCGGGTGGTCACTGACTTCAGTGAAGTCACCGGCCGCAAGCCGGAGCGCTCCTTGGTGGTGTCCAAACATCGCCGTAAAGGACGCAACAATCGTGGTGTTATCACTTGTCGCCACCGAGGCGGTGGCCACAAACGTCTGTATCGCTTGGTCGACTTTCGTCGGAACAAGCACGGTGTCACCGCCAAAGTGGCTGCCATTCACTACGATCCCCATCGCAACGCACGGTTGGCCTTGCTCTTCTATGCCGATGGCGAGAAGCGCTACATCCTGGCCCCGGCCGGAATCAGCATTGGGCAAACCGTTGTTTCCGGTCACGAGGCTCCGATTGAGATCGGCAA
Source organism: Synechococcus sp. (assembly GCA_047285535.1). Lineage (GTDB taxonomy): Bacteria > Cyanobacteriota > Cyanobacteriia > PCC-6307 > Cyanobiaceae > Synechococcus_C. Next base: position 2,786,570 of record JBJBDC010000001.1, on the reverse strand, counting down.
TGCCATGCCGCTATCGGCCGTTCCACTGGGTTCCAGCGTTCATTGTGTCGAGCTTTATGCAGGCCGCGGTGGACAGATGGTCCGAACCGCTGGAGCCAGCGCTCAGGTGATGGCTAAGGAGGGCGACTATGTGGCTCTTAAGCTTCCCTCTACTGAGGTGCGTCTTTTTCGCCGTGAATGTTTCGCCACACTTGGCGAAGTCGGCAACTCAGAAATTCGCAACACCAGCTTGGGCAAAGCTGGTCGCCGCCGGTGGCTGGGGCGCCGACCTCAGGTGCGCGGCAGCGTGATGAATCCTTGCGATCACCCTCATGGTGGTGGTGAAGGCCGTGCACCCATTGGGCGCTCCGGACCTGTCACTCCATGGGGTAAACCCGCACTGGGCCTGAAAACCCGCAAGAGGAATAAGCCCAGCAACAAGTTCGTCCTCCGGAAACGTCGCAAGACGTCCAAGCGGAGCCGTGGCGGACGCGATTCCTGATGTCACTCACCGCTTTGCAGTTCGCTTAATCCGCCATGGGACGTTCTCTCAAAAAAGGCCCTTTTATTGCTGACAGTCTTCTTCGTAAGGTTGAAAAGCAAAACGCCGCTGACGACAAGTCGGTGATCAAAACGTGGTCCAGGGCTTCCACAATCCTTCCAATGATGATCGGCCACACCATTGCCGTTCATAACGGCAGAACCCACGTTCCAGTCTTCGTGACTGAGCAAATGGTTGGGCACAAGTTGGGTGAATTTGCCCCCACACGCACCTTTAAGGGCCACATCAAAGACAAGAAAGGAGGCCGCTGACACCATGACAACGTCATCCCCAACGGCAACCAGTGCACAAGCTCACGGCCGCTTCATTCGCGGTTCCGTGTCCAAGGTGCGACGTGTTCTAGACCAAATCCGCGGCCGTACTTATCGCGACGCGTTGATCATGCTCGAGTTCATGCCCTACCGCTCCACTGGTCCGATCACAAAAGTGCTTCGGTCCGCCGTAGCCAACGCTGAACACAACCTCGGGCTTGACCCAGCAAGCTTGGTCATTTCCAAGGCCACTGCTGACATGGGTCCATCCATGAAGCGGTATCGACCCCGCGCTCAAGGTCGCGCCTACGCGATCAAAAAACAGACCTGCCACATCAGCATTGCTGTGGCAGCTCAGACCGAATCCTGACCCCCAAGCACACCGTCTGAATGGGACACAAAATCCATCCAACCGGCTTACGCCTGGGGATCACCCAGGAGCACCGGTCACGCTGGTATGCATCCAGCAAAAGCTATCCAGCCCTCCTTCAAGAGGACGATCGAATTCGCAAGTTCATCCACAAGAAATACGGCTCAGCCGGCATCAGCGACGTGCTGATTGCCCGCAAGGCTGATCAACTCGAGGTTGAACTCAAAACAGCACGCCCAGGTGTGCTGGTTGGCCGTCAAGGCAGCGGCATTGAAGATCTTCGCAGCGGCATCCAAAAAACTGTTGGTGATTCGAGCCGGCAGGTTCGTATCAACGTGGTCGAAGTTGAGCGTGTTGATGCCGACGCCTTTCTCCTCGCTGAGTACATCGCTCAGCAGCTGGAGAAGCGTGTGGCATTTCGCAGAACGATCCGCATGGCCGTTCAGCGCGCTCAAAGAGCTGGCGTACTTGGCCTGAAAATCCAAGTCAGCGGACGCCTTAACGGTGCCGAGATCGCCCGAACCGAATGGACTCGTGAAGGCCGTGTGCCCCTACACACCCTTCGCGCCGACATTGACTACGCCACCAAAGTGGCCAGCACGACCTATGGCGTTCTAGGCATCAAGGTCTGGGTCTTCAAGGGAGAAGTATTGAGCGACGACTCCCAACAAAAGATCCCGGTGGGAGCGAATCCCCGCCGTCGGGCCGGTCGGAGGCCACAACAGTTCGAAGACCGCTCAAACGAGGGTTGAACAGGAGGTCTAAATCATGCTGAGTCCCAAAAGAGTCAAATTTCGCAAGCAGCAACGAGGGCGTATGCGAGGCGTCGCGACCCGAGGCAACACCATTGCCTTTGGTCAATTCGCCCTGCAGGCCCAAGAGTGCGGTTGGATCACCTCTCGTCAAATTGAGGCCAGCCGACGTGCCATGACGCGCTACGTCAAACGTGGCGGAAAAATCTGGATTCGAATCTTTCCAGACAAGCCCGTCACTATGCGAGCCGCTGAAACCCGTATGGGTTCCGGTAAGGGCAATCCAGAATTTTGGGTTGCTGTGATCAAGCCCGGCAGGATTCTTTTCGAGATGGGCGGTGCAGAAATCACCCCTGAAATTGCGCGAGAAGCAATGCGCTTAGCGCAATACAAACTTCCCGTAAAAACAAAGTTCATCACTCTCGATGAACAGGAACAGCCTGCCGATACCAAGGCTGCTGCCTCTTCAACCGTGGAGTCCTGACCATGGCACGTTCTAAAACAACAGATCTGCGCGAATTATCGGACGCTGATCTCAGCGAACAAATCGATGGCCTTCGCCGCGAGTTGTTCGATCTCAGATTTCAGCAGGCCACCCGCCAGCTTGGCAACACGCACCGTTTCAAGGAGAGCCGTCTCAAACTGGCTCAGTTACTGACGGTGCAATCGGAGCGGAAACGCTCCGCTGCTTCCTAATCCTTAAGGAGAACCTTCCATGGCACTCAAAGAAAGGGTTGGCACCGTCGTCAGCGACAAGATGGACAAAACGGTGGTGGTAGCGGTGGAGAACCGCTTCCCCCACCCCATCTATCAAAAGACGGTCAGCCGCACCACCCGTTACAAAGCCCACGACGAAGACAACGGTTGCCGTGTCGGTGACAGAGTTCGGATTACTGAGACCCGTCCTCTAAGTCGTCATAAGCGTTGGGCGATCACTGAAGTCCTCAGTCATAGCCCTAAGGCTGAGGAGGTTGCCCCATGATTCAGCAGGAAACCTTCCTCACCGTTGCTGACAACAGCGGCGCCAAACGAATCCAATGCATTCGTGTCCTTGGCACCAATCGACGCTACGCCCACGTCGGTGACGTCATCGTGGCCACCGTCAAAGATGCGATGCCAAACATGGGTGTCAAAAAGTCGGACATTGTGAAGGCCGTCGTCGTTCGCACCAAAGCCACCATGCGTCGCGATACGGGAAATTCAATTCGTTTCGATGACAATGCAGCCGTGATCATCAACGATGATAAAAATCCCACGGGCACTCGCGTTTTCGGACCTGTCGCTCGTGAATTGCGTGAACGCAGCTTCACCAAAATCGTCTCCCTCGCTCCGGAGGTGATCTGAAATGGCTCCTGCAACACCCAAAACAACTACAGCTGAGCGCATCAAGATGCGCCTTCGTAAAGGTGACACCGTTCAGGTGATTACTGGCAAAGACAAAGGCAAAACAGGCGAAGTCCTACGCACGCTACCCAACCTCAACCGCGTGATCGTGAAGGGAATCAACCTGCGAACCCGTCATGTCAAACCAACACAAGAAGGCGAAACTGGACGAATTGTCACTGAAGAAGCATCACTGCATGCTTCCAACGTGATGTTTTATTCCACTGATAAAAAGGTGGCCAGTCGAATTGAACTGATTACAGAACAAGACGGTAGCAAAAAGCGCCGCCTCAAGAAAACAGGCGAATTGATCGACTGATCAGGTCATTTGCTCTTCTGACCAAGCCCAGAAGTCCTTTCCCCCAGCCATGTCACTAAAACAGCGCTATCGGGAGACTATTCAGCCAAAATTGCTGAAAGATTTGAGTCTCTCCAACATTCATGAAGTTCCCAAGGTGGTGAAAGTCACCGTTAATCGCGGACTCGGTGAAGCAGCCACCAATGCAAAGTCTCTAGAGGCTTCGGTGAACGAATTAGCCCAAATCACCGGCCAAAAAGTTGTTATCACCAGAGCAAAGAAAGCCATTGCAGCCTTCAAAATCCGTCAGGGGATGCCGATTGGATGTGCTGTCACCCTTCGTGGTGAACGCATGTACGCGTTTCTGGAACGCCTCATCAACCTGGCGCTGCCCCGCATTCGGGATTTTCGCGGCGTGAGTCCGAAAAGCTTTGACGGTAGGGGCAATTACACCTTGGGAGTTAGAGAGCAAATCATTTTCCCTGAGATCTCATTCGACAAGATCGACGCCATCAGAGGCATGGATATCACAATTGTGACTTCTGCCCGCACGGATGAAGAGGGCCGGGCCCTCCTCCGCGAGATGGGAATGCCATTCCGCAGCAACTGAGCCCCCTCGGAAACCACTATGGCTAATCACGACCCAATTTCCGACATGCTCACCCGCATTCGCAATGCGAGTGAGAAACGTCACCAGTCCACCAAAGTTCCAGCGTCCCGCATGTCCCGCAGCATTGCCAAAGTGCTGCAACAGGAAGGCTTTATCGCTGACATCAGCGAACAAGGCGAGGGTGTCCGCACCGAATTGGTGTTGGAACTGAAATACAGCGGCAAACATCGCCAACCCACCATTCGCGCGATGCAACGCGTCAGCAAGCCAGGCCTTCGCATTTACAAAAACACGCGCGGCTTGCCCAAGGTCCTGGGAGGACTAGGGGTGGCCATCATCTCCACCTCTAAAGGTGTGATGAGCGACCGGGACGCCCGCAAGCAAGGCGTGGGCGGCGAAGTGCTCTGCTACGTCTATTAAATCCGGAACCTGAACCATGTCACGTATCGGTAAAACGCCAATCCCCATTCCCGACAAGGTGAATGTCCAACTTGACGGCCTCGCTGTCACTGTGAAGGGACCCAAGGGGGAGCTCAAACGCACCCTGCCCATCGGAGTGACCGTTCACCAGGTGGATAACTCCATCGTGATTGCTCCAACCAGCACCAAACGCACCTCCCGCGAACGCCACGGTCTCTGTCGGGCCCTTGTCGCCAACATGATCGAGGGAGTTAGCACTGGTTACAGCAAAAGTCTTGAAATCATCGGCGTGGGTTCTCGCGCGCAAGTGAAGGGCAAGACACTTGTCATTAATGCCGGCTACAGTCATCCAATCGAAATGACCCCACCGGAGGGGATCACCTTCTCGGTTGAAAGCAACACAAAAGTGATTGTTTCCGGGATTGACAAGGCAATTGTTGGTAACGAAGCTGCCAAGATCCGATCAATCCGGCCGCCTGAGCCCTACAAGGGCAAAGGGATCAGGTACGAAGGCGAGTGGATTCTTCGCAAGGCTGGTAAGTCAGGCAAGAAATAGTCCCCTCTATGGATATCCCTAACTTTCCCAATACAGATGTCTAATCTCTCTCGTAAACAACAAACGCAAAAACGCCACAGGCGTCTGCGTCACCATCTCAGCGGCACGGCTGATCGTCCAAGATTGGCCGTATTTCGTTCCAACAGTCACATTTACGCTCAATTGATCGACGACGAGGCTCAGAACACTCTGTGTTCAGCCTCTACGCTTGACAAAGATTTGCGTACCAGCCTCAAAGCTGATGGAAGTAGCTGTGATGCCTCAATTGCCGTTGGCGATTTAGTTGGCAAACGTGCTATTGCCAAAGGCATTCAACAAGTTGTCTTCGACCGAGGCGGCAACATGTACCACGGCAGAGTGAAAGCCCTTGCCGATGCCGCCCGGGAAGCGGGCCTTCAATTCTGATCCTGCTCTCACTATGACAACCGACCCCAACAACCAGAGAACCTCCAACGACGTGCCATCGGCTGCTGACGTTCCAGCAGCTGCAGAGGGCCAACAACAAGAACAGCGCCGAGGCGGCGGCGGTCGCGGTGACCGGCGAGGCGGCCGTGACCGCCGCCGTGGTCAAGAACGCGATTCCGAATGGCAAGAGCGTGTCGTGCAAATCAGAAGGGTTTCCAAAACCGTTAAAGGCGGCAAAAAGATGAGCTTTCGTGCCATCGTTGTCGTCGGCAATGAACGTGGTCAGGTCGGCGTTGGCGTCGGCAAAGCCGGTGATGTCATTGGTGCCGTACGCAAGGGTGTAGCTGACGGCAAAAAGCATTTAGTGAAAGTCCCGCTGACGCGTCACAACTCGATCCCAACCCTGTCGAATGGTCGTGAAGGAGCAGCAAGCGTGCTCATCCGCCCAGCCGCACCTGGTACTGGTGTGATTGCTGGCGGTTCAATCCGTACCGTTCTCGAACTCGCTGGTATCAAGAACGTGTTGGCCAAACGCCTCGGAAGTAAAACACCTTTGAATAACGCACGGGCTGCCATGGTGGCCCTACAACTTCTCCGCACCCACAAGGCGACAGCAAAGGAACGGGGGATCTCCCTCGAGCAGATCTATTCTTGATTTCCCCTCATGACTCTCAGACTCGACTCTCTCAAACCAAATAAAGGCGCCCGTCGACGCAAATTGCGTAAAGGTAGGGGTATTGCAGCTGGTCAGGGCGCCAGTTGCGGCTTTGGGATGCGCGGACAGAAGTCTCGTTCAGGTCGCCCAACACGTCCCGGATTTGAAGGCGGCCAAATGCCACTTTACCGCCGAGTCCCGAAGCTCAAGCACTTCCCTCTGATTAATCCCAAGTCATTCACTGTCCTCAATGTGAGTGCACTGAATGAGATCAAGGCTGGCAGCACAGTCAATCTTGACTCATTAGTCAAAGATGGCATTGTCACCAGCCCAAAGAGTCCTCTCAAGATTCTTGGAAACGGTGAACTCAAAGCAAAGCTCACCGTTCAGGCCGCTGCCTTTACAGCTTCGGCCCGCGCCAAAATCGAAGCGGCAGGTGGGACTTGTGAGGTTCTCGACTGAACTCACTTATGAGATCTGCGCCTTGTGGATCTAACCTCTAAGCCGTCCTCCTGAACTCTGGTCATGGGGCGGCTTTGCTGCAGCCCTTCTTTTCCTCCTTTTCCATGCTTCTAAGTCGGGGTCGCAATCCTAGCGCCACTGAAGTAATTACCCAGTTGGTGCAGAACCCTGAGCTTCGCGGCCGGGTGCTGACAACACTCGGATTACTGATGCTTGTGCGGCTTGGGATCTACATTCCTATGCCTGGAATTGATCGAGTCGCATTTGAGCAATTTATTGAGCAAGGCGGAACAATCATTGGTTTCTTAGATATTTTCACCGGAGGAGGAATCTCCACTCTTGGCATTTTTGCTCTAGGCATCTTGCCTTTCATCAATGCCTCAATCATTATCCAACTTCTGACAGCCTCGCTCCCCCAACTCGAAGACTTACAGAAAAACGAAGGAGAAGCAGGACGTCGAAAAATTTCCCAAATAACCCGCTATGTGGCCTTGGGCTGGGGACTGGTCCAGAGCGTGATCTTTGCCATGATTCTTCGCCAATACGCCGTTGCAGGCTTAAGCGAAGTCGTTTTTGTGATCCAAACCGCTCTTGCCTTGGTCACTGGCTCCATCATTGTGATGTGGCTCAGTGAGGTCATCACAGAGAGAGGTATTGGTCAGGGAGCATCTCTTGTGATCTTTCTGAATATCGTTGCCACACTCCCCAAGGCTTTGGGTTCAACCATTGAGAAGGCCCAGACAGGAGACCGTGGGGACGTTGTAGGAATCATTGTGCTGGTCCTGGTGTTCCTGATCACGATTGTGGGAATCATCTTTGTCCAGGAGGGTGCAAGGCGCCTTCCTATCGTTAGCGCAAAGCGCCAGGTTGGAGGCACGGCCCTCTTACCAACTCGACAGAGTTATCTCCCTTTAAAACTCAATGCAGGTGGAGTGATGCCAATTATTTTTGCCTCAGCCGCGATCTTTCTGCCGATCACGATTGCGAACGTCACTAACAATCCACTCTTAATTCGAGCAGCTAGTGCACTAAATCCAAGTGCAGCCAATCCCTGGCCTTATGCAATTGTCTTTTTCTCACTGATTTTGGGTTTCGCCTATTTTTATTCCTCCCTCTCACTAAACCCAAATGACATGGCCACCAACCTCAAACGAGGCGGAGTGGCGATTCCAGGAGTAAGGCCTGGCAGTGCCACAGCCGCCTACCTGGAGGGCGTTAAAAACAGACTGACTTTGCTCGGTGGACTTTTCCTTGGGGCCGTTGCCATCATCCCCTCAGCTGTGGAGAGAGCCACCGGTGTTACTACCTTTCAGGGACTTGGAGCCACCTCTCTGCTCATCCTGGTAGGGGTCGCGATCGATACGGCCAAGCAAGTGCAGACCTACGTGATCTCTCAGCGCTACGAAGGTCTTGTGCGCCAATAAGTCACATCAACCAGTCAACGCCATCCCCAATGAAACAACGACTGCTTTTTCTAGGTCCTCCCGGAGCAGGGAAAGGAACTCAGGCATCACTTTTATGTGAAAGTCACGGCTTACGCCATCTCTCAACCGGAGATTTACTTCGTTCAGAAGTGGCAGCGGCTTCAGAGCTCGGGAAAGAAGCAGAAGCGGTGATGAACCGCGGAGAATTAGTGAGCGATTCCCTTGTGCTTGCCATCGTCAAAGCTCAGCTCAACTCCCTTACCAACCAGGGATGGCTTTTAGATGGATTCCCACGCAATGTGGCTCAAGCTGAAGCGCTAGACCCACTTCTCACGGAGCTCAATCAACCCATCCAAGCAGTCCTATTACTGGAACTGGATGATGGTGTCTTGATGGAACGGATGCTCATGCGTGGCCGCGATGACGACAACAAGTCAGTCATCCTTAACCGACTTGACGTTTATCGAAAGCAAACCGCACCTTTGATTCAGCACTACAAGAACCTTGATCTGCTTTTACCAGTCAAGGCTCAGGGAAGTATTGAAACCGTCGCAGCTCGAATCCAGGAAGTTCTGAGTTGATCGGTATGGTAAGTTCTACCCTTGGCAACTTGGAGCGAGGCACCTCATGAAGGTGAGATCATCTGTAAAAAAAATTAGTCCTGACGATCAGATCGTGAAACGACGAGGTCGAATATACGTAATTAACAAGAAGAAGCCAAGAAACAAGCAACGACAGGGTTAATTCCCTACTTTTCCTTGATTGCATCACTCGTCGCCATTAGGCGCATCTCTAAAATAACCTTCGATTAACTGTTCAGTGGCAAGGATTGCTGGTGTTGACATTCCCCGCGACAAGCGGATCGAAGTCGCCCTTACCTACATCTACGGAATCGGCTCAACACGAGCCAAAACTATCCTCATCAAATCCGGAGTCAACCCAGACACCCGAGTCAAAGATTTGGAAGACAACGATGTGCAGAAATTGCGCAACGCCACTGAATCCTTCACGATTGAGGGAGACCTGCGTCGTCAAGAGGGCATGGCCCTAAAGCGATTGCAAGACATTGGATGCCTGCGTGGTCGTCGTCATCGGATGAGTCTTCCTGTGCGGGGTCAACGCACTCGAACAAATGCACGTACCCGCCGAGGTGCCCGGAAGACCGTGGCAGGCAAGAAGAAATAAGTACAGCCGATTTCCTATCGGTCTTGCGATTCATTACCTCAACAGCCCTCTCCCCCCTCAGGCTCTAGCCCATGGCCAAGCCAGCAAAAAAATCAGGCGCCAAAAAGACCAAGCGCAACGTCCCCAATGGAGTTGCTCATATTCAGAGCACGTTCAACAACACGATCGTGTCCATCACAGACACGACCGGAGAAGTCATTTCCTGGTCATCCGCTGGTGCAAGTGGATTCAAAGGAGCTCGCAAAGGCACGCCCTTTGCAGCTCAGACCGCTGCTGAAGCTGCTGCACGACGAGCGCTGGAGCAAGGCATGCGGCAAATTGAAGTCCTTGTGCGAGGTCCAGGATCAGGACGGGAAACTGCCATTCGCGCTCTTCAAGTCGCAGGACTTGAAATCACCTTGATCCGCGACGTCACTCCTTTGCCCCATAACGGTTGCCGCCGTTCGAAGCGGCGGCGTGTCTGAAGCGCTCAGCCAATCCGTCCAGGCCCACATCACTCTTTCTGCCTCAGCCCGTGTTGCAATACCAGATCGACCGTATCGAGCATCAGATCACTGATGATCGCTCACAAACCGGTGTCTTTCTCATCGGTCCACTTGAGCGGGGTCAAGCCACGACTCTTGGGAATTCCCTTCGAAGGATGCTCATGGGCAACCTCGAAGGGACTGCGGTTACTGCCGTCCGCATTGCTGGAGTCAACCACGAATACGCCACCATTCCAGGAGTGCGCGAGGATGTTCTTGACATACTCCTGAACTGTAAGCAGCTCACTGTCAACAGTCGTACAGACGAGCTCGAAATTGGTCGTCTTATCGTCTCTGGTCCTGCAACGGTCAAAGCGAAGGATCTTCAATTCTCCTCTCAAGTCCAAATTGTCGACGGTGATCGTCCGATTGCGACTGTCAGCGAGGGCCATAGCCTTGAACTAGAAGTTCATGTAGAACGAGGAGTTGGCTACCGGCCTGTTGATCGCCACAACGAAGACACCAGTGCCATTGATCTGCTTCAAATCGATGCGGTCTTCATGCCTGTTCATCGCGTGAATTTCACTACGGATGAAACAGCTGTTGCTGAGGGTGGATCCGCACGGGAGCGACTTCGCATGGAAGTGGTTACTGACGGTTCCATGACTCCAGATGATGCAATTGCTCAGGCAGCCAATCAACTCATTGAGCTTTTCCAGCCCTTAGCCACCGTGACCATGGTGGAAGAACCAGGGTTGGAGCCAGAACCTTCTGCCGAAGCTCAAATTCCACTTGAGGAGCTTAATCTCTCAGTCAGGGCTTACAACTGTCTTAAGCGTGCACAAGTCAATTCAGTCTCTGATCTGATGGGATTCAGCTACGAAGATCTCCTAGAGATCAAAAACTTTGGTTCCAAGTCAGCTGATGAAGTGATCGAAGCTCTTGAGCGCATCGGCATTTCGATTCCCCAAAGTCGCACCAGCGTCTAAACCTTCAGCCTTTACCTCCCCAGTTTCTTTTAAGAACCATGCGCCATCAATGTCGAGTTCCCCAGCTGGGCCGCCCGGCGGACCAACGCAAGGCGATGCTTCGCGGACTCACCACTCAGCTCATCCGCGAAGGACGTGTGACGACAACTAAGGCCAGGGCCAAAGCTCTTCGTGATGAAGCTGAACGGATGATTACATTGGCGAAGAATGGCAGCCTCGCCTCCCGGCGCAGGGTTCTTGGTTACGTCTACGACAAACAGTTGGTGCATGCGCTGTTTGACAAGGCTCCTAAGCGCTATGGCGATCGCAACGGTGGGTATACCCGCATCACCCGAACAGTTCCTCGTCGAGGTGACAATGCCGAAATGGCAATCATTGAGCTGGTTTAATTCAGCAAACCCTCAAAGCATCGCCTTTATCCCCTGTATTGAACGATCTCTCTCCTGAGGGTGAAAACACAACACTTCACCGAGTTGCGATCAGCTTGCAATACGAGGGATCTTTTTTTTGTGGCTGGCAGCGACAGAAACATGGGCGTGGACAGAGCGTGCAGGCGGTCCTTGAGAAAGCGATTGCTGCTCTGGATCCTCACCGACCCATTCAAACCATTGCGGCTGGGCGAACCGATTCCGGAGTGCATGCGTCAGGTCAGGTTGTGCATTTTGATTGCAGCGGTCCCATACCAGCAAGTCGATGGGCACCTGCATTGAACGGACGACTTCCTTCGAGCATCCGCGTCAGAGAAGCCATTGAACGTCCACTGAGCTGGCATGCTTGCCATTCAGCTTGTTATAGACGATACAGATACACGATCTACAACGGACGCAGACCCAATTTATTTCTGGCTCCCTGGAGTTGGCATCGCTACAAGACAAAACTGGATGAACTGGCGATGGTTCAAGCCCTATGTCCTTTGATGGGAGAGCATGATTTCGCAGCTTTTCAAAAAGCAGGTAGTCGCCGGGCCCACTCAAGAACGACCGTTCAAGACGTCACTCTTGAACGCAACGGCGACCTAATCACCATGGAGATCCAAGCCAGCGGCTTCTTGTACGGCATGGTTAGGCTTCTCATGGGACAACTCATTGCCGTAGGAGAACATCGACTAACCCCAAAGAGATTTGAACAACGCTGGAGAGAATGCAGACGTAACGAAGTCAGAGAAGCTGCACCACCCCACGGACTCTGCCTACTCAGAGCGGGGTACCCCGAGATTTTGTTCAGCAAAGGTGGCTGGTACGATTGTCAGCCGCGGTTTTCTCTAGCGACGTGTGATCCACCACCGGATCCACAGCCTTGGCCGCAAAACTAAAAAGCCCAAGGCCTAAGCAGCCTGCTGCAACGGTTTTTGGAATCAGAATCCAAGGCTGATGACAAGGTAAGCTTGATCCTTGAGTTTTGATTAGATCACCGAGGTGATCTAACGCTCCCTGACCAGCTCCGTCGCTCGCGACGGGGTATCTAAGAACCGGCATGCCGGCGCGATGAACAAGACCTCCGTTCCCTCAATTGATTCAATCGATCGCCAGTGGTATCTGGTAGATGCCGAGGATCAAACCCTTGGTCGTCTGGCGACTGAAGTTGCTTCTGTGCTTCGAGGCAAAAACAAAGCCAGTTTCACCCCGCATCTCGATACTGGCGACTTTGTCATCGTTGTAAACGCTGACAAAATCAGAGTTTCAGGCAAAAAGCCACAGCAAAAGCTTTATCGCCGTCATTCAGGCCGTCCTGGTGGAATGAAGGTTGAAACCTTCGAGCATCTGCAGGAACGCCTTCCAGAACGCATTGTGGAGAAAGCCATTAAGGGGATGCTTCCTCACAACGCACTCGGACGCCAATTGTTCCGCAAACTCAAGGTTTACAAGGGGAGCGAACATCCCCATGCAGCCCAGCATCCCAAGACACTTCAGCTTGACCCTGCCGCTTCCGCACAATGAGTAGTTCTAACAACACTGTCGTTTATTGGGGTACAGGTCGCCGTAAGACTTCTGTTGCTCGGGTTCGCTTAGTCCCTGGCAATGGAACGATCACCATTAACGGTCGTCCTGGCGACAATTATCTGAATTACAACCCTGCTTACCTGGCTTCTGTCAAAGCACCTCTTCAGACCTTGGGTCTAGGTACTGACTACAACATTGTCGTCAACGTTCGAGGAGGCGGCCTGACCGGTCAGGCCGATGCCATCAAACAAGGCGCAGCTCGAGCGCTCTGCGAACTTTCTGTTGATAATCGCAAGCCCTTAAAAACCGAAGGTCATCTCAGCCGAGATCCACGAGCCAAAGAACGACGCAAATACGGTCTCAAAAAAGCACGTAAAGCGCCTCAGTTCTCCAAGCGCTGATTTTTACCACGCCATCTCCTGTTTTATCTATCAGCCATGCCTAAACCAGACATTCACCCAACTTGGTACCCGGACGCAAAAGTCATTTGCAACGGAGAAGTAGTCATGACCACAGGCTCCACTCAGCCTGAAATCAATGTGGATGTATGGAGCGGAAATCATCCATTCTTCACGGGTACACAAAAAATTCTTGACACCGAAGGGCGTGTGGATCGTTTCATGCGCAAATACGGCATGGGAAGTCTGGACAGTGCTACTTCTGATTCAAAGTCCGGCGACAACGATGAAACGCCCAAAGATTCCTGACCACTCGACGCTCCCATGACCTCTCAGATCCTGGGAGCACAACCTCCACTCGCAGCTTTTCGTCTGCGCTTTGAGGTTTTTGAATACTGCTCCCTGAGGGGATGGACACTACAACTCTGATCAGTCGCCTGGAAGCGGCAAGCAGCAGCTTCCACAATCTGGAGCGTCAGCTAGCGGATCCAGATGTGGCAGCTGATCCTCAACGGCTTGAAACCATCGCCCGTGAGCGTTCACGCCTGGAACCGCTGGTTCTCGATTACGCAAGCCTGCAAAAAGTAGAAGCTGAGCAAAGTCAAGCCAAAACCCTGCTCAAAGAGAGCCGTGGCGATGCAGGAATGGAAGAGTTGGCCCAACAGGAGCTACAAGAGCTCGATCGACAGCATGATGATCTGATCCAAAAAATCACCGTGGCTTTGCTGCCGAAGGATCCCCGTGACGAGCGCAGCGTGATGTTAGAGATCCGTGCTGGTGCCGGAGGAGACGAAGCATGCCTTTGGGCAGGTGACCTAGCACGCATGTACGAACGCTTCAGTAGTCGTCGTGGATGGAGTGTGAAACCGGTTAGCGCCAACGAAGCTGATTTAGGAGGCTACAAAGAATTGATTCTCTCGGTCAAAGGAGAAGCCGTCTTCAGTGAACTCAAGTTCGAAGCTGGAGTGCACAGAGTGCAGCGTGTGCCTTCAACCGAATCTCAAGGACGCGTTCACACATCGACCGCCACAGTGGCTGTGATGCCTGAAGCCGATCAAGTTGAAGTGCAAATCGACCCCCGCGACCTTGATATCAGTACTGCAAGATCGGGAGGGGCCGGTGGCCAAAACGTCAACAAAGTAGAAACAGCGGTTGACCTTATGCACAAACCGACCGGGATCAGGGTCTTTTGCACGCAGGAACGCTCGCAAATGCAAAACCGCGAACGAGCTCTTGAGATTCTGCGTGCCAAGCTTTACGAACGCCAACTCGCTGAAGCGAATGCCAGCGAGAGATCTGCCAGACGCGCCCAGGTGGGTACAGGAGACCGCAGCGAAAAAATCCGCACTTACAACGCCAAAGACAACCGAATGACGGATCACCGGCTTGGGCGCAATTTCAGCCTTGATCCAGTTCTCGAAGGACAGATGGATGACGTCATTGACGCATGCATCGCCGAAGAACAAAGGAGCAAACTCGCAGAGCTAAGCGAACAGACTGATTAAGTACCAATCACGTACTTCGCCCATTCCAGATAGCGACCAGAGTCAATTTGGCGCACCGCTTCAAAGCTGAGACTGCTGTGAGGACGTCGAGGCTTGCGCTTCAAGGGCATTCCTGCTTCCTGCGGAGTGCGGCTGCCCTTCCGAACATTGCAGCTCAAACAAGCGGTCGTGACGTTATCCCAACTGTCTCCCCCACCACGACTGCGAGGCATGACGTGATCGATGGATAACTGCTCAGTTCGGGATCCACAGTATTGGCAGCAATGATTGTCCCGCTGAAACACGTTTCGGCGTGTCAAAGGAAGATGGCGAAAGGGCACCCGCACAAACTGAAGCAAACGGATCACAGTCGGCAAATGAGTGCCCTGACGTATCAACCGGGTTTGATCATGCTCCAATCCTTCAGCTTTGCCCTTCATCAACATCACCATGGCCCGTCGCCAAGTGGTGATATTCAGTGGCTCGTAGGAGGCGTTGAGAACGAGAACCTGGCCCATGCCAGCTCCCTAATTAACGCCATGTTATCGAGAATGAGAAGGTCTTCTTTGTGATCTTCACTACCCTGCTGGCATGCAAGATCACTTCGCCGAGGACCCAAAAGCCCCCTGGGCGCATCATTTAGCTGAGACCCACGCTCGTCAGCGAGCGTGGGTGGAGGTATCATCATCCGCGATTGAGGCTAATGCCCGTGCCCTGAAACGCCACCTCGAGCCTTCTTGTGAGCTGATGGCAGTGGTGAAAGCCGATGGCTACGGCCATGGAGCCGAAACCGTGGCGAAAGCCTCCCTTCGCGGCGGCGCTACCAGCTTGGGTGTAGCGACTCTTCAAGAGGGCATTGAACTAAGGCAGGCAGGGCTAGATGAACCTGTGCTGGTTTTGGGACATCTTTCCCAACCAGAGGATCTCAGAGCATGCCTGCAATGGCGACTGATGCCCACGCTCAGCAATATGCGTGAAGCCCTGCTCTGTCAAAACCTTGCCCATGGCAGCGGTCGACATTTTCCCGTTCAACTCAAATTAGATACAGGCATGACCCGCCTCGGGTGCGACTGGCAGGATGGCCGTCGCCTTGCCAAGGCAATACAACAGCTGGACCAACTCAGTCTCTGCGGGATCTACAGCCATCTGGCTTTAGCAGACGGCGACAGGGGCGGCGAAGCAGAACGTTTCACCAGACTCCAGCAAGAACGCTTCAACACCATCACTAGAGATCTCAGTAGCTCAACACTGAAGCGTCATCTCGCAAACTCAGCAGGCACCTTGCGGGACTCGAGCCTTCACCATGATCTGGTCCGCGTAGGGCTTGCCCTCTATGGCCATAGCCCTAGTCAATATCTCGATGGTGTCATCCAATTGGATCCCGCCATCAGTGTCAAAGCCAAAGTCAGCCTGATCCGAGAGGTCCCCTCAGGAGTTGGCGTGAGCTATGGCCATCGATTCGTGACTCAGAGACCGAGCCGTCTGGCTGTTGTCAGCATTGGATATGCCGATGGAGTAAGTCGGTGCCTTTCTGGCCGCATCCATGCTCTGCACAATGGCCACACTCTTCCCCAAGTGGGGGCCATCACCATGGATCAATTGATTCTTGATGTCACCGAGCACCAATCCTTGGAAAGCGGAGATGTCATAACGCTGCTTGGGCGCGATGGTGATCAAACGATCAGCCCTAGGTCATGGGCAGCCCTTGCAGACTCAATTCCATGGGAAGTGCTGTGCAGTTTTAAACATCGCCTCCCTCGCCTGGTGATCTGAGCATTTGGCAGACCCCTTGGTAAGATAAGTCGGCCGCTGGAGAGGTGGCTGAGTGGTTGAAAGCGGCTCCCTGCTAAGGAGTTACAGGAGGCAACTTCTGTCGAGGGTTCGAATCCCTCCCTCTCCGTTCCAAACTCCTATCAAGATTGATTGATCGTTACTGTTTTGTATTTAAATAGAATCATTAATAATAGGCTAAACCAACATGTGAACAGTGATTAAAGACATAGCAAAAAGCTCCTAATCCGCGAGCATTGGGCGTGACCAAAAATCAATTAAAATCAGATATTAAGCCCAAACACTGTTGCAAGGCACTAGACATAACCGCATCACATTTAAACTCAAAGCTTGCTGAAGCTGTTCTCCCTTGATGGTTATCCCTAACGGCATAGGCAAGAAGTCACGTCACATGCATGCGGAGGAAGGACACAGACTCACAATACTGAACAACAGCCGCCAAGAACCTAAGAGTTAGCTTGCACTATTAGAAAGCGACTAGACCAATGGAGCTAGCTGGGCAGACTCAAGGAGTTCTTTTGGACAAAGGAGAGCTGACATTCAGGCTGACCATAGGCTTCACCATCCGATCACGAATCCACTGAGCTGGCGTGATCCACCAACAACATCTGAGTGCATCAAAACTCACCTTGAGGATGGAACGGAAGTCACAATCAAATGATTAAAAGCCCTATCAAAACAGTGATGCCGGCAATAAAATCCAGCGCCCTGCCGATCAGATTGAATCATTACAAAAGCAATCCTTACTGTCACCTCGAACACTCAAGATAGACAAGGTTCAGCTCCCAACTCAAAACAAGATCCCTCATACAGAAAAGTCAAATCAAAAAGAGCACAATAGTGGATTCTCCCATTACATTCACAGAACGAACCAATCAAAAAAGAGACCGTAAGATTGATGCCTAACATCAAGACAAAACCTTAGGGCCAAGCCTTAATTGAGATACAAGCCTTGGAGAGTGGATCATTGAGTGAAAACACTAGTGTGAAGAGAAAGAGCAAGCATCTAGGCAGACAACGAGATCTATAATCAAGCCACATCGCACTCGATTAAGTTGCGCTGAGAACGGTCAACCATTTCCGCAAACGCATGTTGGCAACTCCACCTCAGTGGAATCCAAGGAGATTGTTGAGACAAATCATATAGCAATTCCAATTGATCGTCGAGATCTAAGCTCAAGCAAGCCCAAGCAGCTGCAACACGTGATTTTGCATATTGAGGAGTCGTTTCTGCTAACGCCGAACGAACAAGATAACTCTTTTCTCGGAAGGACCTCAAACCGACAATCATCGTAAGATAGTAATGTGTGACGTAATCGGACCAAAGCCTTTCTTCCATACTGGAAATAATCTCCAGGCATTCATCCTTATCTATCATCATCAAACTCGCTGCAGCACCATATTGCTTCGCCTCATCTCTATGACTTAGATTTTTTTCTATTTGCTCAGCATTTTGTGGGCACTGCCACTCAGGCCTATAGTCAAGGCCCAACGGATGATCCATAAGTAGTTTTTGAATCAGTGGGTCAAATCTCTGATTGTTTGATTTATTTTCGTCTGAATCAATGATCTGGAAAACACTTTTTGCTCTAAGAGACATAGATACAGGAGCGCGAAGAATGGGTTCAAGAGCGTCTTCAGACTCCGCATCGCCCAAATCAATAACAGCAGATCTTCTCTTTCCAGCAACAGAATCAGTAAGCTGACTCATCAACGGTTTTAATAATGATTTCTCTCCAAAAACTCTTGCCATATAGGCCCTAGCAGCACCTGATACAAGAGCACTTTCGTGAGTACACAATGGTGAAATAATATCTTTCGCTGTAGAAGAACCAATACGAAGCCTGGTGTGTGCCTGTATTACCGCGCGCGTTTGAGTGACCTCACCTCCTATTACATCTAGAATTTTCTTCTGCTCATCCTCTGATGGGTTTTGACCTATACGTATAATGGAATAAAGGGCATTGATAACAGCTTCAGAATCAGAACATGCAAGAACATTATACAAACAAGGAATTGATTTTAAGCTTTTTCGTCTGCCAAGAGCTTCAATCGCTTTTCGCCTAGTAATTCTATCGTAAAGCTCCTGAGTATCTAACTTTGTCGCCTGAATGAGTGCATTCAATGATTCTTCTGTATCACTCATTCCAAGTCGTGTTGCAGCGAAATATCGATCAGAGGGTCGCTCTACCAATGATGTCTTTTCTAATAAGATCGAAAGAGCAAATTCCTCACTTAATCCCTCAACGAGGGTGTCAAACCGCTCGGCCATAGCAGAATTAACAGTGCAAAAATACTACTCATAGAATTGATTTTTTTGAGTCTTACACACAATTAATATTCACCCATATATGAATCCTGATAATGTTACCCACGCTCTTTTGACGAAGCAGCAATAAAAACCGCACATATGCACACCCTTGCAGTGCGTACTCCTGCAACTAGCATGGCAGCAAACAAAAGCCTCCAAACCGAGAACAAAATTGCAGAAACAGGCTGCATAAAATCAGCTTATACATCAATTCTTATAAAACAATGTCACCTCGGTATTGATACTAAGCCCCAACAAAACAACGACCTTATTTACTTTGACCTATTATCTATAATTTCAATGAGATGAGCATCATGCTTTTCACAAAAATCATTTACGCATTCCCTAAGAATATGACCTATCGAAACCGACTCTGTATAACAAAGAAGCTTTAACTTTTTATGGAGCTCGTCGCTTAGCTCAAAGGTTATCCTTTTAGTCATTTGTTCGTCAATTGAAATGGTCGCCAATCAAGCGATACCAACCGGGCCGATTCTATTTTAGTACTTTTGGTAAGAATCGGACATCCATTTCAGCGCAAAGGTACACACCCGCAGGAGGCATAAGTACATATACTTACAACCGTGGCGATGCGTCCTAGCGTCTCAGGAACTAAAGCCCACTTTGGCGTCAAATTCAATAAAAATCATACCGCTTTTTTCTTATTTCGTTTTTCGGCTTTGGAATACATTCCATAAAGTGGCAAATTTTCTAGGGTTTGACTTGGTAGCTCTCCAAATGAATTGAAGTATCGGCGTGCATACCTACCTTGATGTTGGAACCCATAAAAAATGGCCACATCACGGATAGTATTAATATCACAATTTTCAGTCAATTTAAGCTTAATCAACGACCGCCTTGACTCCTCTAAACGTATTTGAGTCATGAGTTCAATGATTCCCATACCAAAGTATTCTTGACACACTCTATAGAGAGATGCCTGACCGGATCGCAAATATTGACAAACTTCCGAGAGAGAAAGTGGAGAAGACATGAGTTGTGTATCGTGAGCAAGATTTACGATATGATTTAAAAGACGAAGATTTTTAGCTTTTGTCTTTTTATAAGGACGACTACAACCTTCTTCCAAGCAAACAGTTATCAGATCATAATATTTGTCGACTGATTGAATCCCTCTTGCAAGATCTTTACGCGTTAATTGCTTTAGCTGCCTAAAAGCCTGACTAGAACAATCTAAGCCTCTATCACCATGAAGCCTTTCAAGAGCATCATAAGCATTACATTGATTTAATTGCGTAATGAGCTTAGAGGCATTGAGCATACAGGCTGTACTTGCGCAGAGATTAGAATATTTGCCCCATGAACCACCTGGAACGGAATTTAGTGTATTAAATCCAGCCAAACTTTTGGCCTTCATCTCATATCCCTCACAATATCCAAATGGTGAACTTGAAGTTCTATGAGGTGTAATCCAATTAAAATCTATGGACCAAGATGTACCCCAACCCTCATATAACAGGGTCTTACTTGACGATATCTCTGCTATCGATAAATCCAAGGCACTTACGTGCGCCATTTGATAAGAACCCTTGTCTCCACTAAGTTGTGTTATTCTAGTATTTTGACCTAATTGAGCAAGTTGCTCAGAAAGTTGAATGGGATCTTGATAATCAAAAGCAATTTTCATGACTGTACTTCCCGCCCAAAACCTGAAACAAGGACTGAAAC
The DNA here is from genome assembly GCA_047285535.1 of Synechococcus sp. Classification (GTDB taxonomy): domain Bacteria; phylum Cyanobacteriota; class Cyanobacteriia; order PCC-6307; family Cyanobiaceae; genus Synechococcus_C. Next base: position 2,766,192 of record JBJBDC010000001.1, on the reverse strand, counting down.
CTTGCTTGTACGATCAATAGTATTATCTGGATTCTCTTTAAATGTATAATAATATAATTGTTCCAGCTTACTCCAATTTTTAAACCCATAATACAGGGCATTTCGTTCTTTCGTAAAATGCTTAAGGCCTTTTGGCACATTAGGGTTTAAAAATGTTTTCCTTAATTGCTCAAGCCTGATACTTTCAAGAAGAGACATGACGCTCATACCAAAACAACTCTTAGAGGCTTCGCTAAGAGAGGAACTATCAACATCAAGATATTGCACAATATCATTAATTCTAAGAGGAGGAAGAATATGGGAGTCATCATGCAATAACTTGACCAAATCCTCAACCAAATCTGTTTTGTCAGATCTTGCTGTTATCAATCTGTTTTTATCTGATATCTCATCAAGGGTGGCAACGGCTAAATCATAAAATGCTTCTGACGAAGTCACTCCATATTTAAAATGCCTATCAAACAAGCCTTTTAATTGCTTGCTTGAGGACATTTCCGAATCAATGCCTATGCACTCTTCAAGTATTGCATACGCATTATAAGCATTAAGCCGATGAATTGTTTCTTTTAGCTTGTCCCATTTAAGGCTCATACAGCATAAAGTTGTATGTGCTCCTACAATGTCCCAAATATTTCCACCTGTCTTATTAAGTCGATTAAATCCAGCAATGCTGTCACGATGCATTTTATGTCCACTAATGATTGTATTTGGCAATTGTTTATCACCTCCATTGCGCAACCAGCAAAATGCTACCGAATTTTTATTCGCCTCTTCTTCATAAAGTATGGTTTGATTGGACTTGAAAACCTCAAGATGAACATTTCTAATCGGTGAGCATATTGAATTTGTTTGCAACAATCCCTTGGAGAGCTGAGTCACATTGCAAGAAAAGTCAGAAGCGGAATAATATTCCCCATAATGCATTTGGCAATATTCTTCCATACGAAGAGTATCTGCAAAAATATATTCTTTTGCTTTTTTAGTCTTCATTAAATTGAGACTTGTCTAGCAAGGAATAGACTGTGTATAGGTTTTGATCTTAAACGATCCAAGAAGCAAGGCATGAAAAAGTTCACAATTAAGGGGATATTTTTTTCTCGGCGAAAATATAGTTTTAATCAGAGGCCTTCTAAGTACTGAAGACTCTGCATACACGGCTCAAATCAAAAGCATGTTACCGTTTGTAAAGCCGTAATGACCTCTGCAGCCTGATCTTGGCCTGAGTCAATTTGCTCATGCTCAATTGCGTTTTTCTGCATTGCGCATTGAATAAAATATGAATCTTACATTTGTCTTTTCAGCTCTGTTTTGTAGTTCGCTGTTGTAGAACAAAAGATTAATGAACAAGACCTGTGTCTAAGTCACAATTACATGCTTTTATTGATAGAGCACGTGCTGATTCAGACTTTCGCTCTAAGCTCTCGAGCCTGGAACCACCAGAGATCATTGAATTTGCTCACAAGCATGGATTTATATTCTCCGATGAAATCAAAGGGAGATTTCTTAATCGATGGAAAGGAGTATATTTCTGTCCCCAAGCTATTGAAGTGGGCAATTTATGTCCAAAGTTAGTTCCTCCAGGATTTAAAAATTTAGTGCATTACTCCCAATCCACCTGCAGCTCTTCAGAACTCAAAGAGGAAGAGTATGATTTCCGATCAGGCAATATATACTAAAAGAAATAATTTTTAAAGGGCCTAATGGTCAACCATCCCTTGGCTAGAGGCTTCTCTTAGCAATTAAATTTTGCATATCTATCACTCAAATCAGACTGGGGATATCAGCATTCTCTAAATAACGAGATCAATACTTGCGAAAGAATAAAGCAATAGGCTATAATTGCATTTGCCTAGTTTATACTTATAGCTCGCAAAACTTCAACCTTAAAATAAGTTTTATGCATTATCTACCGAGAGAATGCATAAAATATTTTCAAAAAGCACGCCGACACTTAATCCGACTCCATACCTCTTGAGGCATGCCGCACTCCCGCAAAGAAAACCTTGAGTGCCTCTATTCAGCATAGAGTATTCACAGATGACCACTTCACTTCAAGGTCAAACTTATTTCGTGACACGCAGAATACAATACATTCCACTCGAAAGCGCATCCATTCTTTAGCAAAAAACTTTCATCAAAAAACTGAAATACAAACCGATACTTAGAACCAATTGTATCGCATCAATACAGAAGAATCTCTCCAACAAGCACCTAAAAGGAATGCAAAATTACAAGAGATTTCTTGGCATACCAACCCAACCATTCAAACACAACACGTCGCAATCTCTTGCATAATTTATCAGCAAACAAGCCCAAGCGCCAACCCGAAGCCCATAAGAATGAGCTATAAAAAACTTGTTTTAGCCCAGGAGAGAATCTCCTAGCGAATCAAGGAATAATCAATGGCAGACCCTCAACAAAAGCAATGCTTAACCTTATATCATTACTCTAAAAGCCATATTGCTGAACCTAAAAACATCACATCATTATGGAAACCCAGCTTTTTACTCATGACTTAATTCATCATTTATAGATGAATTAAGGGCCTAAAGTTCGAATCAAAAAGCCGACAATTCCTCGGCGATCACTGGTAGCAACCGACTGTCTTTAGCACACTCAGGACCAGTACTGAACACTACCAACAGCTGGGTCAGTCCAGTGGAGTCAGACCACCAAGCGGCGTCATGTCTCGCCTCACTCATCCATCCAGCTTTACTCCAAAGGTGGCTGTCCTGAGGCAATCCCTCTCCGAGAAAACCATCAACCTGGTTTTCAGGATCAGCGCTCCTCTCATCGAGGTCCAAAGAACGTTCGAGCGCTGAGCGAAGACGTTGACAAGCCGGAGGTGAAAGGAGGCCATCGGTCATCACTGCCTCTAACAAACGAGACACAGCAGCAGTGCTTAGGGCATTCCGATTGCTGTTGTTCTCTCCATAAAAACTCTTCTCCCTGCCATAAGGACCATCACCCCAGGTCTTCTGACAACAGTTCACCCGTTCAAACTCACTCCAACCAAAGTCCAACAACCAGTGATTTACTAATTGACGCTGATCCTGCCATCTCAACCAGGGCTCGCCCTGCAGCACAGGTCCACTAGAGGTACCTGTCAGAAGATCAAGCACCAATCCAGTCGCATCGTTGCTTGACAACGCAATCATGTCGTTCACTGCACGCCGCAACTCTGTTGTTTCAAGCAGTAGGCCTTTTTGCAGCCAAGCCTCAACCGCAACGGCGTAGACCAATTTGACAACGCTTGCTGGATAGACCGGTTTCTGATCAGCCCAAGCCGCTCCAAAACCACCCCCAGACGAGACATTCGCTTGGTCGTAACGGACCCAGTTCACAGCGATCTGCTCGTGCAAACCAGGACGTCCTTGCTCCGCTAATCGATCAATTAATCCGACGAGATGATCCTGCATCGCCGGCTCGGCACGGTAGAACGCCATGGCACTGGCATCAGGCAATGCCGACCCTAGGCACAGCGACCACTCCTGAACAACTCATCAAGGGAAGCTGTTGGACACTCGCTGTTGATGTCAATGGCTATGCGAGCAGCCATGGCAGTGGCCTTGCAACTCAGGCCTGTGCGGGCAGAGGATTCCGCATACTTGCAAACCCCAATCCAAACGAAGGGAGAATCCATGCGGCATTAATGGAGGATGGATATCAGTGTTGGATTCCTATTAATAATCTCATTGGTCATTCAGTAGCACTGGCCCAGTGGTACCCCTCTTTACTGAATACCTCGAGCATCCAAGACCGTCTTCCGTCTGTACTTCGTTGGCTAAGGCAAGCTGAGAAAGTACCAAATACCTATCTGTGGGGTGGCACCATCGGTCCTGATCTCGACTGTTCAGGACTGGTGCAAACTGCATTTGCCAGTCAAAACATCTGGTTGCCGCGGGATGCTTATCAACAAGAACGATTTTGCAGTCCCGTAGCTGTCCAACCTGGCCATCATCAACTGCTGCGTCCAGGAGATCTGTTGTTTTTTGGTACTGCACGGCGCTGCACCCACGTGGCCATCCATCTCCAGAATGGTCACTATTTACATAGTTCAGGGAAAGAACACGGCCGCAACGGAATTGGCATGGACAGCATCCACCCTTCTGACCAACACCCAGTGGCGTCGCATTACCGATCAGAACTCCGCGGTGCAGGCAGGGTGGAGCGCTGCCATGACGGAAGCACGCTGCCCTGAGGAAGAAGATCCTTTCGAAGAGCGCTTAGGTTGCTCGCATCGCTCCCCATATGGATGTCTCTGCACACAGCAGCCGCCGCTAGCGCGTCGGAAAACAAGAGCAACAGTCTCGACTTGTCCGTAGTTGTGCCGATCTACAACGAAGAAGAGAGCCTTCCCGAACTAGTGGAGCAATTGCTCAAAGCCCTTAGGCCCTCAGGTGAAAGCTTCGAGCTGGTCCTCGTGAATGATGGATCCGCTGACAACTCAGCAGCTGTGCTTCAACAGATCAGCACTGAAGTCCCAGAGCTCGTTGGCGTGCTGTTACGCAAAAACTATGGTCAAACGGCCGCAATGGCGGCAGGGTTTGATGTAGCCAAGGGAAGAATCATCGTCAGTTTGGATGGTGATTTACAAAATGATCCCGCTGACATCCCATTACTTCTGGCAAAGCTCCGTGAAGGCTATGACCTCGTCAGCGGTTGGCGGCATCAACGACAGGACGCCGAACTTCAGCGCAAGTTGCCTTCCAGATTGGCCAACCGCCTGATTGGCAGGGTCACTGGGGTGAAACTTCATGACTATGGCTGCTCCTTGAAGGCTTACGACCGCGCGGTTCTCTCAGACATGCGGCTTTATGGAGAACTTCACCGCTTCCTTCCTGCTCTGGCCTTTATCGAAGGGGCCCGAATCACCGAAGTGAAAGTCAATCACCGGGCACGCCAGTACGGCAGCAGCAAGTACGGAATTGATCGCACATTCAGGGTCCTCATGGACCTCCTCACCGTGTGGTTCATGAAGCGATTCCTCACTCGTCCGATGTACGTGTTCGGCTTTGCTGGCTTGATTGCTATTGCATTAAGCGTGATCACAAGCAGTTATCTGCTCCTCATCAAGATTCAAGGGGCCGATATTGGCAATCGCCCCCTTTTGACTCTTGCTGTGGTTTTAGGGTTAGCGGGAATCCAATTGTTCTGCTTCGGTCTTTTAGCAGAACTGCTCAGCCGCACTTATCACGAAAGCCAAGGGCGACCGATTTATCGCATCCGTGCCACGTTGCGCGGTGGACGAACGGTCTGACCGGGAGCGGATTGAGGAGCACCGCGACGGTTCTCAAGAGCGGCAGCAGCAGCCTTCACCACTCGGCTGTCTGAATCGTGCAGCCCTCGACGAAGGAGATGGAGAACGCACTGGTGCCCCCACTGCCCAGCCATTTTAATCGCCTCCAAGCGTAGATCTGGACCTGCCGTCATCGCCCGCCGCAAGTACTCCTGCATCGCCAGCCTTTCAGCGGATGTGGACGGGGGCTGCCATGCAAGATCAGGCTCCTGCTCCGCGGCCACTTCAACCTTCGAAGCCTGCACCAGCTCCACTTGGGCACGATTCAGAGCTACGACCTCCGACACATCCGTGCTGCTCAGCAACGGCTTCTTCGGCCTACGGCCTAGGCCGTAAAGAACAAGGGCTAAAACGATGGCTGCACCACCGGCGAAAAGCTGAGTCATCAAATCAAATGCTTGCGGACAACCCTGACTAAGGCTGGGATTGAACTTTTATGTCGCCAGGAAACGCCGCGAGGGTAATGCCCAGCATGAGGACTCTAAAATCAAGAGATCAATCCTGGGCTTGATCATGACTGGAGATTTTGCAGCAGCCTGGCTGCCGGTGTTGTTTGTGCCGATGATCGGGATTGTTTTCCCTGCAGTGTTCATCATTCTTGTGGGAGGGGTGATTACCGCCGCCGACTGACCTCAAAGCAAACACCAGCAATCCGACTCAGCCATCAAACTCCAATGACTGTCACTCCTGCAGCCGACCCTTGCGTCGGCAATCTAGCCACACCCGTGAATAGCGGATATTTTATGAAGTGGCTTATCAATAACCTTCCTTTCTATCGCAAAGGAATATCACCAAATTTCAGGGGAATTGAGACAGGCGCAGCCTTTGGATATCTCCTTTACGGGCCCTACACAATCTGTGGCCCACTGCGTAACTCCGATTACTCAGCAACCGCTGGTCTCTTAGCAGCTATCGGTGCCGTTCACCTCCTCACCTTCCTGTTTCTTCTCTATAACCAGCCCGGAAAGCAACCTCATATCCCCCCTGCAGACGTCACCGTTGACAATCCCCCATCAGATCTTTTCACCCGCAACGGTTGGTCTGAATTCACCAGTGGCTTCTGGCTTGGTGGATGTGGTGGTGCTGTCTTTGCCTGGTTGCTCTGTGACACTCTCCACGTTCAGCAGCTCGTGAAGATAGCTGCAGGTGTTTGGAGCGTGAGCTGAGCCTCAACGTTCCTCACTGAAAACAGACCCGCAAAGTCCCTGTTGAGCGCAAAGTCGTTCAACAGGGACTTTTAACTGCCAAGATCAATCCGCTTTTGCAGCAGGTGCCGCCTTGCGGTCCATCTCCCAGCCTTTTCTGCGACGGCCTGTCCTCACCGTTGTCTGCAGCCTGCTCGTCCTGCTGGCAGGACTTGTTTCGCTCTCCGGCTTGGGCCTTGAAGACCTACCCCAGTTGGCCCCAACCCAGGTCAGCGTGACAGCACGCTTCCCTGCTGCATCACCCGATGTGGTCGAGCAAAGCGTCACCACTGTGCTGGAGCAACAACTCAACGGTCTCAGCGATCTCGACAGCATTCAGTCCACAAGTAGTGAAGGGCAATCAAGAATCAGCCTGCGCTTCAAAAAAGGCAGCCCTCAACTGAATGCGATCAAGGTCCAAAACGAAGTGAATTTGGCGTTGCGCCGTTTGCCGCAAGCCGTTACTCGCCAAGGACTCAGCGTGAATCGCTCCTCTAGCGATTTACTGATGATCCTTGGCTTTAGCCATCCGCAAGATCTCTACGTTCCAACCTTTCTCCCAGGATGGCTTGAACAATCGCTCAGAGAATCGCTCAGATCCGTTCCAGGCATTGGTGATATTCGTGTGTTCGGGAGCAGCGAGTTGGCCTACCGCCTGTGGATGGATCCTCAAAAACTTGAGCAATCCAATCTCACAATCACGGATGTGAGCACAGCACTGATCGAGCAAAACGTTCTGGCCGCCATCGGAGCGCTTGGCAGCGCACCGGCTCCATCAGGACAACTTCTCAGCCTCCCTGTCGAAGCAGACGGTCGCTTGCGCAGCCAGGACGAACTTGAAAACGTAGTGATCAAACGATTAGCCAATGGTGGCCTCATTCGACTCAGTGATGTTGGCCGCGTCAGCCTTGGTCAGCGCAGTTATGGAAGGGCTGCGATCAATCTTCAAGGAGAACGCTCCGTTGCCGTAGGGATCTATCAAAGAGATGGAGCGAATGCCCTTGCTCTCAGTCGAAGCATTCGCCGAAAGCTCTCGAAACTCGAATCAGGATTTCCGCCCGGAATCACGATGCAAACCATCGTGGATACGGCCGACACCATCCAATCCAATCTCGATCGCACCATCACGACTCTCCGAGATGCAGTCCTGCTGGTTTTAGTTGTTTTGGTGCTCTTCCTGGGGCGCTGGCGATTAGCGATGGTGCCTGGAATCGCCGTACCTATTTCTTTGATAGGCAGCTTGTTGGTAATCCGCCTCAGCGGTTCAAATATCAACAGTTTGATTCTGTTCGGACTGATTCTTGCGACGGGCATTGTTGTAGACGATGCAATCGTGGTGAGCGAGGAAATTGCCGATCGGATTGAAAAGGGAGACCCACCTCTAAAGGCCGCCGAAACTGCGATGGAGGAATTGGCCGGAGCAATCGTGGCCACCTCTTTGGTTCTCGTAGCGGTTTTCATTCCTATTCTGTTGATTCCGGGGTCAATTGGTCGCCTCTACGAACCGATTGCCTTAACGATTACGGCTGCCATTGTGTTCTCCACGTTGAACGCCCTCACGTTCACGCCAATGGCATCAGCCAGAGTTCTCACTCCAGGGAATGGACGCCTGCCTGGACCGATCAGACGACTCAGCGACTGTCTCCGAAAGGCCATGCAAAGCATTGAAGGGCACTACTCACGAACATTGCGCAAGCTATTAAATCGACCCAATTGGGTGGGCATTGTTTTAATCATCAGCTTGATGCTCACGGGAGTCGTCCACAGCAACACTCCGACAGCCTTTATCCCCAATGAAGACCAGGGCCAAATCCGTGGTTATTTCACATTGTCGGAAGGCGCCAGCCTGGAACGAAGCATGGCAATCATGGATTCCATTCGCGCTGTCGTTGAGCAAGAACCACTGATCCGCTCAGGGAACTTCTATGCAGGAAGTTCGTTCGGGCAAAGCGGGGAAGACAAGGGTTCCTTTTACTTGAGATTAAAACCTCTCCAGGAGAGAGGCCGTACAGATCAGAGCGATCAAGCCATCAAGCGTCGACTGCAAAAAGCACTGAATCGTTCGATTACGGATGCCAGAGTTGTGCTGATTACACCTCCTACCGTTCGAGGATTCAGCGGGGATTCAGCCTTAAACATCCAGCTTTTAGACCGCAGTGGTGGCCAACTGAACCTGGTCCAATTCGAACAGGTCGCCAAAGCTTTTATTGAGAGTGCCAAGGAAACGGGCAAATTTGAACGGGTCAGCACCCGTTTCGACGCCAGTGCCCCGAGATGGCGCCTCGTTTTAGACCGCGACCAAATGGCTGCACTGAATCTCCCCTACAGAGAAACTCTGAATTCGATTGGCATGGCCATCGGCGGGCGGTATCTTGATGACACCTACGCCGACGGAGAAATACGAAGCATCTGGATTCAAATGGAGGGCAGCGACCGCAATCGTCCAGAGGACATCAAATCTCTCATGCTTCGGAACCGGGATGGGGAACTCGTCAGCGCTGACAGCGTGGCGCGACTTGAACAAGTTGAGGGCACAGGGTCGATTGACCACTTCGCCCTGAACCGATCCATACGTGTCAGCGCCTTACCAGGTAAAGGAACGAGTAGTGGGCAAGCCATCAACATCCTTGAGACAGCAGGCGAACAGATTGGAGGGGGCAACATCGGGCTTGCTTTTACAGGCCTTGCGGAGGAAGAGAGGATCGCCGAAGGCGTCACCTGGGCCTTCTTTGGTTTGAGCGTAGTAGTGGTCTACCTCTTACTCGCTGGTCTCTATGAGAGCTTTCTAGACCCCCTAGTGATTTTGCTGACAGTGCCTCTGGCACTGCTCGGTGCGCTGATCGGACTCAAATTGCGTGGGCTACCGCTAGACGTTTACGGCCAGATGGGTCTTCTCGTCCTCGTGAGTTTGGCAGCAAAAAACGGCATTCTGATTGTGGAGTTTGCCAATCAAAGGCTCCGAGCTGGCCTGCCCCTTCGCGAGGCGATCACGGACGCAGCGGAAGAGCGGATGCGTCCAATTGTTCTGACAGCGATTACATCCTTGGCTGGATTTCTGCCCCTGCTGCTGGCCAGCGGAACAGGTTCAGCAAGTCGAATCAGCATTGGCACGGTGGTGTTTAGCGGCTTGCTGATTTCCACACTGCTTTCTCTGTTTGTTGTTCCAGCCGTTTATTTGAGCCTCAAAGGCTGTAGGGAGAGGACTCAAATTCAGCGCTCACCAGGCAATTAAAAAACCGGTTGCAGCAAGCAAGCGATAGGTCCACCCATCAAGCCGATCGCTGCACCCCACCTGGAAGCGGCATGACAACGACCACTCAGACGATTAGCCAAAACATGGCGTCTAGCACTTTCCCCAAACGAATCGAGTTCAAACTCGCTCCTTTTATGGCCAGCGATGACCGCATAGCCAGCTGGCAGATCCTGAACACCGTGGCTCCGATCATCGCGGTGGCGATCGCGATGTCTGCGGTCACAACATCGTTCAACACCACAGCCATCGTGTTGTCACCCTTGCTCCTCCTGTTGATGGTTCTGCTGCTCAGTCGCAGCTTCTGCCTGATGCATGACTGCGGACATCAAAGCCTGTTCAGCGCCAAGCGCTCGAATCAAATTGCAGCCTGCGGCTTGAGCTTGATTCAAACGGCATGATCATCGACGGACACCGGGAAGATTGGACTTCTGGAGCCGCTTTCATAACACCCCAGGCTATTACTCTCACCACAACGAGTCCGATGCTGATGTCTATGTTCTACCGATACAGGACGCAGGCCTTCATACCTATCTATGAACTCTCGATATCGCATTCAGCATCAACAATTAAACAAAGACTGCGAGGAATGAAGCATCAGATCATGCACGCAAGCATCCCATTGATTCAAAACTGAATCTAAACGCCAAGTTCAGTAGCGACGTCATACAAGTCCTTCCCAGCATGAATTCAAATAAAAAACCCGCCCGGGACACGGACGGGTGACACTATTGAGAAACGACTCGTCAATCAGGCAAGGGATAGACCGAAATCAGCCAAACTTGCCAGACGTGGAGGCGATTAAGAAGGCTGCATACGTGAGCACATAACCAACTGAGAAGTGAGCAAGACCAACTACACGTGCCTGAACGATGGAAAGAGCAACAGGCTTGTCACGCCATCCCATCATGTTGGCGATTGGGCTGCGTTCATGAGCCCAAACGATGGTCTCAATCAGCTCTTGCCAGTAACCGCGCCATGAGATCAGGAACATGAAACCAGTGGCCCAAACCAGATGACCAAACAGGAACATCCAAGACCAGACGGCCAAATTGTTGCTGCCAAATGGGTTGTATCCATTGATCAACTGTGAACTGTTCAGCCAGAGGTAGTCGCGGAACCAGCCCATTAGATAAGTGCTGGATTCGTTGAACTGAGCAACATTGCCTTGCCAAATCGCAAGGTGCTTCCAGTGCCAGTAGAAGGTCACCCAACCCACCGTGTTCAAAGCCCAGAAAACAGCGAGATAGAAAGCGTCCCAGGCAGAGATGTCACAGGTGCCGCCACGGCCAGGACCGTCGCAGGGGAAGGAGTATCCAAAGTCTTTCTTGTCTGGCATCAACTTGGAGCCACGGGCATCCAAAGCCCCCTTCACAAGGACGAGGGTGGTGGTGTGGAGACCAAGTGCGATGGCATGGTGAACAAGGAAGTCGCCAGGACCAATCTGAAGGAACAAATCATTGCTTCCACGAACACCATTGATGGCATCCATCCAATAGTGATCTCCAGGGATGTTTTGGGAAGCAAGGGTTGCAGTACTGGAGGCGTTGGCGAGGAACACATCAAAGCCATAGATCATCTTGCCTGAAGCGGCTTGGACGAACTGAGCAAAGACGGGCTCTACGAGGATCTGCTTCTCAGGAGTTCCAAAGGCCACAACCACGTCGTTATGAACGTAGAGACCAAGGGTATGGAAACCAAGAAACAGGCTGACCCAGCTCAGATGGCTGATGATCGCTTCTTTGTGCTCGAGCATCCGAGCCAGGACGTTGTCCTTATTGGCTTCGGGGTCGTAGTCACGTATGAAGAAGATCGCACCGTGAGCAAAGGCACCGCACATCAGGGCGATGGCGATGTACTGGTGATGGGTATAGAGAGCTGCCTGGGTGGTGTAGTCCTTCGCGATGAAGGCATACGAAGGCATCGCATACATGTGCTGCGCCACCAGGCTGGTCACAACGCCAAGGCAGGCCAAAGCGAGGCCAAGCTGAAAGTGCAGGCTGTTGTTGATGGTGTCGTAAAGACCCTTGTGTCCAGCTCCAAGGTCACCAGGAGTGCCCTGGGGCGGTTTGTGTGCTTCGTGGATCTCGCGGATGGAGTGACCGATACCAAAGTTGGTGCGGTACATGTGACCTGCGATCACGAAAATGCAACCGATGGCCAGATGATGGTGAGCAATGTCAGTGAGCCATAAGGCTTCTGTCTGAGGATGGAAACCACCTAGGAAGGTAAGGATGGCTGTACCTGATCCTTCAGCTGTACCAAAGATCTGTCCAGTGGTGTCAGGGTTCTGGGCATAAACACCCCAGTTGCCTGTGAAGAAGGGCTGAAGACCTGCCGGGTGAGGCAAAACATTCAGGAAGTTGTCCCACCCAACATGCTGACCACGGGACTCAGGAATCGCCACGTGAACCAGGTGACCGGTCCAAGCAATCGAGCTGAAGCCGAAGAGAACGGCAAGGTGGTGATTGAGACGTGATTCAGCGTTTTTGAACCAGGCCAGAGAGGGACGGAACTTCGGCTGCAAGTGCAGCCAACCAGCGAACAGAGCCCAAGCTGACAGGATCATCATGAAGATGGAGCCCTGATACAGCTCGGCATTCGTGGTCATACCGATCGTATAAAACCAGTGATAGAGGCCTGAGTAGGCAATATTCACCGGGGAGGATGCACCCGCTTGTGTAAAGGCATCAATAGCGCCTTGACCAAAGTGGGGATCCCAAATTGCATGAGCGATTGGGCGAACGTGCAGTGGGTCGGAGACCCACTGCTCGAAGTTGCCCTGCCAGGCGATATGGAACAGGTTTCCCGAAACCCAAAGGCCGATGATCGCGAGATGCCCGAAATGGGTGGAGAAGAGCTTTTGGTAAAGCTTCTCCTCCGTCATTCCGTCATGGCTCTCGAAGTCGTGAGCCGTGGCGATCCCGTACCAGATACGGCGGGTTGTCGGGTCCTGTGCCAGACCCTGGCTAAACGAAGGAAATTTCGTTGCCATTAGAGGGAAAGGTCAGTGAGGTCAGCCGACCACAAGGATGTGGGCGTGGAAGAAGGCCCACGTGGTCGCAATGCCGCCCAAGAGGTAATGGGCAACACCAACGGCACGGCCCTGGGTGATGGACAGTGCACGGGGCTGGATGGCAGGTGCCACCTTCAGCTTGTTGTGAGCCCAAACGATGGACTCAATCAGCTCTTGCCAATAGCCGCGGCCACTAAACAAGAACATCAAACTGAAGGCCCAGACAAAGTGAGCACCAAGGAACATCAGTCCATAGGCACTGGTGTTTGAGCCATAGCTGTTGATCACCTGCGCGGCCTGAGCCCACAGGAAGTCACGCAGCCAGCCATTGATGGTTATGGCGCTGTTGGCGAAATTGCCGTTAGTGATGTGCTGGACAGAACCATCAGCATTCACCGTGCCCCACACATCGCTTTGCATCTTCCAAGAGAAGTGGAAGATCACGACGGAGATGGAGTTGTACATCCAGAACAGACCCAGGAACACGTGATCCCAAGCCGACACCTGACAGGTGCCACCACGGCCTGGGCCGTCGCAAGGGAAGCGGAAGCCGAGGTTGGCCTTATCAGGGATAAGGCGAGAGTTACGGGAATAGAGAACACCTTTCAGCAGAATCAACACGGTCACATGGATCGTGAAGGCGTGAATATGGTGAACCATGAAATCCGCAGTGCCCAGCGGGATCGGAGCGGCAGCAACCTTGCCACCAATTGCAACGACAGACCCGTTGAACACTTCACTCACTCCAGCGAGGGCGTTCGGCGCAGTGCTACCAGCAGCAGCAGCATGAAGCCCCTGAATCCACTGAGCAAACACGGGCTGAATCGAAATCGCCGAGTCACTGAACATGTCCTGGGGACGACCCAACGCACGCATGGTGTCGTTGTGGACATAGAGGCCGAAGCTGTGTGCTCCTAGCCAAATGCATACCCAGTTGAGGTGGCTGATGATTGCATCGCGCGCCTTGAGCACACGGTCAAGCACGTTGTCAATGTGCTGAGCGGGATCGTAGTCGCGAACCATGGCGATTGCAGCGTGGGCTGCACCACCAACGATCAGGAAGCCACCAATCCACATGTGATGAGTGAACAAACCGATCTGGGTCGGGTAATCAATACCGATATACGGATACGGAGGCATCGCGTACATGTGCTGGGCAACGACAATGCAAACTGAGCCACCCATTGCAAGGTTCACGGCCAACTGGGCATGCCAGGAGTTGGTCATGAACTCATAGATACCTTTATGGCCATTGCTTGCAGGGAAGAGCAGAGGATCTCCCTGATGCGCTTCGTGGATCTCCTTAATGGAGTGGCCAATGCCGAAGTTGTTGCGGTACATATGACCGGCAACGATGAACATCACAGCAATCGCCAGATGGTGATGCGCGATGTCGGTCATCCAAAGGCTTCCAGTGACCGGGTTGAGACCGCCTTTAAAAGTCAAGAAATCACTGTAGGCAGCCCAATCTCCAGAGAAAAAGGCACCGATGCCGGAGCCGATTCCTGGATAAAGCTGAGCCAGTAGATCCTGGTTGAAGAATTCGTGAGGCAGTGGGATGTCGGCAGCTGAAGCGATGGTCTTGCCATTGAGGACCAGCGGCTGGCCAGCATCAATGGCATCCATCAGCTTGGTGGTGGGAGCCGAGACATGGATCAGGTGGCCCGCCCATGACAAGGAACCCAGGCCGAACAAACCAGCCAGGTGATGGTTCAACATGGCCTCGGCATCTTGGAACCACTCAAGCTTTGGAGCTGCCTTGTGGTAGTGGAAGACGCCTGCATTCAGCATGAGGCCGGCCATCACCAGAGCGCCGATCGCCAGAGCCATCAACTGGGTTTCAGTTGTGATGCCCCAGGCACGCCACATTTGGAAGAGGCCTGATGTGATCTGGATGCCTTGATGTCCGGCACCCATGTCACCGTTGAGAATTTCCTGACCGAACACCGGCCACACCACCTGAGCACTGGGCTTCACATGAGTGGGGTCGGCAAGCCAGCCGGAATAGTTGGAGAAGCGGGCTCCATGGAAGAAGGCGCCGCTAAGCCAGATGAAGATCACGGCCAAATGGCCGAAGTGAGCACTAAAGATCCTCCGAGAGACCTCTTCAAGGTCACTCGTGTGGCTATCGAAATCGTGAGCGTTGGCGTGGAGGTTCCAAACCCAGGTTGTGGTTTTGGGACCCTTCGCAAGAGATCTATCGAAATGCCCGGGCTTACCGAACAGTTCAAAGGTCGCAGGTTTGTCGACCTTGACAAATTTGCTCTTGCGAGTGCTCCCACGCTCTGGTGGGCTGATGGTCATCGAGTCGTTCCTCGAGGGACGGGATCGAGGTGGAGGGCCACCCCTCCGGAGAACCGGAAGATCTCCGGGGCCCCGGCCATAGCCCGAAGGCTCCAGCCGGGCGCCAGATCAAGGCAGGAGAATCCTGGCTATCACTGGTGCTTTGGGCCCCAAAGAGGGGACCGCTGACCTGAGCATAGAGTCGAGAGAGGACCTACAGCCTCATCGAGTTACAAAGGTTCAATCCGGCAGCGGACCAGTCTGCAACTAGGGTCTGGTTGCAGCTTGTGTCAGCGGGACCCCCCCAATAAACGCGTAAAACTATCAACAATCCTCTTATTTCATTTCGCTAAATAATACTCAGTTAACACCCTGGACCTGAGAAGTAGAGCCATTCAGAATGGCAGTACACCATCCTTTCTTCATGGATCTATCGGGTCGGCGACACCGCAGCCTGCGATGGTTTGCAGCACTGGTCATGCTGATTCTTCTATTCGGCCTTGGGCATCCTGTGCTGGCCATGTCGTTCATGCCCTGGGGCAATCCGATCCAATCCGGATCTGCTTTTAATCACCGCGCAACTCTCCCTACTCAAAACCCATCGGGTCGCCTTAAAGAAGTCGAACCACCAGGTGCCGTTCAGCAACTTCGTCAGGCCTTAGCCACCCATCATCCGCACTTATCGCTTATCGGACCAAAGGATGGGAGCCAACTCAAGGGAGGCCCAATCAATCTCGAGTTAATGATCGAAGACTGGCCCTTGGCCAATGATTCAGAACTCGGACTTGGTGCCCACGTAGCCATTCAAATTGATGATCGAGAACCCATACGTATTAGCGAAGGGAATGGGAACCGCTTAACGCTGCAACTCCCCTCTCTGCCTGCTGGTAGCCACCGCTTCACGGCCTATGCCGCTTATCCCTGGGGCGAATCCGTCAAGGCTCCTGGTGCCAGCTTGAATTGGCGACTGCATCAGTTCAGGCCCTTAATGGGTACTCAACCAGATCCTGGTGCCCCATGGCTGGCCATGGTGAGTCCAGCTGAGCTTGGGGATAAGGATCCTCTCCTGCTGGACTGGCTGGTATGGAACGCTCCGCTTCAAAATCTCAGAGATGGAGATGCTCGCTGGCGCCTAAGAATCACCGTTAACGACAGCAGTTTTGTAGTTGATCAGCAAGATGCGCTCTGGTTGGAGGGAATCAACAACCACCAAGGTGACAACACTGTGCAGATGGAATTGCTGAATGGAATCGGGGAGTCGATCGACCCCAGTTTCAACAATCAATTAAGGGCACTGCCTGAGCGAAAGAGTTCAAAAGCCGTCTGGTTGAAACCAAATCTGACTGACACTGAAATGGCCCGTTTGCTGGGTGAAGCCAAACCAGACCATCAGAACCAAACACAACCCAACATGTCACCTCCCCCACAACCCTCCTCAACACTCGATCTCACAGAACAGCTCAGTGCTCAAGAGGAAGGCTTTGAAGAAGGGGCGGCAGGCGAAAAATCTTTGAATTTGAAGGCTGTCAAAAAGGAAACAGCGAGTGATACGGCAATGACCAAAAAGACAGGGCTCGATGAGGCAGTGCCCGATGAGGCAGTGCCCGATGAGGCAATCAACATCAAAGAAGAGCCTGATTCAACAACAAACACTCCATCGGAACTCCCACCTGAATCCATCGAGACCCCCAATCCTGAACCAGGTTCCACAGCCAAGGAACCGCAGATCAGAATGGACATGGAACAGGAAAGAATCTCTCCAACCAGCACCCTGGGAGGATCAGCCAGGGAGCTATTGAATGCCAATGGCACCCAGCGTTGACATTCGGAACTCCTGTCCTGAACGAATCGTCTCCTCCAGCCGCTGCCCGGCGATTGGCCCTAGGGCTTTCCTCAAGGGCATGGCCTTTGCTGAAAAGGCTGAAGCAATCCGGCCTTGCTGATCAACTCGCGCTCACTCCAAGTGCCGCCAGCGCCATTCCTGATTCAGGCGAAACGTGTCTGGTGAGCTCAGCTGCAGTGTTGCTAAAGCAGCACTGGCAACACGGAGGCCTGCTCATGGTGATCGGGGCTACAGGCGCAGCAACCCGGTTGATTGCTCCACTGATAGGCGACAAAGCAACAGACCCCGCAGTGCTGGTGCTCGATGCAGCAGGGAAAAGGGTGATCCCATTGCTTGGAGGCCACCAGGCGGATGCCGAACAATTGAGCCGAGAAGTCGCGGCTTTGATTGGAGGGGAAGCCGTTGTGAGCGGGGACTGTGCTGTTTCAGGCCGACTTGCAACCGATGGTTTTGGCGATGCTTGGGGATGGCAACGGGGTGGAAGAATCGCCGACTGGAAGCAACTCATGATTGCCCAAGCACGAGGAGAACCAACCCATCTCATTCAGAAAGAAGGAAGCAAGCTCTGGCAAGGCAGCTTGGCTGCTCATGCCAGCCTGCATCAGCAGAGCGATGTCGAGTCAGAACACACCCCGCCGACTTTAGAAATCAGCACCTGCATTACAAATGCCGGTGCCTGTTCATGGCACCCACCACTGCTATGGCTTGGAATAGGTTGCGAACGCGACACAAGCCTGAACCTGATCCAACGCGCAGTGGCGAGTGCGCTAAAGGAAGCAGGATTAGCCGAGGCCGCCGTTGCCGGCATCAGCAGCATCGACCGCAAGAGCGATGAACAGGCCCTACAAGAACTCGCAGACCTTCATGGTTGGCCCCTCCAATTTCATACAGCCAAAGCCCTCGATGGAGTGACAGTGCCAACCCCTTCGAAGGTTGTGGCTGCAGAAATGGGAACCGGTTCTGTTGCAGAAGCAGCTGCCCTACTGAGTGCAGGACACCAAGGGCATCTCAAGCTGCACAAACGGATTACCCACGCAGCAAGCAACGAACATGGCGCCGTCACTGTGGCCATTGCCGCAAGCATGGAGGCTTTCGCACCCCAGCGCGGTGAATTACACCTGATCGGCAGTGGGCCGGGCAACCTTGAACTCCTCACCCCGGAAGCCCGAAGCGCCCTGGAGCGTTGCCCTGCCTGGGTTGGATACGGGCTTTATCTCGATTTACTGGAACCACTGCGACGTCCAGATCAAATTCGCTTGGATGGGCAACTCACCATGGAAAGAGACCGCTGCCAGCAAGCTTTGAGCCTTGCTCGCCAAGGTGTTCGCGTGGCATTGATTTCGTCTGGAGACAGCGGGATCTATGGGATGGCTGGGCTTGCTCTTGAGCTGTGGCTGGATCTACCGGAACACGAGCGGCCTCGTTTTACGGTGCATCCAGGAATCTCCGCATTACAGCTAGCAGCAGCCAAGGCTGGTGCACCTCTAATGCATGACTTCTGCACCGTCAGCCTTAGCGATCGACTAACGCCTTGGGAAGTCATTGAACGACGATTAGCAGCGGCTGCAGCAGGCGATTTCGTTGTTGCGCTCTACAACCCTCGCTCTCAGGGTCGCGATTGGCAGCTGCAACGTGCCAAAGAAATTCTGCTCACTGAACGCCCTCCCACCACGCCTGTTGTGATCGCGAGGCAATTGGGTCGAATCGAAGAACAAGTCTCATTTCATCGACTCGACAACCTGCCAGTAGAGACTGTTGACATGCTCACCGTT
Organism: Synechococcus sp.; assembly: GCA_047285535.1. GTDB lineage: Bacteria > Cyanobacteriota > Cyanobacteriia > PCC-6307 > Cyanobiaceae > Synechococcus_C. The sequence goes on along the minus strand of JBJBDC010000001.1, from coordinate 2,747,545 downwards.
CTGGTCATCGGCAACAGCAGCAGCAGGATGGACGGGGGCCGAATGGTGACTCCACGGGGCTATCCAGGAGCAGAGCTGAATTGAAAGCCACTCATAGAGTCGGGATGACAGGATTCGAACCTGCGGCCCCTTCGTCCCGAACGAAGTGCGCTACCAAGCTGCGCTACATCCCGATGAGGCGACTTTAGAAGATGGCGTCACTTCAGAAACCTGCATGGTTGCGCGTCAAAGCCCCCCAGCGTGAACGCATTGGAGAGGTGGCCGACTTGCTTCTGGACCTCAAGCTGAACACAGTTTGCCAAGAAGCAAGTTGCCCCAATATTGGCGAATGCTTTGCTGGAGGGACCGCTACTTTCCTCATCATGGGTCCAGGCTGCACGCGTGCCTGTCCCTACTGCGATATTGATTTTGATAAAAGCGTTCGAACACTTGACCCAACGGAGCCCATGCGCCTTGGGGAAGCAGTCACCCGACTTGGACTAAGGCATGTCGTCATCACTTCAGTTAACCGTGATGACCTTGCAGACGGAGGTGCTTCTCAATTTGTCTCCTGCATCCAGAACGTGCGTGAGCGATCGCCGCAAACCACCATTGAATTGCTCATCCCAGACTTTTGTGGCAACTGGGATGCCCTGGCAACCGTGATGAATGCCGCACCCGATGTGCTGAACCACAACATTGAGACCGTGCCGCGCCTCTATCCCCGCGCTCGACCGCAAGGGATCTACGAACGATCGTTGGAACTACTCCAACGCGTACGCAAGAGTTGGCCAAGGTCGTACAGCAAATCTGGCCTCATGGTTGGCCTAGGCGAAACCAACGAAGAGGTCAAGATGACTTTGGCCGATTTGCGACACCACGATGTTGATATTGTCACCATCGGGCAGTACCTATCTCCAGGTCCAAAGCATTTGGCCGTTGACCGGTTTGTAACCCCAGGGGAATTTGAAACCTACCGAGATCACGGTGAAAATGAACTGGGATTTTTACAAGTAGTGAGCACACCTCTCACGAGAAGTAGTTATCACGCAGCAGAGGTTCAGCGCTTGATGGCCAATCACCCACGCTGAAATTTGACACAAAATACCAACCCATGAACTAAGCCAAAAGACTTCCAATCACAGGCTTCCATTCATGCAACGTCCAGGTGACCAAGTTCCTTGAAATCATCGGGTCGTCACGGATCAGCGCTTCTGCCGACTCGTAGCTTGAGGCCTCAAAGACCAATAATCCTCCGCCTCCAGGATTGTGTTGATCATCCACGAGAAAGCCACTCGCCATGGCAACCCCTGAGTTCCGCTGTGCTTCAACCCAACAGCGATGGTCATAACAATGACTTCGACGATCCTCTGCGGACAGTGATGTCATTGCTGCTGTGAAGGTTTCCTGCTTAACAAACCAAGCCATGAATCTTGATCATTAGGCCGTCACGGCAGCGCGCTGGACAAGCCCCATCGCTGCTCGCTCACTGGGGGGAACCAAAACCTTGAAAGAAGACTTTGAATTAGTCCAATCCGACAACAAAGCCTTGGCCTTGGCACTGGCAGTGGTGCTCACATGAGTCTCTAAAAGTGATTGCAACAAAGACTCTTGTTGCGGGGTGGTGATGCTGAGAACCTCAACGATTTCAGCATTGACGCGGGGACGCACACCACCAGATTCATCCAATAAGAACGCGACACCGCCAGTCATGCCAGCACCCACATTGCGCCCGGTTCCTCCCAGTACCACAATCACTCCTCCGGTCATGTACTCGCAGCAGTGATCTCCTGCACCCTCGACCACAGCACGGGCACCGCTGTTTCGAACACCAAAACGTTCGCCAGCACGACCAAGAGCAAAAAGCTCACCGCCAGTGGCTCCATAGAGGCAGGTATTACCAAGGATCACCTGATCCCCTGGATTTTGGACATCATCACTAGGCACAAGAGTGATACGACCACTGTTCATCCCTTTCCCGACATAGTCATTGGCCTCCCCTTCCAAGCGAACCGTCATCCCTTGGACGAGAAATGCTGCAAAACTTTGGCCGGCAGCACCCCGGAATTGAAGGTTCAACTGACCTTCAAAGCCACGATTTCCGTGACGCTGAGCGATTTCACCTGCCAGTCGAGCACCAACACTGCGATCGGTGTTAACGATGTCCATGCTGCGCCTGAGCGAGCCATGGTTCTCCAGCGCCTGCATCACTTCGGCATCTGCCAAAAGATGATCTTCAAGAATCGGACCATTGCCATGAGGTTTTGGACTGTGGAGCAGCCAGGAACGATCGTTAGCATCGCCAGCTGGAGCTAACAAATTGGAGAGATCAACGCACTTTGTTTTGGCAAGCTCTACGGAACGAGGCTGGAGCAGATCGCAGCGACCAATCAGATCCTCAAGACGACTGACTCCTAGAAGACTCATCAATTGACGAACCTCTTCGGCCACGTACCAGAAGAAATTCACCACGTGTTCGGGAACACCTGTAAAGCGCTTCCTTAGAGCCTCTTTCTGAGTGGCCACACCCACAGGGCAGTTATTGGTATGACAAACGCGAGCCATGATGCAGCCCTCAGCGATCATCGCAATAGAACCAAATCCATACTCTTCAGCGCCGAGAAGGGCAGCGATAACCACATCCCAACCAGTCTTAAGACCACCATCAGCACGCAGCAAAACGCGATCCCGCAAACCGTTCTCCAAGAGAGACCGATGGACTTCCGTCAGGCCCAGCTCCCAGGGACTACCGGCGTGCTTAATCGAACTGAGTGGGGAGGCACCCGTACCACCATCATGGCCAGAAATCTGAATCACATCGGCATTGGCCTTCGCCACACCAGCCGCGATCGTGCCGATGCCGATCTCAGCCACCAACTTGACACTGACAGGGGCTTTGGGGTGCACCTGGTGCAGATCATGGATCAGTTGGGCAAGGTCCTCAATCGAATAGATGTCGTGATGCGGCGGAGGTGAGATCAGCGCCACTCCTGCTTTGCTATTACGCAAACCAGCGATGTAGTCATCCACCTTTGGCCCGGGCAATTGTCCACCTTCACCAGGCTTGGCCCCCTGGGCAACCTTGATTTCAAGTTGCTTGCCGCTGCGCAAATATTCCGCTGTGACTCCGAACCTGCCCGAAGCAATCTGCTTGATCGCTGAACACGCGGTGTCACCATTACGCAGTCCACCGATGCTGGGGAATGACGCTGATCGGCCGTCTCCATCCACATCATTGAGAACCTGAAAACGGGCGGGGTCTTCGCCACCCTCTCCGCTATTGCTCTTCCCGCCAATACGGTTCATCGCAACAGCCAAGACTTCATGGGCCTCCCTGGAGAGAGCGCCAAGACTCATGCCACCCGTACAGAAACGGGTGCAGATGCTCTCTGCACTCTCCACTTGATCCAGTGGCAAAGGAGTAGGGGCCAGCTTGAACTCAAGCAAATCCCGAAGGGCCGTCACCGGTCGGTTTTCCAGCAGCGTTCGATAGGTGGAGAAGTGGTCGTATTCAGGCCCAGCCTTCACGGCACGATGAAGAGTCTTGGACATCTCTGGGCTGTTGAGGTGATATTCACCACCAGTGCGATATTGCACAAAACCCATGAATTCAAGCTTGCTGCGATTGAGCTCAGGGAAAGCCTTTGCATGAAGCGACAGTGTCTCATTGGCAAGCTCTTGAAGAGTCATGCCAGCAACCCGACTTGTGGTCCCCGTAAAAGCCTTCTCAATCACATCGGCTCCAAGGCCTATGGCCTCAAAAATTTGAGCCCCGTGGTAACTAGCCAAAAGGGAAATACCTATTTTCGAGAGAATCTTTCGCAGACCATTTTCGAGGGAAAGTCGGACATTTTCCTGGGCTTTGTCAGGATCTAAGGGTTGCAATTTGCCCTGCTCAATCCGCTTTTGCGTTTTTGGATGCGTCAGCCAGTGGCGAGTGGTCTCCCAGGTCAGCCATGGGCACACAGCACTAGCTCCATAGCCAATCAGGCAAGCCATGTGATGCGTACTCCAGCACTGAGCCGTATCGGCCACCAACGAGCACCGGAGCCTGAGTTTGTGTCTCAATAAGTGGTGATGCACAGCTCCAACCGCGAGCAGAGCCGGCATAGCAACTGTGGTAGCCGTTAGTTCCTGTGGCTGTTCATCAGCATTCACTCGGTCTGAAAGCACGAGAATTTGAGCACCATCTTGGACAGCCTGTTCCGCTCTCGAGCTCAGGGAATCAACTGCTGATTGCAGACCAGCTGCACAGGCTTCCAGAGAAACCTGAGTCGAGAGAAATCGAACCGTTAGGCCTCGATCAGTCAAAGCTGTGAGCTCAGACTCATTGAGCACTGGACTATCAAGATGAATTAAGGCCGCAGCCTCTGCGTGAGGTTTCAGCGCAGCTCGCCTCTGCCCTAAGTGCATCTCCAGACTCATCACCAACTTTTCGCGGAGCGGATCAATCGGCGGATTAGTGACTTGAGCGAAGCGCTGCTTGAAATAGTCGTAAAGAAGGTGGGGCTTGGATGAGAGCACAGCCAATGGAATGTCATCGCCCATGCAATAGGTGGGCTCCTTGCCAAGACCTGCCATATCCTCAATCACGAGATCTAGATCTTCAGCCGTGAACCCCATAGCGGTCTGCAAGCGCAGCAAATCAAGCTCGCTGATTTGGCAGTTCTGAGTCCAAGGCTGAGCCGAAAGCGAGCGGCGATGCTGCTCTAACCAGTGGGCATAAGGAAAACGTTGGGCTGCATCTTCCTTAACCGCCCAATTGTTCAACAATTCACCTCGTTCAAGGTCGACGGCCACCATTTGACCTGGACCTAAGCGTCCTTTTTCGACAACAGTTTTTCCTGTGAGATCCACCACACCTGTCTCGGATCCCATGATGACGAATCCATCAGCAGTGGTGCACCACCGTGCTGGTCGAAGCCCATTTCGATCCAAGGTCGCACCCACACGCTTCCCATCAGCAAACACCAACAGCGCTGGGCCGTCCCAAGGCTCTTGAGTCCCGGCATTAAATTCGTACATCGCCGTTACATCAGGACGACAATCAAGATCAGGCTGATTTCGGAATGCTTCAGGCACCAAAGTGATCAAGCTGTCGGTGATCGAGCGCCCACTGCGTACCATCAGCTCGAGAGTGGCATCGAGATTCGCCGAATCACTGAAATTGGAATTCACGACAGGGATCAAGTCGCTTGCAACTTCACCCCAAACATTTTCAAGATCAGCTTCTGATGCTTTGGCCCAGTTGAGGTTGCCTAGCAGGGTGTTGATCTCTCCGTTGTGACCCAACAACCGCATCGGCTGAGCCAATGGCCAACGAGGAAGGGTATTCGTACTAAAACGGCGGTGATATACCGCAAAACTCACGGCAAATCGAGGATCACGCAGATCGGCGTAGAAGTGGGCGAGAACTTCGGATCGGACCATGCCCTTGTAAACAACAGTTCGACCACTCAGTGACGCCACATAAAAATCCCGAGCGCCCTCGGCACCAAATTCATGTCTTATTCGTGCCCCAATACGACGTCTTAGGCGTAACAGCAATGCTTCCAAGGCATCACCATCAACAGACCCACGGATTAGCCACTGTTCAATGACTGGTGAGGTCTCCCGTGCCAGTGGACCCAGTACCTCAGGATCAACAGGGACATCACGCCAGCCTGCAGAAGTCAAGCCAAGAGATTCCGCCGCCTCATCGCAGAATCGATGAGCTTCTGCACGGCGGGTTGAGTCTCTTGGGAGAAATATCATGCCAAGACCATTGGCCTCAGTGGCCTCAGGCCAAACCGCTTTTAAATAATCCCAGGGAATGTCACACAGAATTCCAGCTCCATCGCCGGAATCACCATCGCCACCACAGCCACCGCGGTGCTCCATACAACCCAAACCGCGCAGGGCTTGCTGCAAAATCCAATGACTGCGCTCGCCTTGAAGCTGGGCAAGAAAACCCACACCACATGCATCCTTCTCGCCGGCAACCTCTGCAGGTGCGCTGCTGTCGCAGTAGGGCCAATCGGAGCCAGTGAATTGGGTCATAACCTGCAGTCGAGACATGCAACAGCAACGGCATTCGCATTCCGTCGCTAGTGGAGCTGATTTGGATCCTAAGGATTCGCCGATCCCAGCTAGCGTCAACCCATGGATGCTGCAATGCCACCTCCACCTCCACCGACCATCTCCGAGGTCCGCACAACTGATCAGTTCATAGGAGATCAGCTGAGTATTGGGGGGATCGACACCTCAAGCACATGGTTGTGGCTAGGCCAAGCAACCAACAGTCCCAGGCAGCTCTGGTTGCCTCTCGATCGATTGGTCGGACAGATGGGTTTTCAACGAAAATCCGTACTTGGAGAAGACTTTCTTGAGTGGTATGGCATTCAATCCCCGCTCAGCGGTCTCCAAAGACGCACTCTCGGTGATGAAATCGCCCTCGATGTAACGCTCTGGTTGAACGAGCTGGACGTTCAGCTCAAGCGAGCAAACAACAAGCTTGCAGTCGAGCTCCCTCAGCCCACAGTGCAGGCGCTCAGACAGGGCAAAGGGAGTAGCGCCAACCGTCTTGTTTTAGACCTCACTGGCCCCGCATTCATGCAGCGCATCGGCGATGACCTGTTGTTGCAATTGCAGGCGACGCCTCCTCAGCAAAAGCAAATGCGCAGTCTGGGCTTACAGCCACGACAGGAACCAGGCGGACTTCGTCTGGTGAACCAAGGCGTCAGGATTTCAACCTTGACCCTCAAGAAGCCATGGCGGATCGTCCTGGATGGCATTACTCCAACACAATCATCGCGGGGGCAACGTCATCGCCACTCTTTCCATAGAGCCTTACTCGACAAAGACGTTCAATCTTGGATCAAACAGGGAGTCATTCTTGATCAACGCGTTGTGCGAATTGGCGTCAAGCCAATACGTCTGTACAGAGCAGGCGTTGGCAGCCAATCCTCAGCCCTACTTTTACGGCCCCTTGCTCCCAGCAATGCCCAACCAGGGTTGCGCTATCTCAATCAATTAGCACAACCTGCCAAAGCGCTCGTAGCGGTTAATGGAGGGTTTTTCAACCGAGTTCGCCAACTGCCTTTGGGCGCTGTTCGTCTTGATGGCAGGTGGCTCTCAGGACCGATCCTCAACAGGGGTGCCATCGGGTGGGACAACTCAGGTCCTCTGATGTTTGGACGCCTGCAATTGATCCAGGAATTAAGGGTCAATGGAGGACGTCGATGGCCTCTCGGACAGTTGAATAGCGGCTATGTGCAACGTGGGCTCAGTCGATACACAAGGGCTTGGGGTCCGACCTACCGCGCACTCAGTGGAGAAGAGCAAGCGTTGAGCATTCACAACAGCCGTGTTGACGCGGTTTATGACCAAGCCGCCCTGGTTCGAGGCGTCTCGATTCCAGAGAAAGGAGACCTGGTCGTCGCGCGAGCTAACACTGCCCTTCCGGCGCAGGTGGGCGATTCAGTGACGATCAACATTCGCAGTTCAAATCCATTGGGTGAACTCCCTCAAGTCATGGGAGGAGGCCCCTTACTTCTACGCAATGGCAAGGTTGTGCTGAATGGCCGCATGGAGGGTTTTAGCCCTGGATTCCTTGCTGTTTCGGCACCTCGCACAGTCGTCGCTCAAGACATGGAACGGATCTGGCTTCTCGCAATCAAAGGTTCCAATGGCATCGATCCCACGCTGCTGGAAACCAGCTTGGCCCTGAAACAAATCGGGCTGACTGATGCGCTCAATCTCGACGGGGGCAGTTCTACAACCATGCTGATCGCCAATACAACAGTCGTGACAGGGCGTGGCATCGCTCCTCGAGTGCAGAACGGGCTCGGATTCGTCAGTAATTCAAAGACGAGGCTGGCAAACTGAGTCAAGCAAGCGAATGGCTTATGAGTGCCACGTTCTCAATCAGCGCCTCCGCTGCTGCGGAACTAGGGCGTCAGGCTGCCATTGCAGGAACACCTGGGCTCATGCACCTCGATTTAGTGTCCGGGAGCTGTGAACAACACGTGATCCGACTTCGTCCTGGACACCTCGCCGGGATTGTGATGGCCAGAGCGGATGGGGTCACCCTTCATGCACCCGAAGAGCAACTGCATCTCCTAGAGGGACTTTGCCTGGACTACAGGGGTGATCTCAGTGGTGGCGGTTTTCTGATCAGCCCTCAGGACAACGTCCGTTGCTGCCTCTGCGGCAGTGCATTTTCACGTTGTTGAGAACACGGTCAGGTGAACCAGTAAGGTGGGAGATTGTCGAACCAGGTCGGGTCTCCGGCCGCATCCCGACCGTCGATGCCAACCATCCAGCAACTCATCCGTCACGAGCGTCAGACCCTCAAGGCGAAAACAAAATCACCTGCTCTTAGGGCTTGCCCTGAGCGGCGAGGAGTTTGCACTCGTGTGTACACCTCCACTCCCAAAAAGCCGAATTCGGCGCTGCGCAAAGTAGCCCGTGTTCGTCTCACCTCTGGATTTGAGGTAACGGCATACATCGGCGGAATCGGCCATAACCTTCAAGAACACTCTGTGGTGCTAATCCGTGGAGGAAGAGTCAAGGATCTTCCTGGTGTTCGCTATCACATCATTCGCGGAACCTTAGATACCGCGGGTGTGAAAGATCGCCGTCAATCCCGTTCAAAATACGGTGCCAAAACTCCCAAGGACTGATTTTCATTCCTTCATTGTCCATTCTCTTTCTCCACTCCTAACGGTTCATGTCACGCCGTAACGCAGCAGTCAAGCGCCCAATCCTTCCGGATCCTCAATTCAACAACCGTCTTGCAACCATGATGGTGGCTCGATTGATGAAGCATGGGAAAAAGTCCACCGCTCAGCGCATTCTCTCTGATGCCTTTGGATTGATTGGTGAGCGCACCGGTGGTGATCCTGTTGAGCTGTTCGAAACGGCAGTCAAGAATGCAACTCCCTTGGTCGAAGTGCGTGCTCGACGTGTTGGAGGTGCCACCTACCAAGTGCCGATGGAAGTCCGTCAAGAACGCGGCACCGCCATGGCTCTGCGTTGGCTTGTCAATTTCTCAAGAGCACGTAATGGTCGCAGCATGGCGCAGAAGCTAGCTGGAGAACTGATGGATGCCGCCAACGAAGCAGGCAGTGCCGTCCGCAAACGAGAAGAGACTCACAAGATGGCTGAAGCGAATAAAGCTTTCGCCCACTATCGCTACTGATCTTTACTAGACCTGTTCACCTCAGGTTGAGCTGTAGAGTCTCACCCGCCTTTTAACGCCCCACCCCGGAGAATCCTGTGGCACGCGCCTTTCCCCTGGAACGCGTCAGAAATATTGGTATTGCAGCCCATATTGACGCTGGTAAAACAACCACCACTGAGAGGATTCTCTTCTACTCCGGTGTCGTACACAAAATTGGTGAAGTGCATGACGGTGCAGCTGTAACCGATTGGATGGCCCAAGAGCGGGAGCGCGGCATCACCATTACGGCTGCTGCTATTTCAACGAGCTGGAATGACCACCGGATCAATATCATCGACACGCCTGGGCATGTTGACTTCACCATCGAAGTTGAGCGATCCATGCGGGTGCTGGATGGAGTTATCGCAGTTTTTTGTGCTGTTGGTGGTGTTCAGCCACAGTCTGAAACGGTATGGCGACAGGCTGATCGCTATTCGGTTCCACGCATGGTGTTCGTCAACAAGATGGACAGAACCGGTGCCGACTTCTTAAAAGTCTATGGCCAGATCAAAGATCGCCTGAAAGCTAATGCCGTTCCCATTCAGATTCCCATTGGAGCTGAAGGTGAGCTAAGTGGAATCATTGATTTGGTTGAAAACCAAGCTCACATCTATAAAGATGATTTAGGCCAAGACATCGAGATCTCCGATGTTCCTGCCAACATGAAAGATGAAGTTGACAAGTGGCGCAATGTCTTGATGGAGACGATCGCTGAGACCGACGAAGACCTTATTGAAAAGTTCCTTGAATCAGGTGAACTTTCCAATTCAGAACTAAAGAAAGGTATTCGCACAGGTGTCTTGAAGCACGGTCTTGTGCCTGTGCTGTGTGGTTCGGCCTTCAAGAACAAAGGAGTGCAACTCGTTCTCGATGCTGTTGTTGATTACTTACCAGCCCCGATTGATGTGCCCCCGATCCAAGGCATCTTGCCCGATGGATCTGAAGCAGTTCGTCCGTCTGACGACAACGCACCCTTTAGCGCTTTGGCATTCAAGGTGATGGCCGATCCTTACGGAAAGCTCACCTTCGTTCGAATGTATTCAGGCATCCTGGCCAAGGGGAGCTATGTGCTGAACTCCACGAAGGACTCCAAAGAACGCATTTCTCGCTTGGTCGTTCTGAAAGCCGACGACCGTGAGGAAGTTGACGAACTACGCGCCGGTGACCTCGGAGCCGTACTCGGCCTGAAGGCCACCACCACTGGTGACACCCTCTGCTCCGTCGAAGAGCCAATCGTCCTGGAGACCCTGTTCGTTCCCGAACCGGTGATCTCTGTGGCGGTCGAGCCCAAAACCAAAGGCGACATGGAGAAACTCTCCAAAGCTTTGGTGGCATTGGCCGAGGAAGACCCTACTTTCCGTGTGCGAACAGATCAGGAAACTGGCCAGACCGTCATTGCCGGGATGGGAGAGCTCCACTTGGAAATTCTGGTGGATCGCATGCTTCGCGAATTCAAAGTCGAAGCCAACATCGGTGCACCGCAGGTCTCTTATCGAGAGACCATCCGTGGTTCATCAAAGGGGGAAGGCAAATTCTCTCGCCAAACCGGCGGTAAAGGCCAATACGGTCATGTGGTGATCGAGATGGAACCTGGCGAACCAGAATCGGGTTTTGAATTCATCAACAAGATTGTTGGTGGTGTCGTTCCCAAGGAATACATCAAGCCAGCCGAGCAAGGCATGAAGGAAACATGCGAATCGGGCGTCATTGCCGGCTATCCACTCATTGATGTCAAATGCACGATGGTCGATGGGTCCTACCACGATGTGGACTCGTCAGAAATGGCTTTCAAGATTGCTGGCTCCATGGCCTTTAAGGATGCGGTCAAGAAGTGCAATCCCGTGCTTCTGGAGCCGATGATGAAGGTCGAAGTCGAAATCCCCGAGGATTTCCTCGGTTCGGTGATCGGCGACCTGTCGTCACGCCGTGGACAGGTAGAAGGTCAGTCCGTTGACGACGGAACGTCTAAAGTTTCGTCCAAGGTGCCCCTGGCCGAGATGTTCGGTTATGCCACCGAACTCCGATCCATGACTCAGGGTCGGGGTATTTTTTCGATGGAGTTCAGCCACTACGAGGATGTTCCTCGCAACGTGGCCGAGGCCATCATCTCCAAGAATCAGGGCAATTCCTGATCTCTACACTTCACTTATTTCACCCCTAGATTCTTTACCAAAATGGCTCGCGAGAAGTTCGAAAGGAACAAGCCCCACGTCAACATCGGCACCATCGGCCACGTTGATCACGGCAAAACCACACTCACCGCAGCGATCACCAATGTGCTCGCCAAGAAAGGTCAGGCCAAGGTTCAAGACTATGCTGATATTGATGGGGCTCCGGAAGAGCGCGAGCGTGGCATCACCATCAATACTGCGCACGTTGAGTACGAAACAGATAGCCGTCACTACGCCCACGTTGACTGTCCTGGTCACGCGGACTATGTGAAAAACATGATCACTGGAGCAGCGCAGATGGATGGAGCCATCCTTGTGTGTGCTGCAACTGATGGCCCTATGGCCCAAACCAAAGAACACATCCTTCTGGCCAAGCAGGTTGGAGTTCCAGCTCTGGTTGTTGCTCTCAATAAGTGCGACATGGTCGATGATGAAGAGATCATCGAACTCGTTGAGATGGAGATCCGAGAATTGCTCTCCAGCTATGACTTCCCTGGTGATGACATCCCGGTCATCCAAGTGTCGGGTCTAAAAGCGATTGAAGGTGAAGCAGAGTGGGAAGCCAAAATTGATGAATTGATGACAGCAGTGGATGCAAGCATCCCAGAACCAGAGCGTGAAATTGATAAGCCGTTCCTGATGGCTGTTGAGGACGTGTTCTCCATCACCGGACGTGGCACTGTCGCGACTGGCCGCATTGAACGCGGCATCGTCAAAGTCGGCGAAGAAGTCGAAATCGTTGGCATCCGAGAGCCTCGGAAAACCACCGTTACCGGGGTTGAAATGTTCCGCAAATTGCTCGACGAGGGCATGGCTGGAGACAATGTGGGCCTGCTGTTACGTGGTATCCAGAAGGAAGACATCGAGCGCGGCATGGTGATCGTCAAGCCTGGCTCCATCACTCCTCACACCAAGTTTGAGGGCCAGGTGTATGTACTCAAAAAAGAAGAAGGTGGACGCCACACACCTTTCTTTGCTGGCTACCGCCCGCAGTTCTACATCCGCACCACGGATGTGACTGGCCAAATCACCGCTTTCACGGCTGAAGATGGCAGCAATGTTGAAATGGTTATGCCCGGAGACAACATCCAAATGACTGGTGAGTTGATCTGCCCTGTAGCCATGGAAATGGGCATGCGCTTCGCTATTCGAGAAGGTGGACGCACCATTGGCGCTGGAGTCGTTTCCAAGATCATCGAATGATCTGACTCTTTCACCATCGTGGGTTTTGGCCTGACTGCGGTGAGGCCGTCCCCTACAGTTCCAGAGTGGAAGAACATCGAAATCAGATGTTCTTCCAGTTCGAACCTCGACAATCCATCCTCTCAGTCTCTTCTGGAGACTTTCTTGCGTTTCCATGTCCACCGCAATCGCTCAGCAAAAGATCCGCATTCGCCTCAAGGCGTTTGACCGCCGCATGCTCGATCTCTCTTGCGACAAAATCATTGAAACTGCCGACAACACGGCAGCCACAGCCATTGGGCCCATCCCCCTGCCCACCAAACGCAAAATTTATTGTGTTCTGCGCTCCCCCCATGTAGATAAGGACTCGCGCGAGCACTTCGAAACGCGGACTCATCGCAGGATCATTGATATTTACAGTCCTTCTGCCAAAACAATCGACGCTCTCATGAAGCTCGATCTTCCAAGCGGAGTTGACATCGAAGTCAAGCTCTGATCAAAGCCACATCAAATGGACAGCTGCCTATTATTTTGCTGTCTGCTCTGAACCTGCGTGGTTGATCTATCCGTCAGAGAACTCCCTCTGTTCCCTCTGCCGGATGTGGTTCTGTTTCCCAGCGATGTTCTGCCATTGCATATTTTCGAGTCGCGATACCGAATGATGTTGCAAAGCGTCCTGGAAACTGATCGTCGTTTTGGTGTGGTGCGATGGGACCCACATCAGCAAACCATGGCAGCTGTTGGATGTTGCGCTGAGGTCATTCAACATCAAACGGGAGATGATGGTCGTAGCAATATCGTGACTCTCGGGCAACAACGCTTTCGGGTGCTCAATATCACTCGCGAGACTCCGTTTCGTTCCGCGATGGTGAGCTGGATTGAAGATGATCCGGTCGAGAACATCAGTGATTTGGAGTCCTTAGCAGCGAATGTGACTAAAGCCTTGCGAGATGTCGTCAAACTCACCGGCAAACTGACCAACTCGACAGCAGCACTACCCGAAGATCTTCCAGACCTTCCTCGCGAACTATCGTTCTGGATTGGAGCTCATCTAGGTGGGCCAGTGGCCGATCAACAACAGAGTCTCTTGGAACTCACGAGTACTCGGACACGTCTGGAACATGAATACGAGATGTTGGACGAGACCCGTCGACAACTTGCTGCTCGCACAGTTTTACGGGACACCCTTTCAGAGACCGATCCCAGCAACGGCTAATGTCCTCACAAACCCTACTGATTTCAACAGCATTGGGGTTGCTGCTATGTGGAAGTGCCTATCAACTCTGGAACCGGCGCAATCGGGCTTATCACTCCAATGAGAGCGTTGCCGCTGCCTATGACGCTTGGACTGACGATCAATTGCTTGAGACCCTCTGGGGTGAACATGTTCATCTAGGACACTACGGAGCTCCACCACAGCGAAAGGATTTCAGGCAAGCCAAAGCCGACTTCGTCCACGAGTTGGTTCACTGGAGTGGGTTAGATCGATTACCGCCAGGAGCGCGTGTCTTGGATGTGGGATGCGGTATTGGTGGAAGCGCAAGAATCCTTGCCCGCGACTACGGGTTAGATGTACTGGGGATCAGCATCAGTCCAGCTCAGATCAAACGAGCTACCCAACTCACAGAAGACAGGCTGCCTTGTCACTTTGCTGTGATGGATGCCCTCAATCTTCAACTCGACGATGAGAGCTTCGATGCTGTTTGGAGTGTCGAAGCCGGTCCCCACATGCCCGACAAACAGCGTTTTGCGGATGAACTTCTACGAGTACTTAAACCGGGCGGTCAACTAGCAGTTGCTGACTGGAATCGTCGTGATCACTGTGATGGAGCCCTTGATCGCCGCGAACGCTGGGTGATGCATCAACTGCTCACACAATGGGCCCATCCTGAATTTGCCAGCATTCGAGGTTTTCGCCAGAATCTTGAGAACAGCTCACATCATCGAGGGGCGATCATCACCGACAACTGGACAGATGCCACCCTGCCTTCTTGGAATGAATCGATTATTGAAGGGCTGCGGCGACCCAGTGCGATCCTGCGTCTAGGCCCCAAGGCCATTATTCAGGGTATGAGAGAAACCCCAACACTCCTACTCATGCGTTGGGCCTTTGCCCGAGGGATGATGCAGTTTGGGGTCTTCAAAATAAATCAATTTTAAAATCACTCAAGAATTGAGCTTGGGTAAGCACCGAAATGAACAAGGTGCTCACATAAGGGCTTCAATCGTGTTGTCAGATCATTAAGGGCCTCATCAGTCAGTTGATCGGTCAACTCAACATCCACAAAAAAAACGTATTCGCCAAGCTCACGTTTCGATGGTCGTGATTCAATTCGGGTCATGTTGAGCCCGAGCTGAGCGATCGCGGCCAAAGCCTCGATTAAGGCTCCGGGAGCATTTTTTTGCAACGAGAAAGCAAGGCTAGCGACATCCCCCTTGCCACTCCCACCGCCATTCTCAAGCAACAAAAAACGCGTGCAGTTTCCGCTTACATCATTCACGGGATAGGCCAACTCCTTGAGTCCCCTCTGTGCGCCTACGGAGCGATCTGCAATGGCAGCTCTGAAATGACTGCCACGCACCATTCGAGCCGCTTCAGCAGTAGAGCTGGCCGGAAGTTGCACAGCCTTAGGAAGATGAAGCGCCAACCAACTGCTGCACTGAGCAAGAGCCTGAGGGTGGGACAAAACTTCAGAAATATCGTCCAGAGACCCGCTACTCAACAACGCATGACGAACAGGCAGAACAACAGCTCGACGAATCCTCAAGTTCGAATAAGACCAGAGAGCGTCAAGGGTTGCCGTTACCCCACCCTCAACGGAGTTCTCCACCGGCACAACAGCCACATCACAGCGACCATCAGCAACGTGTTCCACCACTGAACGAAGCCCCGAACACGCCACCAGTTCTGGGCTTTCGATGGATTCAAGTCTCATTAGGCTAATAGCAGCCCGCTCCCCATAGGTCCCCTCAGGCCCGAGAAAAGCCACGCGCATTGGCATCGGATCAAGACACACATCCATGGATAGGATCATGCCGCGTCAGGACACGATCATGCCCCTGGCCTTTCGAGCCAGTCAGCATCTCGATCTACCAATCGCAGATGAGTCAGAACGTTTGCGGGCCTATCTGCATGAGCATGACCGAGTGATCAAAGCACTGCTTGACCCCAGTCAGCTCAAGCCTTTGGGACCAGGTCGCTACCGCTACACGGTGACGACCCTGCAGGTGTTTCAACTACATGTGCAACCAGTGGTCTATTTAGAAGTTGGCGAAGTAGGTGGCAAAGTCTGCATCCGTGCCCTTGATGCGGACCTTGCAGGATTGGGGTTGGTGGATGACTTTCAACTGAACCTGGAAGCCTTGCTTGAAGCCACCCCGCGTGGATTACAAGGAGAAGCCATGCTGAGTGTGGAAGTAAGCCAGCCTTCCTTACTTCGCCTGATTCCCAAACGAGTTCTGGAAAGCACCGGAGAATCAATTCTGAATGGAATTCTCTTAACGATCAAAGGTCGAGTTGGTCGTCAGCTTGTTGCTGATTTTGAGTCCTGGTCTCATGGTCTGAACTGACCTCCGAGCAATTAGCCGAACTGCATGGGGGCAAGATCTTTTTCAAAAATGAATGCCGATGAAGGGATGTAGGACCAGAAGCAAGTAGAGCGGCCCGATGTTGAGCCGTTCCATATCCGGCATGGCGATCCAGCCCATAACCGGGAAATCGTTCGGAAAGGCGTCGAATCAAAGCATCTCGAGCCTCTTTTGCCATGACACTCGCTGCCGCAATTGCGGCATTGCTGCTATCACCACGCACGATGGTGCGTTGAGGCCCCCTCCATAAGCGCAAAGGAAGGACTCCATCCACCAAAACCAGATCGGGTGTGCAGGACAAGCGCTGAAGAGCACACAGCATGGCCCGCTCCGTGGCTGATCGAATGCCATGGTGATCAATCTCCCTGGCAGAACTTTGGCCCAAACCCCAGTCCTGAGAATGAGCCTTAATCAGCGGGACCAATGCCGCCCGTCGAGTTGGCGTTAACGCCTTGCTGTCGGTAAGACCAGCTGCTTGCAAGAGCTCTGCCGCTTCATCAGTCAGCACAACTGACGCCGCAAACACAGGACCAAACAAGCAGCCACGACCCACTTCATCCACCCCGGCGATGGTGTTGAGATCGTCATCGATCGTCAGACGAGGCACCGACAGCTAAAGATTTTCTGAAGTCGTGGCGGATGATCGACGACGGCGACGTCCAGGTCGTGATTCGGACGGGTCAGCAGGCTCTACGTCCATCGAGGTCTCAGACCTGGCGACCGATTCAGGTTCGGATGTCATCAAAGTGGTCTTGGTCTCAACCAAAGGCGGAATTTCCGCAAACAAAGGCTGAGAGCCAACCTCTGACTCAAGCTGAGAAAGCCCTGTCTTTGCTGACTCCTCGTGACCACCAGACGTCACAGGACGCAGCATGCCACGACTATTTCCTTTTGCACCACGGCGACGGCGACGGCCCGAGTTAGCAGCTAGGTGCTGTCGCGCTTGCTCCAGCACCAAATCTGCATCTTCGCCGGGACGAACAATGCGGACCATCAGGTTGTCTAATTCCGGCTGAGAATCAAGCAGCAAGGCCGGATTGAGACCAAGCCATCCATACACTTTTTCTTGATCATCATCCATAGGGACCGCAACCAGCTCAGGATCCTGACGTCGACTAACACTTGCAGGTTCAATTGCAGCAGAGGCAGAGGCAGAGGCAGAGGCAGGCGCACTTTCCACCTCATCCAATGGCGCATCGGTGCGTTCTGAAGCGGAAGCCATCAAAACCTTGCCTCTTCCATTGCGCCGACGACGGGCATTGGAAGCCTCTCCAGCGGTGGAGACCTCAGCCCGAGCTGACGCCGCAGAACGCACCAATCCGGTGGCTGTGGCAAGGGGCTGCATCAGATCCTTGCCAGGCAAGACCGCAACATGACCAAGCCCTCCGCAGCTGGTGCAAGCTCGTCCAAACAATTCATAAATATTCTGACCTTGACGTTTGCGCGTTAACTCGACAAGACCCAGTTCCGTGAGCTGCGCGATTTGAGGTCGAGCTCCATCATCACGAATCGCGCCAGTGAAATGTTCCAGCAGCTGCAGCTGATCTCGACGGGAATCCATGTCGATGAAATCGACGATAATCACTCCTCCGATGTTGCGCAGACGCAACTGTCTAGCAATCTCAAGTGCCGCTTCACAGTTGGTCCAAAGCACTGTTTCTCTGGCATTGGCTGAGCGGGTGAACGAACCAGAGTTGACATCAATAACTGTTAGAGCTTCGGTGGGCTCAATGATCACGTAACCACCCGAGGGAAGATCGACCCTCGGTTTGAGGGCATCGCGAATCGCCCCATTCACTTTGTAATGCTCGAGAATCTCTGAGGGATCGCAATGAGCGTCGACTAAGACATGATTCCCTTCTTCACCGAGGAAGGAACGGACCCGCTCCACTGCAACTGGAGAGTCCACCACCACCCGCTCCAAATCCAAAGCCGTGTGATCACGAAGAATGCGATGGATAAAATCCTCATCACGATTCAGAAGCACCGGAGGCGAGGCTGTCTCTGAAGCTTTTTGAATGGCCTCCCATTGACGAAGAAGGGATTCAAGATCGTCAATCAGCAATTCTTCGCTGATCCCATCGGCTTCCGTACGAATCAGCAGCCCAGCCCCAGGAGGCTTCACTAGAACACCAAGAGCACGCAGCCGGTTCCGCTCTCCTTCTGAACCAATTCGTCTGGAAATATTGACCCCCTGTCCACTGGGCTGAAGGACGAGGTATCTCCCAGGGAGTGCGATATTTCCTGTAAGCCGAGGGCCTTTCGTTCCGGTGGGCTCCTTCATCACCTGAACCAGAACTTTTTGGCGCGGTTCAAGCAATTCTGTAATTCCTGCAGCACCTTTCTTGAGGCGCAAAGGTCCTAAATCAGTGACATGAATGAAACCATTCTTCTCACTTTCACCAATATTAACGAAAGCGGCATCAATCCCGGGCAGAACATTCTCAACAGTGCCCAAATAGACATCACCGATCTGGTAATGGCCCTGGGCAACGATCAATTCATCAACACATTCATCTGAAAGAACTGCGGCGATGCGCAATTGCTCAGCAATAACAATTTTCTGGGGCATAAACAATGACTGACGACGACCGTCAGGACTGAAGCCCGATCAACAGCTATCCAGCATGTCGCACGGGGTGGGATGAATTCAAGAGACCCAAAAGGTCATAAGCATTCGGAGTGAATTACTCCTTTGGTTTGAAGCCCGATTACAACGCCTTGACGTTGTTTGAAACAGGAGGCTCTGGACTCTCTTTCCCCAGGATGTGGAAACAAGAAGGTCGGGACGAAACCGTGGCGAAGGCCCGTGGCATATCGTCTTGTTTATAAGTTAGCACCGCACAAGGCTTAGCTCGAGACGTCGAACATTTTGTAGATACAAGGACTGAGCCAAGGCTTCAGACAACCAGTGCTGCAACTGAGCAGGTTTAATGCTCCGACCTTGATTATCGATCCGGGCTACATACTCAATCAGCATCCCCTTCGCAGGCTCTCCAGCCACGGGACCGATCAGCTCCAAAGTCTCAAGAGCAGGTCTGCAATCGCGCTGGCGAAGGCGTCCCTTTTTGTCGGTGTCCTGCCAAACAAGGGTGTCGCGGGAGATCAGATCAGCCACCACCAGTTCCCACTGATCCAACGCAATCGAAGATTCGCCGGATTGAGGTTTGAGCAGAAAGCGCCAGCGTGCTGTTTCCAGTTGCTGCGACAGGCTGGGGCCAAAAACGGGCACTTCGTTGGCCTCCATCAGCGATAGCCCTGGAGGTAGGTTCTGCTGCCAACGCTTTAAAACAACCATCGCGTCGACTGGTTCGGTGAACTCCAGATCCATCCATTCACCCTCAGCCTCAACGCCAAGCGGCAAAGCCAAAGCGAGCTGAAGACGAGGTAGTGGGTGAAAACCACCGGTGAAGCTCACCGGAAGTTCAGCACGACGGAGCGCACGCTCAAGCAAACGCACCAAGTCGAGATGGCTAAGCAAAGCCATGGCTCCTGTTTTGCTGAAACGAAATCTGACCCGACAGACCCGATCGCTGGGTGGGGCCTGCCTTGGCTTCTGAGCAGGAACAGGAGGAGGAGCAATCACCACATTGTGTCCGAGATCAGAACCACAAACCCCACAACTGCTGCACCCATCAAATGAACAATCAGGAACGACCGTGGCTTCCAAAGCGCGCTTGAAGTCTTCCGCTAACCAGCACTTATCAACGCCTGTATCAATGTGATCCCAAGGGAGTGGCTGGGCACAAAATGCATCCAGCCCCTCCTCACTCAACGCATGGGCATCACCCCAGCTTCCGAGCTCAAGAACCCTGTAGCGCCCCTCCAGGCCTGCTGATGCAATCGCACCAGTCCAGGCCTCATAGGTGCGATCCAGAGCATCAAACCAAGCATCCATGCCAGCACCCGCGCGCCATGCGGCTTCGATCACCGGCGCCAGACTCCGGTCCCCGCGACCCACGAAATCCTCCATGGCCGAGAGCCTCACATCGGTGAAGTTGAAGCGCACACCCCTGAGCCGTTTCCCCGCTTCTCTCAGCAACTGCTGACGTCTTGAGAACTCAGCGGTGGAGACGCTGTGCCACTGAAATGGTGTATGCGGCTTAGGCGTGAAATTGCTGATCGTGATGTTGAGAGTCAGTCGACCTAGATCCCTACAGCGATCGAGCAACATTCGACAGGTTTCAGCGATGCCCAGCACATCTGCATCGGTTTCTCCAGGGAGACCAATCATGAAATAGAGCTTCACTTTGCGGTAGCCGTTCTCCATTGCCGTGCGGATTCCCTCCACCAGGTCTGCATCTGTCAGACCTTTGTTCACGATGTCTCTCAGTCGCTGGGTTCCTGCTTCCGGTGCGAATGTCAGCCCCGCTTGTCGAGTCCCGCCAAGAATGTGAGCAATATTGTCATCAAACCGGTCGACCCGCTGACTCGGTAACTGAAGCGAGACGTTGCGATCAGCGAGACGATTACGAAGCTCCACTCCCACGGCTGGCAACGCAAGATAATCACTGCAACTCAACGACAGCAATGAAAAATCGCTGTAACCCGTGCGCTGCATACCGGTTTCAATGGCTTCAATGACCGCTTCAGGCTCCACATCCCTAGCCGGTCTTGTGAGCATGCCTGGCTGGCAAAAACGACAACCACGCGTACAGCCACGCCGAATTTCGACCGTCAATCGGTCATGGACAGTCTCCACATGCGGTACGAGCCCCATCGCGTAATGGGGCATGGGTGTGGCAACACGCCTCAACAGGCGGGCAGGGAGACCAGGCTCCAACGGCTCCACGGTGACCCCTTGCTGATCAGCTCCATAGAGAGACGGCACATACACCCCAGGGACAAAAGCCAGATCACGCAGCAGAGCTGAACGAGACCACCCTGCAGCTTTGGCTTCAGCAACCACGAGGCCAATTTCAGGAAGCAGTTCCTCCCCATCACCTAAAGCAATGAAATCAAAAAAAGCTGCGTAAGGCTCTGGGTTGCTGGTTGCGGTGGGACCACCGGCGAAAATGAGTGGCGGAGACTCAGGATGAGAGAGCGGCAAGTCGCCCCTCTCTGAGGCATAAATAGGAACCTTCGCCAAATCCAACATGGCAAGGATATTGGTCGCTCCAAGCTCGTAGCTGAGACTGAAACCAAGGATGTCGAAGGCTGGGAGAGGCCGTCTGCTCTCCACCGCAAACAAGGCTTGCTTCTGCTCTTTCAGCCTCTCTGACAGATCAGCCGCCGGGAGATAGGCGCGATCACACAGCTGACCAGGAACGGCATTGAGGATTGAATAGAGAATGATGTGACCGAGATTGCTGGAGCCCACCTCATAAATCTCGGGATACGTCAGAGCCCAGCGCACCCTTGCCGTATCCCAATCCCTGGGCTCCACCCCCAACTCATGACCCATATAGCGGGCCGGGCGATTGATAGAGGAATCAACAAGCTCATCAAACGCCACGACAGCATGGGGATCTGGATCCTGCTGCGTGTTAGACGGGGCGACAATCACGACCACCAGGCCCTGCTTGTTTCATCGTATGTAGCAGGATGCCCGCAGCAACCCCAGTCATTCGTGGTCAAGGTCAACGGCAATTACCTGAAACTCAAAGCCGGTTATCTGTTCCCGGAGATTGGCCGCAGGGTGAAAGCCTTTAGTAGCGCCAACCCCGAGGCCCATCTGATTCGTCTCGGCATCGGAGACGTCACAGAGCCGCTACCGCAGGCCTGCCGTGATGCCATGAAATCAGCCATCGACGAGATGGGGACGGCGCAAGGATTTCACGGCTACGGGCCGGAACAGGGTTATGCCTGGCTTCGAGAAGCGATTGCCCGCGATGACTTCCAATCCAGGGGCTGTGCGATCAACGCTGAGGAAATCTTTGTATCGGATGGCTCCAAATGCGACAGCAGCAACATTCTTGACATTCTCGGCAGTGGCAATCGCATTGCAGTGACCGATCCGGTCTATCCGGTGTATGTCGACAGCAATGTGATGGCTGGCCGTACAGGCGAGTCTGGTGATAACGGTCGATATGGTGGCCTCACCTACCTACCGATCAGCGCTGACAACGGGTTTGCCGCACAGATTCCGAGTGAACCTGTTGACCTGATCTACCTCTGTTATCCCAACAACCCCACCGGTGCTGTCGCGACGAAGGCGCAACTCAAGGAATGGGTGGACTATGCCCGGGCCAACCAGGCCCTGATTCTCTTTGATGCCGCGTACGAAGCGTTCATTCAAGATCCAGAGCTGCCCCATTCCATTTATGAGATCGAGGGAGCTCGCGACTGTGCGATCGAATTCCGCTCCTTCTCCAAAAATGCCGGATTCACAGGCACCCGCTGCGCCTTAACCGTTGTTCCCAAAGGACTCAAAGGCAAAACCGACAATGGTTCTGAGGTGGAGCTTTGGGGGCTTTGGAACCGTCGGCAAAGCACCAAGTTCAACGGCGTGAGCTACATCATTCAGAGGGGTGCCGAAGCGGTGTACTCCGAAGCAGGGAAACAGGAAGTGAAGGCGCTCGTGAGCTTTTACATGGAGAACGCTTCCATCATCCGAGGCGAGCTCAGTGCTGCAGGAATCGAAGTGCACGGAGGTCAGCACGCCCCCTATGTATGGCTGAAAACACCTTCAGGGATTGACTCTTGGGGGTTTTTCGATCACCTCCTTGAGAAGGCCAACGTGGTGGGAACTCCAGGTAGTGGCTTCGGTGCTGCAGGAGAGGGTTATTTCCGCCTTTCCGCTTTCAACAGCCGGAGCAATGTGGACGAAGCCATGGCCCGCATTCGCAACCTTTGACCCCATTGCTCGTAGATTGGGTGTAATGAAAATCAGTAGCAATGGTGAATACACCCAGCCGTAGCCCCGGCGGGGCTACGGTTCTTGACAAGCAAACTGAGCGAGTTCGCAAGACATCGCCCCGCTACAAGGTTTTGCTTCACAACGACCCTGTCAACAGCATGGAGTATGTGGTCGTCACGCTTCAACAGGTGGTTCCACAGCTGAGTGAGCAGGATGCCATGGCCGTGATGTTGGAAACTCACAACACGGGCGTGGGGCTTGTGATCGTTTGCGACATCGAGCCTGCCGAATTTTACTGCGAAACCTTGAAGGGCAAGGGCCTGACCAGCACCATCGAACCAGAAAGCTGAAAACAACGTCTTTCGCAGCGATAAGGACATCCTGGTTCACGCTGAAACCAAGGTGGATTCCTACACTTACTCTCATTCCTCTCCTCTACGGAGTTGGCTGGTTGGTGATGCAACTCATCAACCTGATGCTCCCTGGACGATCGATCCCTTCTCAAGACTTGATCGGAACGGGAATCAGCGTGTTGCTCTTTCTGCTGATCCTGCCCAGCTGGACACGAACCCGTTGGGAAACTCGTCATCCATGGCGACAGCTTGGACTCAAGGCGGGAGCGCAGGGGCCGAGTAGCAGCCGCTCTCTTCTGATCGGCCTGGGATTGGCGGCGGGATTGTTACTGATCATTGGTCTGATCAGCTTGGGAGGTCATTGGGGACAATGGCTTGGAGATTTCAGTGGTGACAAGCTGTTCAACGCCCTACTCCTTTGTTTCGGCGTTGGCCTCATCGAAGAACTGCTGTTCCGAGGCTGGCTTTTGGGTGAGCTCAATCTCCTTATTGGGGCAAAGCGAGCGGTCTCTGCACAAGCTGTGATTTTCAGCCTGGTGCACGCCCGATTCAATTTGGGATTTTGGCCGATGCTGAGCTTGTTGATTGGTCTTTTTTTATTGGGGATGGCACTGGCAACGCGTCGGCAACTCGACGGTGGTTCACTGTGGGGATGCGTAGGGCTGCATGGCGGATTGGTTGGCGGCTGGTTTGCTTTGCAATCTGGCTTAATTCAGTGGTCTCCTGAATCTCCTTTTTGGCTGACAGGCCCGGGGAACAATCCGTTAGGAGGCATGGTTGGAATCATCTCTGTCGCCGCATTAGTCATCTTTCAGCTGACGGCTTTAGCCAAAGCGGCTCGTCCCTGAACAGGGGCACGAAGAGCTTGGTCAAGGGACGCAATTCCGTAATCCCTCTCAAGAAGTTCCATCACCGTTTTACCAAAACGACTGGGATCTCGATCAAAAGCTTCAAGGCAAACCCGACCGAAAGTGCTACCCATCGGCTCAGGATTCCAGAGGAGTTTGCGTGCCGTCCAAGGCATCATGCTCATTGGGTTGTAGCCAGGCTTGATCAGACCTTGATCAAAACCGTACTGCTCGAGATGAGTATGAGGCTGCAAGCCGATAAAGAAAATGGCTGGTTCGACCCGATCTACACCAAAAATCGTTTCCAGTGCACGGTGATAAGCCACAGTTTGCCGAATCGTTTCAGCCCTTTCATCAATCACGTTGAAGGAATAATTCACCGACACGTGATCACGGAATCCCGCCTCTGCAAGCATCCGGCAACTGTCTAAAACAGTACGCAGGTTGTAACCCATACGCATCTTGCGCACGAGCTCCTGAGAACCAGACGTAATACCAATTTCGAAATAACTCATGCCCGTCTCAACCATCAACTCAGCCAACTCAGGGTCCAAGTTGTCGGCGCGTATGTAAGCCGCCCAACGAATTCCAGTTAGCCCCTCAGCCTTGATCGCGCGCAACAGCTCTTTTGCATCCTCGATGTATTTACGAGCTGGAATGAACTGAGCATCGGTAAACCAGAAGCCACGGACTCCACGGTCGTAAAGCTGACGCATTTCAGCGACAACTTCTTGCACAGGATTAACACGGACCTGCTTGCCTTCCACAACGGTGTAAACGCAATAACAACAGTTGTGTGGACAACCGCGCTTGGTCTGAACGCCAACGTAAAAGTCTCCACCCTCCAGATACCAATCCAACTGAGGCCAGATCGAAGAGATGTAGTTGTAGTCACAGGCTGTCTTAGGTCTGCTCTGAGGTTGTTCATGAATCAAACCTGGGCGAGGTGGCTCTCCCACAACGAAACAACGCTCGCCGTCAAGGGGCTGTTGAGCCAGAAGCTTTTCAAGGAGTGGTTCACCCTCACCGATTGAAATGATGGTGCCCTTGGGCAAGGAACGGCCCAGCTGTTCATAGAAAACGCTGACCGCACCACCACCAAGAACCACGCGTGCCCCGGAGCAGTGACGACGAGCCCTCTTCAAACCATGACGCACCAGTTTTTGATTGCGATGAAGCTCTCCGTAATGACTGGTCATTAAGCGCAAGCCACCCAAGGCTCCTTTGAGGCGTTTGAGAGGGTTCCTTGCGTAAAACACTTCGAATGAATTTTGAAGCGGATTGCCCCCTCGACCATCGACCGGGGCATAGATCTGAATATCTCTCCAGGAAAACACCAAAAGAGTGGGTCGAAACTGATCCACCACATTCAGCAAAACCCTTTCAACATCAAGGACGGGGAGAGCAGCCAGGTCAAGAATGCGCTGGGGCAAGTCTGGGAAACACTTGTGTAAATGATCAGCTAAATAAATCGGACCGATTGGAAAAATCGGATTGCAAGGCAAGCGAACAAACAGCACTCTTTCGGCCGCTGCACCTGAAGTCGTTATCGAAGCTGCGTTGCTCATCCCGCGGACGCTAACAACGACATCCATGACAACGCCCGCCCCTTGTCTTCAACATTGCTTCATGAATTAGCGGTTACAAAGCGCAATCTTGCTTTACAATTCAAGTGGCAGGGCATCCTGCCCTTCCGTAACCGTCTCCTTGCGAGACCTTTTTTTCCGTTCTCATGACTACCACCATCCAGCAGCGCTCCGGCGCTAACGGTTGGCAGCAGTTCTGTGAGTGGGTCACCTCCACCAACAACCGTCTCTATGTCGGTTGGTTCGGTGTTCTGATGATCCCCACCCTGCTTGCCGCTACCACCTGCTTCATCGTCGCTTTCATCGCCGCTCCCCCGGTTGATATCGACGGCATCCGCGAGCCTGTTGCAGGTTCACTGATGTATGGCAACAACATCATCTCCGGTGCTGTTGTTCCCTCCAGCAACGCCATCGGCTTGCACTTCTATCCCATCTGGGAAGCTGCCTCACTCGACGAGTGGCTCTACAACGGCGGTCCTTTCCAACTGGTTGTGTTCCACTTCCTGATCGGCATTTACGCCTACATGGGACGTGAGTGGGAACTCTCCTATCGCCTGGGCATGCGCCCTTGGATCTGTGTTGCTTACAGCGCACCTGTTGCTGCTGCATCTGCAGTGTTCCTGGTCTACCCCTTCGGTCAGGGTTCGTTCTCTGACGCGATGCCTCTGGGCATCTCTGGCACCTTCAACTACATGTTGGTGTTCCAGGCTGAGCACAACATCCTGATGCACCCCTTCCACATGCTTGGTGTGGCTGGTGTCTTCGGTGGTTCACTGTTCTCCGCCATGCACGGCTCCCTGGTGACCTCTTCTCTGGTTCGTGAAACAACCGAGACCGAGTCCCAGAACTATGGCTACAAGTTCGGTCAAGAAGAAGAGACCTACAACATCGTGGCTGCCCACGGTTACTTCGGTCGCCTGATCTTCCAATACGCCTCCTTCAACAACAGCCGCAGCCTTCACTTCTTCCTGGCTGCCTGGCCTGTGGTCGGCATCTGGTTCACCGCCCTCGGCGTGTCAACCATGGCCTTCAACCTGAACGGCTTCAACTTCAACCAGTCCATCCTTGATGGTCAGGGCCGCGTCCTGAACACCTGGGCTGACATCCTCAACCGTGCCGGCCTCGGCATGGAAGTGATGCACGAGCGCAACGCTCACAACTTCCCCCTCGACCTCGCAGCTGCTGAGTCCACACCTGTGGCTCTTCAGGCACCTGCTATCGGTTGATCTGGAATCCATCCATCGTTCAGTTCAACTGAATAAGAAAGCCCCCCAAAAAGGGGGGCTTTTTCTGGCATTGGTTTCCCTCAATAACAAACAACAGCGCACTCATCTACAACAGTCAGTCCAACCTTTGCCCGTCACCATCACAACAGACCTCTCACGTTCCAGTTGAAATAACTGACTAACAAGCTAACAAAACCAGTCTTCACAACTATATTTAGAAAAGTAACGGAGATTCATTAATGGGCGAATACGCTTTCTCTGAAAGCGTCAACTTTCCGTTCCAACTTGTCATCAGCATCGTTGGAACCATTTTTATTGGGGCGTATGCGCTTAGCCAACCCAACGAAAACTCAGATGATGATGATTTCGGCAATGGCGATGGGGGCATTATGCAGCCGGTGACCGCCACCGGATCCATCTGAACCCTTACGCCCAACGATTTGCCACCATCAGCAAGGATCAAACCACCAGCGCGTGGTGTTTTTTATGGACTTTGCCCAGGACTCCGTCATGGCCGTGCCCCTCAGGCCTTGGCTCCAGAAATCCTCCTCAGGCCATCAACCCATTCCAAGGCAACCGTGATCAGCTGAGCTTATCATTGTGATCAGGAGAGTTCACGCCGGAGATCGTGCCAGCCGCGCAAACTTCCGTTACATTTCTTAAGTCGGGTTAACCGATCTTCTTTATTCGCCACCGGGATTCGTCCCACAGGCTCTTTTCCGTTCTCATGACTACCACCATCCAGCAGCGCTCCGGCGCTAACGGTTGGCAGCAGTTCTGTGAGTGGGTCACCTCCACCAACAACCGTCTCTATGTCGGTTGGTTCGGTGTTCTGATGATCCCCACCCTGCTTGCCGCTACCACCTGCTTCATCGTCGCTTTCATCGCCGCTCCCCCGGTTGATATCGACGGCATCCGCGAGCCTGTTGCAGGTTCACTGATGTATGGCAACAACATCATCTCCGGTGCTGTTGTTCCCTCCAGCAACGCCATCGGCTTGCACTTCTATCCCATCTGGGAAGCTGCCTCACTCGACGAGTGGCTCTACAACGGCGGTCCTTTCCAACTGGTTGTGTTCCACTTCCTGATCGGCATTTACGCCTACATGGGACGTGAGTGGGAACTCTCCTATCGCCTGGGCATGCGCCCTTGGATCTGTGTTGCTTACAGCGCACCTGTTGCTGCTGCATCTGCAGTGTTCCTGGTCTACCCCTTCGGTCAGGGTTCGTTCTCTGACGCGATGCCTCTGGGCATCTCTGGCACCTTCAACTACATGTTGGTGTTCCAGGCTGAGCACAACATCCTGATGCACCCCTTCCACATGCTTGGTGTGGCTGGTGTCTTCGGTGGTTCACTGTTCTCCGCCATGCACGGCTCCCTGGTGACCTCTTCTCTGGTTCGTGAAACAACCGAGACCGAGTCCCAGAACTATGGCTACAAGTTCGGTCAAGAAGAAGAGACCTACAACATCGTGGCTGCCCACGGTTACTTCGGTCGCCTGATCTTCCAATACGCCTCCTTCAACAACAGCCGCAGCCTTCACTTCTTCCTGGCTGCCTGGCCTGTGGTCGGCATCTGGTTCACCGCCCTCGGCGTGTCAACCATGGCCTTCAACCTGAACGGCTTCAACTTCAACCAGTCCATCCTTGATGGTCAGGGCCGCGTCCTGAACACCTGGGCTGACATCCTCAACCGTGCCGGCCTCGGCATGGAAGTGATGCACGAGCGCAACGCTCACAACTTCCCCCTCGACCTCGCAGCTGCTGAGTCCACACCTGTGGCTCTTCAGGCACCTGCTATCGGTTGATCTGGAATCCATCCATCGTTCAGTTCAACTGAATAAGAAAGCCCCCCAAAAAGGGGGGCTTTTTCTGGCTTAAAGCAGAACTTCAACATCAAGGGAAGGGACTCACTCTTAAAAACAGTGCGAAATGAATCGAAGTCTCATCAAACTTTCCTCCACTCGATCACTGAGCTACATCAACTCAAACCGTAGAACCGACGTCGCTCCAGATCAAATCAATCGTGATTGAAGCGTCGAGGTTTCGTTTGACGGGGCAATCATTCGCAACCCGCTTCAACAATGCCCTTTGTTCCTGACTCAGGGCAACGGGAAGGCTGATCTGAGCTTGAAGGCTTTCAATGCGGCGCGGTCCCTCGGTTGTCATTGTTTTTTCAACGATGACGCTGGCGTCAGCGAAGTCCCAACCGCGGCGCCGTGCCGTGATTCCCATGATGGTCAAGATGCACGTGCCAAGCGCTGTCGCCAGGAGGTCAGTCGGCGAAAAGCTTTCGCCAAGGCCGTCATGATCCGTTGGCGCATCGGTGTTCAAAACGGAACCCGACGGTCCGTGCTGAGCCGTGCAGTGCAAGTCACCGGTATATCGGCATTGAATTGCTGTCATCCGTGATGGATTATTCCTGTGATCAAGTCTGCTCCCGTTGCAGGAAGAGTTTCACTCGGTCTTTGTTGAAACAATCGAAGTGTTTGGAATCAGCACCGTTCATTGAGAACGTGCTGAAACACCACCTCTGCCCAGCCCTGAGCATGGCAAGCAGGCGCTAACTGGTAGCGGCCTTGAGCAATAGCTTCAGCAAAAACTGGATGGGGACCATTCGAACCAGGCACAACAACGGAGAGATCACCCGCTTCAAGGAGGGGCTGGTCATTGGGCGAGTCCCCCAAGGCGAGTACGCGCACAGGAGAGCCACCGTTGCGCTGCTTCAAAGCATCAAGCGCTTGACCCTTGCTGACATCTGCGCCGAGTAGATGACCCATACGGTTGCCCTGAACCACAGCGAAACCAAGACGGTTGGCGAGTTCTGGCAACCGTTGCCGCGCTGATGCGGAAGGGGGAACGAATGGCAAACTCCAACGCCTCGTACATGCCAACTGCAGAGCTTCGCCCTGCAAGCCAAGAAGGTCAAAGGCCTCTTGATCGGACAGTGCGTCAATAGGTTGCAACGGCTCACTGAGCGACTGCTCAAGCTCAAGCAAAACCGGGCGAAGATCCGCAACAGGGCATCCCAGCGCAAGCTCCCATGGCTCACCATCACTGGTTTCCCCATGAACAGCCCCTCCGTTTTCAACGATGTATGGGTCCTTCAAACCAGCTGCAACCCTGAAACTTCGCACCTCGACCGCCGTTTTGCTTGTACAGGGAATCACTGGAATTCCCTGTAGCTGCAAGCCACGGATCGCCTCCCGTGCCGGCTCCCAGTTGTAGGCATGGTCCATCAGGGTCCCATCGAGATCAGTGACGACCCACCAGGGGATTGAGGACAGAGCATCTGTTGTCTTCATCGAGTCAACCAATGCACAGCAAACGGCTCAAGGTCGAGAGCCGTTTGGCCCGCAACAAGAGAATGCCTGTTCAACACGTCAAGCCAAACAGACCCTGTGGTGTTAGCAAGGGTGCTCAAAGGAAAACTGAGGCGAACATCACTGAAATTGTGAATCGCATAGAGGGTGCTTGCCCCTTCACCTCTCTGCAAAATCACCACATCAGAGCGGCCTTCGCTCAGCAACGCCATTGGGGCGAAGGGATCCAACGCCTCCTGGCCACGACGGACAGCCATCGCTTGTTGCAGTGACTCCACCACCTGACGGGTATCGCTTTCAGCATCAGCCAACAACCGCTCTAAACGATCGAGTTGAAATTGTGGACGGTTCAGATCGCGCCGATGACCGCTGAGCCGAAAACGGGCATTGTCATTAGGAGTTGCCAGTAACGCCGGCAGATAGAACGCAGGTACACCGGGCAACGTCAAGAGCAGCAATTGCGTCAACAAAAAACGAGCTCGTTGAAGGTGTGATGGATCCCGCCCTGGATCCGCCATGGCACTCCACCAACTGATGTTGATCTCATAGGGAACCTCCAGTCCATCCGCTAAACGCCGGTGACTCACCACCCCCCCCCGCTGCTCACATTGCTTCAGCAACTGGAGCAAGCGATTGGATTCCATTAACCCTTCGAGCGGCCGCAAACCAATTCCGTCATGACAGGCCGTGAAATTAAGCAGGCCTGTCCCCGGAGGAAGCTGAGGCCACCGCGCGAGCCAGGAATTCAGCAGATCAGCACGACGACTGAAACATGCCTCGAGGACCAGCGGAGGTAAGGGGAAGTTGTAGGCGAGGTGCGCTTCTGAACCAGTGGTCAAGTAAGACAGATTTTCCTGCTCGGGGACATTCGTCTCTGTCACCACCACTCCCTGAGGACATCGCGACTCCAAGAGCAGACGCAACACTTCCACCAACCGATGGGCCTGAGGCTGATGGATGCAATCACTGAAAGGCTGCTTCCAAACAAACCCCACGGCATCAAGGCGCAACCATTGGACGCCGTACCTGCACAAAAGATCGAGCAGGCGAGTGAACCCCAGCAACACTTCAGGCTCTCGCCAGTTCACGTCCACTTGATCGGGCCCAAACGTGGTCCAGACCGTTTCTGGGCCCCGATCTGTCGCCAGGGTGGTGAATAACGACGAACTTCGCGGGCGCACCACATTGTCCCAACAAGGGTCAGGAACAGCAGCCAACACACATCGAGCTCCTGGTTGCTCTCCCTTCAGAAAAGCCCGCACCCAGGGATGAGACGCTGAAATGTGATTGAGAACCAAATCAGCCATCAACTGGCGACCTTCAGCCAACGCGGCCAAGTCATTCCAATCACCGAAGCGTTGCTCAATCTCCTCATGGCTGGCAACGGCAAAACCTCCATCACTGGTTGAGCGCAAGAAGGGCAACACATGCACGACCGATGAGAGCCCGTTGAAATGCTCGTGAAGGAGGGTCTGTAAACAACGGAGCCCAGGCTGGTCATGAGCGCTCACCGTATCGGCATAGGCAATCAACACACAGCTCGAGGAATCCCAAGGTGGACCCGTTGCCGTTGCGTCCGCACTTCGAAGATCGAGCGACTCTGAAAAGGCAATCTCTGACACAGACCCCTCGGAATGCAGCAATTGCGACGACAGCCGATTGAGATCCTCCAAAGAATGGTGTTCATAGAGCTCCGTCAGAAGCGATGGCAACCACTTATGCGCCATTAACTGCTTGGACACAGTGCCTTTGCCAAGTGCATCAGGTATCGAACAGAGCTCCGCAAATTGTTGTCGCATTGATCACCGCATGGATTTTCAGCAGGGATTAATCGCCACGATTCATGATTATGGACTCGGGAAGCTGGACCTCCCAGACTTTCGTCGTCAGCTGAGGCAACGCACAACGTCCTTGCTGATCCCGTGCCTGATGGAAGAATTCAGCCGTCCTGCGCTCGGACTGATCCGTGAAGCGCTGGCAGAACTCAGCGGCCTCGAAGAACTCGTGATCGCGTTGTCCGCGGAGACCGGCGACGACGTCGCCGCAGCGGAAGCTTTCTTCTCTGACATGCCATATCCGGTGCGTGTGCACTGGACGAATGGCCCCGCCGTTGCCGAATCACTGCAGTCTCTTCAGACCCTTGGCCTCAATGTGACCGGACCACCGGGGAAAGGCTGGGCTGTGTGGCAAGGGCTGGGCCTGGCTTGCAGAAGCGCTGAGATTGTTGGGCTCTTTGACGCTGACATCCGCACCTTTTCCCCTGCGTACCCACAAAGAATGCTGCGACCGTTGCTGGATCCCTCTCTCGGGGTGGCTTATGTGAAAGCGTTCTACAGCCGTCTTTCGCTCGAGACCCAATCTCTCCACGGGAGAGCAACACGCCTTTTTGTAGGCCCACTCCTCACCAGCTTGGAGCAAATTTTTGGCCCGATGCCTTACCTGCGCTATCTCCAATCATTTCGCTACCCCTTAGCCGGCGAGTTCGCATTCACCAGAGATCTGGCCATGAATTTGCGCATTCCTTCCGACTGGGGACTCGAAATTGGTTTGCTGTCAGAGGTGTATCGCCATGTTGCTCCTCGGCGCATCGCCCAAGTGGATCTCGGCTTGTTTGATCACAAGCACAAAACACTTGGGAATACTCCCACAGAGGGATTGCAACGAATGGCCGGTGAAATTTTTGCCACGGTGCTCCGTGGACTCATGGAGCATGAAGGTCGGATGTTGTCTCCAGAGCAAATCCCAACACTTGAAGTGCTGTTCCGACGGGTGGGAGAAGACCGTGTCCAACAGTTTGGATTGGATTCAGCCATCAATCGTCTGCCTTACAACCGACACCGCGAGGAGCTTGCTGTCCAAAGCTTCGCAACCTTGTTACGCCCCAAAGTTGAGACATTGATGGCAGCGCCTGTGGCCCATCAGCTCCCGAGCTGGTCGAGGTTGCTGTGCTGCACCGAACGCTTACAAGAAGACCTTGCCGAAGCAGGCCAGAAACGAAACATCAATGCAGCACCCAAAAGAACGCCACGACGTCATCACCCTCAACCCCTGATGGCCTGTCCACCGAGACGTCCTACGGCGGCAGCGTGAACATCAAGTTGGGCCTCTAGCGTTCAACTTCAATCTGTCGTTGTCGTTGGTCAACATCAGACACCATGAACAGTTGCTGCAGAGCATGGGCTTGAAAGAAACCAGGCAAAGGGCTCTGCTGGAGCCTGTTTGGCGATCACAAAGGTGGAGAATAAACAGTATGAAAGAACGCAACCCTTCAGAAGTCGTTGAGAAGCTGGTGGACGAATGGACGTTGCAACCGCATCCAGAAGGCGGCTGGTATCGCGAGCTGCATCGAAGCCCTGTGCTTGTCGTTCGACCTGATCAGCAGCAGCGCTGTGCCATCAGCACAATCCTATATCTCTTGGATGCAGGATCGCTCAGTCGCTGGCACAGGGTGAGCCATGCCGATGAGGTTTGGACCCACCTACAAGGAGCTCCCCTAAGCCTTTGGTGCCTCAAACCCGAGGCCGATCACGCCACTCGAGAGGTGTTGTCGATGCATAACCCTGTACATGTGATTCCAGCGGATCACTGGCAGGCCGCCAAAGCCGAAGGTCCCTACAGCCTGGTGAGTTGCTGTGTTGGGCCTGGATTCAGCTTTGAAGATTTCACCATGCTTAGAGACCTCCCAGACAGCGAACGCCCAAAGGGAGCGCTTCCTGATCTGATCTGAGGGCATCAGAGTTCAACAATGAATCCGAAATGAACCCGACTGATTACGCTCATCCCAGCAGGGAGACAGCATGGGCAGCAGCTTCGGGGAACTGTTTCGCATAAGCACGTTTGGAGAATCTCATGGGGGTGCCGTCGGCGTCATTGTTGATGGTTGCCCGCCCAGGCTGAAATTAGATCTAGAAGCCATTCAGGCAGACCTCGACCGAAGACGTCCAGGTCAAAGTCGCATCACCACCCCAAGGAAAGAAGCCGACCAAGTTGAAATTCTCAGCGGCTTGCTCGATGGAGTGACCCTGGGCACACCGATTGCGATGGTGGTGCGCAACAAGGACCAACGCCCTCAGGACTACAAAGACATGGAAGTGGCCTTTCGCCCCTCCCATGCCGATGCCACATACCAGGCGAAGTACGGCATCCAGGCCCGCAGTGGCGGTGGCAGGGCCTCGGCACGCGAAACGATTGGACGGGTTGCCGCCGGCGCCATTGCTCGACAGCTACTCAGAAAAGTCAATGGCACCGAAGTCATTGCCTGGGTGAAACGAATCCACGACCTGGAAGCGAGCGTTGATCCCAGCTCAGTCACTCCCAAACAAGTGGAAAGCAATATCGTTCGCTGCCCTGATGCAGGGATGGCTGAACAAATGATTCAACGGATTGAAATGATCGGCCAAGAGGGGGATTCCTGCGGAGGAGTCATTGAGTGTGTGGTGCGGCATGCGAACACTGGACTCGGCATGCCCGTTTTCGACAAGCTGGAAGCTGATCTAGCGAAAGCCGTGATGTCTCTACCCGCCACCAAGGGGTTTGAGATCGGTTCCGGCTTTGCAGGCACCCTTCTCAAGGGAAGCGAGCATAACGATGCCTTCTTACCCACACAAGATGGAAGCCTGCATACAGCCACCAATTATTCGGGAGGCATTCAGGGAGGCATCAGCAATGGTGAGCCGATCGTGATCCGAGTCGCTTTCAAGCCAACTGCAACGATCCGCAAGGAGCAACAGACGATCAACTCAGCGGGAGAGGCCACCACGCTGTCAGCGAAAGGACGGCATGATCCTTGCGTCTTGCCCCGGGCAGTGCCCATGGTGGAGGCAATGGTGACCTTGGTGCTCGCTGATCACCTACTGAGACAGCAGGGCCAGTGCAGCCTTTGGTGATACGGAATGACACCACCTAGCTTTTGGCAGGCGAATGGATGCCATTAGCACTAGATAGCTGAGCCGCTGCTTTGGCCATGCGGCCCGCAGTTGAACGAGCGGAGGTTGATTCAGCACTGGTCTTCCGTGCACGACGTGCCTTGCGAGGCTTTCCGACTGATGCAAGGGAAGTGGTTGTCGATTTGGCTGTCTTAGCCACCAGCGATTGAGGTGCTGCGCGTTTCGCCTTGACTGAGGACTTGGTCCGGGAAGCAGCAGGCTTTTCAAGTTTGCTGGTTTTGCTGGTTTTGCTTGCTTTACGCGGTTTGGCGGATTGACGGTTGCGATGGCTCAACACCATCACCCATTCCTCATCCGTCAATGACGAGGGCTTGTTGCCATGGGCGTTAGCAAGCTTGGCAGCCTTTTCAATGTCTTTAATGAGGTTGACCCAGGAGGTGGCAAAACGCTTGTCGGACTGAGACCTTGCACCGCTTTCAACCAAGGTTTCGACAACACCAGCAGCCGTGACCTTTTTGCGGCGACGATTGAAGATCTCTTTTTGCAGTTGAGCAACCAGAGCGTCAGCCTTGTCGCTCAACTTGATGGATAACTGAGACATTTGAATTGAATCCGCTATCCCATCTGTAGCAGATTGGTCTCACGTCAACCAATCGCGAAGCTCAGCGGTGGCGTCATTGGTGCTCAGTACGCCACGACCAAGAGCAATAGCGTCGTAACCAGCCGACAGCCATGGATCCAAGTCGCCCACACATAATCCTCCTGCTGCAATCATGAAAGGCAGATGATCTCCCATCGGCGCTGAAATCTGAGAGTGGTAGCCAATGCCCAAGACAACCGCTGGAAACAATTTCACAACACGACAACCAAAAGCCTGAGCCTTTCGAATCTCAGTTGGCGTCATCACACCTGGGACGAGACAAAAGTTGCGCTGATGAGCGGCGAAGACCAGGTCCTGATCCAAAACAGGAGACATTGCATACCGCAGATCGAGATCAATCACAGCCTGCAGTCCCTGTTGAGAGGTGACAGAAGCCACACCTAGTTGAACATTGGGATGGCGGCAACGAATCGTCGCAATCAGATCACTCCAGCGAGGGTGGTGCAACCATGCAATCTCTATATGACGAACGCCCAGATCCACCAAGAGATCGAGACGTTGACATAACAACGTATGAGAAAAAGGCCCAAGGAGATCACTCTCCTCGGGCCGCAAAACAACAATGAGTGGCTGAAGACGCAACGAAGCAATCAACCACTGCTGACGATCAGACGTACTCTGCAATCCGTACATCCCGGCGGATCAGAAGGTCCTGCAGCTCCTCCGAATCAACCGTCTCACTTTCGACAAGCATTTCTGCAAGCTCGTCTAGCACAGAACGATTGTCCTCCAATACCTTAGTTGCGCGGTGATAAGCCGCATCAACAAGATCGGACACTTCAGAATCAATTGTGGCTGCAGTGTCTTCTGAGAAGTCACGCTCAGCAGCAATATCTCTTCCCAAGAACATCCCACCTTGCGCTCTACCGAGTGCAACGGGCCCAAGTTTGTCGCTCATCCCAAATCGGGTCACCATCTGACGAGCAACGGAGGCAACCTGTTGGAGATCATTGGAAGCACCAGTCGTAACTTCGTCTTCTCCAAAGACGATTTCTTCTGCAACCCGGCCACCCAAGGCCACAGCCATCTGATTTTGAAGATAGTTACGAGAATAGAGGCCAGATTCCATGCGCTCTTCACTCGGAGTGAAGAAAGTAAGACCACCAGCATTACCGCGAGGAATGATTGATATTTTCTGAACGGCGTCGTAATCAGGCATCAACGCGCCAACGAGGGCATGACCTGCTTCGTGATAAGCAACCAGTCGCTTGCGACGTTCGCTCATCACCCCATCTTTCTTTTCCGGGCCAACCATGATGCGCTCAATCGCATCACTGATTTCATCATTGCTCACCTCTGTGAGTTGACGGCGGGCGGCAAGGATAGCTGCCTCATTTAAAAGGTTGGCGAGGTCGGCACCGGTGTAACCCGGAGTACGGCGCGCCACTTTGTCTAGGTCGACATCCTTGGACAAGGTTTTACTGCGGGCATGCACGCCAAGGATTTGAAGGCGACCTGCATAGTCAGGACGGTCAACCGTGACCTGTCTGTCAAAACGACCAGGACGCATCAAGGCCGAGTCCAGAACGTCAGGGCGGTTGGTTGCCGCAATGATGATGATGCCGGTATTGCCCTCGAAACCATCCATCTCTGTGAGGAGCTGGTTCAGAGTTTGTTCACGTTCGTCATTGCCACCGCCTAGCCCAGCGCCTCTTTGACGACCTACTGCATCAATTTCGTCAATAAACACGATGCAGGGAGCATTTTTCTTGGCCTGTTCAAATAAATCGCGAACACGGCTTGCGCCGACTCCCACGAACATTTCGACAAATTCAGAACCTGAAATCGAGAAAAACGGCACTCCCGCCTCACCAGCCACGGCTTTTGCAAGCAAGGTCTTACCAGTACCGGGAGGGCCAACTAGCAAGCAACCTTTAGGGATTTTGGCTCCTACTGCTGTAAAGCGATCGGGGTTTTTCAGGAAATCAACGACCTCTGTGAGCTCAAGCTTGGCGCCTTCGATTCCAGCCACATCTCCAAAAGTGACCTGGGTGGTGGGTTCCATTTGGACCCGAGCTTTGCTCTTACCAAAATTCATGGCGGGATTACCGCCTCCACCACCGCCTTGGGCACGACGGAACAAGAAGAACAACCCCCCGAGTAGCAGCAATGGGAAGATCAAGCTCGTTGCAGCTTGCTGCCAGGCACCTGGCTGACGCGAGGGCTGAACGGCAATATCAACATTGTGGTCAGTGAGCAGCTTCAGCAGATCCTTATCTGGAGCGAGGTTCACCTCAGCTCGACGACCATCGGTTTCAACAATCTGAGCGGTTCCGCGATCTGGGGATAGCAAGACACGGCTGACTTGATCTTCCTGAACAGACTCCACGAAATCGCTATATCGCAACGTGCGTGAAGCGTTTGACTGGTCAGGACGATCGAGGAAAGCCGTCCCAACAACGATCACGACCACTACGAGAAGGACGTAAAGCCCCACATTGCGCCAACGTTTGTTCAAGGGGTTTCACCTCTGATGAAGGAATGTTAATGGGAATCGGCCAAGTCAGGAGGCCCGAAGGACCTCAACCACGCTACGAAAGGCGAACCACTCTGGAATTTCTTCGCCACTACGAAGCATCTTGCGGAATTGGGTACCACTGAGCCTTTTGACATGGAGACCACGCGCCTCAGCATGTTCAGCCGTGACATAACCCTCTTCTTCGGTAAAAACGAGATTCAAGGAGGGAACCGTCTCCATCATCAGTTCAGGCGCACATTCTTTAGCGAAATTTTGCGCGTCATAGGGGCCGTAAAAATCATCCCCGGTGAGGGAAGATTTACATCCCGCCATGTCTCGACCAATGATGAAATGGGTACAGCCGTAATTCCTACGAATGATCATGTGCTGCAGGGCTTCACGCGGTCCAGCCATATGCATGGCGTAGGGCAAATAAGCCCAACGGATGCGTGAGTTATCCACTTCAGCAGCTAGACGTTCATAGGTCTGGAAGCGAACGGCTCCAGGAATATCATCCTGCTGGGTCGGACCACAGGTGGGGTGAACAAGCACCACAGCGTTTTGACTGACATTTTGAGCATGCAATGCGCGCGTGAAGAGCTCGTAGTGGGCGCGATGAATGGGATTTCTGCACTGGAATGCCACCACGTCTTCGCCTCCAGGGAGGCCGGCTCGGACCTCAGCAGGCGTCTTGCAGGGGAAGACACGCTTGGGAAGCTGCAAGCCCTGAATCACGCCACCGAGGTAGTAGCGACGGCGTTCTGTGGCGATCATGCGCACCGCCGGGTGCTCTAGCGAGGTGGTGCCATAGCAGCCTTTGGCTTCTACAACCTTGTCGGGTTCCCACTTATCACCAACGGTGAGAACAGCGAGATCCTGGCCTTGGTATGTCAACAACACCTTGTCTCCAACGGCCACGTCCGCACGGTCGGTATCCATCACGATCGGCAACCCGAATAGGTAACCAGACGTCGTGCGATGTCCGGCGACCACGGAGTCGTAGTCGGCCTGATGCATAAAACCCCGCTCTGGAGAGAATCCACCCACCACAAGCAGTTCAACATCACAGGCATTGCGATCGGAACATTCGATGCTTTTGGTAGCCGAAGCCTTCAGCTCAGCCTGCTCAGTCGCTGACACCATCAAATCCACCAGGGTGCCTCCGTAAGGAGCAATTAGCCCGGAGCGCTGCGAGGAAGAGGAACTAGCAGTCATTAATGATTCGTGTCTGGATCAGGGACCGAGATTCTCCCAGAAGACAGAAAAAAAGGAGGGCCTCAGCCCTCCTTTTTTTCTGTCTTCTGAACAGGAAGTCAAGCCTCCTCAAGACGGCCGTAGACCTCTCCGCTGATCTTCACGTCAACGATCTCACGTCCACCCATATCAGAGTCGGAAGGTTGAATCGCCGAGAAGACGCCAGCAAATTCGCCTGTTTCTGGATCCACCTTGGTGATCGAAAAGCTCATCTCACCCGTGCCATCGATATATCGCTTGATGTTTTCGCTTTCGAGCTCTTCGTAATCTCCACCAAGACCCACAAGTCCCTGGGGATAATCCACACCAGTTGTCAGCGCACGACCCTTGGGATCGATGAAGTTACTGGTGCGGTAGCTCGGTGTGCGGTAGGTCCCGCTGAAATCTGTACTGGTGGTGAGTGATGAACCATCAGCAGTTGCTTGGAGGTTTTTACTGGAGAAGGTGAATGGGAATTCCTCACCACCAGGAACCAAGACGGTGATCGGCTGAAAATCAATGCCGCCTTTTTCGCTGAAACTCAAGCCATCGTTACTGACGGTCAGATCTCCAAAAACTTCATCCAAACTCGAGGTGTAACGAGTCAGGATTTTTCCCTCAACAAATTGAGCTTCTTGGCGCTTGTTAGCGGGTTCACCCTTCACAAAGACTTGGGAGGGGTGCATACAAATCCCGCGGAGTTCATAGGCAGAACCAGCAGTCAGGCTGATGGAGCCGCGAGCTGCCTCAGGCAGGGTGGGGCAATCGTTGGCCTTGCCCGTATTACGAATGTCGTCGTAGGTAACGTTGGATCGATCTATGGCCTCAGCACCACCACTGCAGGCAGTTACGACGAATAGGCAGAGGGCTAGCACCATGGCCAGCAGGGGACGGATGCGCATAGAAGAAAGCTGAGTAGCCGAACGAAGACGGTATCTACCGATTTTTCGATCCTACAAGGCGAAAACGTGAGTTCCGGCTGGCCTTTTGCAGCTCTAAACAAGCCGTCGCGAACTATTCGCAAAGAGACCCCTGAAAAGTAGGTTCCCGCTGGAATGAATGGTCGAATCAACCAACTTCTCAGGAAGCCTGGTGCAGATAGCTGCCACCGGCTAATCACTTTGCTTACGAGGCGGACTGTCCTGCATGCATTTGGCTTGCACACTCATCAAGCAAGCGGTTGGCAAGTGCGAGTTTGCATTGCGTTGACAACTGCTCTAGTGATCCATCGCGCTTCAGCAACCAGCCACCATTCAGGCTTGAACCAAATCCTTGATTGGGTTGATCAATGGGATTCGCAAACAACAAATCGCATTGCTTGGCAGAAAGCTTCTGACGTGCACGATCAAGCATCACATTGGTTGGACCGCTAAGTGCTGCAAATCCCAACAACACCTGGCCTGAGATTCGGCGCCGGGCCAAGCCCGCCAACAGATCAGGAACAGACTCCATATCAGCTGAAAGAACACGAGCCAAGTCAGCCTTCGCGGGTTTATCACCGAGAGGTCCACCGCGACGACGAAGATCTGCCACCGCAGCGGCCATCGCAACGGCATCAACCTGTGGCTGCAAACCAGTTAGAGCTGATTCCATCTCTTGCGCAGACTCCACAGGGTGACAACGCAAACCCTCAAGCCAGGCTGACGGCAACTGCAAGGGTCCGTGAACTAAGTGAACCCGAGCACCCCGCCATCGAGCCGCTTGAGCGAGCATCACTCCCATTCGCCCACTACTCCGGTTACTGATCACACGAGCAACATCAAGAGCTTCCAGAGTGGGGCCTGCGGTGACCAGTAAAGAAGAACCATGCCAGTCACGAGGCAATTGCCCTTCTTTACCCACCTGCTGGAGCGCATGGATGACTGCCAATTCAAGCAACCCTGGATCAGCCATACGTCCCTCTCCAATTCGATCACAAGCCAACAACCCAGGTTCTGGGCCAAGACACAGCACTCGTTCATCTCGTTGCAAAAGCCCCCAGTTGCGGCGAACGGCAGGACTACTCCACATGGCTGTATTCATGGCTGCAGCTGCCACAACAGGCCGCTCGCAGGCGAGCAACAAAGAAGCCAGTAGTCCGTCTCCAAACCCTTGGGTCCATCGGGCAAGGCTTGTTGCGCTCAGTGGAGCGACAATGACGAGATCAGCCCATTCGGCCAGCTCAATATGCAAGGGCCGAGTCTGGGAGGGATGCCACTGATCCTCATCTTGCAAACAGGGATGGCGACTCAACGTGGCTAATGCCACTGGGCTCACAAGCCGAGCAGCGCTTGGGGTGATGACACAACGCACTTCCGCCCCTGCCTTGACAAGTGCACTAACGAGTAGAGGAGTCTTAACCGCAGCGATGCTGCCGGATGCGGCGACGAGAAGTCGACACCCCTCAAGAGACCTGAGGGCCTCAGTCTTCATCGAATGGTTCCTGATCAATCAAATGAACGTAGGGAGCCGTGAGCTCTGGCCGATGAATGGCTAGAGCACGCAACAAATGCCAATCCCCAAGACCATCGAAAGGGGTGGGGTAATCATCTTCCTCTAAACGGCGTGCCAGAGAAGCCACCTTGTCATCATCAAAGGCATCCAGAGATTCCGGCGTGATCGGCATGCTGGTCGCCTGATGCTGAAACTCCATTCTGCCTGGAGCAGGCCTCTAGAGCTGACGCTAGGTTTCACGGAGAAGGGGATTTAGCTCAGCTGGTAGAGCGCTGCGATCGCACCGCAGAGGTCAGGGGTTCGAATCCCCTATTCTCCATTGACACCCAAATCAGCTAATCCAGATCAATTAGAACCAATAAAGCAAAATAGCGTTGATTTAAAAAGAACAAACACCTCACCATTAACCCATTAATAGCTTATAACTTTATCAATTCAATGTGCCAAAGAGAGCCAGCAGCCACCCAAATCAATCCATACTATCCAGCTCGAGAGTCCATATTAAGCAACTGAATTTCAGTTGCGACGTTACCAGCCAACACTGAGATCGCCCTCAAGACTGAGCAGAACAAGTCAAAACATGGAGCAGTCAATCGGCGAACAAAAGGACCCTGCAAAACAAGGGCCAATCCACCATCAAAAACAGTCTTAAAGACGCTCACTTAACTACAAGGAGGGCCAAAAAGACTTACAATGGCTAATAAAGTGTCATGCATTTTTGCATCGTTCAGACTTCCACTTGCAGAACAATCACCCTGACCTCCATCTACCTTTTTTCGCCTCTCGACCTAGTGCCTAAAATACTTCTTCAACTCAGACCTATCCTGTGAGCTCAGATCATTTAACTCTCTCTTTATCACATTCTTCTAATAGGGAGATAAACCAACGAGTCTTGCATTTTTTGATGACATTGTCCTCCCGCTTGAATTGAGAGCATCAATGACATAGTTAATCCCCTTAACAGCTTTTACCGATTCGCTATTCGTCAGCCTCCTTACTTTCAGACTTGGTCCCAATTTTGGCTATTCAATTCGTGCTTGCCGATCAGCGAGCAACGAAGCTGTCATCGCATTATGAATATGACAGTGGAAGAATAGATAAGCAGGCAGCAAGTGAAACCAGTACGATTTTTTGAGAAGTGATTTTCATGAGCTTTTAACGCGTGAACAACAACAGGCTTGGGCATGCCCTGACACCATTACACCTTTAAATATCGAGCCTGTGGACCAGACTCACTGCTTTTAGTGATCTTGCTCATCACCGAAGCGCTCATCCAGATTGATTGGGCTGGTCCAAAGCTCCCAGATGGGATTCCATCATCATTCCGTGAATTTTTTAACAACAATCATCAATAAACTGCAGTGACTAAATCCGGCTGAAGACGGCAATACAGCCAGCTCAATGAAATCAAATAACTGTGATGAACATCACAAACTTGTTTGACCGCACTCATAACAAACGCCTTGGAGATCGACGATGGTGAAGTTGATTGGAACCAAAGCCAAT
The DNA here is from genome assembly GCA_047285535.1 of Synechococcus sp. GTDB lineage: Bacteria > Cyanobacteriota > Cyanobacteriia > PCC-6307 > Cyanobiaceae > Synechococcus_C. The sequence goes on along the minus strand of JBJBDC010000001.1, from coordinate 2,704,112 downwards.
CGAATCCTAAACCGGAATCTTAGCCATGTCAGCTTTGCAACTTGCCTCAAAAAGTGCCTGCACTCTTGCATTAATTAGTTTGGGAATAGGCATCACCACAACTGCATCTAGCATTGCCAATGCAAGACCATCAACACCCTCAGGATTGACGAATCAAGCACCTTTCCGACTAAAATGTGCCCCAGGATTCAAAGCTGTAGGTGTCAAAACATATGGCAAATACAACAAAGCGCCAGGTTTTGCAGGGGTTCCAAAACCAACAGTGAAATCTTTTAAATGCCGAACACCTGTCATCACCTGTCCAAACCAAAGAACGCCAAATCAGCCATTCAACCTACAAAAAGGGTTTCAACCCAATAGACTCATGAATGAACAGGGAAATGCCAAGTTTGTTCCCATAGCAAATATTGAATCTCCACACATGAAATTCAGAGTTGAGTATCAATGCCAATACAGTAATTACGCACCGGAAGGCTGAGTATCCATGTGCATACACCAACTTGGCAACCTTCGGGGTGAATGACTCTGTTACTTTTCCTCACCATTATTGGGAGCAATACACAATCCCGCTCATGGCTGGGTTGTGTATTTTTTGCATGGCCTCAACTTGAGGCCATGCCGTATTCAGACCACATTGAAAACGCATTGTTCAAGAAGCTTGAACTGAGTCTTAACCCTGAAGCGTTGCGGGTTCCGCTTCATCTTCTCTGAGTTCGGCGTCAATGATCATCATCGCCGCACGCTCACCATTGGCATACTTCACCCGGCCCAGCAGGTAAGCGGCTTCATGTTCTGAAGCTCGCTGATCATCAACAACGGGATCAAGGAAAACCGTTGTGCGTTGATCAACATCGCGCTCTGCTGTGGCATACAGCTGCAGCACAGAACTGGTGACATCCGCTTCCATCTTGAAGACGTTGGCGATCACCTCTTCTGGATCGGGCCATGTCTGGCGAGGTGCTTCGATCGTATCGAGTTCAACGGTTTGACCCCGGGAGATCAGATAGTCGGCGAATTTTGCGGCATGCTCCTGCTCCTGCTTGGCTTCATTACGCAGATGTTCAGCAAAACCAGTGAGTTCGCGCTCTGCAAACCAGACGGCTGCAGCGAAATAGTCAGCAGAGGATTGCCGTTCCAGATTGAGATGGGCCTGCAATTGGCTGACCATCTCCGGTGACATGGCTTCTGCCATGGCACGACCAGCAGGTCCGGTGGCGATGCTGATCTTGGCTTGGGTTGTGGATTGAGTCATGAGGGTGTCCGAAACGAGGACTCCTCCGTTCTATTACATTTTTTCGACGATGTAAGGCGAATGAACCGAACATTATCAAGACAAGATTTGCTGTTGAGAATCACAATCAATAGCCGTATTCTTTGCGGTGATTCTGTTCAGCAAGGAGGCTAATTGTTGTTGATACTCTTTTGCAATTAGAACGTGTCAGCTGTCGATGTCTAGGCAGCGCAAACGGTCTAGTGAGCCCGCATGAAAGCCGAGCACTAACAGCACCGAAGCTGGAGGAGTTGTGATGAGTTTCATGAATGGAAGCGAGGTCTGGGCAGACAAGAGATTTAACCAATGATCTGAGTGGTGGTTGCGACCTTTACCACCTCAAGCCTTCTGAATGACTCTGGCCTCAGATGGTCTATGAAATGGGTCCGAGCCACCTTGGATTCGATCCATTCGCTCAGTTGCCTCTTTGTCTGGAGTTCAGGAACACTCAGATCGACTGTAATCTCGGCGAGAACTGTGACCTTCTGCAAGCAATCAGCCATGGGCTGCATCCTCTTAGGATGCTTTCATTAGACCAGAATATTTAAGGCGATTCAGAATTTAAAACAGAGATGAGTGAATCGAAACAAAGCTGTATTCACTAACTTCGCCTGAAAATGACTCAAGGGAAGAAAATGGTTTCCCTTGCTTTAACAGCGGTTAAGGCCTGCGTGATTAACCCTTTTCCTTGAACCAGCTTTTGCGGAACAAAACAAATCTCACGACCGCAACCCTGAGAGAAGCGACAGTATTGGATCAAGCATGTGTGCAGTTAAGGCCGCTTTCTGTCGTTTTAGCCAAGGAATACTTTAACAATCCTCTACTGAGGCTAAATTTAAATGTGTTTAATGCCTAAGCGGTAAGCAGATCCAAGATGGGTTCGGAGATCTGTCTTCATTCTCTCCTTGAAATATATAGGATCTTCTGATTTCGCGATTAAGCAACTGAATGCTGGTGAAGATCCAGTTGATTTTCATGAGCGCACAGGAATTAGCGAAGGTGTTCGCGATGTCTCACTAGAGCCCCAATCTAATTGCGATACAACCTCAAATTATACCTGAGAGAAGATCATTAGAAGTAATCAGCACGACTCACGACAACTGTTTCTCTTATTGAGAAGTCATGCATCCTCTCGTGATCCATAGAGCGATCCTTTAGGAAGCAATCTCTTTGATCATGACAAGCTGACTCTCCTGCGCAATCAAGTTGAAGAAGCGATCACGTTGGTTCGATTTGATTCTGGGCACAGTATCCATAGCCGCCTCATAGTGCTTGTTCGGCCAGCGGACGGGTTTCCCTCTCACGACAAGTGCATCGAGCTGCCGATCATTAGATCACCTTCAATTCAAATTGAAATGTCTACTGAAGTTCGCAACTGGAACGTCGTCGCCAAAGCAATGGAAGCGGCTGGTGCCACATCAAGTCAAATGTACATTCGTGCTAAAGCTCTAGCCGAAGGCAAACTCGATCCAATGCCCACCAGCTTTCCTCAAGCTCCCTACAGCATCTCGGCTGTTGCTGGCTAATTCCTGAACAACAAAGCCTCACCATAGTGAGGCTTAATTCTTCGACTGAAATCATGACTAACAACACCCAATCTCACTTCGGCTTTGTCAATTTCGCAGAAACATGGAATGGTCGTCTTGCCATGCTCGGCTTCGTGATTGGCCTTGTCACCGAACTTCTCAGCGGCCAAGGAATCTTGAGCCAAATAGGATTCTGAGTTGAACTCGATCAGCGACGAAATGTTGCATTCACTTCGTCCACATCAGTTCACTACTTGAACCAGATTCAGCTCACTTTCTCCTAAAGGTAAAAATTGGCTACAAAGGAAGCTATCGATAGAAATAGTCTACTCAGCACCCTAAGCACAATGTGATTGATCCCGGAACGGAAGGATCATATGATGATGAATATCAAGATTGGAGCTTTGCCCACAGAAAACAAAGCCAGCTAGCCATCAAATCCCGCCCCGCAGACTAGGAAGGAAAGCGCTTGCAAAAAACTTGAAGACATATCCCCAATAAACAAGACACAAGACATCAGCAGCAGACAGACAAGCACCACCTTGTAGCAACAGAAACAACTTACAAAGACTCAACTACTTACAATAAAATTCAATCAATTCCTATTCAATAAATTGCTTTTAACACAAGCATCGACCCCTAACTTTTTACCATAAGCATGGCTCAACCCTCAACACATGAACGTTATTGATTTGTTTCCACGGTCCATCGTGCAAGGTGAGCTTAATCTGAAACTGCGCGATCAACTTCTACTCCATTGCGAAGACGTACTCCGTAATCCGGAATCAAATCCTGATGCATCAGGGCGCTTGGCTGGTCGACTCAACCAACAACGAGAGCTCAATCCAAGACACCCAGTTGTTCAGGAGCTGGGAGAATGCGTCCTTCTCAATGGATGTGAGCGCTGGATTCGACACGTGATAGACCAGCAACCTCCTCAAGGTCGTGGCCCCTGGATACCTGGTCGTTATCAACTGAAATTGATTGATGTATGGCTGAATTGCCAAAGGGAGGGCGATTACAACCCTATGCATACCCATGGAGGAAGTTTTTCAGGAGTTGTCTTTTTGAAAGTGCCAAAACAAATAGACGGCACCAGCTTTGATGGTCAGCTTTGTTTTCACGGTCCGGAGGACTACCACCTTCAATCCTTTCGCACCGGGATGGCCAAGTACATACTCCCCAAGCCTGGTGATTTCTACATTTTTCCAGCCTGGCAACCGCATTCCGTCATGCCTTTTCGGGGGAGCGGGGAACGCTGGTCTCTCGCCTTTAACGCGGTAGCTCAGCCAATATCAGCACATCCTCATCCAACGGAGAAGATGAAAAACATCTCGCTTTCAAGCCAGCGCCCTCGAGCAAAGGGGTTCTGAGCTACATATTCATCACCATGCGCATTAAGCTAATTTTTCAAATTCAAGGGCAAGCCATGACTTGGGGCCTTGAACCACAGCCATTCTTAGAGAACCAAACGTTCCCCTTGAGTCCCAGCAGGTTCCAGCTTCTTGTGGGCACTCACCTTCAAGCGGTCTCGGTAATCGCAATGGAATCTTGCTGATGTTCTTACCAAGTCCTCGTTTAACGAAGCGCTTGCCATTGCTGGTCGCTCTACTGTCTCTTGTTTCCCTCTCAATTCTGGTCAGACCAACCGCCTTAATCACCTATGCGCTGATTGCCCTGGCTGGAGGGTTTGGACGTCGATAACGACACAGGGAACGTCCATGCGGTAAAAGGGAGGTCAGCGAACACCCCGTACGATGTCTCAATCAAAACGAGAACAGGTGGTGAGCCACCTGCGCTACATCCGCCAAGAGTTAAGAGAAATGCACCAAGGCGTGATGGAAGACGGGCTCTTGCCTGAAGCAGGTGAAGTAAGGGGCGTCATGGCACAGATGGAAGCCCTCCTCGAGCTGTTAGAAGGCAAATCATCTCGAAAAGCCAAAGCTGATTCTGATTGAATTGCATCCCACCCCAGAGTGACGATGATGCAAAAGCTGGGCAGGAGGGGCTATGACGCTTCAACAGGAAATGCTAAAAAATGTTCATTCGATACAAGTAAATTGGATTTTCAAGGTATTAATTATTAGGCAGGATGCCGGCCGGGAGATGGGGATCGATCGGTGGTCAGCCTGACATCTATTCGTCTGGAGGAGGTTGATCAATGACCTCTCGATTGCAGAAGACCAAACTTCAGACAAGCTTCGGGGAAGCCACCTCAAGACTGGATCAGTGGGCCATTAATCCTTGGAGGAAAGCCTCCTTGATGTTGATTGCGCTAGGAGCAAGTTTCGCTTTTGGCAACACCATCGGAGCCGTTGCGGGCGCTTTAAATTTGATGGATCCAGTGGCAGCTTTGATCACTGTGAGCATCTGGGAACTCATGGTGAGAACCAGGAGACATTGGGCTGAAAATCAACGACCACATCTGGGACGAGACTTGCTGGACATGACACGCATCGGTCTGCTCTATGGGCTCTTGCTGGAGGGGTTCAAGTTGCTTTAAAGAACTCACAAACAAAGACAATCTCGAACGGAATCCATACCCTTAGAACAGATCTGTGTTGGTTGGGACATGGCTGCTGATCATTTCTTTCTCGAGCTCGAACCGCCCGAGGAACGTCTTCGCGATGCCCCACATGTTGTGATTGTGGGTGGCGGCTTTGCGGGAGTGCGAGCCTGCAAAGCTCTTGCAAAGTCAGATGTGCGCGTCACCTTGATCGACAAGCGCAACTTCAACCTGTTTCAACCTCTCCTTTATCAAGTAGCGACAGGCCTGGTCTCAAGTGGGGATGTCTCGACACCACTGCGGCAGCTCGTTGGCAAGCAGCAGAATGTTCAAGTCTTGCTTGGTGAAGTCACCGGACTGGATGCCAATAAAAGACAAATTGTTTTTGGTGGCAAGGCTTTGACCTATGACCATTTAGTACTCGCAACTGGATCAGGTAGTACGTATTTCGGCCATGAAGAATGGCGTCCCTTCGCGCCTCCAATGAAAATCCTTGAGCACGCCGAAGAAATTCGCCGTCGCTTGCTGATGGCGATGGAACAAGCGGAACAAACACCAGATCCAGCCTCGCGCAAATTCCTTCAGACTGTCGTGATTGTGGGAGGTGGGGCTACAGGCTGCGAAATGGCGGGGGCCTCATCTGAATTGATGCGCAACGCCATGCGACGCGAGTTCAAACAGCTCAACCCTGATGACACTCGAATCATTGTGATCGACCCGGGTGATCGCTTGTTGCGAGCGATGCCTGAGTCGTTGTCGGTCTCTGCTCAAAAGACCCTGGAGACGCTTGGGGTGGAAACCCTGTTCAAAGGTCGCGTTCAACGCATGCAGCCTGGAGAAGTCACCGTTAGCACTCCAGATGGAGACAAGACAATTCAAGCTGCAACAGTGATCTGGACAGCAGGAGTTCGCCCCTCTCATCTAGGGAAAACCCTTGCAGATTCAATCAATTGTGAATTAGATCGTCGCGGACGGGTGATTGTCGAACCCGACTTCAGCGTCAAAGACCATCCCGAGATTCGGGTTGTCGGAGACCTCTGCAGCTTCAAACACACAGCCAATGGCAATCCCCTACCCGGCATGGCAGGCCCGGCAACACAAGCCGGAGGCTTTGTCGGCAAAGACATTGCCGCGATGATCAATGGAAGCACCCGGCCGACCTTCAAATGGTTCGACTTCGGCAGCATGGCGGTACTGGATCGGGTTGCGGCAGTGGCTGATCTGCGCGGCTTCAAATTTTCTGGAACTCCTGGCTGGATCCTTTGGGCCGTTGCCCATTTAGCCTTCATGCCCGAACGTGAAAATCGTTGGTCGCTAATCATCAAATGGATGTTCGCTGTGGTCTCACAGAAAAGAGCCTCCATGTTGCTCACTGGAATGCCAAGTCAGCACATTGGCCTTGATGCACCAGATGCCCCATTCCCAATGAATACGGCTAACAGTCCATCGATTGCCTCACCAGACGCTGCTTTAAGAGCAGCAATGGATTACTACTCCAATGCCATATCAGGTCTTTCTGCTCAGGAAGATGCCGAGTTACTGGCTGATTCCACCACGGGCTCTGAAGCTGCCATCAAATAGAGCAACGCCATGCGAATTGGGATTCCATTCCTGACCTGATCCTCCACCAAGCAGATCGAGCGGTCATCCAAAAGGGCGCCGCTCATTTCAACGCCTCGATTCACGGGGCCTGGATGGAGCACAGGAATGGCACATCCACAGCGGCGCAGGCGCTCATGCGTCAGCCCATAGTCACGGTGATAACGGTTGAGATCCGTGAGTAGATGATCAGTCATGCGCTCTTTCTGCAAACGCAAGGTCATCACTGCATCAGCGCCAGAAAGACAATCATCAAGACATCGGCTGATCTGAACCGTTCCACGTTGATGAACGGGATCAACATCTTGCCCTCTCGGAGGGGCATCCAAAAAGGCAGCAAACGCATCCGGGACCAGACTTGCTGGCCCGCAAAGCACCACATCAGCTCCACAAGCACTGAGCGCCCATAGGTTGGAGCGAGCCACGCGTGAATGCAGAACATCGCCCACAATCACAATGCGTTTGCCCTGCAAAGCATTGGGCTGAGGATGGCGATGTTCAAAATGATGCGCAAGGGTATAAAGATCAAGCAATCCCTGACTGGGGTGGCTGTGCTGACCATCACCACCATTCAGCACAACGGTTCGCTCTCCAGCCTGATCTAACTCTGCAGCCAACTGAGCCGGTACATCCGTGCAGCGGTGACGGATGACCAACACATCAGCTCCCATGGCTACATAGGTGCGTGCTGTATCCAGCAGCGATTCTCCTTTGCTGAGGGAGCTGCTAGAGGGAGAAAAACTCTGAACATCAGCGGATAACCTCTTTGCGGCTAATTCAAAACTGCTGCGCGTACGCGTGCTGGGCTCAAAAAACAGGGTGGCCACCAATCGCCCCTGCAATGCCGGCAATTTGCGCGCACCCGTAACGGGCATCGAGCGAAAACGATGCGCAAGCTCCATCACGATCGAGAGGTCATCGCGTGAGAAAGAGGCCAAATCGAGCACATGCCGGTGCGACCAGGCACTCATTGCAACCACTCCTGCGTTGGGATCAAAGCCTCATCCCATGTGGGAAGACGATCACCACGGGCACGCCGACTAACACTGCGTGAGGCCTTTAAGTACCAACGCCAGGGCAAATCCTGCGCCTGAGAAATTCCGATCCGCGTGGTGGTCACAAACTCAAGGCTGTTGAGAACGGCAGGCCGAGGGGCCAACCACAATTCATTCTCACCACAAGCCGAGGTGTTGTCATGACAACGGCTGATTTCAAAGCGCCGCGAGAGCAAACCAGGACCCGCCGCCACCCGCACTGGTTCGTCAGGAAGCGCTACTGCGCGAAGCAACACTCCATTCGCCCATTCGGGGCGATCGGTGACCACATTCACGCAGTGGTGGATGCCATAGCTCACATACACATAGAAACGACCAGGCTCTCCAAAAAGCGTTTCGTTCTGAGGTGAGCGCCTGCGGTAGCCGTGGCACGCGGGCTCCTCCTGGGAATACGCCTCCGTTTCCACAATCACCCCCCAAAGCAACTCACCATTGGGTTGGCGTCTCACCAACCTGCAGCCCACCAGGTCAGGACCCACCACCGCCGCCGCTCGGCAAAAGAAGCTTTGAGGGAGGGCTGGACACTCTTGGGCTTGCAGGTAATAAGTGCCGATTGGGATGACGTCTCAACACTCCTTTTCTCATAACTCTGTCAACGCAAGCTCAGACTGATCACCGCGAATCTTTTCAACTCTTTCTACACATTTCGCTCAAACCCTAAAGCAGCCACCAGAGCATCGATGCCTCTGAAAAGAAGAAAGCTTCCCTTGTTTTGACAGAGGCAGCGATCAGCTACACCAGCAAGGTTCTCGCCATTCCTCATCTGTTTGAGCAACCAATACTGCTGAGGATGTCTTCAAGTGACTCATGCCATTGCTAGTGAGATGATGGGATTTCACGACAGACCAACCCAGACCGTTGTTCAATTCGCTGTTTGCGAACAGCGGCCATCTTCAGTAAGACAACATCATTCTGGCTGGTGCTAACGAAACAATCCTTTCATCCAAAAGGTCACAAAAGATGGCGACTCGATTCACTCTCTTGCGCCAATACATGCCATGTTCACGACACATCCATGTCGGCATCACCAACAACCACAACAGACAAGATCAAGGCCAGGCGAGACCTGGCATTTCTGGTGCTGGCAGGACTCTTCCTCGGCACGCTGGGAATGCTCAACATTCTCGGGCTGACCCGATTCCTGGCCCTGGGCCACATTGGATCCTGGCCTATCGTGGTAGCTGTTGGTGCCCTTCCCTATCCGGTCACCTTTCTGTGCACGGATTTAATTAGTGAGCTGTGGGGAGAGGAGAAAGCCACCCAGGTGGTGTGGGTGGGTCTCTTACTCAATGGTTGGGTGGTGTTGATTCTGTGGATTGGAGGCCTCATGCCTGGCCTCGAAGGCGCACCCGAGTCAACATTTTTCGAGATTCAACACTTGGCTTTCGGGTCCGTCGGAGCTTCGATGGTGGCCTACCTCACAGCCCAATTCGTGGATGTGCGTTTGTTCCATTTCTGGAAAGCACGTACCAATGGCAAAGCCCTCTGGCTCCGCAACAATGGATCTACCCTAATCAGCCAATTGGTGGACACCAGTGCCGTAGTGTTCATCAGCCACTACGCCGCTCATGTGCTGCCCATCCGAGCTGGGGAAGCGGTACTGCCCCAGCTGGGCGCATTTATTGCCAGCGGGTATCTGTTCAAAGCTGTGGCGGCTTTGGCTGACACCCTTCCCTTCATCTGGCTCACTGACTGGTTACGCGATTGGCTTGATGTTCAAGGCGACGGCAGCGAGATCATTCCATAACACAACTGCCTCGGCTGTGATGATCAGCCCATCAAGTTGATTGACAGCTCAGAAGCTTGTCATGATTGGATCCTTCATCGGCCAAGCATGGACGCAGCTCTCTCTGGATTCAATCTTGGGACCGTCTTGGTCTTCGGCAGCGGTCTGTTTGTACTCGCCACCTTCTACTTCGGCACCAGAGGCGGGTACTACAACACAGATAAGTACGACGGCAACGGCTCAGCGCACTAAGGCGCGAGCTGAGCGATCATCAAGCCAATGATCGAGATGGCATGACCGCCACCCTGCCTGGCCCAGCAGCCAACACCGAAGCCATTCGTTTGACTCTCCAGAGTTGGCCTGATGTTGAGACCTACTTGAAATGCTGCCAAGGGATCATCATCCCTTTGGGCTCCACCGAACAGCACGGACCCACCGGTGCCATTGGGACTGATGCCATCACCGCAGAAGCGGTGGCACTGGAGCTAGGTCGCTGCAGTGGAGTGCTGGTTACGCCAGCTCAGGCCTATGGCATGGCCGAACACCATCTAGGGTTCCCGGGCACGATGAGTCTTCAGCCGGCCACCTTGATGGCGGTCATGCATGACCTTGTGTTGTCCTTGGCCACCCATGGGTTCGAGCGAATCTATGTAGTGAATGGCCATGGAGGCAACATGGCCACGACCAAAGCAGCCTTTGCCCAGGCCTATGGAACGGCCGCCAGCAGAGGACTTCCGGTGGCTTCCAAACTGCGCTGCAGACTCTCGAACTGGTTTATGGCAGGGCCTGTGATGCGCCAAGCACGAGAGCTGTATGGCGATCGTGAAGGCCAACACGCCACCCCCAGCGAAATCGCCGTGACTCTCCACCTTCACGACAGCCTGATTGCCAAGCAAAGGCCCCTACCTGAACCAGCCCCATGCGGAGCCATTCACGGCCCAGCCGATTTTCGCCGTCGCTATCCCGATGGCCGGATGGGCTCGGATCCATTTCTCGCGAAGCCAGAGCATGGAGCCCAGTTGCTGGATACAGCCGTAACGTCACTGCGCGAAGATCTTGAAACCTTCCTCTGCGCCGCATGAGCAAAATCAACGCTGACGATGTACGCAAGGTGGCCAAGCTTGCCCGCCTTGATTTACCGGAAGAGACCATCGCCACCTATACAGGACAGCTTGAGAGAATTCTTGATTATGTGGATCAACTCCAGGCAGTTGATACCGAGGGAATTCCACCCACCACACGTGCAGTGGAAGTGATCAATGCAACTCGAGAGGACACCGTGGTCCCCACAGATGTTCGCCAGGAAATATTGGACCAAGCACCTCAACGGGAAGGCGACTTCTTCCGAGTCCCAAAAATTATTTAATTCCTAAAAAGCATCAACGAGATCAATCATTAGCCATCATGACCCAATCAATAATTCTGCCGCGCAGGAGTTACGGCGGTGCGGCGAAGTAGAGAGAGCCAAGCTCGACGCATACGCCGACTTGGCAGAAGTTTCGCAATCGGCCTCATTTTGCTTCCTCTAGGTTTGTGACTACGAACTCCAATCAGAATGTCATAGAGAAAATTAATAACATCAGAACGAGTTTCAAAGATCCCAAGCCTCTGAGGCGAATCCTTAGCATCAAGAAGAGGCTTGGTCGCTTCATAGGCTGGTTTGTACTCAAACCAAGGGATGGAAGGCCAAAGATGGTGTACCAAATGATAATTTTGCCCCATAATCAACCAATTCATGGTTCGGCCGGGATAAACACGCGCATTCTGCCAACGATTTCTTGACAAGAATGGACGATGGGGCAGGTAATCAAAAAACAATCCCAAGGTGACACCGACCATCAGGGCGGGCGCAAACCAACAATTAAATATGAATGGCAAAAAATCAAAACGAATCGCTGCAACAATGACCGTAAAAAAAACTGACCGCTCAAATCCCCACTGCATCAGCTCCCAGGGTTTCCAAAGCTTGCGCTGAAAAAAGAAAAACTCGTGATAAAAAAACCTTGGCGCAATTAACCAGAGAGGCCCGAATGTACTAACAATGTGATCCGGATCATTCTTGGGATCATTGACATGAGAGTGATGCTGCAGATGCACCCGAGTGAACACAGGGAAACTAAATCCCAACAACAACGCAGATCCATGCCCCATCGCCTGGTTGAGCCAAGGGACAGGATGAGCGGCTTTATGACAGGCATCGTGAACGACGGTCCCCTCCAAATGCAGGGCCAAGAAGCCACAAATCAAAAGCAATGGCAGCGGCCAGCCACCAAAAAACCAGCCCCATATCGACAAAGCCGCCAACCCATAGCCACCTAAGAACAGAGCAACCGTGGGATTCCAAGCAGAAGGAGGGTCTAAAAACTCCTTAGGCACTGAGCGAAGTCGAGGTGACGATCCCGCAGTCTCCGGTTGTGCCAGTGCCTGAGTCATTACAAGGTTCTTATGCCGCCTGGACCAGCGAGTTTTGCCAATCTAGGCAAGGGAATGCTGACCTCGAGACTTGCAGCCCTAAGCAACACACGACTGACCATAGATCAAATCAAAAGAGATGCACACCCTTTTCAAGGCAGCGTAGAGCTCTGATGAGCCTTGATTCAGCTCAAGATTTCCTTTTAAGTCTTTTTACACAAGCACAAATATTCAATAATGAGAAGCATGCAATGTGCCGTTTGGACTTACTGACTCACTCTGTTTCACCGTTAACCAACTCCTACACCCTGACTCAACATGTGGATTTTTGCTCTACTTGGCTTACTTGGAATACTGGCTGTAGGCGTACAGATGGTCAACACTCAACTCAGCGAAGAGACCGGAGGAGTCGTCGAACGTCCTGAATCGTCCAGCACCCAGAGATCAGAGCACAAAAAATAACGCCATTCAGGCTCTAGCCAACCATCAAAACAATCAAGACTAAACGGGCAAATTGGCATACTTTATGTCAACAACTAAGCCATCAATCTGACAAGCTGTTGAATTAAAGCCTGATTTGACTACAATTAATAAATCAAGTAAAAAGATTTTTCATCTCTCAACAGAAGAGAAGCAAGAAGCACAGTCGCCCTGGACCCACCAAGACAAAAGGAGGCGTTTCAATCAGCCAGGCCTATCGATAGTCACTCAATGATCGGAATCAGTTACATGCCCACCGCGAGACTTGAACTCGCACAACCGAAGTCACTGGTACCTAAAACCAGCGCGTCTACCAATTCCGCCAGATGGGCAAGAACGAATTTTATACATCGACCCAGAATGTAGACAACTTCGAGCCTCCACAGATCGATGCTGGCCACTCTTACTGGAGACATCTGCTTGCTGGTGGGTCTTGCGGTTTTGCTGCTTCCACTGCTAGCCACAGAGCTCAGTCGCCCACGCGATGGTGCCTGGGGAGCCGTTGTCCTCATGCTTGGTCTGGTCCTCATCACGAGCAGTGACCGGTTGCGGGGTGCTCCCATGCTGGGCGTGGCCTGCGCTGGTTTGCTGATCAGCCGACTAGGGGCGGAAGTTGGTCAGGCGCGCTGGCATCAACTCAGCGATGAAGAGCGACAAAGGCTGAGCTCTCGTGAACGCTGGGCCACGAGCATCCAGCAATTAAAAATTATTTTCGCCAGCCTTGTTAGCGCCACAACTGAGACTCTCAAGAGCCTGAAGCCAGCGGCCAAAACAGGAAGCAATAAACGTTGGGTGCGCCCTGAGGAAACATCCACAGCCCCTGACGTTGATCGACAAAGCAGCAATGAGGACAAAGAAGACGACGAAGACCACCTCGTCCAAGCCCTCGTGACAGCCGACAGACCTATCGAAAGCCAGGATGCTCAATCAACAGCAGAGTCGTCCGACGAAAAAACGACCAATCCCGACAGAACAGAACAGTCGACTGCAAGCACGTTACGTCCCGAGAGCCAAGACGAAATACTGACAACCAGTGGATCTCGTTCAACGTCGAACAACGACGCGTCCAAGAACGACGACCATAAGAGCGAAGTCAGTGAGACGAACACGATCCCAACCAACAGCTCAGAAAGCAGTACAGACACTGAAACAGACTCCACTCCCCACAACGCTGACGCCACCCGCACCGACGAAGACTGATAATCCCCTTTGCTGCAGCGCCAACTTGACCCAGCAGACAGGCCAGGAGGCTGAGAAGCGTCCGTCTTACAAAGACACCCTCAACCTGCTGGAGACGGGGTTTGGCATGCGTGCCAATGCCACCCGCCGCGAACCGGATCTCCAAGCCTTCTGGAAAGAGAAAGGGATCGATCTGGAACTGGGACGACAGAATCCCGGCCCGATCTTCACCCTGCATGACGGCCCCCCCTATGCCAATGGCGCCTTGCACATGGGTCATGCCCTCAACAAGGTGCTGAAAGACATCATCAACAAACACCGACTCATGCAGGGGCGAAAGGTGCGTTTCGTTCCAGGCTGGGACTGTCATGGCCTTCCGATTGAGCTCAAGGTGCTCCAGGCCATGAATCAGGAGCAGCGCCAATCACTCACGCCGATCAAGTTACGCAAAAAGGCTGCCGCATACGCCCGAAAGCAAGTTGAACAACAAATGGCAGGCTTCAAGCGCTGGGGCATTTGGGCTGACTGGGATCACCCGTATCTCACACTTCAGAAGGACTACGAAGCCGCACAGATCGACGTCTTCGGAACGATGGCGCTGAAAGGTCACATCTACCGAGGTCTTAAACCAGTGCACTGGAGCCCCAGTTCACGCACCGCCCTAGCAGAAGCCGAGCTCGAATATCCCGACGGACACACCAGCCCAAGTGTCTATGTGGGGTTTCCCGTTGTCGAACTACCCGAGGCCCTGCGAAATAAGCTCAACGAACAGGGATTGGATCTTCCCGCGGACGGCAGCGCATTGAGTCAATGCCTAAAGGTCGCGATCTGGACCACCACCCCCTGGACGCTGCCCGCCAACCTTGCGATCTCCGTGAACGATCGCCTCGACTACTGCCTCGCGGATGACGGCACCGGCCAACTACTGATCGTGGCTGCAGACCTATGCGACTCCATCGCCACCAAATTGCAGCGCTCCCTTCAAGCCAAAGCCACTGTTAAAGGGGGCGATCTTGCTGGCATCACCTACAGCCATCCTTTGCTGGAGCGCCAAAGTGCCGTCGTCGTAGGTGGGGAGTACATCACCACGGAGTCAGGTACCGGCTTGGTCCACACCGCTCCTGGACATGGCGTGGATGATTTCAACACCGGCCGAAAACATGGCTTGCCCATTCTTTGCCCGGTGAACGAAGAAGGCACCATGACCGCTGAAGCCGGACCCTTCGAGGGCTTCAACGTGCTCAAGGACGCCAATCCAGCGATCATCGCTGCACTCAAAGACTCCGGTTCGCTGCTCCTTGAGGAAAACTACAGCCATCGTTATCCCTACGATTGGCGAACCAAAAAACCAACCATTTTCAGGGCCACAGAGCAGTGGTTTGCCTCAGTCGAAGGTTTCCGAACTGAAGCACTCACCGCTATTGATGGAGTCCAGTGGTTGCCGGCATCCGGCCGCAACCGGATTGAATCCATGGTCTCCGAAAGGGGCGACTGGTGTATCTCCCGTCAGCGAACCTGGGGTGTCCCTATTCCCGTCTTTTACCAGCGAGAGACGGGCGAAGTTCTGCTCAATGCCCAGTCAATCGCCCATGTCAAAAAGCTGATCGCTGACCATGGAGCCGACATTTGGTGGGAGAAAGATGAGGTTGATCTCCTTCCATCCAGCCACAAAGCAGAAGCACATCTTTGGCGTAAGGGCACCGACACCATGGATGTGTGGTTCGATTCCGGCTCCAGCTGGTCCGCCGTGTCGAGCCAACAAGAGAACCTCCGCTATCCCGCAGATCTTTACCTAGAAGGATCGGATCAGCATCGCGGCTGGTTTCAGTCATCCCTACTGACCTCAGTAGCAGTCAACGGTGCAGCTCCCTATCGGACCGTGCTCACCCACGGCTTTGCCCTCGATGAAAAAGGCCGAAAGATGAGCAAATCACTTGGCAATGTCGTCGACCCGATGGTGATCATCGAAGGCGGAAAAAATCAAAAACAAGAACCTGCCTACGGCGCAGACGTACTGAGGCTCTGGGTGAGCTCAGTGGATTACTCGGCTGACGTACCAATCGGTGCTGGCATCCTTCGACAGCTATCCGACGTCTATCGCAAGGTGCGCAACACTTCTCGCTACTTGCTAGGGAATCTGCACGATTTCAATCCAAGCCGTGATGCCATTGGCATCAGTGATTTGCCTTTGCTCGACCGCTGGATGTTACAGCGCACAGCGTGCGTACTCGACCAGATCAGTGAAGCGTTTGAACGCTATGAATTTTTCCGATTTTTTCAGCTGCTGCAAAACTTTTGCGTCGCCGATCTCTCAAACTTTTACCTCGACATTGCCAAAGACAGGCTTTACGTCAGTGCACCCTCCGACCGGAGGCGACGCAGCTGTCAGACCGTAATGGCCCTGATCATCGAACGACTCGCCGCAGCTATCGCCCCCGTGCTTTGCCATATGGCTGAGGATATCTGGCAAAACATCCCGTATCCCACTGGAGCTGATTCCGTGTTTCTGAGGGGCTGGCCCACAGTGCCTGAGGTTTGGCGCGATGACAGCCTCAACGGCCCAATGCAAGAGCTTCGTGAACTGCGCGCTGCGGTGAACAAAGTGCTGGAAGAATGCCGAGGTAACAGGAAGCTAGGAGCATCACTCGAAGCAGCCGTCCGCATTGAAGCGCGGAACCCACCACTCCAAGACGCGCTCCAGTGGCTCCTCAACAATGGTGATCAAGACGTGGACGGCCTCCGAGACTGGCTTCTGGTGTCCCAGTTGCAAATCGGGGGCGAGCCCTGGGCTGAATTGCTTGGCAGCGATGATAACGAGCTGGCCACCATTGAAGTTGCCCTGGCTCGGGGTGAGAAGTGTGAGCGCTGCTGGCACTACGAAAACGACATCGGTCAACACAGCGACCATCCAAGCTTGTGTGGTCGGTGCGTCTCTGTCTTGGCTCGACGCTGATCAACAGCATTCACTCAGAGCCAAGCATCAACGTCCATCAAGGCCTGTGCAGGAAGTGGGCCGGTCAAACTCTCCTCCTGCTGTGGATTCAGGGGCCCGCGTAGCAATTCAGCGGTTTCGACCATGGCTCCATCAGGAAGCACGGTTCGGTCCGGATCAAAGTCTGTTGGATGGGTGGTGCAGCTACTAAAACCTCGAAAAATCAGGATCTCCAGCGCTTCAGCAACACAATCTGCTGACTGCACTGTTCCTCGTAACCGCAGGACACGATCTGGCCAATCACGACTGATCGTCTCGAGGACAGATAACAACGCATCAGAACTCACCAGCCACCCTTCCCTGACGCGGCAGCCGCACCAAAAGCCACTGAAGGAATCCCACCACATAAGCCACTAAAGCCACATAGCCAATGAACGCTGCAACCGCCACGCTCCACTGACCTCCAAACACAAAGTCGAACAATCGCTCCGCCACGCGATGCAGACCCTGGGGACCTTCCAAC
The DNA here is from genome assembly GCA_047285535.1 of Synechococcus sp. Lineage (GTDB taxonomy): Bacteria > Cyanobacteriota > Cyanobacteriia > PCC-6307 > Cyanobiaceae > Synechococcus_C. The sequence continues at coordinate 2,686,904 of JBJBDC010000001.1, read as the reverse complement.
CATGCCAGGCAATCAGTACCGCTTAAGTGCTCGGCGCAGCGCAACGCTGTTGCCGACATCCCAGCGGCAAACAGGGCGAATCCGCTGAGAGCCCAGCGCCAGATTCGAATGGTCAGGGGAAGAGCACTGCCAGGAGCACTGTCGGCCAGTTCTTCATTGAGATCCACCCAGAACCAAACCGAAACCGCCATCAGCAGAGGAGCCAAAAAAGCAGTGACATATCCGATCGGACGTCGATCGGTGAGGAGCAAAACACTGATTGGAAGCAGGCTGGCCACCTTCCAATACAGACCCAACAGCCTCACCATGGCTGGCTCACGCCGGACCCCTGCCCAGATCAGTAATACCAACGGAACCCCAAAAGCGAAGGTTGCTCCTAATCGATACGTAAGCCAAACCAAATTGCGATAGGGGAGATCAGGCACCAGGCAGGTTCGAGAAGGGGCCATTATCGATGCCATCGACCTAGCCCTCAAGATTGGTAAGGTCCTCAACATGGTTCCGTTCAACCCCCTCGCCTGGTTCCGAGGTTCCGGAACCCGAGCCAAGTGCCGAACAGCACTCAGTTGCTGTTCGTCCCTTGAAGAGGCGACAAAAGATGTCACCAACCAACTCGGCTCGGAGAAAGCCGACTTAGCGCTGTTTTTTGTCTCCAGCCATTTCGCGAGTGACCTTCCGCGTCTGCATTCGCTCTTATGCAAACGACTCCAGTCCAAACACTGGATCGGCTTTGTTGCAGGAGGGGTGGTCGGAACTGATAGTTCTGGACAATCTCAGGAGCTGGAACAGACCACAGCCCTCAGCATCACGTTCCTCAATCTCCCCGGGGCTCGACTGAACCCCTTTCAACTGAATACCGAGAATCTGCCGGATCTCGATGGCCCACTGCAACACTGGCAAGATTGGGTTGACATTGACCCTGCTGACACACGTTCCTTATTGCTGTTCATCGACCCCAGTTGTGGAGTGATTAATGATCTGATCAGCGGACTGGATTACGCCTATCCCAATGCAGCGATTCTCGGAGGAATTGCCGCACCCCACAACGCAACCCACGGCTCCCTGCTCATTGATGGACATGTCATCAACGGTGCTGTTGGTATGAGCATTGGAGGTGAATGGTTTTTAGATCCAGTCATTGCCCAGGGCTGCCGACCGATTGGACCTGTGTTTGCGATCGAACAAGCACAACGCAACGTCTTGCTGGAACTCAGCGATGGCAATCGCCGCGACACTCCTGTGGCCTGCTTACAGCGGGTGCTTGCCGACCTCAATGCTGAAGACCGAGAGCTCGTACAACACTCCCTCTTCCTTGGCGTGGAGCGTCGCAATCTCATGCAGGAGTGCCCTAGTGACTTTCTGGTGCGCAATCTCATCGGGGTCGACCCACGCAATGGTGCTGTCGCAGTAGCTGAAAGGGTGCGCCCAGGCCAACACGTGCAGTTCCAGCTCAGAGAAGCGCAATCATCACGACTGGAGGCACGGCAGCTGCTGGAAGCCAGCAAAAAACGTAGCCCGTTATCCCCACCGCTCTGCGGGTTGCTCTTCGCATGCCTTGGCAGGGGTAGCGGTCTATTTGGAGAAGCGAACGGCGATATTTCGATCGCTCGCGATGTGCTTCCTAATCTTCCAATCGCTGGCGCGTTCTGTAATGGCGAAATCGGTCCTTTGAGCAACAACACTTATCTGCATGGATACACCGCCTGCTGGGGTTTACTCCGCCATGAGCCGCTTCCGGAATCCTCTGACGACTGATGCGCCAGCACGTCAATCCACTTAGCCGCTTCTTTCAGTTGCCGCTAGATCTACCACCACCTTGTGATCTTTTCGAGAATCCCAACTTGCCAATCCATTTGGACATTGGCTCTGCTCGAGGATTGTTTCTCTTAGAGCTCGCAGCGATGCAACCGCAGCGAAATCATCTTGGAGTTGAGATCCGCCGTCCCCTCGTTCAAGCCGCCCAACGCGATCGTGACCGGCACCAACAAAACAATCTTCATTTTTTATTTTGCAACGCGAATATCAGCCTTGAAGATTGGCTGAAAGCTCTGCATCCAGACCAATTGCACTTGGTGAGCATTCAGTTCCCCGACCCATGGTTTAAGCAGAGACATCGCAAGCGCAGAGTTCTCCAACCAGCACTTTTGCTCGCCATCGCTTCAGCTCTCCATCCCGGGCGGCAATTATTTCTACAGAGTGATGTGTTGGCAGTCATTGAGCCCATGGTGACCCTCATTCAACTCTCCAGCTGCTTTCTACGCCCACAAGACGATCACCTGCCTTGGCTCATCGACAACCCATTGCCCGTAGCAACAGAACGAGAGCGCTATGTCCAAAAGCATGGACTGAAGACCTACCGCATACTTTTTGAGCGCAATCTGACGGCCCTCCCTCCATTAAGGGATCTCGAGATGGCATGGCATGAGGTCGATAATTCAAAAGCTGCTGCACTAACACCTCATGGATGAGGCTTCAGCCCCACCTCCACTTTTGCTGCGCTGGCAAGGCCTCATTCCTGCCAGTGATCAACAACTCCAGCGCCTCAGCTGGTGGGCAAGCATCCTCCTCATGATTTTGCTCGCAGGACTTCCCCTGCTCAGCCGCACGGGCTTAGGGCTTGTGGTTCTGGCATGCGGAGCTCTGTGGATTCTCTGGTCCAGCGTGAGCCAACCTCAAGAGATCAGTGCAATCAGCGCATGGCTTCTCCTGTTTTTAGGTATCGCAGTACTCGCTACAGGATTCTCTCCGGTGCCTGCCGCAGCAGCCAAAGGCCTGATCAAGCTGCTCAGTTACCTCGGTGTTTATGCGCTGATGCGAAAGTTGCTGTCCGCACGCCCCGAGTGGTGGAACCGACTTGTCGCCGCCCTGCTCGGCGGCGAATTGATCAGCAGTGTGATGGCCTTGCGTCAGCTCTACGGACCAACCGAGGAGCTGGCGCGCTGGGCCGATCCCAACTCCATCAATGCGGGCACAATCAGAATCTACGGGCCACTGGGAAACCCCAATCTATTGGCGGGATATCTGATACCAATTCTGCCCTTAGCACTTGTCGCTTTGATCCGATGGCGCAGCTGGGGATCACGCTGCTATGCAGCAGTCGCTCTGCTGTTAGGAGCGACTGCCACATTCTTCAGTTACAGCCGCGGTGGGTGGCTCGGCATGCTGGCTGCCCTTGGCGTGCTGTTGCTGCTGCTCGTCTTACGAGCCATCCGCAGCTGGCCAAGAGTTTGGCGGCGACTCGTTCCAATCGCATTGTTCCTCTTGGCCGGCGTGCTGTTAGCGATTGCGGTAACGCAGGTAGATCCAATCCGCACGCGAGTTTTAAGCCTTCTGGCTGGCCGAGGAGATAGCTCCAACAACTTCCGCATCAACGTGTGGCTAGCAGCGATCGAGATGATTCAAGACCGGCCATGGCTTGGTATTGGACCCGGAAACGCCGCATTTAACGCCGTCTATCCCCTCTACCAACAGCCCAAGTTCAACGCCCTGAGTGCCTATTCAGTTCCTCTGGAACTCCTTGTTGAAACAGGCATCCCAGGCCTGATCGCCGCTCTTGGATTGGCCGGAGCCAGTATTCGCAGTGGACTCAACGCTTTGCGCTCTGAAGCTTCCCTCGCTCTCCCCTGGCTTGCCTGCCTGGCGGCAATCGCCGGACTGCTGCTTCAAGGCGCTACAGACACCATTTTCTTCCGACCAGAAGTTCAAATCATTGGTTGGTTTTGCCTGGCAACCCTGAACCAAGCCAACCACAGCCAGCAGATCAACCCATGAATCAAGCTCTGATTCTGGCTGGCTTTGATGCTGGGCAGACCCATTGCCGCTGCAGGCTGAGCCGATGGCACAACGGGAACTGGCACTCTCTCAGCGAGGGCAAGGGCAGTAGCGTCTGCCATCTACAAGCCAGAGGGGGGGAGACACGATTCCTTGAGGCCATTCGCACCAGCATGAGATCAGCAAATCCGAGCGGGCTGGAAATCACCGCTGCTGCCGTTGGCGCCAGCGGCGTGGAACACGGCACAGCGCTTCAGAGCCTCGCTAGAGATCTGTTGGCAACCAGCTTGAGGCTGCCAAAGGAGAATTGCATCGCCACTGGAGACGAACGTACCGCCCTGCGAGGAGCATTCCCCAATGATGCCGGCGTTGTACTGATCAGTGGCACAGGGATGATCGTGATTGGACGCAACGACAGCGGCCTTGAACAACGCTGTGGAGGTTGGGGATGGAAACTCGACGGAGCAGGAGCGGCCTTCGATATTGGCCATCAGGGTCTGCAACTCAGCCTGCGCATGGCCGATGGTCGCCTCCCAGATGGACCACTTCGCAAACAGTTGTGGCAAGTCCTTGGCTGCCGCACAGCCGCAGACATCAAGGCCTTCGTCGTACATCCCGATTACCAACCAGCCCAGCTAGCCCAACTGGCGCCAATCGTGTCCGCCGCCGCCGATGCCGGCAATGTTCAGGCCGCGGCCATTGTCAACCGCTCGGGTGATGCCCTTGCGGAAGCCGCTCAATCTGTGGCTTCATCCCTTGGTCTCACCAAACCAGTGCTCTGCGCCAGAGGCGGAGCATTGCTGAATCTGATGCCACTTCAAAAGGCCGTGCAATCATCCCTATGCCGTCGCCGGGTGGATGCACGCTGGGAGGACCGTAGTGGTGATGCCTGCTCTGGAGCACTCACTCTGGCCCTCGAACTACTGATCAAGAGGCGTTGAGATACTCCTCTGCGGCTCCCGCCAAGCGGGAGGTCCAGTGATCGACAACGGCTTGATCAACAGCCTCAACCATCACGCGCAGCAGCGGTTCCGTACCACTTGCCCGCACAAGCACTCGGCCATCCTTAGCCATCGAGGTCTCAGCCTCTTGAACCAAGGCCTTAAGAGGAGCGCAATCCGTCCAAGCCTTTCGAAGAGTGCGGTCCTCAACGCGGATGTTCACCAGTTTCTGGGGATAGGCCTGAAAACTCTGATCCACCCACTCGGATAAGGAGAGTTGCTGGGCATGGCAGAGGGTTGCGAGCTGAAGAGCGGTCAAGACACCATCACCTGCCAAACCATGGGCCGAAGAAAGGATGTGACCCGACTGTTCTCCACCAAGCGCTGCACCCGTGCGAACCATCTCTGCATGCACATGCTGGTCTCCCACCGGTGTCCGATCCAGCAGACCACCACGTTCCTGCCAAGCACGCTCAAAACCCAGATTGGACATCACTGTGGCCACCAAGCGCTGTTCAGGCAGCTGCCCCTTCTCCTGCAATACCGAGCCCCAAAGGTACAGAACGTGGTCGCCATCCACCACCCGGCCTTGGCCATCAACCGCCAGCATTCGATCTGCATCTCCATCGAAGGCAAAGCCCATGACTGCGCCCTTCTCGATCACCGCACGGCGCAGAGGCTCAAGATGAGTGGATCCGCAATTCACATTGATCCTGGTCCCATCGGGATCGCCATGCAACACAGTGAGATCGGCGCCAAGAGCAGAAAACACTTCAGCTCCACAGGCTGTCGCCGAACCCCAACAAAGATCCAACACGATGGGTACCCCATCGAGTCGATGCTGCCCAACGCTGGACAACAACTTGGAGCGGTAGTGATCTAACAGCTCAGGGCGATGGTGAGTGAAACCCGATGCAGCCAACTCGGTCCCTGATTCAGACGTCCCGCAAAGACCGGCTTCAATCGCCAGCTGACGTTCAGGAGACACCTTGTTACCACTGGCGCCAAACACCTTGATCCCATTGTCCTCAGGAGGGTTGTGGCTTGCCGAAACCATCAGGCCCCCAGCGGCTGCGTAGTGGCGAATCAATCCCGGCACGGCAGGCGTGGGACATAGGCCCAAGGTCCACACCTCCCTGCCAGAAGCCGTCAAGCCAGCGGTGAGAGCAGCCACCAGCATGCTGCCACTGCTGCGCGAATCCATGCCGATCAGCACAGGACCCTCAGCCTGAAGCACGCGTCCGCACCAATAACCCACCTGAAGGGCCAAAGCAGGAGTCAGAAGCGTGGAGACCCGACCACGCAATCCGTCGGTTCCAAAGCTGATCTGTGATGGCTTCAGGAAAGGCCCCAACGGCTGGATTTCGGCTTCAGCCATGACGTCTCAAATGTGGCCCGAACTTTAGGCTGAAACGCTGGGAAGCCTGAGTGAAATGCAGGAGCTCAATGCCAACGGCGAGGAACCAACAAAAGAGCTGTGAGTTCGAGCAACGCCCAAACCAACCCTGCTGCCACCAGCCAACCAGGAATGAGCTGAAATGGCCAAAGCCAACGCAGACCCCAGATCAGCAAAGCGAGACAAGCGGCAATCGCACAGCGGAGACGTTGCCTGCTTCCCGGGCGCTGCGAGCCCTGTCCTTTTGCCATCCCAATGCCATCGGCTGCGAACAGAATGCCACCAGTCTCCTGCCGAGGTTTGACCGCTCAACACTCCCGAGGCCTTCTACTCCTAGCGGGGATTCCACTCCTCACGATTGTGATTGTCCTAAGCGGACAGTCGTTGCTGCGTCAGCGGCACACTCCACTGACACCAGCCCTCTCCAACTCAGCCCTGTGGAACAAGTACCGCTGGTCGATGAACCCCAGTGATCGACGTGAAGCTGCCCTCTTGCTTGCAGCTCGAAGCCCGGCCTCGGCGGAACGAACCCATCGCTTGCTTGCGAATCAGGGCTGGGGGAATGATCCACTGGCCGCCGTCACTCTCAAACAACAGGCCTTGACGGCCGCACGCTTAGGGCATCTTTCACAGGAACAGCAACATTGGCAAGACTTGCTGCAACGCTTTGGTGACAGTGCAGCCAGTGCCGACGCGCGCTATCGACTAGGACAAGCAAACCCATCCCTGCACAGAGAACTGTTTGAACGCCAACCAGGACATCCAGCGGCGCTAGCCGCAGCGGCTGAAACCGAAACGAATTCACCAAAGCAAGCAAAAGCTGCCTTGCATCTAGCCCGCTGGGGCGCGCGTTGGCCAGGCGCTGCTGCTCAACTCAGGGAGGCCTGCAACAGGCTCAGTGGTGAAGGATTGAATAAAGACGATCGCCTCACGCTCGCCCAAGGACTCGCAAGGATCGGCGACGTCACCTCGGCGGAAGCTTGCCTACAGGGCACACCCACAACTCCAGCCAGCGCATTAGCGATTGGGAAGGCCTTGCTAAGTGGAAACGACGCACAGCAGGAGCGTGGAAAACGGCAATTACTTGAGCTAGCCATCAACAACCCGGACGATCCGGCAGCACTCAAAGCAGCATCGCTGCTGAGCGAACCATTGAAACCGGATTCCAATCTCCTCAATGCCCTGCCGCAAACCCTGCAAGAGCGCTCCGCCGATGTCGCAGCAGCCAGAGTCCGACTGGGTGAAGTGAGCAATGCTCTCCCCATCCTCAAGCGCTGGCCAAACCATCCAGCCGCATGGCAACTTCAATGGGATTTAGCCCGCGAGGCCCTTCTAAACGACCAATGGCACAGAGCCGAAACTCTTCTCCAGGCCATTCCCACCTCAGATCTACCGGAACCCTTGGCCGCACGGCAACAGTTTTGGCTAGGCCTAGCTCTTTCAAAACAAGGCCAAGCAACGAAGGCGATGCAACTCTGGGAGCAGATGATCAAAACCCACCCCAGGGGGTATTACACATGGCGCGCCGAAGTGAGGCTGGGAGGAGATGATCTGCCGGCGCTCAATGAAGCAAGTGCCTCTCAAGGCTCAGATCTAAGCGACTCTGAGCAATCCCCATGGGAACCTTTGCAGAGTGGGGATCCCTTCGTGGATCGTCTATGGCGGCTTGGCCAAACCCAAGAAGCTTGGGAAACCTGGCGGAGCCAACATCCTCAATCCGGTTCATTCGCGAATCCGCAGAAGCAGCTCATCGAGGGTCGTCTGCGGGTGGCTGTCGGAGACTCATGGACTGGCCTGAGTCGTCTTTGGCGAGCCAGCCTGAGGTTAGTGAATGAAAACTGCAAGATTCGTCAGCTTCTGCACCGCAGTCAGCATCCTCGTCTTCTATCAACTGTGATCCAAAACGCCTCAAGGAAGGAGTCAGTTCGAGACGAGCTTCTTTGGGCAATCGCCAAGCAGGAATCTCGCTTCTCTCCAGGCGTGAGCTCAGCGGCAGGAGCGATTGGACTGTTGCAGCTGATGCCACCAACAGCTGAAGAGTTAGCCGGCAGGCCCCTCACCGAAGATCAGCTACGGGATTCAAGACTCAATGCATCGCTTGGCGCCCGCTACATCGCTCAACTGTTGGAGCAATGGCAAGGGAACATCTGGTTGGCAGTCGCCAGCTACAACGCTGGTCCCGGAGCCGCCAGCAAATGGGTCACTCCTGTTTTGAAGAACGATCCAGAGCTATGGGTTGAACAGATCCCTTATCCAGAAACGCGCTTGTACACAAAAAAAGTGCTGGGGAATCTCTGGGCATATCTTGGATCAGGCCCTGACCAATGCGACAGCTGACTCAAGGGGGTTCGGCAGATCCTGGCCTAGCCAAATCCCCACAAGAACAAGCGCAGCCAGCCAAAACGCCGTGACTTGAGGAGGAGGCACAACCTTGATCCGGGTGAGATCAAGTCGTGCCAGCAAAGTAGATGACGCCAAAATCAGGACATCAGAAAGCAAGCTCAGACTGAGCACATAAAGTCCAACCGTAATGACAAGAAGAAGAGTGGCTAAAAGGCTGAGCACTCGACTGGAAGCCATCAACAAAGACAACTGGCGGAGAAGGAGATCAGGCATGGTGCAGATCAGCACAATCACGAGTGATTGCAACACTTCCACCGTCCAGAACAACGAGGGCGGCACATGGCGAAACGCAATCAGATGGGCGCTCTCAATCGACCAATGGTGACCAAGGAAGACAGCAACACCAAACAGAACAAGAAGCAGTGGCGCCCTCAACGGCAGCAACAGGAAGCGAAGCAAAGGCATCATCAAGGAGACGACGGTTGATCGATGAAATCAACGAGAATGCTGACCACAACAAATTGGCTACAAACGCTAGCAACAACAAGGTCTTCAGCCTGCCAAAGTACGAGTCTTCGTTGCTTCCCGGCATGACCGGTCGTTCCGATTCCGCCACCCTGACCCCCTTGCAGAAGGGGTTTCTCCTAATCACGGCAATCGTCCTCGCAGCAGGGTTATTTCTGCTTCGAAATGGACTTCATCAGGACGCTCCACTCGACCAGCTGGCCCGCCAATCTCTAGATCCTGAGATTGCCCTCACCAACAGCAAGCCCACCATTCTTGAGTTTTATGCCGATTGGTGCGAGGCCTGTCAAGCTATGGCCCCAGCGCTGCTCCAAACCGAACAAAACTATGGCAATCAATTGGACATTGTCCTGGTCAACATCGACAACCCACGCTGGTTGGATTTAGTCGATCTGTATGGCGTCACAGGGATTCCTCAACTTAATTTGTTTAACTCCGACGGCGTCATGCGCGGTCGCTCTATAGGGGCGAAAACAATTGAACAGTTGGAATCGTTGGTCGTTGCGCTGATCGAAGATAAGCCGTTGCCCCAGATTTCAGGCGTTGGTTCTACCAGCACTGTTACCCAGGCAGAGACATTTAAAAGCCCAGGACCCCGCAGCCACAGCTAGACCAAGCATGATCCGTTGATCGAATAGGAAACTTATGGACTCTCGTTTTCGGGTCGACCTGATCTCCGCAACTCCAAATCCACAACAGTGCGTGTATTTAGGAATGCATCAGGATTACAGCGAAGGTTTCGTTGCAGCAGATAGAGGAGAATGGCCCGATGAGACCAAAGCAGGGGAGATCTGTGTCAAACGCTTACTTGCAGGGGAAAGGGGACATTATGGTCCAATGGAGCATGCCCAGATCGTTTTGAACGTGGGCTGGTTTCCACACTCAGTGATGCAACAGGCACGCACACATCGTGTCGGCATCAGCTTCGATGTGCAGTCCATGCGATATACCGGCGATCGCATTTGCAGGGCTGCTGCTGGCGAACTTGATCTTGAGGATGTATTCTATTTGCGTCCTGTTGGCGATTACAGAGATCGTCAAGGAAAGAAATACATCTACAGCGAAATCGAGCGGAACAAAGATTTGAATCATTGCAAAATCAGCGCTAATCGATATAAAGAATTAATCCAGGCTGGCTTTGCAGAAGAACATGCTCGGGGAATTCTCCCATTTGATTATCGGCAACATTTTGTAGTGAGCTTCACATTGCGAGCCTTCCTTCATTTCATGGATCTTCGTGCAAAGCTCGATGCCCAGCAAGAGATCCGCGAGCTCTGCGACCTGATGTGGCCTCATCTCCAAGCCTGGACACCAGAATTTTCAACTTGGTACGAAAAGACAAGACTTCACAAGGCAAAGCTTGCACCCTGAGCATTAAAGACTGGTGCTGAATTCAGACCTTGGCCAGAGTCACCCGTTCTGGCTGATGCTGATACTTTCCTTGGCGATCCTTATAGGTTGTCTCACATGGATCACCTTCAAAGAACAACAGCTGGCAGATGCCCTCGTTTGCATAAATACGACAATCTGCCCCAGAACTATTGCTGAACTCCAAGGTAAGATGCCCCTCCCAACCTGCTTCAGCTGGAGTTGTATTCACGATGATACCTAAACGCGCATAAGTACTTTTCCCAAGACAAATAACAGTGATATTTGACGGCACACGCATTTTTTCAAGAGCAACGCCTAGGCCATACGAATGAGCTGGAAGAATGAAATAGTCCCCATCATCATCATGATAAATGGGCGTAGATTCAAGGTTGTCAGGGTTGAAACGCTTGGGGTTCATGATCGTGCCTGGCACATGGCGAAAGATCAAAAACTCCTTGTCCGAAAGCCTCAAATCGTAGCCATAGGAAGAGCATCCAAAGCTGAGAACTGGTCTGCGACTTTGATCAGGATCCAAATGGCGCACCAAACCTGATTGAAACGGCTTCAGCATGCCTGCATCAGCCTGAGCCGTAATCCAACGATCGTTCTTAAGCATTAGAAACCTCGACGCAATTCAGTGACTTGGTCAGCCATCTCCATCATCCGTGAAGGAATGGCAGGCCCTGTCACGATCACATCCATGGCTGATGGCCTTTTCTCCAACACGAACAACACCTCCTCATGCTTGAGGTATCCCAACTCGATTGCCAAACCGATCTCATCCAAAACGAGTTGATCCAGTGATCCATCAAAAAGATGGGTTTTACAAATCTTCCAAACCTCTTGAACCGCATCTTTAACTTCGTCATCGCGAATTGCAGCAGGGTCGGATAGACACTCCGTTACGGAAGGACGCAACCAGCAAAGGCGATCACACAAGGTGAGGCTGCTCTGCGGGCCTTGATCCACACCACCCTTAAGGAACTGAGCGATCAAAACATTGCTACCCAGACCTGCCGTACGCAGCGCCTGGCTTAAGACGCCAGAAAAACTACCCCGAAACGAGGCGGTATGCACCTGAAGCTGACCTTCAGGTGCCACCAAATGCAGGTGAGGCCGAGAAGGTAGAGACGGTAGTTGCCTAAGCCCTGATTGCTCAAGTGTCCTGTGGTCAACACTCCGTGATTCACGCGAATGATGGTTAGGTCTGAGGCTGACGGTCATCACAGTTGCCGATGTCCGGCAAATCCGGATGTTGATGAATCTAGCGGCGTCAGCCCAATTCACAAGTCTTTTGACACTATCTATGGTGTTGCAAGTCAACTGACAGGCTTGAAGCACTTCCGCATCCTGTGCTCATGACCGCAACCCCTCGCAATGACGGACGTCAGCCTGGAGACCTTCGCCCGTTCTCTATCAACTGGGATCCCATGGGCTTCGCCCTCAGTTCAGTGATCATTCACAGCGGGCGCACAGCAGTTCTTTGCAGCATTTGCCATCAAGAGGGTGTGCCTCGCTGGCGCAAAGATCAAGGCCAGGGGTGGCTTAGCGCCGAGTACCGCCTCCTTCCTGGGTCCACGCCGGAGCGCCAAAATCGAGAGCTCTTAAAGTTAAGTGGAAGAACCCAAGAGATTCAAAGGCTGATTGGACGCAGCTTGCGAGCAGCCATCAACATGCAGGCTCTTGGCGAGAACACATTGAAAATCGATTGTGATGTCATTCAAGCGGATGCAGGAACCCGCACCGCTGCAATCAGCGGATCCTGGATCGCCCTCCAACGAGCCTGTGATCGGCTTGTTCAGCAAGGGGTCCTCAACTCAAACCCTGTCCAATGCCAGGTAGCAGCTGTCTCCGTTGGTGTGATCAACAACCTCCCACTTCTCGATCTCGACTACAGCGAAGACAGCCATGCCGACGTGGATCTGAATGTGGTGATGAACGGAAAGGGGCAATTGCTTGAACTGCAGGGGACAGCAGAAGGTGCTCCTTTTAGCCGCAAACAGCTGAATGAATTGTTGGACCTTGCCGAGCCTGGTCTCAGACAGCTGATGGAGAATCAGAGAAGAGCGCTTTCCACTCAATAGACAAGGCGGAATTTCGTGTTCATTGCTACATGAGCGGGAAAGAGTGATCCATAACATCTCGTCATACGCGATGGAAAGATGGCCGAAGTCAGCCGCGGCTTCAGCCGCTACGCACCCCCAGCAACAGTCCGTACCGTTGGAACTATCTTGGGCACCGCTTCAGGTCCAACCAATCGCACCCTTCAGGACGTAATTCGCGGGCTCGATGGTGCCAACTGCGAGATGGTGGATCGTGGAAAAACAATCTTTTTTCCAGGTGACCCTGCTGAAAAGGTGTATTTGATTCGTCGTGGTGCCGTCCGCCTCTCGCGGGTTTACGAATCTGGAGAGGAAATCACCGTTGCCCTGTTGCGAGAAAATAGTCTATTTGGGGTTTTGTCTCTGCTCACAGGCCACCGCTCAGATCGTTTTTATCATTCGATCGCCTTCACTCGCGTGGAGATGTTGACTGCACCAGCAACATCAGTGAAACAGGCTATTGAAGCGGATACCGGTGTTGGATTGTTGTTGTTGCAGGGGCTTTCCAGCAGAATTCTTCAAACTGAAACGATGATTGAAACCCTCACCCATCGCGATATGTCATCCCGACTGGTGAGTTTTCTTTTAGTACTCTGTCGAGATTTCGGAGTGCCTGGAGAGCGTGGAATCACAATCGATCTACGCCTTTCACATCAAGCAATTGCCGAAGCCATTGGTTCCACACGTGTGACCATCACTCGTCTTCTCGGCGATCTCAAGTCCTCTGGCCTTGTTGACATCGATCGCAAAAAAATCACCGTTCTCGATCCAATCGCTCTCGCCAAGCGTTTCAGCTGAACAAGCAGGAGAAGATGGAGCTCCCATCCGACCCCTGATTCTTAACTCTCCGTGACCGGCTGGTTCCTACTTATCGCCCTGCTCGTGCTTGGTGGTGTGCTCTCCACCCTGGGAGACCGCCTTGGCTCACGGGTTGGAAAAGCTCGCCTCAGCTTGCTTGGACTAAGGCCGAAACGAACGGCTGTGGTGATCACGGTGCTGACAGGCAGCATGATCAGCGTCCTCTCGCTTGGCTTATTGCTGCTCGTCAGTCGACAATTAAGGGTTGGCCTATTTGAACTCAATGATTTGCAAGCCAGATTGCGAAGCAGTCGTGCCGACCTCAAGTCAAGCAACCGTGCTCAGTTGCAAGCCAGCAAGGACCTAGCGGAAGCCCAACAGCGCGCAGGGGAGCTTCGTCGCACCATGCAACCTCTTAAAGAGCAAACAAGAGCTTTAGAAGCTGAGCGGACGCGACTAAGCCAAGAAGTGAATGCGAAAGATGCAGAAATCCAACGAACAGAACAAGAACTAGCAGCTGTCCTTTCACAAATTCGCAGTGGCGAATTGGAACTTAAACAACTTGAGGACACCCTTCTGGCGCTTCGACGCGGCAACGTCGCCATCAGCAGCGGGCAACCTCTGGCCACCGCAACCCTGAAGCTCGATCGCCCCGATCAGGCCAAGGATGTCATCGATCAGTTATTAAGAGAAGCGAATCTTCAGGCCTATCAAAAGGTATTGCCTGGCCAACCGGCAGAGCGACAGATCCTGCTCGTTCCACGGGCGGATATCAAGCGGTTGGAACAAGCGATTCGCAAACCTGGCACCTGGGTGGTCAACGTCCGTTCAGCTGGCAATGTGCTTCTTGGAGAAACTGTTGTGTACGCTTTCCCTGAAGTCCGTCCCAATGTCACGGTAGCCAGGGAAGGTGAGGTGCTAGCCCGCACCGCCCTCGCGGGCAACGAAAAAGCCCCCGAAGCCGTGCGCAACCGCCTTAACCTGCTCCTCGCATCCACCCTGGCAGAAGTACAAAGACGCGGTTCTCTAAGCCAAGGCCTGCAGTTTGACGGAAACGCCATCAATCGTCTGGGCCAAGAGCTGATCGAACGCAATGGTGGCCGGGTGGAATTGGAAGCTGTAGCGCTGCGAAGCAGCGAAACCGCAGATCCCGTCGCCATCGAACTGCGTCTCAGCCGATGACACGCGTTATTTGCATCGATCCTGGACGAAGCAAATGTGGGCTGATTCTTGCGGACACTTCAACAAACATCGTGCTCGATGGCAGGGTGTTGACCACCCCTGAAGTGCTGGCTCAGCTTTGCGACTGGATGAATGAATCTCCTCTTGATGAACTGGTCATCGGAGATGGCACCAGCAGCCAGATCTGGCAACAAAAGCTTCCACCAAACGTACCGATCCGTGTCGTTGACGAAACAGGGACTACCCTTCGAGCCAGAGAGCGTTACTGGCAGCTGTGGCCCTCAAAGGGCATAAAACGGTTGATTCCCTCTGGCCTGAGAGTCCCATCCGGCGATCTAGACGCTATTGCGGCACTCGTGATCCTGGAAGATCATCTCGGTCGAACCTTGCACTGGCCTGGACCTGATCCACTCAGAAACGGGCCCTCACGGTGAAGGTGTAATCCCCTCCAGGTTCAAGGTCATAGTCAGATTTCACAAGAAAACGCAGCAAGGCGTCTTGAATCAATGCTCGACCAAGGGAAGGCTCCACACTGAGTTCACCCCGATCGAAAAACCAACTGAACTGCCAATTAAATCCACCTGCCTGGACTTCGCCTTCAAGACATTGATCCACAAAACTCTGACGTTGAACCCGAAGATGGGCAGTCGTTACAGGTAGCGCTGCCATCACGCGTCAGTCTCAAGTGGAGCAAGCTGAAGCCCATTGATGTGATTCCCCGCAAGGTCGAGACCTTGTCGTTGAATCCGATCCAGGCCATCGAGAACCTCGAACAAAACCCTGTCGAGCAAAGCTGCTTCCTCACGATTGAAACTTCCAAGGACGTGAGACACCGTTCTTTCCCTCCTTTCGCTGGGATTTTGCCCTGGTGCACCGATGCCAATCCGCAACCGAGCAAAGTCCTGATTGCCGAGATGCTGAATGGTGCTTTTAAGGCCGTTATGACCACCAGCACCCCCTCTGGCCCGCAAACGCAAACGACCGAGCGGAAGATCCATGTCATCAACAAGCACCAAGAGCTGGCTGACCTCAAACCCAAACCAATCCAAAGCAGCACGTATGGAACGACCGCTTTCATTCATGAAGGTCTGCGGCATCAACAAACGAAGACGCGATTCACCTAAACCCAAATCAGCCAATTGGCCCTGAAGCTTGGGCATTAGACGAAAGTTGCCTCCCTCCCGAGCAACCAATCGCTCTAAAGCCATAAAGCCAACATTGTGTCGGGTGTTGGCATAGCGATTTCCAGGATTCCCCAGCCCAACGACAAGGCGAAGATCGCCACGATTCATCGACTTAATCAGCTGGGGGCGTTGAACCAGGCGGAACAGTACCTTCGTCAGAAATGGATTCCAACACTTTGGATTGTTCCCCTACGGGCTCCGTATCAGCCATAGCCTTATTAATTTCTCGCTCAAATTCCTTGGAGGCAGACTGAAACCCCTTAAGGGTTTTCCCAAGGGTTCGACCAAACTCAGGAAGTCGCTTAGGGCCAAATACCAAGAGAGCGACCGCCGCAATGACGGCCATCTCTGGCAGGCCAATGCCGAAAACATTCATTGGCTGATCTCAGCCCAGGCCCAAGCCATTCCAATTGACGTTGATACCTTCAAGAATCAGCGACTTGTTGTACAGCTGAAGAATGACGAGTAGGAACACGAGAAATAGGGCCATAAAAATCCCCATGACGGGAGTTGTTCCCCAGCCAGGAACGACCTTGCCGTATTCGGAATTCAAAGGGCGGAGCAAATCTCCCAGACGGGTGCGTTGAGCCATGGAAGCGCTAAGTCTCGGATGGAATCAAGTCTCGATACTCTAGGCGCAACGCCCCTACAAAGGGTCGAAACCTTGGAGAGTTGTGATGGAAAGTTCGTCCCCGGCTATGTCAGTGGCGATTGCAGTGCTGGCGGCCCTGCTTGGGTTAACAGGATTTGGGGTATATACCGCTTTTGGTCCTCCATCCAAAAATCTTGATGATCCATTTGATGATCATGAGGATTGATGCCTTTCCAAAATCAACGTCATGAGCTCTCCAGGTCGAACCTCCCAGCAACTGGTTCGTGCGTTGGAGTTCAGCGAGCGGAGACTCCAACACTCGTCAAGCAACCAACGCTGACGAGATGGTCCCGGGTTCAAAATTTCAATCTCAATGGCGTCATCGCTTAAACCCCCTAGGGATGCTTTTTTGACAGAGACAGGAATCAGTCCTTCTGGCAATGCAGGAAGCGCTTGCCAACGGTGGTCCAGCGCGACGGGACCACACCAACCTGGTTCTCGAAATCGAATCGCAGCTTGAGGGACAGCATTGCGGGCCCAACCCTTCATCACAGGCATGAACGCCAACCGGTGTCTGTGGCATCCAGCATCAGCCGAGGGATCAGGCCAAGTCGGCCCTCGCACTAGCGACACGCCTAAATGAGCCGAACTAGCATCAGCACCCTGAGGACCATCCAGAAGAAGCGCAAGACCACCTCCTGGAGCAGCCGACTCAGCTGCCAACCAAGAAATCACCGGCAGTTCCCAGCGTGCTTGTTCCCTAGGTGTCAAGACGTCTGCTGGCCGCTCAATCACTCCGCCCGTGGTGTCTGCGGCCCAACGAACAGAGGGAGTCTTCAAGGGCAGCTCCAACCTCAGCAGTTCATGGGTCTGCCGCCAATCGATGCTGATCTGAGCCTCGAGCCAGGGCACGTCGGCCTTCAGCAACAGATCAAGACGCACATTGCTCAGCCCTGAGACAGTTCGCAGCACAATCCTGGCCAATAGGGGGCCCGACTCCACCAGTTCAACCGCCCAGGTCTCAGGCATCTGCAGCGGATGTTGGCGGTAATCAGCTGCGATATCCCATGCATCCCAGAACTCCCCGCGATCGGCAAAACGCAACAATCGCAAGGATTCACGAAGCTGAGGTACACCATGCCGATCGCGAAGCTGAACTAGTCCATGGATGCTCACATCCGCAGACAACAGTCCATTACTCAACGTCCAACCACCCGACGCAGCTCCCCCCACGCTCACCGGTTGGCGAATCGAAAGAGGAGAACCCACCGGCTCCCTACTGCGCTGAAGCGGGAGGGCACAAACTCCATCGCAACGGGGCAATTGAACCCAGACCCCTCCCGAGCCTGCAACCTGCGAGGGAAGCGTCTGCCCACCACTGGACCAGTGTCCCTTGGGCAGACGCAACAACGGCGACCAATGCGCAAGGGGTTGCAAGCTGCACCAAGTCCATCGAGTCCATTGCGGATCTGAACCCAACCCATCGGTCTTTGCGGCGAAGAGATGACCTAACAATGCGTCCCGACAGCGAACGGCTTTTCGGCGCGAGTCGCGCCAGATCGGTTCAGCCTGTTCAAACACCTCAGGGATCGAGGTGCCAGGGAGGATGTCATGGAATTGCTGGAACAGCAGGGGGCGCCAATCGCTGGCCTCCTCATGACCTGGCACCAGTTGATCGGAACGAGACCCAAGCAATGCAGCAGCAAGCTCAGCCTCACGAAGATGCCTTTCCAGACTGCGGTTATGGCGTTTTTGATCAGGCCGACTGGTCGCGCAACCCCGATGAAGCTCGAGATAGAGCTCATCCCGCCAGACCGGTAACGATGAGCAAACAGGCTCCAATTGATCGAGATAGGAGCGCAACGTACCGGGCTTCTGCGCCAAGGCCTGAGGTTGTTCCTGCCAAAGCCTCATCTGTTCCAACATCTCTGCAGTGGGCCCCCCGCCATGATCACCAACCCCGGGCAACCAGATCGCTGTGGCCAGTCCTGTAGCGAACTGAAAATCCCGATGCTCTTCTGCCATCGCAACAGGATCCCCATCGGTACCGATGCCTGGCAGCATCAAAGCCATCACTTCCGCATTCCCTCGGCTGCGCCAGCGAAATAAGCGATGGGGAAAACGATTGGCGGCATTCCAGGCCAGTTTGTGTGTGCAGAACCAGCGCACACCGCTGGCATTCGCCAATACAGGCAGTCCGGCAGCGAAACCAAAACTGTCAGGCAGCCAGGCCAAGTCATGACGCCATTCCGGGAAGCGTCTCAAACTGTCCGCCTGTCCGAGAGAGAATTGCCGAGATAATGACGACGTACTGATCAAGACACAATCGGTCTCAACCCAAGGGCCATTGATCGGCTCCCAACGGCCTTGGCGACTGGCCCGCTGAATACGGTCATGCAGCTCTGGGCGATGGCGTTCCATCCAGGAGTAGAGGGCCGGGGTTGAATGAGAAAAATGAAGCTCCGGGAAGCGCTCCATCAAGTCGAGCGCTGAGCGAAAGGTCCTCTCCGCGGCTTGCCAGGTATCAGCCACCGGCCATAGCCAAGCAAGATCCAAATGAGCATGCCCCAGCCAATGCACCTGACCCGCTGGCCTGGAGCGAGTCGCCAAATAGCGAGCTACCAATGCCACAGCCTCTGCTGAGTTTGGGTCGCACGCCAAAACAGCCTCAGGAATGGACTCTCCATGAGTGCAGGCCAGGACCAGGGCTTCAGGAAGCAAAACCCCATCCTGGTCGCAATCTGCTTTAAGAGGTTCCTGCACCAAGAGGCTCTGAACGAGAGCACCATCGTCATGACAGGGACTGCGTAATTCCAACTGAATCCGCAACTTGGATCGTTTCCGCCAGTCCGCTGGAAGGACCCAGCGGCAGCGGGTATCGAACAAATCGCCCTCATGCACAAGCACCCCATCGACCCAAAGGCGTACTTGATCTGCCCACCAGCTGAGCACCAGTCGCTCGCATGACGCACTCGCCCGATGCCAAGCCCGAGGGCAAACGAGGTTCTGCTCAAGTCGCAACCAATTGCCACCTCGAGGCCAAACGAGAAGTCCGCGCTCAGCCCAATCAGGACGATGTTGTCGTCCCCATGGATTAATCAGTACCGATCGGCGTTGCTGATCTCCAATTCTCCACCATCCAGAGAGCAGATCAACGCGACTCCGACATCGAAACGTTTCAATCCACTCCGATCCCAGGGCTTGTACACGCTGCTCCATCCTGATATTGCATCATTCCGCCATAGAATGGCTATCAAATTTCAGAAGCCGGTCGGTTGCCATGCTTGCCCTCAAGATTTCGGTTTATTCCGTCGTCTTTTTCTTCCTCGGCATCTTTGTCTTTGGTTTTCTTGCCAGTGACCCAAGCCGTACGCCTAGTCGTAAAGATCTCGAAGATTGATAACTAGCCGGCAGGGTCACGCCAAGCACTGGTCAAACATCCCTTCGTGAAGCCTTTACACATGGCAAGATCAGCGGCCATTGCTGATTTCTCTTGTCGGCGTTTAGCCCCATCACCAGGATTGCAGGATCACTGGCTGTTGCAGCTGCGCTGACAGGTTTACCCGCCTATTCGCAACCTCAAGACGTCAAACAAGACGGCATCGATGCCATAACTGAAGAGTCTTCAGTTCAAGCGAGTTTTCCCGAGGACGATGAGAGTTCTCTCCGAATCGGTGTCGAACCCTTTCCCAATAGCTCAACCCTTCCAACGGTCACACCGACCACCCCAACAACTCCCAAGCCTCCTGAGGAGATCGATCTCAAGGCAGACAGGCAATCGTTTGATGCTCGCAGTGGAGTCTTCATTGCGGAAGGGAATGTGCGAGCAAAACTCCGTGGAGGTGTGCTCCAGGCTGATCGAATCGAATTCGACAGCAACTTCAACACTTTGTTTGCGCGAGGCAGCGTTCGATTACGTCGTGGATCTCAGTATTTTCAAGCCAGTACTTTTCGATACAGCCTGATCCAAAACAGTGGGGAACTCGAAGACGTCTACGGCGTTCTTGAGCTGGACGAGCTTTCCCAAGGTTTTGGTCCTTCGTCCAGGACTGAACGCTCGTTTTCCCCAAACAACCCAGAAGAACCACTCCCAGTCGTGGAAAGCACAGGGCTTGGATTCCCTACCGCCATTGATCTTGAGCTTGGCAGTACAACCCCAAGAAGCCTCAGCCCCCAAGGCAATAGAAACTTCTGGGATGAGGAACTTCTGCCGCTCAACACCTGGACAGTCCCCACTCCGACCGAAGCGAACCCTCAGGTCCAACAATCCTTTGAGGGCATGGCCTGCCCAACACCTCTTCCTCCTATCCCTGACTGGCATCCCCATCCGTGGGCCGTCACCGCTTGGGGTGGGCAAATGATCGACTCCAACTTTGGAGATACCTTTCTGTTCAACGGGCGTTTGCGAGAGGAATATCTGTTGGGTGTCAGCATGCAAAAACGAATTTGGCGTGCTGGACCATTCGCATTGGAACTAGAGGCTGATCTTTTCGGCCATCAGGCTTTCAGGCAACAAGGAGGTGAATTCAACCAGAGTGTGCCGAACGCAGACACCCCCGAACAGCTGTTCGGGGAGGCGATCATTGGCCTAGGGGCGAGGCTCTGGGTGCAACCGTGGCTGAGCTTCGGTTTTGTAGAAGGCATCAGTTACAACACATCCGTCAGCAACTACGAGCGCACGTATCGAGAAAACTTCTCCCAGCTGCTCAACTACCTGGCCTTTGAGTTGGAAGCCTCGGTCTCAGATCAGCTTTCTATGGTCGGAAGAATTCACCATCGCTCCGGAGCATTTGGCACCTATAACGGCGTCAAAGAAGGGAGTAATGCCTATCTGCTGGGCTTGCGTTATCGCTTCGGTAAAGACCAAATGGCATCGCAAGTTGCAGACGTTCCGCCCCCCCTTGGTTGCCCTGACCCTGATCGCGCCACTCGCCCACCACTGCTCACCTTGAACGAAAAGCTCGAAGAGATCACTCTGGGCAAAGGTGGCAATCAACCCATCATTCCCCCTGAACCCCTTGCGCAGTCGCGCTTCTCAGGGATGTCTCCTGCTGAACAGGAGACTCTGCGCGCCCAAGCGATCGCCATGATCGATCAAAGGATCAGCAGCATTCAGTTCCAACAACGACTCACGATCGAGAGACGTATTGGAGTGCCTGGAGCAGTCAACAACAGGGAAATCGAAGCGGAGAATACCTTTGGTGGTGTACGTTCGTCTCAGCTTGAGGCCCTCGGCAAGACCCAGCTCGTGACCGGGCAAATTAGCCGCTGGCGCATCCAAGCATCAAGGGTCTCCATCACACCTGAAGGATGGAAAGCTGAGCGAATGGGATTCACCAATGATCCATTCACACCAGCACAAACCAGAATCGATGCCGAAGATGTGATTGCTCAGGAACAGCCCAATGGCGACATCCTGATTAAAAGTGCACGCAATCGTCTCATTGTTGAAGAACGCCTCCCCATCCCAGTGAGTCGAACTCAGCGCATCAGCAAAGAAGAAGAAGTCGAAAATCGCTGGGTCTTCGGAATCGACAACGACGATCGCGATGGTTTCTTCGTTGGGCGAGATCTCAAACCCATCGAACTTAGCGACAACACAATTTTGAGCCTGCAACCACAACTTCTTTTGCAACGGGCTATCGACGGAGAAACAAACAGTTATGTGAAGCCAGGACGCTCAATTAACAGCGGCAAGGTTAGTCAGACCACAACAGCTGGCGACCTGTTTGGTCTTGAAGCAGAGCTTATTAGTGAGTTATGGGGATGGGAAGTAGAAGCCAATGCGGACATCAGCACGTTTAATCCCAACAACTTCATGAATGGAAGTCGCTTTTGGGGTGAATTGAGAAACAATGTCACTCTTCCCTGGTTGGGCGAAGTTAAGGTCAGAGGATTTTCTGCTTATCGCTTCCGAGCCTTCAATGGTTCTTTGGGAGAAACAGATGTTTACTCTGCTTTTGGTGGTTTCTTGGAAAAAAGAGGAGCCTTCCAATTAGGCAAACTTTCCAATAGCTACATCTGGCGTGTTGGAGCTGGAAACTATCAAGCCGAACAATTCCAAAGTGAAAACCTTACAGATTTATGGCGATTCAATTTTTATGGCTCTCTCAATAGCAGCTACAGGATCTGGAGTGGTCAACCTGCGGCCCTCACTCCGGAATCGGCTTATCGCTACTCGCCGGTCGCCATCGTTCCAGGGCTTTCTTTCAACACCAACATCAACACACAGCTAGCAGCCTTTGGAAACGGCACAAGGCAAAACACAATCAGCCTCAGTGGAGGCCCAACGCTCACGCTGGGAACCTTCAGCAAACCCTTCCTTGACTACACCCAGCTCTCGGTGACTGGTGGTGGCACCCTCAAACAGGGTGCAAGTCCTTTTGATTTTGATCAAGCCATTGACCTTGGGACATTGGGGATAGGCCTCACCCAACAGATCGCAGGACCCCTGATTTTAAATGCTGGTGTTGGATTAAATGTCGATCCCGCCTCAGAGTTTTATGGCGACGTCATTGACTCCAATATTGAGCTGCGCTGGCAGCGTCGCTCCTATGATTTTGGTTTCTATTACAACCCATATCAGGGCATCGGTGGATTCAGATTCCGCCTCAATGATTTCAACTTTACGGGAACTGGAGTTCCATTCATTCCTTACAACCCATCAAACGAATTAGACAACCGTCCCTTCTAATCACGTTGTCTCTTAATCAGGACCACCGCCATAGATCAAATGACTGCCCGTAAGATTAGACCCAGCAAACTGCATGCCATCAGTTCGCACTCCCGGAGCAAACGCATTAATTACTACGGAATCACGCAAATCAGCACGGCGAAGATCCGTACCTGAAAGATCGGTATTGCTGAGCATCGCACCTTGCAACCTGGCACCATCAAGCCTGGCACCACTTAAATCAGCACCTTCAAGATTCGCCCCGCTGAGCTCTGCTCCGCGCAAATCAGCACCACGCAAGTCAGCCCCGATCAGATGGCGACCACGCAAATCAGCCTCTCGCAAATCACAACTCTGACAAGCACCACTCTGAATCAAGCGCTCTATGGGGGTGCCGAAAGGCTCCACGGCAAGCTGAATCACAGGTCCAGCCTGAACAGCCGAGTGACTCAATGTTAAGGCCATTGAGCCCAATACAAACCGGAAACTCTTGAGGAGGGAAGCCATGACATCAACGCCGCTTCCTCCTTCATAGACACTAAAACAAGTGTCTGCCGCGCTAGAACCCCTTGATATAGGGAAGAGACTCCATGGTGGCCTTCAATTCATCATCACGAGCTAAAAGTTGGCCCGTTGCATCCCATCGACCGGACTTAAACATATCGAGAGGGCCCAGATCCATTTGAAGAGGCCAACTGTCCTTGCCATTGCTGCAATTTAAGGCCTCCAAGTCGATAGTCCAGTCAACTGCTGAATTCTGATCCACAGCATCTTGAAGCGCCTGCACCTCATCTTTGCCGGCCTTCAAACAAGGAATTCCAAGCGCCAAACAGTTTCCAAAAAAGATTTCTGCAAAACTGACCCCGACAAGAGCACGGATTCCCCAGCGCATGAGGGCTTGAGGCGCATGTTCACGGCTAGAGCCACAACCAAAGTTGTCATTAACCACCAAAATCTTGGCCCCTTGATTCGCTGGCAGATCAAAGGGATGCTGTCCTTTGAGCTCCTGACGATCATCAGCAAAGGCCTGAGCCCCAAGGGCCTCAAAGCTCACGCATTTCAAAAATCGAGCCGGAATAATCCGATCCGTATCAATATCGTCACCTCGTAACGAAAAGGCTCGGCCGTGAATCGAGGTGATCAAACCATGAGGGAAATCGAGGGCCTTAGTCATGAAAAATCAAAAAATAGGTACAGCGACCTGAACACACCAGCAATGCGAAAAGTCCACCAGCTTCAGCAAACCATCAGGAGTCAAGCAAGCGGACATCACTGACATGACCGGTCACCGCTGCCGCCGCAACCATGGCAGGACTCATCAGCAGCGTCCGTCCACTTGATGATCCCTGGCGCCCTTTAAAGTTTCGATTACTTGAGCTTGCGCTGATCTGACGCCCCTCAAGCCGGTCAGGATTCATTGCTAAACACATTGAACAGCCAGGCTCACGCCACTCGAATCCGGCATCTCGAAACACTTGATCGAGGCCTTCAGCCTCAGCAGCGCGGGCTACCTGCTCCGAGCCAGGTACCACAAAAGCCTTGATCCCCGAAGCCACCTGCCGTCCTCGTGCCACATGAGCTGCAGCCTTCAAATCACTAAGACGACCATTGGTGCAACTGCCGATGAAACAAACATCTACCGGCACGCCAGCAATGGCTTGTCCAGGCTCCAAATCCATATAACGATATGCCTCTTCAGCGATAGGGCGATCTGCTGGATCGAGTTGCTCAGGCTTTGGTACATGCTCATCGACGCCAATCCCCTGGCCGGGGGTGATGCCCCAGGTCACCGTAGGAGGAATCACAGCAGCATCAAAGCGCAGCTCATCATCAAAACGAGCATCCGAATCGGAGGCGAGCGATCGCCACCAGCTCATTGCCCGTTGCCAAGCTTCACCGCTGGGTATGGAGGGACGACCTTCTAAATAATCAAATGTTGTCTGATCAGGATTGACATAGCCGCAGCGAGCGCCTCCCTCAATTGCCATATTGCAGAGGGTCATTCGCTCTTCCATCGAGAGGAGCTCGATAGCCGGCCCCGCAAATTCATAGGCATAGCCCACGCCAGCCTTAACACCAAGAGAACGAATGACGTGAAGGATCAAATCCTTCGCAAAAACCCCAGGGCCTAAGCGGTTCTCAACCCAAATGCGACGCACCTTAAGTTTGTTCATTGCCAAGCTTTGGCTCGCCAAAACATCACGAACCTGAGAGGTACCGATGCCAAAAGCAATCGCCCCGAAGGCGCCGTGCGTTGAGGTGTGTGAATCCCCACAGGCCACTGTCATTCCGGGCTGGGTCAAACCCAACTCCGGAGCAATCACATGCACAATTCCTTGACGACCACTTCCGATTCCATTGAGCAAAATCCCATAGTTGCGACAGTTGCGCTCCAGAGTGCTGAGCATGTCTTCAGCTAAGGGATCAGCGAAAGGCCTGGACTGACTCGTTGTTGGAACGATGTGATCGACCGTCGCCACCGTTCGCTCCGGACAACGCACTGTCAGCCCCTTGTCTTCAAGAGCAGCGAACGCCTGAGGGCTCGTCACTTCATGGATCAGGTGCAAACCAATCAGCAACTGAGTGGAGCCCCCAGGGAGATCAGCAACGCGGTGAAGATCCCAAACCTTGTCGTAGAGGGTTCCGCTGCTCATTCCCTTTCAACAATTCAGCAAAAACCCTAGTGGCAAATCGCACATTCGATCAGATCAACATGACCTCCTACCGGTACTGGTCCCTTGATGACCGAGATCCTGGGATGGGGCCATCAAGCGCAAACGAAGACTGTTGAGAGCTTCACCAGCACTGACCATCCTGATCCACTCTCGGCCTCGTGTGTGTCCCAAACGCAACATCTCACTGCTGCATCCGTTGGGACCAGCGACGGCGACGTACACCAAACCAACCGGTTTCTCCAGAGTTCCCCCATCAGGGCCTGCAATTCCAGTGATCGCAAGGGCCCAATCTGATCCTGTAAGAGAACGAACGCCAATCGCCATCGCCTGCGCCACTGGGGCACTGACAGCGCCATACTCTTCGAGAAGGGCCTGTGGTACTGAAAGAAGGTTTCGCTTAATGGCATTTGAATAGGCAATCACCCCACCGACCACCACAGACGAGGCACCAGGCACAGCTGTGAGTTCAGCGCCAAGGCCTCCACCAGTGCAGGATTCCGCAACAGATAAGGTTTGACCTGTTTGACCCAGTTGCATCAACACGACAGAAGCAAGAGAATCTTGATCAACGCCAAAACAAAGATTGCCCGTGCGCTGGCGCAACGTCTGCTCGGTTTGATCCACCAGCACCCAAGCCTTCGCAGGCTCATCAGCGCAGGCCGTAATCCTGAGCTTCACATCTCCGCGCCCGGCGTAGGGAGCAACGGTGGGATTCGCACCTTCCAACAAATCGGCCACCTGTTCGGCCAACGTGGATTCACCAATGCCCCAGAAATGAAGAAGGCGACTGACAAACACACCTTTGGAGAGACCGGACGACCGGAACCAGGGCACGGCCGTGGCCTTCCACATCGCTTTCATCTCACTGGGCACCCCGGGAAACGTAAGCACGGTGAATCCAGGCACCGGGGTCCAGATCATGCCGGGGGCGGTTCCCGTTAGATTCCATAAAACCTTTGCTCCGACAGGTAAAAGAGCCTGGCGACGGGTCTCAGGGCCGGGAGTGCGACCGCGGCTGTAGGCCTTCTCTTGAATGTCAGACCAAACGTCGGCTCGCTCGACCAAAGGAACAGAAAACGCAGCTGCCAAAGCCTCCGTGGTCAGATCATCCGGAGTCGGTCCGAGGCCTCCAGTGGTGATCAACACCCTGGAGCGTTGAGCTATTTCCTGAACCAACGCAATCAGGCGTTTGCGATTGTCCCCGACAACGGTCTGACGAAAATGGGCAAGACCAAGAGAAGCGAGCTCCTCGGACAACCAGCGGGCATTGCCGTTAAGGATATTTCCCAACAGGAGCTCAGTTCCAACACAGAGAATCTCAACTTCAGAATTTTCAGACCCATCAGTCATGCCTTTTTCGGCGACGGACCACATCTTGTTCATTTAGATCCTCTTCTAGAGGCTGGCTCACATCAGGCTCGAAATGACGATGGCGATTAATGGTGACCACAGTGGCAACAAGAATTGCCGTCGCCAGTCCAAGCCAAAGAAAACGCATCTCTACATTGGCCACCACCATGGCAAGTGAAGCAAGCCACTGCGTGAACACATAGATCAAGAGGACCGTGCGTCGATGACTGAAACCAGCACGCAGCAGTCGATGATGGAGATGCCTGCGATCAGGATAAAAAGGAGAATGACCATCGCTGAGACGCCCCATAATCACTGCCGACATATCAGCTAAAGGCAATGAAAGAATTAGCAATGGCAGCAACAAGCTGACTGTTGTGAGTCCTTTCGCAGGACCAACAATGCTGATGGCCGCCAGGGTGAAACCTAAAAAATAGGACCCTCCATCACCCATAAAAATACGGGCAGGATTGAAATTGTGGCGGAGGAAACCGAGACAGCTTCCGGCTAACGCTGCTGCAAGGAAAGCGGCGGCCGTTTGATGCAGGGAAAAACTGACCGATACCAAACCAACCGCTGCAATTCCACCGACGCCAGCAGCCAGGCCATCAAGACCATCCAACCAGTTGATCGCATTGGTAATCCCCACGAGCCAGATCACAGTGGCGATCAAGCTGAGTGCATTCGGGAGCAGTAAGGCTTCGGAGCTATTGGCTAGCCAGGGGAGATCAATTGCTCCAATACGCACTCCCTGAGACCAGACGACGATAGAAACAGCAATCTGTCCCGCTAAACGGGGCCACGGAGACAGGGCAAACAGATCGTCGGCCAGACCGATGAAGAAAAAGCAAAGAGAGCCCGCAAGAGTGGTCCAAATGAGCTCATCACGGGCTGGATTCAACAGCCCAAACCCCCCGCTCCACCAAGTCAATCCGAGGGACAAGCAGAACCCAAGGACTAAAGCGATACCGCCCAGGCGGACCATCGGGATGGAATGCTGCTTACGGGAATCGGGCAGATCTGTGAGACCTAATCTCAAGCCAAGCCGACGCACTTGAGGGACAAGCAACGTCGTAATAACAGCCGCCACCACAAAAGTTGCTGTAGAGACTGCGAGAGGAGTACTCGCGAAAATCACAGAAAACTCCGACAAATGGCGACCCAGACGGATTAATTAAAAATCAACTTTAAGCAAAACAAGGCTTGGCAACACGGGTTCTAGGACACTCATGCAAGAGCTGGTTCCAACGCAGGGGCGTAAAGCGGAAACCTCTTGCAAAGATGACTTACAGCCTCCAGACAACGCACTTTGATGGTCTCATCGTCAGGATTCTGCAGACGATCAGCGATCACGTCAGCAACCTGGCGGAACGCTTTCTGATCGAAGCCGCGCGTGGAGAGTGCAGCAGTTCCCAATCGCAATCCACTCGTGACAAAGGGAGACTCGGGATCAAAAGGAACAGTGTTTTTGTTAGCGGTGATGTTGACATCACTCACCAACAGATCAGCAACCTTGCCAGTCATACCGATACTGCGTAGGTCAAGAAGCACAAGATGGTTATCCGTCCCTCCGCTCACGACATCAATGCCACGCTCCTGAAGTCGAGCTGCAAGAGCCTGAGCGTTGGCCACCACCTGACGGATGTAATCCTTGAATTCGGGCTGTAAAGCCTCACCAAACGCCACGGCCTTCGCTGCAATCACATGCTCAAGCGGTCCTCCTTGTGTTCCTGGGAAGACCGCTTTGTCAAAACGGCGAGCGAACTCTGAATCCCTGCAAAGGATCAGACCACCCCGAGGACCGCGGAGTGTTTTGTGGGTCGTGGTGGTGACGACGTCACAGTGAGGTACAGGACTGGAATGAACACCAGCAGCTACCAAGCCTGCGATATGAGCCATATCAGCCAGGAGGTAGGCACCCACTTCATCTGCGATGGCACGGAATGCGGCGAAATCAATGGATCGCGGATAGGCCGAATATCCGCAAATGATGAGCTTTGGTTTGTGCTCGAGAGCCAGCTGTCGAATCGCCCCCATATCAAGCCTATGGGTTTCTCTGTCCACCCCGTAATGGACAACGTTGAACCACTTGCCACTGACATTCACGGGTGAGCCATGGGTAAGGTGCCCACCGTGACTGAGGTCCATGCCAAGAATCGTGTCTCCTGGCTGAAGCAAGGCAAGAAACACAGCGAAATTCGCTTGTGCTCCGCTATGAGGCTGAACATTCGCCCAGTCAGCATCAAAAAGCTGTGTAGCCCTTTGGATCGCCAATTCTTCGATGGCATCGACGTGCTCACATCCGCCGTAATAGCGCTTATGCGGAAGGCCCTCCGCGTATTTATTCGTCAGCACAGACCCCTGGGCTTCCATCACCGCCCTGGAGGTGAAATTCTCAGATGCAATCAGCTCAAGGTGGGACTCCTGACGATTCAGCTCTTGACCGATCAAACCAGCGATGACAGGGTCAGCAGCTTTCAGGGACGCGGTGATGTCGGCTGCGGAGCGTTCTGTCATGCCTTTCAAAAACCAATGCGGGAATCGTAGGGAAAAGGTCCCTATGACGATCATGAACAATAAAAAAACTGCCTAAAAGGCAGTTTTCGGAAGCGCGCCTGGAGAGATTCGAACTCCCGACCCTCTGATCCGTAGTCAGATGCTCTAATCCGCTGAGCTACAAGCGCTTGCGAGTCACCATCTGACTGCATCAAGGCACCCTTCGTCAACCTGAGCGCATGAACGGGTCACAATCAAAGCAATAACGAAGGCCATCCCATGCCGCTTCGCTGGTACGGACCTGCAGATCCGAACAATGCCACCTATCGACATTTCAACAGGGTGGTCAATCTCTGCCTCCACACCATGGGATTTGCCGCGATTAATAGCGGCCTCTGGTTTGTGCAGCAGATACGGCACCCCTGGGAAAATCTTGCCCTATGGAGTGAAATTTGGCTGGGACTTCTAATTGTTCACTTCCTGATCGTCATCCGTCTTCGCCCATCTCAAGACTCAGACAGAGGCGAAAGCTGAGTCAGCATGGGCTCAGCCGCTCCAACCTCGCAACGATGACTCTTGACTCAGCTGATCTACGCGACTTAACGGCAAAACTTGCCGACCGCCTTTATTTACAGGTGGCGGGATGGCACTTGTATTTGGGGGATGCTGGCTTAGCAGAAGCCTTAGCCATCGAATGCAGCGCTCTGCTCGACCAAGGCGCCGTTGTAGCCGCGCGACAAGCCCTCGAAGCTGTTCAAGTGCCCATTGGAGGTGGAAATGCAAGATTGCCAATGGCGCGTCTGTTGCCGTCCTCGCAACTTTCGGACTTGGAGGAGATTCTCGAAGACCACTGCCGATAAGGTTGCAAGGTTGTCGGAATCTGCCGTGCTGATCATCGAGGTCACCAATGCCCGCGATGTGGTCCGACAACGGATCGGCCGCCTCGGCGAACGGCTCATCGGAAAGGTCGTCGATCCTGAAGCCCAAGTGGAGAAAGCGCTCATCCAGGAGATGGAGACTGCCTTCCGTGATTATGGAATCGAAGCGCGAATCCTCTCTGTGCAAGGGCCTCAACTCGTGGGCCGACAGCAACTCGAGTTACCTATTCAGGTGCGTGAAGATCGCCAAGTCCGTCTTAACGACGAGTAAAGCGACGGGTCATGACAGCGCTGATCTCACGAACTTCCTGAACTGCGAAGGCTTGCCCAATCACCATGAAGAGCAAGAGCCCGATTGCTGCCGAGAGGCCAACTTGCAAAAGCCTACCCAGAAGATCACCCGGCCAACTGATTGCTTGACTCAAACCCCAGGCTCCAAGCCCTGC
Source organism: Synechococcus sp. (assembly GCA_047285535.1). Taxonomy (GTDB): domain Bacteria; phylum Cyanobacteriota; class Cyanobacteriia; order PCC-6307; family Cyanobiaceae; genus Synechococcus_C. The sequence continues at coordinate 2,656,181 of JBJBDC010000001.1, read as the reverse complement.
ACCAGCGGCTGCCACCGTTAAACGTGCACCATCCCAAGCCCAATTTTGTAAGGGCAGAACCTGCAGACGATGCTGAAGGGCCACCAGAAGGGCAAAGCAGGTCAGCACATTGATCAACACTGTGGCTAGCACCAACCCAGCCGCACCAAAACTAAAGGGAAGTTGCGCCCCCCAAGGAGTAGGACCACCCACAAGAGCCCAGTCGAAAACAACATTGAGGCCAATTCCAATCATCGATAAACGAAAGGGTGTTGTGCCATCGCCCAAGGCGTAAAACACACGCACCAAAACATCCCGACCGAGATAGGCGGGCATCCCTATTCCGTAAGCCATCAACAATCCCGTAACGAGTTGAACGGCCCCTTCATCAAAAGCCCCTCGCTCATACACCAAAGCCACAATTGGAGTCGCAAGGGCCAGGAACAAGGCGCCAAGGGGAAGCATCGACGCCGTGGACAACATCAAGCCCTGACGAATTCGGGCCACCAGCTCCTGTCGATCCTGCGGTGCCGTCAGGCGAGAGAAGGTAGGCAGCAGGGGCACCAACAAGGCGTTGGAAATCAATCCCAACGGCGTCTGCACCAACAAGTTGGCATAGCCAAGACCAGCCGCTGCTCCAAGCAAACCCGACGCAAAAAACAGATCGGTAAACACATTGATCTGCAGCATGCCGGACGACAGAGTTGCCGGACCCATCACCTGCCAAACCTCCCGAACACCGGGATGCCGCCAATCCCAGGAGAGTCGAAGCTGCACCAATCCCTGGCGCATTAAGGCAGGCAATTGCAAAATCCATTGCAGAAGAGCACCCACCAGGGTGGAAAGGGCCAAGACCACTCCTCCCCAAAGCGCAAGAGCGGGAGTCTCAATCGCAGAGCCCACTTGAACCCAAAGCAGACCGATCCCCACGATCAGCGCCAGACTGGACATCAACGGAGAAATCGCAGGGATCCAGAACTCATCAGCAGCGTTGAGGGATCCAAAACCAAGTCCGATCAAACCAGCCAACAAAGCCATTGGAGCCATCACCTGCAGCTGCAACGCTGCGATGCGGTGCAATTCCGGACTCAGACCAGGGCCAACAAGCGTGATCAATGGATCAGCCGCCACGACCAGAACGAGGGTCACCACGAGAAGTAGTGCGCTTACCATGGTGTTTAGGGTCGCTAAAATATGTGCACCTTCTGAGCGAGGCCGACGACTCAGCACGCTGACCATGGCGCTATGGAAAGGCCCATTGATCCCTCCCAAGAGGATCAGAAGAAATCCTGGGAGCACATAGGCGTAGTTGTAAGCGTCGTAAGCAGCACCCACCCCGAAGGCTGCTGCAATCACCAACTGACGCACTAAGCCTCCGAGTTTGCTCAGCAAAGTGCCGTAGGTCACGACCAGAGCAATGCGCTTCAGAGGCTTGGCCATTCGTCTTCTTTGTTCAGCTCCGTTGAGCGAGCATTCTCAACCCTTTGCCAGGCCACCTTGGCTTGAATCAGCCAGCACCCATGACCGGCACGTCACTCCTTCAATTTCCTGCACTCACTGAAGGAGTGCTCCTTAAGCGCTACAAACGGTTTCTGGCTGATGTGGAACTCACCGATGGCCAGATTGTTACCGTCCACTGCGCCAACACCGGACCAATGAAAGGAGTGCTCCATCCCGGTGGGAGGGTGAGAGTGCGCCATGCCCCCTCCCCGAAACGCAAGCTGGCCTGGACTTGGGAGCAAGCTGAGATCCCAAGCAGCGACGGAACACTCTGCTGGGCTGGAATCAATACGGCTTTGCCGAACAAACTGATTCGGGCCCTGATTGAAGCCGGTGAACTCAAAGACCAGCTCGGCCCAATCAAGACAATCCGCGCCGAAGTGGCCTATGGCCTCAATCGCAGAAGTCGCATTGACTTATTGCTTACCCCAGAGGACAGCGCAGACGATCAACGCCCCATCTACGTCGAAGTCAAAAACACCACCTGGAGTCACGGCGACATTGCACTCTTCCCGGACACCGTCACGGAACGGGGGCAAAAACACCTGGAGGAACTGACGGCACTCCCTCCTGAGGCACGAGGTGTGTTGGTTCCCTGCCTGAGCCGTCCGGATGTCATCGCCTTCGCGCCCGGAGACAGTGCAGATCCTCGCTACGGGGATCTGTTCAGACAGGCCATGGCAGCGGGCGTTGAAGTGCTGCCTTGCTGTTTCCAGTTTGACGTCGACCAGATCACTTGGGTCGGCCTCAGGCCAGTTTTGTCATGCCAACCCAAAGACTAGAAATCACCATCAATCAAGAATTTGGTATCAACAGCCACTTGACGAATGTTCTCTAGCGAGCAGTTTTAGGAGGCGCAAATGGACTGATCAGTCCACAAAAACTTGCAGTCTTGCTTTTTTCCATGACAACTGCTCACGAGTCGCCCCACTGGCGACGCAAATCGCGGCTCCAAAACGCGAGTCTCCTGGATGGGCCGATGCTCCTACTCCAAAGCATCCGTGGCTTTAAAACAAACCGCTCGCTTCTGTGGTTGGGCTGCGTTCCACTAGCCCTTTTTGGCCTAGGGCTTTTCAACCTCTCGGCTCATGCCGCAGAGATGCCCGAACTGAATGCAGCTTTTCTGGCTAACAACCTATGGCTACTCGTAGCCACGATCCTGGTGATCTTCATGAACGCCGGGTTCGCCATGGTTGAGGCAGGCATGTGTCGCCAAAAGAACGCTGTCAATATCCTGGCCAAGAACCTGTTCGTGTTTGCACTCGCAGTCACGGCGTACTGGTTTGTCGGTTACTCGTTGATGTATGGCAATGCCATCGCTGCTGGCTGGCTCTATTTCAACGGTCTCTTTTTTGATCCGGCAGTGACCCCTGAGCTCATCTCAGAAGCAGGCCTCGTGCCGAGTGTCGACTTTTTGTTCCAAGCTGCTTTTGCTGGAACAGCGGCGACGATCGTGTCCGGCTTGGTCGCTGAACGCGTGAAATTTGGTGAGTTTGTTGTTTTTGCTTTAGTTCTCACCGCTGTGATCTATCCAATCGCAGGAGCTTGGCAATGGAATGGAGGTTGGCTTAGCGAAATGGGTTTTGTCGACTTCGCTGGATCTTCAATCGTTCACTCGGTTGGCGCGTGGGCCGGACTGGTTGGAGCCATGCTTCTTGGCCCAAGAATTGGCAAATTCATCGATGGCAAACCCCAAGCTATACCTGGCCACAACATGGCTATCGCCACTCTTGGTGCACTGATCCTTTGGATTGGCTGGTATGGATTCAACCCAGGATCTCAGCTCGCTATGGATCAATGGGTGCCTTACGTCGCTGTCACCACAACCTTGGCTGCTGCTGGTGGTGCAATCGGTGCCACTGTCATCTCAACCATGACATCAGGGAAACCTGACTTGACCATGATCATCAACGGCATCCTTGCCGGCCTGGTCAGCATTACGGCAGGTTGCGGAAACCTCACCTTTGTGGGCTCTTGGATTGCTGGTCTTATTGGAGGAATCATTGTCGTATTCGCGGTATCAGCTCTTGATTCAGCCGGCATCGATGATCCCGTAGGAGCCTTCTCCGTTCATGGTGTTTGTGGTGTCTGGGGAACCTTGGTTGTTGGTCTTTGGGGTTTTGACATCCAGGGTGATGGTTCCCCACTCGGCTTGTTCGTAGGAGGTGGCATCAGCCAGCTCGGCATCCAAGCCTTGGGCTGCGCTGCCTATGCCATCTGGACAATCGTGACTTGCTGGATTGCCTGGTCTGTTATTGGGGGGCTATTCGGAGGCATCCGAGTGACCGAGAAGGAGGAAATTGAAGGCCTTGATATTGGTGAACATGGAATGGAGGCTTATCCAGACTTCGTTTCATCAGGCAGTTAAGCCAGTTCACTCAACAACATTTGGCTTCTAACCACCCTGTCCCGGCATGGGACAGGGTTTTTTATTGGCATTCGTAATCAGTCGCTAGTGCCAGACAGCTCATAGAGTCAATCGACTGCCGATACAGAGATGGATACTCACGCCTTCAAACGATCGCTCCATCACTCCGATCGCTACAACCGACGCGGCTTCGGTCGAGCTGAAGAAGTCGCTGGCAGCTTGGAACAGGCCTATCAAAGCAGCCTGATTGGCTCAATCCGAGACAACGGATATCGACTAACCAATGGGCGCCTACAAGTACGCCTTGCTGAAGCATTTGGATTCTGCTGGGGAGTGGAAAGGGCTGTAGCCATGGCCTACGAAACGCGACGCCACTACCCGCAAGAACGAATCTGGATCACCAACGAAATTATCCATAATCCCTCGGTGAACGATCACCTGCGTGAGATGAATGTGCTGTTCATCCCTGTAGATGATGGCGTTAAAGACTTCTCTAGAGTTGCGAATGGCGATGTTGTGATTCTTCCTGCCTTTGGTGCCACAGTTCAGGAGATGCAACTTCTCAATGAGCGTGGGTGTCACATTGTTGACACGACTTGCCCATGGGTCTCCAAGGTGTGGACCACGGTTGAAAAACACAAAAAACAAGAGTTCACATCCATCATTCACGGCAAGGTTCAACACGAAGAGACCCTTGCCACGAGTTCATTCGCAGGCAGGTACCTGGTCGTTCTTGACCTTGATGAAGCCCGACTCGTTTCTGAATACATCCTCGGGAAAGGGAATCGAGAATCATTCATGGATCGCTTCTCCAATGCGTCCTCACCAGGGTTTGATCCAGATCGTGACCTCGAGCATCTAGGGGTGGCCAATCAAACCACCATGCTTAAAAGGGAAACGGAGGAAATTGGCCGACTGTTCGAGCGCACCATGCTCAGTAAATACGGACCCGCCGAACTGAATGAGCATTTTGCAGCGTTCAACACCATCTGTGATGCCACCCAGGAACGTCAAGATGCCATGTTTTCGCTCGTTGACGAACCTGTTGACCTCATGGTGGTGATCGGAGGGTACAACTCCTCAAACACAACACACTTACAAGAAATTGCCATCAACCGTGGAATCCGTTCCTTCCATATCGACACACCAGAACGCATCCACCCCAACAACTCCATTGAGCACAAGCCTCTTGGGGAGCAACTCATAACCGAAGATTTCTTCCTTCCCAATGGCCCAGTGACCGTTGGAATCACCTCCGGAGCCTCAACCCCTGACAGGGTTGTGGAGCATGTCATCAAAAAACTGATTGCCCTGAGCGAAAATTAAAGACCTACCTCCTTTACATTAATTAACCCTGGAGATCTCTCCAACCGGAGACCTGCAAACGTGCTGCTCTTAACGAGACCCTCAACTGACTCCTTGCGCTGTAGCGACAACCTTCGAGTTCGCTGCTATCGCAGTCAGTTTCGCGATCGCATGGAGATGCGCGCTGACCTTCAAACCGTGGGTTCTTATCTCGATCGTCACGAAGGCTGGTTTCGCCGCTGCGCTGCCCCTATGGACGTCACGCCTATTGACACTCAGGCCTATGCCCTCACGCTTGGTCGGTTTGGCAACTTTGGCTTTGAAGTGGAACCTACGATCGGCTTGCGCCTCCTGCCCCAGAACCAAGGGAACTATGCAATCTCAACGGTTCCACTGAAAACGGTTGACTCAGCCTTGACTGATCTCTATGACGTTGAGTTCCAAGCCAACCTGAACCTTGAGAACAACGACTCAGACGAGTCTGGTGAGATTCTCACTGCTGTGAGCTGGAATCTAGATCTTGCGGTTTGGATTCACTTACCCAAAATGATTACGTTGCTTCCCAACGGGTTAGTTCAATCCAGCGGCGACCATCTACTGCGTCAGATCGTGCGTCAAATTTCAAGACGTCTGACTTGGAAAGTACAGGAAGATTTTCATGCGAGTCACGGTTTAATCTGCCCGCCCAAAAGGCGGGCAGCCTTTTGATCGAGATCAGCGATTCACCCAAATCTTGTTCAAGATTTCCATGCCGCTAACTGCCTGCCAAAGGAATAAGGTCAGCATTCCCATATTGAGGCCAACATGGACTTTTCGGGCAATGATATTGCCCTGCTGCATGAACGGAGCCAGTGCTGCAGCGACGGCAATCATTCCCGTCATCAGTAAGCCCACAAGCAAATGTGGACCGACAAACAACTTGCCATTATTCACATAAGTGACGGTCATACCTCCAATCATGCCTGTAACCATCACGGCCAACATCAGACTTCCCCAGCGGTAATGACGCTGAGCAAACTTGCCTGGGATCAAGGCCTTGCGTTGTTCTGGAGTACCTGTCCGCACCTTCTTGGCTTTGATTCCGAGAAACATTGAATAGCCACCTGCGGCCAACAACCCCCACATCATCAGCGGGTGCAAAAAATTCGCGGCAAACGGTAAATCTGGCAGTGTCATAGGTCAGGAACTCGGTTGGACGGGCGAAGCGAGATTAGGAGCTCATGCTTTCAGTGAAGAAAATGACGGCGTCCGGTCAGGACCATCGACAAACCAAGCTCATCACAAGCTTTCATCGAATCAGCATCACGCAGGCTCCCTCCAGGATGGATGACGGCCTTAATTCCATGGCGAGCGGCAAGTCGAACAGTGTCATCGAAAGGAAAGAAGCCATCACTGGCTAGCACAGCCCCAATCGCCTTTTCCCCGGCAGCCTCTAAGGCAATTCGGGCAGATCCGACTCTATTCATCTGTCCAGCACCAACCCCCAGGCTCTGCCCATTACGAGCCACCAAAATCGCATTGGAGCGCACGTGACGCACGACCTGCCAGGCAAAGCGGAGATCTGCTTGTTCGGCTGCTGTGGGTTGTCGCTTGCTGGCCAAAGTCCAACTGGAGGAATCAATCGGTTGATCATCGAGATCCTGCACAAGGAGACCACCAAGAATGCTGCGGACATGATCTTTATCGGCAGCATCGATCGCCTCAGGCGCCAACTCAAGCAGGCGGAGATTGGCTTTAACTGCCAAGATTTCTCGTGCTTCTGAGCTATACCCCGGTGCCACAACACACTCCAAGAACAGACTGGTTAGTTCCTTCGCCGCAAGGCCATCAACCGCACCATTGAGAGCAACGATGCCGCCAAATGCGCTGATCCGATCTCCATCAAGAGCCCTAGTCAGAGCTTGCGCCACGCCATCACCAACCGCCACACCACAAGGATTGGTGTGCTTAACCACCACTGCAGCTGATTGCTCAGCAGGATGAAGCCCCACTGAGCCGTAACCAAACTCGCGAACTGTGGCCAAGGCCGCTTCCAAATCAAGCAGATTGTTGGTGCTGAGCTCTTTCCCTTGAAGCTGGTTAGCACCACCCCATCCCACTCGGCTACTGAACCAAGCAGCTTTTTGGTGAGGGTTTTCTCCGTAACGTAACTCTTGCCGAAGAGGCAAGGCTTCCAGCCAAGGCAGAGGTTCTGCTGGAGGAACGACCTCGACAGCAGGTTGCATCAACTCCTGATGTGATTGCATCCAGCGACTAATTGCAACGTCGTACGCAGCCGTGTGAGCAAAAGCCTCTAAGGCCAACTGTTGGCGCATGGTTGCGTCCACACGTCCGGAAGCTTTCGTGAGCGAAGCCAAGAAACCGTCGTACTGCTCAGGACTGGTCAACACTGCGACGTGAGCATGATTCTTAGCCGCAGAGCGGACCATGGTGGGTCCACCGATATCGATGTTCTCGATCGCTGTATCCCAGCTCACATCAGGGGCTGCCACGGTCTCCCTGAATGGATAGAGATTCACCACCACCACATCAATGAGATCAATCTGCTGCTCGAAGAGATCCGCTTCATGACTCGGATCCCCGCGTCGGGCCAAAATCCCTCCATGAATTCGAGGATGAAGGGTTTTGACTCGACCGCCAAGAATCTCAGGAGCACCGGTGTGATCGGCCACTCTCGTAACGGGCAAGCCAGCCTCTTCCAACACTTTGGCCGTTCCACCACTAGACAAAAGCCGATAGCCATGAATCCGATTGAGAGCTTCCGCGAGAGGAACCACCCCCCTCTTATCGGACACGCTCAGCAAGGCAGTTGGAGCCATGGCAGCAGGACGAAAGACAGGGCTTGAGCCAACCTACGCAGCAATGCAGCACCTCTTGCCATGGCTACCGATCTTCTCCTTCAATCCGCACCGAACCCAAACGCACGGCTTGTTCTACTTCATGGCTGGGGAGCCGATGCCAACGACCTAATGCCTCTCGGAACATCCTTGGCCGCAGCGATAGGGACATCTCTTGAGCTCGTTGCCCTACAAGCTCCTCAGCAGCAAACCCAAGGAATGGGGAGGCAATGGTATGGACTGTTCCCGGCCGACTGGGCGGCAGTTCCATCCGCCGTTTCTGGGTTAAAGCAGCGCATTCAGAAACTATCGACAGTGAATATCCCCTTGGAAGCCACGGTGTTGCTGGGATTTTCGCAAGGAGGTGCAATGGCCATAGCCGCCGGCTGTGACTTACCCCTGGCCGGTTTAATTGCTTGCAGTGCTTACCCCCATCCCAACTGGAAAGCACCGGTTAGTCGCCCTCCTGTGCTTCTTCTGCATGGACAGAGCGACGATGTAGTGCCTGCTTCAGCCAGCTTGTCACTCAAAAACGCGCTTGAACAAGGGCATCAATTATGTGATTACCAAAGTTTTCAAGGTGGTCATACCATCCCCGCCGAGGCTCAGGTCTCTATGAAAAAAGCCCTTAGGCAATGGCTGGGGATGGCAGCACAACAGGCCTAAGAGCTTTGCAATGATGACGATTGAAGAAAAGACAATTCAAACGAAAGCGTATTCGTACTCTTCCATTTCCTCCCAGTCATCAGAAGCGAGATCTAGTCCTTCGAAAATGACCTCTTCGCCAACGTGATCAACGATGGATCGAAGGGAAGGGAACAGAAAGTGATTCTCCTCTGCGTACTGAGCACTAAACAAACCTTTTTCACCCCAAAAAAACCGATCTGTGGTGTGTTCGTTGCGGCGTACATTGACCAGCGCCGGAGGGTTTAAAACGCCTTCAGCGATGTAACGACGGGCAGCTGTAACTGGCTTGTGTTCACCTGTTTCAAGGTGATGAGTAGGCACATGCGCCAACACACGCTGGCCAGCGAGGCGGCGGCGACTAATCCTCTTACGTTTTTTGGACATTGGGCAAAATCCCTGTTCAGGGAGTGAGAGGGGGCTTTCAAAGAACCGATGCCACTTGAGAAGGGGCAATCGATCAAGTTGAAATGCTCTAAAAGAGCATCGTGACGTCAGCGAATCGGAGGGATGATCATGCAGCCAAGAAACTGCAAAATCACTGAACACACAGGAAGGAAGTCATCGGCATGAAACCGATGACAACAGGAGATACATCCAGCTCTGCTGTAACCTTGGTAGCAACAAATGTGCAACCTGAGCAAAAATCGACAGGAAACCGGCACCTCACGAAGAGCTCCGTCAGTCGATCGTCACATCTTAAGACTTTTTCCTGAATTGGCAAGAAGCGTCAATTGATGGCTGAGTTCACGTCTGTATCCGGGCATACAACTCTAAGAATGCAGCTGTCCAACCGGTTCTTAACCCTGGTCCATCAACAGTTGCAGAGTTTTTCGTGCGACCAGGAACTTGAAAGACTTGTCATCTACACAGCAGAAAGCAGTGAGGGGAAGGCTCCCAGCCTCACAATGCTGGATCAGTGGCCTCCCGACGGTGGTCGACTTCCGCCCATTGCAGACGATCCAACCCTACGTATTCCAACACCAGAACGGCACTGGTTTCCTCTTCGTCACGACGATCTCCTTCTTGGAGTCCTAAGGGCAGAACAGCAACAAGGGAAAGAATGGCCCGATCATTTGGATCGACGTTTACAAGCTAGCGCCTCTGCATTGGCCTACAGCCTGGGCCTTGAACTGGAGCGCAGTCGGCTACTGGAAGAGCTCCACCAACAACGCCAACAGATGAACCTCGTGATTCATCAATTGCGCAACCCACTGGCTGCCTTAAGGACCTACGCCCAGCTCCTGCTACGTCGTCTTGGGCCCGAGCATGTCCAACGCCCACTGGTGACCGGACTCCTTCAGGAACAGGCACAGCTTGACCGCTTCATTGCCTCTCTGGATCTCATTGGTCAACAGAACCTGCCGCATCGGCAGGAGGCACCGACTCCACTCCTGCTTCCTGAAGTGAAATCAGAAGCTCCAGAGCTCACAATCGAAGGACTGCTGAAACCACTCATCGAACGAGCTGCTGCGACCTCAGCGCTACAGAACCGCGTCTGGAACGCACCAACAGACTGGCCTGCGTGGACTCGAGAGATCCGACCGAATGAAGATGGGGTGGTATCGGAAATCGTCGCCAATCTGCTTGAAAACGCTTTTCGCTACAGCCCATCAGGCTGTCCACTTGGCATCAGCCTGTTCGACCTCAGCATCTTGATCTGGGATGGGGGATCCCCCATCCCAGATCAAGAGCAAGATGTGATCTTTCGCAAAGGCGAACGGGGAAGCCGCAACAAGGATCAACCTGGATCGGGTCTAGGGCTCGCACTTGCTCGAGACCTCGCTGAAGCAAGGGGAGGAGCGCTGGTCTTACACACCACGCCTAGTGAGCTGGATCCGAGCCTCCCAAGCAAAGGGAATGCTTTCTTACTCAGCCTCCCGCCGATCCGAGCAGAGGGGCCAAAAAAGCCAGCGCCAACAAACTGAAAGTTTCGCTGAGAATCACAACAGCCCCGTAGCCGTCCCCAGTCATCCCACCCAGTCGCCGACCGAGACACTCAGCCACAAGAAGTCCTGTCAGCAGAAAGATAGGAACACTCAGCAGGGGCAGCAGCTGAGTGTGTGCCATAGCCAGCAGAAGTAGCAGCAGAATCAGCGTCGGAACAGTGTCTGCAAACCCCTTCGCGTAACGGCGGTGAAACCCAGCAGTTCCATTCACACGTAAATAAGGGAACCGCGCCATCGCCCATAACGGCGACACCCTTGCCAACGCAATCGCTACAACCCAAGCCATTGGCGCTTCGGGGCCCAGCCGCATCAAAGCACCGAACTGAAGCAATAGCACCAACACCAACAACTGAACACCACTCGCTCCAACGCGGCTGTCCTCCATGGCCTCCAAACACCGATCAGGCCCGGCAGCGAGACCATCGGCCATGTCCATCAGCCCGTCAAGATGGAGCCCACCGGTAAGCCAGATGCCGAATGCCAACACAGTAGAAATAATCGCTATATGAGGCCAGCCCAACCCAGATAAAAGCAACCACAATCCCGCTTGCAGACCACCAATCACCAAACCGATCCAGGGAGCGAACCGAGCGATGCGTTCAAAACGGGGCTGGGGAAAGGGCCAGGGAGGCAGCACCGAATAAAAAATCCAGGCACCGGAGAAATCCCGCAGCCATGAGGGGGCTGATGCCATGGCCTAGATACTGGTAGTGACACCACTCACCGTAAATTGATCCGTTGCACGCATGGCCTGTGTTCAAGTTCAAGATTCAGGCCACGTGCAGTTCGACGGGTGCTCGCTGCGGCTGCTTTCAAACACCTCACGGTCCAGTCACAACCCCCCGATTCATGCCAGTAGGCACTCTCGGAACCGTTAAGGGGCTGACCACCTCCCAACTGGCAGAAACTGGCGCCCAAATGGTGCTTTCGAACACCTATCACTTGCATCTCCAACCTGGTGAGGAGATTGTGGCCGAAGCAGGAGGGCTGCATCGGTTCATGGACTGGAACGGGCCCATGCTGACCGATTCAGGTGGATACCAAGTGTTCAGCCTCGGGGACCTCAACCGAATTGACGATGAAGGCGTGGACTTCCGCAATCCTCGCAGCGGCAGTCGAATCTTGCTGACCCCGGAGCGGTCGATGCAAATTCAGATGCGCCTTGGCGCAGATGTGGCCATGGCCTTCGATCAATGTCCTCCATACCCAGCCACCGAGAATGATGTCGAGGAGGCCTGCCGACGCACACATGCATGGTTAGGTCGCTGCGCTGAAGCCCACGAGCGTGAGGATCAAGCTCTGTTTGGAATTGTGCAGGGAGGGTGCTTCCCCCACCTACGTGATCTGAGCGCCAGAACGGTGGCGGCCTTCAACTTACCTGGGATCGCGATCGGCGGAGTCAGCGTTGGAGAGCCAGTGGAGGAGATGCATCAGATCGTGCGACAGGTCACCCCCCTCTTACCCGCTGATCGCCCTCGATACCTGATGGGAATTGGCACCCTCCGGGAGATGGCGGTAGCCGTCGCCAATGGGATCGATCTCTTTGACTGTGTTCTACCCACCCGTCTAGGAAGGCATGGCACCGCACTGGTGGGCAACGAACGCTGGAACCTCCGCAATGCCCGCTTCAGACACGATCACACTCCTTTGGACAGGAGCTGCCCATGCACTGCCTGCCGCAACCACACGCGTGCCTATCTCCACCATCTGATCCGTAGCGAAGAACTGCTAGGGCTCACTCTCTTGAGCTTGCACAACCTCACCCACCTCATCCGATTTACCAACGCCATGAGACAAGCCATTCATGAAGGTTGTTTTTCAGAGGATTTCGCTCCATGGGAGCAAAGCTCAAGAGCCCATCACACGTGGTAGCGTCCAAGCTCTGACCATGAATTCGCCGGGATGGCTGCTTACTCGCTCGATTTGCTAGCCCAATTACCTGAGGCCTACCAAGCCTTCGGTCCGCTGATCGACATCCTGCCGATCATTCCACTGTTTTTTCTTTTGCTTGCTTTTGTTTGGCAGGCTTCAGTTGGTTTCCGCTGAGCAGAACAGACAAAACAAAATGGGGTAGCGCCAGATAACGCCGCCATCGACTTGGTTCCTGCAAAAATCGATACAGCCATTCGAGCTGTAAACGACTAGTCCATGCAGGAGCACGTTGTTTGGCACCTGCCCATACATCAAAGCTTCCGCCAACACCCATCCAAAGGCCAGATTGGCTTGCCCTGCGGCGCTGAGCCCACAGTTCCTGACGTGGAACGCCTAATGCGACAAGGACCAAATCTGGATTGAGCTCACTCAGTTGGGCTTCTAATCCAGCCCAAGCGTCCTCAACGAGATAACCATGTTGAGCAAGCACAAGGCGTAACCCAGGCCTCTCGACCGCCAATTTCTGACGCAATCGTTCCATCACATCCGGAGCTGCCCCCACCAAAGCCACCAACCATCCATGGGCCTCGGCATAACCCAAGAGGTCCCAAGCCAGTTCGATACCAGGGCTACGACGCAAGCGAACACCCTGCAAACCAAGTGCCCAAACCACTCCTGCGCCATCGGGGACCACTAGAGCAGCTTCAGCAATCACCGCAGCCAACCGAGGGTTTGAACGTGCCGCCATCGTCATCTCTGCATTAAGGGTGACGATCTGCCCTCCCCCATCGGCATGAACTCCTATCGCGGCTGCAGTGACGTCGCGGCAAGCATCCACTGGCACCCCAAGCACATGGAAGCGACGTTGATCTCGCGGACAGGTGCTGGTGATATCCATCCAGGAATCGACTGCAAGAGAGAATCTAGATCCGGTCGCCTGGAAGGCCACGGTTTTGTCGCATCCGAACCCTCATGAGCATCACGAGCTCTGTCTAAACAAGCTCAAGACCCTGGATCTCGCCATCGAAACTGTTGTCTTGAAGCGTCAGCACCCAGTGAGCGGGTTGCTTCCAGCCAGCACCGCAAACACAGTTCATGGAAACTACGGAGACGCCTGGGTTCGCGACTGCGTGTATTCGATTCAGTGCGTTTGGGGACTGGCCATCGCCCATCACCGCATGCATGGGAAACGAACCCAACGCAGTTGGGAACTCGAACAAAGGGTTCTAGGGGTGATGCGCGGCCTGCTCAACAGCATGATGCGCCAAGCCCCAAAAGTAGAGCGTTTCAAGTACAGCCTCGATCCACTCGACGCTTTGCACGCCAAGTACAACAGCGCCAATGGCAATCAAGTTGTTGCGGATGACGCCTGGGGGCATCTGCAGCTAGATGCGACGTCGCTGTTTTTGCTTCAACTAGCTCAGCTCAGCCGGGGCGGTCTTGCCGTGATTCATAACCGCCACGAAGTGGCTTTCGTCCAAAACCTCGTCTACTACGTAGCAAGGGCTTACCGCGTACCCGACTACGGGATCTGGGAACGGGGCGACAAAGGAAATCATGGCCTACCCGAGCGCAACGCGAGCTCCATTGGCATGGCCAAAGCCGCACTAGAAGCCCTCGATGGCGTGGATCTATTCAGCTCCTACGGCGATGGATCGGTGCAGGTGCACATTCCCAAAGGCGCTGTCGTCCGTTTGCGTCGGGCGCTCCAAGGGCTGCTGCCAAGAGAATCCGCCAGCAAAGAAGTGGACAGTGCTTGTCTCTCCGTGATCGGTTACCCAGCCTGGGCGGTGGAGGAACAAGACCTGGCGGAGAGAACCGTCCAAAGAATCCGACGCGAGCTAGGGGGACTGTATGGATACAAACGCTTCCGACGCGACGGGCACCAAACTGTTCTGGAAGACGTCAGTCGACTGCACTACGAACGGGCCGAACTCTTCAATTTCGAGGGAGTGGAATCGGAATGGCCTCTCTTTCTGGCTTACGAACAGCTCACCGCCTGCTTTGAAGAGCGTTGGACCGACGCACACCACTGGCAAGAAAGGCTCAAGGTGCTGCAGGTGGAACGCAATGGTCAACAGCTCTACCCAGAGCTTTATCTCGTGCCCGACAATGCGGTAGAGCTCGAGCGACGTGCACCCGGCAGCCAGCGACGACTTGCTAACGACAACGTACCTCTGCTCTGGACCCAGAGCCTTGCCTGGCTTGGAGAGATGCTGATTGAAGGACTCATCGAACCAGGTGACCTTGATCCTTGTAATCGCAGATTGTCAAAAGTGATAGGCGCCGATCAGGTCCTCGTTGCCTTAGCGCCAAAGAGCAGCATGCTTGCAGCCGAACTCAAGGCGCAAGGGCTACCTGTAAGCGATCCAAAGGCCTGTCCGATCCAGGTGGTGCCATCGCGCAACCTCAATGATCGCCTCAGCGCTGTAGGAAGCGACGATGCGCTCCACTTAAGCGGTCAACCAATGCTCCGCGCCGAAACATCGGACTCGGCCTGTCTCTATCGACAGGGCGAAGAGCAAATGGCTGTCTTACCAGCTGTTCTTGAGGAAGACATCTTTTTCGTGTCCCATGACCCTCGCCAGCTGATGGAAACGGTCATCAATGAACTCCATCTGCTTCACAGGCACTGGCGCGGCGATGGGTCACCGCTGTTACTGATTCCCATTGATGACACGCTGCTGAAAAAAAATTCAGAGTTGCTGTTGGAACTCACCGCCCGCCTGCATTCAGGCCGAATCGAAGATGTGTCAGTTTGCTTCAGCGATCTTGAGACACTCTCCTCAAAGGCTCAATGGGTGACCCTGCCGGCCGTCACAGGCAGCAAAAACACGTTCCAACGGGGCGATGCTGCCCAGTTGCTACCAGAATCAACCGACTTCGACGACCTCACAGCAGCCCAGGAACAAGAGCTTGACGAGATCCCCCTTGGTCAACTCCGCGATCGTCTCTGGAGTAGCCACTCGCTCCGAGAACAAGCAGAAGTGCTTGAAATTCTCAACCGCCAACTCGGAAGGAGAGCCATTCTTTGCTCCCCTGAAGGCACCCCAATCGAACTGAACACCCTTTTGGAGGAGATTTACCATCGTGGGCTGAGCCAAGAAGACTGGAATGTGGCCCGCCGCTGCGCTGGCGCGATGGGGCTCGTCAATCCCCAGCTAGAGGATGCCGTCATCGATCTGCTAAGCCGCCAAAAGCAAGTTGTGGTGGGGAGAAACTACACCAGCGATTCTCGCCTTAACGTCCCGGCCTCAAGCCAGGCCATCGCGGCCCTCATTGAACGCACCTGCGGCAGAGATGGAAGGGAGCGAATGCTGCAGCAAGAAGTCTTAGTGGCTCTCGATGGCCTGGCTCGGCGAGAGCCGGAAATACTTAAGGGCACCCTGACCTTGCAGCTGGGCCAACTGCTGCTTTTACTCACCTCAGAATTGGCAGCAGAAAGACAACTGAGCCAGGACGCAGCCTTTGAGGCGCTGTGTAGCGAAGCCCCGCATGCGATCAGTCTTCGCCTCCAAGCCCTCCTCAATGATGTGGACCATGCCCGAGCAGCGCTACAGCGCCGCGAGCAACTTCACCTTCGCGGCCATGTGCAGTGGACCGTGCCTGAACCACTTGAGGAACGTCCAAGTGGGTGCGACTGGCTGCAACACCGCACTCGACTGGGCTCCCTGCAACAAGTGCCCAAAGAATTTTATGCCGGGATCTGGTCGTTGCTTCATCACTGCCGTGGATTGGTGATCGGCGACAAGTTGGAGCGACGCAATCGTCTGACCAGCGCGCTGCTACTGGAAAAGACTCCAGGGGAGCGTAATTTTGCCATTCAGGTGGAACACTTGCTCAGTCGCATAGAAGCAGCCGAATACCGTCAACTCTGCACAGAAAGCCTGCTCTCGCTCATGGCCTTCACAATGTCCAATCCAGACATGCGCTTCGAGGACGACATCGCCCTTGATGTTGTGATTGGCCACGCTGTTCGTGTGGGGTGGGAGAGCACCCATCCCCATCAAGAGATTGGAACGTACAGCCAACACAAAGCGGCGGCCTGGGATCAGTTTTATCAAGCATCTCCTGCCCAATGCCGCCAATGGCAAATCAAAGCGCTAAAGGAGCTAGCAGATCAGGAAGGGCTGCTCTAAGTCAGATAGGAGCATCCAGAGCAATACCGACGCCTGGCCGCTCCACTGCCTGCTCAATCAAATCTGCCAAACGTAACGCTCTTGATGCCTGCTGACCATCGACAGCAGGGGTTTCGCGCCCCCGAACACACTGCAGAAAATGTTCCAGTTCAGCGTAAAGGGGCTCAATTGAAGTGGTGCTGACCTCTTCAATAAAGCTGTCATTTCGATAGAGAAGTTCTCCGTGATCAGCGGAATACCACTCATGAGCTCGACGATGAATATGCAATGTGTGATTGAGAAAATCAGTTTCTACCAAGCTTCCACGGCAGTGTGCACTCAGATTTCTGATCTTGCGATGGCTCATTTTGCTTGCCGTCAGGCTTGCCACGACACCGTTATCAAATCCCAGTGTTGCGTTGACGTAATCAATTGGGCCTTTAGCGCTACGTCCACCCGCCGCCGACAAATGCACCACCGTGGCTCCGGCAAGTTCCAAAACCAGATCCAAGTCGTGAATCATCAGATCAAGCACCACAGACACATCATTGGCACGATCGGAATGAGGGCTATGACGCCGGGCTTCCAGGACGACAACTTCCTCACTGGCCACAACCTTTGTCAGTTCACGAAAAGCGGGATTGAACCGCTCGATATGACCAACTTGCAACAGTCGATCGACCCTGCTTGCTGATTCGCTGAGCGCAGCAGCCTCCTCCTGACTGGCTGCAATTGGCTTTTCAATCAACACATGCAACCCAGCTTCTAAACAGGCCAAACCAACGGCATGGTGGAGCAGTGTGGGCACAGCAATACAAACAGCTTCAACCTCGGACAACATGTCGTGGTAGTCGGCGAACCAGCGGCAATCAAACTGAGCCTTGGCCAAGGCTCCACGCTCAGCATCCGGATCAGAGACTCCCACCAGATCCGCATCCTTCAGCAGGCTGAGTACACGGGCGTGATGCCAACCCATGTTGCCGATTCCAATCACTCCGACCTTCACCGGAACCATAGGGTCGGTCATCGGATGGAGTGCAGGACTCAGGCGATTATCGGTGATCAACCGCGATGGCCGCTCAGCCATCTGCCGATTGGGGAATCACTAGCTTCACCTGGACGATGCGTGGGCCTTTCATCTTGATGATTTCAAATTGAAGGCCGTTGTGGCGCAGAGCTTCTCCAGAGGTAGGGATGTGTTGTAACCGTTCGAGCAGAAAGCCAGCCAGTGTGTGATGGTCGGAGGCTTCAGGAAGATCAAGATTCAATTGACGATTGAGTTCGAAGATCTCTAAATCAGCAGCAACCATCCAAGAGCCCTCTTCCCCCTCAATCGCTTGAAGATCAGGTTCTGCACTCTCAGGCTCAGGCTCATCCCCAACGATTTCACCTGTGAGATCAGCAGCAGTCACCAACCCCTCGGTTCCCCCATGTTCATCCACCACAAGCAACAAAGGGTGTCCTGAGCGAATAATGGCCAACAATTCAGCAAGATTTCGGGTCTCGAGCACCCGCTCTGCGGGGCTCAAATAAGGCTCTAAAGCGGAATCTTTTTGAAGCTCTCCACGGGCGATCGGCTCAGCCAACCGACGTAAATCCAACACGCCACGTACATCATCCAGCGACTGCCCAATGACTGGAAACCGAGCATGACGGGTGCGATGAACTGCCTCCATCAACTCTGCGAAACGGACCTCCACTGGCAAGGTGACCATCCCGGAGCGAGGAACCATCACCTCCCTCACCTGCATATCCCGTAAGGCAAACACCCCTTCAAGGATGTTCCTTTCATCAGGCCTAAGGCCTGTCACACCACCAATCTCAACTAAAGTCTCCAATTCACCAGCTGTCAGTGCTGGCACGAGAGCATCCCAGCGAGGCTTCAAGCCAATGAGACGAAGGAAGAGAGAAGCAATGACATCCAGAACCGACAACAGAGGCCGCAACACCTGCATGGTGGTTTCCAAAATCGGGGCTAGTTGCAAAGCAGCAGGTTCAGGTCGGCTTAAGACCAAAGCCCGTGGGAGCAACCCGGACAGCAGCGTGGAGAAAATCACCAAGACGAGGAACCAGGCAAGATCCCACCAACGGCCTGCTGGTGTCTCGATCGGCCACCAACGCTGACCAAATCCTTTGGCAATCCAGCCGAGGGCCACCAAGGACAAGATGGTGCCGAACTGGGTCATCAACAGGGCTCTTCTCAGTCGCCGCTGGAGGCGCTCAACGGACGGCGCACCGGGGAGGCCCTCTTCTTTTAGTTCATGGACCCGACTCGGGCGCAAACGCAGCAAGGAAACCTCCGCAGCTGCAAAAAACGCAGGAAGCAACAAAAGCGCGATCAGCAGCAAGTTGCGCATCAGTCATCAGTGAATGGGGGTCGCGGGGATCGAACCCGCCTTAGGCGAATTATGAGTTCGCTGCATTCACCAGATTGCTAGACCCCCGTAACTTCACGGATCTACCACAGGGCACGGATGGGTGCTGAAGTTTCAGCATCCCAATCGATTGCCATTCCAACCTGACTCTCCTCAGCCAGGCTGCTTGTGAATCCATTGGATATGTCAACAGTGCGCCAAGGGACGGCGGGGCTCTGCTCTTCCAACAACACTTGAAAAGTATTTTGCAAAGCGGATGCATCCCACACGATTGTCTGATCAGGAAACCCAAATCCCATGACCCTGTTGCCTTGCAGACCAGCGACTGAAATTCCAAGAAGATCAGTAATCTGATGCATGACATCCACACCGCGAGAGAAGGGAGCTGTCCACGTATAAAAACGCTTGGATAGGATCATGCCGGTGGTGTTGATCGGTCGACAACGACTCACTTCAACCGGTGAAATCACCTCAGGTCTCTCTGGGCTTGAACGCATAGGCGCTTCAAGAGTTGTGGTACAGATCACAGGATTGGCCTTACCAAGATTCGCTTGCAACAAGCCAAGAGGAATCATGATCATCAGAGCACCAAAGGGGAGTCTGAACACAGAGGCTTTCATCGCTTCACGCAAAATAGGCACAGGATTCGCTACGCACCAGCCCAGATGTCTCAACGTTTTGATCACGACCCTCTGCTGGAGCGGCTAGCGAAGGAGGCGTACCGTCATGGGAGCTTTACCCTCGCCTCTGGGCTGAGCAGCGATCATTACGTGAATTGCAAGCCGATCAGCTTGAGCGGCTCCGGCCTCGCTCTTCTCTGTCCAGCGCTCTTGTCATTGGTTGAATCGGATGCAATAGCCGTTGGCGGGCTCACCTTGGGTGCCGACCCGCTGGTGAGTGGCGTTGCCCTAACTGCCGCACAGACAGGACGCTGCCTCGACGCTCTGATCGTTCGCAAGCAGGCCAAAGGGCATGGGACAGGAGCATGGTTGGAGGGTCCACTGCCAGATCAGGGGGCTCTCGTGACAGTTCTTGAGGATGTTGTCACCACCGGTGGTTCATCCATCAAGGCTGTTGAACAACTCCGAAATGCGGGTTTCACCGTCAACAGAGTGGTCACGATCGTTGACCGTGAAGAAGGAGGAGCCGCTGCGATGCAAACCGCTGGCCTGGAATTGCACAGCCTTTATCGTCTCCAAGACGTGGCGGCCCACTCCCGTGAGCTCCAACGATGAGCAGACTTTTGTGGGATCAACACTTCCCAGTGCTGCGACTCGAGGGCAGTGGTAGTCGCACTTTTCTTCATGGTCAAACCAGTTCTGACATCCTGCAAGCGGAAGCTTGCACTCCATTTCCGACCTGTTGGCTTGATGCCAATGGAAGGGTCCAGGCCCTTCTTGAAATCCGATTGGACGCCACAGGCGCTGATGTACTCGTTCTGGCTGGCACAGTTGATGACGTCAGTCAAGGTTTCGATCGCGTGATCTTTCCTGCAGATCACCTATGCCTTAAAGGCACGAGACAACAGCGCCGACAAGAGCTGCTGATCAAAGGCCAGCCTTTGGACCCGGGTAACGTGCTTTGGGCAACAGACGACCAAAACACAAATAATCAATTTTCAGAATTGGGGGTCGTCGTCAACAAAGACCAACTTGATCATTGGCGCCTGGAACAGGGTTGGCCTCTAGGACCTGCTGAATTGGATGGAACAACCAATCCATTCGAACTGGGTCTCTCCCCTTGGGTGAACCTCAACAAGGGTTGTTATCTAGGGCAAGAGACGGTCGCAAAGCTGTCTTCCAGAGGCGCAGTCAAGCAACAGCTACGTAGTTGGCGAACCACATTGAACGACTCTCCAGACAAACCTCCAGAGCATGGAACCGTGTTGATGTGCAAAGGCGAACGGGCTGGTGTCATCACCTCCGCTCTTCAAATTGAAAACACTAATGGAGATCCTCAGGGATGGGTCGGCCTCGCGCTGATACGCCGGAAAGCTTTATCGGAAGCAGAACTCAAGATCGAAGATGAACAAACCTCGATTCAGATGTTTAAACCTCTCGCCTTTTCTGAGCCACCCTCTCGCGCATCAGTCATGCGTTGATCGCTACTCAACAACCAATACGCCACCGACCAAGTAGCCAATCCATCATCTCGGTTGTAGTTCAATATCCAACGCAACGCGTTGCTGGAACCCCTCGCGTCGACTCCATCGCCTCGCCACTGACGCCACCACAACAAAGCCCTTGCCCCATCAACCCCAGATTGCCTCCATTTGAATCCTCTCCAACCAGCCACGGCCTTGAGCCCATAATTATTCAGAGGAAGCTGCCAATGGGCTCGCAAGCGGGCATGAACATCAATCAACCGCTCCTTAAGAGCTTGCTGTTCCAGCATTGAAGCCCTCTGGCGTTTGGCCATACGCAACAACGCAAGTGACTCAGTTTCGCCGTAATGAAGGATTCGCCAATCTGGATACGTCGCAAGAAAGCGCTGAAGCCTGAGCCAGCAACGCTTCTCACCGTGCTCTTGAAGCACCAAAAGCGGGTGATAGCTGGCACGAGTCAAATCCCAACCGTTGTCGCGATCATGGGGAAGGCGCACAAATCCATGCAAAAAGTCATCACGTGCATCCGGATCTGATTCGATGTCGTAAAGCAACACCCCAGGAGCATTCACTAATTCGGGCAGCGCCGGGAGAGTATCAAGACGCTCAACTACACCGTCACGCTGGACACGGGCCTGAGACACCAAAGATGCACCCATCGCTGCATGCTGCTCGCCGAAGCGCTTGAGCTTGCCTCCGAGCTCCTGGGGATTAGCTGCCGCCAAGGCATGAAGGCTATTAACACCAATTTCGTGAAGCATCTCACGCCTTTTGGCGCCAATCCCACTGACTTCACTGAGATGCCCCTGCTCAGAAGCAACGTCATTGCATAGCCCCCGCCAGCTGCAAAGCATGCATTTGCGTCGATCGGCGGCCAGAGGGGGCGGATCGACTCTCTTTAAATCTCGCAAAAGTCTCAGAAGAGATTCATCCAACTGACGATGCAGACTGATTCCAAGCGGAAGACGCTCAAGCTCCAAGCCTCGTCCAGAACGAGCTACTGCAAGGGCTTCAGGCACCTCACTACTTTGAAACGTCGCCAATAGGCGTCCCGCCAAGGCAAGGGGTAAGCGATGTTCACGGGTCAATCTGCGACCCTGCCGAGCTATTACTGGCCGATAGGCAAACCCACCCCAATGGCTCGATCCTTTAACCCTCTGAAGAAGTGGTGGATGTGCTTCAAGCGCAACACCTTCAAGTAAAGAGTCATTCTGAAGAAAACCGCGCAACCTCAGTCCCACCACCCCAGCATCACCACGCTCACAGGCTTTAAGCCCATGACCGGGTTTGCCAGGCAGCAACGCCATAAAACTCCGCTGCTGATCATCCAACTGCAGAGTGCGATGCGCGGTGTAAAGCCGATCCTTGGGATCGGCATGGCGATCAAGCCATGCACGGCGTCGACAGCGCACCCAGCTTCTCAGCAATCTGTCCGTGAGGGGCTTGTCAGCGGTAGGGGTGGCACCCATTAATCCACGTTAAGCCGGCCAGCTGCTAGATCCAGTGAACCGATTGCTACCCATGGTGTCTGCTCCTCTCCCGCTGGTTGCGTCTCCGATCCGTTTTGGCACCGATGGTTGGCGAGGCATTCTGGGAGTTGATATCACAATGGAACGGTTGATTCCTGTAGCCGTTGCTGCCGCCCAGGAGCTAGCCCATCAGGCGCCTAGAAGCATTAATAGCAGGACTGTGGTGATTGGCTATGACCGCCGCTTCCTCGCCCCTGAACTCGCCGAAGCCGTTGCTGCAGCAGTTCAAGGCTGCGACCTAAAACCACTACTGACCAACACTGCAGTACCGACTCCTGCCTGCAGCTGGGCAGTAGTGGAGAGGCAAGCGCTGGGAGCACTTGTCATCACAGCAAGCCATAATCCTCCAGAATGGATTGGCTTGAAAATCAAAGGTCCATTTGGTGGATCGGTTGAAGGCACATTCACCGCAGCGGTGGAACGACGATTAACCGCTGGTGGCATCACAATGCCGTTGGCGAGTCGTTACGAACGTTTTGATGGCCGTAGTGAACATCTTGCAGGGTTGCGAACAAAATTAGATCTCAAGCCGCTGACCCATGGGCTCCGAGCGATGGGTTTACGCGTGATCGTGGATCCCATGCATGGCTCTGCAGCCGGTTGCATTTCTGATCTGTTTGGACCTGATGCCAAGGATCTGATCACCGAGATACGAAGCGTCCGTGATCCTTTATTCGGGGGGTATGCGCCCGAGCCCCTGGCCCCTAATCTGAAGCAACTGATTGCAGCAGTGAAAGCTTCAAAAGAAGCAGGTCAGCACGCCGTAGGACTGGTATTTGACGGCGATGGCGACCGAGTCGCTGCTGTTGATGAGAATGGAATCTTCTGCAGCACTCAACAATTAATGCCGCTGCTCACCGACCACTTGGCGAGGGCCAGGAATCTTCCAGGTTTGGTGGTCAAAACGGTCAGCGGCTCCGATTTAATGCGAGTGGTTGCGGAAAATCTGGGGCGTGAAGTGCTCGAACTTCCCGTGGGCTTCAAATACATCGCTGCCGAAATGCTTAGCAGGGAGGTCCTGATCGGCGGCGAGGAGTCCGGCGGGGTGGGATTTGGGATGCACCTGCCCGAACGTGACGCCCTCTTTGCAGCCATGCTTGTGCTTGAAGCCTTGGTGGAAGGAGGGCTTCCATTAGGTGCTCGTATGCATGCACTTCAAAAACGTTGTGGTGGGGAGGCCTATTACGACCGACTTGATCTGCACCTAGCCGATATGGACTGCCGCCGTCGACTAGAAAGTCTGTTAGCGGACAAGCCTCCCCAAGAAGTGGCCGGGTGCGCCGTGCAGGAGGTAGTGACCATAGACGGGATCAAGTTAAGACTTGGCCCAAGCCATTGGCTAATGCTTCGCTTCTCGGGGACAGAACCTTTACTTCGCGTTTATTGCGAAGCTCCGACCCAGTCACGGCTCGCTGAAGTTCTGAGTTGGGCCCGCACCTTTGCAGAAACAATATGAAAGATCGCGTTTTGGTCATTGCCAGCGGCAATGCCGGCAAAATCCAAGAATTTTCAAGCCTGCTGCATGGTTTTCCGCTACACGTTGAGGCACAACCAGAGGGGATTCAAGTCGTAGAAAGCGGCAACACCTTCCGCGATAACGCCATCCTGAAAGCAAAGGCTGTCGCCGCAGCAACAGGCCATTGGGCACTCGCCGATGATTCAGGCCTGAGCGTTGATGCTCTTGATGGAGCGCCAGGTGTCTATTCCGCACGATACGCAGCCTCCGATCCAGAACGGATTCAACGTCTCTTGCGGGAACTAGGAGACTGCAACAACAGACAGGCCCGCTTTAGCGCTGCCCTTTGCATTGCGGCCCCAGACGGCAGCACGCTTGCCGAAGTAGAAGGGCACTGTGAAGGATCGATCACCTTCTCTGCTCGCGGTGCCCAAGGCTTCGGTTATGACCCAGTTTTTGAGGTCAAGGACAGTGGGCTCACCTTTGCTGAAATGAGCCTAGAAACCAAAAAAAAACACGGACATCGAGGACGAGCCTTTGCTCTGCTAAAACCAGAGCTGGAAATACTTCTCGGTGCTCACCAAAGCCAAGACTGAAGCCATATTGTGAATGACTGACAGAACAACCTTGTACTGAGCCCTTTGCTCATGACCAGGGTTAGGGCAGTGGATCCTTGTACCCCTATTCCTGATCGACCTGACCATTGCGATCAGTCCAGTGGGACACCTTCGGTTGGGTGGAGTAACAGCAAAGCCAAGACTCAAAGTCTTTGAGTGGTGCACCGTCTTGATGTGCACGCTGCTTGCAGGCGGCGGTGTCTTCTGGTCTGCGGCTGAGCCGATCTAGCACTTTCAAGCCCCTATACCAATCTTTAAGGGAGTGGCTGGGAGCACTGAGGCAGCAGTCGATCCCTTCTAAGCGGTGATCTTCCCTTCACTGGGGCTTCCGGGCCTGGGCTCTTGTTGCAACAACTACTGGGTCACATTCTCAATTCTGGAACAGTGGGGCAAACCTCTGCAGGCACGCACCCTACGGATCAACATCCTGCCCAAAGGTCTGGTCAAAGGCCCCATCGGCGACTGAGCTGATGGCCTTTCGGTTGTAGCAGCAATCGCCGGCAATTTTGGACATCTCCGAGCTTCCTCTCCCTTGAACTCAGCCATAACGCTGGACAACTCTTCATCGAAT
Source organism: Synechococcus sp. (assembly GCA_047285535.1). Classification (GTDB taxonomy): domain Bacteria; phylum Cyanobacteriota; class Cyanobacteriia; order PCC-6307; family Cyanobiaceae; genus Synechococcus_C. The sequence continues at coordinate 2,630,917 of JBJBDC010000001.1, read as the reverse complement.
CTGTAATACCCAACAAATACGTCTGCATCACGGCCTTACAGAATTCACCCAATCGAATGAACGGTCAAGAGAGCACATACTCACACATCTTAGGTGTTAGCAGGGAAATACAGTTATTGATCCAAGAGAAGGTGAGAAAACTGCTGCAAAACACTAGTCACGCTAGTTCTTTCAAACCCACACCGGATGCAATTCACGAAGGAATACTTGAACAACAGATTTGATAGGGTTATTTGTGCAGAGAAAGTTGCCTCCAAGGGAGTAACTCCTGTCCAATCAATGGTGCCAACACAGGTCGAACTTTTCGCGAGACTGTGCCATGACTGACTTAATCAAGCTGTTCTCGAATTTTTACGCGATCAGCCAAATACATCGTCAAGCCTGCGAAAATAGTTGGAGGCACTATGCAAAGAGGCCAAGGATTTCAATGATTTGCAACAAACATAGCCCCCATACTAGTGACGATAACTGCCGTAAAAGCAGCGCCAAGTGCTGCCATGATTCTATATTTATGCTTTAGGACTCTTTCTTGTCGTGTGACTTTGCCTTTCAAATAGGTTTTTCATGTCGTCGTAGGTGAAATAGGCAAAAAGGCCGCCATCGGCAAATGTAATCATTGTCGCTGCAATGGGGCTCATTGGCAGAGATTTGTCTGTTGACGTGTACGGGAAAAGCTAAAGGTCTACTACAGCATTGCAGAAGGAAAAGATCGCTAGAAATGCAGCCATTCCCATAAGGACAACATCTGAATCAAGCTTAGGTTTGTGGTTCACTGACCATCGGTATCCCTGCAATATCGAATAAGTTCCAGCCAGGAAACGAGGGTCAGAAAGTTGACTGCATCTTGCTTGTAGGAAATATTTTCTGGTATTGGCAATACAACCTGCAGTATCAACAGGACAAAAGATGTTGCCATGACAATGAGGAGTAATCCAACTCCAATCTTTCCTGCCAATCGATGCCTTCCTCATCCTTTTCGAGTAAACGTGGTAAGGGGTCCAAAAACAAGGGCGAGGGACCCTGCTGTGAGATGGATTGAGGTGGAAGCTCTTCCCAACTCAAACGCATCAGTTGCAAGTTGAGCCAGCAGATTCAGCATAGGCTTAATTTAGCTGTAACTTACGCCTATCAGCAAGTTAAAAACCAGGAATTCGAACAGCACAAAACATATTTAATACTTTTATTTGGTCGAAATATCATCTGTTGTTGAGATTTGCCTTTGGGAATGCAAACAAACTTTTCCAATTGCTTCCTGCTCAGCCATGTCTCACGCTTGAACACAGAATGGATGAACAACTTTCCACTGAAGCACTAGCGCAAAGCAGCTGCAGCATTGCTCGCAATCCTGAGCGCGCTGCAGCTGGATGGCCCCCTGAACCCTGTCGGGCTCTTGCTGGTGGTCTTATTCAAGAGCACGATGGCCGATTCGATGAGCGATGCAGCGGCCATGGTGGTGAGCTGACGCAATGAACCATCTCAAAGGATGCAACTATTCTGGGCTCTCATGATTGGCAGCCTCACCTTAGTGCTGCTGAGAATCGGTACCGGCCTGGGCGAAAGTACGTCCATCGATGCTCTTCAAGCTTTCATCGTGATCACAGCAGTTCCGCTACTGACTTCTCTAGTTTTGTTTACTCTTTGGAGTGCTCCGAGGTTGGCTGTTAAAGAATGAAAATGCAGCGGTCATATCGCTGTTTGAGTTGGTGCGATGGTCCGCTGAATCCAAGCCGCTATCACTACACCAAAAATTCCCAGAAGTCCGTATACCGCCAGCACTGGAGTGAGATCTCCAGGTGCTGATGCCTCCAAAATCAATCCAGACACTATTGACATCACTCCTCCCATCACAGTCCCTGTGGTGTTCACGGTTGCAACAGTTAAGGCGGTCTGCCCTGGCGGTGCCGCCTCTTCAGCAATCGGGAAAGCCAGTACTGAGACGCCAAGGCCCAGACCAAGAGCCAAGGCTGATAACAGCAATGCTCCTGCCGCTTCATTAGAAAGTCGCAACAAGGCGATCAAGGCCAACAAGTTGAGACCTGTACCTGAAAGCAGTACAAGCCCCCGACGGCTTGAACGACTACCAATCCAACCAGACAAAACCATTCCAAGTCCAATCCCAAATGACATCGTCAACGACATCCATTGCATTCGCTCACCACCCCAAGAACGCAACCCTGAGATCAATCCGTACTGGGCCAGACCAAAGACGAAACCACCACCCCATGCATACATCAAACATCCTTTGATCACCTGACCGATGCCTTTGCGATCCCACTGAGCAGAACGGAAGGATTCCAAGTGCTGACTCGAATGTTGTGGAGGCTGCCAACCACGCCCTAGCAAAACCACCGGCACAACCACCAACAGCGCTAACAACAGAGCTTGCAACAAGACCAAATGACGCCAAACAGTTCCAGGGAAAGCCAGCGGGACAACTGCAGCAAAAGCCGCACCCCAGCCCAACAAGCTATCCGCTAATCCCATTGCAAAAGCAAACCTCCTGGTCGGCAGGGTTCGACGGGCAAGCAGAGCTGAAGCTGGAAAAGCGACAGCACAGGCCACACCCATTCCCATGCGGCTGACCATCAGAGCCACAAGATCCGTACTGAACGCAAACGTCAAACTGAATCCAGAGGCAACCAGAGCAGCGATCCAGACCCAGCGGTCCACCCTGCCCTGATCAAGCAGACGCCCCACCGGGATCTGCAGCAACCCGTAAGGCACCAAAAAACTTCCAGCAATGAGCGAGACGCGACTCGCTGAGAGCTGCAGGTCACGACCTAGAGCATGGTCATAAAACTGAAAACTGGTCTCAGCCCAGACCAACCAAGCCACAAATAGCAAGCTGACCATCCACAAAAGACGATTCCGCATACCCAGAGCGAATCACGGCTTCAGTGTGTCCAGCACGCTCAATGCAAGCAATAATCCAAGTCAAGAATCAGCGATTGCATGGGTTGTGCCGCCTCTTCTGGACGGAATCTAGGCATAGACGTCCTGGCTTCATAGGTCACTGGCCGAATACCTCCACTGCGCTGATTCTTTCGAAGTAGCTCGATTCGACTCAATCCCAACAATCCTGCGGTGGCTTTCGCCTGGCGACTTCCTTTCTGCAAGGCCTGTTTCATCAGCCGATCCTGCAGGACAATTTCACCGGTCATTGAAGCCAAGGCTGTCATGTCCTGCAGACGAACCCCAGGCAAACGAGCAGCAGCTTGAATCAACGCATCGTATTGACCACGACTGACCTCACCACGAACACTTGTACTGGCGTGCTCCATCCTTGGAGCAGAGTCAGCTCCTCCAGACGAAAAGCTAAGCGGAGCAGGAATCGTAAGAGAACCAAGAGCCAGATGCTTCAAGTCTTGGCGCACTCGATCCAGGCGTTGGCGAAGCAAGGCCAACGCGGCCGATTTGGTTGAAGCTTCCGCCTGCAATTCCAGAGAAAAACGAAAACGATCGCTGGCGATCGTCCCACTTTCCTGAACTTGTATTTGCAACAAAGTGCCCTTGCAGGACTGCTCTGATGCCAGCACTGGTGAAGCAGACCAAATCACCGCCATTCCAAGCAGCGACAAAATCATCGGCAACGCTAAGGCATTAGCCTTGAATGAATATCACATTAAAACTTGAACCACAGGGAGCGACCATCATCAATCTCCATCCTGACAAGGATCAGATTAAACTGATGAAGGAAACTACTCATTAGCCTCCAATTACGACAGCTATTCATCCATAAAAAATATTGATTTGACCATGACAAGCGCCGGAAAAGAGCAAAAGCAAGTACTAAACCTAAAACACATCACAACACGAGAACAGTAAAACAAATTTTCAAAAGTGGCAACTTAAAAACCAACGCCAATTGAAATCCTGCCTATCGCTTTTGATGATGAAGTTAGCTAGGTAGAGCATATCTATTCACTTGGGTCTGAGCATCGTGCATTAACAATAGATCTAACCTTTTCCGTTGAACTGACCTGGACTTAAGTACTGATCAGGCAGTACAGCAAGCAATACGTTAAGGCCAATTCTATACACACGACTTTTCACCCGATCAAACAGATCAGTAACAGAGGAGAAAATAATGCAGAGCGTCAATTGCGAATCAATCGATGTGCAACCAAAAGATGAACGTCTAAATTTAGTAAAGACAAGCGAAGCGAACGCTTGACACTGAGGGCTATCAACCATGACAGAAGAAAACACGCATCCACTTCAGGCGATCGGAGATGTGGAGAGACGAGACAATCGAACCTTAAACAATGAAGAACAACTCACAGCCATCAATCAGATGAACATGACTACGCTGCTTCGCAATAACGTGACAGAATCGACTCCAGCTCATTAAAGAGATCTGACTTAATAAAATAATCAGTAGCTCCTGCATCAAGTGCCTGTTTCCGAATCTCCTGATCCCAAAGACTGGTGCATATGATGATAAAACCTTGATATCCAAGTTCCCTTAAGCGCTTAACGCAGTCAATGCCATTCATTTGAGGCAGAAGTAAGTCTACAAAAATACCAGCCGAAGGATTGTTCGATGCATACTCGATAAGATCAAAGCCATTATCAAAGAAAATAGATGTCGCTCCTAGTTCCCCTAATTCATTTTCAAGCGCAGAGCGAATTCGAGGATCATCATCAACGACAAGCAATGGGAGCTTTGGGATTTCTTCAGCTTTAATTGGTGGCACGGGTAAAAGCAATTGGATCTAAGGTTTCATCACCAAAATGGCAACGGTTGCCCCTTAAGTCAACAGAAATCTTATAAAGAATAACATAAGTAAACAACTATATTCAAACAATTAGCATGGAAAAATGCTAAACGCAAATGATCAAATCTTTTGGCATCAATGAATACAAAAACAGCTTGACGAAGCTCAAGCCAAGCAATGAAAATCAGCCAGTGAATCCAAACGCCATCGCCAGCAGGTCAAGACAAAGGATGATAAGAGACATTACCCAACCGCTATTTATACTCATCAGATCTACGAGCACATAAAAAACAATGAGCCTATAATATTTGCATATCATTTACCAATAAATACAGCAATCGATGACGTTAAAATTTTGTACTATCAGAAAGATATACAACTCAAAATAGCTTCAAAGGAAGCCTAAAACTTGAGCCCGAACACGCTGCAAACGACACAAAGACCCGCAAGAGAAGATAGACTGTTATTGATTAATGTCCATGCAGGAGATAGGGATCTTAAGGCAAGTGTGTTAAGACTGAGGCTGTCTTACAGGAAGCTACAAGTCGGACTCCACGCCAAATAAGTTGGCTAAGAGTGAAACAATTGATTGCTTCAACACGCTAAAGAATGCGATATCTAAGTGCTCATCTTCAAGCAGAGAAATGCAATCACTGGATTGCAAATGCCAATATCAACTTCTGATAGATGAGGAAAGGGCTTAAGCGTGAACAAGCCCTGCAACTAAGCACCATATTCAGCAGATTCAGCAGATTCTGACAACCAGTAGTCCCACTTAATCTAAACTATGCATCCCAAAGAAAAACCTTTAGCCGGCAATAACTTGATTAAGTATCTAGGCAGAAGGACAAAAGCAAACCGCTGAAGATTGAAATTTTCTCGATCAACCAATAACTGTTAAACCCCTGAAAAGGCCAAAGTCAATCTTCCTAAGAAAGAGAGATTAAAGATCAAGAGCAAGGATTACCACCAAACCACTTTCAACATTTGATTTCAAAATTGACAACATATTACTAATATAATTCTAACCCATGAAGCAAAGGATGCATGAGCCTGAATTTGACAATCGCCAGGAATCAAGTTGGCTGACTGAGCCAAAGGATACACTATAAAATGCTGGATGACTTGACACCATTCACATTATATTGCGAAAGATAAAACAAACTTTCCAACGAAGTGACTATATACGAAAGTCTAAGAGAAAAAAGCTGATGGCAAGAATCATAGACCCAATGAAAACCTAAGACAGCATTACCTTTTATTCAGTAGGAAATTCAAATCGCATTACTGTCCCGCTCTCACCAGAAGTTAAAATAAAGATTTGCCCTTTCATGAGTTGCACAATCTGATAAACCAAGGCTAATCCAATTCCAGATCCTGGGACGTCAGCTAAATTGCTCTTTCCTCGCTGAAAGGCCTTAAAAATTAATTTCTGATCTTCCTCGGATATGCCTTGCCCGTAATCCCTGACATCAAAATAAAGTTTATGATTTTCAGATCCAACCGATAGCTCGATCGATGTATCGGGAGTAGAATATTTTGAAGCATTTTCCATGACATTAATAATACATTGACGGAGACGTTGTGCATTTACAGTAATGCATACAGTTTCTACCTCTCTTAATTCCTCTGACGAAGGCATCACAACACGACCACCCCAATTTAATGGTTGAAGCTCAGCAGAAAGATTATCAATAATTTCGATAGCTCTTACTTCCTCTAATTTTAAATGAAGACTACCTGACTCACTTCGTGCCAAATCCACTAGATCTCTTACTAAGTGGTCAGCATCCCAAACCTCAGTCTTAATCGTTGAAAGGAGTTTTCGATCAGATTCTGGAAGATCTGTCAAGCGTCGATCAAGCCGTCTTGCAGAACTACCAATCAATGCGAGTGGTGTAATGAGCTCATGACTGACCGCTCGAATGAATAATAATTGTTGACTCCAAGATTCTTGCAATCGATCCGCAAGTCTATTATAAGATCTCACAATCCCTTGAAGTTCGGCAGGTTGCGTGTCTATAGAAACACGTTTATCTGAAACAACTCCTGAGGGCCTTAAACTCACATCATCCATAATGGATTCAAGTCGAATTAAAGGATTCAATGAAGTAGTTAACAATCTACGAATCAGAATTGTGGCAATGGCAACAGAAATAATCCAAATCAAGAATAAGAAAATCAAATTTTCCTGACGTCCTGCGGGACTAACACCCACATCTTCGAGAAATCTCAGTACCCCCTGGTTACCTGGTAGAGGCATAGAGCAAGTAAAATAGGTTTGACCTTTAAAAGTAAAGCTTCTAGGCTTTTGCATTCCCGAAGCATTGAGTCCCGCAGCCTCTAACAGTTGTGGATCATTAAAAAACTGTTGAACAGAAGCCGTATTGGGAAAAAGAGGGTCTGTAGAAGGTCGACTCAACCAAACGAGTACACGAGTAGCCGAAAAATTATTCAAAATCTGTCTATAGGTTTGATCATCCAGACCCACGTTTTTTTGACCTTCCGCTTCTTTGCTAACTTCCTTTTCTATGGCCATACCCGTTGCCATCACCAATCGCTCATGACGCTGTAAGCGATCACGTTTGATGATCTGATCAGTTCCAATCAACAAAATTCCAAAGCTAATCGTAAAGAGACCTACCAAGGAGTATCCAAGACGTCTACGGATCGAGATATTGCGTTGAGACATAAGAATCGATTAGATTCTCTCCTTTTAGCCCTGACCTACGGGCAGCACAACCATTTGCGATGAATACTTAAAAATGGCACGAAACGCACAAGAAAAATGCCAGCAGGGATATTCTCCCTTGCGAAAGCAAAATCCATACAATCAATGTCAGCAATACATCATTTAAATCGCAAGAGTCGTCGACTACACGTAACAAGCGATGATCGACAGTACTAGCAGTAACGGATACATCAAAGAGTACGCATGAACTCAATATCATCTATCAATTCAGACAACTCAAAACACTTGCAGTACATGGATTCTTTTCCATCTTTCAATCATCAGCAGTGAATCCGTTGCATCAACTGGAAAGCACCTCTTACTGCGCCTCCTTCAAACTATCAGTAAACAATTCCTTCTTATTTTTATCATATCACCTCCAGCGAATGCAAATGATCTTCATCTAAGAATTGAGCCATGGCAATCAGTTAACTACCTATTTAGATCGTATTAACATTGCTCTAGCAGTATTAGATTGCAGACAATTCCATATCCGCTCAGGCAAGATCTATTAAACTAAGCTAGTCCAATCAACCACGGATCGAATTTTTTGGAGACCTCTATCAGCGAACTCAACATCACTTTATAAGATTAATTTAGCCCTCATCACAACCAGCAGCAGAAAGGCATTCATGTCTCGAGGATCTAGCATCTCATCAAGCTCATGGGCGGCTTTCCATACGTCTTTACCATCAAGATCAACCGAAACTCAATAGTGATGGCTATCGAAGGCATCCACAAGCTATCAATTTACAGCTGCTCGAAAGTAAAATATCCTGATGGATCGTCAAGATAAGATGGTTGATCTAGAGCGAGATTTAAGTTCTAAAAGGCGAAGCATCCATCAGCTATTTTTGCTGATAACGCATAGTCATGCATTCTATCTCAGGCCTCACGGATTCGTATGCATATTCAACATAGCAAGGAACAATCTCAGCACCTAACGCAAAGCCAAAGTCCCAAAAGGAATCCCCAACACTTCATCATTGCTAAGAAATTTTTACCTCAACATCACTCGCTCAGGCTACATACACAGAGCACATAAATCCGTTTACCCGCCAAGTCGTCCCGCCCTTTAAAGACAAAATAGCTGTCGACCAAAAGGGCAAGACAATTTCCGAACACTGATTCTTATCAAGAAAAAACCAGCCATTTATTTAGAAGCAAAAGAAGCTTCAAAAGAGATATAGGAGTACATCGAAACGGAATTGAGAATGGCTCACTCCTCTGTTTTTCACTGAGGGATTGAAGTGCTCCTCAGCCGCTTTTAGGGGAATAGACAATGGACGTCTATGGGTTGATCTGAGGGTATGCAAGAGGCTTTACATACGCGAGGCTTTCTGCATGCAGTCCTGCAGATTCAGAGAGCCATCAAGATGGGCTCCAACTTCCATGTAACCCATGAGGAATCGCTAACGGGAGTTCCAATAACGCGACTTCGCTTAAGTCTCGAGCATCGAGAATGAACAAGTCGGAGGCATCTCGCACACCATTCCAAACCACGTCCAACACCCAACCTTCATCCTCAGCACTGGCACCGGGTCTTGGCACCATCAACGGTTCACTGACGAACCCACTCGGAGCTGCACTCCATATATGTCGTTCGCCGCTTTGCAGATCAAGTTTTTTCACAACTTGAAGAGGATCATTGCCTTGTTCACGAGCTGCAGCCGCCATCCAAGCAAAGCGGCAGGGCAAACCTTCCTGATTGGGATTTACCATTGCGAATTCACAGCACCGCTCACTCAAACGGGTGGTCTCAACACATCCAGAATCAAGATTAATTCGGCACTGCTCGAGCAACCCTTCAGGGATCAGATCGAAATTGACATCAGTAAAATCCTGATCAGGACCAATCGCAGGGAAATCGCTGTAGTAAATGCTCTCCACCACTACATCACCGCCATCTTCCCATGCGTTGAGGTGATGAAAAACGAATCCATCTGGAGCATCGATAATCCTTGGTCTCTCACCAGCGAAAGCACCACTATCTCTAGGGATTAACCAGAACTTGGCCTTTCCATTTGGATTTGAAGTGAGACATTGAGCTGCGCCTTTTTGACCTAAAATATATGGAAGTGGGTTGAAATTGATAGCGTTCTGAAGAAATACCGCCCAATTCGGAGTGATTGCGAAGTCATGAAGAAAGGCAAATCCAGTGAAAGTGTCACGACGATCACTGAGTAAATCGCCAGCTCGAATTCCAGCAAGAGAATTGTCAACTGTGGCAAATTCCATCAAACGAACGGTGCTACGAAGACCCGTCTTGACCCCGAAGGTCACCATCCGCGACTCACCATGATGACCGGGGTCAAATCGAGGATGAGCACTAAACGCCTCCCCTTTCTGCAGCACACCACCAAGTAGCGACAAGCCCCTGGTCTCAAGAGTCCGGGGATCTAAGGCATGAGGTTCAGCCGCTTCCCATAGGGCAAGGAGATCATCTCCGAGCCGAACCACACCCGTGTTAGCGATATTTTTGAGCCGAAGATCGAAGGCATTAGCAAGCGGTCCGCCTGGTTTGTGGCTTCCAAAAACGCCACGAAACAGCACCTTTCCAGCCCTCTCTTCAGCTAGCCATCCGCTGGTGCGAATGAATCGATTGCTGCAACGCACGCCCTCTGCATCGAAATGCAGAGCCGTGATCATCCCATCACCATCGAATGGATGATGGACCCTCTGTCCGTCGCGCTCTAGCCGACCCGGTCCATTGCGATAGAGCGTTCCTCTCAGCTCTTCCGGCACGGCGCCTCTCACTGGTTTCAACAAGACATCAGTGAGTTCTTCTTCAACGTTGCGGAAGGCACTGGACCATTCGGAACGATCGAAACGGGCAGAGGTGGGTGCAACGGTCACTGGGCTACCCAGACGCAATCACCATCTTCTCGTAACAGACCATGAAGCGTGGCCCTACAAGAAGATCTGCTGGCTAGCTAGCACCAGCTTGTTCCAGCACTCCCTTGCTGCTGGGCACGGCTCCGGACCTGCGCGGATCAATCTCAGTCGCCATCCGTAGCGCCCTTGCAAAAGCCTTAAAGCAGGCCTCAACAATATGGTGAGAGTTCACCCCCTCCAATTGGCGAATGTGCAAGGTGAGGCCTGAATTATTGACGACAGCTACAAAAAACTCTTTCACCAATTCAGTGTCGTAGGTGCCGATCTTCTGCGTTGGGATCGTGAGCCCAAAGCTGAGATGGGGGCGGCCGGAGCAATCAAGAACCACCTGCACCAACGCTTCATCCAGCGGGGCCACGAAGTGGCCAAAGCGATGGATCCCGCGACGATCACCAAGGGCCTGCGAGAGCGCCTGACCGATCGCAATCCCTACATCCTCATTGGTGTGATGGTCATCAATATGCGTATCACCACTTGCCGTGATCTCCAAGTCGATCAGGCCATGGCTGCTGATCTGGTGAAGCATGTGATCGAGAAAGGGCACACCAGTGCTGGCCATGCAGCGACCGCTGCCATCGAGCCCAACCAGCACCTTGACATCCGTCTCACCAGTTACCCGATGGATCTCGCCGATGCGCATTCATTCCGGCGCCGCTGGACGCCCCGTGACTGATCCAATCATCGCGAACAACGGCTAGCGCAGCCAGGGACCATTGGTAGATGCGACTTGAGCTAATGGATGAGATGAACCGAGAAGATCGCTGCTGATTAAGGAACAAAGTCGGTCCATGGGCAAAGCAAAACGAGCGTCAATAAACGGCTGGTCAAGGTAGGTTCCAATCCGCTCAGCCATAAGAAAAATCAGAAAGACAAGCCAACCCACAACCATCCCGCTGGAGAACCCAAGAGCATCCAGCTTGAGAAAAACCAAATATCCATAGACCCAGGCCAGCACACGAATGAAAAAAGTCGAGGAAGCAGGCAGAGGCTGGTGACGGATGCGTTCCAGGCCGCCAATCGCATTGGTAAGAGACTGTTGCACCCGACCAAGCTCGCGGCGTTCGATGCTGTCAACCCAATCACCATGACGCAACTTGAGTTGCTCACGCGCCAGCTGCTGGAGCAGCACCTGCACAGATGGATCTGGAATCCCAAGACTGAGGGCAAGATCACGGACGCGCAATGGAAGAAGGATGGGTTCGCTATCGGTGGTGGTGCATCGCAACTGGGAATTCAGACACCAAACAAGCAGAACAACTTGATGAAGAAGACGATGCCTTACTGATATCGGTAGATGGTGGGGCAAGATGCTGATCAGGAGGTCACGCCAGTTGCGACTCTGGTTGACCAATTCACCCCAAAGCACACGTGCTTCCCACCAACGGTCATAGGCCTGGCTGTAACGGAAGCCAAGAAAAAGGCTGAGTAGAAGACCCAGAACCTGAACCAGGGTTTCAGGCAGCAGGGCAGAGGTGATCGTTTCGTTGAGGGGAAGACTTAAAGCACATAAAAGAGTGGCAAGTAAAAGACTTCTCCTCTGGCGAGAAATCAACCACCAAGCGAGCTGGAAATAATCAAGACATCCGCGCGGTTGAATCACATCCCGTTGATGCAGTAGCCAGCATCGACATAAATGGTTTGACCAGATATCCCACTGGAGAGATCACTGAGAAGAAAAGCAGCAGTGTTTCCAACTTCGTTCTGAGTCACCGTTCGACGCAGCGGCGCCTTCTCTTCAACATTGTGAATCATGTCGAGAATGCCTCCAATAGCTGAGCTAGCCAACGTGCGGATCGGACCAGCACTGATCGCGTTCACTCGCACCTGCTTTTCGGGTCCAAGCTCAGCAGACAGGTACCGAACGGAGGCTTCCAGAGCCGCCTTCGCCACACCCATCACGTTGTAATTGGGAATCGCCCGCTCAGCTCCGAGGTAGGTCAAGGTCACCACACCTGCATTCTCACTGAACAAAGGCTTGGCATGACGGCACAGAGGTGCAAGGGAATAAGCGCTGATCTCTAAAGCACGTGCAAAACCCTCCGCCGTCGTGGCGCTGAAATCGCCCACTAATTCATCCTTTCCCGCAAACGCCAAACAGTGAACGAGGCCGTCTAGCTGCCCCCACTTGTCTGCAATTTCAGCGAATACCGTCTCCATCTGAGCGGCATCCTGAACATTCAGAGGCAGAAACAACGAAGGCTCTAACGGAGCCGTGAGTTCACGAACCTTGGATTCAAAGCGGCCCTTCTCATCAGGAAGGTAAGTGATCCCGAGCTCGGCTCCAGCCGCCTTGAGCTGTTGCGCGATGCCCCAGGCAATGGAGCGATTGTTGGCGATGCCAGTCACAAGGATCTTCTTACTAGTGAGATCAAGAAGCATCAGGCCGCACCCAGGAGTTAATCCGAGCGATTCTCTCCCATGCCGGGGCACTCACGCTGACAACGACACATCGACAGCATGGTGGGGCATTGTTTGAAAAGTGCCGGTGTCAAGGCTGACGCATGCTGCGCCGCTCAGTTGGCCGAGCGAATCCAAAGATCTGCCCCGAGATTTTCCCGAGCGCAAGGCGCTAAATTCCCTGTTATTGCAAGAGTTTCCAAAAGCATCGGGGGAGCTCAGTCCGATCGAAGGCGGTCGAGCGGCTGCTGAACGGCAGCTCAGTGCGATGGATGCCAAGCGCTATGGCCGCAGTCGCAACCACCTCAACGGCTCCGTCACACATTTATCGCCCTACATCCGCCACGGAATTCTCACGCTTGCTGAAGTGCGAGATGCCGTCTTCTCACAGCTGAAACAGACCAACCAGGGAAGGGCTGAAGGCGGAAAACTGATCAACGAGCTGGGATGGCGTGATTTCTGGCAGCGGATGTGGCTCGATCTCGGCAATCGAATTCATCAAGATCAGGAAGATCACAAAACCGGCTTTACAGCCGCTGAGTATCAGCAAAATCTTCCCGATGACATCAGGGAGGGACGCACACAACTGGCCTGCATGGACGGTTTCAGGAACGAATTAATCACCCACGGATGGCTGCACAACCACGCGCGGATGTGGATGGCGGCCTACGTGGTGCACTGGAGACGGGTGCACTGGCGTGCAGGAGCTGACTGGTTCCTCGAGCACCTGCTGGATGGCGACCCTGCCAGCAACCATCTCAGCTGGCAGTGGGTCGCCAGCTGCTTCAGCCACAAGCCCTATGTCTTTAATCGTCAAAACCTGGAGCGCTACAGCAACGGGCGGTATTGCCAGGACTGTCCCAGCAACGCATCCTGCCCCTTTGATCGCAGTTACGAACAGTTGGAGCAACAGCTGTTCAAGGTTCAGCCAGCCATTCGTGAGGGGACTGCACGTCGATCAACCCGGTCCGTCTCCCGCTCGAGCCAAAAGTCGAATCATCGCCTCAGCTCACGCCCCAGGACCCAGAGATTTTGATGGACCCCCGCAAACCAATTCTCTGGGTCCATGAGGAAGCCCTCGGACCAGCCAACCCCGCTCTTCAGAACTACCCCAACGCACCAGGTCTGTTCGTATTCGACGATGCCTGGATTCAAGATCAGTCCATCAGCCGGAAACGCATTGGTTTTTTGTACGAATCCGTCTTAAGCCTTCCGCTCACCCTGCGCCGAGGTGATGTGCCGCATGAGGTGCTGCGTTTCGCCCAACGCCACGGAGCCGACGCTGTGGTCACCAGCACCATGGTGGATCCCCGCCTCCAACGCATCGCTGCGGCCATTGATCGGGAGCTTCCCCTATGCATGCTCGATCCGGATCCCTTTGTGGAGTTACCCAAGCCACCGCGACTGGGTCGCTTTAGCCGCTACTGGCGAGAGGCGGAACCTGTGGTCTGGGAGGGGTTTTAGTTCTCCTTGAGAAGCTGGTCCTCGCGCTGTTTTTCCTCAGCAGGATCGGTAAGAAGGTCTGGGTATTCCCAGGCAGGAAGGCTCACAGGCATCAGCTCTGATGCCTTCAACGGTGGTTCCAGCCATTGCCAACGCGCCTGAGGAGCTCGGAGCTTGCACAGCGCTTCTAGCTCCTGCTTCAGGATGTTGCGAACATCTCTCCGATTCACCGCAGCAAGGAACTCTTCCCGGGGCGCCAATCCCGAACTAAAGGGAGCACTGCCGTTGCCATTAAACAATCGCGCCGGATCTGGAAGCCAGCGTGGTGAACACACAGCTGGATCGCTGGTATCGGTTTCCAAATAAAGATGAACCCCATAGCCATCGGGTTGACTGACGACAGCGAGTCCGTCGTGGGGCGTATTTCGCTGCAAGGGAAAGACTTTCCAGGTGGTTGATTTCTTCTGCGCACAGGCGCTCAACAGTCCTGCCATGACCACCATTGTCAACACCCGCACCATCAACTCGAACCTGCTTTGACAGGTAATTCTGTATCGGCCCAGGATGAAACGATTCACCATCGCTCGATGCCATGGTCCTGACGCCATCCACGATGCTGTCACTTCAGCATCCTCTGCCTCAATTTTCACTACCCATGGTGTCGGGTCATGCGCCCTGGTCCTCGCTGGATGAGCTGGTGAGTAGCGGTGATCTTCCAGGGCGTCCTCTGTTGGTGATGCTGATTTGTGCTCACTGTCCATTCGTGAAACACGTGGAGCCAGAGATCACCCGTTTGGAGGCGGATTTCAGAGACCAGATCACCCTGCTCGCCATCTCCAGCAATAGCCTTACCACCCACCCTCAAGACGGACGTGATGGGCTGCGTCAACAGGCCGATCAGCAGGGTTGGCGCTTCCCCTATCTACTGGATGAACAACAAACGCTGGCCAAAGACCTGCGTGGCGCCTGCACCCCTGAGTTCTATGCCTTTGCACCCGATGCCAATGGCATACAAACCCTGCGCTATCGAGGCCAACTCGATGCGAGTCGGCCAGGAAATGACCAGCCTCTCGACGGCGCTGATCTACGGGCTGCTCTCACAAATATCTTGACCGGAGCCGCTGTCAGCGAGACGCAGCTGCCCTCCGTGGGCTGCAACATCAAGTGGAACCCGGGTCAGGAACCCCCATGGTTTGGCCAGTCGACTTAAGGTGCCCGCCATGCAGGTGCCTCCGTTCAGCCTCAAAGATCAGCTCGCCGTTCTCGGATCAGAGCTCGATGATGCCGTCTTGCGGGTGTTACGCAGTGGGCAATACATCGGTGGCGCCGAGATCCAACAATTTGAGGACGCGTTTGCCGCAAGCGTGAACAGCCGTCATGCCGTGGGGTGCAACAGCGGTACTGATGCCTTGGTCCTGGCGTTGCGAGGCCTTGGCATCGGCTCTGGCGATGAGGTGATCACCGCATCCTTCAGCTTCTTTGCAACGGCCGAAGCGATCAGTGCTGTGGGAGCGACGCCCGTGTTCGTGGACGTGGACCCTGTCACCTATCTGATCGACCTCGATCTGATTGAAGCCGCAATCACACCCGCCACCAAGGCGCTGCTACCCGTTCACCTGTTCGGCCGTCCGGTGAACATGGCCCGCGTGATGGACATCGCCCATCGTCATGGGCTCAAGGTGGTGGAGGACTGCGCGCAGGCGACTGGGGCCAGCTGGGACTCCAAACCCGTTGGCAGTTGGGGCGATGTGGGCTGTTTCAGCTTTTTCCCCACGAAAAATCTCGGAGCTGCAGGTGATGGCGGCGCCATCACCTGCCAAGACGATGATCTGGCCCAACGCATGCGTGAGCTGGCGGTTCATGGCATGCCCCGCCGCTACCTCCACACCGCCTTGGGCTACAACAGCCGCCTCGATTCCATTCAGGCCGCTGTTCTCAACGTGAAGCTGCCATACCTCAGCGGATGGGTCGAGAAGCGAGCAGCAATCGCCAAGCGCTATCTGGAAGCTCTCAAAGACATCCCAGGCATTGAGCTCCCTGATGCCGCCACGAATGCAAGCGTTGGCCATGGCTGGAATCAGTTTGTGGTGCGCGTCAATCTCTGCCCTGCCAACCAGCCCTCCTGCGGAAAAACCTGCTCCGAATCAGCGAGCCCCTTTGACCTGCCCTCCAGTCGTTGCCGTGACTGGCTCAAGCAAAGCCTCCAAGAGCAAGGTGTTAACACGATCATTTATTACCCCATCCCAATCCATCGCCAGCCGGCATACGAAGGCCAAGCACACGCTGAGGGCAACCTACCGATCACAGATCAACTGTGTAGCGAGGTGCTGAGTCTGCCCATCTTTCCGGAATTAACGCCTGAACAACAGGAACGGGTGATCATGGTGTTGCGCAAGCAACTCGTTGCTCAGATTCAAGAGCGGATGGTGGCGTAAAGCGCCCTGAACTTGGCCTGCTGCACCTTGTGATGAATCAGCTGCTGCGGATAGCCCCTGCGCTCTAAAGCAGCGATCTCACCACTGATCAAGTCCTTGGTGTTCACGTGACGCAATTCAGGAACCCATTCACGGATGTACTCACCCTCGGCATCAAATTTCGACGCCTGAGTGGCCGGGTTAAAAATCCGCAAAGGCTTTGGATCCATGCCACTGCTGGCGCTCCATTGCCAGCCACCATTGTTGGCAGCCAAATCTCCATCCACCTCCAACTCCATGAAGGCGCGCTCGCCCCAACGCCAATCACAGATCAAATCCTTCACAAGGAATGAGGCCACGATCATGCGGCAACGGTTATGCATCCAGCCGCTTTGGTTGAGCTGTCGCATCGCCGCATCAATAATCGGCATCCCCGTTTGTCCTTCCCTCCAAGCATCAAACCAGTCGCTGTTGTTTTCCCAGGGGAAACGCCGCCACTGCTCGCGATAAGGACCATCCGCCAGTTCTGGGAAATGGAACAAGGCCTGCTGGTAAAACTCACGCCAGCAGAGTTCCTGTTCCCACACCGTGATCGCCTGCCGTTGCTCATCACTACGGGCGATCTCCTTGACTCCTTGGGCAGCGCACCAGGCCTGTCGAGGACTGACCGTACCCACACTTAATCCCGCACTGAGATAAGACGTTCCTGGCATCCCCGGGAAATTGCGATCGGGTTCATAGGCCAACAAGGCCCCTTCAGCAAAAGTGGCTAACTGCTCAGCTGCCGCGACCTCTCCTGGACGACTGGGGCACAGATCTGTGCCACGAAAACCGTGCTCAACCTGCAACTGCTCCAGCTGCCGCTGCCCATCAGTGCACAAACGGCCTAACGCACTCTCACCACCACGAACGGCTTCCAGCATTTCGGCCTCCAGATCGATCAAGGCCCTGGGAGCGTCCACCGTGCTTGGCGCACGGCGCTCCACCTGCCCGCGCCAATTGCGCAGGAAAGGACCAAACACGCGATACGGATCACCACCACCGGTTTTGATCAAATCCGGTGCCAGCAGCAGCTGATCCCAATCCACCAACACCTTGCGACCATCCGCTTGCAGTGCTTTGGCCACCTGACGGTCGCGTTCCCGTGCATAGGGCTCCACATCCCGGCTCCAGACCACCGCCGACGCCTCCAGTAACGACGCCAAACGCGGCAGCAGCTGCACCGGATCGCCGGCCACCACCAGCAAACGACTCCCCACATCACGCCAGCGCCGCTGAAGCTCGCGCAGACTTTCCACCAGGAACCAAAGTCGAGCTGGAGCCATCGGTGGCAACGACTCAGGTGGGTGGATCAGCGCTGGATCCAGAACATACACGCCCGTTACCGCAGGGCTGATCGCCTCGGCCGCCTGCAAACCGAGGTTGTCTGCCAAGCGCAGGTCGCGGCGATGCCAAAACAAAACACGAGACGCCGTCATCAGAGACCCAACAGTTGCTTGGCACGGAACCAGGCGGTGACGCTCTTGCCATCCAGCCATTCATCGCCGGATGCCAGATGGGCATCCAATTCCGACGGACTCATCAAGATCACCTCAAGATCCTCATCGTCATCGCCAGTGGGTGGATGCTCCAAACGCGTGAGGTCCCGCGCCAAAAAGCAATGAATCACCTCGTCGGAGTATCCAGGACAAGGCAACATCGGGCCAAGCGCATCCCAACGGGCAGCGCTGTATCCAGCTTCTTCCCCAAGCTCTCGTTGCATTGATGCCAGGGGATCTTCACCCTCTTCGAGGGTGCCCGCAGGGAACTCAAGAAGACGTGCCTGCACCGCAAAACGATATTGACGCAAAATCACAACCTGGCCGTCAGACGTGATGGGAACTGCCAGTGAGGCGCCTGGGTGGCGAATGATCCCAAACGTTCCCTCCACCCCCATGGGCAACAGGATGCGGTTGCGCTCGAAACGAATCTTGCGCGCATCCATGATCTCGAGGGTCTCCAACAACTTGGAGGGCTCAGGCGCGGGAAGCGGGGCCATGTAAATCGAGCAAGCTGTCAAACCAGCATGGCGAGTTCAGTCTCACAGCCGTGCGTCAGCAGATCTTTCAGCTCAGCCAGGGCGTTGAAACCTGCATGGCCGCGAGCAATGGCTCCATCACAAAACAGCGCAAATGCAAGCGGGGGTGCGGCAGCGTCAAACGCGGATGATCCAAACGCAACTCCCCCCAAAACAAGAGATCAAGGTCGAGTGACCGCGGTCCCCAGCGTTCCTCCTGAGCACGGTTGCGCCCGAAGGATCGCTCCACCTGTTGGAGTGCATCCAACAAGCACAACGCAGCGATTGACGCAGGCTTCAGCTCCAGGCCCTTCACCAGCAGAACTGCATTGAGATACGACGGCTGATCGATCGGTCCACCCACAGGTGCGGTTTGCTGCAACGGAGACCAAGAAAACGTCAGTGCTGAAGAGGCGCAGGTCAGAGCCGTTGTGCCTGGGCTGTTCCCTTCCATGGACTGAGCCCAGCTGCCCATCACAGCCTCCAGCAAAGGCCTTACTGCCGTGAGAGTCTGCAGCGGCGAGCCAGCAGGGCCGGACTGATTGGCGCCCAGGGCCACAGCAAGGCTGTGGGTCTGATCAGCGAGACTGTTGCTCAAGATGGAGTCAAGGCGCATCCATGGTTGCAAGCGGGATGACATCAAACGGGGTCATCGGCACAACGGCTCTGGATCAGGCCAGCCGGGCGTTCCCGCTGGCCGCCATTACTGGTCACGGCACACTCAAGTTAGCTCTACTGCTGGCAGCGGTGGATCCGGGCTTAGGCGGCGTGATCATTGCTGGCGGCCGTGGCACGGGAAAATCGGTGCTGGCGCGAGGCTTGCATGCCCTGCTTCCTCCCATCGACATCGTTGATCTTGATGCAGCTGGAGAAACGAAGCTGCCGGGACGCAACCTCGATCCAAAGAATCCACAGGATTGGGGCGAACGGCCGGAAGATCCACCCACATCAGTGATTCCAGCCCCATTCATCCAGATTCCCCTCGGCGTTACGGAAGATCGCTTGGTGGGTTCCGTTGATGTCACCGCCTCCTTGGCCAGTGGTTCACCCGTCTTCCAGCCAGGATTGCTGGCGGAAGCACACCGTGGCGTGCTCTATGTGGATGAGCTGAATCTGCTGGACGACGGGATCATCAATCTTTTACTTGCCGCCGTTGGCAGCGGCGAGAACCAGGTGGAACGGGAGGGGCTCAGCCTGAACCACCCCTGTCGGCCACTGCTTATTGCCACGTACAACCCCGAAGAAGGGGCCATCCGAGATCACCTACTCGATCGCTTTGCGATCGTCTTGTCCGCCAATCAAATCGTTAGCACTGAGCAACGGGTGGAGATCACCAACTCGGTGCTGGCCCACGGCCATTGCAGCCAGAGCTTCTCAGACAAGTGGAGCGAAGAAACCGACGCGCTCGCCACCCAACTGCTCCTGGCGCGGCAATGGCTTCCGGATGTCCAGATCAGTAGCGAACAGATCGAATATCTGGTGACCGAGGCGATTCGCGGTGGCGTGGAAGGGCATCGCTCCGAGCTCTATGCCGTGCGTGCCGCCAAAGCCCATGCGGCCCTCAGCGGGCGCGATCAGGTGGAAGCTGAAGACTTGCAAGTGGCCGTTGCGTTGGTGATCGCCCCACGCGCGTCGCAAGTGCCCCCACCTGAACAACAGATGGAACCGCCCCCACCCCAGGACCAACAAGACCAACAGCCACCACCTCCGCCTGAGGGCTCAGGGGAAGACGATGAACAGGAGGGCGAAGAGCAGGAGGAGGAAGAGAACAACGACGATGACGACAATTCCCCTGAGCAGCAGACACCACCTTCTGTGCCAGAAGAATTCATGCTCGATCCAGAGTCCGTAGCGATTGATCCCGATCTACTGCTGTTCAATGCTGCCAAGAGCAAAAGTGGCAACAGCGGCAGCCGCTCCGTTGTCCTCAGTGACAGCCGCGGCCGGTATGTGAAACCAATGCTGCCTCGCGGCCCGGTGCGCCGCATCGCAGTCGATGCCACCTTGCGAGCGGCAGCTCCTTACCAAAAGGCTCGCCGAGCACGGCAGCCTGACCGCGTCGTCATTGTTGAAGAGTCCGACCTGCGGGCCAAGCTGCTGCAACGCCAGGCTGGTGCCCTGGTGATCTTTCTGGTGGATGCCAGTGGTTCGATGGCTCTGAACCGCATGCAGAGCGCCAAAGGGGCCGTGATCCGACTCCTCACCGAGGCCTACGAAAACCGCGACGAGGTGGCACTCATCCCTTTCCGCGGTGATCAAGCTGAAGTGCTGCTGCCCCCCACCCGCTCGATTACGGCCGCGCGGCGACGCCTGGAGTCGATGCCCTGCGGCGGTGGCTCACCACTGGCCCATGGCCTGACCCAAGCCGCCCGGGTGGGTGCCAACGCCCTGGCCACAGGCGATCTTGGTCAGGTCGTTGTGGTCGCCATTACAGACGGACGAGGGAATGTGCCCCTCAGCACCTCTCTGGGACAACCCGTGCTGGAGGGAGAGGAAAAGCCCGACTTAAAACAAGAAGTGTTGGATGTGGCCAGCCGCTATCGGATGCTCGGCCTCAAGCTGCTGGTGATCGACACCGAACGCAAATTCATCGGTAGCGGCATGGGCAAAGATCTTGCCGAAGCTGCCGGAGGTAAATATGTTCAATTACCAAAAGCCAGTGATCAGGCTATTGCGGCCATTGCCATGGACGCTCTCACTGCGATTTAGGGCTTAGCCACATCTGGGGTACGAGCTGGATAGAGCTCGTGGAAAAACTGCCCCAATCCAATCGTGACGCTCCGAACGGCGGCCATGAACTGGGGATCTGCCGTAAGTTTTTCCACATCACCACCCACGGCATCGAACGTTTCCGTCAAAGACCGGGCATTGCTAACGGTTTCGTTGAGATTCGTAATGGTGGTGGGTGTGTCAAAGGCACTCACCAGATTATTGATATGCCGACTCGCACTTGCCGCTTGAGCGGTAGCTTCATTGAGATTTGCGATGGTGGGCGCGGCCCTTGCCAAATCAAATCTCAGTTGTTCTGCGAGCTTCTCAATGTCCTGCAACGTGCTATCGAATTGTTTCGTAGACCCAACCACCTTGGGCACCAACTGTTCTGTCTTTGCCTGATCCAAAAGCTTCTGGAAAGACGTTGTAATCGTTGCGATGCTTGGTGCCTGGACACCCTGAATCGTTGCCCCATCACAAAGGACACCGTTGCCTTTGCAGAGGGGAGATTTGGGCGTCGGAGCATCCTCCCTGAGGGGTGGCCCAAAACTGGTCAAAGCCACCTGAGAATCTCCACCCAATAGGGATTCCGAAGACACAGAGGCTCGAACAGGCAAAGGCAATTGGAGGCCATCCCTAGAAATCTCCAGGGTCACTTTCACAGCCTGTGGGGTCACTTTGATGGCCCTCACCTGGCCCACCATGATTCCCCTGTACGTGACAGGAGAGCGGATAGCCAATCCTCCAGCATTCTTGAAATCAGCCGTCACCCTCCAGGTGTTAGCTCCAATCCGCACTCCTCTCAACCAAAGCAAGGTGCCAGCAAAGGCGACCACAGCACCAATAATGGAAAAACCAACGATTGCTTCACGGACACTGCGACGCATGATTTAGTGCTCGGCAGGCTGCATAGGTCCGCGCAGGTTACCCGTCCTGAACTGAACGACATAGGGGTTTTCAGTTGTTCTGTACTCCTCAACGGTTCCATCCCACTGAAATCGGCCGCCGTAGAGCATCACAATCCTCTCGGCTGAGCGCTCGATTGTGCTGTGCACATGACTCACAACCACGGAACATCCACGGGCAACAGTGGTGGTTTTCACGATTAAGTCTTCGATTCTGGTGGAGGCCACGGGATCAAGACCAGCGGTTGGTTCGTCATAAAGCAACAGAGGCATCGCTCCTTCATCACGATCGGGATCATCGATCAAGGCCCTAGCGAAACTCACACGTTTCTGCATACCACCACTGAGTTGACCGGGATACTTATCCACCACATCGTCAAGACCCACCGCTTCAAGGCAGGCCATCACCCTTTCCCTGATCAAGGCAGGGGATAGCCGTCCCAAACGCGTCAATAAAAACCCGACATTTTCCTCGACAGTCAGAGAAGCCAGCAGTGCTGGATTCTGGAAAACAAGACGAACATCCGGCGGTCGTCGTTGATCAAGGCGCAGATAGGGCTGTGGCTCACCAAACAACCTCAGCTCACCAGCTGAGGCCAGTTGCAAACCGGCCAAAAGCCGTAAAACCGTTGATTTACCAGCCCCAGAAGGACCAACAACCGCGATTCGCTCACCTGGTTTCATGAAGAGATTGACCCTATCCAGAACAGGATTGGGGCCCCACTGCATGGTGAGATCTCTCATCTCAACAACAGGTTTTAGAGAGGAATCCCGTGTATTCACTAAAGGGTGATGGTTAGTTGTTGATTCATCCTGCATGGATTGGACCAAAACAATAGCCATCAGGTTCAACTTCCGTACAGTTCATTCATTCCGATGGAACTGATGCCATCGCAACCGATTCCTTTTGACCAGCCCCCCTCGTCGCGGAAACCGTAAGCGCGTCCTCGCCATGCAGGCCGATCGGCAGCGCCAACTAATGCTGCGATCCCGCAGAGCGATGAGCTGGTTGCAACCTGGACTGGTGGTAAAGCGATGGCTTTTAACCTCAGGGATTGGATTGGTTTTGGCCCTTCTTGGGGCCGCAGTCTGGGCGGACTTGCAACCCATCTACTGGATGCTCTGGGCGATTCAGGAATCCCTTCGGTGGATCACAAGAATCCTGCCTGGAGCTATTACAGGTCCTCTTGTCCTGCTCCTGGGAATCGGGTTGCTGCTCTGGGGGCAAAGCCAGAGCTTTGGCTCAATTCAACAGGCGCTAGCGCCAGAAAAAGAAACGGTTTTAGTGGATGCCCTACGCGCAAAAAGTCGCCTGAACCGAGGACCCAACATTGTGGCCATCGGCGGTGGGACAGGCTTATCCACCTTGCTGAGTGGGCTCAAGCGTTACAGCAGTCACATCACAGCGATCGTTACCGTTGCCGACGATGGGGGTAGCAGCGGAGTATTGCGTCGCGAACTTGGCGTGCTTCCTCCTGGTGACATTCGCAACTGTCTTGCCGCACTGTCGACAGAAGAACCGCTTCTGACTCGTCTTTTTCAATACCGCTTCTCAGCTGGCAATGGCCTGGAAGGACACAGCTTTGGAAATCTCTTTTTGTCCGCACTCAGCGCTATCACTGGGAGCTTAGAAACAGCTATCACAGCTTCAAGCCGCGTACTGGCGGTTCAGGGTCAGGTGGTACCCGCCACCAATGTTGATGTTCGTCTCTGGGCTGAGCTCGAAGACGGTAGCCGGATCGAAGGAGAGTCCGCCATCGGAAAGGCCCACAGCCCCATTGTTCGCATGGGATGTCTGCCAGAACAGCCTCCGGCATTGCCAAGGGCCCTGGAAGCGATTGCTCATGCCGATCTCATTTTGCTGGGGCCAGGAAGTCTCTACACCTCACTTCTTCCCAACTTGCTGGTACCGGAGCTCGTCACCGCCATTCAACGGAGCAAAGCTCCACGGCTTTATATCTGCAATCTGATGACCCAACCAGGAGAAACAGATGGGTTGGACGTCAGTAGTCATTTACGCGCCATCGAAGCGCAGCTTGCCTCTCTCGGTGTTAGTAATCGTTTATTTGACTGTGTGCTCGCTCAGGAACCCATTCAAGAATCCGCGCTCCTAGCGCACTATCGAAAACGAGGGGCAGAACCTGTGATTTGCGACAGGACTCAACTTCAAAGGGAAGGGTTTGAAGTCATGCAAGCCCCTCTTCAAGGGAGCCGGCCAACCGCAACCTTGCGACATGACCCACGCAGCCTTGCGTTAGCTGTCATGCGGTTTTACAGACGCCATAAGCGAGATAGTCAAAACACATAATTAATTCAGTAAGCATCCTGCATCTCATAAAAGTCCGGTTGCACGTAATCCTTGCGCAGAGGCCATCCAGTCCAATCCTCTGGCATTAGCAGCCTTTTGGGATGGGGATGTCCTTCAAATCGGATGCCGAACATGTCAAATGTTTCTCGCTCTTGCCAATCAGCACCTCGAAAAAGCCCATAAAGACTCGGAAGGGAGGGTTCCCCTTCTCTGGATAAGAACACTTTGAGGCGTACTTCACGCAAGGCGTCGCTCTGATTGTCAATAAGCTCAGCCATCGCAACCAAGTGATAGAAACAAACCAGCTGCTGGCCTGGGCCTTCGTCGTAGCCGCCCTGGCATTGCAAGTAATCGAAACCATGACTTTTCAGAGCAGCAGCAATGACTTGAATAAAAACGGCCTCTACACCAATTTGTTCAACGCCTAAATGGTCAGATTCAAGGGAGTCATGGTCAAAACCTTGATCATGAAGCCACTGGCTGACGGGTCCAGGTTGAGGCTTTGCAGCAACTGGAACTTCAGAAGAAGAGGGTTTCTCAGCTGGATTGGGACTCATGAAGACTTACCAGATGAAACGGGGTCAGCGAATTCAGTTTGACTTGGAGCAGAGATCGGAATGCCTGCTCCTGGAGCAAGCGCAGCAACCTGAGTTTCTGCACGGAGGTAAGCGCCAGTCACGATTGGCTCCACCACAGTCATTGAATGCTCAACAGTGAAATAACGGTGGATTTGCTTGAGCTGACGACGATCACTGACTGACTCATTGCCAACTTTTTTACGCAGCTTGATCACCGCATCAAAAATGGCTTCTGGGCGAGGTGGACATCCAGGAAGATAAAGATCTACCGGAATCAGTTTGTCGACACCGCGTACAGCAGTTGTCGAGTCTGCACTAAACATTCCTCCTGTGATGGTGCAGGCACCCATTGCGATGACGTACTTGGGTTCCGGCATCTGCTCATAAAGGCGGACCAAAGCCGGCGCCATTTTCATGGTGACCGTGCCAGCAACAATCAATAGATCAGCTTGACGGGGTGAACTCCGCGGAACGAGACCAAAGCGATCAAAATCAAATCTCGATCCGAGCAAAGCAGCAAATTCAATAAAGCAACAAGCCGTTCCATAGAGAAGAGGCCAGAGGCTGCTGAGACGGGCCCAGTTGTGCAGGTCATCAAGGCTAGTCAGGATGACGTTTTCACTCAAATCGCTGGTCACAGCGGGAGAGCCCTCTAAGGAACCTCCTATTGGTCCACAACTCGCTTCACGAAGATCACGAAGGGCCTGGATGGATGGTCTTTCGTCAGCTGCATTCATGGTGAAGGGATCAGTCAACAATCAACTCCATTCGAGGGCGCCTTTGCGCCATGCATAAGCCAAAGCCACGAGCAGAATGGTAATGAAAACCAAGGCTTCGATAAACGCAAGCAATCCCAAGCGATGGAATGCCACCGCCCAGGGATATAGGAACACTGTCTCGACATCGAAGATGACGAAAACGAGGGCAAACATGTAATAGCGAATATTGAATTGAATCCAGGCCCCACCAATCGGCTCCATGCCGGACTCATAGGTGAGCTCTCGCTCACCGCTTTGGCTGGCAGGAGCCAAGAGTTTGTTGGTCACCAACGCCAACACCGGCACAGCCGCTGCGATCAGCAGAAAACCAAGGAAAGCGTCATAACCCGGCAGCACAAACATTCAGGCAGGCCCGATCTTGTGCCCAGTCTGGCATTCACAGCCAACATCTGTCGTTGAGAGGCCTAACGCCGATAGAGTCTTGGCACCTAATCGTGAAGCGGTGAGCGACGAGATCAGTTCATCAGCGGATGTGCCCGCCGAGATCAAGCCTCCCGGGGAGGAATTAACGGAGTCAAACTCCGAAAAAGAAAAAAAGACATCTGACCCAAGGACCCACCGATTCGAATGCCGTAGCTGCGGCTACGTTTACGACCCCAGTGAAGGCATTAAAAAGCTGGGGATCGTCAATGGCACGGCATTCGAAGATCTCGACGCGATTCGCTTTCGTTGCCCTGTCTGCCGAAGCAAAGTTGGCGCTTTTATAGACATTGGACCTCGCTCTAAAGCAAGCGGCTTTGAAGAAAATCTCAATTTTGGACTCGGCGTTAATCGCCTCACTCCTGGCCAAAAAAATGTCCTGATTTTTGGCAGTCTTGCTCTTGGCTTTGCTTTCTTTCTCTCTCTCTATTCATTGCGCTGAGACCACCTTTGATTCCAATGAAGCAACTCCTTAAACCTTTCTTCAACCTTCTATTGGTGACCTGCCTTGGCCTTGGCCTGAGTGGTTGCGTTACCACTCGGCTTCCGATGGCACAATCCAGCCCTTGGCAAGCCATCGACCTCAAGACTCAGGGCAATCCCCTTGACGTTGCTTTCACCAATGCGGCGCACGGCTTCTTAGTTGGCAGTAACAGACTCATTCTTGAAACCAATGATGGCGGCGCAAGCTGGAATCAACGCAGTCTTGACCTACCGGAAGAGGAGAATTTTCGTCTGATCAGCATCGCCTTCGATGGAGATGATGGCTGGATTGCCGGTCAACCTGGCTTGCTCATGCACACCACAGACAGTGGAAAGAACTGGACTCGGCTATTCCTTGACACCAAACTTCCTGGTGAACCTTATTTAGTTACTGCTCTAGGGCCCAACACAGCAGAATTGGCGACCAATGTTGGTGCTGTCTATCGCACAAGTGACGGAGGTGGCAATTGGGAAGCAGAAGTGAGCGATGCAGCAGGTGCCATTCGCGATTTGCGTCGCGGCCCTGATGGCGGCTACGTCAGCGTCAGCAGTCTCGGCAACTTTTATGCATCATGGACTCCCGGTCAAGAGGTTTGGCAGGTTCATCAGCGCGTGAGCAGCCAGCGTTTGCAAAGCATTGGCTATCAACCTGATGGACGCTTATGGATGGTGGCAAGAGGAGCTCAGATCCGTTTCAACAACGACTCCACTGACAACGAGAACTGGAGCAAGCCAATCATTCCCATCACCAATGGCTACGGCTACATGGATATGGCTTGGTCAGATGACAGTGCTATTTGGGCTGGAGGAGGGAATGGAACCTTGCTAGTGAGTCGTGATAACGGCGAAAGCTGGGAACAAGATCCTGAAGCAGATCAAACACCAACAAATTTCAATCGATTCGTGTTTGATCACAGTGGCAATCAACTTCATGCCTTTCTTCTCGGAGAACGTGGCCAGCTATTGCGCTGGTCAGCCAAGAGCTGACAGTCCAATGACCACTGCACTGACAACGAGCACTGACAACGCTCTGTAACCAGTGGAATGGAAGAAACGCGAGTTTAGGGGCACCTGCCCTAAGATCATTGAGCTGATACGCCCAACGCTATGGCTGCCGGCTCCACCGGGGAACGCCCGTTTTTTGAGATCATCACCAGCATTCGCTATTGGGTGATTCATGCCATCACCCTGCCTTCGATTTTCCTGGCAGGGTTCCTGTTTGTTTCCACAGGTCTCGCCTACGACGCCTTTGGAACACCTCGGCCAGATGCTTATTTTCAGGCTTCTGAAAGCAAGGCTCCGGTTGTGAGCCAGCGCTATGAAGGCAAGTCTGATCTAGACCTGCGCTTGAAATAAACCATGACCCAGTCTCCCGCCACATCAACGCCTCGCAACTACCCAATTTTTACGGTGCGCTGGCTCGCTTTGCACACCTTGGGTGTACCTACAGTGTTTTTCTTGGGTGCCCTCGCTGCCATGCAATTCATTCGCCGCTGATCCTCTAACGAATCCTTCCATGGAGCGCAATCAAAATCCCAACAATTTGCCGGTTGAGCTCAACCGGACCAGCCTGTACTTGGGCCTGTTGTTTATTTTCACAACAGGCATCCTTTTTTCCAGCTATTTCTTCAACTGAAGGCCTGAATCATGAGCGGTAAGAAATCAAATCTGCCTGACGGTCGCATACCTGATCGCCTCCCCGATGGCAGACCAGCTGTTGCCTGGAAGTCTCGATGGACTGAAGGCACCTTGCCCTTGTGGCTCGTTGCAACAGCTGGAGGCATGGCTGTTATTTTTGTGGTTGGCCTCTTCTTTTACGGCTCCTACACGGGTGTTGGCTCTGCTTAGATTTCATCTCAAATTTTCCATGTTTTGCAGTGCCATCTTTAAAATCAAATGGCATTTTTATGTCATAGCTAATAACAATATTTAATTCTTATTAGAATCAATTACTTGTCTCAGGATTAGATCCATTACTCCCTAGATCATATTTATTTCAGATAGTCTCTCGAATCAGAATCTTCGCAACAACTTCAAACCAACTTTCAGTTCTTCCTTTGACAGCCAAAAAGTCTTACTCAAGGCGATCACGCCGACCCAAAGGCAGGCAGGTTGTTTCCTTATTCATCAAGAGCAAATCATTCGAGGTAACGGTAAAAAATATTTTTTGCATCTACTGAGTTCCGATGAACTCCAACAACGGGGCATGCCATCTAAGAATTCACGATTGGTGATTAATGCTTTCCAGTCTTTGTGTTAAGCAACAAGTAGCTTGAAGAACTTTTTTGCGAACAATGTGGCTCCAGTCATTGGTGTCACATCACCAAATATGACTCTGAACACTACTCAGTGCAATGGGCTGCTCAACATCTCTGGGAACAAGTAGCCCATGTTGATCCCACTGTCGCCAATCCAATAGTCGGTGAATACACACGAAAAAATACTCGCAGGAATCATCAAAAACGCTTCGATGGGAAACGCTTTTACGTTTGATTAAGCCGGCGGCGCCAATCACCACCGTTGTGATCATTCTCAAAAATGTAAGCACAACACACCAAGTTCCTTTGAGTCCAGTGAGCTGGGTTTGCCGGTGGGAATCCCCAATCTGCATAAGCGACAAGATTGACAACTACTCGCGTCCATTAAGCGATCAATAGCTTGCGTCATGGAGAGAATCTTCCAATGCCATGGGAACTGAAGCCGAAATCTCTCAACCGTCTCCTTGTCCCACTCGCCAAGACTTAAGACCTGCAGAATCAATTTCATTCGAATCCGTCATTCCACGAGCATCAAACACCCAAGCCGGTTGACGCATCAGCGGTGCAAGAGCTGGCCAATCAAGTTCTTGATAATGATGCCACTCAGTAAGGATTAACACAGCATCAGCACCGCTAATCGCGGAAGCGACATCGGGGCTAGACCACCATGTAGCTTCTCCACTAAGTGCACCACGCGTTGGTCCTGCATCCGCTTCAGGAGCAAGGCTTGCCATCAATTTCAAGTCACGGCTGATCTGCTCTGGATCAACCTTCGGATCATGAATAGCAAGTTGGGCGCCTTCTTCGAGAAGGTCTCTGCAGATTCGAATCGCAGGAGCTTCTCGCGTGTCGTTGGTATCAGCCTTGAACGCAAAACCCAAAATTGCCAGTCGTTTACCCGTGACCGTACCAAACAATTTTTGGACAACCAACCGAGCAATTCGATGCTGCTGCCAGGTATTCAACAAAACCACACTTTCCCAATAATCAGCCACTTCAGGGAGACCAAAATGACGGCATAAATACACCAGATTGAGAATGTCTTTTTGAAAACAGCTGCCCCCAAACCCAGGTCCTGCCTGCAAAAATTTTGAACCAATGCGGCTGTCAGTGCCAATCGCTCTCGAGACTTCCTTTACATCAGCACCGGTAGCCTCACAGAGAGCAGCAACAGAATTAATGGAGCTGATTCTCTGGGCAAGAAAGGCATTGGCCGTGAGCTTGGACAGCTCGCTGCTCCACAGATTGGTTCGAAGGATTTTGTCCTCGGGCACCCACTGGCGGTAGATGTTTGCAAGAGCGTCAATAGCCTCAGAATTGTCCCCGCCGATCAAAACGCGATCAGGATGATCCAGATCGCGCATGGCGGTCCCCTCAGCCAAAAACTCAGGATTCGAGAGCACATCAAAGGTCCGAGGCTCAGAGGCTGACGCTAAAATTGCCTTAACTGCCTCCGCTGTTCGCACAGGCAGGGTGCTTTTTTCCACCACGATGGTGTGTCCTTGAGATGATTTGGCCACCTGGCGGGCGCAGGCTTCCACCCAGCGGAGATCACTAGCCTGACCTGCCCCCAAGCCTCTGGTCTTAGTGGGTGTGTTAACAGAAATGAACACCATGTCTGCCGCTGATATCGCTTCATCTACCGCCGTCGAAAAATGCAAATTCCTACCTCTTGCTCGACCCACCACAGCATCAAGGCCTGGTTCATACACGGGCAGTTTGGAAAGATCGCTGTTGTTCCAGGCATCAATCCGAGCCTGATTGATATCCACAACCGTTACTTGCATATCAAGACAACGATCGGCGATCACGGCCATGGTGGGGCCACCCACATAACCGGCTCCGATGCAGCAAATGTTGCGTATGGTCGAATGCATGCTCATCTCGAGAGATATCGCTACGTAATTTTTCCAAAGAAGATTATCTCTGTTTCCTTAAGTAGGACGTTACTTCCTGCCAGGTGAGTTGCTGTTCCTCCTCTTCACCACGCAAGGACTTCAGCCGCACCTGGCCGGCCGAAGCTTCTTCGTCGCCAAGCACTACAGCCCATGGCGCACCGGAACGATCGGCACGCTTGAATTGCTTACTGAAAGGAGCGCTTGAGCCATCCAGCTCCACGGATAGGCCAGCCACCCGCAACTGGCGAGCTAACGCCAAGGCTTGATCTTCAGCCTTCGTGCCGCGATTAATGAGATACACAAGCGGACACTTCTCAGCTATCAACCTGGCCGCAGGTCCATCGGGATCCGCTTGAGCAGCCGCATCGATCACCAGTAAAAGACGCTCCATTCCCAAGGCCCAGCCAATCGCGGGTGTGACTGGACCACCCAACTGTTGAACCAATCCGTCATAGCGTCCCCCCCCGCACACGGTGGCCTGAGCACCGAGTTGATCGCTCGTGATTTCAAACGCTGTATGGCCGTAGTAATCGAGACCACGAACCAAACGGGGATTGATTTGATGAGGGATTTGAAGCTGATGGAGCAGGGCGCGCACATTCTCAAAACGGGCCACGCTTTCCTCACTGAGAGCCTGTAGCAAGGTTGGGGCTTCATTCAATAGGAGTTGTGTTTCGTTGTTCTTGCTGTCGAGAATGCGCAGTGGATTACTGGCCAGTCGTGCCTGGGAATCTGAATCCAACTGATCAGCGCGCTGCTCAAGCCAAGTCACCAGTTCGGCCCGAAACCTCTGGCGATCGTCAGGAGTGCCAAGGCTATTGATTTGAAGTGTGAGACCTTGGACCCCCAAATCAGACAAAAGATCCCAAGCCAAGGCAATCACTTCAGCATCACTGCGCGGACTACTGACCGCCAGAAATTCCACACCAATCTGATGAAACTGGCGTTGTCGGCCAGCCTGAGGACGTTCATAGCGGAACATCGGACCGCCGTACCACAGCTTCTGAGATCCCTGACTTAATAGGCCGTGCTGCATTGCCGCCCTCACGACAGAGGCTGTGCCTTCAGGACGCAACGTGCAAGAGCGTTCACCTCGATCCAAGAAGGTGTACATCTCCTTACCCACAACATCCGTACCCTCACCAATGCCCCGGGAAAACAACTCGGTGAACTCGAGCAAAGGGGTGCGAATCTCTTCGAGCCCTGCGCAACGAAAATGTTCGCGCACCACCGCCTCCACAGCCTGCCAATGCTTTGTCTGCTGAGGCAGTAGATCAACCATTCCGCGCAAGGTCTGCAGCTGACTCACGCCCTTCCCAGTCAATTAATGGGCAGTCTGACGGGCCAGAGATACCACAGCCGAATCAGACAGCGCTCGAGTTAAGACAACAATCGCTGATTCATTGAACGGGAAGTCAGGAGGCGACTACTCCAAGCGTTAGCCGTCAACACAGGTTTGAGCTCAATTCATCGCCGCCGCTCAGCCATGCTGGAATAGATTGACACTAATTTTTCACTTTGGCCCAGAGGCGCAAAGGAATCATCCTGGCTGGTGGCAGCGGAACTCGCCTGCATCCCATCACTCAAGCGGTCAGTAAGCAGTTGTTGCCTGTCTACGACAAGCCAATGATCTACTACCCACTCAGCACTTTGATGCTTGCTGGGATCCGTGAGGTCCTCATCATCACCACGCCCCAAGATCAAGGGGCTTTTGAGCGGTTGCTCGATGACGGCTCTCATTGGGGGATGACCATCTCCTATGCGATCCAGGCCAATCCCGATGGCTTAGCTCAAGCTTTTTTAATCGGTGCAGACTTTCTCGATGGCGCACCAGCTGTGCTCGTCTTAGGCGACAACCTGTTTCATGGGCATGACCTAGTGCCTCAGTTGGTAGCTAGTAATCAACGAAACAAGGGAGCTACCGTCTTTGCTTACCCCGTACGGGACCCTGAGCGTTATGGAGTCGCAGAATTCAATGCCCAAGGACAAGTACTCAGCTTGGAAGAAAAACCCGCCTTACCCAAAAGCCGCTATGCCGTGACTGGTCTTTATTTTTACGATGATTCAGTTGTGGAAAGGGCTCGGACGATCACGCCCTCGAAGCGTGGAGAGCTAGAGATCACTGACCTCAATCAACAATATTTAGACGATGGATTGCTGCAGGTTGAACTGATGAGTCGAGGAATGGCCTGGCTTGACACCGGAACCTGTGATTCTCTTAACGACGCGAGTAGCTATATCCGTACGCTCGAACACCGCCAGGGCCTGAAAGTGGGCTGCCCAGAAGAGGTGGCCTGGAGACAGGGCTGGATAAACAATACACAGATCAAGGATCTGGCACGCCCCTTAATCAAGAGCGGTTATGGCTCCTATCTACTGCAGATAATGGAAGAAAGCGAGAGTGATCAGGAGGCCTTAAAGAGCAGCATGAGGGCAAGCGATGCACATTGAGCCGCTCAAAAGCAAACAGGGGAATATCATTGAAGGGCCACTATTAATTACCCCGGAAACCTTCTGTGATGATCGGGGCTGGTTTATCGAAAGCTGGAACCAACTTCACTTCGATCATGCCGTGGGGGAGACGGTTGTATTTTCCCAAGACAACCACTCCTGCTCGCGTCAGGGGGTATTACGGGGGCTGCACTACCAATTGGCTCCAAAAACGCAAGCCAAGCTAGTGCGCGTGAGTAGGGGGAGCATTTTCGATCTAGCGGTCGACATTCGCCGCAGTTCAGAAACCTTTGGCCAGTGGGTGAGCGCCGAACTGAGCGCCGAAAACAAAGCCCAGCTTTGGATTCCTGAAGGTTTTGCCCATGGCTTTCTATCCCTCAGTGCGGGAACCGAGGTGCAATACAAAGCCCGCGGTTTCTGGAACAGGGATTGCGAACGAACCATTCTCTGGAATGACCCAGATCTGGACATCACCTGGCCTCTGGAGAAGCTTCAGGAAACTCCGTTGAGCTTGTCTGAGAAAGATGCCAAGGCGCCAGGGTTCACAGCCTCGCTCAATGGAGGAGATCTTTTCCCATGAAAGTGCTCGTCACCGGAACCAACGGGCAGCTGGGTCAAGCCCTCCTGAAGTCAGTCCCTAAGGACATTGAGCTGATCGCCACCAACCGCAGCCAGCTCGATCTTTCAAATTATCAGGCCTGCCAAGCCGCCGTAAACACACATCGTCCCGATTGGGTACTCAATGCCGGTGCCTACACCGCTGTGGATCAAGCCCAATCCGAGCCGGAGCTCGCCTATGCAGTGAATGCAGGGGCACCTGCAGCTTTTGCTCATGCACTGCAGGAGCAGGGGGGCCGGATGCTCCAGATCAGCACTGACTTTGTTTTCAACGGCCGCCAATCAGCGCCCTATCGACCGAATCAGCCTGCTGACCCCCTTGGGGTTTACGGCGCTTCAAAAGCAGCCGGAGAGCAGGCGATTCACGATATCTTCGGTGATCATCCAAGCGCTTTGATTCTCCGCACGAGCTGGGTCATCGGCCCTATAGGAAACAATTTTGCCCTGACCATGCTTCGACTGCATCAGGAGAAAAAGAAGCTGAGAGTGGTCGCTGATCAGGTGGGATGTCCAACCAGCACTCGCAACCTGGCCATAGCCTGTTGGGAAACGATCCAGCGAAGCAACGCAGGGTACTCTCTGCCCCCTGTCTTGCATTGGAGTGATGCCGGTCAAGCCAGCTGGTACGAGTTGTCCGTAGCCATTGGGCAGATCGGGAAGGAGCTGGGATTGATCGAAACACCCGCCCAGGTCCAACCGATCACCACAGCGGAGTATCCGACGCCAGCTCCCCGCCCTAGCTATTCGCTACTGGATTGCAGCGCGACCCGTGCCGCTCTTCATCTGGAGGGAGAACACTGGAAGAAAGCCCTACGCACTCTTCTTCAGCAGGTACCTGTTTCAGCGGCTTGATTCACTTTTTTATCCGCCCCAATGACCCAGCCCATGCACGCAGCTAGTGATCTGCTTGGAACACGCAACAAAATTCTGGTGACAGGCGGCGCCGGCTTCATCGGCGGGGCCGTGGTGCGGCGCCTCCTCAAAGAGACCGAAGCAACGGTGTTCAACCTCGACAAGATGGGTTACGCCAGCGATCTCAGCTCGATCGAGGAAGTCCTAACGGAGCTAGGCACCGGGCATCGGCCCCGCCATCAGCTGCTGCGCGTGGATCTCAACAACGTTGAAGGCGTGCAGGCAGCTGTGGAGAAAGCCGATCCTGACCTGGTATTGCACCTAGCAGCTGAAAGCCATGTAGACCGCTCCATTACAGGCCCTGGTGTGTTCCTTGAGAGCAACGTAACCGGCACCTATCACCTTCTCAAGGCGGTACTCCATCATTACGAGCAGCTGAATGCAGAGCGTCAGGAGCGGTTCCGTTTCCATCACATCAGCACTGATGAGGTGTTCGGTTCGCTGGGCGCAAAAGGGCGCTTCTCCGAAACCACTCCTTACGACCCACGTAGCCCCTATTCGGCCAGCAAGGCTGCCAGCGACCATTTGGTTCAGGCCTGGCACCACACCTATGGGCTGCCTGTGGTGCTGACCAACTGCAGCAACAACTATGGCCCTTGGCAGTTTCCCGAAAAGTTGATTCCAGTGGTGATCCTCAAAGCAGCTGGCAGGAAGGCAATCCCTCTCTACGGCGATGGCATGAACGTTCGCGACTGGCTTCACGTAGAAGATCACGTGGATGCCCTTCTGCTAGCCGCCTGCACAGGGCAATCAGGTCGCAGCTATTGCGTAGGCGGCTACGGGGAACACACCAACACCGAAGTCGTGGAGACGATCTGCCAGCTACTGGATCAAATTCGGCCCTCAGGGGAACCCCACCGTCAGCTCATCACACCAGTCCGTGATCGCCCTGGTCACGACCGCCGCTACGCCATCAACCCGCGCAGGATCGAGGAGGAGCTCGGATGGAAGCCCCGGCATAGCTTCAAGAAAGGGATTGAGGACACCGTTCGTTGGTACCTAGAACATCCAACCTGGTGCCAGCAAGTGAGCGCAATCGTAGGTTGAACTCACTGCCTCAGGGTCTTGGCTGCCTCTGCTCTCTGCAGATCCCTGTAGGCCTCGGGCAAGCCTTGTGCCAAGGAGATCTGAGCGCTCCAGCCCAACCCCGCCATCCGGCTCATCTCCAGCTGTTTCTTGGGAGTGCCATCCGGCTTGCTTGTATCCCATTCGATCTCGCCACTGAATCCCACCACCTCAGCGATCTGCTCTGCCAATTCCTTAATCGTCAGATCAACGCCCGTTCCCACATTCAAAAACGCCAGCGGATTCCCCTGATCATCTTTTGGTGCATCACCAGCAAGGGCGCTCCACTTCTCCAATGCAAATACACATGCATTTCCGAGATCATCCACATGCAAAAACTCTCGCATCGGTGATCCCGTTCCCCAACACGTCACCCGCTGATCTCCACGTTCCTTAGCTTCATGGAAGCGGCGAATCAATGCTGGCAGCACATGACTATTTTCCGGGTGGTAATTATCTCCGGGCCCATACAAATTCGTTGGCATCAAACTGATCGCATCAAAGCCGTATTGCTTCCTTAGCGACTCACACAGCTTGATCCCTGTGATCTTGGCAATCGCATACCACTCATTGGTGGGCTCCAACGCTCCAGTGAGTAACGACTCTTCCTTAATAGGTTGCGCTGCAAACTTCGGGTAAATACAACTACTGCCTAAAAAAAGGAGGCGCCTGACCCCAGCTTTCCAAGCCCCTTCAATCACATTGGTCTGGATCTTCAGGTTGTCCAGCAGAAAATCAGCCGGATAGGTGTCATTGGCATAAATCCCCCCCACCTTTGCAGCCGCCAGTACCACCACATCCGGTTTGTGCTTTCCGTACCAGGCCTTGACAGCCTCGCAATCAAGCAAATCCAAGTCCTGCCTTGTCGGAGTCAGCAAGGCACCGCCGTTGACCTCATCGCCATAACCCTTGTCCTGTAACGCCCGGCAAATCGCGCTGCCTGCCATGCCCCGTGCTCCCGCCACAAAGAAGCGGGCATCAGCCTTGATCAAACCACTCACACCTTGCCTCCAGCAGCCTTGATCGCTTCCGGATTCGTCGGTGGATTCTCCATCGAGCCCACCACATTGAATCCTTTCAACTTCAAGTAAGCCTCTTTCTTGGCTTCTTCCTGATCAGTCGCCACCATCTCAGCCACCAATTCCTCCAACGTTGTCGTCGGCGTCCAGCCCAGCTTCTGCTTGGCTTTCGTTGGATCACCCAGCAAGGTCTCCACTTCCGCCGGGCGGAAATAACGCGGATCAATGCGCACCACGACTTCCCCTGTGTTGCGTTTTCCTGTTTCGTCCAAGCCCTTGCCTTCCCACTCAATCGCTCCCCAGCCCAGCGCCAGAGCGGTCAATTCAATAAACCGCCGCACGCTTTCTTGCCGACCCGTAGCGATCACAAAATCCTCCGGAGGACCCTGCTGCTGCAGCATCCTCCACTGCATTTCAACATAATCTCGGGCGTGACCCCAATCCCTCAGTGAATCGATATTGCCCATATACAAACAATCCTCCAAACCCGCATCAATTCGCGCCATTCCCCGCGTGATTTTGCGCGTCACAAAGGTTTCACCACGCCTTGGACTTTCGTGGTTAAACAACACCCCATTACAGGCATACATCCCATAAGCCTCGCGGTAATTCACCGTGATCCAGTACGCATATAACTTGGCTACTCCATAAGGACTTCTCGGATAGAAAGGCGTACTCTCCTGTTGGGGCATCTCCTGCACCAACCCATACAGCTCACTGGTGCTCGCCTGATAGATCCGTGTTGTCTCGGTTAAGCCCAGCATCCGCACCGCTTCCAAAATCCGCAGCGTGCCCAAAGCATCACTATTCGCCGTATATTCAGGTGCCTCAAAGCTGACGGCCACATGGCTCTGAGCGCCGAGATTGTAAATCTCATCTGGCTGCACTTGCTGAATAATTCGGATCAAGTTGGTGCTATCCGTTAAATCTCCGTAGTGCAGCACAAGCCGCGGATCGATCTCATGTGGATCCTGATACAAGTGATCAATTCGATTGGTATTAAAACTGCTCGCTCGCCTTTTAATTCCATGCACTTCATATCCCTTTTCTAATAAGAGTTCCGCTAAATAAGATCCATCTTGACCAGTGATTCCGGTAATCA
This sequence comes from Synechococcus sp., assembly GCA_047285535.1. Taxonomy (GTDB): domain Bacteria; phylum Cyanobacteriota; class Cyanobacteriia; order PCC-6307; family Cyanobiaceae; genus Synechococcus_C. The sequence continues at coordinate 2,592,755 of JBJBDC010000001.1, read as the reverse complement.
GAGCTTTCTTACCGATTGCCATCCACACCACTCCTTGCGATCTTTAATATCAGCGTAAGAATACTTCGACAGCCAAGCTTGAGCGCCCCTAGCTAGTCGCGACTGCAACCTCTAGATGGACTCCTACATTCCTTAACAGAGAGCATGTTCGATGGCAAAGCTGCTAATCACCGGTGGGGCCGGCTTCATCGGCAGCCACACTTGTCTCGTTCTTCTGGAAGCGGGTCACGACCTGCTTGTGCTTGATGACTACAGCAATAGCTCTCCGCTAGCTCTGAAGCGTGTCGCAAAGTTAGCGGCAGTTGACTACGGCGAGACTCGACTGCAAGTGAAAATCGGTGACATCCGTAGACAAAACTGCCTGGAAGCACTCTTTGCCGAAGCGGCTAAACAGGGGCATCCAGTCGACGCGGTAATTCACTTCGCTGGCCTCAAGGCCGTGGGCGAATCGGTACGTGAACCTCTGCGTTACTGGGATGTGAACGTCTGTGGCTCACAAACCCTACTGAAAGCGATGGAGACCCATGGCTGCCGCACTCTGGTCTTCAGTAGCAGTGCCACCCTGTATGGCCTGCCTGACTTGGTTCCGATCCCTGAAAGCGCCAAAGTTCAGCCGATCAACCCCTATGGGCACTCCAAAGCAGCTGTTGAGCAACTGCTCGCTGACCTGTTTGCCAGCTCACCAAATGCCTGGAAAATTGCCAACCTGCGCTATTTCAACCCCGTGGGTGCACACCCCAGCGGCAGGATCGGAGAAGACCCGCTCGGCATGCCTAACAACCTCTTTCCATTCGTCAGCCAGGTCGCAATTGGTAGGCGTCAACGCCTGCAGGTGTTCGGCGACACCTGGCCCACCCCAGACGGGACCGGGGTGCGCGACTATATCCACGTGATGGACCTCGCCGAAGGCCACCGAGCAGCTCTCGACTGCTTATTTGCAGAAGGTCCCCAACAACTCACCGTCAACTTGGGTAGTGGTTGCGGCTCCTCTGTGTTGGATGTAGTCAAGGCTTTTGAAGCCGCCAGTTCTCGTTCTGTGCCCTACGAACTAGTCGCCCGTCGTCCCGGGGATGCCGCCATCACCGTGGCCGATCCATCCCTGGCAGCCCAGCGTCTTGGCTGGCGTACCACGCGTTCCCTTGCAGACATCTGCCGCGATGGCTGGGCCTGGCAATCCGCCAATCCAAAGGGTTATGGGAACACAGCCTGAAGGGCCACCTTGTGCTGGCCTGCGTAGCCAGAGCCATGCACGAATGCTCCTGATATTGAGCCATGCCTTTGACCAACTCTGAATCGAAGAAAAGCTTGTCAATGAAAGAAAGTACAAGATCCTTTGACACCAGTACCCAGGTTGCTGATCGAACAGACACTGATGACTTCAGAGCAATGAATGGCGTTTCTCGGTGCACTGCCACTGCGGAACCAGGTCCGCCAGCAAAGAAAGAGCTTGCTCTTGATCCTGGGCAAGCAGAGCTGCTTCTAAGGCATCGAGGCGCGGCCAAAGCTGATCGGGCGGAATCGCACTCTCATGGGCACGGAAAATCAAGGGATGAGGAGTGGCTTCCGATTCAGCATCAATCAACAGCTCCTCGAAGAGCTTTTCTCCAGGACGCAGCCCGGTACAAATCACCTCAATATCACCGGAAGGATTGCCAGAGTCGCGCAGGGAGAGGCCACTGAGGAGAACCATCTGTTCGGCCAGATCCTTAATACGCACCGGTTCTCCCATATCCAGCAAAAACAGATCACCCCCTTGAGCCAACGCTGCCGCTTGCAACACCAACTGGGCTGCCTCTGGGATCGTCATGAAATAACGGATGATGTCCGGATGAGTCAGGGTTATGGGCCCCCCTTCTCTGATCTGTCGGCGAAAAAGAGGAACCACGGACCCCGACGAGCCCAGGACATTGCCAAAGCGCACCATGGAGAAACGAGTGGCGAGCTTGTTGGAAGAAGTCATTGTCTGATCAGCCTCGGCAGCGAAGGCCTGCACCACGAGTTCAGCCAACCGTTTCGATGCCCCCATCACATTGGTGGGACGAACAGCCTTATCCGTGGAGATCAGCACCACCTCGCTGACATCACTTTTCGCTGCAGCCCTACAGAGCACACGAGTGGAACATACGTTGTTGGCCAAGCCGGCAATTGGATTGGCTTCAACCAGAGGTACATGCTTATAGGCAGCTGCGTGAAACACAACTTGCACCTGATGAGCCTCAAACAGCTGCTGCACAAGGACGGCATCGGCTGCACTTCCTAGCACCGAGATCAGCTCACAACCTTTTTGGACAGAGACCTGCAGCTCCTGCTCTATGGAATAGAGGGCCGGTTCGCTGATTTCCAGCAGGATCAACCGACGTGGCTGCAACATCAGGATATTGCGGCAAAGTTCGGCACCAATCGAGCCTCCGGCCCCTGAAACACAAACCACCGAACCGCGGATCCCGGGGCCGAGAAGCTGAGGATCGGGAAGAATGCTGTCGCGGCCGAGGAGATCTTCGATGGCAACCGGCCGCAGCGCATCAATACGGGCCCTCCCTGAAGTGATGTCCTCCATGGAAGGGATCTGAAGGACAGAAAGGCCCTGCTGCTGAAGCCGTTTAACAATGGCGCTGCGCTTGCTTCGAGTGAGCGAAGGAATGGCCAACAGCACCTGATCCACATCCGCTGGTCGAACTACCATCGCTGCGCTGGACTGGATCGGAATGCCATTGATCGTGCGCCCCCTGAGAGCTGGAGCGTCATCTAAAAAAGCCAACACCTGATGCGTGCCGCTCCTCTGAAGAGATGCAGCAAGCTGTGCACCGGCCTCACCAGCGCCATAGATGAGCACACGGTTGATGCGCTGGGTCTGTGCCACTCGCAGGCTGAGCAGAATGTCGCGCAGGGCAAATCGCACAGCACCGGTAAAACCGGTGAGCAGAAGCCAGAGAAGAAGCCAGCTACTGCGAGGCGGCATCGGCAAGCGCAGCATCACGCCAACGGCTGACATGATCAATACCAACAGCGCATTACGGGCAGCCAGGCGATACAGCGCAGCACTCCCTACGTAACGGGTGAGACCCTTGTACTGGCCAGTCAAGGCATACAGCGGTATGCCGATCAGAAGAACCGCAAACAGCATCCAAAGCCCTGCCCGCAGAAAACCTGAAGGCCAGGGAGTAGCCAAGCGAAGCCAGAAGCTCAGCCACACCGCCATCGGCAGCAAACAGGCATCAAGTCCAATCAGAAGAAAGCGCCTGGTGAGCGGAGGAAATCCCGTCGCCCATTCAGCAACTGATCGCGATCGTGTCCAGCTCACGATGTCCCCGTACCGGTTAAAGACTCGGAAAACGGCACGGCAACGCGCTGGTCGAGCCAGACACCCATCATGAGAGCCAAAACGGCTACGGCAGCCACGGCAGACAAGGAGCCAACAAGAAAGCTGACACCCAAAACAATGGAGACTGCGACATACAGCAGAGCGACCTGTGCATGGGGCCAACCAGACTGATACAGCCTCTGAAAAAGATGAAGACGGTGGGCCTGGAAGACCCGCTGGCCAGCGAACTGACGACGGGGAACGCAAATCAATGCATCCGCCAGCAAAGGAGTAGCAACCAAAAGCAAACCGCAAGCATCAAGCCAGGTAGGGGCCTGGAGCACCACACCCGCCCAAACAGCACCAAGAAAGGTGCTGCCAACATCACCCATAAACACCTTTGCAGGACTCCAATTCCAAAACAGAAAGCCCAGCAGACTTCCAACCAGAATCCAAAGACTGAAAGCCCCGCGAAGGTGAAGCGAAGCTGTGCAGAAAGCCACTGCCATACAGCTGGCCACCAGCCCATCAAGCCCATCCATGAAGTTGGTGAAATTAATCACTGCAGTCACTGTGACCAGCAACAACACCCCTACACCCACAAAAAAGAAGAGGGGTACCGATGGGATCCAACCTTGAAACAAGGGACTGATCGCGAGCAGCCCTCCCGCGGTGAGGAGTTGGACGCCATAACGCCAAAGGGCCGAAAGATTGAAATGATCATCCAGCAAACCCACAGCGGCCAGAGGCAGTGCATAGGCAATCAGCAAAGGAGCCCAGCCACCTCCCCCAGTCCAAGCTGCAAAGCCACTGCCGGCAGCTGCCACGATCACAAAGGCCAACCCTCCTCCTCGCGGCGTAGGGCACTGATGAGCACTTCGAGCATTGGGATGATCAAGTAAACGCCTCCTCAGCACCGGAATCAGCATCCAAAGCAGCAACCAACAACAAAAAGCTGCGAAAGTTACAACGCTCAGTACCATTTCAAGCCATCCCCACCAATACGAAATAGTGAAACTTCATCCCTTATTCCCTCCTCAAAACTCTTCGGCCTGTAACCAAATGTTTTTTTAGCCTCAAGATGTGAGAAGGATTTATCTTCATTAAGTCGAAGAATTTGCTCTGACTTGATTGGTAGTTTGATGTTTATACTTTCGGCAAACTGAAGCAAAGCAACCATCGGCTGGGAAGGGATATGAAAACGATGAACCCGACGACCAAGAATCTTGGCCGTGATTCTCACAACCTCATTAAAACTCAGCGCTTCTAAGCCTGAAAGATTGAACTGTCGGCCAATCGCTTGTGAGGACTCCAGTACCTGAACCAAAGCCCAGGCAACATCGGAAACATGCACCGGCTGTTGCAAAGATCGTCCATTACCAAAAACCGGAAGCAACGGATAGCGATCCAGCCAACGCACCAGACGAATCATATTGCGATCCCCTGGCGTGCCATAAATCATGGTTGGCCGAAGGATCGTGGTGTCAAGATCACTGCTTGTGATAGCGGATTCTGCAGCTTGCCTAACGGCTTTAGATCCAGCATTGAGCTGGGTAAAAATCGCTGTCGTGCTCACAAACACGGCACGTTGAACACCAGCAACCTGACAGGCCTCAATAATGGCTGGTGCAGCCCCGAAACCAATCGAAGCAACATTTAAAAGGGCCCTACATCCACGAAGTTGTTCGGCAAGCTGCACTGCTTGATTCAGATCAGCGAAGCGAACAGGGATCCGATGGGCTTCCATCCATGAGGCATCACTGCCAGGACGCAATACAGCAATGAAAGATTGCTGACGGCGTTGCAATTCAGCACAAACAAACCGACCTGTGAATCCATTTCCACCCGAAACAGCAATCGTCATGAACCGACCACCTCTCGTAAGACGGCGTCATATTGGGCATTGATCCTCTGACGGGAATACGTGGTTCTTGCCAGAAGAGTTCCTCTGGTGCCCATCGCCTGACGCTCGCTCTGGGACATCTGGGCTAAACGCAGAATCGCAGCAGCGAGTTCTTCGGGATCACCGGGTGAGGCCGTCACTCCAAGGCCATGCTCCTCCACTTCCTGATTAATGGCTCCTGCAACTGTCGTAATCACTGGACGTCCCAAGGCATAGGCGTCATAAAGCTTGTTTGGAGACACGCCGTAGCGGAATAACGGCACATCACGCAAAGACAGCAACATCGCATCCGACTCCGCCATCAAGGCTGGTATTTGAGCTTTTGGGACAGGATCCTCAAACGACACCGACTTCAGGTCGCGTGCCTGCTTCACCAGCGCCTGTTTCTCTGGACCATCACCAATAAAGCGGAAGCGAATAGAGGATTGACAAGACTCCAACAAGCGGGCAGCCACAAGCACGTTGTCCAAAGCATTGGCCTCGCCATGGGCACCGGCATACAGGACAGTGAAGACAGCACGATCTGGAGGCAAGGGCCGCGGAGCAAACAACTCCAGATCTGGGCCGTTGGGAAGCCAGAACGTTGTTTTTGCTCCGCGTTTGCACACAAAAGACTCAGCGCCTTTTGCTAACACCACTACGCAGCGTGACTTCCGGTAAAGCTGGCGCTCCATCCAACCAAGCATCATCACCATCAGGCTCGTTTTACTTTTTCCGCCTTGATCGATGAGCACCTGAGGCCAGAGGTCACGCACCTCCAAAACAAAAGGAACGGCAGCCAGTCGAGCAATCAATAGCAACGTATATGCAGCTGGAAGCTGGGGCGAGCTAGCCACGATCACATCAGGCCCCTGACCCCTTAGCCGACCCCACAAAGCGACAGGCAAGAGGCGCAAACCTAGATGCAGACAGAAGCTGAGCATGTTGAGCTGACGCTTCCAGTTATTGCGTCGATACGGGGACACCCACAACCAAATCCAGCGGATACCAGCAGGACGCTCAACACACCACAAACGGGGAAAACGGAGACGCCTGTACAGACGCTGCGTGAGATTGAAATCGGACGCAAACACCTCCACCTGCCAACCGAAGCCCACCAGGCCTGCAGCCACTTCGTATTGACGCGTGTGACCCGGAAGCTCTGGCGTATTTGCAAACTGATTGATTAGCCAGAGTTTGGGCATCAGATCGGCAGAGCAGGATTTGGAGCAGTAACCGGAAGGTCTACACGTAGACGATGCTCGCCTGGAGGCAAGAGACCACGCAAACAAAAACTGTGCCTTGGCACACGCTGGCCGAAACCTTGAGCAAAGGTCGTCGTGGTCCAATTCGCATAGATCTGATCAGCATTAGAGAGATCAAATCTCAAGCCATCCAGGAGGGTCTTGTCCAAATCAGGAGCCAAATGCCACCACTGGCGAACGTGCAAAGGGACCTTGGTTTTGACGAGATCCAAAACAGTGATCGAGAGATGGTTCGAGGCAGCTTCACGAAGCTCGATCCGGCGAAGATGACTCGCCCCTATGGCGTCAAAGCCATCGTGAGCGCCAGCCACAAAACACCCTCCGCCAGGCAACTCACCACAGTCGCGAAAACGCGGCTTGGATTTGCGGCCTGCTCGAAAACCACCCCAGACCTCCACCGGCTCAAGCCAATCCACCTCACCACAAGCGTTGGGAACGCCTAGCTGGAGCTGGTTATGTGCCGCACCAGAACGTTCAAATGCCCTCTGCTCACCGTTGCCGTAAAGGCTAGTTCCAGCTTCGCTGAAAACCCATTGCCCTTTATGCATGAGTTCAAAACTGAGTTGGTCAGAGTGCACATGCGCTGGGAGATGCGGTGGACAGGGCACACCACATTTGAATACCAATTCCCATCCTTGCCCTGGGCGTAGAAACGTCCACCCTGTCTCAGGAAGATCCTTAATTACAGCATGAGTGAAGGTTTGTTCAGGAGTTAAGAGAGCTCGGACTCCCTCCGCCCCAACAGAAGCGGTCAACAACTTGCGGCGCAAACCAGAATGAGGCCACCCACTAGAGAACGCTTTTGCTGGATTTTGCGAACGAAAGGCATCAGCAAAGGCAACCACTTCATCCAGAGGTGGAGCACCATCCTCGGCACTGTCGTTAAAGCGCGGGAAATGACCGCCTTCCAGACGAACATCAGCAGCCCATGTCGCCATGGCATCGATCGATTGCTTCAGCCAATCAGGACTCTTTCCCCGAGTCGCCATCAAGACACATCCCATCTCCACCAAGCGATCCAGCATCAAGAGGTGATAAGCCGCAGAGCGTTCTTGATGACCACCATCAGCCAAAACCTGACTGCATATTTCCCGCTTCAACAACTTCAACGAGCGACGCTGCATCGCTTCTGCTCTTAGACCAACAAACTGCAGGCTGCCAATGGCGAGTGCAAGAAGGTTTTCCAGCCAATGATTGCCGCCATGGCAAGACTCCGGATGCGCTTGCAGCCAACACAATTGCTGCCAAAGCGACTGCAATCGATCTGATGAGGCCAAGTGTGGAGCACTCCGAAACAACCAAACCCAGTTGCGAATTCGGAGAGAGAGGGTGTAGCTGTGCCATCCATCGCCACGCCCACATGGGTTCGCAGCAATCCATCGATCGATCAGCAGCTCTAAGGCAGAGGCTTCATCAGGCCAACGGCCTGATGCCAAAGCACTCTCTAACCATTCCCTGGCCCAATCAAAGTAGTGAAGGTGAAACTGCCAAAGTCGAGGCCAATCTTCATCGTGCCAACAAATGGGCCACAGCAATTCACGGGGCTGATTAAGGAACAAGAAATGAATCGAGCCTGGCTGCGTCAGTGATTGAGTGCTTCCACCAAGATCAGCGGCCTGAAGATCCTGCAGGGAGAGGCCCCAGCCAAGCTCCTCGTTGTTCAGTCCAGCCAGCCATGCGGAAACAGAAGAAGGCAAGCGGCGATCAAGACGCTGGCGCAGTTCATAACGAACGCGGCGTTGAAGCCTCCTTGGGCCAATATCACGCAGGGTGTGAAAAAGGCGTGCTTTTGAGGCCCCGTTGCCTGAAAGGATCACACGTCGTTCTGATCGGTGACCCCGCAAAGGTCGAAGACAGATCTGTCTTTTAATAACAAGCCTTTGAAAGGGGTATGAGCCACGAGAAAGACCAATAGGTCTGCTTCAGCCAAAACATGCTCGAGGGAATGGAGCTTGATCGTGGAGTGATCCTGAAGATTCGGCTCACAAGCCAACACATCCAAGCCAGCAACAAGAAGCTCCGTGGTGATGTGCAAGGCCGGAGATTCACGCAAGTCATCCACATCCGGCTTGAACGAAAGACCAAGGCAGCCAATCTTTGGAGGACGACCCAACTCATCCTGCAAAGCAGCCGCACGAACCTGCACCTGTTCAATCACCCAGCGGCTCTTGCCATCGTTGACGCGACGAGCCTCCTGAATCAAAGGCGTGCATTCAGGAGCTGCCGAAGCAATGAACCAGGGATCTACCGCAATGCAATGACCGCCAACACCACAGCCCGGCTGCAAAATATTCACACGCGGATGATGATTGGCCAGCCGAATCAACTCACGCACATTCACCTTCAGTTGATCGCAAACCAATGAGAGCTCATTAGCGAACGCAATGTTGACATCACGGAAAGCATTTTCTGTGAGCTTCACTAATTCAGCAGTGCGTGCTGTTGTTTGAAGAAGCTGCCCCTTACAAAACGAGGCATAAAAAATTTTTCCGGCCTTGGCGGCAGCCGGAGACAAACCACCGATCACCCGATCATTGCCAATGAGCTCGTGCAGGATGCGACCTGGAAGAACCCGCTCAGGGCAGTAGGCCACATGAAGCTGATCAGCCCTCAGACCAGAAACCTCAGAAAGCACTTTGGCCAACAGTTCGGTAGTGCCCACAGGCGAGGTTGACTCAAGCAACACAAGATTTCCAGGCTGAAGAACCGGAGCGACGGCCCTCGCGGCGGATAGCACATAGTCAATATTTGGCTGAGGAAGATCATCGGCTCCCAGACGAAACGGTGTAGGCACTGCAATGAGAAACACTTCTGCAGGGCTGGGCTGAAGCTGAGCGGTGAGCATGCCAGAGCTCACTACATCAGCAACCGCTTGATCAAGATCAGGCTCAACGATATGAATTCGACCCGCATTGACAGTTTCAACAACCTGAGCATTGACATCAACCCCAGTCACGCAATGTCCAGCACCAGCCAAAACTGCTGCTGTTGGAAGACCGATATAACCGAGACCAAGCAAACAAACAGATGTCATTAGACAAAACCTTCAAGCAGTAGGAGAGACAGCTTGAAAAACACTTTTCAAAGACAAAGCAGGCCTTTCAACACAATGCCAGGAAATGAAAGAAAATATGACCACAGCAGTTAAACATGGAACCAGACTTTGCGAGCCCAAAATTCCTAAAAAAACAAGAAAATTGATTACTGGCATGTGAAATAAATATAGGCCATATGACAAATCCGGAATGCGGATGAACTGACAAGGAATCAAGCCGATACCAATTGGAAGGCATGCCCAGAGCAGTGGCCGAAGCCAAAGCGATGATGCACCTGAAGACGTGACGACAAAAATCAGTACAACAGACATCACCAAAAGGATGCGAACAGTAACCATTTGGCCCCAAATAACAAGCAATGGAACCAAGGCAAAACCAAGCAAAAACTGAAACAAATGAGGCAATAAACTTACCTTTATTATTTTACTCATCAACAAATCGCCAGCCGCTAAACCAGGAATTGCCAACCATATGCAATAGGAAACAATACCAACCATGAGAAGCCATAACCATGGGCGAACAAATCGCTTAAAACGCATCCCAAAAGCCAACAACAATGGCAAAGCGATGTAGAATTGAATCTCAACAGGAATGGTCCAAAGACTGCCATTGACAACCCCAACCCCGAAGCCACGAAGAGCCTCAGGATTGAAGAACTGCACCACCGAAACCTGTGCAATAATCCAGAACGCGCCTTGAGGCGAAAGTAAAAACTGTTTCTCGCCTGCGATCCAGAGAAGCAAAAGAGTAACAAGGAAGCAAAACCAGAGAGCCGGAAATATTCGCAATGCGCGGTTCCACGCATAAACCCTCCAGTTATGACTCAAGCGAAGCCAAGAGAGACCGATTAAGAAACCACTTATGGAGAAAAAAATTGGCACCCCTGGCAGAAAACTGAAAGCCCCAAACCAAACCGGCAATGACCAACCCAGATGATTTTGTCCATGCACCATCAACACCTGAATGGCTGCATAAAGACGCACCCAATCAAAGAGGTTGTGACGACTGAGGCGGAACGAATCAAACCGTGCGAGAAACGTCAAGGCTGAAGCGCTTGCAACAACCATCGCTGTACCTCAACAATCTCGTGGAATGGAATCGGCGCAGGACCTCCTGTTTCGATAGCTTTCAAAAAAGCAGCACAGCAAGACACCTGACCTTTGTTCTGTGAGGGACTGCGTCGGGTCTGAAACCCTGGAATACCCCAGGCCCGAAGCTTGCGGTAATTCTCAAGCTGAAGAACCTTACCAGCCGCAAAAACCTCAAGTCTTTCCTTGGGGAACGACTTATTTCCATTAGCAAAGTAATGGACGGTAGCGATCGAGCCCTCTGCGAATTGAAGTTGCAGTGAAAATGTATCGGGACAAGGTTTGTTGTCGGCAGCAGTGCTGAGCTTCAAATCATCAATGGGACTGGCAACAAGACAACGCATCAAATCAACAAAGTGGCAAGCTTCTCCCAACAAACGGCCACCACCTAAAGAGGGGTCCTGGGTCCAATGATCGGCAGGAATAGAGCCTGCATTGCAGGTGTAAATAAGCGCCATAGGTCCACTGAGCTGTTTCAGCTGCTTTTGAAGCTCATGTACGAGAGGGGCAAAACGTCGGTTGTACCCAACCATCAGCAGTTGTTCTCCAGAGTGAGACGCTTCAATTGCACTGAGTTCCTCTAACGTCAGGCAAAGAGGTTTTTCCACGAACACATGCTTACCAGCAGCCAAGGCCTGCAGTACCAATTCAGCATGGCTGTCGTGACGAGTAGCGATCACCACAGTGCTGCAACAGGAATCATCTAGAAGCGAAGACACATTGGTACTGGCTTGGCGGAAACCGAATTTGCGGCCCATCAGGGCAGGAGCTAGCCCACTCGAACCAACCAAGGTATGGAAACGAGCTCCAACCTTGGCAAAGGCGGGGAGCAGAATTCGACTCGAATAGTTGCCAGCACCAATCACCCCCAAGTGCGGCTGTGGAGAGTTCTTTCGCTTGGATGAATCATTGGGCAGGGTAATGATGCGCTGCTGAACGTCCGCACTGCCTGGATAGGTCAGCAAGATGCCCAGCGAAGGTTCGGAACCGGTCAGCAAGTCGTAGGCCTCGCTCGCTTGCTCAATGGGAAAGCGGTGGGAAATGAGCGCTTCAGTGCTGACTGAGCCTGTTGCCAGCGCATGCAAGACCGCCTGGAAATTGCGTTGTTCTGTCCAACGAACAAAACCAATTGGGTAATCGTGCCCCAATTGCTCATAGGCCGAGTCATAGCGACCAGGTCCATAGGAACAGCTCACCTGAAAAGACAACTCCTTTTTGTAAAACAGATCACGGCGTAGCTCCAGGCCTGTGACGCCGACCAAAACGATGCGGCCACGCTGCCTGCACGCTTCGGCCGCCACATGCACTGGCTCACTTGATGCTGTGGTTGCTGTGATTAAGACACCATCCACACCAACACCATGAGTTCGATCAAGACTCCAGGCCACTGGGTCAAGACCACTCGACAGATCCAGAGCCGAGACACCAAGGCGTTCGGCTAAGGCAACTTTTTCCGGATCAGGGTCTAAGCCCAGCACGCAACAGCCTTGAGCTGTCAATAACTGCGCAGTGAGCTGACCGATCAGCCCCAAACCACTAACCACAAAGGTTTCGCCAAGCATGGGCTCCGCCAGACGCATCCCTTGAAGGCCAATCGATGCCAAAACCGTGAAGGCCGCCGACTCATCAGAAACCTCTGCAGGTATGAGCGCGCAAAGCCGATGCGGGACAACCACCAGCTCGGCATGAGGGCCATTGGATGCGACCCGATCACCCACATCAAAGCCACGGACATCCTCGCCAACTGCCACCACATGTCCCACATTGCAATAACCCAGAGGCAAGGGTTGATCAAGTTTGCTGCGAACCGCCTCCAATGTGGTGATCAGCCCATCCGTGCGTGCTTTTTCAAGCACCTGCTGCACTTTGTCTGGCTGCTGGCGAGCCTTATCGATCCAACTGGCCTTACCGAAATCAATCAGCATGCGCTCAGTGCCCGCTGACACTAAGGAACACGTTGTGCGAATTAAAATTTCTCCACGTTTAAGCGCAGGTGATGGAAGGTCGAGTAATTCGGTTCGACCAGTAGAGAGTGATTGGACGATCTGTCTCATACAAAGCTCACAATCGCCAAAGCAGCCAATAGGAAGCTTCCAAAACTGTATGGCTGAAGAAGGTTGGCATTAATCAGGTTCTGGACAAGCGGAACAATCAAGAGCAACCCCAGACCAGCTTTAGCCCATGCACTTGATTTTGCGACAAGACTCGACCAAGCGACGCAACCAAGAGCCATCACAAACAAGATGTAAACCAAGGCAAGAGGAAGTCCAACCTTCACGACCAAATCACCAATCAAACTGTGTGTGCCTGGGGGCGATTCTGCAGTTCCTTGCATCAGAATTTTAGGAGATTGGATAAGGGCTTCCGATACATTTCCCCAGATCGGAAGTCGATCCATCAGTTGATTTGATCCAATTTTATATAGAAATCGATCCAACACTACGGGTTTAAGCGAAGCCACCCAATACATCAATAGTACCAATAGAGGCAGGCTTGGCACTAACATCAGCAAACGGCTGCATCGACCGACAAAAATAAGACTGAAGGCAACGACCCATTGAAACAACAAAATCAGAATCACTGACGATCTTCCAGAGTTGAAAGCTGCAATCAAAGTCACCATCCATGCAGTACCCCAAATCAACCCGTAGCGGGAGTGCGCAAGTATCGTACTCAGAGTTTTTAAAGCCAAAAATGTGGCCAAATACATCAGCAAGTCAGGTACACTAATAAGTGCTTGATAGACACATAAACCCCACATTCGGGTGGACTCTGCAACACCCCAGTCGCCGGCAGCTCCTGCCACTTGACTCGCGCGCGCTCGCATTAATAGAGAGCCCGTCGAAAACCAAACACCAGATAACTGCAACAACACAAAACACAAAGCTCCTATCCACCAACCACGCAGCAGCGAAGGCATCCATGAAGACGAATTCCATCGAGGCACTGAGGCCAACCAAACCAAAGGAATGATCAACTGAAGGCCACGCGAAATTCCAGCTGCACTGATCAACAGTGCGGCAAAAGCAGATGCTCCCACCAACCCAAACAGAGACCGCCAGGGGTCAGCGAACAGACAGGCTCCCACCAACACAGGAAAAATCAAAGGAACCGGGATTCCAGTCCAGGATTGGAGACCCAGCCAACACTCGCGCCAAGGAATGGCACTCATCGAAAATCTGAGTCCATCACCACCTCCTACGAATAAAAAGATCGGCCAGGCAGCTAAAAACCCAAGAAATGTGAGAGCCACTTGAAGGTCAATAGGGGGCAAATATCTATTCATCGCTGGCACTTCTCTGACGCTCCCACCACAAAGTGATGCATACAAGTGACCAGATCGTATAAGTGGCATCGCGCCGACCACTGAGCTGATCATCAAGAAGTGAATGAACAGCTAAAGGATTGAACAAACCATCCGCAGCGAGGCGATCAGAACTGAGGGTTTCCTCCACCAAACTCCTTAAGTCATGCAGCAACCAACGCCTTAATGGAGCTCCAAAACCAGTTTTTGAACGATAAATAACATCGTGAGGCAATATGTCGGCCATGGCCTGCTTGAGCACCCACTTGCCGCAGCGGCCGCGCTGCTTAAAGCGGTCGGGCAGTCGCCAGCTGAAAGCCAGCAGCTCGGGATCAAGGAAGGGAACACGCACCTCAACACCGGCAGCCATCGACATGGCATCGGTGTAGTGGAGGTTGTGATCTGCAAGGAAGAAACGCTGTTCAAGAGCCAGCATCTGCTGCAGGCGACTTAGACCAGGTGGCAGGCCTGAAAGCCAATCCTGCATTGGCCTTACAGCCAAGTAGTCGTGGAGTTGTCTTTGCAGCGGCTCACTAAGCAGCTGACGAAGGTGGGTGGGCGAGCTCCAGCGGAAATAGTGGATCAGACGCTCTTGAGGATCTGCATCAGCCAACTCAAAGCTACGGGCAAGACGACGGCTGAGAGATGAACACTGACTGATGACCGAACTCGCCAAGCGCAGCCCCCGACGCAAGGGGCGCGGCCACCAGCCCCAGACAGCTTCGGCCTGGAGGGCGAGGTGGCGGCGGTACCCCGTGAACAGGTCGTCGCCACCGGCTCCGGAGAGCAACACCTTGATGCCTTGGCCGCGGGCAGCCCGACAAATATGCCAAACATTAAGGGGGGCCGGATCGGCCACGGGAGCATCCAACTGAGCAAGCATCCAGCGAAGCTCCGCTTCAAGGTCGCTGGGCTGAATTTCCACTTCCGTAAGATTCACACCCAGATAGCGGGCGACATGGCGGGCATAGGGGAGGTCGTCGGCAAAGCCCGCCTCAGCCGCACCAGGGTTGACAATCGTGAAGCACTGCAGCTTTGGATCGCACTCTCGGGCGAGAGCAACAACAGCACTGGAATCGAGACCACCGGAGAGAAAGGCTCCCAATGGCACATCAGCGACCATCTGGCCATGCACAGCGCTACGCAAATGAGCCAGAGTTGCCTTTGTGGCTGAGTTGGGGGTTTTTAAGTCGAGGTGCACTGGAGGGAGCGGGGCGCACCAGCGGATTGGCACGACAGGCTCACCCAATCGGCAGTGCAGCAAGGAACCTGGCTCCAGACTCTGGATCAAGGGATGCAGGGTGCCTGGGCCCGGACACCAGAGATAACTAAGCTGACGTAACAAGGCATCAGCTGAAGGCTGCTGCGGGGGGTGGAGTAGGGGCGCCAGAGCCTTAACTTCACTCGCGAAGATCAATCCCTCGGGCAACTGGGTCCAGAACAGTGGCTTAATCCCGGAGGGATCGCGCACCACAAATAGCTCGCTCAGCTCGGCATCCCAGATCGAGAAGACGAACATGCCATTCAGCTTGGGCAGGCAGGCGGGACCCCAATGCTGCCAGAGAGCAAGCAACACCTCAGTGTCGCTGTGGCTGCAGAACACGAAACCACTGGAAGCCAACTCCTGGCGAAGTTCTTGAAAGTTGTAGATCTCGCCGTTGAAAACGATGTGAAAGCGTCCATCGACTGAAGCCATTGGCTGATGGCCGAGGGAGGTGACATCGAGGATCGCCAAGCGAGTATGTGCCAAACCAACGGATGGAGCACTCCAGACACCTTGATCATCTGGACCGCGATGCCCTTGCAGGGCGTTTGCCTGATTGAGCCAAGCTTGAGGGAAATCACCGAAAAAACCTGCAATGCCGCACATGAGTTAATCAATACCCGCCAATAACTGAGTAAGACGTGCCTTTGGATTGTTTACTCCGACAAAATCAGCGATGGTTGCCTGTAATGACAAAAACTGATCAAGTGCAGATTTACAAGCAATGATCAAAGAAGAAGGAGACCCAGACTGATAGGTGATCAAAAATTGAGCTCTTTGAATATGAGGCAAATCTGTACTGATCAAAGGCAACCCGAGACTGAGGAGCTGCAAAGCCTTATTAGGGAGTTGTGCAACAAGATTAGGTGAATAATCAAGGCGGTAGGGAAGCAAAGCAGCAAAGCAATCTGTAGTAATCAGTTGATCAAAAGGAGTGGCTGGCAACCATTCAACATTAGAATCGTTTGACAATAGTCGCTTCAACTTTGCTCCTCTCGAATCCATGGGGCCCACAAAACGCAAGCGAAGGCCAACACGAGACAATTCAGATGCACATCCTTGCAAGGTGGCGATATCAAGCCTGTTGTTTATGTAACCCCAATACAACAAAACATTACGCCTAGACGATAATGACGGTGGTTGATAAGGTTTGTCAGCCCATGGGAGAAACAACTCAGGTTCACACCACTTAGAAAGCCTCTGCTTTAGGGGGTTAGAAACGGTAAAAACTCTCGTAGACATAACACATGTACGCCTCAGAGCCCAGGTGAGGTGGCGACGGAACCCAAGTCGACCAAGCGCCTCAAAATCATCATTAATGATGGTTAAGATAGGTAGATCAGGGAAAACGGCTCGCAACCAAAAAGCATCATAATTAAAATTAATGATAACTTGTGGCGAAGTGCCGTCCAGGCTGTTAACTGTTTTCCTCAAGTCACATGATGCCAAACTTGCGTTTAGACGATGCAAGCAAGGGAAAATACGCAATTGATGATGTAATAATTCTATTGATGAACCGAAGGAGATACAATCAGCATCAAAATCGCAAGAACGAGAAGAGAATGTGGGGGGAAACAGACAACGAGGCTTTTGAATAAAATAAACAGAATGACCAGCCCGAGCAAGAAGCAAAGCAACTTGGTGACGCATTCGCGGAGACTCAATCCATTCCGTACGCGTAATAATCAAATAACGAGTCAATCCTTACACCACGCTAAGCAGTATCTCTATTGATTATACGACAACAGGGAACCAGGAAGGCCAGGCTTAAACGAATACCTTCAACGACTTAAACAATAAGCATTTACACGATATTTAAGATGCAAACATCTAGGCACGGCCAAAATTAAGCATTGAACATAAAGAATATACTAACAATCGGGTAATACCTCAACCTAACAAACAAAAAATGAGTCAAGAAACAGATGAATATGCCAACGGAATAGAGGAATTCAAGGAAAATAAGATATTCCAGATTAATCATGACCCATCCAGCAAAAGCTTGCAAAAACACATCACCTAGCAGTATTGCTAAGCTCACTCAAGCATAAGCGCAATACACTGCTAGCACATAAGGAGTGAAATTTTGGATATACTGGGTCCTTAATAAAGAAAATACTATATTTGCAGAATCTTAAATACATCGTCAAGTCAAAGTGTAGACCTACCAAGCATTTTTTTATGGATTTTTGCAAGAAGCTCCCACACCGGTCTTTCCGTAGAGTAATGATTATGTGGTATACCAGGCCTAGAAATATAATTATCAAGGTCAGATTCTGACCATTTCATTTTTTTCAGGAAATAAGCCAAGTCAGATTCTAATTGCAATTCAGAAGTATATGGAAGGCCAACAAGACCCTCTAAAGCCTCCTCGCGTGACATTTGTCCAGAAGCGACAAGAGTTGAAAAATGGATTTTTCTTTTATCGACTCCAAACTTTCGAGGTAAAATATATCCTTGGTAGAAGCGAGTAAAAATAGACTCATAGTGCTTATAAGGATATCGCTTATAGTCGTAATACTTCTCTAATTCTTCCAGTGCTGAATTTTTATTATAAGTAAGATAATCCAAAAACGATGTCCATGTAATACGCCGAACGAAATTATTCCAGATAAATCCTGACACGCCAATCGAAGGGAAGGTAGTGGTACGGACAGGACCGAAATCGAGGGCAATAGACTGAATATTTCTTTTGTCAAATTTAAACCAGTTCCAATCCCTAGGCATTCGCATGCCTTCAGTAGACTGATTAGTGCCAGCTAAAATATACTTAAGACCGTACCTTGCAGCCTGTTGATAGTTAACGGCAATCATAGCATTATCATAAAGAAGCTCAACATCTACAACATCGGCAGCAAAAAAAGCATTCATTAATTCCCGATACTCTGTCCAGTTAATAACATGTGTATACAAATCAACATTTGTAGCACGTACAAGATTGGCGATATTACTTTGAGCCAATTCCGAATTCCAACCATTATCCATATGCACAGCAAGTGGACGTAAACCGAGTTTTTTAACTTGAACTAATGTCCAGGAGCTATCAACACCGCCAGAGACACCTACTATGCAGTCATATGGCTTGCCTTTTCCAGAATCTCTAACTTGTCGGACTAGCTGATCCAATTTTACATCCTTCATATCCTGGCTTTCGTTAATGATATGACTTGAACGATCGAGAAATTCGGTGCAAAAACTACATACGCCATAAGAATCAAATCTAATTTCTGCCGCTGATGTATCCATAACACAACGAGTACACTGTTGATAAGGATCAACGTGCTTGGGGAAAATTTGGGGATATACCATGGCTGAATCAAAAGCTTTTCGGGTTCATCATATCTAGGATATATGATTAATACTGCATGGGAAAAACCCTAGTAAACAAAAAAAGAGCAAGCAGCAACTGGACCAGCGTTTGCATCTACTGCTGACTGAATAACAGACAGACAAAAAATCCCACCTGATGCAATAATAAAAACATCGATCTGTTAACTAACAACTTATATCACGACCATATCAAGGAAGGAAAATGAAGCGACTTTGTTGACAGATATAAGTAAAAAATATTTTCCTGCACCTGTATCAACGCAATGAGACAAAAGTGAAGTCCAATCACCTGTCAAGATCAAGCCGATGCATAGGCTCATAAAGAAGCATAGCATTTTCACTTTATGTCTAATAAGAGCAAAATATTTTGAGCCTCAAAGAATCTACAAGCTCTCAGAAAAAAGGATTGTCGAAGACTAGAGCCTAGATCCAGATCTTTGCCAGACTCGAAGCAACAATACGCCTTACTTGGTCAAGATTAAAAATACTACAATTAGAAACTAAGACATGAAACATTAACGTGCAAGCTGCTCAATCAAATCAAAATCTGTTACGAGTCTATACTTAACAGTGAGAGCATTGAAGCCATAAGGCAGTCTAGCTCTTTTTGTTAAATATTCACATAGTATTAATAGGATCACCAACATATTGGGCAGAATAAAATATGCGCTTCAAACAAACCACCCCTAGACATTAGCAATGCAAGAATCAAAGAATGATAGAGCGAAAAGATCTAAAGAAAATTTTTATTCAACACAAAGACAAAATTAGAATTTAAAACAACAAAGAAAGGGCCAATGTAGAGAGCCTTCAGAATGGCAAAATAGTATGAGCTTCATAGGTATATTTAACATGTTCACACAGACATCGCAAAATGAAAAAGCAAAAGAATTCGACGCATGAGGAAAAACACTGGATAGCACACAAAGAAGATGATTATAAACTTAAAAATAAAAAGGAGGCAATACAGCAGGTAGTTAATCTATATTTGCCAAGAATGATCTTCATATTTAAAAGCACTTATAATTATCGAGGGAGATCGTGAGCTTCGCACTTGCGCAAAAAACAACAAGTGACTTATACATATGCCTTACAGATTAAGGCCAGTCTGCGCAAATATGGCTCACGGAAGAAGCAATATATCACCTTTATTGAGTCAGCATATGAATATTCATTAGCAAGACAAAGTGTTAGAGCGGTACAGTAATAATGATTCTACCAAATAACATAAAAAAGATGGATTGGGGAAAACCCTTGGCATGATCAAGTAAAAAACAGATGGCATAAAAACCATAGTGAATATCATACAGTCCCTGATATTCAATAACAATTAGGTCAGAACCAGGCAATAAAAAGTGAATGATTTAAAATATCAATGAAGGAGTGTTTTCGTGATTGAAAGTAATTTGGTGGACTCCTTTTCAAAGCAAAGTTCAGCCGCAGCTTTACTGCTGTTGACTTTAGATGCATGAATATCGTTCAAGGTAAGCTCACTTAACGTACGTACCATCGAATCTATGGTAAAATCTTGCGATACAAATCCACATCCATACTTTTTTACTAAGGCACTCATTTCTGGAGAAGGACCAATTGCTAAAGCAAGCCTAGCTTGAATAAACTCAAAGAATTTATTAGGGAGGCAATGGCGAAGATTGAAGTTCGTTGGTTCGAGGTAATAAAACCCTATATCATAATTTCTTAAAGTTGGAATAATACTCTCGAAAGGAACTGCAGGAAGCAATCGAATACGATTGCAATTGCCTATGAAAAGCTGAAGTTGGTCTATATAAGCTTGGTTGCCGACCAAATAGAGATCAAGGCTGTATCTATCATCCAATCTACGAACAATTTCAATCATCTTATGAAGTCCCCGATTTTTATTTGCAGCTCCATGATGAACCAATCTAAATCTATTAAAAGTTGGCTGAACTGGTAAATCCTGAAATGGAGGGGCACTTGTGATAACTTGCATATCCAGACTATAAAACTTTTGGTAAGCAACTCGTAAACCATTAGAGACTGTTATCAGACAATTACAGCGATTTGCAAATCGCCTCAGCAAGAAGTCTCGGAATGGTGCTTCAAAGACTTTAAATCTAATTGAAGAATCATTTTGAAGTGGATAATATTCTCTTGCATCGAAGAGGATATTTGCATTACGATTAATAGAGAATGCAAGTGGAAGAAGGTGAAGATCTTCAACAACAATCAGTTCGTACAAATCACCATCAAAACTTAATATCAAATCAGAAAGAGAGTGTTTAATCTGATTAATTGAAAGTGAAAAACGTTTTCCATGACTACCCATATGAACACTAATTCCTTGTAAGAACTCAAAACCTAACCTCAATAATTTGTGCAATAAAGATGATGATGGAGATGGAATACAATAACTTTTCCTTACAGGAAGACATTTTGAATGCCTAAAACTTAGAGTATCAACAGAATATCCCAACTCATGAAAAAAATGAATATTCCGATAAGGACGAGGATCACATGCTGGATCAGATAGACACATCAAGAGAACATTAGTACTTTGACTCATTGTCGATAAATTTGACGCTTAGTTCTTGCAAAGCATAAACCAGAGGAGACTCATTTAATAGTAAAATCACAACAGATTGTATTCCAATGGTGCTTAAATCATCGAAATAGCACAAAACAATAAATCATGACATGATAAGAGAATGAGTGGGTTACCATAAAGGATTGAATTTCATCGACTACTATTAAGCAAACAAGCCAATATGTTCAACCAGTCATAGAAAAATCATTGTGCCACTAAGCTAATTAACGCAACAAAAACGAAGGAGCATTAAAAATATATCAATAGACTTGATATTGAGAAGCTATAACCATAAACCTAATGGAAAGCCATTGAAGCACAGGTGTAATTAAAAGCTGTTAAGAGAAATGCCTCAGAAAACCTGCAAAAGGTTTTACAAGGCGATAAATCGTGCGTATAAATTTTTTCTTACGTTGATGATTTGGAAATTCACTATAATGATGTGTTGGGTTTATGAGTAGATCATCTAAATCTTGCAATGAAATACCAAGTTTTTTGGCTATGAAACGCTTATCTTCGTCCAAAGTTTTTTCTTCATATAAAGGAGAGTTCAGTGCCTCCATCGCCATAGTGCGACTCAACTGTTCAGAAAGAACAAGACTTGAGAGATGTGCTTTTCTCTTATCATATCCAAATTTAAATGGTAAGTAATATCCTTGAAAAAATCTTGTCCAACGTGATTCATAATGCTTACCACCATAGTATCGCCAACCATAATCTTTCTGCAAAGTATTGATCGCTTCATCTTTGGAATATGAAATATAATTAAGCGGCTTTAATACTTCCATGCGTAAAATCACCGGATATCTAATAAAATAATCAAAAAATCCAATAACTGGGAAAGCACCACTATTGCCCCGACCAAACCTTTTGTGAATTACTTTGAGATGCGTTGCATCCATTGCATCATAACCCCAAGATGATGGAAGAATACTTTCAGTAGCAAAATTACTTCCGGTAATGACATACTTAATACCTGATTTAATTGCATAACCATAGAGCGCTGCAAAGAAAGCATGGTCTTGTGGAACGTCCTGATTAGCAAGACTAGATCGTAAGAATGCAAGCTGCATATCCTTCATTTCTTCCCAATCAACAACATGAGTTACTAAATCAAAACCAAGCCGATTACATATTTGTTGAATATTCATCACAGCAAGTTCAGAATTCCAACCAGCATCAACATGCACAACAAGCGGGCGCAATCCCCATTCAGACACTTTGACAGCAAGATAAGAGCTATCAACACCTCCTGATAAGCCGATGATGCAATCGTACTTTTTGCCCTTGCCAAAGGCTTTCACCTTGCTAAGCATTTTCTCAAGTAACATTCGGCCTTCTTCAGGTGCCGGCCATTGAGATTTAACGCTGCTCTCGAAATAGCGACAATGATTACAAACTCCTAAATGATCAAATTGAATTTCAGGATCGGTTGTATCCATAACACATCTAGTACATACTTGATAGGGTCGATCAGGATGTACATAAGCTGCTTTTGTAATGGGTGAACCGTCGATAGGTGCACGGATTGGCTGGACTCGATTCATGTAATTAGGAAGAAAATCTTTCATCAGTCATCAACAATATCAACGGCTAAGTATACCAGAAATAACGGTCTCAAAACTCCACAGGAAAAAGCTGGCCTGCGATGGCTAAGATCAAACTCTAATAAACAACAATGCAAGACAATAGCAGACAAATAAACCTTATTAATGCTCAAAAACAGAATTAGTCGAACAATCTCAATTCTTCGAATTCAAGTATTAGCACGAATATCCAAACCGAAGAGTAATGCTATTAAAAAAGGCTTTGAGCCGCTACGGCAATCGTTTTAATAAATCATCACGATTAGGATAACTAATTAAAACAGCTCTATGTGGTCCTACAAAAACAAAAAAGCTGCCTGCCGCAACAGCTGAAACTCCAGCAAGTTCAACAGCCGATACAAAATCATCAATACTCGCCGCTCCACCCAAAGCCACTACAGGCACACTGGTTGAAGAAGTAATCAATTCAAGTAGCTTTAGATCATAGCCAGCAAAAGTACCATCTTTATCTACAGAATTAACGATTAGCTCGCCAATCCCTAAACGCTCAAGTGCTGAGAGGTGCTCTAACAAACGAATTTTTTGTTTTTTCTTGGCTGAATTAGAACAAAGTTTAAAACGAGAGAACAATCCATTTCTAACATCGACACAGCCAACAATACTTTGCGAACCAAAAATTGAGACCGCTTCACGAATCAAATCCGGTTTTGCATATGCCTGAGAATTAATCACTACCTTTTCGAATCCAAGTGCAAGGACTTTCTGAATCTGATCAAGAGAAGAAATACCTCCGCCATAGGCCATTGGCATAAAGGCTTCACTAGCAATGTCAGCTAATAAAGCAAAGTCAGGTCCTCTACCCTCAGGGGTTGCGCTAATATCAAGAAAAACCAACTCATCAACTTCTTTCTCATTAAAAATACGAACAGAATTTATAGGATCACCTATGTACTTTGGATTTTTAAACTGCACGGTTTTTACCAATCCTTTACCTTTTAGAAGAAGTACAGGGATTACACGAGTCTTATTCATGATTTCAAATCTACAAAAGACTTCATAAGGTTAAAACCGTGACGCAATGACTTTTCGGGATGAAACTGAGTTCCGTAGATATTTCCACGCTGCACAGCAGCTGTGAACTCTTGACCATGTATTGATACAGCGAGAATATCTGCAGGGTCTTCACATTGCATCCAATAGGAATGCACAAAATAGAAACGAGCATCTTGACTCAATTTGTCAAGAAGAGGAGAAGGCTTTTGACAGTTTATCTGATTCCAACCCATGTGTGGTACTCGGATACCGGGCATAGCCTCGAGACGATGGCAATACATGTCAATCCAGCCGAGACCAGCGCTAACTCCCTCATCACTACCCCTGCCAAGAATTTGCGCTCCAAGGCAAATTCCAAGAACTGGACGCTTGAGTTCGAGCGCAAAGCAATCGATCGCTTCACGTAGACCGGATGTATTAAGCATCTTCATGCCATGATCAAAATGGCCAACACCTGGCAGAAGTAACTTGTCAGCCAATAGTATCTCGGCAGGATCTCTGGAAATAGAGACATCCCCACCGGCCTTGCGCAGCATGTTGCTCACAGAGGCAAGGTTCCCGACACCGTAATCAACAATGACAATCATTAGTTCTCGCCCCGACGAAGCATCTAGACGTACTGGAAATCCTGATACCTTTTAAGCTTAATACCTACGGTGAGACACCTTAATCAAACGTCTAAGTATTTTACCCAGGTGTAGTGAAGAAAATCAATGACTTCATCGGAAGATTGAATGAATAATAAGAATTCTAATTTCATTGCGCAGATGAAATACGCCAGGATGATCAAAAGAAAACAAGAAGTGGTAACTACTCCGATATGCCTCCAGCAAAACACCGCTCTGTCAGTCACTTGTTTCAAATCATTGAAGTATCTCGTTCAACCAATAAAAAGGGATTAATAGACATAAACGAAATCTCGTCGATAATCCTTTTTGATATTTGACCACCCTCAGCAGGAAGAAACTCTGCAAATCCGTTGCTTAATTCAAAGGAAAAGTAATTTGCAACAGCTGGGCGCTTATCCCAAAGACCAGTTTTAATACCAAAAGCCGAAGCCTCAAAAGTGGATGCACTATAACCAGTCACATGATAAGAAGTAAATGTCAGGATTGCAGGAAGTGCATGAGATGAAACGTCGACAATATTGCCCCAGACCGCCTCACCGAGCGCCTCTGCAGCCATCAAGGCGAGACGTTCTTGGCCATGCTGCGAAACCTCAACTGGATGAAACTTAATAAGCCATTGTACACCTTTGGAGCTAGACAAGAGTATTGCATCTTTAATGCTAGCTGGAATATCTATCCGGTCGAGAGATGGAATCGATTGCGTAGTAATAAGAACAATCTTTTTATCAAGGCAGGATGAAAGTCTTTGGCGCAAAAGATTTATTTCATGCATTGCAAGGCTATCTTCTTCTGGCGTAACAAAACGCTGGAGCCAAGGATTTCCAACAACTACGGCACGGGTCCAAGGCCACATAGACTCAATGACACGAGCCGATTGATCGTTCCAGCAAACTACTAGATCAGGAGTTCCTTCCCCTTTAAACATTGTTCGAAGACGATCACTGTAATACGAGCTTGAGTCATTCTCGCAATAAATAACTCCATGCTGAAGATCGTAAACAGGAATTCCCAGCTTTTTACCTGCAACACAAATACTTTCACTTGGCTGTATTCCTATGATTACAGATGGACGAAGCTTGCGCAACGTAAACGTCCACCATCTCATCATTCTTTCCGCAACTCTATACTCAAAGATATATCCGGCGCAAACACTCTCAATCTTACTCAGGACAATGTTTCTTGCGTAAGGTCCATTAACTAAGACAGGGTTTCCGGTTGCCTTTGCAGCGCCCTTAATAGACCAAGGAGCTGCAACGGTAGCAACTGAAATGCCATGAAAAATGAGATTATCCCTCAGAGTATCCAATAACTGAGAATAAGCGAGCCCTTCATAGCTATAGGCCCTGTCACTATCACGGCAAATGATGAGATACTGACAGCTGGGCACCCTTACAGGAAAGAGATTTGAAAACAAAAACCTGATAAGTAGCCGCCTTTCTCGCCCGAGTAGTTGTCGCCATGAAAGCATCGAGAGTTTACCTCCTCCTTTAAAGGGAAATTTCATTTGATAAATAGATCGTAAAAAGTTTTTTTGAAGGAAATACTGTTAATTGGAATACGTTCAAGCTTTTGAATGATGGATGCACTGGCTCCGCCACTCCCATAAGGGTTTTCTGTTGTCTTGAGCTGATAGAGAAAGTCGGAAGAATAAGAGCGACTAATTGCCTGCAAGATAGATGGAGTATTTGGCTCGCAATCAATAACACTTGTTGCTTTTAGGCGTCCGCTCTGGCGATCACCGATATTGATCGTGGCTTTTTTAAAGCTTGGCACCTCGGCAAGACCACTAGAAGAATTACCAACAACCCCATCACAGTGATGGATGCAAGAGAAATAGCGAAGCTGCCCTAAGGAAGTAAAAGCCTTGACATGCGGATTTTTAGCAGAGAACTCCTCCACCATCCGAATCAATACCCGGCCATCGGTGTCGGCGTTGGGCATGGTGAAGATCAGATGGGTATCCTTTAGCCCATCGAGAGCGGTGAGCAATTCCCCCATCTGCTTGGCACTGGTGTTGCTGTCCAGCGTCACGGGATGAAAAGTGATCAGCAGGTTGCGGGGGCCAAGCTTGAAGTCAAGGGAGGTCTCCAATTTCTCTCGGCTCAACAGTTCAATGCGTTTAATCGCATCCACGCCGAGGCCTCCCACCTGGAATACGCGATCGGAATGTTCACCCATCTGGATTACCCGCTCGCGATATTCCTCTGCAGCAACAAAATGAAGGTTTGACATCTTGGTGATGGAATGCCGAAGGGCGTCATCGAATGCACCTTCGGTGAGTTCGCCGCCGTGACAATGGGCGATCGGGATACGGGCAATCAACGCTGCCGTCGCTGCTGCAAACGTCTCAAAGCGATCTCCGAGCACCAGCAGCAGATCAGGACGGAGCTCAGCTAGGGCATCCGCAAAGCCAATCATGGCCAGCCCCATCGACTTGGTTATGCCAACCGGCGAGTCGGAGCTGAGCAGCATCTCCACCTTGCGGTCGATGCAAAAACCGTCGATTTCAATTTCCTGCACCGTGAGTCCAAACTCCGGTGACAGGTGCATACCGGTCACCATCAGCTGAAGATTGAGAACTTCAGAATCCTGGATGCCCTGTATCACCCAGCGCAACAGGCCGTATTCCGCTCGGGTGCCAGTCACCACGCAGATTTTGCGGGGGGGCATGCTCATACGATCAATTCATCAGCAGCAAAGTCTCGGGTAGCCGAGCGGCCGATCCAGGCATCCCACTGCATGGGTGAAATGCCGGTACCGGGACGCTTAACGGTGAGGTTGGCTTCAGTGAACAGCTCGCCAGCACGAATGGGTCGAGCCGCAACAAGGGACTTCCGCACCACCGGTAGGTTTACTTGCTCGCTAGCCATAGGCTGCTTGATCCCATCGCCGAGTGCTTGCTCAATGGTTCGTATGCCTTGCACCATCTCCGCGAACCGACCAGGTTCAAGGCTGGCCTTGTGATCTGGTCCTGGCAAGTTGCGATCAAGAGTGAGGTGTTTCTCGATCACCGTGGCACCCATAGCCACCGCCGCAATCGGTACAGCAATACCATCGGTATGGTCGGAGTACCCCACAGCCACTCCAAAAGAATGGGCAATTGTCTTCATTGCTCGGAGGTTGACCTCCTGAGTTGGTGCAGGATATTCAGTCGTGCAATGCAACACCGTGATCTGGCTACGTGGAGTGCCCGCCTGGCTCAGCACAGCGAGCGCGGCTTCGATCTCGCCAAGATTGGCCATACCGGTGGAGAGGATCACGGGCTGCCCCTGGCTGCCGATTTGACGCAGATAAGGGAGGTTGGTGATTTCGCCGGAGGGAACCTTCCAACGTTTGAGCCTAAGGGATACCAGCAGTTCAATGCTGGGAGTATCAAAAGCAGTCGAAAGAAACTCAATGCCCCCCTCATGGCAGTAATCAATCAACTCGTAATGCTGAGCTGGCTGGAGTTCAAGCCGCTGCAACATCGCCAACTGACTCTCTGAAGTGCGTAGGGCCTTCTGCTGGTAAGCCGCCTGTTCAGCGTGCTTTGTAACCAACTGCCTGGCTTGAAACGTCTGGAACTTCACTACATCGACTCCAGCCTCGATAGCGACATCCACCAGCTTCTTGGCGAGCTGCAAGTCGCCATTGTGATTCACACCAGCTTCAGCGATTACAAGAGTGTTTTGTGTTGTACTCATTGCTCCCTTAAAGGCCATCCCATCACACGTTTACCGGCACCGATCACCGTGAGTGGTGGTAAATCCAGCCCCTCGCGGAGCATGGCACCGCTGCCGATGAAGCTGCCAGGTCCCACCCGCACCCCTCCGTTCAATAACACACCAGTACTGATATGGCAGTGATCACCGATGTGGACGTCGTGTTCTATCAATGCACGGCTGTTAAGAATGCAGTGATCACCAACTACTGCTCCTGCGTTGACAATTACACCATGGCCCAAGGTGGTTCCAGGGCCCAGCTGGGCGTGTCGACTCACAACCGCATGGGGGGAAACCAAAACCGGAAATTCAAATCCAAGCTGTTCAAGGTCAGCAGCAAGGCGCTGTCTAGGCGCCGGATGCGGTAACTGGCCAATCGCCAGCACTGCTGCCGAGCATTCCTCAAAAAGCGCAGGCAAATCTTCATCGCTACCTATCACCGAATAGCCCAAAACAGAGCTACCCACCTGCTGTGGCAATCCCACCAATCCGTGAATCCGCCAATCTGCAGCGGATTCGATCAGCTCAATCAGCGATCGGGCATGGCCACCACAACCGGTTAGCAGCAGAGATCTCATGTAGCAAAACTCTCCAGCAGCTGAGGACTACTAGGCAGGTTGAGCAAGCGCGGCGCCTGATTCTCGGCCACGTCCAGCGAGCCCGCTGAGGAGGCCTGGTACATCGGCAGCTGGTGCAACGGCCTCCAGATTGGGCGTAGCAGAAGCCCAAACGCGTGTGCCCGTTCCAGCAGCTGCAGCCGCTCGGCTTGAGCGATCAGAGGATCTTCCGCCGTGAAGCGCAAGCTCACCAGCCAGTGGTTGCTGCGGCAATCGGTTGGCTCCGGCACTAGCTCCACACCCTCCAGATCAGCAAAAGCCTCTGCGTAGCGCTGGGCTAGCTGACGTTTGGCCTCAAGGCGGCGATCCAAATCCTCTAGCTGGGCGAGGCCTAAGGCCGCATTGAGATTAGGCAGACGGTCATTCCAGCCCACGGCATCGTGTTCAAACGCCCAAGGGTGGGGCTGCTTGGCGGTTGTCGATAGGTGCCGTGCTCGCTGGGCTAAGGCCGCATCATTAGTGATAAGAGCACCACCGCCACCAGTGGTGATCAACTTATTGCCGTTGAAGCTGAGAGTGCCCACGGAACCAAACAGGCCGCAATGGGCGTCTTGACGCCAGCTTGCGAGTGCTTCTGCAGCATCTTCCACCATGGGCAATCCCCAGGCATCAGCCACCACTCTGAGCTGATCCACTTCAGCCGGATGTCCAAAGACATGCACCGGCAACACAGCTGCTATGCACCTGCCGGTTTCTCTGTTCACAACGCGGCCTTCACGCCGCTCAGCAATGGCCTCTAAGCGAGACGCCAATGCAACCGGACATAGGCCTAAAGCGTTGGGCTCGACATCGACGAAGTGAGGCAACGCACCAAGGTGAACCACGGCATTGGCAGTTGCCACAAAACTCAGGGGCGGCAACAACACCTCATCTCCAGCGCCCACTCCCACCAGATGCAGAGCCAGGCGAAGGGCGACGGTGCCGTTGCTCAAGGCCAACGCATGACTAGCTCCGGTAATGGCGCAGAGCTGCTGTTCAAAGCGATTCACCCAGCCTCCTGCCGTGCTCACCCAGCCGCTATCCAGGCAGTCCTTCACATAAGACCAGGCCTGGGTACCACGAAAATCGGGTTCATGCAGCACGATAGGTTGCTCCTTTTCACTAGAGCCCACCACCTGCTGAATGGCGTCGAGTACAGTCGCCGCAAGAGTGCGCGCATTAGTGCTCATAGCTCAAACGGCATAACTACTAGGGCGATAACGCGCAAGATTGGCGGGATTACTGAACCATTCAGCTGTAACAGCAAGCCCGCGGCGGAAGCCATCAAGGCCGCCGTAGGCCGGCTGACAGTCAGTTAGCTGGCGCAGGCGACTGTTGTCACCAAACAACCGATTGACCTCAGAGCCGTCAGGCCGAATCCTCTGTTCATCCGTAACAATCTCCAGATCCGCATTCATCACCTCGGCGATGAGTGCAGCAGTATCCCCGATCGATATCTCAAAATTGCTGGCAGCATTCACAACCTTCCCCAAGGCCGCATCACAATCCGCGATTGCCTGAAAGGCAGCACAGGTGTCGGCAACAAAGTTGAAGTCGCGTGTAGGTGACAGCGCCCCCAAACAAATCTGACACTGGCCCGCAGCCACCTGAGTGATGATCGTCGGGATCACGGCTCTGGCACTCTGGCGCGGACCGTAGGTGTTGAAAGGGCGCAACACAGCCACAGGCGTTTCAAAGCTGCGCCAATAGCTGAGTGCAATCTGATCGGCTCCAATCTTGCTGGCGGCATAGGGCGATTGACCAACTTGCGGATGATCTTCCGTGATCGGCACGAACTGAGCTGTGCCGTAGGTTTCAGAAGTGGAGGTGTGCACCACCCGGCTCACTCCAAGATCGCGAGCAGCCTGCACCACATTCAAGGTGCCGTGAATGTTGGTATCCACATAGCTGGCAGGAGCCACATAGCTGTAGGGAATTGCTATCAGCGCTGCCAAGTGAAACACTTGATCACAGCCCCGCATTGCTTCTCTGACAGAGATAGGATCGCGTATATCGCCTAGAACCACTTCAAGCTCATCTTTATAGCCCTCTGGCAAGCTGTCCAGCCAACCCCAGCTACCAAAGGAATTGTAAAAACAAAACGCTCGAACTTGATGGCCGGCTTCCATCAAAGCTTCAACCAGATGAGAACCAATGAAACCATCGGCTCCGGTGACCAGAACTTTTTTCATGAGAATTCAGTCCCAAAAACAACGATAATTCAGAGAGTCCAGCCATCATCAATGATGATATTTTGACCGTTTATAGCTGCAGCGTCGGGAGAGAGTAGAAAGGTAACTACAGAAGCCACCTGCTCAGCGGAAAGCATTCCAAAGTTGATACAGCTTTCTCGATAGCGCTTTAGAAAGGTGTCTGGCTGGCCGTCAAGGATGCCACCTGGGCTCACACAATTAACGCGAATATTCTGATTAGATGAGTATTTAGCAAGCCACCTTACAATAGAAATAATTCCAGCCTTAATGGCAGCATATTCAACCGGAGAGCTCATGGACGTACCAGCATAATGTTCAAACTTAGGAGCACGAACACCTTGAATGGACGACAAATGAATTAGATTTCCATAACCTTGCTCTTGGAAGCATCGCAATATTCGCTGCGAAAACAGAATAGCACCGCCAAGTTGCATATTGAGGTCCTGGAGCAGATCACTTTCTTGTATATCCTCAAATTTTGCTCCCCACCCTTGTGAACGAGGATATGCACAGTGGACAGCAGCATCAATGCTCCCTATGGATGCACAAACTTCGGAAACCAAACAGTCAATTCCAGCAGCATTAGAAGTGTCAGCGACAAATGAGTAAATATTTTCAACCCCTAAGGATGAAAGATCCAAAAGCAATCTCTCCAATGATTCAGAAGAAATATCTGCGAGCAAAACCTTTGCCCCTGAAGACAAAGCTTTTTTTGCAACCGCAGAACCTATGCGACCGGCAGCACCAGTAATCAGAAGATTTTGGCCAGACAATCCCTCTGGATTCACTAGAATAGAGTCAGGCAGGTTCATTATCTTCCATCAAGAAGCGAGCAATTGCAAAGTCAAGCTCGTCATCAATATCGATAGCGCGATTGCGAGGAACCTCAACACCTACGATAGTCCCATCCCAAATACTCGTCGAGTTGAGAATGAATTCCGGTCGAGACACGTAAGCTACTGTAGCAATATCAAAACAAGGCGGTGCGTCTTGCCTTCTCTTAATGTCACCATTCCCTGCCACTAGTTTTACTTTTCGATCTTTATCTGCTGTAACCATGTTAAACCAAGGACTGCGATGCGAAGGCGTCATTGTTATCACAAAATCAACATCTTCGCTCAAAGAACTGAGACATTTTTGCACATCTTCAGTCGTGCGCATAGGCGCTGTAGCTGGCAATGACAGAAAACGGTCAAAAGATTTATTGTTTTGAATAACAAAACGGATGGCATGCTGCCATGCCAACCATTCCGAAGCTGTGTCTGAAGCCAATTCGGATGGTCGATCAATGACCTCAGCTCCATATTGCAGAGCAATTGAAGCAATCTCTTCACAGTCAGTCGAGACATAGATATTATCAACTTCTTTAAGATTACGTGCGATCTCTATACCATGAGCGAGCAAGGGCATGCCAGCAATCTGCAAAACGTTCTTCCTAGGCAGCCCCTTTGATCCACCTCTAGCGAAAACAAATGCAGAAGTTGAAGTCATGAAACATCACCTAGACTCAATTTTTCATTGCCTGCCTTAAAACGAGCCTGATTGATTAACTTCAAGACTTGAAGTCCATCACTCAACGAACAATATGGGACCGATCCATTGTATATACACTTCATAAAATGCTCAATCTGCAAATGATAGCGATCATCAGGGTTAAAAGAAGGGCTAAAACAATGAGACTTTTGATCAGGAGAAGATAAATTCACTTTCCCATCAAGCAGATCCCAGTTGATCTCCCCTTTTTCGCAACGCATAACAACCCTACGCCGAGAAGGGCGACTGCAGAAATTAAGGCGAATAGTAATGTGCGAACATTCATTGCTACACCCCACAAGAAGCACTTGATCTTCAACGTCAATATCAAGAAGACTGGATTGGCCTAAGGAAGCAAAAGCGATGTCAACGTCGCCTAGAAACCAGCGAGCCAGATCAAGTTCGTGGCTAAGCTCACTCAAAGCTCCACCACCTAAAGATCGTCGACTAGAGACGCATTCTCTATAATTTGAAGTTGGGCGCCAATCTGGCAACCAAGATCCACAATAAAAGTCTGCCTCCAAGACTTTGCCAAATTCTTGACTCCCAAGCACCTTCTTAATATAAGAGGCGCAAGGATCATGCCGAAGAACGTAGCCAATAACAACAGGAACTCTTCTTGAATTCCTCAGCAGCTCGTCCCATCCTGCTTGCGGGTCACTACCAATGCCCACGGGCTTCTCAATGAGAACCGGTATTTTTTGTCTTGTCAGAGATAGTGCTTGATGTTGATGAAATGGGGCTGGGCTGGAGATAACTGCCGCGTCAGGCATCCATGAAATAGCTGTATCTAAGTCAGAGAATTGATGACTCATTAGTGATAATTCAGGACATGCAGCGCCATGCCCTGATCGCCATACTGAAATCTTAATATCTGGAAACTTCTGATGCAGGATACGGGCATGACGTCTTCCAATGCTTCCTAACCCGCAAATCAAGATGCGGTGTGGAGAATAGCAATTTTGCACTTTAAGATTCAATTTTCTGCCCCCAAGTGGCGTGAGCCTGCTCCAAGTTTTCCGGCCGTCCCACATCCAACCAATATTCATGAATCGGACAAACCGCTACCCGGTGTCCAGCCTGTTGGGCAGATTGAAGCAAGCTGGGCATATCGGTGAATTGATGGGGGGGTAAAAGCGGTAAAAGCTTTGGGGCAATCACATAGACCCCCGCATTCACCTGATGCCGGTAAGTTGGTTTCTCCTGAAAACCGGCTAGATCTACACCCTTGGTCTGCACCACACCAAAAGGCACTGTGAACTCATGATCGCGTACACAAAGCGTTGCCTGGGCCTTATGATCGGCGTGAAAGTGTAAAAGATGTCTGGGCTCGAAACGCGTCAGCACATCACCATTGAGTACAAGAAAGGGCTCTTTAAGCGAATCAGGCAGCAACTGCAAAGATCCGGCTGTTCCCAGTGGTTCCTCCTCAACCAAATACTGAATCGACACTCCCCAGCTAGACCCATCATTGAAGTGATCAATAATCTGCTCCTTCAGATAATTTACTGAGAAATAAAATGTCCGGAAGCCATTGGCGATACATTGCTCTAACAAGATCTCCAGCATCGGCTGATCACCTACTGGCAACATCGGCTTGGGACAATTTTCTGTATGAGGCCGCAGGCGGGTGCCTTTTCCGCCGGCCATTATTACTACAGCATTACGTAGCTGATGAGGATTCAGTAGCTCCTGCAACAACAACAAATTCACTACCCGACCCTGCTCATCCAACACAGGAATCTGTCGCAACACCTCTCGGCGCATCATCTCCAGAACCAAACCCTGATCGTCGCTACTTTGAACACTGCGAAACCTCCGGTTCATCAGCCGTTCAACCGGGGCCTCGAGTGTTTCACCATGAAGAAGGGCACGACGGATGTCGCCATCGGTCAGGGTTCCAAGCAGACGCTGATGCTCGTCTACCACCAAAGCAATTTGAGCAGCGCCTTGATCAATCACCTTCATGGCCATCCGCAGTGAAAGATCTGGATGCACAAAAAAATTGGGGATATCAAAAGTCATGAGGTAATAAGTCTTTGGTGTTATCCGCCGTAGAGATCAAATCTCGGCAAATACATGCCAACAATTTCAGGCCATCTAATCCACTACGTTCTGGGTGGAACTGGAAACCGGCAACAGCACCTTTTCGGATTGCAGCAACAAAGGGTTTATGATAGTACTTGCAGTAAAACATCACATCAGCAGGGTTAACATTGGTTGCCACATAACTATGTACAAAATATTGATTCATGAACTCAAAAGATCTATTATTTGGCATGGCGGGCCCTTCAAGCAGTCGGTTCCAACCCAGATGGGGCAATATCATTGATTTCACCTCAACATTATGATCCAATAAGGATTTCACATGTCCTGACAGCAGAGACAGCCCTGAATTCTGGCCAAATTCCTGACTAGTTTCGAACAACATTTGCATTCCCAAACAGATACCAAGCAAAGGTTTTTCTGAAGCCACCCACTCATTGCATAACCAGCCATCCAAACCACGCGTTCGCAGTGCAGAAATTCCGTTGGGGAAAGACCCAACCCCAGGCAAAGCCAATAGATCAGACGAGCACAGCTGATTGGGTTCATCACTCAGCAAGATCTCAGCACCGAGATATTTCAATGCATTAATCAGGCTCTGCTGATTGCCCATCCCATAATCAATGATGCCAATACGTAAACCAGCAAGAGAATAATCTTCAACTGACCCGGCAAAACCCGAGGCTCGAGACTCAACTTTAGGGAGTAAGCGTAGAGGGATATTTTTTGATGAACCTGTCATCTCATGCTTAACGGTCACCAGATCCAATCGACGATGGTGAAGCGCCGCCCCCAAGCTGACAGCTGAAACATTCGGCTGCTTCAATACATTAATGAGCTGATCAACAGCTGCAAAACCACCCCCAACAACCAGTGGCAGACAAGCCTTAGAGGACGCCATTGTTATCAAATCTTCATCTGGCCCACTACAGGTGCCGTCCTGATCCACAGAAGTAAGCAAAAGCTCGCCAGCCCCAAGTTTGTCGAGATATTCAATCCAATCACCCACATCACGGCCAGTCCGTTCACGACCTGCTTCTTTCATCGCCTCCCAAACCCCGGGAGCTGTACAACGTGCCTGAATCGAGGCAACCACACACTGGCTACCAAATGCCTGAGCCAACTCTGTGATCAACTCCGGACGCTCAAGAGCGGCGGTGTTTACAGCAATCTTGTCCGCACCGGCGGCTAGGAGAGCTGCAGCGTCTTCAACAGAACGAACTCCACCGCC
Source organism: Synechococcus sp. (assembly GCA_047285535.1). Taxonomy (GTDB): domain Bacteria; phylum Cyanobacteriota; class Cyanobacteriia; order PCC-6307; family Cyanobiaceae; genus Synechococcus_C. The sequence continues at coordinate 2,557,150 of JBJBDC010000001.1, read as the reverse complement.
TGCCGTGATCGGGATGAAAACCTCACGACTGGTATGCCGAAGGAGGTCCGAGAGGCTATTCCGGCCAAATAAGCTGGCAACAGCATCGATATAAAGCAACTCATCAGCACCAGCATTTGCATACCGCAGGGCAGCATCCCAAGGGTCGCCAACAACTCTCAATCCTTCAAAGCGAACGCCCTTGATCAGACGACTTCCCTTGATATCTAGACGGGCAATTAAACGCTTACAAAGTGCCATCTTTTCACGTTATGGATTACCTTGCCAAGAAGAAGCAGAAAGTTCTTGCCCAAAATGCTCTTCATCAAAAACCCGATGCCGAAGCCTCCATCCAAATTCATCAGAAAATTTCCAAAGGTGAGGGGAGCGGAAACGATCGGACAGTAAATCGTAATAAGTTCGGTCAAAAATTGGCTGTTCAAAAGCCTCAGAGGCTATTGGAAACTGATTTAAGGGCAGACTCAGATATTTGAAGATCTCATCAGCCCAACGCTGGGGGAATTCGCCATCATATTTACGAACAAGTGCGATTCCTTCTTCGCGTGTGATATCACCAGAGCGAATCTCTTGAGCAGCGTCATAAGTCGCCCTTCCGATTCCAAACTTTATCCAGGTCGTATGATAATGGAAGTCGTCAATTCGATCATCGATAGAGTTATATGTGCTGTAAGTGCCTGCAGTTCGCTCTGGCGCGCTTTGGAAACCGCCATGATCAACAGCATAGTAGTAAGCGCTTTGAGGATGCCACTTCTCGTAATACCCGAGATAGTGAACTTCAATATTTTTGTCTTCAATCTGTTGAGGATTAATGGGCATATAGGGATCCCAATCAATTGGCTCCATACCAAGCTCTCGAAGAGTTGAAAGCGATGCACCACCAAGAAAGACCTCATCTTGACTGGACGATGCAAAGTAATCCCAACTACGCCTGGCTGAACTCATATCTGCCTTAGGATTGCCGTATTCAGCTTCATTTTCACCGTAAAAAATCAATGGGATATTATATTGGGCAGCAATCTTCGGGGCCAGGTTTTTTTGGCCAAGGATAAATGGCTGGAACGGATGAAATAAATTTTCAACGGCCAGCCGGGTAATGAGGCGGTGAACGCGACCATTGGGGGTAAAGAGAACATTGTCGAATCCAGCATGAATCCAAGCCTGATGATTCTTCCATCCCCAATCGGTGTAGATATGCGGTGCCCAAGTGCAGGTCAGAGGATGCATGCCATATTTGTATTTAAGAAAGTGCGCTTGTATAAAACTGTCTTTACCACCACTACCAGGCACTAAGCAGTCATAGCGGCCATCGGTTCGACGATGGCGATCGCACAGCTCGCGAAGCTCCTGTTGGCGCGCATCCCAGTCGATCGCAGACTTCTGCTCTTTAACCCGGCAAGCATCGCAAATATTTTGATCGTCCAAATGAATGGCTTGCTTAGGAACCTTCCCATCATTTTTGAACTCAGCAGTACTAGATGGTCGCTGGTTGCTAATAACGCAAGACTTGCAAAACCGAACATCGAGCGGCAACCCGTATAGAGCGATATTGGGATCCTCTTCCCGAAAAGGGGTGGTATCAATAGCTTGAGGGTACGGGAAGCGATGCATTGAAACAGCGATAAGTTATGATGGGAAGTTGCGAAGCTGGGTTCTTCCAACTGAGGTTTGAGTTAAATAATCTAGGTCATACAAATCAGGCTGCTTTACCTCCTAACCCATAAATCGAAGCAACTAAAGCCATGCTGCGGTTGGCTTCTGCCAGGCTGGGAATATTGGTTTGCTGGCCGCGAACAGTCAGGATGGCGCTCTCAGCTTGACGCAGCAGCCCTGGCTTGTACTGCTGATCGAGGTGATCGACCGGTTGGAGTTGGGCCTGACGCGAGCCCGCCAGTTGCAGACTCAGCTGCTCAAGCGGCCGAAGCTCGGCACGCAGCGAAGAAGTACTTACCGCAACACTCCAGGGGCCCGGTGCATTCCATACAGCCTGGTAAAGACCTACATCACCTGAGCTGAACTGAAGGTGGGCAATCACGGGGCCAGGATCCGAGGGATTCCAGGGAGTCATGACCTCAGTTGCCACATGCTTTCCTCGACAAAGCTGAGAGAAATAGTCGATCAGGTGAATTGAGTTGGCATACATCCAGTGATTAACAACCTCAATAGGCTGGCCGGCAGCCAAAGCACCTATCGAATCCTCCTGATCTAGAACTGTAACAAATCGCGGAGACTCTGTTTCAAGAAGTGAATGTTGTAGCTGAAGAGTCGAGCCGTAAAAGCGGCGATTCAAAGCAACATAAACTTTTGTCTCACGACTATTAGCCAATTGCTCAATTTCAAGAGCTTCTAAAAGCGTATGACCTACAGGCTTCTCCACCAATAGTGCCCAGGGATACTGAAAAGCATTCTCGCAAACTGCTCTGCAAGCCAGCTCTGGTACAGCGACCACAACTAAATCTGCAACAGTCGACTCGTAAAGCTCATCAACAGTCGCCATAACTTTCATGCCCGGATAGCGCTTAGCTAAATCCTGAGCACGCTCCATGCTGCGACTGTGGATACCAACGAGCTGAACATCAGGGCAAGCATCAAAGGCACGCAAGTGCTCACTGGCCATGTAACCAGCACCAATTACAGCAACGCGAACAGGAGTCAACATATCAATCAGATAGTTTCCAAAAGATAAAGCTGGGCTTCAATTTCTTGGGCTGCCAACCGATCGCCACTGATAGTGATCCGATTATCTTTGTTGGCATGCAACCATGCTGTAGTGAGACCGGAGCTCTGCGGCGAGTACAAAAGATCTTTAATTCTGAGGGGCCACAGTAGAGGGCCTGTCTCTATTTGCCAAGCCTCTGGATCCGCCCGGTAGTTCCAATGTCGAAGTGGTGCTTCCAAGCGGAGAACTGATCCATGCACGTGATATTCGAGCAATATATTCTTAGCTGATTGACCAGCAAGTTTGGGAACTGAATTAGGTTTAAGACGGATAGCTGGCATGGTAGTTATGTGCCAGTCGACACTATGAAATTGTTTAGAATGGAAATCACTAGTATCAGCGACTTGGGAAGGATTTGATGTAAACAATTCACGCCTCAGAATTGTGTGTTCATTCAGCCCAGTGATCATCTGAAAGCTATAAGGAGGCTGACGGAGTAATGGACCTGAGGTTGCGTACATTCGACCAGCAGGCACTCCGGCTGCAAGCACATATTGGAACTGTGCCGTGGTTCCGGCAGGGATCACCTCCAGGACTGCATCAAGCTGGAACCAGCCATTACTAGCTCCAGCCCTCGTTATCCAATGTAGGTAGCTTTCTGAAAAGAGAATGGCATCCTCAGGCTCAGAATCAACGTTCATGCCCAAGGGAAAACTTCAAGATCATCATCGGCAACGTCAGCCAAATGGACAACTGCACCGCCCTGGCGATGAGAGTGATAGGCAGCCACAAGAGTTTTCACCGCAAATGTGGCATCGGCGAGGGTGGGATAGTTCTCGCCAGCAAGCAATGCCTTGAGAACTCCCTTTGTAGACTCAACAAGTTCAACTGCAGGGATCTGTTGATCCGAAATTTCGAATGGCATCCCGTAGCGACTAGTGGGAGCCTCACGATTTTCTGCGACACGAACGACTGACTTCATAACACCAGTCAGTTCATCTACAGTGATTCTTCCATTCCGTGCCATGTATGTGACTTGCATGCCATGACCTTGATCTGCTGAGGCATCAAGATAAAGACGATGACCCGAAGCCGTAATAACTCTAATGCTTCCAGATACATCCTGAAACTGTAGTCCTCGGGGATTAGGAAGTGATTCCGAATCAAACCAAGCAGAGATGCTGAGAGGTCCTTCAGAAGAAAGAAAACGGAAAGCTTCAAAATAATGGGTTCCATTCATAGCCAATCCAAAGTTGCCAGCGGCAACATGCATTGATTTGAAGCCGCCATAAGCATCTGAGAAAAGAAGATTCTTGGGAATTGTGTATTGAGGCAGAAAGCGCATCTGATGATTCACAGCGATGCGCGCCCCTTTTTGCGTAGAAACCTTCTGAAGAGCAACAGATTGCCTTAATGATGTAACAACAGGCTTCTCCAATAATATGAGTTTTACTCCGGCTTCTATAGCTTGAAGAGCTTGATCTGCATGCATATCCGCTGTTGTTGCGATCACAAGAAGATCAGGAACACTATGTCTCAGCAATTGATCAATATCAGAAAATTTGGCTGGGGGATTTGGTCCTTGCCAGCCTTCCACGATATATTGACAAGCAGAGTCAATAGGGTCAGCTATTGTCAATAGCCTGATGCCAAGCTGTGAAATAACTTCGACATGACGACGCCCCATGCGACCACATCCAACGAGACCGGCAGTTATGACCATCAAAAAAATGAAGACACTAAAAAGTATATTAACAGGAAGAAGTATTTAGCATTATAAAAGTGCAGTTCTTCTTAAGTTGGACTTGATCTAGCGATTCCAACTGGCTTCGATGGCTGCAACGCATTCAGCCAGACCCGCCTTGTCAATCGCTACACCTTGGATACTAAGATCTTTGAAGACATCATCGCTACTAACTAGTGAATTTATACTTTTCAATTTATTCACGATTGGCCTAGGGACTACACCTTTGGCAGCCTTAATTATCGCGTTACGAGCTCGACTGCCTAAAGAGCTCTGACTGCTGTATGAGTTTTTGACATAACACTCAAAAATGCTGTCAACCTCTTCAAGGGTTAGGACACCATCAGCGACTAACGCCAGCTCATCACAGAAAGAGAGTCTTTCGGCCACAACCGAAGTCTCCTCACTCAACCACCAATGATCGAAACACTTGCTTGGGTCAAGCGAAAGATCCCCCGTATTCCGAATAGGGGGCGCTTCATGCGAGCGAAGCCAGTAAAGCTCTGGCAAAACGCAGGTTTTACCTTTGGTCACAACAATAAATTCTTCAATGAGTTCGGAAATTGCAAATATATGCAAATTGCAATTGAGAGCCTTGGTCATTGCATCTCTGAAAACATCGGAACGCGTGACCGCATAGCAATGAGCCGGCACGTATTGTGAAAAATGTTCTGTTAATCGAGAAAAAGATAAGTTCGATGCCAAATCCCTGCCTTCAAGCAATGGGTATTGATGATGGAATAAAACGCAATGACTTCGGCTTGAAAAACCAAGCGCTCGTCCCATACAAGCCACATAATCAGGATGAGTATCTAGGAACTCAACACACGAGTCAAGAGAAGAAGGAATATAAAACTCGTCGTCACCCATCATACAAACATAGGGAGTCTCCACTTGATCTAACATATTCAGAACTCGCTGCTGATAGCTAATTGGTTGATAAAGATATAAAAGATTTTTAGCACTGATACTTTTCGATTTCAGCGGCGTATCTGAACCGTCCGCGTAAAATACATAAACATTACTTCGATCACCCCAAAAACGGCAGCTGCGCTCAAGGTAATGGTGTCGCTCGTATGTAGGACAAAGAAGAGTCAGCCTGGGAGCCACTTTATTCACCTAAAAAGAAACATGATGAAGTTTAAAATGATCTTCTAATTTCCAAAGAAAAATAACTACTAACAATTGAGAGCTGTGCAGCCATGCAGCCGCTAACCAACCCGTTTCAAATAACCATCTGGAGCCACGCTAATAAGCAACTTGTTGTCAATATCTTTATCAATCTCAAACTCTGGATGGCTCTTCAGCCATTCATGAACAGCAGTTTTGGGATTATTACCAACATCCCAGGGTCGATCAGGGAATGACCCAGCCGGGAGATCCTCGATGAGAGTATCGAAGACGATGCAGTAGCTGCCCACGGAAACCAGATCGGCATAGGCATTCAACTCGGCGAGGACATGCTCGTGTGTGTGATTAGAATCTAAAGAGACCAACACCTTTTCAACGCCATCAGCATGGCTGCGCACTTGCTTAATGATGACGGGATCTATCGAAGATCCCTCAATGAGTTCCATCTTGAAGCGCAGGGGATGCTCATCAATGGCTTGGCGATTGTGGGGGCGTATATCAATATCAACTCCAACGACTTTGCGTGAAGATTGGCGGGGATCGAGGCCTTCCATCACATCGAGGAGACAGAGCATTGATGCCGAAAGAACAAGGGACCCTCCATGGGCAATGCCAGTTTCAAGAATCAAATCAGGATGTGATGAAAAAACCGTCTCCTGAAAAGCAGCTATATCTTGGGGCAGCTGTATTACAGGCCTACCAAGCCAATCAAACTGATAAGCGTAATTATCAAGAATTATATTTCCACCAAGACCCCTGAATACAGATGGACCGCTGTCTTGCTGAATCAAAGATTGTGAGTTTTTAGCAAGAATCAACTCGCGAAGTCGAAGAAGATCTGGATGAATCATGATGATGTTAAAACAAAAATCAAATTGTCAGGAAAGACCTTCCGGGCTGAAGCCAAAAAAGAAGAATTCAACAATACTATGTTAGCGGAGCTGGGAATAGAATCTCTTTCGACAAAACACAATGAGAATGGCAGCGTAGAAGATTTCCTGCGAGGATCAGAATCAAAAACGGCATCTACAATACCATCAAAGTGATTTAGAATTGCCATAATATTACGACCTCCGGCGGCATACATTACAGTCAAGGGGTTGCCCTTCAAGGAATGCTTTTGGAGCGAAGGAATTAAATCGTACACGGAATCGTATAGAAAAGTCTTACTTGAATCAGCCGGAGAAAGTATTCTTGTTATTGAGAGCATCCTATCAGCACCATGCATCAAAGAAGACTCTAACGGCATTGACTTAATATTGCATTCAGACATAATTCTAGAAATATGACTTGGCCTGTAAAAGTTTAAGCATTCAGAATAAGCATGACAATATCCTTGCCTTGCAATATCTATTGAGGTCAATTCTGAAACCAAAAGCCCTTCATTCTGGAAAAACGTATTAAAGACTTTCTTAAGCTCTGACGGGGGGAAATACTCCAGCGAATTCCTAAAGATAAGAACATTAAAGGACTCGCCTGCGGAAGGAATATCAAATAAATTCTTCAATAGCGATATTGAGCGACTAGGAGAAACAAAAAATTGTTGACCATTAAGTATCGGGTCAACAGCAAAAAATGACGAATCTGGAAACAGGCTTGACAACTCTTTAAGCATGCCCAGCCGCCTGCCGCTACCCACTTCTATAATATTTAATACAGGAGTCAAGCTTTTCTCCAATGAAAAAAATGCCTGACGAATTTTCAAAGCTAATATTTTTTCCTCCTGGTCGGAATCGGAGATTGGGGTGTAATTGTCGTAAGACTTAGGTGTAAACGAAAATTCCCCATAATCAGCGTTCCATACAAAACCGCAGTTTTCGCAGATCAAGAATTGAAATAAAGAGGATTGCGAAAGGTCGTCAGACCAAAGATTCCTTAGACCCTTTACATTAATAGCGTTAATTGAAGCTGACGCACAAACCTGGCAAAACTTTTTTCGATTAGAAGTCATTACTCAAGAATGGTCAAGAATGATACCAGAAATCAATGATATATCATGCAAGCTTAGACCAAAAAACGACGGCAAATTAACTCCGCGACGTGAAGCCTGATAGGAGAAATAAGGACTGTCAAATGCTTTTCTACCAACGATCTCCAAAGAAGATAGAGGCCAAAAAAATACCCGCGCATCAATACCATTGCCTCTCATTTGAGATAAAATTTTATCTCTGGCGAATTCAGCGTCTTTATTTGCAACTATAGTAGGCATCCAGTATCCATTAACGCAGCCAGGAGGCTCTGGATTCAGGGATAGTGGCAGCTCTGAAAGCCGCGCCAAGTACGATTCAAAAATAAATCTTTTTTCATCGACAAGAGCTTCTATCCTTTCCATTTGAGCACATCCAATCGCTGCCTGGATATTGCTCATCTTGTATTTAAATCCCACCATGTCGGGCCAGAACTGTTTGATCTGCCCCCGCGCCCGCCCATGATTGGAGAGCGTCAGCACCTGCTCGTAAAGATCTGGATCGTTGGTCACGAACATGCCACCCTCCCCAGTGGTGATCGTCTTGGTTCCATGAAATGAAAAAGCACCAAAGCGACCCATGCTCCCAGCACGCTTTCCGTGATAAATCGAGCCAACAGCTTCAGCGGCATCTTCAATCACGGGGATACCGTGGCGCTTACTGATCGTCTGCAAAGCATCCATGTCACAGAGGTTTCCGTAGAGATGCACCGCCACGATCGCCTTGGTCTTGGGGGTTATCGCAGCTTCCACTTGTTGCGGATCCAGGCACCAGCTGTCAGGGAGGATATCTACAAAGACCGGCAAAGCCCCCAAGTGCGCGATCGGTGCGGCGGTAGCGATCCAATTGGTATCAGCCATGATTACTTCATCACCAGAGCCGATACCCAAGGCGTGCATGCCCATGTGCAGGGCACCCGTGCAACTGCTGGTGGCAATGGCGTACTTCACGCCTAGGTAGTCCTTGAAAGCCTCTTCGAAGCGAACGATGTAGTCGTAACAGTGTTCACCCCAGCCGTTAGCTGCTGCATCAGTGGCGTACTGAACTTCCAGTTCAGTGATTGATGGCTTGGTGTAAGGGATCTTGCGAATCTCGCTGTTAGTCATCTCAATGACCTCCTTGCCAATATCTCAACTCTGGAATCGCTGTAACCAGATCTTTGTCAGGGAATTGCTCTCGTACTTCATCGATCAGGTTCCAAGGAAGCACCAGAAGAGTGTCGTAAGTCTCTGTGATGAGCTGCTCTGGGCTAATTACTGGAATGTGGCTGCCGGGCAGGAACTTACCTTGCTTACTGGAAGCACGGTCAACAACTGCAGGCAGGAGGTCAGCACGGATACCGGCGTAATTAAGCAAAGTGTTGCCCTTAGCTGCGGCTCCATAACCCAGTACACGGCGGCCCTGATGTTTGGCCTTCAGCAGAAATTCCAGCAAAGAGTTTTTCGCGACCTCAGCTCGTTGCTGAAATCCTGCATAAGCACTTAGCGTTTCAAGGCCCGCAGCAGATTCAGCTGAAAGCACTTCTTCCACTACCGAAGTTACCTCCGTAGACCCCTGGTGAGCTAGCCAGACCCGCAAGCTGCCGCCATGGGTAGAAAGCTGCTCAACATCTACTACTTGCAGACCTACTGCTGTAGCGATGCGCTGCACGACTCTTAGGCTTAGGTAACTGTAATGTTCATGATAAATCGTGTCGAATTGATTGCCAGCCAGAAGTCGCAGCAGATGAGGAAACTCGATTGAGGCACGGCCGTGAGGTTTGAGAAGTCGAGCAATGCCAGCCACAAAATCATTAATGTCAGGCACATGGGCGAGCACGTTGTTGGCAACAATCAGATCGGCTGGCTCCAACTCGTCAGCCATCGCCAACCCGAAGAAACGCTCGATTGTCTCGATTCCTTTTTCTCGCGAAGCCTCTGCCGTGGCTCGGGTGGGCTCAATACCCAGGCAAGGAATGCCTCTCTGTTGCACGTACTGCAGCAGGTATCCATCGTTTGAAGCCAATTCCACAACATGGCTGGTGGGACCAAGGCCAAGGCGCTCTACTGCTGCCGTTACAAATCGCTCAGCGTGGGCGCACCAACTGACTGAGGTGCTGGAGAAGTAGGCATAGTCGGCGGTAAAAAGCTGGTTAGCAGCTGCATGGGCCGGAAGCTGCACTAGCCAAGAATCTGTACTTACAAACACCTTGAGCGGATAAGTGATTTCTGGCTTAGTCAACTGATCGGGGGTGAGATAAGCATTGCTGGGCGGTTGATGCCCTAAGTCGATCACCGTGTGCTCAAGCAGCGATCCGCAGTGGCGGCAGACATGGGTCATGGGCAGGGAGCGTCAGGGGTGAAGTGCATGCCAGACAACATGGGCAGGCTACGGTCGCGCTCGCTCAGCTCCGTTGGAGGCAAGGGCCATGGAATCGCCAGCTGGGGGTCGTTCCAACGCACTCCCATTTCCACCTCCGGCACCCAAGCACCGGAATGCAAGTAAAGCAACTCACTGTCCGACTGCAAGACCTGGAAGCCATGGGCACAACCCTCAGGGATGAGCAAGGCATTGCAACGATCAGGAGTGAGTTCGACGGCTTGCCACTGTCCACTGGTGGTGGAGTCAGGCCGTAGGTCTACCGCAACATCCCAAACCCTGCCCTTTAGGCAACGCACCAGCTTGGCCTCGCTGTATGGCTGTGCTTGGAGATGGATCCCACGGATTGCGCCCACAGCCTCAGTACGACTGAGATTTACTTGAGCAATACTCCGATCACCCCAGGCCTCCACAAAGGCTTCATCCTGGGCCCGGAATCCATTGAGGAAGGCACCACGTGCATCAGTGAAAGGCTGACTTCTCAACTCAAAAACGCCATGGATTGGGGTGCGGATTAGCTCAGCAGGCATCAGAGATACCTAAGGAAGAAGAAATCAGCACAATGTTTGTGCAGAAGTTGCTCTGTTACCACCGCACCTCCGATTTCTACATTTATGAAGATAGCCGCAAAGCTCGCGCTGGGGAACGCAAACAAAATCGACGACTAGGCTTGCATCAGTAATAACTGACACTCGCCTGAGTTCTCAATCCTGCGCTCACAAACAGCGATGCTCCGTCGTGATGGCAAGACGATGCATTCACCTCTAATTGCAAACTGACATTAATGAAAGCGGGAATACGAGACCTCGCAATCAGCACGGAAGCAGAATGAGCCTAGGGATTGAGGAGTACAACAATTATTTAAGAATTGACGGAAGACCACCGCAGATAGCGAATTTAAATAGTCAAGATGATTTCAGCTAACAGCGTACCTGCAAAGAAAGAAGCCGGATTAGATTTATTTAGGGAGCTTTTGAGGATGTTAGCACTGCAATTGGCAAGAAATATTGGGTAGGCCAAACCGCTTACTCAACTTTGCAATGCCGCTCGTTTTCAACTGATGCAGGCCACCCCACTAATTGTTAAAAGCATCAACCTTCTTGACGCCGAGGCGAGCGCGATCGATTGGGCATACCCCCCTAGCGAGGTGTGCTGCCAAAGGCACCGAGAGAATCAGCTGCCATCACTTTGACTTCATCTCGTCCAGCAAAGCTCATGGACAAAGTGACCTTAAAATCAACTATCAGAGCGTAAAAGTTGGCCATCAGCACATGGCTAACAAAGAGAAGGTGCGCGCATGAGTCGGCAACTGGAGACTGATGATTTTAATTGATTTTGGGAGGCGTGTTCATAATTTATTTAAAGAATTAGTAAACCAAAAAATGGCGGGAAATAAGATTTACCCTGGCATTTATCATGACCTTCAGGCTAGCTTACGGGACTGCAGAAAATCTCTGAATCAATTTTTTCGACAGCCACTTTGAGTAAATCTCAGAACCCTTTGCATTCAGATGAACGCTATCAAAATAATAAGAATGATTGTCGACCAGTTCAGGAGCGAAAAAACGTCCATCAAGGACAGATGCTGAAAAACCAAACTTATTCTCGTTAAGAGACTCAAGGTAATTGATTAATTGATCGTATGCTTTAATCTGATTTGCCCTAGACTCTTCATCGCCATAGCCCAAAAAGCCAGGAAGAATAAGATAGGTTAGGCTAATATTGGCTTCTTCAAGTTTTTCATAAGTTCCAATTATTCTCCGTGAAATAATCTCGCTAGGCTGACGGTATCTCAAACTCGAGTCATGAATCCATGTGGGATTAGCTAATGTATCGTAGGTATTGAGCCAACCTGTCTCATCAACAAGTTCTTGTCGACAACAATTGATTGTCCGCTCCGGAGGCAGTGGATTATCAGCTTTTACAAAAGCCGGAAATTCTTGAATACGAAGAGAGCGAAGACTTTGGTATAGATATAGCTTGAAATCTTCAGAGTATTTACTTGACTGCAGAAACGGGAATAGCACAGACTCCGGCAAAGGCTTAATTAAACTATTTTGGCCATTTCCAGGAAAACTAAAAACTTCAATACCGTAAACAATATGCTTGGCAAGCTTGTGCTTTGCAATATAATCGATAATATCAAGTTGCCATTGAATGTTACTGCGGCCAGAAATGGCGGCATTCCATTGAGAAAGACCAATATTTACATATTGGGGATTGATACCTGACTCGGTCATTGAAGAGCCAAGATAATAAACATCTCGATACTCCTTGCTGATCAATTTGTCCTTTAAAATATCTTCATGCTTATGCCTTTCAATCATAATACTATGAGGCTCCTGACTAAATACCCTAAAAATTTGATCTAAAACTAAAACAAGGATAGCTATTCGCGATACTAAACAAACAAATTTCCTTATCTCTATAATATTTCTAATTTGAAAAGTAGCTGGCATGGTTACGCTCTAATTAAAAATTAAAGTAAATAAAGGCGGCGTCTGTTGTTGAACCATAAGCCTGTATCGCAAAAAATAAAATTAGAAAAGTAATTAACTTGGTATAAGGATTTTTCTGAATGTCAAATATTGTCATGGCGTGTGCCCTGTCTTTGATTATGAATTCTACAGTGAATACTATAATAAGTGCTGCGACTACTCCCAACAGATCTTGAAGAGGCAAAACAGAGCCTAACAACGACTTGGCTTCATTTAAATGGCTAAAAGACAGTTTTGTAGAATCAGCAATTATTGAATTTGCCTGGTTGATAGAGGTGCTTCTAAAGTAGATCCAAGATATACATACAACGATTAGTGTGAAAAAATGCTTGATTCCCCCATAGAAAATGGATAAAGGCCAGATCTTATCCCATATATCTAGTTTGTAAACGGAAAGCGGCACCGAAACAATGTAAGCCAGCCCATTGATTAACCCCCAAATAATGAAGGTATAGCCAGAACCATGCCACAAACCAGATATCGCAAAGACTGATAGAACTCCAGAAGTCTGAATCAATTCTCTGCGCAATTTGAGATTTTCTAGCCTTGTCGACAATGGAAAGTATATGTAATCTCGAAACCATTGAGAGAGGGAGATATTCCAACTTCTCCAGAATTCACGAATATTTGCTCTCATGTAAGGCTGTTTAAAGTTCACCATTATATTAAAACCAAGAATTAATGCTAACCCCACCGCAATTTCAGAGTAAGCGCTGAAGTCCATGTATATTTGTATCCCGAAGCCAGCTCCAGCTAAAAGAGTTTTGTAAAAACTTCCAGAACCTGGAACGTAGTTTGTATAAACTTGATCTACGATTTTTCCTATATTATCAGCGATAACTAATTTTTTAAATACGCCCCAGGCAATTAATTGGAAGCCACTAATCGCAGACTCTGTTTTAAATTTTTTAATATAATCAAACTGTGGAAGAAGAGCTGCTGCGCGCTCTATAGGGCCTGCGACTAATTGAGGAAAAAAAGACAAATATGTCATAAATTTGAAGAAGTTTCCTGTTGGGACAAGCAATCCTCGGTAGACATCAATTGTGTAGCTCATGCTCTGAAACGTGTAAAAACTGATTCCAGCTGGCAAAATTACATTTTTGAATATCGAAAATTCTTCAAACCTTATTGAGCTTACAGTACTTGGTAAAAACATACCAATAAAAGTATTATCGAAAAAGTCTTGCAAGGTACTCAACGCAAAATCTGAGTATTTGAATGTAAACAAAATTCCCAGGTTGCATGCTATAGACAAACTAAGGTATATTTTTTTTCTAAAAATTGAGTTCGTGCATGATATCGACTTTGCCGCAAAAAAGTCTACTGCGCCAGAAACTAATAATAGCAATATATACTGAGGTTGACTCCATCCATAAAACACGAAACTTGAAGCAAGAGTCAATAGATTTAACTTATTGACAGCATTTTTATCCTTGCGATGGCGCGCGGTTGCAAGAATAGAGAAATAAAGAGCCAGAAAACCCGTGAAGAATATTAAAAAAGACCGCGTAGTAAATATCATACGTAAGCAAATGCAGGAAGAAGCAATGAGTCAATAATCATCTTTATACGCAAATACTTCTTTTCCCACTTGAAGAAAACACATCCAAGCCTTGTTGCTTAACACCTCTAAAATCAGTTGGCCAAAAAGAGAAATTAATCTGGATCGGCATGAACAGTTGATTTCTAGAGGTTTCCTACAGCGGGAGGGCTTAGCAAGCCAGAATGGGGCGGAACACCAGAATCCAAACGTTTTTAGCAACTGAATTAGCTAAAATAAAAACGAAATAATATTTTACTTTACGCATCTTGAGCAAAAGAGCGAAATTTGCGAACGACAAAGAAATTGTCACATAGTGAAGCACTTGCAAATGTTTTATCTGCAAGGAATATTCAATGCTTTTACAATCACTGAAAAAATCATGAACAGTTAGAATATTATATTGCTTTCATAGACTTTAATATCTTCAAGGCAGCACTCAAGAGAGTTAGCTCCTTGGTATACAGAATGGTACCAAGACACTGTGCGCTCAATTGTTGTATTAAAGAGCCAGCGGGGCTGCCAACCCAATTGATGATGGGCCTTATCAATCTGTAGGTGCAGACGACTTGCCTCATGAGGTGATTTGGGATCAGATAGATCCCTCCAGCTGCCAGGCCAGTGAGCCAGGGAAGCTTCCACCAACTCGCGCACGCTGCGATTCGCCTCCAGCGCAGGCCCGAAGTTGAAAGCGCTGGAATAAGCCTGTCCTTGCGTTGCCATCGTCTCAGCCAACAGCAGGTAGCCGCCGAGCGGTTCAAGCACGTGCTGCCAAGGCCGTGTGGCCTCAGGGCTTCGCACAGGAATCGGCTCACCAGCAGCAAGCGCACGCATAGCATCGGGAACAATCCGTTCCTCTGCCCAGTCACCACCACCGATCACGTTGCCGGCCCTGGCTGTGGCGATCGCGAGATGAGTCGTCTGGTGAGTGCCAGGCCCGCAGAAGCTTTCTCGCCAACTGGCGATCGCCAACTCCGCGGCGGCTTTGCTTGCGCTGTAGGGGTCATGGCCACCGAGACGATCCTCCTCCCGATACCCGTAGTCCCATTCGCGGTTGGCGTACACCTTGTCGGTCGTCACCATCACCACGACGCAGGGGTGCTGAAGGGGCTTGAGGGCCTCCAACAAATGGAGGCTTCCCTGGACATTGGTGGACCATGTGCCCAGGGGATCGCGGTAGCTGCGACGCACTAGCGGCTGGGCTGCAAGGTGGAAGACAACTTGAGGCTGCGATTGCTGAATGACTTCCTGCAGCGCTTGGAAATCGCCAAGATCACCCAGATGGTGGTGCAATTGTCCCGATGCCTGCGACAGAGCCAAATCGTTAAATAACGAACGATCCCCCTCAGGCTTAAGGGCATAGCCCCACACCTCAGCTCCAAGCCTCGTTAGCCAAAGGGACAGCCAGCTGCCCTTGAAACCTGTGTGACCGGTAAGCAGCACACGCCTGCCGGCCCAAAACGAGGGAATTAGTCTCACCACATCTTCCAGGGAGCTTGATCGGAAGCCCACATCTCCTCGAGCCTGGTTCGATCCCGGAGAGTGTCCATTGGCTGCCAAAAGCCTTGATGCTTGTAGGCGTTTAACTGACCATCAGCCGCCAACTGAGGCAAGACATCGGACTCAAAGCTGGTCTGATCCTCAGCGATGCGATCCAAGACACTTGGCTCTAGAACAAAGAAACCACCATTGATCCAGGCATGATCTCCATCGGGCTTCTCCTGGAAATGATTCACTGCATCTCCCTCGAGGTGCAGAGCTCCATAACGACCTGGGGGCTGAACAGCAGTGAGAGTGGCCTCACGACCTTCTCGGCGGTGATGGTTGATCAAGGCGCCGATATCCACATCCGCCACTCCGTCCCCATAGGTGAAGCAAAAACTGCCGTCATGGAGATATTCCCGGACTCGACCTAAGCGGCCGCCGGTTTGACTTGCATCACCCGTATCAACCAGTGTCACCTTCCAGGGCTCA
This sequence comes from Synechococcus sp., assembly GCA_047285535.1. GTDB lineage: Bacteria > Cyanobacteriota > Cyanobacteriia > PCC-6307 > Cyanobiaceae > Synechococcus_C. Next base: position 2,541,279 of record JBJBDC010000001.1, on the reverse strand, counting down.
TTTTTACGCTGGTGAATCTCCATGTGATTGTCGATATCCATATGAAAGGTGACATCACTGTTATGCAGGAAGTAATTAGCGAAATACTCCTTGATCAGATAGCCCTTGTAACCGCAGCAGATCACGAAGTCGTTAATCCCGAAGTGGCTGTAAATCTTAAGAATGTGCCAGAGAATTGGTCTTCCGCCCACCTCCACCATCGGCTTGGGCTTTAGGTGGGTTTCTTCTGAAAGACGAGTACCCAATCCTCCGGCGAGGATAACGGCTTTCATGTTCAGGTAATGGCGGCGTTGTTGGATTTAGGATTGAACAGTTCGGCTGGTGTTGTGATCCGAATTGGTGATTTTGGAGACAACTCAAACACTCGGTCACAACGAGCCAGAGTGCTCAGCCTGTGGGCAATCATCACAATGGTGAGCTCTCGGCTAAGACCTTCAAGGGCCTTCATCACTTCCTCCTCAGTGGTCGTATCCAATGCACTGGTTGCCTCATCGAGAACTATCATGCTTGCTTGTTTATAAAGCGCACGGGCAATACCGATCCTCTGCCGCTGACCACCACTTAACCTCACGCCCCGCTCACCTGCATTGGTGTCATATCCCTGGGGGGTGCTTTCAATATAACCAGCGATCTGAGCCTGTCTGGCTACCGAACGCACCCTGTCAAAATCGATCAGTTTCTTGGGAATCCCAAACGCAATGTTTTCGGCGATCGAGCTATCGGCCAGGTAGATGCTTTGGGGTACATGGGCAATCGCTGCCCTCCATTCCGCTAGCCTCTCAGGATGCTCCGGATCATGGAGATCAGTCTCATCAACGAACAAGCACCCTGCTGTTGGCTGTAGAAGGCCCATCAATAGGTCCACCAAGGTGCTCTTGCCACTCCCGGTACTGCCAATGAGGCCGATGCGTTCGCCGCGACGAATCTCTAAATCCAGACCTTGCAGAACATCCGCTTGCTCCTGGACATAGCGGAAGTGGACCCCTACCAGGCGGATGCCCTCGCGCAACTGCAGTGGCTCGGCCACGCTCACTTGAGGCGGTAGGGGTTGATTGAGCATATCCAGCACAGCTTGGATCGCAGCGTTGAAGCCCTTCAAAGAGGCCCAGCCGGCGTAAATTTGCTGCAAGGCAGGCAGCAAGCGTTGCGCACCTAAGGCCAGTGCGCCCAACAAAGGAATCACGGCAGTGCCGCTGCCCCGTTGCACCACCAGCATCCCTCCGAGAAGTGCAATTGCCACCATGCCCAAAGCCTCGATCGAGTAGCGCGGAAAAGTTCCAATGAAGGAGTTTGTGGCTGCAAGTTGGCGTTGGGGGCGATCCGCTTGCCGGTAGATCTGCAGATAAGTGGGTTGGCTGCCATCAAGCAGAACATCACGAATGGCGCCAAGTCCCTCCTGCAGCGCTTTGAGCCGCAAGGTCGATGACATAGCTATTTTTTGACCATTAATTCGAAGCTCTCGCCGAGAGGTGATCGCCAACGCCGCATAGGCAGTGCCAAACAGAACCGCAGCAGCCACAGCGACCGGAGCATCTATCAACAGCAAACCCGTAAGCAAGCCAACCGCCACAACGGTGGAAGTGAGAAGCTGAAGAAGGGTATTGAGAGCCGCCGCTGTTTGATCGATCTGGTAGGTGATGCCAGTGATCACCGATGCGCTGTTGCGCTGCACATGCACGCCATAGGACTGATAGAGCGTGCGACGGTAAGCCTCACAGCTCAAGTCTGAGCCCACAGCCGCCGCCAGGCGGCCGTTCAGCCAAAGGTTTGCCAGCCGAATCATCGCAGCCAAAACAGCCGCCGTCGCAAACGCCAGCGTTGCCGGCAGCAGTAGCTGGTTAGCCGACGTGAAACCCAGCAGAGCCGAAAGATTCTGTACTAACGGTTGCTTCCAGAGAGGCTCCGGATCGCTGAGCACAGCAAGAAAGGGCAGCACCGCACCCAGAGACACCACCTCTGCCACACCACTGGCGAGCATTACCAGCAGGAGCAAGCTCAGCTGGATGCGACGGCGGCGGCTGAAGTGACCCCAGAGGCTCAGAAGGAGGCTGCGGGTGGAATGATGTTCGCTGGTCACTCAGAACTCCAATGGCAGATGCACCATGTGGCCGTCGCGGGCTGAGCGGTAGGCCCCGATAAGAAGCTCCAGACTGCGCAGACCTTCACGACCGTCACACAACGGATCGGCACGGCCCTGAAGGGCATCAAGCACATTGGCGTAGTAAGGCGGATGGCCAAAGCCATACACGCTGGTGGTGGCATAACTCGCCTGTTCTACCTTGTTGTCGTCTGGGCTTTCATCAGCAAATGCCCAATGCTCGATTTGGTTTACAGCCGGCCCACCGATCTTCACCGTTCCGCTTTCACCAAGCAAGGTGATCGAGCCCTCCAGATTCTTGGGATACGTGAGCATCGTCACGGCCATGGTGCCCAAAGCGCCATTACGCCAACGCAGCTGCAGCGCAGCAGTGTCCTCCACCTCAATCGCCCGGCCTAACGTGGCAATCGATGCGCTGATGCTTTCCACTGGCCCCACCAGCCAATCAAGTAGGTCCACGTAGTGACTGGCCTGGTTCATCAGCGCACCTCCGTCGAATTCCCAAGTGCCGCGCCAGCTGTCTTGGTTGTAGTAGCTCTGCGGGCGCTGCCAGAACACATTTACCGCAACCATCGCCAACTTCCCAAAGCGTCCCGCCTGCAGCTGCCGCTTCACCAGTTGAAGGGTGCTGTTGAATCGATTTTGCTTCACCACAAACAAATGCACCCCCGCCTGATCACAGGCCTTCACCATCGCCACCCCATCAGCCCAGCGAGTAGCCATCGGCTTTTCTGTGCACACATGCAGCCCAGCCTCAGCTGCCGCGATCACCTGACCGGGATGCAAACCGCTGGGGGTGGCCAGCACCACGAGATCCACTGGGGTGGATTGAACCTCAGCTGCCCCCAAGAGCTCATCATAAGTGCTGAACTGGGCCGGATTGGTAGCAGCGCCAGGATAATCAGTTGCTATTTCGCTGACCAGTTGCTGGACTTCATTCAGCCGCTCAACCTGAATATCGCAGATTGCCACCAACACAGCTCGCTCGTGATGTGCGGCGATCGCCTTGATGTGATTACGACTGATCCGCCCGCAACCCACAAGGGCGATACGAATGCGGCGATCGGTGATCGGAGCTATGGAGTGAAGCATAAGCAGTTGCGCAAAAGTCGTCTTGTGGCGTGGATGTTTTGGTCTGACTGAACCGCCAAAACGAATCAACATGAGCAAAGCGGCAAACGCGTTGCCTATCAAGAGCCATATGCCAATCAGGCTCTTGCAAGATCTAGATGGAGTCTTTGGTTATATCTCCTCCAGTCGGGCCACAATCGCTTCAGCCGCATGCCCATCCCCATAGATTGACAAGCCTGGTTGACAAGCATTCAACCCCAATTGTCGCCCCATCGCGCTGAGCATGGATGCGGGATCAGCAGGATCAGCCAGTAAGTTCCAACCGCATTCGAGAAGCTCAACCCATTCCGTTTCATGCCGCACCGTGACGCATGGTGTGCCCTGCAAGAAGGCTTCCTTCTGCACGCCGCCAGAATCGGTAACCACAATCGCTGCACGCCGCTCTAGCAGGACCATCGTCAAAAAACCCAACGGTTCAGTGAGCGTGAGCGGCCTGAGCAGTGGCTCGAACCCATGCTTGGCAATGCATGCACGGGTGCGCGGATGAAGTGGCAGCAACACAGGCAGCGGAGCATCACCTAATGCCGTGAAGATCGCCTCCAGGCAAACGGGATCGTCAGTATTTTCAGCCCGATGAATTGTGGCCAAAATGAAAGGCTCCTGCGGCAACGACAGCGTCGCAAGCAACTCAGCAGCCTTGGTCTCAGCCTGCTCACCAAAGATCCTGGCAACATCGGCCATCACATCGCCAGTACGCACTATTCGCTTAGTAGGGATGCCTTCTCGCTGAAGGTGTGCCACTGCCCTATCCGTAGGGGCAAAGCAAAGCTCCGCCAGATGATCGGTGAGCACTCGATTTTGTTCTTCCGGCTGGTGCCGATTAAACGAACGCAACCCTGCCTCCACATGCATCACTGGGATTTTGAGTTTGCTGGCCGCCAAAGCCCCAGCCAAGGTGGAATCGGTGTCGCCATAGACCAGCAGTGCATCAGGCCGCTGATCCAGGAGAACCCTTTCAATGGCCTCGAGCATCCGACCAGTATTAACGCCGTGGCTGCCACCGCCGATTCCAAGATGAAAAGCAGGGTCCGGAATGCCAAGTTCCGAAAAAAACTGATCCGACATCGCAGCATCGAAATGCTGACCCGTATGCAGAATGCTCTCAAAGATCGGCCATTCTGTGTCTTGAGTAGCAGTAATGGCACGACTAACGGCCGCAGCCTTGATGAACTGGGGCCTGGCTCCCACAACAGTCAGTAATTGCATGATGAAGTCAGGCGCGCAGAGTATTGCTCCCCGGAGCAAAAGGCCCTCGAGTATCGATCTCCAGCGAACTAATAGAGTTCACAAAATCATAATCGAAAGCTTTATGACCTGTAGCTAACACCACAACATCAAAAGGTTGGAGGCTTTCGGCAAAAAACTGGAACACTTTTTAGATCAATAATATTTACGCATAGGTAGAAAGAAAAAGAAAAGAAAGCATCACTGCAATACCCATCAACTCCTTTTGCCTTGTAAAAACCCCATCAGCTCTACCAATCGTGATTCGCTCATTTCATTGATTTTTCTTGCAAGTAATTCCTTGCACCAGTAGCGACTGCCCTTCCAAGGCTTACCGTCTTCATCAAGGGAATCAGCTATATTTTGCAATACATAAGCCGATATAGAAATATCGATCTCCCCCGCCAATTCAATACAGCGAGAATGCATGCAATAGTCCCGATCTTTCCAGGCGAGATAAAAGGAATTAATCGGATGCAATGCGCACCAAGAACAGCCCCCGTGCAATAGGCACAAAGCCAAAAGGCTTAGTTGCAGCAGTACGGATGTCTTCGTATAGACTAATCCCTATGCGAGCAAATAGAGGCTTTAATTCGCTTATTACACCTATGAATGTCCTCCAAAAACTTGATCATTTCAGCGGCCAGGGTGCAACTCACAGGCAACACTTCACTGATCACCTGCTCATAAAGGGCCAAGCCTATCTCTTTACACGCGATCGTACTTTCTACCATCACCTTGGGAATCGTGACTGTGTAATTAAGACATTCCTAGGACCCTCAGGTTTATGTGAGCAAATGAGAACAAACGTCTCCCCGATCAAAAGCCCCATGCCCAACACCTGTGGGCGCAATTCTTCATCAGTGGTTCCTGGAAAAGTGGTGCTCTCCAGACTCAGCAACTAACCGGGCTGCAGATACGGCAACAAGACTTACATGGTGGCACGAATGAAACTTATATCTTTCTCTGGATACTTATTCAGAGGGGTTGGGACGCAAAGAAGCAAAGCGTCTGCTTCTGCCGCTCGGAAAAGTTCAGTGCTTGCCTCTAAATGACCAGTATTCGCTGTATGTGAAAAGCACTGATCATCAATGTGTTGATGTAACTCCTACCCTTGTTCATTTCTTCATCCATTGTTTGATTGGTGTCGAGACCTAAAGTTCAATATCCCGATTCGGCAACTGAAGACATCTTTGTTTCGCAGGCATCATCCTAGAAGCGTTCATACAGCAGAAACACCACAACTGGATTGAAGCGCATCAACAAGAGCCACAACTACCTGATCTTGATCGGCCTCACTAAGCCAAGGGTGCATGGGCAAACTCAATACACGCTCACTAGTGGCCTGTGCAATAGGGGTGGCTGAGGATGGATTGTTGCACTCAGCAATCGAACGAAAGGCAGGTTGATTAGAGAGCAGCGTCGGATAATGCACCGCAGTAGGGATACCAACTTTTTTTAAAAAGGCTTGCACCGAAGCACGATCATCCACCTGAACTGTGTATTGGGCGTAGACGCTGGTATTGCCTGGCAACAAAGAGGGAGTAGTCAAGACTCCAGCAGCCTTTAGCTTTTTGGAATAAGCAGCACCGATTCGAGCGCGTGCATCCACTTCATTCGCAAAATTGGGCCACTTCCCCATCAAAATCGCAGCTTGCAAAGTATCGATCCTTCCATTCACACCAATATCAGTATGGAAATAACGTCTGGCCTGTCCATGCCTAGAAATGCGCCGCATGCGATCGGCTAAGTCCTGATCATTGGTAAAACAGGCTCCTCCATCGCCATAGCCACCCAGAGGCTTGGAAGGGAAGAAACTAGTAGTACCAATTGTGCTCAAGTTGCAACTGCGCAGCCCCCTTTGCATCGCCCCAAAACTCTGAGCAGCATCTTCAATCACCGGCAAACCATGACACTCAGCGATGTCATTAATCGCTTGAAAATCAGCAGCTTGACCATACAAGCTGACTGGAATAATCGCTTTGGTCTTTGCAGTAATCCGTTCCTCAAGTTTACTGGCATCGAGGTTGTAGGTCACCGAGTCGATATCGACATACACAGGAATCGCCCCTAGCAAAGCAATCGTTTCTGTGGTTGAAATAAATGAGAAGGGAGTGGTAATCACTTCATCACCAGGGCCCACACCTAAAGCCATTAAGGCAATTAACAATGCATCAGTACCACTCGCAACAGCGATGCATTGATTCACTCCCACATAAGCAGACAGAGTCTCTTCAAGCTCAACCACTTCCGGACCGAGAATGTACTGGCCGTGATCCAGCACGGCATTCATGCGGGCATCGATGGCCTCGCGAATAGTTCGCCCATCTGACAATCGTTGTTGTTGTTGAGCCTTGAGATCAATGAACTGCATCGTCATTCACGCTTCACCACGCCGAAGAGAGTCACCGTTAAGCTCATAAAGATCACCAGTGTGGGGGCAACGCCAGGAGCCCCCACCTTCCAAGGGCAAACCAACACGTTCCCCATAGGCACTCATCCAACCAATCTGCTTTGCTGGAACCCCCACCATTAGGGCAAAAGGTTTGACATTTTTATTAATTACAGAACCTGCTCCAACGAAGGCATAAACCCCAATGGTGACGCCACAGACAATGGTGCAATTTGCGCCGAGCGTCACCCCCTGACGGACACAAGTATCTCTGTACTGGTCTCTGCGGCTCACGGCTGAGCGCGGGTTATAGACGTTGGTAAACACCATGCTCGGCCCGCAGAAAACATCATCCTCAAGAGTGACGTTGTCGTACACAGAAACATTATTCTGAATCTTGACATTATTCCCAATCCGAACAGCATTGCCGACAAACACATTCTGTCCAAACGAACAGTTTTTGCCGATCACGGCTCCGGCAGAGATGTGAACCCAGTGCCAGATACGCGAACCAGCGCCAACTGTTGCCCCCTCATCGACAAGGGCCGTGGAATGAATCACTGCAGTCTGGTCAATTGACATCATCAATAAAAACTCTGGAAGCTTAACGAAGTTCAAACGGCTATTCCCGATCACTCAGGTTGAAGCCAAGCGATAAGAACTTATAAACCGCACTGATTGTTGCACGACTCGTAGCGACTATCTATCTCAGGAGCTTGACGATTGCAGTCAAGTCAAAACAGAGCAATGGATATTGAGACATTTAGACTTAAAGTACATTGTAAATTCAGTACATCGACAGCCGAAATTTGATGTGTTACTAACGGGCAGGCGACCACAAGCAGCCTGAGACCTGAAACTTATCCCAATAAACTCCAAAAGATCACCATTATCGTTTGCGGTGAATGCAAGTCACTGTCATGAAACGATTGAAGCCCTTTGATGATGCCAGTCTTCATTCATTGCCCAATCAGCTGGTGATCCAACGTTTGAGCTGGAGATGGCAGTCCAGGAATCCAAGCAGATAGGGAAACTCATCGTGAACAGCCACTTGGTACTGGCCGGTGGCGGCCACACCCATGCCCTGGTACTGAGGATGTGGGCGATGCAGCCCAGACGCCGACCAGAAGGACTGATCACCCTGGTGAACCGCCAGAGCACTGCCCTCTATTCCGGCATGGTGCCAGGACTGGTGGCAGGCCTCTACAACCGCCAGGACCTAGAAATCAATCTGCGGCGATTAGCCGACCAGGCCGCAGTGGCTTTTGTGATCGCCGAGATCACAGGACTCGATCCACTGAAACAGCAGCTTCTTTTGGCTGGCCGTCCGCCCCTGAGCTACGACAGGCTCAGCCTCAATCTTGGGTCTGTCACTCCAGAGCCCAAAGCCACTTCAGGAAAAAGCAACACCCTGGCGATCAAACCACTTGAGCAAGCCCTCTCTGCTCTGAATCAAGCCGAGACGGATTCATCCACTGACCACATGCAGCTCGTCGGTTCAGGTCTAGCCGCCATCGAACTGGCCCTGGCTTTACGCCATCGCTGGCCCAAGCGGACGGTACAACTACAGGTCAAGCCAGGTCGCATCCCCCCAGTCTTTCAACAAGCTCTAGCCACTTCAGGTGTGAATTTCCACCAGAACACTGAATCAACCGACACTGCAGAGGGCTTAACCCGGTTGAGGCTCCATTGCACAGGTAGCAAAGCTCCCACCTTACTCGCAGCAAGTGGCCTTCCAGTCGATAGACGGGGCCGAGTGTGCACTGCCCCAACCCTGGAGGTGCTCGATTTCCCAATGATCTTTGCCAGCGGCGACTGCGCTGTCATCGACGACGCCCCACGGCCCGCCTCAGGCGTCTGGGCCGTGCGTGCCGCAACACCTCTAGCCCGAAACCTTGAAGCCAGTTGCTCGGAGAAACCTTTGAAGCCTTGGCGCCCACAACGCCGGGCCCTTCAGCTAATGGGTGGTTTCGACGTCCAAGGGAAGCCCACCGCCTGGGCCCTTTGCGGCTCGCTCTGCTTTGGCCCCCATCCATGGCTGTGGCATTGGAAGCAGTGGCTCGACCGTCGCTTCATGAAACGCTTCCAGCTTCAGTCCATGGCAAGCGATGCAGCCTCAACGAACAGCTCCATGCTCTGCCGCGGCTGCGCCGCCAAAGTGTCTGCCGCCACCCTGCAAGGGGGCTTGGATGGGGCAGGGCTTAAGCGCTTGGGAACAGCCCCTGAGGATGCCGCCGTAGTGCCATCCAGTCAGGGGGAGAAAGCCCAAACATCTCTGCTGCAGAGCGTGGATGGCTTTCCCGCCCTGATCAGCGACCCATGGCTCAACGGCCGGATCACCGCCTTGCATGCCTGTTCGGACCTCTGGGCTTGCGGCACTTCTGTGAATTCAGCTCAGGCGGTGGTCACCCTGCCGCTAGCCCCCTCGGAGCTGCAACAACAGCTTTTGGCCCAGACCCTGGCAGGCATCCGCTCAGTGCTAGATCCCCAACAAGCTGAGCTAATCGGTGGCCACACTCTGGAAGCCCGAGAAAGCGGCCCTCCACCCTGCAGCCTCGGTATCCAGGTAGTGATCAGCGCGCAGGGTTGGCCCAAAACCAGGATCTGGCCCAAGCAAGGCATCCAAGGCGGTGACCAGTTGCTATTGAGCCGCCCCCTTGGTACCGGTGTACTGTTTGCCGCCGCCATGGCTGGAGCCACCAAGCCAGCCGATCTCGATCAGGCCCTTGCTCAGATGCAAACCAGCCAGCACCCGTTGGTGGATCAGCTCACGGCGCTGGAAGCCCATCATCCAGGGGAGCTCCATGCCGTCACCGACATCACCGGGTTCGGGTTGCTGGGGCACCTGGGCGAAATGCTCGGAAATCTTTCTGAAGACAAGCCCAAGCTTCAGGTGCAGCTCGAAGCTCAAACAATCCCTGCCCTGCCGGGCTCCCTGGAACTTTTTGAAGCAGGCTATTCGAGCAGCCTTGCTCCAGCCAACCGCAATGCCTGGGCTCTACTTGATCCTCAGCCTCAACTAAGTTGTCCCCCAGCTGTGATCCTGAGCCTGGGCCCGATCACTAAGGGCAGTTCCCAGCATCTGGCCCTCCTGGAATTACTGATAGACCCCCAAACCTGCGGACCACTTCTCATCAGCGTTTCAAAACAGCTATCCAAGGCCTTGTTGGAGCAGAATCACCAGGGCTGGTGGCCAATCGGTCAGGCGGTAGAAAACTGAAAGCAAAGATCACCGCCTCATCTGGCCTGCAATAACTGCTCCAGGCGCAAGCGACGCAGCTCTTGGCCAAGTTCAGGGCCTGGCTTCCACCCCTGGACTATGAGTTCCCTTGCCGTAAAAGGCCCTTGAAGATGACGCCAACGTCCCCACCAGCGCAGCAAGGGCCTCCACAAAGCACTGCCGCAGGAACTGTGGGCCAACACACAAGCCGCATGAGCAACCACCTCTGGATCCACCGTACGGGACTCCAGAGCATCGCTCCAAGTGGCGGCACTCCAGCCGCTTGCCTCGGCAGGCAGCTCCTTGTCCAACCACTGGAGCAAATCCTGAAGCTGCTGCATCTGGCGCTGCTGCTGCCGGGGAAGCTGCAACCGCAGCGCCAGCGCAGAAGGATCTCTGGCGCCAGCCACCAGGCTCGTTAGCAAAGGAAGACCAAGCCGCTGAGCCTGGATCAGCCGTCTCCGAAGACGCGAATCCTGCTGTAGTGCTGAATCGAGCAACACCAAAGCTCCCCAACGCTGGAGACATGCCAACGCGTCCATCCAGGGTTCCCGTTCAAAAAGCAACTCCAACTCCATGCGCAGGCGGGTGGAAAGGGCTGGCGGAGCCTGCTCAGCCGGATCCCCTGAAGACCACGCCCAGGGCCAGCTTGTCAGTGTGGAAGCAATCTGAATCGCGGCAGCTGGAGCTAACTGGAATCCGAGTCGTGCGGCATAACGAGCCGCCCGGATCACGCGAGTGGGATCATCAGCAACGCTGAAGTCATGCAGAAAAGTCAACTGCCTTCTGGCCAGATCCTCACGTCCCTCAAACCGATCGAGTATGTAGTCCTGATCTAAACCCTCGAAAGACAACTCAAGGGCCATGGCATTAACAGTGAAATCACGCCGAGCGACGTCGTCTTCCAGGCGGCCTGAAGAAACAACTGGATTGAACCCTGGAGCGGGATAGTGCTCCTTACGTGCACTGGCAAGATCGAGCTTGACCCCATCCAGCACCAAGTCCACCGTGCCGTAAGCCGCATGGACCTGCAGCTGTGGCACCCGCGTCTCACCGCACAGCGTCCGAAGTTGTCGGGCAAACACCTCAGCAGACCCCTCCACCACGAGATCCAAATCCGGCAATCCAAGCCAAGGATCCTGATGGTCGTGGTGAAGTAGGGCATCCCTTACTGCCCCTCCCACCAACGCCAAACGCCTTACCCCGCTGTCACGAGCAGCAACCTGCAGAGTGTTGAGAAGGTCGGTGGGGATACCGGGCAGCTCCAAGGGATCAATTGTCCACTGGCTCAATTGGCGCCAAGCGGGGATCGAGGATCTTTGGGCCCATGCCGGAAAACTTCACAGCGATCGAGACCTTCTCACCGCTGCCGAATGTATGCGTGATCTCTCCGATCCCGAAGCTGGAGTGACTGACCTGATCACCGACAGTCCAGCACTTCCCTGGAGCGGGACCAGCCTGACGACGGCGCACAGCATTCGCAGGGGCACTGCTTGGTCTAGCCCGATCAACCCGAGTCAGACGCTCTAGGCGTTGCTCCCGGCGGATCGCCGCTCCACCAGAGCGAGGGATCTCCCCCTGGACTAACGCTTCTGGCAATTCTGAGAGAAACACGCTTGGTACAGCAGGCTCGCGCATGCCGCCCCATAAGCGCCGCTCGCTCGCGTGGGAAAGGAATAGACGCTCCTTCGCTCTGGTGATGCCGACATAACAGAGTCTGCGTTCCTCCTCAAGGGACGCCGGATCATCCAGTGAGCGGTAGCTCGGAAACAACCCCTGCTCAAGCCCTACCAAACACACCACCGGAAATTCCAAACCCTTGCTGCTGTGCAAGGTCATCAATGTCACCCGATCAGCCTTGGTGTCTTTGCTATCGGCATCACTGGCCAGGGCCGCAGAAGCCAAGAACCCCTCCAAATCCCCTTCATCGTTTTCTTCCTGATATTGCAGCGCTGCATTCACCAATTCCTGCAGGTTGCGGCGTCTTTCCTCAGCCTCATCGGTACCTTCAGCGATCAGCTCACTCACATAACCACTCTTTTCCATCACCTGTTGAATCAACTCCGATGGTGGACTGTCATGAATGTGCTGCTTGAGAGCACTGATCAACTCACAAAACTGCAACAGCCCACGGGCAGAACGCCCACCGAGTGAACGGGCCGCTTCCGGATCGCTGACCACATCCCAAAGAGGGATACCAAGCTGATTCGCAGCATCGGAGCAGCGCTGGATTGTGGTCTTGCCGATACCACGCTTTGGCACGTTGATCACCCTCAGCAGGCTGACCGTATCGGCGGGATTGATTAGCAAGCGCAGATAGCCAAGAACATCTTTGATCTCGCGGCGGTCATAAAAGCGGAGGCCACCCACAACGACATAAGGAATCCGCCAACGCACCAGCGACTCTTCAATTGCCCGTGACTGAGCATTGGTGCGATACAGCACAGCCATATCAGCCCAGTTGAGCTCAGGATTGGCGGCCTCCATCATCCGCAGCCGGTGCACGACTGCCTCAGCCTCAGCGATCTCGTCATCGCAGCGGGTGAGAGTGATCAATTCTCCCTCCCCACGGGTGGGGCGCAGTACTTTATCGATCCGCTCACTGTTGTTGGAGATCAAAGCATTAGCCGCCTCAAGAATCGTGGCGGTAGAGCGATAGTTCTCCTCCAGCTTCACCATTGTGCGGGTGGCATCATCCGAAGCCTTATCGCCAAAATCGTCCTGAAATCCCATCAGAATCGTGAAATCCGCTGCCCGAAAGCTGTAGATGCTCTGGTCCGCATCACCCACAACAAAGACCGAGCGTCCAGACCAATTTTTGTATACCTGAGGATCCTTTCCATCGGTGACCAGCAACTTGATCAGCTCGTACTGAGTGCGGTTGGTGTCCTGATATTCATCCACTAGGACATGGGCAAAGCGCCGATGCCAGTAGCCGCGAACCTGCTCATTCTGCTGAAGCAACTGCACAGGGAGGAGAAGCAAGTCATCAAAATCGAGAGCATTATTCGCAGCTAATGCCTTGCGATAACGGCGATAGACATCTGCAGTGAGCTTTCCTCTCTGCCCCTCGGCATTGGCTTCAAGATCCTCAGGTGACCAGCCTTGATTCTTGGCATTACTAATCGCCCAACGAACCTTCTTGGGCTCAAACCGCTTGGGGTCTAATTGCAGCTCTTGGGTGACGATTTCCTTCACCAAACTCTGAGCGTCAGCCTCGTCGTAGATCGAAAACTGCTTAGTCCAGGACAGGCCCTCAGCATCCTTGAATTTATCGATATCGAAACGGAGCATGCGCGCAAACAGGGCATGAAAGGTACCAATCCACAACTCCTTGGTGACCTCGCGGTAGATACGAGAACGCAATTGCCGCTGCTCAACCAGAGGCAAAGTGCTCCAGGGTTGGCCGAACTGACTCTGCGCGAGGCGATGAGCGAGCAACAGCTCCAACCGCTCCTTCATTTCTCGGGCAGCTTTGTTGGTGAACGTCACCGCCAGAATCTGGGCAGGGTCCGCCCCATGCTCGCCAATCAAATGGGCAATGCGATGGGTGAGGGCTCTCGTCTTTCCACTTCCTGCTCCAGCGACAACCAATAACGGGCCTTCATGGTGATCCACCGCACTGCGCTGAGCGTCGTTGAGGCCGGCGAGGAAGCTCATGCTGAGAGACTATCCAAAAAAAGAGCTAAAACCCTCTCAGAATCGGAAAAGGAGATTAAGCCCCTAAAAACACGAACTACAAATTTCAACAAACCGAGGCCAAACATGAATAACGAAGAAAGCAAAAAGCATCAAATATTACGACTACGTCGCGTACAATGAAAATCATTAAAGACACATACAACACTGCAATAAAAGCCGATGCCACAGAAACAACAATCAAAGAGAGAATTCATCGACATTCATTGATCAACAGGAAATTAAACAGCGAGCAAAGAACCAAGAAAAGAGTCGGAAGCCAAAACAAAAACCGCAGGAGAGCAGAAGATCAGCACCAAACCAAAAGCGAATCAAGCATTGAGCCCGAAGCAAAGGGAAAAATCAATAAGACAAAAGGGACAGAATAGAAAGGTCAAACCAGAAAGCCTGCATGCGAAAGGAAAAATCGATAAAAACTACAGACCAAGCTTCATCAAAAGCATCAATGGTATAAAATACAAAATCAGAAGACCAATAAAAAAGCGAGGAAAGTACAGCAGAATATGTTCAAACTTGAGCAAAGCACAAATCAAAATCCATGAAAAAAAATGGCATGACAAAAAAAGCGTTAATACTTGGAGCGACCGGCCAAGACGGAGCATACTTGTCTGACCACCTGTTAAAGCTAGGCTATAAAGTGTATGGCTCTAGCAGAGATGCTCAAAGATGCAACACAAATTGCCTCCAAAAGCTAAACATAAGAGAGAAGATAAAATTAATCTCAATAGCCCCTAGCGACTTTAGAAGCGTCATAACGGCAGTAAATCAGATTATGCCAAACGAGATCTACAATTTATCAGGGCAAACAAGCGTAGGGCTTTCTTTCAACCAACCAGTTGAATGCATCGACTCAATAGTAACAGCGAATACAAACATACTTGAATCGATAAAAATATTAAACAATGAAATAAAATTATTTTGCGCAGGAAGTTCAGAGTCCTATGGAGATACAACAATCCAAAAAGGGGCAAACGAAGAGACGCCAATGAGACCAAAGAGTCCCTATGGGGCAGCCAAAGCAGCTGCGTATTGGAATGCTGCAATCTACAGAGACGCTTATAAGATGCATGTTTGCACAGGAATACTAGCTAATCATGAATCACCATTAAGGGCCCAGAATTTTGTCACCCAAAAAATCATACAGGGTGCAAAGGCTATTAGTCGCGGGGAAATGAAAAGACTAGAACTAGGAAATCTAGACATATGGAGAGACTGGGGTTGGGCACCAGATTACGTAAAAGCGATGCACTTGATGCTACAAACTCAAAAACCTAAAGATTACATTATAGCCACAGGGCGAACATATTCACTCAAAGACTTTGTAGAGGCCTCGTTCAAAGAATTGAATCTGCACTGGAGAGATTATGTGGTAACGAATCAAGAGTTGAGGCGGCCTTCTGACATCACACAGTCTTACCTAAACCCAGAGAAGATCAAAAAAGAACTGCAATGGGAAACAAAAACCGATCTAAAATTCATCATAAAAAAAATGCTCAATAGTGAAATATACTAAGAGAAAAATTCAGTCCAAATCAAGATAGCATTTAAAAGTACCAAGCCCTTCGAGCACTCACCAGAATAGCAACAAGCAAAGCCATGTCGAGAAGGCAAACAAACTCTGCACCAACACTTCAAGATAATCACAAAAAGAACATAAACAACAAAAGAATGACAGCTCAACGCAATATGAAAAGACAGAGGCTTACAAGAAACCAACTTCAATAACACGCGACGCACAACACATAGCAAGAACAATAATTGCTTCAATTGAAAATCAATACAAAGAAAGATATGGATATGAATGCAATTTTGTGGTATAAAGGAGAAAATTTGAAGTACATGGATTCAGTCATGCTGATCGCAGACATCAGCAAGCCAGAAGCACTTGGGAGCAAACTACTGAGAGCAGGTCTGAAAGCAAAAGAGCATTACAGTCATATTCAAATAGAATACAATTCACCAGATTGCCTATACTCGCCATCCATGAAAAGCATAATGGGGAAAATCTACTACCGGATGAATGGCAAAAAAACAAAGGAATGGCGCAGGTTTAGCCTCGAATTAAAGAGAAAAATCCGTTTAATAAAGCCACATTTTATTGTCGTTACAAATATACTGCCGCTAGGAGAAGAATGCTTCCTAGAAGCCAAAAGACAAAATAGTCAAATAATAAACTACCTAATAGATGATCCGTGGAATCCAATTCATAAAAACAAAGCCTTTATAAGTGAAATCAGCAACTATGACCATATCTATAGTACGCAGAAACAACGAATCGGAAAATTACTCAAAGAAGGAGCTAAACAAGTTAGTTGGCTTCCATGTGCCTATGATCCTGAAATTCATTTTCAACCACGAGCTCAGTGGAATTGGAGTGGAGATGAAGATATTATTTTTATTGGTACAGGTGCACAAGAAAGAAAAAGATGGCTAGGCAGCCTAAGCAATGAACCCAACATCAACAAAGTTATCTATGGAAACAGTTGGGAAAGTTGCAAAATCAAAGGATGGAAATACAAAAACGAAGTGCAAGGTTCAGAGTACTGTGAAAAAATATATAACGCAAAGATCACAATTGGACTTTTAAGAGAGGGAAATAAGGACAAATCAACAGATCGTTCCTACGAAATAGGAGCAATTGGAGGATGCGGGATCTATCAAGACACAAAAGAACACCGGCAACTTCTCTATGATTATCCTGAAATTGGGTTCTTCAAAACACCACAAGAA
Source organism: Synechococcus sp. (assembly GCA_047285535.1). GTDB lineage: Bacteria > Cyanobacteriota > Cyanobacteriia > PCC-6307 > Cyanobiaceae > Synechococcus_C. The sequence goes on along the minus strand of JBJBDC010000001.1, from coordinate 2,524,785 downwards.
TTAAAAGAAAAATCCCTAGAAATAATGAAAGACAGGGAACTACAGAAGATTTTAAGGATCAAGGCTGCAAATTGCGTAAGGAAACATGAAAATACATTTGAGCACAGGCTCAATACATTAACAGGAAAAGTTAGTTAACCCATGAAAAACATCCAAAGAAAACAAACGATAAAAGACACGCCAATACTAATAGTCAGCTACAATAGGTCAGATTTATTTGATCGACTAATAAAAGATTTGGAGCAAAAACATTTCAGTAAGCTATGGGTGGCGATCGATGGGCCAAAGAATAAATATGATCAAGAGCAACAAAACAATATGTTATCAACAATCGAAAATTTTAAGCTTGCAAGAATCAAATATAAAAGGCTACAGGCTAATCGAGGATGCCGAAATGGTGTCCTAGACGCTATATCATGGTTCTTTAGGCATAACACCCAAGGGATAATAATAGAAGACGATATTAGGATTGACGAGGGATACATGAACGCGATGTGTAAGATGTTATCGATTTATAGAGACGATTTATCTATATTTTCAATCTCATCTCATTTTGACCCTTCCATAATAAAATATAAAGGTGAAGAAAAGGAAAGCAAAATTTTCAAAAGTCCTCTTTGCAGAGTATGGGGATGGGCAACCTGGAAAAATCGCTGGGAAATACATTCAAGGAACATAATAGCTCAACAAGAGCTCGATAAAATATCCATATTTTGGAGATTACCAGTAAGCATACGTACAAAAGAACTTGCACTTAGAATATATGCATGTAAATCAGGCCATATGAAAGCTTGGGATTACGAATGGAATCTAACTCACGTAAAACACAAAGCATACTCACTGACACCGAATAATATTTATTCCATCAATGAAGGTTTTAGAGAAGATGCTACACACACGAAAGGAACGCCTCCATGGGAAAGTCACGGCATGTGGTCAAACCAGTATTCGCTTACAGACCTAAAAAATCTTTCAAAAGAAGAAATCTCAATCATACATAACAATTGTGGCTTGCCAAAAACAAGATACATTATCATAGAGTATTTGAAATTAATCGGATATATTGTTAGCAATAAATTGAAAGCCGCAATAAAGCGAGTAAACTATAAAGGAAGTCTATGATCAGCAAATATAGAGACCTGAATCATTTTGCAAAGCTGAGCAGGGTACATCCAAACTTTTGGATGTCAGAACCAGATATCGATGCTTGGTTGAGCTATGCGCAATCATACATGAGATGGACAAAAAGAAAAAGAAATCACAGATATATACCAAAAATAATTCATCAGATTTGGATTGGATCTAAATTACCAAGTGAGTTATTAACATTATCCAATACATGGAGAACATTAATGCCAGATTACAAATACTGCTTATGGACAGATAAAGAAATAGAAACACTAGATTTTAAAGGGAAGAGTCTATATTGCTCACTAGTGAATCCAGGAGCCAAAAGTGATATCGCAAGGTATGCAATACTTGAACAATATGGAGGTCTCTATGTTGATACAGACTTTGAATGCATAAAGAGTCTTGATCAATGCTTTGATGGAAGTCAATTTATCGCGGGGCATCTACCAGCACCTCAATCCGGTAAAGTAGAAATCGCAAACGGATTAATTGCATGCTCTAAAGACAATGAAATAATTACTGCAGTCAATAATATCATCGCCGAAACAACTCAAGTAGACGAAAAAGATAACATGGAGATCATGAGAAAGACAGGACCATATATGCTAACAAAAACGATAGAAAATAAATTAAAAAATGAAAAGGTAGGAATCCTTCCATCCAACTATTTTTATGCTTGGCCTAATTTCCTTAAAGAACTAGATAGTCGTCCAAAAGAATATCTTGAGGACTATTCACTCGCATTGCACTATTGGCATTGTAGCTGGATGAAGCAAAAGCAAGAGAAGAAGAATATTATAAAAAGAGTATACTCTAAAATCAAAAACCATCTCAGAACTAAATGAATACCGCTGTCTTACTAATAGTCTTTAATAGACCAGAATATACCGATGAAATGCTTGATGTACTGGCATTAGTGAGGCCAAAAAATATTTACATAAGCGCTGATGGTCCAAGGGAAAGTGTAAATGGAGAAGAGCACTTATGTGCTATGGTTCGTAGTAAGCTTATGAATGGCATCACATGGAATTGTAAGATCCATACAAATTTCATGGAAGATAATCTGGGGTGTAAAAACGGAGTGATAAGAGCACTGGACTGGTTCTTTGCGTATGAACAACGGGGGATTATTCTAGAAGATGATTGTATACCAAATCCAAGTTTCTTTAAATTTGCTCAACAGCTTTTAGAAAAATATAATCATGAAGATCGTGTATGGATGATCTCAGGTGATAATTCAGCCAATATTCAATTTGATGGACATTATTCATACACGTTTATCGAAGACCCAATCATTTGGGGCTGGGCAACTTGGAAAAGAACCTGGCAAAAATATGATAGGGATATGAAGGGATGGAAAAATATTCGAGGGAAGCAAGAAGCAAAAAAGATATTTATAAACAATGATCAGTACCAACAATTAGCAGATGATTATGATAAATGCTTAAGAGGAGAAATAGATACATGGGATTATCAACTCTCGGCATCGATGAAAATTAAAAAGGGATTGTGCATCATCCCAAGAGTAAATATGATCAAAAATGTCGGCTTTGGTGAAAATGCGACTCATACAACTACAAGCTCGGAAAGAAGCAACATCACGGCAAGTCCCCTAGAAACTATAATAGAAGCGCCAACAATAACAACAAACAAAGCAGCAAACCTGCAGATTTTAGAAAAAGTACAGGGTATTTCAGCTACTGAATCTTTTTTAACTAGGATTAAAAAGAAGTTAAAATACATATTGCCATGGTGATCAGTAGTCAATGATCTAAATGCAATGTTAAGATGTAGAATTTTTGAGTTGTAGAATCTTTCTTGGATAACATATAAACACAGAAAGAAATTGAATGCTCAAACCATCAATCCATGTTCGGTGAAGGGTTGGCTCAACCATGAGTATGAGAAGGCAAAATAAAGAAGATAATCTAAGAAATGAATGATTTTGCAATTTAAATAGTTGGAAGACTAAAAATAAAATCCAAACAAGGAAACATACAAATCCTAACAGATCTCCAATACGATAACTATCAAGAAAGCCATTATGCCAATGAACGTTGAAGGACTCAAGTTCATATGGCATCACAAATAAATGATTATTACCTGAGAATAAAGATTTTTCAAGCATCTTAAATCCATAAGAATACCGAAACCAGCGATCAGGGTCTGAAACAGCAGGCCCCTGAGATATAGTGATGAAAATATTAGTAAAAAGACGAGACGTAATCACAAGATACAACACAAATGAGGCTGCAGCAATTGAAGCAAACTTTAAAGCAGCATTTCTTTTACTTAAAAAAGTCCGTAAATCAAAATCAAATAATCTAAGAAGCTGTGAACTGTAAAGTACAGTAGATAATAAAACAAAAGCCAAAGAGGAACGCTTATCCAAGAGAAAAAGAGAAAAAACTGAAGGGATATAGATTATCAAGAAAGAGTGTAGCTTAAACCATTTAGATAAGGATGATGAAAGCAATAAATAGCTGATGACTAAAACAAATACGACGATTGCAATACCAGGGGGGGTTGGATTTGATGGAGTTCCCCAGGGTCCTCCAAAATGCATGTCAAATGGGAATTTAAATGAATTATCGGAGAAGAAAGTCAATATGATTGTGCCCAATCCATAAGAAGCTAGTCCCAAGGAAAAACCTAACCAAAAGATCCTACATTGCCTCGCACAGAGAAGAGGTATAGACAAAAAACAAAGAAAATATGATGAGAAACGGATCCATTCCTGGTTCGTTAAACCTTCTGGATATCCAGGAAAAGCAGGGTGAATCCATATTGCCTGAAATATATTTAAAACCAGAATAGAAACAGGTAAAAACAAATATATACCGTATGATTTCCAATCACAAGGGACAAAGTCTGGGCGAATAAAATTAAAAAAAACCAATGCAGGCAAGAGATAAAGAGCCAGAACCGCTAAATTGGCCCATCCAAAAACATCCCATAAAGAACCAATAGCAGCAAAAAAACCTATAACAAAGGTTAGCGCATAAACAAAAGATGAGTTTTTGAGTGGAGGTAAGCCCGCAAGAAGATTAGACATTAAGCGTCAATATACTGAATAAACTTAGCACGGAAAAGGGGAGGATACCAAGAGGATATTGAATGACCAAGCCAAAACCTAGGAGCCAGATAAGTATTACTATGAGAAAAAGATAATGAGCTGGATAAGTAAGCAGCCATGAAAGAAAAGCTACTAGGTGATAAAACACCAGAGTCACACATTGCCAGAATAGAAAGGGACAAGAGTGGAGATTCGTCAACAAAATATGTTCTCGCATGGGAGGAGAATAGATCGTGTGCATATTCAGAATCATCGGAGGAAACCACAATCACCGCATCTGGCGTCATTCGCAGCAATGCTTGAAGAGAACTTAAATAGTAGGAGTCAGGTAGAATACAAATATCTCCATTGTCAAATGGAGTCCAAGAAAGATAATCTCCTCTGCGTAGGTGTACAAATATTTTAAAGTTGTCAAGAATATGCCTCATTTTCAACCACTCTTGTGCCAGAGAAAGAAAGGAAGGCGATATGGAAAAGACTGACTGTCTTGGAACTTGCAGAAAGCATTCATTCTGAAAATAGCAATCTGATACTGCCGTTATCAAGGGTGGCTTTAGTGTAGGGAGAGAGGAAGAAATACCACCACTATCATTCTCCGTGATTCGGGAAATAAAAAATTTAGAGCAGACTGAGGAATGATAGAGAAAAATGATCAAGCGAGCAAGCAAACGTTTTAAAATAGAATAATTGGCGCCACAACCAATGTAATGAAAATTGGGATGATTGGCGAAAAATCCCAAAGAAGCATTGAAATTAATGAGAAACACATGTTCATTTTTCCTGGCAAATGAAGAAGTAGCAACAAGAAGTAGTAACTGATTTCCGAGTTGTCCATTGGGAAAGAGAAATATCATGAAACAGGTCCTAAAAGCAATAAAATTCTAAATGGTTACGCAACCGAGACTATGTTTAGTCTTGCGCAATATCGATCGTAGACAAGAATATCAAAGTTGAACGTAAAGGTAGAGGTTATGACTCCTGGGTCTCTTCACAATCGCGGCAACAACTTCATCTCCAAATCACCCAATCAGAAAGCCAACGCTTCAGTCTTGTTATCTCCGACGAAGGAGAGCCTGGATGAGTCAGAGCAACATGCCATCAAGGTCAAACTTGCAATTCCAGATTTGGCATAATAAGAGCATGAGCAAGTCAATGCCAAAGAAAAATTCACCGAAGTCGATTGTCTCGCGTCCATTGCATCATGACATGGTCGACAAACGATCGAATGGTGCGCTTCAACTTGATGGTGGTCAAATGGTCGACTAGATTGGCTAGCGATTCCCGCATGCCAAGCGCGAAAGACAGCCCCAAAACCATTGGGAGATAAGCATTAACAACTGTGATGAACTGACCAAGACAACCAACAAGCAAATCCGCAGGACTTGAGAAATCGAACGTCCAGGATTAATGGCAGAGCCGTTGGACCAGAACGAGGCCTTGGTTGTGGTGGTCGGTAAACGCAATCAACTGAATGCTGCCCAGAGCTATTTGAACTCCATACAAAACATGACTGTTTGCGATGTGCAGCATCGTCCTACGTCTAGGCACTACCGAGGTGCAGCCCATGCTCAAGTGGTCTGAGAATGACACTGCTCAACAAGCGATGAAGATCACCATTGTGGTTGGTGGCCGTTGGCATGCCTTTGATTTAGCCCAGCAGCTGAACGCGCATGGTCATCTTCACCGAGTGATCACTAATTATCCACGCTGGTTCGTGACCCGCTGGGGCATCCCCGCACAAAAGGTCGTGAGCTTGCCTTTGACCTTTTGGCTCGTTAAGGCAATTTATAGGCTAGGAGGTGAGTCTCTGATGATGCGCAGCCAGTGGTGGGTGCACAGCCATTTCGCTCAGCGCGCCTGCAAGTATCTGGAAGGAAGTGATTTGATCCACGGCTGGTCTCAATGGAGTGAACCCAGCCTGCTCTGGGCCAAGCAAAAGCAGATCCCCACCGTGCTGGAGCGCTCCTCCGCCCACATCCTTGAACAGAGTCGCCTGTTAAAAGAGGAGCATGCTCGGCTGGGCTTGCCATGGACTCCAACCCATCAACGGATCGAAGGCATGGAACTTCGCGAATACGAACTGTGCACATCAATTGCCGTGCCCAGTCTTTTCGTGGAACGTAGCTTCCGCCGCCAGGGATTCGAATCTGGGAGACTCCAGCGCAATGCTCTTGGCGTCAGTTTGAAGATGTTCAAACCATCAGCAAAACCACCAGCACCTCCAAAACAAGACGGCCTGAAAGCAATTTATGCCGGATCACTTTCGGTGAGAAAAGGCATCCCTGACCTGCTGGAAGGCTTTAATGGCGCAAATCTTTCAGACGCCAGCCTCACCTTGATAGGTGGTGAAACGCCGGAACTTACGGCACTTCTAAAACGACAGCCGAGATGCATCATCCGCCTAGGTCATCGCCCTCAAGCAGAACTAGTGGAGTATTACCAAAGGGCCCACTGCTTTGTCATCGCCTCTGTTGAAGAGGGGATGGCCATGGTTCAGATGCAGGCTCTAGCCTGCGGCCTGCCATTGATTTGTACAACAAACACCGGAGGTGAAGACCTGCTGCGGCTTCAAGGCGCATATGCACAGGAAGACAATCACGGAATTCAACAGTTTCCAGCAGGGTTTGTCGTTCCAATTCACAGCCCAAAAGCAATCACTCGCTGCCTGCAACGGCTGCATCATTCCCACATGCTCTGGGAACAAATGCGAGACGCTGCATTGTTGCTAGCAAGCAGCGAATTGAGCTGGGGCGCCTATGGAACCCGCTCTATCGAAAATTACAAACGCCTCCTGCATTCAGCATGACCGAACAAGAAGCAATCACTATCGTGTTGCCAGTGTATGGACGCCCAGACCTACTCACCGAGGCCTTAAACAGCGTGGTGAGACAGGACAATGAGAGGTGGAACCTGCTGATTGCTGATGACGGCTCAGATCAAGACACACAATCCATACTTCAACAATGGATGGAGACCAACGACAAAGGACGCATGAAATGGGTACGAAGGCCAAACAATATGGGCCTATTCGCCAACCTCAATCAAGCACTACTCGAAATAGAAACCGAGTGGGCACTGTTACTTTGCAGTGACGATCGTCTTCACGCTCAGGCCATCTCAACAGTGCTGGACCGTCGAAGACGCTGGCCGGAAGCTGCGTTAATCCTCTCTACGTTCGATTCCTTTAATGCAGATGGATCCCCAAGGCCAAAGGACAGCGACTGGCACCACAACCAAGTAAGCCACTCCACGACATTGATTCAACCAAGTCGATTAATCCAAGCATTACTGCAATTAGGCAGCCTCAACGGTAATCTCACCGGAATGGCCTTCTCACGCACCCTATGGCAGGCGGCCGGTCCGTTCCGAGAGGAATGGCGCCATGCAGCTGACTGGGAATGGCTACTACGGGCTGCCGAAGAGGGGCCTGTAGTGTTGAACAGGGAGTCAATCGCTGAGATTCGTACCCACGATGAACAGCTGTCAAACAAAAATCGAAAGTCCGGCCACGAAATCCTTGAAGTAGCTGAAGTAGTTGGCCTATTGAAAAATCATCCAATGCTCTCCCAAGAACCAAGAAGACAGCAGTGGGCTGCTCATATCATGCAATTCCAACTCTGGAATACAATAAAAGCAAGCCTCAATGGACAATCCCAAGATATGATCACGCGAATGAGAGCCATTCAAAGAAGTGCGGGATTAATTGAAACAAGCATCAGCATGCTGAAGTTTTTACCGTCACGCTTCAAGCAAAGATTCAATAAGGATCAAATGAAATAGCGCCAAACAAGGAGATAGCAATGCAAAATCACAAAAATCTATTGAGGACTGGTAAAAACCTATATTGTCAGTCTCCTAAGATGGACAAAGGCAAAGTTTTGATATGAACGTAGGACTCATAACAGCAGACAATGGGCGGGGCGGAGCGGCGCGCGCCGTTAGAAGACTTGCCAAGGGCTTAACAGAGGCCAAAGATGACAAATGGAATATAGATCTTGTCTGCAGGGGTAGATGCGAAGAGGGGTATCAATTAGCCGAGCCTAGTTACTGGTTTCAAAACAAAAAGAAAAGTCCAGATAAATTATTGTATGAAACGTTCGATATAAAAGCAAAAGGATGGTGGGAAAGATACGTGAAACCAGACCATAACTACGAATTCTGTAATGAGGGACACTCTGTAAACACCAAGAAGACTCTGGAAAAATTCGATCTCATTAATTTATTCTGGTATCAAACACTTGGACGAATAAAGGGAATTTCAAGGTTGAAAAAGCCGACTGTAATCACCCTTCACGACATGTGGTTCCTAACAGGTGGATGCGTTTATAGCAATGATTGCGACAAGTACAAAACTGGGTGCATACGCTGCTCACATGTTGCCAGTCGGGCGCACAAATTAATTGAAAAGCAATACAAAGAAAAAACAAAACTAATTAACAACTCAAAGACCCTGGTAGTCGTAACATCATCATGGATGATGAGACGGGCAATAGAACGGGGAATAGAGCAAGAGAAAATACATAAAATCAGCAACTATATACCACAGCACTATAAGTTTATTGAAAGTAAAGGCCAATGCAGAACAGCCATAGGATGGGACCATCTAAGCAAAAAAGAAAAGGTCTTTTACTTCATTGGAAATACAGCAGATACACGAAAAGGATTCCATCTAATCCTGGATGCAATCAGACAAAAGAGCACATCAACACGAAAACAAATATGCTTGCAAATTCTAGGGAGCATGAACGATGAAGACCGGAGAACATTAAAAACAATGAATGTAAGGTTCAAAGAATTAGGATACTATAATGATGAATTATCACAAGTCATTGCCTACAATGCTTCCGACTGTGTTTTATGCCCATCAGAATATGACAATAGTCCAAATGTAATCGCTGAAGCTCACTGCTGCGGCATACCCGCGATAGCCAGAATGGGAACAGGTGCAGCAGAAATGATTGACATAGTAAGTAATGGACTCCTATTTAGACAAGGTCTCATAGGATTAGAAGATTGTATGGAGTTGATTCTTGAGGGCAAGTTTGAAGAAAAAAGCCATGATATATCGAGGATTGCAAGAGAAAAATATGGGAAAGAAAACACCTGCAATAAATATATCAAAATCTACAAAGGAATGTTCAAATGAAAAATTTGATCATTGGCTCAAACTCAAATCTAGCGAAGGAGTATATCAAGAAATTAGAAAGGCCGGACTATCTGGGGATCAGCCGCCAAAGACAACCTAACGGTAGGAGCGACAATAATAAAGAGATATACTTCGAACTGGGGAAAGCGCAAAGCGAAACAAACATTCAAAGACTATGTCAACAAGTGAGAGCATATATGAATCAAGAAGACTATTATGTAATAATCTTCACATGGTCCGGGACTCCACGAACCTCCAAAGACAATGCACACACCTACAATCAAAATATCAACATAATAAACAATTCAATCTCTATCATAGAGAAATTGAGTCCAAAAGGTGTAGTAATGATATCAAGTTCAGGAGGATTATATGCCAGTAATGCAGAGAAAGAGTGGGGAGAGAATGATGCTATAGAACCAAAAAGCGAATACGGAAAACAGAAGGCAAAATTTGAAATAGAGCTAAAACAGATGAAGAGAAATCACGAGATCAAATTATGCATACTGAGAGTAACAACCGCATATGGTTATGTGAAAAATATCACAGGGCAAGGGGTGATTAATCAATGGTGTCACGAAGCGACAACTTCATCGCAAGTTAAAATCTTTAATACCGCAAATTCATTGATTAACTTCATAAGTTTTGAACAAGTTGCAGAGGCTATAACGTTGTCTATACGCAATCAACTCGATGGAACATACAATATTGGATCAGAGCAAAGCACGAAAATGAGCACATTAGTGAGAGAAATAAAGAAAATAGCCAATGGCGAAGAAAGTCTTCAAATACGACAAGAAAGAAATGATGAACGATATATGCGCATCAATACAAAGAAATTCAGTGAAGCTACAGGCAAGATATTTAAAACAAACGTAATCGCTGAAATGAAAATTATTTACGATCAAGTATTGGCGGAAAAGAATGCAGTTGAGATGCAATTAGTAAGAAGGGGGATCAGAGATGAATAAAATTAGCAATATAATAGGTTCACTTCCGAGAAAACGTCATGCGGAATTGCTAGTCGTCCTAATGCTGATGCTCGGAGGAGCCATAGCACAATCAGCATTGGTAACAAATACAAAACCTTTCCTCGAGAATGTCATTCATACAGTGAATTTATCCCAAGCCGGAGAGCAAGGAAACGCCGCTTTAATGGCATGCTTGACATTAGGGGGCCTGGCCATACTTAGTGGAACATTAAGACTACTGTCGAGCTGGAAATCTGGAGAAGTGAACGCAAATATATCACTAGACCTTTTTAAAAAAGCATATAATATAATGCTAAACGATAGCTACATAAATCATAAAAACAAAAATACAGCAGATCAAATAGGAGACCTAAGACAGATTGACAACTTTACGTCAGGAGTAATGGCTCCAATGATACAAATAGTGAGTTCGGCGACAACAATAGTAGGCGCTACTTATGCCGCACTCATAGTCAATACTTACGCAACAGGTATGGCACTATCAATCGTGGGAGTTTCATACCTAGCGTTCACACTATTAATAAGGAAGAGGCTTAAAATATATGGAGGTAGAGTAGTAGAGGCAGCAAGGAAAGAAATAAAGTTACAGCAAGAAAGCCTAGGTGGAATTAGAGATATTATTTTAGAAGGTTCGCAAGAATTGCACACTGACAGCTTTTTGAAAAATGCGAATAAAATGCGTATGGCAGGAATAAAGGTAGGTTTTTTACAAACAGCTCCAAGATATTTGATTGAAATGCTAGGGTTCATTGCATTCGCAACAATTGGTTATCTATCAGTAAATACTGGCAACCCTCAAGGAGGTGAAGGAGTACCAACCATTGGTGCTTTAGCTATTGCATATCAAATCGCTTTGCCAAATATTCAACAAATCTTTAGTTGCTGGTCATCGTTTAGGTCAAGCAAGATATCCATTGATGTTGTTTTCTCATTAACTAATGAAGGCGATAAAAGAGAAAAACCTGACCACAAGAGATCAGCAAATGACAAAGACGTCTATACATATGATAACTGGAAGACCCTAGAAACAAAAGATGTAGAATTTAGATATAAACAAACAAGCCTGAGCAAGACCCTAGATTCATTTTCTATAGGAATGAAGCGTGGTGAAAAAATTGGGATAGTTGGCGAAACTGGAGGCGGAAAATCCACGGCTGTTGATATATTGATGGGATTACTAGAACCTGAAGCTGGTGAAGTTCTGGTTGATGGAGAAAATATCAATAAAAATACTTTGTTGTTGGAAAAATGGAGAAACCAAGTTTCACACGTACCTCAAAATATTTTTTTAGTGGATGGAACAGTAGCAGATAATATTGCAATGGCTAAAACAGCTGAGGAGATCGATTGGCATCAAATGAAAAAATGTATAGAGATGGCAGATTTGGAGATGATGATAGAAAATTTAGAGGACGGTATTCGAACTTCCGTAGGAGAACGAGGTTGTAAACTTTCAGGGGGTCAAAAACAAAGAATCGGTATTGCACGTGCTTTATACAAAGAAAAAAGCTTGCTAATATTGGATGAAGCCACGAGTGCGCTTGATTACATTACAGAAGCAAATATAATAAAATCAATCAATTCATTGAAACACAAGCCGACGATCATCATTGTTGCTCACAGGATCGAGACCTTAAAACATTGTGATAAAATATACATAATAAGGAAAGGAAAAATCAAAGCACAAGGGAGTTATGTGAAATTGTCGATAGAAGATAATTACTTCAAAAAACTACTCAACACCAAGCCATGAATCGCTATACTGCATATATACTACGAAAACTAAGAAGCTCAACAACAATTGAAAATGAACATGGTATCAAGCATCTGAAGAAACAAAATGAAGATGATGAACTGATCAAAGAGCTTCTTACGGAAAAGAAACCATGTTTGATTGGAAGATTTGGAAGCGGAGAACTTAATGCAGTAGCTACATATATTAGAAAAAGTAAATCAAGTAAATGGCCTGGTGAAAAATCAATTAATTTTATAAAGGGTGAACTAGACACATTTTGGTGGCATGACGGAATACGTGAAAGTCTAAGGAATGGCGCAGGAATGTTTTCAGTAAGCGATTCTAATTTAAACAAGTTTGCAATTCGGATGATCAGAGATGCAAGTTATATCGATATTTTAGGGTCATGGAGGGTGGAAGAACATTTATTAAAAGCGCACATGAAATCATGCCATAAAATATGCCTGGAAGCTCTTGAACCATATTTTTCGGATGAGCCTTGGTCTGAAGTATTAATGCATAAGAATGTACTCATAGTACATCCTTATATAGAATCAATAAAGAATCAGTATGCAAAACGCTCATTATTATTTAATGACAAACGAATACTTCCCGACTTTAATCTCAAAACATTTAAACCATTACAGACAATCGCAGGCAATAAAGATCCTAGATTTGAGAGCTGGTTTGATGGATTAAAATGGATGGAAGATCAAATTGACAATATTAATTTCGACGTTGCAATTATTGGAGCTGGTGCTTACGGTTTGCCATTAGCTGCACATATAAAGAGAATTGGTAAAAAAGCCGTTCATTTGGGTGGAGCAACGCAAATACTCTTCGGAATTAAAGGGGCACGATGGGAGAATAAAGCAGAATTTGAAGCCCTTTTTAATAAACATTGGGTAAAACCACTGGAAAGTGAAAAGCCCAAAGGATACAAAGATATTGAAGGAGGGTGCTACTGGTGAATAATAAGAACCAAAATTTAATAGCCCTAATACCATGTCATAACAGACACAAAATAACATTAAAGAGCATTGATTACCTGCATAAAAGCATAGACAGAAACATATCATTGACGATACATGTCATTGCGGATGGGTGCACGGATGGCACAGAAGAAAAAGTCTATGAAAAGTATCCAGATATCACGATACACAGATTAGATGGAAAACAATACTGGGGTGGGTGCTTGAATTATATATTAGAGCTTGTAAGAAGCGATAAAAAGATTGGGGACAATGACAACATTTTAATAGCAAATGATGATGTACTACTAAGTCCTGGTTCACTCATGGCAGGTATAAACTATATAGACTTGAATGCTAATACAGCATTAATCCCGATATTGATCGAAGCAAGTAAGACTTCTTTTAAAGAAATTTTTGAACATACTATTGATCTACGAAAACTTGCCAGAAGCGTAGATATTAATTGGGGAAATATCTACAATAAATATTCTGATCGACAGTTGCATAGACAAAGCGCAGGTCTAGTCAACCTAGGGGTAACAGCATCATTATTAATTAAAAAATCAACATTGAATGCTGCAGAAAAAGTCCCAGTTGGCTTGCCCCATTATTATTCAGATTTTTGGATGACATATTCATTATACCTAAAGGGTATAAAGCTCCTAACGCTGGAGAATTATTGTGCTATTAGGAGAACAGAAGAAACAAGGTCTTCAAGTGGCAAACAAGGAAAGATCAAGTACTGGATGAACTGCTGTGATCCTAGATCTCCGGACTATTTACCAGCAGCTATATTATTCAGTAAAGAATACTCACGAAGCAATAATAAGTCCATAAAGATATCCATCCAGTTAATCAAATATTTTGTGTTTAATATTTTCACTTCAAGAAATGTTGAAAATATCGCGAGCCTGCAAATTAAACCATATCAATTGCTGATGCGAATATTGAAGTAGCACATAAAATAAATGCATGTTATGATTTCAAAAAAATGAAAGTTTGCCTTCAAGTCATAGCATTTAATGTGGACACATGGATCAACCAGATGCTGGAGAATGCGGCCCCCCATGTTGATAAAATATTTATTGCTTATCCTCCAAGGCCATGGAAATATTCACAATCCGCTCGAGATAAACTAAAAAATCCTACCAAACTGAGCAGTATCAAGATAAAACATTTAAAGTGCGAAGTTGAAATCATAAAAGGAGATTGGGAATATGATGAAGACACAAGGAATTTCCTATTGGAGAGAGCGAGAAGTGAAGAATTTGATTGGATGATCATTCAAGATGCTGATGAATTCTATACAGAAGATGGTTGGAAGATACTCAAGAAAGAAATGAATAGAAATGATGATACCGAGCTATTAATTACACCATGGATCAATTTCTGGAAAAACCCTCGATTTGTACTTTTGAACAGTGCATTGGGGATCAAGAGTCTGAATGAAGGTGCAGCAATTAGGGCTAAAAAAGCAAAATCTATATTTACATTTTCAAGAACAAGTAATGCAATAAGAAGAAAAGTTATCAATGCTGATTGCTACCATTATGGATACGTGATGGATAACGAAGCGATGCGAACTAAAATTCAAACATGGGCGCATGCAAAACAAATTAGAGACATAGAGATCTGGTACAGTTTAAAGTGGCTGAACTGGACAGAAGAATCACGCTTTTTACATCCAAGTTCACCATATGCATGGAGCTATGCAACACCGTTTCAATTGCAGCAACCATCGTTTGCATATTCATTTATGAAATACAATAGTCAGCCAATAGTTAACAAGAAAGGAGTACTGTTAACCTTAAACGAATTTATCTGGGATAGACGTGCAAATATTATTCACCTGATACGTAAAGCGAAGCAGATTTTGAGAAATAGCAACCTAAACTTGAGAAGGAATCATACTCATTCAATTTAACCCGGGCAAACACAAAATTGATCTAGAGAAATTGGATCATCCGGATTAGTAATATGATAATAGGGAATACTGGCTACATAACTTGCCCACATAGTAAAGGTACTTGGAGGACCAATTAAATAGTCACAATGCTGTAAACATAGTTGATCAACATACCATAGCTCTTGACACGTCATATCTTGTCCGCAAGGTGGAATTGTAATCTCATTAGTTGTCACTATAATATAAATATCTTTGCCTAAAGAAGAAAAAACAAGTCTAAGAGATGATATTATCTCACGATAAGTATCATCACAATAATAGTAGATTCCACCTTGCCATGAAGAATAGTCGCCACGACGGATATGAACTCCTAAAAGAATCGAACCATTACGTCGAACAGCATCCAGCTTTGCTAAAAGGAATTTCTGCTGATGAGTCAGTGGATGGTGAAAACGATAAATAGAAGAAAGCCTATGACGATACTTGGAAGTAAGTTCATAACAGCGATACGACCAACCACCAACCAACTCAACTCGAAGACATCTTCGCAGTATAATTTTGGAAATGACAGAAGAGCATGCCGGTGGCAGTAACTGAATGAAACGATTAAATATATTATTAATAATATCGCCAATTCGGTCAACAGACAATCCCCTATTGTTTAACAACCCCACAAGCGTAGGGTTGAAAAACTTATGACCATTATGGAGACAAAATGCATGATGGTGCAGTGATTGAAAGAGTCGATTGCAATGATCCCCATTTCGATGCACCAGAATATAAAGTAATTGACGATTGATATCCATCTAATGATTACGGATAGATTTTGATTGGCCAGGAGAAGTGCTAAAGTAAAAAGAAACAGAAGCAGTAGGATAGATGAAGATCATTCATGTAGTGCCTGTATACGCTCCTGCATGGCAATTCGGAGGGCCAGTTCAAAGTATAAGTAGGACATGCGAATCGCTTACGGCATTAGGGCATCAAGTGGATGTTATAACAACCAACGCCGGTAACAAGAGCTTAAAGAAAGGAGAGCTAGGCATTCCTATCAAAAGAAACGGAGTCAATGTATCCTATTACGAAACCTTTGACAAAGGGGCGACAATTGTATTTAGCAGACTAAACGATAGAAGAGTAAATAAAATGATAAACGGTGCAGATATCATACATTTCAGTACAATTTGGCAGCCATGGGGAGTTAAGATTCAAAGGATCGCCAATAGACTCAATAAGCCTTTAATCCAAAGCACTCGAGGGGCTCTAAGCGAATATTCATTTGCAAAGAACACACTCATCAAAAGTATTTACTATGAATTCGTGGAAAAAAGATATTTGAACAAGTGTGCCATGATTCATGTAACCGGTAGTTACGAAAGTAAGGAAGTAGCAAGGCTTAACTTATCTCCTGAAATACACGTAGTGGGAAATCCTCTTGATGAAAGGAACCTTCATTCGGGAGTCAAAAAGCCCACGCCCGAGAAGAAGGGAGGTGATGCACATGGGCATACAAGAAAACTACTGATTTGTGGAAGAATTAATCGAAAAAAGGGATTGGATTTGATCCCTCAACTTTTGGCTGAATTGAAACATTATAGCTGGACATTAGATATCGTTGGTGAAAGCGATGATAACAGCTTAGACGAACTGCAAACGGCATTCGGTAAACTAGGTCTTCATGAAAGAATTAAGTGGCACACATATTTACCAGCGATAGAGCTCTCCAATGTCTATACAGAGTCGAATTTACTATTGCTACCAAGTAGACATGAAAACTTTGGGAATGTCGTTATTGAAGCACTTGCCCATGGTTGTCAGATAGCAATCAGCGATCAAACTGGAGTTTCAGAGGAGCTAATCGAAAGCGGAAAGATTGATTATGGTGTCGTCCTGCCAAGGGAACTAAATGCGTGGGTGAAATGGATGACAAGTTGGTTTGAAAGGCCAAGCATCCGGGCTGAAGAAAGTGCTCAATGGGTACAAGCAAATTACTCGCCAATCTCAGTGGCAAAGAAAATGGAGAGAATGTATGAAAAAGTTCTAAACAAAAGAAATCAATCATGACTTCAATTGCAGCGGTAGTACTTTGCCTAAATGAGTATTCACAACTCACACGTTGTATCAAATCCCTGAAGTGGTGCGATGAAATATATCTGGTAGATTCCGGCAGTAGCGACGGTAGTAAGGAACTAGCAGAAAGATTAGGGGCAAAAGTCTTCGTTAAAACAAGGAGAGATAGATTTATAATCACTGAACAACGAAACTGGGCATTAAGTCATCTGCCTATAAACAGCAAATGGGTATTATTCTTAGATGCAGACGAAGAGATTAAAACGCCTTGTAAAGAATCAATTATGAATTCTCTTGTCAAATATAGTTATTACTCAGGATTTGAAATGGCACCAAGATTTTGGTTTCTTGGTCGGTGGCTTAAAAGAACACAAGGGTATCCAAACTGGCATCCAAGGATAGTTAGATTAGGTGCCAATAGTTTTTCCGGTGGAGTGTGGGAGAGCTTTACACATTTAGAGAATGTGGGGAAAATTCAAGAACCTTATGAGCATTACGCCTTTAGCAAAGGTACAGATGATTGGATTTCAAGACATATGAGATATAGCTCCTGGGATGCTAATAGTATTATTCAATATAATAAAACTCAAGATCAGAGTACATTCAGTACCACAAGAAAATTGCGTTTGAGAATCCTTAGTGCAAAAGCCTGGCCATTAAAACCCCTGGCAAGATTTATCCGTCTATATATATTCAATGGAGGCTGGATAGAAGGATGGCAAAGCCTATTGTTCAGTCTGCTAATTAGTAGTTACGAATTATTTACCATCACAAAAATTATCGAGCATACAAGAAAGGAAAAAGGATTAGATTTATGACTGCAAGTAGAGTCGTCCTTATCTCTGAACATTTTTATCCGGAGCAAGGTGCAACGGCACAATTGATGACCGACCTTGCAAATGGATTGCAAAAACTAGGTTTTAATCTAAAAGTATTGACAATGGCTTCTCCAGGAATGAAGCAACCAGTGACGGCTATTAATGTTAATTATATGAGCGGCAGCGGCATAATACATACCCAAAAAAATAATCTCATTTACAAAGGCCTTAAAGGGATAACTTTCTTCATAAAGGCGTTTAAATGGTGCTTTTTCAACATCAAAAAAAGCGATACAATCATTCTAGTTTCAAACCCTCCATTTATCGGCTTAGTAGGTGCCATACTTAGCATCATCAGGCCAACACGATATATCTTTATATTTCAAGATATTTTCCCAAGGTCCGCAATATTAAGTGGAATATTGAAGGAGAATAGCTTGCAAGCATTAGCATTAATGCGATTAATGAAGTTAAGCTGCGACTGCTCACATCATACCGTTGTTTTAAGTAATAGCATGAAAGATAGGCTTTATAAGGATATAACAAAAAGAGCCTCAGTCCATGTTATCTCTAATTGGGCAATTGAGAAGGGTGATGGAAGCCATAGATCCAGTAATGCCTTCGCAAAGATGCACTCATATGATCAATATTTCACCGTTCAATATTCAGGAAACTTTGGGCGATTACATGATATTGAAACACTTCTTGCAGCATCATTACAACTTCGCGAGTCTCCTATTCGCTTTGTGTTTGTAGGTGGAGGATATCAAGAAAAGGTCATCAAAAACTTTATCTTATCGAATAATACAAATAATGTGCAATGCTTACCGTATCAAGATCGTGAGTTGTTACCACAAAGTCTGTCAGCGTGTGATTTAGCAGTGATCAGTCTTAAATCTGGAGCAGGAGATACTGTAGCTCCCTCAAAGTTCTATGGAATCATTGCAAGCGGTCGAGGAGTGCTGTTAATCTGCGATTCTAACTGTGAAATAGCACAACTTGTGATCAACTATGATTGTGGAGTCGTTATCAAACCTGGAGATAGCCATTCACTATCAATGAAGATTCATTCCTTAAGCATGCAACCTAACGTCGTTTCAAGAATGGGGCAAAATGCTTTAAACTTATACAAAATTAGATTCGGAAAAGATAAATCGATTCGTGATTATGCATTCTTAATTAGAGGTTAAGCAGATGATGCTAATGATCGCCTATGACATTAAAAGAACAGGGGGCATAGAACGACTTAGCAAGCAAGTTTATCAATGTCTTAAAAATGAAGGGATTGATGTAGAAATTGTGACTACAGAGACACTTTTCAAAGGATGGATAGGGAAACTAATAAGTCGGTTGTTCTTCATGAGTAAATTATTATTCCTTCTACCCAAAGCAGATAGCGTTATGGTAATGCATGTATTACTGCTTAAGTCTGTTGAGTGGGCTTCCTGGCTTAGCTCCTCTAAATACAAGAAAATATGTTGGACATATGGTATTGACGTTTGGGGGAGTGCATTTGAGGAACACAAGCAAAGTCTTTCTAAATGTGATCGATTGATCACAATAAGCAGCTTCGGGTATAATAAATTACTGACACTGGGGGATAAACTAAAAATCGTTCATCCAATGGCAGATCTTATCGCGCCAAATATACAACCTCGGCCATTTCCTGAAGGCCTCCATTTACTCACCGTTTCACGAATGTCAAAACGGGAAGGTTATAAAGGACATCGATTAGTATTAAACGCACTATCATTACTTGAAATAAACAATAAACTTCCAATAGACTTGCGTTGGGATATCATAGGTGAAGGAGATGAAAAGCAAGATCTTATCAATTATGCGAAAAGTCTAAATTTAGAAAACAGAGTTATTTTCCATGGTGCACTTTCTGATGATGCTTTACGTACTTTCTATGCTAACTGCAGTTTATTCATAATGCCTAGCAGCTACGGTGTTCGCAAAGATGGTTCAGCGACCGGGGAGGGATTTGGGATAGTCTATGTTGAAGCAGCACTTGCAGGCCGACCATCAATCGCATGCAAAGAAGGTGGCCAGACTGATATTATTAAAGATGGTGAAACAGGATGGCTTGTTGATTCAAATAGTAAAAACATCGCAACGACGCTGGAATTATTAATTACGAATCAAAATCTTATCTATGAAGCAGGAAAGAAAGCACGTAGACATGCTCTAAACAACTTTTCCTACAGCAGGTTTTCGTCAAGTTTATTGACTTCAATCACAAAATAGCATGTGTGGTATTTTTGGAGCAATAGGCTGGAATTCATTCAATTTTAATGGGGTTTATTCATCACTGAAAGAACGAGGACCGGATGATTACGGTGTTTGGAATTCCAGCAATAGAGGTATTTCCTGTTCATTGCTACACACAAGACTAGCGATTCAAGATCGAACAGATTTAGGCCATCAGCCAATGATTTCAGATAACGAAGATATAATATTGGTCTTCAATGGAGAGATTTACAATAAGGATGAATTAAGGGAAATACTCCGTAGCGATGGGCATACGTTTAAATCTGACTCAGATACAGAAGTAATCCTGAAGGGGTTTCAGCATTGGGGAGACAGACTTTGGGAAATGTTGAACGGGATATTTGCGATTGCATGCTGGGAGATTAATGATCAAACTCTAACACTTGTTAGAGATAGATTTGGAGTCAAACCTCTACTCCTCTATAAAATGGGTGAGCGTTGTGCTTTTGCATCGGAACTAAGTACACTGATGGCGGCTGAAGTTATCGACGATATTCATATTGATAATAATTCAATTGAAAGTTTCAGTCTATGGGGTTCCGTATCGAGTCCATCCACTATTATCAAACAGATTGAAATGATTGGGCCTGGAAAGATAACGAAGCGACTGCCAAATGGTCAGTGGAAGATTAATGAATTCTCGTTATCTGATGAAAAGATAGCTTTGTATCATCGTAACTGGTCTTTAGATAAAGCTACTAGAGAGATAGAGGATATGCTAATCAATGTTGTTAGACAACAAAGTATTGGTGAGTATCCTGTTGGTCTTTTCTTAAGTGGGGGAATAGATTCTGGCTTAATCGCGTCTCTGCTTAGGGAGCATCAACAAGAAACTATCAAGAGTATATCGATTGGATTTCAAGGTTTAAGCGGGGCTAAGGATGAGTCAGCATTGGCAAAGAAAACAGCAGAATCCCTTGAGATCGAACATACAACAATTAGAATAAGTCCTTCAGACTTAGATGAAAGCTTTGATGAGTTCATAGATGCAATTGATCAACCAAGTATTGATGGATTGAATAGTTTTTTAGTTACCAAGGCAGCTAATAAAGCTGGAATGCGAGTCTGCTTTTCTGGACTAGGTGCCGACGAAATATTTGGTGGATACTCACATATGGAGAACTCAAGCATATTCTCAGCCAACAGAAAACGAATTATCAAATTCCATGGACTAAAAAATTGCAAGCTAAGATTTCACACCGAGCGTAGAATTGCTAAATTGAAATTAGGAAAGAAAGATGTCAATGTCAACTCATCAATGCATAAACTTAGCAAACTTGAATTTTGTGGTTACTTGCAGGACACCTTATTAAGAGATAGTGATTCGGTCACCATGGCACAAGGACTTGAGCTCAGGGTTCCCTTTCTTGACCAAGATTTAGTAGACCTTGCTCGTAGCATTCCATCATCAATTCATCAATCTGAAGGGCCAAAAACGATTCTTAAAAATATCGCTCGGAGTAGATTACCTAAGGATATTATAGCGGCTCCAAAACAAGGATTTAACTTGGCATTGGCTGATTGGATTTTATCTAATGATCGGTTCTCACCTGCACGGATCTATTGGCTCATTGAAAGGGCTCTCCGAGCAGAAAATATAAACATCTCAAAGAAAAGCGTTTATGCCAGTTGGTTACTCCTAAAAATTTCAAAAAAATGGGCTCCTTACTGGCGGTGGGTAGTGTTAGGAGAATGGTTAGCTGCACATTCTAAATACCTCCACATCTGATGAGTTATAGCTTCAGCTAAAGCGAAAGGGGAAGGAAGACCTTTGACTGGTTTTGGGATGTACCCTTTGGTGTAATGATTAACAAACGAGGTCAAGGCTTGCGCTAAGGCTAGCTCGTCACCATTGGAGAACACACTAGAACCCTTAGGAATCTCAAATTGTCCTCCGAAAAGATCCCCAACACAACCAGGATGATCACTAGAAATCACAGCAAGACCAAACTGTAAGGCTTCATTGACGACCAGACCCCAGGTCTCTCCCATGCAGGAAGGAAAAACCAAAACATCTGCGCAGGCATAGCCACGTCCCATCTCACTTTGATTACAAAAACCAAGAAAGTAACATCTATGATCTAAATATTCATTGGCACGAGCCTGAAAATCCTTGAATAATGGACCATCCCCCATTGCCATGAGAAAAATACGTTGCTTAATCTCAGATGGCAACGAAGCAATAGCCTTGATCAATAACATTGGGTTCTTAATACTTGTCATTTTTCCACTCCACAGCAAAACAATATCTTCTGTTTTTATGCCATATTTCTGTCGCAATTGAGCCCGTTTTGGCATCCAATATTGAACTTGTTGATTGAAATATTCAACATTTACAGCAAATGGGACCGAAGTACGCTTGAGTTTTGAGACGCCTAGTCGAGCAAAATGTTCATCTGAATAATGGCCAATAGGGAAGATATGTAGAAATAGATGATACCATGCTCGGAGAACAATATCTCTTATTAATGATTTTAAAGCGCCACGGGGCAAAGCACGATCAGTTCCATCAGCACGCAAGAGAAGACGATTTCCAGTGAACTTTAACAGTAGAGTAGTCAACGAGATAAAGAGTGGAGTATACGCATAAACGAGTACAAAGTCAGGCTCAAAGGAGTTAATCATATGGTTTGCTTTCACAGCTAGCTGCAAGGATTTCATCCAAGAGTTAAGACTAGAAAGCAAACCTTTACTTACAAACCTTGAGCGAAAACCAGTAATAAGATCAGAATCCCATGCTATTTTCTGACTAAAGTCAGCATCAAAACTAGCAACTAAACCATGGTTGCATCCATAGAAAACCAAGAGATCGATACCTGGTGTTGCGGACAGATCTTTAAATACTGGTTGAAAATACTGAACGGGATGCGTAACTAATACTGCTAATCTAATCTGTTTTGTTGAATTAGTCATTAATAATGTGATTCATGATGAGTTGATCTCCGCAACATGGCAATTGAAATCATTTGCTTTTGAAAAAGACAGATTTTAAATCGGCAAAGCACCTTTTGCGCGTAGTAAAAGTCTTACCGTTTTGATAAGAATTAGCAAGTCCAATAAAAAACCGGAATTACGTATATAATAAAGATCGTAGCTTAATTTCATGCGGCTATCTTGAATGCTAGCCGCATATGGATAATTGACTTGAGCCCAACCGCTTAATCCTGGCCTAATCCAATGCCTTACCCTATAGTGAGGAATATTTTGTTCTAATTCAGTTTCAAATTCTGGCCGCTCAGGTCTTGGTCCAATCAAACTTAAGTCGCCTCTAATCACACCCATTAACTGGGGTAATTCATCAATCCGAAAACGACGAAGTATCTTCCCAACATTTGTGACTCGCGAATCATGACGTGTTGACCATTGTGGTCCTGCCTTTTCTGAATGATCTCTCATCGTCCGTAACTTCCAAACACGAATCATTTCTCCATTCAGTCCTGTACGAACTTGACTATAAAAGATGGGAGTTCCATCTTCTAAATAAATAAAAATAGCTGCCAATATAAAGGCAGGTAGACTTATGATAGATATAAGAATTGCTCCTAGAAGATCACCCATGCGTTTTAATCGCCAGCCAAAGCGACCTGGCTGAACGGAAAACCCCTCAGCCGCTACAAACCAATGCTCACTAACCAATTCAGGAGGTACTCGGTGGAGTTTTAATTCTGCCCAATCTATTAAAGAACGAATACGTATACCATTCGATCGGAGAACCATTAGGTGCTTTAGGGATTCACCGGAAAGAAGTACATTTTCACTAACAGCAATAGTATGCAGAGTACAATTCGAAATAGGATTACCAGCGCTTAACTTCTTTCTATTTACATAATCCATAAACTTATGATGCTCTATAATCTCTATGTTTGAGGATAACATTTCCCTCTGGAGAGACTGATCAGAAATCAAGGCATCATACTCAGTAGGCGAAACAATTAATAGCCAGGACTCGGAGTCTGAGAATTGAAATGAAGCCCAGATCTGACCCACATAAGAACCAAAAATGCTAAGAACAATCAGTGGAATCAAAAAACCACGAAAACGTGTTCCAGCATCATTAATAGCGTTAACCCAATTATGAAGCACAAACACCAGGAGAAGAGAAAATGCAATCAAAAGTGTTCTAACAAAAGCATCTTTAGGCTTGTGGAAATATCCAGACTCTGTTTTGGAATATCTCCCTAGCAAATAAGATCCTGAGCACCACAACAATACATATACAAATTGACCCAAGGTAAGACTTTCCTGCCAATTACCCAATCTAATAATGTAAATCAAAGTATATGAAATGCTTAGGACTAACACATCCCATAGAGCCAACCCAAATAGAGCTAAACGTCCTTGCATCCAGGGGGCTCGCCAAAGCATTTTTTCCGACTTTTCGTAATTGCTCTCCAGTACTCTAGTATAGAGGAATCAGCTCTAAAGAGTAAAAATTTATGCTTCTAATTTGCCTTAGCGAATGTTTTGCACGCTCTATTAGCGATCACGGCTGAAACATTGGAGATCATGCTTTCTAACAAATTTTCCGCAATAGACACTCTACTTGCAATTGGATTGATACTACAAATTAATAGCGATAGCAAAGAACTAAGCCTTTCATTGCTTTTGATTTGGAGCATTATTCGCCTTTTACAAGTCGCGAGACATCATCAACGAAATGAGGCTTCACGCCAGCTCAATATTACCTACGTATTGCTTGCCAGCTTGCTAATAATTCAGGCTCGAACAATTGTAAAAGTTGACGATGAGCATGGAATAACGATCTTTCTTTTAATATCCATTGGAGCCATTATTGGCTCCAATCTAAACTTAGATGCCTGGACAAAACTACTTAACTGGATGAGTGTGGTCATAGCGGTATTAAGCATACCTCTACTAAGTTTCTATGAACCCAAGCACGAGTGGATGGCTTCATCTTACCGATCTTTTTTCAATGAAGGATTTGGGAATATTAATAGGCTCGCCATTGTAGTGTCGCTATTAACAATTGCCAGTTGGTACGCATTTAGGCAATCTCAACGAGGATCATTCAAAATGGTTTTATTAATCTTTACTCTTCTTGGTTATTTTACATGTCTCGGTACGGACTCACGAATGGCAGCTATTTCTCCACCAATTGGCGCTCTTGGCGGCTGGGCAATAACACACCGTCATTCATTGTTGAGGATGAAGCAACCTTATAAGAACATTGCATTTTTATTTTTTCTTATCTCACCATTGGCTATTATCTGGCATTTTGCAATTAGGAAAGATTGGAGCCATGGGCTTTCCGGTGATAATACTCGCTTGCAATTAATTCGGTGTTGGATGAATGCAATATTTACTGGGCATAATCGATTCCTTTACGGATTTGGCCATCAAAAGCAAAAAATCATGGAGATATGTTCTGATGCAAAAATTGGAAATTTATCCGCTCATGCTCCTGGCAGTGCTGGACATGCACACAACACTTATGCTCACCTTGTAGGCCTGCACGGTATGCTTGGCTTAACATTTATTATACTGATTGGAATCTTAGCTATTAGCAATATCAGAAAACTTCAGCAAAACATTGGCCCGATCAATATAGATTGCTGTCCTTGGGCAGAGTGTTGCACCGGATTATTCATTACATTATTCATCAATTCAATATGTACCACTATTCATGCATACAATCACGCCATACAAATACTGATTGGGCTCATTTTAGGGGCAATTTTCTCAAATCAGCAAAACCTGAAGCCTGCGCCACAGCAAAATATTAAACTGCCAAGCAATTAACAAATGCTATCTACCACAATAGTCATAATCTGCCAGGTGCCGATGTCATTGACTCGATTTGCTCTAAAAATCTTGTTAACTCACATAGATGATGCTCTAATGTGAATTTAGCTGCCACTCTTTGCTGGCCTGCCAAGCCAAGGCGTCTGCTAAGGAGCGGATCCGCAAGCAGCCGTTGTATTGCCAAAGCCATACCACTAACATCCCCTTCTTCAACAAGGAAACCAGTCTGAGCATTAAGGACTACTTCTGGAATACCAGCGTGACGAGTTGCCACAACTGGCAATCCGCTCAGCTGAGCCTCCATCACCGCCACGGGATTTCCTTCACTATCTCCATCAGAAGCCACCAAAGAGTGCTGAACAAATAACCTCACCTGACGCATCAAAGAAGCCACCTCAGCCTGAGAGCGGATACCTAAAAAATGAACGCGCTCGCTGAGATCAAGTCTTCGTACCAAGTCCTTTGCCTGTCTCAGCAGCGGCCCCTCTCCAACCATCCAAAGTTCTCCGAGGGGCTGTTGAGCAAAAGCATGGATTGTATGAAGGGGGCCTTTCTTTTCGACAAAACGACCTACCGCTAAACAGACACTGGGCGAGGAAGCAGGATCTCCACTGTGAAATAACTGGGAATTAGCACCAGACGCACTGATTAAAATTCGATCCGAAGCTGCACCCAACTCCTTCAAAGTCTGGGCCATCGGCAGAGATTTACAGACGACTCCAGAAGCGATCCTCATCAATCGTTTGTAGCGGCTTCGCAACACCCCCAATTTGCTGGCTGCGGAAAGATCAGACCCACGGAAATGCACTACTAATGGCACTCCGCCTTGATCGACGGCCTCCATCACACGCACAGCGTGAAAACCAAATTCCACTAGCACTAAGTCAGGCCGATTCTGCTGAATCAGACACTGGGCCACCCATGAAGCAGGCCAACTAGCCAATCTCAGCAGCCTTAGACGCGTGCATATCTTGCTAAGCAGCACAGCCCAGCCATAGGCAAAGCGATCAAGAGGAAGCCAAGGGCGTTCATCGCCGAAATAGGCGACAACCTCGAAAGGAAGTCCAACGAGATTGGCACGCACGAAGGTTTCTGATGCAGCTCGGCGCGTCGGAGCAAACACCATCAATCGTTTCAAACTTGAGGTCCTCCCAGAAGCGACTCCCAAATCGGCCCCACGACGGGCCAGTCCATTTGTCGCAACTTTTCTCGAGCAGCCGAACCTAGCTGGTGGCGTAATTCTGGATTAGCGACCAGATTTTCCAAGGCATTTTTGAGAGCCACTGGATCTTCACTAGGCACCACAAGCCCTGTGACTCCTTGATCAACCACCTCCAAGGGACCCGGGGAAGAATCCGTTACAACCACCGCCAAACCAGACGCCATTGCCTCCATCAGAGCATTGGGCATGCCTTCAAATCGTGAGGGCAAAACAAATACAGCAGCCCGGCGCAAAAACGTCTGCGGATTGCTCTGAAAACCAGTGAAATGAATCCTCTCGGTAAGCCCGGACTGTTCTGCCAATGATTTCAGACACTCCCGCTCCGGCCCATCCCCCACCAATGTCAGATCCCAACTTTTTGCAATTCCAGATGTCAAAGCCAATGCTTGTATCAAAACATCAATGCCTTTCTGAGGAACCAAACGAGCAACAGTGACAAACCCGCTTCTTTCCTTTGCACTACCAACAGCCTCGCTAATCTCCGGCATGGGCAACGGATTTGGAAGCAATGCAAGCTTCCGTTTGTCAAATTGAGGCGCCATACTCGCCATGACACCTGTGGTATTCGCGGTCAGTACATCAGCCCGGCGATAGAGCAAACGGCGAAAGCGTGACCAAGGGAATGGCAGATGTTGGCGATTGATGTCATTGCGTTCCGAAATCACTAAATGGCAGTTCTGCATCCAGAGTGCGCTGCAAGATCGGATATTGGTGCGACTAAGAAAAGACACCACTCGTTTGGGCTTTTCTCGCTCAAATAAAGCACTGAGCTGCCAAGACGGTGGCCCATCGATACCAGCCACACACCAACGCAAGAGCCTGGATCGCCAGTCCGCTTTTCGTGAAACTACCGACTCGAACACAGGGCATAGAGGGCCAAGAAGAACACGGGCAGCAAGACGATGCAGTCTTCGTTTGGGAGCTAAAAAACGCCGGCCCCGCGCAATCCAAGAACGATTCCAGTGATCTCGTTTCCAAAGCCTATCGACTGCAGGACCAAGATCAGTGATCAGTAATCCATCTGGGATGGTGTGAGCCAGGCCTGGACCCGGCAAAACAGTAACCAGTCTGACCTTCCAACCCTTGCCCATGAAATAAGCCGCTACTAAAAGAGCTACTTTTTGAGCACCTCCGGGCCCAAGATGGGGGAGCAATAACCAGAGATCCTCATCCATCTCAACTCTCTATGGCGTCCTGAATCACACAATTCAACGCGTTTATGAGACTGCGCTTCAAAGACGATGGAGAGTAATCCTCCCTTACGGCAAGAGCACTACGAGACAAACGTTGACGACGTGGAGCATCTAAAAGAAGGGCCTCGAGAACTTGAACCCAATCTTCCTCTGAGGCTTGGGTGGGAACCAACAAGCCATTCACGTCATTGTTGATCAAATCGGCCGGTCCATGAGGACAATCAGCTGCAATACAGCAACAACCAGCCGCCATCGCTTCCAGCAACACATTTGGGAAGCCTTCGTAACGGGATGAAAGAACAAATAACTGCGCCCTTTGATACCAGTCAGTGACATTGCCAACGCGACCAGGGAAATGCAATCGAGAAGTCAATTCAGGATATGCCTTCAAAAGATCCCTTAAGTCAGACTGCTGATCACGACCGTGATAAGGCAGCGCATCCAAACCGAGAATCACCAAATGCAGCGATGGGTGGCGAAAGGCCAATGGAATCCACCACCGCACCAGACGGTCAAAACCCTTCTGTTCTGCCTTCGTTCCGACGGCGAGAATGACAGGATCTAATGGTCGCGCCCCTGACTCATCAAGCCATCTCTGCGGATTGACCCTAGGGTCAAAGTTCTGCAGAGGCCATTGCACAGAATTGGGCAACAAAAGCTGACGACGTGCACCGAGATTGAGAGCCATCCAAGAACCCACTTTATCGGTCTGGACTAAATGCAATGCAGCCCACGGATAGCTGATCCGTCTGAGAACACTCCAAACCCGACCAATTCGTTTCAAAGGGGGAAAATTACGCTCTGAGACGACACAAGGCAGGCCAAGAGCGCGGGCCGCGAAGAGCAACTTGATGGCAGGGAGCGAAGTCACACCAATCGCAAGACTCACTTGCTCATGCTTCAACCAATGGTGTAGGGCCTTTACTCGAAAGGGGAAACCAAGCGGCCCGAGACATCTGACCCAGGCCTTATCTGGAGGTTCCACCTCCCGTCGAACACCAGGTGGCAAAGGATAAAAATCCCAACTTGGAGGCTTTCGAGTGAGTAGTACTACATCCCAGCCAGCCTGCTGACACCATGAAGACCATTGCAGGGTGACCCGTTCTGCACCACCTAACTTCAAAGAGTCAATGTAGAAAGCTACACGCCTCATTACAAAGGCCTAGGAAGACAATCAAGCATCGCCGCACTACGACGTTGATAAGTGTTTTGTTCGGCGCGTTCCAAACGCCTCTCAAGTGGTGGACCATCTCCCTTGAGAACTTTAGAGATTGCTGTTTCAAACTCATCTGCGGTGGGATCGCACAGATTCGCTACATCTGCTTGATCAATCAGCGACGGTATAGCAGTCCCAACAACAGGACAACCTGAAGCTAAGTATTCGAAAAATTTCATTGGGTACATATGCCGTGTGTAATCATTAATACGCAATGGCAATAACGCCACATCCGCATAAGCCAGATAGGCAGGCAAGTCTCGATAAGCTCGCGTTCCAAGTAGATGAAAGTTTGCTAATCGATTCAGTGGTTCAACATTTGTGGAAGGATCGCTTTCTCCCACTGGACCAATAAAGACATACGTCCATCCTGGAGTGCGCTGGATCAGCTTATACAACTGCTCCAGCTCAAGTTTGTAGGCATCAATCGCACCGATAAAAATCAACAAAGGACCTTGCGTATCTGGAAGATCGGCCGGGCGTACACTGGCACAGAGATGCGCGGATGAAAAATGATCGACATCTGCAACATTGCCAAAAAAGTAAGTCGCAGGATTCCAAGGAGCAAGCCTCTCCTGCAAGCAAGGGGCAGTAGTAAAAACCACATTTACTAATTGACAAAGCTCTTTTTCTGCAGAATCAAGAAGTGAAACTGGCATCCCTGGCTGGGCCTGAAGACGATCCACACAGTGATAAACCGTCTGAGAAAAAGCTTTTAAATCTAAATAAAGAGAAGTAAGTGGATTAAAACTCCACAACAAAAGCTCTTGACAACCTAATCGCCAGCGTACCAAGGACAAACACAAGCCCAAGACAACAGAATTGAATTTGAGCCCCCAACCAGAAATAACCCCAGGCAGCACTGGTGGGGACAACACCCAGATACCCGGGGAGCGTTGCTGGAGAGGGTTGAAAACTCGGCGGAGTCGTCGCCAAATCCTACGGATGTCGCGACCAGCCTGCAAACGTGGCGGTCTTAGGCCAAGAGACTCCACATAGACAATACGATGACCAAGATCCCTTAAAGAAATAGCTAAATGCTGCTTGTTAGTCCATAAAGGATGATCCCAATCAGCTGTAGAAAGAATCAACACATCAGCCATTGCTTAAGCCGCTCTCATCCAGCAATGTCATCTCACGGAAACTTGACGAAGACTCGAGCAAAGTTCGAAAATCACCTTCTGACTTTATTCTGCCGCCATCAAGTTCATAAATTCGATCACACTTCCGAACAGTTGACATTCGGTGAGCGATCACAACAATCGTGCAACGCCTTCCCACCAAATCAAGAGCATTCATGACATCATATTCGGTTTTATTATCAAGAGCACTTGTCGCCTCATCAAGGACTAATAATTTAGCTCTCCGATAAAAAGCTCTTGCCAAGGACAATCGCTGGCGTTGTCCACCAGAAAGAAGGACGCCATTTTCCCCACAAATTGTATACAAACCATACGACATTTGGGCAACAAATTCGTCAAATTGGGCTGCATTGAGCGCGGACCAAACCTCATCATCGTCAATCAATTCAGGATCCTGACAAAATGCAACATTCTCCCTTACACTTGCATCCAGCAGACGAATGTCTTGGGGCACAAATGCACAATTAGCCTGCCAAGCTGGAATTTCTTCATCCGTGACAGGTACACCGTCGAGTAACAACTCACCATCAGTTGGTTCCAACAAGCCAAGAAGTAAATGAGCCAAGGTTGATTTACCACTGCCAGTTTTACCGACCAAAGCAATTCGAGATCCAATTGGAATTGCAAGATCAATCCCCGAAACAACTTCAACTGAAGAGTTTTCATAACTAAACCCAACATTTCGCAACTCGATCAATCCTCGTGGCATGACACCTTCAGCTGAAGGAACACCTGGAGAGCCCAACAACATTCTGTGTCCTTTCATTCGCAACAACTCCATTGCATCCTGAATTTCCGGCAAGGCCCCCCTCAGTTTGTTGAGATCTCGGGTCACATTTTGAAGTGGGGCAGACATACGTAAAAGCACTACCAACATGGTGGCGAGTTCAGGCAAAGCATCTCTCAACGCCTGTCCATTACCTACCACCAAAGAAGGCACCAATCCCACCAAAAAAAGAATCGTTATTGCCATCGGCTCAATTACGAACCGAGGGACATCTGGAAGCAATCTTGACAACCTCTCATACCGCTTAGCAACGATTCCATCTCTAGAGAATTGATCAATAAAATAACGATGAGAAGAATAAAGCTGAACATCACGGATGGATCGAATTGACTCGGAAAAAATCAAATTAATTCGCCGCGAAAAACGCACCCTTTGCTTGGATGCAAGTCTTAGATAAGGAACAATGAGCAGCGATGTCACTAAATAGCAACACAGCATGAGGGCGAAGACCATCCAAGCTTTCAAGCCAAGAACAATGGCCACGCCTATTAGTAATACTGCAACAGTTACGCCATTTCCAACAATAACAATCAACGGCGAAAGAACCGTGGTTGACATTCTACCAAGCACACGATTAAAGCGCTCGGAAAGCACCGCCGTCCGCTTTTGCGTAAAGAACTCATAGCGCTGCATCATCAAATTGGAGTAGACTTTATTAACTAAATCACTCCAAATATCTGCAGCCAAAACGCTTTGCAAATAAGCAGATGCAAAACGCAAACCAGAAGCAAACCAGTAAGCAACAATCAGCAGAGCCACAATCCAGGCAGCTTGGTCGAGAAATCGACCTCCGAAAAACCAGATCCCAGGGACCTGATCCCCAAGCTTTGCCCCAGTCAGCACCCCAACAAAACGGGCAAGCAATCCGACCAGAAGCATGTCAAACAAGCCCTGGAGTAGTGATACCAATAAAACGAAACAAAAGAACCAAATGCGCTGAGGTGGCAATTCAGCAAATAATTCCCGCAATTCGGACCATGTCTTGCTTCTCAAAATCTGAACTGGTTTGCCCATCTCTCCCACGGCAGACCAATCATCCGCTATTTATCTAGATTTTAGATCTACACGAACACCAATCATTAAACCCTCAGCCAGCCGGGCAACCGATTGGCTCCTGTGGCCAGCAAAGACTTAATTTTTTTAAGCCGAGCCTGCCAGCGAAGCCGCCTTGTGGAAGCAGAACGCAAAGCGTGTTGGGGATCCAACCCAAGACCTCCTAGCTCTTCTTGGCCATCCAAATAATCTAAAACGAGTCGCCAACGATCACAAAAAATCGCTTCTGAATGATCGGAGAGCAGGCAATCAAGAATATCTGGATCTGGCCGCCAATGCTCTGGATCTGACACAGCTGAACAGATACGTACAACATCATTCATTAATGAACCCTGACCAATTTGATAGGCCGTTTCACCAGGAGAAAGGGTGTCAGCAAGCGCATGGTTGAAACTGCTGAAGACAACACACCCACACGAGAGCGCCTCAAGAGGCGGCAATCCAAAACCCTCGCTGACTCCTTGACCGCGCCAATATTCCGCCGTGTCATAGAGATAGACCGTGGCACTGTTAAACATCTCTACTAAGTCATCCACCCAACCTGTCTGCACTTGAACGTTCAAGCCCTTTGCGCGTAGCGCAGGAACAAGTTGATTTAACACGTACGGGCTGCTCTTACGTTGCTGGACGAGCACGTCTACCACTCTAGGAGGAGTAGAGCCACACCTCCTCCTACCTCTTTCCTGCCACTGCGGATCTAAGGCGTTAGGTACAAGGAATAAAGGATTGCGAGGGGCCCTGTCACCCCAATAGCCCAAAGTATTCCGACTAA
Organism: Synechococcus sp.; assembly: GCA_047285535.1. Taxonomy (GTDB): domain Bacteria; phylum Cyanobacteriota; class Cyanobacteriia; order PCC-6307; family Cyanobiaceae; genus Synechococcus_C. The sequence goes on along the minus strand of JBJBDC010000001.1, from coordinate 2,491,515 downwards.
CTGCGATAACTGGCACAGCAGGTGGCAGGTTGAAACCATATCCAGTGCTGTGAGCTTGATAAGCCACCTTTCTAAACTGCAACTGCTTTAAGAGGCCAGGAACATCAAATCCCCAGCTCACAAGCCATAGCGAATCACCTGGAGAAGACTCAAGCCGGAGCAAATCATCAAGATATGGATGAGCGGGTTCCCTTGCTCTGTACGTCACAACCTCGGTTGGACGAAGTGAGCTCAGCAAACGAGCCGTCTGCAATGCAACGCTCAGCCCACCACAACGAAAACGCGTACTGGTGCCTGGCACCAGTACGCGAATGGACTTGAGCACAACTTAAGCCACAACAGTCTCAGTACTTCCAGTTCGCTGACGGCGAGTGAGGAAACCAAACAGGACCTTACCGATAGCGGCCACCAAATTCCCTTCCAGCTCTTGAAACATTTTCATATTGAGGTGGAAGGCATGATTGGCTTCTTCAACGATTCGATCGGCCATAGGCTGATCAATCGGCAATGCATTCATTGCAGAGCGATAGGTGGTTTTGAAAGCTTTTTCGTCCTCAATCTCTGGAAACACATAAAAGTGAAGTCCATCATCTGTGGGGTTGTTCATCGCCTTTTGAGCAATGTTCTTCAGGATCTGACCGCCGGAAAGATCCCCCAAGTAGCGAGTGTAGTGATGACCAACCAGCAATTCGGGGGCTGTCTGAGCTACCTCGCGAATCCGATTGACGTACTCCTGTGCAGAAGGCGATGCTTCGATTTCCTGACGCCAGTCTGAGCCGAAATAAAAGGCAAGGTCTTCCTCAAGAGCTGACACTCGGTCCAGCTGTTCGAAAGCAATCGGAGCCAACACAGGATGTTCTTTTAGCCTATGCATCTCCTCTTCCATCGCTTCATAAACGAAAAACAGATCCGCAACGAGCTTGCGATAGCTGAGCTTGTCCACCACACCCTTGAGGAAGCAGCTAACGAAGCCAGTGTTCTCAGCCATCGTGTGAGATTTCTTGGTTCCTTCACGGAGCTGAGAGGCAAGATCGACAGACATTCAGAGTAAGGAGATAGCGATCCCTTGACCTTAAAAGCAGCATGGGGGGAAGAGCCTTGGAGTTTTGCGAAGGGTTACGGAGTGACGTCTTTAGATACAGGCGAATTGACAAGCCCCAAAAACTCACCCCTGCTTACGTTCAACTGACTTAATCGCTCCATGCTGGATGGATGGACTCCCCGTCGTAAGCCAGACACCCAAAGTTTCCAGCCAACCCGATCACCCTCTTCAAACAAACCATTCAGGAAGTACGCAAGGCACCAAGGACATGTCGAAAGCGGTGTCTTGAAAGGACCTAAAAGCAATGCTCTAATAGGATGGATCGCTGCAAGCTGGTAAATTGGTGAGCCATCGTGAAAAGTGAAGAGAGAGATTCAGGCCTTTAAGCTCAAGCAAGAGTTGAGTGAAACTCATTACACCATTGTCCGAGATTAGCCATAACATCTCGATACTCCCGTCAACAATGGAATAGCAGTAGCAAAAGTTTCGACTAATTTCAGTTTGAGCGATTCAGAGGCGATTAGGTTGTGTATCACTCTTGGCAATATTTGAAGGTTAGCTCGAGAAGCGTCCAATCACCATTAATGTTGAGTCTTTAAAATCAAAATCCCTGACTTCACTCATCACCCGAGCAAGCTTATATGCGTTGATTGGCATTGTCGCGGCTGTCGTCCACGGAGCTGCATTAATATTTTTGGTGCGGATCATGCCAATCTGGATTGCGAATCCAGTCGCTTTTCTTTTAGCATCATTGACAGGCTATTATGGTCATGCCAGATATGCATTTCGAAAAGAAACTGAAGGAAGAAACTTCGCGAAGCGATGGCTCGCTATCCAATACAGCCTGAATCTGACAGTTTGCGGAATACTCCCTCTAACGCTTCCTGTCTTTTTTCCAAATGCGGTCAAGATTGGGATACTTATTTTTACACCTACAGCATTAAATGCCTTCATCTGGTCACAAGCCGCTAAATTCAGCGCTCTTTTTCGTCGACCGGGACCAGTCCCAAGAATCCATGCAGACGACCTTGGGCTAAGTCACGAAACCAATCAAGCAATTCTTCAATTATCTCGCAAAGGATATTTAACTGGTACCAGTCTGCTGGTCAATGGGTCAGCTGCAGAACAAGGTATCAAGGAATGGAAAGTGCTCGAAGCAGAAAATGATGGCTTGCATCTATGTCTTCATCTATGCCTCACAGAAGGACCTGCAACAGCCTCTCAAAATTTAATCAAAAGCTTAATCAATTCAAGAGGTCACTTACAGATTAGTTTTGGGCAATGGCTCTTAGCGTCATTACTTCCTTCAGGATATCCACTCCACAAGAGACTCAAGAGAGCTCTACGCCATGAAATAGGTAGTCAACTCAAACTGTATCAAAAGATGACTGGCCATCGTGAAATTTTCATCGATGGTCATCAGCACATTCATCTTGTACCCATGGTCCTAGATGTCATCCTCGAGCACAGCAAAACAGTAAATATCACTTGGATCAGAACGACAAGAGAGCCACTACCAACTGGTATTCCCCTTAGTTACTGGTGGGATGCTTGGCGAAGGGCAGGCCTCCTAAAATGGATCATTCTTCAGGTATTAAGCCAAATCGCCAGCATTCGCATAAAAAGGCAAAAGATCGCTACAAATAGTAGCTTTGCCGGTGTGATTTTTACAGGCCAGATGACAACGGTACCTCTTCAAGCAGCGTGGAACATTCTGTGCAAGCAGCCTGATTTATCCAAGCAGGAAACACCTCCTATCATTCTGGCTCATCCAAGCGCACCTCTCAATACCGACCTTACAGCAGAAGGTTTTAAACTATCTCATTCTTTCGCATCATCAAACTATCGCCAATTAGAAAGGGATGCCCTACTTAACATGATCCAACACACACAGAATCCATGAACAAGGCTGATAAAACCAACACCCATAACGAACGGGATACATTGTTATTAAAAACAACATTGATATCCACATTAATTTGTGCTTTCGGGCTGGGTATTTGGCTTTGGATTCAAAACAATAGACAACTTCTGCCCGATCCAGATTCTCAAGCAGGAAAAGACTTGGCAGGCCAATACCTGGGAATCGCTTACGACAGCTTTTTAATTATACTTCTGATAGTCATTTTAACGCTAACGCAAAAAGCTATAGTCGCAAATTCAAAATCACCAACACACGATCCAAAAAACAAACCTTTTGGCACAAGGCCTCTGGTATTTATAAGAAAGAATCCAATTTCCACAACCATATTCGCTGCATACACAATTGTTCTCCTGCATGAAGCCACTTGGTTTCACGGCGAACTGATGGGGTGGATGAAAGAACTTTTCGAAAACAATTTATTAAACAATTTTTCAATCAGATACGAATTTGTAAATGAAACATTGCGTCGAACCGACTACAGATTATTCCCTCTCGCGCATCAAGACCTACACATCCTTAGCTGGTTTACCCCTTATGTAAAAGTTTTCATGCTAGCAAGTGCAGCTGAACTCATAACCATCGTCATTCTAAGCAAGCGCTTGATTGAGCGAATTAGCTTCCGAAAAAACATACCCTCACTCCTCCTTATCTCATCAATCCTACTATTATTCAACGCTTCAGTTGGCAATGCATTTTTTCAGCTTCATTTTGCAGAGAGAATGGTGACCTTTCTTTTTTCGATTTACTGCATATCATTGTTAAACTATCAAAGGGACAGGGACCAGACTTCCTTTTACGTATCAATTATAGTAGCGATTTTGGGAATTTTCTTCAAAGACATAGCTTTTATTTTATTCATAGCGCCGCCCGTCTTGATCATTATCTTTAGGATGACGTCACTCTGGGAAGATGAGCAAAATACTTCCATAAAGCAACTCAACACAAACACATGGAAGGCAAGATGGGAAAATTTTTACAGCCACAACAAGCTAGAGCTGTGGCTATGCTATCTATTTTTAATATTTGCGATCACATATATATTTTTATCTCTTATCCCGAGTACATATTTAGCCAATGAGTCTTACGCCGATAAATCCAAAACAAGCATTTTCAATCCCGATCTCAGGTTCTGGATTCTAGCCTCAATAGCGAGCATCAGATACGGATTAATTCTGATGGGAAAAATGAAAGCCAATCTTTTAGATGCCATCAATTTTGCGTCAATTCTTTACGCAATCGCTCTCTATTTTCTCATAAGCATTGAGGGCTATAGCTATCTATACTTGCCGTTCGTATTCGCATCTGTATTAAATATTTTATGGGTATGGACCCTGGTCTCAGGCCAACTAAATAGCAAAACAAAAAGAAAAGAAATTATCAATGCTATTGGCGTTGGTGGAAGCATATTGATAGTCGGATTAGAGCATATTGATACTCAAACATCTTTTTATGGTCACGCCTCAAGGGTTCATGAGCTTCATAATTCATGGGAAGAAACTTATGATACACTAGATAAACTTACAAGAAAGCACATAGACCAAGGGCGCCAAGTCAATCTTATCTACAGCAAAGATTCTTGGTTTAGCGAGTCAAGGCATTTAAATCGTCTCCGCTACAATGCACTTATTGAGTGGAATCCGGAAACAAATACCTTCAAAATCAAGGACGGAACTGGAGAATCATCAGATTCAACATACAGTCCCAAACAGGGTGATTTTTTTATTAATATTGACAGGACAAATGAAGAAAGAATGTATCCAGAAATACCTGCTCACTATCTAAATTTAATCTATGGCTTTAATCATCAAAAGACAAATAGAGTCAACGGCCAAATTTTTGAAATAAACAAAATCAATTCCGAGATCCAACCCGCAAAACAAAATAATTTTTAAATATTATACAGAGCGTCCTAGGCCTCATAAACATTGCGGACAAAATAATGCGGCCTTGCCTTGGACTCTACATAAATCCTACCGATATATTCACCAAGAACTCCAATTCCAATCAGTTGAATACCACCAAGGAAAAGAATTGCCACAATCAAACTTGCGAAACCAGGAGCATCAATTCCAGTCAACAAGGTATCCAGCAAGATCACAAGTGCATAAACCATGCTCATCAGTGAAACCAATACTCCGATTACTGTCCACACCTTTAGAGGCAGCACTGAAAATGAAAAAATACCGTCTAACGCATAACCCCAAAGCTTGAGTGGACTCCATGAGGTCTTGCCGCCAATACGATTGACACGCTGATAAGGGAGTTCAACGCTACAAAATCCTGTCCAAGGCAAAAGTCCTTTAGAAAAGCGGCTTGATTCCCTCAGGCTAGTTAGGGCGTCGATTACAGGACTAGACAACAGCCGATAGTCCCCAGCGCCCTCCTTAAGTTGAATGGAGTCTACGAGCTTGTTAAAGACTCGGTAAAACCAGGACGCACTTGCGACCTTTAAGCGAGATTCCTGATCACGATCATCACGAACCGCTGTAACCACCTCCGCACCATTACGCCATTGCTCCACCATGTCCAAGATCAGCTCAGGTGGATGCTGAAGGTCTGAATCAATTAGCACCAATGCAGCACATTGGCCTCGGGCATAGTCCAATCCAGCCAGCATTGCTGCTTCTTTGCCGAAGTTGCGCGTGAGTTCTAACAGTGTCAACGATGCTGTTTGACAACGATCAGCTTGTCGATCTTGCCAACTACGAATTTGATCCACAGTGGAATCAGTGGATCCATCATCAATGAGCACTAAGCGTTCCACCTCTGGCAGAGCAACCACACGCTCGATGAAATCAGTAATCACTGTTTGCTCGTTGAAACAAGCAGCTACTACCCACACACCTAGTGGTTTCGACATCGGTCGCGAAAGGTAGGTCAGGTCGAACTGTAGAGATCGACCTCGAGACTCTGAGTCATAGGCTCCTCTTAGGAATAAAGCCGCGCGGCGGCATCAAAAAGCTATGGCTCAGTTTGAGAAGCTCACTGCCCCCACAAAGGGCACCCCAATCCGCTTCGAAAATGGCCAACCCGTGGTGGCCAAGAACCCGATCATTCCTTTCATCCGTGGCGACGGCACAGGTGTTGACATATGGCCTGCAACCCAAAAAGTGCTGGATGCTGCCGTTGCTAAGGCATACAACGACGAAAAAACCATCGAGTGGTTCAAGGTCTATGCCGGCGATGAAGCCTGCGACCTGTATGGCACGTATCAATATCTTCCTGAGGACACCCTTCAAGCGATCCGCAGCTATGGAGTGGCCATAAAAGGACCGCTCACCACACCCATCGGTGGCGGCATCCGCTCTCTGAATGTGGCACTGCGTCAGCTGTTTGATCTCTATTCCTGCGTCCGCCCTTGCCGCTATTACGAAGGCACACCAAGCCCGCACAAGCATCCAGAAGATTTAGACGTGATTGTGTATCGGGAAAACACCGAAGACATCTACATGGGAGTTGAGTGGGAAGCAGACGACCCGATCGGCCAAGAGCTGCGCAAGCATCTCAATGAGGTGGTCATTCCCGCGAACGGCAAGCTCGGCAAGCGACAGATCCCAGATGGATCCGGCATCGGGATCAAGCCCGTGAGCAAACACGGCAGCCAACGCCACATCCGCAAAGCCATCCAACACGCCCTGCGCTTGGAAGGAAACAAGCGTCACGTCACGCTGGTGCACAAAGGCAACATCATGAAGTTCACGGAAGGAGCTTTCCGCGACTGGGGCTATGAGCTAGCCACCACTGAATTCCGCGATGTTTGCATCACGGAACGAGAAAGTTGGATTCTCGATAATCTCGATCGGGATCACTCTCTCAGCGCCCAGGACAATGCACGCATGATTGAGCCTGGCTACGACAGCCTGACGCCTGAAAAAAAAGAGGCGATCGATTCGGAAGTGAGAGATGTACTCGCAGCGATTGGCGAAAGCCACGGCTACGGAAAATGGAAAAGCATGGTGTTAGTGGATGACCGCATCGCCGACAGCATCTTCCAGCAGATCCAAACCCGGCCTCAGGAGTATTCAATTTTAGCCACCCTCAACCTCAACGGCGACTACATCTCCGATGCCGCTGCCGCGATGGTGGGAGGTCTTGGCATGGCTCCAGGGGCCAACATCGGCGAAACCGCCGCCATCTTTGAGGCCACCCATGGCACAGCGCCTAAGCATGCGGGACTGGATCGAATCAACCCAGGTTCAGTGATCTTGAGTGGCGTGATGATGCTGGAGTTCCTGGGTTGGCAGGAGGCTGCTGATCTCATCACCAAAGGGCTCAGCGCAGCCATTAAGGACAAGCAGGTCACCTATGACCTTGCCCGCTTGATGGAACCCAAAGTGGATCCAGTGAGCTGTAGTGGCTTTGCTGAAGCGATCATCGAAAGGTTCTGATTGGAACCAAAACGAGCTCAGGACGACATATGGTCTTCAGATTCTGGGAAAGAAGGTTTCCCTAGATCTGGGGCCTGAAGCAGCTCCCGCAACGTCGCAGCAATGGGAAGCGCCAAGAGCAATCCCAAAACAGCCGGAAGACCAAGCAAGCTGAAGAACTGACCTCCCAGCAAGACAATCAAAATCACCGAAACCGGAGGGAAACTAAAAATCCTGTTCATCAACATGGGATAGACCGTGTGATCCATCACCTGGCCAGTGAGGATCGCACCGAGCAAAAAACGCAGTCCCTCTGCTGGAGCCACAAGCATCAATAAAGCTGAAAGTAAAAGGATTGAAATCGCACCGGCATAGGGCACCAGAGTGGTGGCGCTGACCAACACCGCAAATACCAGGGCATAGGGAATCTTCAAGAGCCACAACACCAGCCATAAAGCGATGCCGTAGAGAACAGCAGTGACCGTCCACCCCCACAGATAGGTGCGTAGCACCCGATCGCTGATGATGATCAATCGCTCTCTGGATTGAACCGCTATCCAGCCCAGCAGCCACTCCACCTGAGAGCGACCTCCCATCAGCAAAAAAAGCACGAGAAAAAGCTCCAGGACAAGATGGAGCAAGACACCCAAACCGGAGCCGATAAGACGCGGGCCCTCCAGACCAACCCGTGCTGCCATCTGCTGAAGCAACGCTCGCAGCCAGTCCTGTAATGGCTGCAGGGAGACCGTGACGCCAAAACGATCCAAATTTTTGTCAAGGTGCTGCAGATTGCTGATCGCCGATTGAATCCAGAGCGGAAGGCCACTGATCAGGGCCTGCAGCTGTTCAAAGAAAAGGGGCATCAAGAGCCCAGCCAAGACCACCATGGCGCAACCCATCACCCCCAGAACGATTGCAAGTGCAACCGAGCGCCTTAACCCCCAGGCCATCAATAACGCCACAGGCTGAGCAAGAATGAACGCCAGCAACGCCGCCGTGATCAACATCACCGGAATCGGTCCCAAGCCTTTAATCAGGCTCTGGGCAGCCCACAAGTTGATGGCAACAAGCGGTAGCCACAACCAACGCGAGTGCAGCAGACGAAGCACTTGGCTAATCAACAACGTTGTGCTGACTTTGGCGGGTAGAGGACCAACGGCATTGCATTGATGCATCCCGAGACCCTCTTTCAGCTCCCAACCCCGTCGCGATGTTGACTCAGCCTCCCCATGTCCCAATGACAGAAAGTCTTCAACACCTCAAACTCCTGAGGGACCCAAGCAGGGGCTCAGCCAATAGAGCCTCCCGTAGCGACCGTTGATTGCTTCATCCTTTTTCTTTCACACCAAAGGCAGATCCAGTCTCCTGCGGAGATTGACGAGCAATCAGCCTTAATGGAGACGAAATCATTAAGCGCCTGTACACAGCAACGGGGTGATTCAGGCCAGAATTGACCTATGGCTTTTGTCGATCCAAGCGACCCCTGTGTTCACTGCGGTTTTTGCCTGCCTACCTGCGCGAGCTACCGGGTACTTGGCACAGAGATGGATTCCCCACGTGGACGCATCCACACCCTGAAAGCGATCGAAGTCGGTGAACTTGAACTGGATGCCACAGTGGCCAGCCATTTCGATAGCTGCTTGGGCTGCTTCGCTTGCGTCAGCGCCTGTCCATCAGGAGTTCGTTATGACCAGCTGATCGAAGCAACCCGTCCGAAACTCAACCAACCTGAATTCCGTAGCAGCTGGCAAACCAGCTTCCGTCACCTGCTGCTCCAGGTGCTGCCTTACCCCAACCGGCTGCGAGCACTTCTGCTTCCGTTACGCACCTACGCAGGAACAGGATTACAACGCCTTACACGGCGCACAGGTCTTTTAAAACTTCTGGGTCCACAACTCGAAGCGATGGAAGCGCTGCTCCCGCCTTTACCACCAGAGGGTTTTTTCGATTGCTTCCCACATGTTTCTCCTGCACGAGGAGAGCAACGCGGCCGGGTGGGATTGGTGCTCGGCTGTGTCCAACGGTGCTTTGATCCTGGGGTCAACGCAGCCACGGTGGCCGTCCTTCAAGCCAATGGCTTCGAGGTGGTGATCCCAGCCCATCAAGGCTGCTGTGGTGCAGTGAGTCATCACCAAGGGCAACTCAAACAAACCCAGAAGCTGGCTAGCGAGTTAGTGCAGAGCTTTGCCGATGAAGCCTTGGATGCGGTGCTGGTGGCCGCCTCCGGTTGCGGCCACACCATGAAGGCCTATGGGGAGCTTCTGGATAGCAGCGAAAACTTCAACGCTCCGGTATTGGACGTCCACGAATTCCTTTTCAATCAAGGGCTCTCAGACTCATTTCGGGAGGCCCTTACACCGCTGCCCTGCACCGTGGCCTATCACGATGCATGCCACATGATTCATGGCCAGGGGATTGCTGCCCAACCGAGAGACTTGCTGCGCGCCATTCCTCAACTCCAACTCAAAGAGGCCACAGAAGCGGGGGTGTGCTGCGGAAGTGCCGGCATCTACAACCTGGTGCAACCGGAGGAAGCAGCGGAGCTCGGCCAACTCAAGGCTGCCGACCTCAGCAGCACCGGAGCCGAGATTGTCGCCAGCGCCAATATCGGCTGCAGCCTGCAACTCAGGCGCCATCTCAGCCAAGAAGGCCCCGAGGTTCGCCATCCCATGGAACTGCTCGCTCGTTCAGCCGGTGTTGGTCCTTTCAGCTCCAAGCCCGGGGAGGTCAAATCAAAGAACGGACTGATGACTGCCGTTGGCTTGTAGATCCAACCCTTCAAACCAGCACCAAACCTGAGTCAGGGTGTCAGGTTCACCAAGATTGCCCGGGAACGTAATGACAGGAAGGGATGGAGCGGACTCTTGAGTTTGATCAGAAGAAATCATGGGCCTCACCAGAGACAAACCTGGCAAGAGTTGACCTTCCAAATGCACGGCGTCTTGGCCCAGACCCTCTAGCAGCAGGGTGCCTGTGGTGATACCTCCTTTGCTGATCAGGTAACCAAGCCCCGGTGCCACGGAGGCCACCAAACGAGCCATGAGCGATGCCAACTCCCGTCCAAAGCGCAGCCGCCGCTCAGATGCCGCCTCACCAGATCCAAAAGTCAACTCCCCACGGCTCGTAAACAGCACCGGAGTGAGTCCTGCCTGCAGCGCCAGCTGAAGCTGAAGCAGCCATTCATCCTCCAAATCAGACAAAAGAAGGTCAGGGGACCCACCTTCCAGCACTCGGGAAATGCGTGCGACCGGCAACTCAATTCCACGGCAACGCTGATTTGCCAGCAGAGATTTCAACTGCTGATCAGCCATCGGCACGTGGGATCCCACGACGACCAACCCAGGGAGTGGGTGACCATCGGGATCGAACCTGCGCATGCGCACCAGGCCCGGGGCATCAAGGGGCTGTGGTCCCAAAGGCGACGGGCCTGAATCCACTAGCCCATTGAGCAAACTCGCCGCCGAACGAAATAAAAAGCGCTTGTGCCCCTGCAGCATCCAGATCCCCGCTCCCAGCACCCGGAGATGCTCCGGCTCCAACGCATCCACCACCACGGGCTGATTACCTTCCAGAGCCTCTAACCAGGCGACAAGCTCAGCCAAACGTGCCTGCTCCAAGCGATCGAAAGTCAGCCTTTGCACTGACGCGGCTGCAATCCGCCCGCTGCTCTTGTCGTCGAGCCACTCCGCCAGATCACTGGTGCTGTAACCAAAGAGGCGATCACACGCAAAGGCTGTGGTGTGGACTGGCTCACCATGGAGGAGATGAACCCCATTCACTGTGGTACGCCCTCCCTCTAAAAATGCAGGCACATGCAAGGTGGCATCCACGGCTCCAAAGCACTCCTCCCATGCCTCCGCAAGCACCTGTGGTTCGAGCACACCATGACCACGCAATGTGGAATCACCTCGGCTGACCAGCTGCAGTTCATCCTCTTGAATGCCTTCAGCAGTCATGGCCAGCACCAGGGCTTGGACAATCTCGCGGTTGCGGGTCGCCGCGGCCTCAGGCGTCAAGGCCCGAGTGTTTGACAACACGAACAGCAGTGGCGATGGGTGTCTCAAACCCCGACGCAACGCCTCTACATCCCAACGCAACAGGAGCGGACAACTATGCACCGTTTGAGAACCGGTGGGATCGTCGTCGATCACAACGATCTTCATGGCACGATCGTCTTGTGTTCTGATCTGGCCTCTTCGCTCACGTGGCTGAACAAGGGATTCTCTCTACGGCGGTGATAGCACCGAATTCTCTTGAGGAGCTGGGCCACCTCATCAGCGACTTGCATGCTGAAGGTCGGCCGTGGGCCCCTTCGGGCTTGGGCAGCCGTTTGCACTGGGGAGCTCCACTCCAGGATTCAGGGCCGGTGGTGAGCATGCGCCATCTCAACAGAATCGTCGATCACGCAGTGGACGACCTCACCATCACGGTGGATGCGGGGATGTCCCTGGCAGTCCTCCAGGAGGCCCTGGCAGAACACCATCAATGGCTGCCACTCAACTGGCCCTGGGGCCGTGCCGCGACATCACCACAATCGTCTGGCACGATCGGCGGACTAGTTGCCAGGGGGCTGTCCGGGGGCTTACGCCAGCGACATTTAGGGGTACGTGACCAGATCATCGGTATCAGTTTGATCCGCACGGATGGAGTCAGCGCTCGCGCCGGCGGCCGGGTGGTGAAAAACGTTGCGGGCTATGACCTGATGCGCCTGCTCTGCGGCAGCTGGGGCAGTCTCGCCCTGATCACCGGTCTTACCTTGCGGGTGCAACCGATTCGTCAACCCCGTGGTCAGCTCATCCTCGATGGCGACTTCGAGCATCTCGAAGCATTCCGAGCCGAGGTTGTTGGCAGCAGCTTCACGCCAGACTGGATTGACTGGGAACTCAGCCCTGAACACGGTTCACGAATTGCTCTGGGTGTAGCAAGCATCAGTGATTGTGCGGTGGAGGACCAACTCAACAGGCTCGAGGCACTGGCCTCCCAGCATCAGCTGAATCAGAAACGACTGCCCTGGAATGACCCCATCCCTGAAGGATCGTCCACGAGTGGAGAACCGCATTGGCTGCTACGCCTCTGCCTACCGCCCGCCCAGCTCCAGCCCTTGCTCAGCTCAACAGAATGCGCTGCTCTCAAGGATTGGCATTGGCAGCTCGCCGCTGGAGCCGGAAGCGGCGAAGTCTGGCAGTCCTGCGGTTCTCCGACGGAGGAGTACAAAATCGAGGCTCTGCGGAGATTGGTGATGGCGTTAGGTGGTCAGCTCACCGTGCTCATCCAGCCAGGGTCGCTACCGGCCTGGCTGGATGCCCCCTCTCGCCCCCTGATCGAAGCGGTGAAACGACAGTTTGACCCCAAAGGACAACTCTCCAGAGGAAGGCTTCCAGGCGTGGCAGCGCCCCACGACTGACTCCAATGGGAAGATTGCTCCTTAACTCGCCACATAGCGACAGCTCAGCTGAAGACTCTCGCCAGGAGTCAGCATCAGCTTGCGATCACCACTGATCAAAGACTGACGAGGTCCAGTCCAGGGCTCTAGGCAAACCATGGCGCGAGGAGGGTCGGTCCAAACAACAGTGAGATCCATAGGGGCTTGATGCTGGAGCTGCACGCGTGTGCCCGCTGCCTCATCCACCAGGGAGACAGGTCCAGCCGGCCGGGTTAAAAAGTCCACTCCTTCGGGTAATCGACTCAATTGCCCCAAGGTCTCAGTGGTTGCCATGTCGAGATGGTTGAAGCAAGTGGGTGCCAGGCCCTCAATGCGCGTGCTGTCTAAATCCGTCACCTTGAAGTAAGGATGCAGACCAAAGCTGAACGGCATCGGCTCACCGCCATCGTTGGCATTACCAATCGTGATGCTGATCTCCAGCGCTCCACTCACTGGACGGACCACCATCTCGACCCGAAAGCGGAAGGGGTAATGCATCCTGGTCTCCTCAGTGTCCTTCAAGCAAAGGCACACTCCGCTCTGGTCATCAAGCAAAGTCAACTGCCAGGGCAAGTCGCGAGCAAATCCATGTTGTTTGAGGGTGGTCTCACAGCTCGCCAAGGCCAGTCGGTCGCCAGGCAGGTTGCCGCAAATGGGAAACAAGACAGGGATCCCACCACGGATGCTCTTGGTTGGATCTGCGAAACGCGAAGCGTCAAAATAAAGAATATCCCTGCCATTGCAGAGCCATTCAGTGACCAATCCGCCGCGCTCGGGCACAAGGCGCAAGCAATCTCCGGTCTGGGGATGAACGTATTCCCAGTGGGCATAAGGCGCCGATAATTGACGAAGCGTCATGGCCATTCACCCGCGAGTTTCTTCAGTGTCCTCGAAGGGTAAAGATCCAAAGAAATCTCTAACGGGATCAACCGAACGTTCCCTCAGCTTCATAGAGCAGCCAGCCAATCGAGTAAGGCCTGATTCACCTGATCGGGAACTTCATCATGGGGGCAATGACCGGCCTCTAGGACCACTTCATGGGTGTTCTCCGGAGCATGGCGCTGAAAGCTTGCGCGACGTCCTGCTGCATTGATCCAGGGATCACGAATCCCCCAAAGCAGGAACAGGGGGGCTTGCAACTGGGCAAACAACTCATCCAGAGGTTGACCTCTTGGAATATCAAAGACGGTACGAAAAACCCCGAAGGCCCCTGGATCCAGCGAAGGCACGCGTATGGACTCCACCAAGGCGTCATCGACATTGGTGCGATCGATGTACACCTGATTCAATGTGCGACGAATCGTGGCAGGCCGGCGCAAATTTTCAAACAACAGGCGTTGCACCACTGCGCTTCTTAGCAAGGCGGAACCAATGGTCCGTCGCGCAATCGCTGCCCAGCCAGTCGGTGACGATCGCTGTTCATCACTAAAAGGACCCGCAGCGTTCAGCAGCACCACTCCTGCCGACTGGTCTTTCAAAGCAGCACCAGCCGCCAGAGCGGCAAACCCCCCAAGGGAATTTCCAGCGATCACCGTTGGGCGGCCAATGCGCTCCTGGACATAGCTCACCAACTGGTCACGCCACAGAGGGCCTCCATAACAGAGCCCTTCTGGCTTGGCACTGCGACCGAAACCAAGTAAATCAATGGCATGCACTTCATACGTGTTTGCCAGTACTGGGATGTTATGGCGCCAATGGTCGGTTGAAGCACCAAAGCCATGAACAAGCAGCACCGCTGGTCTCGTTTTGGCACGGACCAAAGCCTCTCCCGTCTCTGGAGCTCGGCAAAGACCATGCACCGCATGGTCCTGAAAGTGCCACCAACTCTCTCCCACCACACTCCAACTCGTTAGGAGCGGATGCTAGGCATCCTTTTCAACCCTCTGCAGCGCTAGGCGACTCCAAACGATGGATACATTCGAGATGGGTCCACTGCTGCAACGCAGCACCTTGAGCGGGGGGTTGTTTTGGGCCCTCGCCCTCTATCTGCCCTTGAGCGTTCCACTTGAACGGCTGGAAGCAAGCTTGAAGGAGGGGCCTCTAAGTGGAGCCTGGCGCCAGGCCGCTTTGGTCATCAGCAGCCTCTTACTCGCTCTTGCGGTGGGAGTGATGACCCAACTCGCTCTGGCCAGGGCCCTGGGCCCTGGATGGGCTTCCAGTTTGGCTTGGATCACCATTGGCTGGAGTTTGTTTCTCGTTATCGCGGGCAGGCAGGAGAACTAACCCCAAAAGGCGATCAACTGGACTTAGATCAAACCAATGGGATCAGCCGCAACTTCGCTCTTGACCTTGTCGTCATCATCGGGCTTGTCCCCACCAATAACCAATCTGAGCAGCACCGGTGCCAGGAAAGTTGTTCCGATCACCATGATCAAAATGGCAGCTTCCAGAGATGGCGAGAGGAGTTTGGCACTAGTACCAAGGCCAAGGAAAATCAAACCCACTTCTCCACGAGGCATCATTCCAAGACCAACCACCAGACGACGGGTGGGTTGCTTACTGACAAAGGCCCAACCAGCGGCAATCTTTCCGATGATCGCAATCACAAAAAGGAAGGCTGCGATGATCAAGGCTGTGCGACTGGAAGGATCGGAAGGATTAATCACGGATAGATCCATACCGGCTCCCACCAGCACAAAGAAAATTGTGGCGAAGAGAGTCACGATCGGCAGAACGGCCTGCTGAATGGCGTGATTGTGCTTGGAACTACTCAGGATGAGGCCGGCAGCGAAGGCACCCAGAGCAGCCTCGAGTCCGATCGCTGTAGCGGTGAAGCAACTGAGCGCAAGAATCACAAACGACGCGACAAGCACCTCACCGGGTGCTTTGAGCTTGTCGATCAGCCAGTCAAATGCCGGTGCGGCAGACCGACTCAGACCAATCGCAGCAACAACAAAGACTGCTGCTGCTGCAACCAACTTCACAATCGGTCCGATTTCAAGGTTGCCGCCTGAAGCCAAGGCCACCACCACCGCCAAGATCACAATGCCGAGGATGTCATCAAGAACAGCAGCACCGATCACGATTTGTCCCTCACGGGTTTTCAAGTAACCGAGTTCTCCAAACACACTGGCGGTAATTCCAATGCTGGTTGCCGTCATCGATGCACCCGCAAAAATTGCTGGAATGGCCCCCACATGGAAGATGGCCATCAGGCCCCAAGTCCCGAGAGCAAAAGGCAGCACCACTCCTGCAACAGCAACCGTGAAAGCCTGAGTGCCAACCGCGATGAGCTCATCGAGCTCACTCTCCAACCCCGTCAGGAACAACAGAGCGAAGAGTCCCAGCTGTGCCACTGCCTCCAAGGAAGGAAAGCTCTCCTTGTAGAGCTCGTTGACAGATTCGGGCGGGATATTGCCCAAGGAACTCAACACAGTCACCAAGCCATTGCTGAGCTCAACTTGGGTTTCAGGCGGCACCAATAGATGAAGACCAGACGCGCCGATGAGCACTCCAGCCAAAAGCTCACCCAAAATTGTGGGGAGCTGAAAGCGAACCAGCACTTCGGCTAGGGCACGCGCCGCCACAAAGATCAACATGAATCGGCCAACCCCAATCAGGGTCCCAGCCATCTCGAGATCGTGGGCAGACATTTCTCCCATCAACGGCAATAAGAAAGGTGGCATCGCAACGGCGAGCATCAGAATCGGCATGATTTCTCAGCGGGACCATAAAGGCAAATGGGTTTTCAGGCCGCACATTGCGAACGCCGGCTTGCTCTTGACAACAAAACCTGAGGGCTTCATGGCCAGGCAATGAGGACTTGAAGCAAGGTTTCAAGATCCAGGAAGCAACCACTAACCAAGAAGGCTCGGTCACAGTTCCTGCACCTTTCAAGGCTTTCTTGGCCCAACCGCATCAAACTGTCTGGAAACCAAAAAGCAAACGCCATATCTTCCTCTCAATGAGCAGCTCAGAACCCCTCGATCTTCGCCTTCCAACCCCTGGCTGCTACGCCGACCCAGAGCGAGCCGGATTGGATGCGGATGACGTGTTCGATGGCATGACCGAACACCTGTTTTTCACACTTGGCAAGCTTGCCCCCTCTGCCAGCCGTCACGACCTCTACATGGCCTTGAGCTATGCCGTGCGTGATCGGCTGATGACCCGTTACCTAGCCAGCCTGGAAGCGATTCGAGCCAGACCGCAAAAAACAGTTGCCTACTTATCAGCTGAATTCCTCATCGGACCGCAACTTGCGAATAACTTGCTCAATCTGGGCATGCAGAAGGGGGCCGAAGAAGCAGTCAAACGTTTTGGCATTGAATCCCTTCAGCAGATCATCGAAGTCGAAGAAGAGCCTGGACTGGGCAATGGCGGCCTGGGTCGATTGGCAGCTTGCTACATGGAATCACTGGCGAGTTTGCAGATTCCGGCAACTGGATACGGGATCCGTTATGAATTTGGAATTTTTGACCAACTGATCCGTGATGGCTGGCAGGTTGAGGTCACCGATAAATGGCTGAAGGGTGGTTGGCCCTGGGAACTGCCCCAACCGGATCAAGCTTGCTTTGTTGGTTTTGGTGGACGCACCGAGAGTTATCGCGACGACAAAGGCAATTACCGCTCACGCTGGATTCCCTCCGATCACGCCATTGGAGTCCCTCACGACGTGCCTGTGCTCGGTTACCGGGTCAACACCTGTGACCGACTGCGCCTCTGGCGTGCAGACGCAACTGAGAGCTTCGATTTCTATGCCTTCAACATTGGCGATTACTACGGGGCAGTGGAAGAGAAGGTGGGCAGCGAAACCCTCTCCAAAGTGCTGTATCCCAACGATGGAACGGATGAGGGTCGGCGCCTTCGACTCAAACAACAGCACTTCTTTGTGAGCTGCTCTCTCCAAGACATGCTGCGCAGCCTCGACAATCGAGGGCTGGCTATTGAAGACTTTCCTGACTACTGGACCGTCCAACTCAACGACACCCATCCCGCGATCGCCGTAGCCGAGCTGATGCGTCTGCTCATCGATGATCGCCACTTCGAATGGGACAACGCCTGGGACATCACCAGACGCTCCGTCGCTTACACCAACCACACCCTGCTTCCCGAGGCGCTCGAGAAGTGGGATTTGAATCTCTTCGGGAGTCTGTTGCCGCGCCATTTAGAGCTGATTTACGAAATCAACCGACGCTTCCTACAGCAGGTCCGCCTGCGCTATCCCGGCAACGAGGCCATACAGCGCAAACTCTCGATCATTGATGAGGAAGGCGGCAAGGCCATCCGCATGGCCCATCTCGCCACGATCGGCGCCCATCACGTGAATGGCGTGGCCGCACTCCACTCCGATTTGGTCCGTGACCAACTGATGCCGGAGTTCGCCGAGCTTTGGCCTGAAAAATTCACCAATGTGACCAATGGCGTCACACCACGTCGCTGGGTCGCGCTATCCAACCCTCAACTCTCCACCTTGTTAGATGAACATGTTGGACCTGACTGGATCACCAATATGGAGATCCTGCGCAAGCTTGAGGATCGTCAGAGCGACACTGGCTTCTTAGATCACTGGGAGAGCACGAAGCTCTCTGTGAAACGCAAGCTATCGAATTACATCCACCGGAATACTGGCGTCTTGGTGGATCCCTCCAGTCTGTTTGATGTGCAGGTGAAACGCATACATGAATACAAACGCCAGCACCTCAATGCTCTTCAGGTCATCACCCAATACCTCAGGATTAAGAACGGAAAAGCCGCGGGCATGGCACCGCGAACAGTCATTTTTGGAGGGAAGGCCGCACCTGGCTACTACATGGCCAAGCTCATCATCCGCTTCCTCAACGGGATTGCCGAAACGATCAATGCCGATCCAGACATGGATGGACGCTTGCGGGTGATCTTCCTCGCTGACTACAACGTCAAATTAGGTGAACAGGTCTATCCAGCATCAGATCTATCCGAACAGATTTCTACGGCTGGCAAAGAAGCATCGGGCACCGGCAACATGAAGTTCGCCATGAATGGAGCCCTCACGATTGGCACCCTTGATGGAGCCAATGTAGAGATCCGCGAACATGTTGGTTCCGAAAACTTCTTCTTGTTCGGTAAAACCGTTGAAGAGATTGTTGCCTTGAAGCAAGGTGGCTACAGACCTTGGGAAGTGATTGAATCTCTACCCGAGCTTGCCGAGGCGATCCGCCTGGTGGAAATTGGTCACTTCAGTAATGGAGACGGTGAGCTGTTTCGCCCCCTCATCGACAATCTCTCAGGCAATGATCCTTTCTTCGTGATGGCTGATTTCGCCGATTATCTGCGTGCGCAAGATGCAGTCAGCCTGGCTTGGACTGATCGCCATCACTGGAACAGGATGTCGGTCTTGAACACCGCCAGAAGTGGCTTCTTCTCCTCCGATCGTTCCATCCGTGACTACTGCCGCGACATCTGGAACGTTGAGGCAATGCCTGTTGAAATCACCTGCGATGTTCGCTGATAGGCCTCTTACGAAACCTCATTGATCTGTTGCTGAGGCCTGCTGCTTCAAGTCAAAAAGCTTAGGCCTCTATGATGCAAACTCTTGAAGCCTTGATCATGTGGAGGTCTTTTTTCGCACACTGGTTCATTCATACTGAGCAGAAACGTATCAACAGAAATCATGCAAATGTAGGCACGCTATTTGATCGCCGCAGATCAAGATCACCATTAAAGCACTTATAAAATCAGCGCCCTCTAAATACGCCTAGGCCAGCAAGATTTGCTTTCAAAATAGTATTCAAGTCAATATTGATCAACCCAGGACTTGATGAATCAAACCTGGTTTAGGATTAACCACGATCTGGCAGATCAGGGGTTTGGTGTAACAGTCGATTCAAGCGAAGACGATCGGCATTCAGTGGGTCTGGTGCAAGCTCACCAGCCAATTCACGGAATTTCTGTTCAATATCGTCGGGAACGCGCACATCAAAAATACGTTCCATCAACGTTTCGATGGAAAATAAGTGAGCATTAATGTTTTCAAGGTCTGCCATGGCTTGATGGATGGGATCGACTGGTTCGTCTCCACCACCAATGGGAGTGGCATGGGATTGAGCCTCAGCGCTGGGGGATCCATGCTGCTTTTGAAGATCTTCCAAAACACGACCCGACAACGTTCTAAACGCTTGCAGGGCAGCCCAACTCAACTCCTGCTGTTGACGCAGGGTGGGTGATTCTCGAATTAGGCGGTCATGCTCTCGGTAAAAGCGTTGACAGTCAGGACATTGACAGGGCTCTTCAGGCAATGCAGACCCTCTCACTCAAATCAATACCATCATGGCATCTTGTCAGGCTGCCAGCGGTGGGTCCTGATCAAACCCAGACTGATCGCCAACCTCTTTGACATCCACACCCATGGCCCCAGGCAGTGGAATTTCAATGGAACTCACCACCTGGATCGCATCCCGAATCCGCATGGAATCAGCGAACCATCCCATCGCTTGCTCCGTATCACACCGTCTTTCAGCATCGCTGGCTTGATCTTCGTGTGCCTCAGCTAGCAAGGCGAGCCAGCAGAGGCAGCGGGCCTGCACCAAAGACAGATCAAGATCCTCTGTATGACTATCAGCAATCCGCTCACTTTCTTGCTGAACCAAAAGGCGGAGCCTGAGATCGTGAAGCTGGTGCATGGATCCGGATTCACTCCATCAACGTTAACGAAACTGTGCCTTATGGCTACCCCTCAAGCCAAACAACTCGCTTCATCAGATGCACATACACACGCGCTCCTGCGCCGCCTTAGAGATCATTCGATGAGCCATAAACCCTACACAACTCAAAACACCCATCGCTGCCTAGCAAGGCAGACCCTTAAAATTTGACGGACTAGGAAAGTTAAACAAACAACCCTGGTCAAGGTGAGAATATCTCCTCAAGCCAGAGATCGACAAGATTCAGTCTCAGCACATCCTTGGGCTGAACGAAAAACAATGTGCAAAAGAAGCTCACACTGCTCTTATCCAGCCAATCCTTGTGATTTGCCGCCGTACTTATTCAGTACCCAATTGCACACAATCATCCAATCACAAGCGCACGACGAAAGTCCAGGCAATCAGTCAGCAAAACCAAAAATACTTCAATAAGTTATATCACTTAATCACCAAACCTCATGCTGGATCTCTATCAGTAAGACAATCAATTTTTGATCAATGGCCCGAAAGTCCAGCCTGCTAGCAGATTTCAAAGCCTTCATCAACAAAGGCAATGTCGTTGACCTTGCGATAGCTGTCGTCATCGCAGGCGCCTTCGGCAAAGTGGTTGGCGCAATCGTTACTTTGGTCACGACAAAGGCATTGGAGCCAGCGCTAAAGGCAGCCAACGTAGATTCAATCAATTCATGGCCAGCTGGAACAGTCATTGTTGCGCTTATCAACTTCCTAGTGATTGCCTTTGTCTGCTTCGTGATTGTGAGGACCATTGAGGCTTCAAAACGGAAGCAAGAAGCCATTGCCGAAGCAGCTCCAGATTCTCAAGCTCAACTTGCATCTGCAATTACACGACTCACAGATGCACTAGACCGCAAAGGTATGTGAACTGACACCTCAGCTTTGACCAACAGCCAAAAACTCTCGAGCGCATCAATCTCCATAGCGACAGAAATCAAGAGACTCACTTCAAAGCCATAAGGACAACTTGACAGAGACGATTCCAGTCTTTTTATTACAATCAAATTTACCCGAAGAGCCACAAACTAAATCCGTAAAGGCGTTCACGCAACCGTGACATCAGAAACATGCATAACAAGTCTGCATCAATAGAATATATTTTCACGCCAAAAAACGAATGAAGACAGTCTTACCTTAAAACTGCCAATATGGTGATTATTTCGCACCTACGAATCGCTGTACAAGGTGAAAAAACGAGTCATTACGATCATTCAACATGGACCATCAAAAAATTCAACAACCTCGCGCAATGCGGAACATTAACCTCAGCATGAGACCTCTTGCATTGATTGATTTAACAACATCTGCATGGTGGATTCACAACAAAAAAGGAAATAGTAGAAATTGCAACAACTTTTACTGGCAAGAGCTTAGAAGTGGAAATGAAACAAGAACAAGCCAAGTTCACGTACAAACGAACTGCAACAAAGTCAAGTCAAGTCAAGTCAAATAGCATTCAAGATTGACAATCAATACAATCTCAACCGATGATCAACTAAGCTCAATAAGACACTTAACTCAATCAGGCAAAACCCTCGGAAGAACCACCTTCAAGATCGCGTAAAATACGTTGGTGTTGCAGATTGAGATCACGAATTTCAGAAGCCATTGAATGAATGGCGACTAATGTCTCACTGTCAGTGACAGCCTGCTGAGCACTGATCTCACCTTGAATATTTTGACCAACAATAATAATTGGCAAAAGCACTAGCTGGAGAAATGTTTGCGCAATCCAAGAAACGATTTCCAAGGGGTCTTCACTTGCAAGGGCCTCTGGAAGAGAAATCAATGCAAGCAAGGAGAACAAGTAGGCACAGCCCATTGTTCCTACTTTTTCAGTAACGAAGAGCGCAATTTTTTTATTAAACGCTCGTATTTTCAATGTGAGCATGTGAATACACTTAGAAACAATAGGCAAATGCTATAGCATAGCTCTGAAGAAAAGTCTGCTATTTTAGCTTCATACATATCTACTCATGCAGGATTTGAAAGAAACAAATCCCTTCAAAGGAGGTGCTTGCAAACAGAAGCATTGCATTGCAAGCTTCATGGATCGAGTTAGCCTTAGGCGATGTGGACTTCAGGCTCACAATTCACAGTAGAATCTTATTTAAACACATGCATGTTGGCACTCATCAACTTACTTAATGCTCCATTATTCATGCATCTAGACCTCTTCAACTCTGCTTTATTATTGACTGATATTAGCTTGAGATTGTGATCTTTTTCTTCGCTTCAGCTTGGCCCATGATTAATGCACTTCCCATAATGGTTGCAATGAACAAGCATTTTTTGGCTAATGCTAAGAAGAGAAGTGAGCGATCAAATGAATCCTGGGACCTCATTTGAAGACCAACTCCCCCTAAGTAGCGAATACGTTTAAACAAGACAGCTCCCTAGCGAAGGCCTAAATTATTTCCAGCAAATAGCACCAGGCACTGGGTCAAGATCACAAACAAAAATACTTACTCACTAGATGGTATCATCAACAAACACTCAACGTGATGGAGAGCCTAATAATCCAAATTGTGCTAATCGGCTCAAACAAAAAGATAAATAATCATACCCTTAGGCAGGACAAGCTCCCAACGAGGATTGCTAATGATGAAGGCTGAAAGAGAACATTAAACCCAGACTATACTCTCAGCTCAGGAACAAAGCTACAAGCAAGACATTTAAAAATAGAGAACAGAATGACAATCAATCATAAATCCACTAGTAGATTTTTCTATTCCTCAAGACCTTTCCAAGTAATCATGATCAAGTGCACAGAAATTTCAATGTTCCTCTTCGACGAAGACAACATCACCATTCATAATAGAGCTGACGTGATTGACAAATCCTCGTCTCACGATCTGCATAGGCGAAATTTCATTCATATTGGGATGGGGTTCATATGCCTTCTTTTTGGCTTGGAATCTCGAAGGAGACATAGCAATCTCAACGAAATTGGCTCCCTCAGGGATCAGATGCTCGAAGACATTCGACGCATCAACTTGAATCATCTTCAAAACGAGCGATTCCGAGTCATTCATACCTTTCTGCACCTGCAATGTGAGAAAACATATGAGTGACAAGGCTGCCTCGGGGTAGCAGAGAAAGTGGCTGGGCACAGTTTCGACGGCCACCGGCTCCAAAAGGAGATCCACCCTATCCACGCATTGACATGGCTCAAGGAATCAACAAATACAGCCATCATTGCTGTTGGCTACAATGGACAGTCATATTTGAGAACTAATTTATTCATACAGAATGAGAAGGTTAAGGATCTTCGCATAAAAACAATGCATTATCTGCTTATGGAGACGTGGCCTTCTTCACTCGTTTACGGTGACACAAGCACACTGGTGATAGGAACATGGATTTTCATGCTCGTGACTTGCTTAGCCCTACTAGCGGGAATGGTATCAATGATGGAGGATGGGATCAAAGAGCCCGAAAAAAAGAACAGATAACTCTTTGCCCTTACATGACAGTTAACACAATCGCAGAGACGTCTAGCAAAAGCCTCAGCCAATATTTGGGCTGAACAACGAATCAGCAGGTGTCAATGAAATCCCACCACCAACCAAATCCTTGATCTATTTATTCGCCAAAAGATAGATACCTAGCAATCATTAATTGCTTGCAGCATGGCAGACTGCATTCAGAGTATGCACATCTGCTGCACTTTCTGGAGGATTTCCATCAATGAGCCCTTGTTGACAATTGGCTTCAGCATTCACTCGAACTCCATTGACCATATAGGTGAAACTAACATTTAAAGGCTGCGGAGATGTTTGATCAAAATCGTACTCAAGTCTTCGATTTGTTTCTGGAACAACAATTGTGGGTGAATTTTGAGCGCGAGAATTTGCAATTGCAGATGTAATTATCGCACCAGTGGCCAAGCCTGCAATACCCCAAGCGGCACGTCTATTGGCATACCAATTCCAATTATTATGATGCCATCCGCCACCGTGGTGTCCTCCGTGATGACCGCCGTGATGACCGCCGTGATGACCGCCGTGATGACCGCCGTGATGACCGCCGTGATGACCGCCGTGGTGATGGTTTGCATGCAAAGGCATGATTCCTACCAACGCCAACGTTGATGCAATCAACAAAGGACGAAACATCGTTTGAGAATGATTGCTCTATCACTAGCCAGGGGAAGCCTGCTTGTCAGCCAACCAAAAGGAAAAAGAAAAAAGCAAATCGCTTACGGGACTTGCAGAGCCTGAACAAACGCTTAGATCCACTGATTTGCAAAAAAAGATTGATTCAAAAATACCTACCAAAGCCAGGTCTCGATGAATACACAGCTCAAGCATTCATCCCTTAAGACTCCATTGTTCTAAAGAGAACCATCCTCTTTGAAGCAGTATGAAAAGATGATTCCAAAGCAAATTTCTCGTGGCCGCTAAGTGCCTGAACAATGTTCGTGTGATCGTCAAAGAGGGTTGTGGCGCGAACAAGCGATGCGGCGCTGCATGACACAACGGAAACCCTGGCCAGCTCACCAGCAGAGGGAGGTGATGGCTCATGCTTCTAGCCAGAAAGATGATTCTGGATATGTTTCTCCCTGGTGCTCCATAGTCTGAATTGAATTCGAAAGCGTCCGAAATTTCCAATCCCGAAGAATGCATAGACCCAACAGGAACTCTTTAAAAAAAGCCTCCACGGACTCAAACTGGCCTGAAGCAACGGAAGGGAGTGGCCATTCTGGAGAAGCCCTTCATGCTGCTTGACTTGAAAAAGTGCGCCGCCCAGAGGGAGTGTGGAAATCATCCTTGAAGATCTAGCTCAGACATCCCGCGGATAAGGGTCACCCGGGTGAGGTATCACCCGGATCCAAGCTGGTCATCAACTGATTTGATTCAGAAGATTTTGACCTGTGAGCAAGATGAGATCAAGGCTGTCAGCTGACCAGCAGGCCAAACGACGCAAGCTGAATTTTGGTGTCTCAGTCATGGTTATCTCCAAGAGAGATCCGATGGCAACCCGTCTTGATTCGGGTCAGAGTCCAAGAGCTTGAAGCAAGCCCTGATGCAACAAGTCCTCGGTGGCAACAAGCGCCACAATGCCAAGCATGGCTAATCGCCCGTTGAGCTTTTCTGCCCGCTCATACACACTCAAGCCAGCATCGGATGCAGCAAGTTCTAGTTGAGGTTCTTTGACATCACGATGGCTAAGCCCCTCATCTTCTTGGACCATGAGGCCCGTCGGGGCGTAGATAAAAGCCTTGCCGTTGTAGCGAAGTGTGGTGGTCGTCATGGCTGTCTCCGAGAGGGACCTCAACGGTCTAGTGCTGCTTCGTTCAGCTCGAAAGATGGGCCAACCGTCATGAAAGGTTCGGTTTGAAGACCTTTTCTGCCGGTTTGTACGGGAGCACATTGACGGATTGATTCACTTCTGGCTGCCTCCTTACCCAACCAGAGGCTCAATCCTTTTTGATCTCAGGACCTTTAACGATCAACGTTGCAGCAAATTCCTCGAAAGCCACGGACGCAATCTTGGCAGTAGCGCCGTGCTTCTTTTCCCATTGCCTGACTAGAGCGTGCATGTCCTCCCACATGGAGATCATGGCCAAGGGATCAAACCCTGCTGGATCCAATTGATCGGGAGATTCCATCCTGCGTTGCCCATCTGATTGGCAATGATCTCTTAGTGGCCAGTGAGCGTCGATCCCATGATCAAAAGCTGCTCCCAGGTGTTCTACCCCTCTGGATGCCCAGAGTTGGTTGAGTTGTGGCCTGAAATTGGCCACTACTGGTGAGAGTCGTAGCGCTGAGAGGTTGCAATCCAGGCCTGAGATCAACATCGGACCGCCACCTGAAGCTTGGTTGCCAAGCCCACAGCACTGACCACCTACTCGCAACTGATCGCCAAACGAGAACCCAACGAGAGTCAGTGCAAGAGATCGCTGACCCCCCTGAGGGGAGGGGGAAAGCGGTCTCTTGCACTGAAAGGATTGTCTTAACCGTTGAAACGTCGTCAAGAAAGAGACTTCAATCGAAAACTCACCCTTCAAGCGTGCACGGTATTTAGAAGCCAGATGCAGAGCAATCCAATGAAAAAGGCCACATTCACCACGCCGGAATCATCCTCTCCGCGGGAGTGGGCCTCTTTCATCACCTCTTCCACCACCAGGTAAATGAGTGCCGCAGTGCCGAAGGCGAGCATTGCAGTGAGAGCTGGACCCTGCAGGCCTTGCGTGAGGACCACACTGATCGTGAGACCAATCAGATAAGTGAGCGCCATCAGCCCCCCACCCAAGGTGCTGCGCCAGCGGCCTGCCCCACGGCCAAGCAAAGTCCCGAGTCCCAGCGCGGCCAGTCCCATCTCCATACTGACTGCCAGTGGAATCACCCAGCCCTGCTGGGCTGCATCGTTGCTAATCCCTACGACCAGACCATCAATGAGGCTGTCCACGAGGAAAGGCAGCAGCAGCAGCAACATCGGCCGCGACCGATTGAGGTGAGAACTATCCTCGGAATCCTGCAAAACAGCGTTGATCACAAGCAGCAGGGAGAAGCCGAGGCAGAAGCCGAGGGCCAACGCGAGAGGATGGCCACTGCTGCTTGCAGCTGGCATGAGATCGGCGGCAGCAATACCGAGTACCAGACCTCCCACGAGATGAGCCACTACGCCTCTCAGGCGTTTACCAGGACGAAAGCTGCTACCCAGAAGGCCACCAAGCATCATGCCGATGGCAGGAAGAATCAGAAGCACGTCAGCAGGATGCAGACGACAGTCAACGCACTCATCCTGGCAAGACCTGTCGGTCTTCACCCAAATCCAACATGGTCAGAGGTTGAAAGACATCGCACTGGGACTTTCGATGGAGATGTGGACGCTGAGGTCAAAGCAAGACTGAAGGAAGACCCCCTTCCACTCAGCACAGAGCAACGGATGACATCACTCACTCACTAGTCCCAATAGAAGGTATCAATAATGTCCAACTCATCATCCACAAGTTCCATGGATATGTAATTCATTTCCTCACGCTTACCGATCAATTGATCCCAAGCGATTCTCGCTGATTCCAATGTCTCATAGGTTCCAGAAATCAACTCACTGTGTATATCACATTGAATGATTTGATAGGACGACATAAGGGCAAGGCCAGACGCAGGCAGAAATAGATATTACTTGACAGCATTCACCTTTTCAGCCACTTTAGTTCTGACAGAACCTTAAACACCAGCATCGCATTCTTATGGGCAAAACGGGCAATGATCATTGCCTTGACTAGTCGAGAAGCCTGAATCGTGTCAGCAATCCACAAAACACCCAATCAAGCCGACTATCAAAAGCCTTCCATCGAAGCCTGAAAACGGCATAAATTGACTCTTAGGCAAAACCAAGGGATTACAACATCTGAGAACTTGCCTCTCAATAAGGACAATAGATCGATTTTTATTATCCACATAGATTTCCTTCTAAGAAAAAATTAGAAGCGCATCTCATCCCTCTACGCACGTGCCTTTGCAATCCTCTATAAGAACAGTTTGACTGAAAAGTGAGAGCACTGCTCTCACCCTTTGACAGATGCAATTCCGATCTCGGCATCACTCTGTTCGCGTTTGCAATCAGGAGGATCTTCTGCCTGCTGGATCATCCCAGATGTCTGCAATCGCTTCCTGATCTGCAAACCCATCAGACCCACTATCCACTAACTGCCTGCAACGATGATGGGCAAGCTGGTTGCCTTCAAGGCGGCAGTACAACTCTTCGTCTGATTTGTATTGGTTTCATCTTCCCTTACCTTCAACTACGCAAGTGGATCAGCTCCAATCATTTTGTCTTCATTGAAGTCCTGATCAAAAGCTGCTTCCCACTGCAGTCCTTCTGAGGTATTCGCTGAGCCATAAAACGCACCACCTGTGTAATTCCAATTGGCATCTGTATTCCAGATTGAAATGGAACCAGAGCTGTGTTTCCAGGTGACATTGTTGACACCATCGATGGTTTCCGCCCCTTTGATGGACCATCCAGCAAAGAAGCCATCTTTCATCTGGCTGCCGTTGTAAGTAATGGCATCAAGCGTGCCTCCGGAGCTACGCGCATACACGCCACCGAGGCTGTCTGTCACCAGATCTGTCGTGCCTGCTGTTTCAACATCCCTGTAAGACGTACCAATAATTTTGTCCTCATTGAAGTCCTGATCAAAAGCTGCTTCCCACTGCAGTCCTTCTGAGGTATTCGCTGAGCCATAAAACGCACCACCTGTGTAATTCCAATTGGCATCTGTATTCCAGATTGAAATGGAACCAGAGCTGTGTTTCCAGGTGACATTGTTGACACCATCGATGGTTTCCGCCCCTTTGATGGACCATCCAGCAAAGAAGCCATCTTTCATCTGGCTGCCGTTGTAAGTAATGGCATCAAGCGTGCCTCCGGAGCTACGCGCATACACGCCACCGAGGCTGTCTGTCACCAGATCTGTCGTGCCTGCTGTTTCAACATCCCTGTAAGACGTACCAATAATTTTGTCCTCATTGAAGTCCTGATCAAAAGCTGCTTCCCACTGCAGTCCTTCTGAGGTATTCGCTGAGCCATAAAACGCACCACCTGTGTAATTCCAATTGGCATCTGTATTCCAGATTGAAATGGAACCAGAGCTGTGTTTCCAGGTGACATTGTTGACACCATCGATGGTTTCCGCCCCTTTGATGGACCATCCAGCAAAGAAGCCATCTTTCATCTGGCTGCCGTTGTAAGTAATGGCATCAAGCGTGCCTCCGGAGCTACGCGCATACACGCCACCGAGGCTGTCTGTCACCAGATCTGTCGTGCCTGCTGTTTCAACATCCCTGTAAGACGTACCAATAATTTTGTCCTCATTGAAGTCCTGATCAAAAGCTGCTTCCCACTGCAGTCCTTCTGAGGTATTCGCTGAGCCATAAAACGCACCACCTGTGTAATTCCAATTGGCATCTGTATTCCAGATTGAAATGGAACCAGAGCTGTGTTTCCAGGTGACATTGTTGACACCATCGATGGTTTCCGCCCCTTTGATGGACCATCCAGCAAAGAAGCCATCTTTCATCTGGCTGCCGTTGTAAGTAATGGCATCAAGCGTGCCTCCGAAGCTACGCGCATACACGCCACCGAGGCTGTCTGTCACCAGATCTGTCGTGCCTGCTGTTTCAACATCCCTGTAAGACGTACCAATAATTTTGTCCTCATTGAAGTCCTGATCAAAAGCTGCTTCCCACTGCAGTCCTTCTGAGGTATTCGCTGAGCCATAAAACGCACCACCTGTGTAATTCCAATTGGCATCTGTATTCCAGATTGAAATGGAACCAGAGCTGTGTTTCCAGGTGACATTGTTGACACCATCGATGGTTTCCGCCCCTTTGATGGACCATCCAGCAAAGAAGCCATCTTTCATCTGGCTGCCGTTGTAAGTAATGGCATCAAGCGTGCCTCCGAAGCTACGCGCATACACGCCACCGAGGCTGTCTGTCACCAGATCTGTCGTGCCTGCTGTTTCAACATCCCTGTAAGACGTACCAATAATTTTGTCCTCATTGAAGTCCTGATCAAAAGCTGCTTCCCACTGCAGTCCTTCTGAGGTATTCGCTGAGCCATAAAACGCACCACCTGTGTAATTCCAATTGGCATCTGTATTCCAGATTGAAATGGAACCAGAGCTGTGTTTCCAGGTGACATTGTTGACACCATCGATGGTTTCCGCCCCTTTGATGGACCATCCAGCAAAGAAGCCATCTTTCATCTGGCTGCCGTTGTAAGTAATGGCATCAAGCGTGCCTCCGAAGCTACGCGCATACACGCCACCGAGGCTGTCTGTCACCAGATCTGTCGTGCCTGCTGTTTCAACATCCCTGTAAGACGTACCAATAATTTTGTCCTCAACGGGCGCATAATTATAATTGACGGCCGTCAATAAGACATCTCTTGTGGCAGCTATCGAACCACCGTTGCCATCAATGACGGAATAATACAGAAGCATCCTTCCGTTGAAATTATCTGGTGTTGTCAGCGTCCAGGTGCTGTCACCATTGTCGGCGAGAGAACCAAGCGATGTAGTCAAATCGATAATAGATAAGACATCACCATCAAAATCTCTATACCCCTGAAGTAGATCGGTGGCTTTGATTGTGTAGGCAACATTTCCTGTGCCATCGACAAGATCAACAGGAGGGCGAAGATCAACACGAGGGCGAGTGAGAATGGGCGCATCATTGACGGCCGTCAATGAGACTTTTTTTGTGGCAGCTATCGAACCACCGTTGCCATCAATGACGAAATAAGACAGATCAATGCTTCCGTTGAAACTATCTGGTGTTGTCAACATCCAAGTGCTGTCACCATTGTCGGCGAGAGAACCAACCGATGTAGTCAAATCGCTAATAGATAAGACATCACCATCAACATCGCTATACCCCTGAAGGAGATCGGTGGCTTTGATTGTGTAGGCAACATCTTCTGTACCATCGGCAAGAACAACATAGTGTCCGCTAAGAATCGGAACGTCATTAACAGCGGTCAGTAAAAAACTGTTTTGTGCAGCAACAGAACCACCATTCCCGTCAATGACTGCATAAGACAGTTCAATCTTGCCGTTGAAGTCTTTTGGAGTATTCAGAGTCCAGGTGTCATTGCCATTTTCAATGAGAGAACCAATCGAACTTGTTAGACCAGCAACCGAAAGACTGTGGCCATCGGGATCGGAATATCCCTCTAAAAGATCTGTTTCTTTGACCACATAGGCAAGATCTTCTGCGCCATTAGCAAGGAAAGAAGGAGTACCCCTGAGAATAGGTTTGTTGTTCCCTTGCTCGTCGTCATTGGAACTGCTTCTGCCAAAGACCACATAACTTTCATTAGCCCCAGTTCCACCGATAATGAGATCATCAATACCGTCGCCATTTACATCACCTGCGCCACTGACTGAGCCGCCAGAGCTGTCACCTGTATCAATACCATTAATCTTAAAGCCCTTGCTGCCATTAAGGTCAGAAAGTTCAAGGATGCTATTGAAACCCTTAGTGCTGCCAAAAACCACATAAGTCTCTCCGGCACCGCCGACCTGACCGATTTTGTCGCCATTGGGATCGCCTCCAGATGCACCGATAATCAGATCATCGACACCA
This sequence comes from Synechococcus sp., assembly GCA_047285535.1. Taxonomy (GTDB): domain Bacteria; phylum Cyanobacteriota; class Cyanobacteriia; order PCC-6307; family Cyanobiaceae; genus Synechococcus_C. The sequence goes on along the minus strand of JBJBDC010000001.1, from coordinate 2,460,021 downwards.
TCACCATTAACATCACCTGCGCCACTGACGGAGCTTCCTAATCTGTCCTCTGCGTCGATACCGTTTATCTGAAAACCAGTGATTCCATTCAGGTCAGAAAGTTCTACGGTGCTGTTGAAAGCCTTATTATTCCCAAAGACAACATAGGACTCCCCAGCCCGTACATTACCATTTGCATCGGCATATACTGCACCGATAATCAGATCATCGATACCATCACCATTCACATCACCTGCGCCACTGACTGAGTTTCCTGATCTGTCATGCTGTCCTATACCGTTTATCTTGAAGCCATTATTGCCATTTAGTTCAGAAAGTTTAGTGCTACTGCTGAAACCCTTTTTGTTGCCAAAGACAACATACGTCTCTCCAGAATCTTGCTTACCATTTGCATCAGCTCCAGATGCACCGATAATCAGATCATCGATACCATCACCATTAACATCACCTGCGCCACTGACTGAGCCGCCAGCGTAGTCATCTTGATCAATACCAATTATCTCAAAACCGTTGGCGCCATTCAGGTTTGAAAGTGCGCCAGAGTGCAGATTGAATTTGCTGTTGAAACCCAACTTGCTGCCAAAAATCACATAGGCCTCACCAACATTCCTCCTGTAATTGGCATCTGCCCCAGCATCGCCAAGAATCAGATCATCGATACCATCGCCGTTGACGTCACCTGCGTCACTAATAATGCCTCCTGAGCCATAGATGGTGAAACCATTTCTGCCATTTAGGTCAGAAAGTTCAATGCTGCTGCTGAAACTCTTATTGCTACCAAAAACAACCCAGACCTTGTTTCGCATCGTGCTACTGATGATCAGATCATCGTTACCATCGTCGTTGACATCGCCTGCACTGCTGACACAGCTTCCTGAAAAGTCATTCCTTCCAATGCCGTTTATCTTGAAGCCATTTTTGCCATTCAGATCAGAAAGGTTAAAGCTACTACTGAAAACCTTATTGCTTCCAAAGATAACATAGGTCTCTCCAGAATTAGCATTACCATTTGCATAAGCCCCAGTTGCACCGATAATGAGATCATCAATACCGTCACCATTTATATCTCCCGCGCCACTGACTCGAAATGGACGATCAAATTCATCAATGCCATTGATTTTGAATCCATTACTGCCATCAAGATCACGCAGCTCAATGAAAGCAGGAAAGCTTGGCGACTTGTTTAGATCAGGCAGCGAATAGCTATTTTGTGCAGTAAGGGAACCACCTTTGCCATCAACAACTGAATAGGAAAGTCTAATCTTACCGTTGAAGTCTTTTGGAGTGTTCAGTGTCCAGGTGCCATTGCCGTTATTGGTGAGAGAGCCAACCGAACTGGTTAAGTCAGTTACTGAAAGAGAATCACCATCGGGATCGCTATAACCCTGAAGCAGATCGGAGGCTTTAAGAATGTAGTCAACATCTTCTGTGCCATTGGCGAGAACAACAGGAGTACCGCTGAGGATTGGCGAATGATTTCCACTTACCTTGCGCGAAATAGTAAACGATGTGTCAACAACACCAGCACTGGCAAGATAGTCTTCCCAACCATCATCGTCATGATTGGCATAAAACGAGTTCCCAGCTTTATCATGGAGGGCAATTGAATCCAGTTCGTAAGTTCCACTTGCCGCATATTGATTAATATTCATATAACCTTGAGCCGATGCTTTATCTATCTCATGGTCATAAATAAAAGGCAATGAGATGTATTTATCTAAATCATTTGAATAATAGCCAAGGTATCCTCTGTCAAAACCTGACAAGTCTTCCTGGAAGTTAATTGTGGCCCATACCCTCTCGTCACTTCCATCTAGATTGATAATCTTAGACGACAAAGAAAGACCTGTTAACTCAATACCTTCAACATCCTGATTAGTGTTTTTAACTTCGAAGGACGTGTCAACAACACCAGCACTGGCAAGATAGTCTTCCCAACCATCATCGTCATGATTGGCATAAAACGAGTTCCCAGCTTTATCATGGAGGGCAATTGAATCCAGTTCGTAAGTTCCACTTGCCGCATATTGATTAATATTCATATAACCTTGAGCCGATGTTTTATCTATCTCATGGTCATAAATAAAAGGCAATGAGATGTATTTATCTAAATCATTTGAATAATAGCCAAGGTATCCTCTGTCAAAACCTGACAAGTCTTCCTGGAAGTTAATTGTGGCCCATACCCTCTCGTCACTTCCATCTAGATTGATAATCTTAGACGACAAAGAAAGACCTGTTAACTCAATACCTTCAACATCCTGATTAGTGTTTTTAACTTCGAAGGACGTGTCAACAACACCAGCACTGGCAAGATAGTCTTCCCAACCATCATCGTCATGATTGGCATAAAACGAGTTCCCAGCTTTATCATGGAGGGCAATTGAATCCAGTTCGTAAGTTCCACTTGCCGCATATTGATTAATATTCATATAACCTTGAGCCGATGTTTTATCTATCTCATGGTCATAAATAAAAGGCAATGAGATGTATTTATCTAAATCATTTGAATAATAGCCAAGGTATCCTCTGTCAAAACCTGACAAGTCTTCCTGGAAGTTAATTGTGGCCCATACCCTCTCGTCACTTCCATCTAGATTGATAATCTTAGACGACAAAGAAAGACCTGTTAACTCAATGCCTACGACGTCTTGGCTGAATACATTACTCATTCTTGAGCCTTACCTGATGAGCAGAGCTACTTTCTCTTATTTGTTAATTCATGTCATCACCCAATCGGGGGATCCTCAGAGCTTGTTTGGTCTCTTTGTTCCCCCTAATGGGGGAGGTGTAAGAGTGCTTATTGCAAGGTGCTAGCTCAGCAAGTGGTTATTCGGCTGGCCCGGAAACCTTGTTTTGAATATGGCTCATGCCTGAAGAATCCAATGGGCTTCAAGCTGTCATAACTAACCTTGCGATTGGTTTATGTGTATTGATTGTTTGCTCGACCTGCAAGAGATTAAAAAGACTCGTCCTTGTCTTAATGTTGGTGGCAGCCCAAGGTCTGAATGCCTAGAAAGGCTCTGATGATGATCGCTTTGCATGGAGCTGCTCCTTAAGTCGCAAATTCTTCAGGGAGCTGTAGCCGAAGCCAAGGAGCTGCTTCAAAACAAGCGTGTCGTGCTCTGTATGGGAGACAGGCTGGCCTTAATGAGCCTTTGTCTCACTGAACCACTCAGACCTGTGGTGTGTGGAGCTGCCACTACGGAAGACGAAGGTTTTGGATTAGTGATGAGAGCGAAAGCCGATCTTTTGATCTGTAGTTCAGATCTGGAAACCGGATACGGAATCGACTTGATTAAGCGGGTTCATGCCCAGCGTCCAAGCTGTCAACGATTGATTGTGCTCGTCCGTGAAACTAAAGATGTGGTGAATGAAGCGATGGATGCCTATGCAAACGGTGTGATCTTTAAATCCAGCTTAGGAACAGGTCACGGAGATTTCATTCAAGCCCTAAAAACACTCTCTGAAGGTCAGATTTATTACCCTGAAGAAATTCGTCGACTGGCTTCTCAAAAGCCAATTTTTAAGAAGCCAACATTGATTGAAGACCTAACGAAGCGAGAAGTTGACGTTGTCTCTGCCATTGCCCATGGATTCAAAAATCAGCTGATTGCAAGCACGCTCAATATCTCTGTGGAAACCGTCAAGACACATGTGGTCAACGCGATGGGCAAGCTCGGAGCGCGTGATCGAACTCAATTAGCGGTGATGGCGATGGCTTACGGCCTTATCAATCCTTCGCTTTAACTTTTTCCAAAGCCAACCAGTGCGTTCAGCAACCGGATTGCGGCAACGGCATCCGTAGCGATTTGCTCCAGGATCTGCACTTTGCTGGAGAGCATATCAACGCGATCGAGGTCGCTTAGGTCTGCCTTCACCACACTCGCCACCTGCCGCTGAGGTTGCTTTAGTTGCAGACAATCTGGTGGTGGTGGTGGGTTTGAACCCATCGAATTTCTTGATCTAAGGTCAATAGATTACTAACAAGTCAGCAATAACACAAAAACATGTAGATGCTTGCCACAAGCTAACTACTGGAAATCAAGACCCTTTACCGTCAAGGATTCAATTTCCCTGCGCATATGTTTGATTGCTTCGCGCGCAAAAGCTTTCTCATTCTCTTGTGAAGTAATGAGATGCTTCGTGAGTTGACGCAGTTGATTGATGTCGTCACAGGCATCAATTTGTCGATAAGCAGCCTCAAGATTAAATTTTTGCTCAACAGATAGATGATGATTTTTCATAGTCAAAACAAAGTGGTTGCCCCACTTACGCGGGGCTATTTGTGATTTCAGCTATCAGCTTGCGACTGCAGAAATGCTGTAAGGAGCTTCTGGCAAGCTGGTTGGCATTGGATCAAGTTTGCCTTTGGAAAGTGCTTTAGCACGCAGATACATCTGACTTGATGTAGCCCCAGCAGCTTCCATTGCCTGAGCGACAATATGCCAATTGAGAATTTCAGTAGACATTTTCAATGAATTTGAAGGTCTAATAATGATTGCTGGATCATTGGTTGATTCGTGACAGTGAAAACCGACCATTGACCGAACACGCAAAATTCATCAATAACAGCTAAGGCTTAAGTTCAATCATGATTAAACAGCTTTTTTCAGCAGACAATCAAACACCCCGCTCGTGGCGGTGAACTAGCGAATGGGACTGAGGAAGATTTCGAGCCTATCGAATCAGCCTGACTCGCTTGCTGGATAGGTAATCTTGGTAACTCAGCTTGGAGCCATGGAAAAACCACGCAGAAGCAGGGGCAACTGGGATCAAGTAACTACGCCTCAGCCATGAAAAGAACTATCTGGTCGATTCAGGTATTGATCTTGTCGGAGAGGGTTCTGTTGAGGAGTTATTCATAAGATTACCTATAAAGAAAAATGCCATTAGGCCGATAGCAATTAAAACCAATGGATTACTGAGAGGTGATTTGTGCTTCGCTTCAGTCGGCTTGCTTGCTAATAGCTCTTGCCTCCTAATTGCAAGTTCTGCTTTAAGTCGATCATCTAGCAGGTTGTATTTATCTTCTGCAAATACAAGATTGACTGTCGTTTCATTCATCGCTCGAATTTTCAGCGTTGCATCGGTAATATTTATCTGGATTAGTGCGTCGCAAATTGAATATCGCCTTGGGGTTGGATCAGGTTCAGGCGGACGCGGTTGAGTGGGCGGCGTCCAGGCATAGGCAGTCCATCGCCAATTGTCAACTCTTAGATTGAATCTCGTTCTGCCTTCGGAGTAAAGGAAACTATTAACCCTTGACTTGTCCAATCCCAGGGCAATTGCAATTTCCCTTCCTGTATGCGCGGGATATTGGTGCACATACTTCACGATGCGCTGCTTTGTGCTTTCTGTGTAGGGTGAATAGTTGGGCATCTGGGTTGTTTGTCGGATCAGAAATAAACTGAGATTCGGCAATTTCTTATCCCGTCCAGGGGCACTGCTTGGCGTACTTAGGTATGACCACTGCATGACCACTCCTAACCATTTCCCGCTGCACGTTCCGCCGGGTGATGTGGGGGCCAGATAGATACAGTTCACCCACCGTTCGGCCATACCTGTCTTTCGTGATGCGGCGTATCTCCAGCTGTTTGCCTACGACCATGCGGCGTAGGTAATCGCCTGCTGCCTTGGCCGGTACGGGGTCAGCCTTGTGACCTGAAACCTCTGGCGTGTCGATACAAGCCAGTCGAATCTTCTCTCCTGAGGATGTCGTGCAAGTATCGCCGTCGTAGCAACGCTGAATTGCAACAGTTGGAAGCGCTGCTTTCAAGGAGCATCCCGCAAGCAGGAGTAGGACCAAGGCGGCTGAATTATTCATCATTTAAGCCTCTCATCAAACGATGTCCACGCATCCCCCAAACGGTTAGTGATCACTGCTTTTCTATCCCCCAAAAGAGTTAGAGGCTGACTCCCAGCTGCCAAGCCATCAGCCTGTCTCTCTCCTCTTCAACTAATAAAGGCACCATCCATTCCGATTCAACTTCTGCAGCTACATCCCTTCCAAGCTGTTAAATGCCAAGGGCAAGCCAAGACTTGTAGCCATCAACGTCATTAGCCCTCAGTGCCATCAGTAGCTCCTGCAGAAGAGCTAACGTCATTTGGGTTTCAAGGTGCATTGATCAGAGCTAACTACTTAAAGCATTCCCCGCTGCAATAAAAAACCCCGCTTGTGGCGGGGTTAACATCCATAGATTTTAAGTAGATATACGTTTATCTTTCTTCTACTCCCATCCGAATTTCCACTTTAAGAATCCTTCTCTTTGGACGCAACGTCTCTTATTGCCGTTCCATTTCTTCTTTTTCCCGCACCACTTTGGTTGCCATTTTCTTGCACTTGCTTGTGCGCCAGAGACTCTTTGCAATTCCGAAGAAACCCAATCCTTTTGCGTTGCCAAGGATTTGTGTTTAACAAATCCTTGAGTTGCACTTACTCCATTAAAGAAGCTTGAGGCAATACTCAATGATAGGAGAGTGAGAATGCCAATCTTTCTAAAATTTTCAAGGCCCATGATTCAAGATGCTGTGGAGGCTGTGCCTCCTGTGAACTCACCTTCTCTGGATTCAACAGCTCATTCGATGACCTAGCTCAACCGTGGTTGTGATCTTGTTCACAATGTTTATAAGGCACTAAAAAACCCCGCTCGTGGCGGTGAGTTAGTGAATGTGACAGAAGAGGATGTCGTTCCTATCGAATCAGCCTGACCCGCTGGCTGGCTGCTGATCGAGATCCAGCCTGGCACTCCAAAAGCTTTGCCTAAGCAGAATATGGTTTTAACTCATGCCTAAAAAACGCCGACCTAGTAATCCATTACCCAACTGGCGTGAAAAGGTCACTCCAGTTGATCAGGTAACACCACCAGCAGTTGAACCACCTAAGCAATTACCAGCGGTCAATAAAGAACCTGATCTTATGCATCTATGGCGTTGCTTCAAGATTTCATGTTCTACTTATCATCAAACCAGGGCCCACCGCAAGATGTAGCGGTTGCCATTATTTTGGATCCAAATATGTTGTGTTCAGTGGGTGAAAGTATATATAGAGCGGATTGAGCGGCAGGCTGGTATCGCCAAGTGTGGCTTTCTATAAGGCGACCTAGAGCGCGGCCTGATCGTGAATTTCAAACTACCGCAGGGCCGTTCACTCTCGCCAAAGATTTACTTGGTATCTCCACACTACATAATGCGCTTAGGAGACTCTATTGATGTATGTACTAATTGCATTGAGGTATGAATGGTGTTTTTGATCTTCTCAGAAATCGGATCTCAATTCTTCTTCGTGAGCGTTGGTCTTTGTTTGTTGCAGGCATGAATTCACCATCTTCGTTAATTGTACTTCCTGCAGATAGAATTCTAAAGTTTACTTGCCGAATCCCCTGCTTTAGAAGGGTCTTCTCAATCTCGGTTTTGACTGCCATTGCTCGCATAAAACCTAGATCGAGATTACTCCCTATGATGACTTTCTTCGTATCTGAAGTGCGAAATGCCGCTTCTATGGTTTGATCTATGTTTCCACGTCCTGTATTTGGTCTTCCATCCGTATGTCCGACGATTTCAATTGTATCAATCCCGTAGCAGAAGATAGTGCTTTCTATTTCAGGGATCGCATTCTCATTCAATGCCCTTGAGAAGCTTTGACTCACATTAAAGCTGCCAGTGTTAAATCTATACTCTTCGGTATCAGGTAAATTGATAACGGGTGGTTTTGCGTTCATCGCCCTGATCAATGTTGTTACTGCAATAAATAAGAATGTAATCATCAGAGTGCTTGACAGCATGTCTGTCAGTGACATCCATGTATTGTGCTCATTGGTTAATGATGAGTATTTTTTCTTTCTCATTTATCGCTTGAGAGTCTGCTCACTTTTTCGTCAATTGATTTGATTTGATTGAGGCCTTCTCTTATGGCTTCATAATCCTTTCTCCTATCATTGCTGAGCTTCGTCAATTCTCTGGCGTATTCTGTAATGCGATTTACCTCTTGCTTGTAAGTGTCAAAAGTCGATTGAGATGATGAAATTATTCTCTCATTTACAGCGCTAAACTGCACAACTATTTTTCTAAGGTCGTCGTTTAAAGCTGTTATTTTTTCGTCTGTTTTGGCTCTCATGCTCAGCCATGTCATCCCTCTCTTTTGAATACTTTGTATCGAAAGTACCGCATTGTTCAGTTCTCGTATCGATTGGTCGTTCGAATCTACCAATGATGATGATGTTAAAGCCATCGTCTTGCTTGACTGAGCTAATTCACTAAGCTGTGCTGACTGAAGTTCTCCTGTACTCTCAATGACGCCATTGAGATCATTGATGCTCCTGCTTAGATTTAAAGAACTGACTTTAATATTCTGCGATGCTTGCTCTAGTAAATTAGTATGATCTATAAATTTTGAGCAGGCATTAGAGAATTCGTCTGCAAAAGAGCTTTCGTGGAGTTGCTCTGCGGCAATAGAAAAGACTTCTCCAGCACCTTTTAGTTGACCGCAGCTTATTTCAATCTCTCTAGTAAAAGCTGCCGTATTATCAACGTGATTCTTTAGTGTATTTACTAAATTGCCTATTGCTCTGTCTACTGATTTTTCAATAGTACCCCCTACGATATTGGTGAAGTTGCTTAAATAATCTGTAAGTATATCTTCCATTCTGTCGAGTGCTGCACTTAATGACGAGGTTCTACAGTTCACTTGAACAATATGTTCTAAGTAATCACACATTGATTGTTCCAGCTTTTCCCTGCTGTTAATTGTGCCGAACAGGATGCTTAGAATCCAAATCATTGAACTGTAAAATACACCAGCAAGACTGGTTGAGAATGCTGCTCCCATGGCGGGAAAGATATTTGCAAAGTTGTTAATCAACCCCTCTGTCTGGCCTAGGTTCTCCTGCGTAGTCAAGAGTAGAGAGAGCTTCGCCATATTTTGAATGAGTCCATAAAAAGTACCTATTAGTCCAAGTGTAATTAGAAATGTTGGTGCTCCAGTAATGAGTTCATTTACCTCTCCCAATGTCCATTTCTTTGGCCCTTTTCTAATGATCTGGTATTCATCAATTGTGTTAGCTGCAATGGTCTCAGCGCTTATGTTCTCAATTGCAGAGGCTGCATGTTGATATCTTTCTTTGCATTCGATTGCGAGTTCTAACGCCCGATTCTTTGAACTCTCTGTGTCTATTAAGTTGATATTATCTGCAATCTGTTCTCTGCAGTTTTTTAGTTTCTTCTTTAGTGGGGATAGCTTTTTCTCTTGATATATGCTCAGCCATATGGTTATGATGAAAATGAATGACTGAATGGATAGGATTGAGAGGCCGGCTGTTGAGATGTTGTCAAGTATCCATTCCATATATCACTCCTCAAAGAAGTCTGCTCTTGTGCGTAACTTTTCCTCTAGGGGGGGAAAGTAAGTCTCTCCCGTCTTGCTGACGTGAGCGATGTACAGGTCTAACAATCTGATTCTGAATTCATCCTCTGCCTGATTCTTGATGTTGCTATTAGGTGGATTGGCCCTAAACCACTTGAGCGGTTGGCCTAATTCATCAGAGGGTGCTGTGAAGACTTCTATCCCCTCGTCTTCATAAGTTTCCTCGGCACCTGTTCTCTCGTTGGCTAGAGATGTTTGCAGCCTTTTGATTTCACTGGCAGATATAAGCCGCTTTTGGCGTTGACATTCTATTAACCCTTTATAAAAAAGACCATCCGGGATGAGTCCCCAATCTTCAGATTCGTAAGCATCGAGTGCTTCTTGGAATACCTTTTGATCTGCATAAAGCTCGTAAATTTTTTGGACTTTATTTTGAATGTCAGTCGACCTTTTACTTAGTGGGATCCATGCGGTTGAACCAGTCATGATTGTCCTCCATTTTGTTGTTCTTGAGCTCTACGTTCTCGCCTTAGCTTCAGTGCCAATGGCAGGTTGTCTTGATAGGACTGTAGAAGGTCCATTCTGTACCTCAGCAGCTTTGTGTTGTAAGACATTTTCATTTCTTTTGTATTAGAAAGAGCCCACAAGAGTATTGTTGCCATCACGCTAAGGATGATGCTGACACCCATCCAAAAGAGTGATATTCCAAGTTCAAATATCCTTTCTGGATCTTGTATCTTGTTAAAGAACTGTGTAAATGCTTGTCCTACAACTTCTTGACCTGACCTTATTTCGACAACCCCATCTTCGGTGATCTTGAATTCATTGCTGAAAACTTTAGGAAAATCGCTCTGAAGAATGTCTAATGCTGTTTCGTTGCCAAGTTTGTTTTGAGCCAAACTGATCTCCTCTCGCATTTGTTCTGCATCTTTGAGATCTAGAGCTAGCTGTGCGCTTGCCTGGTTGCAGACTCCTGGAATTCCACTTACTCCTCCGAACTTTTTAATAAGTGCATCGTTTCCTAGTCCCACCATTGTCTGTTTCTGCTTCCATGTGCCAAATGCCATGACCCATGTTGTGTTGTGTTCCTCAGGTTGCAAATCTTTGTTGATATTGCCTAGTTTATCGCGTAGTGGCTGACATGCGGATTGCAGATTAATCAGTTTCGGGTTTTTTAGAGCTTGAAGTTCTTCGACGGTTGACTGCTTTTTCTCTATTTGCTCGCTAAGTACTTGCTGTGCATATTCTTTTGTGATTCCGTCCTTGTTGACGAGGATATCGAAGCCAACCCCGGATAGGAGCGTTTTTACAAGCGAAAGTAGGATGAAAAAGGCCAGTCCATAGTTAGCTATTGCGCCTCTTCCTTTGGCTCTATTGGCCCCTGTTCTTCCAGCTACATTTGATAGAACCATTAGTCCTATAGAGATGATAAAAGCAACTGGCAGAGAGGCAAATTTTAGGTAGTTAATTAAGGCAAATTGTACAAATGGAACTGTGCTTACAGCATCCCATAGTGTGCTCCCAGCCATTGTGTTGGCTGCCCTTGCACATGTTTCGTCAAATGTTTTTGTCCCGAAGCAATCTCCACGCATGCTTCTGGCAGAAGGCCAGACAAATTCCCTGACCTTTGCGGTAGTGCTGCTGTATTTTTTATTGACGATATCTTCTCTTTGTGGGGCGACTTTTAGATTTTCGCTGCCTGTCTTGTAAAGGGCAGGAGTGCTGTTCGCTGCTTCTACAAGGTATGCCAGGTCAGGCTGGCCTTCAATCCAGCTTGTTAGTTGAACAGGAAATACCTTGACTCTATCTTCATTGTTTTGCTCTGAATCGCTCATTGTTTTTCTTCTGGAAGAGTTTTTTGTGAGCTTGTTCGCTATTTAAAGCATGGTCATGCCTGAGCGATTTTGTTAGGTTTGTTACAGATGAGCCTCCTTCGCGCCTTTCTGCATCCTGCCTGTTCTTGGTTATGCCTGTATCCCCCATATGGGGGGTATTTGGCGGATCCCTTCCGTCGTGATACTTCCTTGATCCTATGCCTGCACCAAGCAAGAGAGCCTTGTGAAATACGCCATCCCTTTGAGCGGCATCCTGTTGATCCCAGAGATCGAGCCTTTGATTCAGGAGTGGGGTGAGGTTGTTGTTGTTGAAGGTTGTTGTTCGTTGTTACATAGAAACATTGTTATGCAACAAGTGAATGGTCCCAAGCTTTCCCCTGGTGCAAACACCGTTAAAATTAGTTCGGTTGACCAGCTCATGGGCTGGAAGGGTTGTTTAGTTCTGAAGAGAAACTTCTGTTCTGCCTCAGCACTAAAAGTGGCACCATCCATTCCGACTCAACCTCACCAGCTACATCCCTTCCAAGTTCTTCAACCCCAAGTGCTAACAATGCTTTATAGCCATCAACGTCATTAGCCCTCAGTGCCATCAGTAGCTCCTGCAGAAGAGCTAACGTCATTTGGGTTTCAAGGTGCATTGATCAGAGGCAACTGCTTAAAGCATTCCCCTTTGTGATTCAGTAGCAGGCAAGCCTCATACGAACAGTGGTTTGTCTGATGGCAATGGCAGGCGCAGGCTAAAGGTCCATCCACGCTGTAAGGAACTGATCTCTTTGTTTTTAAGTGGAAAAATAAAGAGGTTTGGAGTCAGAAGATCTTAGGCTTCCCCAAGAAGTCATGAATTCATTTGTTTGAAACAGACTCACTGGATGAACCTGACAACAACTTAATTCATAGCAGTAGACTTCATAAATTGAGTTCTTTTTTCTTTGCGGACTGAAACTCTTCTTCAGTTAGAACTCCTGATTTTCGAAGCTGTGCCAGTTCGTTTAACTTGTCCGTAAGGCTTTGGCTAGTTGTATTTAACTCTTGGGTGACGGGAATCTGTGATGTACCGGTCATATGCTGATATGGATTTGGTGATCCATTCGCTCTCCATGCTGCGACAGCTTCACTTATGGATTCATTGTAGGAATCTTTTTGATTTTTACACCACAACCAATAGATAACTCCGCCTATAAATACTAAAAAGAATGCTAAAACTAAGCACAACATAGGGCTGAACTCATGCGGCTTATTAGGAATATGTACTAGCCCAGTAGATTTAGCCCAGGCTATCGCAAGTTGCCGATCAGATTGAATTGAATTATGAGTCACTAAATGATTCTGATAATTATTTTGTGAGTTGCTAACAATTTTCCTGTCGTTAGACCTTTGCTGGGCTCTTGCAAGTATATCTTTCGATGGCTCCATTGTTAGGTTTACATTATTCTTTTAATGCTACTCGACTAGAGCAACTTCGCATAATGTTTATTTTTATTTGCTCTAGGTTGACAGCTGAAGTATGCGTATCTCTTCATTACCCTTGCCTCCCGTGATGCATTCATAATCCACGTTCGCCATCAGAAACCTTGTGTTTCACTCCTGGAGTTCTCAATCCTCCTTCACAGGAAATTGCCTGCCCCGTCCACGATTCGTCATTCACGTAAGGGGCACTTGCTGCCTCGCTTAGACGATCAAACTATTGCCAGTCTTGAAGCTGAGAAGCGTTGTCGGCTTGGTTTCTGCGAGTGGACTGATATTTGTGGATAGATGATCAATGCTCACTCATGCATCTGAATTGTTGAGCAAGCTCTGAGGCGTATCAATCAGGAGGACAAGGCCCTTGGATTAATGACAAGCGGCGTCACTATTGGAGTAACAACAGAGAAACTACGTCCTCAACTGTGTGATTCAGGTTTACGAAATATCGCTTCTGTCGACTAGGCAAGCCTCCTGCGAACGGTGCTGGCCGGGAATGGTCCATCGTGAGCGGCTCACGATGGGATCCTCCAGATTCGTCCGCTTAAGCAGCCCTGAGAATGGCTGGCATCGCGAAGTGTTACAGCCGTGGAGCGGCCGCTCGACGGGACAAAGCCAGACAGGTCACGGTGAGCGGACCCCTCACCCTGGCCTTGAGTCCCAGGCCAGGCGGCATCATGCAATGCGGTCTTTTTCGCTTGCTTCCAAAGTGCCCAAACTGAGGATTGACTGCAGTCCTCTAGATGCTCGCTGTTGAACGGTTCTGTTTAAGAGTTGTGTTTGAACTGGATCAACTGGAAACCGATTGGATCGGATGCATCGAGACCCGAGATCCTGAAGCCGTCGCCGCGGCCTATCGGATGCTTGGGCACCACATGCAGGAGACGATGCGAGTGATCGGAATGCTGGGCGCGATCACCGAATCTGAGCCTGCTCTGGGAGCCACTGAAATTCCAAGTGGACACGGAGTGGGCACAAACGATGAATTTGGCAGTGGGCACGCTGTGCCCATTTCTTGAGATCCCTTGGAGTGACTTAACGGGGCTGGCGGGACTCGAACCCACGACCTACGGTTTAGGAAACCGTCGCTCTATCCAGCTGAGCTACAGCCCCACTAACAGTCATTATGGGGTTTGAAAGCAGGCGAGGTGATCGCAATTGATGACTGTCGCTCTAGGGCGGCTGTTATTCGTTGAGGAAAGTCCGGGCTCCCCGATGGCCAGGCTTGCTGGGTAACGCCCAGTGCGGGTGACCGTGAGGAGAGTGCCACAGAAACACACCGCCGATGGCCGGCTCGCTGGCACAGGCAAGGGTGCAAAGGTGTGGTAAGAGCGCACCAGCAGCATCGAGAGGTGCTGGCTCGGTAAACCCCGGCTGGGAGCAAGGCCGAGGAACGACGGTTGGCCATCTGCCCCGTTCCGCCTTAGTGCGCCGCTCGAGGTCGTCGGTAACGGCGATCCCAGATAGATGATCACCCCCCTTCTTTGCAAGGGAGAACAGAACCCGGCTTATGTCCTGCTTTCACCCCAATCAGCCCTAAATCTTTTTTAAACGCCAAGCCTTAACTCATCATGTTCAAGCTCAGGGGCAAAACACGTCCAACAGCGCAACAAGCCTTAAATTTTTCAGGAAGGCTCTCACACCAGAACACTGCGCTAGCTACTAACTCATTGGACAATCATTAAAAATGAGTTCTTTATTTCAAATTACAAGTCGTACAGGATTAATAGCCTGTCTTTCGATAGGACTTTTGGGAATTTTTAGCCCACCGAAGGCCTTTGCTGAAGTTGGGATCGATTTAAAACTTGGAGGCGGAAAGCCGCCAGAGCTAGATATTCACGGTGAAAATCACGGCCTCTTTGAAAATGCAGGGCCCCAAAATCAAGGGCCCCAGATTAATTCAACTGGCAATTATGACCGTTGCTTCATTCATACCAATTGCCAGGCTGGAGTTGGCTACAGCAGCGACGAAAACAACAGCATGGGCGCCGGATGGTATTGCAAAGATGGAAAGCTAATCACCAACAACACCAGGCTGGACAATTGCAACATCCAAAAAGGTTGCACCAGTGATTACTATTATGTTGACTATCTTTCTAACGGTGAAGGCTGGACCTGCCTAGAAAAAGCCTACATCCACACAGGATGTTCAAGCAATCCAGGATTTTCAAATAGCGGCACCCGAGGTGCCGGCTGGTATTGCAGTGACAACAAAAAAGTTGATCAAAATACGCAACTTGATCCTGCCTTTATCAAAGCCGGCTGCGCGCAACAAGGATCAGGAGTCAAGTATTCCAACGGAATTTGGGAGTGTCAGAGTTAATCCATTCGCGATTAAACTTTAGCGAATTCAATCAACTCAATCATCCCTTGTCTCGCGAAATTATCAGTAACTGCGAGCCAAACGCATCGAAACTATAGGCTACTCGTAATCTCACTCAACCAGGATCGTGAGAGGTGCTGTTAAGTTTATCCGATATTTTCAAGATCTAATTTCTAATTTATACGAATAGTTGATGCGATCCCTCCTTCAGCGCTCCTAGCAGCAGCCAAGAAGCGAAAAGCCAACTGAACCATGGGTTGGGAATGCCATCACGGTTGCTGTGATCCCTCCCAAGCGCAAGCAGCAGCTCCAAGCTCTCTGGAACCAACTGGTTCCAGAGCCAAGTCTTAGCAACAACAGCGAGCTCAGCAACGAGCAGCTCGCCCTATTAGACGAAGCCCTCACCCACACCTCCACTGGACTCGCCCGCCATCACGAACAACTGGAATTTCTGGGAGATGCGGTGCTGAGGCTGGCAGCATCGGATTTCATCGAAGCAGAGCATGCCCAACTCCCCGTGGGAGAACGCTCCTCCCTACGGGCCCAACTGGTGAGTGACCGCTGGCTGGCCAACCTGGGCACATCCATTGGGATTGAATCACTGCTGAACCTTGGCGCCAAAGCCAAAGGTGATCGCGCGGCTCGCGCCACCCTGCGCGCGGAGCACTGCGAAGCCCTGATGGGCGCGATCTATCGAATCAGCGGCAACGTCCAGCCCGTGCAGGCTTGGCTAACGCCCTATTGGCGCCAGACCAGCCATGAAATACTCGCTGATCCCACTCGCGGAAATAGCAAATCCGCTCTGCAGGAATGGACACAGGCCCAGGGACTCGGTCTACCAACCTACGAATGCCAGGAAATCAGCCATCGCCACGGAGACCCCCGTCGTTTTTATTGCCAGGTGTTCATCCAAAACAGCCAAGCAGCAGAAGCCTGGGGTGGATCACGCCGCCAGGCTGAGCAGACAGCCGCCAAAGTTGCCCTCCTCAAACCTCAAGCCGAGACGGGCGGAAGCGTGGCGCCGCACTGATCACAGTGCAGAGCTTGGGTGCCTGGATTGGGAAACCCCTGCTGGGAGTATGGACTATCAACGAAGGGGGGCGATCTTTCCCGTTGCTTCTTTATGCTCGACTCGAGATCGTAAACAGTTGATAATCTCTCTTCTTGGTAACAGAGAACAAATCCAGGCCATGCACTTCTCGCGAGCCCTTTAGAGAAAAGTTTATATCGAAGGAAAGCAAATATCACAAGCCCAATACAACAAACGCTGCCATTAAATCCATACATTACAAAGACCCTACAATCCAATAAGGCAAACGGGACTTGAGATAAAAGACAATCAAATTTTATCCCAATGAATCAGATCTTTCAAAAAGCGTTTTCCCTTACCAGGAATTAAACCAGAAATGCCCGCTTTTATTTTAGTAATTTTCTCCTGCAATTGATCGGAATAAATCCTACCTTCATTGTAATAGGCAAAGTAGCTCTTTAACTCTTCTGGAGTCTTAACACGGCCATTATCTGCATACTTTGCAACTACACGTGTAAAATCAGGACTATAAAGAGAGCGGGCGCGCACAAGAGTAGTTTTCATAAAGTTACCAATCAGAAGATCATCAAAAACCTCCCTCCTAACAGCTCTCATTAACGATTTCCGAGGCACTTCAAAACGCAAAACAGCGCGGCCTTTTCCACATGGAAGTGCATTACTAAGAACTCCACCGACAACCAATTCAATCCTTGCAAATTTTTCAACAATATGAAAAATTGACTGGAAATAATCCGTGCAACAAGCTAAATCTTTTACCGAAAGCGAAACAGACCAATCATCACCAAACAGAGCCTCGCTGAGAGGTGCGACAATATTTTTCTTAGGCGGGGCAATAGACTGGATGTGAATCCCCGAAGCATCGAACTGTATTCTCTGAAAAGCAGGAAGCAAAGTATACCCATCGAACACAGGAAAGCCATCCGAATACGCTGTTAGAGGAGTGGTGTATTTATTAGCCCAAAAAGAATCAGATCTCTGATATTGGTGAAATGAACTAAAGGGAATTGCATAATTACAACTGTATCTCTTCATGCTTTTAAATATATCCACTCCAACAGGCTTTTTCTTAGCCGCTAAAGGCTCAATACGCCGTCCACTTACATCAAAAAGATTGATCATGTTGGCGTCTCCATATCCATGAATAGAAAGCCAAAAAGAATTTTTATACTTTGCCGACAAACTGGAGACCTCACTGGAGAACCCTATGCCAGCCGAGTCATTCATATTCAGAATGAGACTTTTCTCATGATCAACATCGACTTCAACAATAAGAGCCGAATCTTGCAATTCATTATTGAAAAGCATTATTCTCAATGACTTGGCGATCTGAATCCACTTCCTAGAGGGCAAATTAATAACTGTAAATCCAGCGTTCCGCAAATCCCTCTCAAGTCTTGATCCATAATGCTGCGCAAGAAGAATCGTAGCGTTTTTGAAGCCCCTAAGAGAAGCAAGATTAAGGTGATCCGGATGAAAATGAGAGATAAAAATATATTTGCATTTTGATATCTTATGACGCTGCTTGAGAGGAACCTCATGAGAGAGAGCCCAAGATCCAAAATATGCTGGATAATCATCAAGCCAAACATCACTCGACAAAATCGGACAATCGTCTTCAGATAAGATGAGAGTTGCATTTCCTATAGTCTCTAGCTCAATCACTATTAGTCAAATCAACTCTCAAGAGTGAAAGTAGCACGCCCACTCAAGGCATATCCCTAAACAACACCAAGACAATCAAAACAAACACCCAAAAAATCATCAGCCCATCGAGGCTAATTCGTTTTACCTTAAAGATATGCCAATTCAAGAAGGATCTTCATCATATCAATCTCTACAATTCTAGCCTTCTAATGAAATTTAAAAATCGAGGAAATTCACAGGCTTTAATCCTCGCAGCCAGTAAAGATGAATAGAATCGGACAAAACAATTTACTGCTCCAAGTGTTGCTGTGATCCCTCCCAAGCGCAAGCAGCAGCTCCAAGCTCTCTGGAACCAACTGGTTCCAGAGCCAAGTCTTAGCAACAACAGCGAGCTCAGCAACGAGCAGCTCGCCCTATTAGACGAAGCCCTCACCCACACCTCCACTGGACTCGCCCGCCATCACGAACAACTGGAATTTCTGGGAGATGCGGTGCTGAGGCTGGCAGCATCGGATTTCATCGAAGCAGAGCATGCCCAACTCCCCGTGGGAGAACGCTCCTCCCTACGGGCCCAACTGGTGAGTGACCGCTGGCTGGCCAACCTGGGCACATCCATTGGGATTGAATCACTGCTGAACCTTGGCGCCAAAGCCAAAGGTGATCGCGCGGCTCGCGCCACCCTGCGCGCGGAGCACTGCGAAGCCCTGATGGGCGCGATCTATCGAATCAGCGGCAACGTCCAGCCCGTGCAGGCTTGGCTAACGCCCTATTGGCGCCAGACCAGCCATGAAATACTCGCTGATCCCACTCGCGGAAATAGCAAATCCGCTCTGCAGGAATGGACACAGGCCCAGGGACTCGGTCTACCAACCTACGAATGCCAGGAAATCAGCCATCGCCACGGAGACCCCCGTCGTTTTTATTGCCAGGTGTTCATCCAAAACAGCCAAGCAGCAGAAGCCTGGGGTGGATCACGCCGCCAGGCTGAGCAGACAGCCGCCAAAGTTGCCCTCCTCAAACCTCAAGCCGAGACGGGCGGAAGCGTGGCGCCGCACTGATCACAGTGCAGAGCTTGGGTGCGATGGGTCTGCGCCCCACACCTCCCGCACACGCGCTCACCACGACGCGCCTGCTGCATCGTTTCAACCGTGATAATTCCAGTGGGGATGGCAATGATGCCAAAGCCCAGCAGCATCACAACGGCAGCCAACAATTGTCCGAGCACCGTCTGGGGAACAATGTCGCCATACCCCACGGTGGTCATCGTGACGATGGCCCAATACACGCCTTCTCCAACCGTCTGAAACTGGGTTTCAGGATGGCGGCTTTCCACCAACACCATGAGGTAACCCAAAACCACTTGGGCCATCACCACAAAAAATAAAAACACGCCAATACGGCGTGCACTCGCCTTCAAGGCATTCCCGAGCAACTGGGCTTCATCGAGAAAGCGCAGCAGCTTGAACACCCGCAGAACCCGGCCGAATTTGAAGATCCAAAGGATGAGGCCGCTGCTGATCTGGGGGATAAAAAAAAACAGAACGGCTGAGAAATCGATTAAGCCGTAGAAACTGAACAGATAACTGGACGGCTTTGGGGTCACCCACAAATGCAGCAGAAAATCGGCGATGAACACCGCTAAGCAAATTCGCTCAAGACCATGCGTCCAATCCGGTGATTGATCCGAGGCAGCAATCCAGGTGGGAGTGGGCTCTACTAACAGCCCAGCCACACTGGCGAGAATCGTGCCAAAAATAATCAGGTTGTAAATGCGGCCTGCCCGAGTGTCGGCATCAAGAACAACGCGCCGAAGGCGCAGACGCAGATTCATCGCATCAGGCGGCGTTGAGATCGCTTAACCGCATGGTGACGAGCTTGTCCCAATTTCCACCCTCAAATAAAACGGCAGCACGATCACCACTGATGCGCTGCACAAAACCGGTGTAACCGTTGTAAATCGAACGGATGTCGACCACGGTGACCGTGGATCCAGGCAAGATCGGGGCAGCGGAGGCCATACAAGAAACGGGCAGTCGTGGCGTCATTATCGAATGATGACTTCCACTCCGCCAACGCCTTCAGCTGATCAAAGCAGTCCCGACGATTGGCTGCCGATCGGACAGTTGGTGGGAGCTCAAGGGTTGCGGGGCGAGCTGCGACTGAACCCTGCCAGTGACTTTCCAGAACGATTTACCGAACCTGGCCCTCGCTGGCTGCAAGCCAAGGGATCCACTCCGAAGGAAGTGGAACTTCTCGCTGGCCGGCAGCTTCCTGGCAAAAGCCTTTTTGTTGTGCGCCTCAAGGGAGTGAATGACCGGGCCAGCGCCGAAGCGCTCGTCGGCCAAACCGTGCTTGTACCCGCTTCTGACCGTCCCGATCTGGCCGAAGGCGAATTTCACCTGCTGGATCTGGTGGGACTGGAAGCGCGCCTGACGAGCAACGACGCAGCGATCGGCACCGTCAGCAACCTGATCAGCGGTGGGAATGACCTGCTGGAGATCAAGCTGAAGGATGGCAAAACGGTGTTGGTTCCCTTCGTGGAGGCGATCGTGCCCGACGTGCACCTGGAGGAGGGCTGGTTGCTCCTCACCCCACCACCTGGCCTGTTGGAGCTTTAAGCAAACCAGAGCAACAACAGGGGCACCATCAAGGTGTAAGTGAGTGACAAGGGCCAGCCGAAGCGGAAAAAATCCAGGAAGCGATAACGCCCAGGGACATACACCATCAAGTTGGTTTGATAGCCAATCGGCGAGAGAAAGCTTTGGCTTGCCGCAATCACCACGGCCGTGGCAAACAACATGGTCGGCTGGCCCAATCCCTGGGCCACTCCAGCGGCAATCGGCAACACAAGGGCAACGGCTGCCGCGTTGCTCAGCAACTCGGTGGTCAACAAGGTGATCGCGTAGATCACCAACAGAGCGCCGTAGGCAGAAGCGTCTTGCAGCACTGTGAGCAAGCTTGTGGCCGCCTGATCCGCCAGACCCGTTTTCTGCAACGCCACACTGAAGCTATAAAGACCCCCCAGAAGCAGATACAAATCCCAGCGAATCGAGCGCAGGGCCGTTCCGGCATCAAGGCACTTGCCGATCACCAACACCCCCACACCCAACAGCACGGCAGCCACCAGGGGCATCAGATTGAACCCAGCCAACAGCAACACCGCGAGCATCACGCTGATGGCCAATCCCTTGCGATGGGTGGAGGGGAGATCCTCGTCAAGCTGATCGAGCACCACCAGATCGCTGGATTGCTGCAGACCGCGCAAGGCATCGAGCGGGGCCTGCAGCAGCAACATGTCGCCTTCTCTCAACACAACCCGGCCTAAGCGATCCCGCACGGAGCTGCTGGCGCGGTTGACGGCGAGCACCGTGGCATTGAAACGCTGGCGAAAGCGCAGCTCGCGCAGCGTGGCTCCAGCCAACAAGGAACCAGCAGGCACTAACACTTCGGCATGGCGGATGTGGGGCAATTCCTCGGCAAGAAGGGTGCCGGCCAAATCCACCATGCGATCTTGCTGCAAACGCAACAACTCCTGCCTGCTGCAGCGCAACAACAAGCGATCGGCGGCTTGCAAACGCAATTGAGCCAGAGGTGGCTGCAGCCGTTGGCCCTGACGGTGCACATCAAGGACATCCACATCAAAACGGCGCTGCAGCCTGCTCTCATGCAGGGTCACGTCGCAGAGCGGCGAACGCAGCGGAATCACCACTTCCGTGAGGTAGCCATCACGGCTCAACGCCTGCAGGTTGTCGTCGCTTTGATCACCGCGGTCAGGCAGAGAACGGCCGGCAATCACGAGATAGCCAGCCCCCAGTAGCCACACCGGAATGCCGATTGGGGTGAAGGAAAACAATTCAAAGGAGCCATAGCCCAGCCGGGTGACCAGATCACTGGCGAGCAGGCTGGTGGAGGTGCCAATCAGGGTGATGGTGCCACCGATCAGGGTGGCGAACGACAGTGGCATCAACACCCGGGATGGACTGATCCCTCGGCGGCGGCACCAGCCCTGCACCACCGGCAACAAAATCGCCACAATTGGAGTGTTGGGGATGAACCCGGAGATCGGCGCCACGACAAAACCGAACACCACCATCAATTGACTCGGATTACGGATCCGCGGCGACGCCAGCAATTCACGCAAACGATCCAAGGCACCGCTATGCAGCAGGCCATTGGACAGCACAAACAAGCCCAGCAACGTAATCAGGGCTGGGCTGCCAAATCCCGCTAGAGCCTCGTTAGGCGTAAGGACCCCTGTAGCGATGAAAAGGCCTGCAGCCAGCAAGGCCACAAGTTCTGGCGCCAGCCAACCGCCAATGAAACAGGCAATCGCCAACACCAACAACAGCAAGGTGACCAAGGCGCTCAAGAGGGCCTCATCAGAGTCAGCAACACAGAGTGACGTTAAGCATCGGACATTGTCCTACGCACAGCAGCGACGGAACCAGAGAGCTCAATTGGGTCAAAGAACCACCATCCAGAGGGAGTCCAACAGCTAATTCAATTCCTCATCAACGCTTTTTTTGAGACCCACATCCAGGCAATAGCTGATTGGCATTTGGCATTCAGTGGATTATTGGTTTCGATGGCAGGCTCCGATGTGCGCTTTCTATCAAGTATGGACAATGACAAGCGAGCACTGGCCATGGCGAGCATGGCTGTCTTCTACTCAAAAAAGTACTTATCAATCAAGGAGTGAGTGGCATCAGCCGCTTATGGGATGAGGTGCGGGTAGCCGTGATGTTCAGCAGCAATGATCCTCGGGCTTCCGCAAGCCGATAGCGAACAGCGACTGCATCTAAATCATTACCCATCCCATGTGAAGAACTTTGTCTGCTATGGCTCGCGGGCGCTTGGGTGGCAGCGAGCTGAGTATTGCAATGGCTTACACAAAGTGCTGTACCTGAGTCGCAAGCAAGGTGGATAGCGATCGAAGATTCTGAAATCCATCGGCGCTGTTCAAGAACTGCAGATCAGTGATCACCTGGTCAGCTCACCTTCAAAATGAATTCAACATCTACCAGACCCTTGGAATCTGAATCCATGCTTTAGAACCGTGCCTTGTTTTGCCTCGCAGGCATCAGGATGATGCTGTCTGCCATGGGCAGCTATAGAGCATGACTGAACTGCTCAGCAGCCATGGCCATTGAGTCATCAAGGTGAATGATCTTGCCGCGGTGCATCATGGCTATCGCCTGGATGGCCTGAGCTTCACCATGCTCACGAAGGATCCACTTGAACACTTCGAAGATTGTTATGGAAGGCACGATCAAAGAATGTTCGTCTTGAAGAACCTCAAGGAAACGCTCTGCCTGAGGTCCATCGGTAAACACCTCAATCCATCCTGAGGAATCCACAACCTGATGGACTTACGTCGCAGACGATCACTCTCTCGCTCAAATGTGTTTTCACCTTCGAGGAAACCGCGCAACGCAACAGCAGGCCTACTTGGTGCGAGCTCAATCCTTCCAGGCAAGGCGATCACCTGCAACCCCTGACCTGGCTTGAGATCAAATTGCTCGCGGACACGCTTAGGAATGACAACTTGATATTTCGGGAAGACGGTAAAGACATCCATCAGCGAACCGTACTACTCATCTGCAATCGATCAGCAGATAGTGCCAAGCGCAAGACCCTCAGCCATACAGTCGCACGTCAGAACCAATGAAAGCAGTGGCAATCTCTGTGACCTGTTACAGCCATGAGAAGCCTGCTGACTGAAACGAACTAAGCCAAGACTTCCCTGAAAACTGAGTCAAGACGCTCGGCGCCATTCAGCAGGTCAATTGACAAGCTTTATGCAACCACTCAATAGGAAGCGCTTAAAGGCAACTGAGGCAATCCTGAGCGCTGTGAAACCTCGTTCTGCGAACCTCAATTGCGGACCCAGAAAGAACCTGCCGAGCCAAGCACTAATCAACGTCCCAAGCGTGCTTTGACGCTGGCGGAGCAAAACGAACGCGGCAACATGAACAATGTCATCAAGCTGGTGAATTTTCCACATCAATTTTTTACTTAATAACATCAAATCGAAAGAATTGAATGCCCTCAAGTTGAGGTAAAGATTGAGTCATCTTTGCGCTCCCCTACTGGTTGATCAAAACGGCCCAGCCCATTCCCAAGGCAGAGCGCTGGATTCACCGACCTCCAAAAGGTGCTGATCTTGACGCCCTGGAACGACTCCATTGGCTTCAAGAATGAGCCAGCTTGATTTAGCTAGATTCCATTGCAGAAGAGATTTAAGCCAATTTTCTGGCACCTTCACTTTGAACAGGCCATTACCAACCATGAACAGTCTGGCGGCCTTACGCATTCAACGTCATACCCGATGGCTAAGTGCACTACGTAGCTCGCTACGAGATTTAGTGGAGTCCAGTTCCAAACGTCCCGATCAGATTTATCTGTTTGGCTCCCGTGCTCGAGGCGATTGGGACGGCTTGTCAGATACCGATCTTCTTGTAGTGGCTGCCAACAAACATGAGGCGGAAACATGGGTTGATCAATTGCTCGATTCAGGCCTGGCTGAGGATGTGATCGGACTCGACCGTGAGGCCTGGGCTCAGTTGCCAGCAAGCGACTCAGTCGTTTGGCGCAACGCTGCCAAGGTCGCTATCCCGTTACTGGCGGAGATCCCATGAATGCCCGACCGGATGCATGGCTGCGCCAGGCCCACAACGACCTCGATTTAGCTCAACTGGCAAAAAACAACGGCTATTTAGCCCAAGCGTGCTTCTTCGCATCACAAGCAGCCGAAAAGGGCTTAAAAAGCGCACTGCTGGAATTGGGCCTGGATCCACCGCACACGCATGTGCTCAACGACCTGGTGAAACGGCTCAAGGAGTTAGGCCTGATACCCAAGCTTTAGAAGGTCTACCACTGCGAAGCCTCAGCAGAATGTCAATCCAATCCCGCTACCCAATGGATGCAACCCCGCCTTCTGAGCTGTTCGACCCAGACGAAACAGATCAAGCTTTAACAACGGCCCGTGAAATCTTGAGCATCCTCAAGGCTTGGGATCAGCAGGATTGAGGGCATGTGGGACTGGCTCGCGCTCCTGTCCATTGCTCCTCGCTGAACACAAACCTGATGACTCAAGCGTCACTTTGATCGAAGCTGGTTTAAAGCGAAGCAAGCCTTGCTCTTCTTTTGGCGCTTTTCTAAATCCAATTCAGAGCCAGTGGATCCACTGATCCGCCAGACCTGCAGGCGCAGCACATCTCGCAGTGCAGGCCATAAACGTTTCCAAGACCAACGCCGCAAAAGAATGCGAGGGGCCTCGGAATCAACGACCCAGGGTTGGACCAGTGTTCCACCCCCACCAACAGCAACCTGCGCCGACCAGGACGCTCGAGGGAAGTGGTGGGTATCACTGAGAAGCAACACCCGCCTTGGGCGTGATTGCGCAGGAAGCCGCTTTAACCACTCAGCTAAAGCCACCGCTTGCCCCGCTGTATCTCCGCCCAGTGGTGGATGCTCCTGAACCACCAGGATCGGTGGAGAAGCTCGGGCTTTCTGAGAAGAGTTCGGCTGATCGGTCGCTGGACAGGTGATCAACAGAATGGGCCATCTGCGATATTTCATTCCTCTCTGCAATGTCAAAGCCATATCAAGGCGATGGTAACCATCAAGAACCACCAACCAGGGACGACCAGAGACTGGCAACAAGGCTGGACGGATCCATGGCCAACCAAACCAAAACCAGAAAACAGCAACAGCTGCTGAAACCCTTAAGAACATTTCTTTTCAGCCAATTGATCAACTCCCACCCATTCAGAAATGTGCAATAAGTAGAAAAGCGAAAAGGTTTTTCGAAACTGGATGATCAAGCTTGCGCATGCACAACACCCTAGAAAAGCTCTATATTGCATTTATCCAAACACCTTACCAGCAATACATTACATCTTTTCTAAGCCTGAAGGCTCTGGATACGCAATACCTCCAAAACAGAAGCAACCAATGAAACACTAAAAATACCAAAAGAATTGACTTCTCATTGACGAATTAGAATTGATCACAGCCTTCTGTTATGTTTAGTCAAGAATAGAGCTTTGTGGTATTAAGCGAAAATCCACCCTAAGAGAACTAATTTTTAAAAACTCAAGCAATTGCATATTCAAACCAAGAGGAAAAGCACAGCATCAAGTCTTTTGATAACATCAACTTGGAGAAGCAAAAGCACAAGCCCTAAAGCAAAGCACAGGAACGACAAAGGCAAGTGAGACGACTGATAGAATATACTCAAAATACAGCACTAATAAACAAGAACCAGACGCGACCAAGTACTACTAAAATTCTGATGCTAGATGGGCAGCCAAGCGGAGGCGAGCAATCGCATTCTGCTGACAGAAAAACAACTCATGAAAATCAAGCTTCACGACCTAAGCTGTAGCTTATACAAAGTGAATGGGTTCTTAAACTCGACAGGTCAAGAAAGCAAGCAATTTAGATATGTCAATAACAAGGCAAATAAGTCCAAGTCGCATAAATCGAAATGGCAGCAAACAACGCAAAGGGACCCCTCGAACTAACGGCAAATAGATTCCACGAAATGCAAAGTAGAGGAAGATTAAAAGTAACGAGACAATTTTAGTGATATTGTGAGTGTAGAAGGGGTTATCAAAGTCCCAAGAAGCAATCACAGAATTCCAGTTATATGCAATGAGAATGGCAACCAATGAGCCAGCAAAGACATAGATTGCTCGCTGATATTGCAAGTGAAAGCAAATAGGCGCACAACTAGAATAATTACGGAACCACTTCACAAACAATGCAGCATATGTTTTGGGCACCTGATTGTAAAGCAAAGGAGTTGAGTATGCTTTTGAACTGTCAAGAAAATGATTAGAACGAATAAGCCAGTCGGTATCCTCACCCGAACGAATCTTAGGCAAAAAATGCCCAACGCAATTAAAATACCAAATGGTCATCATTGAACCTGGCAGAGTTGTTACAGGGTTCCTGCCAAAGGTAGAATCAATAACCGATTGCTCAAAAGCTCTATCCGAGCAATACTGCGTTTTGCCAAAAATAACATCTAAATTGTCGGACGCAACAGCAGAGTAAGTGGACTCAAGCCAATCAAATGTGGGCAATGTATTGACATCCAAGAAAGCAAGTAACTCACATTTTACAAATGGGATTGCATAATTTCTAGCCTCACCAGGATAAAGCAATCTATCCGTAGAGACAAAAGTTACTCGTTCAGCAAACTCAGAAGATGCAAAAACACTAATACATGATGCTTGATCTACAGTGGTCAATACATTCACAACAATTATTTGCTTTGGCCAAACACTAGATGCATATAAAGCATGCATTAGAGGTAGCAACTGATCACAAGTTGCCAAACAAGGTATAACAAGCGAGATTGGTACTATTTGTTTTAAATCAAACTTCATAGGGCCCAGAAATACATTTCTTAAAAGTCTCAAACACTACAAAGAGCAATATGCCTAGATCATTTCGCAAGTAATATAGCAATGAGGTCCATGGGATTGCCAATCAATAATATGACTACAGTCTACGCGTAAAATCAGAAAGAAAACAACCTCAGCCCTGGACAGTCCAAATTTATTACGTCATAGTAGAATCGCTTCTCCTGTGAAAACAATATATTTAAACTTCAAATAATTTTTCAAAGAATAAGTGAATCGATCGACGTAAGAAAGATCTCACTGCATGCCAGGATTAATCTCAATGAAAATTTCAAATTCTTCTACCGCTCCAGAAGATGCCGACGTATTTCATCCATGACTTGCACTTTGAGACATTTAGCTTTAATTTTATCCCGCCACCAGCCGCAAATAAGCCATTAGCACGAAATATTAAGGATTACATCTCTTGATTATCTGTGGCATTATGAGCATCATACTTAAATATTAACCGCAAGAACTTAAAATCTAAATAATACATCAAGCCAGCCAACGTAGTCGCCAAACGATACAGCAGTATTGAAGACTATGGACTATTCTTGGCGGGAATCTCAAAAAACACGTATGGTTAGACAATGATTTATCGCCACTAACTCAAGCAAAGCAAATGCCTGCCTTCAATTGATAATTTTCTGGAAAATAGAGCGAGCAATAACTAATATTCCCAAGCGATACCAATAAACCTGTAAAGGCAGGTAGTTTTATCTTCTTTAAAACTCAACGAATGAAAGAAATTGAGAAATCATGGCGCACCAAACCTAAACATATAGGAGTTTAATTATCAATACAGACTAATTAGCATTGAATCGCAAGGTTTTTAAAAACAAATAAGAAAGCTTATACCAGCGGAAGGGTAAGTCAAATCAATCCCTTTCGGATTTGTGAGATAACCTTGAGGCTAACGATAAAAATTTAATAGCTCTTGAGCGCATACGAGAAGGCAATTCATATTCATCTGTCAGAAGAAAAGTGCGTTTATCAGGAACATCGAATTCAAATACATTGAAATGCTCTAATTCATTAAAGTCTCGTTCGTACAAGAACTCAACTAATTGTTTACTATCTCGACAATAAAAAGTCTTCCATTCATTATGGGGATTGGTGTTGACAATAGAGAAACTAGAGTGCCGTAAAGTGAAGCGGTAGCAAAGTTCATTCAGGGAAACTTCAAGATTTTGGAGTGGAATCACCTGATCCAAAGGGTACTCATTAAGCCAAATAGATTGAGGATTTGAAAATTGGCGCCAATGATACTTGCCAACATCCAATGGAAGAAATCCACGCTTTTCTAGAGTCTGTAGATATTCGAGAAAGGTTGGTGATCGTGAAAAGAATGGGGTCAATCTTGCTTTTGATATATTTTTTAAATAACAATATAGAGAGACAGCTCTTTCATAAGGACATCGAGATACAGCAAATTTATAAGCATTCTGAACATAGCTCTTAGAGACATAACCTTTACTTACAAGTTGCTTGAGTGACTGATGTACAAATGTATAAATTCCTGTCGATATCTCTTCATTGGGCAGGGATTTCTGTTTTATTATACCCAAAGGTGATTTACATGATGCATAAACAGTAGATCCTCCATTTTTAGGGATCCATACAAATATAAGATTTAATTTATCCATCTAGTATTCAATCCCATTAGATGAATGTTTTGTCAACAGCTCAAGCCATTGAGGCAAAATCCGTGATAAGTCATAATTCTTAAGCTCGTTGGCGGCATTGCAAAAGAGTTGACTACGAAGAGAATTATTAGACAAAGGTAAATCAATCATCTTTTCGGCAAGGTCCCCATTAATACTGTTATGGTAAATCAGTACACTACCTCGATTTATATCCGTACCGGCTAAAGATGCAACACTAGCGATCACTGGAAGCCCAAATGACCATGCTTCAAGCAATACATTAGGAAACCCTTCTGAACGCGAGGGAATGACTAATATATCTGAATATGAAAACCATTTCACTATATCAAGGGTTTCAGGTACCATCTTAATTTTATGTTTAGCATCAAAGAATCTAGGTTCAATGATGATGCTATTTAACTGACTCTTCATAGAACCACTACCTACAATTAAAAGTTCACAGGAGATGCCTTTGTGAAGTAGGTTTAAATATACATCTGGAAATGCTTGGACAAGAAGATCAACTCCCTTCTGGTACTCAAGTCGTCCTAAGAATAAAAAACGAATTTTTGAAACCAAGGAATAAGGAGGCACGGGAAAAGTACGCTTATTAGTAGTATCTTTGTCAATAAGTTGAACGGCATTTCTGATAACATTGATAGGCGGAGGGGCTACCAAAATCTCTCTAAACTTCATGGCCAATACATTAGACTGAACGACGAGAGAATTCAATCTAAAGTAAAGCAGGTAACGTAAAAACTTCCAATACCTGCTTTGTCCAGGTAAAAGTATCGGGTTGTTTCTTTCCGAAGCAATATGAGGGATATGAAAAAAAAGATTAGAGATAATCGTAAGAATGGAAGGTATAGACAAAAAAGAAAGCAAGATATCAGGTTTTATACTTCTAATATTACGAATCAGGTCGGATATAAGCAAAAACAACTGGGGTGAACATCTTGCTTGATAATTACTATTAATGATAGTGATCCTTGGATCAAAAAACATTGCTGGATGTTCAAGCTTAGGTCCTATGCAAAACACATGAACTATCCATTCATGATCTAGTAGGTATTTTGATAGGTAGTGGATTGTTTTCTCAGTACCGCCAATACCTAATCGATGAGAAATAATTAATACCGTTTTCATCGAAAAACCCTGATCATGAAACCAAGAGTTATATAAAAAATTGCTCTTAGAATACTTTTTAAAATACTAATTCTAGCATTTAAGGAGAGTAAGGGAAATGATGCATGGTGAAGAGCAAGAAGCAAATATGCTTGAGGATTTTTTTCGAGACTATTCAATTTTAATGAGGAAATGCCGTCTGGCAAATATTCTTTTATTTTAACGGAGCAATCGATAAAAGCAATACTAGAATTAGAATTCAATATTTCACATGATACATGCAACAAACTAGCGGGAGCATGTGTCTCATGAGCAAAGGAAGGGTATCTAAAATGGTGTTTAACCATTTCTGATTCAAAGCAATCTGCCAAATCTCCATATGATTTATCACCATAGACTCTAATATAGGAGTATTTGCAAATATAAATAGGAGGGTTAGTACTAATTCTATACTTATAAGGTATATCAAGCTTCCCAATCAATTCCCCAGATGGGCTTGAAGTCCGAAAAGAAAACCCATAGACACAAGACAATTTACTTTGCTCTTTCAGTATTGTATAGGCCTTACGAAAACAACAAGAAAAATCATTAGACAACAAATCATCCGAATCAACTTTTAAAAAATAATCACTACTTAAAAGGCTAAAGGCAACATTCATGGCCGAATTAATGCCAGATTTGGCTATACGCCTATAGACGATATTCAATGAAGATAATTTCGGAAGAGATTCGATAACAATTTCTGGAGAATCATCTGAACCGTCATCTATCACGATCCAATTTTTAATGATATCCTGACTGGCAATTGAATAGTAAAGGGGAGCAAGATATTGAGACCTGTTGTGTATAGGTGTTACTATATCTACGCTTGGGTGTTCGTTTCTTTCCATATAAGTACTGTATCACATTGGTCTTTTTGTTGAAAGATTCTAAGTCGAGCCAAAACAAACTGGTCTGCAATTCTAAATAACATTTCACAAGCTAGTTAATGCCTCAGGTTAATATTGACAAATAAACTCTTTATCCTGTCGACAACGTTGTTGCCTATTATTTATGATTAATTTTCTTTGATTGTAGACCATTCAAATTCAACATGTTTATTATATACTCAACATTCATTTAGGATTTTGATCCATTTTTTTATGTTAACCTCAGCTGAGCAATTTTGAATCACATTCTCACGTAAACCTGTTTCTAAGCATGGATATTTTATACTTGCATATATTTGCATATATGATGCCCATATTGATGTAGATTTCTTGGAATTAAGCAATGGCAGTAGTTTGACAGAAGATGAAATCCGATTGTAATTAATATAATCACACAAAAACTGATTCCCCTTATTTGCAGCTAAGAAGATTGGTGTGTTAGCGTAAATGCTTTCGAGGGCAACATTAGAAAATCCTTCAGATTTAGATCCCAACAGTACAACTTTTGCATTAAGAATATAAGTATATCCATCCTCCGTATCTGGCAAAAAATAAATAGAAGGTTTACTTTTTTTTCTACGAAGTAATGAATTGCGAGTCAATCCATGACAGTCGCTTATTTTTCTACAATACGTTTCTAACGGGCCTGATCCAATAATCACTAATGGAATTATATTGGCTTTATTGTGTACTAAGCCAGTATAAATAAGATATGATTCTATGATCTTATCTACAGATTTGTTCTTATCAATGCGACCAATATATAAAAAATATCTTTTTGGAAATTTGGTATTTATAGCTTCTGCAAGCTCCTCATTTTGCTTTAGCCGAAATTCATCAAGAAATCCATTGATATAATAAATTTTATCTTTAACAGTGGGAAGATTAATTGCGAACTTAGAAATTACGACTGGACTGCATGGAACAATTTTTTTACAAAGAAGTACTGAAATACTATTCAAGCAATGCCTCCATAACAAATATCTCAAAAAACTAACACCATTTCTTTTTTCCGGAATACCGGTAATTGATATTATCGAATTTCGGCTTAACAAGCTATTTACAAGATTGGGCAAGTCCGAGAAGCTAATTACAACTATATCAAAAATATCACTATTCAATCTGACTTTCAAAGCATTTGCAAGGCGAAAAAAACTTACAGGATTTAAAGCAATCAATTTTTGTTGACCAATAAATGACTTTAATTCAATAATTTCACAAATATAATTCTTGCATATGTGGCGATACATAGCATTACACCTTGTCGTGACACCTCCAGTTTCTGAAAGAGAATTAACAAGCAATACAATTTTTTTCCTATTCACCTGTATTTCCTCCTCGCTTGAATCTTGGAAGACACTAAAAAAATTTCAATAGCCATCTCTAAGAACTAAAGAGCTTAAATAGTTCTAAAGCATCGCGTGAATCTTAAACATAGGCGCAAACTGCAAGCGAGCAAATAAATACAGGGGACATTTAAGCTCTAATACCAAAGAGCATGGGTATATCAATCAGATTTTGATAATATTTTTTCACCATGAATTATAAATTGTACGACCGATTGCCTCTCTGATGGCACTGCTGCTGCTCTGTAGCCCTGCAGCCGTTGGGAGGTAGTTGAGGGGATTACGCAGTGGATGCCCTGCCCAAGCGCCGCTGGCCTGGAAATCCACGGCAAAAGGCAGAACGGTAAGGCCAGTCCGCTCAAACAAACGCGAAGCGCGAGGCATATGAAAAGCTGAGGTGACCAGCATCACTGTGCTAGCAGTTGGGAGCATTCCTGCGACTTCCTTCGCCTCATCAGCGGTGTTGCGGACTCTGGCGGTACTGACCACGGCATCAGCTGGAACGCCTAGAGCAATAGCACGGTCACGCAACACATCCCCTTCTGGAGGAAGATCTGGTTGAGTGGGCCACCAGCCACCGGTAAAAATCAGCCGTGGTTTGTCTCCGTGCTTCTGAAGTTGGGCAAAGGCATCCAAACCTGCAAAAAAACGATCAGCATCGCTCCATTCACTGGCCTGTGCAGGTCCAGGAGCGGGATGGCGGCCGGTACCAAGCACCACCACTGCAGCAGGTCTGGCATTTTGAAGGACAGCTGCAGCAGTGCGGCGGAGATAAGGCTGCTCCAACCAACGCCAGAGCACCTCGGAAGTCAGCGGCGTAGCGAAGATCAAGAGCACAGCCAAAGCACTGATCCCAGGCCAGCGTCTGCCGCGAATTCCGCCCCAAAGCAGGAGTAATATCGCAACCCCAAGGGGTAACAACAACAAAGGAACGATCTTGCTGATTAAAAACATCAGGGATGCCACTGCGCAAACCAGGATTGCCACATCAGTACACTCCAGAGCTGGGGGGTGTGATCGGAGCCACCTAAATGGGCACTCCAGAGATGTTGTATCGGCTCAGGCTTAAGCCAACCTTGGCGGCGAATCAATGCAGGATCGAGTAAATCTTCCGCCCAAGGCCTCAAAGGACCACGCAACCAAGGCCCAATCGGCATCGAAAAGCCTGCTTTAGGACGATCAAAGAAGGCACGGGGCAGATAGCGATCAAGCAGCTGACGCAGGGCCCACTTCCCTTCCCCATCACGCAGCTTTAGGGCCAACGGCAACTGCCACGCCAAGTTGGCGACGCGATGATCGAGGAAGGGCGACCGAGTTTCCAGGCTGGCCGCCATCGCCGCCCGGTCGACTTTCACCAAAATATCGTTGGGTAGATAGTCGCTGGTATCGGCCAGCATCAACTGCTCAGCAACTGATGGGGCCTCCGGCAACGACCAACCCTCTAAACCGATGCTTGTTTCTCCGAGTGCCAGTGATGAAGAGAGCAGCGCAGCTGGATTAGGCCAAATGCTGGTAAGCGAATGGTGCAACGCGGCCAAAGAGCCGCTGGCGCGGACGGACGCTGCCAATTTTCGGCGTTTGTCGCGAGCCAGTCCCTGCTCCCGCACGGGTACCTGCTCCAAGGCGCGGGCCAGCACCCGACGCAGCAGCGATGGCATCCAGCCCAGCTGCTGATGCAGTTTTGGCGCCAGACGATGGCGGTTGTAACCACCAAACAGTTCATCACCGCCATCGCCAGAAAGGGCCACCGTGAGCCCGCTACGTCGCGCTTCTCGGCAGACCAAATGGGTAGGAAGTTGGGAGGAATCAGCAAATGGTTCGCAATAGAGCTGAGACAAGAGGGGGATCAAGTCGCGTGCATCAGCCGCGGTGAGGGCCACTTCGTTGTGATGAGTACCCAAATGGGCGGCTACTGCTGCGGCATAAGGCGCTTCATTGAAGCCGGCTTCTCCGCCTCCTTCGTCGGGGAAGGCAATCGTGAAACTGCGAACCGGCCGATTGCTGTTGGCCTGGAGGAGGGCCGCGATCAACGACGAATCTATGCCACCGGAAAGGAAAGCCCCAAGAGGCACATCAGCCAGAGCCTGCTCTGCAATCACCTCTTGCAAGGTGGCCTCCAACTGATCAATCAATGCTTGCTCGGATTGCTTAGCAGCATCCGTTTGCTTAGCAAAGGCCTGACTGGATTGCTGTGAAAGTCTCCACCATGGCTGAGATACAGCTTCCTGTTGAGGGTTGCTAATGACTAGGTGATGGCCAGGCGGAAGCTGCTGCAAGCCGGAGTAAATCGAGAACGGTGCAGGCAAGCAGCCGCAGCGGAAAAAGGCCGCCAAGGCATCTGGGTTGACGGCAGGGACAGAGGCACCAGGCAAGGCTCTGAGAGCCGAGAGCTCCGAGGCAAACACCAGCACACGCTGACCAGCCTGCTGCATCCATCCCCAATACAACGGCTTCTCCCCGAAGCGATCACGGGCTAGATGAAGCTTCCGCTCATGCCTGTCCCAAAGAGCCAAGGCAAACATGCCAGCACATCGCGACAGAGCTGCTGTCAATCCCCAGGCTCCGATCGCAGCGAGCAGGGTTTCGGTATCAGAATGGCCACGCCAGTGCTGGTGCACAAGGCATTTATTCTCTAATTCCTTACGAAGACTGAGGTGGTTGTAGATCTCACCATTGAAAGCAATTACATAACGACCACCAGAGCTGAGCATCGGCTGATGACCGGCAGGCGTGAGATCCAGAATTGCGAGACGATGATGGGCCAGAGCCACACCAGCAGTGGGATCCGTCCACACTCCTGCATCATCAGGACCACGATGGCTAACCGCCGCTGCCATCACAGAGGCGGAATGCTGAAGATCAAAAACCTGCGAGACAACCGCATCACGCCAAAGACCTACAACCCCACACATCAGCTCAAAAGACTCCCTTGAGGAAGGGCTTTCGATTGAGAGGAGTTCCAAGCAGACGTTTGTATTGTCTCAAGGTGCAATCATTCACCAGTGATACTTGAAATTCAGCAACCACCTTTTTGCGAGCCGCTTTCCCGCAGCGTCTAGCTAAATCTGGGTTTTCAAGCATCAATCGAATCGCTAGCTCAATCGAACGACGATCACGCACTGGCACCAAAAGGCCAGTGCGGCCATGTTCGACAACATCACGGCAACCTGGCACATCAGTTGTGATGATCGGCCGTTCCATGGACGCGGCTTCAATCAAGGCTCGGGAGAGGCCCTCGCGCCAAGATGGCAGCACCACAATGTCACTAACGGCATACAGATCCTGCATATTATTGATATGACCCAAACAACGAATGCGGCGATTGGTCTGTAGATCCTCTAGTTCAGAATCAGTAAGGGATGAACGGTTGCCACTATCAAGTGCACCGGCCACTAACAACTCAAGCTCAATGCCATCTTCCCACAGTGTTCGGCAAGCCTGAAGTAATTCAACCGTGCCTTTCTCACGAATCAGGCGAGAAGGGAACACAAGCTGCAAGGGATCATGAAAACGACCAGCAGAATCATATTGGGGCTTGAACCGTTCAATATCAACACCAGAGCCTCGAATTAAATGGGCACGCTCGCCATCGGTGATACCAAGCTGAATCAACTTCTCCTGATCATCAGCGTTCTGAAACACCACAGTGGCGCGCCGAGCTTTGAATGTTGCCTTGTAAACCGGCTTGATCATTTTGCGCAGCAAACGGCTACGTTTTCTCTTCCCAAGGAACACATGGCCCAGACCAGTGACGGCATTAATGAC
The DNA here is from genome assembly GCA_047285535.1 of Synechococcus sp. Classification (GTDB taxonomy): domain Bacteria; phylum Cyanobacteriota; class Cyanobacteriia; order PCC-6307; family Cyanobiaceae; genus Synechococcus_C. Next base: position 2,424,119 of record JBJBDC010000001.1, on the reverse strand, counting down.
TCGATATGTACGAGCTCCTTTTGCGGCGATTGTGCCGTAAAGGCAAGCCTTGATTGTGAAGTGGTGAACCAGATCTGGATTTTCGCGTCGATAGATGCGTAGCAAGTCCACCAGTGCATGTGCTTCAGTTAAAGGATTAACGGAACTACGTGCAACTAGCCAGGGATGAACAATAAATCCCTCTGCCTCTAAAAGAGGAGTGTGATCGTCATGAGGAGCGACCAAACTCACGTCATAACCAAGATCGCGCAGATCTCGAATGAGAGGTAAGCGAAAGTTGTAAAGGTACCAACTAGTATTGGCAACCAGAAGCACCTTGTAGCAAGACATCAGCTCAAAACGAAAAAATCAAATTGCGATAAGGCAACCAAGCGAACGCATGCCCAGCAAATATCAACCAAACCAGAAGGACCACCAGAGAGAGAAGAATTAAGAACTGATTCCATTTAACAGGGTTGAACCCCAACATACGGGTATCAGGCAAACGAGCACCTACAAAAAGCTGTAATGGGATTAAATACAGCGCGAGCCTATCGATGGCAGTGGAAGATGCCACCGTAAACAAGCCAATAGCAGCGGCCACAGCCATCCAGCTCATCAAACTCCAGATGCGACGCAGATTCGAAGTAAGACGGAAAGCACTACGGTTGAAGAGAAAGGTCAGAGCAGGTAATAAGCAAAGTGCCACCCGAATCAGAGCGCCTTGAGATTGATACTCAGCTTCTAAATAACCTAGTCTGTAATATTCAATATTAGGAGCGATTGAGGAGGAATAGAGTCCGTAGCCTGCCCCGACCAATAATCCAATCCGTAAAATCTGCGAAAATTGCAACGACCCCCTCAAAGTGGAAATTGGCAATATCAACATCACCAAAACAGTGCGGTGAAAGGTAGCCGCCAGAGCTATCGCAAGCAAAAACTGAAGCAGACGTTCCCTCTGCAGCGCGAGAAGTGCCAACATCTCTAAACCAATGGCAACACCCTGCCGTGAATACCCCATAGCAACTACCATGATGAGATAGGGGAAGGCAATGATGAGAGATAGCCAGGGCCGCGGCTGTGCACGACAGAAAGCGAGTAGGCCTATAGAAAAAATAAGACCACAGAGAGAATTTACTAAAAAAACACCTCCTCCCCAATTAGCGCCGAACCAATTGAGAAGAACATAACCAGCCTCTGGTTCACGAATAACTTCCCAGAAAGGGAGCCCAAAGGCTCTGTCAAGGTAAACAAAATACCTATACCAGTCGCCACCAACCTGATAACGAAGGCCAATCAGCAGAGTGAGTGATAATCCTAATGCTAAAAGAGTAGATAAAGTAATGCGACGGGACCCACTCAATCCGGCGGCTGCCAAGACGCCCCACATCAATAGGTAAGGAATCATAGTGAGTTATTAGCTCCCTCATGCCTGAGACAAACCGACAAAGTCACACATAGAGAAATAAGTAACACAGAGAAATTGGAAACAGAAGCGGCCATGGAGAGGTTTAATCAATATGGAATTGGATAAGAAGTAAAATCAATGTACATCTGCTGAATGGATCACATTTTTCAATATGGGCAATGCACTTCGCAACGAGTAATGTTCCTCCACCCAGCGACGAGCTGACAAACCCATCTGCTGACGAAGCTCAGGATTAGCAGCCAGACGTTGAAGGGCATCGAGCCAATCTTCTGGAGAATCAGCAAGCAGACCACATTCGGAAGGAACGGCATCCACATTGGTACCCACTGCAGAAGCAACCACTGGAATGCCACAGGCCATACACTGAATAAGCTTGTAGGCACACTTCCCGCGGGTCCATGGGGTGTTTGGCAACGGCATCACTCCCACATCGAACTTTTGAATGAGAGTCACTTCGTGCTCCAAATGCCAAGGGTGCTCAATGACCTCTACACCTTTAATAGCAGGGGCAGAGCCACCAACTAACATAAGACGCAAAGGACGTTCGCAGGCCAGCCTTTGCAAAGGCTCAACGAGAATCTGAAGAAAAGGGGCAGTAGAAGGACTACCTATCCAACCAATTGTGAAAGGGCCTCTTAGTGAAGAAACCGAAGGGAAGCTTGCAAGTTTATATTTGACAGTATCAACAACTGACGGAAGAATCGAAACGTTACCATTAAACTGTTGAGCATATACAGCCAACCCAATATTGCCAGCTGTTACGGCGAGGGCATGGGATATAGTTTTATCGATTTTACCAGCGAGAGACGACATAGGTAATCTTGCATTTCTGTACTTCAAATAAAAAGCGTCGTCGAAGTCATAAATAAAAGGAATCTTAAGTAGCCTTTTCTCAAACCACCAAGGGAGAAAAGGAAGCAAATCGCCATACACAATCGCCAAATCAAATTGATAGGCATTGTTCAACGCGTAGATACGACGGACATATGCAGCGAATAGATCCCTCAGCGAGAGGCGCTGACCGGAAAAACTGCGTTGCAAGTAATTATTATCGAGTAAAGACTGAATATGCAAATCAATACCTGCAGCTGCCAAGCCAGGCTTAAATTGAGAAAGCCGAACACGGTGGCTAGCAGCTTGAGGGCCATAGAGAGAAAGTCCAAGAACGCGGATCGTCAAAGCTAATAAGTCTCAAATGTGCGGCTTTCGGAGCAAAACTGTTAATTGCATTCCGGTATTGGTTGCCATCATCCAACGAAAGAGAATGGGATACAAATGACGCGGTACAAAACGACCTGAAGCTGGGTGATATGAAAATTTCGCCAATTCAAAGCCAAGCTGCAATCCCAAGGATTCAAAACTTCGAGGTGTAAATTCATAAAGATGATAAGGAGAGTGCATTGGACTCAAATTAGCCACAAAGCTTGTCCCGATTAGCTTATAATATTTATTCAGGAGATTATGGATAAGATAGTCAGAAGAAGGAACTTCTGCATGTATAACACCACCAGGCTTGAGCCAGGACAGTGCTCTTTTAATGGAAAAAGCAGGGTCGTAAAGATGTTCAAGGACTGCACCAAAAGTAATATAATCAAAGAAATCAGTCGGCCATTCTGCATCCTCAATACTTGAAAGTTGAAGCCGGTCTGGCTCAATACCAACTCGATCAATCGCCATCTGGCGAAAAGTTGAAGAAGGCTCAAGCCCCCAAGCTTCAAAGCCTGCTCGTCCTAGAGCAGTCATACATTTTCCTATACCAGCCCCAACATCAAGAGCTGTAAGCGGATTCGACAAATCGTCAGACTTGGGCAGCAGGTCTCTAGCTGAATTTATTTCACCAACAAAATAATCATCACTAACCGAAAAATAAGAACTATCAGTCCAATAAGACTGTGGATCAATACCATAATGGTCTTCGATTGATGCGGGAATTGGCAAGGGATCCGGATATATGAAACCACAAGCCTTACAACGCATTATCGTTGTCGTAACTCCACTTTTCCCCCTTGGCTTCCATCCCTGCCTTCGATTCATACGCAAACCCAATACGGCATTACCAGCCGAGGGGGATCCACACATCAAACAGTATTCTCGAGAGTGGAATGCATAATTAGACATAAAATCAAAAAAGGCAAAAGGCTTGAACGCTATTATTCTTAATTCATATTTTAGCAGCAAGAGTGACTTGTGAAGTCAGATGAAGCGAACAGAACGGAGGATACATATTTAAACGCAAAGGGGTAGCGCAGCCAAACCAACATTTTCTCAACCGAGTTCTCATGCTCAATAAGGAAAACAATTGAGGCAACAATGAATCCATTAGAATGCCAAGAAAAACAAATTAAATTATAAGTTATTGATTGTGAGAAATCAGTGTTCCATAAAGCCAGAGGATTCCAATTTCAACCAGCCTCTCCTAGGAACCAGTTATTTGTTTTGCAGCAGCCACAATTTTGCGAGATACGCAATGCGAAGAAAAGCTATTACTCGGAATGGGCAAAGAAAAAAGAGTGTGATCTGACCTCTGCCACGCCTGCCAATACTTAAAAAGGATCTGAAGCAAGCCTATAGAATCTCCATGAGCTGCTGGAGTACCTAGATGGTTTTCAAGAACAAATTGCCAGCTAGCACTACCAACATCAGTTATAGCAAGTACTGGACGTCTGATTGCTAAGTAGTCCGAAAGTTTCGAAGGAAGATATTGAGCATCACGTGCAGTTCCAAGTTGGTAATCAACCACTAAAAGAAGGTCTGCGCTGCATTGAAGTTGAAAGGCTACTGGGGAGGAGACAGCACCATAATCACTAAGCCAGGGGCCAGCCTGCTCAAAAATTCGCCGAGTATGGCTATCAACCGGACCAACATGAATTAATTCTAAATCTACAAGAAAAGGATGATCTTTAGGCAAGGAGAATAAAGCTTCAAACAGAGCATCAGGCCAACGGCCCAAAGTGAAGCTGCCGGTATGAACGAGCCGAAGTCGCTTCTGAGGTTTCCAAGCGGCGACTTGTAGGTAGGTATTGTCATAACAATTGGGGTCAAGAGTCATCCGATCGCGAAGCGATGGATAGAGTTGTTGATAGCGATCCAGGGTGGTGGGCGACGTGAAAGAGATACGATCAGCAAATTGCAGACAGTGCCTCTCTTGCCTTAGATGCCAGTTAGTTCGATAGTTTGATGACTTTATACTTGATTCAGTCCAAGGATCACTTAAGTGTAGGAACCAGGGAACTCGGAAATGGCGCGCTAACTTAGCAGCCGCCAGAGTTGAAGAAGGAGGAAAAGATCTTGAATAAATTAGATCGGGTGCGTGCTGCAGTTGAGAAGCTGCTTGTCGCCAACGCCAGGAAAAAAGAAATGACCAATCGGGACGATGAGGTAACCAGGGAGCCAACAACCTGATCAATATCCGCTGCCAGCGGGAAAAACGACATGGGACAGTAACTGTCTGAGACTTATGGAAATTTGGCTGCTGAGTGGCGAAGGATGAAACAGCACAGAACACACCCGATGTTGATGCTGCAGTGACTTCATCAACGACTACTCCAGACTCAGAACGAAGAGCTTCAAGTATCTTACCAACCTGCAATGCTTCGGCATTAAAAGACGGTGGAGATTCAACCGAAACAAGAAGGATGCGAAGAGTCAAAGTGAAGATTCCGAGTACTTAGCCTTAGGCAGACTGAAGCCATTCTGCAGCAATAAGGATTGAATACGTTTGAGTTGACGCGGGTAAAGGTGATCCGCTGCAAAGGCGCGTCTTGATGCCATACGCTCAGCCGAGTTGTAAAAGCTGAGTCGGGACAGCACTTCACTAAAAAGATCAAAGTAACCAGCATTGCTGCCAGGCTGACCCATAACGATTAAGTCACGATGATGATCATATTCTTCAGTGTAAGTAGCAACAACTGTACGACCACTCGCCAGATATTCCATGAGCTTATGAGAATTGGAAACCTGCTCCTGATAGCGCTGAGAATAGCAAAGCAACAAAACATCCATTTGCTCCAGAATGGCTGGAATCGACTTACTTTCAACTTGCCCCCAACACTTCACATTCAACATTTTTTCCATATCTTGTTGACGTTTATTATTCGCATTAAAACCTCCTATCAAATGAAATTCCACATCAAGATGGCTCTGCATAACTGAAATCAAAATATCCCAGTCAAGATAAGGAATGGCTAAATTACCGACGTACGCTGCTCTCGGCATTTTGCCTAGTAATCTCGCCTGATAATGATCAGCAAGTGCAGTCGTAGTTGCAACTGCAGAGCCATGTTGAATAAAGTAGGTATTTGCATTGTGAGGCAATATTTTTTGGCGAATATGTTCGGCAACGCAAAAACAAATATCGGCAGTTTGAGCAGCAATATTTGGATAAAAACCCTGATTGAGATCCATTTGATGATAGATCTTAAGACGCGGTCCTGCAAAGCGCAGATCGAAAAAGCGGGAATTTTCAAATAGCCAGATCACTTCAATAAGAGAATCGGTCCGTTGCTCCAAATCTTCCAACCAGGTACGCTCAAGCAAACGACGTAGAGCTCCAGGCATCTTTCGAAGGCCGGGTGCCACACGAGGTGCCTGTACTATTTCAACACCTGGACAATCAAGGACTGGATAGATCGTAATTTCCTTCAGTTCTTGCACGGGCGGATCCAAGTAAAGAACTCTATGCCCTTCGCTTGCTAAAGTTCGCGCGTAATGATGTTTACTAACAGTGTGGGCCTCCCAAGGCTCTGGGCTGATCAATAAAATAGCCATTGAGATGCTGTCAAGATAATTCAGTCAAATTCAGTAATCAACTCAGGGTGGTGATGGTGTAAGACCATGCACCGTAATTGATCTGGTAAGACTCGGCCGAGTGAAAGATCGACCGGCAACCTATCGGCCGAAAACCATTCCAAGCCGCTGGTCTCAATGCTAAGGGTGGCTGTACCACCAATCAATTCAGCAAGAAAAAACATCACAACGCACGAGAAAGGACCTTGAGGATATGGATGACGACGACGGTCCCAGACGGCCGCCAATTTTGTAATTCGAGTTTCGTACCCACTCTCCTCAAGAATCTCACGGCAGATGGCTTGGGCTGGAGTATTACCCACATCGACCCAGCCACCAGGAAGAGTCCAACGATCACCATCAGCCGCTTCTCTTACCATCAATAGCTTGTGGTTCTGATCAAACACAGCCCCTCGAACCTCTATTCGAGGCGTGGCATACCCCTTTAAATTGCCGAATAATCCATCAATCCGATCAAAAGGTGCATCGGTATGGCGGCTAGCAATCAAGGCAGCCAGCTGACGCAGCTGCTCATAGCGTTGGCGATCGTAGGGGTCAGGACTAAAAGCAAGGCCAGTTTGGGCAATAGCTTGAATCTGCTGAATCCACTGCAACCAATCTGTATGCCCTGGCTGATTCGAAACGACCATAATCAGAATTGAATAGATTCACTCTTCAAAAGACCTTGAAGGTCACTCACAGAGAGCCAGCGAACGTTATTGGCAGACGTGTACTCTTTCTCTAAATCAATTCGTGATGCACCTGTAGAATTGGCATAATCGCTGATACTGTAACGACCAGACTCAGGAGTTATTATAAAGTAACGCTCGCGCTGAAGTGTCCGTGGAGCCTCAAAACTGCTAAAAAGCAGTTCGTGAATTTTCTCTCCAGGCCGCTCACCAATAATTTTTTGCTCTAAATCAGCTGAAATAGCAGTAGCAACATCCACTAACCGATAGGAAGGCGCAACCGGAAGAATAACCTCACCACCCCAGCCATCTCGGATGGCAAAGCAAACCAAATCAATAGCATCAGACATCGTGATACTGAAACGAGTCATTTCTGGATTAGTGATAGGCAGGACTCCGGTATTCCTCCGCCGCAAAAAGAGTGGAACTACAGATCCCTTACTTCCAAACACATTTGCGTACCGCACTACAGAAAATCGACAATCACCTTGCTCATCCGCGTGGAGAAAAATTCGCTCAAGTAGCAACTTAGAAGCTCCGTAGACGTTGGCAGGTGAAGCAGCCTTATCGGTGGAGAGAGCAACTACTCTTGAAACTTTATTGAGCTGGGACGCCAAAACAACATTATGAGATCCGAGGATATTGGTCCGAACACACTCAATCGGATTAGCCTGTGCAGCCGGTACGTGCTTCATTGCAGCTGAATGCACAAGTACATCAACTCCCTGACTGACCTCAATAAGCCGTTCAAGGTTCCGGACGTCACCTAACAAATAACGAACAGGGAATTTCCCAGGAGGTAGATCTTGGGCCATCTCATGTTGCTTCTGCTCGTCTCGAGAAAAAATCGTAATGAGGCTCGGAGTCTTCTTTAGGGATAACAAGTAGCCAACAAAGGCCCGGCCAAAGGAGCCAGTACCTCCCGTAATCAAGACATGCTTATCTTCAAAAATACACATAGAGGTCAAAAGGCCTGGACAAGAGTTTCAATAGCAGATCGAAAGCGAGGATTGAGTGTGTCGAATCCGCGATAACTCAGGCCTTCCGCTCGACAGTGAGAACGCCGTTCGTCCGGAGATTGATCTAGATATAATTTAATCTTAGGCCAAGCCGCTTTGATATCGGGCTCCACAAAATCATCGACAACTACACCAACATTCTTTTCTTCTGCAACAAGATGATCTTCTGAAACACCTCGAGTGATTAGGAAAGGCAAGCCTGCACATAGATACTCACCAACCTTAATATTAGAGATAAACTTTTTCGACGGTCCTGGCGGAACTGAGATCACAGCAAAATCTGCAGCAAAATAATACTTATGAATATCAGGATAATCGCTATGACAAACGGTGTATGAATTCCTTTTAACTCCCGCTTCAAGAAAAAGGGCGTGAACTTCATCATCGCTGTGCGGAGTGACAATTAAGAAGTGCAGACTTGAATCCATATCAAGCAACCACCGAAACATCCATGCTACCTCTTCTTTGTAATAAAGACCACCAAATTTACCGGGATAAAACAGCACTGACGTATCATCGCTAAACCCAAGTCGATGACGCGTCTCCACGCGAAGAGTTTGATCAAAGGTGAATTTTAGATCGTTAGCAACTGTTGGCAATTTCACAAATTCGCCTTTAGCATGCCATTCTTTGTTCAAGCGCTCTTGCATATAGCGAGTACCAGAGGCAATCACAGTGGCAAAACGTGCGGCCTTACGTTCTAAAGCCGATGCGATACGTTGCTGCGCACTACCTTCTGGCCACATTCCATTGTCAACAGCATATTCGCTATGTGGCTCAAACTGGTAAAGGAACAGTCGCATTCCAAGACTGCGTGCATATAGATATCCATACGAACCCGCAATAGATCCTAATGTGACAATTCCCTTCGCACCTAACAATCTAAGTCGAATCAGAACACGCCATCCAGCTAAAACGTCCTTAAGCTTTTGAGTAAGCCCGGTCCCAGGATGCCATGTCAGCGCAGACCAGGTAAGCCCTTGTTGTTTCCAAAGTTCCACCTCATACTTTTGCTCCGAAGTAAGAGGAAAGCGAGAATCCTCATAAGTAACAAGGTGGAAACTGATTCCCTGCAATGGATTATCAAGAAGGTTACGAATATAAAGCCAAAAATTCCCTTGAATCAAAGGGTCAAATAATCGGTTATAGAGAAAAATGACTACGGTACGATTCTTCATGGCCCTACAGAGTAAATCTCATACAATTGTACTTAAAGAGGAGAAAGAGGCAAACACCTGATATTCAAAGGTAATTAGACCAAACAGCCTCTCTAAAAATGAGTCCAGCAAGAACAAAAAGAAACTTAATCGCGAAACACAAACATTTTAGATTGGATCAGCCAAAACAAAGTCATGGTTCCATGCTAATCAAATAAAAGACAAGAACAGCACCCATACTCAACAAACGACACGATTTCAAGATTTTAAAACTAGAACAGAATCTAGCAACGCCCTGAATAAGCACTTAGGGGGAAATTAACAGGACACAAATAAATGAATTTGCTCAATAGAAATTCACTACTTTTACCTACAATAATTAGTCTTGAGAGAAACAAAACACAATAACGCATTAAGGCTAAATACTAACAATTATTGACGACCGAACACATGACGCATATCACTATCCAAGCCAGCCCAATGCAGATTGACAAACATTTAGCGAAGGGTAAGTCAACTCCATATTCCAAATTTAATTTGGCAAGTTTTCGCAGCAAGTGAATTAAGACCTTGCCGATCATGCCCTAGAAACCTAACATCTAATAGAGCATTCTTGTCACACATTCTAGTTGGTTTAGGTAAAGCGCCCATCCATGGACAAAATATACTAATGCCGACTCTAGCTAGGTTCGCTGAAAGCCAAACATCATCTACTAGCCATGCCTCTGGTGGAATATCAAAAGCTACGTCATCAAAAAAATGGGGTCTAACAACAACACCACCTGCTCCAAAAAAGATGTCACCATACCCTGGAAGAACAAAAGGCCTTCTCTTGAGTACTTTGGTCCCAAACATCTTATTAAATAAACGAGATACACGATATGGGATATCAAATAAGATGGGAAGTTGCCAAGCAAGTGGTCTTTGTTTGGAATAAACCCTGTTAGAAACATAACCCTCGGCCGAACGGACATAAGTAGCTACTGCTTGGTTGGCACGTTTGCCCTGAACTTTAAATAATCGCTTCGCCCATCCTCTCTCACATAAACAATCATCATCACAAAAAAGAATTTGGGCTTGCTCTGCTCTTAGATCTCGGCAAGCAGGCAGTATTTTAGTTGCAGGTCCTAGATCTTCATCACAACGACATATTGTCACTCCAAATGGGACTTCGGGCAATGTGCCATCCCAATCTGGGAAACGGCGATATGCATAAGGGATATAAAGCCTAACTTCATCTGATCCCTGCTGAACCAAAGATATAAGAGTATTTTTAAAGTCTATGTCAAGAAACCGGGAAGGAATAGAAGTAAGCGAAATAATTTTTTTCATCGAGAAAGAAGCTGATTCTGGAATCGACGAGGCACCGCAATAAGCATCTCATGTGTTGCTGCTGGAGGGCAATCTCCACAGATAAAATTATAATCGTATGTAGCTCCTAGTAACAAGTTACGGAACGTATTGATTCGACGTTGTATCCAGTTATGGGAAGAAGCCCATGACTCGTGCCAGCAAAAAATATAACCCTCTTGTGATAGAGCCTCTATGGACTCCGTAGAGCCATTGACAAACTCTGACTGTAGTTGCTCTATTAATATTAATGGTTGATGTTTTCTGATAGTTTTCCGAGCACCACGTAATACATGAGGCTCAAACCCTTCAACATCAATTTTCATCAAAGCGATCTCATCAATTTCTGCGCAGACATCATCTACAAGAGCAACTTTCGCAGTAACTTTATTCGATGATTCAGTCCAGATGTACTTAATCGAAGCAGAGCCCATATTTGCCCAATTCTCATTAAGCTCTACAAGACTTGGACTATCGCCAAGCCCAAAGTTGAAAACGTCAATATTAGGAACCACCTGCGCATTAAACGCAAGCAAGTCATAAACCCTAGGGTGGGGTTCAAATGCCTGAACAGTAGAAAAATATCGTGAAAAATAAAGTGAGTGGTTTCCAATATTTGCACCAATATCAAGAGCAGTTGCACTTTTAATATCTTGCAGAATTGGAGCTAAGAAGCTAAAAACCATATCCAAGGCATTTTTTTCAAAAAAGCCATGCTGTATCATCTGTATTCCTATATAGTCGTTTGCAAATACAGCAATCTTTGCATTTCTTGCCAGATCAAATTTGCGCGAATTCCTTGCTAGTCGCCTAGAAATCCACAGGTCAATAATATCATCAAACAAATCCTTAATTGCCCTCTTTCTCCGGTAAACATAAACAATTTCATTCTTGTTACTTGCCCAAAAGTTGTTGCTCATGAAAAACACCTAATACTTTAAGAGAATACAGAATTGACTTTTGATACTAACTCTGGGGAAACGTACCAATCATCAAATTTGGAAAGGTCAGGGAGAACACGCACAAAACCATGAGATTGCATTAGTTTCTGCATATTCTCTCTATCAGCTCGAAAATTGTGCTCCACTGTTAAAATAGAAATATCCCACTGTTCAAATGGAAAACTGGAAAGAATATCAAATTCACTGCCTTCAGTATCGATACTTATATAATCAATTTTTTTAGGAGAATTTGATCGCAAAAGCATGTCGTGCAACGAAACAGTCTCCACAAAATATGTTTGACAATTTGAACGATGGAGGGCGTGTCTATCTTTATCCGCGTATGTAGAGAGAGTAGAAAACCCAGCATCATTAGCCTGTCTGAATTCAAGCTGTTTTCCTGTTTCTGACCAAACACAATCTGACTCGATTATGCAACTCCGATTACGAGCCAATCTTTCCTTCCAAACACGGCCTGGTTCCGCAACAATACCATTCCATCCAAACTTTTTCTCCATGAGCCATGTATTGCTACCTTCCAATCCATCTGTTGCACCAAATTCAACAAAAAAGCCTGGATCATTTCGTTCTAAACAGAGCATGACAAAGATATCTTGAAAAATTTCTCCTCGAGAAAATGGCAAAAGGTCAAGCGCGCGTTTAACGTGACTAATATTAATCGCCTGAGAAAAAGCGATAAAATTCTTATAGTGCTGGAGCGATCTTTCACTCTTCACAAGCCGATCAAATGTATCCTTTCTAGTCACAACTATGCCGGCATTCAGCAGTAATCTCAACGCTTTTGACTTAAACTCATTAGGCAAGTAATTCATGTTCAAATTTAAATCGTAATTGATCAGCGAAGTTGCATCAATCTCGTGACAGGCGAGAAGAGATCGTAGACCCAAAGCCAGAAACGACCACAACAAGAGATTGGCATTTAATCAAAGCAAACAATCCTTGAGATTAGGTTAAAAAAATTTTACGACATGATGTCTACATCTGTCAAAACTAAGCCTGATTCCAATTCATCTTTATTGAATGCAGCATCGCAACGCAACAACAGCCGCGACAAGAGATAAAAAATTAAAACAAATTACTAACGAGATGTGTCCAAACGTGAAAATGTATTAGCAATTTCCATCAACAAAGCCACCCAGAATCTCTACGTGTTTAATGTTCACAAACAACATCTAACAATGCATAGATCGAAAGTCAGGCATACTAGGCGTAAGGCATGAATAAACTTCTCTTCATATCAAGAGTGCTGGTGCTCGCCAGAAGAGAGAAAATAGATGATCATTTAATTCACAATTCATGCATTGGCAAAAAATTACAATTTAAACCGCGAACATGGCCATTAAAGGCTCGCAAACCCAAAAAGAGAATTACTTTCTCTCTCAAGCAATTCTAGGCAACTTTCAATAAAACGAATGAATTCCTTTAATTAATTGGATTTCAGCAAAGACGCTCTTAGAATAATCCTGCCAAAATGGCTAAAAAATATCGTTGATTGTCGTCATAACTTTTGAAGAGTCTGTATGAGTGAGCAGGCCTCACATAAAAATGTCCTCTCTTTTCAGGATTGCTTTGTAGCTCTGCTTAATCAACTCTGGATCAAATCGATGGCAAGCAATTTTTGATATTTGAAAAGGATCAAATCCACCAGAATTGTACCGCAAAGTAAATTGCTTTATTGCGTCACTCCAATGTTGACTTGTATGACCTAAGACACTCACGCGGTTGGCTTCAGATGTATATTCACATATTGCTGGGATGTCTGGACCAATTAAAGGAACACCGGCACAAAGAGCTTGCGCACAGGCAATTGAAAATGTTTCATAGTAGGAATTATATATAAGGCCATCTGAATATTTCAACCTTTCAGATATTTGTGTAGGAGTCATCCATCCATAAAAGATTGTAAAATTTGCAAGGCTACTTGACAAAACGAAATCCTTCATCTCTTGCAGCAAGACTCCATCACCACCAATATGTAAATAAAAAAGATTTCCCCTACTAATTGAATTAGCTAAACCTTTGAGCATAGGGATTGGATTTTTTATTTTAACCCATCTATTCGCAGTGAATAAAGAAGGGACATGGTTTTGCTTTCTCTCGCGATACGCATTTCGAGGTACAGCATTAGGGATTATGTCAATGGCAAAATCATTTCTTGATGAAAAACGCCTAATATCACGCCCCAGAGACTCGGAGACAACCAAAGTTGGAAATCCGTATTGAAAGGGCTGCCTAAGCAATTTAAGATTATCAACATTCTCCTGAAGCGAAAAGTTAAAATGGTAGGCGCTCCAATGCTCTGAAATTATGATTTTTTTTCTCCAGAACTTGCCCCATACTCCTACGTGAAGAAGATTAGGGATCGCTATATGAAAGTGAAATATTCGGTATCTCCAAGCACGTTTTCTCAACAACACATATTGCAAAAGAAGGGTGTTTAGGAAGTTAGAAATCTTACTGCCATTCGAGAAACGAGTAAAAAGAAAGTGACCATCAGCACCGTTTTCAAATTTGAGATGCTTATAACAAGGGAAAAAATTATCACCAACTCGTACTTGAACTACAACAAGATCAGCATCAATTACTTCACTGAACAAGTCGATCTGGTTACGAATAAAGATCCCTTCAGTTTGACCACCATATGGATTAGGGTACCATCCGGCAATATGCAACACCGATGGCTTAGAAGAATTCACCATTGATCATACCCATTAATATATGGTAACAGGCGAAGCGTCCTTGCTTTGCATGCCTTTAGAACAATTGCGATAATATTGTATGGTTCCAAAACCCATATATATCCTTGCCAAGGACTAATTATATACCAACAAGAATCTAAGGGTACGAAAGACAGTAAACATACGATACTTCGGCAAGAATGCCGACCGCTAGATGATCTTTAAGCGCTAGCAAAAATTTGAAATTACAGTAGCCCAGCATGCATATACAAGATTCTCTGAAATATCCATAAAAGAAACAAGGAGAAGAGAATGCAATATTAAAGACAATAGCATCACCAAGGATGAAATCATTGGGAAACATGAATGCAATGATTGAAACTTGCTTGCCTAGCCCCAAGCATTATCGCTTTTTAAATAAGATATTTACAAACATGCAAATATTGCTAGGGAATCGTGAATCCACCCCGCAAACGAATAGTCATGGATCTCATCACATGATTTATGCTCATAGCTGAATTATAAGCGTAATTTAATTTAAGTTTGCGGCATGCAAAATTTTAAAATAGTCTCAATGAGACCTTGCTTGGTGGTCTCATGAAGGGATTAGCGATGACAAAGACGACATGCAAGATGGAATAAATAATGACCACTACAAAATACGACAACAATCAATCGAAGAGCACGACAACTTCGCTGCTCATGATTTCACAATAGGCATAGAACTATTCCAAGCAAATTGATATCTAGTTGCTATAATCGAATCACATAAACTTTCATGTTAAACGGGCAACAGCTCTCGGATCGCATCCAGTACCTGCATGCGAATCTCAGAGCGCAGGCCAGCTCCTTGCTGAATGGCAAGATCCAGCACATCGCCTACTACATGATCAGGGTCTTGAAGCTCATTCAGCATGAGCGCCTGCTTGGCAATACCTACCTCATCCAGCACTGCTCTCACCTTTGGTTGATAGGAGACAGGTAGCACTGGCACCCCGGCTAAGGAGGCCATGATCCCAGCATGTAATCGCGTAACAATGGCAAACTTCGCGCGTCTAAAAGCGACGAGAACATCAGTGACGTCATGCAAATCTGGGATTCGCACAGGCAGCGGAAGCGGAGACTGGACAGCCAGCCGGTTGGCTAAATCCTGCGCAGCGCATTGATCGACCTCAGGGTTCGTAGTAATGATCTCAATAAGCGCAGGCTGAATCTTCTCCGCTGCACTGAGAACCAAGCGGATCATTCCGTCGAGATAACGCTCATAGCCGGACTCATCGTGCACTGGCCATGTGGAAGCTCCGACAGCAGCGACATTGACTGCCAAAGTATCGCGCTGTGAAGAATGACTTTCATGAGCAGGCAAGGCAAAAGCTAAGTCAGGCGCGCAGTGCGTATCTGGGTGCTGAAGAACGCTACCGGTCAATGCATGAGACAGCGCATCTCGCACTATCACTTGCTGTGCTGAATCCAGGCAATCCGAAAGCCGTGCCGCCGAGGAAGGTTGCGTGAGAGGCCCCGCGCCCACGCCAGCGAAGCAGAAGGGCGTAGCTGTCGCCTTCGCGGTATCCGTAATATTCTCAATCAGATCAACGTTGCCTACGTACAAATCCATCAACAGATTCCCCCCTCCGATGATCAACAAATCCTGATTCATTAACGCTTTACAGACACGCATATGGTTGAACGATGTATTCAGCGGTAAGCCAAGATGGCTCAATCGCCACCAAAGTGATCTAAGGACAGGCCATTCGGCGGCTGCATGGCTATTGGCACGCACAAGACGCGGAGGATGCACCAGACCGGTCATGAACAAATCACGGGACAGATCGATTGGCCCCATCGTCAGCACCGTAACCAGCGCCTCTGGGGCCGCCTGTGCAATCCCGTGCAGAAGCCCTAAGAGAATTGCAGTGTCACCAATTGAAGTGCCGTTATAAGAGCCGAAAATAGTGATTTTCATAAGCTCTTTACGACAAATATCACATGCCCGCGCCAGCGGGTAACAGCACCACCATGAAAACCCGTGCGGTTTGTAAGTTGTAAGATTTGATCTTCAGTAAAATCATTAACCCAACCATTCTTTCGGCGCTCAAGCAGACTTGGCGTGTGTTCATAGGTGGCATAACTAAAAATAATTTGCTTCACGGATCCGTGTAACCAATCAAATAAGCCCGGTAGGTCGTGGACATATTCCAGAACTCCTGAAAAGACCGTTACATCAGCATCACCGGCAATATCTGGGTACCAGCTATTCAAGTCGCAAACAAGTGTATTCGGAGTGCGAGCAACCAAGTCATATGGTTGATAGCTACACCCTTCGGGCAGGATATTTCGTAGCACCTGGGCGCCAGATCCAAATTCGATGACCGAAGCACCCGAAGGAATGAAGGCAGCCATCATTTTCGTACGCTCATCCCAGCCAACCTGCAGATTGTCATTACATGACCAGCGCTCATAATCAGTAGAATAATGACTATTTACAATAGTCTCAATAAATTGTCTGGGACTACTAAAAAAATCCTTGCCTGCGTACCAGGCCTTGCGCATAAACATAATAATAAATCGATTCATGGGATCTCTTTCCTTAGCAGAAATCGCTTTAAAAGGCCAAGTTTCTCGCGAATTCGGAAATCTGCTGCAGGGATAATGCGAAGTGTCAACCAAAGATAAGGCGGCCTACCCGATTGCCTCAGCCCACGAAGCTCGAATTCGATAGCTTCACCTTCAATATGAGCGCGAATGCGCTTCAGTGGCAGGTTTGTGATGCCGAGACCTAAAAGGGTGTTTAGATCATCGAGATATTGCAACTTGAATATCTGTGAATTCATTAAAGCAATATTGCTCCGCGTAGACATTTGACACGTATGAATCCGGTAGCGAATCCCAGCCCAATCGCAACGAACGCAACTACCGAGATAAAGGGCACGACGCAGATACGGAGTATCCTCAGCCGGACAATCAGATCGAAGGTCACCAAACTGGTCATAGATATCGCGACGGAAAGCACGTGAGGCACCACTCAATCCCAGATGTCCTTGCGCACGTACACCGGCAGCAAGAAACATGCTCAAATCAATTATCTCCTCCAACCCTTCAGAAGGTGGGATGTAAAGCTCGTGACCATCATCATCAATTTGAATATCCGTGAATGACACAGCCATGGCTTTGGGATGGCGGGCGAAAGCCGCGACAGTTTCCGTAACACGACTGGGCAATGAGATGTCATCTCCGGCGGCCATTACGATGATTTCACCTTGCGCCATGGCCAGCACGCGATTGACATGCGAGCACAAGCCAAGATTCGGATTGTTACGGTTCAAACGTAAATGATGCGGGCCCCTGTAGCTGCGAGCTAATTGCTGCATCACAGCAAATGTTTCATCGGGCGAGCCGTCATCAGAAAGAATGATTTCCAATGGCCCTTCATAATCTTGAGCAAGTGCACCTTGCACGGCAGAGCGAACATAGGTCTGCTGTTTATAGGTAAAAAGCGCCAACGTGACTCGCGGTAGAGCGTGACTTCCATGGGCCAGAACAGGGGCGCCGTATATGTCAAGTTGATCGCTCATTCCCGCTCTTCAGCGCAAGACGCAATCACCTCTATGACCCCAGCAACCTGCTCTGTATTGAGATGTGGCCCCATCGGCAAACTGATGACCTGAGCGGCTAGATCCCGCGCCAGCGGCAAATCGTCCGGGTCAAATCCCAAGCCAGCGTAGGCGACCTGCATATGTGGCGGAATCGGGTAATGGATCAACGTACCGATGCCTTCTGCCGTGAGATGCGCCTGAAGACGATCGCGATTCACACTGCGCACAACATACAGATGCCAGACAGGATCTGCCCAATCGGGTACCTGAGGCAAAGTCAGCCCGCTGCCAGAAAGACCCTGTTCATACAGGTTCGCAATGGCACGACGACGCGTTGTCCACTCATCTAAGAATTGCAGCTTGACACGGAGAATCGCCGCCTGCAGAGGGTCTAGCCGGGAATTGACGCCCGCTTCCTCATTGATGTATTTCTGGCGCGATCCGTAGTTACGTAGCATCGACACGCGCGCCGCCAGCTCGGCGTCGTTTGTAGTGATCGCACCTGCATCTCCAAGAGCGCCTAAATTTTTGCCGGGATAGAAACTCCAGCAGACAATGTCTCCATGTGCGCCGATACGACGACCCTTGTAAAAAGCACCGTGGGCCTGAGCAGCATCTTCAACAACACGCAACTTGTGGCGTCGTGCAATATCTAGAATTGGATTTATATCGACGGGTTGTCCATAAAGATGAACTGGCAACAGCGCTCGCGTACGGGGAGTTATTGCGACTTCAAGACGCTCTAAGTCAATATTGTAGGTAGACGGGTCAGGCTCGACTGGCACCGGGGTCGCGCCAACCGCCGATACTGCAAGCCAAGTGGCAATATATGTATTTGAGGGCACGATAACTTCATCGCCAGGTCCGACATTCAATGAACGTAAAGCTAAAGTAAGTGCATCTAATCCGTTCGCAACGCCTACTGCATGGGAGGCTCCGCAATAGGCTGCCCACTCAGACTCGAATGCCTCTACCTCTGCACCGAGGACATACCAGCCAGAATCCAGAACACGCCCAACAGCAACATCAATCTCATCTTTGATTTCTAGATATGATTCTTTGAGATCTAGAAATGGGACCTTAGACTTAGAAGACATTCAGAATTCAAGAGAGAATAAAGCTAGAGCACAAGAATTAATCTAACTCGTGGCTAGACTTTTGAATTTTAAATTCATCATAATCTCTTATATAATCACCTGGATCATAGACCTGTGAAGCAAAAACAAATAAAACAGCATCACGGGTATATCGATACTGAGTTCCCCATATCATCGAAGGCATATAAACTCCAACGTCTGGCCTATCTAGGATTACCTCGCAACGATTAGTGCCATCATCCAATAGTATTCGACAAGAACCATGTAAGCATAAAAGGAATTGCTCACATTGTTTATGAGCGTGTTCACCTCGAAGTTCCACGGAAGGAACGTCATAAACTGCAAAGTACCTTTCTGGGGGAAAAGGGAGTTCTCTTTGGACTTCTCCCACAGAAAGAGAACCTCGGGTATCACTTAGCCGCCTCATCAAATGAAGAGAACAATTTCCAACACCTAAGGAAACAAGAGCAGGTCTACCATTATTGTTTTCATAATGATTCACATCAATCAGCCTTGGCTCTGACGTATCACCTGATCGAGAATCTTGACGATATCCAACGACTTGAGCTGGATTCCCTTGAACAATTGCGTTGGCAGGCACATCGTGAAGAACCACTGATCCAGCACGCACCAAAGCATTTAAACCTATTGTAACACTTCCACTTATGATGCATCCAGTCTCTATTCGTGTATTGGATTTAATTGTTATGGAATTTCCATCTATTACGGTTCGAGAACCAATCACGACACCTTCTTCAATTTCAGCCATTGGCGATATGTAGCAATCTTTACCGGCTTCATAATTCAACGGTTGCGACATCATTTTTTTAATTCAAAAAGCAAAAAATCAGCTAAGTTCATGATATTCACCTTATAATTTGATCATATCACTCAATCATACGAATTAAGCGCGCTGGGTTTCCTGCGACTATCGACTTAGCAGGAACAGACTTTGTAACGACACTGCCTGCGCCTACAATGGCCTTAGCTCCAACTGTGATGCCTGGCAATATAATTGCGCCTCCCCCAATTGACGCACCTGCCTTGACATAAGTGTTTAGAAAATGTTCTGGATACTGCTTGCTACGTGGATACAAATCATTTGTAAATGTCACATTTGGACCGATAAAGACATCATCTTCAATTCTCAATCCATTCCAAAGCTGCACTCCGCATTTTATTGTTACGCGATCTCCAACTTTTACATCGCCTTCTATAAATACATGATCGCAAACATTGCAATCCTCACCAATTTCAGCTCCGTCAAGTAAATTTGTAAATGCCCATATCCTTGTACGAGCCCCTACGGAAACCCGCTTGCCGACAATTGATTTGTCATGAATAAACGATTCAGAATGAATCATGGTTTCAAGTCACGGTTTATTTAAATAAAATATGCCGAGGATAGACGAGAAAGCTCTCCAAAAAGAAAGAATACAAAACAATTGATATGGCCTTACATGAATAAGCATGGATTCATCACTTAGTCTAGCGAGCGAATGGAGCCATTCAAGAGCTGTCTTCGAAATCTGAAATTTCAAAACCATTTTAGCATTTATGCATAGCATGAATTTGGATTCCAGGAATTCATTGCAATCAAAAAGCAACTAGATGGGCAAAGAATTACGGCAAAGAGATTCAGAGTTGCTTTTTATCATGCAAGAAACAATTCTTTCATCCTAGGATTCGATCAAGATCTGGCTTGGACTGCCCTGCTTTTCAATATAGCCATCTTTTAACATGATTATGCGATCGCAATTTCTAACTGTGCTAAGACGGTGAGCAATCATCACTATCGTGAGCTCTTTACTTAAACCTTCAATAGCTTGCATAACAGATTGCTCAGTAAATGTATCCAAGGCACTGGTAGCCTCATCAAACACTAAAATCTGAGCTTGTTTATAAAGAGCTCGTGCAATACCTATTCTTTGCCGCTGGCCACCACTTAGACGAATACCCCTCTCTCCAGCAAAAGTCTCATAGCCATCATCAGTACTCTCAATAAAACTTGCAATTTGAGCCTGTTGCGCTGCACTCTTCACCAAGTTAATATCAATTAAATGGCGGGGAATACCGAAGGCAATATTCTCAGCTATTGAGCTGTCGGCCAGATAAATAGTCTGAGGAACATGGGCAATAGCGGAGCGCCATCTCTCTAGTCGTTGCGGATAGGCTGAGTTAAAAATATCTTCAGTGTCAACCAATACACGGCCTGAAGTAGGCTGTAGGAGTCCAATTAGCAAATCTAATGTTGTGCTCTTGCCGCTTCCCGTACCACCCACTATGCCAATTCTTTCCCCACGCCTTATTTCGAAATCCAAGCCCTTAAGGACTTGAGGCAAAGCAATTCCATAAGAAAAATGCACTCCCTCAAAACGAAGACTTTGCTTTAATCGCATTGGTTCCAAGCCTGATCTGTTATCAACTGAAGGCATTGGCTGATTTATCAGATTCAAAACTTTTATGAGGCTTGCTTTAGCAGTGCTCATGACTGCCCAGTTTTCGTAAATCTTCTGAACAACTGGAAGTAGTCTTTGAGCCCCTAGAGCCAAAGCACCAAGAAGCGGCAGTGCCCTTCCTACGCCCTGCTGATTTACCAGGAGAAGGCCAAACACTGCAATGGCAGCAATGCCAACAGGCTCTAGTACCATCTTTGGATAAGAACTAAGAAAACGAGCATCAGCCTCGTTTCGTCTCATAGGGTTGTCTGTCCTTTGGTATATCTCGCAGTAAAAGTTTTGCGAACCATCAAGAAGGACATCTCGAATTGCACCCAACCCCTCTTGCATCGTCTGGATCAAACGTTTATAAAGAACTCTTTGACTTTGACCAATTAACTTAAGGGGCTTACGATTTTGTGCCAACGATATAGCATAAACCAAGAAAACCACTAGAGATGTACTGAGAGCAATTGACCAGTCAATTGTCAATAATACAGCCGCAATGCTGAACACTGTTGTAAATGAACTTATCAACATCAGGAGTGGAAGGACTACTCCACCAATCACCCGACCTACATCGGCTCCAATAGATGCGATGAAGCTGCTAGAGTTAGAGGAAACGTGAGTTATATAAGGTTGAAAAAGGCTGCGGCGGAACGCTTCACAGCTGATTTCGGAGCCAATAGCTGCTGTAACACGGTTGATTATCCATAAATTCAACATACGAATCGCACCAGCCAATAAAGCTGTCACGGCAAAGAAAAGAGTGACTGGAATCAGGAGCTCTTGAGAATTGGAAATACCAACCTGCGGTCCCCATTCCTGCACTAGCGGCTGGTTCCATAGACCTGTTGGATTTGCCAGCACAGCCAGAAATGGGAGTACAGCAGCCAAACTCACGACCTCCGCAAAACTATTAAGCAACATCAAAATCAAAGACGCAAACAACTGTCGGCGGCGGCGGCCACTAAGGCTCCCCCAAAGCTGGCACAATAAATAAAAGTAATTTTGATTGATTTCATATTTGGATGATTTTAATGTCATAGACCTATAAACGCACAGGATTCAAAGAACGAGGCACAATCCCTTTAAGATCCATAAGTACCCCGTTAAGACCAAGAAGTTCAGCCCACCGACTCTCGCTTATTGCTTTGAACTGATCGTGTGCCAAAGCCACCACTACTGCTGAAAAGCGTTGATCAGAGGGAATCACTTTCAACACTTCAAGACCCACTTCATTCTTTCCTTCAGAAATATCAACCCACGGATCAACTACCAGCGGCTCCATGCCATAACTCCGCAAAGCGGCAATCAAATCAACCACCCGCGTATTACGTAGATCGGGGCAGTTCTCCTTAAAACTCAGCCCCAGCAACAGCACCTTGGCTCCAGAGATAACCATCCCTTTACGGACCATCTGCAGCACAAGCTGCTCTACTACCCACTGACCCATGCCGTCATTGATGCGTCGGCCTGCCAACACAACTTGGGGATAATATCCAAGCTGTTCCGCCTTATGAGTCAGGTAATAGGGATCAACACCGATACAATGGCCGCCCACTAAGCCTGGGCGAAAGGGTAAAAAATTCCATTTGCTACCAGCAGCTTCGAGCACATCAAGCGTATCAATCCCCAACTTTTGGAAGATTATTGCAAGCTCATTTACCAAAGCAATATTAAGATCACGCTGGGTATTTTCAATTACTTTGGCAGCTTCTGCCACCTTAAGGCTCACTGCTTGATGCGTTCCTGCTGAAATAATTGATCCATAAAAACTATCAATCCAGTCGGATGCCTCGGGTGAGCTGCCGCTTGTCACCTTAACGATGCTGGTGAGCCTATGCTCCTTGTCTCCAGGATTGATTCTTTCTGGACTGTACCCACAGAAAAATCCCTTATTATAAATTAGGCCTGAATTTAGCTCCAGAATCGGCACGCAAATCTCTTCGGTAGCACCTGGATAAACAGTGCTCTCGTAGATCACCAAGGGCGTTGTTATGGGCTGCCCTCTTACCTGCATTTGGTGAACACGCGCTTTTAGTGCTTGACCTACCGAAGCACTAGCTTTCTCCAAAGGTCTTAGATCAGGGCGTTTAGAGCTATCGATCGGAGTGGGCACTGTGACAACAAAAACATCAGCTGATGCCAGATCCTCAGGATTGCTGCTCAACTGAAGCGATTGGGCTGACTCCAGCTCTTCAAGACTGATTTCGTTGGTGCAGTCCTCGCCCTCAGCCAATTCGCTTAGCCGTTTCTGATTGATATCAAAGCCAATAACACTGCGACGCAAAAGCTCGCCACTGCGAGCGCAAGCCTGAGGCTTAGCGAGCTCTACGGCCAGCGGTAAACCCACATATCCGAGGCCGATAACCGCAACTGTGCATTCATTTAGATCAGGGAATGGATTCATCACGATCAAACGCCGTAAAACTCTCGATACCACCCAACAAACCTTGCCACTCCCTCCTCAACCGAAGTATTTGGTTTGAAGTTTATCCAGGCCTTCAGTGCAGATGTATCTGCTGCAGTGGCTGGTACATCCCCTGGTTGCATTGGCATCATATGCTTCTTAGCCGTCACCCCCAGAGCATGCTCCAAAGCTTGGATGTAATCCATCAACGGAGTGGGATTGGAGTTGCCAATATTGAATACCCTGTGAGGTGCCCAACTGGTGGATGAATTGGGTGCCTCAGGGTTAAAGTCCTGGTCAGCTGATGCAGGCTTATTCAGCAGACGAGTCAAACTTTCTACTATATCGTCAACGTAAGTGAAATCTCTCACCATTTGACCGTTATTAAACACCTGAATTGGTTTGCCTTCTAATATTGCTTTGGTAAAGAGAAACAAAGCCATATCAGGCCTTCCCCAAGGACCATATACCGTGAAAAAACGAAGTCCCGTGGCTGGCAAATCATATAGATGGCTGTACGTGTGAGCCATCAACTCATTGGCTTTTTTGCTGGCGGCGTACAAACTCACAGGATGATCCACGCTGTGCTGCTCAGAGAAAGGCATGCACTTATTGCCTCCATAGACTGAGCTACTACTCGCATACACAAGATGTTCAACCCCATGATGCCTGCATCCTTCCAAAATATGCCCAAAACCGACTAAATTAGCTTGAATATAAGCAGATGGATTTTGAATAGAATAACGTACACCCGCCTGAGCCGCTAGGTTCACGACTTTGCTAGGCATAAACTCTGCGAACGCCTCCTCTACTGACTTTTCATCTTCTATATCAGCTTCTATTAATTTAAAACTAGTGCCCGTACGAGCTGCTGTAGCTTTCAGTTGAGCAATCCGGGCCCGCTTCAGGTTGGGGTCGTAATAAGGGTTGACGTTGTCAAAACCAACCACAGACGATCCCTCTTCGAGCAGACGGGTACTTAAGTGAAATCCAATGAAACCAGCGGCACCTGTGACGAGGATGGTCATGGCTTGAGCAACTTATTAAAATAATCAATGGTGGAATCAAGTCCCTGCTCCAAAGACACCGTGGGATGCCAGCCCAACTCTTCTTGGGCGAGATCAATCACTGGCTGACGCTGGAGTGGATCATCTTGAGGCAAGGGTTGCTCAACTAGTTTCAACTCAGGATTGATTTTGGCGCGCACGAGTTCTGCAAGCTGTCGAATCGTGAATTCACTGGGATTACCGATATTGATCGGACCAGTGTGCCTCCCATTCATCAAACGGATCATTCCTTCGATCAGATCGTCTACAAAACAGAAGCTGCGCGTCTGGCCTCCATCGCCGTACAAAGTTAATGGCTCTCCTTTGAGCGCCTGCACAATGAAGTTGCTCACCACCCTGCCATCATCAGGAAGCATACGCGGACCATAGGTATTGAAAATCCGCATCACCCGGATTTCGAGGTCATGCATGCGCTGGTAATCGAAACAAAGCGTTTCAGCAATGCGCTTGCCTTCGTCGTAGCAGCTACGAATGCCAATTGTATTCACGCAACCCCTGTAGTTCTCGGGCTGGGGATGCACTTCAGGATCACCATAGACCTCACTGGTGGAAGCTAGCAGCAGGCGGGCATTTACGCGCCGAGCCAAACCCAGCATGTTGTATGTGCCGAGAAAGCTGGTTTTCGCTGTTTTGACCGGGTTGAATTGGTAATGGACCGGTGAAGCAGGACAGGCCAGATGCCAAATCCGATCCACCTCCAATTTGATCGGGTCTGTTACGTCATGACGGATCAGCTCAAAGTGTGGGTTGCCGATCCATTGATCGATATTTGCCTTGCGCCCTGTGAAAAAATTGTCAAGGCAAATAACCTCTTCTCCAGATTCCATCAACCGGTCACAAAGATGAGAACCCAAGAAACCTGCGCCACCAGTAACCAGATTGCGAGTGAGAGAAGCAGGCATTTACGTGTTCAGCATTAAAAAGAATGGGAATTGGAAGCCCAGCCCCATTCTGAGTCGGCTTACAGGCAGGCCAAGCTCTTTAGATCATTCTGATCAACTTGGCGGAATCCATAAAATCTTAGTAATAAAGCACAAAATACTGATCCATCAATACGGATAATGACAAATGTGATTGATGTATTCGACGATAAATCCGCTTCTCTTCTTTTAACAGGGTGTTCATCAGATTCTTGATCCTGCAAAGCTCCACTAAACGGGAAAAACAGTTTTAGCTATTCCGACAACAAAAGAACCTTGCTTAAAATTAACTAATTTTAACAATAAGCCATCGCCCAGCATGTCTTTGATTTTTTGCAGCGGACGTGAGCAGAGCTCAGACGTCTCACTATAGATTCGTAGCTACTATCGCATTGACCAAGGCCCTTGCGCCAGCCCCAATCAAAAACCAACGCTTTAAAAAATAATTAAAAAACATACAATTAGTAAAAAAATTAAAGACTTTGAAAAGAAATTCGACAATATACTTCACTCATAAGAAGCCAAAATTTAAGTATTAGACAGATAAGCGTGAAAAATCAAAAGGAATGCTATGTACAACTACCGCCAAATGATGAAAGCAATTAGTTTGAATTACCTACCAGCCGTACCAAACCCCAAACACTGACTAAGCCAGTAAGAGGCTGAGTCACACCGGAAATAGCGTCCGAGCCTTTCGCAAGCAAACTGCGCTTAACACGCACAATGTCGCCATTACGAAGTGGTGGGTTCTTCTCATTCGAAGCTCCCGCTGCTAAATCCAGCCGAAACCTCTTCAAGGTGACGGTTCCATTGCGATTGAGCCGCACCAGCTCAACATCTCCGCGGTTTGCTCGCCATTCACGCGTCCCACCTGCCATCAAAATGGCCTGAGTGAGCGGAATATTGGCCCGGAGATTCATAACCCCAGGTGATTGAACCTCTCCCATCACATTGACACTGATGGTGTTTGGCGACAGATTCACCGCAGCGAGCTCAACAGCTTCCTCAGGAGTTTCCTCTGCCAAAGGCACTTTTATCACATCGCCGTCAAATAAATAGGGATTTTGACGTTGATCACCATCAAACAGAAGTGAGAAAAGATTGAGGCGCTGCATCTTGTAACGAGGCTCCAAGCCTGGCATTCGACGTTGCAACACCACATCGCGCAGACTGGCCTGTTGGGTGATTCCTCCAGCCGTTTGAATTGCAGAAACTAAAGTTGGTAGGCCACTTGTGGCGCCTCCCACACCATCAGAATCTCCTCTTCCAGATGAACTTCCAGAGGTTTCGCCAAGGGTGTAAAGCCCCGGCCGCTGAACCTGCCCAATAATGGAAATGTGCATTGGCCGAGGGCGAGTAACGGTTAATTGGAGATCAGTCCGTAGCAACTCCTTACTTAACAACTCCCGTGTCCAAAGCATCGCCTGCTGCAACGTGAGCCCTGCCAAGCGAACCGAGCCGAGATAAGGAAATGAAACGCTGCCATCACTTAAAACGGTGAGTGGTCCTGACAATTCTTCAGCACCAAAGACTTTGAGCTCAAGCACATCGCCAGGACCAATGATGTAAACATCTGCAGTTATATCGACTTCTTGTTGAGACACACCATTGACTGGAACCTCATAGTCGATAGTCACCGCCAGAGCTCCAGCCGCTACCTGAGCCGAATAAACGGCATACATCAAAGAGAGCGCTAGGGGACGACGAATCAATGAGATCACCGCTAGCACCAAAGACAATCAAAAGAAGTGTCCCATAGGGACTCTCATTAGCAAGCATGCATCGGACAATACCTGCACTGGAAGTAAGGCAATATGGCCCTAAGCACAGGTTCGCAAAAAAATGAGCTATTACAATCTTCTACAAGCGAAGATACAAGCGGCAAATTCAATCTTGGAACTGAGGAAGGATTGAAATGGAAAGAAATTATTCGAATTCTTTCAAGGCGAAGAAAACTTATTGCCATCACAGCGCTCACCATCACATCTGCAATGACGCTGCAGCTATCAATACAAAGGATCTTTCATCCGGTTTATCAAGGATCATTCAGCCTTCTCATTAAAGATCCTATTAATAACAACACTTCAGCGCAAAACAGATCCGAAAGCAATACGAATTTTGAAAGTCTAGCCCTTAATTCCATCAACAACGATCTGCAAACACTGATCGCAGTGATGCGCAGCTATCTTGTACTTGAGCCGGTTGCCAAAAAAACAGGTATTAGCGAAAACATTCTTGCTTCTCGAATTTCAATTACACCCGAAGGTGGCGGCAGAAGAAACGGTATTAATAACGTTGGTGCCGGTATTATCAAGGTTAGCCTCAATGGAAAGGATCCAGAAGAAGACAGAGTTCTTCTTTCAGAACTGGCCAATACTTATTTAAAAACAGCCCAAAGACAGCGCCAGCAGCGTCTTAGAGATGGTTTGGCTTTCCTTGATCAACAAGCACCCGCCTTAGAAGAAAAAACAGCCATTGTGCTTAACGAACTTGAAGTGTTCCGTAAGCAAAACCGCTTGATTGATGCGGTAGCAGAAGCCTCTACAGCTGAAAAAAACCTAGCCAAGCAAGAAGAACATTTATTAAATTTAAAAAATACAAGACGAAGTCTACAACAAGTACGGACACAAGTATCAGCTGGTAATCTCAGTTCCTCCGGCTTCCAGGGAAGTATTAGCAGCGGCCAGAGCAGCGCCTCGGGAGTAGCTGCTAGTACCGCTGGCTCCTCCCTCAGTGGAAGTCTCAATATTACCGGCATCGATCCTGGTCTGGTGGAACAACTCACCTCGGTGGAGGAAGCTCTCGCAGAAGCTCGTAGCACCTACCAGGCCAACTCCTCAGTAGTACAAAGTCTGGAGCAGAAAAAAGCTCAACTTGAACCATTGCTTTTAGCCAGCCAGCTTCAAGCCATCGACACAGCTCTGCAGGTGAATGCTGACCAGATCAATTTCACAGAGTTAGAACTCAATCGTCTGAATCAGCAGTTTTTGCGCCAACCAGCCTTGATTAAAGCCTACGAGAAGCTTTTAGGCCGGCTTGAGTTAGTGCAAGGCAATCTGGCAGCTCTCACCTCTGCCCAGGAATCCTTCCGGCTTGAACTCGCTCAAAACAGCGTGCCGTGGCGTCTGCTGTCTCCACCCAGGATGAATCCCAACCCCATCGAGCCCATGGTGGGGAGAGGGCTTTTGAAGGCCATCTTTGTTGGACTGATCTCTGGGATTGGAATCGGTCTACTACGTGACCGTTTTGATCATGTCTTTCACAACCCGGAAGAAGTCAAAGAGGATCTTGGACTTGCCTTGCTCGGTCACATACCCCATGTGGAGTTTTTTCAAGGTGTTCGAGAAGATAAACGATTCCTGCTCTCAGAACTCGATAGCGCTGCAAAAATTGAAGTAAATGAAGAGAAAGCAGATCCCAAATATAACAACTATCAACGTTTTTTCTATCAAGAGGCGTTCCGCAACTTGTTCACCTCAATCCGTTTTTTGAACAGTGATACACCCTTAAAGACCGTAGCTCTTACCAGTTCTCTCCCTGCAGAAGGTAAATCACTGGTGAATGTACTGCTAGCCAAAACCCTGTCCGAAATGGGGCAGCGCGTGCTGTTGATTGATGCAGACCTGCGCAAACCGCAAATGCATGTTCGTCTGGGGCTCAACAACCTCTCAGGCCTTTCCAATCTTCTCGCGGAAGACCAAAAGCGCTGGGAAGACCTCTTACAAAATGTTCCTGGTTACGAGAACTGGAAAGTGCTCACTGCTGGCCGAAGGCCACCCGATCCCACCAGATTGCTGAGTTCCAAACGCATGCAGTCCTTAGTTAAAGATCTTGTAGATAGCAGTGATTTTGATTTCGTGCTGTTCGACACCCCGCCGGTTCTCGGGCTGGCAGATGCCGCCCTCGTGGCTGAACATTGCGACGGCCTGATGCTGCTCGTCAGTCTTGAACGTGTTGATCGGGGCTTACCAAAGGAATCTGTAAACCGCATTCTCAGCAGTGGGGCCCCACTGCTGGGTCTAGTCACCAAAGGGATTAAGCCATCAAAAGAGTCTCGCTCCTCCTATGGATACGGACAATACGGTTATGGAAAATACGGATACAGATATGGATATGGATATGGGGCCTACGACTCCTCATGGACCTATGCCCATTACGCCAACCCAGACGACGAAAACTCAATCAATCAGAAAGCCAACGCGCAAACTAAAAGCAGTGCTTGGCGCCAGAAATTTAGAGAAAAACGCAGAAATTTTATGCGCTGGATTGATAGCTGATCTCTATGCAAAAACCTTTTAAAATAGACTGGATTCTTGTTGATGAACTAGCGATAGGTCCAGCACCCTGTGCAGAGCGTCACCTCTCCAGGCTCAAGGATGCAGGCGTTAAGGCCGTTCTCAGCCTCTGCTCAGAAGATGAAGCCCCACCTCCACCCTCAATGAATGGCCAATTTGCCTGTTGCCGCCTTGTGCTGCCTGATCATCGAAGCGGGCGCCTTCCCGCGTTTGATGAGCTGATCGCAGCACTGGATCGACTGGCAAAGCTGCATCAAAAGCATGGCTCAGTGTTTGTTCATTGTGTTGCAGCAATGGAAAGATCTCCCCTGGTCTGCCTGGGTTGGCTAGTGCAGCACCACAACCTGAGCCCTGAGCAAGCTCTGGATTACCTGATGCAGGTGCATCCAGGCACCAACCCGCTTCCAGGCCAACTCGCACTGTTGAGAAACCCTGCTCTAAGGGGCGCTCACAAAGAAGCAAACTGATGCCAATCTCTTGGGCTCCTGTTCCCCCACCCCCACCACCGCCAATCATTTCTCCAGCTTTCATCTCCAACGATGGGCCTCGCTGGGAAGTCCTCAAGGAGCCGGCATTACCCATCAAAGCCAACCCTCCAACTCCGGCCTTACAACCACTGAATGTCAAACAAATTGAAGCGGCATCCATTAACACTCCTCTGATCTCCGCGGACTACTTGCCATTGCTGCGCCTTTCCGCTGCAGTGCCAACGTCTTTGTTACTAGAACCTGAGCGGTGGCGCTTCTCCGCGATCACCCTGTCGCCATTTGACAGTGACACAGGCACCGGCAACCAAAACTACGCGGCGAATCTTGATATAGGACTCACGGAATCGCTGCAGATCTCCGCCTTTTACACCCAATCCGATGACCCGCTCAATGCTCCACTGACTGGATTCCAGACGCGACCGGCCAATTTTTGGGAAAGCTACGGCGGTGCGGCTCGATGGCGCGTGCTGAATCACAAGACCTTCAGCATGGCTATCAACGGCTCTTTAGAAGTCTGGAACGTTGGTAGCGGCGGTGACGACTCATTCGCCTCTCAAGGCGATGCGGCCTCACCAAACATCTTCAATGATTCTGGTCGACGCGTCTTCACCCGCAATCTGGTGGGGTCTCTTTCGCTCCCCTTCACCTGGCAAGCCACAGACCAACTTCAGTTCAGTTTTGCGCCTGGCGTGAGTTGGCTGCCAGCAACTCAAGGATCAGGGCAGGGCGGAAGAGGCCGTTTTTACGGCACCAACCCTTACCTCTCTGGTGGTCTGCTTTGGCAAGCCAATCAGCATTTAGGGCTGACCGCAAGCGTGGCTCAACCCATCGGCTCAGGAAGTAACAGCTTCGATGCCGATCTCAACTTTTCACGCGTACCCATTGTCTCAGCAGGTCTTAACTGGGATCTCAACCCACGAATCGGGCTACGGGGACAACTCACCAATGGCTTTGGTGCCTCGCCTGCAACATCCTTGCTCGCCCTCCCCTCAGACAATCGCCTCGGCTATGCAGCCAGCTTTGTGTTCACCCCCGATGCGCCTGACACCCCCCAGCAGCCACTCACAAGCAGACAGCGCTCTCTGGCCAAGGGTGGGCTCACCGTGAATACAGCCCTGGTGCCACCTGATGACAGCTTTGACTTCTGGGTGAATGGCGATAGCGGCGGAAACCTGAATCCATTCCTCGGCTATTCCATCTCCAACATCTTCCAGCTGTTTCTGTTCAGTGGCGGCCTCTACAACAACGTGCCCCAAACAACCCCCCAGGCCCGCCTCTACGCCAATGACGGAGCGTGGAACTGGCGCATTGGCGGAAAAGCTGTTGCTTTCAGCCCCCTGCGCGGGGCCCCGGTCTGGGGCGGTGGTCGCATCACTCTCGGCCGCAACAGCGACATCGTGAACAACACTGGCCAGGGCTATGTGTTCGCTGAAACGATGCTCACCTGGGAAGCAAGCCCTGGCTTAGCTCTTAATGCCAATCCCAAGGTGGTTTTAAGCGGCGGCGGCAATCTCTGGGGGGTTGGCCTCAGTGCCAACGTTCAGCTGGCCCCGCGCTGGCAACTGGTACCAGAAGGCAATGTGGTGGTCAATAATTTGGCTCAGAGCAACGGCACCTTGGGTCTGCGCTGGAGCACAACTGAAAGCTTGGCACTTGAGGCCTACGGCAGCACCGCCGCTTCCATCCTCGATGTGGGTCAGCTACTCAATGCTGAGCAGATCCGTTGGGGTGGCAGGGTTTTGGTGAGTTTCTGACCATGCTGTGGCTCCTCCTCAACCCGCAGCTGCAGGAACCACCGCCGCCTAAACCGGCAGCCCTGGTGCAACTCCGGGCCAGTGAACAAGTGCAACTGATACGCAATGGAGAGAAGGCCACAGTCTCCATGCAAGTTCCAGTGCCAGCAGAGCGGGCCTGGGCCGTCCTCACCGACTACACCCGCACCTTCTCAGCCATGCCGGATGTGAAGGCCGTAAGCCTGGTGTCGAGGAAGGGGCAGCAACTGCGCCTGCGCCAAGTTCTGAAAGCTCCATACACCTTTGGGCTCAGCATCACTGCCCTTCTTGAGGGGAAAGAAGATGTGAAGTCCCGCACCCTCCGGTACTGGCTCGTGCAAGGGGATCGCATCAGCGCCCTCTCAGGCGACTGGACACTCACTCCTGTGGCAGGCGGCACCCGCATCGTTCACACCATCCGTCTCAAACCGGAGGTGCCACCGTTGCTCCTTCCCAGCTTCCGCAGCCTCCATGACGCCAGCCTTCAGAAGAACTTCAAGACACTGCGTCAGTTGATGCTGGCTCCCGCCTAAGCCGCTTGCTCTCTGCGATCAAGCACACGCCAACAGGACGGTGGGTCACCTGGTAGGTCACGCCACGCCACGCCACCTTTCTCTGCAGCCAAGCTCCAACAGTTGTGGCGCTGTTGATCACCTGTCCCGGCAGAACACCCAGCAGCCAACCCATGACCTGACGAGACTGCGACAAGCGTCGAATCACCACTGCCTGTAGGCACAGCAGCAGAATCCAACAGCCCAGCTCGTATCCAAGCGCCACCCACCAGATCCCATTGAGGACTGCCACCCCAAGCAGGAGTAAAACCAGCATGGAACCCAGGCCATAACACAGCACCAACACACCTGCGGGATGGTGCAAACGGGTGTTGAGAATCTGACGACTGATCCAGTGATAGAGCTCGCCCCAAGTCTCTGGCACGCTCCGCTCCAGGACGAGCAACTCGGGGCGCGGTTCATAACGCATCCCTAAGTGCTGCAACGGTCCTAGCAGTCCCGTGTCTTCACAGAGCCCGCGCTCGAGCAGCTCACTCCAACCACCAGCATCAACCAACTCCCGCCGCAGAGCGAGGTTGCCGCCCCATGGGATCTCTAGCATGGTCATCAAGACCAGGGCAGCAGCACCCCACACCGCCCGCGACCAAGCAAGGAGGCCCCAGCCAGCAGGCGCATACCAACGATTACCGGACACCGCCCCCACCCCTGGACGCCAACACGCACGTGCTAACCGCTGGAGACCGTCCGGAGAGAGCGTGGCATCGGCATCCAGCAACACCACCAGCTTTGTTGTCGGCACCAAGCAAGAACACGCCTGGCGGAGGGCTGCACATTTCAGCGATCCCTGCACAGGTCTTTGGTGCAGACGCTCACGCCGGATCGAGCTCCAGCCCGCCTGCGACGTTTTCAGCCAAGGATCCACCAGGCCCCAAGCGGGATCATCCTCGCTGTCAACCACAAGATTCAAATGCCAACAGCCTGAGTAGGCCTGTGCCGCCAGACTGGCAAGAAGAGCCGGCAGCGCTGCATCAGCGCCGCGCAAACACAGAAGCACTTCCAGGTCTGGCCAACCACCCTCGGGCTCCCTCGGCCAGCGACGTTGCTCATCGCGCAGCCCGTGCCAGCGCCAAGCGAACAGCACCAGGACCAACCCCTGGATCCCTAGGGCCAGCCACAACCCCTGCTCACAAATCAGCGTGATCACTCCACGGTTGCCTGACCCAGTAGAGCCGTTCCCCAGGCTTGTTCCAAGAGGTCGTGATCCGGGCATTGCACCCCCAGAGCCCCCAAGGCCCGCATCGTGAAATCACAGCTGGGGCGAGCCCGCACGCCACGCACATTCCGTTCTGGGAATGTGAGTCCTTCAAGACCCCAGCGCTGCTGAAAGAAGGGCAACAGCGCTCGCAATGGATGCTCAGAGCTCGTCGCCGCGATTGCAGTTAGCCATTCCTCCGTTGACACCGTCTCCAGACACATCCCCCGTGCCGAGAGCCGCGCCAATAGCTCACTCAGTAATAACGGCCGCGGGTGCTGGAGATGATAAACCTGCCCTGCGGCTCCATCGCTCCAGGCCAACGCCGAAATGGCATCAGCCACATAATCCACAGGCACTGCATCAAGCTCCCACTCCAGATCAGGCACCTTGCCCAGCTGCAAGCAGCCCTGCAGAAGGCGCTGCAGAAGATTGCCCTCCTGCCAATGATGGCGGCCGTCTCGATCAGGCTGAGTATTGCCGCCGATCAAGGGAGGCCGATAAATCGTGACCGGCAACCCGGACTGACCCGCCTTCCACACCAGCCGATCGCTCACCCACTTGGTCTGGGAGTAGCCCAGATGGATGCCTTGCCAATGCAGCAGGGGTTCATCTTCCAAAATCTCGCGGTTCCGGCAGGCATCCGCCTCAAAAGCAGCCACGCTGGAGATCAGCTCCAGGCGAATCGGCCCGTGCTCCGTTGCCAATCGCAAAAGATCGCGGGTGCTGCCCACATTCGCCGCTGCCAGCTGTGAATAGGAAGCCAAGTAGCCCAGCTGGGCACCGTTATGAAGGATGCCTCCCACTCCATCGATCAGAGACTGAAAAGCGTCCTCCTCCAGCCCGAAGCGTGGCTGCGCCAGATCACTGGGGACGACCTCCAGCCGCTCACGCCATGCGGGATCCCAAAGGCCGTAGCCGCGCAGATTGGCCTCCAGCCGCTCCAGACCCTGTTCCGCCAAAGGGCAGCGCACCAAACAGCGCACGTTGAGATCGGGCCAGCGCCTCAACTGCCCTGCAAGCAGATAAGCGCCCAAGAACCCACTCGCACCAGTCATCAGCACCCGCTCACCGGGGGATTCAAGAGCAGGCGACTTGGGCATCATCCAGTCCTCCGGCAGCTGAGCTTCAACAGTCAGATCAAGCGCAGGAGCCGAACCACCGGCTTCGGGGAGCAACTGTTCCAGGCCCATCTGGGCCAGATCCTGCAAACGAGGGTCGTTCTGAAACGCCTCCAACTCCAAGCGCAACCCCAACTCGCTCTGCACTTCCGCAGCGAATTCCACCGCCATGAGCGAATCAAGGCCCAGGCTGAACAAGGAGGCGAGCGGATCAATCGTGCCGGCATCGGTCTCCATCACCTCACCCAGCTTCTCTGTCAAGCGACCTAACAACCAAGGCAGGCGATCGTCCACGGTCAAAGACCGCAACTGTTCTTGCACTGCCAAACGGGCATCGGCCGTCTCATCCGGCTGCAGTGCATTCAAAAAATCCCCCTGGCGTGGCAGGGCCTGGCCCCGCACCCGTGCCCAGTCGGCCTCCACCACTGCCACCACCCCGGAACACCCACGCTCAAGCAGAGCCCCCAAAGC
This sequence comes from Synechococcus sp., assembly GCA_047285535.1. Classification (GTDB taxonomy): domain Bacteria; phylum Cyanobacteriota; class Cyanobacteriia; order PCC-6307; family Cyanobiaceae; genus Synechococcus_C. The sequence continues at coordinate 2,388,632 of JBJBDC010000001.1, read as the reverse complement.
CTCAAGCGCCGCATCCGGTGCCAACATCTGAAGGCCCACACTTGCGAAACGATCCTCCAGGCCAGCGGCCATGCCAGCCCCAGCCCAGGGTCCCCACTGAATTGCCAGCTTCATCGGGCTTCCAGGATTGTGGTCTGCAGCCATGGCACAACAGGTCTCCAGAGCACCATTGGCGGCGGCATAGGCCACTTGGCCAGGGGAGCCCAGCAGGGTTGCCAATGATGAAAACGCCAGCTGAAAGTCCAGAGGAGGAAGGGATTCGAGAGCTTGCTCGAGTAACTGCCAACCATTCAATTTGGGAGCCATCACTGCATTGAGGTCTTCAGATGTGAGCTCTTGCATGGGGCGATCGCGCAACACCCCAGCCGCATGGATCAACCCGCGTAAGGGCTGCTCCATCGGCAAGGCCATCAGCACCTGGCGCAAGCGCTCCGCTTCCGAAACGCCCCCGGACAAATCACAAGCAAACCTGCGGCAGCCCACGCCCTGGGCCTCCAACTGATCCAACACGGCCTGGGCCTCTGCAGAGGGCGCTTCCACGCCCCGGCTCACCAGCAACAGGGAACGCGCGCCCTGATCGGCAAGCCAAGGCAGCAGCTGCAAGCCCACCCCTCCCAAGGCGCCAGTCACGAGATAGGTGGCATCCGCCAGGATCCGCACCGGCTCAGGGCGTTGCGGTTGAAGGATGACCAGCTTGCCCACATGGCGGCCCTGGGCCATCAGGCGAAAGGCATCGGCGAGCTGTTCCACCGGAAAGGATTGGCAGGGAATCGGAGCGAGTGCACCCTCTTGAAAGGCAACGACGAGCTTCTGCAACTGACAGCGCAGCGATAAGGGATCAGCTGCCGACACTTCAAGCAGATCAAAGGGGAGATAGCGCACATCGGGGCGTCGTTCCTGGGCCTGCTCTCGCGTCCACACGTCCAACTTGCCAAGCTCCACAAAACGACCGCCATCAGCGAGAGCCGCAAAGCTGCCATCCACCCACTCCCCCTTGAGGCTGTTGAGCACCACATCCACGCCGCGGCCGCTGGTGTGGGCCAACACCTGCTCAGAAAATGCTGTGCTGCGGGAATCAAACACGGCTTCGACCCCGGGGTGCTCCAGCACCCTCTCGTGTTTACCAGCACTGGCTGTTGCCAGAATCCGAGCACCACAGCGATGGGCGATCTGCAGGGCTGCCTGCCCAACGCCACCAGCAGCGGCATGAATCAACACGGTTTCACCAGGCTGGAGCTTGGCGAGCGTCTCCAGCCCATAAATCGCCGTCAGGAATGCGGTGGACACACTCGCTCCCAACTCCAGTGGCAACGCCTCAGGCCAGGGCACACAGAGATCAGCCCGGCATACAACATGCGTGGCCAGGCTGCCCACCGAGAGAGCTGCTAGCACCCGTTGGCCGACAAGGGCCGGATCCACTCCTTCCCCCACAGCCAGCACTTGCCCAACCGCCTCCCCACCGAAGGGCAACTGACCGGTTGCCTGCAGACCGAGACCCGCAGCATGCGCCTGCAACAGCCCAAGGGCATTGAGCACGTCTCTGAAATTGAGCCCCGTCGCCTCAACCTTCACCTCCAACTCACCCGGCATTAAGGCCGGCACTGGCAACGGCTGACGAAGCAGTCCATCCAATCGGCCGCTGCCGTCACCGAGCCATTGAATCCGCACAGGATCCAACCGCTGAAGACGCGGGACTGAAACCTTCCCGTCCTGCCAGCGCAGTTCACTGATCTCAGAACTGATCAGGGCCAAACGGGCCCGATCGACCTCATCCGGCTGACGCTCGACCAACGGAGGTAGCTGCCACCAGCTACAGGTCCAACGAGATCTTTCCATGGCCAGGCAGCGCAATGCTGCTCGCAGAGCGAGCGCATCGTCACCGGCATCCCGAACGATCACCCTCAATTGAAGGGGTTCATCCGCTGCGTAAGCCTGAACCTTCTCCAGAAACAAGGCCGTCGTCATGTCCTCGAGTTCAACGAACTGCTCCGCCACCTCATTGGAGTCCTCGGGTATCGAGACGGCTGGCGGATCTGGCAAAACCTCGAGCTGCTCCCAGCGGGTTTCCAGCAAGTCCGGTCCTGCAGGAGGTGGGGGCAGAGGGAAAAGCAGCTCGAGCATTGGCCGCGGGAGGCGGCGCGCCCTCAGACCCTCGATCCAGCCAACGCGTTGACCATCCGCCTCGATCCAGAGATCCGCAACTAATAGAGAAGGATCAGCCTGACCATCATCAGGACGCTTCTGCGCCCAGCACTGCAACCGCTCGGGCAGTGGCCAAGACTGCATCTGGATCCGCTCCAATCCAATCGGCAACAGCAGCTGAGCTCTCGCCGAACCCTGAGGCAAGGTCGCAGCCACCACCTGAAGGCATCCATCGAGAAGGCATCGATCTGGGGCATCCGCTGGCCGCTGCAGTTCGGCCTCAGCAATCCCGTTCTGGGCACGCAAACTGAGAATCGGCTGATACTTCGGGCCGTACTCCAACCCGTGACTGTGCAGCTCGGCATAAAACTCCCCACAGTCCTTTCGCTCCTGCTCCCTGTCTTCGTCGATCAATGGATGTGGCGACAGGTCCCATTCAGCAGTGGAAACCATGGCTAAAGCGCCGTGGCGGCACCAGTTGCCTTCCTCCCCATCCGAACGGCTGAACAGCTCCAGCTGCTGATCCTTCAGCACGGCCTGCAGCGTGACATCACTCCGGTGATCAAGGCGCAAAGGGGTGTCGAGCACGAACTTCTGAAGCTGCAGAGGCTCTCGATTGCGCTGCAACCAATCGAAAGCGAGCGCCAGATGCCCAGCTATTGGATAAACGATCTGGCCACGGATGCGATGGTCGTCCAGATCTCCCTGACTGGGCTCAAGAATCCTTGCCTGCAGGTACTGACTTTCACCAGGCAAGTCCAAACGTTGCCAGGCATGCGCCTGAGTGTCATTAACCACTTGACCTAAACCAAGCCGATCAAGCCAAAGAGACGCACCCTTTACCGCATCATCAGCGTCAGCCTGAGGCCACCAGAAGCGTTGCCGCAGGAAAGGGTGCCCAGGCAGCGGCAGCCAGCGGTGTCGCTCCGGCAGCGGCTTGCAGGCCTTGATTAAGGCCTGAAGCTCTGCAGGACCTTCTTCGGAGAGCATCCCCTGCCAGCTAACGGGCTGCTCTCCCCGTAATTGGACCAGCAAATCCTGGTGATTGCTGTAACGACAAGCCAATGCATGGGGGAAACGGCTACGCCCTCGAAGGCTGGTGGCAGAAACATCTGCCAAATTGAGACTGGGGTCGGCTTCCAACCAATCGGCTGTCTCACGCCTGAGGTGGTTGAGCGCCACTTCGCTGCGAGCACTGAGCACTAGCACCCAGGGCCCATGCTCATGCTCTGTTTCTTGGGGAGATTGCTCGGGTGCCGGAGTGAGAACCGCGTGGGCATTGGTGCCGCCAAAGCCGAAGGAACTAACGCCCAACACCGGCTCGCTCTCAAGCTCCGGGAAGGGTTCGAGCACTGTTTGCACCTGCAGGCGAAGAGCAGCGAAATCAACCGACGGATTGGGCGTCTTGAGATGCAAGCTGGCCGGCAGTTGCCTTTGTTGCAAGCAGAGCACCGCCTTGATCAAGCCTGTGATCCCAGCCGCAGTTTCACTGTGGCCGAGATTTGATTTCACCGATCCCACCCGACAGGGCGAATCGGAGTCCCGGCCAGGAGCCAACACACTCCCCAAGGCGCGCAATTCAATCGGATCCCCCTGACGGGTTCCTGTGCCATGGGCCTCCACATAAAGGCAATCTCTCGGATCAAGACCTGCGCGGGCATAGGCCTGTTTCATGCAGGCCGCCTGGGCTTTGACACTGGGAGCGGCCATGCCTGGACTGCGTCCATCGGAATTCACTGCCGTCCCGCGGATCAAAGCTTGTACGGGATCCCCATCCTTCAATGCAGCAGCCAATGGTTTGAGCAAGACCGCTCCTGCACCCTCTGAACGCACATACCCATCCGCTGCGGCATCAAAACTGCTGCAACGCCCTGCAGGAGATAACAATCCTGCCTTGCAGAACATGGTCTGCATCGCCGGATGAATCAGAGCTTGGACGCCCCCGACCAGCGCCAGTTCAGATTCGCCTCTCCAGAGACTGGCGCAGGCCTGATCCACAGCCACCAACGACGAAGAACAGGCCGTATCGATCGTGTAGCTCGGCCCTCGAAGATCAAAGAGATAGGAGATCCGATTGGCAGCAATGGAACCGGTGTTACCCGCCAAAATGAAAGGATCGTTATCGGGGGTGAGCCAACGATCTTCCGAAGCCCAAAGCAAGGCTGCGTAATCAGTACTGGAGATGCCCATAAACACCCCCACGGCACGACCCTTGAGCCGCTCCAGCGGTTGACCACCATTTTCAATCGCCCGCCAGGCCACCTCTAGCAACATCCTCTGCTGAGGATCCATGCACACTGCTTCGCGCGGGCTGATCCCAAAAAACGCAGGGTCAAACTGGTCAATCCCCTGCACGAAGCCGCCCCGACTCACATGCTGGGTAAGGGGATGGCGTGGGTCGGGGTGGTAATGCAAGCTCTGATCCCAACGGCTTGCTGGCACCTCAGTAATCGTCTCCCGTCCATCAGCCAACAACTCCCAAAATTGCTCAGGACTCTCAATGCCACCAGGAAGCCTGCATCCCATCCCCAGCACAGCAATCGGCTCTAAATTCAGGGACGACTCTGCGTTGAGATCATCGGTAGCGTTCTGGTGCCAATTCATCAGTCCGTCTTCACCCATCTGCCAGTAAAAGAGCACGAATGGCCTCTGGCTTTCCACTCAGCCGATGCGCCTCAAGGCCCTGTTTCAGCGCCCGGTAGCGCTCCGGCCGCGCCAGCAATGACTCCAGCAACGGCCGCAGTTGCTTTGGCCTGCGAATCGCAAGATCCAGACCACGCGCAGCGAAGTAGCTCCTCGCCAACCACTCCTGGGGCATGAAGCCACCAAAGCCGTTAAAAACCAACACACAACCACTGGCCAGAGCCTCCGTTGCGGTTCGGGCCCCAGGTCGAGCCACCATCAGCCAAGCGCGGCGATAGAGACGGGCCATACCGGCAGGATCCTGGAAGCCAAGCGCCTCGACCCTAAGCTCCGGGTGGGCTCGAGCCCAGGCCTCCAGCTGCTCTCTAGCCGCTTCGCGCTTGCCACACAAAGCCACCACCCGGATGCGGCCCGCCAGAGACTTCAACGTCTCCAACAAGCGAATGTGATTATTCGCGCCATTTGCACCACTTCCCAGAACCACTACGGGGAGATCCCCAGGCTCAGGTGTGAAACTGCGCAGTTCCATCAAAAAACGAGGATCAAAGAGCGGACCGAGCACCGGCGTCCTCATGCGCCGATACCCCCGGCGACGCACTTCAGCAGCCACTTCCGGAGTCTGAGTCCAAAAGGCTTCACTCCGACGGGTCAACCAGTTGCGACTAAAACCGAATCCGCCATCCAACTCAGTGCAACAGGTCATACACCTCAGGCCTGGCAGCACACGCTGAGCCAGATCGAAATGACCGCGATTGATATGGGGATGGGTGGAAATCAGCAGATCAGGTTGCAATCGGCGCAACAGCCGAATGACATATGTGCGCCCAAACGTGATGGTGCCGGGCTTCATCAAATCCTCAAATTCGACGAGACGCCAATAGATCTTGTGCAGCCAGGGGGCATGGCGCTGGATCCAGTTGTAGAGCGCCACGCCCCCTCTCGAAACGGGGCTTGCGTTCTCCAGGACATGATCCACCCACACCTCACCTAAGGGGTCCCACTGACGAAGCCAAGCCTGCAACGCATAGGCAGCTGCATCATGGGCGGTGCCACCACTGGAGGTAAAAATCAGGATGCGCATAACAGCAAGACTCTCACTTCAAAGCAGTCCTGGACTTCAAAGCCTGCTCTGAAACCAACACCAGCAGCAACAGCACTCCCAAACCGGCCATCGTTAAGGCCAACGCATGGCCAGGACTCTCACCCAGGCCCGCAGAGACATAAGGGCGCACCAACCGATCCGCCAACAAGGACACCGTAAGAAAGGCCAGCAGGCGACTGGTCCATTCACAGCCGTAGCGCAAGGCGAACACACGGGTGGGATCCTCTTGTTGAGCCAGAGTGACCCACGACTGATGCAATGCCGCTGTCACCACAGGTAAGCCCAAGCTGAAACCCAGCACGCCGGCGAACCAAAGCAAATCGGACTGCGCCAAGGCTGGAACACCCGCGCCTACCAAGATCAAGGCCTGAAGCAACAACAGCAAACTGCCACTCAAGCGCCAGTAGCGACCTAGCCAGAGGCGCCATGCGATGAAACCTCCCACATAGCCCGTACAGCCCAGCACCAGCACACCCGCCATGCGATTGGGGCCCCAACCTTCCGCCACCCAGGCGGGAAAAAGGATCTCGCAACCCGCATACACCCCCATCACCCCGGCGCTAATCAGCAACGCTTGCCTGGCCTGAATGCGCCTGTGCCAGAAGCCACGCAACCGCCTAAGGAGTGTGCGCCATCCAATTGGATCCGACGGTGGTGGGCATGGAAGCCGCTCAAGCAGCTCCTGACTCCAGGGCGCCATAAGAACTAAAGACATCGCCACCACAAAACTGAGGGCATCCAAACCAAGGACCCCCCCAAGCCCCAACGACGACACCAGCCAGGTACCGAGGAAGGGCGCCATCGTCACCACCAACCCATCGGTGGTTGCAAACAATCCATTGGCCCGAATCAATGTGGGGCCATCGGCAATCAGCAGCGGGATCAGGCTGGAGAAGCGCAACACCAGGGTTGCTTCAGCGATCGCAGCCACCCCCTGAATCAACAAAATCGGAGCTAGTGAAGGCGGATCTAAGGCTTGTTGCGGCGCGACCAACAACACCCACGCCAACGCCAAGGTGCACAAGGCGCCAACAGCATGAGACATCAGCATTACCCACGCCGGCGGCCAAAGGTTCAGGCGCGAGGCCAGCAAAGGTAAGGCCAGCAGCCGGGCCACCTGCACCACCACCGCCACCAGACCGAAATCCAAGAGCTGTCCTGATTGGGAAAACAACCAAAGACCAATTCCGTACAAACTTGTTTGGGTCCCAAGGTTGGAGATCAGCTGACCACTCCATAGGCAGCGGAACAGAACTCTGAGCGCATGCTCCTCATTGGTGTGGTCAGTCATAGCGACCGGAAGGAGAAGCAAAAGCTCTTGGAATCAGTCTGAAATCGGTGTAGACGATGGAACGAATTGACAAGGGATTGGTGAAGGCTTTTTCAAACGCCCGATGACCATGCCACCTAGCTTGCGTGATGGAATCTGCAAGATAGTCACAACGATCGACTTATTTCTCTGACGAGTGAGGCCTGCATTGAGCTCTTCACCGACGTGAGAACGAAGAGTTCGAACTTACTGATTTACGCAATAACTAAAAGGCAAAGCTTCCATGAACACTCATTTTTCATAACTCTGAGGACAACAAATTCGCGATTGTCAGCCAACAAAACCTCCTAAGCAGGCATAGACATCAAAAGCTCTTGAATCAAACACCTCAGCTGCGCGACACTGATTCCCATTGATGGCAGCCCCTCGGTGACCACCCCCCTGATTCCGGTAATTCTTTGTGGCGGAACAGGAACACGCCTCTGGCCCCTCTCACGCGCCAGTTATCCGAAGCAATATTGGCCTCTGGGCGGCAGCGGCGATGACACCCTGCTTCAACAAACCCAAAAGCGCTTGGCTGGGATCGAAGCGTTAGGGAGCCCTCTGCTGATCTGCAATGAGGATCATCGCTTCATCGTGGCGGAGCAAATGCGCCAGATCGATGTAGAGCCTGGAGCGATCTTGCTCGAACCGATGGGTCGAAATACGGCACCAGCGGTTGCGGTCGCTGCGCTTCAAGCGACAGCAAGGGGAGACGACCCCCTACTGCTCGTCCTTGCTGCCGACCACGTGATCCGCGATAAGGCCCACTTTCAGGCTGCGATCGCCGCTGGTCGCAAAGAAGCAGAGACAGGACGCTTGGTGACCTTTGGCATCGTGCCTACAGCACCCGAAACGGGCTATGGCTACATCGAGGCCGCTGCCGCTCTCCAGACCGGTGCCTTGACCCCAGTTCCGATCAAACGCTTCGTCGAGAAGCCAGATCAAGAAACCGCTGAACGCTTCCTGGCGAGTGGTCGCTTCACCTGGAATAGCGGGATGTTCCTCTTTCAAGCCAGCGCCATGCTGGCTGAGCTCGAACGACTAGCACCAGAGGTTGTGAGCTGCTGCCGAGCAGCCTTGGAACAAGATGCGGTCGATTTGGACTTCCTACGGCTGGAGAGAGAGGCCTTCGCCAGATGTCCCAATGTGGCCATTGATGTGGCCGTCATGGAACAAACCGAGCTCGGAACCATGCTTCCACTCGATGCGGGATGGAGTGATGTGGGCAGCTGGAGTGCCCTCTGGGACACAGCTGATCGTGATGAAAACGGCAATGTGTTGCGTGGCCGGGTGATCAGCCAAGGCAGCAGCAACTGCTACTTCCGCAGTGAGCACAGACTGGTCGTAGGTCTAGGCGTTGAAAACCTGGTCGTCGTCGAAACCGATGACGCCGTGTTGATCTCAGATCGCAGCCAAGCCCAGAACGTCAAAACCGTAGTGAAGCAGCTGGAAGCAGCCAACAGTCCCGAAGGGAAAGCACACCGCAAGATTTATCGGCCTTGGGGCTCTTATACCGGAATCGTGGAAGGTAGCCGTTGGCAAGTGAAACGGATTTCAGTGAATCCCGGCGCCAGCCTGTCACTGCAGATGCACCATCACAGAGCCGAACATTGGGTCGTCGTGCGTGGAACCGCCCTGGTGGAACGCGATGGGGACAAGCAGCTGATCGGCGAAAACCAAAGCACCTATATCCCCCTTGGTTGCAAACATCGGCTCTCCAACCCAGGGCGAATCCCAGTGGAGATGATCGAGGTTCAGAGCGGCGAATATCTCGGAGAAGACGACATCGTGCGCTTTGAGGACTGCTACGGACGAACTGATCAAGTGACCAGCACGTCGTAATAATCACACCGTGAATGAATCACTCAACCGTCACGCTTTTGGCCAAATTTCGCGGTTGGTCGACATCCAAGCCCCGGTAGGCAGCAATGTGATAACTCAGCAATTGCATCGGCACCACAGTGAGTAGGGGGCTGACCCACTCGCTCACTTCCGGCACCGGCAGCAACGCATCGAACAACTCCGTATCAGGGCCTTCAGGCGCCACACCGATCATTTGCGCATCGCGGGCTTTAGCCTCCTGGGCATTGCTCAATACCTTCTCAAACACCAAGCCAGGCATGGCAATCGACACCACTGGCACATGTGAATCGAGCAGGGCGATTGGCCCATGTTTCATTTCCCCAGCAGGATAGCCCTCTGCGTGGATGTAGCTGATTTCCTTGAGCTTGAGGGCTCCCTCCAGGGCAATCGGATAGTTAATCCCTCGGCCTAAGAAGATCACATCTTGGGTTTCAGCAAAGTGGTGCGCCAAGGCTTCCGAGCCCTTGTCGTGATGCTCGAGCAAGCTCTCCAGTTGCTTAGGCAAAGCCCGCAGTTCTTCCAGCAAGGCGCTGATCTCAGCCTCAGAGCGATGCCCCCGCCTTGCGGCGAAAGCAACCGCCAGTCCATAGAAAGCCAACAACTGACCAAGAAACGTTTTCGTGGCAGCAACACCCACCTCGATCCCGGCACCGATATCAAGGATGTAAGGCACCTGCCGGGCCAAGGAACTCTCCGTGCGATTGGTCACGCCAAGCTGCTTTGATGCGTAATCGGCGTGGCCATAGGTCTGGCGCCGCTTGGCATCCATGCTGAGAGCTGCCAAGGTATCGGCCGTTTCCCCGGATTGAGTGACTCCGATCGTGAGGGTATGGGACGCCAGTGGAGGTGGTGCGTAGCGAAACTCGCTGGCATAGAAAACTGTTGTTGGAATTCCAGCAAACTGTTCCAGTAAATAGGCCCCTACCAAAGCCGCATGGCGACTGGTGCCACAAGCCAAGATTTGAATCTGCTCGACTCCCTCATAAAAAGTCTCTTCAAAAGGAAGCGCTACAGGATTAGAGGAGGGAAGGCCAGTTGGCAGATGTCGATCAACCCAGAGCCTTGCTGTTTCGGGCTGCTCGTGGATCTCCTTCAACATGAAATGGCGAAAATGCCGCTTGTCGGCAATGTGATCAAAGCCACTTAAAATTGATGGTGTGCGCTGTTGCCGATCTCCCTGGGCGTTATATAGCTCGATCCCAAGGGGGCTTAGCAGCGCAACTTCGCCATCTTCCATGGGCAGAATGGTGCGCGTGAACCCCGCCAACGCCGGAGTGTCACTGGCGCAAAGAAATTCTCCCTCGCCAAGACCAATCAACAGCGGAGCAGCTCTGCGCGCCACAACCAGGGCACCTGGGGCATCGGCCCACAACACAGCCAGGGCATAAGCACCTTGAAGACGGGGCAAGACAGCCTGGACTGCTTGAAGCAGAACACTGCCATTACCAGCGCCCTCTCCAACCCCCATCAATTCGAGTTGAGCCGCAATCAGATGAGGAATCACCTCGGTGTCGGTCTCGGACAGAAAATTCACCCCTGCAGCCGTGAGCTCCTCCCGCAAGGCCCGGTGATTTTCAATGATGCCGTTTTGAACAACAGCAACCCCGCCGCTTCCATCACGATGGGGATGAGCGTTGTGCTCCTCCGGCTTGCCATGGGTGGCCCATCGGGTATGACCAATGCCACAAAGCCCTGGAGCACCCTCATTCTCCACACGGGACGTGAGGTTGTTCAGCTTTCCCTTGGCACGGATGCAGTGCAACTCTTGGTTTTGCAACGTGGCAATGCCAGCGGAGTCATATCCGCGATACTCCAACTGACGCAGTCCTTCCAGCAGGAGCGGTGCCGCATCTCGCGAACCGATGACCGCAACAATTCCGCACATACAAAAAAACCCGGCGTTGCCGGGCTGATCTTATGAGTAGAAGATCAGTTCAATAGGACAAGCCCATGCTTCGGCTGGTCTCATCTCCGAGATAAACCCGAATACTGAGGAAATCCGTGGGGCAAGCGGTTTCACAACGCTTGCACCCCACACAATCCTCAGTGCGAGGTGAAGAGGCGATTTGGCCTGCTTTACAGCCGTCCCAAGGCACCATTTCGAGAACGTCCAAGGGACAGGCACGGACACACTGAGTACAACCAATGCAGGTGTCGTAGATCTTGACGGCGTGGGACATGTGGCCGTTCCGATGCGGGTGACTTGCATGCAACGTACCCGGCGCAGGTGCCACTGAGCCATTTTCGGCGACACGCCGTCACTGTTGTTAACGCCACGCAGGGGTGACCAGTAGGTCAGCCCGTAAGATGCGACGTCACGTCTGCACGGCCATGTCCCAGGAATCGATCCTCGAAAAAGTCCGTTCGATCGTTACGGAGCAACTCAGCGTCGAGGCCGGCGAAGTCAAACCTGAGTCCAACTTTCAGAACGATCTGGGAGCTGACTCCCTCGACACCGTCGAGTTGGTAATGGCTCTTGAAGAAGCCTTCGACATCGAAATTCCCGATGAAGCAGCCGAAGGAATTGCCACGGTTGGCGATGCCGTCAAATACATCGAAGACAAGCAAGCCTGAGGATCTGCATGGTGGAGGGTCTACAGCGCGTCGTGGTCACAGGCCTCGGTGCCATCACACCGATCGGCAACACCGTCGCTGATTACCTGGAGGGCTTGACCTCCGGTAGGAACGGCGTTGAAGCGATCACTTTGTTCGATGCAGAGCAGCACGCTTGCCGCTTTGCTGCGGAAGTCAAGAATTTTGATCCAAGCGGTTTCATTGAGCCCAAAGAAGCCAAACGCTGGGATCGTTTCTGCAAGTTCGGAGTGGTAGCTGCGAAGCAGGCCCTTGCTGACGCTGGTCTCACCATTACTGACGCCAATGCACACCGCATCGGCGTCAGTATCGGCTCGGGCGTGGGCGGACTTCTGATGATGGAAACCCAAGCTCATGTTCTCAAGGACAAAGGTCCAAATCGCGTCAGCCCCTTCACGGTGCCGATGATGATTCCAAACATGGCTACAGGATTAGCCGCTATCGCCCTAGGCGCGAAAGGCCCCAGTTCCGCTGTGGCCACTGCCTGTGCCGCAGGCTCCAATGCGATCGGCGACGCCTTTCAACTCCTTCAGCTAGGCAAAGCTGACGCGATGATTTGCGGTGGTGCCGAGTCAGCCATCACACCACTTGGGGTGGCTGGCTTTGCGAGTGCCAAAGCCCTCTCCTTCCGTAACGACGATCCTGCCACCGCCAGTCGCCCGTTTGACAAAGACCGAGATGGATTTGTCATCGGAGAAGGCTCCGGAATTTTGGTTCTCGAAACCTTGGCCCATGCCGAATCTCGAGATGCCACCATTTTGGCTGAGATCGTGGGATACGGGACCACTTGCGATGCCCACCACATCACATCTCCCACCCCCGGCGGTGTGGGTGGCGCTGCTGCCATCCGCCTCGCTCTTAACGATGGCGGAATCGCAGCTGGAAGCGTTGATTATGTCAACGCTCACGGCACCAGCACTCCTGCAAACGACAGCAACGAAACCGCAGCGATCAAGAGCGCGCTAGGTAGTCGCGCCACAGAGATTCCTGTGAGTTCAACCAAGTCGATGACCGGTCATCTTCTCGGAGGTTCTGGCGGCATCGAAGCGGTGGCCTGTGTTCTCGCACTTCAGCATGGTGTCGTCCCGCCCACCATCAACTACACCAATCCCGATCCTGAATGCGATCTGGATATTGTGCCGAATACTGCTCGTGAACTAACACTAAGAACAGTGCTGTCCAACTCCTTCGGCTTCGGCGGTCACAACGTCTGCCTGGCCTTCAGTCGCATGAACTAGTCCAGACTCAAACGCATTTCCCTTTCATCTTCCCCACCCTTCAATCCATGGCCGCCGCAACCGCTTCTCTCGACACGCTCTGCGTCAACAGCATTCGTATGTTGGCCGTTGATGCCGTCAATAAATCCAATAGCGGTCACCCTGGATTACCCATGGGTTGCGCACCGATGGGCTATACCCTGTGGCATCAATTTCTGAAGCACAATCCCAAGAATCCGAAGTGGTTCAACCGGGATCGGTTTGTGCTTTCGGCAGGGCATGGCTGCATGTTGGTGTACGCCCTGCTCCACCTCACCGGCTACGACTCGGTGACCATGGACGACATCAAACAATTCCGTCAGTGGGGCTCGAAAACACCTGGCCATCCCGAAACGTTTGAGACGCCAGGCATCGAGGTGACTGCAGGCCCGCTGGGAGCCGGGATCTCCAATGCCGTCGGTTTAGCGATTGCCGAATCTCACCTTGGCGCCAAATTCAATAAGGCCGACGCCAAAATTGTCGATCACTTCACCTACGTCATCATGGGTGACGGCTGCAACCAGGAAGGCGTGGCATCAGAGGCCGCCTCGCTAGCCGGGCACCTCAAATTGGGCAAATTGATTGCCCTCTATGACGATAATCACATCACCATTGATGGCCGCACCGATGTGTCTTTCACAGAGGACGTCCTCAAGCGCTACGAAGCCTACGGATGGCATGTGCAACACGTCGCTGACGGCAATACCGACCTCAATGCCATTGCAAAGGCGATTGAGACAGCAAAAGCGGTGACCGACAAGCCATCGATCATCAAGGTGACCACCACCATTGGGTATGGCTCACCCAACAAGAGCGACACCGCTGGCATTCATGGGGCTGCCATTGGAGAGGAAGAAGCTGAGCTCACGCGCAAGCAACTGGGTTGGACTCACGGGCCCTTCGAGATTCCTCAAGAGGCCTATGACCAATATCGCCAGGCCATCGAGCGCGGCTCCAGCCTTGAAGCTGAGTGGAATCAAGCTCTCGCCTCCTATCGCAGCAAATACCCCAGCGAGGCCGCTGAATTTGAGCGCATGCTGCGGGGAGAACTGCCCCAGGGCTGGGATCAGGATCTACCGACCTACACCGCAGACGACAAGGGACTTGCCACTCGCAAACACTCCCAAATCTGCTTAGGTGCCTTGGGGCCCCACCTGCCCGAATTGATCGGAGGATCGGCCGACCTCACCCACTCCAACTACACCGATATTGCCGGTGAAACTGGCTCTTACCAGCCTGAAACTCCTGAAAAGCGTTATCTCCACTTCGGCGTTCGCGAGCATGCGATGGCGGCTGTGCTCAACGGCATCGCCTATCACAACAGTGGATTGATCCCCTATGGCGGCACCTTCCTGGTATTTGCCGATTACATGCGCGGCTCCATGCGCCTATCGGCGCTGAGCGAGCTAGGAGTGATTTACGTTCTCACCCACGACTCCATCGGCGTCGGGGAAGACGGACCGACTCACCAGCCGATCGAAACCATCCCTTCATTGCGGGCGATGCCCAACATGCTGGTGTTCCGTCCTGGTGACGGCAACGAAACCAGTGGTGCCTACAAGCTAGCCATCGAGAACCGTCATCGTCCCAGCGCACTTTGTCTAAGCCGTCAAGGCATGGCCAACCAGGCCAACTCCTCGATCGAGAAGGTCGCCCATGGCGGCTACATCCTGGAAGATTGCGACGGCACTCCTGACCTGATCCTGATCGGAACGGGCACCGAGCTCGACCTTTGCGTTCAAGCCGCTAAGCAGCTCACTACTGAAGGCAAAAAAGTACGGGTTGTTTCGATGCCTTGTGTAGAACTCTTTGACGAGCAAAGCGATGCTTACAAAGAAGAGGTGCTCCCCAACTCTGTACGCAAGCGCATTGTGGTGGAAGCCGCCGAAAGCTTCGGTTGGCACCGTTTTATCGGTCTCGATGGCGATAGCGTCACCATGAATCGCTTTGGTGCATCTGCGCCAGGTGGCACATGTATGGAGAAGTTCGGCTTCACCGTTGAGAACGTTTTGGCAAAGTCAAAGGCTCTGCTGGGCTAACAATTTGCCGGCCGAACCTTCGACACAACAATCAGCAAATCAGGATCTTAAGAACACCCCTATCGCAAAAAAGCTATGGGGGTTTAGCAAGGACGGTCTTGGAACCAAGCGAAGATTCGGCATGGCAGGAATTATTAATGTCATTTTAACAAATCTTGCGCTGCAGGCATTACTCTTCAGTAACGTAGTTAGCGTTACCGTTGCAACATTAATCAGTCAAGTAATTAATACATGTATTGGATATGTAATTTATGGCAAGCTGGTATTCCGAACACAAGGCCTTAGACACAGAAAACCAATCTTCAAATATTTAATCCTAATGACAGCAATATGGCTCCTAAATATATTTGGCATTGAGCTTGGAGAACTCCTTGGCCTCAGCAAGAACCTAGCCGCAATCGCAATGATTCCCTGCTTAGCAGCAACATCTTACTTTTCACAAAAGCATTGGGCCTTCAAATAATGAAACTTAGCATCATCATTCCTTGCTACAATGAGTCAGACACTATCATTTCGCTTCTTAACGCAGTCAAACAGTCTCCTGTTGAAGATCGAGAGATAATCATCGTGGACGATGGCTCAAATGATGGCACTCGAAACATATTAAATAAACTCAAAGACAAAGAAGTTAAAGTCATTTTCCATGATTCAAACCAAGGCAAAGGTGGTGCTTTGCGTACAGGCTTCAGAGAAGCTACTGGGGATATTTGTATCGTCCAAGATGCCGACCTCGAATATGACCCCCAAGAATTTCCTATCGTAATCCAACCCATACTGGATGGAAAAGCTGATGTGGTGTTCGGAAGCAGATTTCAAAGCGGTCGTCCACATCGAGTTGTCTATTTCTGGCACCGTGTTGGCAACGGATTGCTCACCCTCATGAGCAATTTCTTTACCGACCTCAATCTCTCTGACATGGAAACTTGCTACAAAGCTTTTCGGCGTGAAGTGATCCAATCAATTACGATTCACGAAAATAGATTTGGCTTCGAGCCAGAAGTGACAGCAAAGATTGCAAAAATGAATCTACGAATTTACGAAGTTGGCATCTCATATTATGGAAGGACGTATGACGAAGGCAAAAAAATTGGCTGGAAAGATGGAGTTCGAGCAATTTACTGCATCTTAAAATATAACCTATGGGCGAACCTTTAAATTATCAATAAAAAACAAATCACGTCCTGCCAATCCTTATGAGCCCAAACTTCAATGACAAGATTAATTCAGACTTCAGAAGATATTGTCACTTATGAAATTGATTCATAAGCCATCAGAGATTATTTCCATTTGGAGTAGCTGATTCAACGCTAAAATGATCAAACGCTAGATATATAGGCTAAGTCAACTTAAACAGGATTCAATTTTCTAATTTACCACCATCTCAAAGCAACAGGTTCGCTGCATTTAATATAAGCAAACAGTCAATACCAACTTTTGATGCAAATCAAAACTTTTTGCTGGACCAAAAACAGTGGATACTCAAATGCATCAGCAAGCATCAAAGAAATCAAGAAGCTCCTTAGTCTGAGGTTAAAGCTAATCATTTAAACAATAGGAGTCAGAAGCAGCGAAGACGATGGCAAGAGAGGGACAATGGGTCTTTGCTCTGCCTGTCAACTAGTCATTGCACCTCAATAGAGGAATACAGTTTGGTTCGTAAAGCGTAAAACTAGACCTTAATGATGGAAGTTTGGTTTGTAATTTAATTTTTGAAAATCACAGCGAGAAAAGTATTTTCCTGCATGTATTTGGCATGCCTAACTCGCTGATTCTGCACTGTCGACAGTTTAATTAAAAAGAAGGAATCCAACTAATGAAGGGAATGAAGTACCAAGCCTGAAATTCGAAAAGGCTTGAGAAACTTTCTGTTCGCCAGTACCCAGGCTGCAGAAATCATTCAGCATCAAAGCATTCGAACCTATAGGAGATCAAAATAGTGCCATAAACATCAAAGCCAATGGCATACACGGGTCTCTAGAAGTTAACGCCAATTACTCCAGATCAAACAACGCAAAAGGCCTTATTTGGAGTGTTTTAATGCAAAACTACCTAATTTTTGGATAAAACCCTGACACTGTATACAATAACAACTCAGAATAAGCCCAGTCCAATGAAGGAATCAAGTATTGAACCTTCTCTTCTGAAAATAAGGAACAACAACGTTGGCTATTAGGTACAAAAATAGTATTGAGGATATAGGAATAAATGGCTCAGAGAAACGAGTCCAAAACTGACTGAATAGAGCATAAAACCAATAGTAAGAAGCGGGCAGAAGCGATAACAGGAATAAAGTCTTATTGCGTAAAATTAATGACACAAGAGGCATTAAGATCAAATTAACCATAAAGACAAAGTTAACAAAAAGTCCAAACATATCAAAAACAACAAACGACCAAATTCCACGCCAAGCAAGAGGCAGCGTCAGCGCTAAATGGCTTCGAGGATTTGCCTTTATATTTTCTATAAACACCTGCTTGCCAAGATCATCATTATTGTAATCAATACCTTTTTCTATAGCTCTCTCTTTGTATTTCTGAGGCAAAGCTTTTTTGCCACGGTCATACAAACTAACAACTTCATCATACCTGCCTTGCTCACGCAATTGATTATCACATGGAAGATTTCTACTGAAAAGTTGAAGAGATCCCCCGCAATCTAATTGATTCTTGCTATATCCCAGCAAGGGCTCCCAAAAGTGCATTTGCAACCCCTTAGGAGAAAAAGCATAAAACGAACCAATATACTGCTCCCTATTAATTTTATTGTATTCTGACCTTATCCACAAAACCCTTCCACCACCCATTGCAATCGATGGCTGACCAAATTCAAAATAATTGCGTGTAATCCACGGCGTTACAACAACTAAGAAGCCAATAGCAATACACAGGAAATACTTAAGAGCATGCTTAAAGTTCTGTTTAAAACCCATTTCAGGAGAAATAGCTATGCAAATTGCAGCAAAAGGCATGGTAAGAAAAGCAACATAGGCGCCAGATGCTTTCGTTAAAACCAGCAAACCATAAAAAAGGCCACTAATAACAACCCACCACCACAGCTTAGTCCTCAAAGAAGAAATAAGAGCAATAGACAATAAGCAAATTAAAACTGATGCTGGGAGTTCAGTATTTAAATTAGACATCTCCTGCTTGACAAACACCGCTTGCGAGATAACTATGGAATTAATGGCTACAAGATCCGCTACCAGAGAGTTTTTAAAGAGCAGTCTGCTTAAAATCCACAATGAAACAAAGAGTGAAATTGCCCAAAAGATATTGATCTGTACGGATTTATCTAAAACTTCTGGCAATGAAAGAATCTGATCTTCTGAAAGGCCCCTGGGAGGCCTTACAAATATGTGCATAAAAAAAGCCAATATCCAGTTTGGAAAAGGCTCCCTTCTAAAACCAGCACTTCCAAGATGCCTTCCATACTCAGAGTTGGAATACAAGTTATATGAACTTAGAAAATTCTGAGTTGCATCACCACCCAAGCCGGCTTTAAGCCCAAGAATACCTTCGACACAAAATACAGCAATCAACGTTACAACTAAAAATGGCAAGTATCGAGCAACACGCTTACGAGTAAATACAAAGGCAAGAGTACTTTTCATTTCCCAGCAATTAGACAATTTATTTTAACACAATGCAATTCTACGAACTCAATCAGTGCCACAAAAGAAATGATTACACTCAAGATTTCAAGGGTAAAACCAAAATTTGGACAAAGGGAATATTTTCAGGCAACCAAACTTCCACCAAAGGAGAGATGAAGGCAAGTTAAATGATTGATGCTCCATCAAAACATCAATCGTCATACGATGCGTATCTCTACGACAAGCATGCCCTAAAGCTCAACCAACGAAGTAAATTGTTCTGAGATCGGCTGATTATTTAAAACTATAGTGAGACTTGCCAGATCAGCATCCGTAATCTTGGTCTGCATCGGGCAGTACAGTACTTTGAAGCACACATTGAACACAATCCCACCCTATTGAAAATATCGGCAGACAGAGTATCAACCTAGTACTGTTTTGCTCACTGAAGATAGAGAAAAACTCGAACAGTTTGTTCCATTCAAAATCGCTGTGGTGCATCTGCGCCAGGCCGCAAATGAATGGAAAAGTTCGGATTCACCGTTGAGAATGTTTTGGAGAAGTCAAAGACTCTGCTGGGTTGAGTCTCAATCATCCAGCAAAAAGCCCCCCATTAAGGGGGGGCTTTTTTGTGCCTATGCGCTGAGGGGGAAAGAATCAATCGGCCCGATCGAGTTTGGCCGTACTCAGCTCAGCCCCGCCTTTGGCCTTAAGAACTTCTTCGAGGCCTTCGAGGTCTTGATCCGTGATCTTGGTCTGCATCGGGCAGTGCTTAGGCCCACACATCGAGCAGAACTCAGCCTGCTTGTAGATATCAGCAGGCAGGGTTTCGTCGTGGTACTCCTTGGCCCGCTCAGGATCGAGTGACAGCTCGAACTGTTTGTTCCAGTCGAAGTTGTAACGGGCACGGCTGAGTTCATCATCACGATCTCGTGCACCAGGACGATGGCGAGCGATGTCGGCGGCGTGGGCAGCAATCTTGTAGGCGATTAAACCCTCACGCACATCTTCTGCATTTGGCAGACCAAGGTGCTCTTTGGGGGTCACGTAGCAGAGCATCGCCGTGCCATGCCAACCGGCCATGGCCGCACCGATCGCTGAAGTGATGTGGTCATAGCCAGGGGCGATATCAGTCACCAACGGGCCGAGCACATAGAAAGGCGCCTCATTGCACTCCTCCATCTGCTTCTTGACGTTGAACTCGATCTGATCGAGGGGCACGTGACCTGGACCCTCCACCATCACTTGCACGTCGTGTGTCCAGGCCCGACGGGTGAGGTCACCCAGCGTCTTCAACTCAGCCAACTGGGCCGCATCGGAGGCGTCGTGCTGACAACCAGGACGTAGTGAGTCCCCTAAAGAGAAGGTGCAGTCGTAGCGCTTGAAGATCTCGCAGATGTCGTCGAAGCGCGTGAAAAGCGGATTCTGCTTGTGGTGATACAGCATCCACTGGGCCAGGATTCCACCGCCGCGGCTGACAATCCCCGTGATGCGACCCTTCACCTTGGGCAGGTGCTCGATCAGCAAACCGGCATGGATCGTTTGGTAATCGACGCCTTGCTGACAGTGCTTCTCAATGATGTGCAGGAAGTCGTCTTCCGAAAGCTTCTCGATCGAGCCATGCACGCTCTCGAGGGCCTGATAGACGGGCACCGTGCCAATCGGGACTGGTGAGGCCTTAATGATCTCCGTTCGCACTTCATCAAGGTTCACCCCACCAGTGGAGAGATCCATCACGGTATCGGCGCCATACTTCACCGCGAGCTGGAGTTTCTTGACCTCTTCGGCGGCATCGGATGCATTGGGGGAGGCGCCGATGTTGGCGTTGACCTTGCACTTGCTGGCAATGCCGATCGCCATCGGCTCCAGATTGGTGTGGTTGATGTTGGCGGGGATGATCATTCGGCCCCTGGCAACTTCCTCCATCACCAGCGACTCAGGAAGATTTTCCCGCTTGGCCACGTAGGCCATTTCCTCAGTGACCAGGCCTTGGCGGGCGTAATACAACTGAGACACATTGGCCTGACCCTTGCGAGCAGAGACCCATTGAGTACGCATGTCCTTGGCAGCAGCGGAATTGCCAGGAGCCGGCTTGAAAACCGTGGATCACGCTATTCACTTCCCTGCGCCGGCATGACCCGGATCAGGTTCAGAGGGTGTGATCTCAGCCCCGTCTATCGCAAGGACAGCCGAGGCACCCCTAGTGGTATTGACAAGCTAGCCACAGTTTCCGGGTCTGGTGCACTTCTGCTTTTAGGACTGCAATCCATTCAATGCAGCAGCCACCACGCGATGATCACCGTCCTTCTGAAGCGGCTGCAGGAGCGCCCTGGCCTCAGCGCCATTGGCATCTCCGGCCTGCTCACGCACCACCCGAGCCAAAATTTCAGCACCACTCACGCGCACAGTGCCATCCGCATCTGCAATGGCTTGACGTCCGAGATCAAGCAACCAGGCTGGATTGATCCCTGGCTGCTCCGCAAAGGCAGAAAGAATGCTGCAGCGCACCAACCAGGCCTGATCCTTCGCGAAGCTGTCGCGTAATACAGGCCAGGCCCGATCGACCCCGTAGCTGGCCAAAGAATTCGCTGCTTCTGCACGCACATTGGGGTCTTCGTCTCGCACAAGCAAACGACTCAGTACCTGCCAACCCTGTTCATTGCGCCGGTAACCCAGACCACTGCAACTCAAGGAACGCACCAAGAATGCCTGCTGCTCACTGCCCAGAATCAGCAATGGAATCACAACGCTGTCATTGGCTGAATCGGGCAAAGCTCGCAATTTTGCTAAGGCTGGCATCGCCTGCACGGGATCCCCAGAGACGATGGCTGCACGCAACTCGTCGGGGTCGGGCGCCAACTGTTCAGAGCTACTCGCCATCTCAATCCTCCTGAGAACGGATGCTGCGCAAGGCAATCAACAACTGATGGCGCCGGTGACGACGACCCACCACTGCATGGATCACCAAACCAGATCCCACAACAATGGCAGGAAGAGCCTGCCATCGGTCGGTGCCCTCTCGCTGCAGCATCGCCACAACGCCGAGCAGCACCATCAACGGTGCCGCAAGTGACAACAAGATATAGATCCGCGTCGTGGTTTGACGGCTCATAAGACGGGAGTCCAAGCCAACATTGCTGCGGTCAACACCTTCACGCCCACTCCCAGAGCCTGTTCCTCAGGATTGAAATAACCGTTGTGCAGCGGAGCGCATCCCTCAGGACCTGCTACCCCCAAACGAAACATGCTGCCAGGAACATCCTGCAAAAGTTCGGCAAAATCCTCAGCACCGAGTGAGGGTTGTTCGAGCCGTTGCACCTGTTCTGCCCCCAACTGCTCGATCGCAATGCCCTCTAGCAAAGCCGTGAGCCCATGATCATTTCGCACCGGAGGCGCGATGCAGCGGTAGCGAACTCGAGCTTGAGCTCCAAAGCCTGCACAGATGGCCTGGACCGTCTCCTCAATCCAGCCCGGTAGTCGTTCATGGAGATCTGCGCAAAGGCAGCGAACCGTTCCGAGGAGGGTGACTCGATCCGCAATCACATTGAAGGCCTTTCCACCTTCGATTGTCCCAAAACTGATCACCACCGGATGCAGAGCATCCAACCGACGACTGATCGCCTCCTGCAATCCCGTGACCAGCCGAGATGCGATCCAAATGGCATCCACCGATTGATGGGGTCTGGCCCCGTGACCACCTTCACCGATCACTTCGATTTCCAGTTCTCCAGCGGCGGCCGTCAAGCTGCCGCTTCGTACCCCGATGGAGCCCACCGGCAGTTCTGGGAACACATGCACGCCAAATAAAGCCGTGAGCCCATCGGTCGCGCCATCAGCGCGCATCCAGCGGGCTCCCTGGGCGAGCTCCTCAGCCGGCTGAAACAGCAATCGCATCCCTACAGGCAACGACGACTCCTGCGCCAACAAGCGAGCAACACCCAACCCAATACAACTGTGCAGATCATGACCGCAGGCATGCATCACACCTTGTTGACGGGAGGCATAGGGCAACCCCGTGCGTTCTTCCACGGGAAGAGCATCCATATCCACCCGCAAACCCAATTGTGGCCCACTCTCAGGCCCGAGCTGCGCCAACACACCCGTACGACCCACCCCTTCCCGAACACGCCAGCCGCACTGCCGCAACTCTCCGGCAATGAGTGCCGCAGTCTGATGCTCTTCCCCACTCAATTCCGGATGGGCATGCAGATGACGTCGTAGTTCAATCAACTCAGGCAAGATCGCCTCAAGCCGTTGGTTGAGAGAAGCAGTGGTGATCGTCATGGACGTTCCAGAGCCAGAAAATGCTGTAAGTCAGAGACGGGTCGTGGCGGCCAGCGACGCACCTGAAGAAGCCAATCAGCATCGCGATAACTCGGATCCAAGCCTGCTGCAGCGGCCCAGTTGCTTTCTGCTTCACCATGGGAGCCACGGATCCAGAGCAGGGCACTCAAACCGGCTCGGGCATCGGCAAACATCGGATAACGGCGAATCAAATTGCGCATCTCACGCTCAGCCTCAGCAACCGCATCCAATTGATACAAGGCCAGTGCCCTGCTGGAGCGTGCCATCGCAAAACCAGGACGGGCCTCAGAGGCAAGCCGATAAAGATGTTCAGCAGATTCCCAGTCGCCTTCAGAGCCGCGCACATTGCCGAGGTTGTAAAGCGCCGAAGCATCCTGAGGATCCCGTTTCAAAATCCAGTTGTAATCCTGTTCAGCCTCTGACCATCGCTGCAATGCCTCTTCAGCCGTGCCTCGATTCAGATGGGGATCAGCTTCCATTGGCGCAAGTTCGATGGCCCTGGTTTGATCTGCGATCGCCCCCTCCGTGTCGCCTAAGACGAGACGAACATTGCCGCGATTGCTCCAAGCCGCAGCATCGTCTGGGGCCAGCTCCAGCACCCGATCCCAACTCACCAATGCCTGCTCTGGATTGCCCTGACGGCTGAAGCGCAGGGCCTGGTCAAACAGCTCATGATGCTGATCCTTGGGAAGCGATTGAGCAAGGACCGGATCGGCTCCAAGGGCAACCACGATGCCTGCGGCAACCAGCACAGATACAAAACAACGCCTGAGATCAAAACTCATGCCACATCTCCCTCCTCCAACGGCCACCCCAAATGACCTCGGCCAGCGGCGGTCACCACGCGTCCACGAGGAGTGCGACGCAGGAACCCGAGTTGGAGCAAATAGGGCTCCACAACCGCTTCAAGGGTGGTGGGGTCCTCACCAAGCGCCGCGGCCAAGGTCTCAAGACCCACGGGGCCACCTCCGTGGGACTGAAGCAATAGCTCCAACAATCGCCTGTCACTGGCATCGAGCCCCCTGCCATCAACGCGATGAAGCGTGAGCGCTTCATCAACCAAATGCAGATCGATACAACCAGAGACTGCACGCACACAGGCCACATCGCGCACCCTTCTCAACAGACGATTCGCAATTCTTGGCGTTCCTCTACAGCGACGGGCAATCTCAGCACAGGCCTCGGAGGAGAGCTGCAGCTCTAAGAGACCAGCAGCCCGCATCACGATTGCTTGCAGATCATCCTGTCCATAAAACTCAAGGCGCTGAATCAGCCCGAAACGATCGCGCAGAGGAGAACTCAGCGCACCCGCCCGGGTGGTGGCACCCACAAGGGTGAATGGCGGCAACTCCAAGGCACGGGTACGAGCAGTACTGCCCTTGCCCACCGTGAGGTCCAAGCGGCGATCCTCCATCGCCGGATACAGGAGCTCTTCCGCAACACGGGTCAATCGATGGATTTCATCAATAAACAAAACCTCACGTGGCTGAAGATTCACGAGCAGGCCGACGATGTCTCGAGGGCGCTCCAGAGCCGGAGCGCTGGTGATCCGGCAAGTCACGCCCAGCTCTTCAGCCAGCACCATCGCCATAGTGGTTTTACCTAGCCCGGGAGGGCCATAGAGCAAAACATGGTCCAGGGCCTCGCCTCGCCCCATTGTCGCCTGAATCGCAATGCCAAGCACTTGCTTGAGCTCGCACTGGCCGATGTAATCGTCCAAGCGACGCGGCCTCAGGCCATCTTCCTTGACAGAACTCAACTCAGCCGCGTCATCGGCCTGACGCGATCCATCGACCACTCGAGATCGCTTTTGTCGGGGGGCTCCCGACGGAGATCCAGCGTTGGAAGAAACAATCGCCATGGTTGCAGGGTACCGATAGCTGGATAGGGTCGGGAGACCGATCGGCCTAAGGCCTGACGCGAGATGGGAAAGGGAGGTGGCAAGAAGAGTGCAGCGGCAAGGGCAGCAGCGAATCGCCTGCTAGCCGATAACCGACTGGCGAGGCACCAGTACGAGATCCTTGAAACCCTAGAAACGGGAATCGAACTTCTGGGTACAGAGGTGAAGTCTGTGCGCGCAGGACAAGCCAATCTCCGCGATGGCTTCTGCCTGATCAGGAAAGGCGAACTACTCCTTCACAACGTGCACATCTCCCCGCACAGCCATGCCAGCCGCTATTTCAATCACGACCCTCTCAGGGTGAGGCGCTTACTCGCTCATCGCCGAGAAATCAACAAGTTACGCGGTCACCTCGAGCAAAAGGGGCTCGCGCTCATTCCGCTCAATTTGCATCTACAGGGATCATGGATCAAGGTGACGATCGGATTGGGCAAGGGGCGCAAGCTGCATGACAAACGCGCCGCTGCAAAAGAGAAACAAGTCAAGAAAGAAACGCGAGCAGCCATTGCGCGTTACTGACTACAGGTTCTTTTAAGGCGTCTGAGTGTCATCCATGATTGGATCGCTGGTCTGCTCGGTTGGGTTCAAAACGTCTTGTTTTGGATTGACCTCCGGTTCAGGAGAGTCCTCCGCAATCCCTGCTGGCTTCGGTCCCGGAGGCTCAGGCAATGCCTCCACTGGACCTCTTGCTCCAGTCGCAGGATCAGCAATCGGATTTGGATCCACCTTGGGCAAGGGCTTCGGGATTGGACGATCCGCCCGACAAGAGAGTGTAAGGATCCCGGAAGACACTCCTTCATTCGTCACAAGCACCTGCACAGGCGTGCCCACTTCCGGCGGCAGGGTGACCACCCTCAATGGACCACGTTCAGCAGCCACAGAGCCATCGGCTCCGTAGACAGTCATCTGCATCAAGGGCGTTCCGTTAATTCCAAGCACCAGCCGACGGCCAGGCGGAACCTGAATCGAAATCAGACGGGCGCTATCAGCTGGAACCCGACTTGAAAGCACCGTGGCCCTCTCAGCCCCTGCCTTCACCTTTTCAATTTGAACCTCCTCCAGGCTGCGCAAGGCAGCTGCATACCAGAGCTGACGGAAGGGTTCTGGTGGCTTCGTCCCAGTGGGAACGCCAGGCAAAAGAGTTTTCGCAGCCACAGAAACCAGCTGCTCCACCACCCTCTCATTCACGCCTTGAGCAACCAGTGCCTGGCGCTGCGTCTGCCAATCCTTAGGATCCAGCTGTCCCAATCGGCTGCGCAGAGCGGGAGGGAGCTGCTCCACCCTGGCCAGCCATTCGTCAGCCAACTCGTTCCAGACCTTCCGCAAAGGAGCATCTTCCAGGGAATCACTGGGCAAACGGCCGCTGCGTTCGGGGAAACGGGCTAGCAAACTGGCATCCACAAGCTGCAAGAACCAACTGCGATCCACCTGCAAAGCCCGAAGACGACTCAACAGTTGCTGACGCTGATCCACCTCTGCCGGGGGAAGGCTGGCCGTTGGTGAACGGCCCACCACATCTCGTTCTGTGGAGGGCACGCCGGCTGGAGCATTGCCGCGGCTCAGCAAAAACCAGCCAATCACGGTGCCAACCACAGCTGACAACAACAGGGCAAGCACCACCGGCCACAAGCGTCCTTCCGCAGCCTCTTGGCGCTCCTCAGCGCGCTGACGGCGGCGGGGCTCAGACGAAGCGGAAGCGACTACCTGCGAATCCAAGGCGGGAAGTTCAGGAGAATCCAGAACAACAGGCGCAAGCACGACCGTCCGAGTGGAACTCGGCGTTGGACCGGTCGAATCCGGCATTGGAACCTTTTTCAGAGCCTGCAAAACCTCTGCGGCTTGGTCAAAACGACGACCTGGCGCTTCACTGAGCAGCCGTTCCAACACATCACGGAACCCCTCATGGAGATCCAGCTCAGGGGGGCACTGGCATGCGCTGGCATCCGGCGGCAGCAACGCCTCTGAAGGACGACCGCTCAACAGCGTCAATGCCGTAACACCCAAGGCATGCAAATCCATCCACGGGGCGGCCTTCTCTCCACGACCTTGACCCCTTGGGGCATAGACCGCCGTGGCTCCCAAGATCGGCTCCTCGCCTAGGCGCTGGAGAAGGCCAAAGTCCAACACAACCGGCAATCCATCCTGATCTCGGCGAAGAAGATTGCTCGGATTGATATCTCCATGGACCAGACCCTTGGCATGGAGTACTCCTAAAACCGGCAGAAGTTGACGCAAGAGCAGGAGAACTTCACCGGTACCAAACACCAGCTGACGCTCGCGTCGCTGCTGCTGAATTCGACTAAAAGTGGATCCTTCCTGCCACTCTCTGACCAACCAGAGAGAATCCAAATCCTCCAGCAGTCCCCCGAAGCGTGGAATCAGCGGATGGAGCACAGATTGCATGGTTGGCCAGAGCTGACGAAATCGCTCTTGCGCTTCGGGATCCTGAAGCTGACGCAATGCCACTGGCGCATCTGCGGCCAGTAGATCCGTTCCACGCCAAAGGTGTCCCTGAGGTGCAGTTTCTTCTGCAGTGAGGCATTGATCCAAGCGATAGCGCTCAGCCAGCAGCGTGCCGATCACAACGACATGGCCTAGATGGGCTGATGGTAGGGGGACTTGTACGAAAGCACTCGCAGCTTGATCTCATTAAGGTCATTTTGAGTGCACCAACCTCCCATGGACTCCGGCACGCTGCTCAGCCGGCTGATGGACGTGAGACGCACCAGCGAGGTCTTGATTGAGCCACTTGAAGCCGAAGATCTTTGCCTCCAGGGCATGGCCGATGCGAGCCCACCAAAGTGGCATCTCGCTCACACCACCTGGTTTTTTGAAACCTTCGTTCTAACTCCCCACTGCCCTGGTTATGAAGGAGCAGATCCCCGCTGGAACTATCTTTTCAATTCCTATTACGAAGCGCTTGGCCCTCGGCAACCCAGACCTCAAAGGGGGTTGCTCAGCAGACCGCCGATCACTGAGGTGATCGTCTGGCGACACAAGGTGAACAAGGCTCTCGAAGATCTTCTCAAAAGCAGCAACGATGCCTCATTGCTAGATCTTGTAGAACTGGGACTCCAGCATGAACAACAGCATCAAGAGCTGATGTTGATGGATGTGTTGGATGGCTTCAGTCGTCAGCCCCTGGAGCCTGCCTATCGAGCAAATTGGCAAGAACCAAAAGGGCTTCCCACAGAAGCGAAGGGAACCGTCTGGCTGGACTGCGCAGGCGGCCTCGTTGAGATCGGAGTGAACAGCGACAGCAAAGACCATGACTTCCATTTCGACAATGAAGAACCACGACATCGCGTCTGGCTGGAGCCTTTTTCCATGGCGGATCGCTTGGTCAGCAACGGTGAGTTTGCCGCTTTTATCGATGACGGGGGATATGAGCGACCCGAACTTTGGATGAGTGAAGGTTGGGCCCAGCGATCAGAACATCAATGGCAGGCACCTTGTTATTGGCGCAAAACACAGCCAGACCAAACAACCTGGGACTGGGAGTTCACCCTGGCAGGACGCTGCCCCCTGGACGTCCATCGTCCTGTTCGCCATCTGAGCTGGTTTGAGGCCGATGCCTACGCACGGTGGGCTGGAGCCCACCTGCCCACAGAAGCCGAATGGGAGGTGGCTGCACAAGAGCATGGGCTTCAGCTCCTGCAAAGCCACGCCGAGCTTTGGCAATGGACCTCTAGTCCTTATCGGCCCTATCCAGGATTTCAAGCAACCACAGGGGCCATCGGTGAATACAACGGCAAATTCATGACCTCTCAGTTTGTATTGCGCGGCAGCAGCCAGCTCACACCACATGGGCATGCCCGTAACACCTACCGCAATTTTTTTGCTCCCTCCAGCCGCTGGATGGCGGCTGGCCTTCGCCTGGCCCAATGACCACCACCTCTCAACAGATCGAACTCATTGACCTCCATCCGCAAGCGGCGGATATGGAACATCTCGTCCGGATCGGGCTCAACCGTCACCCGCGCCAACTCCCGGCCTGGTTTCTTTACGACGCGGAAGGCTCCCGCCTCTTCGATCGCATTTGTGAGCAACCCGAATACAGCCTCACACGCATTGAAATCGCTCTGCTCAAGTCTTGTGCCCATGACATCGCGACGGCCATCGGTGAAGGTGTGATCGTTGAATTCGGCGCTGGTAGCGCCCAAAAGGTGGGACCTCTTCTCGAAGCCGCTCACCCTTCGGCCTATGTGGCCCTCGACATCAGTGCTGACCATCTACGCCAGGCCACTTCGGCCCTGCAGCAACGCCACCCTGAGGTCTCGATGCTGGGAATCTGTTGTGATCACAGCACACTTGCTGCATTACCAGCACACCGATTCCTCTCCAACAAGAGACTCATCGGTTTCTTTCCAGGCAGCTCACTCGGCAATTTTGAAGAGCATGATGCCGTCAGAGTGCTACGCCATTTCAGACAATTACTGAACGGAGGACCTCTCCTTCTTGGCCTCGACCAACCCAAAAGCCAGGTCCGACTCGAAGCCGCCTATAACGATGCTGCTGGAATTTCAGCAGCCTTCGCACGCAACTTGCTGTGTCGCCTGAATACCGATCTAGGAGCCAATTTTGATCCCGCATGCTTTCAATACCAAGCACGCTGGCAAGCTGAGCAACAGCGCGTGCAGATGGCGTTGATCAGCAGCTGCGAACAGACCATCACGATCGCAGGTGAGAGCTGGACTTTCAAACGCAATGAACCACTGATCACCGAGTGCAGCCTCAAATACAGCCCTGAACGTGCTCTTGCGCTAGCGCAACAGGCGGGATGGCGTTGGGTGCGCCGCTGGCATGATCCAGAGGATGATCTCTCTCTGCATCTTCTAGAAACGCCAGACTGAGATCCAGACCTTCATCCCTGCTGCCATGAGTCGTGAAGAACAACGGGCCACGGTCCGTAGGCAACGAGAAACCTTGATGGAAGAGCTGGAAAAGGTCTACCGCAACGCCTTTGATCGCCTGGGGACACAAGAACTTGGCGAAGGCTCAATGGCCCGCCTCACGCAGCTGTTGCTGCGTTCAAGAGAGGGCGCCATCAGTCCTCTTGAGCTGGAAATCGAAGCCCCACTGATCACGCGCGCACCCGACCAAATCCCATGAGTCCCACCTGGCTGGACAACCTGGAACGCAGTCTGGAAGAACGGCTGGAACACTTTCTCAAAAGCAATCCGAGCCAAGAGAAACTGTTGCGCGAGCAGCATTTACAAGACCGCCAACGAGATCTGAACAATCGTCGAGAGCAACAACAGGTCCGCGCGCGCGAATTGCGCCGACAGTTGCTCACGCTTGCCGAACAGGTGCAAGCCTGGAGGAATCGTGGTCTCAAGGCACACTCTGCCGGCGCTTTTGAACTGGCAAACCGTGCTCAACAGCATGTTGAGGCTCTGATGCAGCAAGGTCGTGAACTCTGGGAAGAGTTCGAGGCCCTTGGCATTCAGTTCGACGAACTCGAACAGCAGCTACAAAACCTTCAAAAGCAAGAACAACGATCTTCATCAAAACGAACCCTTGATGAAGATTGGGCGCTGTTCGAAGCCAAGCAAGAACTCGAAGAGCTAAGACGCAAGACAGGCCTCAACTAATTGAGCTTGCGAGCCATCAGGCCTTTGGAGCAGGAGGCTCAAGGCTGACGTTTTCAGGCGGAGGTGTGGGGTCTGGATCAGCGATCAGCATGTGCTGCAAGACAATCTCAGGACGCTCACTGTCACGCCAGCGGATTCGGTAAGCGGGCATCTTTGTGCCTCTGCTCGTGGTCTGCTCCACCGGCTCCATCACCCATCCGCGACGGGATCTACCCTGCGGATTGCGCTTGACCACCGCATCGGTGTGCTTGAAGCGGAAACCTACGCGCTCACCACTCATGAGAATTGGATCCTGCCACTGGTTTAATTATCCATTCTGACGGATCACCCCTCTGGCCGCAAAAGTGGAAAGGCGATCACATCCCGAATGGAAGGGCTGTCGGTAAGCAGCATCACCAATCGATCAATCCCGATACCAAGCCCACCGGTGGGAGGCATCCCTACCTCCAGGGCCTGAATGAAATCCTCATCCACACCATTAGCTTCCACATCTCCAGCTGCACGACGTTCCTGCTGGAGCTCCAGCCGACTCCTTTGATCCAAAGGATCCGTCAGCTCGCTGAAAGCATTGGCGGTTTCTCGACCAACAATGAACAGTTCAAACCGTTCCACCAATCCGGGTTTGCTGCGGTGTTGACGCGCCAGGGGTGAAATCTCCTTGGGGTAATCGAGCACAAACGTGGGCTGGATCAGATTCGGTTCCACCGCGTGCTCAAACGCTTCGTTCAAAAGCCGTCCAACCGTATCGGCCTTATCCGGCGTAGGAAGACCCGCTGCCTGCATGGCACCTGCAGCCGCCTCACGCTCGCCAAAAGAGCTGAAATCAAACCCAGTGGCCTCTTGCACCAGTTCATGCATCGTGGCGCGTCTCCAGGGCGGCGTCAGATCCACTTCCGCTCCTTGATAGCGAATGCGTGTAGTGCCGCAGACCTGCTGACAAACCGAACAAATCAGCTGTTCAGTGAGCGTCATCATGTCGGTGTAGTCGGCATAGGCCTGATAGATCTCAACCGACGTGAATTCAGGGTTGTGGCGTGTGCTCACCCCTTCGTTGCGGAAAATCCGTCCGAGCTCGTACACCCGCTCAAACCCACCCACCACCAATCGCTTGAGGTGGAGTTCTGTGGCAATCCTGAGGTAGAGAGGCAGATCAAGCGTGTTGTGATGAGTAACAAACGGTCGAGCCTCAGCCCCTCCGGCTTCCGACTGGAGTACCGGTGTCTCAATCTCTAAAAATTCACGTTCATCCAACCAACGGCGAATTGCACTGACGGTCATCGCCCGCCGCCGAAACGTCTCTCGGGACTGGGGAGTAACGATCAAATCGAGATAGCGCTGGCGATAGCGCTTCTCCACATCCGCGAGGCCATGCCATTTGTCAGGGAGAGGCTGCAGCGACTTAGTGAGCATCTGCCATGCGCTCACCTTCACAGACAATTCACCCCGATCAGTGCGGCGCAAAATCCCCTGCACTCCGATGAGATCCCCTGCATCCACAAGAGAACTGAGCTGAGCAAAGCTGTCTCCCAACGTTGCTTTTTCCAGAAACAACTGAATGGTTCCTGTCTCATCCGCCAGCGTGAAGAAAGCGAGCTTTCCCATGACTCGGCGCGTCATCACCCGACCAGCAACCGACACCTTTAAATCGCGCTCGGTTCCGTTGGGGAGATCGGCATGATCGGCTTGCAAGCAAGCCATTCGATTCGAAAGCTCAAAACGCAGTGCATAAGGCTCTTGCCCCTGTTCTTTGAGAGCATTCGCCTTCTCTAAGCGGGTCTCACGAAGTTCAGACACGAGAGAAGAAGCAGTCGGGCGCCATCCTCACCCGTGACGGGACCGGAAGCGACTTCATCTCACTGAATTCATTAAACCGCTGCTGGCGTACCAGTGGCTTCGGCCATTCGTTGGGAGGCATAGCCAATCCCTCTCACGGTGAGAATCAGCTCTGGATTCCGTGGATCTGGTTCGAGCTTTCCGCGCAATCTTGCAACGTAAACGTCAACAACGCGGAGATCAGCAGCACGACGAGGTGGATATCCCCAGAGCTGTTCCAGAATTTCAGCCCGTGGAACGACGTGACCTGGCTCACGAAATAACAACTCAAGAAGGCTGAATTCCGTATACGTCAAGGCAATCCGTTCGGTTCCTCGAGAGACTTGCCTGCGATTGGTGTCCACCACCAAATCTCCAACGCGCATCACACCTTGCCCACTAGGGATCTCACGAGGTTCAACGGTGGCTGATCCAGAACCGACCCGACGCAAGATTGTGGAGATGCGAGCTTCCAGCTCCTTGGGACTGAATGGTTTTGGAAGATAGTCGTCAGCTCCAAGATCAAGACCCGCTACTCGCTCAGAAATGGATTCCAAGGCGGAAAGGAAAATGATCGGAACGCAGGATTCAGCCCTGAGACGCCGGCAAACCGCGAATCCATCCATCTTGGGGAGCATCACATCAAGAACCACCAAATCAGGGGATTCGTTGTGAAACACTTCCAGCGCTTGTTCTCCGTCTTCGGCGGAAACAACGTGATATCCAGCTAAACGCAGACGCGTCAACAAGACCCGCAGCACCGCGGGCTCATCGTCAACCACAAGAATGGTTCCTTTTATGGAAGGCCCATCTGTGGGCATCGCAAGACAATATGAAGACAAGCAACTCTACTGCTCAGTGTGAACAGCCCGTGGAATCCAAAGCTCTGCTCACTCAGGTTTTCGATTGTTTTCATGTTTTTAACAACATTCAGGCTTGATCCATTACGGCCATCGAGCTTCCGAGTATCGATTCCACTGCTCGGCTGCAATCCTCACCGCTTCATCACTGCTGATTTGGCCCAGCATGGCTCGCTGTAGCTGCGTATAAACAATGCTTTGGAGACGCTTCACCCCAGGCGTTGCAGGCACAAGGACTCTTGCACCTGCAAGCGTCTTGGCAGACAGAAGCCTGGCCTCTCGAATTTGAGCGTCCTGGGGAGTCTTCGGGCGTTCTGCCTCAAGTTCAGCGAGCACTGTCTGGAGAGCCTCAAGGGAAGAAGGCAAGACCCTGGCCTCTCGCGCAAACTGAGCTTGGTTCCGACCGTTGGTGAGGTCAAGCGCAAACGACAACGCCTCTCTAGGTCGCTGGCTCTGGCGAGGAACCGCCAGAGTCATTAAGGCCACATTGGCCGTGCCATCGCGACCGGTGAGTGGTGGTTCGGGGGAGGTCACCGCAGCCACTCCAGGTGCATTGGTCTGGATACTGCGTAAAAATTCGGCGCCACTAGCCAGCAACGCCAACTCGCCACTTTGGTACAGCTCAATAGCTCGACGCTGTCCCTGACTCACCACCTCCCTTGGGAGAAGCCCCTCCCGATACAAATCAGTCCAGAACGCAAATGCTTTACGACCCTCCGATGTGTTGAATCCAGCTCGCTGACGCGCATCCAGCAACGTGACACCCATCTGCACCATCGACTCGAGCAATTCCGCTGAATCGTCGGGCACAGCCGTGACGAACAAGCCATACCGGCCCGTGCTCTGACGGATGCGACGGGCATAGTCAGGAATGTCCTCCCAACGACGGGGAGGAGAGGTTAGGCCGGCTTTTTGAAGCAGGTCCTGGTTCACCAAACTGAGGCGGACCGTGAGATACCAAGGCACCGCGATCTGCCCAGCCTTCGGATCACTTGCTGCATTCCAAACCGACGGTAAATAGCGCTTTGCGGCCTTGGGAGGGAGCAGCGGTGTGAGATCAGTCAACCCCCCCTTACTTGCCAAATTGGCTGCAAACGGGGGATTGAGATTCACCACATCCGGAGCAGTGCGAGCAAAGACAGCTGCCAGGAGCTTCCGCTCCACAGAACCCCAGGGCAAGTCTGTCCAGCGCACCGGAGCATCGGGATGGTCTCGATCCCAACCATCAATCACCTTCTCCATATAAGTGTTGAATTTTGGTGCCAATTGCAGTGTCCAGAGCTGGAGCGCTTCCTCTGGAGATGCGGCACGCCTGCATCCTCCGATCAGCAACGAAGTGCCGACCAACGCAAGGGCAAGCCATCGACGGGGATGGGAAGTGTGCTGAATCATGCGGGAATGCGCCGTCGCCAGATCAGAAGTTGCCAAGACACAATCATCGGGGCCAAGAGGCCTGTCAGCAGTCCTTGAGCCAAACAGGTATGCAACGCAAAGGCTTGGGCCAGAGGTGCATCCATACCCTGAATCAACAGCTGAACCCAAAGACTGAACCCAAGCAGCATCGTGCCGATCCAAGCGAGCAGACCAAGATTGAAGCTGCGTTGAATTGGCCGACCTCGGCGTCCGAGCCATCCCCACCACCAACCCAACAACATCAAAATCGGCACCTGACTGGCATCGCCAACGCTTAGACCATCCAGGACCAATCCCATTGAGGCACCAGCGATCACACCTGACACCGGTCCATCAATCAAGGACCAGGGCAGTAACCACAACACAGCCCAGCTGGGAGGGATTCCACCGAGGGTCAGCCATGACGGCGCCGCAAAGTGAATCAAAGGCACCAATAATCCAGAGGCAACACAAAGCGGTTGACGATGAAGACGAGCCATGGATCAGCGTCTACTGACCTGAACCCAGTCGATTGCATCCGGTTGTGCAATCAACTGCACAAGAGCCGTGGGCGCCGGCACGCCTCTGGGATTCAAGGACTGCACAACGGCCACTGGGATATTGGCCGGCAACAACGTGCTGGCGGGTGAGGTGCTGACCAAATCTCCAGGACGCACCTGCACGTCTTTATCAAGAAATTCCAATTGAGGCCGGGCTGTTCCCATTCCCACCAGCAATGCATGCTGACGGGTACGCGGCACCCAAACTCCGACCCGACTTCCAGGAGCTGTGAGTAAGCGCACCAAGCTTGTGGCCGGCGTCACACTTTGAACGCGGCCAATCAATCCACCGGGTCCGATCACCGCATCATCTTTTGTGATTCCATCCAGCAAACCTTTGCCTAAAACAATCTGCTGCCACCAGCCCTCAGGCGTCCGAGAGATCACAGCTGCAGAAATCGCACTGCTGGCTCCTTGCCGATCTAACGAAAGCAAATCCCTGAGACGGGCATTGTCAGCCTCAAGCAATTGCAGACGAGATGCATCATCTGTCTGCTGAGCAGACTGGATCCACTCTTTCTGAGCCGGACCAGGCCAAAAGGGACGACTGAGCAAGGCATACGCATCAGCAAAACCGGCGCCTTTGCTCCAACGCACGATCCCTAAGACTCCAAGAAGAGCAAGCCAAGGCCAGATTCGTTTGAGGCTCCGGGATTGGGTTCCCTGAGGCCACGGCGAGAAGCCCATCGAAATTAGAGGCTCGACGCAGAGCGAACAAATTCAGGAGTATCGAGCACACGCTGCAAGCGCTTGTAGTCCTCCAGCACCTGACCGCAGCCATTCACCACACACAGCAAAGGATCCTCAGCCACGTGGGTGAAAATCCCAGTTTCATGACTGATCAAGTCGCTGATACCACGCACCAAGGCCCCACCACCAGCGAGCATGATGCCGCGATCCACGATATCTGCGGCCAGCTCAGGAGGGGTGCGTTCGAGCGTTCGCTTCACCGCCTCCACAATCACATTGAGAGGCTCGGCAATCGCCTCTCGTAAGTCGCCAGCCTGAAGTTGAATCGTACGCGGCAGGCCAGATAACAGGTGAAGACCCCGCACATCCATCACGGTCTGGTCAAAGTCATTGTCGGGAAATGCAGAGCCAATTCGAATCTTGATGTCTTCGGCTGTGCGCTCTCCCACCACCAGGTTGTGAACCTTTTTGAGATGGACACCGATGGAATCACTGATCTCATCACCTGCAACCCGGACTGATTCACTTAGAACCGTCCCGCCAAGGCTGAGCACCGCCACTTCGGTGGTGCCACCTCCGATATCAACAATCATTGTGCCAACGGGTTCCGTAACGGGCAAACCCGCACCGATCGCTGCCGCCACGGGTTCATCAATCAGATGGACTTCTCTGGCACCGGCTAGACCTGCCTCACGCACCGCACGGCGCTCCACTCCCGTAACCCCACTAGGGATCCCCACCACCAATCTGGGGGCAACGATCCCTCGACCCTCATTTCCTTTCTGAATAAAACTTTTGAGCATCTGCTCAGCTGCATCAAAATCGGCAATGACGCCATCACGAAGTGGGCGGACGGCGCGAATGTTGCCGGGAGTACGACCCAGCATCAACTTCGCCTCATCGCCGACAGCCAAGGGCACCCCTTTCTCCAAATCAATGGCCACCACTGAAGGCTCTTGCAACACAATCCCCTTTCCGGAGACATAAATCAGAGTATTGGCCGTGCCGAGGTCGATACCGATGTCGCGGGAAAGCTGAAATCGACGGAAGAGCACTGGCTGTCGCACAAGATGACGAATCTTAGGGGTGTTGTCATGCACTGACTGATACATCCGGCAAGGAGGGTGGAACTCCTTAAAAGCAGCCACCACAACCGTGGCGCATCATTAATCCACACAGCAGGACCTTTTATGGGTGTCAATTCCGTAACCCTTGTCGGCCGGGCCGGCCGAGACCCCGAAGTGCGCTACTTCGAATCTGGAAGCATGGTGGCCAACCTCACCATTGCCGTGAATCGCCGCAGTCGCGACGACGAACCGGACTGGTTCAATCTTGAGATCTGGGGAAAACAGGCTCAAGTTGCAGCCGATTACGTCAAGAAAGGCTCTCTCCTGGGCATCATCGGCAGCTTCAAATTGGATCGCTGGACAGACCGCAACAGCGGCGAGGAGCGCAGCAAGCCAGTGGTTCGGGTGGATCGCCTCGAACTGCTCGGATCCAAGCGGGACAGTGAAGCTGCATCCAGCGGTTTCGGAGGGGGTAGCCCTACTGACGAAGAGGTCCCCTTTTAAATCAGGGAAACAGGAGCGACCTGCTGCATGCGTTGAGCAGGCCCAGCGAAGGTCGCTCATGATTAATCGGACGACTGACGGCGACGCCAGATTCGAAGGCCCAGCCAAATCCCTGCGGCCAGCACAGCAATGACCAAGCCCACTTTGATCACTTTTGAAACGGGTTCAATCCAAAGTTCAACATTGCTGTAGCCCTCACCTAGAACCATCCCAGCAATGGTGAGCAGAAGAGTCCAAATCAGGCTGCCTGCCGTCGTCCAGATTAAAAATGGCGCCATCGGCATCAGCTCGATCCCTGCAGGAACCGAAATCAGAGTTCGAATCCCTGGGACTAAACGTCCCCAAAACACAAGAGCTGTGCCGTAGCGGCTGAACCAACGGCGACTACGGGCCAGCTCCTCGGGACTAATACCAATCCAGCGGCCATGCCGCTCCAGCCATTGCTCAATGCGTTCTTCATTGATCAGGCGACCGATGCCATACCAAGGCAACGCTCCAAGCACAGTTCCAATCAAACCAGCCAGCACGACAGGGATGAACTGCAGTTGCCCTTGCTGCACATAAAATCCCCCCAGAGGCATGATCAGCTCTGAGGGGATAGGGGGAAATAAATTTTCCAAAAACATGGCCGAAAAAATAGCGCCATAGCCCAACCATTGATTCGCCTCAACAGCCTGTCCGATCAGCTCTGGAAGCTGGGTGATCAGTTCAGAAAGCCCCATGAAGACAGCGAGTGATCGCGCAAGTCTTCCATGGAGCAAGCAGAACCAAGCAGCAGCTAGGGATCAGTAGCGATAGTGGTCAGGCTTATAAGGACCTTCCACAGGAACGTTGATGTAGTCAGCCTGATCTTTGCTCAACTCGGTGAGTTTGGCGCCGATCTTCTCAAGATGGAGTCGAGCAACCATCTCATCAAGGTGCTTAGGCAATACATACACTTCATTGCCGTACTCATTGCCCTTAGTGAACAACTCAATTTGAGCTAACACCTGATTGGTGAAGGAGTTGCTCATCACAAAGCTGGGGTGGCCGGTGGCGCAACCCAGGTTCACCAGACGGCCTTCCGCCAGCAGGATGATCCTGTTGCCGCTGGGCAAGGTGATGTGGTCCACCTGCGGCTTGATGTTCTCCCACTCGTACGCCTTGAGAGAGGCGACATCGATCTCGTTGTCGAAGTGGCCGATGTTGCAGACGATCGCCTCATCCTTCATCTTCACCAGGTGCTCATTGCGGATCACCTGGTAGTTGCCAGTGGCGGTCACGAAGATGTCCATCTCCTCGACCACGTCCTCCAGACGGACAACGCGGTAGCCCTCCATCGCAGCCTGCAGGGCGCAGATGGGATCCACCTCAGCGATGCAGACGGTGGCGCCGAGACCACGCAGGGACTGGGCCGAACCCTTACCCACATCGCCGTAGCCGACCACCAGGGCCTGCTTACCGGCCACCATCACATCGGTGGCGCGCTTGATGCTGTCCACCAGCGACTCACGGCAGCCGTAGAGGTTGTCGAACTTGCTCTTGGTGACGGAGTCGTTGACATTGATCGCGGGGAAAGGCAACTCACCGCTCTTCTGCATCTTGTAGAGGCGGGCCACACCCGTGGTGGTCTCCTCGGTCACGCCCTGAATCTGGGCCTTGGTGCGCGAATAGAAGCTGGGATCCTGAGCCAGTTTCTTCTTGATGGAGGCGAACAGGAAGGTCTCCTCTTCGTTGCCTGGGTTGTCCAGAACGCTGATGTCTTGCTCGGCCTTGCTGCCCAACATCACCAGACCGGTGGCATCGCCACCGTCGTCAAGAATCATGTTCGGGGAACCACCATCACCCCACTCGAGGATGCGGTGGGTGTAGTTCCAGTACTCCTCAAGGGTCTCGCCCTTGACGGCGAAAACGGGGATGCCCCGTGCGGCGATGGCCGCAGCGGCGTGATCCTGGGTGGAGAAGATGTTGCAGGAAGCCCAACGCACGTCAGCCCCAAGCTCCACGAGGGTCTCGATCAGAACCGCGGTCTGAATCGTCATGTGCAGGGAGCCAGCAATGCGGGCGCCCTTGAGGGGCTTTTCGCTGCCGTACTTCTTGCGCAGCGCCATCAGGCCGGGCATTTCGGTCTCAGCAATATCAAGCTCTTTGCGACCGAAATCGGCTAATCCGATGTCCGCAATGACGTAGTCCTTGACGACCTGAAGTTCGGCCGATGCCGCGGCTGTTGCCACCATATTGAAAAGCTCCCTGAGGAGGATGTGAACGATAAATACTTCGGAGACGCCGAGGCTTCGGGCTCCCTTGACGGCCAATCTACAGATGAAACAAGGAGCCTTGACGATCTCGAGGCCACAAAAAACCTTGGTCGGATGTTGGCGGCATGCCTTAAACCCCTCGACATTGTGCTTTTACAGGGTCCACTCGGTGCAGGCAAAACCTCTCTGGTGCAAGGGCTAGCCGAAGCTCTAGGAATCCAAGAACCGATCACCAGCCCAACCTTCGCGCTAGCGCAGCACTACCCCGAAGGCACCCCACCTCTGATCCATCTCGACCTCTACCGACTCGAGCAAGCCGTCGCAGCCGACGACCTCTTCCTGCAAGAGGAGGAAGAGGCAAGCGCATTAGGAGCCCTGCTCGTGGTGGAGTGGCCGGAGCGACTCAGCCTTGCCCTGCCTGACGCCTGGCGCTTCGATCTTCATTACGCTCCTGGTGGCGGACGCACCATCTCGCTGCAGTCCCCGAAAGTCAGGCCTGCAAGCAAGACGAAGACCAGCGATCAATGAGCTGATCCACAACCAAAATCGAGCAGGCCACCACCAGTGCCGGAATCAAAGGTAGACAGCCAACCTGGAACCCCTCTGGAATCACACCCGTTGCAAAACCCAGCAGGACGGCTTCGCCGCCGATCACCGACAACATCGCCCCAAGGACAGACCAACGCAGGCCATAGACCGCCCCCACCAGCATCGGGAACAGCAAGGCCAAACCGGAGAACGCATGGGTTGCAAGCGAAAGAATCGCATCCGGAGGCCGAAGGGCGATGACCAGCCCAGCAACCGCAAGGGCGATCACCACGAACTGCCCGACACGCACTTGCTCTGGCAAGGAAGCTTGCGGGCGCCAATATCTTGTGTAGAGGTCGCGAGTCAGCATCGAAGACAGCGCCAACAACTGCGAGTCCAGGGTTGACATAAACGCAGCCAAGGCCCCCACCATCACGATTCCCGTTAACCACTCAGGGCTGTAGCGTCCAAGCATCAACGGCAGGATCTGATCTGAGGCGCGACCCACCAGATCGGGGAAGGCCAGATGCCCCCACATCCCGATCATGACCGGGCAGATAAACAACACCCCCGCCACCACTGGGTACAGCACCATGGATTGCTTCAGCGAACGGTCATCCCCGGCGGCAAAGAAACGCATCAGCATCTGCGGAAACATCGGCAGACACAAAGGCCAGAGCAGCAAATAGCTCGCCATCATTCGCGGCGTAAAGAACCCGCCAAGACCAGCCGTACTGAAGAGGTCTGGACGTTGTTGGAACAGCGTACGATTCGCCATCTCGACGCCACCGACACCTTTGGCTACAGCCCCAAAGGCCATCAGCATCAGCAGGAACATCAAGACCCCCTGAAGCACGTCGGTCCGTGCCACAGCTCGCATGCCGCCGCCTACGACATAGAGCACAATCACGACCGTGAGCAGGGTTGCTCCAACGCCAAAAGGAACCGCACCTCCCGTAAGGCTCTCCAACAAGTAACCGGCACCCAAAGGTTGCAGAGCTAAATAGGGAAGGGTGAACAGCACCATCACCGCAAGCACCAAGAGGCGCAGGCCTTCCCCAGGCAAGAAATGACCGATCAATTCGGACGGGGTGATCAGGCCATGTTGAGCGCTGAGTTTGCGCACCCGGCAGCCGAGGCTGCCGAAGCTGAAGGCTGCTAATCCTGTTCCGAACGCCATCATTGGGTAGTACGCAATCCCGATTCGATATCCCGCGCCGGCAAAGCCAAGAAAAAAGAAAGCGCTGAAATTAGTGGCGATCAGCGTGAAAAACAGCACACCGGCACGCAGTCGCCGATCGGCCAGAAAATAGGAGTCGGCGCTGTTGGTTTGACCCCCGAGACTCTGAGCACCAAGCCAGAGCAACGCCAGGAGATAAGCCACCAGCGCAAGGAGCGCGGAGATCAAGGTGATGCTCATGGGCGGGCGATCCAAGCAGCAACAAGGGTGAGTGCCGCCTGCAGGGCGATGAACATCAACACCCAAACAGGCATGCCAGCCCAAAAAGGCAGGGCCGATTCAGCCTGACCATGCACCACTAAGGCCAAAACAACCGCAGCGGGCACGGCCAGCCATAGCAGACCTCTTGGAACTTCAGACATGAAACCGACCCCCCACGCTGCAACGATTCTGATCAATCACCAACCACATCAAAAGCCACAGCACAGCCCAAAAGGACTGGATCAGTAAAAGTCCAGCCATGGATGGAACTTGCTCCTGCCCGTTCTGAGTCCTCAACGGCACCCTGCTGCATCCTTAATGCACTGCATGCGCAGCCATGACCACGGAGTATGACCAGTCCCTCGAAGCGTTGACCGCCAAAGGTGTGCGTCAGATCGCCATCACCTGGGACAACCACGCGGGCGAGTCGCTCGTCAAGGTTGTGCCTTTGCGTCGTTGGCAACTCGCCGTCGACATCGGAGTCGGCTTCTCGCCCATATCCGATGCCTTCCGTTCGGACGGGATCATCGAACCAACGCATCGCCTCACACGACCGGATGGCGATCTGCGCCTCAAGGCAGACCCTAAATCGCTGGCAATGCTGGAGCCCAATCAGGGCTGGGCCTGGGCCGCGGGCGAACGCTGGACTCGTACGAGCGGACCCTACGGCGCAGATCAACGCCACTTCTGCCGCCGCATGGAGGAGAAACTCGATGCAGCTGGACTGTCCCTTACCGCCGGATTTGAACTGGAATGGGTTGTCGTAAGCCCTGACAGAAACGGCTCCCCAAAGGCGATGATCTCTGGGGGACCTTACGGAGCCGACCGTTTGATCGAGGGCCTCGATTACGCCTCGGCACTTCTCGAGGCACTCGATACCGCAGAGGTGGACTGGATCCAGTTTCATCCCGAATATGGCCCCTCGCAGTTCGAACTGTCCTTCGCAGCCGAAGCCCCACTCCAGGTGGCGGATCAGCTGATACGAGCCCGTCTGGTGATCCAACGCGTGACGCGCCGCTTTGGCTGGTACAGCAGCTTTAGTGCCAAACCCCGACTGGACTGGATCGGGAATGGCGGCCACCTGCACTTCAGCCTTCGGGATGCTCAAGGCCCCCTGCTCCAAGACGGGCCAGGTCCCTATGGGCTGCGTCCTGAAGGAGAAGCCCTGATTGCCGGGATGCTTGAGCAACTCCCTGCTCTGGTGGCGCTGGCCAGCCCTTCTCCTGTGTCTTACCTACGGCTGGTGCCCAGCAGCTGGTCCGCCCCTTTCCAGGTCTGGGGCATGGAGAACCGTGAGGCAGCCGTTCGCTTAATTCCCACCGCAATCGATCAGAGTGCCGCTCACCTGGAAATCAAAGCAGTCGATCCCACTGCAAATCCCTACTTGCTGTTGGGTGCACTTCAAGCTCAGGTGCTTGACGCCCTGCGTGATCAACGCACACTTCCACCGGAGCAAACGGGTGATCCCGCTCTGCTGAGCGATCACAACATCCCCAAGCTTCCGGCCAGCCTTGTTGAAGCCCGGATGGCGTTCGAGCGCGATTCTGTACTGCATGAGGCCATGGGCCCGCTGTTGCATGGATCTCTTCTGGATAGTCTTGCTGCTGAAATCCGCAACGCGGAGACCAAGTCAGCAGAGCAGCAAGTGATTGATAGTTGCTGGTGGCCGATCGTGGGGGGACTTGTGTAGTTGGATTGTTTATGTCTTGGTCTTCTCTGCGCTGATCTGGTCTGCGACCCAGTTCCTGCTCTGCCAAACCCCGGCCAAATCGTAGAGACCTCTCACATGGAACTCTGCTTAGGAGGGTGTGCAGCCAACACCGCCTACGACTTAGTCAAGTTGGGGGTGGATGTGTGTTTAGGGGGATGCATCGGAGACGATCCATTTGGTGACTTTCTTCTCCAAACCTTGGAGGAGGCTGGAGTTCAGACCACTGGGGTGATCCGCTGCCCACAAGCCTCGACCGCAACATCAAGCGTGATCAATGTGGATGGTGATGACCGCCGCTTGATCTCAGCGGTGGGAGCCAACCGACTGCTGAGCGGCGCGATGATTCCTGAGGGACTAATCGAATCCGCAGCAGTGGTTTACATCGGTGGCTATCTGATGCTGGACGCCCTCGAAAGCGAGCTGACCCTGAAGCGCCTTGATCAGGCCCGCTCCAACGGCGCCCTGGTGGTGCTGGATGTGATCGAGGTCACCGATCCGGCCGCCATGGAACGCGTGAAGCGAATCTTGCCATACACCGACATCGTGCTGCCGAATAGAGATGAAGCAACACTCCTTACCGGACGCAGCCTTCCCTTGGAGCAGGCCCAGGCCTTCCGCGACGCCGGAGCCCGGACTGTGGTGATTACGGATGGCGAGCAAGGGACCCATCTGATCACAGATGGACTGCGACTTCGTAGCGATGCCTATCCAACCAACTTCCGGGGAGGGACAGGTGCCGGCGACGCCTTTGATGCCGGCTTCATCGCGGGCCATCTCAACGGACAGGATCTGAAGGGCTGTGTGCGCTGGGGCAGTGCTATGGGGGCTAGCTGCGTGCGCAGCACCTCAGCCACCGAGAGCGTGTTCAACAAGGATGAAGCTCTCCGCTTTATGGCAGCTCATTCAATTGAGATCCACGAGCTGTGATCAACAAGCTCACAAGACCTGAATCGCCTCGCTGCTCTTGCTATTGCAAGCCCCCTCGATTAAGAAGGCACCCTTGGAATCAGCCCTGAATGCTCGAGTTCGGGGATGAATCCAAAGGCTTGAGGTGTGTGCAGTCGATCTGGGAAAAGCACTCCATCGAGGTGATCACACTCGTGCTGCACCAC
Source organism: Synechococcus sp. (assembly GCA_047285535.1). GTDB lineage: Bacteria > Cyanobacteriota > Cyanobacteriia > PCC-6307 > Cyanobiaceae > Synechococcus_C. The sequence continues at coordinate 2,344,378 of JBJBDC010000001.1, read as the reverse complement.
GCGGGCATGGAAACCCTCCACGCTGCGCTCAAGCCATTCCCCCTCGGGCGTCCAGCCGCAATAGCGCACCCGGTTGCTGCGCTCCACCTGGCCGCGCAAGCCAGGGACACTGAGGCAGCCTTCCCAACCCAGGGAACGCCCCTCACCGATGGGCGTTAGGTCCGGATTGATCAGCACCGTAAGCGGCACCGGCAAAGCACCCGGATAGCGGGGATTAGGGCCTCCCCCGCCAAAAATCACCACACGAGAGGGCACACCGATTTGCGGTGCAGCTAGCCCCGCACCAGAAAGAGCCTCCATCGTTTCCTTTAGATCGGAGCACAACTCCAGCAACTGCGGGGTTCCAAGATCCTGCACCGGCTGAGCCATCTCACGCAGCCTGGAATCCCCAAGGCGGAGCACGGCGCGTACGGTCATCGGCTCAGGTAAGCGAGAACGTCTCGCTCCCGCGGCTGTGGATCAATAGCTCCAGCACCACCACACACCAGGGCTCCACAGGCTGACGCGAAGCGCAACCGCTCGATTACAGGATGGTCCCATCGGTGCAACAAACCAGCGGTGAAGGCATCACCTGCTCCTGTGGTGTCGATCACCTCATTGGGTTGAAACACAGGCATGCTCCCGGATTCCTGCGCAATGAACCAACGGACGGGGTTTGCTCCATCGGTCACCACCACATCAGGATGCTGTGCCAAACCTGCAGCAATCGCGGCAGGATCATCACTTCCGAAAAACCACAACGCCTCTTCTCTGGCCAACTTGATCAGGGCGGCCTGCTCCAACAGTGGCCTGATGACCGTGGCAGCTTCAGTGGTAGGCCCTGCCGCTGGATCAGCCAGGGGATCCCAGAACGTTGGGCGCCAGTTCACATCCAAGGCCAAAGCGATGCCGTGCGAACGGGCATCTGCCACCGCTTTCTCAAGGGACGCAGCAGACGCCGCCGTAGCTAACGGAATGGTGCCAACCAACAGCCAACCAGCGGGTTTGGGCAGTGCTATCGGTTCTAACGCTTGATCAGCAAATCCCAGACCCTGATCACCCGCAAAGCCCTGGAATTGCCGTTCCCCCGAAATGGATCGCCGCACCAACACAGTCCGGCTAGGGCGCTGACGATCCTGTTGCACCAACCTCTGATCGACGCCGCGTTCGGCGAACAGCGCGCTGAAGGCTGCACCGATCGAGTCCTCACCTAACCGACCGAGAAAGGCCACTGAAGTCCCTAACCGGGCAAGGGCGCAGGCCACGTTTGCCGGAGCCCCCCCCAAACGATCATCCACCGGCTGATCCTTTGCCGGATTCCCTCCAGCAGGGCCAAGCCGATCGACCAAAGCTTCACCGAGACAGAGCACCTGGGGGGAAGAGGAGCTTTCGGTCATCAGTCCTCATTGCAACTTGCTTCAGGCTGACCAGAAGGATCCAACCTGCCAACCAAGGCCTCGATGATCCGTGCATTGGCTGCGGGAAAAGGGTAATTCCGCAGTTCATTCGGGCTTACCCAGAGCACCTGCTGGCTCGCCAGAGGCTGTGGGTTTCCAGAACGCCACTCGCAGAGATGCACAACAAATCGCAGCTTTTTATGGCTGTAAGCGTGCTCGAGGCTGATCAACTCCTCTCCCACAGCCACCTCAATGCCCAACTCTTCCTGCAATTCGCGCGAGATCGTGGCAACGATGGCCTCGCCAGGCTCCTGCTTACCGCCGGGGAACTCCCACAATCCACCAAGCAGCCCCTCATTCAGGCGTTGATCAATCAACACCTCACCGGCATCATTCAGCACCACACCCACACCTATCACCTGAAAGGGCACAGCTTTCGGGGTCTCTTTCACGGGGAAGCGCTCCACATCGCCAGCAGCGTACGCAGCGCAATGATCCTGCCAGGGACAGGAGCAGCATTGTGGTGAACGGGGGGTACAAACCGTGGCACCAAGATCCATCAGAGCCTGATTGAGATCTCTGGCCCGCGATGGAGCAGCATCGATTAAAGCTTGGCTCCATCTCCAGAACAGAGATTGCGCCCGCATCGGCGGAAGCGAATGAGCCTGCAACCGCGCCAACACCCGGCGCACGTTGCCATCCAGGATCGCCACTGGGCTATTAAAAGAAGAGGAAAGAATGCCGCCAGCCGTACTGCGGCCGATCCCCGGCAATTCCAGCCACGCCTCCAGATCCCTTGACCAACACTGTGGATCATGAGAGGCATTGGAGCCTATTCGCTTCAGCAGCTGCCGGGCCGAGTCATGCAAACGGCGAGCCCGGGAGTAGTAGCCGAGACCCTGCCAACACAGCAACACTGTCTGCGCCTCCGCCTCAGCTAACGCCTCAAGAGCTGGGAAGAACTCCATCCAGCGCTGCCAATACGGCAGCACCACCTGCAGCTGTGTTTGCTGCAGCATCACCTCGGCCACGTGAATCGGATAGGGATTCAAGTGCTCGCAGCGCTGAGGCCATTTCCCTTCAGGAGTAAACATCCAAGGCTTTTGCGCTGGATCCCTACGACCATGAATCTCCCACCAATCGAGAAGATCCTTAACCAGATTGCAGGCCACAAATCGGATCGGAGGGGGCAGGAACCAACACATTGCTTTCTCATCGATTTCTAAGCGAGAGAGCGCACGCGCTGCAAGCGATCTGCAGAAAATAGTTGTTATTAAAAAGCCGCCGTCTATGGCATCCATCCATCTAATCAGCGTCGGCTCACGCGGTGATCTCGAGCCCTATTTGGTTCTTCTTAAGGAACTCAAGAAGCGCGGTCATGATGTGCATCTCATTGGCAGCGCCAATTTTCAAGAGGCTGTGCAAGACGAGGGGGTGCGTTTCACCTCTCTTGCGGGAGACTTCAGAGAGCTCATGGCTTCAGAAGACGGCGTCCAGTTAATGGAGGGCAAAGCCATTCGTTTAATCAATAACAACTTGCTTCATGAATGGATCGAAACTGCCCGCAAAGCAATCGATGGCTGCGACCTGCTACTCACTCCGCCGTTGGCTCTATGGGGATATCACCTTGCTGAAGCTGAGGGCTGCAGGTTCGCGGTGGTCAGCCCGATTCCGTTGCTCAGCACAACAAACTTCTCCTTCCTGAGCTGGCCAGGAGATGGGTCTTCCAATGGGAGCGGACCTCGCAACCGCATCCGAGGAAAACTCAACCAACTCAGTTATGAAGCGATTCGCCTTCTCAAATGGCGACAAGAAAGCAACGTGATTCAAGCGTTTCGACGTCAGCAAGGACTACCCCAACTGCCCTGGAACGGAGCATCAGCCAGACAAGACACCCCTCCGTTTCTGCAATCCCCAACGGTGCTGCATCTCTTCAGCAAACACTTAATCCCAAAGCCGGCGGACTGGCCTTCTCAAGCAAAAGTGACAGGGTTCTGCCTTTCCACAAAGGAGGCCGATCACCCTTACGAGCCCCCTGAGGACCTCAAGCATTTTCTGCAGGAAGGGCCAGCCCCGTTTTATGCCGGCTTTGGAAGCATGATCCCCAGAGATCCAGAACAGCTTGCCGAGATCATCGTCACCGCGGCATGCCAAGCCAATCAACGACTGATCCTCTCGCCGGGATGGGGGCATCTGCTGCCAAAAGGTCGATTGCCTGAGTCAGTGTTCGTACTCGAACACTGTCCCCATCAGTGGCTCTTCCCTCAACTGCAAGGTGCCATCCACCACGGCGGTGCAGGCACAACAGCCAGCACACTGATCAGTGGCATTCCCAGCATCGTGGTGGCCTTCTTCGCTGATCAGCCGGCCTGGGGACGCACCCTTGAGCGCTTGGGAGTCAGTCCAGCCACTTACACAGCAAAAACAGTGACCACCGATGGGCTCAGAAAAAGCTTGCAGAGCCTCGCCGTTACCCCAAGCTTCAAACAGCGTGCTCTCCAGTTGCAGAAACTCATCCAAGAAGAGAAGGGCCTGTCTCAAACCGCCGACGCACTCGAGCACTTGATCCAACCGGTTGGCTGTGACCTTGAACTCTCTAAGGCGGAGAGCGATCGTGCTTTGCAAGCTCAAATCAACAGCAGGCGATCCACAAAATCGCGCCAGCGCAGACCCAACTCCTGATCAGCGAAAACCAGTGACTGTTCGGTCGCCGTGAGCGGCGTTTGACCAAGGCTTTGCAGCAATCGGGCCAATTCATCCCGATCGAGGCGATCGTCACCATTGACATCGACGGGCAAGAGGTACAGAAGGAGCCGTTCCTCCCCCTCACGGAGCCGCTGCAATCGCTGGATCAGCTGGCTGAATTCAGCGAAGTCGATCCGTCCATCTCCATCGAGATCCATCGCAGCCATCGTTGCTGTCAGCTGAGAATCCAGAAAGGACAGGCTTTGCTCTGAGGCCTCATCCCTGGATCGAGACGGCAGCAACGCCTCACGCAACTCGTCCAAGCTGAGGCTGCCATCGCAATCGCGGTCGATCAACTGGAACAAACGTTGCGCCTGAGTCTGCAGCGCCGGCGCCAACGGAGCCAGGCCAGGGGTTTGCACTGTTCCATTAATCCGCTGCCGCAGGTTGCGACGGAAACTGCCAAGCAGCTCCCTGGCGACAACAAACCGCTTGCGATGTTCCTCAGGCGTAACCACCGCATGCAAGGAGACCGGAATCAGAGCCGGCAACGTCTGGCTGGCAAAGCGCTGCAGCAGCCAGGTCGTCAGCACGAAGCTGAAGGTCAAAGGAGGCAGGCTGCTCATCAGCGAGACCTGAAGGGATTGAAGCAGAGTGGCAAGACATGCCCCAGCCAGACCCATCAGCAGGCTTTTCACTCCGGGAGCATGGAAGATCCCGCCAAGAGCGATCGCCACCAGAAGACCGTTGTAGCCCCAGAGCCCCTGAGCCACGGCCGCATGATCAGCGCCTTGGGAAAGAATCAGAGCGGTCATCATCCCCACCATCGCCCCAGCCGCGCCGAGAGCCGCAGCCATAGGACTGGCCAAGGCGACAGCCAGGAGCACCAGGAATCCGCTCGCCAAGCCTGAGCAGAGAAACACTTGACCAAAGCTTTGAGGCAGGCCGAGCAGCAACGCCTGCAGCAAACCTCCTGCTGCAGAGAACTGCAGGGACTCAATCGGATCTGAAGATGAAGGAAGGACAAGAATCAAAAGGCACCAGGTGACCAAACAGAACGGCAACGTGAGCACCGGTGGATCTCCGCGGCGATGAAAGAAGCGGCTCCAGACTTCGACAAGCACCGTGGTGAAACCGCCCCCGACTCCCACCAAGATCACCAAAAGACCAACACTTTGAACGGCTCCGAGATTCACGAGAGATGCCCCAGCACAACCCACCAGAACACCGTTGAAACCATGAATGCCCTGGTCACGCAGATTCCTTGCTAAACCAAGCAGGCTTGAGGTGAGATTGGCCGCAGCCATGCCAACCACAGCCAAAAGAGCCATCCAGGGGGAACCCAGCAGAAAAGCCAGTAGCAGCAGGGCTCCACTCAGCGGATTGTTGATGAAGATCACCTGCGAAAAGCTACGCAACCAGCTGAGCCAAGGGCTCAACGAAAAGCGGTTGCTAAAAACCCCACCCCTTACAGCTCTGCGAACCGGGGGAGGTGGCGGCAACAAGACCTGTAAAAGCTCAAACAGGGAATGGTCATCAATCGGCATAGGAGGCAACGGTGATGGGAGTGAACCGCTCCGAGAGCACCTCCAGTCCGGCCCGGAAGATCCCCAGCGAAACCTCCGCCAGGGTGTTCAGCTCATCAAGATGAGGATTAATTTCGCAGATTTCCCAACAACAAATCCGTGGGTCGGACAGCAGAGTGCGCAAGAGTGAAGCAGCTTCATGGGCCCAGAGCCCCCCAGGCACCGGAGTTCCTGTTCCCTTACAGATCGTTGAATCAAGGGCATCCACATCGAAGCTCACATAAATAAGATCCACCTCCGCAAGGTGGGCTAGGCAGCGATTGGCAACCTGCAAGGCCCCTTCTTGTCGCAGCTGCTCGGTGCTGATTACAGGAATTGAATGCGCAATGATCGCTGCATCCTCAGCGGCCTCGGTGTCGCGTACAGCGACATAAATCAAATCCCGCAATGCGATCGCGGCCGATTCTGATCCGTGCAACTGCTTTAATTCCCTCCAAAGCTCTTGGGTGCGAGCGTCGGGGACATTGATCGACTCGGGCAAGTTGTCGAGCCCAGTGGCTATTGCCAAAGGCATGCCGTGCATGTTGCCCGACGGTGTCGTGAAGGGTGAATGGAGATCAGCATGGGCATCGATCCAAACCACCCCCAGTCGCTGCTGCGGATAAGCACGACGGATGCCAGCGATCGTGGAAGCAGCCGTGGAGTGGTCACCTGCCAGCACTAGAGGGAAACGTCCCTGCTCGAGGGTGCTGGCCACAAGTTGGGAAGCCTTGCGCATCACTCCAGCAATGGTTTCGATGTGGCGAGCATGCGGGGTCTGACTGTGACTGCCAGCGGCGGTCGCTCGAGCAATAGGACTCTGCTGAGCATGAATCTCAGCAATCAGAGATTCACTCATCCGCTGCAGATCTTTCTGGCGCTGCATGGCAGTCTTCAGCAATTCGATCCCAGCCCCTGCTCCCGGGATCCCGGCTCCCAGATCACAATCCACCTCCACCAGGCTCACCCCAGCCAAACGGGACGTGCTGGTGATCTGTACCAAATTTTTCTTCAGGCGCTTGAGGTCAGCCAGAGATAACGACAACAGGCTCTCCTCCTCAAATAAAGCCAGAAATTCATCCGTTGTGATCTGCCCATTCCCATCACGATCAAGCCGCTCCAGCAAAAACTCGGGGGTCAAATGCGCCTCAGGCGTAAGCAAAAGCGCAACCAGCACAGAAAGTTCTTCCTGACTCAGCCAGCCATTCCTATCGGTATCAATCAACGCAAACAGATCCCTGAGCAGTTGATGGGTCCCCAACTCTGGTTGCTGATTAGCCCAAAACAAAAAGTCAGCGCGATTCAAAGACCCCTTTGTGGCGATGAGTTCACGCAAGGCACTGGCTTCAGAAGGGTCAACGATTACATCCATGGAGGTCAGCAACTGCTCCACCTCGGCTGTGGTAATCACCCCATCTCCGTCAGCATCAATCAGCGCAAACAGATTGGATAGCTCTTCGCCAAAACGGATCGAAGCCATAGTTTTTGAATTTCACCGAGAGATGGCCAAACAAGCCGTCAATTAAAAGGTCACACTAAACTTTATAAGAAGTAAAAATCATTTGAACTAATCTATTAAGCAAAATCTTTTCAAGTAATTTGGTATCCAATGCGACCGAAATCAAAAGCCACTTCCGCTCAATCACCGCATACCCACGCAAAGAGATCGAATCCCAAGAGCCACTAACATCAATCATCCAAAGACAAAGACAAAGACAGGCACAAATTCACAAACGCTGAATCCACAATTAGTCATGCTTTAGCAACAACCAGAGAGGATCGGCTCATCACAACCATCAAATCAATGAATTCACGCTCAAAAGATCCACGCAGGCAAGTATTCATCCAACCGCACAAGAACGCTACTGCAAGCTTTCAATCCAAAGGCCAATGCGAGCAGCATCCAGATTTCAAACAACATTTGAAAACTCTCATACGTGAAACGCGACATGAGCATCAGATTTCCCTGAAGACTTGAGCCCCAGAGATCAAACTTCTTTCATGGGATAGAAGCCATTCCCGATTTGTAGCGACGTGCCATCCATCCTCCCCGCCCTCGTCAATTTTCATCCTCAGCGTGATGAGCGGGGGGGGGGAGACAATCCCTTGGCCCAGGAGCCGTTGCGGTTGGCCTTCCTTCCTTAGACACTAGCCATAACCATGCACGCAGCACATGATCGGCTCCTTCCATCTTTGGCCGACCTCCTGGACATTTGCCTTGTACTGAGCTGAACTTTGGCTGGCTGTCATCTTTTCGGATTCACAACAACGCCAAGACATCCTGCCGATGACACCACGTTTCATCTCACTCGCCGCTGTTCTCTACCCTAAAAACAAACAAAATGGCCTGAATGAACAGCTTTTGTCTCTCATGAATAACTGCAGGCAGCTTGTGTCGACGCAACGGCATCTCAGGACTTAACGGCAGCGCTTGAGGCCCACGGTCCAGACAGAACACTGTGGTCAGCAAATCATCAACACTCGTCCTGATGACTGAATCACAATCCATGCCGCCAACAAACGTGAATTGCAGGTAACCTCCGCCCAGTGAAAGGTTGGATTGTGCGAGGTTCCCTTGCGGTCGTGCTGATTGTCTCGACTGCGCTTGCAGCATGCGGTCAAAGCAAAAAGGCCGGTCATACCTTTTTATCCATCAAGACCGCGACAATCTCCGAAAGCACCTTCGCGCCAAGCATCAGAGCCATTAGCCCGCTCGAGTCCACCACCAATGTGGTGTTAAGCCCTGAGACCGATGGACGAGTAATCAAAAAGCTTGTTAGGGAGGGAGATCGAGTACAAGCAGGGCAAGTGATTCTTGTTCTCGATAACACGCAAGATAGCGCTCAGCTCAATACTTCACAATCAGCAGCTCGAAACAGCTTTGTGAATGCGGAGCGTTTTCAATACCTTTACGAACAAGGCGCCGCCTCGGCCATGGATCGTGATTTCTATGCCACAAAGGCGATCAAAGCACGGGATCAGGCCATTGCTGACAAAGCCACTCTTAACTATAAATTTGTACGCTCTCCAATTGATGGTGTGGTCGGGGATCTCGATACCGTAAAGCTCGGGGACTACGTCACAACTGGACAAGCCATCACAGGGATCGTGGACAACTCCACGCTCTGGACATTGATGGACATTCCGTCATCCCAAGCCTCCCAAGTCAAAGTGGGGCAAACTGTGAAAGTTGCATCCCAATCCACCCCCCAGATCACAGGTGAAGGGAAAATCACCTTTATATCTCCTTACTTCGCATTCAGCCAAAACGGCAACCCACCCAACACAATGACGGTGAAGGCGGAATTCCCCAATCTCACCGGACAATTAAAAACTGGCCAGTACGTGGCCTCCACGATCATCACGGGAACGAGTCAAAGTCTGGCTGTACCAGTGCAGGCCGTGATGATGCAAGCTCAACAACCTTTCGTTTACAGGGTTGTGCCCATCAGCAAGGCACTGCCGAAGATCAAAAGCTCACCCAATACGACGGATCAAGAGTTGAAAAAACTGGAAAAGCTTCCTGGGAACACTCCGATGGTGTTTCAAACCCCAGTCAAGCTTGGACCATTACAGAACAACCTCTATCCCGTGATTTCGGGACTCAAGACTGGGGACAAGGTGGCAGTGAGCAATACAAGTCGCCTGCGCAGTGGCATGCCGGTCAAGGTCGCAACGGGAGCCAACTGAGCCAATGTCCTTCTCTGACAATTTCATCAAGCGGCCAGTTCTAACCACTGTCTGCAGCATTTTGATTGTGCTGGTCGGAGTGATCTCAATCCCGATCCTGCCAATTGCCTATCTGCCAAACATCGCTAATCCTGAAATCCAGGTTGTCGCGAACTATGGAGGTGCGAACGCTGAAGTAACCGAACAAGCGGTCACCAATCCCTTGGAACAACAGATCAACGGAGTCCCTGGGGTCAGCTACATCTCCTCCAACACAGACATGACGGGCAACAGCACAATCAATGTCTATTTCGACCAAACAACCGATATCGATATTGATCAGGTCAATGTTCAAAACCGGGTGAGTCTGGCCAACCCCCAGCTGCCGCAAAAGGTGACTGAAACAGGCGTATCCGTCAAGCAAAGCAACCCCTCGATCCTTCTCGCCTACGAGGTCAGTTCCACCAAAGGGCAATTTGATGCTGCTTACTTAAATGGACTTATCTATGAACAACTGTATTACCCACTGTCACGGGTAGAAGGGGTCGCCACGGTCAATGTCTATGGAGGAGCCAATCCAGCCTTCTGGCTCTTTATCGATCCCAACAAACTCGCCGCCAACAAACTCACCTCCGAAAAAGTTATCAATGCAGTGAAGGCCCAAAACAGTATTGCTGTTGGCGGCCTGGTAGGAGGGCCTCCTGCCTCTGGTGATCAGGCTTACACATATCCAATTGTAGTGGAGAACAATGGCAACCTTATTTCCATCGATGATTTCAACAATCTGATCATAAATCGCTCGCCTTTGGGTAATTTGCTCAAACTGAAAGATGTAGGAGAAGTCCGCTATGGCACTAACACTTTCTCTGTACAAGCGATGAACAAAAAGGGGCAAGAAGCACTCACCGTAGCTGTCTATCAGACGCCCTCAAGTAATGCCCTTGACGTCTCTCAAGCGGTCGTGGAAACAATCAACCAATTCAAGACAACCGTGCCTCCTGGGGTCACTGTTAATCAAATTTATGACATCGGCCAGTTCATCAAATCATCCGTTGATGGCGTCATTGATGCGCTTGGTCTTGCCATCGTGCTGGTCCTGATCATCCTGTTTCTTTTCCTCCAGAACTGGCGAGCCACCGTTGTACCCAGCCTGGCCATTCCCATTTCTCTGGTGGGAACATTCGCATTCCTCAATATCTTCGGCTTTTCGATCAATCAACTCACCTTGCTGGGTCTCGTTCTAGCAACAGGACTCGTTGTCGATGACGCCATCGTGGTGATCGAAGCCGTCTCTACCAATATCGAAAACGGCATGAAACCCCGTGAGGCCGCCCTGGCTTGTATGGGCGAGCTCTTCGGTGCACTGCTGGCCACAGCCCTGGTTTTAATGGCGGTGTTTGTACCCGTTGCGTTTTATCCCGGTGGAACCGGAATTATCTACAAGCAGTTCGCACTCACGATCGCCTTTTCTGTTGCCATTTCTGCCTTTAATGCGCTGACGTTTTCTCCAATGCTCTCCGGTTTGATCCTTCCGAAGACAAAACCACCGGAACCAAAGGGACGCAGTTGGATTGTTGTAGGAGTGATCGTCGGCTTGGCCTTTGGACGCTTCAGTTCTGCTTCCTTCGGCAACTGGACTTATATCGCCGGCATTGTGATCGGCGCCCTCGTTGGAGCGAACCTGCCCCTGGTCTTCAGGGTTTTTAACCGCAACTTCGAGCGTCTCGAAAACACCTACGCCAACATCCTCAAACGGGTGATCCGAGCACGCACTTTGGTACTCACTGGATTAGTCATCGGCATCGTGATGACTGGCTTTGCATTTACCACCCTTCCTACAGCCTTCATCCCGGATCAGGATCAAGGCTATGGCATGGGAGTCTTCCAACTGCAAAACGGGGCTTCACTGGTCGAGACCAAAAAACTCGGGGCTCAAATTGCCAAAGTTCTGAGTGAAGAAGAAGATGTAGCCAACGCGTCAATTGTCGCCGGAGCCGGCTTCAACGGCTCCAGCCCTGATCAGGGCATCTTTTTCTTCGGCCTCCTGCCTTTGGAAGAACGAAAAGGCGCTGAACATAGTTCAGAAGCCATTGTGAATCGACTCAATGCAAAGTTAATCCAATTAAGCGACGGCCTGGCTAGAGCTTCAGGCCCACCAGCGGTCCCTGGATTCTCCCCCCAAGGAGGTTTCTACTTCCAGTTCAACGATCTCAGCAACGGGGCCTACACCTTCAACGAACTCTCTGATTTGGCTGGCCAACTGATCAAGAAGGCCAATGCAAGTGGTGACTTTTCCAACATTTACACCCAATTCAACCCCAGCTCTCCAGCGATCGGCCTCAAAGTGAATCGAGAGGTGATGGGTGCCCTGAACGTCGAATACAAGGCAGCGATGGACAGCATTGCCGCTCTGGCGGGTAGCAATTTCTCAGGGCTGACCTACGAAAGTGGTCAGGTGCGCAACATCTATGTTCAGGGCACACCTGAAGAGAGAGAGAACATCGACGACATTCTTAGCTTCTATGTTCCATCGAGAGATGGCGACCTAGTCCAGGTTTCGCAATTCGCCGAAGCCGAACTCAGCAGCGCGCCACCGGTGATCGCCCACTACAACTTGAGCCGCACCGTGCTGATCCAAGGCGCTCAAGCGATTGGGAAGAGTAGTGGTCAGGCCTTGGCCACAATCCAGCAACTGTTCACTGCACAGAACTACACCAATATCGGTTCAGCCTTCACCGGTCTCGCAGCGCTGCAACTGTCCGCTGGAAGCGCAAGCATCTTGGTGTTTGGACTTGGGATTCTCTTTGTGTATCTCGTTCTCTCAGCACAGTACGAGAGTTACATCACTCCAATCATCATTCTGGCAACCGTGCCCCTCGCCATGCTTGGTGCTCTCGCGTTTCTAGCGTTCCGCTCCATCGATCTGAACATCTATGCACAAATTGGCTTGGTCACCCTGATTGGTCTGGCCGCCAAGAACGGAATCTTGATCGTGGAGGTCGCAGAACAAAAGCTCAAGCAAGGAAAAAGTACCGTTGACGCTGTGATGGAATCAGCCGAATCGCGACTTCGCCCAATCCTGATGACTGCAGTTGCAGCGTTAGCCGGCTTTCTCCCGCTGGTGGTCGCCAACGGTGCCGGAGCTTCTGCGCAACAGGCGCTTGGCACCGTCATCTTTGGAGGATTGATCGTGGCCACCGCGCTCTCTCTTGTTGTTGTTCCCCCGTTTTATGTGCTGATCAAGAACCTAGAGAGCAAGCTTTTCTCGCCAAGCAACAGCAGCACTGAGAAGTCCACAATGGTTTGACTCATCGGATGGAGCTCACTCCTTCTCCGAAACAGGCTCTCTGGACGTGGAAGTCCCACCAAATTGGCTGGACGCTGATTGGAGATCGATCGGCACCGACAGCAGTGCTTCTGATCCACGGTTTCGGAGCCAACACGAATCATTGGCGCTTCAATCAACCTGTTCTCGCCGAATTCGCTCCCACCTATGCCATCGACCTGCTGGGCTTCGGGAGGAGTGATCAGCCCAGGGCTCAGCTGAAGCATGAATCCACCGAAGATCAATCCACACAAGCGTTAACCGTTCAGTACGGTTTTGATCTCTGGGCCCAACAAGTTGCCGATTTTTGCTTCGACGTCATTGACCGCCCCGTAGTACTCGTTGGCAATTCAATCGGTGGGGTTGTAGCACTAAGAACAGCCCAACTCCTTGGCTCCGACCATTGCAAAAACGTCGTGCTAATCGACTGTGCACAGAGGCAGATGGATGACAAACAATTGGCCAGGCAACCCGCCTGGATGACCTGGATCCGTCCACTGCTCAAAACGTTGGTTCGTCAGCGATGGCTGAGTACCGCCTTGTTTCGCAACGCTGCAAGGCCAGCACTGATTAAAAGTGTCTTAACCCAGGCCTATCCCAGCGGCAATAATGTCGATGAGGAGCTGGTGTCTCTGCTATTTGAGCCGAGTCAAAGAGATGGGGCAACAGAAGCGTTCCGAGGATTCATCAACCTGTTTGATGATCACTTGGCACCTGAATTACTCATCAATCTTGCCGTTCCAGTACATCTAATTTGGGGCGAACTTGATCCCTGGGAACCGCTCAATGAGGCCCAGCGATGGGAACAACAATTTGATTGCATCAAGTCATTTTTGGTGATTCCTCATGCGGGTCACTGCCCGCACGACGAATCACCAGAAGCTGTCAATCAACAATTGCTATTCATCATCAATCAACTAGCAACGTAAGCCTCTACTTGATCACTCAGGCGACGCAAACCAGCCAGACCATCACGCTCAAGATTGCGCACGCGGTCACGACTAATGCCAATGATGCGACCAATTCCTGTGAGGCTCATCGGCTCCTCGCCGTCCATCCCGTAACGCATCCGCAGCACTTTCCCTTGCAACTCAGGCAGCTGACACAACAGATCTCCCAGATCTCCCTTTAAGCATTCCCCTTCCACCTGTTCCGACGGCAGTGCTGCATCTCCTGACAGCAACTCCAACAATTCCGTGTCGTCTCCATCACCCACCTTCATCTCCAAACTCACCGGCTGGCGCGCACGGCACATCAGTTCTTTCACCTCCTCTTCTGGAAGTTCCACAAACGACGCCAGTTCCGTCACCGATGGTGTTCGTCCCAGCTCCTGACTCAATTCACGCTGTCCTTTCTTCAGCTTGTTCAACATCTCTGTGATGTGAATCGGCAAGCGAATCGTTCGGCTCTTCTCCGCAATCGCACGCGTGATTCCCTGACGAATCCACCAATACGCATAGGTGCTGAATTTGTACCCACGCGTGGGGTCAAATTTCTCCACACCACGCACTAAACCAATGGTTCCCTCCTGGATTAAATCCAGCAGCTCCATATTTCTCTTCGTGTATTTCTTAGCCACGCTCACCACCAGCCTCAGGTTCGCCGCCACCATCCGCTCTTTCGCACGTCGACCCACTTGCAGTTTTCGCTTCAGTTGCGCTGCACTCACTCCAGCAGCTTTGGCCACCACCTCTCGTGGCACCTCCTCACCCCCACATTGATCCTTCAATTCCGCTTCTAACAACTCAAGTTCCATCAACTCCTGCACCTGGCGACCCAGCGTGATTTCCTGTTGATGGCTCAACAACGGCACTCGGCCAATATCACGCAAATACGAACGCACAAGGTCAACTTCAGCGCCGGAGCCTCGACCCGTGGAGGCAGAGGCTGGGCGTGAAGCAAGAGCTGCAGCAGGGGCCATGACGCTTCATTGAGTTGTGTAAAGAATAACCCTAAGAAACGTAAACGAACTCTCAGAAAGCGAGCGCAGCTGCTAATTGAGTAAAAATACTCGTTCTAGTGGTCTCAAGCAGCTGGGGAGCACGCAGCAGCAACCACTCAGCTGTCTTGAGATAAATGAAAACTCCTGCCACATCTGTTGCGGTGGTAATAAATGGGGCTGACATCAGTGCTGGATCCAAGCCCATACGGTTAAACAGCAAAGGAAGCGACGCACCAGCAGTAGCCGCCAGAGTGGTGATCGCCATCAGGCTGATGCCCACTGCCATTCCTACTAAGGGGCCATCTCCCCGCCACCAGGCAAAAGGCACTACAACGACAAGCATCAAAAGTCCCAGCAAAGCTCCCGCCACTGCTTCACGGAAAACAGCACGCCATGGACCCAGCGCCTGAATGCGTTGGGTGCTCAGACCGCGAATCACCACCGTGGAACTCTGAGCACCCACATTCCCACCTGTACCGATCAGCAAAGGGATGAAGGCCGCGAGCATCACCACCTCACGTAAAACCCCATCATTGATCGCGATCACCTGGGTGGTGAAAATATTGGCAATCACCAAGACCAACAGCCAAACCACCCGCCGACGCGCAACGGTAAAAAGATTGCTCTGAAAATAATCATCTTCATCGCCGGCCTGCACAGCACCCGCCGCATAGATGTCGCGAGTTGCTTCCTGCTCGATGACGTCGATGACATCATCCACTGTGACGATCCCAACAAGACGACGTTCCCGGTCCACAACGGGCACGGCAAGAAAGTCATAACGCTGGATCGCCCTGGCCACCTCCTCCTGATCGGTATCGGTGCCAACGCTCACAACCTCCCGCGTCATCACCTCGCCAATGCAATCGGTGGGGTCGGCGGTGACCAAATCCCGCAGAGACAAAATTCCAGAAAGATGTCGCTGTCCATCGGTGACGTAGAGGCTGTAGATCGTTTCGGTTTCTCTTGCACGGCGGCGAACAATGGTGAGAGCCTGTGCGGCACTATGAAATTCCTTAAGATCGATGTACTCAGTCGTCATCAAACGGCCAGCCGTTTCAGGCGCATAGCCCAAGAGTTGGGCGGTGACACGTCGCTCCGCAGGGCTGAGCTCCACTAAGAGGCGGCGAACCACCTTGGCCGGGAGCTCGTCGAAAAGGCGCACCCGATCGTCAGGCGACATCTCTTCCACGAGCTCCAGGACTTCACCCGAACGCAGCCGTTCCAACAAGCTTTGCTGAACGGCTGGCTCAAGGTATTCATAGACCTCAATCGCTTCATCTTTTCCGAGCAATCGGAAAGCAAGTGCCTGCATCGTTCGCGGTAGATACCCAATCGCTTCCGCCGCATCCACGGGCTGAACAGGAGCCAAGAGCAATTTGACGCCGTCATAGTTGCCGACAGACAACATGGACTCAAGTTGCTGAGTGACGACCTCAGCAACCAGGTCATTAGCAATGCTCACGCCGCTGCTGCCCTGGGCTTCATCCATGCTCTCCACCCAGTCATTTGAAGTGTAAGTCGATCTGCGGCCGGTTATCGTCTGCGCCAATGTCACCTGAAACCGTAATGGCCCCCAACATCAGTAATGTGTCCGTCACTACTCCCGATGGAACAGAAAAATCCCTCGGTTCCTACGCCGGCAAGGTCCTGCTGATCGTGAACGTAGCCAGTCACTGTGGTTTCACTCGCCAATACAGTGGTCTGCAAGCGCTGCAAGACAATTACGGCTCCAAAGGACTCCAGGTGTTGGGCTTCCCCTGCAACGATTTCGGCGGGCAAGAGCCAGGCACTCTGGACGAAATCAAAAACTTTTGCGCCACCACTTACAACGCCAATTTTGAACTGTTCAACAAAGTGCATGCCACCGGCAGCACCACCGAGCCCTACACGACCCTCAATCAGACAGAACCCTCAGGCGATGTGGCATGGAACTTTGAAAAGTTCCTCGTGGGCAAGGACGGCACTGTGATTGCTCGATTCAAAAGTGGTGTTGAACCCGATTCGGATGAACTGAAGGGCGCCATTGAATCCGCACTCAGCGCCTAGACCAAGCGCGACCCAGCATCACTCCAAGGGCTGCGGCACCTAGGCCCAGCCCGAGGGTGAAACCGATCAAACCCAAGGCTGAACGCCAGTCGCCCTGAGCGATATAAGTGACGCAGTACACCATCCAACTGCTGAAGGTGGTGAGCGAACCACAGAAACCAATACCAACCAATAGCTGCCGCCTAGGGCGTAAGGGAAGCCCAACCAACCAACCCAAAACGAAAGCACCGAGCACGTTCACAACAAGGGCGTTGTCGTGAAGGTGAACACCAATCTGCCAGCGCATCAACGCACCAGGAACCGCACCAACCGCCACGAGGAAGAGCTCGGTCAGTTCCTGTCGGAGAGACAGCTGCTTAGGCGCGGTGGCAGCACGATCCGACATCAGGAGATTCCCTCGGCTAACCCGATGCCATAACCAAGCCCAGCCAAAGCCAACCCGCCCAAGATCGAACCAATTCCGAGCAGAACAGATTCAAGCCAATGCCCTTGCTTCAAAGTTGTGAACAACTCGACAGCAAACGTAGAGAAGGTGCTGAGACTGCCGAAAAAACCAACTGCAACCAATAAAGTCAATCCAGAGACTCCCCTAGTAGCAGTACAGGGATCATTGACTTGAAGTCCGAGCACCAAACCCAAGGCAAAAGCTGCCGTGAGGTTCACAGCGAATGTGCCCCAATGCTTTCGGGGAACCATCGGATCAAAATGATTGACAATCCGCAAACGCAGCCAAGCCCCTGGGATTGCACCAATTCCAACCAAAACAAACTGGCCAGGTATGAGTGAATCAGCCATGCAGCCAACCGCGGATCGATTGGAAACCTGATGGCAAACCTTGGCCCGAAGACACTTGCACCTGAATCCAATCGCGGCCGTCTTCTCCTCGCCAGTGACGCAACATCTTAAGAGGCGTACCCAGTTCAAGCCTGCGCAGCACTGGGGCCTCGACCATGGGACTAGAAAGCAACATGCAGCCATCTCCACTGAGAAGCGGGCTCTTACCCTCCTGTCGGCGAACAGGGGGAAGCCGGCGCTGGGCCCCACCGGCGGGCAGGGCAGCTGGCGCCATCAGGGCAACGCCAAGTAGCCAGCCCCAACGCAAAACAGCTCCGGTAGACATGCTCATCAAATATCGAGAGAAGCCATGTCCAAGTCAGCGCTGTGGGTTTCAATGAATTCCCGCCGAGGTGCCACTTTGTCACCCATCAGGATTGTGAAAATTCGATCTGCTTCCAGAGCATCTTGCACTTCTACCCGCTTCATCATGCGGGTGGAAGGATCCATGGTGGTTTCCCACAACTGTTTGGGCATCATTTCACCAAGACCCTTAAAACGCTGAATGTTGTAATTAGCTTTCTCTCCGAATCCAGACAATGTTTTTTGCAGTTGCTGCTCGTTGTAGCAATACGTGTGATTCTTTCCTCGCTCAACCTTATAAAGAGGAGGACAAGCAATATAAATATATCCTCCTTCAACCAACTCTTTTTGATAGCGGTAGAAAAAAGTTAAAATCAAAGTACGAATGTGTGCCCCATCAACGTCAGCATCAGTCATGATCACCACGCGATGATAGCGCAGGTTTTTAACATCAAAATCTTCGCCTTTAATCCCCAAGCCCAAGGCTGTAATCAAAGCCTGGATTTCAGTGTTTTTATAGATTTTAGCGTCATCAGTTTTCTCGATATTAAGAATTTTTCCGCGCAATGGAAGTATCGCCTGAAAGCGGCGATCACGCCCCTGCTTTGCAGAACCACCAGCGGAATCACCCTCAACAATGTAGATCTCAGACTCCGCAGGATCTCTAGAACTGCAATCCGCCAATTTGCCAGGCAAAGTTGAACTTTCAAGCACACTTTTTCTGCGTACCAATTCTCTAGCTCGGCGTGCAGCTTCTGCCGCATTAAAAGCCTGAATCGCTTTTTCCAAGATCATGTCGATCACACCTGGGTTGAATTCCAGGTATTGGCAGAGTGACTCTCCAACAAGGCTGTCAACAATGCCTCGCACCTCAGTATTGCCAAGCTTGGTTTTCGTCTGACCTTCGAACTCAGGCTCGGGGACTTTCACCGAGAGCACAGCTGTAAGCCCTTCTCTAATATTTTCACCAGCCAAATTCGAATCAGCTTCCTTGCGTTTGCCTCGTTTCTTAGCAAACGTATTAAGAGTGCGGGTTAGAACGGTTTTTAGGCCTTCAATATGGGTGCCGCCATCAACGGTGCGGATGTTATTAGCAAAGCCAAGAATGCTGTCGGAATAAGCATCAACACACCATTGGAGCGCCGCTTCCACAGACACACCGTCTTTCTCGGCGTTGACATAAATAATCTCTGGGTGCAGCGGATCTTTCTCCGCATTCATATAAGCGACGTATTCCTTAATGCCCCCCTCGTAAAAATAGAGTTCCTCATGAGGCTTACCCTCTTCATCACGGGAGGATTGGCGCTCATCGCGAAACACGATGCGCACACCACCATTGAGATAGGCAAGCTCACGCAAACGAGCCGAGAGGGTGGAGTAATCAAACTCAATGCCACCACTGAAGATCTCGTGATCTGGCTTAAAGCAAATGCTGGTTCCAGTGATCCCATTCTCTTCAGAAGGCTGAGGCTCTGACACAAGGCTGCCTATGGCAGCTCCGCGTTCAAAGCGCTGGCGATGCACTTTTCCTTGGCGGCGCACCGTGACCTCAACCCATTCACTCAGGGCATTAACCACAGAGACCCCAACACCATGTAAGCCTCCCGATACCTTGTATCCACCAGCTCCAAACTTGCCGCCGGCGTGCAACACCGTGAGCACAGTTTCAAGAGCGCTTTTACCAGTTCGGGGATGAATATCTGTTGGGATTCCACGTCCGTTATCACTGATAATCGCCGATCCGTCTTCTCCCAGAACAACCGTGATTTCGTTGCAATGCCCAGCTAGGGCCTCATCGACCGAATTATCCACAACCTCGTAAACCAGATGGTGGAGTCCACGAGGACCGGTCGTACCGATGTACATTCCCGGACGCTTACGCACAGGCTCCAGGCCTTCAAGAACCTGAATCTGTTCAGCACCGTAGGCAGCTTGAACTTTTGAGGCTTCGCTCATGCGCTCGTCGTAGGCCCAGCCACCTTTAGATGACTAATTTACCACCGGTATTCCAGAGGCGCTTGCAGAAGCCTCTCACGCGTCATTTTCAAAGGGGGTACACCCATCATTTATTCGATCAATCAGGTCAGGCCAGACTTAAGGACCACAGCCAGCGCAGAAGCTCCCTTAGTGGTGATTTTGCTTGGCCCAACCGCGAGCGGCAAAACCGCTCTCGCCCTGGAACTCGCAGAACACTTCCAACTGGACATCCTCAACATTGATTCGCGCCAGCTCTACCGCGAGATGGACATCGGCACGGCCAAACCCACGCCAGAGCAACAGCAGCGCGTCAAACATCACCTCCTGGACCTCCGTTCCCCCGATCAGCCCATCAACCTCCAGGAGTTCCAGCAAGAAGCAACAGAGGCGATCAACCACGTACTCCAGGCACGGGGAGTGGCCTTTCTGGCGGGAGGCAGCGGCCTTTACTTAAAAGCCCTAACCCAAGGCTTGCAGCCCCCAGCCGTCCCTCCTCAAACCAAACTGCGTCATCAGCTCAGCGAACTCGGTCAAAGCAACTGCCATCAACTTCTTCAACAGGCAGATCCTCAAGCAGCGGCCAAGATCGCTCCAGCGGATGCTGTTCGCACGCAGAGAGCTCTGGAAGTGCTGTATTGCAGTGGCAAACCGATGAGTCAGCAACAATCAACCAACCCACCTCTCTGGCGTGTGCTCGAGCTAGGTCTGAATCCCAGGGAGCTGCGATCACGTATCGAGGATAGAACCGATCAGATCTACCGAAAGGGTTTGATTGCAGAGACGGAACAACTGAGCCAACGCTATGGATCCGATCTCCCCATGCTGCAGACCATCGGCTACGGCGAAGCTCTAGCGGTCCTAAAAGGAGGTCTCGACAAATCCAAAGCGATCGAAATCACCACCCGACGCACACAGCAATTTGCGAAGCGCCAGAGAACTTGGTTTCGACGACAACACAGCCCTCACTGGCTCAGTGGTCAGGATGCCTTAAGCGAAGCGAGAGATCTGATCGAAGCGGGTTTAGGCTGAACACCATAACTCTGCTGAAAACAACTACCAATCAGCAGTTCTTCACAACACTGAATGCCTCCACGTCCTCGCTTTGACCGTCGCGCTCCAGTCAGGGAGCTCCCCAACATCAATGACCGCATCAACTATCCCCAGCTGAGGGTTGTTGACGCAGACGGAGAACAACTCGGAGTGATTGACCGAGAGAAGGCATTAGAAGTTGCCCGTGACCGGGAACTTGACCTCGTCTTGGTAAGCGAGAAAGCTGATCCGCCGGTCTGCCGGATCATGGATTACGGCAAATTCAAATTCGAACAAGAAAAAAAGGCCAAAGAAGCCAAGAAAAAATCGCACCAGACCGAAGTCAAAGAAGTCAAGATGCGTTACAAGATCGATCAACACGATTACGACGTCAGGATTGGTCAAGCTCAGCGCTTCTTGAAGGCGGGTGACAAAGTGAAATGCACGGTCATTTTCCGAGGCCGTGAGATTCAACACACTGCGTTGGCTGAGGTGTTGCTACGACGTATGGCCAAGGATCTGGAGGAGCCTGCTGAGGTCCAACAGCCTCCAAAGCGCGAAGGCCGGAACATGATCATGTTCCTCACACCACGCAAAACGCCGCTGGTGAAAAAAGACAAAGATGACGAAAGTGTGAACAAAGCAGTGAGAACCATCCCCTCTCCGGCTCGTCGAAACATCACTCAACCCTGAGCCTTCTCTGAAAGCAGCTTCCAGTCCTTGATCACAGACCTCTTGAGACGAATCACTGATCTCACCCATCAAGTTGGTTCGTCAGTCGCAACATCGCTCGGCTATCAATAGCTGCCGACAAGACCATGGATCTCTCTCTTCTTCAGCTGCTGCAACCACTTCAAACAGGGGGCTTATCGCACTCGGCGCCCGAGGCTGTCCTCGTCTCGTCAAAATTCAAACTGACATCAACGTCAGCAAGGGTCGCAGACAAGAGAGACCTAATAACCGCCTAAGCACTGACGCACCAGCTTGATGAAAGGACTGATCATCAAGCGAGACAGCCTGCCTGATCATTCCATCGAGGATTGAACATCCTTGAGGAGTTCTGACTCATGAATCCTCGCACCGCAGACCTTGAAGGTGGCCTGGTGCCATGGCTGAACTCAAGTCTCAGGGGATTTGCGCCTATGGCGGCATCGCTGGCGAAGGAATGCCAGCAACAGATCAATACTCGACCAGTCCAAACACCCACGCATTCCCTCCAAAGATCTCGGCCAAGAGGCGCAGAGCACCAAGCCCCTTTTCCTCGGCTATTTGGCGCAGAACCGACGGACCAAGCCACGGCCAAGGACCAATTTTCACCCTGACTCAGATTGTGCGCCAAGGCTGAGAAAGGCAGAGAGGCATTGACATCAATGCGTGAAAAGGAAGCTTCAGATCAGGGCAAGGATCATCTCAGCGATTGTCACAAGGCGATCCAGTCCTTAAGGTGGCCGCATTCCGATCCGGACCACCGGCGTGCGATTCCACATCCAACAGGAAAGCGACATTCCGGCATCGACTCAGCTCTACAACCAGATCTGTTTCGCTATTGCTGCCCGGCACTACCCTCCAGGGCATCGTCTCCCCAGCACAAGGCAGCTTGCGATGCAGACCGGTCTGCATCGCAACACCATCAGCAAGGTTTACCGCCAGCTGGAAACAGATGGTGTCGTCGAAGCCATGGCCGGTTCAGGGATCTATGTGCGCGATCAGCAGAAGCCGAGGGAAATCAAAACACCTCCCCACATCCGCAATCGAGGCGTCACCGATCTCGATCGAGAGGTGCGCAAATGCGTTGATGGACTTCTGAATGCCGGCTGCACACTGCAACAAACTCGTGAACTTCTCACAAGGGAAATCGATTGGCGCCTGCGTTGCGGCGCTCGCGTGCTGGTGAGTACCCCGCGGGAAGACATCGGTGCTTCGATGCTGATCGCCGAAGAACTTGAACCGAACATCAACGTGCCCGTAGAAGTGGTGCCCATGGAAGAGCTGGAAAGCGTGCTCGAAAACGCCAGCAATGGCACTGTCGTGACCAGTCGTTATTTCCTCCAGCCTGTAGAAGAACTGGCGAAGAAACACGGCGTGCGTGCCGTTGCTGTCGATCTCAACGACTTCCGCGCAGAACTGGCGATGTTGAAAGAGCTCCGTCAGGGCAGCTGCGTGGGCCTGGTGAGCATTAGCCCAGGCATCCTGCGGGCGGCTGAGGTGATCCTGCACAGCATGCGCGGCAATGACCTGTTGCTGATGACCGCCACACCGGATATTGGTAGCCGCCTCTTAGCACTTCTCCGCGCTTCTAGTCACGTTCTCTGCGATCGTCCAAGCATGCCGCTTGTGGAGCAGTGTCTGCGTCAGAATCGCTCCCAGCTGATGCGCATGCCCCAAGTGCACTGCGCCGAGAGCTATCTAAGCAGTGACACGATTGAACTTTTACGCAAGGAAATTGGCCTGATCAACAGCTAAATCACAACGATGAGGAATGCCCGCAAGAGATGATGCCAGGACTAGCGAAAGGCTTAAGGCAGCAAGGTCATGCTTAACCAGTTCCGGGCAGACTTAGCGATCATCCGTGAACGAGATCCTGCAGCGCGTGGACCCCTTGAGATCCTGCTCTGCTATCCAGGGTTTCAAGCCATCAGTCTGCACAGGCTCAGCCACCGCCTCTGGCGTTCGCGATTACCCCTGAAGCTGGCGGCACGCCTGTTGAGCCAACTGGGACGTGGGCTGACTGGCATAGAAATTCATCCAGGCGCCAAGATCGGCCATGGCGTCTTCATTGATCACGGAATGGGTGTGGTGATCGGCGAAACAAGCCGAATCGGAGACCGCTGCTTGCTATATCAGGGGGTCACCCTGGGCGGAACAGGCAAAGACCATGGCAAGCGTCACCCAACACTGGCCAACAACGTTGTCGTAGGGGCAGGAGCCAAGGTGCTGGGAGCCATCAACGTGGGAACCAACACCAGAATTGGAGCTGGTTCTGTCGTGGTCAGAGATGTCGAGCAAAACTGCACCGTGGTCGGGGTTCCTGGTCGCGTCATCCATCAGAGCGGAGTACGCATCAATCCCCTCGCCCACTCCGCCCTTCCTGATGCTGAGGCCAATGTGATCCGCAACCTGATGGAACGCATTGATCAGTTGGAAAATCAAGTAGGCGAGCTGCAGGCATGCCTACAAGCAGTGGCAGCTGGGCGTCCGATTCGTGAAGTCTGCGCCGGTAAATCCCAAAACCTCAAGGATCGAGAAATCATTGAGTTTTTGGGAGAGCAAAATTCACCACCCTTCAAGCAGTAGTAGTCTGCGCCGCCGGTGGCGCCGGCTGGAACATAAACATTGAATAGATCACATTACGGCGCATGTTCGTCATCATCTCGAGAAACATATCGTAACCCTCATTTTTATATTCAATCAGGGGGTCTTTTTGGCCATAGCCCCTTAGCCCCACAGATTCGCGCAATGCATCCATCGCTTGAAGATGCTCACGCCAGAGGGTATCAATCTGTTGAAGGATGAAAAAACGCTCTGCTTCTCGCATCAGCCCAGGACGCACCTCCTCGATCTGGCCTTCCTTCAGGTCATAGGCATTACGCAGTTGCTCCTGAAGAAACACCTTGAGTTCATCCATTGACAACCCCTGCAGTTGCTCAGCCTTGAGATCTGCCAACAGATAGACGAACTCTTGTACCTTGCTCACCAACTGCGACACATCCCATTCTTCAGGCGGAAGATCAGGATTCACATAAGCCTCCACGATTTCATTCATCGTGCGCTCGCCATAACCAATCACCTGCTTTTTGAGTTCACGGCCGTCAAGGACACGACGTCTTTCGGTATAAACAGCTTTGCGCTGGTTATTCATCACCTCGTCGTACTCAAACACTTGCTTACGCATGTCGTAGTAGTACGTTTCAACTTTCTTTTGGGCACCTTCAAGAGAGCGCGTCAGCATGCCGGATTCGATCGGCATATCTTCTTCTACACGGAAAGCATTCATCAGCCCAGCCACGCGCTCTCCTCCAAAAATGCGTAGGAGGTTATCGCCCAAAGACAGAAAGAATCTGGAGCTGCCTGGGTCACCTTGACGACCCGCGCGACCTCGGAGCTGGTTGTCGACCCGACGTGATTCGTGACGCTCGGTGCCAATAACGTGGAGGCCTCCAGCCTCACGCACGCCCATTTCCTCCTGCTTCACCACCACGTCATATTCGGCTTTGACTGCATTGATCGAGGCACGCAATTGGGCGATCTCAGGGTCAGCTGTGGGTGCTTTTTCTGCCGCTGTAGCGATGCGATCTTCCAGTTCGATCACATTGAGACTCCGATCACCCCAAGTCTTGACCAGTTGCTTGGCCAGCACAACCAAAGCCTGATTCGTTTCTTCAGTGAGCTCGCAGGGATAAAGATTGCCAATCGCCTTAGCTTCACTAGGCGCATTGCCATGAGCACCCGTTTCTGGGGCCGTCTCAGAGAAACCGCCACCGCCTTTAGCTGTGCGCTGCAGGGGAACAGGTGGGCGATGGCCGTCCTCTGGGCGCACCAACCGAGGCAACAGCACTTCACGCAACTTGAGCCGCGCCATGTAGTCGCTGTTGCCACCAAGAATGATGTCGGTGCCGCGGCCCGCCATGTTGGTGGCGATCGTCACAGACCCGGCCCGACCCGCCTGGGCAACGATTTCAGCCTCGCGCTCCACGTTTTCAGGTTTTGCATTGAGCAAGTTATGAGGAATGTCCTGCTCCGCCAACAAGGCGCTTAGCAGCTCACTCTTCTCAACACTGGTGGTCCCCACAAGAACAGGGCGACCCTGCTTGTGCACCTCAGCTGTTTCTTTGGCGACAGCACGCCATTTGGCCTGCTCAGTTTTATAGACCTGATCAACCCAGTCCTGACGTGCGCGAACCCGATTGGTAGGAACGATTGTGGTCTGCAAGGTATACGTTTTTTCAAATTCCACTTCCTCGGTTTTGGCGGTTCCAGTCATGCCTGCCAAACGGGGATAGAGCAGAAAGAAGTTCTGGTATGTGATGGAGGCCAATGTCTGCGTTTCCGGCTGAATCGTCAGACCCTCCTTGGCCTCAATCGCCTGGTGCTGGCCATCACTCCAACGCCGTCCTGGCATTACACGACCCGTGAATTCATCAACGATGACCGCCTCTCCATCGCGAACGATGTAATTGACATCCCGAATAAACAGCTCTTTGGCCTTGAGCGCATTCGTGATGTAATGAGCCCAGGGATCCTTAGGGTCATAGAGATCAGCCACACCAATGAGTCCCTCAGCTTTAGAGAACCCTTCATCGGTGAGCGTTGAGCTTCGTTGCTTTTCATCCACCTCGTAATCACCTTCTGGGTCAATACCGTCTTTGCCCATTTCGGCTGCCCGTTCAAGAGCCTGAGCGACTTCCGCTGCTTTCTTGTATTTTTCTTGAGGCCGTTCCACCTGGCCGGAAATGATCAAAGGAGTGCGTGCTTCGTCGATCAGGATTGAGTCGACTTCATCGATCACGCAAAACTGAAACTCGCGCTGTACGACCTCATTAATATCGGCGGCCATGTTGTCGCGTAAATAATCGAACCCGAGCTCTGAATTTGTGGCATAGGTGATGTCACAGCCGTAATTGATCCGACGTTCAGCAGGCGTCATGTCCTGCTGAATCAAACCAACGGAAAGCCCCAAAAAACGATGAACCTGACCCATCCATTCCGCATCGCGGCGGGCCAGATAATCGTTCACCGTCACAACATGAACGCCTCGACCGGTGAGCGCATTGAGATAGCTAGGAAGAGTGGCGACGAGGGTCTTGCCCTCGCCTGTTTTCATCTCAGCAATCTGGCCTTCGTGAAGCACCATGCCTCCGACCATTTGCACATCGAAATGACGCATGCCGAGAACCCGCTTGCCAGCTTCGCGAACCACTGCGAAGGCCTCCGGCAACAGCTCATCAAGCAGTGGCCTCTGTTTCTCTAAGGAGCCAGCGTTGGCTAAGCGCTGACGAAACTCAACGGTACGAGCTCTTAATTCGTCATCACTCAGGGGCGCAATGTCTTCTTCCAGCAGATTGATGTCAGACACGATCGGCTGGTAGCGCTTCAGCTTGCGGGCATTGGGATCACCCAGCAGGAGCTTGAGCATGAGAACAGCCAAATCGTCTGCAGGACAGCCTACTGAGGCCTCCTTGATGGGATAGCTATGACGAGAAAAAATCTGGCCAACCAGCCCCCTTGATCAATCGACACTTACAAGAGAACAGATTGCAGACATTCCAACCAAACCTGACGCGCAAACAAATTCAGATAGCGTTCACGCGCCTCGACTCCCAACGCTTTGCGCAGTGGAGGAGAAGTCGCCAACTGATTGAGCACGATCGACAGCTGATCAGGCTGTTGCGACCAATGCAATCCTGAGAGCTGGCCGACCCAGCCCATCCCAGAGCGACGATGTTGAAAAGCAAGTGAAGGCAGTCCCGCCGCCATGGCCTCTAACTGAACGATCCCAAACGCTTCTGTAGAACGATCTGAGGGGAGCACCAGTACATCTGCAGAGGCGAGTTCTGCCACCTTCGCCTCTTCATCCAAACGGCCTAAAAAGTTCACGGCAGACCCCGCCCCAAACAACTGACAACTGAGCTCCTCGAAGGCAAGCCGGCGAGGACCATCGCCCACCACGGCCAAAGACCACGGCTGTTTCTGCAAAGCCAATGCTTCCAAAAGCCAATCCAATCGCTTGTAACTGTCAAGCCGCCCGATAAATAACACCCGCAATGGTGTTGCCGTTACCGGTTTTGATGGCAACGCCAACAGGATCTTTTCTTGCTCCGCATTCAGACAGCAGGGCAACACAGCAACACGAGAGGACTGACAACCACAACGAATCAACTCCTTAGCCACCACAGGTGATGTAGTGATGACCTTCGTCATATAGGGGACGACACGAAGGGCTAACCACTGGTAAAGAGCAAACAACCTCGCTTTCGATCCCGGCTCAGGGGCCACAAAGCAGTGCCAATGAGCGAACACGGCCCGGCCCGGTTGCAGCAAACGGGCCAAAAGCAAGACCAAAAGAACTCCTGGTGAGGGCAAGTGTCCATACAGAGGACGACGCGAACGCAACAACCTCCACAGCGCATGTGATGGCAGTGGAAGCACTAAGCGACCGAGGGGTGGAGCGGTAGGCAACACGATGCGCAGGTAGGCAACCTTTAAGGCATCGACTTCATCCGTACTGCGAGATTGAGCATCAAAGCTATAAACCGTTCCTCCCCACTCATTAGCCAATTCATGGGCCACCCGCTCCACTCCGCCGTAGCCAGGAGGCCATTCACGCATCAGCTGATAAGGAGATTCCATGACTCAGCAGCGATCACGCACTGGGATGAGCTGATCTCATCTTCTCAGCCAAGCTGAGTGCAAGTGCAGTTCTGCACTAGCCGATGATGGTGCCCCAAGCGATCCGCCATGGCCCGCATCCGACTCGTGCAACATGCCACAGGTGCTCCAGGCCTGCGTTGGTTTGGGATCGGTCCGGATCTGAAACCAAGCCGCGGCCTGCTCAAACTTCGCCGTTTGCTTCATAAACACGCCTTCTGGGCCAAACAACGCAATCTCCCTGATCTGAAAGCGATGCTCGCTGGAAGTACCGTGGTCGTGAGCCTCTGGCGCGGCAAACGGATGGTTGGCTTTGGGCGGGCCACCAGCGACGGTATCCATCGTGCAGTGCTCTGGGATGTGGTCGTCGCTGGCGATCTCCAAGGCCGTGGCCTTGGCCGAAGAGTGGTGGAAGCACTGTTGAACGCCAAAGCGATCCGTGACGCTGAACGGGTGTACTTAATGACTACAAACAGCTCTGGGTTTTATCAGCAACTCGGATTCCAAACCGTTGACAAGCAGCACCTGCTGGTACGGAGACAATGATCAACATCAAGCGGATGAAGAGATTCGAACTCTCGACCCTCTCCTTGGCAAGGAGATGCTCTACCACTGAGCTACATCCGCAAAGACGATCTGAACCGTTGGTTCATGACGACCCGTGCAGCATGCAGCACAAAGGTGCCCTTGGTCAATGACCCGGTAAAGCCTTCATAAGAGAAGCCATTTCCAAGGCTTGCAATCCATAGCTCCAACCAAGATTGCTTTTAATGCCCGCACGCTCCAGAGCCTGCTGCATGGTGTCTGTGGTCAAAACCCCAAAAATGACGGGTACGCCCGTGTCTCGCGCAACGCTGGCAATGCCTTTACTGGCTTCCGCAACGACTACATCGAAATGGGGCGTATCGCCACGAATCACCGCGCCAAGGGTGATCACAACCTGATAGCGACCGCAGCGCGCGAGGTTTTGAGCCACCAAAGGCAGCTCAAACGATCCCGGCACCCAGGCCACATCGAGCTGACTGCTATCTGCATTGACATCAACGCCATGACGAGACAAGCAATCCAGACAACCGCTCAACAGTTTTCCAGTGACGAGATCGTTAAAACGGGCCACAACGACAGCGATGCGAACCTGGGCTAAATCAGTGAACCTTCCTTCAAACGTAGCCATGAAATGGCAGAGCAATTCAGACCATGCTCCCATCAAGGAGAGCCGAATCACTTTGCAATGGATTCAGACCACGAAGTAGCTCACACCCCAGTTGAGCAGCACTAAGACAACCCAAGCGATGCTTCCTAGCAGAATCAGACGGTTGGAGCGTCCGCTGTCCTGACTGGATGCATACAGCACAGGAACCGCCACGATAAGGGCAAACGACATCACCACCAGGGCCAGCACGGTGAGAGTGTTGAGGATCTGCATGGATTTGGTTCGACACCAGGTCGGTGAATAAAGATTCTCACACGCACGTGGAACGGTTGCGCACCTTGGAATCAACCTTCACAGCTTGTGGTGATCCGTTGGAGCGAGTCTTACGATCCTCTTGTTGCAGTGCCTCCCGTGCCCCAACCGGACCTGGCCCTGCAGGGCAACCTTTTTGGGGATGCGGAACCCACCAACTCAATTCCGATCCAAAACCAGCAGAAGAAGGCTGACCACAGTCAGCTGGATGACAAAGAGCTCACCGAAGACGCCAAACTGCGCCCACGCCGACGCCAGCAATCGGATCCCTCAACGAGCCTCGACAACGAGGCAGCAACTTCAGAAATTACTTCTAACGCCAATAGCGACGACGATCTTCCTCCTTGGTCACACCACAGTCAGGTCAAACTGGAGCAGCTCACCCCGATGCTCCGCCACTACGTGGAGCTCAAAGCAGCCCATCCCGATCGGGTATTGCTCTACCGACTCGGCGATTTCTTCGAATGCTTTTTCGAAGATGCCATCAAGCTGTCCCGCCTGCTGGAACTCACCCTCACGGGGAAAGAAGCCGGCAAAAAGATTGGACGGGTGCCGATGGCAGGCATCCCTCATCACGCCGCTGAGCGGTACTGCTCAGAACTGATTCGCCAGGGCCTCAGTGTGGCCTTGTGCGACCAGCTCGAAACCGCCCCTGCCAGTGGGTCCACTAAAGGAACCTTGTTGCGGCGTGACATCACCAGAGTGTTAACACCTGGCACCGTCCTGGAAGAAGGCCTGCTCAGCGCTCGCCGTAACAACTGGCTTGCAGCCGTGGTGGTTGAACCGGCCCGCGGCCGAAACCCCTTCCGCTGGGGGCTGGCCTGCGCCGATGTGAGCACAGGAGAATTTTTGGTTCGCGAACAAGACACCAGCGCCTCTCTGCATCAAGAGCTTTCGCGGCTCGATCCGGCGGAACTGATCCACCACAGCCAAGACAATGTTGCACCCAGCTGGTGTCCGGAGCACGTGCAACGCTGCGAACTCGGCAGCACAGCCTTCAGCCAACCGGAAGCAGAAGCGCTGCTCTTGGAGCGATTCCGGTTGCAAACCCTCGACGGCCTAGGGCTACACAATGTTCCCCTCGCCATGCGTGCCGCCGGCGGACTACTCGCCTATTTGGGTGACACCTGCCCACTTGACGACGACGGGATCACACCTCCGCCCCTGGAGCGACCGATCACCTGTTTCCCAGGCGACGCCCTCGTCCTAGATGCCCAAACCCGCCGCAATCTCGAGCTAACCGCCACCCAGCGTGATAGCCAATTTCAAGGCTCATTGCTGTGGGCGATTGATCGCACCCTCACCGCCATGGGCGCCCGTTGCCTGCGTCGCTGGGTTGTTGCCCCACTGATGGATGCCTCCCTCATTCAAGCCCGCCAAGCAAGCGTGAGCCAATTGGTGAGCAAGAGGCCTTTGCGTCAGGCTTTGCGCCGCTTACTACGCCCCATGGGTGACCTGGAACGACTCGCTGGACGCGCCGGGGCTGGCCATGCAGGAGCCAGAGATCTCGTGGCGATCGCCGATGGCCTAGAGCGACTACCCAAGCTCGCCAATCTGATCGGCAGCCAGCTCGATGGCGGTCCTACTTGGCTGAAGGATGTCCTTGCACCTAATCCAGTTTTATCGGCGCTCGGAGTCAACATCCGCCATCAACTGGTCGATAGCCCACCTCTCAGCCTCAGCGAGGGAGGCCTGATTCACGACGGTGTCGATCCCATCCTGGATGGCTTACGCAATCAGCTCGATGACCAGGAACGGTGGCTGGCCGAACAAGAGCAACTGGAACGTCAGCGCAGCAACAACAGCAACCTCAAACTTCAATATCACCGGACCTTTGGTTATTTCCTGTCTGTGAGTCGGGCGCGCTCCGGCACCGTGCCAGATCACTGGATCCGGCGCCAAACCCTGACGAATGAAGAACGCTTCATCACACCTGACCTCAAAGCCAGAGAGGGGCTGATCTTTCAGATGCGAGCTCGAGCCTCGCAACGCGAATACGAACTGTTCTGTCAACTGCGCGTGAAAGTAGGGGATCACGCAGAAGCGATTCGCCGATCCGCGCGCGCTATCGCTGGTCTCGATGCCATGACCAGCCTTGCTGAAACAGCAAGCACTGGAGGCTGGTGTCCACCTGAGATCACGTTAGATCGAAGCTTGGTCATCAACCAGGGCCGTCATCCAGTGGTCGAGCAACTGCTGGTGGAAGAAGCATTCACCCCGAATGACAGTGACCTGGGAACAGGCATCGATTTAATGGTGCTAACTGGGCCGAATGCCAGCGGCAAAAGCTGCTACCTCCGCCAAATCGGCCTGATCCAGCTCCTGGCTCAGGTGGGCAGTTGGGTTCCAGCACAGGTGGCTCGGATCGGTATCGCCGATCGGATCTTCACCCGCGTGGGGGCGGTGGATGATCTCGCCGCCGGCCAATCCACTTTCATGGTGGAGATGGCAGAAACCGCCAACATCCTGCATCACGCCAGCGAACGCTCACTCGTACTCCTCGACGAGATCGGGCGGGGCACCGCCACCTTTGATGGGTTGTCGATCGCCTGGGCCGTCAGCGAACATCTGGCCGGCGATCTCAAAGCGCGCACCGTCTTTGCCACCCATTATCACGAGCTCAATGCCCTTGCAGGCGAACGAACCAATGTGGCCAACTACCAAGTCCTTGTTGAAGAAACTGGCAGCGATCTGGTGTTTCTCCACAGGGTTGCGGCCGGAGGCGCCAGCCGCAGCTATGGCATTGAAGCAGCTCGATTAGCGGGGGTGCCCCAACCTGTGGTGCAAAGGGCGCAGCAAGTCCTCGATCAACTTGCCGCCTGACTTAACAGAGCATTCACAGCGGCTGCGACCAGCCCTGCACCACCACGGGTGCCGTCCAAGCGGATCTGATCCAGGGTTGTACCAGCCAAGCGACGTTTGCTCTCCGGCACTCCCACAAACCCCACCGGCATACCAATCATCAGGCTGGGGCTCTGAGCCCCGCCATCCAGTTGATCCAGAAGTTGCTCCAAAGCCGTTGGAGCACTGCCAATTAATACAAGGGGTAAGGGCTGCTCTGCGTCCTCAGCGACCCTAATGAGCTCCGGCCAAGCGCGAGCCATTGCCATCGCCGATCGGGTGGAGCCTTGCGGCGCCTTGGCCGGGGCCCAATCAAGAAGGCAGCGCACCTTATTTCCCAAGGTGCGCTCTGCCATTGGCCGAACCGCTGCCGCCGCCATCGCCGTATCCGTCAAGATCAAAGCCCCTGCTGTTAAAGCCTGAATCCCGGCTTCACAAGCACCAGGAGTGAATGCCAGCAGGCTCTGCAGTGATGGATCACCACTGCTGTGGACAACCCTCTCTAAGACTTGTTGCTGCAAAGGTTCCAGACCGGTAGCTCCCAACAGGGCCCGGATGCGACGGATGCTTTCGCTAAAGATTGGATGATCGCTGTTCAGAGGATCAAGAAGCAATTCCGGCATCATCAACGCACACCGAACCTTGTCCTCGCTCCCCACCTCCTTCATGCCCATCCATCTTCTCTGGGGTGACGACAGTGCTGCCCGCGATCGCGCCATCGCAGCCTTGATCGAGGAAGCCATCGATCCCACATGGAGCAGCATCAATCTCAGCCGCCTCGATGGCAGCGAAGCTGGCCAAGCCCAACAGGCCCTTGAAGAAGCACGCACCCCTCCCTTCGGCGGAGGCATGCGCGTGGTTCTGCTTCAACGCTCACCGTTCTGCAACGCTTGCCCGAGCGACCTGGCCGATCGCTTTGAAGCCATCCTCGAACTGATCCCAGCAAGCACCCACTTAATACTCAGCAACCCAGCGAAACCAGACGGACGACTGCGCACGACCAAAAAACTGCAAAAGCGGATCAAACAAGGTTTAGACTTGGAGAAGGGCTTCCCCCTGCCAACAGCCTGGGACGGCAATGGACAGCGCCTGCTAGTAAAGCGCACCGCCGAAGCGCTCTCGCTCACGCTGGATCCAGATGCTATCGACGCCCTTCTAGAGGCCATAGGAACCGATAGCTCCCGACTGGAATCGGAACTTCGCAAACTTTCCCTACGCACCTCGACGATCAACGCCGAGCTCGTCAAAGAGCTGGTGACAGGAAGAGCAACGAATGCCCTCGCGGTTGGGGATGCCCTCTTGGATGGCGATCCAGGAGAAGCCATTGCCCGCTGGGACGCCCTTATCAATGCAGGCGAACCTGCCCTACGCATCCTTGCCACTCTGACAGGTCAGATCCGCGGTTGGCTCTGGGTGAGCATGCTGGAGCAACAGGGCGAACGGGATGTTGCGGTGATTGCCAAAGCCGCCGGAATTGGCAATCCAAAACGGATTTATGTGATGCGCAAGCAGTTACAAGGAAGACAACCTAAACGCTTTTTATCCCTATTAGGACGGTTGTTGGAAGTAGAGGCAAGACTCAAACGAGGCGCATTACCAAGCCATGCATTTCGCGACGGACTCTTGAGCTGAAACGCTGCTTGATGAACCATTTTCAAGGAACAATCAAATCCACTTTCCACTAATCCATCTTGAGCACATCCAATGTATTTTGGCGGCGCCGAGAATTACTCTTTACATAACCAACAAGACACTGATCTTTGCGAACTAAAACACATGCCACATAATTTGACGCCGCAATAAGTGCTGCGCGAACAGCTTTCGCCACGGGCACATTTTTTGTTTCACTAGACGATTCATTGAAACTCAAAGCTCCAGCAGCTGCAAGTCCCTAGGCACCTAAACCACTGGCCCCTATCAACCCTCCAATCAAACCAGCGAGAAGCAATAAAGAACCACCAGAAGCTTTAATCTTGGCTGTATTGACAGACCTTCCTTCAACAGTTGTATAACCAAAAACCTCGCCAGCTGTTGTATCAATAATTAGCAGATCAAGCGATACATAAGATTTATTTTCAGCAACATTATTAAATCCTCCAAACCCTAAAAACCTCATACCACTTCCAGACTGCTGCGTTTTCACATTATTTTCAAAATCACTCACTTGAGACACAGTGGGCCCTGAAATTGATGGAGCAGAACCAACAAATCCAAAGCCGATTAAGAGAGGACAAAGAAAAGAAGCGCAGAACCTAGTGCCTTCATGACAACACTGCATTATCGGTGCTCAATCATGGTGGTCTTGCTTTGCAACCAAACCAATGCCGGTGGGCGAAACGTCATCGATGGCAACGCCCAAAACAGCCGCAATGAGAAAATCCCTTTCTATTGGAGACGGCGTTGATGGCCCTGCTGGTTCAGAAGTTCGGCGGTACGTCCGTCGGCAATGTTGAACGCCTGCAGGCCGTTGCCCAGCGCATCGCCGCTTGCAAAGAAGAAGGCAATGATTTGGTGATTGTGGTGTCGGCCATGGGCCACACCACCGATGAGCTGACCGCCAAGGCAAAAGCCATCAGCTCAGCTCCCCCCCAACGGGAGATGGACATGCTGCTCTCCACTGGGGAACAGGTCTCAATCGCCCTCCTTGCGATGGCCTTACATGAGCTAGGGGTGCCAGCAGTCTCGATGACCGGTGCCCAGGTGGGAATCGTGACTGAATCCGCCCATGGCCGAGCCCGAATCCTTGATGTGCGGACCGACCGCCTACGCGCCAGGCTTGCAGAAGGCCAAGTTGTGGTGGTAGCTGGCTTCCAGGGCACCAGTCTGAGCCGTGGAGGCACCGCCGAAATCACCACCCTCGGCAGGGGAGGATCTGATACCTCAGCTGTCGCGTTAGCCGCAGCCCTGGGTGCCGATAGCTGCGAGATTTTCACTGATGTGCCAGGGGTGCTGACCACGGACCCCCGCAAAGTCGCCAATGCTCAGCTGATGCCCCAGGTCAGCTGCGATGAAATGCTCGAATTGGCGAGCCTAGGCGCAGCCGTGCTCCATCCCCGTGCCGTCGAAATTGCCCGAAACTACGGAGTGAACCTGGTGGTGCGCTCCAGCTGGAGCAATGAACCAGGCACCAAGCTCACCAGTCGCAATCCCAGACCAATCGGCCGCGACGGCCTGGAACTCGGGCGCCCTGTCGACGGCGTGGAACTCATCGAGAAGCAAGCGGTCCTCGCCCTGTCTCATGTGCCCGATCAGCCTGGGGTCGCGGCCCGACTGTTCGAAAGCCTGTCCGCAGGAGGTGTGAACGTCGACCTCATCATTCAGGCCACCCATGAAGGCAACAGCAACGACATCACCTTCACCGTTGCGGAAGCGGACCTTGCCCAGGCCAATAGCATCTGCACCAGGCTGGTTGACAGCCTGGGAGGGAAGCTCAGCGCTGACGGAGGAATGAGCAAGCTGAGCATCCGAGGTGCAGGGATTATGGGCCGTCCAGGCATCGCCGCTGGGCTATTCGACACGCTCTCACGAGAGGGAATCAACGTGCGCCTGATTGCCACCAGCGAAGTCAAAGTGAGCTGCGTGGTGGAGGCGTCGATGGGCGGCAAGGCCTTGCAAGCCGCTCAACAAGCCTTCGAGCTCAGCCCGGAGCAGCAACACATCAACCCTCCAGTCAGCGGAGAAGGGGAACCTGAAGTGAGAGGCGTGGCCTTGGATCGGGACCAGGCTCAAGTGAGCGTGCGCCAAGTTCCTGACCGGCCTGGCACGGCAGGTTCACTCTGTTCAGCTCTCGCCGATGCCGGCATCAGCCTTGAAGCGATCGTCCAATCCGAACGACAGCACGCCAATGGCAGCCGCGACATCAGTTTCGTGGTGAAGCGTGAGGATCGAGCAGCTTCTGATCAAGCCTTGGCGCCACTGCTAGCCCAATGGCCTGGTGCCGTTCTGGAGGATGGGCATGCAATTGCACGCATCAGCGCGATCGGTGCGGGAATGCCTGCCACCGCTGGGACGGCAGGACGAATGTTCCGTTTTCTCGCCGAAGCCGGTGTGAACATCGAACTGATCGCGACCAGCGAAATACGCACCAGCTGTGTCGTCGCAGAAACCGATGGCATCAAAGCCCTTCAAGCTGTTCACGCAGGCTTTCAACTCGGTGGCTTTGAATGCCATGAAGCGCAAGGAACAGAATCACCTTTAAAGGACTAATCATCTGCCACTGCCAACCAACTTCTGACGCAATTTCTTAATCCGGTCACGCAAATTTGCCGCTTCCTCGAAATCAAGCTTCTTAGCAGATTCCTTCATCTTCATCTCAAGCTGATCGATGAGTTCCGGCAAAGCATCCAGAGCCATTCCGTCACTTTCCTCTTCTAAAGCTTGAACAGCTTTACCTGCCACTTTGACCAAGTCAGCGTCCGGGCCGTCCGTTTTGAGTTTGCGCGACAATTCCAGAAAATTAAGAATTGAATTACTGGCCTTCTTGCCAGCGGCTTTAGGAACAATTCCGTGCCTTTCATTGTAGGTGTGCTGAATCTTGCGCCGTCTTTCTGTTTCTTCAATCGCCTTAGCCATCGAGTCCGTCATGGTCTCCGCGTAGAGCAACGCCTTCCCCTCCACATGACGCGCTGCACGACCGATCGTTTGAATCAGTGATCGCTGGGCCCGCAAGAACCCTTCTTTATCTGCATCCAGAATTGCCACCAAGGAGACTTCTGGAAGATCAAGACCTTCCCGTAACAAATTCACACCAACAAGAACATCGTATTCACCTAGTCGTAGATCTTGAATGATCTCGATCCGCTCGATTGAGTGAATCTCAGAGTGCAAATAGCGCACACGTACTTTGTTCTCTGCCAAGTAATCGGTTAGGTCCTCGGCCATCCGCTTGGTGAGGGTCGTCACCAACACACGCTGCTGCTTTGAAGCACGATCACGAATTTCGCCAAGCAGGTCATCAACCTGTCCGGTTGTTGGTCGCACTTCAACGATCGGATCAAGCACTCCTGTGGGTCGAATGACCTGTTCGGCCACTTGCCCTTCACTGACCTCCATCTCCCAATTGCCTGGAGTGGCACTCACAAACACGGTTTGCCTGGCTTTACTCCAAAACTCTTCTGATTTGAGTGGTCGGTTATCAGCGGCGCTGGGCAAGCGGAAGCCATGGTCAATCAGCACTTTCTTGCGTGCCTGATCGCCGTTGTACATCGCATGCAGCTGGGAGCAGGTCACATGACTTTCATCGACGATCAACAACCAGTCGTCAGGGAAGTAATCAATCAGGCATTCCGGTGCTGATCCAGGCTCACGACCGGCTAAGTGACGCGCGTAGTTCTCAACTCCATTGCAATATCCAATTTGTTGCAGCATTTCCAGGTCATACTTGGCGCGTTGTTCCAAGCGTTGCGCCTCAAGCAATTTGCCCTCACCATTCAGAAACTCCAATTGATCCTTAAGCTCACTACGAATAGCCCTTACTGCATCATTGAGCCGCTCTTTAGGGGTCACAAAATGTTTGGCCGGATAAATACTGATTGCATCCAAACTTTGAAGAATTTCTCCCGTGATTGGATCGACATAGCGGATTGCTTCGATCTCATCACCAAACAGCTCTATTCTTACTAGCCGATCGTCATAGGCCGGACCAATCTCGAGCACATCTCCCTTTACACGAAAACGACCACGGCCAGCCTCTGTGTCATTACGGTTGTACTGATTATTGACCAACTCGCGCAACGATCTACGCAAATCCACAGTCTCACCAACCTGGAAAGGGACAGAAGCTTTGAGGTATTCACTTGGAATTCCAAGCCCGTAAATACAACTGATCGAGGCCACCACAATGACGTCGCGGCGCTCGAATAGTGAGCGCGTCGCTGAATGACGCAACATATCGATCTCTTCATTGATCGATGCCGTCTTGGCTATATAAGTATCACTCACCGGAACATAGGCTTCCGGCTGGTAGTAATCGTAGTAAGAAATAAAATATTCAACAGCGTTATGAGGAAAGAACTCTCTCAACTCATTGCAAAGCTGAGCGGCCAACGTCTTGTTGTGAGCTAGTACAAGAGCCGGGCGTCCTGTCTGGGCGATCACATTGGCCATTGTGAACGTCTTACCCGTACCCGTTGCACCCAGAAGAGTTTGATAACGCTTTCCACGATTCACACCCTCCACCAATTGGGCAATAGCCGAAGGTTGATCCCCTTTAGGGGTGTAAGGCGCCGATAGCTCGTAGGCGGGCATGTTCAGGGGGCGTACGCCTATGGGAAGGCTCCTCAGGCTACGGCGATTCCCGAAGATCCGGTGACTCCGCAGCAGCTGAAGTCAACAAGGAGCAGACCCAACAAGGAGCCTCTAGGCCACCGATCCACTCAAGGCTGCCCTCGTGAAATCCACATCGGCCAGACCAAGAGCGCGCAACACAATGGCACTGATCACGCTGTACACAACGGCACCAAAAATGGCGCTGATCAAACCGTTCTTAAGACGAAAACCCTGAATCAACCAAGCGGCCAATCCAAACAAGATGACCGTGATCATCCAATTGAACAAAAACGACACCGGCGAGATCAATCCGCCTAATGAAGTGATGGCCCACACGGGACCGAACACTAATTTGAGCGGAACGATCAAAAGAGTGCCCAAGAAGCCAATCAAGACCGCTGCCCAAAGCGCCGTACCAAAACTGGCCAGCTCCACACCAAGGGGCAGCGCAGCAACCACAAGCAAAACAAGCCCCCGAATCGGCCACTGCAGCAACCAGCCAAGAGGTCCCATCACGATCAAACCTTTACTGAGCTCAAATTAGGAATCAACAGGAGGCACTGCCCATGAGCAATCACGCTGATCAGGGAGTTCTCTTTAATTCCATATTGATTTCTTCATGAAAGAGCTCGGCGCTGAGGAGCCCAAGGCCGACGTTGCCAAGGCGGCCAGCTCAAACGCAGCTGGTGACTGACTTGCCAAGAGCTTCGCGAAGGGCGCACACCACTGCTGTCATCGCCAGTTCATCGGAAAGACGATTCACCGCCGATCCCACCCCCACACCAGCAGCGCCAGCAGCAACGGCCATCGGTACGGTGACGGCAGACAAGCCAGACGCACACAGTACGGGCACAACGCACTTTGATTGCTTCAAAGCGGCACTGATGCTGTGAGCCGCAGCCAAAGTGGGAGCTGCTTTCTCAATCAAACCAAGGCTGCCTGGGCTGGATGGCTTCGCACTGGTACCCCCCTCTGTTTGAATCAAATCAGCACCGGCTGCGACCAAATCAACAGCAAGAAGTTCTTGTTGGTCCATCGGCAGAACGTGAGGCACCGTGACACTCATCACCACCTTGGGCAGTAGCTCACGTGTCCTGCAGGTCAGCGCCAACACTTCAGCAGCATCAAAGATTCGCCCTTGGGGGTAGAAGGCGTCGTAATTGCCAATCTCCACCATCACTGCACCAGCATCCACAGCGGCAGGAAACAACTCAGGGTCCACTGCAGACACACAAACCGGCACACCACCTGAGGCCTTGATGGCCAACTTGACCAGCTCCGAATCACAGGCCAAATCAATCAAATCAGCACCACCACGACCTGCGGCAGAAGCCACCATCGCCACATTGGTGGGATCGAAATTCATCAGACCGGCGATCACCTTGAGTGCGGAACGCTGTTCCAGGCTGCGGCGGAGCTCAGCAGGCAGCAGAGAAAGGCGGGACATCCCAGCGAAATCAGATTCCATCATTCTCACACCACATGCGTGATGAAGCCTGAGAAGAGGCAAGATCAATGCCCTGCCGTTCTACATGATGGCCTCGCAATGGCTGCCTGCAAATCCTGGTTGCACTGGCACGACAAACTGCACCGCCAACTGCTGAGGCAGCAGGACCTGCTTCCCAATGGGGCAACGTTGCTGTTGGCCATCTCCGGTGGTCAGGACTCCATGGCCTTACTTGGCCTGCTCATGGGGCTGCAGCATCTACACCACTGGCACCTCCAGCTTTGGCATGGTGACCATGGCTGGCACAATCAATCAGAAGCGATTGCCGCTGAATTGGCAGCGTGGTGCAAAGAGCAAAACCTACGCCTGCACATCAGCACCAGCACCCCGAAGACCACTGGCACAGAAGCCAGCGCCCGAACCTGGCGGTACCAAGAACTAGCCGCTCTGAGCCAACATCTGCACTGCCAAAGTGTGCTGACTGCGCATACCGCAAGCGACCAAGCAGAAACATTGCTGCTTCAACTCGCCAGAGGGACGCATCTTGCCGGCCTCTGCAGCCTGCGGCCGATCAGACTGCTCCAGAACAAGGACCGAACCAGTCCAAGTTTAGTGAGACCCCTGCTGAACTTCAGCCGAAAGGACACAGCCCAAATCTGCCAAGACCTGCAACTGCCTGTTTGGCTGGATCCTTCCAATGCCAATCCAACATTGAGCCGCAACCGCATTCGCAACGAGGTTCTTCCGGTGCTGGAGGACTTGCACCCCGGCTGCAGCCAACGAATCGCCCAACTCAGTGAAGGCCTGTCCCAAGTGGAGGAGACCCAAAGGATCCTCGCAACACTGGCCCTTGAACAGTTGCGCTGTGAGCGCGGTTTGAGACGCTCCGGGCTCATGGCTTTCCCAGAAGCCACTCGGAGACTCCTGCTGCATCATTGGTTTCAGCAACAGGGCATTCGCACACTCTCCTTCCGCCAACTGGAGGCATTGAGCCTGGCAATCGGCCCTGGCCGCCCCCCCGGCAGCCGCTCCTTGCCAGAGCAAATGACTCTGCAATGGACCCGAGACTCAGTACAACTGGAAGGCAAGCAATAACAAACAAGCTTGGACGCTGACTTTCAAGAGCAATACGTCATCGCTGAGCAGGCCTACAGCGCCGGCGATTTCAGCAAAGCAGAAGATGTGGCACGACAACTGCTAGGGAAGCTGGACCCTCTGCCGTCCTCAGGAGCTGAACGGGAGGCCACCCTGGCCTGGCGTGCCTTTGTGGCACTGCTGCTCGGCCACATCCACCTCTATGGAAAGGACGATGTCAGCCAGGGGACAGAGTTTTACAGGCTCGTGCTGGCCAGCGAACCGCAAGACACCCTCAGAGAGCTTGCCCAACAAGGCCTCAACGAAGCCCTAGAGCGATCACCTGTCGTTGATGTTTCTGTTTCTGCTGCTGCTGAAGATGAATCAGCTCAATCAAACGAGGCAGCGAAGCAACCAGCGAGTAATGATCTGATTCGTGATCCATTTTTGAACTCCAGCTCAACGCATGCAACCTCGGGAGGACGCGGCGCTGAAGAGACGAACACCGCTATCCCTTGGCTGAAGAAAGAAGCTGATGAACCAAGACAACTCAACAAAGCAAAACAGCATGCTGAAGACCCCTTGGTACGAATCCCTCAAGAGACTTCACCCGCATCGGTCGATCGCCAGTTTGAGATCGACCCCACTCGATTGGAAGCAGGGCTACTGCGCGTAACCTTGAAGGGCACCCAAGACCTCGAATCGACTCCGACACGATCGGCTATGGACAACCAAAAACCTCAACCTCGGTGGCACAAGAGACTGGGGTTGGCTTGGCGTTCCCTACGCCGCAGCTGAACGGCGTCGACGGGTGCGGCCAGCAGGCATCTCCTGCTCTGGAGAAGGAGTGACATCCACAGCTGCGGAAGCTGCAACCGGTTCTTTCATTGCAGTTGTAGAGGTTGCTGGCGTCACTGGTGGAGCAGAGGTTGCCGGTGCCGGTGCTGGAGCCGGTGTTCCAACGACACGGGAAGGCACGACGCGAGCCGGGGTCGCATTCCGATCACGACGGACCTGACCATTGCCATGACCGCCATGTCGTCCACCGCGACCGCGGGATACAGGCCTGGTATCAGGCTCCGAATCTGCCCGACCTTTGTAAACCGGTGTGCCACCAGGTGCAGGCTGCACAAGACAAAGGATCAAGGGCTCCACCTGCATTTCGCGGCGCATGCGTCGCCCTAAGCCCACCTCCACCTCACGCTGCACGCCCATCCAATCCACTTCAGGCGACGATCCATCGAGCTGGCGGCAGAGCTGCTTCCAGCGATTTTCCAGCACCCATTTGATTTCCCGCTCGGTCCAAAGGGACATCTTTCGCGCATCCGCTGTGGTGACAACTCCTCGCAAGTTGACGCGGGGTGGAGCCACCATCGCCCCATCAGTGCTAATTGCAGCCAAGATTGTCACGATGCCGTCTTCGGCGAGCTGCTGACGCTCCTTCAGAACACGGGCATCAACGATTCCATTGCGGGACTGATCGAGCAGCTCAATGCCTGCTTTGACCGGATCCCCTTTCCGAATCGAATCTGGAGTGAGTTCAACG
Organism: Synechococcus sp.; assembly: GCA_047285535.1. Classification (GTDB taxonomy): domain Bacteria; phylum Cyanobacteriota; class Cyanobacteriia; order PCC-6307; family Cyanobiaceae; genus Synechococcus_C. Next base: position 2,301,619 of record JBJBDC010000001.1, on the reverse strand, counting down.
ACATCACCGTTGTTGATAATCAGCGTGTTGTTTTCAGGCACGCCCATCGAATGGCCGGTGCGGGCATGTTTCACCAGCATGCGGTGCTCACCATGCACGGGCACGAAATACTTCGGACGGGTCAACGCCAACATCAGCTTCTGATCTTCTTGGAAACCATGCCCAGAAACATGGATGCCTTCGCCCTTGCCGTACACCACCTTGGCGCCCAGCATCATTAACTTGTCGATCGTGTTCACCACCGAAATGGTGTTGCCTGGAATCGGGCTCGCAGAGAAAATGATCGTGTCTGTGGTTTTGACCTTCACTTGAGGGTGATCACCACGGGAGATCCGGCTCAAAGCGGCCAAGGGTTCCCCCTGGCTGCCAGTCATCAGTAAGAGTGTCTCGCGATCTGGCACATCATTGATCTGCTTGATCGGCACGAATAATTCATCTGGTGCACGCATGTAGCCAAGTTCACGGGCCTTCGCGATCACATTCAGCATCGAGCGCCCAAGCAGCCCCACTTTGCGGCCATTTTTAAGTGCTAACTCCAGAATCATCGAAACGCGATGAATCGAGCTGGCGAAGGTGGTGATGATCACCCGCCCTTCCGCTTCCGCGATATGGCGATCCAAGTTGGGAAACACCGAACGCTCAGGCGGACAGAAGCCAGGCACCTCAGCATTTGTGGAATCACTGAACAGGCAAAGGACACCCTGATCACCGTGATGGGCAAGACGGGCCAGGTCGAAGTGCTCACCATCGACTGGGGTGTGATCAAACTTGAAGTCACCGGTGAAAATCACAGTTCCCACCGGGGTGCTGATCGCCAGCGAAAAGCTGTCAGCCATCGAGTGGGTGTTGCGAATGAACTCCACCGAGAAGTGCTGTCCCACCTTCACCACGTCTCTGGGACCCACCGTTTGGAGGGTGGTGCGGTCGGTCACGCCAGCCTCATCCATCTTTCCGGTGAGCATGGACAGGGCCAAACGGGGCCCATAGATAACGGGGATATTGAAATGCTTGAGATGATGAGCAATCCCACCGATGTGATCTTCGTGACCGTGAGTCACGATCATTCCCCTAATCCGACTCTGGTTTTCACGCAGGAAGCTGGTGTCGGGCAGCACCACGTTCACTCCGTGCATGCCATCACTGGGAAACGCCAAACCGGCATCCACCAGCATCAGATCATTGCCGTACTCGAACACACAAGTGTTCTTGCCGATCTCATGCAAACCACCCAGTGGAATCACACGAAGGCTGGCCTGCTTGGTTTTGGAAACGGTGGATGTCATCAATCAATGTCGCGAAGGATTTAAAAAAGAAAAATCTGAATCAGCAGCCGGAACGTCAGGTTTGACGCAGGGCAGTGAGCAGGTCGGCTAAGGAATCGCGCATGGCTGAATTAAGAGGTAGTAAAGGAAGACGAGGAGCACCCACAGGCCATCCACTCAGCTCGAGAGCAGCTTTCACAGGGATGGGGTTGGAGGTGGCAAAAAGAGCCTTGAACAGCGGCGTCAACTGCTCGTGCTGACCAAGAGCAACGGCATTCTGACCATTGAAAAACGCATCAATCATGTGGCGCAAACGCTTGCCAACGACATGACTGGCCACACTCACCACACCCACAGCACCAGCAGACAACATCGGAAGAAGCAAGCCATCATCGCCGCTGTAGACAGCCAGATGAGGTCCACAGGCCAGACGCAAGTTGGTCACTTCCTCGATCGAACCACTGGCGGCTTTGAAGCTCACCACATTGGCGCAATCCATCAGTTGAGCAGCCGTGCTTGCAGCCATGTTCGATCCAGTTCGACCAGGCACGTTGTAAAGCATCAGCGGCAGTTCAGGGGCCGACGTGGCGATGGCTCGAAAATGAGCTTCCAAGCCTTCTTGCGGGGGCTTGTTGTAATAGGGAACAACGACAAGTGCTCCATCAGCGCCAGCAGCCTCCGCTTCTCGCGTGGCCTTTACCGCTTCACTCGTGCTGTTGCTTCCGGTGCCTGCCAATACATTCACGTCAGGGCCCACCGCTTGACGGACCGCCTCCAACATCTTGACTTGTTCCTGCCAGGTCAGCGTAGGCGATTCGCCTGTAGTGCCGCAGACGACAATGCCATCGGAGCCTTCATCCACAAGATGTCGAGCCAGCCGACCCGCCAAGGCCAGATCCAGGCGTCCGTTTGAATCAAAGGGAGTCACCATGGCCGTTAACAAACGGCCAAAGGGAGTCGGAGAAAGTTCAGCAGCGAGACTCATATAAATCAGCCTGAGGGAAGAAGCAGTTCAGCAATTTGGATGGCATTCAGAGCGGCCCCTTTACGGATCTGATCGCCACATAACCAAAACTCGAGAGCGTTCTCCTCACTGATGTCCTGGCGAATACGCCCCACCATCACCGGATCTCGACCAGTCACATCGGTGGGCATTGGAAAACGATTGTGATCGATATCTTCGAGTACCTCAAGACCAGGAGCAGCCGCAAGGAGTGAACGAGCCTCCTCTACAGAAAAGGGCTCATGGAATTCCACATTCACCGCTTCTGAATGAGCGCGCAGAACCGGAACTCGCACACAAGTTGCAGTGAAACGCAAATCGGGAATGCCCATGATTTTGCGGGTTTCATGAACCATCTTCAACTCCTCTTCGCAGTATCCGTTGGCCTGAAGAGGGGAATTGTGCAAAAAGAGATTGAAAGCAAGCGAATGCGGCAACACCTCGCTGATGGGGGTGCCACCATCAAGCACCACACGGGAAAGATCACAGAGCTCATCCATGGCACGGGCACCGGCGCCGCTAGCCGATTGATAGGTACTGACCACCACGCGGCGAAGAGTCCGCCGCGCCGCTAATGGTGCCAACGCCAAACTGAGCAAAATCGTGGTGCAGTTTGGATTAGCGATGACGCCATGGTGCTCCTGCACCGCAGTGGGATTCACCTCTGGCACCACAAGAGGTACACCCTCCTCCATACGGAAAGCACTGGAGTTGTCGACCATTACGGCTCCTGAAGCCACAATCACCTCACGCCAAGCCTTTGAAACGGAGCCGCCTGCAGAGGCGAGGACCAAATCCACACCCTCAAAAGCCTCTTCTCTGGTTTCTTGAACGGTGAGCTTCTGGCCCTTCCATTGATAGGAACTTCCAGCCGAACGAGCTGAAGCAAGAAGCCTCAGTTCAGCCACAGGAAAGGTCCTTTCCTCCAGAAGCTGAAGGAGCTCCTGCCCTACAGCACCACTGGCACCAAGCACAGCAACGGTGAGCGGTCGATTGGGAAATAGTGCGGCGGAAATCAAGCGAATGAAACCGGAACAAAAATCTGGAGTTAGTGGTGGCTACTTGCCACCCACTGCATCAATTCCTGCCGTTGTAAAGACGAAGGGAACTGCCTAGGCGTTGTATCCAGCCTACGCGGATGGCATCGGACAGGCACTTAATTAAAGTGTTAATTCTGCTTTTAACCGACGCCGATGAGTGCCGCCAGCCTGAAGGTCACCTCCAAAGCCCGCCCAGGCAGCCGACTGTCCGTTGAAGTAGAGATTCCAGCCGAACGCAGTAAGGCCAGTTACGAAGCGGCGATCTCACAGCTCAGCCGCAGCGTGAATTTGCCTGGATTCCGCAAAGGAAAAGTGCCACGCTCAGTTCTGGTGCAACAACTTGGCGGACTGCGCATTCGCGCAACCGCGCTCGAGAATCTCGTTGACGGCATCTGGCGTGACACCATCAAGCAGGAAACGATTGAAGCGCTAAGCCAACCCGAGGTCGATGGCGGCTACGAAGCCTTGCTGGAGTCCTTTGAACCTGGAAAGCCCCTGTCGGTCACTTTTGAAGCCGATGTGGCTCCCACACCGACACTGAAGGCCACGAAAGGCCTCAAAGCTGAAGCGGAGAGCGTCAGTTTTGATGCCGCCAAAGTCGACGAAATGTTGGAACAGTCCCGTCGTCAACTCGCCACTGTGGTCCCGGTAGAAGGCCGCAAGGCTGAGGCAGGCGATATCGCAGTGGTTGGCTTTAAGGGCACCTACAGCGATGACGGTAGTGAGATCGAAGGTGGCACCTCCGATTCGATGGATGTAGACCTCGAGCATGGCCGCATGATCCCAGGCTTCATTGAGGGTGTGGTGGGGATGCAGATTGGCGATAGCAAAACCGTTGCCTGCAACTTTCCTGAGGATTACCCAAAAGAAGACGCCCGCGGACGCAAGGCCAGCTTCGAGATCGAACTCAAGGATCTAAAGACGAGAGAACTCCCTGACCTAGATGATGACTTCGCAAAACAAGCCAGCGAGCAGGAGACTCTGGCCGAACTCCGTGCCGACCTAGAGAAGCGCTTGAAGGATGACGCTGAGCGTCGCACCACCAGCAACCGTCGCGACGCCCTGCTTGCCGCACTGGTGAAGGAACTCGAAGTTGAACTTCCCGAGACCCTGGTGCAACAGGAGATTCGCAACCTTGTGGAACAAACCGCAGCTCAGTTCTCACAGCAGGGAATGGATGTCAAATCCCTTTTCACACCAGAGCTGGTCCGCAATCTGATGGAATCTTCACGCCCTGAAGCAGAAGAGCGCTTGCGCCGCAGCCTCGCCCTCTCTGCCCTGGCGGAAGCCGAAAGCCTGAAGCTTGAGGACCCCGAGATTGACGCGAAAGTGAAGGAGGTCAAAGGCCAACTCTCAGGAGAGCGTGACATCGATCCCAAGCGCCTTCGTCAAGCTGTCATTGAGGATCTTCTGCAAGAGAAACTGCTGGGTTGGCTCGAAGAAAACTGCACCGTGAGCGAAAAAGCTCCTGAACAGCAGAAGCCAAGTTCCACCGATGCCTGATCTTCGGCCATAGATTGATTCCATCATTTCCCCCGCCCGCCGCCGCGTGATCAACGCCTGCAGCCAACATCCGATACAGAATCGCTGGCAGGGAACTCTTCCTGTTTCAGTTCACACCCCATCCGCTTCTCCTGGAGTTCCCACTGTTGTGGAGCAATCCGGGCGAGGTGAACGCTCCTTTGACATTTACTCCCGTCTCCTCAGGGAGAGAATCATTTTTCTCGGGACAGACGTCAATGACCAAATGGCTGATGCCCTGGTAGCACAACTGCTTTTTTTGGAAGCAGAAGATCCCGAAAAAGACATTCAGGTCTACATCAACTCACCAGGTGGATCGATTACAGCTGGTTTGGCGATCTACGACACCATGCAGCAAGTAGCACCAGACGTTGTCACGATCTGCTACGGCCTAGCTGCTTCCATGGGAGCGTTTTTGCTCAGCGGAGGATGCAAAGGCAAACGATTAGCCCTTCCTAACGCGAGGATCATGATTCATCAGCCCCTTGGCGGTGCTCAAGGACAGGCCGTCGACATTGAAATCATGGCTCAGGAAATCTTATTTCTTAAAGAAACCCTTAACGGCCTAATGGCAGAACATACGGGCCAACCACTCGCCAAAATCACTGAAGATACAGAGAGGGACTACTTTCTTTCTCCCGCAGAAGCGGTTGAATACGGTTTGATCGATCGCGTGGTGGACAACCTTGGGAGCGAAGGAATCATTACGGGGGGCTGACAGAGCCCACTTTCTCAACGATCCTACGTACTCAGTCCGATCCCACTCCGACCGGTTCTGTCTTTCCGTTTGACGTGACCAGAGCCCGATGGCCAAATTCGACGCCCATCTGAAGTGCTCCTTCTGCGGAAAGTCCCAGGAGCAAGTTCGAAAACTGATCGCCGGTCCTGGGGTCTATATCTGTGATGAGTGCATTGATCTCTGCAACGAGATCCTTGATGAAGAACTGATCGATGCTCAGGGGAACCCCCGTCACGGGACTGAACCCTCCAAAAAAGCTGCTGCAGGAGGAACTAGCAAACCCAGTAAACCTGCTCCAACGCTGGCCACGATTCCAAAGCCTCAGCACATCAAGAGTTTCCTCGACGAACAGGTGGTGGGCCAGGAAGCGGCCAAAAAGGTGATGTCTGTTGCCGTTTACAACCATTACAAACGTCTGGCTTGGCAAGGTGATGGAGAAGGAGAAACGGCACAAACGGCCACCCGCCTGCACAAGAGCAATATCCTGCTGATTGGTCCTACGGGATGTGGCAAGACCCTGCTGGCCCAAACCCTGGCAGAAATGCTCGATGTGCCCTTCGCCGTTGCCGATGCCACAACCCTCACAGAGGCTGGCTACGTCGGTGAAGACGTTGAAAATATTCTTCTACGGCTCCTGCAGAAAGCAGATATGGATGTTGACCAAGCCCAGCGGGGAATTATTTATATCGATGAAATCGACAAGATCGCTCGGAAAAGCGAAAACCCTTCGATCACCCGTGACGTATCAGGCGAAGGCGTGCAACAGGCCCTCCTGAAAATGCTCGAAGGCACTGTGGCCAACGTGCCGCCCCAAGGCGGCCGCAAGCACCCCTATCAGGACTGCATCCAGATCGACACAAGTCAAATCCTCTTCATTTGCGGTGGAGCCTTTGTTGGGCTTGATGACGTGGTGCAAAAGCGTATGGGGCGCAATGCCATCGGCTTTGTGCCCAACGATGGACGGGGCCGCAACCGCGCCACCCGTGATATTCAAGCGGCGCAAGTGCTCCGTCACCTCGAACCGGATGATCTAGTGAAGTATGGACTGATCCCGGAGTTCATCGGACGCATGCCCGTCAGCGCTGTGCTCGAACCTTTAGATGAACGTGCTCTCGAATCAATCCTGACCGAACCGCGTGATGCGCTAGTGAAGCAATTCAGGACCCTGCTGAGCATGGACAACGTGCAGTTGGACTTCGAAGCCCAAGCTGTTGAAGCGATTGCCAAAGAAGCCCACCGACGTAAAACCGGCGCGCGCGCCTTGCGCGGCATCGTTGAGGAGTTGATGCTCGATGTGATGTACGAGCTGCCTTCCGATCAAACCATTACCAACTTCACCATTACCAAAGCGATGGTCGAAGAGAACACAGGTGGCAAAGTTCTTCCCCTGCCCGGCAACAACCAGCACAAAGAATCAGCCTGAGCTTCAACGTGAATGTCCGCCGCTGACCACCTTTCTGTTCCTCGCCAGCACGGTCTTTTCTTGCATCACGGCATCGATCTAGGCGATGGAACCATTGCCCACTACCTCGAAGGGCGAGAAATTTTGCGTAGTCCGTTGGCAGACTTCAAACGCGGGCTTGAGATCAGTGTCGTTGAGCATGACCATCCATCACCCGTAGGCGTCACCCTTCGACGAGCCATGAGCCGCATCGGCGAACAGCGCTACAACCTGCTGTTCAACAACTGCGAACACTTTGCCAGCTGGTGCAAAACTGGCCGTCATCAAAGTGGACAAGTTGAGAACTTACTGCATACCACCAGCCTCGGCGCTTTGGCCTTGGGCCAGCTCATGCCTGCTGCTCTTCTCACAGGACTCCGGCTGCTGCTGAAGCGAGGTTTAGTCAATGAACAATCACGGGCCCGCGCTCGTCGCGGCCTAATCCAGCTGAAGGAGCTTCGTCAGACCTTGCTCGAACAATTGGAAGGAACTCTTGAACAAGCTGAAGGCTGGATTCGTGGGGGGCCCAACAATGGCGCAACCAATCGCTACAGCGGAAAGAGCTTGAAGCTAATTCAAGCTGGCCAAAGCCTGGCTGATGAGCTGGCTGCCGTTGAAGAGCTCGAACAACGCATCAGCAATTTACTCAACGACCGCCATGAGGGTTCCACCAGCGATGCAGCTGAGTAGCCTCACGGTATCGCGGGTCGTGCATGAGTCAGGCCTATCAGCCGCTGCATCACAAATACCGTCCTCAACGGTTTGACCAGCTGGTGGGCCAGGAAGCGATTGCCACCACACTCGGCCATGCGCTTTCATCTGGAAGGATTGCCCCCGCTTATCTCTTCAGTGGTCCACGCGGCACGGGAAAAACCTCCAGTGCCAGGATCCTGGCCCGCTCACTCAATTGTCTCAGCCATGACGGCCCCACACCTCAACCCTGCGGTACCTGTGAGCTCTGCACCACGATTGCTCGAGGCACCGCGCTCGATGTCATCGAGATCGATGCCGCCTCCAACACCGGTGTTGACAACATTCGTGATCTGATCGAACGCTCTCGATTTGCACCCGTCCAAGGGCGCTGGAAGGTTTACGTGGTGGATGAGTGCCACATGCTCTCCACAGCCGCATTTAATGCACTGCTCAAAACGCTGGAAGAACCACCACCACAAGTGGTGTTCGTCTTGGCCACGACCGACCCACAACGGGTGCTACCCACGATCCTCAGCCGCTGCCAGCGGTTTGATTTCAGGCGAATTCCTCTCGAAGCCCTGAACAAGCACTTGGCCTGGATTGCCGAACAGGAATCCATTCCCATCGAAGAAGAAGCGTTGCATGTGATCGCCCAGCGCGCCCAAGGCGGACTGCGCGATGCCGAAAGCCTTCTGGATCAGCTCAGCCTTCTTCCAGGTCCAATCGAAGCTGATTCCGTCTGGGACCTATTGGGAGCTGTTCCGGAACAGGAGTTGATCAACCTGGCTGAATCGCTTGCAGAGGGAGAACCCCTCACCCTTCTGGAAGCGAGCAGACGCCTCTTGGATCGTGGTCGAGACCCAGGCGCTGTGCTTCAGGGCCTTGCAGGCATTCTTCGCGATCTGGTGTTAATGACCGCCGCACCAGATCGTCCGGAACTCACCGGGGTCTCACCACAATTTCGGGATCAATTGCCTCCCCTAGCAAAACGCCTTGGTCGTCAGCGACTGCTGCACTGGCAGGCACAACTCAAAGGCACCGAGCAACAACTACGTCAAAGCGTCCAGCCAAGGCTGTGGCTGGAAGTGCTGCTGCTGGGTCTACTCGCCGAAGCCCAGACCAAAGTTGTGTCGCCAGTCAGCACTCAACAAGTCACTGCATCAAGCACCAGTGCGCCCTCAGTCCCTGCAGCTGCCCCCTCCCGCTCAGCGGGGGCATCCACAGTTGAGGCAGTGGCAGCATCGATCAGCCTTCCCAACACGGATCCACAACCCGTCGTCAAGGCAGAGCTTTCCGCGGCATCAACCCCAGAACCAGCCACAGCACCTGAGACCAACAATCTGCCTGAACTATGGCAACAGATTCTGGCCAGTCTCGAGCTCCCATCCACCCGAATGCTTCTGTCACAGCAGGCCCAACTGGTCCGGCTTGATCCCCATCGAGCAGTAGTGCAAGTCGCCGGGAATTGGATGGGGATGGTGCAAAGCAGGGCGAGCTTGCTGGAGCAAGCCATCAAGCGTGCTGTCGGTGGGAATCGACAACTCGTCCTGGAAAACCATGGCGGTGTGGCACCTATGGCCTCAACCCCACCTTCCACACCAACCAAGCCCATTGCCAATCCAAAGCCTTCTGAAACAAAACCAACAGCATCTCCATCTCCAACAGCAATCCCTGCTGCACCCTCACCGCCAGCTGCAACTCCAAGACCCATTGCGCTTCAGCAACCCGTTGTCTCAACAGACACCAAAGAAGCGGCCGCAGAGCAGGCAAAGGTTTCTACCCCGCTTGCATCTGCAGACGAAAGCGAACCCTCAATCATGGATGAGAAGGTGAAGCGATTTGCCGATTTTTTTAACGGTCAGGTGTTGGATGTGGAGCTGGACAACTAGTTGCACCGGAAAGGGTTTTGGAGATTTAAACAGTGGTGCTTCAGACTTCCACCGTCTCCTCACTGCCACGATGACTCGTTTTTGCCCAGACCAAACTCTTCGGCAGTAGCGCCATTCGCAGGGTGACCCATGGAATCACCAAGAACCAATGACCGAGGTAGGCAATACCCAAAAGCAATGACAAGGGATTGGGTTTGGGCAGGTCAGGACCCTCACTGAAGCGCCTGCACCCTCTCCAATAGGCCAGGCCGGAGACACTGAATGCCGCGATCGACAATGGCCAATACGCGGGAGTTGTTCTCATGAATGCACTGGTGATCAAGTCAGCCAAGGAGAGCACGGGCAAGGCGTACTGAAGCAAGAAAAAACAAACCAGGTCGCGGCGTTGACTGGGCGTCAGCCGATCTGACAACAGCCCTGGCCAGTAATCAAAAAAGCGCTGCAACCCTCCTTCCGCCCAACGCTGTCTCTGCTTCCAAAGCGCCGAAACCGTTTCCACCGCTTCTTCTCTCACCGGTGGATTCCAAAGAACGACCGTGCTAGCACCCTGAAGCAGAAAACGAAAACTCAGGTCGAGATCGTCGGTGACGGTGTCCTCATTGAAGCCGCCGCAGGCTTCCAACACATCCCGGCGCAGCAACTGACCATTGCCACGCAGTTCAGCGACGCCTCCACCCAAAAGCCTGCCCTGCTGAATCAGCGCATCAAAAGCCATCTCCATGGCCTGCGCCCGCGTGAGGAGATTAGTGTCCGCGTTTGTGACCGCCTTGCGCATCTGCAACGCTGACCAATCGCCCAGTACGGCGATCGGGATCAAACGTTCCAGCTGATCGTCACTGATTTGACCATCGGCATCAAGCACAAGAATCCATTCCCCACTGCTTTGAGCCAACGCAGCATTCAAAGCACCAGACTTGCCACCTCCTTCATTGCGTTGACGGCGAATCACATTCAAGTTGGGGTATCGAGGCTTCAGTTCATTCAGTAGATCTGGTGTTTTGTCTTGGCTGCCGTCATCCACGATCCAGGTCGTGAGTCGATCAGCTGGGTAGCGCAGCGCCCCGAGACGTTCCATAAGACGCGTCACCACGGCTTCCTCATCCCTTGCGGCAACTACCACATCCACGTTCGGCCAAGCGGTGAAGCTGTCAACGAGAGCAGGGTCCAACCCGGAGGCTTCATCCCCATCCTTTGCAGAAGTACTGATGCTGGAGAAGCTGCTCTCACCAGAGCCGCGTAGCGCCGTACTTAGGGAATATCCACCGAGCACAATTGCCAGGGTGATGGATGGAATCAGGCTCCTAGAGGGATCCAGCCAGTGAGGAGCAGCACCCACACAACCGCAAGCCACCACAAACAAGGCTGTCTTGCCGCGTCGGCGATCGCCTGTCCCTGCGGCCACAACCCTCTCAACGTTCGAATGCATCAAATTTTAAGGGGCCTTGTCAGACAGAGAACTCTCAGAACGCTGGACTGTGGTCAATGTTGTCCCGGGGTAGTAGTGGCTGAGGATCTGCTCAGCGCTCCAACCACGAACCGCTAGGTCAATGGCACCAGCCTGGGACAGGCCTACTCCATGGCCAAATCCTCCACCCTGAAATCGCCAACGATCAGCGCCCAGCTTCTCAACCACAAACAATGTGCTGGGCAGGCGGCGCAGGGTCCGACGGATGCCATCAAGTCGCAACCTGACGGCATCACCGTCACGACCCATCTCGACGTCAAGAGCCAGCACCCTTCCACTGGCTCCACGCTCCTGCACCCTTATGGCACTGGGATCTCCAGTAGACAGACCAGCAGCACGCAAGGCCTGTGCGATCTGCGCAGAGCTGTAGATCCGAGTCCAACGAAAACGAGGATGACTCGTGCCATAGGCACCATCGCTTCTTAAAAGGATGGAACTCAAAGCGGAGGCGTCCTGAAGTGGCAAAGTCACGCCACTCGTCCATGCCTCTGAACCATCCGCACGGGCCTGTACGTAAGGCAGTGAATCCATAGCCCAGGCCTCCTCTCCTCCGGCCATCACACCCCCATTGCTAGCGTGATACCAAGCTTGGATGGGCTCGTCATTCCACGTCAGCACCTTTCCAGCTGTGGCACGAATGGCCTCACGTACCGCAACACTCGCTTGACGAGGATCGCTGTAAACCTGGCACTGTGTATCACTGCATAGGTGATATCCATCAATGGCAAAACGATGGCTGTTAGCCAGCGCCCAGGTGCGAGCAAGGACCGCTTGCGCCTGCAGCGCCGCTGTCGGAGACCCAGCGCCAATTTCATGGGGAACCACACCCTCTAAGTAACGCTCTAGGGGGACTTGTTCCAACAACGTCCAAGTGCCATAGGCATCTTGCTGAAGACGAAATGGTCCTTGTAAAACCCCTCCTTGCCAAAGCAGACCATTCGGCGCCTCGAGCGTCAGCGGACCCTGTAGGGTTCGACCACCAGTGGGACCCTCAAGCACGGCTTTGATCTCAGTGGTCAAGGTGCGAAGCCAAGGCCGAACGGAAACCCCATCCAGAAGCTCTGCATCAAAAGGCGCCCAAACCTCCCACTCACCAGGGTGAGCCACACGAGCGGCGACACCACGATCACGCCATTGACCCGCAACACGATCAGCTGATTCAAAGCTGGCAAAAGGACCCGCAATCTGACGGGCAATCTCCAGAGGTGACTCCAGGGGAGCCAGTCGCCAACTGAGGCGCAACGTCCTTCCCTCAGCAACATCGGCGCCGGATCCATCCCTCAAGCGCAAGGGCTCCTGGCCAGCCGCATTCAAAGTCAGCAAAGGAGCGGATCGCTGGGTCTTGGTGCCACGTCCAAGATGGTCAGCCAATGCCACCCACAAAGGCGCCTCATCAACATTGGGGGGTCGAGGCACCGATCGGTGGGTCGCGATAGCAGGAGGAAGTCCAGGCTCAAGCGACGTCTCTTGAGCACGACAACTGCAGGCGATCGCACTGACCAAAATCAGCGGCACGAAAACCTGACGCTTCGGCCAGCCAGAGAGAGGAGTCAAGGACACTTGCGCTGCAACTCAATTCAGCATGACGTGGCCAGAAACGATTGGCCGAACGGAAGGCAACGTTCTATGGTTGTCGCTTATGCCACGTGCAGCCAGACCCATGCCCAAGCTCAAGACCCGCAAAGCAGCCGCCAAGCGGTTCAAAGCAACTGGCACTGGCAAGTTTATGCGTCGCAGGGCCTTCCACAATCACCTTCTCGACCACAAATCGCCAAAGCAGAAACGTCATCTCAAGACGAAAGCAGTTGTTGACCGAACCGATGAGGAACGCGTCACTCTGATGATGCCCTACGCCTAGGCTCTGCGTTCATTCCTGCTAGGTCGTCCACAATGCAGGACCTTTTTTCCCGTTTAATTTCTCCACATCTGATTCATGGCTCGCGTCAAGAGAGGCAATGTTGCCCGTAAACGTCGCAATAAAATTCTTCGTTTAGCCCGTGGATTCCAGGGCAGCAACGGAACACTCTTCCGCACGGCTAACCAACGCGTGATGAAAGCGCTTTGCAATGCCTACCGCGACCGACGTCGTCGCAAGCGTGATTTCCGTCGCCTATGGATTGCAAGGATCAATGCTGCAGCACGAATCAATGGCGTGAGTTACAGCCGTTTGATCGGTGGTCTTAAAAAAGCCGATGTGCGCATCAACCGAAAAATGTTGGCTCAGATGGCAGTGGTGGATCCCGCAAGTTTTGCCTCCGTCGTCAACGCCACTCAGGGGTAATGACCAGTCCTTAATCGGACGTTTCTTGGCACTGAAATGAACGCTCTTTTGCCGCAGACCTATTTACTGGGCCTGATTGGCCTTTTGGCGATCGTTGCGGTTGTCGCGGGTCGTCAGTTTTTTCGCGTTCGTCGCGATGAACAAAGCTTGCGCACAATGGAGCAAAACAAAATTGCATCCTCAAAAGACGCAAGTGCTTTATACGAACTCGCATCAGTGCAGTTGCGCAAGCGTCTTTACCCTCAGGCAATTATTACGTTGCGCCAAGCCCTTAAAAGCCTCAACGAAGAGCCAGATGAAGCACGCGCTCTCATTCAGAATGCCTTGGGCTATGCCTTAGCTGCCGAGAAAGACTTCAGTACTGCAGTACGCCATTACAAAGCTGCACTACGAGCAAAAGAGGATTATCCAGTCGCTATTAATAACCTTGCCTTTGCTCAAGAACGTCTTTTAGAAAAGGAAGAAGCTTGTTCCCTTTATCGCCAAGTGCTTGCTCTTGATCCAAACAACAAAACGGCAAGCAAGCGATTAAAACGTTTGGAACGCGCCGGCTCAAAAGGTAATAGCTCTCTCAAGGCTTCACCAAAGAGCTCTGATGGGCGCGGATTCTAAGCTGGTACAGCTGGAGGAAAGGTCAAGCCTGCCACCAGTATTGGTTAATCTTGGGGCCTCCCAACCAGCGAGAGAGAAACCCTGCATTCCTAGAAACCTTCCGCCAATCTCCAAGTCATTCGTAAGCACTGGAGACAAGGGAAGAAGATCAAGCTGATCAGACTTAGCATTGAGGTTCCCCTGCACAGCCGTTGAAATCGAACCAATACGCATATCACCACGCAAATCAACCATCTGACCCATGGGTTTCACGCTGGCAAGCGTCAACTCCACATCCACGGTGGAATTCGAATCAAATGCGGTGTAATTTCCGCACCATTGCTTGGGCAATGTTTCGGCAAGATAAGACGCTCGTGCAACCGGATCAAACCTTTCAACCGATTCGTCAAGAACCAGAGGAAGCACCGGTTGTGAACTGTCAAATGGCGGTGGAGCCTCAAACGGTGCCTGAATATTGACCGGCACTTGAATATCGACCGGTACGTCCATGACAGGAGGAACGGGCATGGATGGAATAGATGATGGGCGCACGGTAGAGCGGTTGCGGCCTGCTTGACCACATAAAGATCCGGTTCTCCAACCAAACCGCAACTGACCACTATGGATTCGACCCACTTTCACGACGATGCACTCCTGATTGGAGGGCGCAGTTTTCAAAGCAGGCTGATCACGGGAACAGGCAAATACCCAAGCCTGGAAACAATGAAAAACAGCCTGGAGAAATCAGGCTGCGATATGGTCACCGTCGCCGTGAGACGGGTTCAGGCTGTCGCTGAGGGGCATGAAGGCCTGATGCAAGCGATTGACTGGACCCGAATCTGGATGCTCCCCAACACAGCGGGCTGCACCAACGCGGAAGAAGCTGTGCGCGTCGCCAGGCTTGGCCGGGAACTAGCGAAACTGGCTGGTCAGGAAAACAACACTTTTGTCAAATTAGAAGTGATCCCTGACAGCCATCACTTGCTGCCCGATCCGTTTGGAACGCTGGAAGCAGCAGAAACACTGGTTCAAGAAGGCTTCACCGTGCTGCCATACATCAATGCCGATCCGTTACTCGCCAAACGCTTAGAAGACGTTGGCTGCGCCACTGTGATGCCGCTGGGATCACCGATAGGCTCAGGGCAAGGCTTACGCAATGCCGCCAATATTGGCCTGATCATTGAAAATGCCTGCGTGCCGGTGGTGGTGGATGCAGGCATCGGCGTACCAAGCGATGCCGCCCAAGCGTTGGAAATGGGCGCTGATGCCGTTCTCATCAACAGCGCCATCGCCCTTGCAGGACAACCTCCTCTGATGGCAGAAGCGATGGCTGCTGCCGTGCAGGCAGGACGTCAGGCCTTGCTGGCAGGTCGGCTGCCGCCCCGCACAGATGCTTCTCCCAGCTCCCCCATCAGCGGACGCATCAACGCCTAGAGGCACTCAATACGGACACCAACTTGTAACAGCATGTCTCGAGACGTAAAGGAGTGTGAGCGCAACAACGATTAAATCCATAAGGTCCCGTTCAGTTGTAGTGCGATCCATGCAGGTCACTAAAGAAGATGGCGGCCGTCTGAACGCCTTCGCAAAGGAACCTCGCATGGAAGTGATCAGCGAAGAAGCCTCTCGCAGCACCAGCTCTCGGCTCCTGGTCATCGCCGGAGCAGTGCTGGTTGTCGCTCTGATGGCTCTGTCTGTGGCCGTGAGCTGAAAACCCTGTAGTAGCTTGCCAGAAATCAGCGGCTTGCTCGCTTCAGCAGGAGTTTGGGTGAAAGTTCTCGTTTTAGGTGGTGACGGCTTCTGCGGTTGGCCTTGTGCGGTGAATTTGGCGGACCAGGGTCACGACGTTGTGATCGTGGACAACCTCAGCCGACGCAAGATCGACATCGACCTTGAGGTGGAATCACTTACGCCGATCGTGAGCATCGGCGAGCGCCTCAATGCATGGAAAAGCACTGGCGGTAGGCCCATGCGCTTCGTGCACATGGACATTGCGCACGAATACCAACGTCTTCTGGATCTGATCATCGAGGAACAACCCGATTCGATCGTCCACTTCGCCGAGCAGCGCGCAGCTCCCTACTCGATGAAGAGCAGCTCCACCAAGCGCTACACCGTTGACAACAATGTGAACGGCACCCACAACCTGCTTGCAGCGATCGTGGAATCCGGGCGAGACATCCATGTGGTGCACCTCGGCACCATGGGTGTGTACGGGTATGGCTCCCACCGTGGCGCCACCATTCCCGAGGGCTATCTCAAAGTGGAAGTACCCCAACCTGACGGCAGTCGCTTCGAGGAGGAGATCCTTCACCCAGCCAGCCCTGGCAGCGTCTATCACATGACCAAGACGCTGGATCAGCTGCTCTTCCTTTACTACAACAAAAACGACAAGGTCAGAATCACCGACCTCCACCAGGGCATCGTCTGGGGCACGAATACAGAAGCAACGGATCGCGACCCACGGCTGACCAACCGTTTTGATTACGACGGTGACTACGGCACCGTGCTCAACCGCTTCCTCATGCAGGCAGCGATTGGCTACCCGCTGACCGTACACGGCACTGGCGGCCAGACCCGTGCCTTCATTCACATCCGCGATTCAGTGCGCTGCGTCCAGCTGGCCCTGGACAACCCCCCAGAGCAAGGCGAACGAGTCAAGATCTTCAATCAGATGACCGAAAGCCATCAGGTGGGCGAACTGGCCAAGAAGGTGGCAGCCCTCACAGGAACCAAGGTGAATCATCTGCCCAACCCCCGCAATGAAGCCGTTGAAAACGACCTGATTGTCGACAACCGTTGTTTCATTGAGCTAGGGCTCAACCCCACAACCCTCGATGACGGTCTCTTGAAAGAAGTGGTGGAAATCGCCACCCGCTTCGCTGATCGTTGCGATCGCGATCGTATCCTCTGCACATCCGCCTGGACCAAAACGCAAGCTCAAGCCATTGGCAACGCCTCCTAATCGGGACGAACCTTTGAAAATCGCCTTCTTTACCGAAACGTTTCTGCCCAAAGTCGACGGCATCGTCACTCGGCTTACGAAAACGGTGAAGCATCTGGTCGATGGGGGAGATGAGGTGGTGGTGTTCTGCCCGGAAGGCGCACCCAATCACTACATGGGGGCCAAAGTCGTTGGCGTTCCCGCCATGCCCTTGCCGCTGTACCCAGAGCTCAAGCTGGCCTTACCCCGTCCGGCTGTCTCCGATGCTATTGATCAATTTCATCCAGACCTGATCCACGTTGTCAATCCAGCAGTCCTTGGATTAGGAGGCATCTGGCTCGCCAAGACCAAGGCCATCCCCCTGATGGCCAGCTACCACACCCATCTTCCGAAGTATCTCGAGCACTACGGCATGGGGATGCTCGAACCCTTGCTCTGGGAGCTCCTGAAAGCGGCTCATAACCAAGCTGTGCTGAATCTGTGCACCTCCACCGCAATGGTGAAGGAACTCAGCGATAAGGGCATCCAGCACACCGCCCTCTGGCAGCGAGGCGTAGACACAGAACTATTCCGACCGGAGTTGCGTAGCTCAGAACTCCGTAAACGCCTGCATGGTGAATACGACGACCGCGATGCTCTTCTGCTTTATGTAGGTCGGCTCTCTGCAGAAAAGCAAATCGAGCGAATCCGTCCAGTCCTCGAGGCTTTGCCCGACACTCGGCTTGCGCTCGTAGGTGACGGTCCCCACCGGCAGCAGCTTGAAAAACATTTCGAAGGAACCGCCACCACCTTCGTGGGATATCTCGCCGGCGAAGAACTAGCCGGTGCCTACGCCAGCGGTGATGCGTTCCTCTTCCCTTCCAGCACCGAAACCCTTGGTCTTGTTTTGCTTGAAGCGATGGCAGCAGGTTGCCCAGTCGTGGGCGCCAATCGGGGCGGGATTCCAGACATCATCACCGATGGTGTGAACGGGTGTCTCTACGAACCGGATGGAGACGATGCAGGTGCTGCCAGCTTGATCGAAGCCACCGGAAAACTGCTTGGCAATGACCTCGAGCGGCAAGCCCTCCGCAATGCCGCCCGCTCGGAAGCCGAACGTTGGGGATGGGCTGGGGCCACGGAACAGCTACGCGGCTATTACCGCCAAGTGCTCTCCTCAGACATCAGCTCGGCGGCATAAATCAATTCTGCTTGCGATTGCGGTTCCACACCTCAATCACTTTCTTGGCCATCGGAAGTGCATGCACGGAACCTCCCCCAGGCGTGTTCTGAGCAAAAGCAACCACCACAATTTCGCCATTCGGGTACGGGGCATAACTGGCAAACCAGGCATGATCCGGACCGCCCGTGCTGTCTTCCGCTGTGCCGGTCTTACCAGCCGCAGGAGGAATCCCCTCCCCATTGAGGCCGTAACCGGTGCCGTCCTCCACCACCTTGCGCAATCCTTCACGGATTTTGGCCAAGGTTGATGGCTTGATCGGCACCTTGGTACGCCGGGATGGAGCCGTCCAATCCAAACCTTGATCGGCCAGATGAGGAGTCACCAGCCACCCACCATTCGCAAACACGGAATAAGCCCGCGCCAATTGAAGAGGGGTGATCTGCACCACCGACTGCCCAATCGAAGCAGAGGCCATGTCCTCTGGGATCCAGGGTGTGGAACCAGGTTTTGCCCAGCCCCGCCCTGCCGCAGCCCAGTCTTCATCTCCCACAAGACCAACGTTCTCTTCCCAACCGATCTCAATGCCCGTCTTACGTCCAAAACCAAGCTGGGTAGCAGCCTTTTTGAGAGCTAAAGAACCTGCACCAACTCCGACTTGATAGAAAAATGTATTGCTGGAGAAGCGCAAGGCATCGGCATAACCAATCCGTCCAAATCCGGCACCATTGTGATCCGGGAAGCAGTGCCCTCCATACGTGATGCAAGCAGTCGTGTTCAACTTCACCTCAGGAGGAAATTTTCCAGTCGCCATCCCAGCCATCGCCGTCACAGGCTTCCACGTGCTGCCAGGGTCATAAGCATTCATCGCTCGGCTCAACAAAGGCTTGCGCGGATTGGAGAACAGAGCGTCGTACTCCTTCTGGGTCGTCACCAGCTTGGAGAAAAAATTAGGGTCAAAATTGGGCTTACTCGCTAAGGCCAAGATCGCTCCATTACGAGGGTCCATGGCCACGATTGCGCCCCCAGGTTTGTCAGCCAAAGCTTTCTCAGCTGTCTTCTGCAGATCGAGATCAAGAGTGAGCGTTAGATCCTTACCGGCCACAGAGGGGCGATCACCAAGATGCCTCTGCACCTCACCCATCGCATTCACTTCGAGCATTTGCCCACCCCACTGACCACGCAAATGCGACTCATAGGCAGCCTCTACACCGATCCGGCCGATGCGGTCGCGAATCTCGTAACCGCGATCGGCAAGGGCTTTGTATTCCTCCTCCGTAATTGGCTGGGTGTAGCCCAGAGCATGGGCTGCGAGTGTCCCATGGGGATACAAGCGAAGAATATCCACATCCACTTGGGCTCCTTTGAGGCCGAGGGACTGCTCACGGAAGCGCAGCACCTGCTCGGGGGTGAGTTCTGTTGCCAAATTGATGCGATAGCCGTTGCGATCAGGAGCCGACTGGCGGCGCTGATCCAAGGTGACGGAATCAAGATTTAAAAGACTGGATAAGCGGTCGCGCAACTCAGGCCACGCTGCGTCATCCACCAATCGCGGCTCCACATACAGCGAATAGGTGAGCTTGCTGGAGGCTAAAACCCTTCCTTTGCGATCCAGCAGACGACCTCGCGTTGGTGATCTGGGTACCAGACGAATCCGATTTTCATCCGCCAACTGTCGATAGCGAGGCCCCTCCAACAACTGGAGCCATACCAACCGCGCCACCATCGCGCCACAAAACAACAGCACCAATCCAAACAACACCAAGGGCTGCTGACGCGATCCGCTTTGACGCTGACTGTCCCTCTGAGGCGTAGCCGAGCGGGTCATACCCTTTAGCTCTCTTCCTCAAGCTGAGCCTCTAAGGCCTCAAGGCGCTGCGTAATCCTCTCCAGGACCTCATGCAACTGCTGTTCGTCCTGCTCAGGAGACCGGCCTTCGTCAAGAACATCTCGTACCTCCGATGAAGGCTCCTCCACAGCAACTTGCACCGGCATCACAGGATTACCGAGTCCTGGGCTCAAGTGATCGAGTCGTTCACGCACATCTTTCGCCGCGGGTTCACCCTCATGTCGCAACTCGCGCAAAGGATCGGACGCACCCGAAGTGAACGTTTCCATAACCTTGCCTGGGCCACCTGCACGGACTCTTTCAACCAAAGCGAGCCCAACGGGTAATACGTCCTGCATCAACGTCAATCGCAAGGTGTCAAACGGTTGACTCTCAGCCATGAGCAGAACCGAATTCAGCGAACTCCAGTCTGCTCCGTAGGAGGCAAAAGTGTTGGACAACTGGAATTTGACGACCCGAGCCACCAACCACCAACGCCCGTAAGCACCAATAACGCCACCGCTGGAGCCAAAGCGTGGTGAGTGGCTTCTAAAGCAAGCCACTCGCCCCAGGACCGCCAAAAACGGTCACGCACAAAGCGACGTCGCTCCCGCGTCTCCTGCTTGGCACGACGCCGGTATGACTTTTCAACCCAGCGCTCGAACGATCGCTTCTTGGTGATCGCCATCTTCCGCTCCACCTCAAGCAGGTGTCCGGAGCTGAGCTCAGGATGAAACGTCCCGATGAGCTCAAGGCTCTTGAGGAACATCTCCACAGCTCCATCCTTAATCTCCCGATCGGAGTCCTTAAGAGATGTCCAATCAAGCTCTGGATAAAACCGACCGCGATTGGTCGCGATCTGCTCCTCAGAGAGCTGACCTGGTTCTCGTAGCCAACGATCTGTATTGCTGTCGAAACGACGCCAATACAGGAATGGATTGATGTAGATCGTTTTCCCAGCAAGCAAAATGCTGTCCTGCTGAAGGCGGCGCTGAAGCTGGATGTCCTGCTCTTGAGCAGCGGTCAAGGGTTTGCAGCCGGGCGCTAAGGATATCGACGTTGAGGCTCATCCACCAGCCCCTCAATCAACCTCATTCCTACTGGATTAGATCCCAGACGGAGTTTGAACAGAAACCCAGTCATAGAGACACTTCTCAAGATTTAACTTGAGATAAGTTTTCACGTGAAACCACGTGTTGCCAAGCGAAGTCACTGATCAAGACCAATAACGACACCCATAACTGAGAGAGGTCGTTGTCTACGCCCCCAGGGTCTGCCGACTCCACTGGAGCCTCCCCAAGGTTGCTAACGACTGAACCAGAAGATTCATGGCAAAAGACTGCTCATTGACCATCAAAGGAGAAGAGGACACTGGACGATTGCTCCATGCCTTTCTCATGAATCAAGCAGCTCCTGCAAAGCAAGATTCTTCCTGCATGCTTCAACCAATTCTTGAACTACTGGAAAACAGAATCAAACGGCCCAACCAACACCCAATCGTGCCTTAAATGAATGTGGCACAGTGATCAAAACTCATGGAAAACCTCATACTCAGCAAAAGCATGAGGCGCCTTGCTAATGGTTCAGCGGAAGACCCACTGTTCTCTAGCATCAACAGAAGAACCGGGGGACTTGACGTGAATGATAAAGATTCCTGAATAAGAGGTCCCACTCTCCACCGCAGAAAAATAGACCTTCTCTAAAGACACTCCGAAGGGGAGTTCCACTATTCGGCACCTTTACACAAAAACGACAACAACTCTGACAAGGAATTGAAACAAAATACCTAGAAATACGACCAGGGATTGCCAATTAAAGCCAAGACAAGGCTTAAAGGCATGAAGATCAATTGCCAAGATCAGCTTTTACACTTGATTTTGAATTAAGCACATGCAATAATTAATTATAAAATTTATCTCCAATGAATCGCATCAACAGAGCGATACGGCTTTGCGACCGCTTTCTTGAGTGCGTCAACCAAACAGGAATTACTAATACTATAAAAATCTTCTCATATTTACTATCCAAGACTGACACCAAAAAACACATATTTGTGCATGGAAGATTTTTTTATTTTTATCCTCGATCCGACAAAGGTGTCATAAGCCATATGTATAAGCCTGGGTATAAAATAATAGGTGATGTCAAATTAATCTTTGACATAGGAGCAAATATCGGCGACGAGACCTTGAGATTTCGTCACTTCAACCCAAAAGCTCGCATTGTTGCAGTGGAAGCCTCTGCGAGAAACTACAAGCTTTTAAGTGAAAACTTTTCAGGAGACGACTCTGTTGACTTGGTTCATGGAGCGCTTTGGCACGAAACTGGATCAATTAAACTTTTATCAGGATCAAACTTTGAATCGTTTTATGTTGACAAATCAAAGAACAGCGATTCTTTCAAGCAAAGCAATAATGTATTTGTATCAGCCTACACCGTTGTTGATTTGATGAAGAAATTTGGATTGCTTGGCATGCAGATTGACGTTTTCAAAATTGACATAGAAGGGGCAGAAGAATTTATATTTACCCAAGGAGATACTCAATGGTTGAACTATGTAAATGTGTTTATCATGGAAATGCCTGACAACGACCGAGCAGGCTCATTCCAAAGGATTATGACGCATTTGTCCGCGATGGATATCTGGGGCAGCTCCTATATATGCGGCGAAAATTATGTATTTTGCAAAAGTGGATGCAATTTGAGACTTGTAGAATTGATAGGACTTGGGGCATAGAAAAAGTAGATTTTAATCTTTAACCTTCCAAACCTTATGGGCTTATCTCTTAGCCATGGAGCTTGGGATTGCTTGACTCGGCGGAAAGAAACTGATCATCAAATCTACATATTTTATACCTTGGTGGTCATAGATTGAACCAGTTTATGCACACAGATCACAACCAAATGATCAAGTAACTTATCTGACAGCAGAAGTTCTTGCATTACATCGCTAACGCCTTATCCCAAACACCACCTTCTTTCCTAACACTTAACCAGAAGCATCAAAACGCACTCATTTCCATTCACTTTTTCAAGGCTGCTGATCAAGGAGTTTGATTAGGTGAAGAAGAAGCCGTAACTGATCAATACTCATGCCCCGTTCAATCCACCACTTAAACAGACAGATTAGCAAGCAAAGGTGCACTGAAGGCACAAAAACTAATCAAAGCTGGCAAACAAAAGCACGCCTTTTCAGCTCATAGCCTCAGCTGTTATTCCCACTCGATGGATTGGATCTCCTGGGTCTAGCGAGGAAAAGGAGACCGGAAGAAGGTCAGATCAAGTGAAACTGAGGAATTCCAGTTGCAGTGGGGACAGACGGCAAAAAACGAGTCGGAGCATAGAGATCTCGTAAAACTGTGACAATTGAAGAGCCTGAACGACCTCTACAGGTTCTCTACGCAGAGAAAACGTATCTTTGTCCTATTTAATACGGTCGTTTCATTTCAGGAGAGGAGAACCAATGAAGAAACATTCGAAGCACCTCCGCGTCTCGACTCGGGACAGGGTAGACCAGGTTTGGGGTGAGAGGGACAAGAGAAGGATATCAACCACTACCTAGAGACCTACCACCAGGAGACTCCCTATGAGGTGGTTGGGAGATTCGCAGAAGTTCATTCGGGTTCTGACGACTCACGTCCTTAACTCCTGAAGTCGATTGAACTGGTCAAGCAAATAAAGGGAATCCTGATCGTTTCCAAACTCGACCGTATATCCAGAAAAGTCAGTTTTGTCTCAAAACTAATGGAGGACAAGGATTAGGAACTGGTGGTCTCCTCACTACCACACTCAACCAAATTTCAACTCCATATCTATTCCTATCTGTCTGAGCAGGAGAAAGACTCCATTAGTCAGAGATCAAAGTCAGGTCTCCTGTCTCTAAAGTACAGAGGGGTCAAGTTAGGAACCCCTCAATGGAACCTTGATCGTCTAGTAAAAGCGAAGAAGGAGAAAAATCGTCAGAACTACCAGAAGATCTCCCACCTTCTCATTCCCCTCAGATCCCAAGAAATGTCATTGGGTGGAATCTGCAACGTACTAAACACTTCTGGGATGAAAAGAGAACGTGGTACCAATTTCATCCATCTTTGGTCTCACGGATGGTCAAAACTCTTGGGATCTGAAGAGAGCGGTGTTCCGATCGCGACAGTTGGCAACAACTACGATACAAGCATCCAGTATGTGAAAGAGCACTACTTCCACTACGATGTAAAGAGAGCGACTGATTGATGCACTCGCGTCTTGACGAGGACAACTCAAAGGAGCGACTGGATGCGAGATCCATACGTCCACGACTCAAAGGGAACCAGAATCACTCACAAATCTCTCAACCAGTTCTACTGCGGCAATTTTAATACCCTTTCTAGAAGTCATGTCCCTCATAATTGACTAAACGAGAGGTCCAACGCTGAACTAAAAGTCTGTAGCGTACTTAGTCGGAGTTAGACATAATCACTGCTGTCTCCAACGCGTTGACTCAAGAGGAGTTGGCAGAAGAAGGAGAGATGTTCCTGAAGCGTTGTGGTCATGGCATCTCTCTGGGAATGCTCATCTTCGGTCTGAAGAAGAAAAACAAGGGTTGGTATCCAGGCCCTGATAGCAAAGATGTCATCGACTAGAGCAACGCATCCAACGAGTAAAATTGAAAATTATTCAAGAACAATGAACTCAAGAAGAGGATTTCGACCATGATTTGAAGAACTCCTAGCAAGACTTGAGACTATGCGTGCAACGAATAAACCTTGACCAATCTAGGAATCACAATGGTTGTTGAGGCGGTCTCAAAGAGTTTGGGAGCAGTTTTCAAGGTATAATCTCAAGCACCTCAAGCATATTCACTCATACCTTTTTAAATGGATGAATATATTCTTGGACTATCTTGTTATTACCACGACAGCGCTGCCGCACTTTTAAAAAACGGCGAAATCATTGCAGCAGCACAAGAAGAACGATTCTCCAGAAAAAAGCACGATTCACGATTTCCAAAGAATGCCGTTTCATATTGCCTGAAATCACAGGACATCAATCTTTCAGACCTCAAGGAGGTCGTTTACTACGAAAAACCTCTATTGACCTTTGAACGTCTTCTAGAGACTTATCTGGGTGCAGCACCAAGAGGAAGCAGATCCTTTGTAGCGGCGATGCAAGTCTGGTTAAAGGAAAAACTCTTTTTAAAGAATGAACTCAAGAAGAACCTCAAAGAAGTTCAAGAATCATTCGGCACTAATTCAACCCATATTCCAAACCTGCTTTTTTCAGAACATCATCTTTCACACGCTGCTGCTGCCTTTTATCCAAGTCCATTGGAAGAATCAGTCGTCCTCTGTATGGATGGCGTTGGTGAGTGGGCAACCACCTCTGCCTGGATTGGTAAGGGTAAGAACATCGAACCCCTTTGGGAAATCAGTTTTCCTCACTCCCTGGGTCTTCTTTACTCAGCATTCACCTACTACTGCGGGTTCAAGGTGAATTCTGGTGAATATAAACTCATGGGTCTTGCTCCCTACGGAGAACCCAACTATGTCGATCAGATCAAGGACAACCTGATTGATATCAAAGAGGACGGGACCTTCCACCTCGACATTAGTTACTTCAAATACCATCGTGGATTCCGCATGACAGGACGGAAGTTCCACAAACTTTTTGGTAGACCACCACGCAAGGGAGAAACAGAACTCACCCAGTTCCACATGGACCTGGCGGCATCGATCCAGGTCGTCACAGAAGAGATCATCCTCAAACTGGCAAGATCACTTAGGAAAGAGACAGGAATCAAGAATCTCTGTCTTGCTGGTGGCGTCGCTCTGAATTGCGTTGCAAATGGGAAATTGCTTCAAGAGAAAATCTTTGACGACATCTGGATTCAACCTGCCAGCGGTGATGCGGGTTCAGCACTGGGTGCCGCCTTGGTGGGATGGCATCAACATCAAGAACAGGAAAGAGTCGTCAACATGAACGACTCAATGAAAGGAACCTACTTGGGTCCTGAGTTCAGCAACGATGACATCAGTAACTATCTTAAACAGATTAATGCGCCATTCCACACTCATATTGATCCAGAGTTATTTGAGCGTCTAGCAGAAGAACTTGAGAAAGGTCATGTGATTGGTTGGTTCAACGGTCCTATGGAGTTTGGACCAAGAGCACTAGGTGGTCGCTCCATCATTGGGGACCCGCGTAATCAGAAGATGCAGAGCGTGATGAACCTCAAAATCAAGTACCGAGAGAGTTTCCGTCCCTTTGCTCCATCGGTTCTGGAAGAAGATGTCAGCAATCAGTTTGAAATGAATGCCAAGAGTCCCTACATGCTTCTGGTTGCTCCAGTCAAAAAAGAACTCTGCAAGCAAATGACAGAGGAAGAAGACAAACTCTTTGGTATCGAAAAACTGAATATCCCGCGATCTTCACTGCCTGCAATCACTCATGTGGACTATTCAGCAAGGGTTCAAACAGTTAGCAAGACAACGAATCCCCGTTATTACAATTTAATCAGTGCCTTCAAGCGAAAGACTGGTTGTCCTACCATCGTCAATACTTCCTTCAATGTGAGAGGTGAACCTATTGTCTGTACACCTCGAGATGCTTATAGATGCTTCATGAGGACAGAAATGGATGTCCTGGTTCTCCAAAACCAGATCCTTTTCAAAAGCGAACAACCAAAAGTTGAAAAAGATGAGACCTGGATGGAGGAGTTTGAACTCGATTGATCATGAAAGAAACAATTTCCCGAAAACAACTTCGCGAGTTCGGACTGCTTATCGGATTTGGATTCCCCATCCTTATCGGTTGGTTACTCCCTTCACTCTTCGGACATGAATTCAGAGCATGGACTGTATGGGTAGGGATTCCAGGATTGATCCTTGGCCTTACAGAACCCCGCCTACTTCACTACCCTTATAAGGTTTGGATGTCACTAGGACACGCTCTTGGATGGGTTAACAGTCACGTCATCCTGGGTCTTGTGTTCATTGTTGTTCTTCAACCCATCGCTTATGTCATGCGCCTTACTGGATATGACCCATTAAGAAGACGGCGAAAAGGTGAGAAAACTTACAGAGAAAACTGCCAAGACCATCGCACTGACCTCACCCGCACCTTTTGAACCATGGAAGCATTTCTTGATCTCATCAAAGAGATCTGGGACTTTCTGAAAGTTCGCAAAAAGTACTGGTTGGCACCCTTGATCATCACAATTCTCCTTATGGGAGCGCTCATAGTGTTTACCCAGGGATCAGTTGTAGCGCCATTCATTTATTCGATTTTTTAAGCAAATGAAATCAGCACACACTAAAGTCCTTTCGCTGAACATTCTTTTCTTTGCGTTATTATTGGCACTAATTGAATTGTTTATTGGCGACTGGAAAAACCTAGTGACTCGTAGAAACCCACCGGCAACCATTCCAGGTTTAATCAAAGATAAAACCATTCATTACGATGCCCGCAACCTATATGGATCCAGTAATCCAGTTAAAATTTCATATACTCGTGACAAAGATGGATACAGGGGCAAAGATAAGAATTCAAGAAAAAAAATAATTTTAACGATAGGAGGTTCTACTACTGACCAGCGCTACATCACTGATGGTGAGACTTGGCAAGATTATTTGGACAAAGAATTTCCCTCTTATGATTTCATCAACGGAGGAGTGGATGGTCAGTCGACATATGGACACCTTGCCTCAATTAATTCTTGGCACTCAACATCTCTGAACCAGGAAATGGTCAGCATGATTATTTTTTATCTCGGGGTCAACGATCCAAGACTTCTAGAGGACGACTTAAATGCTTATGACAAACCTCAGAATATTTCAAGTTTCATCAAAGGATTCCTGTCTACATATTCCTTTTTCTACCCACGACTCTTAAATATATATAAATCAACTTCAAGAATGTTCAAAACGAATGAAGAGAGAAAGAAAGTATCACTTGCAATGCATGGAAGGACAAGTTCCAACTTTTTAAGCCCTAACGACGGAAAGAAATTCTCAGGAGATTTCTCAATTAATTATTCCAATTACAAGCAAATTTTCTTTGAATTAATTACGCAGACAAGGAATAATTTTCCGAGGGCAAAAATTATACTTGTTCAGCAGCAAGCGCCTGGATGCATATTCAAATCCAAATATTACGGGACAGATATTCATCCCAACAGAGATTCTACTGGTACCATATGCAACAAACTCGCTACTATATATGCCACTCAAGATGAAGCGCTAAAAACACTTCCCTCAACAGAGAAAGTAGTTGTCTTACCCATGTATCTTAAAAATATTCTTGGCCCAGAAGACGTATACGACTTCATCCACACAAATCCTAGTGGCAGCAAAAAGATTGGTTCATACATACAAGCATCTGGCGCAATAAGCAACTGATTTGCTATCACATCAACAAGACACGATTTCGTTTTATATTAAACCCAAGCTTATTCCCTTTAAACAAAGCAATTGCCTGTGAGATTTGAATGATATAAAACCCATCGCCACATCTGCTCAGACAATTTAAGCCCTCAACAGACTTCCCTTAGTGTCAGCAATTAAAGATTAAGCTAGTTCTAGCGCCATTTTTGATGGAACTTTTCAACAATCTCTTCTTTTTCAATTTCCAGATACTCCTGGAAGACTGAGGGGATTTGCTACCAGAAATGTGCTGAATTTCTCTTAATGAACACCCTTCACGATACAACTCAGTCTGTTATGTCCTACGAAAAGAGTGAGAAGAGGTGCATGAAAGACCAATTCAGTCACAAAATTACGTAGACTTCTTGTCAAAGGACTAAATCGAGAGTGGACGCAGATGAGTCCTTCGGTCTTTGTGGGCGATTGATTGAAATTGATTGAAAAAGAGCACGAGCACGCTTGGTCTTGAGGAAGCGACTGACTAAATCCTCAGCAGTAACCCTGGAGGCATTACCTCCCGCTCTCAGGGCACTCTTGAGTTCAAGCACTAAGTCCTCTGCTCGCTCAATGGCAGTGGTCCTGTCTGAAGTCCTCAGGGATTTCCTGACGCCTTTCTCCATTGGCACAGGAACACGAACTTGATACGCCCGCTCTTCCACGAGCAAATCCTGCTGACGATCAAGACGCCTGTAGATGTAAGGGACCTCTGCTTGAGGAAACACCCTCAAGTGCCTGAGTTCCTCAAAGAGGGCATAGGTCCGTTGATTGTTGCCTCGATTGTTCTTGATTCCCACGTGTAGAGAAAACCTCTGGTCAACGACTTCTCGATAGAGAAGGTGACAAGGTGCAAGGTGGAACCTAATTTTTTAGTATCAGATGGGATTTGACCCCCTGAACTATTCCCACTCAATTGTTCCAGGAGGCTTACTGGTGATGTCCATCACCACGCGATTGACTCCTTTCACCTCATTCACGATCCGATTGGAAATGGTTTCCATCAGGTCATAGGGAAGCCTGGACCAATCCGCGGTCATACCGTCTTCACTGGAAACGCAGCGCAGCACGATTGGCCAGGCGTAGGTGCGCTTGTCACCCATGACACCCACCGAGCGCACGGGGAGAAGAACAGCAAACGCCTGCCAAATGTCGTGATAAAGCCCAGCAGCACTCACCTCCTCGCGGACGATCAGATCGGCATCGCGCAAACAATCGAGTTTTTCTTCCGTGACTTCGCCCAGGATGCGAATCGCCAGACCTGGACCTGGAAAAGGATGACGACGCACGATCTCCTCAGGCAAACCAAGCGATCGGCCCACCTTACGCACTTCATCTTTAAAGAGTCTGCGCAGGGGCTCCACCAACTTGAACTGCAGATCCTTAGGTAGACCACCCACGTTGTGATGGCTCTTGATCTTCACTGCCACCCGTTCACCGGATTTGGGATCCACGTTGGTACCTGCGCTCTCGATCACATCCGGATAGAGCGTGCCCTGGGCTAGGTAATCAAAGGGTCCAAGACGGCGACTTTCCTCTTCAAATACACGAATGAATTCCGTCCCGATAATTTTGCGTTTGTCTTCTGGATCGGTAATGCCATCAAGTTTCTTGAGAAACCGTTCACGCGCACTGATGTATTCAACATGAATATTAAATTTCTGATCAAAGAACTCCATCAAGAATTCAGGCTCCCCCTTACGCATGAAGCCCTGATCGATGAACATGCAGGTGAGCTGATCTCCAATCGCCTTTTTCAAAAGAAAGGCAAGGGTTGAAGAATCAACCCCTCCTGAGAGAGCCAAAAGCACTCTCTTACTACCAACTTGCTCGCGCACATGAGCGACAGCTTCATCAATGAATGCATCCGTAGTCCAATCCGGTTCGCAACCACAAATGTGATAAACAAAATTGCGAATCATTGCCATCCCAAAAATGGAATGAACCACTTCAGGATGAAATTGAACACCATATAAATGACGATTGTGATTAGCAATCGCCGCCTCAGGAGTATTGGCTGTATGTGCCAAACGCACAAAGCCTTCTGGCAAGGCTTCAACGGAATCGCCGTGGCTCATCCACATTGTGGATTTGTTTTCCACATTGGTGAGGAGATCGGTGGGGTCATCCACCACAAGTGGAGCCTTGCCGTATTCAGCTTTACCCGTGGCCGCGACAACCTGACCACCAAGTTGCTGCACCATCAACTGCATCCCGTAACACACCCCCAGCACTGGAATACCCAGATCCCAAATCGCTGAATCACAAAGGGGAGCTCCTTCGGCATACACCGAACTTGGACCTCCGCTGAGGATGATTCCACGAGGAGACAACTTGCGTAATTCCTCCGCGCTGGTGGTATGGCTCAACACCACCGAAAAGACCTCCGTCTCCCGCACTCGGCGTGCAATCAGTTCCGAATACTGGGAACCGAAATCAAGAATGACAATGGCCGGCTTGCGATGACCTTTGCTCTGGACTGATGACATACCACACTTGGACCGTTCATGAAACGGTCTTCCAAACCTTCAGTCCCTTCAGCGTAGAGAAGGATCAAAGCCAGACTCTTCCCCTTCTGAATGAATGGCAAGTCCGGAACGCTCGAGCAGAGAGTGCCCCATGGATCCGGACCAGCGCAGACGGCGTTGACGATCAAATAATGCCGCTCCCACCCTCATCGGCCAGTTTCCATAGCGCTTTAGGTAAGCCTCGCTTCGCACTTCTACCGTCTGCGCAATCGCTTGCCAGACGCGATTGGCCAGGGCCGCATCGCGCTTCTGCAGCTTCTGAAGAGCCTCTTCCATCGAGGAAGCCGCAAGCTGATCTTTGACCAAATGAACACCAAGGCCCTGCTTCAAGGCAATCGCCGCGAGAACTTCTAGACGGCCATCAGCTAAATGGTGATGGGTATGAAAGATCCCACCCGCTAACTTGACCAACTTTCCGTGATACCCCAGCAGAAGCAGGTTGCTGACCCCCGCTTCCGCACTAGCAACGAGCAAAGGGCCTATCCAGTTCCCTGCCTTAATCAGGGGCTGGTGATCTGCAAGACCAAGCTGATGGGCAAGATCCAGCCCGTTCTCCCCAATCACCAAGGTCAAAGATCCGCAAAAATCCGATGCTGTTGCAATTGACTGAAGGGCATCAAGACTGGCGCTCAGCTGATCTGGCGAGGCACTGGTCTGGACCTCCGCTTGCGTTCCGATCAAGGCCAAGCCCTCCACCACACCAAAAGCCGCATTGCTTGTGCGCTGGGCCAGGGCACGGCCCAACGGAAACACAATCTCCAGCTCTAAGCATCGACCGGATGGAACCATGGGTCGCAGATTCTCCTCAAGCAAACAGCGTGCAAATTCCGATGCACAAAGGTCACCATCACGTCCCTGCCTACCAATCCCCTCACCTGGGATGATCTGCAACCACCCCGCTTCCGTATGGCTCCAACGCGCCTGAACCCAAATCTCCAAATCTCGAGTGAGGTCAAGCCCTGGGCCTGGATCGCAACGGCTGATCGCCAGCGCCAGCTCACCTCCATGCAAAGGTGCCGCAGACTGAATCGGAACGAGTAAGGCCTCATCTCGGCCTGGAATCTGCAGGGATTGTTGATTTTCAGCGCTCTGTCCACACAGGACTTGCGTTGCCGCTCGAGCTGCAGCGGCAACCCAGACCGGGAGAGTCAGCCCGTGAGGCGAATCTGTCAGGTTTTGAGTGATAGCTATCTGCATGCGGATCGTTTTTTAAACTGAACGATTGGCGCTCTTCCGGTCGTGCAGGACAAGCTCACCCTGATGATCCCCGGACCCACTCCGGTGCCAGAAACAGTGCTGAAAGCGATGGGAGGCCATCCGATCGGACATCGCAGCGCTGAGTTTCAGGCGGTGGTGGAGCGCACCACCGCTCGACTGCGCTGGCTGCATCAAACCAAGGATGACGTCCTGGTGATCACCGGCAGCGGCACAGCTGCCATGGAAGCTGGCATCATCAACACATTGAGTCGTGGAGATCGGGTGATCTGCGGCGACAATGGCAAATTTGGTGAGCGCTGGGTGAAGGTGGCCCGTGCTTACGGGCTGGTTGTTGACGTCATCAAGGCAGAATGGGGTCATCCACTCAACCCAGATGACTTCCGGAGTGCTCTGGAAGCCGACATTGAGAAAGAAATCCGTGCGGTGATTCTGACCCATTCAGAAACATCCACAGGGGTGATCAATGACCTTGAAACGATCAGCCGACACGTTCAAGCTCATGGCACAGCACTCACCATCGCTGACTGTGTGACCAGCCTGGGAGCGACCAACGTTCCCATGGATGACTGGAACCTGGATGTGGTCGCATCCGGATCCCAAAAGGGGTACATGATGCCTCCCGGCCTCAGCTTTGTGGCCATGAGTGAACGATCCTGGAAGGCTTATGAACGTTCAGACCTTCCAAAATTTTATTTGGATTTAGGTCCCTATCGGAAAACCTCAGCCAAAAACAGCAATCCCTTCACCCCGGCGGTGAATCTGTACTTCGCTCTTGATGCGGCACTGGAGATGATGCAGGAGGAGGGGATGGAAGCAATCTTTGCCCGCCATACTCGCCACCGCGATGCAACACAAGCTGCCATGAAAGCCATCGGACTGACACTCTTTGCTGCCGAGAGCTATGGAAGTCCAGCCATTACTGCAGTCGCGCCAGAAGGAATTGATGCGGAACTGCTGCGCAAAACAGTTAAAGATCGGTTTGACATTCTTTTGGCTGGAGGCCAAGACCATCTCAAAGGGAAAGTCTTTCGCATCGGCCATCTCGGCTTCGTCTGCGATCGAGACGTCCTCACTGCAGTAGCCGCCATTGAAGCTGTCTTGAATGCTCTCGGAATTCACGAGAACACGGGCGCAGGGGTTAGGGCTGCATCGTCGATATTAAGCAAAAAATAAAACAATTAATGCTCAACTAAACATTCGCGATGAGATAGAATCACGTGAATGCGGGTGTAATTCAGCGGTAGAATGTCAGCTTCCCAAGCTGGTCGTCGCCGGTTCGAATCCGGTCACCCGCTTGATCAAGCCCTTGGTTTAATCAACTGCATCACCTGCGGACCGACGGTTCCTGCGCGACGTTCTTGCTCAAGACCTTTCAAGATCAAAGA
Organism: Synechococcus sp.; assembly: GCA_047285535.1. Lineage (GTDB taxonomy): Bacteria > Cyanobacteriota > Cyanobacteriia > PCC-6307 > Cyanobiaceae > Synechococcus_C. The sequence continues at coordinate 2,268,242 of JBJBDC010000001.1, read as the reverse complement.
ACCTGAGGCTACATAATCTCCAGCTTCAGCAGCAGTTTGAGCGCGCTGAAACAAAACATCGGCTTTTGCAAGATGCTCCTGCTTTTGATTGGGAGCCGAATGCATCATATTTGAATTTCTATTAAGGACCGAATTCAATACTCAATGGAATTTAGCGCCTAAAGTCTAACGAATGAATCGCAAATCCATCTAAGTTCAAGTTCCAGGTTCTTCAACGTTGCCCCCTAGCTCGGCAATCTGCCCCCGAAGCAACTCGCATCGATTGACATCACCTTGAGTCATTGCCACAGCAAGAGCAAATTCCAGTTTTTCAAGTTGATGACCACCTTCAAAAAAACTTTGATGGGTGGCAGACAACCTGGTGCCAGGAGAAGAGCGAATCACATCTTGCTTGATTGTCTCGCAAGTCGCTAAGGGATCGTTGGAAGGACGAGCCATGGAGGTGGCTTTCTTTTCATTGTGCCACTCGTATGAGCGGTTAGGCTGCCAAATCTTGCTCCGAAGACATTTCAGGATTGGATAGACCCACTACTTGAGGCTCAGAACGAAGCAACAAATCTCTGCAGTCGATGAGTAAGCGATCCACTTCGTCGAGACGTTCGATTTCATCCGTTGGCATGGCGCTGGGTTCAGAAGCCTGACGAACCAGCTGAAGTTCCAAACTCTCAAGACGATTTTCAAGTTTGATCAGACGTTGAGATAGCGCAGTAAGAGTCTGAGCAACATCTTCCGCTGTGCGTGTGATGCGAAAGGAAACCGACTGGGTCATCTCTTTAAAAAACTGACATGCCCCGATAACAGCACATCACAACCTCACGATCCAGACTGAGGACCGATATGCAGCGTGGAGTTCATGCCCCCACTCACAACGGTGCTCATCTATCTGCTTGCTGGAACGGGTATGGGTTTGCTTGCAACACGCACTGGCATACCGGCTGCGCCCCTTGCAGGGGCCTTAATAGGAGCAGCCTTTGTGAGTATGAGTGGGCGTCTTGAGGTCGCCCAATGGCCCACAGGCACACGAACAGGATTGGAAATCGCCATCGGGACGGTGATCGGGACAGGTCTCACCAAAGCCTCACTCGAACAATTGCAGATGTTGTGGAAACCAGCGGTTTTAATCACGCTCACCCTGGTGCTGACAGGAATTGTCGTGGGTCTTTGGAGCAGCAGGTTGCTGGGTGTAGACCCACTTGTCACCCTCCTGGGTGCGGCGCCAGGAGGCATTAGCGGCATGAGTCTTGTTGGTGCTGACTACGGCGTTGGAGCAGCCGTTGCTGCGCTGCATGCCGTTCGACTGATCACAGTTCTTCTTGTGATTCCCATTGTGGTGAAGCTGCTCACGCCCCTTGGGCTTGGTGATTCCTAACCCAGACCTAGACAGAGCGATTCCAATCGATAATTTGACGCTGATTGCTCCATCCTTACTGTCATGGCCCGATTGCGCCAAAGCCTTGCGCTCCTCCTTCCACTGGCCGGATTGGCTGGATTCAGTTTGGTTCCTTCAGAGGCGATCGCAGGAACAACGGAAGCCATGAAAGGCGCAAAAATTTATTGCTATATGAGAAGTAGCAATAATGATCACACGGTCAGTTGGGAAGCGGCTTATGCCCTGATCAAACGTCAAAAAAGCGGCATGTTCAAAACCTCACCCAAACATGCTGCAGTCATGATCACTGAGGCCGTCGTTGAGGACCCTGGCAGTTATCCAGACTGCGGTCAGTACCTCGGTGATCTTTTCGGCAGAAATAATGGAACTACAAAATCCCTAAGCAGCATCCTCAATTCAAACGATTCGAGCAATACCAATTCAACTGCATCTGATTCGTCTAATTGGAATGGGGATGACCGTTACAACTACTGACTCGTCGATCAGACGTCCGTCTCAAACGTCTATGCGACTGATTCCCTTGCTGATGATTGGTGGGTTGCTACTCACTGGTGTGGGCTGCCGAAGCCGATCAGAACCCAAGACATCAAACCTCTCTGGTGAAGCTTCATCAGTCGCGGACTGCATGTCGAATCTTGATCTCAACAATCTCGAGGATGCTCTCAAGCGCTGCAATGCAGTGGTAGAGGCCCATGGAGACACACCAGCAGTACTTGCAGATCGGTCCCTCTTACTCACTCTGATGGGTAAAACGGACCAAGCCTGCGCAGACGTGAATCAAGCCATAGGACTAGTACGTCAAAACAAACGTTCAGTTGATCCGATGGTGGTGCATGAACTCAACGTGCGTCAGAAATCCTGCAAACAACGCGACAGCATGATTGGTAATGGTTGACGATCAAGCGTCAAGCGACGTGGCCCAAGCAGCAGCTCAATCCGTTCCGCTTTGCTAGCCACCAAACCATCCACCAGCTGATCAGCCAATCCAAGCTGAAGCCAATGGCTAGTCAGGCCCCCATTCATCCCAATGCGGTGACAACGATCTTCTGCTTGGTCGATGTCTCCAGGAGTCCAGGGACGTTCCAAAAGAACGACATGTTGGGCGCGATGAAGGGTAAAACCAAGCCCACCAACAGCAAACGTTGCCAGGAGCAAGTCAATCTCTCCAGCTTGAAAGCGATCGACAGCAAGCTGTCGTTGTTCAGGTTTCTGCCGACCTGTCAACAAAACTCCTCCCAAGCGTTCCTGAAGCAAAAGCAACGGTTCCACAAAACTGCTGAACAACACGATCGGCTTGTGCTGCTCCTGCAAATGCTGAATCAAAACTTGCGCTGCTGGCAACTTAAATTCGGCTGCTATTTGTCGCAAGGCTGTCAGCACCGCCAACGATTCAGCATCAGAACGTACTAGTCCTTCCAATACACGTTGGCGGTAATCATCAATGACAAGCCGAAGACGATGATCGAAACCTTTTGACTCATCATCAGTCAGAGCAATCGTTTGAAACTGCCTTTGTTTTGGAGGAAGGTCTAAAACCTGCCGCTTACGCCGATGCAAAACAAGAGGTCGAGTCAACCTGCGCAGCTCGTCCAGTCGAGTGGCTCCTGTGGCCTGCCAACGCTGTCGACCTCCCTGCTCCCGAAAATGACCCTGGCAAAACAACTCCTCAAAGGAACGCTGATCCCTGGCTATTGGATGGTCCATCGCTGCCAGCAAGGGATACAACTGATCAGGACGACCGTTTTTCATTGGTGTACCTGTAAGCATCCAAATGGCGCGCAGGCGGGGATGACGGGCGAGACGTAGAAAGCCCTGAGTGCGTTGTGCTCCAAGAGTCTGGGCATAGTGGGCCTCATCCACCATCAGTAAGGTGCCCGCCTCAGGGAGCTCTGTCGGAAGTCGCGCCCAGCTACAAAGCTCCGGCATCAGCTCCAGTGCCGCAGCCTCACGGCGCCAATGCGAATGCAATCCCACAGGAGCCACAACCAACAATCGCAGCGGTAAAGCACGCAGTAAGGCCCTCGCTGCCAGTAAAACTGTGAGGGTTTTGCCGAGCCCCATCTCATCTGCTAGCACCGCCCCTCGCCGCGCCAGCAACCAGCGAGCACCAGAGCGTTGATGAGGCAATGGCAAGCGTCCATCAGGCAAACGTTGATCCAGATCGGCTTGCGCGATCAGATCTCGGTGGGGAGGCAACGGAGGCAGAGGATGTTGATGCCAGTGCAACCAGCGAATCAAGTCCGCATCCACCCTGAAGCGCCGTTCAAAACGCCCTATCAGAGCCTCCGCTGACGCGAGAGGAAATTCCCAACCCACTCGGGAACCACGCCAAACGCCTCTTGGACGAATCCTGCGCATCTCCGCATGGGTTACCGCATCAAAGGGATAACGAACCTGCACCAAGCCAGACGGAGTCAATCCCAGCGTGCAGGCTGTTGATGATGAAGCCGTGATTCAAATTCAAGAAACTAGACGTTAGTCGTCTAGCTCACCAACAAGCATGAAGACTACCTATCCACAAGAACCGTTAGACCGTAGAAGTGCAGCCATTGACACATTGACGAACAGGACCCTCACGTCAGAATCCCTTTAGCTGAGGTATTGAGATGCACAGCAGGGATGCGGTATTCCTTGAAGATCTCTGCCCCAAGCTACGAAATCGACGCTGGCGTCAATCAATTCATCTACACACCGGCAAACGTTGCATTTACTGTGGTAAGCCTTCAGAGTCCATTGATCATGTTTTCCCTCTAAGTCGTGGGGGTATGAGCGTGACCGAAAATTGCGTCCCCGCATGTCTGTCCTGCAACGGACTTAAATCCGACGCAGACGTTTTTGACTGGTATCGGCGTCAGCGCTTCTACGACCCCCGCCGTGCCATGGCCATTCGAGCCTGGATCGATAGCGATCTGCGTCTCGCCCTGCGATTACTGCAATGGGCTCAACCAGAACAGAGCCAATCATCGAGTTCTGTGCTGAATAACGAATCTCAGCAGAAAACCGAGGAAGAGCAGGACTGGGGGCTTCGGACGGCCTGATCACCAAACACGACAGGCTGCAGCTGAGTGGTGTTCCTGACAGATGGACGCCCTCTGCTCAGGCCTCTCTGGAGCCAGCAGAAATGCAACAGTGACCAAAGCCGCGGCCAAAAGGGCTGAACCAGCGCGAACCACTGCTTGCTCTGATGTGCGAGCTCCATGACCGCGGGAGAGCTGGCGCTCATGCAGCATGGAATCCTGTGAGGATATGAGTGAAAAGGAAGAAGCAGCCACAACCAAAACGCAACTAATACATTTGTACTGATGCTGAATGATCTTGTCAACCGCTGCCGTCCTCTCCCTAGAGAGGCCACTCTTTGCGTTCTTGGCGCTGGATTCAGTGGAGGCCATCTCGCCAAGCTATCCAAAGCGCTCGGCACCAAGGTGATCTGTACACGCCGGCGACCGGACCCTGAAAGCGAAGATCTGCGCTTTGATAGCGCTGGCGGGATCGTGCCCAACCGAACAGCGCTCGATTCAATCACCCATCTGGTAAGCACAATCCCACCCACCCAAGAAGGCACCGATCCAGCCCTGTCTTCCCTTGGAGAGCTGCTGCATCAACTACCACTCCAATGGGTGGGCTATTTCTCCACAACAGGGGTCTACGGAAACAGCAACGGCGACTGGGTCTATGAAACCGACCAACCACAACCCACTCAAACCCGCAGCAAGAGGAGGCTCGACTGTGAGCAGCTTTGGCGCAACAGCGGTCTACCGGTACAAATCCTTCGTTTGCCAGGCATCTATGGACCTGGACGCTCCCCTCTGGCAGCCATCCACGCGGGTCAACTAAAACCTGTTGACAAACCCAAGCAAATGTTTTGCCGAATCCATGTTGATGACGTAGCTGGGGCTTGCTTTCATCTCATGCACAAGGCCGCTGCCGGACAACAACCAACAGTGGTGAACATCTGCGATAACAGACCAGCCTCAAGCCTCGAGGTGCATCGCCATGCTGCCGAATTATTGAGATGCGACCTTCCCTTGGCAATTCCATTCAGCGAAGCCCAGGCCAACATGAGCCCGATGGCACGCTCCTTCTGGGCAGAGAATCGCAAAGTGAGCAATGTTCGACTTCGAGAAGAACTGGGATACTCACTGCTGCACCCCGATTTTAAAAGCGGGCTCAAGGATTGCTACCAGAGTGAAAGATTCAACGAGAAGAATCCTGAACAGCTGATGGAGCCTTGAATAACGGCAATTCGTGTAGCTCAAGTGGCTTGTCCGGATCGACCACGGTGAACCCAGCATCATCCAGCAATCGCTGCCACTGCACTTCAAGCCAACCCTTGCGCAACGCAGTGACCAACCCATAAAGCAATAAACCGAGTAGCAACCAGCGCAGCATGACTTTGACTCATCCCTCGTCTGACGCTAATCACCGCCTGGTCATTGCCTTGGGTGATCCTGCTGGAATCGGCATGGAGGTAACTCTGAAAGCGCTTGCGGATACTCGGCTGCCAATTGGATTGAAGCCACTTTTAGTAGGATGCAAAAAAAGCCTAGAACAAACGTACTTCAGGCTAAAGGCTCAACACTGCTCCTTGATCGCTGATCCAAATGATCTGGATATCGATGACCTACCCATCAACGACCAGATCACTCCCGGAAAGCCGAGCCCTGAAAGTGGTGCGTGCAGTTTCCGCTGGCTAAGCCATGCTGTCAAACGTGTGAAAGAGCATCACAAGCTTGCTTTAGTCACAGCACCAATCGCCAAACATGCCTGGCACTCCGCAGGACACCTCTATCAGGGCCAAACAGAACGCTTGGCGGAACTCGACGGTGCGAGTCAAGCCTCAATGCTGTTCACAGCCATCTCACCAAACCACGGTTGGAGACTCAACACCCTGCTCGCTACCACCCATATCCCACTCCAACTGGTCCCCAAAACACTGACATCTGAGCTTGTACTCAGCAAGTTAGATGTGCTGCACGAATTCTGTCTGCAGTTCAATCCCAACCCCCTTCTCTTTGTCGCTGGTCTCAATCCCCATGCAGGTGAACAGGGCAGGCTTGGAACCGAAGAAGAAAACTGGCTCATCCCCGCACTCCAAACTTGGCAGCACAGCAATCCTCACGTTCAGCTGAAAGGACCTTTGCCTCCTGACACGTGCTGGCTAAACGCTGCCAAGTCCTGGCAGCAGGGAAAGCACTCGAAATCACCCGATGGAATCCTTGCTCTTTATCACGACCAAGGCTTGATCCCAATGAAGCTGATGGCTTTTGACGAAGCTGTTAACACCACACTGGGCCTGTCTTTTTTACGCACTTCACCAGACCATGGAACTGGTTTCGATATCGCAGGACAAGGCGTGGCTCGAGCAACAAGCATGGTGGCAGCGATTCGAGCCGCCTTGGACCTCAGCCGGGCTTAACCCGCATCAGCACCTGACCAAATTCAACAGGGGTGCCGTTATCAACCAAGATTTCAACCACCTCTCCAGCTATTTCAGCCTCGAGCTCGTTCATCAGCTTCATAGCTTCAAGGATGCAGATTGTCTGGCCTACGCCAATACGCGTACCGATCTCCACGAAAGAGGGTTCACCTGGGGCTGGAGCTCTGTAAAAAGTGCCAACCATGGGTGCAGTCACTTCCAAAAGATCTGAACGAGATCCTGCAGCCGGTGGAGGGCTGCTAGCCGCGGAATCAACGGCAGGGACATCAACAGGAGGAGGAGCCTGCTGAGTAGACGCAACGACTGGCATCAATGGTGCAGCAACTGCGTTCACAGGGAGATTGCGACGTACTTCCAAACGGAAATCGTCTCCCTCCAGGCGAAATTCCTGAATATCACTCTCTCGAAGAGCGGCAAGCAAGCGATGAAGCTGATCGTGGTCGAGCTGCATGATTAACCGTTCTCCCGTCCCAAATAGGTGTCATTGCGAGTATCAACCTTTATTTTTTCTCCAATAGATAAAAACAGGGGAACCATCACTTGGGCACCTGTTTCCAAGATCGCAGGCTTGGTCCCTCCGGTGGCAGTATCACCCTTCACTCCAGGATCGGTCTCCGCAATCTCGAGAACAACCGAATTGGGCAACTCGACCTCCAAAGGCTTCTCGTTCCAAGTCACAACGTTGACCTCCATACCCTCTTTGAGATATTTGCGACTCTCTCCGATCTGCTTGGCCGTGAGGCGAGTCTCTTCATAGGAGGACATGTCCATAAAGACAAAGTCTTCACCATCCATATACGTGTGTTGAAGGGTCGACTTTTCCAGCAGAGCCTGTTGCAGCATCTCTCCAGCTCGGAAAGTTTTCTCCACAACACTTCCGCTTTGAACGGCCTTGAGCTTGGTACGCACGAATGCAGATCCCTTGCCCGGCTTGACGTGCAGAAACTCAACTACGCGCCAGACAGCACCGTCGAGCTCGATCGTGGTGCCGGTGCGAAAGTCGTTGCTGGAGATCATTCCCGCTGAACGGTTCAGTGGATCATACGGCTGTGCCAAAGTCCTGACAGCACCTAGGGTTCTCCTTGGCTTACCGCCGTCTGACAGCTCTGCTTATTGCCTGGCTCGCCGCCTTTGGCCTCTGGTTCACCCAACCGGCGTGGGCAGGCCTGCCCCAAGGCAATGCCGTACAAGATCCTGCAGCGATCCTGCGCGATTCATTGCCCATGAATCAACAGGATCTAAGAGAACTTCAACATCGACTCGAGTCCACCAGTAATGACCTGCGAGCCAAGCGCTGGAATGCGTTGGCACGCAATGTGGGCCGTGCCCAAGCGCTGGTGGCCACAAGAAGTAACACCATCATTGATGCCACTCCTGAGGATCAACGCAGCACAGCTGAGCTTCTCCTGGACCAGGTCAGCACTGACCTGGTCCAACTACAAGAAAAGGCTGAGGCCAACGACAAAGCTGGATTCATCCAGATCCGACGCGAAACGCTGAACCGGGTTGGTGATCTGGAAACACTCCTCATCAACGATCGTCTTCCTGATATCCCATCCGAATTCGATGCACTGCCACGACTAGCTGGACGGGCCACCGTGGTGATTGAAACAACGCAGGGCAATCTCACAGCTGTTGTGGACGGCTACAACGCCCCGCTGACAGCGGGAGCTTTCATCGATCTCAGCCTGAAGGGCTTCTATGACGGTCTTCCTTTTACCCGAGCTGAAGATTTCTACATCCTTCAGACCGGAGATCCGAAGGGTCCTGACATCGGCTACGTGGACCCAAAGACTAAACAAGAGCGACACGTTCCTCTAGAGATTCGCGTGCCTGGCGAAAGTGACACCCTCTACAACGAAACCTTTGAAGACGTTGGTCTTTTCAAAGCGACACCCGTCCTTCCGTTCTCCACCCTTGGGACGCTGGGTTGGGCTCATTCAAACCAAGCCCTCGACGATGGATCGTCGCAATTCTTCCTGTTCTTATATGAAGCAGAACTCACACCTGCTGGCCTGAACCTCGTGGATGGGCGTAACGCTGCCTTCGGCTACGTGATTGATGGCTTCGATGTCCTTGAAGAGCTTGGCGTTGATGACGACATCAAACGCATCAAGGTGATCGAAGGCGCCGATCGACTTCAGGATCACGCATGAGGCTGCAGTGAACATCACGCTGGACGACTTAGGAGAAGCAGAGCTGATTGACCGTCTGGCCAGCTTTGCACCTCCAGGTCAGCTGAATGATGATACTGCCTTACTACCGCCTGATCCCAGGTCACTGCTGGTGAACACCGACATCTTTGTAGAGGGTGTTCATTTCAGCAATGTCACAACGTCAGCTGCCGATGTGGGTTGGCGTGCTGTGGTCGCCAACCTGTCTGACCTTGCCGCCAGCGGCTCCGAACAGGTGGAGGGAATCACGGTGGGACTTGTGGCTCCCGGCAACACTGCATGGTGCTGGGTCGAAGAGGTTTATCAAGGCATCACCGAAGCTCTGGAGAATTTTGGTGGCACTCTCCTCGGCGGTGACTGCAGCAATGGCAGCCAACGGATCCTTTCGATCACTGCTTTTGCACGACTCGGCTCACTGCGACTGCATCGTGCGGCGGCCAGGCCTGGAGATCTGCTGATGAGTAGCGGCCCCCATGGACTGAGCCGCCTCGGATTAGCACTGCTACAAGGAACACCGCTACCCACGTCACTCCCACTACCAAGAACTCTGAAAGAGCAAGCGATTCGATGCCACCAGCGACCATCTCCAAGATTTGACGCCTTACAAACACTTCTTGCCTGCAAACCCAAAGGACTTCCCTGGAGAGCTGCTGGCACCGATAGCAGCGATGGGCTGCTTGCTGCAGTGGAAGGCCTATGCCGAAGTAGTAGCTGCGGAGCTACTTTGCGAAGAGATGACCTCCCTCGCGCAGCAACCTGGCCAGCCGAAAGCGCTTGGGACAGCTGGTGCCTATCTGGAGGAGAAGACTTCGAGCTGGTACTGAGTCTTCCACCTGAATGGGCAGAAACCTGGACACAACATCAACCTGGCAGTCGCTGCTTCGGTGCCATCACCGCCAACAAAGGAAAGATCATCTGGAAAGACGACGGAACTCGGATTCCACTATCAGGGTTCTCTCATTACCACAGACCAACACAATGAAGGCAGAGGAATAAAGCCAAAACAGAAGCAAAAAAGCCCTCTCTGTCGAGAGGGCAAAAAATCATTGCATCCGCCTAACCAAGGATCACTTCCAACCCTTAGCAACAACCTCAGCCAAATCAACAACACGCTGGCTATAGCCCCACTCATTGTCGTACCAAGCCAGGATTTTCACTGCCTTATCACCCATCGCATAAGTGAGATCAGCATCAAAGATGGTCGACTCGTTCGTACCGGCGTAGTCGGTCGAGACGAGCGGCAAATCGCTGTACTTGATGATTCCCTTCATGCCGTTCTCAGAAGCACTCTTCATCACGGCTTTCACATCATCAACGCTTGGGGCTTTTGAAGTTCCAAAAGTCAGATCAACAGCTGACACATTTGGAGTCGGAACCCGCATCGCGAAACCGGTGAGCTTGCCTTTGACTTCGGGATACACCAACGCAACAGCCTTGGCTGCCCCGGTGGTGGTAGGAACCATATTCAAGGCTGCTGCTCGTGCGCGGCGGAGATCACGGTGGCTGTTGTCGAGAATTCTCTGGTCACCGGTATAGCTATGAATGGTGGTCATCAAACCCCATTCCATTCCAAAGTTCTGATCTAGAACTTTGACAATTGGAGCCAAGCAATTGGTGGTGCAGCTGGCGTTACTGAGGATGTCCCAATCCTCATGGCGATATTGGTCGTCATTCACTCCAACCACGAATGTTCCGACACCAGCGCCCTTACCAGGAGCAGTGAGGATGACCTTCTTGGCACCAGCCTTGATGTGCATGCTGGCCTTCTCATCGGTATTAAAGACACCGGTTGATTCGATCACCAGATCAACACCCCAATCTTTCCAAGGGCAGTTGAGAGGATTGCGATCGGCAAAGAACTTGATTTCCTTGCCATTGATGAACATGGACTCATCGGTGGTTTTGATATCCACCGATGGATCCAGGCGACCCAAAATGGAGTCATAGGTCAACAGGTGAGCACTGGTCTTGGGATCGGAAGTGGAGTTCATACCGACGATTTCCAGACCTGTGTCAGCTCCGCGGCTGATCCAACCCCGCAACACATTGCGACCAATTCGGCCGAATCCATTGATGGCAACGCGCAGGGTCATGGCAGGAGTTAAGCGGTTTAACCGCGTAGAGGTTTTGGCCCGCGATCATACAGAAGTTATCGGGAATTTCCCTCTATTAAAAATTCAAAATCAACTCTGGCTCAGTGAAAGCAGGTGACCACAACGAAATCTGACTTATCGTTGTTCATTCTGTTGTCTCGTCTTGGCCGATTTGCTCCACCCCCAGAAGCACATTCACTTCATTGGGATGGGAGGCATAGGAATGTCAGCTCTCGCTCTCATATTGGCTGAACGTGGCAACTCTGTGAGTGGTTCTGACCGCAAACTCACACCTGCAATGCAGGCCCTCCAAAACAAAGCACTCATCGTCTTTGAGTGTCAGGAAGCCACCAATCTGACCAAACTTGCGTCTCGAGGCGTCGAGGATCCATTGGTAGTGGTCAGCACTGCCATTCCTGCAACCAATCCGGAGCTCATCGAAGCGCGGCGCTTGAACTTAACGATTTGGCATCGTTCCGACCTTCTGGCTTGGTTGATTAAAAATCAACCAGCCATAGCTGTTGCAGGTAGCCATGGGAAAACCACTACGAGCACAGTTCTGACAACCCTCTTAGCCACTCTCGGCGAAGATCCAACAGCTGTCATAGGTGGTGTCGTCCCCTGTTATGGAAGCAACGGTCATACCGGCACTGGTCGTCTGCTAGTCGCAGAGGCGGATGAATCCGATGGATCACTGGTGAAGTTCAAAGCCAGTCTTGGGATCATCACCAACCTTGAACTTGACCATACAGACCATTACCGCAATCTCGAAGACTTAATCAAAACGATGCAGACCTTTGGCCATGGCTGCAAACGCTTGCTTATCAATCACGACGATCCCATTCTCAAAGCACATTTTCAGGCCGATGCCCGTTGGTCTGTCCGCCATTTCGAGGACGTGGATTACGCCGCTTTGCCCATACACCTCGATGGTGATCGCACCATGGCCGACCTTTACGAAAAAGGGCAAAAGGTTGGTCGAATCACGATTCCACTGCCTGGCCTTCACAACCTCAGCAACGTTGTGGCAGCTTTGGCTGCTTGCCGAATGGAAGGTGTTCCATGGGTTCACCTTCTTTCCGCCGTTGCTGAACTGCGTTCACCAGGACGACGCTTCGATTTTCGAGGAGAGTGGCAAGGCCGACAAGTCGTCGATGACTACGCCCATCACCCCAGCGAAGTGAATGCAACTCTGACCATGGCCCAGCTGATGGTGCAGAGTCAACGCAGTCCTCTACCTCGCACGCCGAAACGCCTTTTAGCTGTTTTCCAACCACACAGGTTCAGCCGTACACAAGAATTTCTCAATGCCTTTGCCCAAGCACTCTTGACTGCCGACTCACTTGTTCTGGCACCGGTTTATGGCGCAGGGGAACAACCCATCCCAGGTATCAGTAGTGAACTGCTTGCTCGCACCATCCACCAGATTGATCCCAATCGGCCTGTCTTTGTGGCTCAAAATATGGAAGAACTCACAGATCTGGTAAAAAATCACAGTCAATCAGGTGACTTAATTTTGGCCATGGGTGCTGGTGATGTGAATAGCCTCTGGGACCGCTTGTCAAAGAAGGGAATTGAAGGAGAAGCGTCATGTTCATCGGCGATAGCAGCCTAAAAACCCTTGTTGAGTCTGGAGTTCTTCAGCAACAGGTTTCCCTCGCGAATTACACCACTTGGCGTGTGGGCGGTCCCGCTCAATGGTTGGCAGAGCCAAACGATCTGGCACAGTGTCTCTGCCTTGTTGAATGGGCCCAGCAAGAAGGTCTCTCCACCCGAGTCATTGGAGCCGGATCGAACCTGCTGATTGCTGATGCTGGACTCCCGGGCCTCACCTTATGCATGCGCCGCCTCCAGGGCAGCGAATTGGATGCAGAATCAGGACTCGTGAAGGCTTGGGCAGGTGAACCACTCCCAACTCTCGCCCGACGTGCTGCAAGAAATGGATTACATGGGCTCGAATGGGCCGTTGGCATCCCTGGAACCGTGGGTGGAGCCGCAGTCATGAACGCCGGAGCTCAGGGTGGCTGCACCGCCGAATGTTTGGCCTCAGTCGACGTGATCGATTTATCTCTACCCGAGACTTGGAAGACCACAACAACCCTTCACAATTCGGATCTTGCCTACGACTATCGGCACAGCGATCTTCAGGGCAGCAAACGATTGGTGATGGCGGCTCATTTCCAATTAGAGCCAGGCCATGATGCCAAGGATTTGACACAGACAACCAGTGGCAACCTGAATCACCGCATCACCACCCAGCCTTATCAATGGCCAAGCTGCGGAAGCGTATTCCGCAATCCAGAACCTGAGAAAGCTGGTCGACTCATCGAAGATTTAGGGCTCAAAGGACGACGAATTGGAGGGGCCGAAATCTCTCCAGTGCATGCCAATTTCATTGTCAACGTTGGCGGTGCCACTGCCGATGACATCCGCAACTTGATCGATCTAGTGCGGAACGAAGTGAATCGAGTTCATGGCATCACATTGCATCCTGAAGTGAAACGCCTGGGCTTCCAAACGACCGATTAGCCTTCGCGTCACTTCACTGGTTTCATGGCAGGGTTTGGACTTCCCAATTTTGGACAGCTCACGGAGGCTTTCCGAAAGGCTCAGCAAATCCAGCAAGATGCGCAAAAACTCCAAGAAGAACTCGATTCCATGGAAATCGAGGGAAAGAGTGAGGATGGCCGAGCCAGTATTTGGTTATCAGGCAATCAACAACCTCTGCGGGTTCAACTAGATCCATCCCTGATCAGTGAAGGACAGGAGGCAACAGAAGCCGCCACATTCGCTGCATTGCAATCAGCTTACGAACGCTCCACCACCACGATGAAAGAAAGAATGGAAGAACTCACCGGCGGCCTCAATCTCAACCTCCCTGGGATGGGCGGGTGAGACCCAACAAATCCTCCACAGCTCGCCTGTAGATCGGGTATCTCTCCCATTCACGAGTCACTCCGCATCCAGGTTCATCGCGGTGCAAACAATCCCTAAACCTGCAGGGATGATGCTCCAGCTGAGAACGCAATTCTGGAAACAAGACCTCAAGATTCCTAGGGTCATTTGGCAAGTCAGGCCGGTTAAAACCTGGCGTATCGGCAACTCGAGCGTCACCCTCCAAGCGATGCAACTCCACATGGCGGGTTGTGTGACGTCCACGCTGCAGCCGCCCTGAAACGGCGTTCACCCGCAAGTCGAGTTCTGGAATCAAGGCATTCAGCAATGAGCTCTTCCCAACGCCTGAGGGCCCACAAAGAACAGAAAGAGAAGATCCAGCGAGTGTTTGTCTCAACAGAGAGAGTCCAAGGCCACTACGCGTCGAAACCATCAAAGGGTTATATCCCCAGGCCTGAAGGCGCAGGTACAAGCGTTCCAGGGCCACCGGCTCAAGGAGGTCGGATTTTGTCAGCACGAGTTGCACGGCCAGACTCGTTTGTTCTGCTGTCAGCAAAAAACGACTGGCCTGGTCGGGATCAAAAGCTGGCTGATCCACAGCCAGTACCACCACAACCGTGACGGCATTGGCGACAGGGGGGCGTATCAAAAAACTGGTGCGAGATTCGATACTGACCACCACAGCGCGGGCATTATTGACATCAATCGCTTCCACCCACACGCGATCACCCACGTAAACAGCCACCCCGCGATGACTCAATCGAGTTCGACGAGTGCACAGCAGCCGTGAAGGCATCGACCCGAGAACCTGATCTAACTCCACCTCCAGATAATTGGCCTGAAGCGCAACAACCATGCCGGACTGAGCCGACTGATTAAGCTCCGCCACGGACCACCTGAAGACGGACCCAATCCTTAGCTTCGAGAACCACCACCACTTCATGGCCATCCCGAGCCAACCCTGGAATCACCATCTCCTCAGGTTCACCCCGATCCAGATCAACTTGAAAACGTTGTCCTGGATTCATAGCTTCTAAAGCCAGACGACACCGAATAAAATTTGTTGGACAGGGGGTGCCTCTTAAATCCAGATTGCGATCGAACTGGGCATCACTCATCCCTCAGCGTTGACCAAATAAACGGGAAAACAAACCACTTTTATGGTGATGGTGCTGCTCACCCCGTGCTGAATGATGACCAGCTAACTCCTCTAGAAGACCGCGTTCCTGATCATTGAGACGCGACGGCAATGTCACAGTGACAGCAATGCGATGGTGACCGCGAGCGACTGGATTCCCCAGCTTGGGGATACCCTTGTTTTCTAGAGATAAAACCGCATTCGGTTGGGTTCCGGCGGGAATCTCCAAAGACTGAGGTCCATCTACTGTCTCAACTTCAATGGTGTCGCCGAGGATCGCTTGTAGGTAACTCACCTTCACTTCCGAAAGCACAGTGAGGCCATCACGCTTCAGGCTCGGATGTGATTTAACTGTGAGAAAAACGTACAAATCTCCAGCTGGACCACCACGCAAACCAGCATTCCCTTCACCAGCAACCCGCAAACGGGTCCCGGTATCCACACCAGCTGGAATGTTGATCCGCAATTTCTTGCGTAATTGCGTTACCCCTTGACCACCACAGGAACTACAAGGGTCGGCAATGACCTGGCCAGTTCCATCACAATTGGGGCATTCAGCCACCTGCGTGAAATTTCCGAACGGAGTGCGGGTCGCGCGACGCACCTGCCCGACTCCTCCACAAGTAGTGCAGGTAGTGGGACCGCTGCCTTTTTTGGCTCCACTGCCACCACAGGTGGTGCAGGTCTCGAGATGGGGAATGCGAATCTCCCGCTCCTGGCCAAAAACAGCCTGCTCAAAATCAATCGTGAGGTCATAGCGGAGGTCATCCCCCTGTTGAGGACCACGCCTGCGTTGGCGACCTGAACCGGCACCAGCACCAGCACCACCGAAACCACTGAAAAAAGTTTCGAATAAATCTGCAAAGCCACCCATGTCCCCCATATCGGGCATGCCACCGCCACCTAGTCCGGCCTCGCCAAACTGGTCATATCGCCCACGGGTCTGAGGATCGCTGAGAACCTCATAGGCGCGACCGATTTCCTTAAAACGATCTTCTGCGCCAGCTTCTTTATTGATATCAGGGTGATACTGGCGAGCCAAACGCCTATAAGCACGCTTCAAAGTGTCGGCATCTGCATCCCTGCTGACGCCAAGAAGATCGTAATAATCGGCCATCAGCTCGTCATTCCACCGTGAACACTAAGGAAAAGTTTTGAATCATTCGGTCGTCTCGGGGGCATTCGTGGCTTCATCCACTTGATTCGCTGCATCATCGCCACCCTCAGCTCCATGGGTCGATCCATCTGACTGCTGTGGTCCTGGTCCCATCGAGACCTTGACCATGGCGTGGCGCAAGACCTTTCCGCTGAGGTGATAACCACGCTGCAGTTCTTCAACCACCACATCCTCTCGATGTTCGTCACTCGGTTCCCTCAAGACAGCTTCATGAAGGCTTGGATCAAACTCTTGACCAACAACGCGCATAGGGGCCACACCCAATTGCTTGAGAACGTCGACTAGCTGCTTGTAAAGACCTTGATAACTGCGATGAAGCGACTGAGCTTCTTCACCCTGTGGATCAAGTTGCTGGCGAGCGCGTTCAAAATTATCAACCACGGGCAGAATTTCGGAGAGCGTGCTGCAAGTGATCTGCAACTTCAGGTCGTCCTGATCCCGAGTCTGACGTTTGCGAAAATTATCGAAATCAGCCGCTATCCGCACGTACTGACTGCGCAATGTTTCATGTTCTTGGCGAAGTGTGTCGTGCTCGCGCTCAAGCTGTTCTAAACGAGCCTCATTGTTCATTGGAGAAGACTCCGGTTCTTCCCCCGCTTCCGGAGCGTTGGTCGCAGGCTCTTCCTCCAAAGAAATTGTGGGGTCCTGCTGGGCTTCGGGTACATCCGATGCCGAGTCGTTAGCCGGGATGGAAGCGTCGCCGCTCATGCTGACCAGATGCAAAATCACGTCTATACATGTTGATAGGTAACACGGACCCAACACAAGCGCGGAAAGCCGAATCTGCATGAGCGCCGACCCCACCCGAATGCCACTACCGCCTGCTCTGCCGGCAACTCTGATTTCCGAAGCAGAGCTGACAGCCGGAGAAGCGCTCCTTCATTCCGGCAAGGTTCTTGACCTTGAGACATGGAGGCAACTGCAGGCGCTCCCAATCCATCTCACCAACGACGCCCTCACCGTTGCCATTGCAAGCAGCAGCGAGCGGGCGAGCCGTGAGCAGGTTCTACAGACCTTAAAAAACCATGGCTATATCTGCAAGCTTGTACTGACCAATGCAGTCCATCTAAATCGAATTCTTGATCCTCACACAAGCGAATCCAACTCAGAAATCAATCAAGAATTAATTAGCACTACAGCTGAATCGTTTCTTGAAGGATTTGATACTGAAGGTGTTTTATATACTGATCCCGACGAAGAGGAAATACAGAGCCAATCTCTATCCTCACTAACACTCAATCTTTCCGGTGCTGATCAATCTCCGATCATCACTCTTGTGGATCGGATTTTAATCAAGGCACTGGAAATGAATGCCAGCGACATCCACGTAGAACCACAGCAATCTGGGTTACAGATAAGAATGCGAAAGGATGGTGTTCTCACTAATTTAACACAACCACTTCCCACTCGATTAATTCCTGCGATCACATCTCGCTTCAAGATTATGGCGGATCTTGATATTGCTGAAAGAAGACAAGCACAGGATGGTCGCATCCGTAGAAAGCATAAAGAACGAACCGTCGACTTCCGTGTCAACAGCCTGCCAAGCCGCTACGGAGAAAAGATTTGCCTGCGTTTACTCGACAGCCAGTCCACTCAACTGGGGTTAGACAAACTGATTTCAAACCCGGTCACACTGGAAACTGTTCGAACTCTTGGTTCGAAACCATTTGGCATGATTCTTGTTACCGGACCTACAGGATCTGGTAAATCGACAACTCTTTATTCGTTGTTGGCAGAGCGCAATGAACCTGGTATCAATATCTCCACTGTAGAAGATCCAATTGAATACACATTACCAGGAATCACTCAATGCCAGGTCAATCGAGAAAAGGGATTCGATTTCAGTACCGCTCTTCGAGCTTTCATGCGCCAGGACCCTGATGTGCTTTTGGTAGGTGAGACCCGAGACCAGGAAACTGCAAAAACCGCCATTGAAGCGGCCCTAACCGGTCACCTTGTATTGACCACCCTGCACTGCAACGATGCACCAAGTGCCATCGCGCGACTCGATGAAATGGGCATCGAACCTTTCATGGTGAGCGCTTCCTTGCTCGGCATCGTTTCTCAACGCTTGCTTCGAAGAGTTTGCAACGATTGCCGTATCCCTTATCACCCTGACGCCCATGAATTGGGTCGATTTGGCCTCATTACTAGCAATGAAAATGACGTCACATTTTTCAAAGCCAAACGCCATGAAGGATCAAACAAGCCTTGCCCCACCTGTCAGGGCACCGGTTACAAGGGGCGCATCGGTGTGTACGAAGTGCTGCGCATGAATGAAACCTTGGCCGCATCGGTGGCAAAGGGTGCAACAACTGATCTCGTTCGCCAATTAGCCCTCGAAGGTGGAATGAAAACCTTGCTTGGTTACAGCCTCGAGCTTGTACGCGAAGGTCACACCACTCTTGAAGAAGTCGATCGGATGGTGCTGACAGATGCTGGCCTGGAATCGGAGCAACGAGCCAGAGCCCTCAGCTCCGTCACCTGCCAAGGATGTGGTGGCGGCTTGCAAGAAGGTTGGCTGGAATGCCCCTATTGCCTAACACCACGCCAGTGAGAGCTCCGAGCATGGACCTAATGATCGAAGACCTCATGGAACAACTGGTGAACGAAAGTGGAAGCGACCTCCACATCGCCAGCGGACAGCCGCCTTTCGGACGATTTAGTGGTGAACTTCGACCCATGAAAGAAGAAGCGCTCAGTGAGGAGAGCTGCAACCGTTTGATCTTTTCGATGCTCAACAACAGCCAGCGCAAAACTCTGGAGCAGACTTGGGAACTGGATTGTGCTTATGGCCTCAAAGGCGTCGCCCGTTTCCGCGTGAATGTATATCGACAAAAAGGAAGCTATGCCGCCTGCCTACGTGCTTTGGGAAACAAAATCCCCACTGTTGAACGTCTGAAGTTGCCGCCAGTGGTGGTGGAAACCAGCAAACGCCCTCGTGGTCTTGTGTTGGTGACAGGCCCCACGGGCTCAGGCAAAACCACCACGCTGGCAGCGCTTCTTGATCACATCAACCACACACGAGCCGAACACATCCTCACCATCGAGGACCCGATCGAATTCATTTATCAAAGTGATCTCAGCTTGGTGCATCAACGCCAACTCAACGAAGACACACGCAGTTTCGCCAATGCTCTTCGCGCCGCTTTACGCGAAGACCCAGACGTGATTTTGGTGGGTGAAATGCGCGATCTAGAAACAATTCAGCTGGCCATTAGCGCCGCGGAGACCGGTCATCTGGTATTCGGAACCCTGCACACCAGTTCTGCCGCCCAAACCGTTGACCGGATGGTGGATGTGTTCCCACCTGGCCAACAAACCCAAATCCGCGTTCAACTCTCTGGAAGCCTGACTGCAGTGTTCTCTCAGACCCTCTGCCGCCGCCAAAATCCTGCCCCGGGACAGTTCGGTCGCGTCATGGCTCAAGAAATCATGATCAACACACCAGCGATCGCCAATTTGATCCGGGAAGGCAAAACAGCACAGCTGTATTCCCAAATTCAAACCGGGGGCGAACGCGGCATGCAAACTCTGGAGAGAGCTCTTGCCGATCTGATCCAACAGGGCGAGATCAGCCTTGATGAAGCGCAGAGCAAAGCCAGCAAACCCGCTGAACTTGATCGTCTGATCAACAACTGAATCGGTTGCTCAGGGCATGGTTTCTTTCACCGCCACCTACACCTCAAGCACAGGGCAGCCGCGCACTGTGACAATCAAGGCGAGTGATGCTGTGTCAGCTAAACGACTGTTGAGGAGGCGGGGAATTAAAGCGGATGACCTTCGCCAAGACCAAGCCAGATCCGATTCCAAAAACGTTGATGGAAGCTCGTCAGGAAGTTGGTTGTCGATGGATCTGGGAGAAGCCTTTCAAAAGCCACCTGGAGTCAAAGAAAAAGCCATTTGGGCAAGCAAATTGGCCGCGCTTGTGGATGCAGGAGTGCCGATCGTACGCAGCCTTGACCTCATGGCCACGCAGCAGAAACTCCCGATGTTCAAAAAGGCTCTCACTGCAGTGGGACTAGAGGTGAATCAAGGCACGGCGATGGCAGCAGCCATGCGCCTGTGGCCCAAAGTCTTCGACCAGCTCACCATCGCGATGGTCGAAGCAGGCGAAGCCGGAGGTGTTCTAGATGAATCCCTGAAACGACTTGCAAAGCTTCTGGAAGACAACGCCAGACTCCAGAACCAGATCAAAGGTGCCTTGGGATATCCGATCGCTGTACTGGTGATCGCCATTCTCGTGTTTCTAGGAATGACGATCTTTTTGATTCCAACCTTCGCCGGAATCTTCGAAGATCTTGGTGCTGAATTACCCCTATTTACTCAATTAATGGTGGATTTAAGTGGTTTACTTCGTTCTTCAGCCTCACTTGTTTTCGCCGGCTTTCTATTGGGGATTATCTGGATAATCAGTCGTTATTACAACACATACAACGGTCGAAGAAAACTTGACAAATTAATACTTAAGCTGCCATTATTTGGCGATCTCATCATGAAAACGGCCACCGCTCAGTTCTGTCGCATCTTCAGCTCACTTACACGCGCCGGCGTTCCGATCCTGATGTCTCTTGAAATCTCCAGTGAAACCGCAGGCAATTCCATCATCTCTGACGCAATTCTGGAATCCCGGGCCCAGGTTCAAGAGGGTGTATTGCTCAGCACAGCTCTCACCCGTCAAAAGGTATTGCCAAGCATGGCTCTCAGTATGCTCTCGATCGGAGAAGAAACCGGCGAAATGGATCGAATGCTAAGCAAAGTTGCCGACTTCTATGAAGACGAAGTCTCCACATCTGTCAAAGCACTAACCTCCATGCTTGAGCCAGCAATGATTGTTGTTGTGGGAGGAATTGTGGGCTCAATCCTACTGGCGATGTATCTACCGATGTTTACGGTGTTCGATCAGATTCAATAAATGACCCCGCCGCGATGGCCTCACCAGCGAGCCAGCCGCCACTCCAACAGGCTTGGAAATTAAAGCCTCCTGTGACCCCATCCACATCGAGCAACTCACCCGCTAAATACAACCCAGGACAGCACCGACTTTCCATGGTGGCCAAGTTCACCTGACCCAAATCAACGCCACCAGCGGTCACAAACTCTTCGCCGAAAGGACCGCGGCCCTGAATGGCCAAACGATGAGCGCAGAGTATCTCCACTAAATTGCGTTCCGCTTTGGCAGGAAGATCCGCCCAACGCAGCTCACCGTGCACTCCCGCCTGCATCAGGAAGGCAAGCCAAAGGCGTCGTGGCAAATGCTCAAAAGGCTTCGCGGCCACCACAGTGCGACGCGCCTTCTCACGACGGGCCTTTTGCAACCTCTGCTGAACGCGCTCGCGTCCCAAGCCACAGCTCCAATCAACCAGCAAATCACCCTTGTAACGATTCGCATGCAGGGCTCGAGCGGCAAACGCCGTGAGCCTCAATGTGGCAGGACCGCTTACACCTCGATGGGTAATCAGCACCCGGCCCATCTCTTGAAAGCGTTGATCACCAACCTGCAACTTCAAACTCACATCATCAATCGCAATACCACTGCATTGATTCAAGGCAGGAGCATGCAAGGTCAGGCTGAACAGCGAAGGCACCGGTGGCACGATGGTGTGGCCCAACTGCTGAGCAAGACGACGACCACTGGGATGACCACCACTGGCCAACAAGACCCGACGAGCGCGATGGAGAGAAGCATGTTGGTCGGAGATTTGAAACTCCCCCCCATCGGAGCAGCTGAGATCTCGCACAGCAGAGCAACATCGAATTTCAACACCTGCAGCCAAAGCCGCCTGCTTCAGGCACTTGACTACGGCTTCAGATCGATTCTGCTGAGGAAACATACGGCCATCAGACTCTTCGACCAGCGTTAGACCATGGTCATCAAACCAAGCGATCGAATCACTACAGGCAAAGCGACTAAATGGACCTCTCAATGCGCGAGATCCTCTTGGGTAATGGCCCACCAACTCCAACGGATCCCAACAGGCATGGGTGACATTGCATCGTCCGCCACCACTAATGCGCACTTTTGTGAGCACCTCAGTGGTGGCTTCCAAAATCAAAACATCATTCACCCCTCGCTCAGCGGCGGTGATGGCCGCCATAAATCCCGCAGGCCCACCACCAATAACGATCAGATCATGGCGTGGGTTTGAAACGCAGGGCGACCCCGTTGTTGCAGTAGCGTTTTCCCGTCGGTCGGGGACCGTCATTGAACACATGACCCTGATGACCCCCACAACGACTGCAGTGATATTCAGTGCGCGGAAGAATTAATTTAAAATCTATTTTCGTTTCAACACCACCAGGAAGCGGATCCCAGAAACTGGGCCAGCCGGTGCCACTGTCGAACTTGGTGGCTGAAGCGAACAAAGGCAGGTCACAACCAGCGCAGTGATAAGTGCCATCACGCTTTTCGTCGTTGAACCGACTGGTAAACGGTCGTTCTGTCCCTTCCTTCCTCAAAACCTGATAAGCCTCAGGAGACAAACGCTTCTTCCATTCCGCGTCGCTGAGATCCCATGATGCCTCTCCTGCTTTGGATGCGGCCAATACCTGAGGGACTTTCAACAGACGCATTATCCC
This sequence comes from Synechococcus sp., assembly GCA_047285535.1. Classification (GTDB taxonomy): domain Bacteria; phylum Cyanobacteriota; class Cyanobacteriia; order PCC-6307; family Cyanobiaceae; genus Synechococcus_C. The sequence goes on along the minus strand of JBJBDC010000001.1, from coordinate 2,245,356 downwards.
GGCGATGAAGGCCATAAGCATCAAACGTCGACTCAACAACCAAGGCTGCATCGAAGCACTCATCTGACGTGTCCTTAAACAGTCTCTTTGTTCTAAAGCGATACGGGCATGAGACGAGGCAGCATGGTGGAATGGATTCCCCACTGAACCCTGATCGGGAACCCGCCTGGCGCTTCAGTGTTGCACCCATGCTGGACTGCACTGATCGGCATTTCCGCATGCTGATGCGCCAGATCAGCAAAAAAAGCCTGCTTTACAGCGAGATGGTGGTAGCGCAGGCACTGCATCACAGCACGCGCCGTGAACGCCTGCTGGACTTCGATCCAGAGGAACATCCCCTAGCACTGCAGGTAGGGGGCGACGATCCTGCATTGCTAGCTGAAGCAACTCGGATGGCCGCAGATTGGGGTTACGACGAAATCAATCTCAATGTGGGCTGTCCTAGCCCTCGAGTTCAAGCGGGAAATTTCGGGGCTTGCCTAATGGCAGAACCTGAGACCGTCGCGCGCTGCGTAGAAGCCATGGTTAGAGCATCATCCCTTTCAGTCACTGTCAAACATCGAGTTGGGATTAATGATCTCGACAGTGATGACCTACTAAGAAGATTTGTGGATCAGGTGTCTGCCGCCGGTGCCATGCGTTTTTCAGTGCATGCTCGAAAAGCATGGCTAGAGGGATTGGACCCCAAACAAAACCGCACAATTCCTGCCCTTCAGCATGATCGGGTCATCGCTTTAAAAGAATCCAGACCTGAGCTCACCATCGAATTGAATGGTGGTCTTGAAACTCCTGATGATTGCCTTAAAGCCTTAAAGCACTGTGATGGAGCCATGGTCGGACGCGCCGCCTATGCCCATCCCATGCGCTGGAAAAACATCGACAGATTGATCTTCGGCGACGCTCCTCAGAAGTTGCTTGCTTCAGATGTGCTGATCGGACTGCTTCCCCACGCTGAACGTCATCTTCAACGAGGAGGACGAATTTGGGATATATGTCGCCACCTGGTCCAGATTGTGGAAGGTGTACCAGGAGCAAAGCATTGGAGACATCAACTAACCACCAAAGCTCAAAGAGCAAATGCTGGAGTTGATGTCCTCGAAAACGCAACTAAGCAGCTTCTAGATGCCGGGCTTTGAACATACTCAAAGAGGCGTCAGCTCTCGGCACCGCTGTAACCACCGTTGTCGTCGGCTCCGCCGCGACGCCGACGAGTACGACCATCTTCGTAGCTGCCGCCAGATGGAGGTGCTCCTCCCCCATAGCTGCGATCTTCCCAGCCACTAGCTCCAGAGCGGCGTTCTCCACCATCACCACCACGGCCACCGCCGCCGTAGCCACCGCCGCCGTAGCCACCATCACCACCACGGCCACCGCCGTAGCCACCGCCGCCGTAGCCACCATCACCACCACGGCCACCGCCGCCGTAGCCACCGCCGCCGTAGCCACCATCACCACCACGGCCACCGCCGCCGTAGCCACCGCCGTAGCCACCGCCGCCACGACGAGGGGCACTGCCACGAGGCTCAGCCTTGTTGATGCGCAATGGACGCCCCATCAGCTCAGCACCCTGAAGCGCTTCGATAGCGGATGCTTCAGCTGCTTCGTCGCTCATTTCGACGAAAGCAAAGCCGCGTTTGCGACCCGTATCGCGCTCAAGAGGGAGGGCACAATTCGTGACCTCTCCATAGGTTGAAAACAACTCAATGATGTCTTCCTGCTCTGCCCGGAACGGCAGATTGCCAACAAAAATGCTCACTTTCCTGATGGACCGAAGTTGAGAGGGACCAATGGGATCAAAAAGGCCATCGATTCATCGACCAGTAAAGGATCTTTGAATCTCAGGCCTTATCAGAGTAGTCCGATCTCAGCCTAATGATCACCCATTACAAAATCTGATCCTCAAGTCCAAGTCGTTTGTTCCAAATTGCAAGCTGTTCCTGGACGCGATCGAATCCTGTTCCTCCTTCGCTGGTTCGAGCTGCCACAACATTTCGGGGTTTCAGTGACTCGAACAAATCAGCCTCAAAAGCGGGATGAAACTGCTGCCAACTTTCAAGAGTCAGTTCACAAAGAAGCACACCTTCCTGGAGGCAATGTTTCACGACAGCACCTACCAGTTGATAGGCCTCCCGAAAAGGAACGTTCTTGGCGACAAGATAATCGGCCACATCGGTGGCATTGGAGTAGTCCGCAGCCACAGCAGCTGCAAGGCGCTCTGTCCTGAAACTCAAGCCTTCCTGCATCAAAATCGTCATCGCTTCAAGGCATTGCATGGTGGTGGAAACCACATCAAACAGAGCCTCTTTATCTTCTTGAAAATCTTTGTTGTAAGCCAGTGGTAAGCCTTTAATCATTGTCAACAGACCTTGCAAATGGCCGAAGACGCGGCCGCATTTGCCACGCACCAATTCAGGGACATCAGGATTCTTTTTTTGCGGCATCAGGCTGCTTCCAGTCGCACAACGATCTGTGAGCTGTACAAAGCCACATTCCTCTGAAGCCCAAAAAATCACCTCCTCGGCAAGACGACTGAGATGGACCATCACCAGTGAGGCCGCGGCCGAAAATTCAACTGTGAAATCACGATCACTGACCGCATCAAGGCTGTTGGCATAGATGCTGTCAAATCCAAGGGCCAAGGCGGTACTTCTGCGATCAATCGGCACCGGAGTGCCAGCCAAAGCTGCGGCTCCCAAAGGTGAGCAATTCAACCGTTTGCGAACATCCGCCATCCTCTGCCGATCCCTCTCCAACATCTCCACATAGGCAAGAAGATGGTGGGCGAGGCAGAGGGGCTGAGCCCGCTGCAAATGTGTGTAACCCGGAATCAGAGTGTTGCGATGAAGACTGGCCTGCTGAAGCAAAGCGCGCTGAAAGAACAGCAGATTTTGTTCAAGCTCATCTAAACGACGTCTTAGCCAAAGCCTCAAATCAGTCCCAACCTGGTCATTACGACTCCGCCCGGTGTGCAATTTTTTGCCCACCGGTCCGAGCAAAGCGATTAAACGGCGTTCAACAGCAAAATGAATGTCTTCATCAGCCAGCCCCGGCTGAAATTCTCCTGATGCCGCTTCCTGGCGAATCTGTTCAAGACCACCTACAAGTTGATCAGCCTCATCTAACTGGATCACACCACACTCGGCCAGCATGCGGGCATGGGCGATTGATCCATCCAGATCTTCTTGAAGAAGCGTGATATCAAAGGCAATCGAGGCATTGAAACGCTCAATCACCGGATGTAATCCCTTGTCAAACCGGTCACTCCAGGTTGCGGAGCCTCCACCTGTCACCCCGCCTTGCATGGAACTCATCCTTTGCGCTTTTACTCAGCTTGTCAGGCCAAAGACCTCGGAACAGAAGGCAACATGATCTCTTCCTTGATCTTGAGCACAACCATCGAGGCATCATCATCCAACTGCCGATCTGGCCCCACAAAACGATCAAGGCGACTGAACAACTGATCAAGAATTCCTTGGGAGCCAGTTCCAGATCGGCAGGATTGCTCCAGCGAACGCATCAACCGTGCTTCATCAAAGCGATCACCTGTCATTCCAGGAGCTTCAGTCACTCCATCCGTGTAATAAAGAAGAACATCACCAGGCTCAAGAACGAGCGATTCACAGCCGTATTCCGCTTCAGGCTGAAGGCCAATCAAGAGACCAGGGGCATCCAAACGCATCAATTTCCTTGACTGAGCACGCCAAATCAAAGGTGGATTGTGAGCGGCATTGGCATAACGCAGGCGCCTGGTCCGAGGATCGAAATCGGAATAAAACAGCGTCACAAACCGATGGGACTGAGACAAATCCTCAAGCGCTAATTGGTTGAGGTCATAAAGGATGCGATCAGGTGGAAGCCCACTCAAAACTTCTGCTCGCAGCATGCCGCGGAGCATCGTCATCAATAGTCCTGCAGGCACACCCTTACCCATCACATCGCCCATGACAAAGGCCCAACGTCCACGCTCCCTACGGCGCCCGATCAGTTCTGGACGGGTAGGAATGAAGTCGTAGTAATCACCTCCAACTTGAAAAGCAGGCCTGCATCGAGCCGAAAGATCCACACCTTCAATCACAGGACAATGATCCGGCAAAAGCTGAGCCTGAATATCAGCTCCGATACTGAGCTGACGATCAACCCGTTCGTGACGACGGGCCTCCTGAAGCATCAGATCATTCTCAATCGCGACTCCAGTGAGATCTGCAACCAACTGCACGTGTCGGCGATGAATATCACTCCAAGCGAGAGGACTCGATGGATTGAATACATAAAGGCGCCCCCTAGGACGACCTCGAGCAATCAAAGAGGTAGAGAACAGGCCTGCACTTCCAAGGTGCCGTTGAACCATCTGATCCATGGCCCGCACAAGGCGTTCGTCAGAACCAAACCCAACAGTGTTTCCAGGCTCATGAGCAGCAAGAGCCCGCAACAACCCATCTGTACGTGAACCAGGGAGCATCTGAAGCTGATCTCGCCAAAGGCGTCCGTCAGCCTGAAACGGAACCAGCAGTGAACCCTGCACTCCAACGAGTCGAGCAGCCACCACTGGCACCAATTCCAGAAAGCGGTTGAGGTTGCTGAAACTTCGCAACGCAAAACCAAGAGACACCAACAGTTCCTGATTGGACCGCTGTTCTCGTGACAGGCTTTCCAAAAGCTGTCTTAACGAAGCTGAGGCCGTCGACGATTGGCTGACTCCCCGTTGAGGAGGTGCCGGATATCTCCAAAAAGGTGTGCTGCTCACGGCATACCACCCAGCAGAAGGCGCAACGTAGCAAGTTCAAGCCGATCAAGCCGTAATGCAACGCATCAACGCGTTGCCAGCAGGGCCTCCACAAACTCAAAACTATTGAAAGGACGAAGATCACGAATGGACTCACCCGCTCCAATGAAGCGAATTGGCAACTTCGCTTCTGAAGCAACAGCAAGAGCAACACCTCCTCTTGCAGTTCCATCGAGCTTGGTAATCACAACACCAGTCAGGCCAGCAGCGCGGGCAAATGCCATCGCCTGCTTCAAGCCATTTTGACCCTGACTGGCATCAAGCACCAATAAGGATTCCACATGGGCATCAGGAGCAAGACGATCAACCACACGACGAATCTTTTCAAGCTCCTCCATCAAGTTGTGCTTGGTTTGAAGTCGACCAGCTGTATCAACAAGCACCAAATCAGTTCCCTTGGAGCGAGCTGCACCAATGGCATCAAAAACCACCGCTGCCGGATCGGCATTCGTGGAGGGATTGGCCACAACTGGAACATCACTTCGATCACCCCAAACTTGCACTTGCTGAACAGCCGCAGCACGGAAGGTATCTGCCGCTGCGATTAATGCTGAATAGCCACTGCGTACCGCAAGATTGGCGATCTTGCCCAGTGTGGTGGTTTTACCAACGCCATTGACACCAACCATGAGCCAAACATTTAGGCGCTCCCTTTGAGGAGCTAAAACTTCAACCCCACTGGACCGTATGGGCTCATTCAGAAGATCACGCAACTGTTCCTTGAGAAAACGAAGACCTTCACTTGGATCCACGACCTCTTTGTTCATCCGTTGCCTCAAAGCATCCAGCACTTGATCAGTGGCCTGAACACCAGCATCAGCCCTCAACAAAAGCGATTCGAGATCGTCAAGAACCTCAGGAGTGAGAGGGTCATCGCCCAAGTTGTCCAGCAGACTGGTAACAAAACCCTTTCGGGTTTTCTCCAGACCTTGGCGCAATCGTCCTAACCAGTCGATCTCCTCGAGGGTGACCTGATCTGCACTCCGTCCTTGGGCTGCCAGAACTTCCGCCGACCACGTGAATGAATCATCAAATTCACCGAGTTTGGGCTCTTCCTCATTGATTTCCTCATCGATTTCAACTCTGTCTTGGACAACAGAAGCAGCCACATGAATGGGATCGGGATCAGCAGGAAGCTCAAGCTCCTGTCGACGCTGATCACGCTGAGCCGCTGCCTGTTCAAGAAAGGACAGCGATGAATCAGGAGATGTTGGAGCAGCTGAAGCCTGGTCTGGACCTGAAAGTTGAGAAACAACTCGATCTGCCATCGATTCTTGGGCAGGCGATGGCTCAACAACCGGGGCTGCTGTGGATGACGTTGGCGTTGAAGGGAGAGAAGCTTCAGAAGCTTCTTCTTGATCAGGAGCAACAGATGGAAAGGCTTCTGGAACCGAAGAGGATGCAAGCTCAGATTGCACTGGCTCACCCTTGTCCTCTAGACACTGTTGCCCCCCTCGTAAAGGGACTCCTTTCTTCTGTTCAGCGAGTGTCTCGGCAGAAGCAGCCTGGGCCTTTTCAGCCTTTAACCTTGCGTAAGCCTGACGGGCCCACTCAAGAGGATCATCGTCCGACTCGGAAGACGAAGATTCAAGCTCCTGGGACTCCACTGGTTGCGTGAAAGAAGTTTCTGTCTGAGACGCTTGATCTTGTCGAACGGCTTGTTCAACTGGAGGGTCAGCTGAGTCCTTAGGTGGAACAGAACCTCGATTAAACCAGTCGTAAATCATGATTCAGGACAACACCTGGGAAGGAGCGTTCTGCAGACGACGCAGCACACCATTAATCATCTTTCTGCCTTGCTCATCACTGAATCGATGAGCCAATTCAACAGCTTCGTTACAGACCACGGCAGCGGGAGTATTGAGTTCAGAGAGATCAATCACTGCCAACCGCAAAATATCGCGATCGATGCGTGGTAATCGGGTGAAGCGCCAGCCCTCCATCACGCCATCAAGCAACTGATCAATAGTTTTGCGCTTTTTCAGAACAAAAGTCACCCGTTGCATGGCTTCTCGGCGGACCTGATCTTGATTTGATAAAGCCAATAATCGAGGCAACTCAAGACTGGCCGAGAGGCCATTCAGAACCTGTTCAGCCACCGTCAAGGACGCCTGTAAAGACTCGCGTACTGATGAATGATCGGAGGTGGAACCATCTTGAAGCTCACTATCAAGAAGATGCTGCTGAGCTTTTTCCAAATCTCCAGCACAACAATCCAAGACTTCTGTCCAGTGCTGCATCAGGCTGTCAAGAGCTTTTTGAAGCAACGTGTCTAGTGAGAGATCATGAGAATCACTCATACGCTCAGGACACTGACCGAGCACTAGCAGAGCAAGTTCACGGGAGAGAGATCGGGACTGCATGGACATACGGCCGAGTCGAGTTCAGGCTCCAGTGGTGGACGAAGACGGTGACACAGAACCACGCAATTGAGAGATCAAGCTGGAAAAACTTCTATTCACAGGAGCTTCACGGTCATCAGGATTCACAATTCCAGCGGAAATAATCGTTCGGAACGCATCTTCCACTGAAATCTCTAGATCCTTAACTGAGGTAGCTGGAACCAGGGTGTACCAGCCTGTGGTTGGATTAGGGGCAGTGGGAATAAAAACACTGAGAAGAGGCTCCTTGAGCTCAGCTTGGAGGGAGGGTCCCACCTCTCCAGTCACAAATCCAACGCTGTACAAGCCCTCACGAGGATATTCCACTAACACAACGCGACGGAATCGCTGAGAGTTATCTCTCAGAAACGTTGCGAGCAATTGCTTCAGCGTTTTGTAAACAGAACCAGCAAGAGGGATGCGTTGCAGAGTCCCTTCACCGAACTCAAGTAACCAGCGGCCGACGATATTCCTCGCCATCAAGCCAATCAGCAAAATCGCAAAAAGGGGCACGGTCAATCCAAGCGCCAAATTAATCAAATCCTGCAAAAGAGGATTGAGGGTGATGAACGGGTTGAACTGCTTCGGAATTGAAGTAAGAAAAGCCAGCACAAATCTGCTGACAGTGGTTGCCAGCCAGATGGTGGTTGCTAGCGGAATAACCACTAACAACCCTGCGATTAAATCGTTCTTCAGATCTTGCTGAAGCCTGGCGCCGAGAGGCGGCAGGTCAGGTCTTGTATTGGACTGCACCAAGGAACGCCTGTGGCCTGAGGCTGACGTGATCTCACCAACCTAACCAGCGGATCGATTAGATCACGGCTGCTAGAGCCAACAGCAAAAGAGCGATGGCAAGAATCACCGCACTCAATGTCCCTCCATAGCGACGCTGATTGACAGCAAGGTTGCGCTGACGTTCCCCCTGCTGAATCTGCTGTTCCATCTGCTTCAGCTGTTTATCGATGAAAGCCTGAGCTGCTTTGGTTTTGTCTTCTTCACTGGCATCAGCAGGCAATTGGCCAGCTTGAGCAAGCTGATTTCCCAACATTTTCACGTTATCGGGATTCGCTGATTGCTCACGAGCCATCTCCAGCTGACCACGCTGCTGGTCAAGCGTTTGCTCGGTTTCGCCCGAAAGATTCTGGTTACCGGTTATCGAAACAGGGACTACCACAATCATCGCGATCGCCAAGACCGCAGAAAGAGCGGAAACAACCCAACGAATCGGAGGTCTTGCTGACTCGGGATGGTCAAGACGAGAACCCAAAAGCATCAGCAAGAGACCGATAAACCCCATGGGGGTTTGGCTAACCAAACGCTCAATCAACAGTTGTTTAAAAACTCCATCTGCCCAATCAGCTGCACTCAAAAGAACAGCCATTTGTAACGCCAGGAGCACAACCAGGGTGATTCCCAACCAGCGAAGAACAAATGAAAGTCGTAAGGATTGAGAACCCGATGGGGATGCGGACACGTCAGGATAATTAAGGACGGCTAACTTTACGGTCTGTTTCCGCGATGTCCTCAACAGGACAGGTTCAACTCAGTTCGGCGCTTAAAGAACGGGCATACCTAGAAGGTTTCGATCCAGTGGGGATCGCATGTTTGCCTGGAAGCGCCAGGCTGAAAATGCGCACAGCATCCTTGCAACGATGGCTTGATGCTGGTTTCCAAGCAGAGATGGGCTGGATGTCTGCTCCGCGAAGACTGGAAGCAAGCTCACTACTGGACGGTGCTCGCAGTCTGCTTGCCGTTGGACTGAACTACTACGTTTCAGAATCTCGACAATTCAATAGGCTTGCAATTGCTCGCTATGCATGGGGCCGTGATTATCACCGCGTTGTGAGCCAAAGATTAAGGCGGGTTGGGCGCTGGCTTAAAACGCAACGGCCCAATTCGCGCTGGCGGGTTTGCGTGGATGCCGAACCCTTAATGGACAAGGCATGGGCAGAAGAGGCAGGTCTCGGATGGATCGGAAAACACAGCAACGTGATTCATCCACAACGAGGATCTTGGATGGTGATTGGCCACCTTCTAACCACAGAGGAGCTGGTTGCTGATCAGCCAGCGCAATCGCTCTGTGGCCATTGCAGAGCTTGTATGGACGCCTGCCCCACCAACGCCATCAGGGAACCGTTCGTGGTTGATTCACGTCGATGTATAGCATACCACACAATTGAAAATCGCGATCAAGAACTTCCAGACTTCATCAAGATTGGTATGGGTCAATGGGTCGCTGGCTGTGATATTTGCCAAGACATCTGTCCTTTCAATCAGAAACGGCTGCCCTCGAGTGAAGATCCCGAGGTGCAACCCCGTCGCTGGGTTTTAGATCTCAGTGCAGAACAGGTGGAGCAATGGGATCCACAAACGTGGGATCACAAGCTGCGTGGATCCGCGCTCAGACGCATCAAACCTTGGATGTGGCGACGTAATGCAGCAGCAGCAAAGTCAGTGAATCCACCTAATCTGTCCTCATCTGAGACTCGGTGATGGGATCCCATCGGCGTTCAATCCAATCTTTCAACAACGCCTGGGTGGCAGCCGCCCTCATGAGCGCGATCGGACTATGCAACGCCAAGCCGGCGAAAGCCTTAATTCCCTATGTTTATACACCTAGCACTCGGGAACTAGCGCGTGCGGGAATTGGCATTGGTCGCACTGCAGCACAGTTGCTTCAGCTGGAACAGCCCAAAGAAGCTGCCCGACTAGCTGCTTTGGCTGTACGTCTACAACCCAATGATGAAAGGCTCTGGTCCGTGCTAGCTGAATCCCAACTGCGCAGCGATCAGCTCGATGCTGCAGCTGGATCCCTAGCCAGAGCGAAATCACTCAATCCGACCAATCCAGGGCTCTGGTTTGCACAAGCATCCCTAGCGCTACGCAATAACCGTCCGGAAGATGCGATTCCACTTCTGGACCGAGGTCTCAGTCTGGATCCCAAAAACGCAACTGCATACTTCGATCTTGGCAATGCCAGGGTGATGCAATCTGATCAAAAACGGGCCCTTCAAGCCTTTGAACGGGCCACCGCGATTAAACCCAGTTTCTGGGAAGCCTTGAATAATCAAAGCCTGGTGCTTTTTGAAATGGGAAACACCAGAGAAGCCATTCGTCGATGGCGTTCTGTATTAGCGATCAATGCCAATCCAGAGCCAATGTTGGCCCTAGCTGCTGCGCTGAATCAAGTTGATGCTGGCGACCAGGAATCCATAGCGCTAGCCCGAAAAGCCCTTGCTGAATCTCCTAATTACGTCCTACCTGGCCACCAGAAAAAACAACTTTGGGGCCAGAAATTACGTAGGGCAACAGCAGAACTTCTCAACAACCCAAGCCTTCAAGATGCCGTAGAACGAGCCGAAGCCAATGCAGATCCGAGAAGCGCTCATTAACGAAAAATCTGGTCAAGTAGAAGAAGATCTGTAGGCTGACACTCGTCTGCCCTCTTTTTTCCCTACAGGATGGCCGAGGAGCGCGTTCAATTGATCGCCCTGCATCAGGAAATGCAGCGCTCATACCTCGAATACGCGATGAGCGTCATCGTGGGAAGAGCTCTCCCTGACGTTCGTGATGGATTGAAGCCGGTTCAGCGCAGAATTCTGTTTGCGATGCATGAACTGGGGCTGACCCCAGATCGTCCTTATCGAAAGTGTGCCCGTGTCGTAGGGGATGTACTTGGTAAGTACCACCCGCATGGTGATCAGGCCGTTTATGACGCCTTGGTGAGGTTGGTCCAAACCTTCTCAAGCCGCAATCCTTTGTTGGATGGTCATGGCAACTTCGGCTCAGTGGATGACGATCCACCAGCAGCGATGCGGTACACCGAAACGCGTTTAGCTCCTATTTCTCACGAGGGGTTGCTGGATGAAATTGGCAACGACACTGTTGATTTTGCAGCCAACTTCGATGGATCCCAACAAGAACCCACCGTTCTTCCCGCCCAATTACCTTTTTTGCTTCTCAACGGCTGCTCAGGTATTGCCGTTGGCATGGCCACCAGCATTCCTCCCCACAACCTTGGCGAGGTCGTAGACGGACTCATTGCTCTGGTTCGACGACCTGATCTGAGCGATGAAGAGGTCTTCAAACTGATCCCCGGACCTGATTTCCCCACCGGTGGTGAGGTACTTCTAGGAAGTGGTCTCCGCGAAACTTATTTACGCGGAAGAGGCAGCATTCCCATGCGCGGAGTCGCCCACGTCGAGGAAGTGCAGCCCGGTAAAGGCAAGCATCGACGTAACGCCGTGATCGTGACAGAACTTCCTTACCAACTCAGCAAGGCTGGCTGGATCGAAAAACTTGCTGAGCAAGTCAACGACGGGAAAATTGGCGGCATCGCTGATATCCGTGATGAGAGCGACCGTGAAGGCATGCGGGTGGTGGTGGAACTACGCCGTGATGCAGATCCAGAAGCAGTGCTTGCAGACTTGCAACGACGCACGTCACTTCAAAGCAATTTCGGCGCGATCCTGCTCGCCCTAGTCGATGGGAGACCTCAGCAGCTCACACTGCGTCAACTCCTCAAAACCTTCCTGGATTACAGAGAGCTCACGATCATTAGGCGTACAAATCATGCGCTACGCAAAACGGAAGATCGGCTTGAGGTGGTGGAAGGCCTGATCACCGCCCTCGCATCACTTCAAAAAGTGATCGGCATGATTCAGGAAGCTAGAGATGCAGCCAAAGCAAGAGCCAGTTTGATGGTTCATTTCGATCTGAGTGAACGACAGGCTGATGCCGTCCTGGCGATGCCATTACGCAGGCTCACAGGCCTTGAGCAGGAAAGCCTGCGCAAGGAAGCAGATGATCTTCGTCAAGAAAGACAACGCTTAACCCTGCTATTGGAAAACCGCGAACAATTACTAGATGCCCTAATTGATGAGCTTCGACAACTTAAAAAACGCTTTGCAACACCGAGACGAACCCGACTAGTGGAAGGTGGTGACCACCTTCTCGCCGAGAGAGCTGCGAGTCAGCGACCCAATGCCGAATTACAAAGACGCCAGGCGCTTGACGCCCTGCCAAGCGACTCCAGGCTACTGATTCAAGACGATGGTCAAGTGAAGATCGTGAGCCCTCAATTGCTTGGACGGCTACATCTCAACGAACCAGTCCCTATGGGAGATGAACCCTCCCCTGCCCTGATCAGTCTTCCAATCCATCCGCCACCCCGTCTCCTGGCTGTCACAGCCAGTGGCCGTGTCGCACTAGTGCGATGGGAATTTGCAGGACAGCAACAAGGAACCCTGGAGCGATTCCTACCCACTGCCCTTGAAGGCGATGATGTGGTGTCCTTGCTGCCATTGCCGAACCCAGACGATCTCTCAGCAAATCAGACAAAATCCCTAGGACTCTTGACCAGTGATGGTCGTTTCAAGCGGCTTCCGCTCAAAGACATTCAAGAGTTATCGGGACGAGCTGCCACAGTCCTCAAGCTAAAAGAAGGAGTGAGCTTAAAAGCAGCCCTGATTTGTCAAGACCACGCTGATGTGGCAGTCATCAGTGACATCGGCAGAATTCTTCGATTGCGAGCAGACGAAACAAATTTGCCACTCATGGGCAAGTTGGCTCAAGGACCGATCACCATGCGTCTGCTCCCTGGCGAACAGTTGGTCACCGCAATCGCCGGGCACGCTGATCGCCCAACACTCATCCTGCTAGCAAGTCAAACTGGACGATTGCATTGTTTAGAACTCAATAGCATTCGTCCCTGTAAACGGGGAGATCTCGGAGAAATGGGCTGGGAGTTGAATTTTGAAACCAGCAAAGGGATGGAACGGATTGCGGCAGCTTGCCTGGCCGATTCCTTAATCGGCGTAGTTACATCCAATGGTCGCCACGGACGGCTCGACTTCAACGAGCAGAATCTTCTCCCGTTGAAAGATAACGAATCAATTCTGCGTTTAATACCTCTAATTAGCTGATCAACGAATCAGATCATGACTTTGTCGCAGCCACACCAGCAGGCTCCAGCATGAGCTTGCTCGCACTCATCGAAGCATCCATCGGAATGGGATAGTTGCCATCAAAACAAGCCGTACAGAAATGTTCTGAATGAGCATTGGCCGCTTCCACCATCCCTTCCTTAGTGAGATACGCCAGAGAATCAACCTTGAGATGCTGTTCAATTTCCTGGAGGGTCAGTCGAGCAGCGATCAACTGATCTTGTGTATCGGTATCTATTCCATAAAAACAGGGATGGGTCACGGGAGGTGAACTAATGCGCATGTGCACTTCGATCGCTCCGGCCTCACGGAGAGCTTGAACTAATTTTCGACTCGTGGTTCCACGGACGATCGAGTCATCTATCACCAGAACCCTTTTACCATTTAGAACGTCAGGCAGTGGATTGAGTTTGACGCGAATACCAGCCTCACGCATTGCCTGGGTTGGCTGAATAAATGTTCGACCGACATAGCGGTTTTTGATCAATCCGTCGGCATAAGGAATTCCACTGATCTGGGAAAAACCAATTGCAGCAGGAATTCCTGAATCCGGCACACCAATCACGAGATCCGCTTCCACAGCTGATTCACGAGCCAAGATCTGACCGATACGTTGGCGATAGCTGTAGAGAGATTCACCAAAGAAACGACTATCAGGACGAGCGAAATAGATCATTTCAAACACACACATGCGTTTGGTCGGCTCAATCCAGCGACGACATTCAGGTGTTGGATCACCACAACGAAAAACTACTAACTCGCCTGGTTCGACATCAGCAACAAACTGTGATCCAATGATATCGAGTCCACAAGTTTCGCTACTGAGAACCCAGTTTCCACTTTCCTTTTCACCGAGAAAACCGTAAACAAGCGGTCGAATCCCATAACCATCACGCAAGCCATACAGGGCATCTGGAGTTCCAATCACCAAACTGAAAGCCCCCTGGCATAAGGATGCTGCAGACGTAATCCCTTCTATCCAATCCAATCCTCCATCCACAGCCTGCTGAACCGCATAAGCAATCAATTCGGAATCAGTGGTGGACGTAAATTCCACCTCACCGTTATCAACATGAGCGCGTAATTCTGCTGCATTCACAAGATTGCCGTTATGAGCAAGTGCAAAGGGACCAAGCCGAGTCATCAGGACCACCGGCTGGGCATTACATACCTTGCTACTTCCCGTAGTCGAATAACGGTTATGGCCAACGGCTAAACCTCCGGGCATGCGGGCAAGCACATCCTGATCAAACACCTGGCTCACCAGGCCCATGTCTTTATGGAGCCTGACCTTTCCCTCGTTGAAGACAGCAATGCCAGCTGATTCCTGCCCGCGATGCTGCAAGGCATAAAGACCGAAATAGACAAGGTTGGCCACTGGCTGTTCCAACGCCTGCACAGCAAAAACACCGCAGGCTTCTTCCATGCGATCGGAACGCTCTGTCTCGAGCTGATGCACCGGCCGCCTCGACTTCGAATGAGTCTCAAGATTCTGCATCAGACCGCACTAAGGCGACGGGGCACAGCTTGTTCATATTGCTCACGCAACTGATCAACAGGGAGATCAATGACTGGATGACTTCCCACATCAATTCTGAAACAACCATGATCAGCAACAGTTCCAATCTCTGTCACAGGAACGCTTTGATGCTCTTGGGAGTCCACGAAGGCCTGCCAATCGCTCCAATGTTCAGCACAAACCGAGACGACAATTCGTGCACCGCCCTCTGCAAATAAAACGCGATCAAGACGAGCAGAACCCTGCGGCAAATTGAGATCAACACCGAGACCAGAAGCCAGAGCACTTTCAGCAAGAGCAACAGCCAAACCACCATCACTGCTGTCATGGGCTGAAGCCAAAAGTCCTTTAGCAAAAGCCTGGCGAACGAAGGCTTGAACCTGAACCTCCAACTCCAGATCCACGGTAGGAGGCCGGCCTGTTAACAATCCATGAACAATGCCCTGATAGCTACTGCCAGCCAAACCAATCCCTGCATGACAGTCCTCATGGGTTGAGATACCGAGCAGAACAACACGATCACCAGGCTGACGCCAAGCCAATCCCCCTGAGTGATCAAGATCTTCAACCAACCCGACCATGCCCACAACAGGCGTGGGATGAATGGGCTGGAGACTGCCATCATCAGCACGAGTTTCGTTGTAGAGAGACACGTTGCCACCGGTCACAGGGGTGCCCAAAGCACGACAGGCATTGGAAAGCCCCCGACAGGCAAGCGCCATCTGCCAATACCCCTTGGGTGTTTCCGGTGACGGGAAATTCAGATTGTCTGTCACAGCAATGGGTTCCGCTCCAACACAGCTGAGATTGCGAGCAGCTTCTGCCACCGCTGCCATTGCTCCCCGCTCTGGATCAAGTGCCACCCAGCGATTAGGACAATCCACCGTCGCCGCAACTCCACGTTGAGACTTTTGCAGCGACGCATCACCCTGCTGGGGACGGAGGCGGACCACCGCAGCATCAGCACCTCCAGCCCGGATCACGGTATTGGCTAAAACCTGCTGGTCGTATTGGCGATAAATCCAGCGTTTGCTGGCAATCGTGGGATCATCAAGTAATCGCAAAAGATCTAAATTCCAGTCGTGATCAGTTGCTGGAACAGGAAGATCCGATTCACACCATTTCCACAGAGTCTGGATATCGTCCGGAGGCTCTGACAAGAGCTCATGCCGATTAATCGGGGTGTCTTCCGCGAGGGCCCGAGCAGGAACTTCGGCCGCCACGGCACCGTGTTGCATGACCCTGACCACAGGCTCCTCCAAAACCCGACCAACCACAGCTGCCTGAAGTCCCCAACGTCGGAATCGATTCATCAACACCTCTTCCCGACCAGAACGCACAACGAACAACATGCGCTCTTGAGATTCCGACAGAAGAAACTCATAGGCAGTCATGCCTTGTTCTCTTGCTGGTACCCGATCTAGATCCAACTCGATACCCACATCCCCCTTAGCAGCCATCTCCGAGCAACTACAGGTGAGACCAGCAGCGCCCATGTCCTGAGCAGCCACAACATCACCGCTCTGAAAGGCCTCGAGACAAGCCTCAATCAGCCCCTTCTCAAGAAAAGGATCTCCTACTTGCACAGCAGGGCGATCATCCAAAGAATCGGCGCTGAGCTCAGCGCTCGCGAAACTGGCACCCCCCATGCCATCACGTCCGGTGGTGCTGCCGACATACACAACGGGATTGCCGATGCCAGCAGCTCCAGAGCGCACGATGTCATCGGTTTCCATTAAGCCCAAGGCCATCGCATTCACCAAGGGATTACCTCTGTAGGACGGATCAAATGCCACCTCGCCACCAACGGTGGGAACCCCAACACAATTGCCGTAATGAGCAATACCAGCAACAACGCCTTCCATCAATCCACGGGTCGCTTGCTCTTCAAGCGGTCCAAAACGCAACGCATTCAGCAACGCAATTGGCCTCGCTCCCATCGTGAAAATGTCACGCAGAATCCCGCCAACGCCTGTGGCAGCTCCTTGAAAGGGCTCAACAGCAGAGGGATGATTATGACTTTCAATTTTGAAGGCCAAGCGATGACCTTCTCCCAGATCGACGACACCAGCATTCTCTCCGGGGCCTTCAAGAATGTGAGGGCCTTCCGTAGGAAAGCCACTTAACAGGGGCCTGGAATTGCGATAACAGCAATGCTCTGACCACATCACACCAAACATGCCCAGTTCAGCGCGATTGGGATCCCTGCCAAGACGACGCTGAATTTCGCTGTAATCCTTTTGTGTCAGACCCTCCTGGCGCAGAGCCTCCTCAAGATCGAATGCCGCAACCGCATGGGAGGAATGGGTCACAACCAATGAATCATCTGTACCCAGTGTTGCCGACGATCAGACCCAAGGATCTTCCTCCTGATCAGGCCCGTTATTCCGAGGCGAACGTCGATGTTCTCCACGAGATTCCTCTATCCACTCGCCTTCATCCCAATCGTCCAATGGATCGAGCGTTGGTGCTGATGGTGAAGGATCAGAAGCCAAAAACTCAGAGGCCTGAGCTTGTTCATCCCAAGGAGGTTCTTCCAACCATCCCTCCAAGCGCTCACCAGCACGATCACCCAATTGCTGTAGCTGTTCCCGCCAATGGCGTGAGCGCTGAAGAAAATCTTGTCGAACACTGGCGCGAGCGAGAGGTAGATCATCCAATTCATGGATGGCTGTCGAGACCAATCCAGGCTGTTGGTCCAGGATTCGATCGGGAAACAATCGCCAACGACTACTACCGGGCAGACGAGGATCACTACGAGCCACCAAGTAATGACAAATCTGACCGTTGGATGGCAGAAAAGCTAAGTCAGCGATGATTCCAACCCTCTCTCTATCTGCATTGAGTAGATCAGCATCAAGAAGTGTGGGCAGACGGTCCAGAGTGATCTGATCCACTTCAGCAGGAGACCCTTTCACAAAAACCTGCAGGTCATCGAAGCCGCGACACTGATTCAGACGCCAAACGTCTCGGATTGAACGCAAGGCAGACGGTCGACTGACCCAACCGAGCAGTCGATGCACTGGAGGGTGCATCCAAGCCATGACCCCAGGGCCATGATCAAGGCCTTGATCACAGCGCACACGGTGGCGCAAGAGATCGCTCAAGAGGAGCTGGTCCGGAACAGGCAAGACGTCGTGAACGGATTCAGGAACGGATCTGAACAGGCATCACGAGATAGGTGAGGCCCGCCTCATCATTGGATGGTGTCAGGATCGCAGGAGTGGTTGGTGCGTTGCAAGACAACGTGATGCGATCCAAATCCATGGCTTTAAGACCATCCAATACGTAACGCACGTTGAAAGCAATTTGTATCGCCTCGCCATTGATCTCAGCAGGGAGGGACTCAGAACCACTGCCCACATCTTGAGCATCAGCACTGATCTGAACTAACCCTGTGTCTGGCTCGCTGGCAATACGGACGACATTATTATGTTGATCAGCAAGCACAGCAATTCGCTCTAAAGCGGAAATGAAGGCTCGGCGATCGAGATCGATGGTGCGACTAAAACTATCTGGAATCAGCTGCCGATAATTAGGATAAGTTCCCTCCAAGGTGCGGCTCGTCACCATTTGGTCGGCTGCCAATACCACCACCTGACCGCTTTCACAAAACAGGCTGACCGGATCATTGCCTTTCCAGCTAGCCATCAACCGCTCTACTTCACGCAAAGAGCGTGAGGGAAGAGTGACCGCCAATTCAGCAGTATCAGAATCTTCGACATTAATTTCAGCTTGCAACGCATCCTCAAGTGTCAACATCGCAAGACGATGACCATCGGTTGATGCTGCCTCCAACCTCTTCTGATGGAACCGCAGGTGCACTCCTGTTAGGAGTTGTTTGGCTTCATCAGAACTGCTGGCAAAAAGAGTTGAACGCAGAGCTCTAAGCAGCGAAGAGGGATCGACCCGTAAGGCTGTGCCATTTTCCACGAGCGGCAGCTCAGGGAAATCATCAGCAGGCATTCCTCGCATCTGATAACTCCCGCTGGAACTCGTTAGCTCCACTTGCTCAGCGCTGGAATCACTGGACAAAGCAACTGGCGAATCACTGGATAGTTTGGAGACGATTTCCCCCAGCAATCTTGCAGGCAGAGTGACGGCTCCACTGGTGTCAACAGAAGCAGGAAGCGAAGTCTGAATCCCCAAATTCAGATCGAATCCAGTGAGGCTGAGGCGATCGGTACCGGCATCAGCGGTGAGTAAAACATTGGCCAACACAGGATGTGTTGGACGCGAGGCAACAGCCCTAGTTACCAGCTGCAAGGCCGTATTGAGTTCCGTCTGGGAACAGACCAATTTCATGAGGTCCGGATCAACAGCTTGAACAATCTGCACCCACATTTTCACAGGGTCGTGAGAAGTGCAATGGCTTGTCGTTTTTTGTGTTCCCCTGCTTTAAGGCTGTTTTTCTTAACTTAAAAGAACTACTAAAAGAGTCGTAGTAGGGCTTGTGGAAACCAGGGGAAAAACTCTAGAGCTCTTTTGTAGCAGGGCTGTTTCGAGATGAATGGTTGTGGAATGAGATCACAGAAATGGGGAAGACGTTTCAATTTCCCCATTTCTCACAACATGGGGAAAAGGTCTGAAGGGGTTGGAGGGGTAGTTGTCCATGGTTTTCCACGGTTTGGAATGAAGAAAATCAGCGGATTCCTCAGGCACTTTCTGGCCCGAACCTATCCAATTTTGTTGCAATTGGAGGCTCCGCTATGAGCAGATACCTCTTTCAGCGGAGAGCATGCAAGCGTCCCCAGGAAGCTCTTCGTTGATGTATGCCTTAATGCGGTGTTTGGGGTCGCTTGCATGCCAAAGAACAAGGGCTCTCGTAGTTGTGGCGCCCAGATGTCCTGCGGTAACGCAATTTCTGCTTTGTCAAATCAGAGTTTGAATGCTGAACGCAATCCCTAGGCTCACCACCAGGCCGACGAAGGCCTTCCAAAGGTCATGACCGATGATCCTGCCAAGATTTCCGCCCTCACGATTGGTGAACACAGACTCAAACTCCTGTTCCTTGACCCGCAGGGCAATCTCCCGGCCACCGATCAAACCCAGGAAAACCCATGTGGTGCTGAGGGGGAAGGTGGACAGGAACGCTTTGTAGAGCAGGCAGAGACCAAAGAAGAAATCAATGACCGTGGCCGACCGCAAATCGGAGGTGTTGGTCTTGGTGCGTAAGACGTCCTGGAGTGGGCCACCGCCGGTGGCGACCAGTCCACACAAGCCTAGACAGAGCACAGCCGTGCAGATCGCCATGGGGACGAGGTCAAGCTGGCGAGGCAGGAAAACAAATATGTTCGCGAGGTCCTGCACCAGCCAGATGCTCCATAAAAAACCGGTGGAGAACCATTGCAGGCCATACCAGATCTTGTGGACATCTTTGCCTTCCTGCGTTTGCTGGAACACCCAGCGCTCAAGCTGCCACATGCCCAGGCCGTAGACAGCCACGCCAATGCAGATGGCTAAAAAATAGCTCGTTAGGGAGCTGTTCAGCAGGTGTCCGATATGAGCTGGCTTGAATGAGGAGAGCACCAGAAAGGAGGTGCTCAAGGGTGCACCCCATTGGGTGAGAGCCAGCACAGCAAGGGGAGGAAGGATGTAAACCCAGGTGAAGGGTTCAGGAAGCGAGAATTCTTTACCGGGAACATTGAGGCGACCCCAGGCTGGATCACCGTTCTTGAGAAACCAGCCCAGCATCAGTACCGCAACCGTGACTGTGCAGATGAAGACCATCTGCACCAGCTTGGGGCTGCGTGTCTTGTTGGAAGAGATGAATGTTCCTAGTGTTTGTAGGGAATCATTGGCCACAACCGAGTAGGTCGCCAGCAAGAAGCCAGCGATCATCCAGATGTTGACATCCATGAGTCCGCACTTCCGGATGACGTCAAAGTGGTTTAAGTGAGTTTCAGACTCTGTGAATGTGGTTTAGACAACTGGTGTAGATGACTGCAGCCTGTGTTTTGGATCTTTAGGGGGGCCGAGTTAAAAGCCCATCACCTTGGCGACAGTGTTTAGATCAGGATCGAGATCGGCGTAGAAGGCGGCGTCGTTGTTGGTGATGGCACAGTCCGGATCTTTCAGGCCATTGCCTGTTAAAACACAAACCACTGTGGCTCCATCTGGAACCTCTGCGGAACGTTTGAGTAACCCCGCTACTGAGGCTGCACTGGCTGGTTCACAAAAGATTCCTTCTTGGCCACCGAGAAGTTTGTAGGCATTGATGATTTCCTGATCGGTGATATCTAGGAAAGCCCCGTTGCTGGCCTGTCGGGCTGCGATGGCCTTCTCTCTGTTCACCGGGTTGCCGATGCGAATGGCGGTAGCGATCGTTTCTGGATGATTCACGGTGGTGTCATTCACCAGTGGCGCGGATCCACTGGCCTGGAAGCCCATCATTCGCGGTAATCGCCGACTGCGACCAGCTTGTTCATATTCCTGGAAGCCCATCCAGTAGGCCGTGATATTTCCTGCGTTGCCCATGGGAATGCAAAGCCAGTCGGGCGCATCTCCTAGAGCATCGACGATTTCAAAGGCTGCGGTTTTTTGTCCTTGGAGTCGGTAAGGATTCACCGAATTCACCAAGGTGATGGGGTATTTCTCTGCCGCTTCACGAACGATGTCGAGGGCACGGTCAAAATTTCCCCGAATTGCCAGGACTTCAGCTCCATAAACCAGTGCCTGAGCCAGTTTTCCCTGTGCTACGTATCCGTCAGGGATTAACACAAAGGCTCTCATCCCGCCTCGGCGGGCATAGGCAGCTGCAGCGGCACTTGTGTTGCCCGTGCTTGCACAAATCACCGCTTCACAGCCAGCTTCCTTGGCTTTGCTGATCGCCATCGTCATCCCTCGATCTTTAAAGGATCCCGTGGGGTTGAGACCGTCGTATTTGACAAAAACCTTCACTCCGCGGCCAACCCTTTCTGCGATTGATGGGACGGGAATGAGCGGAGTTGCCCCTTCCTGCAAAGTGATCACTGGAGTTGCAGACGACACAGGAAGCCATGATCGATAGGCTTCGATCAGTCCAGGCCAGTCCTGCATGACAGGTTTGGTCGTTAAACGCCGGCGGAGGTTCTTGAGTAGGGACACCCGCATAGAGCAGCAATTCCAGAAATCTATGTGTCTGGATTCAGACCTCCCAATTGATCAGGCTTTATTTCAGACCATCCAGTGGGGAATCGGAGAAGAATTTCACCAGGTCAGCAATGGATTCTGCTTTTTCGATCAAAGAGAACAAGGCTGGAAGATTCACTTCCATCACCTCTGCGGGGTAGGCCTCAAGGAATGTGATTAGGCTCAGTCCTTCATCTTCTTTTTGCAGTCCATTGATCACTCCGGCTCTGATGGCTGGAACGCTGACTGATGGATCAGGAACTTTGAGTGGGTAAATGATTGTGGCGACGCGCCGAATGATCACGTCTCCAATGCGAGTCGACATCAACCGACTTGTCAGAACCAACGGAAGCTCAAGCTTCTGATTCAATAGTTTTGAGACTTCTTTGGGATCCTGTTTTCCTACACGTAGCAAGTCAGACAAAAGGCCACGGGCTTTTCCTGTTTCAGCAAGGTAGACAAGATCAGCCACCTCAATCGATCTTATGAAGGCTCCACTGACAAGGGCAACATCTTTGGCAGCATGGGCAGGTTGAAACGCAGATGAAATACTGAGACCGATTGCGGCACCAAACGCCAGGATGGTTTGGCGGCTGGATCTGCGATACATGATTTTGAGGAATTGCAGGAATCTAGTTCGAACTTGCTGCTGCTGCTTTGACAAGGCGGACAACTCCGCGTTCGGCCAGTCCTTGAGCGAGGTCAATCCCCATCTGTCTCGCATCAGGCTCTCTAATTAAACGTGGTAGCCGACTAAATACCAGATCAGGATTAAATCCAGGCAGCTGTTGCAGAACGCTGATCAACTGCCGGATCGGTTCCAGGTCGAGATAGTTCTCTTGGTTCAGCGATGGTGCTACTTCGAGCAGAAGTGGGGGTTGAAGAGGTCGCGGCAAGCGGCGTCCAATGCGTTGCAAGGCGGTCCAGCCGAAGGCATCCAAACGATTGGCTATGGCTTCGACCAGTTGATCGCGCAGCATTCCACCATTCGCTGAGAAGAGAAAATCCAGAACTTGATCAAGCAAAGTGTTGAGATCAAGTTGGCTTTGACTTGCGGCACTAGCTACAAGATTTTCAAGTCGTGTCCAGCGGAATGCATCACCATCAAAGAGCATTTCCTTCAGGCTTTGACGCAGTTGAGGATCTGGATCTTCCATTAAACGTCTTGCGAAATAGGGGTAAGCCGCTCCAAGAATTTTGAATTCAGGATCAACGCTGAGAGCAATGCCTTCCAGGGTTACAAGAGAGCGAATGATCAGGGCGTAATACGGCGGAACTCGGAACGGGAATTTGTACATCACTCCGGACATATCGTCGGTAACACTTTTGAAGTCCATCCGGTTGACACCCATCTCAATGGCTTGACTGAAGACGGATTCGAAGGCGGGAACGATCGGCTCCAGATTGACGTCTTCAGCTAAAAAACCAAGTGTGACGAAATCTTTGGAAAGTTGCTTAAAATTTCGGTTAACAAGATGAACAACTGCCTGGATGAGTCCGGTGCGGGATTCGCGGCTGACCTCGCTCATCATGCCGAAATCGAGGTAACAAAGGCGCCCATCTTCCATCGCTAAGAGGTTTCCAGGATGGGGATCAGCGTGGAAAAAACCATGCTCAAGAAGCTGTTCAAGGCTGCAGCTGACCCCGACTTTGACCATCTCATCGGGATCGATCCCGAGGTCACGAACCGCTTCTAAATTAGTAAGTTTTACTCCATCAATCCATTCCATTGTCAATACTCTTCTGCTCGTGGCTTCTGTGAATATCTTTGGAACTGCAATACGCTGGTTGTGTTTGTGCAGATTACGGAATTTGTTCGCATTTTCTGCTTCGTTGAGATAGTCCATTTCCTCAAAAACACGGCTTCCTAATTCATCAATAAGGGCAACAAGATCACTGCGGATGAGTCCGATGTTGGCATTGAGCCAAGCAGCAATGTTGCGGACGATATAAAGGTCGAGTGTGATTTGTTCTCTTAAACCAGGTCGTTGCACCTTGACGGCTACTTTTTGACCATTCTTGAGATAGCCCTGGTGCACTTGACCGAGAGAGGCAGCGGAGATTGGTTCTCGATCGAGTTCGGCATAGATGCTATTTACAGGTGCACCGAGATCGTCTTCGATGCAAGACATAGCGAGATCGCTATCGAATCCGGGTAGTTGGTCTTGCAACTGGGCCAGTTCCTCGAGTAGCACAGGAGGAATAATGTCTGGGCGGGTGGAAAGCGCTTGGCCTGCCTTGATGAATGCAGGACCTAGATCGACCAGCAGATTGGCAAATTCTCGTGCTCTAAATCTGGCTCGCTCCTGATTGTTGAGCAGACCAAGAAGTTTGTCGCTGCCGATTCCTAACAGCAAAAGCCCAATGGGGACAAGGGTTTGCCAGAGGCGACGTAGAAGCCGTTGCGGATGTCCAGCGTAGATCCGAGTGATCGCAGCTGGGTCGTACTTGAGCAGGCCGGCGGCCTCAATGAAATCTCCTAGTTCGTGTTGTTCCACAGCCGCCACTGCGTTGGTGATCCCTTCTAAACGACCGAAGCTGTCGCTACGGTTTAGTGATCTGCCGGGTCCCTCCTTGCTGACCGGTCTGAGACTCGACAACATCGCTCTGATCGACAGCTTGGAGCTGGCGTTCGAATCGGGCTTTTCTGTGCTCACAGGCGAGACAGGGGCTGGTAAGTCGCTGTTGTTAGACGCATTAGATGCCCTGCTTGGGGGCATGCAGGGAACGTCTGCGGGTCGGTTGGTGCGCGCGGGATGTGATCGTGCAGTGATTGAAGCGACCTTCACTCTTGACGATGCTGTGGGGCGCTGGCTTCAGGAGCAGCAATTGGACGATGACGGCGAAGACATCGTCTTGTCGCGGGAGTGGAAACGTCAAGACGAACGATTGAGTAGCCGCTCAAGACTCAATGGTGTTGTGGTGAACAGGCAGCAATTGCTTCAACTCAGACCTTTGTTGATTGATCTAACGGTCCAGGGGCAATCCCAGCAGCTCGCTCGTCCTGGTCAGCAACGTTGCTGGATTGATCGATTGGGCGGTGAGCCGTTGGCTCAGTGCGTCCAAACCGTGCGTGGGCGTTGGCAAATTTGGCAAGACTGCCATGCTGCCCTGATGAAGCTGGAGTCAGATCGCCGTCTTCTTCAGGAACAACAGGACGAACAAAACGCATTGTTGATGGAACTCGAGGCTGCTGCCCTTGAGGACCCAGCCGAAATTCAACAGCTGGAACACGAGCAAGATCGCCTGGTGCATGGCGTGCGTTTGCTGGAGGGTCTTGCAGTGTTAATGGGTCGGCTTCAGGACGGCGCTGAACAGGCTCCCTCAGCTTTGGATCACCTCACGGCCTGTTGTCATGAGTTGCAGCAGATGCAGAGCTTGGATGCCTCGCTGAATGGTTCAGCTGAACAGTGTTTGAACATTGAAGCTGGTCTGCTCGATTTAATTCGGGGTCTTGAAACCTATGGTGTTTCATTAGACAGCGATCCAGAACGGTTGGGGTTGCTACAGGAACGGCTTGCCTTGCTTAAACGATTGGAGCGGCGCCATGGCGTAGACCTCAAGGTGTTGATCGAGCGGCGCGATGCCCTTCGACAACAGCATGCAGCTGGCGGTATGGACGCTGCTTTGGATGTGCTGCGCCGTCAGGAACAGGAGGCTCGAAAGAATCGAGATTCCTGTAATCAGTCCCTCACGGTTTTGAGACAGGCCTCCGCAGCGCGATTGGAGGAGCGTTTGATGACTCATTTGCGGCCGATGGGGCTTGCAAATGTGCGTTTTGCGGTGGATTTCTCTGCGGTTGAGCCCATGGATTTGGGCGCCGATGCCATCAGTTTTTTGTTTTCCGCTAATCCAGGGCAGCCCCTTGCTCCCTTAGCGGAGGTGGCTTCAGGAGGGGAGATGTCGCGTTTTCTCTTGGCGCTGAAAACCTGTCTGGCAGATGTGGATGGTTCCAGCACTTTGTTGTTTGATGAGATCGATAGTGGTGTTAGCGGTCGCGTCAGCGGAACGATGGCGAATTTGCTCCACACCATGGCCAAGCATCGCCAGGTGTTTTGTGTGACCCATCAACCGCTTGTGGCAGCAGCAGCAGATCATCACTTCCGCGTCAGCAAGGAGGTAGTCAATGGAGAAACATGCTCGCGAGTGTCCCATCTGCGGGACACTGAGGCCAGACGCCAGGAACTGGCGGAATTGGCTGGTGGAGATTTTGATGATGCTCAGGCCTATGCGGCGAGTTTGTTAGAGCAGCGAGCAGCCTGAATAACACCAGTCTCTCTAGACTCCTGTGCTGCTGAATATTTTTTATATGGTGGGTCCAGCTCCGGCCGCTCAGGATCATTCCTCTTCAGCGAAGGCTGTGAACCTGGTTGGAGTGTCCCAAGAGGAAGTGATTCGGGTACGAGGTGCCCGTCAGCACAATCTCAAAAATGTGGATGTCACGATTCCGCGCAACAAATTGGTGGTGTTCACCGGTGTCAGTGGGAGTGGTAAGAGCTCATTGGCGTTCGATACGATTTTTGCAGAGGGGCAACGTCGTTACGTAGAGAGTCTGTCGGCGTACGCCCGGCAGTTTCTGGGACAGGTGGATAAACCTGATGTGGATGCCATTGAAGGGCTGTCACCAGCCATTTCGATTGATCAGAAATCCACCAGCCATAACCCTCGCTCCACCGTTGGCACGGTCACTGAGATTCATGATTATCTGCGTCTTTTGTTTGGCCGTGCCGGTGAGCCTCATTGCCCTCAATGTGGTCGTTCAATTCGACCCCAGACCATCGATGAGATGGTTGATCAGATTCTGACGCTTCCCGAATCCACTCGCTATCAACTTTTAGCGCCAGTTGTTCGTGGAAAAAAAGGAACTCACAGCAAATTGATCAGCGGATTAGCAGCTGAAGGTTTTGCTCGAGTTCGTATCAATGGTGAGGTACGTGAGCTATCGGACAATATTGAGTTAGACAAAAATCATGCGCACAGTATTGAGGTCGTAGTGGACCGTCTTGTTGCTCGAGAGGGTATTCAGGAACGCCTTAACGATTCTCTGCGTACAGCATTAAAACGAGGTGACGGTTTAGCTCTCATTGAAGTCGTTCCTAAAAAAGGAGAGGAATTACCTGAGGGAGTGGAAAGAGAACGTCTCTATTCCGAAAATTATGCATGCCCTGTTCATGGGGCGGTCATGGAGGAGCTTTCCCCTCGTCTGTTTTCTTTTAATAGTCCTTATGGTGCTTGTGAGGTTTGCCACGGAATTGGTTACCTGCGAAAATTCACAGCCGATAGGGTGATTCCAGATCCTTCACAGCCCGTCTATGCGGCAGTTGCTCCATGGGCTGAAAAGGATAATTCCTATTATTTTTCATTGCTTTATTCCGTTGGTGAAGCTTTCGGATTTGAAATTAAGACGCCTTGGAAAGATCTTACTGATAAACAAAGAGATGTTCTTCTTAATGGCAGTCGTGAGCCGATTTTAATTCAGGCTGATAGCCGTTATCGCAAAAGCTCAGGTGTTCATCGCCCTTTTGAAGGCATATTGCCGATTCTTGAGCGTCAGCTGCGGGACGTTAGTGGTGAAGCGCAGAGACAGAAGCTAGAAAAATATCTTGAGTTGGTTCCCTGTGAGAGTTGTGCTGGTCTGCGCTTGCGGCCAGAAGCCCTTGCGGTGAAAGTTGGTCCATTTCGGATTACAGAACTGACAGCAGTCAGCGTGGGACAGACTCTTGAACGGATTGAGCGCTTGATGGGTGTGGGAATCCATGAAGGGTCTGATCCTTTACTCAATTCTCGCCAGATTCAGATCGGAGATCTTGTATTGAGAGAGATCCGGATGCGTCTGCGATTTCTCCTTGACGTGGGCTTGGATTATTTGAGTTTGGATCGACCAGCGATGACGCTTTCAGGTGGTGAGGCGCAGCGAATTCGTCTTGCAACCCAAATTGGTGCTGGTCTGACAGGTGTCCTTTATGTGCTTGATGAACCCAGCATCGGTTTGCATCAACGAGACAATGATCGTCTTTTGGCCACACTTGAGCGTTTGCGTGATCTAGGCAACACCTTGGTAGTGGTTGAGCATGATGAAGATACGATCCGCGCTGCTGATCATCTTGTGGATATTGGTCCTGGAGCCGGAGTGCATGGTGGTCACATTGTTGCGGAGGGATCGATTGATGATGTTTTGAGCGCTAAAGATTCGTTAACTGGTGCTTATTTAAGTCGTCGGAGGAGCATTCCGACTCCTTCAGAGCGGCGCAATGTCGGCAGCCGCTGTTTGAAATTGCTGAATTGTGTACGCAATAATCTTGATGGGTTGAATGTTGAATTTCCTCTAGGCCGACTGGTATCAGTCACTGGTGTGAGTGGAAGCGGCAAGAGCACGTTGGTCAATGAACTTCTACATCCAGCCCTGGAGCATGGGCTGGGTCACAAGGTGCCCTTCCCACAAGGGTTGGGAGAACTCCGTGGGCTCAAGTCCATCGACAAGGTGATCGTGATTGATCAATCTCCGATTGGTCGCACACCTCGTTCGAATCCCGCTACCTATACAGGAGCGTTTGATCCCATACGTCAGGTTTTTGCGGCAACGGTGGAGGCCAAGGCCCGTGGTTATCAGGTAGGACAGTTCAGTTTCAACGTGAAGGGTGGTCGATGTGAGGCCTGCCGAGGTCAGGGTGTCAATGTGATTGAAATGAATTTTTTACCTGATGTATATGTGCAATGTGATGTCTGTAAAGGAGCTCGGTTTAATCGCGAAACTCTTCAGGTGACATACAAAGGCCACACCATTGCCGATGTACTTCAAATGACCGTGGAGCAGGCAGCCGATGTGTTTTCTGCTATTCCACAGGCAGCTGATCGTTTAAATACTTTGGTTGATGTGGGTCTTGGATACGTGAAGCTTGGCCAGCCAGCTCCCACACTCTCTGGAGGTGAAGCTCAGCGCGTCAAACTTGCCACAGAATTATCGAAACGGGCTACGGGTAAAACGCTTTATTTAATTGATGAACCAACCACTGGACTCAGCTTTTATGACGTTCATAAATTGATGGATGTAATGCAGCGGCTTGTTGATAAAGGAAACTCTGTAATCTGCATTGAACACAATCTTGATGTGATTCGTTGTTCTGATTGGATCATTGATTTAGGGCCTGAGGGTGGTGATAAGGGAGGTCAGATTGTTGTCACTGGTACTCCTGAGGATGTCGCGCAGCATGAATCAAGCCACACTGGTTTTTATCTCAAGCAAGTTTTAAAGCAACATCCCCCTGCATCACCTGAATTCATTGAGGTGGCGGCATGACTCTTTTTTTTAGTCGATGTTTTTCTGGAATTCGTAGTGTTGCACTGGCGTCTTTCTTGAGTGTTTCCTTTGCGAGACCAGTTTCAGCGGTCGAACGACTCCTGATTAATTTGCCATTGTTACAGACACAGTTTTCTCTCAACTTGAAAGATGCAAGTACAGCTGAGGCATTGATTGCATCCAATCCTGATCTTCAAGAATTAGATCGAGCTGGAAATGGCTCTGTTTCTCGCCTTCTTGGTGAGTTCCTTACAGCCCCATTCCCTAAGCAGACTTCCGGGATTTTAGAGCAATCAGTAGATAATCCATTGTTTGAGCAGGCCTTGCTCTCGGCGTCTCAGTTGGTGAAGGTGGACGGCTTGCCACCCGATACCAGTGGTCACAGCTTGGCTGATGCTCTTGATGCCACTTATCGGGATGGAGAGCCCAATTTGCTTGGTTTGTTTCGTCGCCTTCCCGGTGAATCGTTATCGATAGATTTTCAGGCCTTGGCTTATAACGCGAAACGCCTTCGGGCTCAGCAGGTCGATGCTCGCCTGCTAGTTAAGGCTGGAACAGCCATGACTCCTGCATCAGATTCTGTTGCTGAATCTGGTGGGTCCGGATGGACTCGTTCTCAGATGCGTTTTTCGGTGCCACATCGAACGCAACCCCTTGATGTCACGATTTTGAAGCCGAAGCGATCATCTAATCAAAGGCTTGTGGTGATCTCCCATGGGTTGTGGGATCAACCTGCCAGTTTTGAAGGTTGGGGTCGATTGTTGGCAGCCAATGGCTACACGGTGCTTCTGCCACGTCATCCAGGGAGTGATTCTGAGCAGCAAAAGGAATTATTGAGCGGAGTTGCACCTCCGCCAAGCGCTAAGGAGCTGCGTTTTCGTCCTCTTGATGTCAGCGCTCTTCTGAATGGCATCGAATCCGGCACCTTCTTGTCTGGCCAACAATTGAATACAGATGACGTCGCGGTGGTGGGGCATTCATGGGGTGCCACGGCGGCGTTGCAATTGAGTGGTTTAAAAACCACTACCAAGAAGCTAAAAACGCGTTGTAAGGATCTTCTTGATCCAGATCGAAATCTTAGTTGGGTTTTGCAGTGCAGCTGGTTGTCAGGTGCTGATCAGGGATCGCTGGCTGATCCTCGTGTGAAAGCAGCAGTAGTTGTAAGTCCACCCATGAGGCTTCTTTTTGATGAGTCGAGCGGTCCTTCTCTGCAGGCGAAGGTGTTGTTCGTGAGTGGCACTAAAGATTGGGTTGTTCCTTCGGGGCCTGAGGCAGTGGTGCCATTTAGGGAAGGAAAGCCTCTGGAGAATGGTCATCGCCTTGTGCTGGCTTCGGGTGGAAGTCACTTCAATCTTTGGGCTCCTGCAGACCAAAAGGAACCTCCGATTCTCGGGGCATTGATTTTGGCTTGGATCAATGAACAGCTGTCTGTTCCGTCCCCTCATACCTTCAGTGGAGGAGGTTGGGGTAATAGCTCGATACCTTTGGTGGATGTGACCAGTCAGTTCTGAGGTCTCTTCACTTAATGAATCGGAACGAACCTATCCGTTTCCGTTGCATTTCATCATCAGATTGAGATTGGATTGAGCCGTTTTCAAGGGCTTAAGAAACTGGCTCAGACTGGTTTTTTAGCAAAATTAAGCGTTTGAAGTTGCTGATTTATAAGGATGTCTTCAACTTTTGATTTGTTTGAACGACTTAATTACTAATCAAGGCATGCACCTGATGTCTTGTTCTGTTGAATGTTGATTGTGGGTTTTCGGCTTCTCCATCTCCATCTTCACGGACTGCTCCGCTCCCATGATTTGGAACTGGGACGGGATGCTGATACCGGTGGTCAAACTCTTTACGTGCTCGAATTGGTCCGCAGCCTTGCGGCTAGGGCCGAAGTGGAGCGAGTGGATGTAGTGACTCGTTTAATTCAGGACAGACGGGTGTCGGCCGATTACGCACAGCCCATGGAGGCCATTGCGGCTGGTGCTGCTATTCAGCGTTTTGCCTTCGGCCCAAAGCGCTATTTGCGTAAGGAGTTGCTCTGGCCCTATCTCGAGGATCTGGCCGATCAGCTTGTGGTCCACCTTCAGAAGCCTGAGCATCGACCCGACTGGATTCACGCCCATTACGCCGATGCCGGTTATGTCGGGGCTCTGCTGAGTCGTCGTCTGGGGATCCCCTTGGTGTTTACGGGACATTCGCTTGGTCGTGAGAAACAGCGTCGTCTGTTAGCTGGAGGAGGAGACCATCAGCAGATCGAGCAGACGTATTCCATTAGCCGTCGTATTGATGCGGAGGAATTAGCTCTCGCCCATGCCGAGCTGGTCATCACGAGTACGCGTCAGGAATGTGATCAGCAATATTCTCGTTACGGCAGGTTCTGTGCTGATCGCGCTCAGGTCGTGCCTCCTGGTGTGGATTCTCGCCGGTTTCACCCTGGCTCAGAAGCATCTGAGATCAATCAGGTTGAGACCCTCTTGACTCCTTTTTTGCGTCAGCCCGCGTTGCCCCCGTTGCTGGCGATTTCTAGAGCTGTTCGTCGCAAAAATATTCCTGCCCTGGTTGAGGCTTTTGGTCGTTCTGCTGTCTTAAGGCAGCGTCACAATTTGGTGCTTGTGCTCGGTTGTAGGGACGATCCCAGGCAGATGGAGAAACAGCAGCGAGATGTGTTTCAGCAGGTGTTTGATCTTGTTGATCGTTACAACCTCTACGGCCACATTGCCTATCCCAAGCAGCATCGTCGTGATCAGATTCCGGTCATTTATCGCTGGGCTGCGGAGCGCCGAGGTTTGTTTGTGAATCCTGCTCTTACAGAACCGTTTGGTCTCACGTTGTTAGAAGCTGCGGCTTGCGGACTGCCGATGGTGGCGACCGATGATGGAGGTCCAAGGGACATCCTTGCTCGCTGTGACAACGGTTTGCTTGTCGATGTAACAGATCGTGAAGCCCTTCAAGATGCATTGGAGTGTGCAGGTTCAGATCATCAGCGCTGGACCCGTTGGAGTGATAACGGTGTGGAGGCGGTCAGTCGTCATTTCAGTTGGGATGCCCATGTATGCCGCTATCTGGCGTTGATGCAGGAGCGGCTGATGTCAGCCCCCAATCCAACTGTGTTGTCATCCAGTCAGTCCGCATCCAGCAAAGGGATCCAGCCTTTGGGTGATCGTTTGCTCTTACTCGATCTCGACAGCAGTTTGGAGGAGCCCGATGGTGATGCGCTCAGGGCATTGCGCGAGCAACTTGATCAGTGTGGATTAGGAATCCTGACCGGTCGGTCGTTGCCTGCTGCTCGGCAACGATTTGCGGAACTTCTTTTACCTGAACCAAAGGTCTGGATCACAGGAGCTGGTACAGCGATTCACTATGGCCAAGAGAGCGAGGCTGATCGGTTGTGGTCGGCCCAGATCGGTGTGGATTGGGATCGTTCGGGTGTTGAAGAGGCTCTCGCTGACCTCACAGACCACATTGAATTACAGCGATTGGAGCATCAAGGTCCCTTCAAGCTGAGCTACACGATTCGAGAGGTTGGAGATGAGATCCTTCCCTTGATCCGTCAACGACTCCGTCAACGTCGTCAGGTAGCTCGTCCTCAGCTCCGCTGCCATTGGTTTATTGACGTTCTGCCATTGAGGGCATCCCGTAGTGAAGCCATTCGTTTCCTGGCTCTGCGCTGGGGACTTCCGTTGGAACAGATGCTTGTGGTAGCCAGTCAGCAGGGGGATGGAGAGTTGGTTTGCGGTCGACCCGCCACGGTTGTCTTGGCTGATCACGATCCTTGTTTAGAGGATTTTCGTCAGCAACAGCGTGTTTACTTTTCGAGTCGACCTCAATTGCCTGGTGTGCTGGAAGGTATCCAGCACTACCGATTCTTGGGTGGACGAGTACGGCATAACTAATTTTTGACCTGAACCTCGACGGCTGCTGCGGATCGATTTGCCTTGGCTTGGGCATCATTGATGTTGTTGCCAAGGGCTAATGCAACCCCCATTCGCCGCCCTGGCCTGGCCTCCCTCTTCCCGAACAGCAATAGCTTGGTATCGGGTTCCCTCAGGGCTTGTTCAACTCCCCTGAATTGCACTTGGTTTCCTTGACTATCAGCCAGAATCACCCGGCTAGCCGCTGCATTGGTAGTAGTGATGGCGGGAATGGGTAGTCCGAGTACGGCTCGCAGATGTAAGTCAAATTCGCTCAGGTTTTGACTGATCAGCGTTACAAGACCGGTGTCGTGCGGTCTTGGAGAGAGCTCGGAAAACACCACCTCATCGCCGCACAGAAAGAATTCCACGCCAAAGAGACCAGTACCGCCCAGGTTGTTTGTCACTGCTTGTGCCATCGTCTGAGCCTGGTGCAGTTGGTCTTCAGAGATCTGGGCCGGCTGCCAACTGCACTGGTAGTCCCCGTTGGTTTGCTCATGACCGATCGGTGCGCAGAACAACGTGCTTCCATCGTGTTGACGGATGGTGAGCAGGGTGATTTCTAGATCGAAATGCAGAAATTCTTCCACGATTACTTGCTCGGAGCTTCCTCTGGATCCAGCCATGGCTTGCTCCCAGGCCTGATCTAAATCGGCGGCGCGATGGACCACGCTTTGACCTTTCCCGGATGAACTCATCACAGGTTTCACGACTACAGGCCAACCCAACGGTTTGGCGGCGCGATGGAGTTCCTGTGCATCAGTGGCATAGGCAAAGCGGGCGGTGCGTAGACCCAGCTCACCAGCAGCCAGGTTCCGAATCCGATCCCGATTCATCGTCACCGCTGTCGCTCTTGCGGTGGGAATCACTTGGATGCCGTCATCTTCAAGTTCTTGAAGGGCATCGACAGCCAGCGCCTCAATTTCTGGGATCACTACATCAGGTTGATGCTTGGTGACAACAGCCTTCAGGGCATTTGGATCGGTCATTGTGAGCACTTCAGCTTGATCAGCCACCTGCATGGCTGGTGCCCCTGCATAACGGTCGCAGGCGATGACTTGACAACCAAGTCTCTGGGCTGCGATCGCTACTTCTTTGCCCAGTTCACCGCTGCCGAGAAGCATCAGTGTTTTTGGGAAGTTCGTCATGGCAAGTTTCAAGGCAGCATGGCTTGATCTTCTCGCTTAGTCCTCATGCTTTTGCCACTTGCGTTCACAACGGCTGGAGATGCCGCCAATGGGTTGCTGTTCGGCTGGGAGATTGCGACTATTCAGAAATGGGTTTTGGTGTATTTAGGTGTGTCGTCCTTGGCTTTTGTCTTGGTGTGGTTGATCGGCGAATTCCGTCGCGGCTGATGAGTTTGAAGGAGATCCAAAGGTTGGATCGCTGATCAAGGTGAGTTGTCGGAAGGCTGATTCCTCATTGATAAACCCCCAAGACTCGAACACCTCTGAATCGCTATGGGTGATGCGTTGTTGACGGCCTTGAGTGTTGAGTTTAAACCCCTGTTGTGCCATTCGGCGCATCAAACTTGCGGCTTCTTCAAAGCGGGAGGCCATGGCTTCAAGGCTTGCATAGTCGCTTGTGAGGCTGGCTTCTTGAAGAGAAATAATGATTCTCTTCGGCTTTTTCTTCAAAACTTTACTTGATTAAGAGGAGAACAAGATTTGGCATAGTGATATGCGGATGATCTAATGGTATTGATGAGTTGAACTGATTATTGAGGGCTTGTGTTTGTGATTATTTTGTATTTGCTTGAGAGTTTTTGCATTGCATGAATGTACTGTGATCAAAAGTGGGGTTAAATTTTTTATTGGTTTACTGATTTGCGTGTGATTTACTCTTTACTTTAAAAAGGACATTGTTAAGGGGTTTAGTCGAAAGCTTGGTTTAGCGAAATTAGATGGTATTAAAGAGTTGCTTTTATTTGAATTCGGAATTTAATGGAAGCAGTAGTTTTATGGTATTTAGAACCATGTTCTTACTCCCAATGCATACCAATTAGATCCAGTGATTTCACCATCTTCGTTCAAGGTTCCGAAAAAAGCACAGCGATGTTGGAATGCAAAGGTCAACTCAAGATCGTTAGAAGACGATGGTTTAACGGCAATTTCAAAATTCGCTGCCGCATTCAACTGATTTCCTCCAATGTCGTCTGGTATGTCAGTTGCATAATTAATTCCGGTACCAATCCCTAACCCCAACCATTTATTAACATTGAAGCGATATGTTGGAATCAAGCTAAATGTTCCAAAAAACTGCCTATTACCTCCCGTCCTGGCGACTAAAAATTCTTTGTTTAAAGAATCACTTTGTTCAATCTGAGGGGATTGCCAGCCTAAACTTGCAGACGCATCTAAATCAAGATGATGGCGTCCGGAAGAAGCTAATCTACGTATATATTTTAGCTCTACATTGCCTCCATATAAACCGTCTTCGCTACAGAAGAAGAACGAGTTGCAACTATTGTATTCCCAATTGCTGATCCCATTTTGAGGTTGTATTGGAAACCAAAATCCAGATGAATACATTCCATATTTGATTTCAATAGCGTTTTTGGGTTTGATCTTTTTGGTTGTTCTATCTGTTGGTTCTGAATCAGCTGACGTTGAGATGATGGGATTAGAAGTTTTAAAATCTGAAATTGATGAGTTTGAGTTAATGTTGTAGTGCCATTTTGGAAAACTATCTGTAGAAAAATCTTTTGCTTCGTGCTTAGGTGAAGCATGGGCACTTAAGCCAAATAAAAATGAAGTGACCAGTGCTTTAGAGATAAATCTTGCAACCACTCTTCGAATTAATTTTTCTCATCGTAGCATAATATTTCAATGGTGCCTTTATGGCTTATTGGTAGCTGAATTTTTTAATGGAAACATGGAGTTACTTGTTGATTTTTGTCATTAGTTTTCAACACTGGTTGGGTTTGAAATCGATTGACGATCGCTACTTCTTTGCCCAGTTCACCGCTGCCGAGCAGCATCAGTGTTTTTGGGAAGTTCGTCATGGCAAGTTTCAAGGCAGCATGGCTTGATCTTCTCGCTTAGTCCTCATGCTTTTGCTACTTGCGTTCACAACGGCTGGCGATGCCGCCAATGGGTTGCTGTTCGGCTGGGAGATTGCGACTATTCAGAAATGGGTTTTGGTGTATTTAGGTGTGTCGTCCTTGGCTTTTGTCTTGGTGTGGTTGATCGGCGAATTCCGTCGCGGCTGATGAGTTTGAAGGAGATCCAAAGGTTGGATCGCTGATCAAGGTGAGTTGTCGGAAGGCTGATTCCTCATTGATAAACCCCCAAGACTCGAACACCTCTGAATCGCTATGGGTGATGCGTTGTTGACGGCCTTGAGTGTCGAGTTCAAACCCCTGTTGTGCCATTCGGCGCATCAAACTTGCGGCTTCTTCAAAGCGGGAGGCCATGGCTTCAAGGCTTGCACAGTCGCTTGTGAGGCCGGCTTCTTTCCATGTGAAGTAAGACATTTTCAAAAACTCTTGCTATGACTGTGTTCTTGGTCGTGAAGACGGGTTTGAGTGCTGGAACGCATGTTCCGCATATTGCCTTAAAGCATGATTGAGGAATGTCTCTTAGTGTCTCCTATTTTTCTTTCTTCTGTTTTATTCTACATCATTCTAGTTTTAATGAGTTTACCTCTCGTCAATAAAACTCATCAAAGAGGAGATTCAAGTATCTGGTAAGTCTATTTTATTGTGACTAACTTCATGAGTAGTTAATCGTGAATTGATGCGTAGGAGTAAACTGCATTAGGTTATTCATATGTTTTATTTTGTTGGCTTTGGTGTTGAGGAAATATAGACACGTGCGAAATTTTCCTGTGGAATTTGACCTGTCTTTATTTCGTTGTTTTAAAAGTACTAAATAATCTTTGGATGCGACTCTTAAAAAGAATATTGATGCAAAGGTAATTAAATTGATATTTGCTATGTTAAATGTTTTGGGCTTTCACTTCCATCTATTTGCTTACCATCTGACTTTGATTTGTCATCCCAGTAGCTAAAAACAAAATTTCCCTTTGGTCAAAAAATATTTGATGTCGAGCTTGCAAAGCTATATCCTTGTTGTTTAATTGCGCTATTCTATTGGTTGATTTTATTTGATGCTTAACTTGCTAATCCTTTGATCCATTTGCATGGGCTATGGCTCTAATGACAATCCAACACATTAAACATGATATCAATATACCAGTTAAAGACTAATTGAAGTTATGACTACTTATTTGGAATTGATGAAGAATATGTTGTAACGGTTCGATTCAATGTTCAATTTATACTGTGTTGACTTCTGAATTTCATTGTTCAAAGTTTCAATCTTTTCATGTCTGGTGTGGCTTTTCCTTTAACCCCCAACCCTCTTCACCTTCCTCTGAACCTTCACCTTTATTCCTCTATTCCCAGCTCTTCGCACATTATACCTCCTTTGATCATCGATTTAGCAAACGGATGAGTCGCTAAGTCGTCACAAACAATCCTTACCTTCGGCACGATTGGTCCGTTTTTGTAGCAACACATGAGTCCCCAATTATTCTTTAATCAGCATGTTTTTTGTGACTGATTTTCAGAGATTCAAATGTCGTGGCTTGCTTATGATTCAACCATATTCTTTTCGGATGCTATGATTATTTGTCTTAGGGCCACTTCTAGATTGGAAAGAGCGGGAAATGCTTCTTGTTGTCACGAAAAATGAATTCAAGTCTGATCATTCAATTACTTGTTGAGAGTTGTATATGTTTGAATAGATAGTCTGATTAGGTTATGAATTGGTTCAGCAGTGTAAGTATTTAATCTAGTTTTATTGCTTAAGTTCATTAGATTTTTCTGCGACTATTGTAAAATGACTTGGATGGCTAAGTCGACATTAAGTGCATTAATTATTGACCTGATAGGTGTTTACATGCGTTAATACATCTGAAGGGGTAACAATGGTTTTGTTATGGAAAAGCCAATATTGAGCCAACGTAAGACCTTATTGGTTTAGAAAAGCTGGGCGTCTTGGTGTCTAAAGATGGTTTATGGTAAAAGAAATTGTGTTAACTGTTTTTCAAGTTGGAATATTTCAATTTTTGAGGGTGATCTTTGACCTTCAGAGATTATGTTTTTGTGAATTGATGATGCATCCTATACGGTGGATTGGCTGATGCCGCTGTACTTGAATTATCATTTTTAATGAACATGGATTGGTCAGGTATGGGATGGTCTGGTAGATATTTTTAATGCCTGATATAGGCTTTTAGGCGAGCGATGGTGGATTTCCGCGCGTTTCTGGCACTTTCTCTTTTTGCCCTGCCTCCAGCGAGTGTTGAATGTATGTTGATAGGTGATATTTTGTTCCATATTGATTAAGTAATAGAATTATGAGTACCCATCCTTTTTGGGAGAGTGGTCTTACTAAAAAGGCCGGAAGGCTATTCCTAGTAGAATGAGAACTGTATTTACGATCCAGAACAATCCCACTACAGATTCTTCTGGCATTCCTCCTAATTCAAAGTGATGGTGCAGAGGTGACATGCGGAACACTCTGTGTCCAGTTCCATCAGCTTGTTTGGTTGCTTTAAAAACCCAGACTTGAATAATGACCGATAATGATTCTGCTAAAAAGACTCCCCCCATCACCAGCAGTGGCCAAAGGCTGTTGGATAGCAGTGAGACGGCGGTGAGTGAGGCTCCCATCGCCAGAGAGCCTGTGTCGCCCATAAATACTCTTGCTGGCTTGCGGTTGTGCACTAGGAAACCAATCCAACAGCCCGCCATGGCCATGCAGAATGCAGCAAGGTTGGGATCTCCGTTATTGCCGCGAAGCATCAATTGCAGTGCCATTCCGGTGAACACCAAGGCACCGCAGCCTGCAGCAAGACCATCCAAGCCGTCGGTGAGGTTGGTGGCATTGCTCTCAGCTAAAAAGACAAATAGGGCCAGCGGCCAAATCAGCCAACTCAATGGAAGGCTGATGTCAAACGGCAAGGCCACGTCGCCACTGACCCAACCTCGCATACCTGCCCAGATCAAAAAGATGCCTGCGGCCAAGGCTTGGAGACATAATTTGCCTCGAGGGGTTAAACCAGTATTGGTTTGCTTAGTAAGACTGCGCCAGTCATCAACTCCACCAATCACCATATAAGCGAGAGTGATGAACGCCACGGCTACAAGTTGTTCAGCGGGTTGACCACTCCAACTGATCAGCCCGCCCACAATGACCCCGATTGGCACCACGAGTAATCCGCCCATCGTGGGAGTACCTGATTTGTTCAGATGGGTTTGTGGTCCCTCTTCTCTGATGACCTGACCAAGTTTTAAAGCATGCAGGTGGGGTACTCCCCATCCAGTAATGGTCGCGGTCGTCAGCGTCGCGATCAATAAGGGAAGGCTGAGCAGGCTGTTAGGGATCCAGCGGTCTGCTGCGAAGCTTGCTGCATATACAACAATCGCTAGCAATACCGCAGAGACCTTCCCATTCAGGGGAGCAGGAGTCTCTGGTTTGTTGTTCACATCCCTTTGGCGCTTTAGGGGAGGGACCTTAAATCAGTCTTCCCAATTCTCTTCGTTTTGCTCATCAGCAGCGTTGTAATCCTCTTTCTCTCCCATCAGCGCGGAAAGTTCTTCTTCTTCCACGGTGCTCACTTCAGGAGAGCTTGATTCCTCATCTTCCACAAGACGTCCGCTTGTTTCAAGCCAGCTCAGCAGATCTGGCTCTTCGCGTAAAGGCAGAACAGGAGCGGGTTCGTTCCGCCCATAACGGGTCAGGGCTGGATTAATGCTGTCGAGGGCGATTATCTCTGACGACAAGGTCCATTTCCATAATCCATGATCATAGATGAAAGCTGTCCTGAGGAAGTGTCTTGAGCAAGGTGTGGCTCCTTCTGCTCGTTTGGGGCGGAGCTTTGTTGGTGAGTTTTGGCTTGTGGAACTGGGGGCGTTTGCATCCCGATCCGTTGGTGGTGAATCCAGTGCCAGTGCTTATCTTGCTTGTTATTCCTGCGCTGTTGATGGCCATTTGGCTGTTCTGGTTGGCCAGGCGGTCGCTACAACCGTCCTCCTTGGCCGGCGAGAGGGGAGAATCATTGCAATCTGATTCAGAGCAGGAGTCCACTTGATGGGACGCGCAAGCAAGGTCGTTCTCGCATATTCCGGTGGTGTGGATACCAGCGTCTGCATTCCTTATCTCAAGCAGGAGTGGGGTGTGGAGGAGGTGATTACCTTCGCTGCGGATCTCGGTCAGGGTGACGAACTAGAACCGATACGACTTAAAGCACTGGAGGCTGGAGCCAGTCAGTCTCTGGTTGGAAACTTGATCCAGCCATTTATTGAGGAATTTGCGTTCCCTGCGATTCGCGCGAATGCTCTATACGAAGGTCGCTACCCTCTCTCAACGGCCTTGGCACGTCCCTTGATTGCCCGTCGTCTTGTTGAGGTGGCACGAGATGTGGGTGCTGATGCTGTTGCGCATGGCTGCACGGGTAAAGGCAACGATCAGGTGCGTTTCGATGTTGCGATCGCCGCTCTAGCACCTGATTTGAAAGTTTTGACTCCTGCTCGTGAGTGGGGAATGAGTAGGGAAGAAACGATTGCCTACGGAGAACGTTGCGGGATTCCTGCTCCGGTGAGTAAAAAGATGCCCTATTCCATCGATCTGAATCTGCTCGGTCGCAGCGTCGAAGCTGGTCCTTTGGAAGATCCAATGGTGGCGCCACCAGAGGAGGTCTTTGCGATGACCCGTTCGGTTGATCAGGCGCCTGATCATGCAGAGGACATCGAGATCCTCTTCGAATCCGGCAATCCGGTGTCAATTAACGGCAAACGGCTGGATCCTGTGAGTTTGATCCGGGAAGCCAATTTCTTGGCGGGTCACCATGGCATTGGTCGTCTCGACATGATCGAGAACCGTGTGGTTGGGATTAAAAGTCGGGAGATTTACGAAACGCCTGGTTTATTGCTCTTGATCCAGGCTCATCAGGAACTTGAGAGCCTCACCCTCGCTGCCGATGTTTTGCGGAGCAAGCGCCAGCTTGAGATGCAGTGGGCCGATCTCGTCTATCAGGGTCTTTGGTTTGGTCCCCTGAAGGATGCTCTTGATGGCTTCATGGATCGAACCCAAACCTATGTGAATGGGGTCGTCCGTCTGAGGTTGCACAAGGGGAATGCCACGATCATTGGGAGAGCTTCAAAAACCAGTAGTTTGTACGTACCGGAAATGGCCTCGTACGGCAGCGAAGACAAGTTTGATCATCGCGCTGCCGAGGGATTTATTTATATCTGGGGTTTGCCTTCACGTTTGTGGGCAGCCAAGCATCGGTATTGATTTCAGGCTGCAATGTTGTGATCGGCAATATTGCGATGTTTCCTTGTTGAGGAGGTTTGCAAGGGCAGAGGGATTGGCTCAGATTCGGTGGGTGCAGCCCTAAGTTGCTGAGCTTGTGCCAATAACCGATAGCGCTCCAGCAGTGGTTCCAGCCGTTGTTGGAATTTGCGTTCAAACAGATCAGGGAGTTCACCGATCAGTGTTTCGTAATCCCTGATCTGCTGCTCAAGTTCCATCACTTTTGTGCGGAGTGCTTCAACATCAGC
This sequence comes from Synechococcus sp., assembly GCA_047285535.1. Lineage (GTDB taxonomy): Bacteria > Cyanobacteriota > Cyanobacteriia > PCC-6307 > Cyanobiaceae > Synechococcus_C. Next base: position 2,203,841 of record JBJBDC010000001.1, on the reverse strand, counting down.
ACTAGGAGGTTGAGCGGCTTTCCAGGCCGGAGGAGGCGAGCAATAGCTGGAATCCTGATGCACCATGAACGGACATTATCGCCAGTCCATGGCTTGCACAATGCCGTTAGGCAGGGGTGGTTTCAGGTTCGGCTGGTGTTTCTGTGACTGGTGCAACGCGAGGAGCAGGCAGAGGTCCCTCTTGCTTGACAGTGAGGTAGCGAATCACGTCTTCACTGAGACGCATTGCTTTTTCGATGACGCCTACCTGTTGACCATCACCGTTATGGCTTAACTGCACATAGATACCCTCTTTGTGCTTGGCAATCGGATAAGCCAGGCGACGTTTGCCGCGCATTTGATTGTCGAGTACATCAGCACCTGCTTCAACCAAGATGTCGCGGTACTTGGTCACATGAGACTCAACCTCCTCTTCCGGGATGTCCGGACGGAGGATGTACATGGTCTCGTAGTAAGGCTGTTGGGTCATGAAGACAGATCCGACGGGGACTGAAGGCTCAATGAGTGAGCGACGGATCTACCACCATATCCTTTGGGGTTTTGGGACAAGTGTTAGAGGAATCAATACAGCTGCATGCGAACCGCTTGGCTCAAGCCGGGTAGGTCAGGTTCACGACCTCGACAGCACTCGATGAGGGCGAAGATCACGATTGCAAGAACACCCACCACCAAAGTGCTTGAAAGAGTGCGTATCAATAGTCCTCCTCCAACAGGGGTGAGGATGATGAAGGCGTAGCCAATAAGGAATACCACGATGTCAACCAATAGGGCTTGCAAGGTGTTGAAGCGAATGAAGTAAGGAACGTTTGGGTTCCGAACCACAGCTAAGAACAGCAGGAAAAACACAAGGAGGTTCCCAAGTCCGAATGGAATTCCTTGTTGAAGAATGAACAGAGGCAAAGCCGGCAAGGTCAGCCACTGCAATAAAGGAAACTGAATGAGCAGATGTTGGCCGATTGGGATGGCATCGCTCCAAGGCAGCATATAAACCAATAAACCAAGCAGGCGCTGCCAGATGGGGATGGGCACAGGTTGAGGTTTTTGATTGATCAAAGGCTAGGTGGCCTTTAGGGCTGGCCCAGGTTTTGGAGTGCTGCTTTCCTCATCGCGTCCACAGGAACCTCGTCTAGGTGGCTCCAACGCCTGAGAGCAGCGGCTCCTTGCTGCACCAGCATCTCAAGGCCGTCAAAGGTTTGGCAGCCGAGTGTTTTCCCTTTCTCCAGCCATGGAGTGGGTCGTGGTGAGTAGATCAGGTCGTAAAGCACGGTGTGAGAGTTCAGGTTGTTCCAGATTTCCGTGCCCAGTGGCATCTCGTCGTCTTGATCAGTCTTGTGACTGCTCATGCCAATAGGGGTGGTATTGACCACTAGATCAGCTTTTTGAATCAGGGTTTGGACTTGCGGGTCGTTGTTCAGGAGTGGTTGCAATTGGACACTAGTTATCGGTCTTTCTTGCTGGAGTGCTCTGCAAAAAGGATCAAGTGTTTCTGCTCGGCGTCCTACAACTGTGATGCTGCTTGGCTCTAAGTCTTGTAAACCCGCTACGACCGCCCTGGCGCTGCCTCCACAACCCAACACCAAGGCCTGTGTTCCGTTCCAATTCGCATCATGGCTCTGGAGCGGGGCCAAAAAGCCTTCTACATCAGTGTTGTGCCCGTACCAACCACCATTGGGCAATGGAATCAGCGTGTTGACGGCTCCGAGCCTTTTAGCCAGTGGGCTTAGTTCTGCACAGAGCTGGGAGACGGCTTGTTTGTGAGGGATGGTGACATTGAGCCCCCGGCAACCCAACGCCTCCAGGCCCTTGAGCGCGGTTGCGAGATCGTCAGTGCTGCATGGCAGTGCCAGGAAGCACCAGTCAAGGCCCATTGCCTTGAGAGCAGCGTTTTGCATCACGGGTGAAAGCGAGTGGCTGACCGGTTGGCCCAACAGTCCAACCAGTGCCGTAGTTCCGCTGATCATTCCTTTGTTTGTCAGTCCTGGACCAGCCTGCCGTTCTGGCTGTTCGGGAACCACACCTCGCCTCCTGGTGACGTCTCTGCCGAAGATGCACGAGTTCTAGTCACATTTTTTCGAGGAGTAGGAGGGAACTAATGGGCAAGGTTGTCGGCATTGATTTAGGTACCACCAATAGTTGCGTCTCAGTGATGGAGGGCGGAAAGCCCACTGTGATCGCAAATGCTGAGGGATTCCGAACCACTCCATCGGTCGTTGCTTACACAAAAAATCAAGATCAGCTGGTCGGTCAGATCGCTAAGCGTCAAGCGGTGATGAACACCGACAACACGTTCTATTCCGTTAAGCGTTTCATTGGACGTCGTGTTGATGAAGTCAATGAAGAATCAAAGGAGGTGAGTTACGCCGTTGAGAAGGCTGGTTCCAATGTCAAGGTCAAATGTCCTGTCCTTGATAAACAGTTCGCCCCTGAGGAAGTGAGTGCGCAGGTGCTGCGCAAGTTGGCTGAAGACGCTGGTAAGTACCTCGGAGAAAGCATTACCCAGGCAGTTATTACCGTTCCGGCCTATTTCAATGATTCTCAGCGCCAAGCCACAAAAGATGCTGGAAAGATTGCTGGCCTAGAGGTGCTGCGCATCATTAACGAGCCCACGGCGGCGGCCCTGGCTTATGGCCTCGACAAAAAAAGCAATGAACGCATCCTTGTGTTCGACCTTGGTGGGGGCACTTTCGATGTGTCTGTTCTTGAAGTAGGTGATGGTGTTTTTGAGGTGCTCTCCACTTCTGGTGACACTCACCTTGGCGGTGATGACTTTGACAAAGTGATTGTCGACCACTTGGCAAACACCTTCAAATCCAACGAAGGGATTGACCTGCGTCAGGACAAGCAGGCTTTGCAGCGTCTTACTGAAGCTGCTGAGAAGGCAAAGATCGAGCTTTCGAGTGCGACACAGAGCGAGATCAATCTTCCTTTCATTACGGCCACCCCTGAAGGTCCCAAGCATCTCGATCTCACCCTCACGCGCGGCAAGTTTGAAGAGCTGGCCGCCAATCTCATTGATCGCTGTCGCATTCCAGTAGAGCAGGCTTTAAAAGACGCCAAGCTCTCATCCAGTGATCTTGACGAGATCGTGATGGTGGGTGGTTCCACCAGGATTCCCGCTGTGCTGGAGCTGGTAAAGCGCACCACCGGAAAGGATCCAAATCAGACCGTGAACCCTGATGAAGTCGTGGCGATTGGAGCCGCTATTCAAGGTGGCGTTTTGGCCGGTGAAGTCAAAGATATCCTTCTGCTGGACGTCACTCCCCTATCCCTGGGTGTGGAGACCCTCGGAGGGGTGATGACCAAAATGATCACACGAAATACCACTGTCCCCACTAAAAAATCAGAGACTTATTCCACAGCTGTGGATGGTCAAACCAATGTTGAGATCCATGTGCTCCAGGGTGAGCGCGAGATGGCCTCTGACAACAAGAGCCTTGGAACCTTCCGTCTCGACGGTATTCCTTCGGCTCCTCGTGGCGTCCCGCAGATCGAAGTGACGTTCGATATTGATGCCAACGGCATCCTGAGCGTGACAGCCAAGGACAAAGGCAGTGGGAAAGAACAGTCGATCTCGATTACTGGAGCTTCAACTCTCTCCGACAATGAAGTCGAGAAGATGGTGAAGGATGCGGAGAGCAATGCCAGTGCTGATAAAGAGAAACGCGAGAAGATTGATCTGAAAAATCAGGCTGAAACCCTCGTTTATCAAGCAGAGAAGCAGCTGGGTGAACTCGGAGACAAGATTGACGCTGGAGCAAAGACCAAAGTTGAGGAGAAGGCCGCCAAGCTCAAGGAAGCTACTGACAAAGAGGATTACGAGTCCATGAAGACTCTCCTTGAGGAGCTTCAGCAGGAGCTGTATACCGTTGGTGCTTCGGTCTACCAACAGGCTGGTGCAGAAGCTGCTGCTTCAGGTGCGGATGGATCAGCTTCTAGTGACTCAGGCAACGAATCCAGTAGTGCTGGTGATGATGTGATCGATGCTGAATTCACTGAAACAAAGTGATCAGAACCTTGTGTTTGTGACTCTGCTCTGAACCTGAAAAGAGGGGGAATTCCCCCTCTTTGAGCGTTTGTTTGATTAAGGAAAAGCTAATTCGTTCTATTCCTTGATCGAATTTGCTGCTGATTTGGCTTGAAGAATTACATCTGGTGGAAGGGAGATATAGCCCAGATCAGGTGCTTTAGCCTGTGACTCCTCAGACAACATGTAATTGAAGGTTGTTTTCAGGAGAGATGTGTTGTTGCCGTTGCCGTTGGCGTAGGCGAGCACCCAGGAAAAGGTCACGATTGGATATCCGCTAATGGGGTTGGCATTGCTACCGATGAGATCAGGCCCAAGGTCTATGGAAGCAAGGGCTTTGCTTGCCGAGGCATTGGTTGGCTTCACTTGGTCTCCAGATCTGTTTTGAATCGCTGCTGCTTGCAGCACTCCCTTGACGTAAGCCAGTTCGACATAACCAATGCCCCCATCGATTTGGGTGATCTGTGCGGCTACACCTTCGTTGCCTTTGGCACCAACACCTGTGGGCCATTGCACGCTTTTGTTAGCACCAACGCTACGTTTCCACTTCGGACTAATGGCAGAGAGGTGCTTGGTGAAGTTGTAGGTGGTGCCGGAGCCATCGGATCGATGCACCACCTTGATACTTTTTGCCTTACAACCAAGCTGATTGTAATTTCGAATGCTCCCTAAGAAGATTTCAGCAAGTTGCTCTTGAGTGAGCTTCAGCTCACAGCCTGGGTTGTTGTAGGCAACTGCAATGGCGCCCGCCGTCATAGGGACTTGAATGACTCCTCGGCTTACTTTGGCTATAGCGTCGGGTTGCATCGGCTTGTCAGAAGCCCCGAAGTCAACGGTCCCTGCAGTGAACTGCCTGACTCCTGCTCCTGAACCAACGGATTGATAGTTGACCTGGATTCCCTGGGGGGCCAGATCTTGAAACCAACGTTGGTAGATCGCCGCTGGGAAGGATGCACCGGCGGCCGATAGACGGCCTTGTTGTTTCTCATTGCCTTCCTCGCTTGCGGCGCAGGCAGTAAGACTGAGTGCCGCTCCCACTCCGATCAGCGCAGCGTTGGTGCGGGTTAAGAAACGAAGACGCATGAAGTCGAAATGACGATTTGCTTTTACATAATCTTTATATCTTGACGAGTCAAAGACAAATCAAGGTTGTTTAAAGCAAGGTTTAGAGGGTCAATCGCTGCTTTTTTCATGGACCTGTTGGCTGACCCAGTCAGCCGTAGCAGGAGCCAGTAAAACCCCGTTGCGATAATGACCGCTCGCAAGAATGAGTCCTGGCTCTAAGACCTCAAGCAATGGTGCCGGACGACCAGATGGTCTGGCTCGTAGGCCATGCCATTGATTGACGACCTTTGCTTTCTGTAGCCAGTTGGGTGCTAGGCCATCCAAACGGCGCATGATTGATAGGTCCTCGGCAGAGGGTTGTTCTCCTCGCTCAAGGGTTGCTCCCAACCAGAGGCGGTCGCTTCCATGGCGGATGAGATTGACTCCAGAGCAGACCAGTACAGCTGGCCATTGATCCCAGGCCTTTGCTGGGGCAGAAACCTCTAGATCTAGGACCTGGCCTAGAACTGCTTCCATCGGAAGCGAGTGTCCAAGAGGCTGCAGCAACAGGGAGCTGGCCAAAGCAGCACAGACCACAACGTGATGGCAGTGGGTGGAATCGCCTGTGTCCAGTTCAACTCGCCAGCGACTGGCGTCACCAGCAATTACTCTGTGGAGACTTTGAACGCGGCTGGCTAAGAGAGACACCTTCTCTGCTTTCATGCTGCGTCTTAGCGCCCGTTGTAGTCCCAGGGGATCAATCCGCCCGTCGTTTCGGGAACACAACCCTCCATGACCAGGATCGGGCCAGGGCAGCCGTCCCGAGTGTTTGCTTGCAGAGGCGCAGGGTTCCAGTCCCAGGTCAGTGCGTTGATTGATCAGGTTCTGCATTCTTTCCGCATCATCTGGACCCGAGGCCAGCTGGATGAGGGGGGTCTCGAGCCTCAGAGGCGTTTCAGGATGGTTCAGCTTCTCCACCCATGCTGGCCAGAGCTCCATGCTGCGTTGACGCAGACGCCAAGCTCGTCCGCTAGTGCGACGAAACACATGCCCCATCAAGACGCCAAGCGAGGCTGAAGTCCCATTCAGCGGTTGCAGAGGACCGTTTTCACGGCTGATCGTAGCTTCAAGGGAAGGGTCGATCAAGGTGACGCTGTGGCCGTGACAGGCCAGCAGCCATGCTGTGCTGGCGCCAACAGCACCAGCACCAATCACGGCAATCGAGGCGATCAGCTCAGTGCTTCGGCGGGAATGACGCGAGCGTAGTTTGCAAAACCCGTGGCTACAGAGGTATAAGCCTTCTGCAAACGCGTTCCGTCTTGGAGACGAGCCGCTTCATCCACATCAGATAAGGCATCTTTGAGCTTGGTTGCCAGCTTATTGGCTTCTGCGCGGTCGTTTGGAAGGAGGCGTTGATTGATGTACAACATCTCGCGTCCAACCTCTTGCATTGGACCGTGGATCAGGTTTCGGGTGAAGGTCCAGTCACGTTGATTGACAAGAGACGCCAAGTCTGGGAGACGTTCCTGGGCTTCGGTGAAACCTTCAGCCTGCCTGCGAATCACAGCCATGTCTTCAGGACTAATCGATGCGGGCTGGGCATTGCCATTGCCGCTGCATGAAGCAAGGTTGAAGCAGAGGCACACGCAGAGGCAAAACGCAGCTATGCGACGTAGGGCGCTCAGCATGGGGAAATTGAGAGAAGGGAGGTCGCGATATTACCTGCCGCATTCCGATAGCAGAGCCTTGAGTACCAAGAGAGAATGAACTTGTGAATTTTTTTGAGCGTGGGCGGGACAACGGTCATTCTTCAACTGATCTGTCCAGATCGGTCGGCATTGGTGAGTGAGCTGGCTGGCTGGGTTGCGGCCAATGGTGGAAATATTCGTCATGCTGATCACCACACCGATTCCGGGGCTGGGTTATTTCTGAGTCGGATCGAATGGGAGCTTGATGGCTTTGGTTTGCCTCGGCTTGCGATTAAGCCAGCGGTTTGTGCTCTGGCAGAACGGCTAGGTGGTGAGGTGCAACTTCACTTCTCAGATGAGTTGCCCCGGGTGGCGATCTTTGTGAGTAAGCAGAGTCATTGTTTGTTAGATCTGCTTTGGCGCTCCCTTAGTGGTGAATTGCCGATGGAGGTTCCTTTGGTGATTTCCAACCATCTGGATTTGGAACCACTTTGCGGTGATTTTGGTGGGCAGTTTGTTCACGTACCAGTTTCACCGGCAACTAAGCCCGAGGCTGAAGCCCGCATTCTTGAACTTCTTGAAACGCAGCGAATCGACCTTGTTGTATTGGCGAAATACATGCAAGTGCTCAGTGGCGACTTTTTGGAGCGGTTCCCTGAGGTGATCAATATTCATCATTCGTTTTTGCCAGCCTTTAAAGGTGCTCAGCCCTACCATCGGGCTTGGGCACGAGGCGTGAAGTTGATTGGAGCTACGGCCCATTACGTCACTGAGAATTTGGATGATGGTCCAATCATTGAGCAGGCCACATTGCCTGTGAGCCACCGAGATGAGGTCAGTGATTTGATCCGTAAGGGACGAGACACCGAGCGTTTGGCCTTGGCACGTGCTCTTAGGTTGCACCTGTGCCGGCAGGTAATGGTGTACCGCGGAAGAACAGCAGTTTTCGCGTGATTTTGGTCTTCAACAGAGTGAAGGATCGAATCGATGCTGCCCGCCCAATTGCAGCATCTCGTTGGGGTTGGAGATGTTTCCAGATCGGTTTGTTCTTGCTGCCTTCCTCGGCGCTACTGGGCGGGGTGTTGTTGTTTCCTTCTCTGCTGATGGGAAGTTGGCGGAGAACGCGACCGTTTTGGAGTGATCCTTGGAATGCCCCTCTGCTCCTGGCGTCATTGTTAATGGTCATCGGATGTCTGGGTTCTTATTCCGGATCACTCGCCTGGGTTGGCTTGGGCAATTGGTTGCCGTTTTTTTGGGCGTTTTGGGGGTTTCAGCCCTACGTCAGTACACCTGAGGCTCGCCGACGTGCTGCGCTTTGGTTGGTGGCCGGGAGTGTCCCTGTGATCCTCATGGGGTTGGGTCAGCTTTGGTGGGACTGGCAAGGTCCTTGGCAGCTGCTTGGTGGACTGATCATCTGGTTTATGGCCCCTGGTGGTGAACCAGAAGGTCGTTTGTCAGGGTTATTTGATTACGCAAACATTGCCGCTGCCTGGTTGGCGCTGGTTTGGCCCTTGGCGCTGGCATCCTTAATTCAACCTGGTTTGAATAAGTTGAGCCGGATCGTGGTTCTTGGCTTCGTGGTCACTTTTGTGACAGCCCTGGTGCTGACGGAGTCACGGAATGGATGGGGCGCACTTGTGCTGGCTCTACCGATTGTGTTGGGTCCTCTCAGTTGGCCCTGGCTTTTACCGCTGCTTGGAGTTGTGCTGGGGATAGTGATTTTGTCAGTTGTGCCAGAGGTGCCTCAGCTGAGTCAGGACCTAGCGCGGATGGTGGTGCCTGAACCGATCTGGCACCGGTTAAGTGACAGTCAGTACGCCGGTGGGCGAGTGCTTGCTTCCACCCGACTTGGGCAATGGGGGGTTGCGGTCCAGTTGATTGCAGAGCGGCCCTGGCTTGGATGGGGGGCAGCGGCCTTTTCGGTGATTTATCCGCTTCGTACGTCTCAGTGGCATGGTCATTCTCACAACCTTCCTCTTGAACTCGCCATCGCCCATGGATTACCAGTGGCCACGCTTGTGGTTGCTTTGGTTCTAGCGCTTTTGATGGTTTCGTTCCGTCGTGCCTTCTTACGTCTATTCGATCGCGCTTGGTGGGCAGCAGTGCTCATCCTTGTTGTGCTGCATGGCACCGATTTGCCATTGTTTGACAGCCGTCTCAATATTGCGGGCTGGATTTTGTTGGCGGGATTGCGATGTTTGCTCAGCACAGATCTGAATCGTTCTGCTGACTCAGCGCTTGCTGTCGATGTTTGAGGAGCGTATCGCTGGGCAGTGGACCATCAAGATGCCACCAGGGAAGAACGCGATCTTCTGCCCAGGTGTCATGAACGACCTCCTCCCAGGCGGGGGGGCGGGGCAACGGCACTCCGGCGGAGCTGGCGGCTGGTAATTCTTCTGCGCGTGCGGCGCGATAGGCCTTTTTCCAGCCGCCAAGAGTCTCCTGGGAGCCCCTAACAGCTGCGATGACGGGCGCAAGTCGACGGTCACTGCGAGAGAGCAGGGCCTGGATCACGCTCCAGCCATAGCTCTCAGGACGGAGTTCCACACCCTTCGGTTTCAGTCGTTTGGCGAGTCGTTTGAGGCGTTTGTCAGCTTCTGGCCTGACCCCTTGCCACTGAAAGGGTGTGTGGGCTTTTGGAACGAAGGTGCTTACGCCCAAGGTGAAGCGCAGCCCTGGGGTGTGTTTCTTGAGATCTAGCAGCAGATCAGCGGTTGCCTCGATGTCGTCGTCCTGCTCCGTAGGTAGTCCCACCATCCCGTAGAGCTTGAGGCTTTTGAGTCCACCTTCTTTTGCATACCGGGCGGCGACGCTGATTTCTTCGCGGCTGAGTTTCTTATTCACGACGCGTCTCATCCGATCACTACCACTCTCGATGGCGATCGTCACTGACTTGCTGCCGCGGCGACTCAGGGTTCCAGCGAGTTGAGGAGTCAGGGTGGCAGCTCGCACGGAGCTGACACTTACGCGTAAGTCATCAAAGCGCTCTTGATCCAGCCACTGCAGCAAGTCGTTGAATTGAGGATGTTGGGTCACGGAGGCACCAAGCAAGCCGAGACGACGGGTTGCCTTTAGTCCTTTCTCGACTGCAGGAATCAGGCCGTCATCAAGAGATGGGGTTCGGAAGGGCAAGGTGAGATAACTCGCTAAGCAGAAGCGACACAGTTCTGGGCAGCTGCGCACTACCTCCACCATGTGGATGTCGGGCCACGCGGCCTCAGGGGTGATCACCGTGGAGTGGCTCAGGCTGTTGCCCCTCCAGGTTTGCTTCTCGATTCGTTCAGGTAGATCTGCCTCCCTGGGTTGTAGTCCGAGAAGGACACCGTCGGCACTGAATTGCGGAGCATGGAGATCGGGAACGTAGATGCCAGGAATCTGCGCCAAATGATGAAGGCGCTTGTGACGGGGTTCGTCCCGCACCTGAAGCAGGGCATTGATGAAGGCGGGCAGAAGCTCTTCTCCATCCCCGAGGAGCACCACATCAAAAAATGGGGCCAGCGGTTCGGGGTTGGCGGTCAGAACGGGACCACCACCAAAAACGATGGGATCCTGATCACTCCGTTCATGGCTCCAGAGGGGAATGCGTTGTTGTTCCAGGAGATCCAACAGAACGGGGCCGTCGAGTTCCCAGCTCAGAGATAGGCCGAACAGATCGCAGCGACGGTGTTGAGGATCTCCTTGATCTGTAAAAAGCCTCCTGACATCGAGATCGGAGCGCATGGCTAAAGTTGCCCATACGAGTTGGAAGCCCAGGCTGGTAATGCCCACGGTGTAAGTGCTGGGGAATGCCAGCACCGCTTTCAGTGCACCTGCCTCAGGTGAGGCAGGTTTAAAGAGCAGAGTTTCTTGTTTCAGCGGGAATGCAACGCGTTGCACCATCTTGATATATCAATTACACGCATGCGATCAATTCATGAAAGACCTCTAGATTATTTGGCTGAAAATCTGATCTTTGTTAAAAGAATGTATCAGACAAAGGTTTCACGACTTCAAGTAAATCATCAATCCTGTTTTGACTATCTTCGAAATTCTCGCTTCTTAGTTGGCCGTTAATGCTCCCGCTTGTGGCGGATATATTGATGTCGTCGACGTTAGCGCGTTCATTTCTGCCATTCATGGTGCCACGGAAGCGAATCAGAACTTCTTGGCTGCCTATAAAGCTTGTAAGGTCAAGAGTTTCTTGGATCCAGAGGTTTTCAGGGTCAATATTGCCGCGTAAAGTCCGTATATCTTGTGTCCAAGAGTCTCCATTGTCATTAGAGATGTCTAAAGATACGAATTCATTATTATCTAAATTGCGCTGAATTCGCCAGTCAAAATTCAGTGTTGCTGAGGAATAATTACCACTGAGGTCAATAGCCAAAGAAGTTATGCTTCCATTGTTCACATTTCCATTCACTTCACCGGACCAAGTGCCTTCGGTGGCTCTTCGACTGGATTGTTGCCAGCCAGTGAGGGGATCTAAACCCCAATTGCTTTCCCAGGTTGCGGAGTCTTCGAAGGTTTCTTCAAAAAGAATGCTCGTTTGAGGAGGAGAGTCGTCATTGGAGATGGTGGCTATAGCAGAAGCGTTAGAGGGGGAGATGGATGCGTTTGTGGGAGAGGTGAGGGTGACTGAGAAAGTTTCGTCTTGCTCGAGGATGCTGTCACCATCAACCTCGATGGGGATGGTTTGAGTGATTTCACCGGCGGCAAAGTTGACGACACCAGATGGGAAAGAATTACCAGAAAAATCTTGAGTATTGGCTGGGATGCTGCCTGAACCTGCAACGGTGTATTCAGCAGAACTTGAGCTGGAGGTATCGCCTGTGCGTGTGACAGTGAAGAGGAATGTTGTTATGTCTCCGGGAGCACCTTCTGGTTGTGCAGACGCGTCTGCACTGATGCTCAGGGTTGGAGCTATACCGTTAATTATATTTTCTGCTGTGACTCTGATGGCATCAACATTGACTCTCTCTCTCTCACCATTCATTGTGCCACGGAAGCGAATCAGAACTTCTTGGCTGCCTATAAAGCTTGTAAGGTCAAGAGTTTCTTGGATCCAGAGGTTTTCAGGGTCAATATTGCCGCGTAAAGTCCGTATATCTTGTGTCCAAGAGTCTCCATTGTCATTAGAGATGTCTAAAGATACGAATTCATTATTATCTAAATTGCGCTGAATTCGCCAGTCAAAATTCAGTGTTGCTGAGGAATAATTACCACTGAGGTCAATAGCCAAAGAAGTTATGCTTCCATTGTTCACATTTCCATTCACTTCACCGGACCAAGTGCCTTCGGTGGCTCTTCGACTGGATTGTTGCCAGCCAGTGAGGGGATCTAAACCCCAATTGCTTTCCCAGGTTGCGGAGTCTTCGAAGGTTTCTTCAAAAAGAATGCTCGTTTGAGGAGGAGAGTCGTCATTGGAGATGGTGGCTATAGCAGAAGCGTTAGAGGGGGAGATGGATGCGTTTGTGGGAGAGGTGAGGGTGACCGAGAAAGTTTCGTCTTGCTCGAGGATGCTGTCACCATCAACCTCGATGGGGATGGTTTGAGTGATTTCACCGGCGGCAAAGTTGACGACACCAGATGGGAAAGAATTACCAGAAAAATCTTGAGTATTGGCTGGGATGCTGCCTGAACCTGCAACGGTGTATTCAGCAGAACTTGAGCTGGAGGTATCGCCTGTGCGTGTGACAGTGAAGAGGAATGTTGTTATGTCTCCGGGAGCACCTTCTGGTTGTGCAGACGCGTCTGCACTGATGCTCAGGGTTGGGGGCGGCGGAGTAATAGAGAAAGTGAGAGAATTATTGGCCTCATTACCATCTTGATTGAAGTTGCCAGAGGCATCGGAGAAGGTGTTACTTGCAACGAAGATGGATGCTTGTGTGGCGCCGCTGCTGTCAGGAGAAAAAACAGCTGTGTATGAGGAACCAGAACCAGAGAAATCCGAGAGGAAACCGTTGGAAACGGAGATATCAGCGAGTGTGAAATCAGAGGACTCTTCTGAGAGAGAAAAAGAGATGAGGGCAGTTTGACCGACTTCTAGAGAAGACGAACTGGAGGAGATGGCAATGGTGGGAGGAGTGGTATCAGGGGGCGGAGTAATAGAGAAAGTGAGAGAATTATTGGCCTCATTACCATCTTGATTGAAGTTGCCAGAGGCATCGGAGAAGGTGTTACTTGCAACGAAGATGGATGCTTGTGTGGCGCCGCTGCTGTCAGGAGAAAAAACAGCTGTGTATGAGGAACCAGAACCAGAGAAATCCGAGAGGAAACCGTTGGAAACGGAGATATCAGCGAGTGTGAAATCAGAGGACTCTTCTGAGAGAGAAAAAGAGATGAGGGCAGTTTGACCGACTTCTAGAGAAGACGAACTGGAGGAGATGGCAATGGTGGGAGGAGTGGTATCAGGGGGCGGAGTAATAGAGAAAGTGAGAGAATTATTGGCCTCATTACCATCTTGATTGAAGTTGCCAGAGGCATCGGAGAAGGTGTTACTTGCAACGAAGATGGATGCTTGTGTGGCGCCGCTGCTGTCAGGAGAAAAAACAGCTGTGTATGAGGAACCAGAACCAGAGAAATCCGAGAGGAAACCGTTGGAAACGGAGATATCAGCGAGTGTGAAATCAGAGGACTCTTCTGAGAGAGAAAAAGAGATGAGGGCAGTTTGACCGACTTCTAGAGAAGACGAACTGGAGGAGATGGCAATGGTGGGAGGAGTGGTATCAGGGGGCGGAGTAATAGAGAAAGTGAGAGAATTATTGGCCTCATTACCATCTTGATTGAAGTTGCCAGAGGCATCGGAGAAGGTGTTACTTGCAACGAAGATGGATGCTTGTGTGGCGCCGCTGCTGTCAGGAGAAAAAACAGCTGTGTATGAGGAACCAGAACCAGAGAAATCCGAGAGGAAACCGTTGGAAACGGAGATATCAGCGAGTGTGAAATCAGAGGACTCTTCTGAGAGAGAAAAAGAGATGAGGGCAGTTTGACCGACTTCTAGAGAAGACGAACTGGAGGAGATGGCAATGGTGGGAGGCGTTGCAACAGCAATTCCAAAATCATTGTTGATTGAAATCTCTGCTCCAACTGTTACTTCAATTGATGGACTATCTCCAGACTGACTGGAGAATCGAAGGTTATCTAGATATCCAAATTGTCCATCTTTGCCTGATGCCAGGATATACGCGATTTCAGGATTAGTTCTGGAGATCGTCATCGTTTCCACGATGCCTGTACCCAAATCCTGTGTCACATATTCTTCTAGAAGATTACTGCTGGAGTCATATGCCCGCATATGCCCAAAATCTGAACTGTCATCTGAAATGAAGTCGATTCTTACTTCATCTGTTGGTAATGCAAAGTCAACGCGTAGCTCTGCATTCCCAGTATTCCAAAGTCCTCCATTCCAGGAGCTGCTTAGGCCTAACGTTCCTGTGGAGACGTAATCTTGTGCTAGGGCGGTAACATCTTGATTGCTGATGCTTGATCCAACGGCACTGAGTACGGCTAATTCATTAATTGAATTGAGTACAGTCCCTTGTGTGAAGCTGTCTGGTTCTACTTCTGAGCTATAGCCCGATGGAAATGTTTGCGTTTGGTTGTAGTCTAGATCAGTAGAGATACTGTAAGAACCTGGATTAACTAGGAAGCTATAATCTCCTTGCTCGTTGGTTAAAGTGAAAAGTTCTTCTGGGTCTAATTGGTTATTGAGGTTAGTGTCGATAAAAACCTTTATACCCTCAAGACCTCTTTCGTTTTCATCAACAGCGCCGTTTTCATTCAGATCTTTCCAGGCGCGTCCTCGGATTTCGGCGTCATCAGCTTCGATGGTGGCTATGGCCGAACTTGTAATCAACTCAATAGAATCACCTTCGCTGTCGCGTGCATTACTGATTTCAACTAAAAATGTTTCATCATCCTCGATTTCTCTATCTCCCTGTACGTAGACTTCGACCTCTGCTCTTGTTTCTCCCGCGTTAATTACTGCTGTTCCAAATTGCAACCCGTTAACAAAGTCTGCTGCATTGGATGAATTATTTCCTGATACACTCCAGTCTACGGTGACTTGATTTTGTCGAGCCTCACTTAAAAGAATATCGAATCTGAATGTCGTGACTCCTTCGTTCCCTTCGGTTTTGATACTGTCTATTGGAGTAAGGCGTAAGTTGGCCTCTGTTGTGACTACAGATCCATTGATTAGATACTCGCCGAGGCTTGCATATGATGTGTAGCCGGTAGGGTTTGCGTTAAATGGATCCCCAGTGCCAACCCCTTCAACTGTTAGAAAGTAAGTTCCCCCGTCTAAGGCAAGGTTGTCAAAACCTGCACTGAGAAAGTTGTTTGGATTGCTAGTTGCTACCAACCCCCAGCTACTATCATACAATGTTGCTGAAATATCAAGATTCGCCCCTCGGGGATTGAGATACTGGCTTTCATAATTTCCACTACCATCTGATATGTATGCGGTTGTCGTATTGGAGATATCTAGATTTATGAATCCACTGCTTGTCTGGAAAGTGAAGTAATCAATATCATCATTCGTTTCGATTATGCCGTGAGTGAGAATGTTCGTTTCGCTTGGGTTGAGAGGATTAATCTCTGAGTAATTCAGGCTACTTGCTAGATTGAATTCGTTGGCATGATCATCAGTTCGGTATCCAAATCCATTGCCAGATGTGATGATTGAAAGATCATCCTCGAGATTATTTGCATCGTTGTATTCACCTTTGGACCAGGTTGTTACGTTTTCGTCATCACCAATAAATGACGCTCCCATAATGCTCGCCCATGAGACTTGGCCAGTCCCATGGCCTTCATAATAGGTTGGGTTATCTGTTCTCCTGTTTGTCCCATCATGTCTTAAGTTTAAAGCATGACCTACTTCGTGGCTTACTGTTTCAGATGCCGCATATTCGCCTTGATTAAAGACTAGTGCTACATCATCAGTTGACCAATTAAAGCTGTTGAAAAATGCAGTTCCTCCTCCTCCGGCATTAGTAATCTCCCGCGGATTACCATAAAAATCGAGATTATCGCGGTTTTGATTAGATGTTAGGGCTACTCGTATTCCCCATCTCTGGTCACCTCCTCCACTATTTTTTAAGTCTTCAATATCAGGCTCTTCTGTTGTAACATTGATGTTAAAAGGAGCAAAGTCCGCGGATACTCGATTCCAAATATATTGTATTTCTGCTTTTGCTTCAGATGAATCTAGATCGGCATAAAACGGGTTAAGACTCATCGAGCCGCCGTTCTCCCATGGTGTGCTATTGATAGAAAATCCGTCGAAATCGAGATAAATTGTATGATTTGCTCGGTGATTGCTGTGCAAGAAAAACGTATTTTCAAAGTTGATCTTGTCGCTAAGAGTTGTATAGCGTGGAGTTTCTTGTGGAGCTAATGCCTTTAAGACATCGCTGCCTTCACTGAATAGATTTAGTCGTGAACATGAAGGGCAAAAGCATGAGCTTTCTTCACTGAAATTATTGCCACCAGGAAGCTCGTTATTTGGTGTTTGAAAACTCTCTTCTTTAGAAGAATTGCTTGCTTCGGTAATTGCCTTGCTAAAGTTGGATGTATCGAAACTGGGCTTTGATTCGCCTTTGTATGACCAGGCTGTCTGTTTGTTTAAATTGCTTAGAAAGGTGTGAGCAGATATCGAGGTTTCCTTTTTGTATTTAATTTCAATCGATCTATTTATTTTATTGGTAACTTCGTAGTTTTCTGTGATTTTCTCTTCAGTCAACGAATTGGTTCCTTCCGCCTTCCAGGGGAACTTTGACGTTTCGTCTAATCGTTCTTTAGGTGACCTTCTTCTGAAGCTATTCCTTCTTGCGAGAGAACGATTGAGTAGCTCGTCTAGCCAAGGAATGGAGAGATCCATTGTGGATCAATACTGCAATTAGCAAAGCTTTGCATGGGTAGGACTTATGTGGCTAATTTCTTTATATTTGAGTTAAAGCTACTTAGTCAATCTCTTCTGTGTTCTGCTTCGGTGTCTTGGTGGTTAAGGGCTTTTGATGCAGTGCTGCTACGTAATAATCAGTCTTGATCTATTAGGGGAGGCTCTGCTGACTTTGCAAAGTCAATGCTCGCTCTTCGTGGCTTGGTTTTGCTGTTTTGGGCTTTGGTTTTTGAAATGCCTGGCCTTGAATCGAGCGATCCTATTCATGGTGAACTCCTCCTCGAGTTTCTGTTTGGGATTGGAGTTGATCTTCTGCTAGTAATCCCAGTTCCATTTGTCGCTCATAGATCGAGCGGTGATCAAATAAGCGTGCGATCAGAAAACTCGCTAAGCAAGCGACCAGGATAGGTTTTAAAACAAGCAAATCTTTCGTTAGGGCGAAGGCCAAAAACATCGCTGTGATAGGGGTGCGTGAACAGCTAGCTACAAAGGCTCCCATCCCAGCAAAGACATAGGTGCTTGGAACGTGGCCGGTGAGTGCTTCCACCCAGATCCCACAGGCGAGGCCGATGGCTCCACCGAGCGTCAGCATGGGGGCAAATAGGCCCCCAGGGGCTCCTGATGCGGCGGCCAATCCAGTGCTGAAAAAGAGCACAACAAACGTGCCTAGTGCCATCGGAATATCAGCCTTCCCATCAGCGATGAGGTGTTGTAAGCCTTCTAAGTTATGAAAATCGGAGGGTAGACATGCATAGACGGCACCTAAGACGGCGCCGCTGATCACCATACGCAGAACGAGGCGGTTGCCGAACCATCGATGACCTTGTTTCTGCATTGCAAGGACATAGCGGCAATACAGCTCGGCTAAGACCCCCACCACCACACCCAAGCCGATCAGGTAGCCCAGATCGATGGGCAGAAAACTCACCAAGGGCTCGTATTCCTTCTCCAGCTGGAACCCAAGGGCTGTGTCCAGCCCGCCGCCACCCGTGCTTAAACCCGCTAGTCCCAAGACATCAGCCCAGGCGTCGGCCCAGAAGGTTGTGACGATCACCAGAAGCAACACCACTGGCCGTGCGGAATGGAGAAGCTCCTCAATGGCGTAGAAAAATCCGCCAATGGGGGCGTGAAAGACAGCGGCAATTCCTGCACCACCACCTGCCGCCACAATCACCCGGCGAAACGCAACGGGTGCTTTCAACCATCGAGCCATCTGCCAGGCCACCGAGCCCCCCATCTGAACGGCGGGACCTTCTGGTCCCAACGGGAAGCCACTGCCGATCGCGACAATTCCAGCCATCAGTTTGACCAAGCCCACATTGAGCCCCATCGGTACGGCCCGATGTTTCAAGAAGCCCATGATGTGGGTGATTCCTGAACCTCCTGCGGCTGGTGCGAGCCGGGAGACCAGCAATCCGGACACCAAACCGCCCGTTGCGCCTAATCCAGGCAGAACAGCCCATGCGGGAAGGTCTGCCAGTAGTTCCAGGCGCCAGGTGCCTAAAGCCTTGATGCCCACCTTGAACATCACTCCAGTGAGCGCTGCGCCAAGCCCCGTGAGCATCAAGGCGAGCACGACCACTAGCCAGCGGCGTTCAAGCAGCCGGCGGATGCTCCGACTCGACCCCAACTGATCTCGTTTTGCTTTTAGTTCGCTTAAGGCATTCATGGCTTTGCGCGGATGGTTGTTAGGCGCCGGCCATGACCTCCGCTTGTTCCGAAGCGCTCAGCACCTGTCCCTGTTCAACGAAGTGATCGATCTGATCGAAGTTGAGATAGCGGTAGAGCTCTGCGGAGAGTGGGTCGATTTTTTCAGCGGCGATCCGTTGGTATTCATCCGGTGTGGGAATGCGCCCAAGCAGGGCGCAGACAGCGGCTAATTCGGCACTGCCCAGGAAGACCTGTGCGCCTTTGCCCAGCCGGTTGTTGAAGTTGCGGGTGCTGGTGGAGAACACGTTGGTGTTGTCACCGACCCGGGCTTGATTGCCCATGCAGAGCGAGCAGCCTGGCATTTCCATGCGGCTGCCGGCTGCTTCAAAGGTGGCGTAGTAGCCCTCTTGCTTGAGCATGTCCTCATCCATGCGTGTGGGCGGACAAACCCAGAGCCTGGCAGCAATGTCGCCGGCCTCTTCGAGCACTTTGGCCGCGGCGCGGTAGTGGCCGATGTTGGTCATGCAAGAGCCGATGAAGACCTCTTGAATGGCTTCGCCCGCCACTTCGCTGAGCAGTTTGACGTTGTCGGGATCGTTCGGGCAGGCGAGGACGGGCTCGGTGAGCTCATCCAGATTGATCTCAATCACTTCGGCGTATTCAGCGTCGTCATCGGCTTGAAGGAGTTGGGGGTTGGCCAGCCAGTCCTCCATCACCTTGATCCGTCGCGCCAGGGTGCGGGCATCGCTGTAGCCGCGCGCAATCATGTTTTTGAGCAGGGCAACATTGCTGCTCAGATATTCACTCACCGTGCTTTCGGAGAGTTTGATCGTGCAACCGGCGCAGGAGCGTTCGGCCGTGGCGTCCGTGAGCTCGAAGGCCTGTTCCAGTTTCAGATCTGGTAACCCTTCAATTTCCATGATCCGGCCATTGAAGACGTTCTTCTTGTTGGCTTTTTCCACGGTGAGCAGGCCCTTTTGGATTGCGACCCAGGGGATTGCATTCACGACATCACGGAGTGTGACCCCCGATTGAAGAGAGCCGCTGAATCGGATCAGCACTGATTCGGGCATGTCAAGTGGCATCGCCCCTATCGCTGCAGCAAAAGCCACCACCCCGGAACCCCCTGGGAAGGAAATGCCGAGTGGGAAACGGGTATGACTGTCACCCCCTGTGCCCACGGTGTCGGGCAACAGCATGCGATTTAGCCAGCTGTGGATGATGCCGTCACCGGGGCGTAGGGCGACACCGCCGCGTTGGGCAAAGAAATCAGGCAGCTCCTTCTGGGTCTGCAGGTCCACTGGTTTGGGGTAAGCAGCGGTATGGCAGAAGCTCTGCATCACCAAATCGGCGGAAAATCCCAGACAGGCCAACTCCTTCATTTCGTCCCGGGTCATGGGCCCAGTGGTGTCTTGACTGCCAACGGTGGTCATCAGCGGTTCACAGCTGGTGCCGGGACGAACGCCTGGAAGACCGCAGGCTTTACCCACCATCTTTTGAGCCAGGGTGAAGCCTTTGCCCGTGTCGGCAGGAGCGCTAGGCCTGATGAACGTTTCAGAGGGGGAGAGTCCAAGTTGGCTGCGCACCTTGTCGGTGAGAGCGCGGCCAATCATCAGTGGGATGCGTCCGCCAGCACGCACTTCATCGCTGATCGTGCTCGGCTTGAGTTCAAATCGGCTGATCACCGCGCCATCGCGTTCGATCGTGCCGTCGTAAGGGCGAATCGTGATCAGATCCCCGGTGTTCAGATCGCTGACATCGCACTCAATCGGTAGGGCGCCTGAATCTTCGGCGGTGTTGAAAAAGATTGGCGCAATCTTGCCGCCAATGATCACTCCGCCGGCGCGTTTGTTGGGCACGTGGGGGATGTCATTACCGGTTTGCCAGAGCACAGAGTTGATCGCGCTTTTTCGAGAGCTTCCAGTTCCGACCACATCGCCCACATAGGCAACGGGATGACCTTGCTTCTTCAGGGTTTCGATGGTGTTGAGTCCCTCTGGATCACGGGTTTCCAACATCGCCAGTGCATGCAAAGGGATGTCTGGACGCGTGGTCGCATGAGTGGCTGGGGATAGGTCGTCTGTGTTGGTTTCGCCATCAACCTTGAAGACAGTGACGGTGATTTCTTGTGCGAGGGGATCCCGCCTTGTAAACCATTCAGCTGCAGCCCAGCTATCAACAACCTGTTTGGCGTATCGGTTACTGGCGGCCAGCTCCATCACATCATTGAAAGCGTCGTAGACCAAGAGGGTGCTGCTCAGCCCTTGAACGGCACAGCTTGCAAGCGCCTCGTCCGGATGCTTCAGAAGTTCGATCAGTGCGGCCACGTTGTACCCACCCACCATGGTTCCAAGCAGGCGAACCGCCTCCAATGGGGTTACCAATGGACTGGACGCTTTGCCTTGGGCGACTGCACTCAACCAGGTTGCTTTGACGTAGGCCGCTTCATCCACGCCGGGAGGAATGCGCTCAGTTAAGAGGTGCAGCAAGGTCTGCTCCTCCCCCGCTGGTGGCTTCTGCAGAAGTTCCGTTAAGGCCTGGGTCTGAGCGGCATCAAGAGGAAGCGGCGGGATGCCCTGGTTTTCCCGTTCCTTGGCGTTCTCGCGATAGGTGCTCAGCATCGGTTGTGGCGGTGCAAACAGCGATACACACCATTGTTGTTGGTCAGCGTTCCATCCTCTTGTTTGGTCCGTTGGATTGCCTTGCGTAATCTGGTCTGAATTTCAGGCCATGGCATGACCACCACCCACGATCTTCATGTGGTGGACACACGACCACTGATCCCTCCTGCGCTATTGCATAGAGATCTGCCAATCGATCCAAAGGCCCTAGAAACAGTTGCTTCTGCTCGCAGCCGCATTCAGGCCATTCTGCGCGGACTCGACCGTCGCCTTTTGGTGATTGTGGGGCCTTGTTCTGTGCACGACGTAGAGGCGGCGCGAGACTATGCCGGTCGTTTGGCGTCATTGCGTGAGCATCACGCTGCCGAACTGGAGATTGTGATGCGGGTGTATTTCGAAAAACCGCGCACCACCGTGGGATGGAAGGGGCTGATTAACGATCCCCATCTCGATGGCTCTTACGACATCAATACGGGGCTAAGGATGGCTAGATCAATTTTGCTTGATTTAGCTCGAGAAGGTATGCCCACGGCTACAGAGTTGTTGGATCCTGTTGTCCCTCAATACATTGCGGATTTAATCAGTTGGACCGCGATTGGTGCACGGACCACCGAAAGTCAAACCCATCGTGAAATGGCCTCAGGGTTGTCAATGCCCATTGGCTACAAAAACAGCACTGATGGCAGCGCCACGATTGCCATTAATGCGATGCAGGCCGCATCGAAGCCCCACCATTTTCTTGGAATCAATCGGGAAGGTCACGCCTCAATTGTTAGTACAACTGGCAATCCCGATGGACATTTGGTTCTACGTGGTGGAAATCGAGGCACCAATTACCACTTGGAAGCAATTCGGGATTCTGCTGCTGAATTGAAAGGTGCTGGTCTGCCTGATCGCTTGATGGTGGATTGCAGCCACGGGAATTCCAATAAGGACTATCGCCGTCAGAGTGAGGTCCTTAAGGCCGTAGCAGCGCAGGTGGACCAAAAATCAGATCACGTCATGGGTGTGATGATTGAAAGTCATCTTGTGGAAGGCAACCAAAAGTTGTCTGCGGATCGAACTTCGCTGACTTATGGGCAAAGCGTGACTGATGCATGCATCAGCATTGAAACTACTGCTGAGCTTTTAGAGGAACTGGCTGCTTCAGTTGCCAAGGCGAGGTTCAGCTAAGTCGCAGCACTTAGGCGTTGATCAAGCAGTCATCCAAGTCCAACTCATGGCCACACCAAGGGGCACCGTGAGGTTGTCAATTCCCCAGTGGCTGAATTGCTCCAGTCCGACTGCCAGTGTGCAGACAACGAAGAGTCGAACTGGATCGATTGGACTTTGGGTCAGTAGCACTAGAGCGAACAAAACGGCTGCACTTGTTACTGCCATGGTTGTTGTGCCAATCACAGATTTGCGCTGTTGGCAGATCATCCAACTAGCAGATGGAATGGCTGGTCCAACCAGGCCGGCCATTCCATCGCCAAAAGCCATCACCATGACTCCAGCGCAGGCCGCGGCTGCATGATCAGGCCAGTACAGGATTAATAGCAAACAAATCGCAATTCCATAAGCAACGGTTCCATAACTCTCTCGATCCACATCTTCCAGTGCAGGCAGAAGTTTCCAACGGTGATTCATGAAGGCGAAGAGAGTGATCACTAAGGCAGAAGGAATCGCCATCACTGCTGGAATATTGAGGAACCAGGCGAGAGGTAGGACCGGACCACTGCCGATATGAACAATCTTGCGACTTAACTCGCGTTGACTTGGCCAGTATTTCCTGCAAACCAATGAACTGCCCAGAACAAAGGTCATCCAGAGGGCGATGAGCAGCAGAGATTTTAGTGGCAAGAACGAATCAAGCAGCCTGCTGATGATTGGTCATCGTGCGTAATTTCAAAATTGCTTTTGACTCAAGTTGGCGTACGCGCTCTCGGGATACGTTGATTTGACGACCAATTTCGGCAAGGGTGAGCGGTTCTTCGCCGCCAAGACCAAAACGTAATCGCAGGATCTTTTGTTCGCGTTCATTGAGCTGGGATAGCCAGCCTCCCAAGTGTTCCTTCTGGATGCTTCGGTCCATGCCTTCCATCGGTTCATCTCCGTTGGGATCGGGGATGAGTTCACCTAATGTGCTTCGATCTTCTTCTCCACGGGCGTGAGCATCGAGTGATGCACAAGGAGCACTTTGAGCGATGAGCTCTTCTAAGTCTCTTGGTTCAATGCCCATGGCATGGGCTAACTCCAAACGGTTCGGTTGGCGTCCAAAACGATGAGAAAGCTCTCGTGTGATCTTTCTCATCTTCGAAAGTTTTTCGCTGATGTGAATCGGTAGGCGAATCGTGCGAGCACTATTGTCGATCGCACGTGTCATGCCTTGACGAATCCACCAGTAGGCGTATGTCGAGAATTTATATCCCATGGCTGGGTCAAATTTGTCGACCGCACGTTCGAGTCCGATGGCACCTTCTTGAACGAGGTCGAGAAGTTCAAGACCTTGATTCTGATATTTTTTAGCAACACTCACAACGAGTCTGAGGTTGGCAGCCATCATCCGATCTCTTGCCCTCTTTCCCATTCGTATTCTGTGACGCTGCTTAGGAGAGCGATCTTCTTCCGAAAGGTCTAGTAATTCCTTCATGGCTTGCACGTGATGTGCAAGCTCAATCTCTTCAGCAGCTGTCAGTAAAGGGACTCGTCCAATACTGCTTAAGTAGTGACCAATGGAATCAGTCGCAAGACGACCAGTTTGACGATTGCCTCGATTAGAAGTCGAGCCACGTGAAGATTTGACCGCATCCCGTCGATTGGACGACGGCAACAAAGGTTCCTTGGAAGTGCCAGTGACAGCAGCTTCTTTGGACTCCAGAGGGATCCCCATCACCCTGGTCTCCTGATGAATTTTGGCGCAATTTAGCACCTGTAAGACTGAAGAGTGGATGCAATCCTGAAGTTTTTCGGTAAGTGGTTGTTTTGAGCTCAAAGCCGTCTCAAAAGCTACTGGCGTGAAGGATCTTTTCCCCTGTAAGCTTTTATGAGTCTTGATTAATCTTCATTGATTTAGTTGAAGTAGTGCGCTCCCTTTCCAGTTGTCAATTAGTTGCAGTTGGGAGTCGCGTATCTCACCATTGGGCTGGCGCTGAATAAAGGTACCGTCGCTTTGCATATCCCATGCACCTCGATTGTCGGTTAAATAGCACTCCAGTAGGCGTTCGAGCTGCGCTCTTAATTCTGGATCTTCGATTGGGGCAACAGCTTCGACGCGTCTGTCGAGATTGCGCGGCATTAAGTCAGCACTACCGATGAAGACTTCTGGCATGCCGGCGTTGTTAAACCAGAAAATACGAGAATGTTCCAGGAAGCGGCCAATGATGCTGATCACCTTGATGTTGTCACTGATGCCTTCCAGTCCTGGATACAGGCTGCACATTCCCCTGACAATTAATTGAATTTGGACTCCGGCTTGAGATGCTTCATAGAGAAGTCCAATGATTCCAGGATCTACTAAGGAATTCATTTTTGCTTTAATCAATCCGCATCGCCCCTGTCGAGCATGTTCTATTTCACGGCAGATCAATGCCTCCATTCCTTTCCTTAAGGAGACTGGAGCCACGAGTAACTTTCGAAAGCTTTGTTGTTTTGAAAAGCCGGTTAGGTAGTTAAACAACTCAACAAGATCTTGGCCGAGCTCCGGTCTTGCTGACAGCAGACCCAGATCGGTGTAAAGACGTGACGTTTTGGAGTTGTAGTTGCCAGTACCGATATGCACGTAGCTCCTTAGTCGTTCTTTTTCTTTGCGAACGACTAAAACGATCTTGGTATGTGTCTTTAGGCCAATCACGCCGTAGACCACGTGCACGCCTGAACGTTCAAGATGCTTGGCCCACTGAATGTTGTTGTCCTCATCAAAACGTGCCTTCAATTCCACCAGGGCCATCACCTGCTTGCCGTTTTCTGCTGCACGAATCAGTGCCGCAATGATTGGAGAATCTTTGGAGGTTCGATAGAGGGTCATCTTGATCCCCATGACAAGGGGATCATCTGCCGCTTGATTAATGAATTCTTCTACGGAGGTGGAAAATAAATCGTAGGGATGATGCAGGAGAACATCGCGGCGCCGCACCACCGAGAAGATGCTCTCAAATTCTTCTTCGTGGATCGAGCCATCTTCCAGCAGGCTCTTCTGAGTACGGCTTAGAGCGGCTGGTGTTTGGCCAGAATGGGTTGCGTTCTTTAGGTGTGGCAGCGGCAGGCTCATTAAGCCGAAGAGATCATCGAGCCCGAGAGGTCCATTCACTCTGTAAAGGTCATCTTCAATCACCGACATTCCTTCCATCAACATCTCTATGACGTCTTGAGGGGTGTCGTCGGCGACTTCCAAGCGAACGACTTCTCCACCCATCCGACGTTTGCGCAGGCCTTGTTCGATGGCGATCATGAGATCGTCCGCTTCAAGATCCCGGAGCTCTAGGTCTGCATCCCGAGTCACACGAAAAAAGTAATGGCCTTCAATGCTCATGCCAGGAAAGAGCAGGCTGAGATTGAAGGCAATGACCTGTTCGAGAGGCACTGCCGTATGCAGATGGGACTCATGGCTGCCAAGATCGGTTGGAATGGCAACAAAGCGGGGCAGAATTTTCTGTGGGACCTTGACACGTGCCAGTTGCTGTTGACCGGTGTCTGGGTCATGAATCAGGGCGGCCACGTTGAGGCTGAGATTGCTGACGAATGGAAATGGATGGGCAGGATCTACCGCCAGGGGCGTTAGTACTGGAAAGATTGCCGTTTGGAAAAAGTTATCTACCCAGAGGCGTTGCGCTTCGTTCAGTTGGTCGTAGTTGAAAAGGAAAACACCATGGTTTTCTAGTTCTGTGCGGAGATGGTCGAGGAAATGCGTTTGCTGGGCTTGCAGCAGAGGTGAGAGTTGAGAACGAATGTCGCGGAGCTGCTCGCGGGGGGTGCGTCCGTCCTCACTTGTCTTGTCGATGCCCGCCTCAACCTGAGACTTCAGGGAGGCAACGCGCACCATGAAAAATTCATCGAGATTATTGCTAAAAATGGCGCTGAATTTGGCCTGCTCCAACAGTTGTGTTCTGTGGTCAAGAGCTTGAGCTAATACTCGACTGTTGAAGGCGATCCAACTGAGTTCCCGATTGATGTAGAGATTCTCGGGAAGCATGGTGCCGATCATGAATAGTCTTCTTAGAGCCGGTGCTCTCCAACAAAAGGTAGCAATCGCCTGTCGTGTCATGTCGTGGTGCTCACAACAAGACTGCTGACCACTACATACATCATCACTACAAGCAGTACTGCCCTTCCAAAGGAAGGACTGGATGGACCCATTCGCTCCTCGCCAAGATCACTGAATGGGGGGCCTAAATACGTTCAAGACTGTGAGGTGCTGGAAGCCTGTTTAGGGCTGCGCCATGACCTTCATCATTGTGATCCCTTTAGACGAGGCTTCGCCGGCTGGTGGTAATGAGACTTCTTCTGCTCGCCAAAATTGCCAATCGGATCAAGACTCCTCTCCCGGCTTGTTCAGGATCCGTTGCGGGGATAAGTCAACAACCGATGATGCCAACCCAAGCTCGATCAGGGTGAGTTTCGATCCCCCAAAACGGTTGGACCCAAGGTCCGATCAATCGTCCGATCAATCCACCTTGAACAGAAGTGGTCACTACTCCAACGATCAAAAATGCTGCTTAGGCAAGTTTGGGGTTGAGTTGAATTGTTGCTTGAAATAGCTCATAAGGATGGGTGTGAAGCCATTGAATGTGTGACAGCAATGGAAGAAGCGCAAAACCAGACGACCGATCGCTGGATTTCCCATGAAACGCGACATCTGAGCCAATGGGGTTGAGCTTCGTTTGCGTGGAAGGATCGGCGTTTTATCACTAGATGTCTCTAAGGGAGCAAGGTCAGCACAACGACAAGATTGAGCATGGCTATATAGTCGCCACTGAGAGCGGAACGATCACAGCAATTCGTTCATGTTGCCTCCGGTCATGGTCCAAGAACCAAGACTTAACTACCAACCGAACAAACTGAATGCCCGTGCCCATTGGTCCGGTGGCGGGATATTGGCTTGCACGTCTCCTGACGTGAAATCTGTTCTGTCGCTGACTCCGTTGATTAGGCGAGCCGCGAGGAGAAGAATGAGGGTCGTGAAGCGCCAGCAGGCCAGCACTGAGCCAACGACACAAATGGCGATTCCTGGACGACTTCTGATGCGATCACTCAGAGCTCCAAGCAATGGAGTCGCTGCAAACTGACTGATGGCACAGCCTCTGGAGAGCAGCCCACGGGTTTCGCCATCGGGATTGAATAGCCCCAGTAGAAAAGGCAGAAGGAGAACAATATTGTTTTCGCTGCGACGGTCTTGGAACAGGGTCAACCATTCGCTGCAGAACGTCGGATCGTCGAGTCAAGGCGCGTTTCTGAACGATCCAGTCGTTCACCCACTCATTGACGTTCGCCACTCGATCAGTCGGCTTAAGACGGCGGCACCCTCTCCATTGGTCTGCATCCTCTGAGCAGCATCAACACCTTGTTGCAGGTTCTTGCTCAGTCCGCTCATCCAGAAGTAACAGCCTGCATTCCAGCGCAAAGACCGTGCCAGCGGCCCGAGCCCCTGAAGTGCGTCCTTGGCTTGAGCTGCCCAGGTTTTCTCTGCTTCCCATTTGGGATCGTTCCCGAAGCATCCATGATCGCGGGGATGAACGATGTGTCGTTCGGGTTCGTTTGGCTTGTGAACCCGAGCCGTAATCCCAGCTCTACTAATAGGCAGATCGGTGCTGCCTTCCAATCCTTTGACGGTTATCACCTCAGTTTCTCCAGCTAATTCCAGGGCTTGCCAGGCTCGACTTTCGGTAGGCGGGTGCACGAAGCCGCTGACTAGTAGGTGGGCCCCTTGGTGAGCGGTCCACAGCAACTCGGCACTGGCGAGAGGTGGTCGCTTACCTAGATCGTCCCGAGCCGGAATGAGAGTCTCGCCGATTGGGAAATGATCTGGTTGGTGAATGAGGGCGAGACCATGGAGGTTGAAACCTCTTTGGACCTCATTGATTGACATGCCCTGTAGATCGAGCCCGAGTGAAGAAAACAATTCTGTTGCTGTGATGCCAAATTTCACAGGCATTCGACCTGCACCGTGTAACACCACCGGTTGCCCGGCACCCAGTAACAACAAAGCAGTTAAGGGGTAGATCGGTGCTGTGCGAGAGCGTCCGTCAAACGGCATGCCAAAGCAGATCGGTCGACGTTGACTCGGTTCACTACGCAGGCATGGTCCGAGGCTTTTGAAGGTGTCGAGTATGCCGGTCAGCTCTTGAGGTTCGGGGCGACGTATGCGATGGGCGATCAGAAAAGCACCGATTTGTACATCGGATGCTCCTCCAGTCAACATAAGCTCCATGGCATCAGCCGCTTCACTTCGGCTCAAACCTTTGCTGGTGTGCTCTCCACTGCCGATTTTGCGTAGAAGTTGCTTAAAACGTTCACGCTGATTGGCTTCTAGGGGAGTTGCCATAGATGTGACCGGTACCGCAGGAAATCGTTTTGCAGAATTATCTCCTATGACGGTATTAATTGTTACCGGATGACCCTAGAGTCATTTTAGTGCTAGTTCAGGGAAAGCCCTGAAAAGCTGCCATGACGTGGATGCGCGGGGTGATGACGCCCTTCGGCGTAATAGAGGCGTTCAATGAGCAGATTTGGAAATGATTGAGGTGCAGGGGCTGGTGATGCTGTTAATGGTTGATTCGCAATGAGGTTGTTGATGCTCATTTGGAATTGATTCAGGAAATGATTGAATTTTTGAATTGATGAGGAGAGAAACATGAAGACCCAGCGATCGTCTGTGATTTCATAGTGACGTCTTATCTTCTGGCATTCTGTTACGGATGCTGCTTTGGTTGCCTTGAGATCATGAATTGGTAGTCAATGCATCAGTTTTGGGTCTTGATGTTGTCGATGATCGATTCACTTTTGAGAAGCCCCGGAAGGGTTGCTGATCTCTAGTCGTTCATTTATTTGGTTTTCGCTGCATGACTACTTCAGCCTTAGTGCCTTCATTGGCTGGACCTTCTCCATCTACGCTTACAGCCTCTCTTATGGCTGCAAAAAAGGCTAAGCAGCTTTCCTTTGCTGATTTAGAAACGGCACTTGGCCTCGATGAGGTTTGGATTGCTTCCCTTTTCTATGGTCAGGCAACGGCTTCACCAGAAGAAGCAAGTAAGTTATCAGAATTATTGGATCTTGATCCTGCCATAACTGCTGCCTTGCAGGAGTTTCCAACTAAAGGAAGCCTTGATCCAGTGATTCCTACAGATCCTCTGATTTATCGTTTTTATGAAATTATGCAGGTTTACGGCATGCCGCTTAAAGATGTGATTCAGGAGAAGTTTGGTGACGGCATTATGAGTGCGATTGATTTTACAATCGATGTGGATAAGGTTGAAGATCCTAAGGGTGATCGCGTAGAAATAACCATGTGTGGAAAATTTCTTCCTTATAAAAAATGGTGAATAATTTCGGTTGATTGGATTTTGAGCCCGGTCAGTCCGGGCTTTTTTGTTACTTTTAATATTGCTGCTGGAGTTGTTTTAAGGCTTGCAGCCGCCGCTCCTTGTCTTTTAATTCACAGCTGAGTCTCTTTAATGATTTTTT
Organism: Synechococcus sp.; assembly: GCA_047285535.1. Classification (GTDB taxonomy): domain Bacteria; phylum Cyanobacteriota; class Cyanobacteriia; order PCC-6307; family Cyanobiaceae; genus Synechococcus_C. The sequence goes on along the minus strand of JBJBDC010000001.1, from coordinate 2,174,273 downwards.
GCTTTCTATAGTAGCCATGCAACCCAAGGCTCTTAAGGCAGCTTCAGCACTCGCTTCTGATCCTTTGTGGACTAAAAGGGCGAGCCTGTTACTCACTTCTGATTCGTCTCGCCTTTGTAGTAAGCGAATGCTGGCAATCACAACAGGATCTCTCCAATCTTGAAGTGTGAATTCACATAAATCGATTAATTCTGAGGCTTGAAGTTGATGGGACTTAAAGCTCAGAAGATTTAATCCGGCAAGGCGTTCTGCCTGGCCAGGTAGCTGCAGAATAAATTTGAACTGATCAAGAGTGAGTTCGGCACCCCAGCAACTGAGTGCGTTGAGCAACAGGGCATCTGGATGATTAGATTGATTCAGTTGCTTGAGCAACCAATCTCTTGCCTCAGGTTGATGGCATAGACCGGCAGCATGAATCAATTCAGGATTGATTCCGTACTGTTCGATCAGGGTGTAGATAATTGGCCAGCCTGATTCCGCAAGCATTCCTAAACGCTCAGCTATGGCAAAGCGGAGACGGTCGGAAAGGCTGGGAGAGAAAACCTCTCCCAGCCAGATTGGATTCAGTGGAATCCGTCGTGCATTGGACAGCCGTTCCCAAAGGATGGCTTCATCATCAGCGAGCACCAAGTTCAGCGGCCAGTTCACGTTCTAGTTTTTCATCATGCTCGGTTGGCAGCACGCCTGAAATCTTGGTGCGATGGGTGCTGTAGAAGAGCATTCCGATAAACACCATGCCTCCAACAATGTTTCCTAGCGTGACAGGTAAGAAGTTCCAGAAAATCACCTTATAGAAGGGCACCCCTGAGCCGAGGATTGGCCCAGCCGTATGTAGGAATTGATTCACAACGATGTGTTCCATGCCTAACGATTGGAAGGCTGTGATCGGTAACCAGCAGGCCAGAATTTTTCCTGGAACACTTTTGCTCACTAGAGCCATCGTGACTCCAAGACAAACCAACCAGTTGGCAACAACACCGCGCAGGAATGCCAAAAAGAAGCCCATGCTTCCAAGAGCCTCGTATTTCTTGACTACGTTGATTTGGTTCAGAGCAACGATTTTCTGAGCGACAAGATCCCAGATTGGAGGTCCAACGTTCTCAGCAGCAGCATCCATGCTGCCACTAGTGAGGCTGATCGCCATGATGATGGCGACTACAAGTGTGCCGATGAAATTGCCGATCCACACCCACACCCAATTTCGAAATGTTGCACTCCAGCTGCTTTTGCCAGCCCAAGTGGCCATGGGCAGTAATGCGAAGTTACCGGTCACCAGCTCCATTCCGAACAGAACGATGCTGGCAAAACCGAATGGGAAGAGAAGAGATCCAACGAATGGAAGTTTTGTCAGGATTCCAACGGTGAGGGCCAGGACCACTGCGAGACCAAGAATGGCGCCGGAATAAAACCCCCGGATGAGCAAGTTCTTGATGCTGACCGTTGCTTTCTTGCCGCCAGCGGCAATCATGCCGTCGACGAGTTCATTGGGTAGGACGTAGTCCATCTGGGACGCTGTTGCGCTCATAATTGAGTTATTAATGGATTGAAAGTGATCAACCGCTGACGCGATTCATCAAGCGAGAAAAGAAATCTTGATTGGCGGGTTTAGTGCTAATTGGTGCTTTGTCTGCACCACTAGTACTCAGCCAATTAACAAACCGAGTGAGAAAATCACTTGAACGAGTCATTGTGAAACCAATAAAGGGTTGTGTTACAGATCGGTGGAATCATGGCTTCAAAAAAAAGCGCCACGATGTTCATCCGTTGATCAGATTTTCTACGCTTAGGCTTTGGGCTTGGCGCCAAATTGCTCGATGAGTACTTGTTTCAATACGCTGTGGATCTCGTCAGCGGGAATTGCTTTTTGGTGTACTTCTCCAATTTGTGGATTTTCTCCTTGAGACCCTCCGATGCTCAGGTTGTAGCCCTCACCCATCACGCCTTCGCTGTTTTTTGCTTTGGTTCCTGTGAGTCCGATGGCACCCATAAAAGCTTGTCCACAGGTATTCGGGCATCCCGTCCAATGAATTTTGAGTTCTTCGGGTAGTTCGAGTTCATCGTCAAGTTTTTTTGCTGTTGCAATCGCTTGATCTTTAGTGTTTGTGAGTGCAAAGCTGCAATAGGTGTTGCCAGTGCAGGACACCGTTCCAGCAGCTATGGCTTCTGGATGAAGCGGAAAGCGTTGTAGTAAGGGATCTGCTTTAAACCGATCGACATTGGACGTAGAAATTCCAACGATGATGACATTTTGGTCTTCTGTTAGACGCACTTCACCGTTGCCATACTCCAAACTTGCAGTGGCGAAATCGTGAAGGTCGTTTGCTGTCAGTCGTCCTACATTGACGTGTAGACCAGCGTAAAACTCACCTGTATTCTTTTGAGGATGAATTCCATAATGAGAACGTGGCGTGGTATCAAAAACGGATCCAGGATCCTCTACAAGTGGGCCGAAGATCGCTTCGACTTTGCTTCTAAACGTGTCGATCCCGAGCTGGTCTAGGTACATCCGAAAGCGACCTTTGGGCCGCTTGTCACGCTCACCATTGTCACGCCATAAACGGATTACACAATCAGTCATTTTGCAGATTTCATCTTGTTTAACCCAGGCGTTCAAAGGGATGGCGTAAGCATTCATTTGTGAGGAGAGAATTCCTCCAACCCAAACCCCAAACCCCATGACTCCATCTTTTTCTACGGGATGAAAGACGATGTCATTGTGGAGCAGAAAGTTATCTTTAGACCCGGCAACAGCAGTATTCCATTTGCGAGGAAGATTTGAGTATTCAGGATTTCCTTCGCAATGATTGGTGAGGAAATTTTGAAGTTCAGTTGTGAACGGACGTGTATCGATGATCTCATTGGGATCAATGCCCGCCAAAGGGTTTCCAGTGACGTTTCTTGGGTTGTCAAAGCCTGATTGAATAGTACTCAGGCCAACATCTTTTAGGCGTTTTAATATGTCTGGCAGGTCATTCAGTAGTACCCCACGTAATTGAAGATTTTGACGAGTTGTTATGTCGCAACTTCCATTGTCCCCATAGCGTTCCACAATAGAAGCAACAACTCTAAGCTGTTGATTGTTGATGACGCCATTGGGTATCCGCAGGCGGAGCATGAATTTGCCTGGCGTTTTGGGGCGCCAAAACATTCCATACCATTTCAGCCTCAGCTGGAGATCAGTTTCATCAACTTCTTCCCAGCCAATACGTGCAAATTCTTCGATTTCAGTTCCAACAAGAAGGCCATCCTTAGAAGCCTTGTTTTGCTCAATTTTGTTGAGCTTTTTGTCCTCTAGGAATGGCCTGGCTGGTATTTGAACACTCATAATACTGATGCTTAAAAGCAGGAATTCTTCTGGAGGTGAGATTTCCAGCACATCAGGAATAGCGTGCTGATCATCGATTTATAGCGATCTGTGGACCCATGTTTCGGTATCGGTTGGAACAAAACTGGCAATTGTCAGCTCATGGTTTTGTCTAAATGGATACATGATTCTGCTGTGATTTCTGGCTCGATAGATCTGCAATGCATGGGCAAGAACTTGATTCAGTATTGGCGACCTATTTCACCAATCCAGCGAACAGCGCCTTGGCGGATCATGGACCAAACCCTTGCCATTGCTGCTAAGTCGCGATCAAAATCATTGCGATATCTTTTTGGAGCTTGTGTGTTCCGAGATGTCTGTTGCCTTTGGGCGTGAGAATGTCTTCTGCGGTAATTGGCCATGAAGTGATGCATCGTGACCATCTGACTACATCAGGACAAGGGGGTCCTGATCCGTGGCCGTTGTTACGTAATCGCGGCGATTCTGATCGCTCTGTTGGTCTTCGTTTGGTCATCCATGGTCGATCTGGGGGATTGGTGTCCTCTTGCTTGAATCAGATCGTTATGGCTGTCTCGGAGCGACGTTCGTCTCAAGTTGAGCTGGAAGTTCTTACGGCAGATCGGCAGCAGCCTGCGCGGTGCGACTGTCAATGGCTTGTTCCTCTGCTCTTACTTCCTGGCAGTCATGTTCGTATCGATGTCCCGCAGATTCGTGATCGTCTGAGAGGTGAAGGGACAAACGTGAGGCCCCTTCCCTTTCTTGGCAGTTGGGAAAGTTGGTGGTCGCTGGTGGTGCGATGGACGTCTGATCTTGCTCACTATCAACCGGGTCTGGCACTGGTTCATCATCCACTCCATTCAGGAGTATCCGATCGTTTTCTGGCTTCAATTCAGCGTCGCCTGAACCTGCCTTTGGTAGCGTTTGACGCTTGGGCTGCGTTTGCTCGTGACCATCCCAAAATGGTTCCTTTGCCCCTTTCGTTGGCACCCAATCGGATGTCGGAGGTACTGCGTGAGGCTGGTGGTCTCCCAACCCTTCTTGAAGATCCCGCCCTGCGGCAGGGTCTGATCAATTGTCTTGCTGCTTTGCCGTGACTGAGTCGACCAATACAGGAACTGTGTATCTCGTAGGAGCGGGCCCAGGGGATCCCGACCTCCTGACGGTCAAAGCCCATCGTCTCCTCCGAAGTTGCGATGCCCTTGTCTATGACTCACTTGTTCCGCGTGAGGTTCTTGATCTTGTGCCCGAGTGTTGCAAACGGCATTTTGTGGGTAAACGTCGTGGCCATCACTCTGTTCCCCAGCCGAGCACTAATTCAGTGCTTGTGATGTTAGCGAAGCGCTATCAAACAGTGGTGCGATTGAAGGGAGGGGACCCCTTTCTGTTCGGTCGTGGTGGTGAAGAAGCGGCCCATTTGGTATCCCACGGGATTCAAGTTCAGGTTGTTCCTGGTGTCACGGCGGGTATTGCGGCTCCTGCCTATGCCGGAATTCCTGTGACTCATCGTCGTGCTGGGTCGTCGGTCACGTTCGTGACAGGTCATGAGGAAATTGATAAGCGTCGCCCTTCGGTGAATTGGCGGGCTCTGGCCACAGCCAGTGATGGCTTGGTGATTTATATGGGTTTGCATAATCTTCCGCGAATTGCTGAAGAATTGATTGCTGGTGGTCTTGATGCTGAAACACCGGTTGCGGTTGTTCAGCAGGGAACGGTGGCAGGCCAGCGTTGCCTCAGTGCACCCTTGCATGATGTGGCAGCCCTAACGCGAACCAAAAACTTTGTGTCTCCATCCATCGTTGTGGTGGGAGATGTGGTGAATTACCAAGTGAGTGCATGTGCACCGGAGCCTGCGGATGTAACGATGCCGATTCCCTTCTGACGCCTGCCAAAGTGCTGCTAAACCCGATGTAGACCACTTCAAGTGGTCTTTATCCATAGTTCAGTGATCACTCGATTTCCGCGCCAACATCCCGGTCTGCAGGGACTTCTGCCGATGGGAAATGGAAACAGGACTGACGGCTTTGAACAACAAACTGAGTGGGGATGCCTTTCGATCACCTCACGGTAGAGCGGTACGAATGGGTTAAAGAGTCAACGTCCTCGAGGTCTTTTGTCTGCCTAAACAGGTCCATCGGTGGATCTCATCACACTTCGCGCAATCGAGGTAGCAGTTGTACAAGGTTGCAAGGACTGGTTTCAGTGTCCAGTTGGCTGGCAATAATTCGGTCCCAAGCCGTTTGAACAGCATTTAGAGACCCAGGTAAAACAAAGACGATGGTGCCGTTGGCTACGCCAGCGAGGCATCGACTTTGCAGCGAGCTGGTGCCAATGCTTTCGAAAGAGAGAACACGGAACAGTTCTCCGAAGCCATCAATCGTTTTGTCCAGTAAGGGAAGGACCGCTTCAGGGGTACCGTCTCGGCCTGTGAGTCCTGTGCCGCCGCTAGTGATCACCACATCAATGGTTGGATTGACAATCCACTGACTCAGTTCGGATCGGATTTGATAGCGATCATCACGGCAGATTCTTCGATCGGCAAGTTGATGGCCAGCAGCAGTAAGGCGTAGTTCCAGCGCATCCCCGCTAGTGTCAGTCTCTCTGGTTCGACGGTCAGAGATTGTGAGAAGAGCAATCGAGAGGGCCAGCTCAAGCATCGTGCGAGGGATCTAACGCTAAAACGAAACAGCACTTGCAGATTTTCTTTATGACGAAATCCCAGGAGAGAACTCTTCAGGTGTTGTTGTTTGCTTCTCTTCGAGATCAAGCTGGCTGGCAGGAGCAATGCATCACTCTCCCCGAGAGCGATGTCGTCACCGCTGAGGATATTTGGAATTTATTGAAGCTTGGACCTCGACCTTTGACAGTGCAAGTTGCGGTGAATCAGCAGTTGGTGAATTCTCTTACGCCTGTTCATACCGGGGATGAAGTCGCATTTCTTCCACCATTTACAGGGGGTTGAAGGGATGAGATGCCCACAGAAGATCATGATTCAACTGCACACTCAACCCTTTGATCCTTGGGTTCACTTGGCTGCTTGGTCGTCAGTTACTGCTGCCTCGGCTACTTTTCTTGGTCGCGTGCGTGATGTTGCGCACGATGGACGTCGTCTTGAAGCGCTTGAACTCACACATTATCCAGGAATGTGCGAAGAGATGATTCGTAGGGATGCGCAACGGCTCTTAATGGTTCACGGAGCGAGTGCAGCACTTGTGCTGCATCGGGTTGGCCGCTTGTTGCCTGCTGAGCCGATCGTGCTTGTGGCTGTCGAGGCGGATCGTCGTGGCCCAGCTCAACGTTGTTGTGCTGCTTTACTTGAGGCTCTCAAGCATCAGGCTCCCTTCTGGAAAAGGGAGTGGAGGGATGGCCAAGGGACTTGGATCAGCGAAAATTCGCTGCTTTGAACTGATGGTCAGAGAAGTTGGGTTCGAATCAGTTGTGACCAAAGACTCGTACCTGCCTCCAACCGTTCGGCGTTTTCGGGAATCTCCAGTAGTAGATCAGTGTTGACTAGTGAGCCAATGCGGGACGAGGCTTGCGATTCGCTCACCCGTGCCATGAGCTCTCCTTGTGGATTGACCTCCAGACGAGCTCGGGCTAATTCAGGTCGCCCTGGTCGGCGAGGTAGGGAATTGGCAAGGGTGACCTTCAGGCGAGGAAATAATTCCGGCTCCAGCTGACCTTCCAAAATTTGCAAGGCTGGCCACAGGAGCTGTAGTGCAGTGATTGCTGCGGCAACAGGGTTGCCAGGTAGACCAAAAAAAGGAATCTCGCCTCCTTTGCTTTTCAGTTGCCCGAAGGCGAAGGGGCGCCCAGGTTTTAGAAAGAGTTTCCAGAAAGTCACGCGCCCTATTTCGTTCACAAGGGCTCGGATCCAGTCACTGTCCCCCGCCGAAATCCCCCCCGTGCTGACGACAAGATCACATTCATTGCTGAGTTCCTCTAAGGCCTGCCGCAAGATTTCTGGTTGATCGGGAACAACGCGATGTGCATACACCCCTTGGTTGATCTGATGAAAGATCATCTCAAGGAGGGTGCTATTGCTCTCCCATATGGTTCCTGATGGTCGCTCTACTCCGGCTGGCACGAGCTCATCACCAGAGATAAGAAGTCCAATTCGAGGTTTGCGGTGCACTTGAAGTGTGGATACCCCGCAACTGGCCAAGCGTCCAAGGTGGGAAGGTGTTAGGCGTTGGCCCCCGCTGAGTAACTGATCCCCGGCTCTACATTCTTCGTCTTCGGCTCTTATCCAGGGTTGGTCAGAGGCTTCAACCATCAACGACAGCCTATTCCCTCTGACTTCTACAATTTCTTGCGGTAATACCCAACCGGCTCCTTTGGGAAGGGGTGCTCCGGTCAAAATTCGAACTGCTTCCCCAGCATTTAAGTCCTGATCAAATGGAGAGCCAGGTGCTGACCGACCTTGAAGCGTCCAGTGGTTACCGACAGTTGGTTGATGGTGTTGGCCTAATGCATAGCCATCCATGATCGAGGCTTGAAACCCTGGGATCGAGGCAAGAGCGTGGACTGACTGAGCACTGACTCGCCCAAGCCCTTTATCAAGAGCGACGGTTGTTGTTTCATTGATCGGACTGATCTCCCTTAAAAGTCGCTGTCTTGCTTCTGGGAGGGGTAACCCTTCTCGCCCGTAGGGTTCAACGGGACCAGACACCGTTGCGGCCTCCCTCCTTGTGTGTCAGTGAGATCTGACCCACTGTCATTCCTGGATCGATGGATTTGAGCATGTCGTAAAGCGTGAGCAAGCCGATCGAGACAGCTGTCATTGACTCCATTTCTACGCCTGTATTGCTGGTTGTGCTGCATTGGCAACACATGACGAGTCCAGGTAGTGATGAATCCTCTTCAATCGTCACTCCAACACCACTGAGTGGAATGGAGTGGCAGAGGGGAATCAGCTCCCAGGTCCTTTTCGCGGCTTGAATGGCAGCGACTCTGGCAACGGCTAGTAGATCGCCTTTTGGGGTATTACCGGAACGGATCATTTCCAGGGTTGCTGGCTGCATTTGCAGGAAGCCTTGTGCCTTGGCTTCACGTCGAGTGGGAGGTCGATCACCCACATCAACCATGTGTACTTCGCCTGAAGTGTTGAGGTGAGTGAACCCTTGCCCCATGATCAGCGGGTGCCAAAGTCGGACCAAAGAGTGGCTTCAGAGCCCACGACAGGCTTCACATTGGCTTTGGCTGCCGGGTTGGAAACAGCTGATGAAGCTGATGGTTGATCAATAAAATCGCTACTGGATCCCAGCTCTGCCCAGAGGGTGGCTGGAGACGCGACCACCGGTTCGACTTTTGCTCTGGTGCTGGCGCTTGTGCTGTTGATTACAACTCCACCTTGGATGCGAATCATTTGTACTGCGAGTGAACCCACAATGAAGGCTCCTAGAAAGCCTGTAGCCACTGCAATTTGGCTGCGATTTGTCGTAGAGACGGCGCCAGAGGACATGTCCTAATGGAAGTATCAGACTCTCACTATGGAAACGTGCTGAGTGAATCGCTACGCAATGGTGCCAAAGCTCCAGGATAATTCACATTCATCAAGCCATAGGGAGCCGATGAATACGCATTCGCTTCGCTGGTATGCCAACCATGAATGGAACCAAGAAGAAGACCTAGTGAAACGGCGAAACGCACTTGAAATTTCCCAATAGATTTAAATGCTCTCTTCTCTTGTTGTTGCTCGAGGTTGCGATTGAAACCGTTTAATCATCAAAATCGTCGAAGGGTTCAGAATGAACAATATCAATTGTTGAATGCATGAATCAGGCAAGTCATTGCTTTCACTTTGAGATGGATTTTGTGGGGAACTGGCGTTGCATTCCTCTGTGTGTGCGTCGGAAGCTAGATCTCATTGGAGTCAAGCTAAAATTAAGTCATTGGTTGGAGTTCACTCGGGAGCAGCGTCAAGCTCTGGTCGATTGGCCTGATCACTTGCCTGAGTTGAATGGTTTGCGCGAGCACTTGAGAATGTTCACCCAGTTCACGGCTGAAGGGATGGTGAAAGATTTGCCTACTGCTGTGGACGAGCCTTGGCAGATTGTGGTCATGGTCCCAGACGTTGTGCAGCAAGCGGCTTTGAATCGATCGATCTCGATCAGTGTTGGTCAATGGGCTGATTTATGGGAAATTGAGCGCTTTGCCTTGTGCAAATTGGCTCGTCCGGGCCACGATCATCACAACTTGGATGCTGCGTTCAGCGAAGTGATGGGGTCATGAATCGGCGCATGCCTTCCAAGAGTCTTCCTTCCTGTTTGATTGGTTTGATCATCGAAGCCGCTGGGGCCACGATGACCGCACTAGCCTTCAGCTCTGGTTGTTTTGAGATCGGGCAAGCCTGATCATGCATCAGAGAATTCACCTCACAGGCTTGAGCTTGGGTAAATCCCCAGTGCATAGGTAAAAATACTGTGCCTTTTCGGATGTGGTCAGTAACCTTCGCACGAGCAGTTAGATGTCCTCGACGTGAGCTGACTCCTGCGAGTTCTCCATGTTTAATCGCAAATTGATCTGCATCCTTAGGATGAATCTCGAGCAGTGGTTCGGGGTGCATTGCTGTTAGTCGCTGCACCTTTGCTGTGCGTGTCATTGTGTGCCATTGTCCTAGATATCGACCGACTGTGAGAATAAGTGGATACGTGTCGCAGGGTTGTTCTGCCAAACCAAGTGGCTGGTCGGTACAGAAGTGAGCTCTGCCATTGGCTGTAAGAAAGAGCTGATTGGTGTAAAGCCGTTTTGACCCTTCAGATGGTGGGCTGTTTTGAGGAAATGGCCATTGTTGAGGTCCTTCTTTGGCCAACAATTCATGACTCAATCCTGAGACATCACACAGTCGGTTTTCCGTGAGTGCCGTGTATTCGGCATACACCTCAGCTGAGGACTGATACGTGAACTGTTGATGAAAGCCGAGGCGCCGTCCAATGTCTGCAAAGACCTCCCAGTCAGGACGGCTTTCTCGATGGAGATTTCTGAACGCTGGGCAATAGGTCACCCGTCTTTCTGAATTTGTCATGGTTCCTGCTTTTTCACTCCATTGAGCAGCGGGGAGCAGGAGATGGGCGTAATGAGAAGTTTCCGAGTCTGCATAGGCCTCGCTGACCACGACCAAAGGGCAGTGCTTGATGGCGGCTTTCAAGCGTTCCAGGTCTGGCATGCTCACGAGAGGGTTGGTCGCAGCCACCCACCACAGATCCAGCTCTCCGCGTTCCATCGCCTCAACTTGTTGCCAGGCGGTTAGTCCTGGCTTGGCTGAGATGTTTCCAGTCGGAACCTTCCAGATGTCTTCGACTTCGGCGCGATGATCCGGGTTGGTGACTTGACGGTATCCAGGAAGGAGATGGGAGAGACCGCCGGCTTCTCTGCCACCCATGGCATTCGGTTGTCCAGTGAGTGAAAATGGTCCTGTGCCCTTTTTGCCGATTTGGCCTGTGAGTAAGTGTAAGTTGATGATGCCACCAACAACGGCTGTACCTTCTCGCCGTTGATTCACTCCCATTGACCACAGACTCAATACTCTCTCCCTGCGATGAAAGAGTTGTGCGACTTCACGTAGATGTTTTTCGGGAATTCCGCAAAATAAGGCCACCCGTCTAGGCGTCCAACGGGCAACGACATCGAAGAAGGAGTCGTAGTTGTTTGTGCATTCATCAATAAAGACGGAATCCTGTCCGTTCTCCCGCATTACCAGATGTGCAATGCCGTGAAGAAGGGCGAGGTCACTGCCAGGAGTAACCCGTAGATGAATGTCTGCTGCCTTGGCAGTGTCTGTTTGGCGTGGATCCACAACCACGATGGTGATGCTGCCAGGGTGCTTTTTTTTTCGCTTCAGTAAACGTTGAAATAGCACTGGATGACATTCAGCAGTGTTGGTTCCGATGAGAAAAGCCACAGTGCAGTGGTCAAGATCTTCGTAACAACAGGGGGGGCCGTCTGAGCCCAAGCTGCGGGTATAGCCAGCAACCGCAGAACTCATGCAGAGTCTTGAATTAGCGTCGAAATTGTTCGTTCCTAATGCTCCTTTCAGGAGTTTTTGAGCGATGTAATAATCCTCGGTGTGAAATTGTCCGGATCCATACATGGCGATTGAGTCCGGCCCCTTGGATTGCAGGCTCGTTTTGATTTGGCAGGCGATTCGTTCCAGAGCTTCGTCCCAGCTAATGGGCTGAAAACCCTCGTCAAGACTGGTTCGACCAAGTGGTTGCTCCAGTCGACCACGTGACAGAGTTTCTCCGACGGTGGCTCCTTTGATACAAACCTGGCCAAGGCTCGATGGATGGAGCCGATCACCTCTTGCACTCCACATGGGAGTTCCTTCAGCATCACGACGAACAGCTTCTCCTTTCTGTGCTGGTGGTCGTAAGTCCAAACCGCATCCCACCCCACAGTAAGGGCATTGACTACGAATACTTGACGTTTGCTCTGCCATGACATTGTTGTAGTCGTGATACATCACACCCAACGCCAACAGCTTCGGGTGTGATGTTCTTAAAAGAAGGTTCCTTGAATCGTTAATTGACGAGTGAAGGGATTGTGGTTTCTCCTTCGTGGAGTTCAGCGAAGGATCCTTGGGGTTCTTTGAGGAAAAAGAAACAGAAAAAAGCAACAATGAGGCCCGCAATTCCAAGTACTTGGAAGAAAGCGCTATTAGAAGCTGCGATTACCTCTGCTGAAGGATCCTTCCCTCCACCCATCCACATAGGGAGAAGGCTAAAGATGGTGAGGTATGTTACCGCTCCAACGTTGCCGTAAGCACCCACTAAGCCTGCGACTTGGCCTGTGACGCGCCGCTTCACTAATGGAACCAGGGCGAAAGTTGCACCTTCTCCTGACTGAACGAAAAAGGAGGCAAGCATGGTGATCAAAACAGCGATCACAATGCCTGTAGTCCCTGTGAAAGTGCCCGGCTTGATCATGCTCATGACTAGATAGCCAATTCCCAAGCCTGCTGTTAAAAACCCCATGGTGTTTTTACGGCTACCGAGCTTGTCGGAAATTAATCCGCCTGCAGGACGTGCTATTAAATTTACGAAAGCGAAGCAAGATGCCAGGATTCCAGCGGTGGCTTTTGGAAGATCAAACGTTGTTTCGAAAAAGGTCGGCAACATCGATACGACCGCCAATTCTGATCCAAAATTCACTATGTAGGTGAGTTCAAGAATGGCAACTTGTTTGAACTCGTAGCGATCTTCTTTAGGGTATGACTTCGTACCCATGATCAGCTCTCGATTAGTGCGAATAATTCCCCAAGTTTGAAAAAGGAACCAGATCAATACTGCACCGAGGGCGACTGGATAGGTGCCAGCATTGAGGAAACCAACTTTTTGCAGTCGCCAGCAGAGCACACAGAGAATGGCGGCAAACGGCACGTTCATGCCCAGTAATCCCCAAAAATCCCGCATCGATGTGACTTCCAGGCCCGCTGTGCGAGTAGGCCTTTGATAAACCTTTCCTGGCGGTGTATCAGTTACATTGAAGTAATAGAAGATGCCGTAGATAGCAGAGATAATTCCTGTCAGGGCGATGGCACCACGCCAATTGATCACGGCGCCGGAGGGGAGTTCGAAGCCGCCTGAAAAGGAGAGCCAACCAGCTAATCCGACAAGAGTTAAAGCAGAAAATGCTGATCCAAAATTTCCCCAACCCCCATAGATCCCTTCAGCAAGACCGATCTCTTTAGGTGGGAACCACTCGGCCACCATCCGGATCCCAATCACAAATCCTGCACCAACGATGGATAGCAGCAGGCGTGCAACAACCAATTGATTGAAGTCTTGAGCAGAGGCAAAAAGCAGGCAAGGAATGACCGAAAACACCAGCAGTGTGGAATAGGTCAATCGGGGCCCAAATTTATCGAGGAGCATTCCGATCAGCACACGTGCTGGAATCGTGAGTGCCACATTGCAAATGGCCACTGTGCGTATCTGTCCAACAGTCAAGCCCAAATCGGCCTTGACCGTGGTAGCCAGCGGAGCCAGGTTGAACCAAACAACAAAGGTTAGAAAAAAAGCGAACCAGGTGAGATGAAGCGTTCGATATCTCCCCTTGAAAGACCAGAGTTCTCCAAGCATGGGGTTAATAATGTGTGTGAGTAAACCCCGGCTTCTCAAAATATGCGCTCAGGATTCAAGCTGCGGCGCAAATGCAAACCACAACTAAGTACAGCATCTGATGAATGCCTCCCCTGTTGCTTCTGATACCGAATTGCCACAAGGTCAGCTTCGCCATTAAAAATACTTCGTCTAGAATTCTCGTTTTATGGTTGCATTGGCTACAGTTATGCGGTGAGCTATGACTTCAAATATTGTTGAATCAAATAATGATTTGTCCGCAGTTCACGGGCTTCGTGCCTGTTTGCTTTGTGGAGGTTCTAGTCGTCGAATGGGGCGTGATAAAGCATTCCTTTCCCATCCTCAAGGAGGATGTTGGTTAACACATAGTATTAATTTATGTATTCAGATAGGGCTTCCTGTTGATGTCGTTAGTGCGAACCCAATGCATCACCGGCTGGCGAAAACCTTGGAAGGCGTTGATTGCCGTTTCGATCCTCGACCTGGTATGGGTCCTCTTGCTGCAATGGTGGCGGTTCTTGGTCAGGTGAAGGCCATGGGTTTGATGGTGTTGCCTGTCGATATGCCCTGGTTGGAGTCTGAAACTCTTTTAATGTTGATTGGCGCGTGGCAGGAGCAACCTTCCTTGGCGTTGGTTTCACATGATGGGATAAGGCTTCAGCCTTTGTTTGCTATCTATCCCAATGATCCTTTCTATCGTGACACCCTGTTAGTGCAGTTGGCTGCCGATCACAGGAGCATGCATGATTGGCTTGAAAAAGTGCCATACCGGACGCTTGAATTTCCCGAGGGATGTTTACGCAATGCCAATTGGCCTGCCGATCTCGTCGAGCTTGGGGAATGATGGAGCCACCACCGGTTAGCGATCGTCTTGGCAGGTCTCTTGGGGTTTTGAGACTTTCTCTTACAGCACGATGCAACTTGGCCTGTCCTTATTGCTGTCCGGAAAGTATCGAGCCGCGGGGTTTGTTATCGACTCGAGATCAGCTGCGGTTGATCCATGCTGCCTGCCGATTAGGAGCACATACTCTTCGATTAACCGGCGGTGAGCCTCTACTGTCCGATCGGCTTTGGCCACTTCTAGACGCGCTCTCCTCCGGCAGGAAGAACCTTGAAAGTTCCTTTTCCAAGCTCAAAGATCTTGCAATCACCACCAATGGCTCTCTGCTTGATGATGAGAAAGCTCGAAGGTTGAGAGCGTCTGGAGTTGATCGCATCACGATCAGCTTGGATGCTGTAGATGCCGACAGCATTGCGCGGATGGCAGGTCTTCGTGAAGGAGCTGGGATTGATTTATTTCAGCGCGTGTTGTCAGGTATTGATGCTGCTCGAGCCGCTGGGTTTGACCCTGCTAAAGGTGGCCTGAAGCTGAATGCCGTGATCCAGCGTGGAAGAAATGACGATCAACTGATTCCTTTGGCGCATCTGGCCCGTCAGCAACGGATTGAGTTGCGTTTGATTGAATACATGGATGTGGGCAATCGTAACGGCTGGAGTCGCGATCAAGTCATGCCCGTCAATGAGATGATTCAGCTCCTTAACCTCCACTGGCCGCTTCAACCTTGTGATCGCCCCGCTGGTGGAACGAGTCGGCAATGGATCTATCAAGATGGAGGGGGAAACATTGGCACTATTGCATCCATTACTGAGCCATTCTGCTCGGATTGCAATCGGTTGAGAATCACAGCCGATGGCCAGGCCTTTACCTGTTTGTTTGCAAGTGAAGGTATCGATCTTCGCCATTGGCTGAATCAGAATGTCTCCGACTCCGTGCTTGAAAAAGTGCTGATTCAGTTGTGGCGTGACCGTTCGGATCGTTTCAGCGAGGAGCGCGGAACAAAGCAATTAGCTCATCAGCATGCCGAAATGGCCTATCTTGGTGGATGAGTGGCATTTGCTACGGATTGTGAGAGATTTCAGAATTAAATATCAGTTGCTGATGACTGGATTCTGGTCAAGATGTTCGAGCTCATTCCGTACACACGCTTTCGAGATACACCCTCCGTTCGTTTCTTTGATGTCACCATTCCCGCTTCCAATGCTCGCGATCTTGTGATTCACTCAGGGCCTGCTGTGAGTCCACCGAATGATAGAGAGAGTGGAGCATGGCAATTTTACCTACATCCTAATCAGGATGATAATCTTCTCGCGGTTCATGGGGGAAGAACTTTTTATTTAGTCAATTTTACTTGGGACCATCCTTATCATATTGTACGTTTGACGAGTGGGGGCGACATTCTGAATATTCCTCGAGGGACATTTCATCGGTCTGTGTCTGATTCTGATGGCTCTGTTGTTATTAATCAAGCGAAGCGAAGTCCAAATGTCTGTGTCGAGAGAGAGTTCCGTGTGTACAACAGCTCTGAAATTCCCAAGCTTTATCAAGTGACCTCAAAATCGGCAGTTCATCCACGTTTGCATGGTCTTGAGCCTGTTCTCGAATTGATGTGAGCTTGGGGAGATGAGTTTTAGAGATATCGTTGATTGCCAGATTAAATTGCAGCACAGTTGAGTCGTGAAATCTGACATAACGACTCCTTCGCTTGGTTGGCTGTTGCGAATTCCTTTTCTGGAAAACGGTTGAGAATGCTCTCTCCTTGGGTAAGGATTTTTAGTTGTTACACTATGATTTTATTGGTCTGGATAGGATCGCTCTCTTGGTTATAGAGTGACATATCAGTAGTCATTCTCTGCATCATTTATGCTTCTTTGAATTTATTATCTTGTTTCCATGTGCTCTTGATCCGTCGAATATATATGCTCGTATTGTCGCTTGTTGAGTCAAGAGTTGAAGTGTTCTTTGTCCCTTGCGAATGTGTGTAAGCAAGATTTTGTATGCCTGCTCATTGCTTAGAGCGTCCTCTGCAGCGCTTGGCGTAACTTTGTTTTTTCAGCTCGATACGATTGAGGCCTAAAGTTTTAATATCATTAGATAGTGGTGCTTCATAGGCAGCTTTTTGAGAAGGTAGATTTTTGTTGCCATGGTTGATTCGGAGTTGTACAGATGTCAGTGCGCATCCAGTGAAGGCTGTGTTGTCTGTCTTTCTGCATCTTCGGGCTTGAGTCCCTCTACTTTTGCCTTGATTGTCCAGTTGAGTTTGCTGATTGTGTTGGGTGGTCCGTTGAAATTGCCTGACACAGCGGCAGTGAGCTCTGGTTTTGAGGAGCTGGCTAGAACGATGTAATTCTCACTGGTTTCTTGTCCAGTGCTGGGGTCAAAGCCTCGCCAGCCGGCTCCAGGAAGATAAATTTCAGCCCAGGCATGAAGGTCATACTCAGCAGGTGGTGGGTAAGTGAGTTGGTATCCACTGGTGAATCGTGCCGGTAGCCCGGCGCTGCGACAACACTCCACCATCAGCATTGCAAGATCTCGGCACGACCCGACTCTTTCCCTCAGCGTTCGGCCAGCTGGCCAGGCGGGACCTAAGTGACGCTCGGTGTATTTCACTCGGTCTTGAATGGTTGCCATCAGTTGAAGCAAAAATGGCAAGGCATGCTGGTTTCCCCCCATGAGTGCGTCTTGGGTTAGGGCAACGGCTGATGGATCGTGTTGACCATTAGGCAACCAACCTTCTAATGCCCCGTACAGATCCTTATTGAGATATCCGCGAGGGAACGGTAGGGGAGGCGCCACTGTGGTCAAGCATTCTTCAAGCGGCGCGGCTGTTTGAGTTTCCACCTGGCTCCGGGCCTCAATACACAAGTGGTCAGTTGTTCCTTGAAAGCGCATTCGTTGAATCTCATCGCCACTGGCTGCCACTAATGCGTGCTGATGGATTGGTTGTGGCGTCACAACGAGTTGGTGTTTCAGGAGTCGCTGATGACCGTGACCTCTTGGTTTGAGGCATAACCGGTGATCGCCCAGGCTGATAGGTGAGTCGTATTGATAAGTAAGAGTGTGCGTCAACTCAGCGAGCATGATGGATCAGTCGTGAGGGTTGAGATGTTTTTTGACCTGAGGTCCTTAGTGATGAAAAAGCTCTTGTGAATTAGCTCATGAAGCTGATTGAGATCGCTTTGTAGTTGATCAATCGCTTCATGTAATCCGCGGTCGATCAAAGATTCGATGCGGACATAACTCCACTTGGCCACGAGCTGACCACGTAGACATTCAAGGTCGTCAGGTGATCCTGGAATGGGGTGTTGTTGAATTTGCTCGAGGGTTTCGTTGATCTGTTGCAGGCAAAATCGTACAGATCTGGGAAAAATCGGATCAAGTAAAAGAAAACGGGCCACGGCCGTGGGAGTGATCGCTTGTTGGACGCTTCGGCGGTACATCTGATAAGCCCCAGCGATGCGCAGAAGGGCAATCCATTGCAGTTCATCCAGCACGCCACCCACCGCGCTGGCTTCAGGTAATAGAAGGAAATATTTCACATCGAGGATGCGTGAGGTTTTGTCGGCCCTCTCGATCAGTCTGCCTAGTCGGCTAAACAGCCATGCTTGATCGCGGCTGAGTGTGACATCAGTGATGCCATAGAAAAGTTGGCAACCTCGGCGAATGTTGCGCAGCTGCTCCTGGTCCGGCTCGTGCCAGAGGGCCTCTCCTTCCTGAATACTCCAATAAAGATCGTTGATGTGTTCCCACATCTCTGTCGAGATTACATCGCGGATTTGCCTTGCATTTTCGCGGGCATTTGCGATGCAGTTGACAATGCTGTTCGGGTTGTCGTGGTCTAGTAGGAGAAACCCCATCACATCTTGTGGAGAGCGAAGTGGATAGCTTTGATCGAAGCGTTGGCGATCGCCATTCGCATCGATCAACGGCAACCAGGGTTCCGCGCTGTTACTTGGATTGTCTAGAGACATTGCTTCGCTCACCTCTAAAAAACGTGAGATGTTTTCTGCGCGTTCCACGAAGCGGTTGATCCAGTAGAGAGAGTCAGCGACTCGGCTCAACACGGCATGGCCCCCTGATGTTCTAGTGATGTTGGGTTTTCGGTGACCACCCAGGTGTCTTTGCAGCCACCACCCTGAGAGGAATTCACGACTAAAGATCCTCGTCGTAAGGCGACACGGGTGAGTCCACCTGGACTGACCCATTTGCTTTTTCCTCTAAGCACATAAGGACGCAAATCAACGTGGCATGGATAGAGCTCTCCCTCACTGAGTGATGGAACGGTGGACAGCTGCAATGTGGGCTGTGCAATGAAATTGCGTGGATGAGCCTTGATCTTCTTAGCAAAGGCCTTAAGTTCGCTTGCTGCAGCGTGCGGACCGATCAACATGCCGTAGCCACCGGCTTCGGCGACTGATTTCACCACGAGTGATTTGAGATTATCCAGCACATAGGACAGGTCTTCTGCTCTGGAGCAGAGATATGTCGGCACATTTTCGATGATTGGTTCCTGTGCGAGGTAATAACGAATCATCTCGGGTACGTAGGCGTAGATCAGCTTGTCGTCTGCAACTCCGGTACCTGGTGCATTAGCGATGGCTACATTTCCCTTTTTCATCGCCTCCATGATGCCGGGCACGCCAAGGACTGAGTCTCGGCGGAACACAGTGGGGTCGAGGAAGTCATCATCAATGCGCCGGTAAATGACATCTACTGGTTGCAATCCAGCTGTGCTTCGCATCCATACTCTTTCATTTTCGCAGATCAGATCCCTGCCTTCAACAAGAGTGATGCCCATCTGCTGGGCGAGATAGCTGTGTTCGAAATAGGCGCTGTTAAAGATTCCTGGTGTGAGAAGAGCTACGCGTGGAGCATCACTCCAGGATCCTAGATCTTGCAATGTTTGCAGCAAATGAGAGGGGTAATCGTCGATGGCTTGAATGTTTCGCCCTTCGAAAAGGCTTGGAAATAGTCTTTTCATGACCCGACGGTTTTCCAGGAAATAGGCCACGCCGGAGGGGCAGCGCAAATTGTCTTCCAGGACTCTCCAGTTGCCATGACCATCCCGTATCAAGTCCAGACCGGAGATATGACACCATCGTCCTAGGGGTAACTCCATATCTTGCATTTCAGGCCTCCACCCCTGAGAACTTTCAACGTCTTCTCTAGGAATGACTCCGTCATTGATAATTTTTTGTGGTCCGTAAACATCGGCCAGGAAAAGATCAATCGCTTCAAGTCTTTGCAGCAAACCTGCCTCCAATTGACTCCATTCACGCTTATGGATCAACCGAGGTAACGGATCAAAGGGCAGGATCCGTTCGCCATCGTGGAGTCCTGAGCCTTTAATTTGGAATGTCGCGCCAAGACGACGTAACAGATTGCTGGCAGAGACATGATTGCGTTTCAGTTCTGCCAGTCCGATTTGGCCCAAGGAGGTAAGCAGAGGCTCTAAATCCGCACGCGGAGCTGCCTGTTCTCTGCAGAAATACTCGTCGTATCCATGCGATGGCTGGTATTCCTGGAACATCGCAAGAATGGTCACTCTTCGGTTCTATCTAAAGCCTTTAAGGGGTTCTGGTCTGGTGTTGCTTGTTACTGATCTCTGGATTTTTGGTTTCGCTGAAGTTTTTCTACTTGCCTCTTGTCGTATTGAGGAGAAGCGGTTGGCCTTGCATGCTTCTCTTGGTTGTCTTTGGCTAAGGCTGATCATTATTGGCCTAGAAATGTAATGCTCATTGGGTTTTATGGGCGAGGTTTTTGTGGGCAATTTTTGCTTGAGCATGAAGTCATTTTTTGCTTCGCTGGGGTCTTGTTTGGGAATTTGGGATGCTGCTTTGTTGTGGCTAGGAGTTTTATAATGCTGTGTAATTATTTCGGAAGAGGGTTGATTCTGAAAGTTTGTTCAATCAGCTTAAGCGTGTAGCTGGTAGAAGATTAAGCCTGTCAGGCGTTATCATTTGCTTACGCACTCGGCCTTTTTGTTGATGAGGAGAGGTGGTGCAATGCATTGCTGATGAAGACTCGAGCTTGTAGATGTAAGGACACAGCAAATCGGTCACTGTCTTTTCGTAAGCGTTCTGGGCCATCGGGCCCTAGTGCATTGAGGACATAGCAGAGGTCTTCTTGAATCCATCGTTCCAGATTTGGCTTGTGAAGCTCCAAATGACACTGCAAGCCAATGGCGTGTTGCCCGATTTTGAATACTTGTTCTTGGCATTGAAGACTTGACCCCAGCAAGGTCGCTTCTGGAGGTAGATGGATACGGTCTCCATGCCAGTGCAACACCATTTGGCTTGGTTGTAATCCTTTGAGGAGTGGTTCGCTGATTGACTCTTTCAGCCAATGAATGGCTCCGAAGCCAACTTCTTTCAATTGATGAGGTGGCATTCCTACTTGCAGAGGTTGTACGGAGCCACCGGCAGCTACGGCTAAAAGTTGTGCACCGAGGCAGATTCCTAAGACTGGTTGTTTTTGCTGATGCCAGAGAGTGAGCCATTCCAACTCCTGTTGCAACCATGCCAGGGGACTTTGATGACGGTCTTCCACGCCCATCGGTCCTCCAAGCAGGAGAGCAATCGTGTTGTACGTGCTGCTGGGGTTCGGCAGGGATTCCCCTCGATCAGGGCGAATGGTATGCACGTTCATCCCTTGCTCAATCGCAATGTCGGCAACCAGATCAGGTCCTTCTCGATCGATGTGCTGAACCACCAGCAAAGTTGGCGGGTTCGTGATCAAAGCAGTAGATAACGTTGGGCAAGGGGTAGTACCTCTGCTGGCTCGCAGACCAGGAGTTCGCCGTCGGCAAACACTTCATAGGTCTGAGGATCCACGCTGACATTCGGGAGCGCCGAATTGAGCTTGAGTGCACTCTTGCCAACGTTTCTGGTGTTGTGCACAGGGATGCAGGTGCGTTCTAGGCCAAGTTTGCTCGGGATATTGTCGTTGATTGCTGCATCGCTCATGAATGTGAGGCAACTCGGTGCAAGTGCTTTGCCGTAAGTCGCAAACATCGGCCTTCCGTGCACTGGACCAGGTGTAGGGATTGAGGCATTGGCATCACCCATTTGGGCCCAGGCGATCGAACCGCCTTTGATGACGAGTTGAGGTCGAATCCCAAAAAAGCCCGGTTTCCAGAGCACGAGATCGGCAAGTTTGCCTGTCTCCACCGAACCCACCTGGTGACTGATGCCGTGAGCGATGGCTGGGTTAATCGTCACCTTGGAGATATAGCGTTTCAGGCGGTGGTTGTCGTTGCGGTTTGAGTCTTCCGGAAGGATTCCGCGTTGAACTTTCATCTTGTGGGCGGTCTGGAACGTGCGCGTGATCACTTCCCCAACGCGTCCCATCGCCTGGGAGTCGCTGGCAATGATCGAGAAAGCGCCGAGATCGTGAAGGATGTCTTCCGCGGCAATCGTTTCTCGGCGGATTCTTGATTCCGCAAACGCTACATCTTCCGGGATCTTGGGGTCCAAGTGGTGGCACACCATCAACATGTCGAGGTGCTCCTCAAGTGTGTTGCGGGTATAAGGGCGCGTTGGGTTGGTGCTGCTGGGAAGCACATTGGCTTCACCGCAGATTTTGATGATGTCTGGAGCGTGACCGCCGCCTGCACCTTCTGTATGAAAGGTGTGAATCGTGCGGCCTTTGATCGCGGCGATCGTGTCTTCCACGAAGCCGGCTTCATTCAGGGTGTCCGTGTGGATGCAGACCTGCACATCCATTTGATCGGCGACAGACAGGCAGGCGTCGATGGCAGCAGGAGTGGTCCCCCAATCCTCATGAAGCTTGAGGCCGCAAGCTCCCGCTTGCACTTGTTCTTCCAAGGCTTCTGGGGTGCTGGAGTTTCCTTTCCCGAAAAAGCCCAGATTCACGGGTAGCCCTTCCGCGGCCTGCAGCATTCGGCTGATATGAAAAGCGCCGGGGGTGCAGGTGGTTGCATTGGTTCCGGTGGCTGGTCCGGTGCCGCCGCCCATGAGTGTGGTGACTCCGCTGGCCAAGGCCGTTTCAATCTGTTGGGGGCAGATGAAATGAATGTGAGTGTCAATTCCACCAGCGGTCAGGATGTGTCCTTCGCCAGCAATGGCTTCGGTGCCAGGACCTATCACAATGGTGACCCCTTCCTGGGTATCGGGGTTACCTGCCTTGCCGATCCCCACGATGCGGCCATCCTTCAGGCCTAAATCTGCCTTCACGATTCCCCACCAATCGAGGATTAGGGCGTTGGTGATCACGGTGTCAACGGCTCCTCCAGCCCGGGAGGTTTGGGCTTGGCCCATGCCATCGCGAATTACCTTCCCGCCGCCAAACTTCACCTCATCGCCGTAAGTGGTGAAGTCCTTTTCCACTTCGAGGATGAGTTCGGTGTCCGCTAAGCGAATGCGATCACCGGTGGTGGGCCCATAGGTTTCGGCGTAAGCCCGGCGTGAGATGCGATAGGGCATGGATCAGGTGTCGAGGGGTCCGTTGATCAGGCCGTTGAATCCGATGACACGGCGTTTGCCTGCGAAGGGAATCAGATTCACATCGCGGCTGTCTCCCGGTTCGAAACGAACAGCCGTTCCGGCTGGAATGTCGAGCCGCTGTCCGCGTGCTGCATCACGATCAAAGTGCAATGCAGCGTTTGCCTCTTGGAAATGAAAGTGAGATCCCACCTGCACAGGGCGGTCGCCGCTGTTGGCGACAGTGAGGGTTGTGACGCCTCTGTTGGCATTGAGTTCAAGCTCTCCTGGTTCAGGTAGCAATTCACCGGGAATTAGGGGTGCCATTCAGAGGAAGCCTTAGCGAATCGGATCATGCAAGGTCACAAGTTTGGTTCCATCGGGAAAAACAGCCTCGATCTGCACTTCGTTCACCAATTCAGGAATGCCTTCCATGACTTGGTCTCGGCGCAGCCATGTGCTCCCTTCCTGCATGAGGGCGGCCACGCTCTTTCCGTCTCGTGCCCCTTCTAGGACCAAGAAACTGAGAAAAGCCACTGTTTCAGGATGGTTGAGTTTGAGACCGCGATTGAGCCGACGTTCTGCCAGTAGAGCGGCGGTGACGATCAATAGCTTGTCTTTTTCCTGAGGGCTGAGGTGCATGGTGTCCTTGCACTTTTTTTAGTTTGTCTCTGGCAGGCTTGGTGGAATGTTCAAATTGAACTCTTATGGCCTGAATGGATTTTCTTGCAAGGGCCACACTCTCGGAATGGTTGGGGTTGAAAGGTCTCGAGCTTGACGGGTCAGAGCCCAAATCCTGCTGAACCAAAAACGGGCATCACGGCTTGAGTCACCGCTGTATCGAGCGATCAACCCTTGGTGAAGCTGTCCACAATGCATCTCGCCTTTGAGTCCGCATCGATCATGCCTAGCTTCTTTTATCAGGTTATTCATCATTTCTGTCTCTAGAGCAAAGGGTGCTGCCCAAATCAGGCTGCCGAATACAGGTTTCTGATTGAGGCCGTGGGGTCCTTGCAAGGCCTCCTCGCTGAGTTCAAGTCTGTCGACGAGTTCCCAGAGAATGCCCTTAGGCGTTCGGCGACGCAGCTGAACAGATGATCTCCAGCGTCCTTTGCCCAAGGTTTCGCCGGCGGCCGTGCGTCCCAGGCGCACGATTTCTGCGCTGAAAAATGATCCATCTAAGGGCAAGCTGACCGTCAGGTTTTGATGAAATAAGGCATTGGAGTAGAGCACGACTTCTTGGGGAAGCCACTCCAAATCGCTAGCCGAATGCAGCTCCGCATCCATGTTGTGTTGAGCCCAGACTCCTTGTGGATGGAGCTGGCTACGGCCCACCGATCCATAGACTTTTTGTGCCGCCACGCTGGTGATCAAGCAGCGACTGCTTGGTTTTAAGTTCAAATTGATGCTCAATTGATCTCCTCCAACGAGGCCGCCAGCAGTGTGAAGGAGTGGTAGCTCGCAGCGCCCGTTTGCACCCCTTTCTGCGCGCATCAACTTGAATGGTGAGGTACAGCCTCCTTGGTGCTGACTACCGCTGCTGTCTGCGTGGAATTGGAGGTTGCAGGTGCCGTGCCAGGAGTCAAGTCGTTGCATTTAGACAAGCTCGATGCCAATGGCTAGGCTCTCTGTAGCAAGTGCTACCAAAAGCTTTTGTCGTCTCTGGGCAATCTTTGTCTTGTGATGTCGTTGGTTGTGTGACCCCTTGAGCGCTGGCTTGATCGTGTTGGACCATCGCCTCGTTGCTGATGCCGGGTTGAGGAGCTCCATTCCCCTAGTGATGGAGTTACCACTCACTGCAGATCAACGCACGGTGTTGCGTGGACGTCGTCGCACAGCTTGTGGCCGAGATGTTTTGTTGCAGTTGCCGCGAGAGGGAGTCTTGAAGCCTGGTGATCGACTCGCCGATTCGCAAGAGAATGTGGATGTGAAGGTTGCGGCTGCGCCTGAGGCGTTATTGCGGGTCAAGGCAGCCACGCCATTAGCGTTGCTTGAAGCGTCCTATCACCTGGGCAATCGTCATGTGGCTCTTGAGCTGCATGAGCATGAACTGTTGTTGCTCGAGGACTCTGTGCTCGCCACCATGCTGGAAGGACGGGGATTGATGGTGACGCGGTGCTGTCGTCCATTTCTGCCGGAGGGGGGTGCTTACAGCGGCCATCTGCATTCATGACAACTCTTGCTTTGCTGCAGTTGGTGAGTCCTGCCTTGCCGGTTGGTGCATTCAGTTATTCCGAGGGTCTTGAAGTCCTGATCCAACAGGGTTATTTGACTGATGAAACAGAGATTCAGCGGTGGATTGAAGCTGAGCTTTGCAGAGGCGCACTGAGGTTGGAGGCTGCCGCACTGTCGACCTTGCGTTCTCACCTTCAAAGCTGGATCCAAGGAAGGGCAAAGGCGCATGGAGAGTTGATGTCTCTTGATGGTTGGTTGCTAGCTCTGAGGGAAGCCTCATCCGTCCGTTCGCAGCACGTTCAGATGGGAGGTTCTTTGTTGGAGCTTTTGGCAGATCTTGGCCATCCGTTGCCTCAACAAGTGGTTCTGGCTTGGCCTGCGGCTTGGGCTTGGGCTTCCTTAGCGATGAAGATTCCTGAGCTCGACATGGTTGAGGGCTATCTCTATGGATGGGTTGCTAATCAGCTCAGTGCAGCAGTTCGATTGGTACCACTTGGTCCCACCACGGCTCAGAAGATTCAGCAACGCATTTTGCCGATGATCAGTTCTCAAGCTTGTTTTTTGAAAGACCAGGACCCCATGAGCCTTTGGAATAGCGGTGTTGGTGCAGGGCTCGCCCA
This sequence comes from Synechococcus sp., assembly GCA_047285535.1. Taxonomy (GTDB): domain Bacteria; phylum Cyanobacteriota; class Cyanobacteriia; order PCC-6307; family Cyanobiaceae; genus Synechococcus_C. The sequence continues at coordinate 2,148,795 of JBJBDC010000001.1, read as the reverse complement.
GTTGGCGCATGCTGAGTTGTATTCACGTTTGTTCCGTAGCTGATGGGTAGCAAGCTCAGACTTGGGGTGGCTGGTCCGGTGGGTTCAGGAAAGACGGCGCTTGTGGAAGCACTTTGCAAGCGATTGCGCGATCGCTTGCAGTTAGCGGTGGTCACGAATGACATCTACACCCAAGAGGATGCTCAATTTCTGACGCGGGCAGGAGCTTTAGATCCCGAGCGCATTCGAGGAGTTGAAACTGGGGGGTGCCCCCATACAGCGATACGTGAAGACTGCTCCATCAACCGAGCTGCTGTGAACGACCTGGAGCTCCAGTTCCCTGGGCTCGACCTGGTGATGGTTGAAAGCGGTGGTGACAACCTTGCGGCTAGCTTCAGTCCTGAATTAGTAGACCTATGCATATATGTCATTGATGTGGCTGCTGGGGACAAAATTCCTCGCAAAGGCGGACCTGGGATTACGCGATCAGATTTATTAGTCATCAATAAGATTGATCTGGCACCTCTGGTTGGTGCTGATTTAGAGGTGATGGAACAGGACACAGCACGGATGCGCGGCAAGAAGCCTTGGTGCTTCACGAATCTTCGTGCTGGCGATGGACTCGATGGAGTCGTCGAATTTGTGTTGCAACAGTTACCGAATTGACACCCCTTAATCCTCAAACGAAAAAAATGTTCTTGTTGTTACAGGCCATCACTTCTCAGTATCTGTACTTTTCGGGTCTTCGACGTTGAAGCGTCGTCTCTCTTGTTTCCTTTTCTCCATGAGCTCATCATTCTCCAAGCGCCTGTTTGCTGGCATAGCGGCAGCTTCGCTGGGTTTAGCCGTCACCGCCTGTGGAGGAGGAGGTAGTAGTGACACAGCAAGTGAAGATTTTGACGGCGAAATCAAAGTCGGCATTCTTCACTCTCTGAGTGGAACAATGGCTATCTCTGAGACCACTCTTAAGGAAACTGAGGAGATGGCCATTAAGGAGATCAATGACGCTGGCGGGGTCGAAATCGACGGTAAAAATTACAAAATCACATACGTTTCAGAAGATGGAGCCTCTGATTGGCCGACATTTGCTGAAAAGTCTCAGAAGCTGATTGATGCTGACAAAGTAGCTGTTGTTTTCGGTGGCTGGACCTCTGCAAGTCGCAAAGCCATGCTTCCTGTATATGAAGCAAAAGATCATTTCCTTTTCTATCCAATCCAGTACGAGGGCCAGGAATGTTCCAAAAACATCTTCTATACAGGTGCTGTCCCTAACCAGCAGGCAGAGCCTGCGGTTGATTGGCTCTTTGACCAGTTCTCTGATAAATATGGCAAGAAAGTCTATTTAGTTGGTTCTGACTATGTGTACCCCCGTACAGCTAACACAATTATTAAGGAACAGGTTAAGAGCCTTGGAGGTGAAACAGTTGGTGAAGATTACATTCCACTAGGAAATACAGAGGTTGCTCCAATTATCGCCAAAATCAAAAAAGAATTTCCTGATGGTGGAATTATCATCAACACTTTGAATGGAGATTCCAATGTTGCCTTGTTCAAGCAATTCAAGGCAGCAGGCATCACCCCTGACAAATATCCCATTATGTCTTTCTCTATTGCAGAGGAAGAAATTCGTCAAATTGGACCTGAGTTTGTTGGTGGTACCTATGCGGCATGGAATTACTTCATGTCTCTAGGAACTGAGGCTGCAAACAACTTTAATGAAGCCTTTCTCGCTGAATATGGCGATGATCGTGTAACAAACGATCCAATGGAGTCTGCCTACAATATGGTCTACCTATGGAAGGCTGCGGTTGAGAAGGCTGGTACTTACGAAGATCTACCAGCAGTACGCAGTGCTTTAATTGGCATCAGCTTAGATGCACCACAGGGGCCTATCAAAATGTACCCCAACCACCACATCTCTCAAACCGTTCGAATTGGCGAAGCCAAGGACGACGGTCAATTTGAGATTCTTTGGGATAGTAAGACCCCTGTGGCTCCAATCACCTGGAACCAATATGTCCCTGAAACCAAAGGGTATAAGTGTGATTGGACCTTGGATCGGCCTGATGCAGGTAAGTTCAAAATGTGATTCAGTAATTCTTGACTAAGAATTTTCCTTGTGGTGGATCAATTTATCTTTGATCCACCTTTTTTTTACTCAAAAGAATTATGGAGCTACTGATCTATGGAGCTAATTTTTTCACAGTTGCTTGATGGCTTAAGTATAGGAGCAGTCTTGCTGCTTGCTGCAACAGGTTTGGCCATCGTTTTTGGACTGATGGGTGTGATTAATCTCGCCCATGGCGAATTCATGATGATAGGCGCCTATGTCACGTTTGTGGTTCAAAATCTTTTTAAACCATTGGGAGGTATCTTATTTGAGTCCTACTACATCATTGCCTTATGTGCAGCATTTCTTGTCACGGCTGTCATTGGCGTTTTCCTTGAAAGGACATTAATACGACGTCTTTATGGTCGTCCCTTAGAAACATTGCTGGCTACATGGGGAGTCAGTTTGATTCTTATCCAATTTGTCCGCAGTGTCTCTTTGGCGATGGTCATTGGCATTGCTGTTACTGCATTATTGGGTTGGGCAGTGCAAAAATTCTTGCCTATGCCATTAAAGCAAGCCTCTTTTGCTTCTTACTTGAATGGCGTTATTTGGATTGTTGCAGGTGTTATTGGTTTGATATCGATTGGATCTGTCGCTTCAGCCGGTAGATTTTTTTCGAGCCCTTGGTTTGGTCCAAGAAATCTAGATGTGACCCCTCCGAAGTGGCTTCAAGGTAGTTGGGGCTCAATTGCAGGAATTGAATTACCTGGTATTCGCATCTTTATCATCATTCTCTCTGCACTCTTGCTAGCTGCAGTTGCATGGTTTCTTACAAAAAGTGTTTGGGGTGTTCGAATTAGAGCCGTGACTCAAAATCGTGAAATGAGTAATTGCCTTGGTATTCCTACAGATAGTGTTGATAGTATTACTTTTGGCATTGGATCTGGGTTGGCAGGAGTTGCAGGTTGTGCAATAACTTTGCTTGGTTCTGTTGGTCCTAATCTCGGTGGTTCTTATATTGTTTCCTGTTTCATGGTGATTGTGCTTGGAGGTGTTGGCAATCTTGTTGGGACTGTCATTGCATCCTTGATGTTGGGCATTATTCAATCAATTATAGGATCTGGATCTTTATTAATTGCTTTCCCAGGCATGCCAAATTCACTTCGGTCTGTTGTTGAATTCTTTGCTACAACAAGCATGTCATATGTATTGGTATTTATATTTATCATCGCCTTTTTGCAATTCAAGCCAACTGGAATGTTCCCCCAGAAGGGACGTTCAGTTGAGGCTTAACACACTCCTCATTCATTAACTCATGAAACTTTTTAAACGACTTGTCCCCTGGATACTTCTCGCCATTGCCTTTTTCGTTTTACCTGCGATGGCAAAATCTGGGCTGTTTGGTTTTTCTCAATTTCGCTTAAATTTGTTTGGTCGTTATTTCTCTTTAGCATTTGTTGCTCTTGGGATTGATTTGATTTGGGGATATACAGGATTACTCAGTTTGGGACAAGGCATTTTCTTCTCTTTGGGAGGTTACGCAATTGCAATGCATCTGTTGTTGGTTACTAAAAACGACTTTACAACTGGTGCTAATGGACTTCCGAAATTCTTTGAAAATTATGGTGTAGATAATTTGCCATTTTTCTGGGAACCTTTTTGGTCTTTCCCTTTCTCGATCATAGCGATTTTCTTGATCCCTTCTATTATTGCTGGTTTTGTTGGCTACCTGATTTTTAGGAACAGAATTAAAGGAGTCTATTTTTCGATAATTATGCAGGCTTCGTTGATGGTTTTTTATCACTTTTTCAACGGACAGCAAAAGCTTGTGAACGGGACCAATGGACTTAAAACAAGTACAACTGAGATATTTGGCATGGCTGCTGGTTCTGACGATGCTCAGGTTTTATTCTATAAAATTACATTGATACTTCTTCCTTTTGCTTTTTTGTTATGCAAATATTTAACCTCTGGAAGGTTTGGTGACTCCTTAATAGCAATCAGAGATGATGAGCCAAGGTTACGTTTTTCTGGATTTAATCCTACCCCATTTAAGGTTATAGTTTTTATTGTGGCAGGAGGACTAGCCGGAGTTTCTGGAGCCTTATATACAGTCCAATCAGGTATTGTTTCTCCTCAATTTATGTCTATCTCAATGTCGATTGAGATGGTCATTTGGGTTGCAGTAGGTGGTCGTGGCACTTTGGTGGGACCAATTATCGGTGCTGTTTTGGTGAACTATTTGCGTAGTTTGGTAAGTGAAGCACTTCCAGAAGCTTGGTTGTTTGTTCAAGGTGCTCTCTTCGTTTTTGTTGTGGTTCTTATGCCTGATGGTATTTATGGTTGGTTCACCAAAGGTGGGTTCACATCGATGCTTGCAGCATTTGGAATTGCGAAAAAAACCTCTACCTATCCAAAATTAGATTTAGACGAATCCGTTCGAGAGGAGTCTCTTAAAGTCTAATCTGTCTTTTTCAATGAATCACTGAGCTTCAATTACCCATGCAGAATTCAATTCTTGATTTAGACCAGGTAAGCGTTAGTTTTGATGGCTTTTACGCTTTAACCGACCTTGATTTTAAGTTGTATCCTGGTGAACTGAGGTCCATTATCGGTCCAAATGGGGCTGGTAAAACTACTTTCTTAGACGTCATTACAGGAAAGGTCAAACCCACCAAGGGTAGTGTGAAATTACGAGGCAAAAGTATTATCGGATTATCAGAACAAAAAATCTCTAGAATGGGAGTCGGTCGTAAATTTCAAACACCAAGAGTCTGGGAGAATTTGTCCGTTCAACGCAATCTTGAGTTGACGGCTTCTCCTACTAAAACACCTTTGGCGTTGTTAACAAAATCTCTCAGCTCTGTTGTAAGAGAAGAGGTTTTTAAAATTATGGAATATGTCGGGCTTGCTCCCTATGCCAAGCTTCAGGCAGGATCCCTCTCTCATGGACAAAAACAATGGCTTGCTATTTCGATGCTTGTAGCTCAATCTCCTGACATCATTCTATTGGATGAGCCTGTAGCTGGTTTAACCGATGATGAGACTTCAAAAACTGCTGAACTCATTAAGTCATTGGCTGGAGAGCATACAGTTGTTGTAATCGAGCACGATATGGAATTTATTAGAGATCTTGGCGCACCTGTCACGGTGTTGCATCAGGGTCAAAAGTTAACCGAAGGAACTTTGGATGAGGTTAAACGTGACCCGCGTGTCATTGAGGTATATCTTGGTCAATCTGATGATCATTAGTTAGATCTTATCTCGCTTGTTCTTTGCTAATTGTTAATCATGCCTTCTTCTGTTATGCAGCCACAAACAGCCCATCCATCTTCTGCTGAATTTGTCCTTCGTGCTTCTGGCATCAATGTTTATTATGGTGAGAGCCATATTTTACGTAATGTTGATTTGCAAATACCCAAGGGTGAAATGGTTTGTTTGATTGGCAGGAATGGTGTTGGAAAAACCACTTTCCTGAAGACTTTGATTGGACTCTTACAGCAACGATCTGGCTCGATCTATTATGAATCTAATGAGCTTTTAACTCAACCTCCCTATCAAAGAGCTCGACACGGAATTGGTTATGTGACCCAAGGTAGAGACATCATTCCATTCCTAACTGTTCGTGAGAATCTTCTTTTGGGTATGGAAGCATTGCCAGGTGGTATGGGTAAAAATCGACATATAGATCCGTTTATCTATGAACTATTTCCGATTCTCGAGCAGTTCTTAAATCGTAAAGGTGGTGATTTAAGTGGTGGGCAGCAGCAACAATTAGCTATTGCACGCGCCTTGCTAGGGAAACCAAAATTATTACTATTGGATGAGCCTACCGAAGGAATTCAGCCATCCATCATTCTTGATATTGAACGAGCTGTGCAGAGAATTATCAAAGAGACTGGCATTAGCGTACTGCTTGTTGAACAACATCTTCATTTCGTTAAGCAATCAAGCTTTTATTATGCGATGCAACGTGGAGGAATTGTGTCTAGTGGTCCCACTTCAAATCTTTCTGATGCTGTTATCCAGGAATTCTTGACTGTCTAAGACTCACAGTCTCTTGTTTTGAATTTATCTATATTTTTTACTTTGAAAGGTCTTCTATTGGCTAATCATTCAATGACACAACCTCCTAATTGATGTCTCATGGCTTGATCTGCTGATTTATTGCATCAGGATTGTCTCTTTGTTTTTGACTGGTTTATTTGCCTTGAATTTCCTTTATTCATAAAAAAGCCCCAGAGTTATCTGGGGCTTAATTGAAGATTCTTAGTTGCTATGGTTAGACTTGTGCCATCACAGGCGCTTCTTCCGTTAGCACAGGAGCCTGAGTACTATGCCCATTACCTGTTGTGGGCAATGGGCCTAATTGGACGCCTTCTGGGTAATACTTCCAGCCATCTCGAACTTTGATCTTGTCATCCCAAGGAAGTTTGTATTCGCCGTTGGCAAGATCCTTAACCCAAGTGAGATAATTCTCTTTTTCGCCTCCTGGCTTGCCAACATAGGCTCTGCATCCAAGGTTGAAGATGTTATTTTCGAGAGCCCAGTTTTCCCTTGCCTTGTCTACAAGGCGTGGGAATAATTCAGCAGTAACAATCTCCCAAGGATTTCTGTGACCTTGTTGGATCACATTTCCATCATAATTGCAGACCGTTCCTTCTCCAAAGTAGTAGAAGACATTGTCGTAGCCTGCCAAATTAACCGAGATTGTATACATTAAATTCTGCCATGCGTTTGTCCTGTTGGTCCAAATCCATTGATCATTGACTTGCGTTGAATAGCCTGAAATCCTGATATAAACATTGGCACCTTTGTAGGCGGCCTCGCGCGCTAGTTCTGGGAACATGCCGTCATGGCAGATGCAAACAGCCAATTTTGAACCTTTAGGACCGTCACAAACTGGCATTCCATAATTACCAGGAGACCAGGGTTCAATCGGCACCCAAGGTTGCAGTTTTCTGTAATGCAAAGCAATTTCACCATCAGAGTTGATGATGATTGCTGTGTTAAACGGAGGGAGACTAGGGTCGTCATTCCGCTCCATTAGAGAAAAGACACCCCATACGTCGTTTTCTTTGCATGCTTGACGGAATCGATCGATCTCAGGCGAATCCACGCGAAGAAGCATTTCATCGTATGTCCAGATCTTGGTATTCAGACCTTGAGTTGAGTACTCAGGAAAGACAATGAGATCTAGGTCGGGATAGCCAGCCTTTGTGTTGGCTAAGCATGTGCAGATTTGGTCGACCTGGGTCTGGATATCTTCTGGCCCTTTAATAACGGGGACTGGATATTGAACCATTGCGGTGAGCAATGCTTCATCCCATGCGCTTACGCTGCCGGTACTTGCCACAAGCGGAGTTTTAGAGAACATCTTTGATCTTCGACTTCTCTTAGGTACCGAGTTGTCTCAGATGAGACATTTTTATCGACTGATCTTTTCAGCGTATTGATTGCTTCATTTGGTTCTAAGCTTTGAACAAGTAGTGGCTTATTTGTCGCTAAAGTCACCTTTTCTGCATAGGTTTTGTGCTAACCGGTTGGCCCATTGTGGAACTTCTTCCTTCCCTTGGCTCTTTTTATCGCCACTAAAGTAAGTCAAAAGTTGCCAGTCAGTTTGCCCGCCCTCAAGTCCAGGCTGTTCATCTTTCTTTAACCAACGTCCGTAAATGTTGTCGTACTGAGGCCAATTAGGTAGATCTGGCATGCTGCAGACAACATTTATTTCAGCAAACCGTGTTGGTCTCTTATTGCTGATCACCTTGATTCCGCCATCGAACAATCCATTTGGCTGGCCCGGTTTAAAGGCGCTGACTAGAACAACCTTGTCGTCGCCCACAACTGTAAGCACGTCACCAGGAGTTGCAGAGCTGACCCGTACCTCCTTCTGTGAAGCGCAACTTGTGATGCTCAGACAGGCCAGGATGAGGCTTGCCAGCCTTTTTTTGGTGATCCAGCTGTGATTCATCGTTGAGCATCGGGCAGACCTCGCTCTACATTTTGCAATCATGCCTCTTTGTGTAGAGATATGACTTTTTTGGGATTTGGTATCCACCCGAGCTTCGAGCCTTGCGTTGTTTGGGCATTCTTAATTGTGTAACTATCGTTACTGATCAAACGTTCACCCTGCTAAGTCAGGGCGCACCTGCTTTAGGGCCAGGGAACCGGGGCCCATTTGAAAAGGAGCGTAATTCATGTCACAGCTTGTCTTTCGAGGAAATTCTTACGAGAAAATGGAAGGATCTAGGGTTGAATGCCTAACTCCTCTTGAATTAGTTTACCGTAGAAGAGTTTCTATTAATTCACGAAATAATATTATTCGATCCAAGAAAACGGCGCTACTTCTTCAGCTTGACAACAGTACAAATACTAATTGCCGTCTTGTTTATCGCGGGTGTTTAGTCTCTCCTTATTCTTCCTGTAATCGGTCAAAAAGAACAATTCAGCCTGGTGGGTTTATCCGTTCACGAATGACTGCTGAGCTGATCGGAGTAGATCCATCCCCAGTTTCACGGGCAACAGTTAGGCCCGGTGGCTTTCTGCGCTCTCGTCGACTAGCCGCTTTATTAGAGATTGAATCTACTTTGACTTCATGCCTGAAAAAAGTTTATCGAGGTGTTGAGTATAGTGCGTAATATCTGTGAGGCAATTAATCTTTATAGATTCAATTATCTCCCGGAATTACCTTAAGTTATAAGCTTGTGTTGAATGATGATTTTTGATTGATTCTTCATTGTTGTCCTAGCCTTTGCTGTTTTATGCGTATCAAATAGTCGTTTTGGATCATTGTTATGAATGACCCTTGGCCTTTTGCTCGTAAATAGACTGTTTCTAGTGACCTTTGTTGCTTCTGCAGACGTTTCCCATTGCGCATCCGGCTGCCTCTTGGGCTCAGGTTGTTGCTCGCTAGTTATGAATTGCTTATGAGTGGGTGCGGTTTGATGGCTCGCTCGAGAATGTTTGTTTGCTCGAGCGCTTGCGAAGGGATCAATCCCTTGAGATGCGATGGCTCAAGGACAGAGTTAGGCAGGTTTGCTAACTGGAGGCTTTGTACGTTAAGCCGATTGTTGTTGCTTCATTCAATAGTCTTTGGCCAGTGACTCTGTAGCTGGACTCAGTCAGGTTGTTGAAACTCGTTGTTTAAGTGAGTGAGTGCTAGGGGTGATATCTCGGGTAATGCACTGTTGACCGCTATCGGCAATATCAGTAGAGCTATGCCGGCCAATACGGCTAGATGGGAATGATTTGGCAGTTGTAAGGGCTGTCCGCTACTGAAGAGTTCCATGTCAAGCACTAGTAATCCGAGATAAAGCCCCCACCAAAGACCTGCTTTGGTTTCGATTGGTTGTTGTTTCCGCCAGTTGTAGAGAGCGAATAACAAGCTTGGGATTCCGATGGCGATCACGGCTCCTTCTAGAGCTATGCGTCCGCACCAGTTTGTAGCCCATGTGGCCATCACGAAAGCCATTGAACTGATTGGCGTTGGCCATGGAATACGAAAGTGTTTTCTTTCCTTAGGGAGCTGGCGGCGCAAGGCCAACAAACTTGCCGGTCCCATGGCTAGAGCGATCATTTGTGCTGCAGTGAGGAACGAAACAACCTGTTGCCAACCTGGTCCGATCAAGAACAGGGCACAGCCCACCACCAAGCTGCTGATGACAGCAATATCGGGAACACCATTTCTGTTGACCCGTTCGAAGTTCTTTGGGAGCAGCTTGCAGCGACCCATCATCCAGCTCACTCGAGCCGACACTCCCAAGTAGGCCATAGCGGTTGTACTTGGGGAGAGTGCTGCATCGATTAGCAAGAGAACCACCATCCAACCGAGACCCAGTCCCAGGGCTAGGGCGGCGAGGGGGCCACCATGTTGGCTGAGGTTGAGATGGCTCCAACCCTTTTGCAGGGCATCCGGAGGCACGCTCACCAAAAAGGAGAGTTGTAGGAGAACGTAAATCAGCAAACTGATACCTAGCCCGAGTCCCATGGCTAAGGGCACATTGCGTTGCGGGTTGCGGGTTTCTCCAGCGAGGTCCACAGCTGTGCGAAAGCCCAGCAGACAGAAAAGAATCCCCCCGCTGCCCACAGCATTCATGAGTTCCGTGCCTTCACCATTGGTGATGTCAGTTGCGATGGTGTCTCCAAGGGTCATCGGTATGAACAGGTTTTCCCAGTGCTGACTGAGCAGCATCAGCACGGTGGCTACCAGAAGGGGGACTACAAGCTTCCAGATCGTCAAGCTGTTGATCCAGCGGGCCAGACCTTTGACTCCGTTGAGATTGATCCAGGTGAGGAGCAACATCAATGCGACCGCGACAGCAAGACCTGCACCGCTGAGAATTTGAGTCCCACTTCGATCTTGAGTGAGCCAGGGGAGGCTGCTGTCGAGATAATCGAGCATGGCGAGTAGCTCGATCGTGGGCACGCCTAAATAGCTGATCCAGATACTCCATCCGCCGATGAAGCCTGACAAACGGCCATGGCTTACGAGGGGAATCTGTGCCAGGGCACCGGAGCTGTTGATCAGTGAGCCGAGCTCAGCAAAGACCAGCGCTAGCAGGAAAGAAATGAAGCCTCCTAAAAGCCAGGCAGGTAGGCTTTCTGGCCCTGCTGTGCGGGCGGCGAAATAGGATGCCAATAGCCATCCCGAACCAATAGTTCCCGTTACGACGGTCATGGTGAGGCTTGTGAGGCTTAGATCTCGACGTAATTCCAAATCACCTATTGCGTCCTGTCGTGATCACAATGACAATGATTTCTAAGGATGAGAGTGAAGCAGAGATCGCCAAAAAGCCTCGGCTTCTCCGTTGATCTTCAGTGGCTCATTGTTCAAGTGACTAATTGGATGGCAGCTAAGGCTATTGATCAACAACCATTGGTCATCTGGTTGAGGTTTTGGTGAAAGGGATTGCTCATGGACAAGCCCTCGTCTGATGGACTCTGCCCGCATCACTCCAGCTAAACAGCCATCGCTTAAGGGGGGTGTGAGCCATCGGCCATGGCGTTGTACAAGAAGATTCGCAGTGCTTCCACAGCAAAGCGCACCATTGCTGCTGAGCATCAGACCTTCGTCACCTCCTCTCTGCTGAGCCTCCCGTCGGACTTGGATCGATTGGCCATAGGAGAGGGTTTTACATCGACTGAGCAAACTTGAGACATGCCGGTATTCATGGCGACTGATCCAAGTGCGTACGGTTTCAAAAGTCGGGGTATGGACGTGTAACGTCAACCAAAAGCGGTGTCGTGATGCAGTGGGTGGGTTTTCGTCAAGTCCGATGCCTCGTTTGCATCCATCACCTCGACTCCAGTTCAAGCGAAGGGCCCCTTCCTGCTTGGCAAGCCCAACCCGTTGGATGGCTTCCTGAATCAATGAATCCAGCCATGGTCTTTGGGGTGGCGGTGCCATTCCTAAAAGTGCAGCACTCTCCCTCCAGCGCAGCAGGTGTGCGTCCAGTAAACACGGCCTTTGCTCATGAACCAAAATGGTTTCAAATAGCCCATCGGCCAGTTGGAGGCCGCGGTCGCTGAGCGGAACCGTTAGGTCTGTTGGATGGCCCCAACAGCCGTTGATCCAAGCAATTGATCTGCGTCGTTCGGTTGTGGTCACTCAAGTGCCTCTAAAAGTGGCAGCAGTTTCCAATCGAGTTCGTCGGCTTCCGCTTGAGGATCAGAGTCGGCGACAATTCCACAGCCTGCATGCACCCGAAGCTCTTGCCCTTTGCGAAGCACGGTGCGGATCAGAATATTACTGTCTAAACGCCCATCCCAATTGATATTCAGCAAGGAGCCACAGTAAGGACCGCGACCCTTAGGCTCTAATTCCTGGAGCCTTTGACACGCTCTTAGTTTTGGGGCTCCACTGATGGAACCTCCTGGCCAGCTCGCTTCCAGAAGGTCTACCCAGTTCCTGTCGACTCGGAGTTGACCTTTGACGACCGATGTGAGGTGATGGACTTGGGCATAGCTCTCGAGATTGACTAATTCAGAGACCTCAATACTGCCTGGTACGCAGACCCTGCCTAAGTCATTGCGGAGCAAGTCGACGATCATCACGTTTTCGGCACGGTCTTTTTCACTGCAGATCAATTCAGCGGCATGATCAGCATCGCGTTGTGGGTCTGGATCACGAGGGCGTGTTCCCTTGATGGGTCTTGTTTGTACGGCACCATTCGGCAATACTTCCATGAATCGTTCCGGTGAGGTCGATAGAAGCGCTTCTCCGTGGGCTTCACCACTGGCAACGACCAATCCAGCAAAGGGGGCAGGGCAGCGCTGACGCAAACGTAGAAAGAGATCCAGATTGCTGATGGGCTGCTGCAAAATGGTGTGTGCGCAGCTGGTGAGATTGGCCTGAAAAAGATCACCAATGGCGATCAGCTCACGGATTCGTTGCACACCCGCTGCATAGTCATTCCTGTCGCTATGGCGCACCCACGATGTGTGAATGGGTTTGGCATGCTGGCCTCGATCATTGGTTTCATTCACGCTCCGATCAAAACCAAGAAACCAGCGTTCCATTTCGGCATGGCGTTTGGCATCGGTTCCTTCAATCCAAACCTCTTGTTGTTGTAGGTCGAAGCGCAGAACGGGGTCATGCCGTCCCATCCAGAGACTCGCCATGGCATCGGTTCGCCACGAATTTTTCGGTTCCAGCCAGGATGCGGAGTCATAACTCAGCCAGCCTGTCCAGTGACCTGGAGTCAGCGACCTTAGAGCTTGGAATGGATTGGTGGCGCCCTTTTCCCCTGGTAAACCTCGGCAACAGATTTGTTCAAGAGGGTTAACGGCCAGGGTGAGCCAACGGCCGAGTTCGCTTCCGTCACCATCGAGCCAGATCAAACCGGCTTCACCATGGTCCTGAATTAAGGCCGATGCCACCACTTGAGGATCGGTCCAGGGGTGGGCGCTGCGGATCAGCTCTTCGCTGTTGGTTTCATTGGAGTTCATGGACAGCCAGGACTGCAAAGATCTGGTCGTCCGATGGCGAGCAAAGCCTCATCACGGATTCGACAGCTGTCGCACACCCCACAGGGCTCGCTACCGCCGCTGTAGCAACTCCAGGTGCGTTCGATCGGAACACCCAGCAGTAGTGCTTCTTCTGCAATTTGTTGTTTAGTCCACTCCACCAAAGGTGCCCACAGCTTTGGACCATGGCCTTCTCTACCAGCGCGGCTGCTGAGATCAGCTAAAGCCTGAAACGCCTTCAAGTAATCCGGTCGGCAGTCGGGATAGCCCGAGTAGTCCACAGCATTAACGCCCAGGACCAAGCGATCAGCTGCTCGTGCTTCGGCAAGGCTGAGTCCAATCGAAATAAAGACGGTGTTTCGCCCTGGAACATACGTGTTTGGAATCACACCCTCCTGCACGCCTCCTGTTGGCAGTGCCTGGTTGTGATCGGTCAGAGAGGAACCTCCCCAACTCGCAAGATTCACCTGGATGATGTGGTGCTCCGAGAGATTCAGAGCCTTGGCGACGTCAGCTGCGGCATCGAGTTCACGATGGTGACGCTGGCCGTAATCAAAGGACAACCCAATCACGCGGAAGCCTGATTTCATGGCCAGGGCAGCAGCTGTTGCGGAATCAAGCCCGCCCGAGAGCAGGGCAATCGCGGTGGAATCGGTCATGCTGGGCATTCTGTTGCCCTTTGGGTATGACGATGGGTCTGTGGAGGTTTGCACTTCCTCTGTTGTTCGTGGCGCTCAGTGATGCTGCTGTGGCGATTCCTCGTCTTGATCTGAGTGGATACCCAGCACCCAGAGGAGGCTTGAACCGTTGGGTGATCCAGCCCTCCGGACTGCTGCCGAAGAGTGACGATGCCATGATCTCTTCCAATCCCATCGATTGGCGCATTCAACTCATCGTGGGGAAAGAAGTGGATGTTGATTGCAACATCAAGCGTTTGTCGGGGTCGTCCCTATCGATGCGTCGGCTCCCTAAGGCCTCTGGTAAGGCTTTGTTTGAGGTTAGGGGGCCGGTGATTGTCTTGAGCACGCGTAAGGCTTGTACTCCGAATCAATCGATAAGCCGTTCTTTTTTGTCCCTTGGCAAACAGCCTTATCTCATTCCCTACAACGCATCTTGGCCAATTGTTGTTGATTTACCCGACGGGATGGAGTTGCGCTGGCGAGTGTGGAAGGCTGAGACCAAGCAGCAAGAAGCTTTACCGCTTTGATCTTCAGAGTTCTCGCAGCGAGTCGGTTTTGCTTTGGAAAGTGTTTAGAAGTAATTGCAAATAGCTAACGCTTCGTAGTTTGATATTGGCGGTAAGAGACATGCCTACTTGCAATGGCAACGACGTTCCGTTTTTTATTTTTAATTGCTGACTATCTAGTTTGATGGCTGCAGGGTAGGAGTAGCCCTGACGCATCTTTTGTTGATCTGGTGGGAGTGCATCCGAGCCCACCGATATGACTGTTCCTTCCAGCACTCCAAAATCACTGGAGGGGAAAGAATCAATGCTGATTTCAGCTGGTTGGCCAGTGCGCACAAACCCGATTTTGTTGCTGGGAATCTCTACATCGGCTTCCAGGGTGTTAAAAGGCACTATCTTCAACATGGCTTCAGACGATTGTGCTTGCGAGATGTAACCAGGGTTGTTCAGCTGCAAATCAAAGACAATGCCACTGACCGGTGCTCGCAGGGTCTGATTCTTGTTAGTTACTTTCACTTCAGTAAGATTGGCATTGAGCTGAGCACGTTCACTGCGGAGACCAGCCAGTTCGGCATTGATTTGTTCAATCTGTTGGTTGATTTGATTGATCTGGCGCTTGCCTTCAATTTCTAACTTCGTTAATTCTCCTCTTAGGCCATGTACTTTGTTTCGTTGCTGCAAGTATTGGATGTCTGGTATGCCTCCCTGTTTGGCTAGACTTTGAAGTCGATCTAAAATCTGATTTTCAAGTGCCAAATTATCTCGGGTAGTTGCAAGTTGTTCACGATTGAGTTCGAAGGTGCGATCTCTTTCCAGTTTTTTGAGGGATAACTGTTCCTGTTTCTGGACGATTTGCGATGTTTTCTCCTTGAGACCTTGTTCGAGTGAATTGAGCTGTTCGGCTGTACTCTCCTGATCAAGCAGAATCAGAGCTTGGTCCTTGCTCACCTGTTCACCATTTTTGACCAGGATGTCTTCCACTACGGCGCCCGCTGGGATTCGTATCTCTTTGACGTTGCCAACAGGTTCGAGTTTTCCTGTGGCTACCACCACTTCTTCAGTGCGTGCGATCCCCAGCCAAGCGATGCCGAATAAGGTTGTGCCGATCAGGCTCCAGGTCACAGCTTTGACCCACACCTGACTTTGCTGAAGGACGCCTTCGTTGTGATCCGCACTGCTGACGCTGCTTTCGAGCTTGTTCTGGGCTTGGCGAATCAGATTCCCAATCGGGTTAGTGCTGCTGCTCTTCTCAGGATATTTGTTTGGGTCAGTCATGATTCAGCTGGCCTCCTGCTGTCGGTAAAGGGCGAAGTATCGGCCGCGTTTTTCCATCAATTCATCGTGTGATCCTTGTTCAGCAAGGGCTCCCTGATGCATCACCACGATCCGCTCGGCTCTGCGCACGGTGGATAGGCGGTGCGTAATGAAGAACACGGTGCAGTCCTGCAATGTATTGATCAAGTTGTCGCAAACCTTGCGCTCAGTTTCGTAGTCCAGCGCGCTGGTGGCTTCATCCATCACTAGAAGTTTTGGATTGGCGAGCAGCGTTCGGGCAATGGCGATTCGTTGTCGTTGTCCACCACTGAGTGATGCTCCACGTTCACCCACAGGTGTGGAGTAACCGCTCGGTAGTTGCATGATGAAGTCATGGGCGCAGGCGATCTTGGCGGCTGTCACGATCGTCTCGCTTGAGACATCAGGCTGGGTGAGGGCGATGTTTTCGCTTACGCTGCCTGAGAACAACAGTGGATCCTGAGGCACGATACCAATCTGGCGACGTAGTGAATACAGTTCCACTTTGTCGATGTCGTAGCCATCGATCAGGATCCTTCCTTCATCAGGGGCATAGAGCCTAGGGAGCAGTTTCATCAGTGTGCTCTTACCGCTGCCGCTCTGCCCCACGATTCCTACGAAGGTTCCAGCCTTGATGTTTAAATCGATATTATTGAGAACCGGTGCCGAACCCTTGCTGAATGCAAACGTGAGGTTTTCGAAGCTCACGTCTCCCTGAAGAGAGGGGAGTGGCACTTTCGCTTTGTCGAGTTCGTTTGACTCTTGCGGTGTATCGATCACATCAGCGAGTCTTTCAAAGCTCACCTTCAGTTCCTGGATGCTTTGCCAGATGGTTGAAAGGCGAAGTAGTGGTTGGGTGACATAACCGGAAATGATTCGGAATGCGATCAGTTGTCCCAGGGTCAGATCACCGGAGAGAACCAGAGTTGCCCCGACCCACAGCACCAAGAGCTGAGAGATTTTTTGCAGCACCTGGGAGGTTTGGCTTAGTGCTGTTCCGCTGATTGTTTTTTCAAAAGTGCGGCTGATGTACTCGGCGTAGCGCTCCTGCCACGTGTAGCGGCTCACCATTTCCACGTTCTGACTCTTGACGGTCTGGATTCCAGTCAGTACCTCCACTAAGTGGCTCTGGGTTTTGGCGTTAGCTTCCGCTGCTTGTCGGTATTGACGCCTGAACAGGGGTGCACCAAGCAGAGTGAGACCAACCTGAATCGGCAATACGGCAAGGGCGATGAGTGTCAGCACCCAGCTGTAAAACAGCATCACAACGATGTAGATCACCGAGAAAGCGGCATCAAGAAGTGTGGTGAGGGCCTGACCCGTCAGGAAGTTGCGGATCTTTTCGAGTTCGCTGATCCTCGAGCCCAGTTCTCCAACGGGGCGCTTATCGAAATAGCCAAGTGGCAGGCGTAAAAGGTGGTCAATGACTTCTGCTCCTAGACGTTGGTCGATGCGGTTGGTGGTTTCGGCGAAGAGGAATGTTTTGAGACTTCCAAGTACACCTTCAAGAATGGTCACTGCAACAAGGGCGATTCCCAGCACTTGAAGGGTGTCAAGGCTGCGCTGGTTGATCACCTTGTCGATGATCACCTGGATCAGTAATGGATTGGCCAGTGTGAACAGCTGTACGACGAAGCTGGCGGCAAGCACTTGGATCAACACGCTGCGATACCGCTTGAGCGCCGGCCAGAACCAGCCCGGTCCAAAATTCTGTTCAGGAGTGGTGTTTGTGCGATCGAGCAGTAATAGCTCGATTCCTTCAGGGAACACGTCCTCGAGTTTTGAGACTGGAAGATCTACGAATCCCTGACTCGGCGATGCCAGTACCAAACCGCGTTCATCACTTCGCGTTGCGAGAGCGAATCCACCCTGCCAGGGGATCATGGTTGGTGTCTGTAAGCGGGTGCCGAACCGCGCTGCAACCGTCGCGCCCGACACATGCAAGCCAAGGCTTGCTGCTATCTGTCCACATAAGCGAAGGGTTGGGGTTTGGCCGCGACGCAATTGATCGCGCAGCACCTTTTCAATGGCGTCGCGCCGGAACGGCAACTTCATCAGCTTGGCCAGCATCTGGAAGCAGGCGAGGGTTTCCTGCAACGGTCCTTCCCCGCTGACAAAGAAGTTCTGGTTCTCAACACTGTTGCTGTTAAAGCGACTGACTGGTGGCCTGACAGGTGCTGTAGGGATGGCTTGGTCAGGGGCTTGGTCTGCTGGGGGGATGGTCCCGACGACTTCGGCGCAAACGAGTTCCGCTGTTGCCTCTACATTGAGCTCTTGGATCGCAGAATCGGGAAGGGCGATCAGCCGCAACGGCAGTTGATGCAGTCCTCCTGGTAAAGCTGAGATGTCCTTGACGTTTCTGAACTCTTGCCCCATCTCTCCATGGCCTGGTTCTGCCGGTTCTCCGCCGAGGAAGAGACGCTGATTGGTATTGAAGGCGTTTTGGACCGCAGTGTCGTCAGAGGCATCGAGGAGCTGAGCCTGTGGCATCAGTTCTTGGAGCCAGCTGTTCAGCGTTCGCGTTTGTTTTGGTGTTTGATGCAGAAGAGTGCTGAGAAGTGCTGCTAACTCAGCTGTCCATAAATGACTCCTGCAACTAGCTGCTGCTGGGTTATCTCGGATGAGGTCTAGAAAATCGTTGTCGCTCAGTTGGTATGCCACGAGCTCAGACGCAGCTCTAACCTCTTCGCATGGTGCTCCTCTTAATAACGAAGCAGCACCAATGAATTCACCTGCCTCTAGTTTGGCGAGGGTACTGAGCCGGCCTTCTTGCTCTCCAAGAAGACGGGCACTGCCCCTTTCGATCAACAACACCTGGCCTGGAATAAATTGGCCCTCACAAAGACGTTGGCCGATCTCGTATCGAAGGAGTTCCCCACGTTCAGAGAAGATCCTCTGGAGGGCCTGCAGACCATTTGAAGGTGAAGAAGTTGGGGGCATCAGATACGGTCCTGCGAGTTCGTGCAGGCGGAGATGGTTTTGGCGAGCTCGTTGGTCTCGGTCTGGAGCCAATGCTCAAGAAGTTCGCTTGCCATGCGTTGGTGCATTTGATCATCAAAGCTGGCCTCGATGTGCTCCTCCAGTCTCGCCACGACCCACCATTCTTCAATCAGTACGGGCTCGAGAACGACCCCTGGGGTGGCTGTTCGTAAACGCTGGCTCAACTTTGGATGGGCGCGTATTAAGGGGGCTGGCCCAACCCGGCCACCACTGCGCTGCTCAGGTCCTGCGCTGTATTCGCTCGCCAGGTGTTCAAAATTCGCTTCACCTGCTTCTAGTTGCAGATAGAGCTCATGGGCAAGTCCTGAATCCTTCACACGCAGCAGGCTGTAGGTCGCCTGATCGAGTGCTGCTTTGCGCTGTAGAAATTGTGCTTCTGCTTTGGCTCCAAAGGAATCGATGGCCAGTTTGTTGAGCTTGATTGGAAGACTGACTTGCAGTTGTAATTCGTCCCGAGTGATACAGCGCTCTGCTAGCCAGTGCTTCAGAGCTTCTTCGTTGTTGAGCTGCTCTTTTTGGCAATGGACGGTCAGCGCTTGCTGAATCTGTTCCGCCGGCGGCTTGAAAGTCTTGGTTGTTTCCTCGATGAGTAAACGACGGATTAATTGCCTCAATAGGCCGGTGCTTCTAAGGAGGTCGATTGTGTTGCCGCCAAGAGCACTGATCTTTGCTTCGATATCTGGCCGAAAATTATTCATAATCCACATTTATAAGTCATGCATTCAGTTAGGTCGAGACTGATCCGCAACTCGCTGAAGCAGTTGATGACGAACTCATGTCGTTGAACAGCGGAGCTGCTCTCTGTCAGTTTCAGATTAAGTCTTTCCAGGCTTCTATAGACCTGGGACACGTTCGTTGATTCGAAAGGTTCTCGTTCTCACTAAGCCAAGATCAATCTGAGTTGTGTGTTGATAGGGTCGCTTTCGACGCAAGGATCGAAAGCTTCATCTGTTCGAGTAGCGAACTGGTGTTGTCATTCCTCGCGGGTTTTTCGATCCTTCCTTCTCCCTGCTGTACCGCAGAGATCATTGGTACAACATGGCAGAACGGTGGGAATTAGCGAACTCCGAGCCATTTGTGGTTCTGAAGACTCAGTCGCCAATTGACATTGCTTTTTGCATATTGGATGGCGAGCTTTTGTCCTGTGTCACTCTCCCACCCTGGTTGTATGAGCCAGTGGGCCTGAGGTGCTTGAGCCGAGCACACATCGGCAAACAGCAGATCAACTGGTTCATGGACGACGACTTTCAATTCATGGCATGCGGTGAGCATTGTTTGCTGCGGTGGTCTGTGACGTTTAGGGGACAGAGTGATCCAGTCGGGTTTCCCGCTTAGGGGGTCGACGCCGCTGGTTTCGATGTGTACAGGAAGATTGCAGGTGATTCGAAGCGCGGCCGTAAGGCCATCCAGGTTGTGATGGAGTGGCTCACCTCCAGTGATGACGATAAATGCGGCTCCGGCTTCATGGGCTTCAGCGGCTTCAGCGGCCAGGTCCATCACGAGCCGTTTTGGATGTGAATCAGCAGGCCAGGAGTGTTTGGTGTCACACCAGCTGCAGCCAACATTGCATCCTCCAAGACGAATGAAAAAAGCGCTACGACCTGCATGGAATCCCTCTCCCTGAAGAGAGTGGAAGGTCTCTACTACCGGCAAGCTGTCGGTCAAGAGTGTTGGCTGGGATTACTGGCTCCAGCTGGTGACGAGTTCTGTTGACGCAGGGCTTCACTGGGGCTTGAGGGGAGCCGTTGTTGAGCTGCCTCGATGAGACCCTGAAACAGCGGATGGGGTTTGCCTGGTCTGGATAAAAACTCTGGGTGGTATTGGCAGGCTGTAAAAAAGGGATGCTCAGGTAATTCGATGAGTTCGACAAGGCGACCATCTGGTGAGCTGCCGCTGATTTGGTAACCGGATTCCAAAAAGAGATTCCGGTACGCGTTGTTGAATTCGTAACGGTGGCGATGGCGTTCGTACACCACTTCCTCTCCATAAAGCCTGGACGCAAGGCTGCCTGCAGTGATCCTGCAGGGATAGACCCCAAGACGCATGGTCCCTCCCATATCCACGACGTCCTGCTGTTCCGGGAGGAGGTGGATGACTGGATGGGTCGTTCCTGGTTCGAGCTCACCACTCGTGGCATCTTGGAGTCCTGCCAGATTGCGGGCCCATTCGATAACGGCGCATTGCATCCCTAGGCAGAGTCCTAGGAATGGCACGCGTTGCTCTCTGGCCCAGCGGATGGAAGCCACCTTGCCATCAACCCCACGGTTGCCAAATCCTCCGGGTACGACGACGGCATCCATGCCTCGTAGCAGTGGGTCGGCGCCTTGCGTTTCAATTTCCTCAGCGCAGACCCAGTGCAGGTCCAGCGAGGCATCTTGAGCGAGACAAGCATGGCGTAGGGCCTCCACAACGGATAGATAGGCGTCATTGAGTTGCACATATTTCCCCACTAAGGCCACCTTCACGGCAGGTCCTGGATTGCGGAGTTTGTGCACCAGTTGAGCCCACTCGACCATGTCGCTGTCGTGATCGGTGAGATCCAGAACGTCCAGCACCTCACGACAGAGACCTTCTTGTTCAAGCGTGAGTGGTACGGCATAGATGCTGTCGGCATCCAAGGAGGGGATCACAGCTCGCTGGGGAACCCCGCAGAAGCCTCCAATTTTGCGTTTGAGCTCGTCATTGATGTTGCGATCACTGCGACACACGAGCACATCCGGCTGGATCCCGATTGAACGAAGCTCTTTGACGGAGTGCTGTGTGGGTTTGGTCTTGAGTTCTCCAGACGTGCCGATGAAGGGCAGCAGTGTGACGTGGATGTAGGCCAAGTCTCGTCGTCCCACATCACCGCGAAATTCGCGAATGGCTTCCAGGAAGGGCAGCGACTCAATGTCACCAACGGTGCCACCGATTTCGGTGATCACAACATCGGCATTGCTGTTTGAGGCAACTCGGTGAATGCGGTCGCGGATTTCACCTGTGATGTGCGGGATCACCTGAACGGTTCCACCGTTGTAACTGCCTCGTCGTTCTTTATTAATGACGGATTGATAAATCGATCCCGTAGTCACACTGTTTAAACGCGACATCGCGGTATCGGTGAAGCGCTCGTAGTGGCCGAGATCCAGATCCGTTTCAGCACCATCTTCAGTGACAAAAACTTCACCGTGTTGATAGGGGCTCATCGTGCCTGGGTCTACGTTTAGATAAGGATCCAGCTTCAGGATTGAAACGCTGTATCCACGAGATTTCAGGAGGCGCCCAAGGCTGGCGGCCACAATTCCTTTGCCGATGCTGGACACAACACCGCCTGTGACGAAGACGAACTTGGCCATGGCTTGATCAGCAATAAGTCAATTTACCGCTGTAGTCCGTCAACCCGTAGCCGTGCGATCACTTCTGATCCGTGGTGCTTTTCGTGGTGGTTGACGCGGGCCTCGCCATGAGCCCGTCTCTGTCTTCCATGACGTTCAGGGCATTGAACAGCAGGTTGAGTAGTCCATCAACATCAGGCGCATCGTGATGATCATCGGTAAGGTCGCGTTCCAGTCAAAACCTTGGGTTTTGCCGTCAGTCGGTGTTGGCAAGGAGATTGATTCAGGCAGCGATTCTCTCCAGTTCTGCGTCTGAGATGATCATCACTCTGTTTGGCCTTGAGCCACGCATTGAATGATTTTGAACGGTTTGTTGGTTCAGGAATCCAGTGTCTGGATATAGTCACGCACTTTGCAACGACGCTGGGGCTGCCTGAGTTTTAGGAGGGCACGGGTTTCGATCTGACGCACCCTTTCTCTGGAGAGGTTCATGTCTTCGCCAATCTGGGCGAGCGTGCGTGGGGTGTCGTCTTCGAGTCCAAAGCGAAAGCGAATCACTGTTGCTTCTCGCGGGGTTAGCTCTTCGAGCAGATGTTCGAGGTCATCGTGAAGTGCATCGCGGGTCAGGGTTTGTTCCGGTGTGGCATGACCGTCTTCCAGCAGCTCTCCAAGCTGGGTGTCTTGATCACGACCCACCTTTGTTTCCAGCGAGACTGATCGCGGAACTCGAGCCAGCGTTTGACGCACGGTGTCTTCGCTGACACTTAGTTCTCTCGCTAGATCCGTCACCGAAGCGGTGCGTCCTTCATTGCTGGCGATCTCTTGCTGAACCCGCTTGATTCGGTTGAGTTTTTCGGTGATGTGAACAGGCAACCGGATTGTTCGGCTTTGTGTAGCGATTGCCCGTGTGATTCCCTGGCGAATCCACCAGTAGGAGTAGGTACTGAACCGAAACCCTCGTGTTGAATCAAATTTTTCGACCGCTCTTTCAAGGCCAAGAGTGCCCTCTTGCACCAGGTCCAGCAGTTCCATGCCTCGATGTTGGTATTTTTTTGCCACTGCAACCACCAAGCGAAGATTGGCCTGAATCATGCGGTCTCGGGCCTTACGGCCTCTTCGTAGACGTTGTTGCAGCTCTCGGCTGTCGGTGGTGATGAGATTTGCCCAGGTCTCGTAGCCCTGATTCAGTGTTCGGTTCAGCTCTTGTAAAGGCATCTCGGCGGCCTTTGCCCATTCCTGCCTTGTTGGCCAGTGCGAAAGATGGTTGGCCTCTCTCTGCTGCAGTTCCTCCAGGTACTGCAGTTTTTCGATTTCAGGATGCTCTGCTGCTAATTGGCGTTCTTCACGTTTGAGGCGCTCGTATTGCTGTACGAGGCGCGACAGGGTTACCTCTTCTTCTGCAGTGAGCAGATCCACCCGACCGATGTCTTGCAGATAAAGACGCAAGAGGTCATTGCCGCCGCTCCAGCGGATCGGGGCTGATCCCGTCGATGGGGAGCTGGTGGACAAAAGGCTCGATTGCTAGGTAAGTCCCCCAAGGTTCTCGGTCGAAGGCGGTTGGTGTTCAGAAACGTTGGTTTCTGTTCGGGTTTTGTGCTGTTTAGTCAGTGTTTTCTGTCACAGGATCCACCCAAGTGCTCGCGACGTGCAGCTCGTCGAGTTGACGCTCAGACACCCCTGAAGGTGCAGAGGTCATCAGGCAGCGTGCCTGCTGTGTTTTCGGAAACGCAATCGTGTCACGGATTGAGTCCTCCCCAGCCAGCAACATCACCAATCGGTCGATGCCGAAGGCCAATCCGCCATGCGGTGGTGCTCCCAGATCAAGCGCATTAACCAAGAATCCGAATTGCTCTTGGACCTCGTTCGGAGACAGTCCGATGGTATCCAGCACCTGATTCTGGAGGGCAGAGTCATGGATCCTCAGGGAGCCCCCACCCAGTTCAAGACCATTTAAAACCAAGTCGTAAGCCTGGGCGCGTGCTGTGGGAAGGGTTTCAGGCCAGCGCTCGACATTGTCGCCAAGGTCAGAGTTGTTGGGGGCGCAGAAGGGGTGATGCAGCGCTTCGAATCGATCTTCATCCTTGTTGAATTCGAACATTGGGAAATCGACCACCCAAAGAAAATTCCATTGATCGTTGTCCTTGTCGGGCTTCACCATGTCCATCTCGCGCGCGAGAAATTGGCGCACGCGATCAAGAGCTTTGTTCACGGTGTCGGTGTCGCCAGCACCAAATAGCAGCAGGGTTCCAGGCAGAGCCCCTGTGCGTTCCAGCATGGTTTGCTTCTGCTCTTCTGAAAGGTTGTCCTTTATGGCACCAATCGTGTCGATCTCGCCGCCTTCTCGCACACGGATAAAGGCCAGGCCACCGGCGCCTGCGGCTTGGGCTTCGCTGAACACGTCACCGCCTGGTTTGATGCGCACATTGGAAATGGCTTCATTGCCTCCAGGTACGGCAATGCACTTCACCGATCCGCCGGTTTTCACGGCTCCGCTGAACACCTTGAAGCCCATGTCTTTAACAATGTCGCTCACGTTGGTGAGCTCCATCTCATACCTGGTGTCGGGTCGATCTGTGCCGTAGCGCTCCATTGCCTCATGCCAGGTGAGGCGCGGGAAGGGGAGCGGGAGATCAATGCCTTTGACCGTTTTCCATATCGTTGCAATGAGACGCTCGTTGAGTTCAAGGATCTGTTCTTGGTCCATGAAGCTCATCTCCATGTCCAGTTGGGTGAACTCGGGCTGTCGATCCGCACGCAGATCTTCATCTCGGAAGCAGCGAGCGACTTGGTAATACCGCTCGATGCCCCCCACCATCAGCAGCTGCTTGAACAACTGTGGTGACTGGGGCAGAGCAAACCATTCGCCACCGCAGACGCGGCTTGGAAGGATGTAATCCCTAGCTCCTTCTGGGGTTGAACGCGTCAGCACTGGAGTTTCCACTTCAATGAATCCCTCTGCTTCGAGGAAACGCCGTGCTGTTTGGATGGTTTGTGCACGCAAGCGAAGGTTGTCGTTCATGCGCTTGCGGCGCAGATCTAAAAAGCGGTAGCGAAGGCGAAGTTCTTCTCGTGTGTTTTCTTCATCGTGCACAGACACCGGAAAGGGAAGAGTGCCTTTAACGCTATTGAGCAGTTTGATCTCGCTTGCTAAGACCTCCACAGCACCGGTTGCCAGTCGATCATTCAGGGCCTCCGCCGGACGCGCTCTGACTTTGCCTTGAATTTGCAACACGGTTTCGCTGCGCAAGTGTTCGGCAACGGCAAATGCTTGAGCGCCGAGATCAGGATCCACGGTGATCTGAACGGTGCCGCTGCGGTCACGAAGGTCGATAAAGATCACCCCTCCATGGTCGCGGCGGCGATCCACCCAGCCGCAGAGCTGAACGGTTTCGTCGATGTGCGTGTCGCGCAGGTCACCGCATCCGTTGCTGCGCATGGGAGTTTCGCTGGAGAGAGGCGAGTTTCCCACATCCTGTGCCCCGATCAGGAACGACGGTAGAAGGGACGCCTCACCACAGTGGCGGGTTTTGGCTCTCCGCGAATTTCCACGCTGATCTCAGTGCCGAGTTTGGCCAGGGCTGGAGGAAGGAAGGCGAGAGCAATCGGTTCTGCAAGGGTTGGAGACCAGCTGCCGCTAGTCACCCTGCCAACTGCGACCCCATCGTGGAGAACGGGATAATCGTGGCGAGCAATTGAACGACCCTGAAGCTTTAACCCCACCAGGCGCTGAGTGGGACCTTGTTCTGCGGATGCCTCGAGCGCTTGGCGGCCAATGAAGTTTGCTGGCATTTCTAAATGCACAAGCCACCCCAATCCAGCATCGAAAGGCGTGGTTTCAGCGTTCATGTCTTGTCCATAGAGATGCATCGCCGCCTCCAGACGCAAGGTGTCTCGGGCACCTAGACCGCAGGGAGTCACCCCTTCCTCTATCAATTGCTTCCATAGCTGGCGTCCATCTTGCGCGTTGAGCAGCATCTCCACCCCGTCTTCTCCGGTGTAGCCAGTACGGGCTGTGAAGACCGGAGCGGTGAGTCCTTCAAGGCTGAGATTGCGATGGCCGAAGCGAGGTAGTTCGCTTAGGTCTGTTTGACTTAACCGCTCCACAAGACGGATCGCCTTTGGCCCTTGTAGAGCAATCAGTACACCATTTTTCTTTTCGTCGAGGACCTGCAGATCAGAGCGTTCAATATGTTTGCGAATCCACGCCGTGTCGGTTTCTGCACAAGCTGCATTGATCACAACCAGCAATGCTTCATGGCTTGGTTCTAATAACGAGGGCCCCAGGTCGTAGATGATTAAGTCATCAATAATTCCGCCCTGCTCATTGAGTAGGACCGAATAGCAAGCCTGGCCGGGGCCGATTCGGTGCAGATCACTGGGTACCAGTTTTTGTAGAGCATCTTTTGGGTTCTTGCCTTCAATGCGCAGAACACCCATGTGGGAAATATCAAACATGCCCGTGTCGCTGCGGACGGCATTGTGTTCAGCCACTAGTCCCGAGAACTGAACGGGCATAGTCCATCCAGCGAAGGACACCATTCGGCCTCCGGCCTCGACACAGAGGTCATAGAGAGGTGTGAGGTTCAGGTCCATGACCGGGAGACGTGCACGCAAATCTTATGAACCCATAGGCTCTGAATTGAGAATTGGAAGCAAAGCAGCAGATTGTGGCGTTTTTGTGGTCCGCTTTTGCAAGCGTCCCTAGCCTGAGCTCGCGTTTCGCCAGGTGTGATGTGACTCAATCCAGTTGCCAATCCTGCGTGCATTGCACACCCCCCTCCTCGACGGGATCAGGATGGTGCCGCTTGCGGCGACTCTCTGTCCATGCAGAGTTGGCCGGTCAGGTTTTTTGCCATCATTGGACTGCACGTCCACCATCCTTGCCCGAACTTAACCTCAAGGAATCAGCCCTGATCCCTGGGGATCGCCAGTTGGATTTTTGCGATTCGATGCGGAATTCAGAACAAGAATCAGACCTCAAAGTGTTGCTTTGAATGGATTATGTGGGTCATCAGTTTTTTGCTTTTTGATTGGGTTTTATAAAGGTTTGGTCTGACCGGGCCTTTTCTCTTGATGCTCTTGACTCGATGCCTTCGGCATCTCGACTGATCGTCATATTCAAAGGGGCAATATTTTCATTTTGCTTACCACCGCTTGATGCCTGTTCTGTCTATTGAGCCATCAATAACAGAAGGCTTCGTGTGACTTTGGCTGCAAGAACGCTGCTGATCCCGCTGGGATCGAGTTGAGGCGCGAGTTCCACGACGTCTGCGCCCATGAGACGGTGATGGCGTAGCTCGTTGATGACGGTAGCGAAATCATTCCAAAGAAATCCACCTGGTTCTGGTGTTCCCGTGCCTGGCATGACTGCCGGGTCAAACCAGTCGAGGTCCACCGTGAGATAGATCGGCCGCCCCCTTAAAGCACCTAATTCACCAGCCATATCATCCATGCTGATGAGTCGGCCACTGCGACGCAGCTCTTTAAATTCATCACAGGTGCCGCTGCGGATTGCAATCTGCATGAGCTGCTGGCTCGGTAGCACCTCTAAGCAGCGACGCATGGCGCAGGCATGGCTGTGCCGCGCTCCAAGCCATTCCTCCCTTAAGTCAGCATGGGCATCGAGTTGCACCAGCACAAGGTCTGGGTGGAGCTCTGCCACAGCAGCCACCGCTCCTGAACTCACGGAATGCTCACCGCCGAGCATCAAGGGCTTCATGTCTTTGGATAGAACGGTCTTTGTTGCGAGCCGTACGGTTTCTACAACGGGTTCAGGATCGCCAAAAGGAATGTCGACGGCTCCGATGTCCGCATAGGAGATGTCTTCGAGGTCGAGATCCAGCTGTGGGCAGTAGGTTTCAAGGCCAGTGCTCAGCTCACGAATTGAGGCGGGTCCAAACCTTGTTCCAGGACGGAATGAGGTGGTGCCGTCGTAGGGAACACCAAAAATCGCCACTCTGCATCCGTCCGGATTGCGGCTGGCTCCCATGAAAACGGCACCTTCATCGTCGAACAAGTTCTGCGTGATGAGTTGGCCTTTGCCGTTCGTCATGGATTCAGTTCCCGTTCGATGAAGGCTGGAGTGGTGTTGAAAGCTCCTTGCTGCCAGCGGGGACTCCAAATGGCACAACCTTCGGCAACGGCTGAGGCTCGATCGTTTTTGACGTTGAAATAGCGGGGTGCATCTTTGGCTGCAAAGGTCCAGCTCCACCAGCCGCTTGGATACATCGGGACCCAGCCATAGAGGGGGTCAGCGTGGCCAAACAGCTCTCGAATGAGCTTGACCATCTCGATATGAACGTTCCGGAAGGCCTCTGGTGATTCGCTTTGGGTCGCGAACACCCCTCCATGCTTGAGAATACGGCGACAATGATTGAAGAAGGTCCTGTTGAACAGCCCTTCAGCAGGGCCTTTTGGGTCTGAACCATCCACAAGTACAACGTCGTAGGACTCGGTTGCGGCCTCAGCGGCCCAGGCAATGCCATCGCCGATGTTGAGATGAAACCTGGGGTCGCTCCAGCACCCGCCTCCGATTGAAGGCAAATGTTCTTGACTGAGCTCCACAACCCGTCTGTCGATCTCCACCATGTCGAGGTGCTTGATCCCCTGGTGACGTAAGCATTCACGGGCGGTTCCTCCATCACCGCCGCCGATGACCAGCACCCGTTCGATCGATTCGGCTGAGCAGAGAGCAGGATGAACCAACGATTCGTGATAGTGGCGTTCCTGATGTTCTGCTGTCATCCAGCAGCCGTCTAGCAAAAGACCCTTCCCATAGCGTTGGGTATCGATCACAGTGATGCGTTGAAACGAGCTTGTCTCGTCAACAATCACGACGCCTTCCATGCCATAGCGCACGCCGTTGTGGTGTTCATCGATCCAGTTGCCACTGGTCTGGGGTGCAGTGGTCATGCCGGGTTTCTGGAACGTTCGCTGTATCCAGCTAAAACCAGCACCGGATCCATGGGTGAATCCAGCGTGTTTTTTGGGTTGTACTGAGATCAGGCAATGGGGCTTCAATGCTCAGCTTTTGGCGAGTTAGGAAGCAATCTGCAAAGACGTTGATCATGAGGGAGACCGATAGCCTCTGTGGCCGTGGTCCCAGGGTCATGCTGTCAGTGGGTCTTTCGAAGATTCATGCACTCATGATGCAGTGAAGGAGAGCTGGAACGATGGCCCAGGACCTCACGGTGAATGCTCGCCTAGTGATCCCTTCTAGGGAGCTGCAATGGCGTTTTTCGCGAGCCTCAGGGCCAGGAGGTCAGGGTGTTAACACCACTGATTCCAGGGTTGAGCTGGTGTTTGATCTAGAGCGATCGGCCGTGCTGGGCCCATTCCGGCGCCAACGGCTGAAGGAAGTCTTGGCATCGAGACTGATTGATGGGTGCTTGCGAGTGGTGGCATCCGAGGAGCGCTCTCAGTGGCAAAACCGTCAGACGGCATTGGCTCGGCTTGCCGACTTGTTGCGAGAGGGCTTGAAACCTCCTTCCCCCCAGCGCAGGGCTACACGACCTGGGCCAGGAGCTGTTCAACGACGACTCGAGGCCAAGGGGCGGCGCAGTCAGGTGAAACGAAATCGCCAACAGCGTCCCCAAGTGGACGATGATTAAGCCATGGGCAGAATCCTCTGTTCACTGACATTCGTTTTGAGATCTAGCGAGCGAATTTTGTTCCTGACGTATCTCTAATTTGGCTTGCTGCCACAGCGTTTCAAGTTCATCGATACTTCTGCCTTTGAGTTGTCCTGCCAAAGCAGTCTCGACGCGAGAGAAGCGGTCGAGGAACCGATGGTTCGTACCTGCCAAGCCTTCTTCTGGCTGGATGTCACACCAGCGAGCCACATTGACCAGCGTGAACAACAGATCGCCGAGCTCTTCCTGCGCATGACTCTGATGACCGGAGGAGATGGCCTCTTTGAGCTCATCGAGTTCTTCCTGCACTTTGTCCCAGACCCCTTCCATCTGGTCCCACTCAAAGCCAGCTTTGGCGGCTTTGCGCGAGATGATCATGGCTCCAGCTAGGGCTGGTTGTCCGCGAATTTTGTCGGCGAGTTGATCGCTTAATGGGCTTGTTGATTGGAAGGCGGTCTCACCGCGTTCGGCCTTCTCGGCTGCTTTGATAGCTTCCCAATTCATGGACACAGTCTCTCTGTCAGAGGCTTCAGCATCGCCAAAAACATGAGGATGACGGCGAATCAACTTTTCACTTATTTCACAAGCGATGGCGTCGAGATCGAAGAGCTTTTGTTCCTGCGCGAGTTGAGCGTGCAGGACCACCTGAAGCAGCAGATCACCTAATTCTTCTTTGAGATGTCGCTCATCTCCATGACGAATGGCGTCCGCGACTTCGTGAGCTTCTTCCAGCACGTAAGGCACCAGGGTTTGATGCGTTTGCTTGAGGTCCCAAGGACAACCACGATCGGGGTCGCGCAGTTGTGCGACCACCTTGACCAAATCGTCCATTGCTTTGCTCATGGGGGCAGGGTCGAGATTTCTGAAGTCTTATGTCTGGGCGGACCTTCGGCTGAACTTCAGCTTTACAAGAGACGGTTTGAATTGCGGTTGCAGGCCAGGTCCTAGAGGCTGCGTTCGTGGACTGGATTCATCGACGGAGCCATGGCTTAAACGACAGCCTTGGCATCGGGTCACCGTCCTGAATCAGATGCAGCCAAGTGCTGGCTTCGATGCCAATTAAGCCAATGGAGACAAGGTTTGACCATGCGTTCCATCCTTGTTGCAGCCAGAACAGCCATCGCTCTGGAGTGGGTGTGCCCCAAGGACTTCCCAGCCAGCTGATGGAGATCACCAAACAGGTGAGATAGCTGATCCGAATGGCAGTCCCTAAAAATGGGCTGTGGGACAACACAGATCGATGACGGATCAGGCGTTGGTATGGCCACCACAGCCAACGCAGTACACCCCAGCGTTGATAAGGCCTGGAATTGATGTCGAGGTCAGGGGAAAGCAGCAGCCCTCCGAACAAAAAGGCCAGTCCGCTGACAGCAGCAACACGGAAGCCCAGCCATGGCCACCAAATCACTCCGTAAATTAAAGAGAGCGCACAGGTGGCTTGATCGTGCTCCCGGCCGGAAGCCATGTTCGTCGATGCACAATGATGGACGTAGCCTGCCACCTTCAGGCAGAATCATCATCGAGGGCGATTAGCTCAGCGGTAGAGCGCCTGCCTTACAAGCAGGATGTCCCTGGTTCGAAACCTGGATCGCCCATTTCAGTCCACCATTCAAAAAGCCTTGATTGTGCACGTTCTTCATGACGTTCATGAAGAGCTGCCCGATGGTGAGTCATCGGGCCGGCATTCCAATTTCTGAGTATTTCGCGCTGTAGGTCTGGTGGGGCTGTTGGCTTCCTTCAAGACAGTTTCTCTTTAAGACAGCTCTCGGATGGGAACAGTCAGAAGACAGGAGGGGACTGAACTTCTAGATATTGTTGGTGGGATCTGGTTGGACTTGAAGGCATGCAACAACCTGCTGGCCATGTTTGAGAACATTGTGAGGAAGTAGCTCATGCATTCCTGTTTCAGCCTGAACGCTGACGAGAAGATGTTGAGGGCTGTTTATGTCGCCATGCAGCACTTGCGGTGTATCAAGGCTTGGCAGCAGCTGGGGTTGGAGCCAAAGGTCAAATGAATGATATGAACGAGTCAAAGACGCCCAGGGCTCTCACTTACACCGAGATGATGAATGGTGGCAGGCAGAGGATGGATGAGCCTTCGCACAACATCGCGCTTGATCTGAAGCAGCAGACTGAAGAGGCAGAGCTCAAGGCTGAGCTTCTGGAGAAACAACACCATGATTAATACCAGCGTTTGCGAAGGGAGCGAGGTTTTTTTCGCTTGTTCGCTGTCGCGCGAGCAATCTTGAGCGATTGATGACGATCTACGACCAGCACCCACCTTGATGCCAGGTGCTTAGCGGTTTGTCATCAACCAACGATGAATCTGAGGTCCAGCTCTCGAAACATGGTTCCTCTGAACTTTCTAAAAGAATCCGGGGGTCTTTCATTGACCCAATCCCTAGTTTTGGTTCTGCGTGGATGAGTGGTGACGGGCTGAGGAGCGGTGATTAGGTCGCATTGCTCAGCCTTGAGGCAAGCCACAGCTGCAAAAATGGATGGTTATCGGTTCTGAGAGGCTTCAGACTGGGGATGGGAACCATCCAGGTCGTGAAAGCAGGTCGTCGGAAAATCCTTGCGCTAGAACCATTTCGGGTCGTTGTAACGGTTTGGTTCGAGAGCGATCAGGGATCAGGACTTTGTCGTGGTTGCGTCGGCAAGAGACGTGTCTTTAATTCAGTTGTGTCAGTGTTGATTCCTGCGCTCTGTGCATGCTCTGACTTCAGGTTGAGGCACGCTCTCTGGGATTTGACAGGCTAGGGCTGCATCGTTTTAGAGAGTTCCGCTTGGGAGTGGAGTGGTCTGGGTTAGCGACCCATCTACGAAGACTTTTGATGCATGGAGATCAGTCAAAGGTGGCTTTGCAGAGCCTCTCCTTGGAGCCAGGAAGTGGGCCAGCGAGGGGAGGGAGAGGGGCTGGAGTAGTAATTTCGGTTACAAGCCGGGCCTTGGGAGTACGCAATGAACTTTAGGTAGAAATAACTACCATATGGATCTTGATTATTCTTTACATTCACTCAGTGCTGCTTTCTGGTCATGAGTTTGCCCCTCCACTTTCAATTTGAAAAACTTCGGCTGCAGGGGGCTATCCAGCAAGCGAGTGACATCGTGGAACTCAAGGAGATTGCTGGACAACTGCTAGACCTTTATTTCATGCAGAAGGTTGCTACAGCAAGAGTCATTTCTGAAAAATAACGAGTTATTCAATGTCTTCCGATCATTCTGGTGAAATCGCTGCCACCATCCAGCTGAGTCGAGAGGCTCTTCGGTTGGCTTACAAAACGACCAGCGACGCACTTCGAAATTGGTCTGGCGGCGACCCGCTTGAACAACAGTTTTTGGCTGAAAGCAAAGATCAGCTATTTCGCTGCTTGCTTGAGTATTCTTTTGAGATTGAGGGTGGGTGAGCTTACTGCTGGGTGATCTATAAGTTGCAATGTTGAGACAGTAGTTGTTTGGCTTGCTTAGGGCCTGTTGATGTGTGCATTTGTCATAACTGGCGATTTTGCGATATTTTTATTGTTGTGATTGTCCCATCAATTAATTTTTAAAATGATTCGCATGCAGGTGCGTAATGCATAAGATTAAGTGTGGGATTGTTGATTCTTTGCGTCTGTAAAGTGGGCTTGGTTAAGCTATTGATCGAAGTTTTTATGTTCAGTTCAAATTCAATAGGATCATTCTTTATGACTGCATTGAACAGTGGTCAGTTGCTCGGATGATCAATCCATTCTTGATGCTGCTTAAGAACAGGGAATAGATCTGATGTACTCCTGTTGAGCGGGGCTTGTTCAACGTGTCCGGAAAGGTCACAGCTGGTGAGGTCGACCAAGGTGATCAGAGCTTTTGGATGACGATCAGATCGCTATGGGCGTTGCTTTGTTGTGTGTCTTACCCGATCAGTGATGGTTCTGTTATTGCAAATGCAGAGAACGATCTTTCTTGGATGATGATGTCAATATTAGTCTGAAAGATGTATTGACGAACAGTTTTCTGTGCTGTGAATATTCAGTGGGCTTTAAGGTGGTCAAGGTGCTAAGTGAAGGCTCTCTTGCGTTGAGGCTCTGTAGTGCTTCATGTGCTTCAAGTAGTGATTAAATGCATTGTGATCGCATTGATGATGGATTGAACTAATTGTTGAGGCTGTATTCGTGTGGGTGTTCTGGCAAGTTTAGGACTTGCCGTTTATTTGTCGTAATTGGTTCAAGTTTTTGGCAAGACATAAACTCGGATTAGGCCAGGATGGTGCCCCTAGAGCAATGGGTGCTTTTTCAGGCGTTCGAGTTTGGCGACAAACCGAGAGGGGCTTTCATTCATGGTTTTAGTTTTCATCGCCACATCGAAGCCCTGCAAAAGACCCATGCTCGGGGTGTTCAGGATGTTGGCGACCTTCTGCGTAATAGAGCTTTTCAAGGAGGAGGGTTGGGGCCTGAGGTCCTTTGACTGCCTGTGCTGGTGAACTCATCAGGGTGAGAGCTGCTAAGGCGGAGAAAAGTTTCATGATTCATATCCAGTTGATTTGCTAGTTGTCTTGATCGGACTCAGAGTCCAATGGCGCGAATTAATCCCTCACCGGTCATGAGTTCAGTTGCCAGAGCAGCCACAAATCCAATCATGGCCATGCGTCCATTGAGCTTTTCTGCACGTTCGTGGAAGCCCCAGCCAGCATCTGATGGTGCGAACTCCATGGGGGGTTCTTTGGCATACACATTGCCGTGACCTTCGCCATTTTTTGTGACAAGGCCAGTTGGTGTCTGGAGTGTTGTTGTGTTCATGAATCGGCCCGAGTGGGACCTGATTGGTCTAAATCTGTCGTGCTGATCTCGGAAGTGGGGCAGCCGTATTTACACGGTTCGGTTTCAGGACCTTCTTTTTTGATCGTTCAGAGAGAGAATTGATAGGCCTTGTGCTTCGAAGACCACAGAGCCTTGAAACTGTTCCTAGTTTTGTGCAGGTGATTGGACCCAAGGGCGTCAACCGATCGGCAGTTGCCACGAGCAGGTTGTGCAATGCGTTCAGCAAAAATTGTTACCCTGTTGCATTGGGGCCAGGGTGAGTCCCTCACGATATTTGCATCCGTCAACACCCGAATGTTCACTCCATCGTTCAGGTCGTTTTCTAGCTCAACAACAAGTCCAGCCACCTCTGCTTCAGTGGTCAGTCTTGAGGGAAGCCAATGGGTTTGCAGTCAAGGTTTGTCCAATGGAAAGCTCCATGACGACCGATTAGCCATTGATGGATGAAGCGATGAAAGAGCCTCCTACTGCTCAGCTCCGTTTAGAGGGAAAGCAGAGAGTTCAAACAGAAACCTCTGTGCCAACCAGGCCAACCCAGGGGGCCACCCTTCCTGTGTCATGACCACTGTTAATCCACATCAGAGGTTAAATATCAATAATGATCCATAGCCTTGGGTCTAGATGGCTCACCCGTATGTAGCAAATGCAACCCGCTCAATTTGTGGATGAAATTGTTTGTAGACTGACCCTATCAACACGTTGGTCTTCCATTGGTGAAGTAGGCATTTCTTCATGCTGAACAGGAGTTCAGCGCAGGCTTATGTGGAGTTTATTTCCTAAGATTAAGACCGATCTATTGGTGCTTCTGTTGACATTTTGAGCAGATCCCAAAGAATTCCAGTGTGTGGAACAGCAGCTTGAAGTCGGACTGCTCTGCGTTGGACATTGTCAATCCGTGAAGTGGACAGTGATCCAAGGTTCTGGTGCTGCCGCAGTCAACACATGTGAGGTGATGGCGATCATGTTCAACAGGTGCATAAAGTGCTTCTCCAGTTGGTAAATGTCTGCAGCGGACAAGCCCCTTCTGCTGGAGATGCCTGAGGTTTCGATACACCGTGGCGAGGCCCATCGAGCTCGGTCCGTTCTCCAGTTGACGATGGAGTTGCTGCCCACTCATTTCGGTACCGCATCTGCGCAATTCTTCTAGAAGACGTTGCTGTCGGTTTTGGGTTGCTGTCGACTGTGTCGTCATCGCTATTCAGATTCTGGCCATGGTCATTTGAATCATCTTTTCGCTGATGTCCCAAAGTCGTCCCCGCTGATTCTCGTCGCGGGCGTTGCGGGCCACAGGTTGACGTTTTGGTGAACCGCGCATCGCAGCAAACCCACCGGGCCCGAAATGGTCTCCACCTTGCACATTGCTAGCTGTGGCTGCATACAACTGGGGGAGGGCACCCATTGCTGCGTTTTGGAATAGGGGATTCATGAGTCGATAGGCGAGAGACTCATGCCATGCACCGTTTGAGGCTACCGATGCTCGCTGAAGGTTGGTTCGTGCCAGACCTGGATGGGCAGCGAGGGAAATAACAGAGCTTTGTTGCTTCTGCAGCCTCTCATTCAGCTCGATTGCAAACATCACATTGGCCAATTTGCTTTGGCAATAGGCACTCCATCGGTCATAGCGCTCTTCCCCTTGCAGGTCTGACCAATTGATTTGGCCGAAGTATTGCGCTCCAGAGGACACAGTGACAACCCGGGCATCATGACGTCCCTGCATGAGTGGCAGCAATCTCTCGGTAAGAGCCATATGGCCGAGATGATTAACGGCGAACTGCAATTCGTACCCTTGAGCACTTAATTGTCGTGGTGGAGCCATCAGCCCGGCGTTGTTAAACAACAGGTCCAGGCGTCCATACTGCTTATGGACAACGTTGGCGCAACGTTCAATGCTGTTGAGATCGGATAAATCAAGATCCAACAGGTCAACACCAGCGGTGCCGAGATCCAACAACTCTCGGCGCGCTGCTTCGCTTTTGCGCTTGCTACGGCACGCCATCAGTACAGTTGCACCCTTCCCTAAGAGGGCACGGGTGGTTTCAAACCCCAGGCCACTATTGGCACCGGTGACAAGGGCCACTCGACCGTGTTGCTCCGGGATGTCCTTCAGGTTCCAACCCATGGAACAACTTTAACGATTGCTCATGGGTTGGTGAGTTCAGTCTTCTGGGA
Source organism: Synechococcus sp. (assembly GCA_047285535.1). Taxonomy (GTDB): domain Bacteria; phylum Cyanobacteriota; class Cyanobacteriia; order PCC-6307; family Cyanobiaceae; genus Synechococcus_C. The sequence continues at coordinate 2,112,409 of JBJBDC010000001.1, read as the reverse complement.
AAAGCAACTCAGCCAGTTCATCAGCGTCGACATCGTAAACACGAGCGAGAGAGGTTTCGATCGCACTCGTGACTTCGCCCGGCAAGAAGCGCATTGAATTCAGAGCGTCTTCAGCGATTTCGTCTGTTAATAGCAAGTCATCGCCATCGAGCTTCTCATCATTGATGACTGCCATTACCCAGCTCTGATAGGCATACACCAGATCCGAGAACTCGAGTTCGGGATCGTTGAGATCCAGGGTCATGGTCACCGATCGTTGTCATTACCAGTTTGACCTTCAGGAGGGAAGATGTCTTGCAGCAGATGTTCGGTATGAGCCTTCCTGATCCTGATCAGCTGCAAGGCACCCTTGTGGACTTTGCACTTTTGGAGCTGATTCGTCAGAACCGTCTTAGTTTTCAACCCCTTTGGACCGTTGATAGCTGGGCCAAATTGATGATCTGGCTTGCGTTGAATTGCGGGCTCTCAGGAGAGACGAAAAGCCTGGAACACTTCGCTAACTCGCTGGGGGAACAGATCACCACGCGGTTGCGCCGAACCTTTTTTGAACGAGAGTTGGACGATCTTGAACTGCTTGTTCTGGCTGACCCAGCTGAGTCTCAGGTCCTGTTGCTGTCTCAAGCCCCTCAGGATGCTGCTGTCCTGGCGCCTGAACGTCTAGCTCTCGCCCTGGAGAGGGTTGATTTGTTGAATCTTGTCACGGCTGATCGCACGCAATGGAAAGCTCTGGACGGAGTCATTGCGGTGCCGTGGAAACGTTCTGAATCCTGCTGACGATGGATCTGATTGCTCGCTATACGAACGCTGGTTTTGAAGCTGTGGCCGATGGGGTCATGGCTTTTTTCGATCGCCGCACCGACCTGCAGAGGCCAGGGGTATCGTTTGGCCCCGAGGGTGTTGATGAACCTGCCAAGGTGTCTACTGATATCAGTTTGGTAGCACTTGATCGCACTGATCCTGATGCTTTTGGATTGTCAGAGGTGATCTTGCGCGGTGTTGCAGCGGGATTGGACCGCTATCTGCAAGAGAGACCCCTGTTCCGTTCTGTTTGCCCTGATCAGGAGCTCTTTGTGATGCCGATTTTCAACCTGCAGCGTTACGGTCCTGGGGAGGGCTTCAAGCAATGGCATTGTGACTGGACCATCAGCGATGAAGCCACTGAGCCTGTTCATCGCGTGTTGGCTTGGATTCTCTATTGCAATTCGGTGAAAGACGCTGGCACTGAATTTCATTTCCAGAATCATCACGAATCAGCAGAGAGAGGCAAATTAGTGATCTTTCCCGCTAGCCCTTCTCACATCCATCGCGGTCGCGTGAATTCCATTTTCAGCAAAACCATTGCAACGGGTTGGATCAATGCGGGCTCACGCTCTGATTACCTCCATCGACTGGCTCAGGGGGCAGATCAAGCCTCATCAGCTTGACACGAAAACTCTGGCTCTGAACTTTCTTGTCCATGGTTGAATGCGCAAATAATGGTGATTAATGCTCAATATTTAGGAGCTATTGTTCTTTTGATAGGGGCGATAAGTGTTTCGATAGAAAGGAAGAGTGAGAAGCTGTCCTTGATATTGGTTTGCAAGGATTTTGGGATGTTTGGCTACGCCTGAGGGGGGATTGTTGCTTGCTGATTGAAGGGTGTTGTTGTTTTTGCTGCGATGGTTTGTGTTCTTTATGGCTGCCAATGCTTCATCGCCCAAAGCAATTCCCCGGTGTCCCAACTGCACAGATCAAAGTTGTGAACTGCGGTTGTATCGGCCGCATCGCATAGCCGCTGTGCATAGTGCTTCACCAGCGCAGCAGGCTCGATGCGAACCCCTGCCTGGGCTGCGACTTCGCTCACGGCTGCTGCTGTTGTCGCCATCCTCAATCCTCTTCTGAGGTCATCGTTCCGATCAACGGCTTCAAGCATCTGTTGGATCGCAGCGCTCAGATCGTTGGAGGGCAGGTCCATGGATCAATGGCATTGATGCTGTTTGATCATCGCGTTTGGGCGGCCCCAGGGCGTCTTTTGAGACCATATGTCCTGCGTCTGTGTTCCTCCCGTGCCCGAACTGGCCAAGACCTATGACCCGGTTGGCACGGAGGCCCGCTGGCAGCAGGTCTGGGAGGACCAGGGGGCCTTTCATCCCGACCCGAAGGCTCCCGGTGAACCGTTCTCGGTGGTGATCCCGCCGCCGAACGTGACCGGCAGCCTGCACATGGGCCATGCCTTCAACACGGCCCTGATCGACACGATCGTGCGCTACCAGCGCCTGGCGGGAAAAAACGTGCTCTGCCTGCCGGGGACGGACCACGCCTCGATCGCGGTGCAGACGATCCTGGAGAAACAGCTCAAGGAAGAGGGCAAGACCCGCCATGACCTCGGCCGCGATGCCTTTCTGGAGCGGGCCTGGCAGTGGAAGGCCGAGAGCGGTGGGCGCATCGTGGACCAGCTGCGGCGCTTGGGTTATTCCGTGGATTGGAAGCGTCAGCGCTTCACCCTGGATGAAGGCCTGAGTGAGGCGGTGAAGGAAGCCTTCGTGCGGCTGCATGAGCAGGGGCTGATCTATCGCGGCGAATACCTGGTGAACTGGTGCCCTGCCTCGGGCTCGGCGGTGAGCGATCTGGAGGTGGAGATGAAGGAGGTGGACGGCCATCTCTGGCATTTCCGTTATCCCCTCAGCAGCGGCGAAGGTCATCTGGAGGTGGCCACCACCCGGCCCGAAACGATGCTGGGCGACACGGCGGTGGCGGTGAATCCCACCGACGAGCGCTATGCCCATCTGGTGGGCCAGACCCTCACGCTGCCGTTCGTGGGGCGGGAGATTCCGATCGTGGCCGACGACCATGTGGACAAGGATTTCGGCACCGGCTGCGTCAAGGTGACGCCGGCCCACGACCCCAATGATTTCGCCATCGGCCAGCGCCACGGTCTGCCCCAGATCACGGTGATGCGCAAGAACGGCACGATGAACCATGAGGCCGGCCAGTTCGAGGGGTTGGATCGCTTTGAGGCCCGCAAGGCGGTGGTGGCAGGCCTGGAGGAGCTGGGGCTGCTGGTGAAGGTGGAGGATTACCGCCACAGCGTTCCCTATTCCGACCGCGGCAAAGTGCCGGTGGAGCCCCTGCTGTCCACCCAGTGGTTTGTGAAAACCGAGCCCCTGGCGGCCCGCTGCCGCGAAGCGCTTGATAACAAGGATCCCCTTTTCATCCCGGAGCGCTGGGAGAAGGTCTACCGCGACTGGCTCACCGATATCCGCGACTGGTGCATCAGCCGCCAGCTCTGGTGGGGCCATCGCATCCCCGCCTGGTTTGTGGTCAGCGAAACCAGTGGCAGGTACAGCGACACCACGCCCTACGTGGTGGCCCGCAACGAAGCCGAAGCCCTGGAGAAAGCCAAGGCGGAGTACGGCGCGGCGGCTGAGATCGAGCAGGACGAAGACGTGCTCGACACCTGGTTCTCCAGCGGTCTCTGGCCCTTCTCCACCCTTGGTTGGCCCGATGCAGGCAGCGCTGACCTGCAGCGCTGGTACCCCACCAGCACGCTGGTGACGGGCTTTGACATCATCTTTTTCTGGGTGGCCCGGATGACGATGATGGCCGGCGCCTTCACCGGCGAGATGCCTTTCCAGGACGTCTACATTCATGGTCTGGTGCGGGATGAGCAGAACCGCAAGATGAGCAAGAGCGCCGGCAACGGCATCGATCCGCTGCTGCTGATCGACCGTTACGGCACCGATGCCCTGCGCTTCGCCCTGGTGCGGGAGGTGGCCGGTGCGGGTCAGGACATCCGCTTGGACTACGACCGCAAGAAGGACACCTCCGCCACGGTGGAGGCGTCCCGCAACTTCGCCAACAAGCTCTGGAACGCTACCCGTTTCGCGTTGATGAATCTGGGCGGCGAAACCCCGGTCCAGCTGGGGGATCCCGACCCCGCTGCATTGCAGCTGGCGGATCGCTGGATTCTCTCCCGTTTGGCCCGGGTGAACAGGGAGACGGCTGAGCGCTACAGCAGCTATGGCCTGGGTGAAGCGGCCAAGGGTCTCTACGAGTTCGCCTGGAATGACGTCTGCGACTGGTATCTGGAGCTGAGCAAGCGCCGGCTCAATCCCGGTGAGAACCCCTCGGCGGAGGCCCTCGCCGATCAGCGAGTGGCCAAGCAGGTGCTGGCCAAGGTGATCAGCCAGATGCACCTGATGCTGCATCCGCTGATGCCTCATCTCACCGAGGAGCTCTGGCACAGCGTGACAGCGAAGAGCGACACCACGTTTCTTGCGCTTCAGCCTTGGCCCGCGATCGAAGAGGGTTCTTTGGATGACGGATTGGAAGCTTCCTTTGCTGAGTTGATCGCTGCTATCCGAGTGGTCCGTAATTTGCGAGCTGTAGCGGGTTTAAAACCATCCCAATCGGTGCCGGTCCGTTTCGTTACCGGCCGCGGCGAGTTGGCGGCTGTGCTTACTCAGGGCATGGCCGACATCACAGCTCTGACTCGGGCGGATTCGGTGGCGGTGATGACTCCGGAGCAGGCTGAATCCTCCCCTGTTGCCAAAGCGATCGCAGGTGTGAGCGGTGAGCTGCAGGTGCTGCTGCCGATCGAAGGCCTGGTGGACCTTGATGCGCTCAAGGGTCGCCTTGAGAAAGACATCGCCAAGGCGGAGAAGGAGATCAAGGGCCTGGCTGGCAGGCTGGGCAATCCCAACTTCGCCGACAAGGCCCCGCCGGAGGTGGTGGCGGAATGCCAGGCCAACCTGGCGGAGAAGCAGGCCCAGGCGGATCTGGCCCGCAAACGCCTGGCGGATCTGGTTTGATCAGAGGGGTGACTCAATCCAGATCCTGCTGCTTTGCGGAGGAGTGATCGAGTTGGTTTCGCTGCGAGTGCAGGCTTGATTGCCTGTTGGGTGGCCACTCCATCGGATAAACCTGGCGTTGTGGGAAGGGGATGCCAATCCCATGGTTGTTAAACGCAGTCCAGATCGCCTGACGCAAGTCACTGCTGACGGAGCGGGCCTCCAGGGGATTGCGGACAGAGTATTTAAGTTTGTAATTGATCGACGACTCTGCAAAATCGATTGCGAATGCCTTGGGAGCAGGAGTTTCTAGGACCCTTGGATGTTGGCAGGCGACCTGCTCGAGAAGTGTCATCACCTGCTTGGGTTCATGGTGATAGGCAGCACCGACAACCACTTCGTCTCGTCTGTAGTTTTCGCCAGCTGTGAATGATTCAGCATCTTGGGTGAAAAAGGTTTGATTGGGAATGAGCAGTTCAGCGTCATCCCGTTCACGGGATAGAAGTGTGGCTCGAAGTTTTAATTTGTTGACTCGGCAAGGCTCGCCTTTGATCATCAGAACCTCTCCAGGTCGGATCGATCCTTCAAATAACAACCAGATTCCGCTGATGAAATTGGCAAAGATTTCTTTGACGCCAAAACCAAGACCGACTGACAAACCGGCTGAAATGGTGAGTAATGCTGTTGCGTTAAAACCAGCTTGAAGGGCCACAGCCAGGAGGCCAAAACTGATGATTGAATAACGAACGATGATTTCAATCGCATGACGACTTTGATTGCTGATTTTCAGGCCTTCTTTTGATATCCATGAGATAAGGAATGCGATCGGTGCGCTGGCAATCAGAATCAGATAGAGGCCGATCAAGGAGTAAAAAAGTTTGCCCAGTGCCAGCTGGGAATCCAGTAATGTGCCCACATTCATGATACGAATGGATGAGAGACTGCTGAGTCGGTCGACGAAGTAAATCACTGCAAAAACAAGAATCGCAGGACGGGCCAGGCGCCTGAGCCAGCGTGCTCTTTGATCCTTCGGGTTGCGTTGGATCAGCTTCAGTTCGATCCACAACAGCAGGTTCCATGCTGCCCAAATCAATCCAAACCGGATTGCGATGCCCGTGGGAATAGAGGCCATTCCAAGCACAATGCTGATGCTAAGTAGCGCAAGAGGACCGGCGGCCTGGCATGTGATGAGTGACGCTTTTTTTGCTTCTAGCCTGTTGCGAATGAATACATCAGTGATTAGTGCGCAGGCAATCAAGATCAACTGCCAGCTAACTGCTGCTCGACCAATGTATCCAGTCCAGGATGAAACCTCGAAGAGAAGATTATTCATTATTTGTCTTTTTTCTCAAGTTGGTGAAGGCCTGCACTGCATCGTCAACGCTGATAGTTCCACTGGTGAGTTCGGTTAATGTTTTATTAACTGCCAGGTGATCCTGTTCTGTTTCTAGGTATTGAATGACCATGGGCCACAGTTTCAGATAGCTGAGTGATTGGTCGTTCCAGGAATCGTTGTTGGCTTTGAGTGTTTGGGAGCTTTGATTCGGAATGTCAACAGCCTTGTTCGCTGGCAGGTAAGCTTCTGTACGCAGCATCACTCGCCTTTGGCCTACAGCATTGGTATTCGCTTTCACATAACTCAGTGCGAGCTCCCGTTGTGTTGGGGATGAATCAGTGCCTAGGCCATAACCGAGGACAAATGGCCAAGCAAAAGCTTTTGTTTGCACTCCATTTGGAAGGGTGGCAATGCTGAGCTGTTCTCCCATTTCCTCTCTTAGTCTCACGATATCGGAGGAGTGGCAGCTAATCCAGTCAAGATTATTGGCGGCCAATTCATTGATAAGTTCAGATTGCTGGCTGTAAAAGAAAATGTTTTGGTAGTAAGCCGCTTGTCGTAGCCACGTGATCCATTCTTTGATTTTTGGGTGTAGTTTATTTTGATTTTTCTTGTTCACCAGTGAGCTGATTTCTGGGATGGCACCGGTCGATCCAGCCGTCCAGAAGATCTCATGGGTGCGCGTTGATAATCCAATGCGAACGCCGCTGGCACCAAGCTTCATTAATTCTTGGATTGTTTTGGGTGGCTGATTTATGGTCTTGTTGTTGTAACAGGACACTTGCGGATAAATTCCATAGGGAGCGAAGGCAAGCTTTTTGTCGACGGTGGAGAGGCTTTTGATGATATCGCTGTATTGTTGCTCCCATAAAGTACTGTTGGGAAAAGCACTTATTAATGAGTCTTGATATAGACCCCTCAGGTAGAAATCAACAGTTAGTATTAAATCTGGTCCAAGATTAAGTTGGCTGTCTTCGCTGATCTGATGCTGTAATTGACTGTCTTTGTAGGCAACTGTGACCACACGCGTATTGGGTTTTGTTCTGAGAAATAGCTGAGTTCTAAGGCTTATTTGCTTTTCTATACGTTCTTTTGAAGACTGTGTGAATTCGTTGTCTGGAATGGAATAGGCGATATAGAGGGTATGCGCTGGCTTGTTCGCTGATGAGCAACTGGAAAGTAGCATCGGCAACATCATTGTTGCGATTGTGATGGTGTTGATTAATCCAGTTCTTGTTGGCATGCCAGGGATTTTTGCAGCATTGGCTAGTCGAATTTGATGATGCTTATCGTTTTGGACGGAAATTCAGTTTATCGCATGAGTGTGCAGTTCTGTTGTATGGCGATTTTGCTTTTTACTGGTCAGGAAATGCTATTTCCAAGTTAGTGATGTTTTCGATTGTCTGTGTGAGGCTACTGCGCATTCTAGGAGATGTAGCAATGATATCGTCCTTCCCTGAGAGGCAATGTAGAAGATATCCCGTGCATTGGGAGACCCTGCAAGCATTAACGGCTTTCTCATCAATTGATCTGATTGATTGATACGCGTCTCGATACTGCTCGTTGTTTTGAGAGGCTATTTCATGGGTATAGTCATCACTAATATTGGGTACAATGTCCATGATGAGCGTGATTGTGTGCCCGACATCAAATGCTGGATCACCTATAAAAAAATTCCAGTCAATGATGCCGGTAATATCCTCCGAAGCGTACATAATGTTTTTGGGATGATAGTCGCCGTGATTGATTGATGCATGGGCTGAAGTGATTGGCAGGTTGTTTTGTAGCCAATTGAATATATTGCTTAGCCAAGGATGATCTCTCTGAGCTGAGTCTAGAATAAGGGGTATAAATATGGGGGCCATGAAATCCTTTTCATTTAACCCTTCTTTTTTTAATTCGTTGGTGATTTGTGCCGTTGAGAGATTATGCATCTGTGCATGGGATTCCCCAAGGATTTTGAGCTGCAATTTCTTTGGCTGTTCTGCTAAAAGTGGATCGGGGAAGAATTCCATAATTAGAAAAACCCCTCCCAATACTGATTTGTCCTCGCCGACCCAGTACACCTTTGGAGCTTTGATGTTTGCGCCAATGAGAACTTGGCTATGAATTCGGAACCGTTTGACTTCCTCCGCACTTCTGTCGCTTCCAAGGAGGCGGAGGACCATCGGCTCCATACCTCTCAGTTTAAATTTGTAAGTCATCGCATCGATTCCGCCTAATAAGGGTGTGGGCTCCTGCTCGTAGATAACACTCCTCCCAGTTTGTTCGTGAATAAACCTGAGAAGATTTTCCTGGATGAGTTGGCTTGTCATCTTGATCGACTGGGGCTTCAGTAGTTTGATTGTTAGGAGTCTAAATTGTGCAGTACTCTTGATGTCAATCTTGGGAAAAGATTAATCTTTTCTGCGTTATTTGAGTCGTGATTGATACATCTTGGCCGCTCTATCTTAAATACTTGAATAAAGGCTATGGTTTTATTCTGTTTGTCCTGCGGTGCAATTGGGAATCGCCAAGAGAGCAAAGATACTTAAGTTGTTGTTCTCTTTGATTGTTCTGCTGCAACCTCTGTTCGCCATCATGTCGCACAGTTTGCAATCCTTGAGTGGATTTGTGCGGTTTCCATCTTGACTGGAATCAACTTGAGATTCTGCTCCTAGAGGTTTGCAGCTTCTACTCTTCTCTCAGAGTCTGGTGTGATTGCTGAACCCTTCACCTTCATTGATCACGGTTGAACAGCTGAGCAAGATCTATCGGGTTGCTGATAAACAGCCTGGCCTGGCTGGCACCCTTCAGCATTTTGTGAAGCGTCGTTATCGCGATGTGTGCGCGGTACGGGACGTTTCCTTCGCCATTGCACCTGGGGAGATGGTTGGATTTCTTGGTGCCAATGGCGCCGGGAAAACCACCACCTTGAAAATGTTGTGTGGGTTGATTTACCCCAGTGCAGGCCGGGTGGTCATCGCAGGCCATCACCCGCAACAACGCCATCCAGATTTCTTGCGTCGGATCACGTTGGTGATGGGACAAAAGCAGCAATTGCTTTGGGATTTGCCTCCCATGGATTCGTTACGGGTGAATGCCGCTGTTTACGGCATCAGTGATCGAGTCGCGAATCGTCGCATTGCTGAGTTGTCAGATTTATTAGAGCTGGGTGAAGAGCTCATTCGCCCAGTGCGCAAATTGTCGCTGGGTCAACGGATGAAAGCTGAGTTGCTCGCGGCTTTGCTTCATCAACCTGAGGTGTTGTTTCTGGACGAACCCACCTTGGGTTTAGATGTGAATGCGCAGGCCAAAGTGCGGGAGTTCCTAGCGGACTACAACCGACGAACCGGTGCGACTGTGTTGCTAACGAGCCATTACATGGCAGATATCACGGCTTTATGCCCACGCGTGTTGTTGATCCATCAGGGGCATTTGTTTCATGACGGACCGCTCGATCGTTTGGCTAGTCGGCTTGCTCCAGAGCGGCATGTGCGCCTTGAACTTGATGAACCCGCTCCGGCGCAAGCCTTTGCTGGTTTGGGAAGGCTGGACAGTCTTCACGACCGGGAGGTCAATCTGCGTGTGAAACCTCAGGAGCTCACTGCTGTGGTGGCAGAACTGTTAGAGCGCTTTGCGGTGCGTGATCTGGAGGTGAATGATCCCCCTATTGATCAGCTGATCGGCGATCTGTTTCGTCAGGGAAGTCTTTGATGCGGATTTTTGGACTCAATCGCCAAATCCTCCGCGCTTTGTTGGGAACGGCATACGCTCACATGCTCGAATATCGCGCCGAAATTGCGCTTTGGGCACTGTCCGGTGTTCTTCCTTTCATCATGCTCAGCCTCTGGCATGGCAGTGATGCTCGTCACGCTCTGGGGATGGACGGGGTGGGCCTCGATCGTTATTTCTTGAGTGCTTTTTTGGTTCGCCAGTTCTCTGTGGTCTGGATGGTGTATGCCTTTGAAGAGGATGCTTTGACTGGCAGATTGTCTCCTTATCTGCTTCAGCCACTCCATCCGCTCTGGCGTTATGTAGCGAGCCATCTCGGAGAGCAGCTCACCCGTCTTCCTTTTGCAGGGGGCATCACCGCGATTTTTTTTCTGATTCAGCCAGAAGCATTCTGGCTTCCTTCCTTCGGCCGTTTTTTGCTGGCCTGGCTGGCCACCTGGCTGGCTTTTTCGATCGCTTTTCTTTTGCAAAGTCTGATTGCCTCTCTTTGCTTTTGGAACGAGAAAGCCAGTGCACTGGAACGATTGTTATTTCTTCCTTTCCTGTTTTTATCTGGGTTACTTGCTCCTCTCACGGCTTTTCCGCCCTTGATGCGCACGTTGGCTCAATGGACTCCTTTTCCTTATTTGATTGATTTTCCAGCACGTGTGCTGGCTGAACAACCTGTCAATTTGCTGTCTGGTTTTGCCATTCAGATTGCCTGGATTGTGCTGCTCCTGCCGCTCGTCCTGTTGCTCTGGCGCGCTGGAGTGAGGCGTTACAGCGCGATGGGGGCCTGAATGGGCAGGTATTTCAAAAGCCTCAGGCGGTTTTGGGGAACAGCCATGGCCACTCAGCTGGAATATCAGCTCAACGTTTTGATTGAGTTGCTAGCCGTTGGATTGAGTTTGCTGGGCAGCTTATTCACACTGTCATTGTTTTTTGGGCCCGGCCGTGGGTTGGGTGGCTGGAGCTGGAATGAAGCTTTAGTTGTCCAGGGTTTTTATACGGTCCTGGATGGCATGGCCAGCACTTTTTTACGCCCCAACTTGTCTTCGATCGTGACCCATGTGCTGGAGGGAACTCTTGATTTTGTCTTGTTGAAGCCGATCGACAGCCAGTTTTGGTTGTCCTTGCGCACCATCGCACCGGCAGGATTGCCAGAGATAGGCCTCGGCTTGTTGTTGGTGGCTTGGGGTGGCCATCAGGTCGGTGCTCCTGTTTCTCCCGTGCTGATCGCCGTGGTTTTGGTGATGCTCCTGGCCGGTGGTTTGATTCTTTATTCACTGTGGTTTCTTATCGCGGCTACAAGCATCTGGTTTGTCAAAACGGGGAATGCCACTGAGGTGCTGCGGGCTGTATTGGCTTCAGGTCGCTATCCAGTACAGGCTTATCCAGCCCCACTGCGATGGCTATTCACTTTGGTGATTCCCGTTGCATTCCTCACCACGGTTCCTGCTGAAGTTGTACTTGGTCGTGCCAGCACACCCATGCTGGTCTTAGGGCTTGGCCTCGGAACTGTTTTCTTTGCTGCTGCTAGGAGCTTCTGGTTCTTCGCTTTGCGGCACTACACCTCTGCCTCCAGTTGACTGCAGACTTTGCTGAAGGCTTGGCGGCCATTCCATGGGGTACACCTGACGTTGCGGGAAAGGAATGGTGATTCCTTTCTGTTCGAATTGCTTCCAAATAGTTCTGCGTATGTCACTAGAAACATCAAATGCATCAAGGGGATTGGCGACCCAAAATGACACTTTGTAATTGATCGAGGAGTCGGCGAAATCGATTACGAATGCTTTGACATTTGGATACTCGAGAACCTTCTTGTGTGCTTTGGCAATGTCCTCTAATATCGAAATAATAAGATCCGGGTCGTGGTCGTAGGCGGCACCAACAAACACACTATCGCGTCTTGATGTTTCGGTTTGAGTGAAGGATGTTGCTTCCTGTGTGAAGAAGGTTTGATTGGGAATTAATAGCTCGGCCCCGTCACGTCCTCTCCTGAGTTGGGTGGCTCTGAGCCCTAGGTTTCGAACTGTGCAGGGGTCACCATTGATCATTAAGATTTCCCCTGGCCGAACTGAACCCTCAAATAACAGCCAGATGCTGCTAATAAAGTTGGAGATGATTTCCTTGACTCCGAAACCAATTCCTACGGAGAGACCGCCGGCGATTGCAATAAATGCTGTGCCATTAATCCCAATGTAATAGGCAACCGAAATGATGCCAATGCTGATCACGCTATATCGAAATAACAACTCAAGGCCTCTCCTGTTGCGAGGCCGAACTCCAAGTAGAATCCCGCTCAGCCAGGCTAGAAATGTTGCAGGCCTTGAAGCCATTGTAATAATCACATAAACCGCGATAATTGCAAAGTAGATTCTTCCGAGGGTGAGTTCTACTCCAAACAAATTTGCGATTGGAAGTTTGGACAGTGTGTCCGAGCTTCCCATGAGTCTTACAAAGGTTATGATTGAGAAAATTACATAAACTGGTCTCAGAAAAGTGCTTTCTAGCTCTTCAACTGGGAATTTTTGGTTGATTCTAAGGAGAAGTGTTTTTAGGGGCGTGAATAACATCCAACCGAGCCATAGTAAGCCGAAGTAGCGCAAAAGCCCCCAAGGTAAGCCCGCTAAAGCGAAAGCGCCTGTGAGGATCAGCAGGATGAGAGGGCCAATTAATACCCGGATGTATTCGGGTATGAACCGGTACTGCGCTCGACGACGCAGCGCACCTTGCTGTTCTGCAACCATGACAATGGCTACGATCAGCAATTGGACCAGCACTGTGATTCGGTTGAGATAAGCAACCCAACTGAGCAGCTCATTGAAAACTGCTCCTGGGACCACGGTGAGGAAAATAGGGTGGTTTAAAGTCATTACTTTTCTTTTAGTTTGGTTTGGATTTCAAGGGTCGCTTCCTTTGGTGATAAACCACCGAAGATCACTTTGCTAAGTGTTGATTGGAGAGCTTCTATGCGGTCAGGATATTGATCGATCGCTGCAACAATGGCGTCTCCACGGGCAACACGTTGAAGCTCAGATTCACTGATTCTGTCTATCGATCCTGGCAGTTTTCTGTTTACGATTTGCGCTGCTGAAGGATTCACTGGGTATAAGGTTCTGTATCTGAGGGAATAAGTTTTCTGGGCCCATGGCTGCACCATGAAATTCAATAATCTCAAGCTTTGTTCTCGTTGGTTTTTGCTTGAATTTTTTCCTAATGACCAGACTTGTAGTCGCGTAATTGGAGTGGATTTGCCGGAGGCGCCATCGGGCAGATGATAGATGCCAAGATTGGTTTTAAGTGCTTGTGTGAGTTGAGGTATTTGAGAGCTCCAACAACTGATCCAGTCCAGATCCCCTTCAACTAACCCCTGCCTAAGGCCTGCCTGATTCCGATAAAAAAGAATATTTTGCTGATAGCTGAAGTCCTTGAGCCATCGCAGCCAATTTGTAAGACGTTGGCTGGCAGCGGCTGTGGGTTTTTTGCCTTCAAGGGTGGCGGCTAAGGCCTCTCCTGCTCTGAAACTGCCAACGCTCCAGTACAGATCAAATATTTTGGTAGCTATTCCAAATTTTTTGCCCTTTTGGCTGGCTGCCGAAAGAGCCGCCAGGGTTTCAGGAGGATCCTTGATTTGACGCTTGTCGTAGCAGGCCAGTTGTCTGTACTGGCCAATGGGTTGCCCAGCAAGGGAGCCATCGTTTGCGGTGACTCGTTTCAAAGCTGATGGAAAGATAAGTTCTGAGCTCTCTTGAGTTTGAGGTATTGGTTCGGTGAGTCCATGGGCGAGCAGTCGAAGGGCCTCACTGCTGTCTGTGACCACCAGATCTGGGCCGAGTCCGCTCTGTGTCTGAGCTCTTAGGTCCGCTATTAGCGATTTGGACGGGATGGTTGAAAAATGCAGCTTGAGGTCAGGCAGCAACTGATTCAGTTGTTCTTTGAAGTCTTGAATGGTTTCAGCGGCCTGGAAGCGATTTGAGGAGTTGTCGTCGTTTTCATAGCTGCTTTGAACCACTCGCAACATGGTTGTTGGCCCATCGCCTTCGATCAAGGCACATCCACTCAGCAAAAAAGCGCTCAGAACGGCTGCTATGCGATGGCCCTCGATAGGACTGCGGAAGGAAGGCATCGGTACGACGCTTGGACAAGCAATCTCCTGCATTATTCAGCCTGAAATGCGTCATGTCCCTCACGGATCTCAAAACAGTCACCATGGAATTCCGCTTGGGTTGCTGTTGAACAATGATTGAGGGGCTGTCCTGGTTCGAGCCACTGACGGTTTGGCTTCGCTCGCCATTGGGCGGTGTGGTGTTCATTCCGCTTTATGCCATTTGGGTGACGTTGCTCCTCCCCGGGGTTTGGGCGTCGATGCTTGCCGGAGCGCTCTATGGCACCTGGTTGGGCACCATGGTTGTGTTTGTAGGCGCTTCTCTTGGAGCCGAGGCGGCTTTCCTGCTGGGGCGATTCTGGTTGCGGGGCTGGACGAGTCAACGGTTGACCCAATTCCCGAAGCTGCAAGCTGTTGAGCAGGCTGTGAGTCGAGAAGGTCTCAAACTTGTGCTGCTGACTCGCCTCTCTCCAGCGTTCCCGTTCTCCTTATTGAATTTGGCCTATGGCCTCAGCGAGGTGAGCTTGCGTGATTACAGCATTGGCCTCATTGGCATTCTTCCAGGCACAGTTCTGTTTTGTGCTTTAGGCGCCTTGGCCGGTGATGCGGCGCGCTTTGGTGAAGTGCTTGCCGGAAAGGCGTCCGCAGAAGCTTGGATCCTGCGTGTGGTGGGTGTGTTGGCCACAATTGCTGTGGTTTGGTTGGTGGGGCGAGCAGCGCAGCGCGCCCTGGCCGACACGAAGATGCAATCTTGATGGTTTGTTTTAGATGATGGATTTGGTTGTTTTGTTGAGGGTTGGCAGGGGCAAGTTCTTATGGGCTTCAACTTGATTGGATGATCACTTTCTGGCGTGATATTTGCTGTTGTTGATTGACTTAAGCAGGGGACGTTGGGTGATGTGAATTTCGTCTTTAGTGGATTATTGGATTTTCGTTCGGTTTGGAGCTGAATTGGATAGGGCAGTCATTGGTGATGGAGCTAGTCCGGATTGGGTACGTTTGCATCTCGAAGGGCTGCGATTAGTACAAACCAATAAAGGCGGAGCTTCGCGGCAAATCCTGATTTTGCAGCAAGATCGAGATATTTTGCGCGCCCGCATTCTGTTTTGATCCAGCGAAAGGCTTGAGGTGAAGTCATCACTGATGGCCTTAGGGGGATTCGATTTGGAAGGCTGGGATGGAGGTGACGTTCGTTTTCAAGTTTCTTGCCTCAAGGTTGTCGTTCGATTTTTCCAGTGAGAGATGATGATCAGGCCATGCTCGGGAGATGGCATCTCTCGATTCAGATGGTCTTGCAGATGGCATTCTCCATAGAGTCTGCCCCAGGAGATTCTGCAAAGGAGTTGGCATGTTTGTCTGGGGATCTAAGAGGTTGCTCTCAGCAAGTTTTGAAGAGCATCTTCATCGAGGATTGTGATCCCGAGGGCTTGTGCCTTGGTCAGTTTGCTACCAGCTTCTTCTCCTGCCACGAGATAGGTGGTTTTTTTACTCACAGAACCAGACACTTTTCCTCCGAATGCTTCGATTTGTTCTTTAGCTTGAGAGCGGCTGAGTGTTGGAAGAGTGCCGGTCAGCACAAAGGTTGAGCCATCGAGATGATTGTTGCTAGCAGCAGCAGTGGCTCGGGCTTGTTCCTCTTCATTGAGTGCCAGGCTGAAGCCCAGCTCTTGCAAGTCATCCAGCAGCTGGAGATTGGCTGAGTTGGCAAACCATTGCGCCAGGCTCTGGCCAATTTCTGTCCCGACTCCATACACCGCTGTGATGCTGTTTGGTGCTGAGCTGGCAGCGGTTTGGAGGGCGTTGGCATTGGGGAAGCTCGTTGCCAGGGCCTTGGCATTCACTTCACCCACATGGTGGATACCGAGACCGTACAGCTGGCGGGCCCATCCCTGCTCGCGCGAGGAGTCCAAGGCCTGAATGAGGTTTTCCGCGCTTTTGCGGCCCATCCGCTCCAGGCTTCCAAGCAAGGCGGCATCGAGCCGATAGAGATCAGCAATGGACTGAACCAGTCCGCGGTCGACGAGTTGTTCGATCAACTTGCTGCCGAGGCCGTCAACATCAAGAGCAGCTTTGCTTACCCAGTGGCGCAGGGCGCCGCGCAGGATCGCCGGACAGCTGCTGTTGATGCATCGGGTGGCCGCTTCCCCTTGCTCGCGCACCAGTTCAGATCTGCATTCGGGGCAGATGTGGGGCAGTTTTAAACGTTTGGCCGCCTTGGGCCTGAGATCCGGCAACACCCGAACCACTTCGGGAATGATCTCCCCGGCTTTGCGCACCACAATCGTGTCGCCACTGTGTAGATCCAGTTCTGCCAGTCTGTCTGCGTTGTGAAGGGTGGCTCTGCTGACGCTGGTACCGGCCAAACTGACGGGTTCGAACTCCGCCACTGGGGTGATCACTCCCGTGCGTCCCACCTGGGAGCTGATCCTCAAGATCTTGGTGGGAGCTTCCTCCGCTGGGTACTTGAGAGCAATCGCCCAGCGAGGTGCTTTCTGGGTGAAGCCAGCAGCATCCTGCAGCAGGAAATCATTGAGCTTCACGACGACGCCGTCGGTGGCGTAGTTGAGCTGCCGTCGATCAAGGTCCCACTGGTCGAAGAAGTGTTCCACGGCCTGCAGGTCCGGCAACAAACCGGCATTCGGATTCACTTTGAATCCTGCATCCGCCAGCCATTGCAGGGCATCCCATTGTTGGAGAGGTCTGCTCCCTTGCCAATCGTCTGGAAGATGAAGCGTGTAGGCGAAGAAGTCCAGATGTCTAGAGGCCACCACCACCGGATCAAGTTGGCGCAGGGTCCCTGCACAGGCGTTGCGGGGATTGGCGAACAGAGGCTCGTCGCGGCTTTCTCGTTCGGTGTTGATGGCCACGAAGGTGGCATCGGGGATGAATGCCTCTCCTCGAACTTCCACCCAGGCGGGTGCTGGCTCAAGGTGCAGTCGCAAGGGAATCGAGGCAATGGTGCGCACGTTGGCTGTGATCTCCTCTCCCTGTTCTCCGTCACCACGGGTTGTGGCTCGTACGAGTAATCCATCCTCGTAACTCAGGGCTAAAGCGTTGCCGTCAATCTTGAGTTCTCCCACCATGGCCAGGGCTGGCGCAGGGGATCCGATGGAGGGTTCGCGGTCGAGGACCTTCAGCAGTCTTCCGTACCAGCTGTGGAGGTCTTCACGATTGAAAGCGTTGTCGAGACTGAACAGGGGGATCCTGTGGCGCACGCTGCGGAATCCTTCCGCTGGGCGTCCACCCACGCGTTGGGTGGGGCTATCCGTTGTGACAAGTGATGGATTTTGGAGTTCTAGATCCAGAAGCTCCCTGTAAAGCTGGTCATAGATGGGATCCTCCATCTCGGGAGAATCAAGCACGTAGTACGCATGTGCCGCTCGATTCAGCAGGTGTCGAAGCTCTTCTGCACGCGCTGCGTCGGAATTAGATTTCATCGGCAGAACACTGCTCACCGACTGTTTCTCAGTTGTTCACTGCGACGATGCGTTCGATTCTCCAGGAATCATCCATCTTGATGAAGGTGAAATCCAAAGGCATCTCTTCCTTGTCTTCTGCAATCAACTTCACAGTCAGGATGATGTTGCCCTCCTGCAGCCGCGGACGGCCTGATTTCAGATTGCGGAAACGATTTAATTTCAGGGCTGCTAAGTAGCGAATAAATTGTTGGCGATTCACATGCTGGCGGTAGTTTTTGGTGGTGAGCAAATAGGCGGCATCGATTCGGCCAGCTGCCACTTGCGTGAAGAACTGCTTGATCAAGGGATTAATGCCACGGGCGCTGAGCACCAGCTTCACCGCCGTAATGGTCCAGTAGAGCAGCAATGCTCCACCCCCGGCTAACAAAGCCTTGCTTCCGATTTCTCGAACCAGACCAAGTTCCATCGGTTGCATCCGAATGAGTACGGATTCTGACTGACAGCATGCAGGCCCGAGGCAGACTGAGCCGACTTTCGTCCTGTTTGGGTTCTTTTTTAGTCCTCATGCCACTCGAGCCGCTGTTGCCTTTGTTTCACAGGCTTAATCGAGAACACTTTGATGGCAGCCTTGTACAGGGCAATGGGCCTTTGGTTGCCGTGCGCTGGAGTGATGGACGGATGCGAACGACCGCAGGAATGTATCGCCGTGGTCCTGCGGTTGCGCCTCCTCTTGGACGGGAGATTGTGCTGTCAAGGCCATTGCTGGATCCATTGCCTCGCAGCGCCACCGAAAGCACCCTTTGCCATGAAATGATTCATGCCTGGATTGATCTGGTGTTGCGTCAACGCGAAAGTCATGGCCCCTGCTTTCGAGCGCAGATGGAAGCGATCAATGCAGCACAAACCAGATTCAAGGTGAGCATTCGGCATCGCTTCCCTGTTCCTCAGAGGCCACCTCGCTGGATCGCCGTCTGCCCAAACTGTGGGCGTCGTTCGCCTTATCGGCGCCGGGTAAGGCAGGCGGCTTGCAGGTTGTGTTGTGATCGGCATCATGACGGTCACTGGCATGTCAGTTGCTTGCTCGACTATCAACCTGCCCCCGCTCATGATTGAGATGGATTTGTTTCTTTGGGTGTTAGAGGCCGGCGGGGTGTCAATCGCCTTAATTGGTTGGCAACGAGAGCGTCGGCTGCAGCATCGACGTCGTTAAGGTCAGATCATGGACGGACGTTTTCAGCCGAGGCAGCGCAGTCACGATCACAGCGATCGGCGATTGGATCAGTGGATCGAAACAGGTCGCCATCTGGTCGATGGTGTGGCTGGTACGAGGCCGGGTCGACGGAATGCGAGCGGAGCGCGTCCTGTCATGGATTTAGAAAAAGTTGGTCGCTGGGTTGGTGACAAGATCGATTGGCTGATGGATGAAGAAGAAGACTGGCGAGACCCAGTTGAGGCCTCAACGCAGCGCGAGTCTCATGTTGAGTCGAATCGCAAGCGTCCTCTTGATGCCATCTCTCGCCGTCAGGCCGTTGTGTCGGCTCCAGAGTCGCCCATGCTCGAGGATGAAAGCTGGCCCGACGATGACAGCTTCAGAGTGGAGCGTTGGTCCCGTTCGGCAACACCACCTGTGTCTGCGTCAAGTCCTGAACCCTCAGCTGCAATGAGAAACCCAGTCCGGCGTCAGTTGCCTCGCTCCAGCAGGCGAAGGGGCTAAGCAATGCGTGCAATTCTCTCTACCCTTTGAGAAGAGGTCAGCATCCGACTACAAGGTTTTTATTATGAGCAATCTGGTTGTTGTGGGCTTCCCTAAGGCTCAAGAAGCAGAGGAGGTTCGACGCGAGTTGGTCACCATTCAGCAGGAGCATTTGATTGCACTTGAGGATGCAGTGGTTCTTGAACATGGAGTTGATGGCCATGTTCATTTACGTCAGGCAATCAACATGACGGCGGCTGGAGCTATGGGAGGAAGCTTCTGGGGGCTGTTGATCGGTTTGGTGTTTGCCAATCCTTTGTTAGGTCTTGCTGTGGGAGCTGGCGCTGGCGCTGCCTCGGGATCCCTTAGCGACATGGGCATCAATGACAACTTTTTGAAGGAGCTTGCGGAAACCCTGCCTGAAGGAAGCGCTGCATTGGCCTTATTGGTGAGGGAAGCCACGCCCGATCGTGTGATCGAACGATTGCGTCGCCATGCGCCTCATGCCCGTTTGATCCACACCAACCTGAGTCATACCGATGAAGATCTGCTGAAAGAGCAGCTCGACAAGGCACGACGTCAGGCTGAAGCACTCAGGTTGGGCTGATCAGCCGCACTTGGTCTTTTCCAGACGTGACACCTGGAAGCGACAGCCCCGATTCATGAGCTGATGGTTCACGTCTTCAACGAGATCAGTTGGCAGCTCTTCTGCCATCTGATCGGCGCTCGTGGAGATTGAGTCGGAGCCTTGTTCCATGGCTTCCAGCAGGGAAACCCACTGGGAGACGTGCTCGCTGCGACTAAGTGGGCGATACCCCTGGTTTGAAAGGACGGAGGCGCAAACTTCAACGTTCCATCGGCTGGCTGGGCTGAGGTGATGAGCGGTTTGCTGTTGGGCGGCACCCGCCACAATGGCTGCTTCCGTTGGAAGTCCTCTGCGGTCTCGCCAACCCTGTTTGTCAAGAGCACGGCCGCAATGCCCTGTCGAAATGCCGAATCTGCGTCCAAGGTCGGACAGAGTGAGCCACTGAGACGTCGTCATGAAACTGTCGCAACTAGCGGCATGATCTCTAATGCACGACTTACCGCAAGTTGTCAAGCATGAACTTGACCAAAACTCTGATTTTCTTCATCTCGAAAGGTGAAGGGGTTCGCGTGGGGTGGCCCCTAGCCATTGTTCCAAGGCTGGGCTGAAGACTTCGCGGATCACTGTGAGTTCGCGTTTTTGGCGGAAAAAACGGTAGTGGCGGCTCCAAAATGGGCCCAAGTAACCAAACCGTTTCTCAAGCCAGGGCTCATTCACCAGGGCTAATCCATCAACCTCGCGGAAGAGCTCGGAGCGCCCTTGGGTGAGACTGAGCCAGATCGGTAAGTTCCTGTCATGAAGGTGCTGATTGACGTCGTCTTGGTTCCACCAACTTTCTGCCCATGCCAAGGTTTTACCGCCGCAGCTCAACCAAACCTGGCGGCGTAAGAGTGGACGCGTGAGTTCTCTCACCTCTCGAGGGCAGCCTTTGAGAGCTTGCTCTTCAGGTTCAGCTGCCATGGCTAGTAATTGCACGGCCACTGGATGACCTGTGAGAAGGCGCAAGTGACGGGTCGGACTGCCATCTCCCAGAAGCATCAATCGCCAGGGTCCAGGAAGTTGTCCGGGATCGTCTCCGTCTACAACTGTTCCCGCAGGTGCTTCCCATAGGCAGGTGGGAGAGGGCAGCAGCCCTGATGACGATGTCAGAAGGCACCTCCAACCGCTAGGGAGTGGCGTTGACCGTTGCGTTCAATGACTGCACCAGTGCTGGAGATGCTCAGCAAGGACCAGCCCGAGTTGCCGATGCTGTCACCAGGGCTGGCAGACAGGGATTGATTATCCACCTGGAAGATCGCAGATCCACCTCCTTCCGCCTGGACCACACCGACCAGCAGAGGATGGTTCGCTGGCTTTGGCGCTTTGTCAGCAGAAGCTGCGTCCACTGACGAATCAGTGGATGACGAATCACTGGCTAACGCATGAGGGGATGAAGACGGATGGGTTGCTGGGGCCATGGCCGTACTCAGCGGAAGTGTGAGCGGTACAAGGCTGGGCAGTGTTTTGACCTCCTCTGGGGGAGGCGGTTGTGGGGAAGGGATGGTGCGGGTTTTGAGCTTTTCCATCAAGGCCAGGTGGCGCTCATGGTGGAGGGTTTGCTGGGTGAGATGCCAGTTGCGCGCAATCCAGGCACTGGACAACACGGCACCGAGGCTGATCCCGATCAGGGTGAGCTGCTGCCAGGCCGGTGTGCTGTTGTGTGTTGAAGGGAGGGAATTCACCACTGGATCTGGGACCGGATCGACATGGATCTCGACAGCTTTCAGTGAGGGCTCAGCCTCGTGGAAAACCCGATCCAATACCTGTTCAGCCCGAAGATTCCAGTACGCCGTCGAGGTGGGAATGCGAGATGGCACTGCAATCTTTTCATTGGGTTAACGCTATCGAGAGTTGGTGGCGCTGGCGAGGTCTTCCCTCACTTTGGAGCGGCGTTGTTGCAGCTCTAACCAAACCAGTAGGGCGGTGAGATCCGCCTGGCTCACACCTGGAATGTGTGTGGCCTGACCCAGCGTGGTTGGTTGAATAGACGCAAGCTTTTCGCGAGCCTCCCGCGACAAGGTGCCGATGCTGGCGTAATCAAGATTGGAGGGCAATTTGCGCAGACTCTGGCGTTTGACCTGATCAATCTGTTGTTGCTGGCGCTGGAGGTAGCCGCTGTATTTGATGTCGATTTCGGCACCCTCTCTGACCGGCAGAGCTAGCTCTGCATTGGCTAGGCCATGACGCACAAGATCAGCAGTGTGTACGCCGGGTCGTCGCAGGAGATCGGCGAGGGTGATCGATCCTTTAATCGGCGCTCCAGTTTCACGCTCGATGGCTGGTGCGACTGGATCGCTGACCTTAAGCCGAACCGTTTCTAGACGCTGTTTCTCGATCTCCATGGCCTTGAGTTTGTCGTTGAACAAGTGCCAACGGCGATCGTCGATGAGTCCAAGCTCGCGCCCGAGAGGGGTGAGGCGCCTGTCGGCGTTGTCACCACGTAAGACCAGGCGGTATTCACTGCGGCTGGTCAGCACCCGGTAAGGCTCACGCAGATCCTGGCTTACCAGATCGTCGATCATCGTGCCCATGTAGCTGCTCTCCCGAGAGAAATGCACTGGGTCCTGGCCTGCAATCAAGCGGGCGGCGTTGAGGCCAGCGACAAGGCCCTGGGCCGCGGCTTCCTCATACCCAGTGGTGCCATTGAGTTGACCAGCGCTGAAGAGACCCCGCACCCTTTTGGTTTCCAACGAAGGTTTCAGCTGGGTGGCTGGGAGGTAGTCGTAGTCAACGGAATAGGCTGGTCTCAGCATCACGCAGTGTTCCAACCCTGGAAGGGTGCGTAGCAACTGAAGCTGAATGGTTTCGGGCAGGCCGGTTGAAAAACCTTGCACGTAAATCTCGGGGGTGTCTCGCCCTTCTGGCTCCAGAAAGATTTGATGAGATTCTTTATCGGCAAAGCGCACGATCTTGTCTTCGATTGATGGGCAGTAGCGCGGCCCTTTGCTGTTGATCACACCGCCGTAGATGGCGGTGAGGTGGAGGTTGTCACGGATCAGCTCATGGGTGGCGGCTGTGGTCCGGGTGATGTGGCAGCTCATCTGCTCGCCGCTGGCCCAGGCCGCTGGGTCAAAGGAAAAGAAGCGATCGGCAGCATCACTGGGTTGTGCTTCAAGTTGATCGAGAGCAATGCTGCGACGATCCACACGAGCAGGGGTGCCGGTTTTCAGCCTGTTGGTTTGAAATCCCAGTTGCTTTAAGGCATCGGTTAAGCCTTCAGCGGCTTGTTCGCCTGCTCGCCCTGCGGCCATGGATTGATGCCCCACCCAGATCCGACCGCCAAGAAAGGTGCCAGCAGTGAGGATCACCGCTCTGGCGCTGTAGACGCTACCGAAATAGGTGCGGATGCCTTGGATTTCAGCACTCCCATTGTCCTCTGGATTTCCAGTCACCTCAAGGCCGGTCACCATGGCTTCACGGAGGGCCAGGTTCGGGGTGTGTTGCAGCAGGTGCAGCATCTGGCGGGAGTACAGACGCTTGTCGGTTTGGGCGCGAAGGGCCCATACCGCAGGGCCACGGCTGGCGTTAAGGATCCTTTTTTGGATCGCGCAGGCATCCGCCAGACGCCCGATCACGCCACCGAGAGCATCCACTTCATGGACAAGTTGGCTTTTGGCTGGTCCGCCCACGGCCGGGTTACAGGGTTGCCAGGCGATCCGATCGAGATTGAGGGTGAATAGGGCAGTGTTCAGTCCAAGGCGCGCTGCAGTGATGGCCGCTTCACAGCCGGCGTGGCCAGCACCCACCACGATCAGATCAAAGCATTCATTCGCATTCATGCTTTTAATGTATGTCTTCAGATGGAGTTGCTGCTATTGATTGGTTTACGGCCGTGCTGCCAGCAGAAAGCTACTGCTGCATAAGATTGTTCAATAAGCAGGGAATTTGTTTGCCAACAGAGTGTCGATTGGCAATTGTGTTTTGATCAATTGATACTATGTTTTGATGGTTTTTTGAGGAAAAAGAGCACGAAAACATTGCAGTGTTGATAGCATTTGTACTCTATGATTGCGAAAATCAATGCGCGGCTGTTGTTAGTTTTATGCGGAATCTGCTTACTGAGCGGAATAAAAATTTTCTAAACCAGTTCTTGCGCGAAGTGGCAAAAGCCTCTGCGGTTAATTAAGGCTTTGATGGTAATTTCTTCTTTATCTGATTTATTAAAAAGGGCATGCCTGTGAAGTTTTTGTGGGAGGGGCAATTAGCAGACAGCCCAAACAAGGACTTTTGCTAAATTGTAATAATTTAAAAGGTTATTTTTCAAAGTGCATGTATTTATTGCTTTGGAGCTATTTAAAAACAACAAGTGTTCTATGCGCTTGTGGATACAAATTAGTTGATCTTAAGAGCATTATCTCTTTCGATTTTTAATTCCTCGGTTGCTTGCTCAATACGACTGTCTGAATCTGCTGAATCACCGTCGCCATAGAGTAGATTTTTGTAGAGATTTTGCACTGCTGTAGTGTATTGATCTTCCGTAATGATTTGTTCATCAACCATCTCTCGCAAGCTTGCGAGTTTTGACCTCCTTACAGCAAGATCATGAAGCTCATTGCAATTAAAATGCTGATTTGTCCTTTTAAGGGGAATATTGATGCTGACCATCCCTAGGAATGGTGAGCTTGCAGTGGTGGTATTTACTGGATCAAAATCATTAAAATAATTAACTGCGTAGGGATCCGCGCCAAATGATAATGATAATGAAGGAACACTGCCTCCAGAAGAAGAGCAACGTGTATTGTCAATATCAATTGTAGCGCTTGATCGTGTAGCGGAAGTGCTTTGTGGGCTTAGAAAAATTTGGGCATTGGCACTAGAAATCGTGTCTCCAAGGCAACCACTTACGATTGCTATCAAAAAAATTCTTGAGTGGCGCCAACGTCTAAAAAATAATCTCTTTTTAGGACATGGCTTGGAGGGACAAAGGTTCATTTTTTTTGTGAGTAAATTTTGAGGGTATAGTATAAATCTGAGATTTCAATGCCTCAGAACTGATCTGAATACACAGATAAGTATACATTTAATACTTGGCACCCACCATTCAAATTAAAGACTCAATTGTATTGAGGCGTTAGTCTACATGCTTACAACACCTTTTAGGCTAAAATGAGGCGTGCATAATGGGTTTTAGCATTCAGAATTGGGATTTTCGATGAAGAGTGGTGATGGCCGCTCTATGCGTGCTCTTAGGGCGCAGTTTTTTCATAAACCTATTTGCCCCCAAACCATAAGGCACAAACTCTTAGCCTGTACTGTGCGCTGGCTAACGTTTCAGCGCATAAATAATAATTCTCCTTGGCATTCCTAATTGAATAATTGACAAATCTTGCGGAATTACCAGATACTCTAACTACGCTCGGGCTTATTTCGGCTTCATTTTTCATCCTTGCTTTATTTAATGCTGGTCTTATAATACTGCTCTCTTGATTCGTTATTTTCGCTGAATAGACTGTCATTTTTATCCTTCTAAGTCTGTCTGAAGTGTTGACTACTCGTAATTGTCCATACGCTGATTCTAAATTGAGAGGTGAAAGGCTCAGCGCGTTGGCACTTGTGGGAATGATTGATAGGCCATATAAAGTTAATATTGCTATTTTTACTTGAATTAAGATCGGGTTCCGCCAATTTTCCGATGTTTGAAATATTTGTAATCGACTGAGTCTCTGGCCGCGCTTCTTTAAAAATTTCTCATGGTTTAAATTAAACATTAATAGCCTCCTGCTGATACTTGATATTTGCAAGTAGAGTGATGCAACTTCAGTTTGAATAAGGCTCCCGCCATGAACCACCGCAGCTCAAGGACGACGTATATCGAACAAAGTAGTTAAAAATCGATCAAAGCAATGCCCTTCGGTGACGACTGAGGCCTGCTTTGAAGCTGATCGTCTTAGCATTTTTATTGAGACTCTGTCCTTCTCCTCCCACTGCTAAACCACGTTCTGATCAAGACTTTTGGCAAGGTATGTATGGAGCCTTTGCTCGGATGGAACGGTTGAAGGCACTCTCAACATGAAAGATGACGGAAGAAGAATTATATTATTGTCCCTTGCTGAGTGACTAAGCAATCTGTTCTTTCAGTGAAGGTTCTGTGAGAAGGCGCTTAAACCCTAGAACCTAGGGCTCTGCTGGAGCAGGGGATTTATGGTCATTCAATTTCATCCCAAATATGTCTAAAAATTTGGAGTCATATCATTTGAATATTTTCAATTTTCATTATTATTTTGGTTTTGTGGTTTTGCAGCTGTCTTAAACTGCCAAGCACTCTACAAGAACCATTGATCTATAAACATTTGCAGGGAAAAGACCAGCCAATTTAAACCTAACGTTGATATTGAATTTTGCCTTTTGATTGGGGGCTACTTGGGGTACACGTGATACATTATTTTTCCAGTCCGAATCCCAATCACCCCTTGTGACTCTAAGATGGTTTTGATTACCAACATCAGGTAATAGTGTTGGCTCTGCCATAGACACCTTCCACGAACCTTGAGGAGCATTCGCTGAAACGATAACTGTACCTGGTTTGATTGAGTTCAAACCTATTACAACAACATCGGGAGCTACTTCTGCTTTTTTTGCTGAGCTTATATATGAAATGTTGCCAGATTTTGCAACGTAGTAAGTCATCTCACCATCTTTTGTTTCTAGAGTACAAGATTTGGCCTGATTGAGTTCCTTATTTTGAGTAATCCCTATTGTTTCAACATTCTGGGTTATTCTTCTCGCAGGATCTTCTGCCACTGTGATCTTTCTAACTTTGCTTGACGTATTGACCACGTTGAACTGCTCAGATGCTGATTTTAGCTGATCAGGGTAAAGGCTTAATGTATGGGCGCTTGGAGTGAGCAATGCAAAGGTCGATAAAGAAAGCGTTGCTATTTTGGCTTGAACCCAGAAAACATTCGTTCGCTTACTGGGAGGTATAAAGACTTCCGTGATGTCTGGTTTTAGATTGGCTCTTTTCAGAAAATCCATTTTCCTAATATAGCATTAGGCTCCTTTGCTCTTTCATTAATCTATAGCACTAAATAAGTCTTTATCTAATAAAATATCGGGAAAGAATTCAGTATTCGTTTCCCGATGTTCAAATTGAGTTAGCTAAGGCTATATTTTGCGGCAAGGAGCGAATTGACTAAGGTTTAGCTAAGCATTCTACATCTACCCTCGCATTGTAAACACTTTTCGGGAAAAAGCCATTATTTTTTCTAAACCTTACGTCGACTGCGAAATTGGTCCGCTGATTCGGAGGTACATTCATATTTCTAGTTGTTAGAGCAGCTTGTGTCCAATTTTGTACAACAGCTCCACCTACTTTTAGTCTAAGAGATTGTACGTCTGAATTGTTGGGATCTAATGTTGGTTTTGCAAATGATACTTGCCACGTATTTGCGGGTGCAGTGGCATAAGCAATCAATCGGCCCGCTGATCTGGGGTTATTTCCAATCTCAGTAACAGCAACTCCTAAATCGTTTCTTCTTGCTGAGCTGATATAGGAAGCCGGACCAGTGTCAGCAGCATAATATGCCATTTGACCATCCGATGCCTCAAGAGTGCAAGAGACATCCTGCTTAGGAGCTCTATACTTAATAAAAGTATTGACTGTCCCAGGGTTAATTTTTCCAGTTTTTGTTCTCGAAGCAGCCTCCGCTAATGGACTATGGGCTGAAAGGCCAAGTAGCAGGGCTGCTACTGGTAAAGCCTTCGCAGTTTTTGCGCTTAAGCGCTTTTTGGTAATGAACTTGATCAACATGGTCAACATTTAAATAAAAGAAGGTGTTGCTGTTGCCTCTTTGATTCCTCATTCAAAGATAGCTGAAGTTTGTGGTTGATTTCTCTGAGCTCTGGCTTAAGCTTAGGTGAGAGAATCCTGAGTCGACCACGGTTTGATCCGAGGCTTTAGTGATTTTCGATTTTAATATATACTAATCAACGGCTAATTCTAAAAGATTGTTGCTAATTGGCTTGACAATTTCAAAGGTCTGACATTTTTTGGATTATCAATCCATCAGTAGTTGGTTTATATCTTGTTTTTGCGCGGATAGACTATTTCATGCATTGAGGCTTACCTAGGCTCTTCCATTCCTCGCCCCTTCCCTGGGAGCTCTTTTGCAACTGATTCCGATAATTTGAAATTCTTTGGATCAATCCTATCTGTCATCTTGAAAGACCTCTTTGCGGAGAAAAATGTTGCACAAGAAATATTGAGGCGAGTGTTTAAAAGCTTGTTGCTTGGTCTTTGGATTGTGTGAGAACCCAGCGGCAGAGAGGCCGAATCAAGCATTTATTGATGCATTCAGCTCGCTTGGCGGTTATTCTTGTGTCTCATCTGTAGATTCATGAGTCTGGATCTGGCTTGTAGGTGGCTGGCTTAGGTACGCATGAACCAGTTGCTGGTCCATCTCGTTTTTTATTGCCATATATTGCACAGATGATTGAATTAGATATGCTGACTTAGTGCTAGGGAATTTGAAATTAAGCATGCACTCCTATTTTTAGCGGCAGGTTTTTTTGTAATCTGCCTTTCTTTGGCGCCTGCTTTCTCGGGTGACAAGGCACAGGTTTCGTTTGGGCCACTTGAAGTACCCAGTCCTGATGTTACGAAATGCATCTTAGGCCTTGCGCTAGCTTTGCCTTCGGAGAATTTAGATCCCGAAGGCAACATTGCGCAGGAATCGAGGCCCAATAATCATATATTGGACGTCAGTTCTTGTTATCGGTGATAGCAAGTCACTCAATTTAGTGGTTTTGGCTGATATTTTTGCGCCTCTTGCCTGTGTTCGCTTGGATCTTTCTCCTATACTTTGCTCGCTTGTTATTGCAATATTGCCTTGATTATCGTCGCTATTGTCTATTTCATTGGCCTTACGCTTTGCTTCTAGGCTGTTGGATTTGCTTGGATGTGATGTTGCGAAAAAGCCATTCCTGGTTCCAGGATTGTAATCAGTTTTGACAAGGTGATGGATCTTTGT
Source organism: Synechococcus sp. (assembly GCA_047285535.1). Lineage (GTDB taxonomy): Bacteria > Cyanobacteriota > Cyanobacteriia > PCC-6307 > Cyanobiaceae > Synechococcus_C. Next base: position 2,083,797 of record JBJBDC010000001.1, on the reverse strand, counting down.
GTCTATTTGGTTGAGTGCCCATTGACTATCTGTGGGCTAATTGAAACGACTGTAGTCCTTTCAAGCTTGCAGATTTGGTTTGATTGATAGACTTTGTTGATCAGTTGAGTTGAGCTTAGTTTCTCTCGTTCTATCTTTATTGGCTTGATTATTCGATGTGTGTCGTGGGCATAGCCTTTGCCTTTCAATATTCGACTTTATTCGCGAATGATTATGTGCTCCAATTCAAGGGTTGCGTCGACCTTCCTGCATGCGTCTTGGGTGTCTTCCCTTTGTTTTTCCTATACAAAATAGCCTCGATGCTTAAGGGCTTGCTTGATGCTCGTTGGATGACTGCCGGTGTTCAGATGGTCCTTTAGATGAGAGAAAGCAGTTTTGGCAATGGTTGTGGAGGAGTATTTTTGTTAATTCTCTATCATTAGTCTTGCATTTGATTGTTTTGGCTGTGATCTTGTTCTTTGCTTGGTTGTCTTGTCGGGATTATTAATCTTATCATTTTCGCTTGAATGCATGCATTCTTTTGTCTGTCGAATCAGGCAATGTGGTGATATTGATGGCGACTATTTCGTCCTTCAATGGTTTCTTTTTGGAACGACTTTGATGGTTGCGCTGATTCTCAATTGGTTTGGCTCTATGCGGCCAGGTTGCGGAAGCGAGTGAACTGGGGCTCGAACAGCAGCTTGACCGTTCCCACGGGGCCGTTGCGATGCTTAGTCACGATCACTTCCGTAATGCCCCGATCAGGAGTTTCCGGGTTGTAATACTCATCGCGGTAAATCATCAGAACTAAATCGGCATCCTGCTCGATCGAGCCTGATTCCCTGAGGTCGCTGAGCATTGGGCGCTTGTTGGTGCGTGATTCCACGCCCCGACTGAGCTGCGACAGTGCGATCACTGGCACGTTCAGCTCTCGGGCCATGCCCTTCAGCCCTCGGGTAATGCGAGAGATTTCTTGCACGCGATTGTCTGGACTGGAGCCTTCCATCAGCTGCAGGTAATCGATGACGACCAGCCCAAGTTCTTGGCCTTGCTCGGCCATCAGTCGCCGACACAGCGATCGCATTTCAAGTACGCCGGAGTTGGGTTTGTCATCGATATAGATCGGTAATTGGCCAAGGGTGTTGATGCCTTGGCCTAGAAGGGGCCATTCATCCTGTTGAAGTCGGCCCGTGCGCAGACGCCCTGCTTCTATACCGACCTCCATCGAAAGCAATCGGTAGGTGAGCTGTTCTTTACTCATTTCCAGGCTGAACACACACACCGGAAGGTTGTGCAATTGAGCCACGTTCTTGGACAGGTTGAGCACAATCGAGGTTTTGCCCATGGCCGGTCGGCCGGCCACAATGATGAGGTCACTGCGCTGCAGGCCTTGGGTCATCGCATCCAGGTCATAGAAATTCACCGGAATGCCAGCCACGGACGTGCCAAGGGATCGACTCTCGATCTCGTTGAAGGTGCTGGTAAGGATTTCTGCCGTGGGAGTGAGCCCTTTGGAGGGCTTTTCCTGGCTAATCGCGAAAATTTTCTGTTCGGCCTGATCCAGCACCTGCTCCATCGGTAGGCCCTGGTCAAAACCCAGCTGAATCACTTCATTGCCCGAGCGAATCAGCTGGCGTCTCAGGAACTTGTCCATCACCAGCCTGGCCACCTGTTCGATGGAAGCGGTGGAGGCCACGCGTTCCACCAGCTCCACCAAGCGATTGCTACCTCCGACTTTGTCGAGGGAGCCAGTGTCTGCAAGCCAGGCGGTCATTGCCGTGAGGTCAGTGGGTTTGCCCTGGCTGTGGAGCATGACCGCTGTGCGATAGATCTCCTTGTGCGCTCCTAAATAGAAGGCATCGGGTTGAAGCACGTCCGCCACGCGGCCAATGGCGTCTGGGTCGAGCAGAATTCCACCCAATACGGCCTCTTCTGCTTCCAAATTTTGGGGCGGAAGTGAGTCTGGTAAGGCCTCGAACTGAGGCTGATCGCGTTGGCGCTCTTGGCCATAGCTCCGCTGTCGCCCACCATCCTGTTCGCTTTGATCAGGTTGAGAGACACTCACCATGGCCATAGGTAAGGCAGTTGGTCATCACACTCTGACTCGCCGAGAGGGCTATGGCGTCAATTAATAGCTGACCACTTCGAGATTGATTTCTGCTGTGACTTCACTGTGGAGTTTCACCTGCACCTTGTACGAGCCGGTGCGGTGAATGTCGGGAACGGTGATGTCCCGACGATCCACTTCTTTCTTCGTTGCTGATTCGATGGCTTCGGCGACATCGCCGTTGGTGACGGTTCCAAATAAAACGTCGTCTCCGCCTGTCTGTTTCTTGACAGTGAAACGTCCGATCGTATCCAGAGCGGTGCGGAAGGCCACAGCATCTTGCTTGAGTTTGGCCTGGCGCTCTGCCTCTTTGGCCCTGCGGTGTTCGACCTGCTTCATCACTGCGGGTGTGACTGGAACAGCCTTGCCAAAGGGAAGCAGGAAGTTGCGGGCGTATCCGGGAGCAACGTCCACTAAATCGCCGTTGCGGCCCAGGCTGAGGATGTCCTCATTGAGTACCACTTGTACACGCTTGGCCATGGCGATTTAGAAACGGACAACGATGAAAAGCGATTGTGCAGCTTACGACGTGATCGGTAAGCGGACTTTGGTGGCAAGGCCCAGAGCGCGCATCAGGCGGATGTGCTCCCAGGTGAGATCAATTTGACCAGGCTGCAGGCCGTGGCGGGCGGAATGAGGGAAGGCGTGATGGTTGTTATGCCAGCCTTCGCCAAATGTTAGGGCCGCAACCCACTTGTTGTTTCGCGACTCGTCGCCGCTCTCATACACAACATTCCCCCAGCAATGGGTGGCGGAATTCACCAGCCAGGTGACGTGATAGACGATCATCAGGCGCAGGGGAATTCCCCACAACACCAAGGCCCAGCCGCCAGCACCGGTGATGCTGCCGATCCAGAACAAAAGCATGCCGAGTGGGAGCTGGAGGAGGAGGAAGTTCTCATTCAGCCATCGGTAATAAGGGTCACGGGTCAGATCGCCGGTGAGGCGAGGTACGGCTGCCATCGCATCGATCGGATGGAACATCCAACTCATGTGGCTCCACCAGAATCCGCGATGGCTGTTGTGGTGATCAGCATCCGTATCGGAAAATTTGTGGTGATGCCTGTGCAGTCCCACCCAGTCAATGGGACCGTGTTGGCAGCTCAGCGCCCCGCAGGTGGCGAAAAAGTGCTCAAGCCAGAGGGGCAGACGGAAGGAGCGGTGGCAGAGCAAGCGGTGATAGCCGATGGTGACGCCAAGACAGGCTGTGACCCAGTAGAGAACGAGCATGCTCGCGACCGCTGGCCAGCTCCAGAAGCCAGGAAGAAGGGCCACAATCCCAAGGGCGTGGATCACGATCATGAATCCAATCGTGAGCATGTGCTGGTGATCTTTAGCTTTGCCCTCGGCCTCCCCTTTGCGAGGTCGCTGAAGAAGGCTTGCTTGAGCCTCCGCCAAGTGCGAAAGTACAGGCCTGCTTGGTGGCGACGGAGTCCTGATCGTGCTTGATGCCATTACTAATCTGATTGATGTCTGCATTCTACACCTAATAAGGATCCGTATCAAGTGAGTAAAGGAGGCACCGTTTCTGATCATGTGACCAAGGGTTACAGGGACCGGCTTGACGAGGGGCGTCGGGCGATGGCCCATTTGATTCATGTGTGGCATGAGCGCAATGGCTGGTCGCACAAGGTGTTGCCCGCCCTCGCGGACGCCCTGGATCTCGGGCGGGTGCACAACTCCCAAATCTCCAACTTGCGCAATGGCAAGCTCGCTTCTCCAGGTCCAGAGGTTTTCCTGGCGCTAGGTCAAGCCAATGCCATCCTTGATGGTGGTTTGGAGTCGATTCAGGAGCATTTGGCCGAGGTTCATCCTGATCTTCTCAAGGTGCTTGAAGGCAGTGCTGTTCCTGTTGTGAGCGCCAACGGCAACCCGCTCGGAGCTGGAGAGTTGTTAGAGATCTTTGTTGGGTTAGCCCCTTTGCCGCCAGGTTTTGATTGGCGCATTCATGAAGGAGAAGCGGCTGGTTTGAGTGCTGCACTAGCCGATACCCTCTGTGCCGGACGGTCGTGGCGTCAATGTCGGGACCAGGTCATGACGGCTTATCCGGTTGGTAAGTCGCAACGTCGCGAACGTTTTGCTGCGGTCATGGCCGGGCTGCGCGACTACTCAGCTGATGAGCTTGATGGAGAATTCCTAGACCTCCATGCCACCCATCTCGCTCTGAACGGTCAAGACGGGGAGACTCCCGCAACATTCCTTGAGGCATTGCGCAGCCGTATCCCGTCCCTGACATCAAGGGGCCATCAGCCCGAGTAGCGCGCTTGACGAATCCTCCGCGTGAGTCCGAGTCGCTGGAGCAGGCGAATGTGCATCCAGGTGATGTCGAATTCGAACCAACGCAGGCCGTGGCGGGCGCTATCGGGATAAGCATGATGATTGTTATGCCAGCCCTCGCCAAAGGAGAGCACGGCAACCCACCAACAATTACGAGACAAATCCGGGCTGTTGAAGTTCCGGTATCCAAAAGCGTGGGTTGCAGAATTCACCAACCAAGTCACGTGGTAAACGACGACAAGCCGAAGAGGGATGGCCCACAGAACCAGGCCGACACCACCACCGTGCACGCCTGCTGCTTCTCCATACCAATACAAGGCAAGACCCAGGGGGATTTGGAGCAAGAGGAACCAGCGATCGAGCCAGACGTAAAAACGATCGTTCAGCAGATCGCCTGCGAAACGATGCTTCTCCCTTAACGCGGGAATGTCATGGAGCATCCATTCGCTGTGACTCCACCACAACCCCCGGCCCGCATCGTGATGGTCGTTGGGTTGATCCGAAAAACGATGGTGGTGACGATGCAGGGCAACCCAATCGATCGGTCCGCTCTGGGCGGCCAGGCTGCCCATGAGTACGAGGATGCGTTCGAGCCAGCCGGGTACGGCAAAGCTGCGGTGGGCGACCAGCCGATGCAGGCCCAGGGTGACGCCGATCACCGTCATCCAGTACAAAACGCCAAAAGCGACCAGGCCTTGCCAGCTCCAAAAGCGTGGAAGCAAGGCGACCGTCGCCAGGACATGGATCACAACCATGAATCCGGTCGTTCCTCCCTTGAAGCGACGCTGTTGAGAGGGAAGTGTCTGACGCGGTGCCATCACGGCTGCGCGTATGCGCAACTCGCGTTTGGTGCTGGCGTCAGTCGGGATGGATGTGACCAAAACAGACTCCTTGCGCCGTATCTAAAGATGCAGACGGTGGGAAACCGCTGAATTTTTAGTCGGCTGAAGATGCGAATGTAAAAGAACCCAGTCCGAAAAGTGCAAATTCAGGAGTGATCGATTCAAATTCTGGGGATGACCCTAGGCAGGCGGCAGCGGCCGAAGTTTGGGCGCGAGCGCGGATTAGCAAGGCGCGCTCGCGGCTGAGACCCTTGGCAGAGCAGCGGACGGCAGCGGTGTCGGTTCGCTTGGAGAAGGTGTTGGGGGCCTTTGCTGCTGAGCGAGTTGGCACCCAGCATTTCGCATCTGTGAGCGGCTATGGCCATGGAGATCAGGGGCGAGAGGTCCTGGATCGCGTGTTCGCCAGGGTTCTGGGTGCTGAAGCCGCGGCCGTGCGTCTGCAGTTTGTGAGTGGTACCCATGCGATCGCCGCCGCCTTGTTCGGTGTGCTGCGCCCTGGAGACACAATGCTGTCGATCACGGGGCGGCCCTACGACACCCTTGAGGAAGTGATTGGCTTGAGGGGGACGGGAAAGGGATCTCTGCGCGACTTTGGGGTGGCCTACGAGGAGCTGCCTCTGCATGCCTCTGGTGTGGTCGACGAAGCCGCTCTGGATCAAGCCCTCGAAACGCCGCAACGGTTGGTGTTAATTCAGCGCAGCTGTGGCTACAGCTGGCGTCCATCGTTGTCCGTTGACGCGATTGGCCGGCTCTGTGACCGCATTCATACCCGCCAGCCTGAATGTGTGTGTTTCGTTGACAATTGTTATGGAGAGCTAGTGGAGGAGCGCGAGCCCCCTGAAGTGGGGGCTGATTTGGTGGCAGGTTCCTTAATCAAAAATCTTGGGGGCACGATTGCTCCCGCTGGTGGCTATGTGGCAGGTCGTGCCTCTTTGGTGGAACAAGCTTGTTGCAGGCTCACGGCTCCAGGAATCGGCAGCGAGGCCGGAAGCGGTTTTGACCTGCACCGTCTCTTGCTGCAGGGCTTGTTCCTTGCCCCTCAGATGGTTGCAGAGGCGCTGATTGGCGCTGATTTGGTCGCGGCTGTGTTTGCTGATCTTGGCTTTCCCGTGCAGCCTTCAGCCGGTGAGTTCCGCAGTGATCTCATTCAGGCCGTTCAGATTGGAGACCCAGAAGCCTTGAAATTGATTTGCAGGGCTTTCCAGGGCGCGTCGCCGGTGGGGTCTTACCTCGATCCCGTGCCTGCCTCAATGCCGGGTTATGCCAGTGATCTTGTGATGGCAGGTGGCACCTTCATCGATGGCAGCACCAGTGAGTTTTCGGCTGATGCTCCCTTGCGAGCACCGTTTAATTTGTACGTCCAAGGAGGCACCCACCGCGCCCATGTTGAGCTGGCTTTGATCAGAGCTCTCTGCGCTTTGGTGAAGGCAGGTTGGGTTGATCTGGCGCAAACTGGTGGTTAACCGCATGTGCTGGCCCGATGGCCTTCGACTTTCCCGACCAGTTTCGGTTCGCCGACAGTCACGAATATGTTCGGCAAGAGACTGGGATTGTGCGGGTTGGCCTCAGTGCCTATGCCGTGGATCAGCTCGGAGACATTGTGTTCGTGGATCTGCCTGAGGTGGGCTCTGGGCTCAATCGAGGAAACAGCTTTGGAACCGTGGAATCGGTGAAGGCTGTTGAGGAGATGTATGCACCCATCACGGGTGAAGTCCTGCAAAGGAATGAGGCCGTGCTGGCCAATCCAGAAGAGCTTCAAAATGATCCTCATGGAGAGGGTTGGCTTCTGGTCGTTCGCCCTGCAGAGCCGGCTCAGATCGATGAGTTGATGGATTCCGTCACCTACTCCGCCAAAGTGGCAGCCGCTTAATCGGAGAGTTCAAGGTCGTCACTGCAACGGAGACTTCCTTACAGTCACCGTCACCGCAACCGGCTCTTTGACCTTGCTTGAACAGTGTGTCTCTGCTGCGTCGTTGGCGGAGCCACTGTCCCCATTCATCAGTCGGCATATCGGTCCTGGAGATCAGGCACAGCAACGAATGCTTGATGCTTTGGGCTTCACTGATATGGATGCTTTTCTGCGGTCCGTTGTTCCGGCGAATATTTTTGATCAGCTGCCGCCTGTAGAGGACCTGCCCCGTGGTTGTACCGAGGCCAGTGCCCTCGCTGAATTGCGTGGTATTGCAGAGGCCAATGAGGTCAAACGGTCACTCATTGGCCTTGGCTATTACGACACGTTGACGCCAGCAGTGATTCAGCGTCAGGTGCTGGAAAATCCCTCGTGGTATACGGCCTATACCCCTTATCAAGCGGAGATTGCTCAGGGGCGCCTGGAAGCCCTATTCAATTTTCAGACCCTGATTAGTGAGCTCACCGGTTTGCCGATCGCCAATGCATCCCTTTTGGATGAGGGCACCGCAGCGGCTGAAGCGATGGGCCTGAGCTTGGCGGTCAGTCGGAGGCCGCAGGCAAAGCGCTTTCTGGTGGATGCGGCCGTGTTGCCTCAGACCCTGGCTGTGCTGCAAACCAGGGCGGAGCCAATCGGCGTTGAACTTGAAGTTGAGGAGCCTGATGTCTTCCGCTGGGGTGACGATGTCTTTGGTGTTCTGCTCCAATTGCCAGGTCGTTGCGGACGGCTTTGGGATCCATCTGCCTGCATCGCTGCTGCTCATGACAGTGGAGCTCTTGTGACCGTAGCGGTGGATCCTCTCGCCCAGGTGTTGCTGGCTCCTGTTGGGGAGCTTGGTGCCGATATTGCTGTGGGCAGCACACAGCGCTTTGGCGTGCCGATGGGTGGAGGAGGGCCCCATGCCGCTTTTTTTGCGACCCGCGATGCATTCCGCCGCCAAGTGCCTGGTCGGATCGTGGGTCAGTCTCGCGATGCTGATGGCCAGCCAGCGTTTCGGTTGGCGTTGCAGACCCGCGAGCAGCACATCCGACGCGACAAAGCCACCAGCAATATCTGTACGGCTCAAGTGCTGCTTGCGGTGATGGCCTCGTTTTATGCCATTCACCATGGTCCTGAGGGTTTGGAGAAGATGGCCCACAAACTCGTGGGTCTTCGCCTCAAGCTCGAACGGGCTATGCGTCAGTTGGGCTACGCCGTTGAGCCGACCCCTCGGTTTGACAGTTTTGATGTGTATGGATCGATGGCACCGGAGGTCCATCGCCTCGCGGCGCTAGAAGGCTTCAATTTGCGCGTGCTTCCTGATGGGGCAACAGTGGAGTCGTCTCAGGGATTTGGGATCAGTCTTGATGAACACTCGGATTCCGAGGAGATCACCCGACTTCTGTCGGTCTTGGCTCAAGCGATCGGGGCTGCTGTTCCAGACGATTTAGGCGAGCTGAGCTCAGATGGGTCTCTGAACGGCGTTCCTTGCCGCCAAACCCCCTGGCTCCAGCAGTCCGTGTTTCACCGCTATCGCAGTGAAACGGAGCTGATGCGCTACATCCAGCGATTGGTGAACAAGGACCTTTCCTTGGTGCACGGCATGATTCCGCTGGGCAGCTGCACGATGAAGCTCAATGCTGCTGCTGAACTTGTTCCTGTGAGCTGGCGCGAGTTTGCGGCGATGCATCCCTTTGCTCCCCTTGAGCAGCAGCAGGGTTCTCAGCGGATGGTTCAGGACCTAGCAACCAGGCTTGCTGCTTTGACTGGTTTTGCTGGCGTGTCTTTGCAGCCCAATGCTGGATCTCAAGGTGAATACGCAGGGCTGCTCGTGATTCGTGCGTGGCATTGTTCCCGCGGTGAGGGCAATCGTGATGTTTGCCTCATCCCCACAAGTGCACATGGCACCAATCCAGCCAGCGCAGTCATGGCAGGTATGCGTGTGGTGCCGGTGGCCTGTGACGACGAAGGCAATGTGGATGTGGGCGATTTGCGTTCCAAGGCGGAGCAGTACAACGCATCCTTAGCGGCGTTGATGGTCACCTACCCCTCAACTCACGGGGTGTTCGAACCTTGCATCCGTGAGATCTGTGCGCTTGTGCATGAGCACGGGGGCCAGGTTTATCTCGACGGCGCCAATTTGAATGCGCAGGTCGGGCTATGCCGACCAGGTGCCTATGGCGCTGATGTCTGTCACCTCAATTTGCACAAGACCTTTTGCATTCCTCATGGGGGCGGTGGACCCGGAGTGGGTCCGATCGGGGTTGCTTCTCATCTTCTGCCTTTCTTGCCAGGCCATCCCTTGATGGCTTGTGGTGGAGAGCAGGCGATTCATGCGGTGTCTGCGGCTCCTTGGGGTAGTGCAGGCATCTTGCCAATCAGCTGGATGTATTTGCGTTTGATGGGGCCGTTTGGTCTGCGTCAGGCCACTGCAGTTTCCCTGCTGTCTGCGAATTACCTGGCGAGTCGCTTGGATGCGCACTATCCGGTGCTTTTTCGTGGAGAGAGTGGTCTGGTCGCCCATGAATGCATCCTTGATCTGCGTGGCCTCAAGCGAACGGCCGGATTGGAAGTGGATGATCTGGCGAAGCGCTTGATGGACTTTGGTTTTCATGCGCCCACTGTGAGTTGGCCAGTTGCTGGCACGGTGATGGTGGAACCCACCGAAAGTGAGAGCTTGGAGGAACTTGATCGTTTCTGTGATGCGATGATCGCGATTCGCGCCGAAGCGGCTGCAATCGAAAACGGCTCCAGTGATCGGGAGAACAACCCTTTGCGCCGAGCACCGCACACACTCGCCGCAGTGACAGCTGAGAGTTGGGATCGTCCCTATAGCCGGCAGCAGGCAGCATTCCCACTGTCCGATCAGCGCCAAAACAAGTTTTGGCCCTCAGTGGCTCGCATTGACAATGCATTTGGGGACCGAAATTTGGTTTGTACCTGTCCGAGCGTTGAAGAGATGGCCGAACCTGAATTAATGCGGTAAATTCACTGAAATCGGAAAAAAAAGTTTCGATTTCACACACGCTTGCTGACATGTTTGCACACTGTTCGGCAATTGCTCCGTCTTTTGGAGGCAACATGAGCAGCAACATTTCAACCAACTACGGTCAAGGCACCTCGTCGCTCGCTGCTAAAGCCGATTCGCTTCAGTTGCCTGAGATTCCTGAATGCCTGCAGGCCGCGTTGGGTCGAGGGCACACTCTCTCTATTGAAGGCACCAATGTTGTGCGAGTTCCCTTTGGAGTAAGGCATGCCCGTAGAGAGCGGCCCCAGCGGCCAGAGCGTTGGGCAACATTGGTGTTGCCATTGCAGCCACAAGGGTCCCCTACGCCTCCTCCTCAAGCTGCCTGATCAACCTTCTTAGGCAGCCGATTTCAGAGAGGGATTGGATTGATTGCTTTTTAGTTTTAGGTCCACCAAGATTTTCACATCTTCTATCGAGCAGATGTCTGTTCTAAAAGGAAGAAGTTGCATGGGGCTCCGTTCGGGTCGCACAAGCCAACTTTCATTCGGTTGTTGCAAAAGAATGAATCCGCGGTAACGAACTGCGAATTGTGGTTTGCCAAGAAATCCCATGGTGATGGGGGTCAGCGGGGCGATACGGGACTAGTTCAGACCGAAAACGATCATGCTGGCGTGAGTTATTTATTTTCTTTAGATTTATTCTTTTGATTGTTAGTATTTCAACTTTTTCAACTGTTTGGCTCGGCTATTTCCTGTGACCATGATTAAAACCAGCTGAGTTTCTGTGTCTTTTTATACAAAACTAGTTTGCTGTTTAGCTGTCCAATTCATGCCAGTCACTACTTAGCTCAACGCAAAGAGCAGTAAATCGGTCTGATCGCTTCGGCTGGAGATGCTTTTGACATCCGATGCGATTGGGTTGGATTTGCTTCGCTTGGATTGTCTGGGATGGAATCCAACACCATCGCCTCGGTCAAGATCCCAGCTTGACGATGTGGTGGCGTTTGTGAGGGTGATGTTTCCGTTGATCATCTGAATCCAGGCCTGTGGATAGTCGAGGTCTGGCAGTTGAATGCTTTCGCCTTGTGGAAGCCTTAGGCGCCAGAGCTGAATCGGTCGAGCAATCGCCATGGCTGCGCGGTCATTTGGATCGAGCACTGGGATCCAGTGTTGTTCGGTTAAGGCAATCCTTCGTTGCTCATAGGCAGGCTCTAGTCCTGGGTGGCTGGGGTCGATCCAGATCTGGAGCAATCGGCAGGCTTGCGAGCTCTCATTCGTTTCACTGTGCATGATTCCAGTTCCGGCGCTCATGCGTTGCACATCTCCAGCCTGGATGACGCGGTTGTTTCCGGCCGAATCCTGGTGTTGGAGTTCTCCCTCGATCATCACCGTGATGATCTCCATGTCGCGATGGGAATGCATCCCAAATCCTCGACCTGCCGCAATCGTGTCGTCATTGATGACGCGCAGAGGCCCGAATCCCATCCACTCGGGATGGTGATGACCTGCGAATGAAAAGCTGTGCCAAGAATCAAGCCAGTCATTGACGCTGTGGAAGCGTTCTTTGGAGGGTCGGAACACCAGCGACTGATGGTGTAGGGGTGTCGTCATGAGAGCGGTTGCTTTTGTCCCAGACGTTTCAAGAGGTCTTGGATGCTCTCGTCTTTGGCTGGTTTTGCGTAATTGCTCAGCAATTGACGACCCACCACTTCGGCCCCTAGATGGGTGAGCTGGATGCGTAATGACAGCAGGAGTTCCATACCACCTCCACCTGAGAAGGTGGCGATTGCGATGGGCCGGCCGTTGAAGAGAGCCCGGAAGTCATCCCCCTGCACCGATAACCAGGCGATGGCATTCGTGAGGCAGGGTGGAATCGAGCCGTTGTATTCCGGAGCGCAGATCACCCAGCGGGTAAAGGCCATCAGTTGTGTCTCGAGTGGGGCAATCGCCTGAGGTGTTCCTTGCGTTTGAGCTCTGGGAGTGAACAAGGGCAGGTCGATGGTCGTGAGATCGAGCAGATCGGCTGATTGGCCCAGGACCTCTGCCGTCTCAACGAAGCGCTGGGCCAGCTTGAGGTTTTCGCCGTTGCTTGCGGTGATCACCAGCACATCGCTCGTGTTTGCTGTATTCATCCCAGAATGTCCACTATTTACGCTGAATTTTGGCTGACGTCTTCGAATTCAGGGCCTGGCTGCCACGGGTGGACGATGCCTTGACGGACTTCGGCCTTGAGTTGTGGCCAGTTTTGGATGATCTGAACCCCTGGGGCGAGCGTCAGGCGGACTTCAATTCCGCCTCCCGATAGGGCACGAAGCTGGCTTTGCGAACACCGCAAATGGGGCAAGACCAATCATCTGGAATCGCTTCAAAAGGTGTGCCGGGCTCAATTCCGGAGTCTGGATCACCCTCTGCAGGGTCGTAAATCATGGAGCACACTTTGCAGATCCATTGGCCCGGTACCGGCTCATCGGCCTGTCCCGCTTGGCCTTTGCCTTGCAGTGCTTCAAGGGCAACGCCATACGATTTGGCATGGTGCTCTTCGATGGGAGTGAGCAGGCCGAAGTTCTTCGCAGCTGTTTTAAAGGTTTCAGCGTGTTCCTTGGATTCGCTGGTCTGTTCGACAAACTCCGCTTCAGCTCCCTGATCGCGATCGTTGCGGGCTTGCTCAGCAAACTCCGGATACATGGTGGTGTATTCGTAAGTTTCGCCTTCGATGGCCAGCTCAAGGCAGCGGGTGAGTATGGCCTCTTTTTCGTCGTCGCTGAGGGCACTGGGGTCCTGGACCACGAGCTCTGGATGCAACAGGCGGAAGTGAGCAAAAGCATGCTCTGTTTCTTGGGCGGCGGTGTCGCGAAAGAGTTTGGCGAGATCGGTGCGACCGAGTTTTTTGGCTACATCGGCAAAGAACAAGTACTTGCGATTGGCCATGCTTTCGCCGCCAAAGGCAGCTTCAAGGTTGGCCAGGGTGGAAGGATTGGAGAGATCCAACAGTTGATTAATCAATCATTTGATACTAAGGCTGGCTTGTAGTTGCTATGAGTCAGTGCTTGAGGCGATGGGTTTGATCGCTACGTTCGCTAGTAATTAGCACCACTGCGGCGCTGATGCACTGCTGTTTCACCATCAGAATCGAGCACGCCTCCATGGATGGCTTCGGCATAAATCAACCAGTGATCTCCGCATTCCATTCTTTGCTTCACCGTTGCTTCCATCCAGGCCAAAGCATCGGGTAGCAATGGCTGTTCCCCGGGGCTTTCATTGATTTCGAGCCCCGCGAAGCGATCGGCTCCAGGTTCAAATGGTTGTAGGAATTGCTTCATCGGTCCACTTTTACGGCCCTCGGCCAGGACGTTTAAAGCAAAGCGATCACCGATATGCATTAACGCTTCAACAGCTCGATCTTTGGCGACAGCCACCGTGAAACCAGGAGGAGTGAAACTGGCTTGAGTCACCCAGCTCGCGATCATGGCACCACTGAGATCTCCTTTTCGCGCCGTCAGTACACAGAGAGAACCCACCACTCGGCCGAGGGCCAAAACGGCCGGATCACTCCGACTTTCACTGAGACCGCCGCCACTGCGCCGTTGTTGTTTTTGTTGATCCTTAAGCAATTCGCGGCCGAAATGGGTGCCCGTTTCTTCCAGGGTGCGAATCATGGTTGCGTCAGGGCTGAACTTCACCCGGATTGGTTCAAAAGCGAAGCGAAATCCTCCATCGCGCAACTTGTTTTCCAGCAGATCGATGGCTTCACCGCTCCAGCCAAAGCTGCCAAATACGCCTACGGGTTTGCTGCGATCTCCTTCTGCAAGAAGGGTTCCTAAGGCGGAAACGATTGGGGTGGGTGCATGGCCGCCAAGAGTGGGTGAGCCGATCAAGACGCCATCGGCCGCTTTGATCGTGTGGATCAGTTCATCGGGAGGAGTGAATTCACAATTCAGGCTCGTGATCCGCACCCCTGTACGGCTGACGCCCTGGGCTAAGGCATCAGCAATCGCGGCTGTATTGCCGTAGGCACTAGCGAAGAGCAGTGCAACGGACAAGCTGGCTTGCTGTTGGCTTTCCCCCCAGCGGCGGTAGTCATTAAACAGACTGCGCCAGCTGGTGTCGATGGCAGGGCCGTGGCCAGGTGCCACCGTGCTGATGTCCAGGTCTTCTAAGCGCTCTACAAGAGCATCCACCTGGCTAGCCATGGGTGCCATCAGGCAGTCGTAAAAATGGCGCCTTTCCTCTTCCGTGGCACTGCGACCCGATTCTGCCCAGTCATCGGTGCAGATATGCGCTGAAAAGAGTTTGCCGCTCATCAGCAACCCAAGCGTTTCTTCAAAGGCCAGCAGGCCACCTGGCCAGCGGGGTGTGGGAGCGGGAACAAGCTGAAGCCGGTGCCCATGGCTGAGGGGCAACGTTTGGCCATGGCGCATCACCTGGATTGATGGCAGATCTGGAATCGGCGGCTGTTCGCTTTCTTGCCCTGAGGCAGTTGGCTTGCGTTGTGTCCAGAGTTCTTTTAGGAGCCTGGCGCCAGGATTCGAGGCAATCAATTCAAGCTCGGAATAAAGGTTGGCAAGCTCGCGGAGCAGCGCTACCCGGTTGGGATTCACGTGGCCAACAACAACTCGTAGCGCATGAGTGGTGTCAGGAAGCAGGGCGGAAAGAGCTGGGATAAAGGCCGTGTCATACGCCTTCCCAGGGGGATGGACAAGCAAGGCACTCTGTTGTTGCCCTTCGCCATCAACGCCGGCATCAAACAGGAAACTGTTGGCGGTACTACCTCGCTCAAGGGCGTATTCCAGCTCGAAGCGCAGGCGTTGAGGACTCAGCCCCCTCAGGCAGGTGAGTCCGTCATCAATGGGCAGAGTGATCACTTGGCGAGTCATTGCCGCCGGCGACGTCTGATTGGATGTTGCCATTAGTAGTGATTCCCAACTTTCCGGTGATGGACGGCAGTCATGGCGCTGGCATCAGCCACATTCCCTTGCTCCACCACGGCATAGATGATCCAGTGATCGGGGCCCTCAAGGCGTTGATCTACCCGACAACCAAGGTACGCCAGGGCATCACCCAGAACGGGACCGCCTTCAGCTTCCTCTTCCAGAACGTGTACTCCAGCGAAACGATCTGCGCCGGGTGGGAACCGTTTGAGGAAATGGCGGAGTAATTGTTGATGGTTGTCGGCTCGGAGGATGTTCAAGACAAAGCGATCTCCCACTTGCATCAGGGCTTCGATCGCTCGGTCTTTAGCGACTGCAACCGAGATGCCTGGTGGGGTGAAGCTGGCTTGGCTGACCCAACTCGCCACCATGGCACTACGGCGCAAACTTTCTCCTTCTCCTTGGCTGGCGGTGACGACGTAGAGCCCACCACTCAGACGGCCCAGGGCTTTGTCGAGATCGCCGTCAAGGCTTTTCATGGCAGCGATCGTTTTGTCGCGCGTTAGGAGTTGGCCAAGGTCGGTGCCTGATTCTTCGCATCGCTGGTAGTCGCTACCTTGCGGAAGTTGGCGAATGCGAAGAGGTGGGAAGGCTTCCTTTTGGCCTTGGCTGCGCAGCTGTCCGGCAACGGAATCAATCGGCTCATCATTGCCGCCGAATGCGTCGTAAACACCTACCAGCTGCTTGCTATTCAAAGCGGCAAGTAGCGTTCCAATGCTGCTTTGCAGTTCCGCATCCGCTTCTGTAGGCCAGGTGGGAACGACAACGGCTTTCGCTTCGCTAATCAGAGCCGTGAGCTCTTGGGCATCGGTGGCCCTTAGGTCCACGAGCTGCACCTGCGCTTCAGTTTTGCCGATGCCATGGGCGATGGCCTGGCTCAGGCGATCGCAGAACCCGTATTGGCTCAGATAGCAAACGGCTGCATAACTTTCCCCTTTATTGCGTTGTCCGCTCCACTCGCGGTAATCGCTGATCCAATGGCTGAGGTGATGACGCAGCAAAGGGCCGTGGCCTACTGCGATGGTGGTGATCTCTGGCAGACCATCCATACGCTTGAGCGCCTGAATCACGCTACGGGCATTGGGCCCCATCAAGCAGTCGTAATAAAAACGGAAATCCGGAGCGATCGCGCCGGGATCGCTATCGAATAACTCCTCAGAGCAATAGTGCAGCCCAAAGGCATCGCAGGTGTACAGAATTCCGGTGCCATGGTCATAAGAGAAGATGGTGTCTGGCCAGTGCAGATTCGGTGCACTTAAAAATTCAATGCGATGCTCCACTCCGCTCTCGGGATTCATCCCAAGATCGAGAATTTCCCCTGTTTTGACGGCTCTGGAGCGGAAGGGTCTGTGCACCTGGTCTGTCAGGAATTGAATCGCCACCTTGGAGCCGATGATCTCGATTTCAGGGTTGAGATCAATCAGGTCTCCAATCAGACCTGAGTGGTCTGGTTCGGTGTGACTCACGATGAGGTGATCGATCTGTTTGGGATCGATTTGCTCCTGCAAGAGCGGCAGCCAGGTGTCGCGGAATTTTGCATGACTGCTGTCAATTAGGGCGGTACGTTGACCGTGCACCAGAAACGCGTTGTAGGTGGTGCCGTTGCGCAGTCCGAATTCGATATCAAAACGGCTTCGCTCCCAGTCGAGGGAGCGGATTGTGCTGCTGTCTGCAGCAATCACTTCTGATTGAAGCGACAGCCTTGGACTGGTGCTTGCCGCAGTCACTGATGGCTTCAAGCTGGAGGTGGCCATAACAGTTACACGCTGATTCAAACTCTACGGAGAACTTCAGGTCACTGGTCCTGGTGTGAGTGTGGTTGCAAGGCGCGGTAACCAGTCCACGAGACCAGGCACGCTGATGATCAAAGCCAGGACGGCCACCTGTAAGCCGACAAAAGGCAGGGCTCCGCGATAGATGTCGCGGGTGCGCACCTCTTTGGGGGCGACCCCGCGAAGATAGAAGAGGGCGAAGCCGAAGGGTGGTGTGAGAAAGGACGTCTGCAAATTGGCCCCGATCATCACGCCGAACCAGATCAGTGCATCGGGGCCAAGCAGTTGTCGTGCTGCTGGCAGCAGTAATGGCACGGCAATGAAAGCGATTTCGAAGAAATCAATAAAAAAGCCGAGCACAAAGATGATCAGCATGCTGAACACCAGAAATCCGATGCGACCACCGGGGAGGTTGAGGAGCACGTCGGCGATCAACTGATCACCGCCGACTCCTCTAAAGACAAGGCTGAAGGCCGTTGATCCCAAAAGGATTGCCATCACCATGGCCGTCGTGCGCATCGTTGTTTCGCACACTCTGGACAGCTGATTGCGGCTGAAGCCTCCATTCAGTGCTGCCAGGAGGGTTGCTCCGACAGCTCCGATGACGCCTGCCTCTGTGGGAGTAGCGATCCCGAAAAAGATGCTTCCCAGCACAATCAGGATCAAGGCCAGCGGCGGCAGCATCGACTGGATCAGTTGCATCGGGCGGCTTGAACCCCGCTCTTGTTCCTCCAGCTGGGGAGCAAGTTCGGGTTTGAGGGCACTAACGACCAGTACATAGATCGCGAACACTGTTGCCATCAGCAGGCCAGGAATCATGGCGCCAATAAACAGGTCCCCCACAGAGATTCCCAACTGATCTCCAAGCACGACGAGCACGATGCTTGGGGGGATGATCTGTCCAAGGGTTCCTGACGCCACAATCACACCTGTGGCGAGGGTTTTGTCGTAGCCAGCCTTCAGCATGGCGGGCAAGGAAATCATTCCCATCGTGGTGACAGTCGCAGCGACCACCCCAGTCGTGGCTGCCAGGAGTGAGCCAACGAGCACGACGGCGAGGGCCAGTCCACCACGAATTCGTCCCAGTAGGCGACCCATACTCTTGAGCAGTCGTTCGGCGATTCCTGAGCTTTCAAGCATCGATCCCATGAAGACAAAGGCAGGAATGGCCAGCAACGTGAAGTTGCTCATGATTCCCAGGATTCGTTGGGGTAGAGCTGTGGCGAATTGGGGTTCGATTTCGCCGCTGAGTATGCCCAGCAACGCAAAGATCACGCCGATGCCGCCGAGACAGAAGGCCACGGGGAATCCACTGAGCAGGACCACAATCAGGGCCAGAAACATGCCGGGTGCGAGCACAGCGGAGGGGTCGAAACTCAAGACCCAACCCATGGATTCGATTTCAATCACAGGTTGATGCCTCCATGAGGTGGTTGCTGATCGCCACCCCTCACCTCGAGGTCGCTCCTCGATTCGGCCTGCGCTGATGAAGATGCATCCGGATGCATCAGCCTCCAACGCAGACGCAAGGATTCGGCAACTCCCTGAAGCCCCAACAGCAGAAAACCAACTGGGATGAGTGATTTCACCCAGGTTCGGGGTAATCCACCCGGGTCGGGAGACATCTCTCCAATGCTCCAAGAGCTCAGTGCTGGTGCCATCGAGAGGGCCATGACGCCAAATGCGAACGGCAACAGCAGCACGAGTAGTCCACTGAGTTCTTGACGATCCCGCTGGCGGGCGCTCCAGCGATTTTGAAGGACATCAACCCGAACATGGCCGCCCTTTTGCAGCGTCCAGCCCAAGCCGAGCAGAAAAATCAGGTCAAATAAATACCATTGGGCTTCGATCAGCCCATTGCTGCTGAGGTTGATCCCTAGGGCCGATCCCACATACCGACCGATCACATTCCAGAAGCCGATTGCCAGCATCAGCAACACCGACCAGCGCGCTAGCCAGGCGGCAACGGCATTAATCCCGTCGAGACCACGAACGAGGCCTGAAAAGCGATCGTTCATCGCTGTTCTCCGTTTTGTTCTCCTATCTGTTCTCTTGATGGTTCTCTGGTTGGTTTTCCTGTCGTTTCGCTGTTCTGGTCCCCGATGTTGCCGTCATCAAACTCAGCTAGTGGCAGTTCATTAATGCTGTTCCAGGTTCTGGCTTCACGGCGGAAGATGCGCCAGCGTTCAAGCAAATTGCGGAAGCCCGCATCGGCATCCGCCAGTTCCTGGAAAATCTCTGCGCTTGCCCTGCGGGCTGCTCGCAGGATTTCGTCGCTGTAGCGCTCGAGTTTGATGCCTTGTCGGGTGATCCGTTGCAGGGCTTCGCTGTTACGTCGCTCGTAATGACTCAGCATGCCGAGATTGGCTTCATAACAAGCCGTGCGCACCATGGCTTGGTATTCCTTGGGAAGGGCAGACCAGGCTTTGCGGTTGACCAGAGCCATGAGGGTGGGTCCAGGCTCCCACCAACCCGGGTAGTAATAATGCTTGGCCGCTTTTGGCAAACCAAGCTTTTCATCGTCGTAAGGGCCAGTGAATTCGGCGGCATCAATGGCGCCCCGTTCTAAGGCCAGGAAGATCTCGCCTCCAGGTAGCACCTGAACATTCACGCCCAGTTTGGCCATGACCTTTCCCCCAAGCCCAGGGATTCGCATTTTCAAGCCCTGGAGAGAAGCAAGGCTTTTGATCGGTTTCTTGAACCATCCACCCAGTTGTCCCCCCGTATTGCCCGCAGGAAAACTGATGGCTCCGAAATCGGCGAACAGCTCATTCATGGCCTCGTTGCCGCCGCCGTAATACAGCCAGGCGTTTTGTTGTTGGGCTGATAACCCAAACGGCACAGCGGTCCCAAAGGCAAACGCAGGATTTTTCCCGATGTAGTAGTAACTGGCGGTGTGGCCGCATTCCACGGATCCGGCTTGAACTGCATCCAGCACCTCAAGCCCAGGCACGATTTCACCTGCTGCAAACGGTTCGATACGGAAGGCTCCACCGCTCATCTCCTCGATCCGTTGGCTGATGGTGGTGGCCCCTCCGTAAATCGTGTCTAAGGACACAGGCCAACTGGTGGCCATCCGCCAGCGAACTTGGGGTAAGCCGCTGGCGCGGGTTTCTTCCGCTCGGCGGATGGTGCAGGCGCTTAAAGCAACGGCTCCTGCCGCCGCCGCCGCCTGCCCACCGCTGCGAAGCAGCTGCCGTCGATGCATGGCTTGCGTTCTCCGGAAGCCCGCCGATCATCCGACGGAACAACGGTTCACTTTATCGAGCTGCTCTGATTCAAAAATCTCAGTTTCAAACGGCTGAGTTTCAACAAGCTCAGGTTCAACAAGCTCAGTGGGTACCAACCACCAACCTGAAAAATGGCTCCCGCCGCAGCGAGGAGCCTTGAGCTTCTTTCCCGTAGAACTCCGTTCCGTGGACCGTGGTGTGTTGGTTGGTTTAGCTATTGACTTTCACCGAAACTGAAGTGCGGTTATCGCTTTTTGCCGCCTTGATTTCAAGAATGCCGTCGCGGTACGAGGCTTCTAAATGGTCACGATCGAGGGGCTGGGCGAAGCGGAAACTGCGACTCCAAGTTCCAGTGCGGAATTCGCTTAGAAGGTGTTGATTCTCCGGCTCAGACCGTTCATCGGGCGTGGCACCGTCTTCGACGAAGGCGGCGGACTTGCGTTCGGCGCTAATGACCAGTGAACGATCGGTGGCTTTGACATCAATCGAGTCATGGTCGACGCCTGGCAGTTCTAAGCGCACGATGTAGCCAGATTTGTTTTCGATGACTTCGGCGGCTGGAACTCTTTCAGCTTGAGAGACTTGTTGCTCAAGACGATCAAATAGATCGAAAGGTGATGGGCGAAGGGTGATCATGGTGATTCCTTAAAGTGACGATGAAATGGGAAAGATCTTGTTTTCCACAACGCCAATCTGCACTGGATTAATGCTAATAGGGAGTGTAAGAACCGTCAGTTTTAGTGCGGTCTAGACTACTTGGTTCGGTTGCTGCTACTGGGATATCGCAAGAACCGAACCGTTGGGTCTTGAATCAAATCCACCACCAGCTCGAAAAGGCAGCTGCTTGTCCGCGCTTTTCGTTGTTTGCATCCCAAATGGACCAGATTCGGGCCTTGTTGATCATGAAACGTCGGCCGTTTCGGTTGATTCGAATGCCGCTGTAGTCGCGGAAGCCGTCAACTTGATGGGCTTGCTTCAGTGCACTTGCGCGTTCACCGCGCTCGCTTTCTTCCGCTGTGAGGCGGGAGGGCATGCCCACCATGCTGGCCCAGTTGTGACCCCAGAGCCTTAGGGCCCTGCTATTGGCATAGGTCAACAAGGGGTCACTGTTGTTGTCATGGGCTAATACGACGATTGGGCTTATAAAGAGCTCTTGAGCTGCAGTGCGCTTCGAGTCGGTCCCCAGATTTCCTTGCACCAGCGGTTGAGAGAAGGCTCGTTGATGGGAAATCAGCAGGTTTTGAATGAGCGCCTGAGTTTCCAGACTTAACCAGGGGGCTACGGAGTTCTCCATAACTCTTGCGACGATGGAGTGAACGATTGAAAAGACGATTTAGTTCCCTGCTGCCATCGCCTCCAGCATGGCTTGCTGCGCTAAAGCTTGGCCCTGTTGGCGAAGGTGCTGTAAAAAACGAGGACGGGCTTCCGGAAAGCGTGGTTCTTCAGCCAGAGGGAGATCCCCCGCCGCATCGAGCCCTGTATCTCCCTCCATCGCCGGTGTGATCACAACAAGGTCGCTGTCTAGGCCAGCGTCGTAACGCCACCAGAGCGTGGGATCGAGAACCGCGGGATGGGGCGGATTGAGTTCACCGCTGCTGGCATCAACGGCAGGGGTCTCGGCATTGTCGTTGCTGTTCTCGCTCTCGGCAATGGCCTGCAGGGCCTGTAGACGGTGTTCTGCTAGATCTTCGAGCAGTTTGGCTCGAGTGCGACCACGTAGCTGGAACAGCACAAATGGATCTTCGCTGAACCGTTCTCCCATCAGGAAGTAAACGGCGCTGATGTGCTTGCAGGGGTTGGCTTTATCGGGACAGCTGCATTCGCTTCTCACCTCTTGAAGCTTGAAGGGAAACAGACGACGACCACTGGCAGCAAAGGCCCGTTCGATATCGGCTGGCATGATTCCGGCCAGAAGTTGAGCGGACCAGCGAGCCTTCCCCGTGAGCGCTTCGAGCACATAACCCCAGTCCTCATCTTTTAAAACGTCGAGCCAGAGCTTCACCTTGTAGGGGTCTGCATCGGTGCCTTGGACGCGGGCATGCACCCTTCGACCTTCAAAGCGGATTGAGGTCACATGTCCTTCGCGCGCGTAGGCCCAGGCTCTCTCCAGTCGCTTTTTAAAGCGATAGGAATTGATCAGTTCCATCCATTGCTCAACCCACCAAGGCTGATGTGACAGCCCGTCGTCACTCATTGAAGTGTTGATGCCAGGTGGGGTGGTGCTCATGTTCAGTTGTTCTCCAGGCTTACCAATTCCTTGAGTTGTCCCATCTCTAGGCCCCCAAGCCAGTCTTCGCCAGAACCAATGATGTCTTCGGCGAGTCTGGATTTTTCGCGGATCATCCGATCGATTTTTTCTTCAACTGAGCCGCTGGTGATGAACTTATGCACCATGACCCGATTGCTCTGGCCAATGCGATAAGCACGATCGGTGGCTTGATTCTCAACTGCGGGGTTCCACCAGCGATCAATGTGAAAGACATGACTCGCCCGTGTGAGGTTGAGCCCGACTCCGCCGGCCTTGAGTGAGAGCAGAAATAACTGAGGTCCTCGAGGATCCTCCTGGAAGCGATCGACCATGGCCTGACGCTCACTCTTGCTGGTGCTACCACTCAGGAATGGCACTTCGCTGCGCCAGCGACGCTGCAAATAGTCCTGCAGCAATTTTCCCCATTCCGCGAACTGGGTAAAGAGCAACGCTCGATCTCCCGCTTCGACCACCTCGTCAAGAATTTCTTCGAGACGTTGCAATTTCACAGATCGCTTGAGGAAATCATCGCCGGCAGTCTCCTCTTTGAGTGCAAGGGCAGGGTGGTTGCAGATTTGCTTGAGTTTGGTCAGAAGCCCTAAAACCTGACCATGACGCTTGCCACGCGGTGCGCGGGCAATGGCATCGAGGGTGTCTTCGACGGTTTTGGCGTAGAGCGATTTCTGTTCTTTGCTCAGGCCTACCCATTCGCTCAATTCCACTTTTTCAGGCAGATCCGAGATGATTGCTTTGTCGGTTTTCAGTCTCCTGAGGATGAATGGACCCACCCGGGCTTTGAGGTCACGGAGGGATGACAGGTCCCCGTAGCGCTCAATCGGCATGCGATAGCGATGTCGAAAAAATTCTTCTTCGCCCAGCACTCGCGGGTTGAGGAAATCCATCAATGCCCAGAGTTCGCTGACCCGGTTTTCGACTGGTGTTCCAGTGAGTGCGATGCGGAATCGGCTGCTTTTTTTCGGGCGCGCCAGATCACGGGCCGCTTGGCTTTGCTTGGCCGATGGGTTTTTGATGGCCTGCGCTTCATCGATGACGAGGCCTTGCCAATCATGACTTTCGAGCAGTTCGCTGTCTCGTTGCAAGAGCCCGTAGCTGGTGAGCACGAGGTCCACATCCTTCAAAGCCTTTTTCAGGGCAGCTGGTGTGCTGGGTCGTTTTGGACCGTAGTGCTCATGCACATTGAGCTCTGGAGTGAATGCTGTTGCTTCGCGTTTCCAATTGGTGAGAACGGAAGTGGGCGCGATTAACAGCACGGATCGCTTGAGCTCTTTCTCTGCTTTGAGGTGTTGAAGAAAGGCCAACAGTTGGATGGTTTTGCCTAGGCCCATGTCGTCGGCTAAGCAAGCGCCTTGATCGAAACGATGCAGGAAGGCCAGCCAGCCGAGGCCACGCTCCTGATATGGCCGGAGTTGCCCTGAAAATCCTTCGGGTGCAGGCAGGGGGTCTGGAGCTTTTTGCTGGTGGTATTGCTCCAGTACGGCTTGCAGCCGCGGACCGGAATCGAACTGATGCACAGGCAACCGCATCATGGTGTCGCCTTCTGTGGCAGTCAGACGCAGGGCGTCGTCGAGGCTGAGGTCTGGATTGGCAGCACAAAAGCGCTCAGCATTTTTAAGGTCATTGGGGCGCAGTTCGATCCAGGCCCCCTTGTGACGGACGAGTGGGCTGCGCTTTCCGGCAAGACGCTCGAGCTCTCGTAACGTCAGCGTCACACCACCGATCATGAGCTCCCAGCTCCAATCAAGGTTTTCTCCAAGGGTGAAGCCGCGGGAGCGCTCCGATAGTTCTGCCTTGATGGCGAGGCCGAGTCGGCTGGCGAGACCACCCGACAGACTTGGTGGTAGGTCAACGCCGACGCCTACATCCCGCAGTTGGCGGGCAGCCGTACGCACCAGAACAAAGGCTTCAGCCGGTGTGAGCTCCATGCTCTCTGGCGTGGCACTGTCCAGTCCGCGCTCGATTGGCTGGAACACGGTCAACGCTCGGCCCATCCCCTCAAGCAGCACCTCACCCGGGTGATCCACCTTGATTTCTCCGAGTTGTAAACCGCTTGGCCCTGCGGCCCAGGCGGCCCCCGCCTTCAGCTTGAGTGTTGGATCGGCTTCTGCTTGCAGGAAGAAGCGCAGCGGCCACAGTTCTTCGCCCTCCGCTGGTGTGGCAAGGTCCAGGCAGGCACGGGCGGCTGCCACATTGCCAGCGACCCCTTCACGCCAATGGTTGCTGGCGGTGGCTAAGCGTTCGACATCTTCATCACCGAGTTGAATTTCGCCGGTCTCTGAACTCAAGGCCTCCTCCCAGGCGAGTAGCAGAGGATCCAAGCCGTCCTGGTCTGAATCTGGGGTGAAGCCCTTGCGCAACTGGGCATCCATCAGGTCGGCTAAAAGCGTGGCAACCCTGAGCCTTCCGCTGCGGGGCCTGCAGCAGGCCACTGGATTGGCGGCGCGCATGGCCTCCGGTCGGAGCCGTGTTGTGCGGTTGCTTCTGCGCCCGGTTGGTTCGCGCCATGGCAGGGCACAGGTGGCGACGAGGGGCAGGCTTGACGCCATGTCCTCAAGACGTCGACGGTCTTCCTCGCGATTCAGGAGCGGTACCCAGCGGGCGCGATGGGGATAGCCCTCGCCCTTACTCAATTCCACCTGGGGCAGCCAGCGACTCCGTGCGACCAGGCTTAGGGACCAACGCTGCATATGACTCCACCAGCGCAACTCATCAGCTAAGTCAGGGTGACGCCCTGAAAGAGGGAGCCTGGACAGCCATGCGGTTGCTGCCATCGGCTCGATCGCTAGACCTTGAACCTGCCAAGGCCACCACTCAGTTTGTTTGGGAATCGGCTCGCCAGCTTGTAAGGGCAGGCCAGTCCAGCCAGGTTGTTCTGTGCTGCTGGTCTCAGATCCTCGTTTTTTTCGGGGCTTCACGCTGCGGCTTGGCAGGGTGAGGCAGGCCATGGCATCAATGATGCCTTCGGGTAACAGGTCCCGTGAACTCAGTAAGTCACGCAGCTCGTCTGTGCTGAGGGTGAAGGGATGAATGGCAGGGGTGGCGCTTGCGCCTGCTGGTTCGGCGACGCGCCAGGTGTCAGCCCAAACCAATAAGGCAGCTCGTCCTGAGCTGGTCGGAGTACGAATGGCTGGAAGCCAGGTGGCGTGCAGCAGGCTCATGGCCGCGACGCAGAAAACATGCTTTGGGTTCCGTGAAGCAGGAGTGCACTACCGATCAACGGCAACCACTCGATGAGGAGATCCGTCCTAATAATGCCAGGGTGTTGGCTTTTGCCAAGGGGGGGTAAGGGCATCCTCAGGCTTCTTAACCCATGAACAGAGCCAAAACTCCCGATTGCGAATGGCAGATCCTGGAGTTGATAGTCTCTTGGTGAAAAGCTAAAAGGCCATCAAACAAGTTGCAACTACTGGTGTCCAAGCAATGTTGACAGTCTGGAGTCCTGGCGGGGAAAGAAAAGAATAGAAGCTCTGCTGCTATGCGATAGGGGGAGGCCTGGCCCATGGAGAAGAGCCTCAGTCAATCGCTGCTTTCGATGAAAAGAGACGGCGCGACGAGGGGGCCCGGCGGCGTCAGGGGCGATCATGGCTTTTCTATCTGCTGTCTTCGCGGAATCCGTCATGGCTGTTGCACGTTCGTCGCGTTCCGCCGGTGCCACTCCCCGCACAGGTGACGAGATTCGAGCTGCATTTTTGGCTTTCTATCAGTCGCGTGAACACATCGTCATGCCGAGCGCTTCGCTGGTTCCTGAGGATCCCACCGTGTTGCTCACGATTGCAGGAATGCTGCCGTTTAAACCCGTGTTTTTGGGCCAAGTGGAGCGACCCTCGGCGCGGGCTACGACCAGCCAAAAATGTATACGTACAAATGATATCGAGAACGTTGGACGCACGGCTCGGCATCACACGTTTTTTGAGATGCTTGGCAATTTTTCCTTCGGTGATTATTTCAAGCAACAGGCGATTGAGTGGGCCTGGGAGCTCAGTACGGGGATCTACGCCATTGATCCAAAGCATTTGGTGGTGAGCGTTTTCAGGGAGGACGATGAGGCAGAACAGATCTGGCGGGATGTGGTTGGCGTCAACCCCAAGCGGATCATTCGCATGGATGAGGCTGACAACTTCTGGGCATCAGGCCCCACCGGGCCCTGTGGACCGTGTTCGGAGATCTATTACGACTTCAAGCCTGAGATGGGTGATGAGGGCATCGATCTTGAGGACGACAGCCGCTTCATCGAGTTCTACAACTTGGTGTTCATGCAATACAACCGTGATGCCGACGGGGTGCTCACGCCTCTTGAGAATCGCAATATCGATACCGGAATGGGCCTGGAGCGTATGGCTCAAATCTTGCAGCGGGTTCCAAACAACTACGAAACGGATCTGATTTTTCCCTTGATCAGGGCTGCAGGAGAGATGGCGGGCCTTGAGTATCACCAGCTAGACGAGAAGGGAAAAACATCGCTCAAGGTGATCGGTGATCACAGCAGGGCGATCACGCAGCTGATTTGTGATGGTGTCACCGCAAGTAATCTTGGACGGGGCTACATCCTCAGACGTCTCCTCAGGCGGGTGGTACGGCATGGACGGCTCCTTGGGATCGACAAACCATTTCTGATGGCGATGGGCGAGGCGTCGATAGCGTTGATGGGCAACGCTTATCCACAGCTCACGGAACGTAAGGCGGTGATCTTGGCGGAGCTTCAACGCGAGGAAGCACGGTTTCTGGAGACTTTGGAGCGCGGAGAAAAGCTATTGGCCGATGTATTGGCAACCAAGCCAACGGAGATTTCAGGTCCTCAAGCTTTTGAGCTGTATGACACCTTTGGCTTCCCTCTCGAACTCACCCAGGAAATTGCCGAAGAGCAGGGTCTGAGTGTCGATTTGGATGGATTTGAGCAGGCGATGAAGGAGCAGCGTCAGAGAGCCAAGGCCGCGGCTGTGAGCATTGACCTGACGCTGCAAGATGCCATTGATCAAGTGGCTATTGGCCTTGCAGATACTGAATTTAGCGGATATGAGCACCTGGAGCAGAGCAGCTGTGTGCAAGCACTGGTCGTCAATGGTGTGTCTGCAACGCAGGCACAGGCTGGCGATGCGGTCCAGGTGGTGCTTGATACCACGCCTTTTTATGGAGAAGGTGGAGGTCAAGTTGGTGATCGTGGAATCCTGGCCGGTCCTGGTCCAGACGGCAGTGGCTTGATTGTGGTGATTGATGCTGTGAGTCGTAATCGCAGTGTGTTTGTGCATAGCGGTCGAGTCGAGCGCGGCAATCTTCAAGTCGGTGATGTTGTGCATGGCAGGGTGGATCGCGCCTGCCGCCGTCGAGCACAGGCCAATCACACGGCAACACATCTGCTGCAAGCAGCGTTGAAACAGGTGGTCGATCCGGGGATTGGACAGGCTGGATCACTCGTGGATTTTGAGCGATTGCGCTTTGATTTTCATTCCTCAAGGGCTGTGAAAGCTGAGGAGCTCGAGCAGATTGAAACCTTGATCAATGGCTGGATCAGCGATGCACACACGCTTGAAGTGAATGAGATGGCGATTGATCAAGCCAAAGCCGCTGGCGCGGTAGCGATGTTTGGTGAGAAATACTCCGATGTCGTGCGTGTTGTTGACGTCCCCGGTGTGTCGATGGAGCTCTGCGGAGGCACCCATGTGCGTAATACGGCAGAGATCGGTTTATTCAAGATCGTGAGTGAAAGTGGAGTTGCTGCTGGTATCCGCAGAATTGAAGCTGTAGCAGGGCCTTCGGTCCTTGCCTATCTCAAGGAGCGAGATGGGGTGGTGAAGCGGTTGGGAGAACTGTTTAAAGCCCAGCCTGCAGAAATTGTTGATCGTGTTTCGGCACTGCAGGAGGAGCTCAAGAGCAGTCAAAAAGCTTTGGTTGCCGCTCGCGCTGAATTGGCGGTTGCCAAGTCTGCGGCATTAGAAACGCAAGCCGTTGCCGTTGGTGACTCTCAACTGTTGGTGGCTCGCCTTGATGGTGTGGATGGTGCTGGTCTGCAGGGAGCAGCCCAGGGATTGCTGGATCAGCTGGGGGATGCCACTGCTGTTGTATTGGGGGGATGTCCTGATCCGAGTGATCAAGGAAAAGTCATTCTGATAGCTGCGTTTGGGACTTTGGTTATTGCCAAGGGTCTGCAAGCCGGCAAATTCATCGGAGCTATTGCCAAGATCTGCGGTGGTGGGGGTGGTGGCCGTCCAAACCTGGCTCAGGCAGGAGGTCGTGATGGTGCGGCACTGGATGGCGCACTCAAGACAGCGCGCGCTGAATTAAAGAAGAGTTTGGAATGAAGACGGCTTTGCGTGGCTTTGGTTGAAGCTGTGATTCATCATGGCCTCAACCTTAAGTTTCAATTTGCCTATGAAAGATTGTTCCTTTGCGGATAAAAGATAGAGATCGATGTGCGTTTCACAGTGTTGAATGTGCTGACAGGAACGCATCCTCATCAAATTTTCATGCAGTTTTCAGACATAAGCTCTATAGTTCACAGGAATTTGCCAGGCGATGATTTTGCAGCTTCAATCGCTAAGACAAACCTGTAGGCAAAAGTATTCTTTGTCCTTGGTTTGTCTTTCATTTAGCCTATTGGTTGTTGGTTGCAGTTCTCAATCGAAAGCTCCTCAGCCCCTGCCTTTGTATGCGGATACGATTGTTAAAAAGAACTTTAGGCAGGTTGTTAGTACTGAAGGAACGATAGGAAATAATAATTTTATTCCATTTATGCCGTCCGTAAGTGGCATCGTCACTCAAGTCTTAGTTAAGGCCGGTCAAAAGGTCCAAAAGGGTCAGGTGATGCTTGCGTTGGAGAATCAGTCACAAGTTGCCGACCTTGCCACTGCAAAAGCAGAAGCTCAGGAAGCCAAGCTTCAGGCCTCTCGATATCAATACTTGGCAGATGTTGGAGCGGTTCCGCCCGTACAAGCTGAAGAAAAGAAAATCCAGGCAATTTCTAAGGCAAGTGCATTTATAGGATCCCAGGTTGACTTGAGCCATCGCTATATCAAAGCACCTTTTGATGGCGTTATTGGGTCTGACTTTATCGTCAATGTAGGCGCTTATATAGAACAAGGTAAGCCATTAATGGGTCTTGTTAATAATGACGAGCTCATCGTTACAATGAAGGTTCCTGCAGCTCAGGCAAAATCTATTAATTTGGGTCAGTCTACTCGGATCTATTCAGGAGACTCAGACACACCTATTGCGGAGGGACAAGTTGATTATGTGGCTCCATTCTTTGATTTTAATTCTGACGGCAATTCTTCTACTCCAGCAAATACATTGACCGTTCAAGCTTCGTTCCCAAATATACAGGCTGGTCTTAAGCCTGGTCAGTTGTTGCGTTCGGAAATCCAAACTGGAGTCCGCAATCTGCCGGCCATTCCTACTGGTGCAATTACGATGAAAGCGCAGCAAGCCTTTGTGTTTAAGCTTATTCCTGTTAATACTTTTCTTCGCTTGAATAAGCTTGATGAAAAACAAAGTAAACCTCTGAAAGCATTGTCTCCCAATTCTTTAATAGCTGTTGAATCGCCTATTGCTTTAGGCGAGCTTCAGGACAACCAGTTTCCGGTGCTAAAAGGATTGGTGGCAGGTGACAAGGTGGCAATTAGCCAGACAAAAGTATTGAGCAGCGGAATGCCGGTCAAAATTATACCAAATCCTCCAGGAAAATAATCTGATGTCATTTGCCGATCCCTTTATAAAAAGACCCGTTCTCACGAGTGTTTGCAGTCTTGCAATTTTTATTGCTGGACTGGTTGTTTATCAAACGCTGCCAATTGAATTTGTGCCTGATGTTTCGCAACCTCAGATACAAGTTAATGCTACTTATCAGGGTGGAAATGCCAATATTGTTGAGAAATCAGTTACTGATCCGTTAGAGAATTTGCTCTCCGATACTCCTGGCGTGGATTACTTGACATCAAGTTCAACCCCAGGTTCTAGTTCGATAAATTTGTATTTGTACCCGGAAACCTCTGCAGATACGGCAATGTTGGATGCGCAAAATCGCATTCAAAAAGGAATCCGAATGTTACCACAAACAACGCAAGATATGGGTGTTACCGTTACCCAGTCTTCTGACACAGCACTCAGTGGCTATATGATTACATCTGATCAAGGCCAATATAATTCAGTATATCTTGCAACCTTGGTCGAGGATAATCTGAAAAAACAACTTCAGGTTATTAATGGTATAGGTACAGTCACTATTTATCCTGGAGATTCCCGATTTCAGCTGTTTTTAGATCCTGATTTGCTCAAAGCCTATGATTTGACAATTGATGATATTGATAAACAAATACGATCACAAAATTCTCCATCATCAGCCGGTAATGTAGGGGCTCCTTACATTACTGATGATGCTTCTTACTCCTATCCGGTACTGGTTAAAGACGGCGGGTATGTTCAGACAGTAGAGGAATTTGAAAATCTTGCAGTGAAAACAGCTCCCTCCGGAGCGCTGATTCGAGTGAAAGATATCGGTACCGTTAAATATATTTCAGATCCATCCCAATCTTTGAGAACTTTGGATGGTTATCCTGCAAGCTATATAAATATTAATCAAAAATCAGGTAGTAATGCTGTCCAGGTTTCGCAAGATATAGAACAAGTTATCAACAACTTCAAAGAAGTAGCTCCACCTGGTATTCGGGTTGTGAATATGCAAGATCAAAAATCTTTCATCTTAGAATCTATTCAAAATGTAACCGATGCCCTTGGATTGGCCGTTATCTTGGTATTGGTCACTCTTGTCTTATTTTTAAAAAAGTGGCGAACAGTCTTAATTCCTGCCCTGGCTATTCCAGTGGCGATTGTTGGTACTTTTCTGTTTTTAGGCCTATTTGACTTTTCTCTAAATTTTCTAACTCTAACCGGACTGGTTCTTGCTACCGGTTTAGTG
Organism: Synechococcus sp.; assembly: GCA_047285535.1. Classification (GTDB taxonomy): domain Bacteria; phylum Cyanobacteriota; class Cyanobacteriia; order PCC-6307; family Cyanobiaceae; genus Synechococcus_C. The sequence goes on along the minus strand of JBJBDC010000001.1, from coordinate 2,052,633 downwards.
GTTGATGATGCAATCTTGGTGGTTGAGTCTGTGTCTAAAAATATAGAAGCAGGTATGCCACCAAAGCAAGCTGCATTCTCCACCATGAATGAGCTTTCAGGTGCGGTGTTCTCCACATCTCTGGTCCTGATTACGATGTTTTTGCCGGTCACGTTGGTTGCTTCGTCTGTAGGACAGATCTATCAACAATTTGCCGTTACGATTATTTTTGCGATTGCAATATCTACATTTAATGCTCTAACATTTTCGCCCATGATGGCAGGCTTGATACTCCTTCCTGGTGATCAAAAAACCGCATCTAAATGGATTACTGGGATCGGAGGTTTGATTGTAGGGTCATTGTTCGGAATGTTCACTCGTGCAAACTTCGGTAATTTAATCGTACCAATTGCGATCGCTTCCTTTGGTCTTGTTGGGTTTTATCTCAATAAAGTATTCCAGGCCTTTGAGTCTGTATACGCCGCACTTGAAAAAAGGTTTGCAGGTCTTGTGGGGTATTTGATTCAGAAATATCGTGTCGTGACGGCTTGCTTGGTTCCAGCTTTCATCCTCACGATCTTCTTGTTTAACTCAACTCCTACAGGTTTGATACCTCAAGAAGATATGAAACAATTGTTTGGATTCATGCAGTTAGCTTCAGGTGCATCCCTCCCCGCAACGGCCAAGGTTGCTGCCCAAGCCTCTTCTATTTTGAAACAAGATAAGCAGTCGAAAGACTCTGCTATCAAAGATGCAATTGTTGTTGCAGGGTCTGGCAACCGCCCAGAACAAATGAACGTTTTTGTCTCTTTAAAGGATCTTAAGGAACGTCCTAAGAAATCACAAGGTGCAGATGCACAGGCACGATCACTGGGCGCAAAATTATTTCCTTTGCCAACGGCTATCCCTCCGATATTTTTTCAGCCGCCAATGATTAACGTTGCACAGGATTCTTCGATTACTATGTTGCTTGTAGATAAGAGTAATAAGAGGTACACATTTGAAGAGTTACTTGAATTTGCCCAGCGCATCAGAGACTCGGCTCAAAAAGATCCATCAATTGCCAGTATTAATATACTCTTTTCTCCTGATGCGCCTGCTTACGAGTTGGTGATTGATCGTTCTAAGCTTTCGTCTCTAGGCGTTGATTTTGATAAGGCGATGACAACACTCGCAGATCTTGCTGGGGGTTTCAGAGCGAGTCAGACATCGATTCCTGGTGGTGTCAGGGATGTTCGAATCATTAGTGATTCAATGGGTAGGCGCGAAATTAAGGACCTTTTGAATTACTCTGTTCAGTCAAATAATGGCAATATGGTTAAAATAAGGCAATTCGCTGATGCTGAATTAATTAGTGCCCCTCCATCAATTGACCATTTCCAATTCGATAGGTCGGTTAAATTCTCCATTAAGGCTGCCCCTGGATTTTCTCAAGGACAAGTGATTAGTCGCCTTCAGGATGTGTTTGCGGAAAATAATTTCAAAGAACTGGGTATCCAATTCGACGGACTTGCTCGAACTCAGCTTCAATCAGGTGGGCAGATCTTATTCTTGTTTTCATTGGCTGGTTTGGCAGTATTCTTGATTCTTTCAGCAAACTATGAAAGCTACATCACGTCTACTACGATTTTATTGACTGTTCCTTTGGCTATATTGGGAAGCCTAGTTTTTGTAAAGATGAGATCTATGGATCTCAATATATTTTCTCAGGTGGGTTTGCTTATGCTGATTGGTCTTGCTGCAAAGAATGCCATCCTTGTTGTGGAATTTGCTGATCAACGTATGGCCGATGGCTTGGGGGCAGCTAAAGCAGCGCTCGAAGCTGCTAAATCTCGATTGCGCCCAATTCTGATGACATCCATTGCCTCTTTGGCAGGTTTCTTTCCCCTTGTGGTTGCAAGGAATGCTGGAGCGAATGCTCAGCAATCGATCGGCACGGTTGTATTTGGGGGCCTTCTCGTAGGTACCATTCTTTCTTTAGGTGTTGTACCTTCTGTCTATGTTTTCATTAAAAGTCTGGAAGCTAGACTGTCTAAAGAGCCTCCACCAGTGAAACCTGAGGTTTGATCATTTTTTCAGTCTTCTTAAGTGGTTGCAAACATCTACTCTCACCATAGTTGTGATGGTTTAGTGAAAGCTCTCAGCGTTGATTCAGTATTGAGATTGCAATGTGATTCTTTGGCCTGCAGCGCTCATCCTTTAGTGCTCAGCTCTGAGTGACTGAAGGTAATTTCAGTTCTTCTCGCCAGTCTTTGAGTGGTCGCTCCCAGCCTTCCTCCAGCTTTCGGCTGATCACGAGTTCGGCATCGAGTCCCATCTGAAAACCGTGAGCCAGGGCACGCAGAAGGGGCTCGAGTGGTTCATCGTTTTGAAGGCCGCTTAACATTGCGCCAAAGATCAACATGACAGCAACCGGTGAGCGGTTCTGGGCGAGGTTGAAGCCCTGCAGGCCTATTTCGCTATCGCCGTCAAGCCCAAAACCGGTGAGCACATGAACAATGTCGTGAGTTTCCCGCACTCGATGAACGACAAACTCAGTGACATTGGTGACGGGTGTTGGATCAATCAGGGTCTCGGGAGTGATGCCCTGGCTGATCAGCTGATCGGCGTAGCAACGTCCGAGGCTGCCCTCCGGAAGGCTCTGTAGTTGTTGCAGATCAATCGGCTCAGGTCTCCAGCCTTCATCTACGAGGGCTTTGAAGTGGCTGTCAGAGAGCAGGTGGCGAACGGCCTGTTCACCTAAAGGACCGTCTTTGACACTGTCGGCAACAGCAAACACGCTGTCTAAAGACCCTGGAGTTTTCAGAAAGCTGGCCAGAGCGGCCACCATCTTCAAGTTCTGTAGGCGTTCTCGCAATTTGAGTTGCATGGCCAAAGTTCGGATCAGTCAGTCTGTCTAGACAGAATCTCTCCGACTATCAACTCAGTTTCTGCCTGTACCCCGATTGGCAGAAGTGAATCAGCATGTTCATGGTTTGGCTTGATCTCTAGCTTGTTTCGGCTTTATCAATGAGCAATCGTCGGATGTACGCTGCTTCATTCTGATCTATCAAGCATCTTGCTTTGCTAATGCGTTGGTGGCCCTTGCAATTTGCTGGCTAGCAGTTTGAAACAAATAATTGGAGTTAAATAAGTTCAGGGCTAGTAACTGCATCATTAAATACTCCAGCAAAAAGACCTTGGCATGAAGGTTGACTTGGTGATTGTACGGTGAATCGAACTGCTGAGGAGAAAGGTCCGCCTTCAGTGCTACCGACGTAGTAGTTGTAGCTGGGACCTTGGTCGACGATTGCTTTACAGACGTAGGTTAAAACTATTGGCTCTGGCTCAGGCTCTTCTTCTACAACTTCTTCTTCTACAACTTCTTCTACAACTTCTTCTTCTTTAGGTAACTTGTTCTCGGGTATGACGAGGCTATTAGCGGCTCGTAGGCGGGGATAAGGTCTGCGTGCTGCAACGAGCCAATCGGATCCAAGAATCGATAACAGCTGTGGATTCGGCAAGCCATAGAGCTCTTGATAGATCAAGCTGATGACGTGGCTTTCTGGCAAAAGATTCTGACCGTCCATATTCTCGAAAACGAGTTGGGCAAATTGTTCTCGAGACATTGCATTACGGCTGAGGAGGTTGCCATCAGCATCAAAAACAGCTTCTTCTCCAGCTTGGAGAGTGATACTTGATTCCTCGCCCGAGGGCTGATTGGCCAGAGCGCCTGAGTCTGTCGTCACAAGTGGACTGACCATGGACGCATCACCCCCTAACGCCAGCTGTATTGGGCGACCGGTTTTGAATTCATTGAATTCAGCTGATTGCCAGGGAACTGGTGTGGTACGCGCAGGTTGCATGTTGGGGTCATTGACGAATCCCCCGTTGGTGCCAAAGCGGTAGCTGATCTGCCCGCCGATGACGGTGTCAAGGAGCTCGTCGTATTGACCATAAGCCGAGAGGTTGACACTCTCGCCTACGGGAACGTTGAGTCCGATCCTGCCTCCGCCATAGGTGTTGCCGATGCCATGCATCACGTAGGGAGATAGAGAGAGGAGAACAGATTGTTCGCCAAGATCGATGATGGGAACTCCTATCTGACCGATGGCAAATCCGAGGTTGTTGTCGCAACCGTCGACGGGAATACCTCCGGTCGCGCCAAATTGCCAGCGATCCTTCTGCCATTGCCCTCCAATCGCGAGCTGTGAATGAAAGCATCCAGAAGTCTTCCAGCCGTCATAGCCCACCAGGACGGAGCTGATGCTGCGATTATTGGGGTCGAACCATTTGTATCCAAATTCGGTGCTCGCTCCCCAGGAGGTGTCGAAATTGCTGCTCGCTGTTGAGTAGTTATAAAAAAGTTTGCTGCCCTGGCTTTGGCTGATCGGTAGGAAAAAAGAGGCATCACCAAGAATCAGGCCAGCCGCTTGTCCCAGCGTGGTGCCGCTGGCATTGCTTCCCCAGGCACTGGAGCCAAAGCCGATCACAGGGTTGAGACGGGGGTACTGCTCAAGGATGTCTGGGCTGTTTTGATCGATTTCTGCTATTCCTTGATCTGAGATGATCGCTTCGCCACTCAAAACAGACAGGCGATAGCCTCCCTCATTCAGGGCATTTAAGACATAGGTCGTGCCACGAATTCCCAGCACCTTGGTGCCAAGACAACTGTTTTGCGGCCCATTAATGAGAACCTGGCCTTTGTCGAGACGAAAGCACTCTTCACCGAGTTTGATCAGACTGTTATTTCCCAGAAAGCCCAGGGCACGGCGATCAAACAGAAGCTCCGCGCGGCTTTGGCCGGTACTGAGTTCCTGACCCTTACCTGCTGTTTGATCGACCCGAGCTGGTGTTTTGTCAATGAATACTTCCTTCCCGTCCAGGATCCGCCGGACTGTGGCGTTTTGAAACGGTGCCGCCATAGCAGGCACGGTCAGCGACGAAATTGCCAGCAGACCAAGCAGGCTTTGGCGCAAATGCATCAGTTTTGATTCGATGCAGATCTTTAGGTGTAAATGCCTGGCTTCTGCGACCAATTGGTGACGGTTTTTAGGGCGAACACACGTTGAGGCTTTTGTCCTCTGATCGGAAATTCACCGAGATCGTCCAGAGGCCATTGATTCTCGAGCAGCTTTGCTACGGCTGCGCTCATCACGATTGTGCGGTTGCATTGCTTTGCGATTTGTTCGAGTCGACTGGCTGTGTTCACCGCATCGCCGATCACTGTGTAATCCATGCGACTGCTGCTTCCGATATTGCCGCTCACGACCCACCCATAACTCAGAACAATGACTTGGGACCAGGGCTCTTGGCCATGGGAAATCCACCCTTCATTCAGACGTTCCAAACGTTCTTGAATGGCAATGGCGGTCTTGACTCCTGCCGCTGCATTCATAGCTCCGCTGCGTTGGAGTGGAGCGCCAAACACTGCAAGCGTTGCATCTCCGATGAACTTATCAATGGTGCCTTGCTGAGCGTGAACCGCATCGACGATCTCGCTGAAATAGGCGTTGAGTCGGTTCACGAGTCCGTGGACTTCACCTTTCTCGGTCATCGCTTGCGTAAAAGCTGTGAATCCACGGATGTCACTCATCAGCACAACAACATCGACCAGCCGACCTTGCAGTAAGCCATCGGCGTTGTCTGGTTGGTCTGCGATTTCCGCAGCAACTGCTGGAGACAGGTAGCGACCCAGTGTGTTGCGAAGTCGTCGGCGCTGCCACTGCAGTTTCACAGTTGCATCAGCGCTGGACACGATGCCTGTGGCAAGGATGGTCAAAGCGACACTGCCCAACGGAAGCACCACCCAGGCCTTGGTGACCAACAGCACTCCAATCAGCACGGAGCCGACTGTGGCGACTGCCGCAAGGCTCAGCCTTTGAAAGGGACGTTCCATGCCACTGATGGCCAGTCCCAAACCACAGGCGAGGGCCGCGAGAACGAGGTTCCAACCCGGGATGGGTTGAACAAATTGGAGGCTGCGACCTTCAAGACGGTTGGCAACTTCAGTGGCATGCACTTCCACCCCCGGCATTCCCACGGCCCCAGAGAACACGCTGCGGTGCAAGTCCTGAAACACTGCTGCTGTAGGGCCTATCAGTACCACTGCGTCTTGGAGTTTTCCTGATTGCTTGAGTGCGCTGAAGGCTTTTGGCTCAAGCAGTTCCCAGATCGACAGTGTGGGGATCGTGCGCGGTGGCCCATAAGGAGCCAATAGTGGTATTCCCGTTTTTGGATTGGCTGGTGGCGTGTTCAGGAGGGCTGATGCCATGCCTGGAGGTACCGCTGATCCAAGTTGTTGGCGCAGATCGAGGCTGGTGTTACCAGGGGGTCTGCGCAATACACCATCAGGATCTGGACGGCCGTTGAGTAGCCCCCGCCTCAGTAAAGGATGCGCGGCTTGAAGAGTGGGGGTCAGGTCAAGCAAGGAAAGAGCGGCAACAGGTCCTTCGCTGCTTAGGGCCTGCACACCTAAAACCACGTGGTCAACGTGGCGACGAAGGCTTGCAGCAAAGACAGCATCGTCTTCGCGGCCATGACTGCTTGGGGTGTCAAACAACAAATCGAATCCAATCGCTTTTGCTCCGCTTTCGATGAGGCGGTCCAGCACCAGTGCATGGGTACTTCGAGGCCATGGCCATTCACGCAATCTCTGAAGTGCCGGGTCATCGCTTAGATCCGCGTTGGCTGCCTGTTGCAGGCTGAAATCGTCAATCGCGACAATCACCAATTTGTTGGGCACCCTTCTCGGTCCGGCAAATTCCAAAGCCCAGTCGGCCAACCAGAGTTCTCCCTGGCGCAGCTCTTCTTGTCCCACTCCGCCTGCAATCGCGATTCCTCCGCTGAGGATCAGGATGGCGCTATTTTTTTTGAGCCAATTTTTGACCCCACGCACCGGTTTCATGGGTCGTTAGAGCCTCACTGGTGACAACGCTCGTAGATTCCCGCCAATTGTTTGGCAGCGGTCCGGAAACAGCCTGCTTCGGTTGCTAATTGTTTCAGGCATGTTTGGAATTCAGTTTCGTTGCCTGCAGAGAGAGCCTGGATCGAGTCCAGGAGCAACGTGGTGAGCTGATTGCCTTGCTTGCAGCGGTTGCTGGTCAGGGCGAGCATTTCCAACGCAAGATCGCCATCAAAGAGGGCTAAGCGAAGCAGGGCATCTGCGTTGACTCGAATGATCTCTGCGGGACCACGGTGCACTCGAACCGTTGCGCAGTGTCGGTTATTGCCGGAAAGTCCCATTTCCCCGAGCATTTCCCCTGGTTTGATGCGGGCTAGCTCCCGTTTCACACCGATCTCCACACTGAGCTCTCCACTCATCACCAGGAGGATCTCATCCGCACTTTTCTGCTGTTCGATGACCACATCCCCGCTGTCGAACAGCTGAGATTCGGCCTTCAGCTCTTTAAGGTGAGTGACCAGCAGCTGGCTCAGTCGGGGTTGGACGCCCTCCATACAGCACTATTGGAACGGCCTCTTCTGCTATAGCGGCTTGCAGCCTTGTGTCGGCATCGGCGTTGGAATCATTCAATCTTCTGATCGTGTTGGTGCTGGCTCATTTCGTCTGCGATTTTGTGCTGCAGAGCGACCGGATGGCAGTTGAAAAGATCCCAGGACGTGACCGCACGCTTCATTGGGGTTGGTGGCTGGGATCTCATGCTGCCACCCATGGACTTGCCGTTGCTCTCCTGACCGGGATTCCCTTGCTTGGAGCGCTGGAAACACTGATTCACGCCATTCTTGATTGGTTGAAAGCCCGTTATCGCTTCACTCTTGCCTGGGATCAGAGCCTTCATGTGCTCTGCAAGTTGATTTGGGTTTTGCTCTTGATCAGGATCTGAGATGGCGCCGCTTGCTGTGACTTCTTTGACTGAACTGCAGATTTTTGAAGTTTCTAAAAACATTCATCTCTTGCATTTGCTGGACAGCCATCGTGAGCCTCCCATTCAGCTGACCAGGTGATTGTGCTGGTACAAGATTGGGGTATGCAGTCTTCTTGCCTCGACCAACCTGAAGGAATTGCACCTGAGGGATCTCCATGAGTGCTTTGATGTGTACTGCGCGTAAGGCAGATGATCGATCATCCGTCGCTTAAGCACTCAATTCACTTGTCCCTCGAGACTGGTGGATTGATTTTATGCAGGCGATGTAATCTTCGAACTGACAGTTTTGGCTCAGTTTTGTAGATATGTGCTCTGACGCAGGCTGCTTTCAAGGTGGTCCATCAGTCGTCTTGCTTCGCTGATGCGCAATTGCCCGCAGCTGATTGCTTGCTCACTCGCTACGCGAAGACGTTCGAGCAAGAGGTTGGGATCATGTTCCATCATCTCAAGGACCTCGGCGTTGGTGTCTCCACGAACAACGTGATCCACTTGGTAATCACCACCTGGTGCCAGGCGGATATGCGCCGCATCTGTGCTCCCGAACAGGTTGTGTAAATTCCCCATCACCTCCTGGTAGGCGCCACCAAGAAACATACCGATCAGATAAGGCTCGTTGGGTTTCAGTTGATGGAGTTCAAGCAGGGGCTTGTTTTGTCCGTCGTTGATGAATCGATTCAGCTTGCCGTCGGAGTCACAGGTTAAATCGGCGAAATGTCCTAGACGTGCAGGCTTTTCGTTCAGACGATGCAGGGGCATTACCGGGAAGAGTTGCTGAATGGCCCAGGTGTCCGGAGCAGACCGGAAGATCGAAAGGTTGGCGTAATAGGTTTCGGCCAAGACAGCTGGAAGTGTTTTGAGCTCGTCTGGAAGTTTTTCATCGTCGGGCAGGAGGTCGAGCAATGCTCTAGCGCATGCCCATGTCAGTTGTTCCGCCACGCTGCGCTCTTTCAAGCTCAGATACCCCAGACGGAACGCGGCTAAGGCGTCTTCTTTGAATTTGAGTGCATCGTTCCAGGCTTCTTGCAGGCGTGAGGGATCTGTAGGCGTCTCTTGGGGTAAAGCTTTGATGCCTTCAAGGGTCTCGCACAGATTGCGCACAATCAGAGGCCAATCCTGTTCGAATGGTGGTGCCGGCTGCTGAAGGCCACCGCTACCGAGAACGTTAAAGACCAGCACTGAGAAATGGCTGGCGATTGCGCGACCGCTTTCGCTGATAAGTATGGGTACTGGAACGTCTTTTGGTTCACATCCTTCTTTCACTGTCGCCACAACATCGTTGGCGTAGTTCTGCAGGGAATAGTTGGTAGAGGCTGATGTCGCTGTGCGACTGCCGTCGTAGTCGATGCCGAGACCGCCTCCAACATCCAAATAACCCATTGGTGCACCCAAGGCATGAAGTTCTACATACATGCGGGAGGCTTCTTGCAAGGCATCTTTGACCACGGCAATGTCATTGATTTGGCTGCCTACATGGAAATGCAAGAGGCGCAATTCGCTCAGCAGGTTGGCTTCACGCAGTGCATCAATGGTGGAGATGATCTCAGGAGCGGGAAGACCGAATTTTGCTTTATCTCCAATAGAGCTTCCCCAGCGTCCAGTGCTGCGGCTTGAAAGACGTGCCCTGATTCCGATCAGTGGCGCTGCTCCAAGCTCCTGGCTTGCATCGATGATGCGCTGTACTTCGTCCGGCTGTTCGATGACCACCACAGGTCGACGACCTAGGCGTCTCGCCAGGATGGCCGTTTCGATGTAGCGCTGGTCTTTATAGCCGTTGCAGATGAGAAGCGCTTCGGGATCTTCAATCAAGGAGAGAGCAATCAGGAGTTCCGCTTTGCTGCCTGCCTCCAGACCGAAATGCCAACGTCTCCCGCAGCTGACTAACTCCTCCACCACATGCCGCTGTTGATTGCATTTCACGGGGAACACGCCCTGGTAGCGACCGTCGTAGTCGTACCGCGTTATTGCGCGTTCAAAGGCAGCGTGCAGGCGTTCAAGCCTGTCTTCAAGGATGTCATCGAATCGGATGAGCAAGGGCAGGCCGAGACTTCGGTCTTGTAGGCCGGAGACCAGCTCCATCAGATCAAGACTTCCTCCCCGATCTCCGCGCGGTTGAACGCTCACATGGCCGCGGGGATTGATGGAGAAGTAGGGATCACCCCAGCGTTCTAGCCCGTAGAGCTGGGCACTATCGATCACCGTCCAATTAATGGGGTCGGGCAGCACCATGGAGCGGGAGAGAGGGTTAATGCTGAAAATCTAAGGAAGGGCGCTCATCCGGCCAGCACAGTCGAGTGTTTCGGGGGGTGCCATGCTGGTGAATCTTGCCTGGTCTCTTGATGGTTCGATCTACGTGAAACTAACGTGCTAGCTGTGCATTGAAGTTGTTTGTGTTGATCTTTGTCCCTCACAAGGGGCAGGAAAGTGTCTGCTTAAAGTTGTGATTTAACAAGATGAAAGCCCGCTTTGTTGTTAAAAGCGGGCTTGATTAATAGTGCTGTGGTGAAGCAATTGCCTTGTGGAATTAGGCTTGTCCCTGGCTAAATCTCGAGTTGGGAATAGGAAGTTGTATCGGCGATGCCTGTGGTAAATGTGTCGTAATCATGAGCAAGGCTGTTTGCATTGAACAGGTTGGTTGCAATGTTGTCTGCTGTAAAAGTTTCCATTGAAACGTTTTCCAGGATTGCCAGAGCTACCCAATGCGATTCATCTCCTGCTGAACCATCGGCGTCGAAGAGCAGGACGCTGTCATTTCCCACCTCAACGAATCTGAGGAAGCCGTCCTCGGTTGCGCTGCGGCGATCAAATCCATTGGCGTGACCGATGATGACATCATCGATCTCGAAGCTGTCGCCGCCAACTCCCGTGAGGAAGTCCTCCACTCTGAACGTGTGATCCTGGAGGCTGTAGTGATATGCCTGTGATTTGGCGTCATTCAGGTCGGGGCTGTGGACAGTAACTTGCCTGCTCATGTCCTCGTAGTAGTTGCGGGTGAGCTCGAAACGATCGACGCCATCGCCGCTGATGTAGCGAATTGCTGTACCACCATTCACGATCAGGTCATCGTCTCCTGTTCCGGTGTTCACAACCAACTCGCGTGTTTCTGAGCCTGAAAGTCTCACATGGTCATCGCCTTTGTCTGTTGTGATCACACTGCGGAGTGCATTGCCAACCACATCAACCTGATCGTCATCATCTCCGGTGTGCAAGCTGCTGTCGCGCATGGCCCAGATCTGCCCATCACCATCTCGGCTGCTGGCTGCGATATGAACGCGGTCCATGCCTCCTCCGGTCTGAACACTGGCACCAGCATCCAATGCGACGGCTTCGCCATTGCCGGTTTTGGTGGCCTGAATCCACAACTCGTCGTGGTCTTCGCCGGTTTCGACATGGCTGCTGTGAATGGCGTAAGCATTTGCGCTTTGGCCGTTGCTATTGGCACTGAGATGGAGGCGAGCCTTGTCTGCGCCTGTGCTGAGCCGAGAATTCTCACCAACGGTCATTGCCAGGGCTTCTCCACCCCCGTTATCGGCCTGAGCGCGCAAGTTGATATGGGCTTCGCCATCCCCGCTGTCGATGTTGCTGTTCAGAGCTCCATAGGCTGCAATGAGTTCGCTGGTGTTCCCCCGAGCGACAGAATTAATGTCAAAACGGTCTCTTCCCTCACCCAGATCGAATGAGCTGTTCTGGGCTCCGAAGGCAGGGTCCACATCTCCTGAGCTGGTCGTCGCGATCAGCATGACTTCGTCATTACCACTACCGGTGATCACCGTGCTGTCGCGTACTGCCCATGCATTAGTACTGTCTCCAGCGGAGCGCGCTTCGATGCGGATTCGGTCGTCGTCGTTACCTGTGTCCAGGATCGAGCCGTCACCAAGACCGATGGCTTCGGCGTAGCCACCTGTGTTGCGGGCATTGGCCTTGATTGAAAGATGGTCACCGCCATCTCCGCTCGTGATTGTGGAATTGAGTGCTCCATAAGCGGCGATGGAGCCCGTGGTGTTGCCCAGGGCCATGGAGCTGATGTTTAACCGGTCGCCCCCATCCCCAAGATCGATCGTGCTGTTTTGAAGGCCATAGGAGGGATCGAAGGCTTTGGAGTTCGTGGAGGCGCGCAAATCCAAAATGTCATTGCCGTCGCCGGTAAGCACTGTGCTGTCAAGAACAGCCCAGGCATTGGTCTCTTGACCACGCGCGCTGGCACGAATCAGGATTCGGTCGTCATCGTTACCTGTGTCCAGGATGGTGCCGTCACCAAGGCCGATGGCTTCGGCATAACCTCCACGGTTGGTGGCATGGGCTTGGATGTGGACTTGATCTCGGCCGTTATCTGTTGAGATGTCCGAATTCAGTACTCCATAGGACGCAATGGTTCCGGTGGTATTTCCAGTTGCCTGTGCTCTAACTTTGAAGCTGTCATCCCCCGCCCCAAGCTTGATCGTGCTGTCTTCAGCGCCATAGGCAGGATCAAAGCCGTTGGCACTGGTGGTAGCGATTAACTCAACATCATCGTTGCCGATGCCAGAGTCGATCTCGCTATTTCGTATCGCCCAGGCATTGGTGTCTAGGCCACGGGCATGGGCAGTGATTCGAATGTTGTCGTTTCCTCCATGGGTAGCGATTCTGGAGCCATCAGCACCAACCGCTTCGGCATAGCCATCCATGTTGACGGCAGTCGCCTGAATGGAGACTCGATCGTTGTTTGACGTGGTGCTGAGGTTCTGTGCACGGAAAGCACTGGCCTGCGCACTGCTGCCAGTCCCCGTTGTGTTGTCGAAATCATTGAAGTTGTAATTCACGATAAAGAAATGGGATTAGAGAGAAGATGATGTGACCTTGCTCACAATCCGTTGTGAATCTGTTTGATGTGGTGATTCCGATCAACGTTCAGACACCAGTTGCTCACACCATCAAGTGATCTGAGTCACAGTTGGTTTAGGAGTGATGAAATTGCTTGATATGACTGCTTTGAATACATCCTTTCTCAGCAGGCAGGAACCATCCCTGATGTGATTTTGATCGGTAATGATTGTTTTTTCTTTGGATTTTTGGAGATCTTGCCTGCTGAATACAGCTGCCGGTTGGGCGTTTTTCCTTGTTTGGAACGCAATCCGCTGTTGAAGCTTGCCAACTAGGCCTTCGTCCACTGACCATGGTGTCGGTTTTTTTCTTTGTCATGGCTGCCGAACGCTCTTTTATTGCCATCAAGCCTGACGGCGTTCAACGCGGTCTTGTAGGCGAGATCCTGGGGCGCTTTGAGCGCAAGGGATTCAAGTTGGTGGGGCTGAAACAGCTCACTCCAAGTCGTGCGCTTGCTGAACAGCATTACGGCGTGCATAAAGAGCGTCCCTTCTTTGCTGGTCTGGTGGACTTCATTACCTCAGGTCCTGTGGTGGCCATGGTTTGGGAAGGCGATGGAGTGATCGCCAGTGCGCGCAAATTGATTGGTGCCACTAAGCCTCTGGAGGCAGAACCGGGAACTATTCGTGGCGATTTGGCCATCAATATCGGTCGCAATGTGATTCATGGTTCCGATGCACCGGAAACAGCTCAGTTTGAGATTGGCCTGTGGTTCCAGCCCTCTGAGTTGAGCGATTGGACCCCTTCTGATCAGACCTGGAGAACCGAGGGCTGAGCCCTCCCCTGTGAGAGTGTTTCTGTCCGGCCTGCCCTCGGGATGACACTCGGGGGTTTGGTTTGGAGCACTGAAGCTCACTGAAATCTGTCCCAGCGGAAGGCTTTGACCAGCCTTCTGTTTTCGGAATCAGTGGTTTGATTTGTGATGGCGTCTGTCAACAATTCTGTTGTGATGGCTGCCAACAAAACGCCATTGCGGTGATGACCACAGGCCAGCCATAACCCGGGGATTGGGCCTGCTCCCAGGAGTGGGCCTTCGTCTGGTGTGCAAGGTCTAAATCCCCACCAGCGCTCCATCGGCGGCCAGGCAGCTGCTGTAGGCAGTAATGAAGCAATGCCTCTCTTGAGTTGTTGTTGCCCTTGCGGCGTGAGGCCCTCGTAAAAACCTGCATCGCGTTCACTTGTTGCGCCTACGACGACCAGGCCGTCTTCCCTTGGGACTAAATAGGTTCCAGGCCCGAAAATCACACGCTTGAGAGCTCCTCTTGGTGCTTGGAGTGACAACATTTGCCCTTTCACGGGGAAGATGGGGAGCAGGGGCAGGAGCTTGGCGCTCCAGGCGCCGCAGCAAAGCACGGCTTCGTTGCAGTACAGGGTCTCTATCGTTCCTTCGGCGTTACGGATGCGTGCTCCCGTGAGGGAGTCGCTGGTGTGGAGAAGTTCCTGAACCTCTACGCCTTCTTGGAACATCACACCGCGATCCACGCAGGCGCTTTCTAGGGCGCGCATCAGCTGGCGGCGGTTATCGATCTGGCCGTCTTGTTCAAAGAGCAGGCCTGTGGTCCAGGACGAACTGAGGCCAGGGAGCTCTTGTTCGAGTTGGCTGCGATCGAGAGATTGACCAAAATCGCGGGTAGGGAAAAGGTCTCGTTCTTCTGTATTCAGAAAGGGAACGATGATTCCAGTCGAACGCAGGCCGCAGGGCAGGCCGCTATCCGCTTCAATTTGAGCCACCCAGCTCGGAACCCTCTCTAGGCTGAGTTGACCAAGGGTGAGCTGGTCTCCGCTGAGCCCTTCTGCATGGGGTGCCAACATGCCTGCCGCGACAAAGCCTGCTGCTTCGTTGCGCCGCCGGCTCAGCACGGTCACGGTGCGGCCACGTCGAGCCAGCTGATGGGCTAATGCGAGGCCCATCAGTCCGCCGCCGAGGATCAAAATCTCTCTGAAGTCGCTGCTCTGTGCCGTCATGTCAGGTTCTGGACCCCTTTTGCGCCGTGTTATCCCCCAGGATGATGTCGGATGCGTTGCCTCTGATCATCCCTAGACCTCAGATGTCGGTCAGGACAGAGCATTGAAATCCAAGGTCTTGATGTTGTTCAGGATCACAACTCCTGGGCTTGTGCTGATTGGACTCAGCGCGATCTCAAGCTTAAGGTTCCCTTCTTTGGTGCGCCTGATTTGAATGGCGTTGTCCCACTTTGCAGGGGTGGGAAGAAGAAAAGGATCGCCCATCAGTTCACTTAGAGCAGTTGAAAGCAAAATTCTGTCTCCCTCCTCACTGTTGAAGTCTTCAATGATTTGCGGGCCATCGATCAGCCCTTTGAGGCCAATGACAAAGACGTCAGCACCAGGTCCCCCTTTCAGGCGATTGCTGCCTCCTTTTCCATCAAGTTTGTCATTGCCAAGTCCACCTTGAAGGTAGTCATCTCCAGCTTGGCCTTGAAGAATGTCATTCCCTTCTACACCCTGAAGAATGCTGCCATGGGTGGATGAAGTGATGAAATCATGGCCTGATGTTCCAATGCAGAATGAATTTTGTGTGGTGATTACTGTTTGCGTCAGTGATGATTTGATTGCTGATTGATGCTCTTCGAGTGTTAGTTCGATGGCTTTGGCGAGCATTTTGTGTCCGGACTCTGTTGGGTGCAGTGAGTCGAAATAGAGAAAACCATCCTCGCTCCGCTTCCCCTGGATTGGGTGATTCCTTTTGGTGAGGGGAGGCGTGTTGTACAGGATTCCGTCTTTCTGATCTAGCTGAGCTTCTTCTTGCGCAGGATCTTTGGTATTGATGATGCCGTATTTTTTGAAGTTTCCAAGTTTGTCGCCAAAACGCTCCCAGTTGTATTCGTATTCATTATTGAAAGGAATGATCGTTGCATAAGGGAACATTTTTGTCACGGCATCTGCTATTTTTTCGGTTTGAGCGTGTAGGACGGAGGCGGCACCAGATTGAATTTGTTCCTGCCAACTTTGTGGAAGATCTCTTAGGTAGGGCAGGGTATAGCGCACTCCGTCGACGGTGCCGATGATCGGAGCACCGCTGGAGATCAAGACGGTTTTTGCATTGCTTTTGCGCAGTAAAGCGATCAGATTGGCTCTGCTGTTGTTCAGAATCTGCCCAAAACCAGTGCTGAGCTCCTGTTGCTGTAAGACCGTCGCCAAGATGTCATTTCCTCCGCCCCAGATCACCGTGAGCTGAGCTGAGAGGTCGTGGGGATCACTTTGAACAAAGTGCTCAATCTGTGAGCGTATTCCTAGTTTGCCGACTGCATAAGGAGGGTTAAGGAGTTCTGGAGGGAATTGTCCAAGAGAATGCAATACATCAAAGATCGTATTGCGGCCGGTCAAGGCACCACCCAGGGCATATGAAGAGTTGAGGTCGTTTGCTTTGATCGGGCTTGGGGGCCCACCAATCAAGCTGTTTGTAATGTCTTGACGCGAATGATCTTGGTCGGATTCGTCCAAGGATTGACGCAAAAAGGTTTGCCAGTTGTTGTTCGAATGGTTGAACGTAGTGCCGCTCCAACCAGGATGGGAGTTGGGATAGAGAACCTGTTTGTACATGGCGGCAGATCTTGAGCCAAAGTCGCTCATACTGTCGCCAAATACAGTTATTCCTTTAATGTTGTTCCGGTCATAGTCTGCCCTTTCAGTTCTTTCGATGGGGATTGGTGCAGGGCAGTCGAAATACATTTTTCGGCCATGAGATGACTAATTTTATCTTTTCTGCCACTGATCTTTTTAAGGATGGTGATGCGGCCTCGAATGAAATTGTGGAGTGTTGCTGATTGGCAGGGATGACGACCTTGCCTCAGCCTCTAGCCATAGAGGTCGATGCCAACGCCATTAGGATTGTTTGTCTTTGACGACGCTCACAGCTGATGGCAGCACCTGTAGCAACGCAACTGGCCTGGGAAGCCGTGATTGGCTTGGAGACCCATGTTCAGTTGGGTACCAACAGCAAAATTTTTACAGCTGCCTCCACCGCTTTTGGGGATGACCCCAACACCCATATCGACCCTGTGGTGTGCGGCCTTCCAGGAACGCTTCCTGTTCTGAATCAAAAAGTGCTCGAGTACGCCGTGAAAGCAGCGATGGCTCTGAATCTGAACATTGCTGAGCACAGCAAATTCGATCGCAAGCAGTACTTCTATCCAGATTTGCCCAAGAACTATCAAATTTCTCAATTCGATGAGCCAATTGCCGAAGACGGCTGGATCGAGGTTGAAGTTGCGGAGAAAGGAAAAGACTCTTATCTCAAAAAAATAGGAATCGAGCGTCTGCATATGGAAGAAGATGCAGGCAAGTTGGTGCATGCCGGCAGTGATCGCTTGGCAGGTTCCACTCACTCGCTGGTGGACTACAACCGGGCTGGTGTGGCTTTGGCAGAAATTGTCAGCAAGCCAGATTTACGTACCGGACGGGAAGCCGCCGAATATGCATCTGAAATTCGCAGGATCATGCGCTATCTGGGCGTGAGCGATGGAAATATGCAAGAGGGATCCTTGCGCTGTGACGTGAACATCTCGGTTCGTCGTGGCCCCGATGCTCCCTTTGGTACGAAGGTGGAGATCAAGAATATGAACTCGTTTTCGGCCATTCAAAAGGCTTGCGAATACGAGATTCAGCGTCAGATCAAGGCCTACGAAACCGGTGAACCGATCGTTCAGGAAACGCGTCTTTGGGACGAAGGCAAGCAGCTCACCAAGAGCATGCGTAGCAAGGAAGGTGCCAGCGATTACCGCTATTTCCCCGATCCGGATCTGGGTCCGATTGAGGTGAGTGCTGATCAGCGTGATGCCTGGCGAAGTGAGTTGCCAGAGCTGCCGTCTGCCAAGCGTCATCGCTATGCCGATTCGTTTGGTTTATCGCAGTACGACGCTCGCGTTCTCACGGATGAGCGCTCCATGGCGCAATATTTTGAATCTGTTGTGGAAGCCGGTGCAGACCCCAAGCTTTCGGCCAATTGGATTACGGGTGATATTGCTGCTTATGTGAATAGCAATCGCCTGAACTTTGCTGAATTGGCCTTTCGCCCTGAACAGCTTGCAGAGATGATCAAGCTGATTGATGGGGGCAAGATCAGCGGCAAGATCGCGAAGGAGATCCTCCCCGAGCTCCTTGAGAAGGGGGGCTCCCCCAAGGCGATTGTGGATGAACGTGGACTCGGGATGATCAGTGATCCGGCAGCGATCACTGCGATCGTTGAAGAGCTTCTTGCCGCCCATCCTGATGAGGTCGAAGCTTTTCGTGGCGGAAAAAACAAATTGCAGGGCTTCTTTGTGGGTCAGCTGATGAAGAAAACCGGTGGTAAGGCTGACCCCAAATTGGCCAATCAGATTCTCAGTCAGAAGCTCAAAGGCTGAGACTTGTTGGGCTGCGTTGTTGATAATCAAATTATTTTGGGGGTTTTAGATCTGAACTTCCTCTAGTTTGAGATTTTGTTGAGTCCTACCTCAGCCTGAATGGTTCTACTCCCCCGCTTCGCATCAGCTCCCTTTCGGTTGCTGGCAACTCCACAGTGCCTGCAAAACGCTCTGGAGGATGAGTACAAGGCGATGTCATTTGAACCGGTGGAGGAAGACGCCCGGTTGGATCCGTCTTTCGAAGCCGAGGTGATTTCGGGAATTTCATCCGTGCGATCCAAAACACCGGATCTGCGCTATTCGCCGATGTCTGCGGAGTTAATGACACTGGCCTATGACCAGTTGACCCCCTTGATGGAGCAATGGGTTGGGCAGCCGCTCGAGCGAAGCTGGGGCTATGGCGTTCGTAGTTATGGACCTGGGTCTTGGTTGCATATGCATCGCGATCGGGTGGATACCCACGTGGTGAGCTGCATTGTTCATGTGGCTGATCAGTCCAATCAGCCCTGGCCCTTGGATTTCATTGATCACGAAGCTGTTCATCATCGGGTGTTATTCGAGCCGGGATCCATGCTTTTTTATGAAAGCCTTTGCCCCCATGGTCGTGCATCTGAATTTGAAGGCGAGTTTTATCGCAATATGTACTTTCATTGGCGTCCCAAGGATTGGGATCCAGCTCCATATCAACAGTTAGAGAGCAAGTTCTCCAGTGTTGAAATGGCTTGTTTGAGCAATCAAGCCTTGAAAAAAATTGCTTTAATTCCGGAAACGTGGCGTGAATGGTTGATCCTGAATCGTGAGCGTGGATGTGATCGCGAAGGCATTATTGAACGGGCGATGGCCCATGGTTTCGCGCGAGATTCCCTTGAAGCGGTGTTGAATTCAGTGTCAACCGCTCAAGCGTTTAGTCCTGTGTCGGAGCTTCCACCAGCGGAGGCTCGACTCGAGATGCGGCTGGTTCCCATGCAGGCAAAGAGTGCAAACACGGACCATCCATCAATGTTGCAGTGGTTCCAGGTTCCGCTCACCTTCCCACAGCATCGACCGAGGGCCTGGAAGCTGGATACACCGTTGGCGCAGATCTATGAGATCCCTGATTTTCTGGGCTGGGAGGAATGCCAGCGCGTGATTGGGGCGATCGATCAGGGACTGCAGCCTTCCACCGTGACCCGTGGGTCCAGCGATTACCGGACGAGCCGGACATGCCATTTGCGCCAAAGACATGCTGCGTTGGCAGAGGAGCTTGATCGACGCTTTGCTGCGCTCCTAGGTGTGGATCCTCGACTCTCTGAACCGATTCAGGGTCAGCGTTATGACCCTGGTGAATATTTCAAGGAACATACGGATTGGTTCGCACCTCACTCAAAGGAATTTGAAGAACACAGTACGAAGGGCGGTCAGAGAACTTGGACCGTGATGGTCTATCTCAATGCCGTTGAACGCGGTGGAGAGACCTGCTTTAAGGATTTGGGTCGTTGTTTTACACCCGTGAAAGGGCTGGCTTTGGCATGGAACAATCTTCAGGCAGATGGGACTCCTAATCCATTTACGCTACATGAATCGATGCCTGTAGAAGCTGGCAGCAAATGGGTGATTACGAAATGGTTTCGTGCAGAGATGGGGCTCAATGATTAGGTGTCACGAAAGAATATATCGTTCGTAGACTGTAATTTTGTCTTGGATATGGAACGTGTCTTATTAGGTTTTAGGGTTTAAATGTTTTTCTCCTTGATGTTAACTTTTTGGGCCATTCGTTTGCGTCTCCTGGCCTAGGCCCTGTCCAGTTGAAGTGCTCTAATTCAAGGTCTTGTGATAAATATGATTGTCATGGCGGCAAGATCGTACAGGGGATACTTCCTGAACTTCTTGAGAGGGGGGCTCCCCGAAGGTGATCTTGGAAGAGCTTCTGGCTCCCCATCCTGATGAAGTTGAGGCATTCCTGGTGGAAAAACAAACAGCAGGGCTTGTTTGTGGATCAACTGATGAAGAAAACTGGTGGAAAGGCTGATCCCAATTGGCCAATCAGATTCTGTGACAAAAGTTGAAAGGGTAAAAACTCGTTCAGTTGTTACTTGCTTCCAGGACAGAGCGGCCGTCTAGTGCAATAACTACCACGGTGACCACGCTTGGCTCTTCATCGTTTTGTTCCCAGCCTGGAGGACCACCGGGAATCGTGAAAACAATGCCTTGTGAATCAGAGCGAGTGATGCAGGGGTTGCCCATGGCGCTGGCAAACATGCAAGTACTAGGGCGGTATTGACTCAGTCCACCATTGATTGATACGGCAGTTCCGCGAGCCAAGTTGATGGCCCGTCGGGCAGCCAATGGATCAACTTTTGTGTCCGATGGAGACTGGAGAGACTGCTCAGAGCCGGAATCATCCTCATCCTCATAGGCCCAGTCTTCGCTGACTGTAGAACCTCTGCTTGGTGGTAACTTTCCGGGATCTGAGTCGCTTTCCCTACGGGGAGGGGTCTTGATTCCGCCGTTGGGAAGACAGCTCACGCTGATAGTGGTGATGTCTTTGTCGCTGACTGCGATCAGCTGGCCGGTTTGGCGATCGAAGCATCGAAAGGCGTTGGCTTCGACTTTTGGCGTGAATGTGACTGTGCTGCTGGCTAGGAGGATTAGTGCCGCAGCGCTTGGGTGGACTATGCGCATGCCTTGAATCATCAACGACCTTCAGTTTTATTCTGAAAAGGCCTAAGACGATGGAAGGGTGTTGTGTCGCTATGCGACGAGGCCGTTGTTGGTTGGCTCTTTCAGCACTGTGGAGGCCCTGCTTTCTGTGTTGATTTGGAGAGAAGGGCGGAAGTGTTGCTTCTACGCGGAGGGTGTGTCGGGGTTTTGAGGATCAGCGGAAGAGATCACTAATCCCCTGTCCTAAGAGTTTGCCGAGGTGTTCTCCGACGGCTGACCCCAGTTTTGAGCCTGTGGAGCGTTCATCTCCATCGTCTTCATAGGCACCTCCATCGTCTTCATAGGCACCTCCATCGTCTTCATAGGTATTTTCGTGGGCAACGTCCTCATCAAAGTAGGTATCTTCTTCTGTGGTGGTGTGATTAGCGAGAATGACTCCGTCGCCTGAATCGATGCTGGAAGCATCGGTGAGGGTTGTGCCTGGAACGGGGAGGCAGCTGATGGCGGTGCTGGTCATATCGACCGCACTGCGTGCGATGAGTTTTTCGCTGCTCCGTTCAAAGCAATCGAAGGCGATGTTCATCGCCTTCGCCTCTTGAGGTTGAAAAGAGAGCAGAGCAGCAGACGAGAGGGCGAATGCGGAGAGAAGGGATAGAGAGCGATTCATGGTATTTGAGTGTGAGGAGTGGAGGGCGGTGAGCGCCGCCGATGAACTCAAGATCGCCTCAATCGGCAGTGGACTTGATGAGGTGTGTCTCAGGGGTTTGTGAGATTGGTCACAGGTGTTGAGAGTGATTCCAGTGCAATGGCTTTGAGCAAGGCAGCGTGGGGATCAGACAAGAAAAAGCCCCCGTTGTGACGGAGGCAGTGTTGATGAGTGGTGTTGTGTTGCCTGCCAGATCAGCGGAAGAGATCACTAATCCCCTGTCCTAAGAGTTTGCCGAGGTGTTCTCCGACGGCTGACCCCAGTTTTGAGCCTGTGGAGCGTTCATCTCCATCGTCTTCATAGGCACCTCCATCGTCTTCATAGGCACCTCCATCGTCTTCATAGGTATTTTCGTGGGCAACGTCCTCATCAAAGTAGGTATCTTCTTCTGTGGTGGTGTGATTAGCGAGAATGACTCCGTCGCCTGAATCGATGCTGGAAGCATCGGTGAGGGTTGTGCCTGGAACGGGGAGGCAGCTGATGGCGGTGCTGGTCATATCGACCGCACTGCGTGCGATGAGTTTTTCGCTGCTCCGTTCAAAGCAATCGAAGGCGATGTTCATCGCCTTCGCCTCTTGAGGTTGAAAAGAGAGCAGAGCAGCAGACGAGAGGGCGAATGCGGAGAGAAGGGATAGAGAGCGATTCATGGTATTTGAGTGTGAGGAGTGGAGGGCGGTGAGCGCCGCCGATGAACTCAAGATCGCCTCAATCGGCAGTGGACTTGATGAGGTGTGTCTCAGGGGTTTGTGAGATTGGTCACAGGTGTTGAGAGTGATTCCAGTGCAATGGCTTTGAGCAAGGCAGCGTGGGGATCAGACAAGAAAAAGCCCCCGTTGTGACGGAGGCAGTGTTGATGAGTGGTGTTGTGTTGCCTGCCAGATCAGCGGAAGAGATCACTAATCCCCTGTCCTAAGAGTTTGCCGAGGTGTTCTCCGACGGCTGACCCCAGTTTTGAGCCTGTGGAGCGTTCATCTCCATCGTCTTCATAGGCACCTCCATCGTCTTCATAGGCACCTCCATCGTCTTCATAGGTATTTTCGTGGGCAACGTCCTCATCAAAGTAGGTATCTTCTTCTGTGGTGGTGTGATTAGCGAGAATGACTCCGTCGCCTGAATCGATGCTGGAAGCATCGGTGAGGGTTGTGCCTGGAACGGGGAGGCAGCTGATGGCGGTGCTGGTCATATCGACCGCACTGCGTGCGATGAGTTTTTCGCTGCTCCGTTCAAAGCAATCGAAGGCGATGTTCATCGCCTTCGCCTCTTGAGGTTGAAAAGAGAGCAGAGCAGCAGACGAGAGGGCGAATGCGGAGAGAAGGGATAGAGAGCGATTCATGGTATTTGAGTGTGAGGAGTGGAGGGCGGTGAGCGCCGCCGATGAACTCAAGATCGCCTCAATCGGCAGTGGACTTGATGAGGTGTGTCTCAGGGGTTTGTGAGATTGGTCACAGGTGTTGAGAGTGATTCCAGTGCAATGGCTTTGAGCAAGGCAGCGTGGGGATCAGACAAGAAAAAGCCCCCGTTGTGACGGAGGCAGTGTTGATGAGTGGTGTTGTGTTGCCTGCCAGATCAGCGGAGCCAAAAAGCGAAGGGTGGGTTTGGGCGGCCGACAAAGCATTGCTTGGAGAGGCCGTATTTTTTGATGATTCCCTTGGCTTGAACCATTTCAGCTTTGCTTCGAGAAGACAGCGGGATTGAGCGCCCGTCAGTGAGTGCCCAATTCGCTCCTCTTTTTCTAAGACTTAAGTTTCGGTTGTTAATGTTGATGCAATCTCGCGGCTTGATCGCTGAATTGGAAATATTGGGTACTGATGTCCCTTTTTTGAGATATCTCATGGAGGGGCCAGGACGGCCAACAAAGCAGGATTGGTTGAAGCCGTAACCCTTGATTAGTTTCAGCGCTTCTTTGGCGTTAGCTTTTTTATCTCCAAATGCGAAGAGAAGACGGCTGCCTTGAGTGATGGTCCATCCTCCTGACCCGCCTTGGTTACGAATTGAAAGTGCTCTGGGATTGAAGGCTAGGCAATCTTCTTTGAGTTGACTCGTGCTGCCTGTGCTGCCTGTGCTGCCTGTGACTCGCTTCCAGACAGAGCCAGTGAAAGGCCCAGTTCTGCCGATGCGTGTCAGTTTTTTTGAGTTATCGATGCGCAGCTTTAGCGTCCCGCGATTTTGGGTTTGGCTCGAAGCAGTGTCTCGCCATTTGCCGGTGATGGTTCGACCGGAGATGACACCTGAGAATTTGTTGATGAAGTTGCCACCTTTCCCTTTCCAGTAAATGCGGTTTCCAGATTGCGTAATTTTGTAGGTGCCGCCGTCATTGGCTTTCCAAGTTCCGGCAAGTTTGTATTTGGTGTTTTGATTGGGATTGGTCCCCGTGTTGCTTCCACCAGTGCCAGAATCAATCTTTTTGTCGAATGCGGAGGCCGTACTTTTACGAGAATGAAGATCTAATTTGACACCAATTTTAATGCAAAATTTCCCTGTATTGGCCGCTCCTGGATCTGTTTTGCCGCAGATTTTCTTTACTTTCTCGACGCCGTTGCGGAGTGAATTGAAGGGGATGTAGACAGTTTTTTGATGGCCTACATCATCTCTGTCGAGCCTTTTCAATCCGTTCCATAAGCCTTTGAATAGACCTGGTAGGGAGCTGATGTCAACAGTTCCTGCGGCAGAGGCGGCTCCACCGGTTTGATACGCGGCGTAGGCCTTGGCTGCCATGGGTGCCGCTTCTTTTGTGAACTTGTAAGTGGCTTTTGCGGCATCTGAATAATACGTTGGTGATCTCATCCCAACCCGTACGTTTTGGGCGTTGCGGAGTAGCCCATTTTGAACTCGTCTAGCACTTTTAAGGTATTCCCTGTCAATGTCGGAGCGTTTGCTGTTGTCATGCTCCATCATGTTGACGGAAAAAATGAGTCCATCGGTCGTCCACTTGTCGCGTGACATTGGGACTACAAAGTCTTTATTGAGGTGTAGTTTGTAAGCTCCTGGCTGTCCAGTTTTCAGCTTGATTGTGTTGCTTGTTCTGCGTTGGTTAAACCGCCTTCCCATGTTGCCAATGGTTTTTTTGGCGATATTGACTCTGAAGAAGTCGTCGGAGTCAGTGGCAAGGGGGTGCACATCAACGCCCATGCCGTCAATGATTGACCAGATTGGAAGAATGTAGTTTTCGTCACCGCTTAGCTCGCTTGGATCAGCGACTTGGCCTGAGATGATGCGTGTGCTGAGGATGTAGCAATCAGCATCCTTTGGACATCGGTTGTATTTCTGTTGTCTTGGATTCAGTGATTGGATGTTGCTTTGTGAGACGTCAGCATGTGCTGGGTTGACTCCAGCGATCAAGCTGCTGGCGAGAAGACCGCCTGCGATCAGTGTGCGGGCGGTTTTGAGGTTCTGTTGGTTGTTCATGAGGTTTCCAGAGTGAGTGGATTTCAATGGTTGAGCTCTGGTTTGCCAAGGTGGCTTGTCCAGTGCACTTAGTTTTCCCTTGGGTGCGTTGCCATGTTGTGACTTGGATTAATCTTGGTTGTGAGATTGTCCCTGGCTTGGGAGAGGCCATGCGGAATGTTGGTGTTTCTGTTTGTGTTCTTGAGGGTTTGTGAGTTGTTTGTGGAGTGAAGAGTCACGTGGTTCGTCTTGATCGACTTGTCTGATCTGTGCATGTGTTCTTTTGAAAAAAGCCTTTACTTATTACTTTTTTGGTTTTGGCCAACGTTTTAAGTTGCTTGTTCCAGCAGCCAGATCCTTCTCAGTTGTTAACTAAGAAGTCTGTGATTTGACATTTTTGCTTCAGTGCCATTGGGACTGGATGCGAGCCCTTGTGGCAGCTTCATCCAGTTTGTCCCGTTGCTGGAGCTGGGCTGCATAGACCACCCAGTTCGCGGTGCAAAGGTCCCTGAGTCCGGCTTTGAACAGAAGCGAATCGTCAAGGCAACAGTTTCTGAATTGACGTGCTTTGTGAGTGCTTACTCAAAGTTTGCACGCATTTGCGGATGGATAAGTCTCTCGAGCCAAAGACGCTCGCGCTGTTCATTGAACACGAAACTTCCCAGAGCCTTTTGGTTGATGCAGCCTGGGCTGGTTGTTGTATCGCTATGAGCGTCGGCTGTGTTCTGATCCCGTGTTGAGTAGCGCTAGATCACAGAATCTGCTCCATTGGTACCGGGGGCTAGGGCTTGATGGGCATAGAGATCGGCGTCGAGTACTGCGATTCCTCGTTCGTAGAGGTGGCGCCCCACGCTGTTTTTGCCACTAGAGATCCCACCGGTTAGTCCGATGCGCCGTTGCAGTCCTTGTCCTGGAGTCTTGACAGTTTTGCCAGGAGGAGGATTGAACTCACCTTGGGTGGTGAAGCTTGGTCAGGCCTGATCAAACGTGATGCCTTTTTGATTGTTTTTTGATCATGCGATCAAATGGCATTCCGATTAGTCATGGTCAATCGTTTCGTTCTGGTTTCGCAGTCACAACAGAGGAATCAATCAATGCCTTGGTTTGGATGGCCGTCATCTCTCTCTTTGCGGCGGGTGGACCATCCTGTAAGGAATCTTTCAAGCTGGTTTAAACCATTGGGCTGGTTGATTCGATTGATTATTGCTCAACTAGCTTGGCTAAGGGCAGCAACTTATGTCTTGGTGTTCTGTCTTTTCTTTTTCATTGCAAAGGTCTTGTGCCCTTTGGTGGTAGCGCAATTGCATGCCGGACGGTTGCGAAATCTCAATCAGATCTCCGCATTAGACATGGCTGACGCGACACTTAGGTTGTTCGAAGCTCTGGCCTGTTGAGCGTTTAGTGATCGCAATTTGTGTGAAAGATCACAGATCGCATTGAGTTCAATCACCAGGACCTTCATTTAGAAAGGCAATGGTGTGGATGTCAGGAATCTTTTTCTGACGTGCTCTTCACATCAAAAAACGATGACTTCTACATCTTTGAATCTGAACGATTGCTCATCTAGGGGTAGCAAGATGACTGTTCAAAAAACTACCGCACTGGGTTTCTTCATTGCCACGGGCCTTCTCTGTTCTTCGGCTCTGCCATCTTCTGCGGGCCAATGGGTTGCAAGGCATGGCTTGTCAAGTGTGCAGTATCAACAGTCTTTTGATGACTTTGTGAATAGTGGATACTGCCTGAAGTCGGTTTCTGGCTACCAGCAAGGGAATAGGGCTCGTTATACAGGTGTTTGGAGTAAAGATAATTGCAAACCCTTCCAGGCTCGTCATGGGTTAACGCCTAACCAGTATCAATCCGTATTCAATGATCTAACTCAAAAGGGCTATCGTCTCACCTACGTGAATGGTTATTCAGTCGGAAATCAGCCATATTACGCTGCAATTTGGGAAAAGTCCTCGGGGCCTGCCTATATTGCTCGCCATGGATTAACAGAGTCTCAATATCTGAATCAAAAAAAAGTTTATGCTAAGCAAGGATTTAGGCCTGTGCATGTAAGTGCTTTCACTGTAGGAAGCTTGCCACGTTTTGCTGCGATTTTCCAGAAAGGTGTATCAGGATCTTTTACGAGGCATGATATGACTTCTGTGAAGTATCAACAGCTATTCAACAAGGCTTCAAAGAAGGGCTATCGAGTGAAGGTCGTGAGTGGTTATCGTAAAGGTGGGCAAGATCGCTATGTTGCTATTTTCACTAAAAGGCCTGGGGTCAATTCAAGCTGGCAGGCCAGGCATGGTGTCCCAAGCGGTCAGTATCAGCAAGTTTTTGATGGCATTATTGCTAACAATCTTCAGCCGGCATATGTTGAAGGGTTTAATTCTTCAAAAGGTGTACGGTTTAATGGCGTTTGGGCTAAGTGAGAGCGATCATTGAATTTCGCTGAAGCTGGCCATATCGGCCAGCTTTTATTTTGTCTTTTGATCATTGGTTGTCCATGCGAGCGTTTCCTGGTGGATTTGGTTCAAGTATTGATAATTCCCGACGTCTTGATTGACGAAAGGCCTATAATTGCGTGTGTTCAGAGATGTCGAAATTGGTGGTTGATTAGAGGTTTCTGATGTCAATCAGTGATGCAACCTGTTGCTGCCAGGCGCCAGGAGTGCCCGTGTTATTGATGACCTGGTCTGCACGTTGGCATTTTTGTTTGAGACACCATTGAGCATGAATCCGCTGCTCGGCTTCTTTGGCTCCTAGATGGTTCCTGGTCATGAGCCGTCGTTTCTGTTGAGCCAATGAGCAGTGCACCACCCAAACCTCGTTGCAAATCGCCTCCAGGCCCGCTTCAAAGAGCAGCGGGATCATCAGCACTACCACCGGTGCCTCAGCTAGGGAGGCCAGCTCCTGCTCGAACCTTCTCCTGACCATTGGGTGCACCAGCTGTTCCAGCCATCGCCGCTCACTCTCATCGCTGAACACGATCCGACCCAGGACAGCGCGGTCGATGCAAGCGTCTTCTGGTTTGGATGCATGGAGCCGGACCTTGTCGCCGTAACGGTTGAGAACTCTCTGAGCGCCTTCACTTCCTGGGGCTAGAGCTTCTCGGGCGAATTGATCGGCATCGAGCACAGGAAGGCCCCTCTTCTCCAGCCAATCGCCCACGCTGCTTTTGCCACTGGCGATGCCGCCAGTGAGGCCGATCCGGCGTTGGCGGGGCATGGCACGGCGTCAGGATGGTTCCAGTGTCTCCCGTGCGCCCGTGATTGCGGCCAACAGCGGATCCTCTTTCCCCAGCTGGCTTCCCGTGCAGGGAGGAATCACGGCACCAGATGGATTTAAGGCCTCTGGTCTCACTGTCGGGCTTAAGACCTCCGGGAAGCCCGATCTTTCGTTACTGCTGGCGCCGGAGGGCTCGGTCTGTGCCGGGACCTTCACCACTTCAGTGGTACGAGCTGCCTGTGTTGATCTCTGTGCCGAGCGGTTGAAGCTTGGTGCTGGCCATGCACGGGCTGTGGTGACGAATTCCGGCCAGGCCAATGCCTGCACGGGTGATCGGGGCCTGATCGACAGTCTTCAAGTAACGCAGGCTGTGGCCAGTCGCCTGGGCGTGTCAGCGCAGCAGGTATTGATCTGTTCCACCGGGGTGATCGGAGTGCCGATTGTTATCGACAAACTCTTGGAAGCGGTGGATCCTCTGGTGTCTTCACTGTCGGATCAGGGAGGCGGAGCGGCCGCAGAGGCCATCCTCACCACGGATCTCGTCAACAAGCAGATTGCTCTCGAGGCCCACCTTGGAGGCCGCCGGGTGCGGATCGGCGGAATGGCCAAAGGGTCGGGAATGATTCATCCCGATATGGCCACCATGCTCGGTTACCTGACCTGTGATGTAGGGATGCCAGCAGAGGCCTGGCAGGACATGGTCCAGCGTGTGGTTCAGCGTTCCTTCAATGTCATCTCCGTGGATGGCGACACCAGCACGAATGACACCTTCCTGGCCTTCGCTGCGGGGAAGGCTTTGCCGCTCGATCAGTTTGAGCTCCTCGAGCAAGGGGTCACCCTTGTTGCACAGCACCTGGCCCGAGCTATCGCCAGGGATGGAGAGGGAGCCACTTGCCTGATTGAGGTGGAGGTGGAGGGAACAGGCTCAGAAATGGAGGCGCTCAAGATCGCTCGCACAATTATTGGTTCGTCACTGGTGAAAACAGCCGTGCATGGGCGCGATCCCAATTGGGGCAGAATTGTGGCGGCTGCAGGTCGAGCAGGGGTGGCTTTTGCCTCGGATGCTGTGGCTCTTTGGATTGGACCTCATCAGTTGATGGCATTGGGTGAGCCGGTGCCATTTGATCGCGCTGCAGTGTCTGCGTACCTCAGCGAATGTGCTTGCGGTCGTTATCTGGTTGATGACACCGTTCACATTCGTCTTTGTCTTGGCGATGGTCCAGGCCATGGCGTCGCTTGGGGGTGCGACCTTTCAGATCAATACGTACGTATTAACGCTGATTACACAACTTGAGGTCTGGACATCGCTGCCAGGATGGTGAAGCCATGGAGGCCATGACTGTGCCCGCTGAGACCAACCCTTCTTCGTTGAATTCAAAGCGGCGAGTTCGTCCTCGCTTTTGGGTTGGCCCCTTGGTTGCTGGTGCTGGCTTCGCGCTCGGTTACGGCATTACCCAGCGCATTGTTCTGATTCGAGCGGGTTGGCAACAACCTGAGAGTCAGGTCTTTGCCTTCCGTTCATTTCCAGGCGACAGCCTTGAGGCTTTACGGCTTCGGCATGGAGAGACCCATGCTCTGGCGGCTGATGTGGCAGCGAAAGAACTGAAAGATGCGAAAGAGTTGAAACAGGCCAATGAGGTGAAAGAGGCCAAGCTTGCGAAAGAGCTTGAGCAACGCAAAGCCAAGGAACAGGCGGAGCGCATCGCTGCTGCGGCCATCGAGCGTCAGCGCAGTCAGCAGGCGGCGGTGAGTACGCCTCCTCGCGCGGAAGACATCCCAGCACTGAACGAAACGCCGGTGATCGAGCCCTCAGCCCCCTCTGAATTGCCTGATTCACAGCCAACCCTGAGTGAACCGTCACCATTTCCCTTCCAGGATCCGGAGTCCCAGCCCACGGCGGCGGCTCAGGATCCTGCACCAGGGATCGTTGAACCCGTCTTGATTGATCCTGTAGTCGTTGAGCCCATGCTGGATCAGACCGAGTTCTTCACCACTCCGATTGAAGAGCCTCCCGCTCCCTGATCGAACGTCGCTGATCGAGCGCTAAATCTGCCACAGTTCCAAGGTTGAGACGTTTGGCCATGACCTCCCGAGATGCTCTGCTTAGAGCGGCGATGCATCGTGTGCTTGCTCGGATGGGTCACGGCGTGGCTGATGCCGCGGCCGGAATAGCCGTGTTAATCCAGGATGCTCCTGAACGTGTCCGCCAGGAATGGGATCTGTTTCAGGAGGAAGTGAAGGCTGAGGCAGAGAGGCTTGAGCGAGGAGGAGATACACGTGGTGATGACGAAGAGGCTGCACCCCAGTCATCCTTCGATGATGAGAGCCTGCAGACCAAAATTGATCAGTTGCGAGCCAGGGTTGCAGACCTTGGCATGCGCTTGGAGGAGCGGTCGTGAGGCTGTTGAGGCGAATGATTGGCCTTGTGCGTAAAGCATTTCGGGGCCTTCGCATTTGGCGTGCTGTTCTGACTTTGCTTGCATTGTTGTGGTGGGATGCCAGAGCCTTCAGCTATCCAGGAGGCCCAACGACGGAGCGTCGCGAAGCCAGGCAAAAGGTGCGTGCCCGTTGGTTGACGCAGGAGCTCCTGCAGCTCGGGCCTGCGTTTATCAAGCTCGGCCAATTGCTTTCAGCTCGGCCTGATGTTCTGCCTATTGGTTGGGTCTCTGAACTAGCAGAACTGCAGGATCGTGTTCCTTCGTTTTCATTTGATCGCGCTCAGTTAGCCCTCGAAGAGGAACTTGGAGCGCGTTGCGCTGAGATTATTGATTTGGATGAGAAGCCCATGGCGGCCGCATCGCTGGCCCAGGTGCATCGGGCGAGCCTTCGCAGTGGACGCCAAGTGGTGTTGAAGATTCAGCGTCCTGGGTTGGAGAGTCTGTTCCGGCTGGATCTAGAAGTGATGCAGCAGGTGGCATCTGTGCTTCAGCGTCATCCTCAATGGGGGCGGGGGCGCGACTGGGTTGCCATGGCGCAGGAGTGCAGAAGAGTGTTGCTGAGGGAGCTTGATTTTCGCCTTGAGGCTCAGCACGCTGCCCGGTTCCGTCAGCAGTTTTTGGATGATCCAAATATTCGTGTCCCTGGTGTGATCTGGGAGCTGAGCACTAGGCGTGTGCTCTGTCTCGACTACTTGCCAGGGATCAAGATCAATGATCGCGCGGCTTTGGAAGAGGCAGGGATTGATCCAACGTCCGTGGCAGAAATCGGTTCTGCCAGCTATCTGCAGCAACTTGTGCGCTTTGGCTTTTTTCATGCGGATCCTCACCCAGGAAATTTGGCGGTTGCTCTTGATGGTTCTCTCATTTATTACGATTTCGGGATGATGGGTCAGCTGTCGGAGCGTCTACGCAGGCGGCTGGGAGGGATGGTGAGAGCTGCTGCAGCGCGTGATGCTTCGGCTCTGGTTGAAGAGATGCAAGCCGCTGGAGTCATCGCTACTGAGGTTGATGTTGGGCCGGTGCGCCGCTTGGTCCGTTTGATGCTGAACGAAGCGCTCACTCCGCCGTTCAGCAGCTCAGTGATCGACAAATTATCGGCTGATCTGTACGAGCTGGTGTATGGACAGCCATTTCGCTTGCCAGTTGAGCTGATCTTCGTGATGCGTGCGCTGTCCACTTTTGAAGGGGTCGGCAAAAGCCTTGATCCTGGCTTTAGCCTTGTGGCGATTGCAAAGCCCTATCTGCTACCGCTCATGACTTCCAGTGGATCTGGCTCGAATGATCTTTTCAATGAATTGGGTCGTCAGGTTGGTGCCCTGAGTTCAAGAGCCGTGGGCATTCCTCGCAGGCTGGATGAAAGCCTGGAGCGACTGGAGCAAGGCGATCTGCAACTGCAGATCCGTATGGGTGAATCAGATCGGCAGTTCCGCAGAATGGTGACGGCTCAGCATTCAGTCGGACAGTCGGTGTTGCTAGGTGGGCTTGCAGTTGCAGCAGCCTTGATGGGTGCCAGCTCCAGGCCCCTTTGGGCCTTGCTTCCGCTAGGAGCTGCTGTTCCCGTAGGGATGGGTTGGCTGAAGCTTCAAGGGAAACTTCGTCGGGATGGACGTCTTGAGAATTTGTCGGGAACAGATCGTCAGTGACGTTTCTTTTTTAGGGACTATTCCTGATTGCTACAGGTCAGGTGTTCTGCGATAAAAATTAGATTGCCCGTGGTGATTTAGCTAGCTGATCAATTTTTGGACAATGGCTTTGCAGGATTTCTCTGGCTTCTTCCAGCTTTTCAGATTCGAAACTGCGGCCTCCATTTAATGATTTCCAAGGCCTTCCATCTTTCTCCCATTTGGCTGTGTAATCCACGCAGTCTCCATCAACTCTCCAGCTTGTGCTGCGTGGCCCCGCTGGACGCCCTCTGACAAACACAGATGGTGTTTGGAAACATCGTCTCAGGGTTCCCGAGCCTGTACAAATTTGCGTTCCAGGTTTCCAGAAGCCAGGTGTCCCGGGGTCGTTGTAGTGATAAATGTATCTCCATGACAGGTAGCGACCGTATTTATTTTTGTTCTTGATTGCAACTACAGAATCAGGGAAGAAATAGCTGATTGTTCCATCTCTTCGGGTGTGAGCTATGGCTCCTGCTGGTGTTGGCAGTCCGAATTGATCAACGTTATTTGGTTTTGTTAGTGGAGAGATTCCATCTGTTTGGGCTTCTACACACCCTAGGTAATCAGCTGCCTTGAGGCATTTTTCATGGACCTCTTCAGACACCACGGTGGAGGCCCAAGCGGTTGAGGGCAGGGCCAAGGGGATCAGCCACAGCAGTGGTTGCATGATCGCCATTCCTTGGAATCTTGATCTCATGATGAATCAAATTTTGAGTTCAGTCTTGACCCCGGGGCCCCTGACCTGTTGCACCGGCATAAACAGCCTGATTGCCCAGTTCGTCTTCAATGCGTAGGAGCTGGTTGTATTTGGCCACGCGTTCGCTCCGGCTCAGCGAACCGGTTTTGATTTGTCCGGCTCGAGTGGCAACGGCTAAATCAGCAATGGTCGTGTCTTCCGTTTCGCCGCTGCGGTGGCTAATCACGCTGGTGTAACCGGACCGACCGGCGAGGTCGATGGCTTGAAGCGTTTCGGTTAAGGATCCGATTTGATTGACTTTGATCAGGATGGAATTGGCAGTGCCTGTATCAATGCCCCTCTGAAGGCGTTTGGTGTTTGTGACAAAGAGATCATCCCCAACCAGTTGAACGCGCTTGCCGAGGCGCGCGGTGAGCAATGCCCATCCCTCCCAGTCATCTTCTGCTAAGCCATCTTCGATGGAGATGATCGGGAAACGGTTTACAAGCTGCTCCAGCTGATCCACCATTTCTGAGCTGGTGTAACTGCCGCCGCTAAAGGCATAGCGTCCATCGTTGTAAAACTCGGTGCTGGCGACATCGAGCGCCAGGGAAATCTGCTCGCCTGGCTTATAGCCGGCTTTTTCGATCGCTTGGACGAGCACGTCTCCGGCTTCTTCATTGCCAAGATCAGGCGCGAAGCCTCCCTCATCGCCCACTGAAGTGCTCATGCCCCGTTCACTGAGCAGACTCTTCAGTGTGTGGAAGACCTCAGTGCCCATCCGTAGTGCTTCTCGGAAGCTGGGTGCCCCGTGGGGGACGAGCATGAATTCCTGAAAGTCCAAGTTATTGGCCGCATGGGCGCCACCATTGATCACATTCATCAAAGGCACCGGCAGCAGCGTCGCCATCGGCCCTCCCAGATAGCGATAGAGAGGAAGGCCTAGCCCATTGGCTGCAGCACGGGCGGTTGCCATGCTCACCGCCAGAATTGCATTGGCACCGAGGCTGGATTTGTTGTCGCTGCCGTCGAGTTCAAGCATGGCTTTATCCACGCTTCCCTGATCGAGAGCGGAGAGGCCACAGAGAGCAGGAGCGATTCGGTCTTCGATGTGGTCCACGGCTTTGGTGACGCCTTTGCCCATGTAACGGTCGCCTCCATCCCGTAATTCATGGGCTTCATGGGCGCCAGTACTGGCGCCACTGGGAACGATCGCGCGGCCACTTGCACCGCCTTCAAGCAAGACCTCCGCTTCCACAGTGGGGTTGCCTCGGGAATCCAAAACCTCCCTGGCCACGATGGTATCGATGACGAGATCGAGTGAATCGAGCACGGGCAGTGGGTCAAGACTGAACCGATCCTATGGAACGCCCCCTGCCGCGACTCCATCGGTTTTGGCACCATGTTGAAAGAACGGCCGGAACCAGCAACATGCGCATGCTTCACACCATGCTCAGAGTGGGTGATTTGGAGCGATCAATTCGCTTCTACACTGAGGTCTTGGGAATGCAGTTGTTGCGACGAAAGGACTATCCATCCGGTCGCTTCACGCTTGCCTTTGTGGGATTTGGAGATGAACGTGAGAACACGGTTCTTGAATTAACTCACAACTGGGATACACACCAATACACTCTCGGTGATGGCTATGGCCACATCGCTCTTGGTCTTGACGACATCCATGCGGCGTGTGCTGCGATTGCAGCCAAAGGTGGGCGGGTTGTTCGTGAGCCTGGTCCGATGAAACACGGCAACACCGTGATTGCTTTCGTCGAAGATCCAGATGGCTACAAGGTGGAACTGATTCAGCGCTCTTTCAGCTCAGACACGGTTCAACAAGCTTCCACACAATGACGACTTCCACCTCTCGCCCCGGTCCTGAGCTTCCAGTCAGTCTTACTTCAGAGCCAGATCGCTTCAGTGACGATGCTTGGGAGCTTGTGCTTTCGGGGCAGGATGTGGCCCGTCGCTGGCGTCATGCAGATCTTGACGTGGAGCATCTGCTTCAGGTGCTCTTTAGCGATCAACGCTATCGGCGCTTCATTCAGGCCTTGCCTCTGCCGATCGACCAGCTGCTCGATCGGCTCGAGGGCTTTCTGGCTGAGCAGCCCATGGCTCGAGGTGAGGACTTATTCGTAGGGGAAGACCTCGAATCCCTGCTTGAGGAGGCGGATCGGGTGCGCTCTCTCTGGGGGTCCAGATTGATCGATGTCTCCCATCTGCTGATTGCGATGGGGCGAGATCCTCGGATTGGGGCTGATTTATTTGCGCAATTTGGATTGCCTGCCGACCGCCTTGAAGCGGAACTGACCCGTGCGCCGGATCGAGCGTCGTCAGAAAGGGTGCCGTCTCTTTCTCCCAGGCCACGCTCCCAATCCCAGGGAAGGCAAGACAACTCCTCACGTTCTGCCAACCATCAATCTGCAGCCTCTGTTCCTGCTGTGCAGTCACCTTCTGTTCAGCCGCCGCCGCCGCCATTGCAGACAACCACTGTTGCGCAGCCGACTGCATCAACCCAGCCGGCGATCCATGCTGGTGACCTGCCCCTCGAGCCGCTGAGCGAGCCGACTGCACTTGAGAGTTACGGTCGAGACCTAACCGCCGCCGCCGCCGCCGGGCTTCTCGATCCAGTGATCGGCAGGGATGGGGAAATTCGCACCCTGATCAAGGTGCTGTCGAGGCGCGGAAAGAACAATCCTGTGTTGATTGGTGCCCCTGGCGTGGGCAAGACTGCTCTGGCAGAGCTGCTGGCTCAGAGGATCGTTGCTGGCGAGGTGCCGGAATCACTTCAAGGCTTGCGTCTAGTCGCTCTTGATGGCGGTGCCTTGATTGCTGGAGCGAAGTTTCGAGGTCAGTTTGAGGAACGTCTTCGAGCGGTGCTCGATGAGGTGAGTGATCCAGAGGCCGCTGTTGTGCTGTTTATTGATGAACTGCACACCGTGGTGAATAGTGACCGTTCCAGCGCTGATGCGGCCAGCCTGCTGAAACCAGCCTTAGCGCGTGGGGAGTTGCGTTGCATTGCGGCGACAACGCCAGAGGACTATCGCCGTACCGTTGAGAAGGATCCGGCCTTGAACCGTCGCTTTCAGAAAGTGTCGATTCAGGAACCTTCGATTGAGCTCAGTGTGGACATCCTGCGTGGATTGAAGGAGCGTTATGAGTTGCATCACGGGGTGACCATTACCGATGAGGCGGTGATGGCGGCGGCACGTCTGGCGGATCGCTACATCAGTGATCGTTGTTTGCCGGATAAGGCCATTGATTTGATCGATGAGGCAGCGGCCCAGTTGAAAATGGATGTGACCTCCAAGCCCCAGGTGGTAGAGGATGCGGAAGCTGATCTGCGCCGGGTGGAGTTGGCGGTTCTAGCCGCTGAGCAATCCCCTGAAGGTGAAAGGGTCCAGCTCCAGCGCAATCGTCTCGAGGCCTCGTCGCGATTAAGTCAGCTTCGAGAGCGTTGGCAGGCCGAACGAGAACAGCTGGAGGAGTTGCGTCAGCTGCTTCAGGAAGATGAAGACCTTCGTCATGCCATCGCCGAAGCAGAACGCGACGGAAATTTGGAGGAGGCTGCACGGCTTCAATTCGACCAGTTGCATCGTGTTCAGCAACGCCGAGCTGATCTCGAACAGTTGCTGAATGAGGCACAGGAGGACGGCTCTGCCTTGTTGAGAGAACAGGTGGAAGCCGCTGATATCGCCGATGTTGTGGCTCGCTGGACTGGGATTCCGATACAGCGGCTCCTGGCGGCTGAGCGTCAGAAGCTGCTGGAGCTTGAGCAGCGTCTCGAAGAGCGGGTCATAGGCCAGCCAGAGGCTGTCCAGGCTGTAGCGGCTGCGATTCGTCGTGCCCGTGCCGGCATGAAAGATCCTCGTCGTCCAGTGGGCTCCTTTTTGTTTTTAGGACCCACAGGAGTGGGCAAGACGGAGCTGGCTAAAGCGCTTGGTGCCCTCTTGTTTGATGAGGAAGAGGCACTCGTACGTCTCGATATGAGTGAGTTCATGGAGCGGAATGCGGTGGCGCGTTTGCTTGGGGCTCCTCCCGGTTATGTGGGCTACGAGGAAGGGGGACAGCTCACAGAGGCTGTTCGGCGTCGTCCCTATGCGTTGTTGCTACTTGATGAAGTTGAGAAAGCACATCCCGATGTGTTCAACGTGCTGCTGCAAGTTCTCGACGATGGTCGGCTCACGGATTCCCAAGGTCGCACCGTGGACTTTCGCCACACCGTGGTGGTCATGACCAGCAACTTGGCTAGTCGGGCCATTCTTGATTCGTCACGGCAAGCCCAATCGGGGGATGACGCGGAGGTCGCGCAGGCGCTCGATTCCGTCGTTGACGATGCGCTTGCCCATCATTTCAGGCCTGAATTCTTGAACCGCATTGATGAAGTCATTCGCTTCCGTCCGCTTGGAGTGCATGATTTGGAGCGGATTGTGCGTTTGCAGCTCGCCGATCTGACCCGTCTCCTGGCGGAACAGGGTCTCGAGCTGCGTATCGATGATGAGGTGGCTCATGACCTGGCGACTCTTGGTTTTGAGCCGGAATATGGCGCCAGACCCTTGCGACGGGTCTTGCGTCGCCACGTAGAGAACCCGCTGGCGACAGAAATGCTGGAAGAACGGTTCAAGGGGGCTCAGGCGATTCGTGTGCACTCCGGTGAGAGTTCGAATGAACCCTTTCGATTTGAAGCGGAGAGCTGAGCTGATAAGCGTCAAGTAGGATGATTCATTGTCGTCATGTGCTTTTGGCACCGGCGTCAGTTCCGGCATCGCAACATTCGTGACCAGCCCCACTTCTGAGGACACCGAAACAGCTTCCCCACAACAACCGGCTGCAACAGGCCGGAGGGGTGGTTTTTTAGTGGCCACCTTTGAAGAGCTCAAACTGGTGGTCTGGCCTAGCCGGCAGCAGCTCTTCAGTGAATCAGTGGCTGTGATCTTGATGGTGAGCCTCTCGGCAGCAGCCATTTCTGCTCTCAGTCGTTTTTATGGCTGGGCTGCCTCACAGGTGTTCCGTTGATCTGTTGTTCCCTCAGCAGCTCACATTCGTCCCCATTTTTCGTCCGCATCCGTGTCTGACCTCGATATAACCCAGCAGGAGAGTCAAGAGGTGCTGGATCTTCCAGCTCCTAATGAGGGAGAGGAGGGCACGCTCGAGTCGATCCCAGCTCGCACATCCATCGCTCGTTGGTATGCGGTGCAGGTGGCCTCAAGCTGCGAGAAAAAAGTCAAAGCCACGCTTGAACAGCGTGCCGTCACGCTTGGGGTGAGCAATCGCATCCTTGAGATTGAGATTCCAGAGACTCCGGCCGTGAAAGTCAAGAAAGACGGAAGTCGTCAATCCACAGAGGAGAAGGTGTTCCCTGGTTATGTGCTTGTCAGGATGGTCCTGGATGAGGACACGATGATGGCCGTGAGAAGTACTCCAAATGTCATCAATTTTGTTGGTGCCGAAGATCGACGAGCCACTGGTAAGGCAAGAGGCCACATCAAGCCCAGACCGCTGAGTCGCTCTGAGGTGGACCGGATCTTTAAGCGGGCGGCCGAGAAGAAGACTGTCGTGAAAGTGGATCTTGCCGAGGGGGATCAAATTCTCGTCACAGCAGGTCCTTTTAAAGATTTCCAAGGCGAGGTCATCGAGGTGTCTGGGGAACGAAGCAAACTCAAAGCGTTGTTGTCGATCTTTGGCCGTGAAACACCAGTAGAACTTGAGTTTTCTCAGATCAGCAAACAGAATTAATGAAGCGGCGGCCGTCTCCCTGCGGAGGGCGGCCCTCGAGGTGGTTTTCCATTTCGCCGCATCGGACCCAAGGGTTCGATGATCCGCAGATGTTCAACTCCGCTTGCCGATGGCCAAGAAAGTCGTAGCTGTGATCAAGCTGGCCCTGCAGGCCGGCAAAGCCAACCCCGCACCACCGGTGGGTCCTGCCCTCGGTCAGCACGGGGTCAACATCATGGCGTTCTGCAAGGAGTACAACGCTCGCACCCAGGACAAGGCCGGATTTGTGATTCCGGTGGAAATTTCGGTTTTTGAAGACCGTAGTTTCACCTTCATCACCAAAACGCCTCCCGCTTCGGTGCTGATCACCAAGGCTGCTGGAATTCAAAAAGGTTCCGGTGAGTCAGCCAAGGGCAGTGTTGGCTCCATCAACCGCTCCCAGCTTGAGGAGATCGCCAAAACGAAGCTTCCCGACCTCAACTGCACCAGTGTTGAGTCGGCGATGCGCATCATCGAAGGGACCGCCCGCAATATGGGTGTTTCCGTTAGCGACTGAACGCTCTGCGTTCGTTGTTTGTTCCATTCACTGATTTCGGGGGAGACCTCAGGGTCGCCTGAACCCCATACCTGTCATGCCCAAACTCTCTAAACGCCTGGCCAGCCTCGTTACCAAAATCGAGGATCGTGCCTACCAGCCTCTTGAAGCCATTCAGCTGGTCAAGGAAAACGCTACAGCCAAATTCGACGAGACGATGGAGGCGCATGTGCGCCTTGGTATCGACCCTAAATACACCGATCAACAGCTACGCACCACGGTCGCGCTTCCCAACGGCACCGGTCAAACGGTTCGTATAGCGGTCATTACCCGAGGTGAAAAAGTGGCTGAGGCCAAAGCTGCAGGGGCTGAGCTTGCTGGCGATGAAGACCTTGTTGAGATCATCTCCAAGGGTGAAATGAATTTCGACTTGCTGATTGCGACCCCGGACATGATGCCCAAGGTCGCGAAACTCGGCCGGGTTCTTGGTCCTCGTGGCTTGATGCCGAATCCCAAGGCAGGAACGGTTACAACTGACTTGGCTTCTGCGATCCAGGAATTTAAAGCGGGCAAGCTTGAATTTCGTGCTGACCGCACTGGCATCGTTCACGTTCGGTTTGGCAAAGCGAGTTTTACCGCAGAGGCCTTGTTGGCGAACCTCAAAACTCTGCAGGAAACCATTGATCGCAATAAGCCCAGTGGTGCCAAAGGTCGTTACTGGAAAAGTCTTTACGTCACTTCCACCATGGGGCCTTCTGTCGAAGTTGACGTTGCGTTATTGCAGGACATCGACCAAGAAGGCTGAAGACAGTGATGTAAATTTATGGGCTGGCTATTGCCAGCTCACGGGCACGCGCCCGGCCTGAGACAGCAGGTTGTAGCAGCTCGACTCAGTTGAGCATGTTGCATAAGTCCTGCCGAGGTAAACGCGACGATTTGTCCCATGGATTGGATCGACACGCGGCCTCGTCTCCTTCTGGAGGACTGAATCGGCCGCGTGTCCAGCTTGTTCCTCCGATCTAATCCCTATGGGCCGCACTCTGGAGAACAAGCAACAGATCGTCGAGGAGCTTAAACAGCTTCTTGGCGAGGCCGAAATGACACTGGTTCTGGATCACCAGGGCCTCTCCATCAAGGAAATGTCTGATCTGCGGACGCGTCTGCAGGCCAGCAATGGCGTTTGCAAGGTGACAAAAAACACCTTGATGCGTCGTGCCATCGATGGTGACAGTGTTTGGTCAAGCCTCGACTCTCTTCTTAGCGGAACCAATGCATTCGTCCTGATTAAGGGCGATATCGGTGGTGCTGTGAAGGCCGTTCAGGCCTTTCAGAAAGAGACCAAAAAATCTGAGACCAAGGGCGGCCTTTTCGAAGGCAAGCTTCTCTCTCACGATGAGATCAAAGCGATTGGGGAACTTCCCACCAAGGAAGTACTCATTGCTCAGATCGCTGGTGCTATCAACGCAGTGACCACCAAGGTCGCTGTGGGTATCAACGAGGTTCCCTCCGGTCTTGCAAGAGCGCTCAAGCAGCACGCCGATAGCGGCGAAAGCTGATCGTCTTCGACCTCACTTTTTTTCCTGATCTGTTGCTGATTCCCAATCATGTCTGCACAAACTGACGAAATTCTTGAATCACTAAAAAAGCTCTCATTGCTAGAAGCTTCCGAGCTTGTTAAGCAAATTGAGGATGCATTTGGTGTTTCTGCTGCTGCATCTGCGGGTGTGGTGATGGCTGCACCTGGCGCTGCTGGTGGCGGTGGCGAAGCGGCTGAAGAGAAGACCGAATTTGATGTTGTTCTGGAAAGCTTTGATGCTTCCGCCAAGATCAAAGTTCTCAAGGCTGTTCGCGAAGCCACTGGTCTAGGCCTTGGCGATGCAAAGGCCATGGTCGAAGCTGCTCCTAAGACCATCAAGGAGGGCGTCTCTAAGGATGATGCTGAAGCCTTGAAAAAGACCATCGAAGAGGTTGGGGGCAAGGTCACAGTCAAGTGACCCCCTTGAGCTCAAGTTGTTCATCAACTGGGACTCATTCCTGACATTGATTCCTGCCGGTTCTCAGAGCCGGCTTTTTTGTCAATTGATGTGGTGTCTAAGGCAAAAAAAGAGCCCTGCCAAAGGCAAGGCTGATCATCAAGGCGTTCAGGAGTCTTTCCTAGTTTCGACCCTGAAGAGGCGATTACACTCCTCACACCTTGAATTTAAGAAGATTCGCTTCATTCACGGGCTTGAGGTTTCCGCTCCTTCAACTGTCCTTAGCGGCTGGTTAGGGACGGAAGGGAATCACTTCAAGACGAATGGGCCCCTTTCTCGCAAAGGCTGAGGAGGAGCTTGGTGGTTTTAGGGATTGCATCACAGTAGACATCAATACTGTTTGGTTCGGGCGTTTTGAGGTCTTAGCCATTAACTGATTGAGGGACTCACTGTTGGCGAAATACAGATGGCTCAGTTTTCGTCCCTTATAAGCCCGTCGCTCGAGTTCCCAGCCTGGTTCCAATTCAAGTTTGACGAAGGCATCTTTGTTCCGTTTGACTTGCCCTGCCCTGGCAACGACGACTGCGGTGCTGCTGTTGGGCTCCATCGCTTGAAGCTCAAGACCACTGCGTCCTTGATGCAGACGTAATCGAACAGATTTCTTTGTGTCTTGGCCTCCAGTGCGAAGGGAATAGCCGTTGCTGTCGAGGTAACGGCTGCAAATGCCAGTGAAATCAAAGCCATTCAGGGATGGCAGAACCAGTCCATCGGTACGATTTTCCCAGCAGAGAGGCCTGGCCTTGATCTGTTCCAGGACCAGCAGCTTCCAGCGGTCCTGCCCAACTGCTCGTGCAAGGATCGCGAATTGGTCTTGTTGAAGTGGCTCGCTATCAAAGAGGGAGCGGGCCCACACTGGTAGTGCCGCTGAAGTGGCCCCCAGCATCAATGCCGTTCCGGTCAGAAGCAGCAGCCGGAGGTAAGTTCGCCGCATAAACGGTGACTCCAAGATGGAGAACAACAACCTGTTGTACCGAAAATTAGGTGGTGGAATCAATGGCTGATGGACGTGGTCGCGTCGTCGCAGCAGCGACGGATGGTGCCTGCAGCGGTAATCCAGGACCGGGTGGCTGGGGTGCGTTGATTCGTTTTGAAGACGGCAGTGTGGAGGAATTTGGTGGTGCGGATCCGGCTACCACAAACAACCGTATGGAGTTGCAAGCTGCTCTTGCCATCTTGCAACGCTTGGCCGAGTTGCCGCTTCATCCTGATCTCACGCTACGAACCGACAGCAAATATCTGATCGATGGACTCAGTCGCTGGATGTCTGGTTGGAAGCGCAAGGGCTGGCGCACGGCGGCGGGCAAGCCAGTACTCAATCAGGATCTTTGGCAGGCGTTGGATCGAGCTCGGCTGGAGGATGTTCCGCTCAGGTACGTGAAAGGGCATAGCGGAGATCCCGATAACGACAGAGTGGATCAGATTGCAGTGGCTTATTCCAGGGGACAGCAAGAGGTCATTCCCACACTCGCCTCAAGTCGTCAGCCGTCGGAGGATGTGGCACCGAAGTCCTTGCAGAAACTTCTCAATCGCCTCGAACTCGCCGATCGCTTGGCTGCGGGAGGGTATGCATTGACTGTGGTGGAGTTGGCTCAGTTGGTAGAGCAGCCATTCAGTCGGTTGTCTGAACGTCAAGCTTCTTGGCGTTGGCGTGACTGGATCGTCGAGCCTATGGAGAATGATCTCTGGCGGTTGCGACGCGACCCGGCAGGATCGTTAGAGACCTAGGAGGCCAGATGGCTGATGCGTCATCCCTCGGAGTGTTATCCACCGCCAGTTTTTATCGGCGATGGATTGGCCCGCAGTTGGCCAGGGATGAGGGCGTGGATGCAGAACAGCTCAGTCAGGCGGCCTTGCAGGCCCTCGCCCAGGTCAGCATTCGTCGTCATTGGCCTGGGATCTCCTCAGTCCTAGACGGAGTGGCGACTGAACTTCGGCGGCGAAATCTTCGCTTAGAGCAAGTCCTGTTTGGTTGTCGATTCAGTAATCCAGTGGGCTTGGCTGCGGGGTTCGACAAAAACGGCGTTGCGGCAGGTGTTTGGGATTGCTTTGGTTTTGGGTTTGCCGAAGTGGGGACGGTCACTTGGCATGGTCAACCCGGAAACCCAAGGCCGCGGTTGTTTCGGCTTGCCGCTGAACGGGCTGCCATCAATCGCATGGGATTTAACAACAACGGTGCTGAGGCCATGCAGCGCACTCTTGAGCGTCAATCTTTGCCGGCGCCAGGACATCGTCCTGCTGTGCTCGGGATTAATTTCGGCAAATCAAAAGTGACTCCTCTGGAGCAGGCCCCTGATGACTACGCCGCTTCACTGGAACATCTTGCTCCATGGGCGGATTACGCCGTGATCAATGTGAGTTCTCCCAATACTCCTGGATTGCGAGACCTTCAGGATTCAACCCAATTGCGCCGTTTGGTCGAGCGGTTGCGCCGGCTTCGAGCCTGCCCTCCACTTCTGGTCAAGATTGCTCCTGATCTCGAAGACGATGCCATTGACGGCATCGCTCGGCTGGCTTACGAGGAAGGCTT
The DNA here is from genome assembly GCA_047285535.1 of Synechococcus sp. Lineage (GTDB taxonomy): Bacteria > Cyanobacteriota > Cyanobacteriia > PCC-6307 > Cyanobiaceae > Synechococcus_C. The sequence continues at coordinate 2,009,038 of JBJBDC010000001.1, read as the reverse complement.
GGCGGGAGTCATCGCGGTGAATACAAGCTTGAATCGGCTTGGTTTGGAGCAGCGTCGGATTGCGCAAACCGGCAAAACCCTTGCTGAAGAAGCTGGGGGGCTCAGTGGTGATCCACTCCGTTATCGAGCGGTGGAGGTTATTCGAAGGCTACGCGCGAGTGCTGGTCCTGCCCTGCCGTTGATTGGTGTAGGGGGGATTTCATCGGCAGAATCCGCCTGGGAGCGGATTGTTGCAGGTGCATCTCTGGTGCAGTTGTACACCGGTTGGATTTTCGAAGGCCCCGATCTTGTTCCGCGCATTTTGGATGGTTTGATCTGCCAGTTGGATCGCCATGGCTTTCGCCATCTGAGTGAAGCCGTAGGAAGCGGCGCGCCCTGGAAGTAGTCGATACGCTTCCAGGAAGTTGTTCATGTCTTCCTTAGGAGCAGAACTTGGAGCTGGCCGTAATTCGCGATCGCTTCCCTGCCTTCGATGGGCTGCTGGTTCAGCTCAACAGCTTGATCAGCCGAAGACGGGTGGTGCTAGCTGCTGATGATCATGCCCTGAGTTTGTCTTGGAGGGATCGGGATGAGCAGCGGCTGGTTCATGCCGACCTTCCTCCTGATCTCTGCCGAAGAGGGGTACCGCTTCAACGCCAGGCGCTTGCTGAAACGGTGGCGGATCTTCTCTTGGAACAGAACATTGCACCTGTCTCTGTGGAATTGGAACTGTTGTTGCCTCTGCCGAGTTGCCATTGGCGTCTGCTCGAGGGGGCTTCAGGTCTTGATGACGCGAGCAACCTGCGTGAGCTTTCGCCTGAAATGAACTGGCCGCTGCAATGGCATGATTCCTATCTCGCTATGACCCCGATGGATGAGAGGGGCATGGCCATGGTGGTAGGCGCTGATCGGTTGATGCTCCAGGCCTGGATCGATACGGTGGCCTTGGCAGATATCAGTCTTTATCAAGCGGAGTGGCTTCTGGTTGCCGCGTGGAGAGCGCTTCAGGTTTGCATCGAACCATGGCAGGGAGAGTGGGTTTGGGTGATTGAGCAAAACGGTATGTGGCGCCTCGTGGTGTTGTGCGATGGCTGGCCTGAACTGGATGTTGCCTTGCAATCGACCCAGGTCATGTCGTTGAGAGAGGAGGTGTTGCTTCTGCTTGAGGCGTGGGATGGGAGGCGGCGACAGGTTGATGGAAGCCGCAGCTGGTGGATTACCGCGGGGCCAAGTTGGCAGGGATGTTGGGCGACTGGTCATGCCACTGATCTCCATGGCCCGCTTGTCTCAGATGGTGAGATGTCGCTGCTTCAGCTGGCCCTGAAGGCACCCTCGGACCACAGAGGATGAATGAAATGGCAAGAACCTCAGTTGATTTGCTCCGTGAGCGGCGCATCGAGTTGGGTTTGCCCGCTCAGGCTGACCCTTTTGTCCCTACTCGCCTCTTGCTGAGGCGTGGTGCTTGGCTTGGCGGGGCGGTGTTTTTGATCTGCTTAGCGGTTACCGCATGGGTGAGCTGGCGGGGAAGCCAGCAACAGCAGCAGTTGGAGTCGCTGGCATTGATTGCTCAACGCACGACTTCGATGGAAAACCAGTTGCGGCGCCTGCGGACTCAGACTTCCACACTCAATCAAGACAGCCTCAAGATCGCCAAACAGCTCGTGGCGTTCCCCGTAGGCTCTCCTTTGTTAGAGCAGCTCAGACGCGTCACTCCTGCAGGCATTCAATTGCAGGAGTTAGTGGTCGGAGACGCACAGATCAAACTGTTGGGAAGAGTTCAGATTGGACAGTCACCAGGCCCCTTGGAACGCATCAATGCCCTAGGACTCTCTTTGAGTCAACTCCCGATCACAGGAGAACAAGGCGTCAAGGTGGTGAAGGTCACTCGAGCAGATAGTGATGCTCCAGTTGTGACGTTCAGCATGGAGTGGGCTCTCAATACGAAGACCCGTTTATCCATGATTCAGCTTCAGGAGTTGGGAGCAGATGGGTTGGCGGAGCGGTCTCGGTTGCTCCAGCAGCAAGGAGTGAACTTGTGACGAATCTGAGCGGCACAAGTAGTCCTTGGCTGAAATCTCTCACCCGTCAGCGTGTGTTAGTCGGCACTCCCTTGGTTGTCGGTGCCTTGATGGGTATTGGGCTGTTTGCGATTGTCGGACTGCCCCATTGGTTGGAATCCGGGGAACGAATGAGCCGGATCGCAGAGCTGCAAGTGAAGAAGCAGTCGCTGCCGTTGATGCGAGGTCGAGTCAAGGATGCGGAAGGAAAGCTTTTGGCGGCTCAGCAACAGCAAGATCTGATCTTGCGCTTGATCGCGGGTCGTGGCCAGATCCAGACCTTTCTCACTCAGTTGAGTCGTGCATCGGCTGAGAGCGGAGTGGTGATTGAACGCTATGAACCGGTCTCCGTTGCTCCTGCCGTGACCGATGATCCCGCAAAATCAACCAATCAAAAGAAGAAAGGGGATGCAGAACATGTCCAAGCTCCCCTGGAGAGGAAGGGGTTTGAAAAAAGTGCGGTGTTGCTTCAAGTGAATGGCCCCTATGAGGGGCTGCTTCAGTTCTTACGCGAAATGGAGCAACTGGCACTCCTCGTGCAGCCCAGTGATCTTGAACTCAAAGCCGTTGCGTCACCGGGGGATGAGGAGGAGACGGCGGCCGTGGGGCCAGCGCTGACTGAGCTCAAGCTCAGGCTTAGTTTTTTTGACAAAGTGCCCGAGGCAGATCAGCCCAAAGCAGCACCAGCAGCAAAGGCCAAGCCCCCGTTCTGAGAGGGCTCAGGGCGTTCTTTCAAGGCTGGCTCTTCGGGGTGTGGCTCGATACCATCCGCCCATATCTTCTGAAATCCAGGCCTGGGCATGCCCTCGAGACTCTCCCGCCTGATTCCTTTGGCTTTGTTCGGCAGCCTTGCCTTCGCTGAGTGCGACGTAATTTTTGGTCTAGGAGGATCCCGGGCGATCAGGGCTCAGAACCTTGGCAGTATGAACATGCGGCTGCGTCGCGTTAATGGTGGCGTGGAACTGGTGATTGAAGGGGTTGGTGCCCAGCCCCAGCTTCAGCAGCGTCTCAATGGTCAAGTTTGGGAGGGACGTTTGCAGACCCAGGGTGCTCCTGGGGTCCGTCATGGTCAGGTGCGTTTAACGGATTCAGCCGCTGGAATTCAGTCGGCATCTTTGGTGGGTAGCGGTAGCGAGTATGCGTTGAAAGTGGTTCCCAGCAATGGTCAGGCCCTGGAGGAACCGCTTGTGAGTGCAGATGGTCGTGATCTGATCCTCGAGTTTTCAGGGTTGGTTGCCATGCCGGTGCTTGAGACAGGGCGCTTGAATCTGACGACCCCTGGGCGCGTCCCTCAAACGCAATACGCCCCACCCCTGCGCCCGCGTGCTGTGGCGCCACCTCTAGGCGATATTGCGGTGGGAACAATGGTTCTGCAGAACCGGAGTTATGTGAATGTGAGTGGTCCGCCGGTCACACTCACACTGAATAATGCGCCGGCGAAAGATGCCTTGATGGCCTTAGCAAGGCTGGGTGGATATGGCTTTGTGTATGTAGGGGATGGTTCGGATGCTGATGGGGACTCTGCTGTCGCGCAGAACGCGAGTTTGGTCTCAATGGCATTTCAAAATGAGAGTTATGCCAGAGCATTCAATGGAGTGTTGCTGGCATCTGGACTTCAAGGGAAGCTCGATGGACGGACCTTGCTTGTTGGTTCTGCGGTGTCAGCGAAAACGTTTGGACCACAGGTTTCAAAGGTGTATCGACTCAATCAGGCCAGCGCTGACTCTGCTGCGGACTATCTTGCGAGCCTGGGTGCCTCAATCAGCAAAGTCAACACCACTCAGCTGACGTCTCAGGAAACAGTCTCAACTGGCACTCCCGCCAACAATGCAGCAAATGTCACGGCTAGTACATCCACCCTGACAAGTGTTGAAACCTATGGGTCCACAGTTGGACCTTTGCGAGGTCTGGCCGGTACAACAGATTCTCGATTACAGACGATTACGCTTGTTGGTGATTCAAGACTCGTCGCGGTTGCAGAAAGCTATCTGAAGCAAATTGATCTGCGCCAGAGGCAAGTGGCGTTAACAGTTCAGATTCTTGATATTAATTTAGACAATGATTCTCAAATCTCCAACAGCTTCGCTTTTCGCTCTGGTAACGCATTTATTGTGAGTCAGGATGGACAATTGCTGGCCAATTTTGGTGCATACAAGCCTCCCGGAAACAGTGAAGGTGGATTGCCAGGGAGTTACACGGCCGATGGTAAAACAACCCTTCTTCCTGGAACGGGTGCTCTTGTTGGAGGTGAGGGATTCGTTGATCAGCCGACTGTGCCTTTTCCGCTTCCTGGCTCACCAACCATGCTCGATTCTGGGAGTGCAGGACTGCCTCTTCGGCCTGATTTTGGTACAGATGACAACCCCTTGCAGCCAGGGGTGAGTGAGGTTGATCAGGATGGGAAACTCACGTATAAAGCACCATCTCGTTTTCGTTATCCTACGAATCAATTTTTTGATTTCTTGCGGGCGCAGATCGTCTCGTCTTCGACAAAAATTCTCGCTAATCCAACATTAATACTGCAGGAGGGCAGCGAAAAATCTTCGGGTAGTGATTCTGAGAAAATTTCTGCCGATGGCAAGATTGGCAGGGAAAAGAGTAATGAGGCGTTGGTGTCGGTTGGAGAGCGATTGATCACAGGCTATAAGGTCAAGCAAGACACGAATGGAATTGCATTTTGTGAGCCTACCTTTGGCAATGCGGGGCTCACGTTTGGTGCAAGGATTGAGAAAATTGATGATAATGGTTTTGTCTCTTTCTCTTTGTCTCCTGAGATTTCCGTGTCGAGTAAAACTGTGGATGCGGGAACTTGTGGCAAGGTAGATGTGATTAATAGCCGTACGCTTGACACCGGCCGTGTCCGCGTTCGTGATGGTCAAACTCTCATTCTCACCGGAGTGATTTCAGATTCTGATAAACAGCTAGTGACCAAGTGGCCAATTCTTGGTGACTTGCCTCTAATTGGTCAGTTTTTCCGTTCTTCCGGCGGCACTAGGACTAAAAATGAATTAGTCATCCTCGTAACACCTCGCATTATTAATGATCAAGAAGGAGGGAGCTATGGCTATGGATATCAACCCAGTCTTCCAGCCGCCAGGCAGGTGATGAGTGGGTTCTAATCAAGCGTTCTTGGTCTTTTGCATCAGAGTCCAAGTCCAAGTGGAATCAGTGCTTTCGCTGCCAGAGGTGCAAGCATGCGAAGTCCGCTGATCGTGCCCTCGAGCAGTTGATTGCCAAGACCGTTGCCAGATTGTTGTTGGGTTGGCTTAAAGCGTCGTTTGCTGATTGAGTTGGCTGCTTGATTGAGCTGTTCGGCCCAAGTCAATGCCCCTTGCTGCTCAAACAATGCAGCGGCGTAACCGAAGTCTTGTGCGGCCAATTCATCCTTGGCCTGTTCGCTGCGCGTGATCCCTCTCGCAACCCAGCTCAAAGGCTCTTTGGGAGCACGACGAATCGCTGCACTAAAAAGTTGTTCAGCTTGCGCTAATCGACCGGCCTGTGTGGCTTCGACGCCGGCATTGTGCAGCGCAGCATGACTTTGAATGCCAGGGCTGATGCCAGTGGCCCCCTGCCAGTGGGCCCTCTCCAGAGCGTTCGGGTTCAGCTGAGCTCCACTGAGATCGGCAAACCGCAGGTCGGTGCCATGCAGGATGCTCCCTTGGAGATTGGCGCCGCGGAGCGAGGCCCCGCGCAAGCTGGTGAAGCTGAGGTTGGCCCCGCTTAAGTCAGCCCCATCAAGTTGGGCTTCCCCAAGATTGGCTCGCTGGAGTTGCGCATCTCTTAAGTCGGCATCGCGTAGATCGGCATGGACGAGGTCCGCATCGGCCAAGCGGCAGTTTCGGCACTCACCGTTCTGGAGCACTTTGATGAGATCGTCAGTGCTGTTGGCTTCGACAGGGCCTGCGACTAGCAATAAACCCAGTAGCGGCATCCAGCGATAGAGGTTGAACACGGGAGCTGACTTGGTTGTACTGCGTTGTATCGGTCTTCCTTCTCCTCGTCGACCATGCGCCTGGGCAGAACCTTTTGGCAGAGCATGGGAGCAGGATGGGGGAATCCAAGACCAGTCGGCGTGAGCAACGGCCTTCCTCCCCATGGAGGGAATCTCAGCCAAGAAGCCCGGCGGCTGGGGATGCAGCCTGCCCAGCTGCTGGATGCGAGCGCCTCTTTGGTGCCATTTCCTCCACCAGATGTTCTTGGCAAGACTCTCGCCGCTGCGATCAGGAGTCGCGATTTGCGCGATTATCCAGATCGTGATCAGGCTGATTTGAGATCTGCAATCGCGTCATGGCATGACGTGGATCCGGAGCAGGTGCTTGGAGGGAATGGGGCAGCTGAGTTGTTCACATGGGTTGGTCGTGATGCGGCCGTCTGTGGCACCAACGCTCTTCCTCAGCCTGGATTTGCTGATTATTTCCGGGCTTTGGCGTGTTGGGGTGGGGCGATCGAAGGGTTGCCTCTGCCCCTTGAGTGGGGTGACAGCTGGCCTCAGCCGTTTCCGTTTGCATCCCCGAATGCGACTGATGTTGTGTGGATTACAAATCCCCATAACCCCACAGGTCAGCTCTGGAGCCGTTGTTCGCTGGAACCGTTGCTGGAGAGCCATTCGCTTGTGATCTGTGATGAGGCCTTCCTGCCTTTAGTGCCAGGTGGAGAGGACCAATCCTTGCTTGCTTTGGTGGCAGACCATCCCAACCTTGTGGTGATTCGCAGTCTCACGAAGCTCTTTGCGATTGCAGGTTTGCGTCTTGGTTATGCGATTGCGGCTCCAGATCGTCTCCGTCGATGGCGCTCGTGGCGAGATCCGTGGCCCGTGAATGGCTTGGCGATGGCCGCTGGAATCGCTGTGATGAACGATCCTGTTGGCTTGCAGCGGTGGCAAAAGCGTGTTCAGCAGTGGGTGCAAGAGGAGGGCACCTGGTTGCGGGAACAACTTGATGCCATCCCTGGATTCAAGGCCTACCCCTCGGCTGCCAATTATTTGCTGATTCAGGGTGAGCAGTCTTTATTGGAGCTTCGCGAGCAGATCGCTGCTCAGGGAGTCTTGCTCAGGGATTGTCGTTCTTTCGAGGGTTTGGGTGACCGATGGTTGCGGATTGGCCTACAAACTCGTCGTGACAATCGACGGATCATGCGTGCCTTCCAGCGCGTTAGGGCACGAGGTCTTTGAGTAGTTCCACAAGCTTCTGATCCGCGTCTTCAACACCGAGTTCATGCATGGCTTGCCCCATCTTGAGTAGTGGGTCATCGGCTGGTTTGCATCCCCCACGAAGCCTTGGCCCAAGCAGACGCCAGACCGTGTCGCGAAGGGTATGTTCGCCTGGATCGTGCTGATGCACGATGACGGCAGCGGCGATGGCCGCAGCACAGGCGGCATTGGCATCTTGATGACGATCAGCCGCTTGGGGGAAGGGCACCAGCACGCTGGGTGTTCCGCTCACAGCCAGTTCACTCAAACTTCCTGCTCCGGCTCTGCTGATGGCGAGGTCGGCATGTTGCAGCAAGGCTGGAATCTCATCGCTGAAGGAACGCTCCACCAGGAGGGGGTGCTCGATACAACCCACGTCGGGGTCATTGCTGCCGGTGAGATGCACGATGCGACAGCCGCTGTTCAGCAGCGCGGGAAACAGCACTCGTGTCATTCGGTTGAGTCCTAAAGCCCCTTGGCTGCCACCGATCACCACAAGAAGTGGGCCATCGCCCTCAGGAACCCACTTTGGAATTGGGTGTTTCTCGAGGAAAGCCGTCCTGACCGGAGTGCCGGTCACCATGGCTCGGCAGCCGGGGATGCGCAGTGCGGCCGCCTCCAGCCCCACCGCAACACGGGTACAACAGCGACCCAGTAACCGTGTGACCCTGCCTGGAATGGCATTCGATTCATGGAGCACCACTGGAATGCCACACCAACGTGCCGCCAGGATTGCTGGTGCCGCGATATATCCGCCGGTTGTGAAGACAGCGTCGATGCCTTCTCGTCGGATCAGTCGGCGCATGCTGCCGCTGGCGGCCAGCAACTGCAGCATTTGAATGATTTTGCGAAGCCCACGACCTTGCAAGCCACCGGCTTTGACTGTGGTGAGTGGATAATGCCCGGGGATCAGGCTGTTTTCCAGACGATCGGGAACACCCACCCAACGAACGCTCCATGGCTCCGGTAAGGCGTCGGCAACCGAGAGTGCTGGAAATAAGTGTCCGCCGGTGCCGCTGGCAGCGATCAGAAGCCGTGGCATAAGGATGTGCGGAGCACGGGAGCGCGCCCTAACTTAGATGGACTTAGGGGACGACTTCATGTCTAGGGCTCTCCGTGCCTCGTTGGTTTCGTTATTACTTGGCTCCGCCCTTTCTTTCCCCTTGTTGACTCGGGCTGTCACCCAGGAATCAATTGATTTCAGTCGGAAATTGGAACTTGCTCTCAATGAGACTGAGGGTAACGTCGCTTCGTTGAAGTCTCTCTTTGCGCCTGATCAACTGGGTGAACTCGAGGGGCGGTATCGCCTTTTCCGCAGTCGTTTCCCTCAATTGCGTTGGTCGGTCAGCCCAGGCACTCCAACTTCAGATGGTCGATCAACCTTCCAAATCGCCGTTAGTGGAACCCGCCAGCAGGATGGTTTGAGTTATTCCTTCTCTGCCAATCAGCGTTTAGCGGTGAGGACTGAGCGTGGATTGATTAGTGATCAGGAAATTCTGAGTGCTCAATCGATCATGACCAGTGCTAGGAACTCGCTTCCCATCAGTCTGATGATTCCAGATAGCGTCCTTACTGGAAGTCGTTATGACTTTGATGTCGTGGTGGATGAGCCCTTGGGAGATGCATTATTGGCAGGTGGCTTGATCGCTCTTACCCCTCTGCAGGTCATGGGCCAAGAGAGTCCAACGATTCAGCTTCAGCCCCTAGGCGGTGGCGGATTATTCAAGTCAGTTCAAGCTCCTTTTAAACCTGGTGTTCAAAATTGGGCTGCTTTATTGGTCCATCCCGAGGGGGTGGTGAGCGTCAGCAAGCAGGTTCGGGTTGTGGATGACAAGAGTCAGCTCAAGCCCTGATTCGGTTGCGAAGGCAAGCAACGTCGAAGGGCGGACACATCTTTGTTTCCAAGCCCCTGTTTCATCAGTTTCGCTTCTTGTTCAAGAACCAGTTGGGTAATGGGGAGCTCTAATTGCAATTCGCTTGCGGCAGCCACAGCAATCTCCAGATCTTTGTGATGGAGCTTGAGCTTGAATCCAAGGGGGTAACGATCCTCAAGCATGGCTGCGGAGCGGTGTTGCAGAGCCCATGAGCCGGCAGCGCCGTGCTGAAGGGCTGCCACAACCTGTTCCATGGGAAGTCTTAAATGTTGTCCCAAGGCCATGGCTTCTGCGACAGCGGCATAGCTTCCAGCGACGAGAACCTGATTGACCGCTTTAACCTTTTGGCCACTGCCAACGGGCCCGAAGTAATGGATCGAGCGTCCAATCGTCTCCAGTAAGGGGCTCACGCGATGGACAGTGGACTTCAAGCCTCCGCAAAGCACTGTGAGAGTCCCGGCCTTGGCTCCTTCTGTGCCACCAGTGACTGGAGCATCGATGTAGTGAACCCCACGTTCCTCCAGTTGCTCGGCCATGGCTTCCGCTGTGGCTGGGGCGATTGTGGAGCAATCAATCACCACGGTTCCTTCTGTTAGGCAAGGACCTGCTCCGTTTTCGCCCCATAGAACTGTGCGCACAGCGGCGTCATCGCTGACGCAAAGCAGCAGGGCTTGACAACCGTTCACGGCCTTGGCTGGAGAGCTATGGGAGGTCAATGCAAGCCCTTCAGCGTTCTGAAGTTCTGGTGCTGTTTCCGCTGCGCGGCTGCGGGTGTGCACTTGGAGTTGGTAACCAGCGCGGCGCAGATTGACGGCGATCGGTAATCCAAGCGCACCTAGACCCACCATGGCCACTGGTGCAGGGGGGGTGATGACGGGGAGAGCGTCAGAGGCGAGTTTCAGGATTGAGACGCTCCAGATTGTGAGAGATCTTTTGGATGGTTTCAGGAACAGGTCCCGTTCAGTGGCTCGGGTCAACCGCCGGGTTAGATCCGGTCATGCTTCCTGACCGTTTCGGTCAGAACTTGCCCGCAGATCCCTTTCAGGATGAGGACGTCAATTTAATGATTGTCATGGTCATCTTTAAACATTGGAAGCGTTATCTGGTCATTCCTTGTGCTGCATTGGCAGCCGCCTCTCTTCACCCAAGCTCAGGATGGGCTGACTCTCCCATGCGGTTGCGTGCTGATCGATCCAATCTCACGGATGCTCAGAAGCAACAATTGTTTGAGGCTCGGCGGCGTTGGGAGATCAATACCTTTGATCAGCAAAAAGCACTGTTGGCAGCTCGGCAACAATGTGTGCGATCTGCCACTACGGTGGATGCCTTCCGACTGTGCAAGCAAGAACAACGCCAGGGTCGTCGCAAGCTGTATCAAGAGGCACGTGCCGCGATGAATGTTGAACGGCAACGACTGGGCCTTCCTCCACGGTCTGAGAAGGGTGGATTGCGCAAAAAAGGCCGTTTCAATCGAAACGGCCTGCCGCTCAGCTGATGCATGCTCAGCCGGATGTTGAAGCCTGAATCAGGCGGCGTCATCGAGTGCTGCAACGCCTGGAAGCACTTTGCCTTCCAGGAGTTCAAGACTGGCGCCACCACCGGTGGAGATGTGTGACATCTGGGCCGCCAGACCTGCTTTCTCAACGGCAGCTACGGAATCACCACCACCAATGATGGTGCAGCAGCCCTTACCGCTGAGTTCGGCCAGGCTTGTGGCAATGGCGTTGGTGCCTGCGGCGAATTTGTCGAACTCAAACACGCCCATCGGCCCGTTCCAGATCACGGTCTTGCAATCGGCCAGGGCTGCTTGGAACACTTTGATGGCATCGGGACCGATGTCCAGTCCCATCCAGCCGTCTGGGATGGCCGTTACATCTGCCACTTGACTATTGGCATCGGGAGCGAAGTTGTCGGCTAGCACAACATCGGTGGGTAGAAGCAGCTCAACGCCTTTGGCTTTGGCTTTGGCCTCTAGTTCTTTCGCAAGCTCAAGCTTGTCTTCTTCCACGAGGCTTTTGCCGACGGCGAGGCCACGGGCTTTATAGAAGGTGAAGATCATGCCGCCGCCGATGAGTACCTTGTCGCACTTGTCGATCAAGGCTTCAAGGACGCCGATCTTGCTGCTCACTTTGGAACCGCCAACGATCGCGGCCAAAGGACGCTTGGGATCATCCACAGCACCTTGTAGGTACTGAAGTTCTTTCTCCATCAAGAAGCCAGCCACGGATGGCTTGAGGAATTTGGTTACGCCTTCAGTTGAGGCGTGGGCACGGTGCGCTGCACCAAAGGCATCGTTGACGTAGACATCTGCCAACCCTGCAAGCTTCTGGGCGAAATCAGCGTCGTTTTTCTCTTCTTCACCAAAAAAGCGCACGTTTTCGAGCAGCACGACATCGCCGGTTGCCATGGCGTTGACTTTTGCTTCTGCATCCGGGCCAATGCAGCTGTCAGTTTTAGTGACAGGCTTGTTGAGTAGTTCACTTAAACGCCCGGCAACAGGAGTCAGGCGCATCGTTTCATTCACTTGTCCCTTGGGGCGACCGAAGTGAGCCGCCAAAATCACTTTGGCGCCCTTACCGATCAGATCCTGAATCGTGGGCAGTGCTGCTCGAATGCGGGTGTCGTCTGTGATCTCACCGGCGTCGTTCAGAGGCACGTTGAAATCAACCCGCACAAGAACGCGTTTGCCATTCAAGTCACCGGTGTTCAGCTTGGCCAGAGAACGCTTCGCCATTTGGATATGTCGTGAGGTGTGAAAACGCGGTGAGATTAACCCGATTACGCGCTAGCACTGAAAAAGAGGGGTACTAACGGAGGTGGCCCAATGTTTGAGACCGTTTTGTTTCCACTCGATCAGAGTCGAGAAGCTTTTGAGACAGCGACAAAAGCTCTTGACTTGGCACGCAGTCACAACAGCAGGCTGATCGTCTTGTCTGTGGTGCAACCTGAGCGTCCTGAGATGCATGACCATCAAGCGGTGGCAACCTTATTGGCCGAGACAAGGGAGCGCTTTGCGCAGGTAGGGGTGTCCTGTGAGGTGGTCGAGCGTGAGGGGCTGCCGGCGTTTGTGATTTGTGACGTGGCAGACGAGTTGAATGTGGATGTGATTGTGATGGGCACCCGCGGCGTGAATGTAGAAGCTGAAAGTGGCGGCACGGCAGCGCGGGTGATTCAGCTGGCCCCTTGTCCGGTTCTGGTGGTGCCGTGAGTTCACCAGCGATTCAGTGGTATCCCGGGCATATCGCCAAGGCGGAACAGCAGCTCAAGCGTCACCTCGACAAGGTGGATCTCGTCATCGAAGTGCGTGATGCCCGCATTCCGCTATCCACGGGACATCCACATCTCAATCGCTGGATTAAGGGAAAACACCATCTCTTGGTGATCAATCGCCGTGACATGGTCACGACAGAGGCCCGTCAAGGTTGGGAGCATTGGTTCAAGCTTCGGGGGCAACGCACGGTCTGGTGTGACGCCAAGGCCGGCACTGGTGTGAAGCAGGTTCAGCAAGCGGCGATCCGTGCTGGGGATCAACTCAATGAACGCCGCCGTAGCCGGGGCATGCGGCCGCGGCCGGTACGAGCTCTCACCTTGGGGTTCCCCAACGTTGGCAAGTCAGCTTTGATCAATCGCCTGGTGAAGCAAAAGGTTGTGGCTAGTGCCCGTCGTGCTGGTGTGACCCGCACATTGCGCTGGGTTCGACTTGGTCAGGATCTCGACCTGCTTGATGCTCCAGGTGTGCTCCCCCCGCGCCTGGACAACCAACAGGCGGCTCTCAATCTGGCGCTCTGCGATGACATTGGTCAGGCGGCTTATGACGGCGAACTCGTGGCGCAGGCTTTTCTGCATTTGCTCATTGGCTTGAAGTCTCAGGAGGCTGCTGGTGTGATCTTGCCAATCCTCGAAGCGCGTTATGGCACCCCAGTAGCCGGGCCTACTGCTGATCCTGCGTTTTGGCTGGAGGCAACGGCCGAACGTCATACCTCTGGTGATACGGCACGGATGGCTCAGCGGTTGTTGGATGATTTTCGCAAGTCCGCCTTGGGCAGGATTGCTCTGGAATTACCGGACCAGGGGGACGCTTGAGCGTTCAAGGCCAAGGACGGAGACGATCCCCTTTGCCTGAGGAGGAATTTACGCATGTCTTCGGAGAGGGAGAAGGGGATCTGGTAACGCTCACCTATGCCAAACCGCTGCCCATGCGGTTGGATCGCTGGTTGGTGAGTCAGAGATCTGAGCAAAGCCGGGCCCGGATTCAGAAGTTCATTGATGCGGGATATGTGCGGGTGAATGGCCAGGCGGGAAAAGCCAAAACCCCTCTTCGCAATGGAGATCAGGTGCAGCTATGGATGCCGCCGCCAGAACCTTTGCCTTATCTCAAGCCTGAGCCGATGGATCTCGATGTGCTCTTTGAAGACGAAGACTTGATCGTGATCAATAAGCCGGCTGGACTCACGGTGCACCCTGCACCAGGGAATAAAGATGGAACCTTGGTGAACGGTCTCTTGCATCACTGCCAGGACTTACCTGGGATTAGCGGAAAATTGCGGCCAGGAATTGTCCATCGCCTGGATAAGGACACCACGGGATGCATCGTCATTGCCAAGTCTCAGGAGGCCTTGGTTCGGCTGCAAGTACAGATCCAAAAAAGGATTGCGTCCCGTGAGTATGTAGCCGTGGTCCATGGAGTGCCTCAGGGTGAAGTGGGCACGATTGTTGGTGCGATTGGTCGTCACCCTGTGGATCGCAAAAAATATGCGGTGGTGAGTGATGAAAACGGCCGCTATGCGCGCACGCACTGGAAGCTGGAAGAGCGACTGGGTGATTATTCCTTGTTACGTTTCAAGCTCGATACAGGACGAACGCACCAGATTCGGGTGCATTGCGCGCACATGCATCACCCTGTGGTTGGGGACCCGACCTATAGTCGCTGCAGGAAATTGCCGGTGGAGCTGGCGGGGCAGGCACTCCATGCCATACAGCTGGGCCTGGACCACCCGATCAGCGGAGAGCGAATGGTGTTTCAAGCTCCATTACCGGAGGTAATGGAGCGGCTTTTGAACAAACTTAGGACTTGGATCTAGCCAAATTCCGAGCTGTTTTGAGCTGCAAAAGCCAAGGCACCCGTCAAACCAGAGTTGTAATCAATGGCCACCTCATTCGAGATGTAATCCCAACGTTGATCGTTATAAGCAAAGTCATCAGCACTGTTGGGACCTCCCACCAAAGCTCCATACAAGACGTACTCATTCGCTTCCGAAGAGTTAAATTCGTCCCACCCCACACCAGAAGCAGCCCTGTGATGTGGCTGTTGAGGTGAATTCTCACCGAAGCCAACGATATAACTCGATTCTCTTGGGTTATCCCCAAGGATGTAATCAATGGAATTGACAGCAAGTTCGCTGTATGCCCCTCCTGGATTTGTAATGGAGTCCGCAACAACCCCCGCAAGCATGGCGGTGTTCGCGGAATAGCGAAGAGATCCCCACTGATCAACAAACCTCAAACCGCCTTCAGTGATTTGAGGTCCTTGCTCTCCTGAGACCCAACTATCAAGCCATGAGGAGACATCGCCCAGAGCTCTTTGATCATTGAGATCCTGGGCAAGCATTACAGCAGTCCCATAGGACGCATCATCCCAATTTGGAGCCCAGGCCTTATTCAGGCCTCCAATCAAGGAGTGATAGCGATCTTGAGCTTCCAATTGGTAACCCGATCCATCTTGACCAGCCGCCTCGAGGCCCCGAGCCAGCCAAAGACCGCCGTAAGCCAGCTCATCTTGGAAACCACTCCAGGAGTTATAGAAAGGCTGAACAGAGGGAATCGAATCGGAATACTTGCCCTGATAAGTAACTGCAAAATCAAACAAAGACTGCGCATTGCTCAGCAACTCATCGGCATAAGCAATCTCACCATTGTCTCGAAAGAGCACCGATGCTGATGCCAATGCAGCAGCACTCGCAGCAGCGACATCAGATCCTGGCTTCTCAGCGGTGATCGCTAAAGCTGGGCGAGGAATCGACTGGCTCTCAGGCGAACTCCAGAGTGCATGATCGGCCTGGCCATCTCCGACCTGAGCAATAAAGAACTCCGTCTTGCCATTGGAATCAACTTGATGAGCCTTGAGTAAATAATCAGTACCCCATTTCACAGTGCTTAAAAGCTCGTCGGTCTGATCCGCAATTTGATAGCCATCAGCAAACTCAATTCCGCCCCAAGCCAATGTGCTTAAGGTGGATGCCAATGGCAATCCAAATTTCACATGATCGCCGGCATCGTGATAACCACCAGTGAGATCTAGGCTGACACCAGACTGTAAATTTGCAGGAGCAGAATCTCCAAAATAAATACCATCACGCCCATCATTCAGGCCAGAGTCCCCACGCCAGGGAATGCGATTGGAGGCTTCATCGAGATCACCGCTGCGATTGGCTTCATAAAAGAGCAGTGATAACTCCAAGGCCTGCTGGTACGAGGCTTGATCAGCACTTGGCCTGCGGACAGGATCGGAGGCGGAATTCGCGCTGATCGTTTCCTGCGGCTCTGGAATCGCAGGTGCATTGGGCACATCCTGCTGATCTGAGCCAGACGAACCGTCCACAACGGCTGAGTGAAAAAGCAACCCCTCAGTTAGATCTCCACTGGTGCCGATTGAATGGCCTTGAATGCCGTTAAATCCAACTTTGATTGTCTCGCCGGCGCGAATCGAGCTGCCCCATTCCGCTCCGGAAATGGTATGTCGAACCAGGCCGTTGGCCAGCTCAACGGAGGTGACTTCCGCTCCCCAAGGCTGCCCTTGAATGCCATGGGGGCTATCAAAACTAAAGCTCCAATGCTCTAGGTCTGCTGAGCCCGTATTTTTCACAGCCAGCTCAGCGGTGAACCCTTCCCACCAGATACTTCCGCTGACCTCAACTTCAAGTCCACCATTGATTTCAGGCGAGTTCTCAGGTGGGATTGCAGTGGTTGCGGCTTGGTTGGGCTGGGACGCTTCGGGCGCCGGCTCATTGCCATTGCCAACAACAGCCTCCAGCAATTCTGGGTATGGCGCCTGGACTTCGTCTGGGGCTGACTCCTGAGGAGCTGGATCCGGCATGAAGGGGTCTTGGAATCCCAGCGGATCGGGTGTCACGGCTCCACTATTTGATAAGCCCTCAAGGTTTTGACTCAGAGGATCTCCGAGTGCAACAATCCCTTGGTAATAGTTAATCACCGTCGCATTGGTTACATCTAATGCAGGCCATTGTGGCCAGTCGAAGGTGTCATTCATGAAGGGCTGTTCCTGGTCCCAGCTTAGAACTGTTAAATGATTGATATCATGGGCAATAGCGACATTTTCAATGTTAAGAAAGCCATGGGTTCTTCCATGCATCCAGCCGCCATAATGGGGCTCCATTTTTAATGTGTTGATAAATGCAGTTTGCACCCCAGAAGTTTCAAGGTAATCGGCAAATCCTTCATGGCCGAATTCTCTTACCATCGCCATGACATCTGCTTCTGATCCCAAACGAGCGGTGCGTTGAATGTCAGCCAAAATCTGTGGTTTGTATAACGCATCGGCGATCCAGGCCACCTTGGCTCCTTGCATCGCATACCAAAGCCCTACTCCTGTCTCGTCATTCCCCCATCCCTGGGAGTTATTCGTTAATTGGTTTGCAAACGCCCACTTGCCAACAGTTTCAAGCTCAACTGCTTCCAGGCCGGCAAAGTTTCTGAGGCCGTTGTACGCCACCAAGGCTTCTGTAGTGATCGCTGTGCGACCACCCACTAATTCATTGTGCTCAGAGTTGTGATTAGAGCCATGGAATGTGCCCCAACTGGTGATGTCGATATAGTCGCCAGAGTCTGCGTTGGAATGCATGTCGTGATCCATGCTCTGGTGGGATGACATCTCCGTTGATGGCATCACTTCTGATGGCATGTTCATGCTGTTGAGTTCTTCATTTGATGCTTCGTTGAGCACCTCAATCTGGGCTTGCTGATCAGTTGCAGATTGTTCAGTTAATGGTGCGATATTGGCTGCGCCGGAATGCATTTCGTGTGCATGCATTCCCTGATCCACGCCCTCATCGGATGACATCATTTCTGATGACATGTCCATGGGGTTCTCCATCACCAAACCCTCCGCTATTGGCGATGATCCCTCCTGGGAGTTCTCCTCTATGACCTTCGTATTGGCTGTCGCCCCCTTGCTGCTTGGTAGAGCCTCAAGGTTTTGACTCAGAGGATCTCCGAGTGCAACAATCCCTTGGTAATAGTTAATCACCGTCGCATTGGTTACATCTAATGCAGGCCATTGTGGCCAGTCGAAGGTGTCATTCATGAAGGGCTGTTCCTGGTCCCAGCTTAGAACTGTTAAATGATTGATATCATGGGCAATAGCGACATTTTCAATGTTAAGAAAGCCATGGGTTCTTCCATGCATCCAGCCGCCATAATGGGGCTCCATTTTTAATGTGTTGATAAATGCAGTTTGCACCCCAGAAGTTTCAAGGTAATCGGCAAATCCTTCATGGCCGAATTCTCTTACCATCGCCATGACATCTGCTTCTGATCCCAAACGAGCGGTGCGTTGAATGTCAGCCAAAATCTGTGGTTTGTATAACGCATCGGCGATCCAGGCCACCTTGGCTCCTTGCATCGCATACCAAAGCCCTACTCCTGTCTCGTCATTCCCCCATCCCTGGGAGTTATTCGTTAATTGGTTTGCAAACGCCCACTTGCCAACAGTTTCAAGCTCAACTGCTTCCAGGCCGGCAAAGTTTCTGAGGCCGTTGTACGCCACCAAGGCTTCTGTAGTGATCGCTGTGCGACCACCCACTAATTCATTGTGCTCAGAGTTGTGATTAGAGCCATGGAATGTGCCCCAACTGGTGATGTCGATATAGTCGCCAGAGTCTGCGTTGGAATGCATGTCGTGTGCATGCATATCCTGATCCATGCTCTGGTGGGATGACATCTCCGTTGATGGCATCACTTCTGATGGCATCCCGTCGGATGACCCTTCAACACTGTCAGTCTCTGTATTGAATGCTTCACTGAAGACTTCAGGACGATCCTGCTCATTGGCATCAGATTGTTCACTGAATGATGCGCTTGGCTTCATCAGGTCTTGAGCTGTCAGTTGTCCTTCGGTCCCAAGGCTGATTCCCTGTGTTCCGTTAAAGCCAACGGTGATCGATTTCCCAGCTGGAATACTTGCTCCCCAGTCTTTTCCGGTCAGTGTGTATCTCGTGAGACCTTCTGGAAGAACAACAGAGGTGATTTCTGCACCCCAAGGAGTGGTATTAATCAGATGCGGACTGTCAAAGCTGTAGCTCCAGCTGTCAAGATCTTGGGAGGAATTGTTCTTGAGGGTTACTTCAGCCGTGAAGCCATCCCACCAAATATTCCCTGAGATGGAGATTTGCAAGGAGTGAGTTGTTGTCATGGCCCTAGGTATCGGGGGGGACGATGTCATCTCAGCTCTCACTTATGACTGAGGTCTGACTCCAAAAGCAGAACCTGTGTCTGAGGGTGAATAACGCAGAGATGGATCGCGCTGTTGCTCCATTCCCGCTCCATTCGACGCCTATGAACATCCTCCAAATGGATGGTTGTCTTGGGAATCAATGGACCTAGGGCAACAAACCCAGTTGGAATGCAGTGGATACGGCGCTGGCGCGGTTGGAGACCTCAAGGCGTCTCATCACTTCGCTGAAGTGATCGCGAACAGTGTTCGTGGTGATGTTGAGTTGGGCGGCGATTTCACGGTTGCAGAAGCCATCAGCCACCAGCCTCAAAATCTCAAGCTGTCGCTCCGAGAGCGGCAGTTCATCCACTGGGTGTAAGGACGGATTGAGGCCTGGAAGTGTTGGATCGATATATTTTTTCCCTCTTTGCACTGCCTCAAGTGCTTCGATTAAAACTCCCCTGCTTTCTTGCATGCTTTGCTCATTAATGCAGGCATCCGCATGAAGTTTGCGTGCCAATCGTTGAGCGCTCAAGCTGTTTTGGTTGAGCACCACAATGCAGAGATGACATGGATTCACTCGCTTGATCTCTCGGAGCAGATCAAGGCCGGATCCATCTTTCAACTTCTCGGAAATCAAAATCAGGAAGGAAGTTTCGGCCTGCTTGAGAACGCGCAGTGACTCTTGTCTGGATGAGAAAAAGTGTCGATTTTTATGACTGCTGATCCCAATGACTGTCGCGAGTTGCTGAAACGCGAACGCGTAGGGATAGATGCATACGATCACGTCGATATCTCGAAGTAAGGTCTTGATGCGTAAGACCCGTTTGGCGTCGTTAACAGGCGGTTGACTCTGGCTCATTGGCCATGGGATGGCAGCCTTGGACAGGCTTCTACTAGTATTTTCGTAATTGCTGCTTCGGGCTCGCGTAGTAATTGATCTCCAGGGCCTTCCTCCACAACGCGGCCATGATCAAGCACGATCACGCGGTGGCAGAAGCCACTCGCCACCGAGAGGTCATGGGTTACGAAGATCATTGCCAGGCCTAGATCCCTCTGAAGACGTCGCAGCAGTGCAAGCACTTCAGCTTGGATTTCTGCATCAAGCATGCTCACACTTTCATCGCAGATCAGCACGTTTGGGCCAAGAGCCAAAGCGCGTGCAATCGCAACCCGCTGTTGTTGGCCTCCAGAGAGTTGCTTGGGCAGTCGGTTCTGAAAAAGTTCTGCTGGTACGAGTCCCACAAGTTCAAGCAGTTCTCGTGCCCGTTCTCGAGCTGCTGCTCGCGAGGCGAGGCCATGAATTAACAGGGGATCAGCGATCGCGTCAGCGATGGTGAGGGCAGGATTCAGGCAGGCCAGTGGGTCTTGAAACACCATCTGCATGCTGCGTCTGGCTCGTCGTTCAGCGCTGCCCTTTAACTGGAGCAGGTTTTGTTTTTGGAGCCAAACCTGTCCACCCCGGATCGGGGTGAGTCCCATCAAAGCCCGGCAGAGGGTGCTTTTTCCGCAGCCAGAGCCACCCACCACCCCCAATGTTTCGCCTGATTCCAGGGTGAAGCTCACGCCATCCACCGCTTTCAGCCACGTGGGTGACCAGGGTGGTCCTCCAAGATTGTGCCAACAGCGCAAGCCTGAGACTTGCAGCACTGCTGTGCTTTCAGGGGTGATCGGTGTTTGCCCTCCCTCTCGGGCCCTGGCGGCAGTCACCAGCCGCTTCCCGATCTCTGATTGGGGATGGGTCAGCAGTTGATCACTGCTGTTTTCCTCGACGAGTCGTCCACCGTCCAGTACCGCCATGTCGTCGCACCAGCGGTGGGCCATGGCCAGGTCATGGGTGATCAGCAGCAGGGCGCTTCCCAGCTCTTCACAGAGATTGCGCAGTACCGCCATCACTTGTCCGGCAACGGCAACGTCAAGGCTGGTGGTTGGTTCATCGGCGATGACAAGGGGTGGGGCCAGAGCAATCGCAAGAGCGATGGCGAGTCGTTGTCGCATTCCACCACTGAATTCGTGGGGATAGGCACGAAAGCGCTCTGCTCCAATCCCCACTTGTTCCAGCAGCGTTTCAGCACGTTCCCGTCGCTCTTGTTTCCCCATGGCTGAACGATGGGCGGCAAGAGTATCGATTAAGTGACCGCCCACGGTCATGAGTGGATTGAGTCGAGTCATCGGGTCTTGGAAGACCAGGCCAACCGCTTCTCCGCGCAGGTCTCGCAGGTCGCGACGACTCAGGTGTCGGGGGTCTTGACCGTTTAAACGCAGTTCTCCCTCACATTGGCTGCCTGGAGGTAACAGTTGCAAGGCAGCCCTAGCAACTGTGCTTTTCCCGCATCCTGAGGGTCCAACGAGTGCTAAGCGGTCTCCTGAGCTCAGGCTGAGATTCAAACCATCCAGTGTCCAGGTCTCACTTCCTGGATAACGCAGACGCAATTGGTTAAGTGTCAGAACCGTTCCAGGCGCATCGGGCATGAAAGAAAGCACAGTGCCTCATGCCTACATACCATGGATGCACCTGCCGGGTCGGATGCTCATCGCAACCTCTGCACCGGATCCTACTCAGACTCAGCCTGGATCAAGTTCTCGGGCCTGTGCCTTAACGGCATTGCGTGAGCGTCCGGTTCGATCGCCTGATGATTACGGCATCGTTCTTCCCGATTGGTTGCGGGAGTGTTTGCTTCACGTTCCTCCAGGCATTGGTCACAGCTGTCCGACCGATCCTGAAGCACTGTTAGCGGCTGCCTTTGATTTTGCATTTCAACTCCATGAAGGGCAGTTTCGCGCCAGCGGTGATCCCTACATCGTGCATCCGGTTGCGGTGGCAGATCTGCTTCGAGATATCGGGGCGAGCGCCAGCGTGATTGCCGCAGGTTTCCTGCACGATGTGGTTGAAGACACCGATGTGACACCACATCAGGTGGAGAGTCACTTCGGACCTGAGGTTCGTGAGCTGGTTGAAGGGGTCACGAAGCTGGGAGGTCTTCACTTCACCAATCGCACGGAGGCTCAAGCTGAGAATCTGCGCAAGATGTTCCTGGCGATGGCCAGCGATATCCGCGTTGTTTTGGTGAAGTTGGCGGACCGTTTGCACAACATGCGCACGCTTGGGGCGCTCAAGGAGGAGAAACGCCAGCGCATCGCCAGGGAAACACGGGAGATCTATGCCCCGCTTGCGAATCGCCTTGGGATTGGCCGCTTCAAATGGGAACTCGAAGATCTCTCATTCAAATTGCTGGAGCCTGATGCCTTCCGCGAGATGCAGCAGGAGGTATCCACCAAGCGCAGTGATCGGGAGGAACGTCTCTCGGTGACCGTTCAGCTTCTTCGTGATCGCTTGGCTGCCGCAGGTCTCGAGAGCTGTGAGGTGAGTGGCAGGCCGAAGCATCTCTATGGCATCTGGACCAAGATGCAGCGCCAGCAGAAGGAGTTTCACGAGATTTATGACGTGGCCGCGCTGCGGATCCTCACGCCGAATGTAGAAGGCTGCTATCGCGCCCTGGCCGTTGTGCATGACACGTTTAGGCCGATCCCTGGACGTTTTAAGGATTACATCGGGCTTCCCAAGCCGAATGGTTATCAATCACTTCATACCGCTGTGATTGGCCGTCATCGTCCGATCGAGGTGCAGATCCGCACGTTGGACATGCATCAAGTCGCGGAGTTTGGCATTGCTGCTCACTGGAAATACAAGGAGGGGGGATCCCCTGCTGCTGGTGGGGATACGGAGCGTTTTAACTGGTTGCGTCAGCTCGTGGACTGGCAGCAGGAGGGTGGTGCTGATGATCACAACGACTACTTGGCCTCGATCAAGGAGGACCTGTTCGACGAGGAAGTCTTTGTCTTTACTCCGAAAGGAGATGTCGTCGGTCTTCGTAAGGGTTCAACAGCCGTTGACTTCGCGTTTCGAATTCATTCTGAAGTGGGAAATCATTGTCATGGAGTGAGAATTAATGATCGGCTTTCACCCTTGTCAACTCCGCTTCAAAATGGTGACTTTGTAGATATTCTGACCACGAAAAATGCCCATCCAAGCTTGGATTGGCTCAATTTTGTCGCCACTCCAACAGCACGAAATCGGATCCGTCAGTGGTACAAACGCAGCCATCGTGATGAGACGATCGATCGCGGTAAGACCCTGCTTGAACGCGAACTGGGGCGCAGTGGTTTTGATGCCTTGCTTGGTAGTGAAGCCATGAGCAGGGTGGCCGAACGTTGCAATCTGCAAACCACCGACGACTTGCTCGCTGGTCTTGGTTTTGGTGCTCTGACCTTGCAGCAGGTGCTCAACCGTTTGCGCGAGGAAATTCGTCTGCAAACGGCTGCTGTGGAGGAGCCTCTCACGAATGAAGATGTCGCCAGGCAGCTCGTCAAACAGTCTGAGCAGACGACCTATCGAGAGATTCCATCGGCAGGAGCGGAGCCGATTCTCGGTATTGAGGGTTTGGATCACCGCCTCGGCGGATGTTGCAGTCCGCTGCCAGGAGAACCAATTTTGGGCGCAGTGGCCCTTGGCAATCACGGCATCACGATTCATCGCCAAGACTGCCCCAATGTGGAATCGATTCCTATGGAACGTCGATTGCCAGTGCGTTGGAATCCCACACTGCAAGAGGGGGGGGGGCCTCGGTATCCAGCCCACTTGCGCATTGAAGTGATTGATCGTGTTGGGATTTTGAAGGACATCCTGATGCGTTTATCTGACGGCTCGATCAACGTCAGTGATGCCCAAGTGAAAACGTCTTACGGCAAGCCTGCTCGGATCGATTTGATGGTGGAACTAGGGAGTGCTGCACAATTGCAGCGCACCATGGCTCAGATCCGTTCGATGGCCGATGTCATCGACATCGCACGCACCGGCCAGGGTTGAGCAATCCGCTTCTGTCTTTGCCTTTTGAATCCTCGCTTGAGGGTTTGGGGGATGCTTATTGGGATGTGGTTGAGCCGGCATCCTTTCCTCGTACCCAACTGCGCTTTCGCAACGACACAGTGTTGATTCAGCTAGGGGTAGATCCTGGCGGCGTGAGTGATCACGATGTGGAGATGGCCTATGGCCGTTTTGAACACCGCTTCCCCCTGCTGGCTCTCCGCTATCACGGCTATCAGTTCGGTACCTATAACCCCCAGCTCGGGGATGGCCGCGGCTTCCTTTATGGCCAGCTCCGAGATCGGATGGGCCAGCTTCAAGACCTTGGCACCAAGGGGAGTGGCACCACTCCTTGGAGTCGTGGTGGGGATGGACGCCTCACATTGAAGGGAGGCGTACGAGAGCTGATCGCCTCCGAGGCGTTGCATCGTCTTGGCGTGACCACCAGTCGCACACTGTCGTTGATCGAAACCGGCGAGGAGCTATGGCGTGGGGATGAGCCATCGCCGACGAGGAGTGCGGTCATGGTTCGGATGGCGCGGACCCATCTGCGTTTCGGTACGTGCGAAAGACTGTTGTATTTGCGGGATCCTCCAGGGTTGGAGCGTTTATTGCGTCATGTCATCGCCGTGTATTACCCCGAAGTGGCGGCAGCCCATCCTGCTCCTGATGGAGACCGTGCAGCGTTGGAGTGTCAGCTGCTGGCGTTCTACGGGGAGCTTGTGGAACGAGTGGCTCGCTTGGCAGCTGAGTGGATGGCTGCCGGCTTTGTGCATGGAGTGCTCAACACCGACAACATGTCGCTGGCTGGTGAAAGTTTTGACTACGGACCATTTGCTTTTTTGGATCGTTGGGATCCAAGTTTCACAGCAGCCTATTTCGATCAGACCTGCCTCTATGCCTATGGCCGTCAGCCGGCGATTTGTCATAAGAATCTTCGCCTTCTTCAGAATCCGCTAGCCATGTTGGTGCCTAGATCGCCGATGGAGCAGTCACTTGAACGCTACAAAAGTATCTATCAAGATCATTATCGTTTCTGCTTTTTGAGGCGGTTGGGATTGAACCCCAATTGTGATGTTGAGAGTGATGAGAATTTGGTTGGAGCCACAGTGGATTTAATGGCGACCTGGCCAGTGAGTTATGGAGATTTTTTTGATGGTCTGGCTTCGACGATCCAAGGCGGTGGTTTGCCGCAAGAACCCGATAGTTTGCCTGTCTTTTTGTCTGACGCTCCGGCTCCAGCCAGGGAGACATGGCAACGTTGGCGGGATGCCTGGTGGATGCAGATGCATGCTCTTGAGTCGGCTGAATCTGCGTCAAGACCTTCAGTTCTTGAGCGCATGACACAGTGGAATTTAAGGCAGACTCCGACTCGGTCCTTGATTGAAACTCTTTGGGAATCGATTGATCAGAAAGATGACTGGGAGCCTTTTAGGGAATGGCTTGCAACAGTGATGACGGATTCCACAGAAACCCCGTTTCCATAATTAATGATGTTGAAAAAGAGGATGCTGCTAAGGACCATGCAGTCGTGATGAGTTTGAGTGGACGCTGTTCATCGTTCGAATCAGTGGTGAAGGGCATGCTGAATCTTTCTGCGTCATTGTGATGCAATGGGTGATTGAATATGTCAGTGGATTTTGATTGTTTTAGGTGTTGGCTTTCTGGTTCAGGTTTTCGACTGTCAGGACCCTGTGGTTACCTGATTGGCGGGAAAGTTTTGAGATATTGATTTCATTAAGACCTTGTTATTTGGAATGGCAAGGATTCTTGTTGGAGTCAATCATCTCTTCCTCTGTTGTTGATGAAGCAGCGGGGGCATGGCCCTGTCCCTTTTGGGTTGCAGCCAGCGCAGGGTGAACCACCAGGCGAGGAGGCTCAACGCTGTTCCAGTCAGGGTGGAGCCAAGCAGGAGTCTGCTCATGACATCCCATCCCGCCGTGGCGAGCATTGTCTGATTCATGTTATTGAATCCTGGCCAGCCAGCGCCTTGGCCCAGCAGCACAGCCCCTAAGCGGTAGTTGAACCAAAACAGCGGTACATAGGTGAAGGGGTTACTGATCCAGGTGCCAGCAGCGGCGATCAAATGGTTGCCTCGTACAAGGCTCGCCAGGCCAACCCCCAGCAAGGTCTGAAATCCAAAGAAGGGAAAGCATCCGCAAAAGACCCCTGCTGCAAGTCCACGTGCTCTCTGGCCTGCGGTTCCTTCCTGTTGCCAGAGCCACTGCAGCCATCGGCCAAAGCGGCGCTGCAATTTGGTCCGCAATCGCTTCATCGAACCTTCTAGCCGCCAGTGCGGCAGTGGAAGCTCTGGGATCGTAGGAAGGAGTGTGTGATGGTCGCAGGGCTAGAGGAATGTCTGGGATTGGGCCAGATCAGACGCTGACGATCGCGGCGATTGCAAGTGCCGTGGCACCAGGTCAGGGTGGCATTGCTGTCATTCGTGTGTCGGGGCCCAAGGCGTTAGCTGCTGTTGCTGCGATCACGCTGATTCCTGGACAACAACCTTGGGAGAGCCACCGGGTTCTGTATGGCCATGTTGTCGCTGCGGATGGAGTGGAACGACTCGATGAAGTGCTCGTGCTCCTGATGTTGGCGCCACGCAGTTTCACCGGTGAAAATGTCGTGGAGATTCATTGTCACGGCGGGGTGATTGCTGTGCAGCGGGTCCTGGCTCGAGTTCTGGAGCAGCCAGGAGTGCGACGAGCCCTGCCTGGCGAATTCAGCCAGCGTGCGGTGCTGAACGGTCGTCTTGATCTCACCCGTGCTGAGGCGATGAGTGATCTGGTGGCGGCACGCAGTGAGCGCGCCGCTCAGTTGGCGATGGCCGGACTCGATGGCGGGGTCCAGACAAAAATGATGGCCTTGCGGCAGCGATTACTCAATCAGCTCAGTGAGCTGGAGGCCCGAGTGGACTTTGAGGAGGATCTACCCCCTTTGGATGGTGAGGCGTTGTTGCAGGAGTTGCAGTCCGTGCGCTCAGACCTGCTCGCGCTCGTTGCCGATGGAGAGAGAGGGGCTGTTCTACGCCATGGCTTGAGGGTTGCGCTGGTGGGCCGCCCCAATGTGGGAAAAAGCTCTTTGCTCAATAGGCTCAGTCGCCAGCAGCGCTCGATTGTGACCGACTTGCCAGGCACGACAAGGGATTTGCTTGAAAGTGAGATCGTCCTGGATGGGGTTCCGATCACCCTGTTGGATACCGCAGGGATCAGGTCCACTGATGATGCAGTGGAACAGTTGGGCATTGCCCGCAGTCACGACGCGTTGGCGAGTGCCGATCTGGTGGTGCTGTTGTTTGATTTGACTCAGGGGTGGACTGAGGAGGATCAGGACCTGCTGGCATTGATGCCCGAGGGGGTGCCCTATCTACGGGTAGGTAACAAAGCAGATCTTGATTCCGGGCCTCAGGCAGTTGCTGATGTACGCCTGAGTGCAGTCACAGGCGCTGGCGAGCAGGATCTGGTCCAGGCTCTGCTTGCGGGTTGTGGCGGTTTGGGCGAACAGCCCCTGCTTCTGGCCTTGAATCAGCGTCAGTCTGATCTGGCGGCTACGGCGGCTGAGGCCCTGGCCCGCAGTCAGCAGGTGGCGGCTGATGGCCTGCCCTGGGATTTTTGGACGATCGACTTGCGCCAGGCGATCCATAGCCTTGGTGAGATCACAGGAGAGCAACTCACGGAGTCGATCTTGGATCGGATCTTTTCACGCTTCTGCATCGGCAAGTGATCCTGGTTCGCTTTCGTTCTCATCGAGGAATTGCGGTCATCATGAAGCGACGTCCACTCATGATTTCTGATGGCGTCCAGCACGCTTGCCATCACCCCAGGTCTTCGCCGCAGGCTGGGTGACTGGTTGCAGGAAGATCTGGGTCGCGGTGATCTTTCTGCCTCTGCGGTCCGAGGACAATCGGCTGGGGCGCATTGGCTCGCTAAAGCCGATGGTGTGTTCTGCGGGGGTGTGTTGCTCCAACCGTTGCTGTCTGAGCTGGTGGGGCCTTGTGGACACCAGGTTGAACTTCAGCTGTTGGTGCGTGATGGGGTAGGGATTGCGGTTGGGGATCGGCTCTTGGAGCTCCATGGCCCGGCCGAGGTGTTGGTGGCGCTGGAACGCACCGCACTCAATTTGGTGATGCATCTGTCTGGTATTGCCACAGCGACAGCGGTCCTGGTTCAACACCTTGAGGGCAGTGGTGTGCAGTTGGTGGACACCCGTAAAACGACTCCTGGCTTAAGGGATCTCGAGAAATATGCCGTCCGTTGTGGTGGCGGGATCAATCATCGGATGGGTCTGGATGATGCGGCAATGCTCAAGGAAAATCACCTGGCCTGGGCGGGTGGTGTTGCCTCCGCCATCAAGGCCGTGCGGGCTGAGGCTCCCTGGCCCGCGCGAGTGATTGTTGAGGCGGAAACGGTGAAGGA
Source organism: Synechococcus sp. (assembly GCA_047285535.1). GTDB lineage: Bacteria > Cyanobacteriota > Cyanobacteriia > PCC-6307 > Cyanobiaceae > Synechococcus_C. Next base: position 1,981,213 of record JBJBDC010000001.1, on the reverse strand, counting down.
GGCGGAAGCCGCGGTGGCGGCTGGTGCTGACGGTGTGCTGTTGGATGAATTCTCTGCGCAGGAGCTCAGTTCTTTGGTGCCGATCCTGCGGTCCCTGGCGTTGGATCGAGCAGGAGGCTCTCCTGTTGTGCTTGAAGCCTCTGGGGTGAACCCTGCTGATCTCAGGGCTTATGCGCCTACGGGGGTTGATTTGATTTCCACCAGTGCTCCGGTGACCCGCAGCTCCTGGTTGGATTTGAGCATGCGCTTCACCCCCGCTGGAAGGTGATCATGGGCTGGGCGCTCGCTGCCGTTGATGCTTTGGATCGCCAACACCCATGAAGCCAGTTGGTGAGGCGATGCAATCAGCCATGGATTGCGCGATGCAATCACTAATGCAATGGCCGATGCAAGGAGTCTTTCCTGAGGTGGACGCTTTGCTTTTTTCTTTTTTCTGCAACCAGCTCATGAAGCAATAGCGTTTTGAATGGAGTTGTTGTTTCCATTGAGTCCGTCCGAGGAGCTGGCTGCTGATCGGATGTCATGTCATCAATATGTCATGTCATCAACATTTCACTGGAGTCTTGATTGATATTGAAAGCAGGTGTTTGCTGGTTCTGCTGTTGAACTGGATGGGGGGTTGAGGAAATTAAAGATAGCCTTCCAGTCTCTATCGCTCAGGTTTATTGGTTTCCAGTTTGTTTCTCAAGTGTGTTGGTTAAAAGGGCCAGTATGACGCCAAGGAGTAGTCCACCAATATTGGCTAGAAAATCCATCCATTCCCCGTAGCGATTGACATGAGGCTGGATTAACTCCATGAGGCCGCTATAAATTGCAAACAATGTAATGATATAAAGCCATCGATTTGGCTTGCGTAGTGCGGTGGGATAGGCAAGCGCTGCGTATGAAATGAAATGGTGTGTTTTGTCGGATCCTGGCGCTTCAGGCAGGTTGTCAAGAGGGTGCAGCGACAGAATGGTGATCGCCAAAAAGATGATTATACTGATGTTGAGCCAGTGAAGTTTAATGTTTTTGATCACCTTAAACATGTTGGCCGTGACTCTTTTTATGGCTAATTGTTGAAGGTTAATTGTAACAGTTTCGCTCTTCTTGGGCTCAATTCATCAGGTCGCTTCGTTTGGCCTTTTGGTTTTGGATTAATGGCTTGATGCAGGCTATGTACCAGCTTTGTTTGTTTTTTATTCTCTGAGACTTTGTTCGCCTCTGTTGTGGATCGCTTTTGATTGGAGAGGGCGATTTATGGATCACGCTGAATGATTTTGTTCACCCACCGCGATGGGTGAAGGCTTGGATCGAGCTGGTGGCTCACATCCAGGTTGGCGCTGTTGCTCTGATCTCCATCGTTGAAGGTTGGCCGCCATCGCAGCTGTCCAGCCACCTTGAGCGGCAAGCGATCGATGTCAGCGCCCTCGGACCCAGGTCCAAACGAACCAGGCGACCAGTCCCAGCAGCACCCAGGGCAGCAGCCCCCGTAAAACCACGATCGCCACAAACAGCACCAGCACACTCACCACACCGCGCTTGACCAATGCCTTGCTCGTGTCTGTCATGTACTGCCAGCGGGGAATCAGGGCCATGCAATGTCTCCTAGACCATGGAGCTGTTCTAGACGCCAGCATGACGGCATGACATCCCAGCTCCTGAGCCTCCGCACTGAGGCACCCTTTCAATGTCTGCCTCTCACGGCAGAGCTACGTCGCTTCGTTCAGATTCAGGGTCGAGGTGATGGCGCCGTCGTTGTGTCAGGTCAGCACACCACCACCGCCGTGATCATCAATGAAATGGAGGAACGGTTGTTGATGGATCTGAAGCGATGGCTGAGCCAGCAGGCACCCCCAGGTGCTGCCTGGAAGCATGACGACTTGGAATTACGCCACGGCATCCCAGACGATGAACCGCGCAATGCCCATGCTCATCTGCAGGCTCTGATGCTTGGCAATGAGGTCATCGTGAATGTCAGCAAGGGAGAACTGCAATTGGGGCAGTATCAAGACGTGATGCTGGTGGAGCTCGACGGTCCACGCCAGCGCAGGGTGTCGCTGCAGTGGCTCGGGGCCTGAAGCCAGGTCTCACCCGTTGGCAGCCATGAAGCCTTCAGACCATCTGAAGGCTTCATGGCGATGAGGCCCTCCATCGCTGAATCAGTTCAGTTTCTTGGCCACTCGTCTTTCCTTGCGACTGGAGTTCATTGGCGTGTTGCGAAGGGATGCACACTCCCCCGTTCAGCCCGTGGCATTTGTCTGAACACTCAGCGCAAGCCGCAAGCTGCTAGTCGCGCCCAACAAAGATGTCCAAGGGCAGGATGGCAGTCACTCCCATGTTCGGGACATCAACGAGTTGTGTGATCCGCAGATCGACGGCAACGCTGGCGATGAGGTAGGCCTGAATCCGGCTGTAGCCGTAGTTCCTTGTGATGTAGTCGATCATGGCGGCCAAAGCGTTCTGGGCAGCGAGGCTGATGTTTCCTGAGAGGTTGCTCAGTCCCGCAAGTTTCGGGGAGGCCAGATAAGCCAGATCCGAGGGAACGGTTCCCGGTTCTTTGACCGGGATTCCAGTGACGGCGTAAAAGCGACGGGACGGAATGGTCAGTGCCGAAGCGGGGCCTTCATAGTGAGGGCCATAGGACAGATCCGGAGGATTGGTGGCAATCCTGGTCGTGACCGTGAGGCTTCCGCCCATCTCGATCGCAGATCCGGACACTTCTCCATCGCCCTGTGCATAGTGAAAGTCGCCAACCGCGAGTCCGCAACCATCCACCATGCAGGGCAGATAAACCGTGGTGCCGGCAGTGAGGTAACGGATGTCCATGTTGCCGCCCTGCTCCCGTGGTGGCACCGTTCGCAGGCATTCCGCTGCGTGCGTCCCCCCCGGCCCACACACTGCTGTAGGTCTAGCTTCGTCAGGGTCAGGATTGAAGACGCTGCCGCCTGCGTTCAGCAGTTCTGTTTCCCGCGCCAGCACCGTCGCAAGAAACTGCTTGCTGGGCAGAGTGGTCACCACCCCCGGGAAACTGCTGTTGGGGATGCGGATACCCGGCAGTGCATCACTGACGGCCTCGCGGTCGTTCAGACGCCAGACGATGAAGAGTTCGTCGCTGCCGAACCGGTCGGCGGCAAAGCCGAAGGCCCCCGCCTGGGTCCAGCCGACCTTGGCTGGTTCGATCCTCTCGATGGTGACAGCCAGAACGTCTCCCGCTTTGGCGCCGATGATGGAGACCGGACCCGTCAGGGCATGGGCGATTCCCACTCCGCGGCGGGGAATGGTCTTTGCGCTGGACCACTGATCCGGGTCGAGCGTCAGATCGAAGGCATCGCGGCTATGGAAAACGATCCGTTGTCCGGGTGCTGCTTCCGCCACCGTGGGAATCGCGGGGTGCAGGCGATTCATGCAACTGGGATCGTCCTCGCAGCGGACCCTGGGGTCACCCACCACAATCGGCGGTGCAGCCATCTCAGCGGCAGCGGTGACCGACAGAGCCTCCATCACCAGCAGTCCGATCCAGAGCGTGCAGAACAGGCCGGATTTCATCGGTGCATCTCTGGCTCGGCCGCTAGTTTTCATAGCCATTTCCTGGAGGGAACGCCACGGCCTCATCAACCCTCTTGACGCGTTGGGGCCTGAACAGGGGGTTCTGCTGCCTGCACCATCCAAGCTGCCAGTGCTGTGGTGTGCTGACAACATGAGTCTATGAAGATCGACGCTCACCAGCATTTCTGGAGATACACCGCCGCTGAGCATCCCTGGATCCCGCAGGGATCAGCTCTTCAGCGTGACTGGCTGCCTGAGGACCTCGGGCGGATTCACCGGTCGCTGGGGTTCGACGGTTCCATCGTTGTGGAGGCGCGTCAGTCGCTGGCTGAATCATGGTGGCTTCTGGGACTGGCCGATGCGGATCCGAGTGTGAAGGGAGTGGTCGGCTGGGTGGACCTCCAGTCCGATCGGGTTGAGGACAGCCTGGCGTCTCTGGCGGAGCACCCTCGATTCGTTGGCGTCCGCCACCTTGCGCAGGACGAGCCCGATGCCCGATTTCTTGTCCGGCCGTCGGTGGTGCGCGGCATTGGGGCGCTGCGTCAGTTCGGGCTGACCTATGACCTTGTGATCTATCCGAGCCAGCTGCCCGCTGCGATCGAACTCGTGCAGCGGTGTCCGGAGCAGGCCTTCGTCCTCGATCACATCGCCAAGCCGAGGATTCGGGAGGGGGTCATCGAGCCCTGGGCCTCTCTGATCCAGGAGCTGGCCCTCCATCCGAACGTCTGCTGCAAGGTCTCGGGCCTGGTGACCGAGGCCGATCATCAGAATTGGGACGTCGCCGACTTCCGGCCCTACCTCGACGTGGTGTTCGAGGCGTTCCAGCCTGAGCGGTTGATGTTCGGCAGCGACTGGCCGGTCTGCCTGCTGGCGGCAGGCTATGAGCAGGTCGAGGGGCTGGCACGGGCCTATGTGCGTCACCTCGAACCGGAGCAGGCCAAGGGGTTCTGGGGCAGCAACTGTGCTCGTTTTTATCTGGGGTCTGACAGAAGTCGATGATCTGCTCCCCTCGAGGTGGCTGGATGCCTGTTCCGCAGCAGATCGCCTCCAGCATCAACACCAGTTGCAGGGTCACGCGGTTGATGCCGTTGCTGATCAGGTGCCTGAACGGGTGCTCATGCCATCGTCGTGACTGTCGCGCATCCTGCTGAAGTGCTGATCTCAGGGGAGTTGAGACCAGGCGCAGACTTCAGTGCGACCGAAGACAACGCTGTTGCTCTGGTTGATGTCGTGTTGCATGCGCATGACTAGGCTCTCAGTGGCAACGTCCTCAGCCGTGGCAATTCCAAATGACACCATGGCTGTGAGCAGGCTTTCGGCCAGTTCTGCCATGGCGTTCAGCCAGGGCGAGCACTGAGAAGGTCCTGCCAGATAGGTTTCCATTCTCAACTGGGGAGTGGGCAGGTCGGCCTGCATGAAGGCCTCAAGGATGCGAGCCGCCATGTTGACTTCGTTGCCACTCAGGCGAAACGCTTCGTAGATCCAGTCACTGCAACGGTCGTAGGCAGGAGCTGGTGGCTGAGAGCGAAGGCTGCACAGATCAGGCTCATGAAAAATCATGAGGCCGCCCGGCTTCAGATGACTTCTCAGGTTGCTTAGAAATCGAGGGATCTCTGGTTGAAACAGCAAGACGTAACGGCCAACAACGGCGTCGAACGGCTGTTCAAAGCTTCGTTCTGTTGGATCGCCAACGTGAAAGTCGACATTGAGGACACCACGGGTTTCTGCGTGACGACGCGCCGTTGCGACGGCGGTCGCTGAACGATCGATGCCTACAACAGTGCCGTCTGCACCGACCATGTCGGCGGTGAGAAAGCTCACATCGCCGACGCCGCTACCGATATCCAGCACGCGAAATCCAGGCTTGATACCGGCTTCACGAAAGGAACGACGGGTGAAGGGGCCGATCAGGAGTTCCTGTTGTTCCAGTCGATTGAGCTCTCGGACTGAATGACCGAGCACGTAGTCCGCTTGATGCACAGGCTTGACGATGTCAGTCATGGTTGAAGGATGGTCAAGGCTTCAGGCGACCCGGTGATCATCCAGCTCCTGCCTGCTTGTCTTGAGGGGCGGATGACGATGGTTCGGTGACGTGATGGTGCTGATGACTTGACTGTGGGATGGCACTCCTCGGCTCAATCCTATGGCCGATTTCAGGCGGAGCAGGCCAGGCTGACGCTGAAACGGTTCCGCAGGGACCCTCAAGGCCGGTGGCTTTTGTTCAGTGCGCGTCCTCAACGCAGCCCGTCGGCAGCTTTGAAAACTGTGGCGACATTCCGACTCCTCTGTTCGGACATCTGAGACGTGATGAGGGGATGGAGGAGAGTTCTGGGTGACGCCCTTGTTTCTGTGCTGACTGGTTGACAAAGTTCACGTCTAGATAGCACCAGTCAAGAAAATCAATTTGCCGAATCGATATCCTGCGTTGCTTGATTGATTGCTGGCGCAATGTGGTTTCCATGGGAGAGGACTAGTGATGGACCAATCGAGCTTTGAGATGCAGTGGAAGGCTGTCTGCGAAAATCTTGGCGACTGGAATGGTACTTTCACTCGCTATGATGATCGAATGACGATGATCTCTCAGTCTTTATCAAGACTGGAGTTCAAGCAATCGGAGGAAAAGAATTGCCTTGATTTTCGTCTGAGACTTTGGGATGCGAATCAAGGGCTTGGCGGTGGAGATCCTGAAAAGGAAATTATGATGCGTCTTAAATCATTCACCAAAGAGTATATCTATTTTCCGGGCGGTGCTTTCTGTGCGGCTACACTTGCAATGAAAGAAGATGAAGTCTCGAAAGTTGAATTTTCATTTATTAAAGCCAAAAGAAGGCATAGGCAGGTGTTTCTGTTTGATCGAACGCAAGGGGTTTTTTCTAGAACCTTGATTCGAGAAGCCGATGGTTTGACTGCTCCATTAAACGACAGTTTGATGGATGATTCTTTGATGGTTGGGTCCTGGCGTGTCTCCAAAAGAACGTTCACTAATCAAAGCTGGCCCCACTCAAGTTTTGATGAGTTTGAATCTCGCGTTGACACGTCCTTGTCAGCGAAGCTGGTGTATTTTCACGATAGAGGAGCTGCCTCTCTTCCCTCGGTTGATGACATCACCCAAGCATTCTCCTTTGAAAGCTACTGGTGCTGTGACGCTGGGCTGCTCCAAAAATCTGTAATTGAATATTCCGTAGATGGGACTTGGCAAGCATCAAGTTTTTCGGTCATGACACGGATCTGATCGAACGACTCAGTCGTCTCGGGATGCTGCGCTAACGGGTGCTCAGTTTCAGTCGCTAATCAACAGCAACAGTTTGATGTTGATGCGTTGCTATGGCGTCCGGATGTTGTGACAGCTTGCTGCCATGGTGAGGGCAGCAAAGAACACTTCCTGTTAGAGCACACTGAGCGCTCCCTGGGACCGGCGAGCCCAAGCGTTGATGTCATGGTTAATTTTGGGGTATAACCAGGATCAAACGCATTGAAATAAATTCCAGTTCATGCACAACTTCATTTGATTGAAGGCATCCGTAGCCCAGGCTGATGTGAGGAGTTGTGCATGGTAATGAATTATAGGATCACCATAGTAATTTGAAGAAATAAATCTGAACCACCATGCCAAGATTGAGAAAGACTACTGCGATAAAATGCCACCACTGGTTGAATGTTGATTCGGCGATAACACCTTCAATTACGCCACCGAGCATCAGGAGAAGAGGAGCTGTTCCTGCGAGAATGATCGGTAAATGTGCTTTGATAAGAGCCGCATCAAATAAATAAAAATAAGCAATAAAGTTGACTATGGCATTGATGATAAATACTGCCAGTATTGACAGGGCCAGAGGGAAGACGGGCTGCTTGTTGAAGGTGAACGTTGCCTTTGGGTTCTGGGGGCCAATGAATGCAATAACTCCACTGATAAGAGCAAAACTCAGTGTGATTTTGTTAATGCCAAAGACGCCCAGTGAAAACGCTAAAAGACCTGCACCTTGTAAGAAAAATAACAGTTTGTAGGCTACTTCTCGCAGCCATTCGTTATTGCAATCTCTGATGTTGAAGTCAGTGTCGAGTGGGTTCTGAAACAAGGCGACTTGCCAGCCTTCGTACTCATGCATTGTGATGCCCATAAGCCCTCCGAATGTTTGCACTAAGGGGCTGAGCAAGATCAAAAAGACTTGAATGTCGCTGCCGAGAAGCGTGCGTAACGAGTCGGCATGCTGAAAAATAATAAAAGAGAGAATGAACGTCGGAATGAAAGGGAGCCAATGAACAAACTCAACCAGATTTAAAATCCAGGACTGGGCGTATTGGGCTAAGTTGTTGTCGACGAGATAGGTCTTTGGATCGGGATTTTGCCATTCCCATCCTGGTGCGGGATAGTACCCAGCGCTTGGATTAGATTGATTAATTTTCTTTGCATCATGCATTCAATTGTTCTCCGTTTTGTATTTTCAATGAGTCCTGAAAATAGCTCAGATTGAATGATGTTATTTTCCTCTTTATCTTGATCTAAGAAGCGTGGACAAGGAATGCAAGGTTCTCTCCTGATCCTGTTCAATGCAACGACACGATTGGGTTGTTGATCCGTCGTTCTGATCAATCCTCCTTGATCGTGGTGCTTTCTGGCAACACTCGCTGACACTGCGTCAGCCTCTGCTCCACCCCCCTGGCTTTGCCGCCACAGCGCCTCTCAGCAGCAGACCATTGCTATCGGATGACAATATCTTTCTGGCCTCCTGGTGCACCATCGCTTCCCGTGTTCTGCTGGCCTGCTGCTGTGTGCCCAATGGCCTTACAAAGGGAGGACCTCAGTGGTGATCCGTTCCCTATCCAGGTAGGCGTTAGTGACAGGCAAGCAGGATCTCTGTCCACTACCACGAGAGTGGCGAGGCGTGGTTCGTCTGATCCCTATTGCATCGTTGCTTCTCCAGTGTTGGGTCAGTTCGCCACATGGACAGGTGGTCGCTTGTTCGCCCAGGGTCGCGCCTGCTCAAGCTGAGAAGCCACGCGCAACAGTGTGGCTTTATCGCCGCGTCGACTTGCAAATTGGACCCCGACGGGAAGCCCATCGCTGCTTCAGTGCAAAGGCAGTGCGATGGAAGGCTGGCCCGTGGAATTAAACAGAGGAGTGAGGGGCGCATAGGAAAAGACGTGGAGGGTCCATTCCATGGCGGTCATGCCGGGTCGGTTCTGATTAATCTCGCCGTGTGCAGCAGGTAGGCAAGCAATTGTTGGCATCACCAAGACATCAATCTCTTGGAAGAAACGACCAACCAGGCGGGATAGGCGTCCTCTATGGTCCATGGCGTTGAGCAAATCAACAGCTGAGTAGCGCTCACCGTCTTTGCAGCAGGCCAAGGTGACTGACTCGAGAGTCTCCGGTCCAAGCGTACGGCCCATGATGGAGGCCAACTCGTTCAGCGCCTTGGCATTGGCGCTGGTTCAAATGACGTGAATATTGTCAAGAAATTCGTCCCAGTCATACCTGGGGCGATCTTCGACAAGGGTATGGCCGAGGTCTTGCAGCAACTGGACGGTCTCGTGCACGTCTTTCTCGCATTTTGGATCCACCTTGTCTCCGGATGCCGGTGTCGTCGTCCACGCGATCCGCAGTCGACCAGGTTAGATGCCAGCCTCTGCTCGATAGGGACGGGTGGGTGGTAGAGGCAGTCCCGACGCGCCCACATCGGCCCCCGCCACACTGTCCAATAAGGTCGCACAATCACGCACGCTGCGTGAAACGACAAACTCACAGGTCAGTCCACAGAGGGGGTCGGAATAGTCTGGGCCCGTTTGGACCCGGTCACGGGATGGGTTGAGACTCACCAGGCCGTTGCAAGAGGCGGGAATACGAATCGAGCCACCCCCGTCATTGGCATGCGCGAGCGGGATAATCCCTGCGGCAACAGCTGCTGCTGATCCACCGCTGGACCCGTCGGCGCTACGCCCAAGCTTCCACGGGTTGTGAACAGGACCAAACAGGATGGGCTCAGTACCAGGATTGTATCGATTGCTCTTTGATGAGAGACAGCACTGAATCTATTTTGTCTTTGTATAGAGTGAGGCCTGCTCAATATCTGTTGAGAGTATTTAAAACCGCCTCTTTATCTCCGTCTTTGGAGCCTGATTTCGCTACAAGATCAATAGATTCTGCATTTTCAAAATATTCTGTTAAGGCCAGAATGAATCCAAATTCATAAGCTTCCAGCTGATTTGCAAAATCAGAAATCAATTCCTTTTCTTTGCTTTCGGCCGCTATGGGTAAGGCCAACATCTGAGGTGGTCTAGAGCGACGATTGCTTGCACCGGAGATCGGAAACTGCTTCCGCCATCTCTTGGCGTGTAGCTGACGCAAAACACCACATCGGTGATGGTGGAATCATCGAATGTACGCAAGTTGGTGGGCAATTCCGATGAAGTGGCCAATATGAATCGGACCATGGTCAATGGCGAAGGCTCAGCCGGCTAGACCGCGTCGGGTCTCGCCTTAATAGTTCAGTCCCCGTGCACCCTGCAGGAGCGGCTCGTCATGTGGCGATTTCAGAAAAAGTGGCCGTGCGCTAGCCATCACACTCGATAGGAAGGAATACGGGTTGGCGAGATGATGGCGTACCTCGTCATCGTTGAAGACGACGAGGTCGACCCGCGGATAGCTGCTAAGGAACACCTCTTTGAATTCGGTGCCGCGTGCGCTACGTCTTTCTCGGCTCTGCATGCGGATTAAAAGGTCCAGATCGCTCAATGTGCTGGCCTTGTTTTTGGCTGATGAGCCAAAGAGGAAGATCGCTGGAGGATCGTAAAATTCCTTCAGGACGCTGACCGCGCGTTTCAGGGCAATCGCTCGCTCTGGCTCCAGCCTGCTCGCGACTTCTTCCACTGCATCGACAGAGCCGCTGGAGGTTTGCAGAGGCTGTTCCATCACGGCAGTTCCGCTTCGTAGAAGACCACGGCGTACAAACCTGACAGGTCCGCTTCGGTCAGGGAGCGGTTGTCCATGGCAGTCGACATGCGCAGCTTCAGCGTGAAGTCTCCTAGGGGCACACCCGCTGCGAAGCTGCCCGCTGTATCGCCCGAGATGCGACCACCAAGGTCGCTGTCCGTTGTCATCTCGATGGTTCCCACCATCCCACCTGGCGCCGTAATCTCTGCTGTCAGGTCACCGGTTGCGTCTATGGCGGAGAGGGCGATAGACGTCACCTTCAGGTCGCGGACCCGGTCGAGATAGGGCAAGAGCTCCTTGGTGAACGCGAGAGACATTGCCTGATCCTGCCCAGTGCCAGGAGCAGAGACGAGACTTTGCCATGCCGCGGCGTAAGCCTGGTCGAGGCGCATGATCCTGGCGCTTTTCGCTACCTCGCGCTTCGAGGCGACCGCGCGTGCTGCCTCGGCAAGTGTCTCGCCGCCTTCCATCGCGGTGTAGCGGAGGTGCAGTACGACGTCTGAAACCGAATCGAGCGCGAAGGCATTGGTGTCGGCCGGTAGCTCAATCCGCCAGCGGCCAACGGCTCCCGCGCCCTCGAAAGGCAGATAGCGGTCGTCTTCGAGATCGAGCGCGAAGAGACCAGCATCATTGATCGCCTTTGAGGTCACGATGGCATTAGTCGCCGCCCAGTTGTCGGCGAAGCGGTCGTCATCGGTCATCGAGGTGCGCGGATAGCCCAGCGCGAGGCTTGTGTTCAGACGTATCTCGTCGCGTAGCAGCGTCAGTTTGCAATTGACCGAGGTGTAAGGACCTGCGACAGTTGGGATGGTAATCGCGACGGACTTGATGCGGCGCTTGTAGTGGCCCGGATAGTCGCAGTCGAAGATCAGCTCGGGCACTTCGATCTCGCAGGCCCCTGTCGCACGCAGGGTCAGCAGGGCCTCCGCATCCAGAAGCGCCACAGAGACGTCCTTCTGGATCTCGTAGAGCCTCTGGTTGCGGTCGAGATAGGCCGTCTCAAGCCGTCTGAGGTCTTGGCTCAGCTTCTCGCCCGACAGTAGGCCCTTGCGCAGGCTGTCCCAGTAGCCGAACTTGATGTAGTTCGTGCCGATCAGCCCCACCTCGCGTTCGGCGCAAGCCGCGGCAGAGAGCGCCATGGCGAATGCGCTCTGGTACGACTGGAAATAGATCGTCGAAAGTTGCGCGATCAGCCAGTCGTAGAGCTCCTTGTTGGTGTAGCGCGACCGCAAGAAAGCCAACGTTGCCTCGGCGTTTTCGGAATGCTGCTTCTGAACATCGGACTCCTGCTCGGCGATCTGTTGGAGGATCTCAGCCTTGGCCTCCTGCTTCTCGATCGCGACAATCTCCTGTTCGGCAAGCTTGAGCTGGTGTTCGTACTGCTTGTGACGGTCGAGGAAATACTGGATCTTGAAGCTCAGTTCAGCACCCTTGTCAGCTAAGTAGGCCAGTTCCTTGAAGCCATCTGAGAGCGTTTTGGTGCTGTCTCCAGCCTGCTTGCCACCTGCTTTGAGCGTTGCATGCGGGGTGCCACCCACACCAGAGGCACCGCCTTGGAAGTCAGGTATCCAGTACAGCCCGCCGCTCGCAAGCTTCAGCCCGAAGGAGGTGCTGCTCAAAAGGAAGCTCGTTCCCTTCAGCCCGATGCCGATCGTCTCCAACACACCAACCGGCGTTTCGGTCTTCTTCTTGTAGAACGTTTCTCGAAGACCGACGAGTTTCTTGGACTCCTTCAGTCGGTCCAACTCGGCCTTGGCCTCATTGATTCGGAGTGACGCGATGTCTTCGCGAAGCGTGTGGATTTCAGCCACGTGGCTTTCGCGCAGCTCAGCGAGCGCCACCTCGTCCTTGCGTTCAAAGGCAGATAGCAGGGCCGCGCCCAACCGCTCGACCTGGGAGGCGAAGTCGTAGGCACGCTGAAGGATAAAGCGGAAGCGGTATTTCGGCAGAGCCGAGGCCGTTCCGCCCGCCAGCGTCGCGAGGTCGATGCCTGCGGACGCTGCTCGCACCAGCATCGCCGGGTCGATCGGTGGCGCGAAAAGTGGTAAAGGCTTGGAGACACCTTCGATATCGCGGCAATGGCGCAGATTGAAGAGGTTGCGCTCCACTCGGTCCCAGTAGTCCAGAAGCTTGTCGTTTCCGGGGATGCAGTAATAAAAGATGGTGATCGGGGGCAGCGGTTCTGACCCGCCGGGGCCGCCTGGAGGTGGAGGCGGCAGCAGGTTCTCGACCTCGGACAGCAGGTTGCCGAATGCGTCAAGATCGGTTTCGACCTCGCGGAAGCTTTTCGCCTCGGTGCGCCGGTCGACCACAACGGTCTCGGGCCGCCGTCCTAGCAGGTCCTGTGCACGCACGAAGTATTGCGTGGCGAGGTTGAGGCTCTCGGTGGTGAAGCGCCGGAACTCCTGTTCACCCCAGTCCAGCAGGGCGCCGATATAGGCCATCACCACGGCGCGTTGATAGGCGACGGGCCGGAGCCGTGCGAGCATGTGAGGATCGAAGGGATCGTTGCGCCATTGCTCAACTTGAGCTATATGAGTTGAAGATCCGCCATTGACGAGTTCCAGTAGGCGTTCGATCCGGCTGGAGTGATAAGCCCCGGAGCTCATTTGGTAGAAAGGCTTCGTGATCCAGAACCGCTGCGGAGCGTTATCGCTGCCGGTATTAGTCGGATTAAAGATGTAGCGGAGGAAGTTGAGCGCTTCGTCAAAGCGCTGGTTCTCCGATAGCCGGTTCGCAATCAGGAATGGAGCGTGAAACAGTAATTCCCAGTTGTAAAGGGAATAAGTCCCCGAGAATCCGAAATCGACGATGTCGTTCGGATGGTCGGCTTTGACCATTTGTTCGGGGTCGTACTCGGCGAAGCTGAAGGACGAGGGTGGCGAAAGCTGGTTCGAGCGTTTGAATAAGCCACTCAACCCGCCGGTTGCTAGTTCGTCGAGGTAGAAGCCGGTGAACGGGTGATAATTGCGGTCGAACGTGTATTTGACCCTGTAGTCGGTGACCCCCGACAGAGAAGGTTCCTCGGTTGTGAAGGAATGGTCCACGCGCCATTCCTTGGTCGGCCGCACGAAGAAGCTGCGCTCGCGATCGGTGTAGAAGAAGGGCCGGGTTGAGTCGAACTGCGCGCGCTGCGACGATGGGACAATGCCGAACGGGGCGGGCGCGTCATCGAGCAGCTTGCCGCTGTCAAGCCGCAGGGCCGGGCCCGCCGACGGAAGGGCATGGAGGTTCGAGTCATTATCGGACTGGTTCTGAATCGTCTGGCCGACATATTTCATGTCGGTCGGCATGGTTAGGTCAGCGAGCGGGTTTGTCAGCTCTTTCATCTCGGCGGCCTCGGCCCCGTAAGAGCCCCCGAAAATGTCAGATGGGTAGGTCTGCCCGCGTTGGCTCATCTGGATCTCGTCCACGTTGCTCTTGAAGACGAAGCGAGCGACATGAAAAGGTCGCGTGTCCTCGTTATGCCGCACCGGATCCCGTTGTAGTTGGATTGTTCCCACACTGGTGGACAAATAGGTCCAAGGGGCGTAGTCGTTGAATTCCGGCGAGGTTGAGACGAAGACGTTGATCGCCAATCGGTCGCCGGCATAGGCCGCGGTGCGCAAGTGGAAGCTGCGCTTGGGTCGGAATTGTGGGTAGAACCACTTGCGTTCGCCCTTCTGCGCCGGCTGCCAGTGACCTTGCCGCCGGACTGACCAGCAAAGCTGGATTTCCCACATGTTGATCGTGTCAGGCGGCGGCTGGTTTGACGCCTGCGAGGGAGGCATACGCTGGGTTGGGTCCGCTCTCTTGGTGAAGAACAGCCAGAAGAGATGCAGCTTGCGGTTGATGAAGCCGAAAATCGGCGTGCCGCCGATCTCGATGTCGAGCTTCTCCCACGGCGTCCAGTAGGCGGATGCGGCGTTGTTGGGAAAGACCCTCTGCCGGTAGTAGTAGGTCTGCGGCTGGCCCTTGGTGCGGGCCAGCGTGTGAATGAGACGGTCGCGGCCAGTCGTTTCCTCGTACATGGCGAGGACGTCCATATTCGCGATGCCGTCAAGCGTCTCGAGGTACTGCTCCATTGCGATCTCGGCGTTCTCCTCGGTCATCTCCATCTGCGACAGCTTCTGTTCAAGCTGCAGGAGCGCCGGGGATTTCATCCGGTTGAGCTCGGGCCGGATCACGTTCTCGGGCCAGAGGAAGACCTTCCGCGCGGCTTCCCAGAGGCGGTAGGCATACATCCAGTCCCATTCGTTCCAGCCATCGTCATCGCCATCGGCCAGCACGGCGGGTTCGAGGTTCATCAGGCAGCGCTGCACGAAAAGCTGCAGCGATCCCGTGGCCTGCACCAGCCGCGAGGACTTGCGGCAGGCGGTCATCTCGGGGTCGATCAGGAAATGCGCGAATAGCGCGTTCGCGTCGCGCCACGACGGTCCGGCTGAGGCGGGTCGGGTCGTCAGGTAGGTAATGAGCGCGACGCGCTTGGCCTCGCGCAGGCGGTCCTGCAGCGGCGGCGCGTTCTTCAGCCATTCATCGAGCGAATTGCGCGCCTTGGCGGCGAGCTTGATCTGCTGCGCCACGGCAGGGGTCACGCCGGGCTGCGCCCAGGCGGTGAGCTGGGCCGGGGTCACACCGGCGAGCTTGATCACCTCGAGCGCGGTCAGTAGCCGCTCGTAGGCGCCGACCGTGCGGAAATCACCGGGATAGGCAAGCGCAAGCTCGGCGATGGCACCCGACATCGTCTCGGGTACCCGCTGGGTCCAGACGGCGAGGTCCTCGGCCAGTTGTGTGGCGTTGTAACCCGCGCTCCCGATCTGGCCGAGAATGCCTGGCAGCGATAGGGTCTCGGAGCTGGGGAAGGCGTTCATGACCTGCGTCCAGCGCAGCAGTGTCAGCCACTCCACGAAGGCTGCGGGACCGTCGCCCGCCTTGACGGGCAGCGCGGTCAGCTGTGGTAATCCGAAGCTCCCTTCGTTGCTGACGAACCAAATCAGCTGCGCATCGCTCCAGCCGAGCGCCTCCTTAATGAAGGCGAGCTTGTCCACGAGCTGCGCCGCCTCGAAGATATCGGGCATGTCGGTGCTGTCGGCGGTCAGGAGGTAGGCGCTGTCATCAGCGGTGCGCGTGAGGAAGTCGCTCTCGGCCAGGATCAGCGCGCCGAGGCTGTCGAGCCCGCTGCGTTGCATGGACCAGGACAGGAAGTCGGCCGCCTCGGCCTCCGACCTGGCTCCGGTCTGGCCTGTTACGGCGGCGGTGATGGCGGTGCGGCCGAGCGCGTTGTAGACCGCCTGCAACCCGATCAGCCTGCGCGCGTCGACCGCCGCATCGCCGCCGGCGGGCGGCCCGCCATAGGGCGCGAAGGCGGCGATGGCCGCGGCCACCGGCATCAGCGCGCTGAAATGGCTGGTGATGAAGGCGTTCCGGTTGGCGAGCGTGTCGGCATAGCTGTCGTCGATGATCGCGATGGCGGTTGCGCGGATCGCTGCATCCTTGAAGTCTGCAACCCCAGGCAAATGGCGCTCAAGCGCAGCGGCGCGCTCTTCCGCGGGCACGATGGTCTCGGCCCGAAGGTCGGCAAGCGCAGTGCGGATTTCTTCGAGATTGGCCGAGATCGCGCTGTCCCCAGCGCCGAAGATGGACTCGGGCCAGAAGGTCGTGGCGTGGCGCGATTCCCCGATGGCAAGACCGCTCGCCGAGTGACGGCTGAACATTGTCAGGAAATCGGTCAGCGTCTGCACCGTCTGGAAGGGATCGACCCGCCCGTCCGCATTCAGCGGCGCCCTGGCAAGTCGGGCGAAGTCCAGCAGCTCGGACACCCGCAGCCGAAGGACCTGGCCCAGCCTCGAGAAGCGATAAACCTGCGAAATAGCGCTCAGTGACGCACGGTCGCTCGCGACGGGAAGGGCGAGATCGGGGTCGGCGGTGGTCGGCACTAGAAGAGCGAAATCGTCGGCGGTGATGGCGATGCTGGCCGAGAGGATCGCCGCCTTGCTGCCGATCAGCGCGGGCGGCACCGCGGCGGTCACGGCGGTGATGGAGAGGTCAGGATCGGGTGGGTTCTGTACCGCGCGATCCTCGAAGAGGTCGGTGTAGAGCGACCGTCCGTCCCCCGTCAGCCAGTCGCGCACCCGAATGTCGAGAGGTGCGATCAAGGCCAGCACCTCCTCTACGGTGAGCCGCCAGGCATCGCGGATTTTCTGCAGCCGCATCAGTCCGAGCAGCGTCGCATCGTTCAGCACGCCGCCCATCGCCATGATCGCGCGGTCGAGCTCCCACATCTTCCAGCCAAGATGGCGCCAGAGGCGGATGAAGCGGTTCATCCGGTCGAGCCGCTCGACCGAAAGCTGCGTGACCCGGCGGTCGATCAGGTCGCATTCGAACTCCGGCTGGAATGTCGAACGCGGCGCGGTGCCGTTCACGAATTCGACGTTCAGTAATTCCGCCAAATCGTTGTGGGAGATGTCTGCCCGTGCCATCAGCGTCTCGCACGAGGCGTTGGGGATCAGCTCGCTGGGTGCGCTGTAGGCCCAGAACGTGGCCTGGGCCGCTGGGTCGGCTTTCGTAATGATGACGCTCGCCGCATTGGAGATGCCGAAGTAGGCCGCCGCGATGTCGCGCTCTGAGGGCAGGCCGTTGGTCTGCTTGCGGAGCGCCTCCATCACCTCGGCCCGGGTCAGGCGCAGATGGGCGAGATAGGTCTGCGCTTCGGTGTCCCTCAGGTCGAAGGGCAGGCCTGGCGCGTGAGATGCCACAGCGAGCAGGGCATAGGCGTCATCGTTGACATGCTCGGGCTCGGCCATCAGCTCCTCGCTGCGCCAGTTCGTCTGCCGTGCGACGCCGGTGGGCGAGACGGCCTCTTCCAGCACCTCGTTCACGAGGTCGATGTAGGGCATCAACGTGTCGGTGTTCTGGCAGTTCAGCAGGATGTCGAGGATGTCCCCCCGCCGGTCTTCCAGCACCGCCCGGGCGCTTGCGAAGCCGCTGCCGCTCCTCGCCCGCCGTTCGCCGAGCCAGCGCAGCACGTCGGTCAGATAGGCAGCCGGGCCATGCACGCTTTCGCACCATTCGCAGCCGCAGCTGTCGAGAGATCCGAAAAGGGTCCGCAGCGACGGGTCGTTTTCGACCTCGGCGATCAGGTCGTCGCTCTTCCACGCGCCGCCCACGGCCGCGGGCGAGGCCTTGTCGAGATCGAGCCGGTATTCAAGGAAGCGGGCGACGAGATATCCATAACTCGCCTTGGCGCGGTTGAAGGTCTGACCCGCTTGCAGGTCGGTCATCCCCGCCTTGATCGCGTCGGCGATGAAATTGCTGCGCCCTCGCTTGTGGATCAGGTGGGCCGAATCCTGTCCTGTGGCTAGCAGCGCCGCGGCCGCGGTCGCGTTAGGGGCAAGGCGCACCGCCCGCTGCGCGCGCTTGAGATCAGCGACCGACTCGTCGGACATGTCAGAGACGATCTTGATCGTGGTGCGCAGCGTCTTGGCCAGCGTCTCCTCCCCCAGCGCCACATCGCGCCCGAGCCGCACTGCGTTGATGTTCAGCGTCCGCAGATTCATGTCCGGAACCTTCGACACGGCTGCGACCAGCTCTCCGGCGGCGTCGAGCTTCACGTCGTCGCGTTCGCGGATGCGGCCAATCGTTGCCATCGCTGGATAGTTATCTTCGGCACGCTCCATCAGCATCTGCGCGAAGGCGCCAACACGATCCTCCTGGGTCTCACCGTCGATATTGTCTGGAATTACTTCTTTGCCTGCTTCAACTCCTCTGTTGAGGAAGGTGGTCCATTCCTTCAAAGTCAGGTAGGCGACCCGCCCGGGTTCCCCGGTCATCTCGTCGGGCAGGGCGGCCTTGGCGTACTCGATAAAGGGGATGTGATTCTTCGACATCGCGCCGAAGGCGAAGGTGGCACGCGCCTCCCTGAGCTTGGCGGCCGGGATCGCCTCATTCATTTCCAACGCCTCCCAGAGCAGGCCTCCTTCGGCCTGCACCTTCATGGAGTAGTTCACAAAGGTTGTGCGCTGGGTCTGGTTCAGGCTCGTGGCACTTAGCAGATCGTTCATCGACTTCTTGCCTGCCCCGAAGGGTGCGTTGGCCAGCACAAGCCCCCGTCGCGTACGCAGCGACTTGATGGCCTCGTCGATGGCCTCTGCTATGTCGAAGCGCACAAGGTCCTTGGCGATCGCTTTCTGCAGGATCCGTCGCTGGGTCGGTTCGTCGAGGGTGACGATCCCGGCAAAAACCCGGTTTTCGAGGTCGTCAGCTGCGTCCTGCGTCGGCGTCGCGGTCAGGCTGGAGCTAGGCAGAACAGCAGGCTCGCTCTGCGCGAGGAAGGCGAAGATCACTTCGGGGGCGATCTTCTGCGCCTTGCCGATGCGTTCGGCCATCGCGCGGCGCGCCAGCATCTCGGGGTCGAGCTTGCGGTCCTGCGCCAGGTAGGTGATATCAGTCTGAGTTCTGGTTTCGCGCAGCGATGCGATGGCTGCAGACCCGATGACCATGCGGACATTCGTCTCGATCTCCTCGAAGACGCTTTGAGTCGGGATCAGTCGACCTGCGGCATTGAGGTTTAGTTCGACCTTCCCCGCGGCGTTGAAGACAAGGTCTGAGGTGATCGTCGTGCCGTTATTCAGCGTAATTCGGGCAAAGATGTTGAGCGGGCCCGTGGCGGGATCGCGGATCAGTTTGCCCTCGTATCGTCCCTTCTGGTCCGTTTCGAACGCCACCAGTTTTTCCTCGGTGCGGAACGCTGCGCGGAAGATCGTGACCACTCCCTGTGCCGGGCGCTCCTTGTGGGAGATCACGCGCCCGAAGACGTGGACCGTTTCTGGCTTATCGGTGTTGCCGTTCCGCTCGCTGCCGCCAGAACCTCGGCCATCGCCGTCGGGTGGCGCATCGTCGAAAAGGCCCTTTTCGGCCAGTATTTTGTTGAGATGCTTCGCAGTCGCGGTATCCACATCGCCCGTTTGCTGGAGCCCGGCTGCCTCCTGCAGAGCAGCGACGCTTTTTGCGGTTTCGCTGCCGAAATAGTTCGTTTTCGTCTCGATGTCGGGCAGCGATCTGCCGAGGGCCTTCAACGCCGCGTGCAAGTTCGCTACCGCGGCATTTTTCATCATGCGCGAAATCGGGGCGACGATTTTTTCCATCTGAAAGTCCTCGGAAGTACGTACTGCGTTAGGGGTCTCGCTAGGTCCGTCGTATCGCTTTCAAAACGCCCCCCTACCGCGGGGAGAAGGCTTGTGTTCCAATCGCACGATGATGAGTGTTATTCCCACCCCATCCCATTGAGTGGGTTGGATGGGGCGCGACCGATCAGGAATTCAGTTGGCGTGGTCTGCGCTCTTGGCGAGCTGGGCCTTGCCATCGGGTGTGGCCCCGCGTAGAGGGGAGTGGCCGAAGCTGGGGAGGCAGCCATAGTTTTTTTGAGGTGGGGGACTAGGTGGTCCCGTTGCCTTCTCCCTTTATGACAACAGTGGCCTGAAGTGTCAGGTGATTCAGGTGGTAAGGGTTTGAGCCGTTTGAAGATGTTGCGGCACTCAGACCAAAGACAGAGGCCAGAGCTGGTTATTCTTCGTTTGGCCCTGCAGTTGGCAATGTTGCAGAAAAGCAGAGTCGGCCGGATTCACGATCCAAAGAATCTCCTTGTCGCTGCAACTGCACTGCCTCGTTGACGACTAGATCCACGCTGATGGTGTGGAGTCAAACGGATCAAGAATCACCAGTAGGTGAACCAGGCGGCCGCCACCTTTAGCAAGAGCAGTTGCTGATTGATGGAGACCACGTAGGAGTAGTTAGAGCCGGTGGGGAATCATGGTGTTAATAAGCTCTTCTGCCGGAATTACAGAGACGTAGGTAAGCCAGATTGGAGTCTTGGCGTGTCGACTCTGCACTTTCAAAAACGCGAGTTCTCGTTTAATTGTTTTTATCCGTTCGGGGCTTAGCACAGGGTGAAATGTGCTCAGTGCATTTCAAACAGGAGGGATGCGTTGGTTGTCGCGAGTGGCGCTGCGGGCGTTATTGGCGAGTTGCTGGCCGATGAACAGCATGTTGAGCGTGGTGTTGATGAGGAGATAGGTCTCGTCTAGCGACCGGAGTATCGCTTCGCCTTCGGCTTAGGGCAGGTTGACGATGGCTTTCAGGCCGCCGGCGACATTGCCGGGGGCGTCGATTAGGTCGGTGAATAGCGTAAGTTCCATCGTCCAAGTTTTCTAGTTCAAAAAAGCGGTCTAGCTCACCTATTCATCCTGCTCGAACAGCTTGAGCAGTTCCTCCAGTACTGGCCGCTGATCTTCTGTGGTAACCACAATTGCAGACTGTAGTCGTTCTCTACAGCTTTGCCAAACACGATCGTCTAGCTCAGTTTCAATGCCAGAGATCAGGCTAAATGCTTGTCGACTAACCTCAAAATTTCCATCAATAACCAGATTTACTAATAAGGGCAAGATTGGTGAACAGTCGTACGTGTCGAGTGCATATAAAAGCGTCCCCTGGCTTTCACGGGCATGGTCGCTTTTCAGTAACTCCACTAATATGCCAAATGCGGCGGGATTCTTTAGATCGCTCAAAGCGAGCGCAGCGGCGTTTCTCACTGCAGCGTCTTGGGTCACTTGGAGAATATTCAGCAAATAAGGAGCAGCGACTTCTTCTTGACGCGAGGCACACTCGCGGACAGCTTCTATGATTCTATGCGAATCGTCACTCTTAATGTGATCTATTAGTTGATGAAATGTGGCTGTTTTAATGTCATTCATTTTGGCGCCGGCTTTCCAATGCTAACCCAGTAGGTATAGATCTCTTTGGCCTCTGCAGCGTTATCAATATCATTTCCTCCAAATTCTGACTTTCCTTGGCGATGCCACCATCTGACGAAATTTTTATCTCGATCAAACCCATACCAGTTGTCTCGAGAGCTCTTTCTTCCTCCGCGAAATGTCTTTCCCTTGGCTTTCTTTGGACGCCAGCCTTGGTCATCCCAATCATCCCCCTGATTGCCGGACATCATGAGAACATTGGCTCCCATGGCAGTGCCAGCTGCCGTTACAGCTGACGTTGTATTCACACCCGCAGCCGCGGTAGTCGAAATGGCGCCTCCAAAAGTTCCTCCACCAGGCAATGCCGGGATAAACATTCCTGACGACATGTTTTCAATTCCTTGGCCTGCGCCGCGACCTAAGCTTTGCCCGAGCGGACTAACAGCCCCAGAAATTGGGCGTGAGAGTGCTCCTGAAGCAAAAGAGCCCACTCCTAGACCAAGATTGAAGTTGGCTTGCTCCTCCGAGATGGGGTTATTCCAGAGATCACGCTGACGCACCGATTGAACAGTGTTGGCGACAGCAACCGTTGTGCCGGCTATGGCGATTGCTGTGCCAACTCCAGATGAAGCAATTGCGGCTGAAGCAGCCGGCGCAATTGCAGCAAGAGCTGCTCCACCTGTTGCGACGACTGCCACCACAGCAACAGTGACAGCAAGACCCACAGCCAATCCTTTGAAGAAGCTGCTGGTAAAGAAACTCCTCTCACTACCTTCTCCGTTTCTCGTATCACTTGATTCTGACGATTCAGGAGTGGGCGCTGGAGATGGGTTATTTGGTAATGGGGGTTCTGGTGTAGCTAGTTCTTCATTTCCTGTACTAGGGGCTGGCTTACTGCTGTGCGTTCCTTCTGGAGTAATTCTCTCTAGTCTTCCTTCAGGGCTCAATTCCCAACTTCCAGCTTCTGGTGTCCCTACCCAGCGTTGCTGCTCTGGATTTGGATCGATAACCCTGAATCCCCTTCTTCGCGCAAACGCCTCACGCTCAGCCTGTGTTGATTTAGGTGTGAGCCTATCCTCAGGTGTTCCGGGAAGGTACTCAGGATCGAGGCCTGTGGGGTCTACATGGACGGTTGGGGAATTCCGGCAATACCGATATAGGTTGACGCCGTCAACGAATCCAGCTGAATCAGTACTAGTCCATCTCCCAAGCCATAGCGCGTAATACCTCGTGCCGATGTAGTACAACCCAGTTTCGTCATCCCGCTCCTTCCCGCTGAATCGATATCGCTTCAGACTTATATCGAATCCAGGTTTAGCCGAGCGATATGCCGTGGTGCCGTAGGGGTGGTACTCCTCATAGGAGATCAGGTCGCTGTCTTCGTTTGTCTCCAGCACCGCTGAGCCGAGGTGATTGGCATGCTGATACCGAATGAGCGGAACATTGAGCGGATTGGCCGGATCGTCGTTGTCATCGTCCCGCGTCTTGGTATCCACCTGCGCGATGTGGTCAGTGTTGTCGCTGATGTGGACCGTCCAGCGTTCCAGACGCAAATCGTTGGTGTTGCGCCGACGACGGCGGAAGATCATCACCGCGCCGAGAAAGATCCATTCGAGCTTCAGGTTGCCGTTGCGCTCGATCACCTTGCGCAGACGCTGACCGTCCAGGCCATAGACGTAATAAGCCGTCCCGCCGCCGCCCAAGTCCACCCGGTGCAACTGGTCCATGAAGTTCCAGTCCATGGCCGCTAGGTGCGGCATGCGGGTCATGTTGCCGTAGGCGTCGTAGTCGTAGGTGCCGGTATAAGGGCCTGCATCCGGGTCGCCTGGCTGGCTGGTGGCGGTTAGGCGGTTGGTGCGATTGCCCGGCGCGTTGTCAAAGGCATAAAGGTAATGGCGCGTCCAGCCGCCACCGATACCGGCTTGGGATTGGAAGCGATGTTTCATCACCTTGATATTGCCGAGCAGGTCGTATTCGTATTCCTCGGTGTAATTGCGCACCGCGTTGACATTGTTTGGGTGCGGAAGTTGGACGAAATCCAAATCGGTGTGCGTGCAGATGGCGTCGTTAACCCCACCGGCGAGTTCCCGACCCCTGGCGCGGAAGAGCTGATAGATCGCGTCGTATTCGTACAGGCTTTCAGGCTTGACGACGGCGTTGTTGAAGTAATGGGTTTGCTGCGCGTCGTCGCGGATCTGGGTGATGTTGCCGACCGGGTCGTAGCAGTAGTTCAGGTTCTGCAGCCCTTGGGTCTGCGGGTCTGCACCTGACTTGTAGGTCAACAGATTGCTCAGGCGGAAGGTTTTGGGGTCGTAGAAGTAGCGGGTGAAGACTTCGTTGCCGTAATGCGCGAACTGGCGCTGGCCCTTGGCGTCGTAATCCTGGCCTTTGAGGAATTCGATGAAATTGCCTTGACCACGAATTTGCGCCTTCAGTGAGGTCAGGAAGTTGGCCTCGTTGTAGCTGGGCATGATGATGGTGCCATCGGGCAACGTGACCCGAGTTGGACGATTCAGCGCGTCGTACAAGGAACTGGCGGAGAAGACTTCGGCGTCTTCCAGCTCGGGATCTGCGGCGGCTTGGACGGCGGTGACATTTGTTTGACCTGGCAGAGTGCTCCAGTCGAGATCGTTTTTGTAGTCCTTGGCCAGGATGCGATCGACGGCCTTCGGGTTACCTTTGAAGTCCAGTTCCGGCACTCGCATCAAGCCGGCTTGGTCGAAGGTCAGATGGGCGGTGCCGAGCAGGTTGAGTTGCCCGGCATTGGCAAGACGGTCGCCATAGACGATGTAATTGAACAGGATCTCCCCTTGTCCGGCCTGCTTCACGAAGGTGCTAACAGGGCGGTGCAACTCGTCGTACTCGGCGCGGAACTGGCGGCCGTGTTCGTCCCAGGTCTTAACCAGCGCACCGAGCACGTTCTGGAAGGTCCAGCGACGGCCCTTCTCGGCGCTGTCGCCGACGATGGGGGTGTCCTCCATGCCAACGAAGCCGCTTGCGACTTCTCGTTGCTGCTGATCGAACATCGTCGAGAGGCGCCCAGTCAGGTCGCTTTCCGAGCGCACCGCCGCCGTCTTTCCTTCGCCGTAATCGGAAACGGCGTAGACGGGTCGGCCCAGGCTGTCGAAATGGATGACGCCAGGCGTGTCGGCGTGTTTGGAGGCAAGCCAGGCGGCGCGGCGTTCCGGGTCGTTCAGCGGTTCGGGCTCTGCTGTCGGATCAGGCCTGCCCCGGTCGACGTACCACTGGCTTTGCTTGACGGTGTCGTTGGCGTCAAAGACTTTTTGCCACCAGGGCGTGAACTCGACCTTGGCGAAGGTGCCGTTGGGAAACAGCGTGCGGATGTTGCGCCCGACCGGGTCGTAGTAGAGGACGGGCGTGACGCCGATCTCACGCAGCACCTTTTCGTCTTCGTATTCGTGGGTGGTACTGAAGTAAGGCTCGTACTGCTTGACCGGCTTGCCCTTGTTGTTGAGCACGGTGCGCCCGTTGCCCACCCAACGCGGATCGGCATCCACTTCGGCTTTGCTGCCGTCCATATTCACCTTAAACGCCTTGCCGGGATGCGCCTGGGCCTTGACCATCGCCACACCGCCGCTTCCGTTGGAGAAGGCATAACTCTCCTGCCAGCGCGGATTGGCAGCGCCGTGCTGCTCGCGCGCGAAGGTATGCACGAAGTTGGGCTTGCGGTTGTTCTTCCAGTTGAACAACTCGTATTCCATCCGCGTGGTCGGGTCGGCCAGCGTGTCGCCATCCGTCGAGCCAGCCTTGCCCATGATGGCGGTCTTGACCACCATGCCCAACTCGTCGTGTTCGACGGCCGAGCGGTTCCCATTGGGGTCTGTCATCAGCATCGGGCCGAAGATGCGGTAGTCATTGACCGCTGCGACGACGTTCCAAGCGGCTTGCTTGACCTCCACCTTTTCGATCAGGAGGACGTGCTGATCGAAGGTCGCAATCGTTTCCAGTCCGAAAGGATCCTTGGTGCCGATCGGGAGGTAGAAAGTGTCGCGCGGATTTGCTGGATAGACAGCCGTGCCAGAGGTTATCCACCAGTTGGCGTCACCAGCGAAGTGCACATATCCCGCAGCGGTAAACTCGGCGTCGCTCACCTTGCCGGCGTAATGGGCGGCCGTGATGCCAGGAGTGAAGACGAGCTTGTAGCTTTGGTAGTCGAGCCCCAGTGAGTCCCATTGGCCCAATGGCAAGGGGTTCAGCGCGTTGTCGAGGAAGAGCGTGCGGCCGTGGGAGAGCAGCCGAATCTGTGGCGTGACGCTGTCCGCGACAACTTCGTAGTCGATCGGGGCGGCAGCGGCGATCTTGTTCTTGATCTCCTCGAACTGGAAGAAGGCAGCGTCCGGAGCGATACCGTTGATCTCGTAGTTCCTGGATTCGAAGGACACACGCAAGCGGTAGGATTCGATCGGCTCTGCTTGATCGATGTCGGGCGTGTAGTCCGCCTCGGCATAGGTGATGTAGCGCTGCTGCTGATCGCGGTTGACCTCGGGGGGAAGGGAGGCGTCGCCAATCTTGCGGCCATACACGACCGAACAGGACTTACGGACGTTGCCGTACTGATCCAGCTCCAGCCCGAAGGTGTGCGAGATGCGAGGGTCGGCCGGATTGCGCTCGTAGTTGAGCGAGATGGATTCCCGGCCCACCGGAAAAAAGACGCCGTGCCGCTGGTTGCTATGCGGTTGAAGCCAGCGAATCTCGAAATTGTTCTCCGTGACCGTGTATGGGTGCTCTTGTTCAGCCGAGTCGTCGTGGCTGTAGATCTCCTGCCGTAGCGGCAGACCCTTCAAGGCACGAATGCATTCGCGCAGTTCGTCTGCACTCAGACCTGCAGGCAAGAAGGGCTCGGGGATGTGCTGCTCTTGCTGGTAGTACTCGTGTCGGTACTGGTGCAGGATTCGCGGCTGATCGAGAAATGCCCCGGTGTGATACCAGGTGCGGGTCGTGACCGGCGGCTGGTTCAGCTCAGGCGCCAGTTCTTGTGAGCCTCCAGCTGTCTGAACGCCAACGACATAGTCTTCGAATGCTTCGGTATCGAACTGCTCCACCATGCCGAAGCCCCTGAATTCCCTTTCCTCGCCATCGAAATAACCGTGGTGGTAGGCATAGCGCGAGACGAAGCGATTGCGGCTGATGTGGTCGATCGTTTCCACCCGCTCCACCACATGCACCGGAAACGGCAGGCGCGTGATCCAGGGTTTGCCGTTGAGCTTGTCCTCCAGGTAGAAGCGCAGGGAAGAGCAATAGCGCACCTGCGTTTCGGCGCCGAGGTTGTTGATGCTGGTGGTGAGCAGATGCGGCTTTCCTTCGGTCATCAGCGGCACGTAGCGCATCTGGCGGCCGCTGTCGCCCGCCAGCGGCGACGACCACACCAGGCAGGCGGTGCCATTGCCCAGCAGATCCACGGTGGCCACCTGGGCCATGTTGTGGATCGGCGGGAACACCTTCAGGGGCACTGCGTCGCTCCAGCCGTTGCCCGCCTGGTTGAAATAGAGCCGCACCCCCTCGGCGTGGAGGTAGATCAGGTCCGTGGTGCCGCTGCCATCGATGTCGGCCAGCAGTAGCCGTTTGGGGTCAAACAGTTCCGGATGATCGAACAGGGGCGGGTTATCCATCGACACCTTGGCCCCGAAGTGACCGTAGCCCAGATTTGGCCAGTAGCAGATCTCGCGGCCGTGGACGCCGGCGCGGATGCGCACCACATCCGCCTGTCCATCACCGCTCATGTCCGCCAGATGGATGCTTTCGTTGCTGTCGGCGAACACCACCCGCGGACCTTTTTCTTCGTCCCAAGGCAGCGGCACCCGCTGGGCAGTCTCAAACCCCTTTTCCTCAAGGGAGCGATGCCACACGAACACATCGCCTTCGCTGATCAACAGATCGGCATGGCCGTCGCCATCGAGGTCGACGAATCGCAGGTTGGGGTCGTTGAAATCAATGTTCGGCAGCTCGCGGAAGGAGCGGAAGGGCTGCCAGCCCTCGGCGCCGTCGTGTTCATAGAGGCCCGGTATGGGGGCGCTGAAGCTCACCACATCGGGTAGGCCATCGCCGGCCAAATCGAGCATCTGGGCACCACCCGCCAGACTCACATTGGGCCGGTTGGCGACCGTTTCCAGCGCGGCAAAGGTGGCCACATCGGCCTGGGCATCGGCCCGCAGCCGTTGACTCATCGGGCTGAGGTTGCGCTTGTAGAACCATGCCCCAGCTTGTTCGGTGAGGATGCCGGGCAGCCCCTCACCATGAAGGTCAACCCATCGATAAGAGCTGCCATCGAGGCCGACCGGCAGGTTCTCGAGGTTGGCAGGATCAACCTCCTCCACGTCTTCTCCAAGGGTGGGCCGGCTGTAGCGGAACTCCAGAGGAGGCAGCGTTTTGGTGGTAATGGCGTCGCCCTCCTGCTTCCAGCCCCGTTGCACAACCTGGCTGAGGAAGCTGTAGACGGGTTTGCTGGCGAGCGTGGGATCAATCTCGTCGTCATAGACGAACTCGGTGCTGCGCACCATGCCTTCGTACCCGGGCTGGAGGGGGCGATCGGCAGTGGCGGCCTGATCGGGGATGTGGTGCAGCATCAGCACCCGCTCGCAGCGGCGGCAGGTGCGTACCTCGAAGCCGCTGCGGTAGGTAGAGAAGGCATCCGGGCGGTAGAGCCAGGGCTGCTCGGGGGTGCCGGTGGGATCCTCTGAGTTGAGTTCGCCGTAGTCGAAGCGCACCTCGAACAGCCAGTCGGCGGTGTTGTCGGTGGGTGGGGCAGGCAGATTGCTCAATCGCCGCGGGCGTTGCCCCTGGGCATCGAGCAGTGGCCTGCGGTTGCCGTAGAGGATGCGCTGCAGGTAGCGCTGGGCGGTGCGGGATAGATCGTTCGCTGTCCCACGGTTGCGTTGATGAGCGGCCCGGAAGGGATCAGCCTGCCCGGGCCGCAGGGTGGTGTTGCCGTCTTCCGCCTTATAGAGGTAGCGGATGCCATTGCCTCTGTCGTCACGGCTTTCGCAGATCAGCCAGCTGAAGATGCGCTCGGGATCCTTGGGATCGGCGATACGGCTGCCGGCATCGGCGCCGTAAATCGTGAGGATGTTGTCTCTGGAGATCGAGCGCCAGTGCACATCAGCCCGCTGCTCGGCCTCCGGGCGCGGGTCGGCGCTGGTGGGGATCCACTGCCAGCGCTCGATGCGGGCGAAGAGGCCTTCAATGCGGGGGCGGTAACGGCGCACCCGGTAGCCATCGATCACGTCGTCGTGGATCTCCAGCTCTGCGGCCCCCTGGCGCAGCACCGGCACCAGGTCTTCCGCTCCGGAGAGCACGAACACATCCGCCTCCTGCGGATCGCTCCTCCAATCGCTGTAGCGGGGCAGGCCTTGGTCCGTCTTGCGGGTGATCGCGGGCAGCGCCAAGCTCCAACCGAAGCCGAAGGGCCCGTTGCCTGCTCCAGAGTCGTAGCTCAGGCTGAGCTGAGGATCAAAGCCGCTCCGCCCAGGACTGGTAGCGATCGGCACGGTCATCGAACCGCTGCCGGTGACCGGGTTGGCGCTGAACTTCTCACCCATGCCTCGGATCGCGCCGCCTCCTTTTGGGAGGCTGATGCTTGGACTCTGGATCAGGTGGGCCTGGGCTTGGCTTTGGTTGGATCCGCTTTCTGATGCGCCTTGAGCACCCCAACCACCAGGCTGCTGCCTGGCTGTTTGGCCTCCGCCCGATGATCCTTGCCGGCTTGGTTTTGAAGAGGAGGGTGGTGCCATTCGCCTCTTAGGCGAGAAACCATTGGCCTGTTATGGCAAGGGCACAGCAATGAAGCCACAAGCATTACAAATCTTTCGTCTTGAAGCAGAGCTTTGTTGATGGGATTTCAGGTTGCTGTTGTCTTACCCAGCAAAGGACTAGCAACAATTTATTGATTAGAGGGTTCCGATCACCACTCCCCATCTTCACCAGCGTCTGTGAACCATGGAGCTCTGCATGGATAAGAGTGCTCGGATCGTTTTGATCGCATGGCTTTGAAACTTCTTGCCAAATAAGAGCCATGGTTCACCCATCCGATAACCAACTGTTCAGCCGGGTCTATGGCGATGAAGCGAGCTTCATCCAGACAGATGTTTGATCTGTATGAAATGAACTGTGATGACTAAGTCGCACGCTTGAGTGAAGACAATGGACCATCTAGACTCACTGCCTTAAGGGGATTTTTTGCCCCCATGTTCACGGTGAAGGATGAAGAAGAACGGCACCTTCATTCCCTTCAAATCCATGACGCCCAGCACGGCATCCTGATCAATTTTGCGAAACACGTCGTTAATCGGTAGCTGGTCGTAAATCATGGTTGCGCTCGACTTGCCCCGATACGTTGTCATGCGCAGCCGAGCTGTAGACCGGGACGTTGACAGCAAAGGCAACAGTGTTTGGAAGAGACGACCCACCATCGCTGACTTTGGCATGGGCACATGCAATGCCGACCCCATCAAGGCGGGATTGACAGTGGTCACGCCGCCGCGAAGTGTTGAAAACACCAACGGATGCACATCTTCGAGACTTTCAAAACGTTTTCCATACCAGTGATAGACCTCAAGAAGGCCGTCCATTGGGTGATTGGTATGGAAGCTTTCACCCTTCCAATTACCAATCATAAAACCAACATCGACGGGCTCAAGTGAATCGAAGACCTCAAAAGCGTCTTTCGTGGTAGCACGGCCTGCCTCTAATCGTTCGCGAACGTTCATTGCAATGCGACCTCGGTTGTTGTGTGGGCCCTAATGATTGATTGGACGGTTCCGATCACTACTCGGCATATTTTGCTGCGTCTGCAAATCACGGAGCTCTCCACGGATAGCAACTCTGAGATCGCTTTGGCTGCATGGCTTCATGCTCCAGGTTGTTTCGATCGTAGCCATGATTCACGGGGCCGAGGATCACCTATTCCTTTTCGATTTAACTGGCAAGGTTGTCGCGCGGCCTTAAAGAACTTTTTTTCAAAAATGATCTTTGATTGAAACATCGCCAGCTTTCAGAGGCTCTGCGTAGGAATGGCTACATCTTTCAAAGAAAATAATGGAGGCAGAGAGTTGCTCACTCAAGTAGTGCAATCGATGCTGATGTTGAAGTTCTTGAGATCAGTGCGAGGAGGTCACCTTTAGCAGTGCAACATCACAAAGGTGGCATCTTGGTTCAAGATTTCCCAATGTCATTCAGCGAGTTGTCAGCCTCTCTTCGGTATTTCGAGTCATCACGAAGGTTGGAGCTGTTCAGCTGTTGCAGCAGTGATGGAGGGCCGATCTGTTCCAGGCTGAAATGCTTGCCATAGCTTGTCGTGGGTCGCTCGGAGAAAAAGCGTCGTCGCTGGGGAGGCCAGAAACGCAGGACTGTGCAGAGGATGAAGCTGCGGCAGTGGAGCACTCCCCACACGACTTTGGTCTGCCAGGCCGGAGGGGAGGGCCAGTTCAGACTGCTGAGCGTTTCTGGTTCCAACACACTGCTCATGATGGAACGGAGCCATCGGTGCAATGGACCAGGCCAAGGGGCCAGAAGCATGGCGATAGTGGCGTCTGCAACACGCTGGTTGCTCTCGGCGCTGGCAAACAGTTTGAGATTGGCGCGCTGATTGAGCTCCATCAGTTCCCGCAAACTGCATGGGCGTTGCTCAAGATTCATCAGACTGCCCACATGATCCCAGAACAAGACCAACGCCTCTTGTTCAATGGGTTGCAGAGCTCTCCAGCCGTAATTCTCGATCCAGTGAATCGGTTCGGCGACGAAACCGGAGAGCACGTAGGTGTAATCCTCCTGGCGAATGGCGTAGGTGGAGTGAATCCGATTGAGGCGCTGGATGATGGCCCGGCCCCCTGGGCTATCAGGGCCAAGCCGTACCAGTTCTGCCACGATCAGAGCAGTGTCGTCGTAGCGCTTGCGGGGGCGTTGTTCAAACTCACCGGTCTGCTGCAGCAAGCCTGAGATTGATGGCAGGCAAAAGGTTTTGAGCAAGGCCAGTTCCAGTGCCCGGTTCATGTCCCATGGGAAAAGCAATCCCACCAGATCGCGACATCGCTCCAGGACGATTGGATCCAAGGTCTTCTCCGTTTGTTGACCGGAGACTGGTTCTGATCCAGAACTTGTCATGGATGCTTTCTTGGCTGAAGGGTTGTTCTGCGCTTTCAAGCCTTGGGCTTGCAAGCTGAGAACCAGGGAGCTGACGATCGGAGCTCAATCCTTAAAGCTTGCATGACGTTCCAACTTGTCCCTTTGAAACGACCGCATGCTCGCTTGGATGAGAGCAGTCTGCCGGGCTGATGTCTTAGGGCTTGCTGAACGACCACTCTCAATGGTTGACGTAAGCGGCTGCCAAAGCGGCAGTGTCCTCAAAAATCCGATAGTGAGATATTTTTCCATCGAAGAGAACGCAATACAGAGCCCATTCGGATTGGAATAGCCGACCTGTTTGTTTCACGCGGTGCTGCATGGTTCCGTACCCAAACGCTATTTGGTCGTTTGCAAGCGTTGAGTGAACTGCAAAAGCTTCCGAGTCCAACAACTCGCGGAGCGTTGCAAAGAACTTGCGAGCACCATCATGGCCATGAAATTTGCCGTAAATGGGAACACTTGCGGGTCCTTGCACTTCAAACGTGACGTCATCCGTCGTGAGCTTGATGGCGCCGTCAGTGTCGCCATCAACTACACATTGAAAAAAGTGGTCAATGATGGTGTCAGACATGCGTCGAGTTCCATCTGAGTGAATTTAATCTGGGCGGATAATGCTCGGCTTGCGGCGAAGTGCATCGTACGCATTAGCCACTTATTAGAAGGCTAAACTTTCAGAGACTGCATCTGCCAGGGCTTTACCCAATAATTGATGTTGATTTTCATCTAAATGGATGCCATCGATAGCGCTGGCTTTGGTGACATTTCCTGCATTGAAATAATGCGCTGAGTGTTCATTAGCCACTTTCTTGAGTTCATTTGCCAACCCTGCACACCGTTTTTCTGCCCCCTCGAATTTGCTGGCAATCACTCCTTTGGGCTGAATGATCGCTGGTGGAGCGACGACCATGATGTCGGGCACGGGCATAACGGGCTCTATAGGTGCTTGGCGAACGATTTGGATCAGTTTGGCTGTTCCTTGTGCAGATAACCAAGCATTGTTGTTGTGCGTACATTGAAAATCATTTGAGCCCAACATCAAAATCACCAGCTTCAGTGGTGACATCATTTCTATGACTTGAGCGAGTCCTTGCGAGCCATCTCGCCCTTCCTTGAAGGGATCACTCCATACTGTTCTACGACCATTAAGACAGTTTTCTATAACCCTGACATTTTTTCCGGCCTCAATCAGTGAATGTTCAAAAACACCAGGCCATCGCTTTTCAAATGATAAACGTTCTCTGGAATCTGGGATAATTCCCCAGGTTAAGCTGTCCGAATAGATCAAGATTTGATGCATGATGTTGATAGCAGTTGCCTTCTGAATTGTATGGGTGGTTCTGATTGCGATGCCGCACATGCGGCTGCACCTGTGAACCGCGTAGTTCTGCGGGGCCTGGCACCTGTTTGATCACTGTGGGCGCATGGCTCAACAAGATCCTGCTCCAATTTAGACATGGTTCATCGGTCCGTTAACCCAAGCTTCAGCCGGGTCTATGGCGATAAAGCGAGCTTCAGCATGTCGGATGTTTGATTGATCGGGAATTGGCTATTACCAACACGCCTAACGATTGCTTTCATCTTCTGTTTGTAACTCTGGAGCAACAACAAGAGTTCTTTTGCCAGTGCGCTGCAACGGATTGGTGGACTTCGCGGTTTGGCGCAGGAACACTGGCTTAGGAATCAAAGGGAAGAGGCAATTATTTTTTTCGACTCGCTAAAGCGGCCTCAAAACCTATTTTTAGCCGATCCGCTTGATCGTCAGCATGGGACGCTAACCCCTGTTCAGAGGCTTTTTTCTGCAAGGGTGTTGTGATCTCAATTCTCTTTTGTTCGTACCGCGAGAGAGCAGCTGAAACAGATGGAATGTCTGTAGGTGTTATTGCCTCAAGCACTTCGGCAAGAGTCACTGCATCTTGTAAAGCGAGAGTTGTTCCTAGACCCAAGGATGGACGAATCGGATGGGCAGCATCACCTAAAAGGGTTATGCGTTGACCATCTCCCCATTGAGACACGGGTTTTCGATCGAATACACCTGTCTCAATGATGCTTAAAGGATCTGTCGTAAGAATCATCTTTTGCACAATGGCAGGCCAATCCTCAAAGACATGAAGTGCAGTATTGACAGCAGATTCACTTTTCTCTGAGCTGGCTTGAGGTGCAGTGCCACCCCAGGCTATTTGATTGGCACCAGCATCCATTATCCAAAAATTCTTTTGTTCTCCTACAACCAGCTGAAAACCAGCTCCTTCGATGAAAGGTTCTTCAAGAGGAACTAGTTTTTCTCTGGGCAGAGTGCCTCGCCAAGTCATCGTGCCTGTGTACACAGGAGGACCATCTCCAACTGTTTTGTTTCTGACCACTGAGCGATAGCCATCGGCTCCTATCAAAATTCGAGCAAATTGGTCAGCTTGATCCCGAAATTTGAGACAGATGGGTGTGTCAAGTCGATCAGAAATGAATTCGGTAAGACTGTGGTTAAGGTTTAACTGAACTGAGTTGGGAAGAGCTTCACAAAGACAAGCTTGCAAATTAAACCATCCCAGCCAGGTGAAACTTGTCCCTGCCATCGGCGATTCATCTGCGAACAAGACCTCACTATTTGGCCGCATGAGAAGTTGTTGTCTGGGATTGATGGCTTTGGACTGAACTTGCTTAGAAAGATCAGGACTAATTGCATTGAGAGCAGCATATCCCTGTTCGGCAAGTCCAAGAGCTGCTCCAATCGGGCGCAGAATTTGGGCTCGGTCAAAAATGCCTACAGAAAAACCTCGGTTTGCCAATGCGTGAGCTGCACTGAGTCCGCCGGGCCCTGCACCGATAATTGCTATATCCAAAGGGGCCGCGTGGGCTGATGAGTGCGTCATGATGTTGTTCTTAGCTGAATTGATCTCCGCTCTATTAGGGTTTGGCCAGCTCTAAGTTTACTCAAGTTGATGTATTTTAGTTTGAGATTATGTATGCCTAAAACTCATCTCCCCACTTCCGCATGCAACTTCAGCGGCATACCTCAACTTGATGCCGGGTCGGGTGCAAGCTGTAGTTGGACAATCTCTTTATCGCTTCTTGAATGAAGAAAGGCTTTTGAATGACTCCAGCCATTGTGGTGCATGGCAGTGGTTGTTGTTTGAGTGGATCTTCCTCAGTGTCATTGATCAGTGGCACTGATCGCCGAAGTGAGACTCTCACCTGCGTCCACTCCTTCTGGAATCACTTCAACGCCTCCGAAGGTGAGGGGTGCTGGGAGACTCGGTACCACGGTCTCAGGCCTTCAAGTGTTTTGTCGTTGTTTGGGTTCAGCTGTTCCGTGTTCCGGCGACCTTCGCCTCAGACAGCTTGCTCATCTCCTGGCTCCACTGGTTGTTTTCAACACTCAGTAGAGATTCGCAGGTCGACACCAGGCGCGGGAACGCTGTGGAGGCGTCGTCATAGGGGCAGGTTCCTGTCAGAAAGAGATATTTTTGGCGCTTGAGCGCTTCGGCCAGGCCGCGGTAGCGCAGCCAGTTTTCTTGATGATGATTCAACGCCAGCAGAGAACCGCACACGGCGATGCCACCTCCCGCTAGCGACAGCACCAGTGCCCCCCTCCAGCCCCATTGCATTGCGAAAGGGCTGAAGATCGTGATGCCGATGCCCAGCAGCACCTCAAGGATTCGCAACTGAAGAAAGTTTCTTTTGTTGCCGCGGCTGGCCTTGCTGAGCCAGGACAGTTGCTGGTTGAGGCGGTCGTGCAGATAGGCGTCGGAATCCAACATGGTCATGGTGGGTTTAGAGATGTCTCGATGGCGATTGGAAGGGCTGCAGCAGCGGCTCAAGCACGGCAGTACTCGCGGGGATGCGTCGCTGCTCGGCTGGTTGCCAGGTGATGGCAGCGGCAGGTTGGGCACCAAGCGCTTCCTGGGCCGCAGTTTGATCGGTGTGGCGATCCATTAACAGCACAGCAGCTCGTAGATGGTTGCTCTGGCCGATACGGCGCAACTCATGGCGGCAGCCGGCATTGCGGCTGCTAAATCCGCGAAGATCCATCAGAACCACATCGGATCGACTCAACAGAGCATCCAGGCTTTGTTTCCAGCTGTTGGCGTAGCAACAGAATTCATGCACACGCCAGCGACCATCGTGATCGGGTTGGTCCTGGATCTGGTCCAGCTGAGTCTGGAGCTGGGTCGCAGTGCTGATGTAGCGATTGTGCAAGCGGCCCTCCACGAAGGCCACCAACTCGTGGGGCTCAATGGTTCGCGAGGCCAGGTCGGCGGCGGTGATCAACAGTACCGGTCCGATCAAGCGCCAGCGCTGCACCACATGGTCGAAGAGCCAGGCCATCGGCCCGCCTCGCCGGAATACCCGCAACACCAGCAGTCGCGGGGGCCTGCAGGAGGGGGGCGGCGGCGGCATCAGCCGTGGCAGCCAGCGGAATAGCAGGGGAATCCACAGCCAAGCCAGCAATGGCAGAAGGGAAGCCAGGCCTGCTCCGGCTGCTCTGATGGTCGGTATCAGTTCCAGAGTCAACACCAGCAGCCAGCTGGCACCAAACAGATAGGAGAGATCAGAGAAGACCTGGCGGCGGTAGAGCCCGCCCAGCACCTTGACCAGAGAATGGGCAGGTAGGCAGGTCGCCAACAAGGCCACCAGCGCCACGAGCAGGATCAGCCCCATTGCGCCGCTGACCGGCAACACAGAGCCGATCCAGGCTGATTCTTGCTCCACCAGCGCTGCCAGGGCATCGAAGGCCGCGTTCACCGCTAGGCAGAGAGCGGCCACCACAGGAAATAGATAGGGGGCGATGGCTCGCAGAACCGGCACACCAAAGAGCAGCCCAAGCACCACTAGCGGCAGCAGGATGTGCACGACTACGAAGCTCAGGGATGCGACAGAGAAGCCCCCGGAGCTCATCGCCGCCAGCAGCAGTACCAGGGCAGTGCCCCAGCCCAGCAGCACGGGCAACTGTCGCGACAGGGGCCAGCGCAGCACCAAGGCCTGGAGCACCAGCCCCGGGCTGCACCACACCAGGCTCACCAGCAGCAGTCGTAGGGGGGTGATGCCACCGATCTCCTGCTGATGCACCAGGAGATAAAGCCAGGCCCCGGTGGTGCTAATCAGCACACTGCAGAGAGCAAGGCTCAGGTTCAGCTGCCGTTCTCTTGCAGACAGCGATGCTGACAGCCGCACTGGTCGATCGGCCGGCGCCATGGCTAGGGCTTCCAGCTCCGATTTGACTACAACTGGGCTGTCGCTGTCGTTTGGGGATGGGGCAAGCCGCATCAGCTTGCGCACGGTGTTCCTGTAGCGCCAGGCAATCAGGGCCGATAGCGCCAGGGTGAGGGGCAGGGCGACCAGCAGCGTTAGCAACATCACTTCGGCCATAGGCGAATGCTGCAAGCTGACAAGCTTTCGGTAGCCAAAACTTTGGGCAGCCGCAAGCTGGCTTGTGGATTGAATTCAAGGGCGATGCAGGATGTGATTAATGCAGGCCCGGGTTCACCCAGGGGTTGGCAATGTCCTGGGCTTGCATTCTTGAAACGCTCTGTTTTGCAGAGTCCAATTCCCTGGCTCAGGCAACATCAAACCGTCAAACCATGCCTAACATCTGAGGCCAGTAGCGGCTCAAATCTTTCGATCAAAGCCAGAGATTGCCCCGGCCCACTGTATTAAATCGTAGAAATACGACCAGCAATTCTGTAGCCGCAACAATCCATATTTTTTCTTAAGCGAACATTAGCTTTGGTAAAATAGGAATTTTTTAAACGCTTTCGTCAGGATTGGCATGGATAGATAGGTCATTATGATAACAATAAATGGGCTGGTCGCCCAAAATTTCAGTGGAATGGGTATTGAGGCAAAGTAGCCACCAAAGAAGAAATCAAAAACAGTTAAAGTTAAAGAGATTGCCAGATACACAACAACTGCCATTTTGTGCTTCGGGGGTGGATAAAATCTATTGGATTTGGATAGGACAAACCAAGTTTCTAGGCCCGTAAGAGAAACTAGCTTGGTAGGTTGTTCTATCACTCGATCGATTTTATGAATCCAGTAAGCTCTCTCTTGTGATGAGGTCCAAGTCTCAAGTTGTTCTTTTGACGCAAAACGAAAAACTACAATATATCTATTTTCTCTATCAGGATTAATGACGTCAGTTCCAATATACCCTGGAAAGCGACTTGAGGCTTCAATAATCTTTTGTACGTACTCTTCGAATTCTTTTGTCTTTCCTGGTAACACATTCCTATCAACGATCACGGAGATAGGAGCTTCAGATGCTCTATCGTTGGGATCTACCATGAAATGCTTTATGCATGATCATAGCTATTATTTGTGAAGGCAAGCTGTGTAGAAGGATAGAAGCTGTGTGTTAATTATGCATCCTACATGGGAAAAGAGCATTGTCTAATGGCAAGTCACAGCCGCCGCCCAAAGTGCCGTCGGCATTTTGGGCGGTCGGATTTAGCTTTTTTATTAGCGCGTTCTTGCACCAGTTAGCCAACTTTTAGTTTGTAAAACGCAATCGCATTATCTTTCAATACTTTGTTTGAAGCTTCACGGCCAAGGGAATTGAGAATGATATTCACATCGCTGATTTGGAAGGGTTTTGCTGCTCTTGTTGATGGTAAATCAGTGCCAAACAGTAATGAATCTGGGTTGGCTCGATACAATGTTTTGATTGCTTCAGATGGGCTGAAATCGATGCGGCCAAATCCAGTGGCCTTCACTTTATGGCCTTGTTCTACAAGCTTCAGGAGATGGTGAAAACCTTCTTTTTTCATGCCTAGGTGATCAATGCAGACGGCAGGTAGCGACATTAATGCCGTGGATATCTCCTCAAGGTCTGTGGAATCTAGATATAACTCGATATGCCATTTTACGAGTTCATGAACTCGTTTTGCCATTGCAATCATCACAGCAAGGCTTGCAGATCCTCCGCGATAAAGGTTGAATCGTAGTGCTCTCACTCCTGCCGAATGAAGCTCAATGATTGTGCTGTCTGGTGTGTGATGTGGCAATTGAGTGACCCCAGCATATCCAGGACCAAATGATTTCAAGGCCGACAAAAGATAGCCTTGGTCAAAGCCCTGAAACGATCCAGAAACGATTGTTCCGCCAACAAGGTCGAATGTTGATAGTCGTTTTTTGTAGTCTTGATGAGTGAATTCCCCGGGTAAATAGCCATTGTTCCGTATTAGTGGAAAACGAGAATCGATGATATGAAAATGACTGTCGAATACCTTGATTTTGTTCGGCAAAGCTGCATGCTTTTGAGGGTTCTGATCTTAGCTCTGACTTCTGCATTTATGGCCAAGGATGTTTGCCATTAAAGCGTTGATGGGCGAATAGCGTGCTTCGGGAGCAGAAAGGATCACCGCTTCTGATTGGATCTATTTCTCTTACACGCGTTCCTCTCTGCAATGGTCGACAATCGCTGTTGTAGATTTCGGGGTTGTTTCCAAGTGGAATTGCAAGCCAAAATCACATTGCTGCCGAGTGGAAAAGTCTGATTTTCACAACCCTTGCTTCTGGCGATTTGAGCAGCTCCTTCAGGCAGGTCAAAGGTTCCGCCATGCCAATGGAAGACTTCTGTGACGTCTGGAAATTGAAAGACAGACGCATGGTCTGAAGAAACGGATTCAACAGGAAACCAGCCAATTTCTTTTGTTGAATTGGAGACAACGATGGCTCCCTTCGCATCAGCAATGAGTTGAGCACCCAAACAAATTCCAAGAACGGGCTTCCCGGCCTCAATGGCACGTCTGATGAATTCCTTCTCTTTGGCATGCCATGGATGGTCTGTTTCATCGTTAACTGACATCCGCTCACCCACCACAACAAGTAGATCAACGTCTTCAAGGGCAGGGAGAAGCTGCGAATGAAACCATTCGGTCTTGATATGGCGTAACCCTTGCTTTGGAACCAGTGCTCAATACTTCCCAGGCCTTCAAACGGGACATGCTTCAAGTAATGGGAGCGCATTGTTGGATCTGATGGTGATGGCCCAAGGTTCGATGGTCCGTGCCGTGTTCAAGACGCCAGCAGCTCGGAGAGCTTGCCATTGATGAACATGACTGCTGAGGGGTCGAGCCCCGCCCCGGCTAGGTGTCCGTAATCTGACTGGATGGGAGCGAGCTCAGCGTTGCGGAGTAAGTCCACTTCGCGCTTGTTATCGGAAACTCGAAAGTAGAGATCGCTCACACAGGGCATCACGAGCCCGCGTGCGGTGATCGAGCGAAGCGCCTTCTCGAAGTCGCCGTTATAGACCGGATTGGCGCTGGGGTCCCCAGCACGCCAGGTTGCCGCCATGGCGAGAAGGTCATTCGCGTCTTGAGCCATAAATACCGACTTCGCAAGGTCGACGACGTCTTGCATCCGCTCGAACCCAGCGGCTCGATAGATCTGCTCGCTGTAGAACTGTTGAGAGGCAAACCAGGCGGCATAGGCGACGCTGAATGCTTCAAGACCTCTCGTGGGAGGAGACGTGTACGTTCCATCGCGATAGGCGGAGTCGGCAGTTAGCGCAGCACAAACGGAATCGAGGAACAGCTGGTTGTGTTCATAGGTACGAGCGCTACCGCAAATTGCCGCGAAGCGTTGAACCAAATTGTGGGCCTGTGTTGCCCATTCGTAGGCTTGCATCGCACCCATGGAGAACCCTACGACGAGGCGTATACGCTTCACCCCGAAAACAGCCTCGATCATCCGTCGTTGGCAGACGACGTTGTCGTAGTAGGTGAGCGTCGGGAACGTCTTAGCAGCAAAGGGGGCAGGGGTATTGCTCGGCGAGGATGACACCCCGTTTCCAAACAGATTGGGGACGACGATGCAGTATTTCCTAGGATCGAGAGCCATCTCCTCGCCAATGAGGAATGCAACGTCGTCCGAACGGCCCCCGTAGTGGGTGGGAAAAACGATCAGGTTGTCTTTTGTCGCACTGAGTTCGCCATACACCCGGTAGGCGAGCTTGAGGTTGATGGTGCCTCCGCATTGCGGTTCAAAAGCTGGGATTTCAAATGTCTGCTCACCCATTGTCAGCCGCAATCAAGAGTTCAGCAGAGTTGCCCCGCAAGGAACTCATCATCGCTGGCGATGTTATTCCTGGAGCCTCCCCTCGGTCGACAACAACGGTGTGATGCCAACTTCCAGCATCTTCGCCTTGTGCTTGCCCGGGATCTCCTAGCGGAAATGATGCATCTCCTGCTCGGTTAGCCAAGGCCCACAGCCTCCAGAGTGCTGACTCCAGGCGGGCTATCGCCGTGGCTTGTTGCCAGCGCTGATCGTTCATCAGAGCGCGCCACGATCATCAGATCAGTGCCCTGGTTGTCTTCTCTCCCCCAGTAGACCCCTTGAGACCTATTACCAAAAGGGCAAAGAGCTTCGGGTCTGCCTGGCTTCCTGAGGAGCGAGTGGAGAAGCTGGACATAGAAGTTTGGATGAACTCAGCTTGGCAGTCATCGGCTTTCAAGGATCAGAAAGCTGATACCAGCATTTACTTGGCAAGCACCACAAGTCTGATTAACAAGAAAATAGAATGAGTTCATTGAAAATTCCATGATTCAATTTGCCTGTTGGATGCATCTCCTCATGGGCTTGTTTGTGTTTCTTTTTGGATCGGAAGCCAGCGCAAAAGATTTTAGGCCAAGTTTTGATTGTAATCGTGCACGTTATCAAGATGAAATCACAATTTGCGATAACCAGAAGTTGTCTGAACTTGATCAAATAGCCTCTTTTGGTTATGGCCAAATCAAGGGAGAAAGTCGATCCATCGCGCAAGACTTTCTTTTGAGTTTCTTGGATGTACGCCATGCGTGTGGGAGTAATAAGCTCTGCATCCTTGACACTCAGGATCAAATTATTGATGATCTCAATGAGGTTGGAGCAAACATTTCTAAGCCACCATGGATTGGTGCATACAGACTTTCCCTCATCGAAAACGGTAAGACACCAATGGTGAGTGGAGTCCCTCAAAGAGTCGGGACGTGCTCTCAAACCAAGATCAAAGACATCGGTACACGGTTTCATGACCGACAGATGGTCGTTCCACCTAAGAGCTATACGGAAAACGAAGGAACAACCGTTCAATATGACAATGGAGGATTTCAAGTCTCCTATGAATTTAATCCCGATGTGGCGGCCTCACGAATTGGTGATCAAGTTGTTTTTTGCCTGGTGTCTATTCCAAAAAATTGCCCGCCTGGTGATGATCGCGGCAAGATCTACTCAGCAACAAATCTCCGAAATCTACGGTCTTGGATCATGCCAGCAACCCAGCATTCGTGTGGGGGGGCCTAATAGCTGTAATCGCGATCGTTGAACTTCTTCCCGTACTTCTAACGCCTTGCATCACCGGCCGCAAAAAGCAGAGCGACGAAGGAGCGGCGCTTTTTGCGGTCCGCGTGTATGCAATTGTTAGGTTCATACATGGCAAGTTTTACCCAATTCGTTTGAATATTTCACTGATCTTGATACTGAGATCCTTATGATCTTCTTCGACCGTAGATAAGAATTTTGGAATACCCCAACCATTTTTAGAATATTGGTAATACCAATCAACCATCATCTCAGCATATTTTCGCTGTAATTGCTTATCCTTACTTAAAGAGCGATAAAATCTGTGCCCACTCAAGGAACCAAGATCATATGAAAACCGTTTCTTCCACTCTACTGCATCTAACCTCTTAAAGGTGTCTCGCAATTGCTCCAGAGTTTCCTCGTCATAGACAAGTAAAGACATCGCAGCAGCTAGTTGTAATGCTGCTCTTGCATCTTCAGATATTCCATTTGCGGTTCCTTTTGTAATCATTTGGTTCATGCTTTCAAGCATTGTGTCTTGTGTGGCCGCAAGAGAATTGACATACCGAAAGTAGAACCACAACGCTTTCAAACGGTGACTTGACCGACTATTTTTTTCAGAAATCAGATATGCAAATTCTTTGTTTAGGTAGTTCTGGTCATTCAATGCCTTCAAAACGCACTGTGAAGTCTTTTCATCTTCAATGAACGGTGATACGTATTTCCAAGATTCCTCCTGGTGAATACGCAGAAGGAGTTTGAAAACACGATCATCTTCCGGCAACGCCTCTACAGCAAGATCAAAGCTAAGTTCGGGTGGTAACGCTGGGGCTACGGCAAGAAGAGCTTGATCTTTTAGATCATCGCTTGGCGGAGGATTTCCAGCAAGAAAATCTACATACGAAAGAGAAGCTTTGATTTCCGATGTTGTTTTGTTGTCGGTTTGTTTCTGTTTTTCTAATTTTATTTGAGCACTGTTATATGTGTGAGTAATAAACCAACCACCAAAGGCAACAATAATTGTTGAAGCGACCGGCAGCAACGGCTTAATGATGTTATTCCAATATGTCTGTTGTTGAATATCGCTCATCGTTTAACGAACCTAACAGTGTTTCGGCGGTCCGCATAAGCTACTAGCAGATAAGTTTTTTCTCCATAAGCTGCCAATAGCTCGACACCTCTAAATCAATAGTCAAGTTTTAGCAATGATTTCGGCGGATTTCTATTTTGCTGTTTTTTGTTATGCAGTCTGCATAACATTCTTGGCATCAAAGTAGGTCGGCGGGGCTGCGCACCCCTGAGGGCCCTCGGTTCAACACATGGGTGTAGATCATCGTGGTCTTCACATCACTGTGACCAAGGAGCTCCTGAATCATGCGGATGTCAGAGCCCTGCTCCAGCAAGTGTGTGGCGAATGAATGGCGGAAGGTATGGCATGTGGCTGGTTTGTTGACACCAGCTGCCTGAACAGCATTTCGCACGGCGCGTTGAACAATGCTGGCATCGAGATGGTGCCGACCTTCGTTGTTCTGTCGTGGATTCCGCCAGCGGTGGCTTTGTGGAAACAGCCATTGCCAGCTCCATTCTTTGGGTGCATTTGGGTATTTCCTGTCCAGAGCATGCGGTAGCTCAACGGCCCCCCAACCAGCCGCGAGATCAGACTGGTGAAGGCGTTTCACGGCTTGCAGGTGCTGTTTCAAGGGCTCGACCAGGCGGGTCGGCAGCACGGTGCGGCGGTCCTTGTCTCCCTTGCCTGAATGCACCGTGATGCAGCGTTGCTGCAGATCCACATCCTTGATTCGCAACCGCAGTGCTTCCATGAGCCGTAAGCCACTGCCATACAACATTTGGGATACGAGGGCCTCCGTTCCTTTGAGATGGCTCAGAACAGCGCGCACCTCCCCCACTGTGAGTACTACGGGGAGGCGTTGGCGCCTTCGGGCTCTGATCACGCCCTCCAGACGTCCCACATCACTGTTCAGAACCTGTCGGTAGAGAAACAGCAAAGCAGCAAGGGCCTGGTTCTGGGTGGAGGCGCTCACATTCTCCTTCGTCGCCAGATGGCTCAGGAATGCATTGATCTCCGCCTCCCCCATCTCGCGTGGATGGCGCATTTCATGAAATCGCAGAAAGCGACGCAGCCACTGCACATAGGTGGAAATCGTTCGGCGGGCGTAGTGGCGTACCTGTAGTTCCTCCCGGTAGCGCTGGATCAGTCCTGGCGCGCTTGCTGTGCTCTGCATCGATACTGCACTTGGCCTCCTTCTCAGAGTTCCCCGCTGCGGCCATCAACGTCACAACCTCCGCGCCAACGAGCAACTGTTTCAAGGGCAACGGCGGCCGCAGTTGCAGGTCAGGCTTGAGACTGCTGGGGCATTGATTGGCTTGCTAAAGACTTAGACCTCCCATTCCGCGAACCACGAAGACTTAACTGCACACCAGGTTTTGGATTGTTTTGATGGCATGGTTTCTGGTGACTCCATGTCCAAAATGAGCCAGGATTACCAGGTCCGATCACCAACTGTTCAACGGAATTGAAAGGAATTAACTAGGCAATAAGCTCCTACTAGGTTCCATCACTGATATGAGCGTTCATTGTGACGTCTACACCATCAACAAGCCGCAAAGATTCTGTTCTCATCGTGACCAATCCGCTTGATCAGCAAGGTGAAGTTCTGAATAAAGTGTCGTAACCTGGCAATCGTCTTCATTGATGATCCTGAGCCACAGAACAGGTTTGCCAGTCAGCCTGAATGCATTTGTGAAACATCATCTTTTGAATGATCTTCTTGTGAAGTATCATTGTAAATAACAGGCATTTTCCCTTTCCATTCACCCCATAAATCAAGATCGGTTGCCAAGTTCACCATGAAATTGGCAACATTAATCCGGCTGGTTGATCCTGCGTCAAAGATCGCGTTGCGTGTTGGTGAGGGGTGAATGGAATAGTCAGTTACGTTCGTGTGATTCGTAAGGCCATCAGGCCTCACTGCGACCCATTCAATTGATGGGTGATTCTGTCCAATTTGCGTTCTCAGAAAATCTGCAGCTTGTTCATTATCAGCATGGGGCGGAAGTAAAACCCTCAAAATCAAAACAACAATTCTCTGTGATAACGGTGGGATTTCTGGATAGTCACGGTTACTGTTGCCCGTTGTATTCATTA
Source organism: Synechococcus sp. (assembly GCA_047285535.1). Taxonomy (GTDB): domain Bacteria; phylum Cyanobacteriota; class Cyanobacteriia; order PCC-6307; family Cyanobiaceae; genus Synechococcus_C. The sequence goes on along the minus strand of JBJBDC010000001.1, from coordinate 1,936,452 downwards.
AAACGATTTTTACTTTCTTGTTGAATTGCAATGATTCAATGATTCGGGATAGTTTGCGAATGCTATCTGTCACAAGCCGTCGGGGTTGTCCAAACACGCCTTTCCATGTCAGGTTATGGCCAAGGCAGGAAAACACAAAATCGCACTGATCAACCAGTGGGATGAGTTCAGCTTCAGTCATCTCACTGATGCTGCCTGAAACTTCATGATAGTTTGAATAAAGTCCGAATTTGTGCTTCTGAGAACTGGATGATCGGACGATGGCAATGACATCAACTCCACGATTCAGTAATTCAGCAACAAGCAATTGGCCAGTTGCTCCGCTCGCTCCAACAACCAGTGCTTGACTCATTTTGATGTCTCTTGTCTCTGGATGGATCACTATGGTCTGGCTTACTGCAGACCCTCCGCAGTTGGCCCTAGATCAGATCGCTTTGATGGCATTGTTTTAAGCAGATCCTGCTCCAACCTTAGTCATGGTTCACGGTTCCGATATCTATATATTTAAGCCTCTGCCAATTTGGCTGTCGCTCATCACACTCCACTAGGGGGTTAAGCCGTTTTGACTGGTGATAGCTGTTTCGAATTCACTGCTCTTTAAAGGGAATGATGCTCCCTTTTTCTCATTTCTGGCTTCTGTAAAAACTGGAAGTTGAACTGTTCGTATGAGCTGTGTTCTTGTCGAATTTACGATTTTTGATCGAGACTATTGATGATCTCCAGGTCAGCCGGCTCAACTAATGGTACTAGTCAAAGTTGTTGGGGCTACGCACACTGAGAGGCCCTGAATTCAGAACTTGGGTATAGATCATGGTAGTGCTCAAATCCTTATGATCCAGCAGTTCCTGAATCGTGCGGATGTCCTGTTCCCGTTCCAGCAGGTGTGTTGCACATGAATGTCGGAAGGTATGGCAGCTGCGGCCACAGTACGTTTCACCGCTTTTTGCACCATGCTGGGATCCAGGTGATGCTTCCATTGCCGTTTGCTGCTTAGATGCGGTTTGCCTTAGTTAGGGAAATTCATATCATCAATCCTGCGCTGATTCGACATTTGGATATTCTGTCCGGAGTAGGGGAAAAGTACAAAACCATAGCTGGCATCGGCTCGAGATCAAAAATTTTATGATTTTTAGTGAAATCGAGCCGTGCCGATTGTGAAAATTCTCAATCGAATATAGTCAAGAAATACTATTTGATGAAACAAAAAAATATTCAATGCGTAAATCGCGCGATGATGTTATTAGAGTAGACAGTCTGAAGACGCTTTGCGGATTTCAAAGTTCTGCCAATGTTCTAACTTCAATGCACTTTCTTGTAAACATGAGTTCATCGGTAAGGGTCTGTTGAATAATGGCGATGCCTTTGTCCGCAATGCCCTTTAGGCTTGGAATATCATTGTGTTTCTGGCAGCTTTCGCGTATTAGGGCTTTTTCATATGTTTCATTTAAATCATCATATGTGATGCCTTTTGTTGCATCTGCTTCTTTGGGAATTGGCAGCATAACTGCGAGCCCGTCCCAATTGTTGATATCAAGCATCTGTTGTTTGTCCATTGGGATTTCGTTCCATCCTTCCCATTGAAAAGCACTTTCGTAAGTTCTTGGATACCACATGCCACCACCACTCTTTGGGTTTCCATTAAATTTATCGCTGAGCCACCAAAATGCGTTTTGAATACTAATCATTGCTCTAATATCATTTACCCAGCCTAATGAATCCAGCGCGTCGTGCATTGAGCATTGACCATGGAACTTGTTATTGGCGGCTTTGTTGACTTCTATGATGAAAGGCGACCAATCATCTAATCCACTTTTCATCATCCAATTGGGATTTAAATTCTTGTGGTCCATCTTGAAATAGCAGACGCAATCTTTCTGATCATAAAAATCGACATTATTAACCTTTCCATAAAGAGAGTCGTTTTGATTTGCGTTGGGACTTTTACTCGCATCCGCGCGATTTAAATTAGTGTGGTAGCCGGTCCCGCCACCTCCAAATCCTTTTCCATTATTACAAAGTAGACTGGGATTTCCAGCAGAGTATCTTCCTGACCCGATTTTATCTAGTGCCTTCACTGGGTCTTTATGTAATTCTTGCCATGAGCAAGGGCCTTCCCAGGCATTAAAATCTCTTAGCCATATTGCACGTTTGTCACAGGAGTTAGCATCATGTGGATAAAAAACTCCATCATGCCAACCCCAATTAGCTAAATCATCTGTATTAAAAACATTATCCAGATGGCTAAAATTTATGCAAGCTACTGCAGCTGAATTGCCAATAGGCTTATTGGGGTTAGGACCCTTGTGAAAGGTTACTCCTAGGTTGTAGAGGGGATGAGGTGTTTTAATGCTGTTATGAAGCCATGCTGCAGGCAGCACATTGTAATCATCTAAAGGGTTGAAATAATTTTGCCAAATGTCTGATTGATCTCTACATAGTATTCCCCTCCCTAGTCCTCCTATTTGAGTTCCCTTATCGTCAAAGTCGTCAAAGACCTTTGGTGCTTGATTGTCTGGGTGATCGTACAACGCTGCATTGATTTGATCTTTTGTGAACATGACTTAATGAGCTTGGCACTTCAACCGTATGGACGATTTTTGCTCTTTGATTCCTTTTTTAGGTTTATTCAGTTTTCTTTGGTCTTTTTGTTGCTCGGATGGTGTCAATATTCAGCTGCTGCATGGGTATGTAGCTTTTGTTGCTAACTTTTTAAGCTTTCGACGAGATTCTGCGCAATCTTGGTTTTGTTGATGGCATTAGGCGTTTGATCGCCGACTTGGTCAAAATGGAAACGTGGCAATCACAATTATTCGAATATACTCGGGGTTTGATGGTTTGATTCGTTATAGAGATGGCTTATATGTGTTGTTCTATAAATTGTTTTTTGCCTGTGCTTAAAATGGATGAAAGGATGCAAATTGCAGCAGGATCAAGTCTGATCTGTAGCTTTCGTGTAGCTGTTAAACCCCACCAGTCTTTTCATCTCCTCAAAGCTGAGCATCTGCTCTGGCGTGTGGCCTGCCTGGAGATCCACCAGAGCTTGTCGCATCGCGAAGGCGGCCGTTGACAGCAGGGTGAGTGGGTAGGCCGCCAAAGCAAAGCCCATTGCCCCCAGGCGTTCGGTCGACAACAACGGTGTGATGCCTCCTTCCAGCATGTTCGCCATGCGCGTGCCTTGCACCTCCTCGCAGAACCGCTCCATTTCCTGCTCGCTGCGGGGTGCCTCCAGAAACAACACATCAGCGCCAAGGTCAGCAAAGGCCTTCAAACGCCAGAGCGCTTCCTCCAGGGCGGCCTGATCACCGTGGCTTGTTGCCAGCGCCGATCGCGCATCCGTGCGCGCCACGATCACCAGATCCGCCCCCTGGTTGCGGGCATCAACGGCTGACTGAATCCTGGCGATCGCCGAATCGCGATTGACAACGGCTTTCACGCCGGTGTGTCCGCAGCGTTTGGGGGCCACCTGATCCTCCAGCATGATTCCGGCAAAGCCCGCCTTGGCGAACTGGTGCATCGTGCGCTGCACATTGGCCGCATTGCCATGGCCGGTGTCGCCATCACCGATCACGGGGATCGACACGGCATCACAGATCGAGCGGCCCTGATCGAGCATTTCAGTCACCGTTAATAAGCCGGTGTCCGGCAGACCAGCCCTGGCTGCAGCAACGGAGAAGCCACTCATAAAAGTCAGTGCGCAGCCGGCCTGCTCCACCAGCCGTGCGGATAAGGCATCAAAACAGCAGGGCATCAGATGGCAGGTGTCCTGCTCCAGCAAGGTGCGGAGCTGCTCTGCTGGTCCTGCGCTGTGGGGCACGGCGTGCGATTAATCGTGGTTCTGGCTCACCATCTTCAACGATCAGCGCCTGAGCGATCGTTTGAACGATTGTTCAGGCCAGCAACGCTGCTGATGAATTGGAAGGAAGCGGTTTGATTCCGCGGCTGATTCTTGGGAGATGGCTACCTCAGGGGAGATCAGCGTGCAGAGCCATTCACCATGACAACCACCACGCGGCATCCTGAACTCGCCCTTCTCAAATACCAGCCCTTCCCCTCAGCGCAGAACCCCTGCTTCAGCCACATGCTGGTTTGCAGTACCGCACCCCTGGAGGCCGAACGGCCCTTTCGCTTGGCTCTCACGCAACCCGATTTTCGAGCGGATTTTGATAACAACGCCCAGAACTTCGAGCAGCTGCGCACCCATCTATCTGAGTTCTTGCAACGGCAGCAGAGCAACGGCAGGTCTCAGCGTGTGCGGCTGGTGGTTCGCATTCACGGCTACAACGTTCCCTTGAAGAGCGTGAGGGAGGAATACAAGCAGGCGGAACGCAAGTTCAGAGACGACGCCTGCCGGCTCACGGAATCCCCCCCTGATGATTATGTGTTGTTTGTGCACTACGCCTGGCCGTCTGAGCGGATCGGTGCTGGAGGCCCCTTGCGCTGGATTGGTGCCATGCCGATGGGCCTTTGGCTGCTGTTCGCGCTGGGCAGCCTGCTCGCCTTCTTTGCCGGCGGTTGGCTTGCTGCCATTGGTCAGTTGTGTCTGGGGATTGGAATCACGCTCACGCTGCTGCGCGCGGTCACCTACTTCCGCGACCGTGAACGTGCCGGCACGTTTGGTGTGTTCGATGCCGTTGAGATGGTCAGGGCTCTTCACCACCTGGTGATGGAGATCATTCGCGACAGCAGCTATCTGGCTGATCTCCAGAGCGGCAAGGCCCAGAGGATCAGCCTCAGTTTCCTGGGTCACAGCATGGGCACGTTCCTGACAACGATGCTGATCCGTGTTCTCAGCAATGTCTTCGATAACGAAGCGGATGCTCACCTCTGGGCAGCGAATTCCCAGCTGGGACCATTCGGTGGTTCGAGCAGCTCGACGTCATCCGATCAGGCCACCAGTGAAAGCTGGCGCCAGCAGCTGGCGCAGATCGGTGATCTCTTCACCCTTGATCGTTTGATCCTCGTTGCTGCTGACATTCCGGTCTGGACGATCACCACAGGTCGCTCCAATTACCTGGCCAGTTGCCTGCGTCGTTTTCAGCAGACTTTTTTGTTCGTCAATGATGCCGACATGGTGCTTCGGCTCGCCTCAACCCTGGCCAATTACTTCGTGTTTCCCTCGGGGACGCGCATCGGCGGCTATCGCCTCGGCAACCTGAGCATCAAAGGGCGCACGCGAGCCCAGGGATACGGCAGGCGTGTTTCAGATCTGAGTCATCTCGAGCTTCATGGTGCGCTGCGTACGGAAACCCTTTGCGATGACAAGACCTTCTGCTGCAAGCCATGGATCGGCTATCCGCTCAATGTGATCGACTGCACCGACTACGACGATGGTGGGCGTTATCTCAGTGCGTTCACGGCTCGCAATGCCGCGCAGAGGTTTTTCAACTACGCCGCCACGTTGATCTTGATGCTTGCTAGTCCTTTGAAGATCAGCAAGATTGATTGCCACGGCGGATATTTTCAAGGCAAGTTCTGTATGAATCTTCTCTATGAACTAGCTCTTTATGGTGAAGGCAATAATCCAGAGCAGGAGTTGAGCGCCACAGACGAAACGTTGCGTCAGCACCAGATCAGCTGGATCGCGGTTCCCAGTCGTCCGAGCGGACCAGGCTGAGAGGGTCAGTTCAGCAATCCTTGAAACCATTCATGCGGTTGCTCCTGCTTTGTCGAGTGCGGTAGAGAATTTTTTGGCATAACTTTCAATCAGATCGGCTTTGTCCATGCCGTTGATGATTTTGCGGGCGTGAAAGTAGTCCACAATTTGGCCCTTGTGAGGATCTCCGATGAAGTTCTTGAGAGCCCATCCGGTGAAAATTCCACAAAACATGCCGTCAAACATGATCACTGCCGCATAGCGGTCATCTTTGACCGCATCAGGGTGTTCAGTGAAATCGGGTGCGTCGGGGAAGATGGATTGCACCACCCCGGTCATTTTCGTGTAGTTAGTTCGGCCTGTGAGCTGCACAAATCCCCTCCCATGAAATCTGGCTCCATCACCAGGCTGGTTGTTGCCAAGGTCAGAGCGATTTTCATACATCCGTGTGAAATAGGCGGTATCTCCGTATTCATCAATCGGTTGCATCGTGGAGGCGGTCTCATGTTTCGTGGTGGCGAGCATGTAAGCCAGCCAGCCGATGGAGCGGATGTCCCAGTTGGTTTTGAACTCGCCTGTTGGTGGGTTGGGTGGAGAGTCCCAGAAGTTCAGGATGGCCTCCATGCCATTCACGTTCTGCTGCCTCAGCACCCCGTTGAACAGATCATCTCGAATGCAGTCGTAGAAGATCTTGCGGTCCAATCGTTTTCCCTTTTATAAGATCTGAGAGTAGTCGGCCTGTCTGTTGCCGGCATGGGCGTCTCTGATTCTCTGCTCGTGCCTTGGTTCGGATGGTTGGAGCCTGTCTTCAGCGGCAGCTGGGTGAATCGGGGCCTGAGGGCACCCCCGCGCCGGGGGATGATCAGGAGCTGACTTCGTTCACCGCTGCTTTCCATGCTGCGCATCGCCCAGGCTCTAGACACCCAGTTGCGTGGTGCGATGCAGCGTGCCTTTCCGGAGGTGGACGCCCTGCTTGATCCCCAGCTGGCAGCAGCGAGCAAGCCTGAATTTGGTGATTTCCAGGCCAATGGAGCCTTGCCCCTGGCGAAGCCCCTGAAGCAGGCGCCGCGTCAGATCGCTGCGGCGATCGTGGAGCAGTTGCAGGCTGATGCCGAGTTCACAGCCCTGTGCCTCGAGCCTCAGATCGCGGGCCCAGGCTTCATCAACCTCACGATCCGTCCGGAGCGCTTGGCGGCCGAGGTGGCCTCCCGGCTGGGGGATGAACGGCTCGGGGTGCCGGCCGTGGAGAACGGGGCGCCGGTGATTGTGGATTTCTCCAGCCCCAACATCGCCAAGGAGATGCACGTGGGCCATCTGCGCTCCACGATCATCGGCGATTCCCTGGCGCGGGTGCTGGAGTTCCGTGGCCATCCTGTTTTGCGCTTGAACCATGTGGGTGATTGGGGCACCCAGTTCGGCATGCTGATCACCCACCTCAAGCAAGTGGCGCCAGAAGCGCTGGAGACGGCTGATGCGGTTGATCTCGGAGATCTGGTGGCCTTCTATCGCGAGGCCAAGAAGCGCTTCGATGACGACGAAGCGTTTCAGACCACATCCCGAGAGGAGGTGGTGAAACTGCAGGGCGGGGATCCCTTGTCGCTCAAGGCCTGGGGCTTGCTCTGTGATCAGTCACGGCGTGAGTTTCAGAAGATCTATGACCGGCTTGACATCCGCCTGAGCGAACGCGGCGAATCGTTTTACAACCCGTTCTTACCAGCGGTGATTGCGGGGTTGAAGCAAACCGGCCTGCTGGTCACCGACGATGGCGCGGAGTGTGTGTTCCTTGAGGGTGTGAAAGGCAAGGACGGTAAGCCCTTGCCGGTGATTGTGCAGAAAAGTGATGGCGGCTTCAACTACGCCACAACCGATCTGGCTGCGATCCGCTATCGCTTCGCGGCATTGCCGGATGGCGATGGTGCCCGGCGGGTGATCTACGTGACCGATGCGGGCCAGGCGAATCACTTCGCGGGTGTGTTTCAGGTGGCGGAACGGGCTGGTTGGATTCCGGAGGGGGCGCGCCTGCAACACGTGCCCTTTGGGTTGGTGCAGGGGGAGGACGGCAAGAAGCTCAAGACTCGCTCAGGCGACACCGTGCGCTTGCGTGATCTGCTCGATGAAGCGGTGGAGCGATCGGAGACTGATCTGCGTGCTCGCCTGCAGGAGGAGGATCGCTCGGAATCGGAGGAGTTCATCAACCATGCGGCTGGCACCGTTGGGTTGGCGGCGGTGAAGTATGCCGATCTCAGCCAGAACCGGATCACCAACTACCAGTTCTCCTTCGATCGGATGCTGGCGCTGCAGGGCAACACGGCGCCCTATCTGCTGTATGCGGTGGTGCGGATCGCCGGGATCGCCCGCAAGGGGGGTGATCTGGATGCGGCTGCAACGGCGCAATTGCAGTTCAGTGAGCCGCAGGAATGGGCGTTGGTGCGCGAACTGCTGAAGTTCGATGCGGTGATCGCCGAGGTGGAAGAGGAGTTGCTGCCCAATCGTCTCTGCACTTATCTCTTTGAGCTCAGCCAGGTGTTCAACCGCTTCTACGACCAGGTGCCGGTGCTCAAGGCTGATTCGGAGGTCCTGCCATCTCGTTTGGCCCTCTGTCGTTTGACGGCAGACACCCTCAGGCTGGGGCTCGGTCTGCTGGGCATTCCCACCCTGGACCGTATGTGAGTGCCAACAACACACCGTTTGCCCGGAGTACGACGGGCTGCAACAGGCCGTGGTGCAGAATTTGAAAGAAAGCGGCTGCCGCCGAGGTTGAAGCCCGATCAGGTGGGGCTGTTCAACGCTGTTGAGGCCGCGATTGATGCGGTGTTCCTGACCTCAGGCGATCCTGGGGATCCGTTGCTCACCACCGCACCTACTTTTGGCTACTACAGCCCCTGTGCTGGCCTGCAGGGGATGGCGATCGAGGTCATTCCCTACGAGGGGGAGTCGTTCGTGTTTCCATTGGCTGCTGTCACTGAGGTGTTGCAGCAGCAACCAACGCGATTGCTGTTGATCTGCAATCCCAATAACCCCACAGGCACCCGATTACTGCCGGATCGAATCATCGAGTTGGCGATCACCGCGCCCTAGACGCTGGTGGTGGTGATGGATGGTCAGATCCATGGCGCCCGCGCCGTCACCAAGGTGTCGACTCAAGGGGTGGGGCGTTGTCCAGTCCGGGGTCTGGGCCGCTGATGCTGCGGGCCAACCGCTGCGGTTCGGGGCCTGTGCATCGGCAGCCTCAATCCCCAGAAAGCAAGGGTGCTTTTGTTGTTGGCATTGCTCGCGGCTCTTGATCGCCGTGGGCTGTCAGCACGACTGCGTGAGGTTGTTGAGTTGAGCTGATGCCTTGCGCGCAGCTTCATTGATCACGGCATGAGCAATGAACAAGGCGGTTGAGACATTGCATGGGTTTTGTTTCCTCACCGTTAACTCACGCCGTGCAGCCTCGGTGGCTGACATTTACATGGTGTGCGGGATCCAAGTCGTGAGCTCTGATGAGGTTCAATCTCTAGCTTGACTGAACAACTGACGTTGATCGCCAGTTGGGCACAGTGGATATGGTGAGATGTGATGAATGGAAGGTTTTTAGGCTGCAAAAATGATATTTGAAGTGGATCATTCTTTAAACCTGGTAAATAATTTCGCGTGCCATGCCTGCCTCAAGGTGGTACGCATTGTGACAGTGAAAGAACCAAGATCCGGGGTTGTCGGCAGTGAATTCAATGTCGATGGTTTTTCGTGGTGGCACGCTAACTGTGTGCATCAATGGCGCACGTTCTCCACCCCCAACCAAGGTTCGGAAAAAGTGACCGTGGAGATGCATGGGATGCCACATCATGGTTTTATTGACTAACTTGATGCCGACCTGTTCACCAGCGCCAATGACCAAGGGTTCTGCGTTCGGATAGGCCTGTCCATTCATCGTCCAGATGTAATTTTGCATGTCACCACCAAGCTCGACGCGTAGATCTCGTCGCGGACCTGGCGGTAAAGTTGTTGGTTCAATCGCCCGCAACATCGATAACTGCAATGGACGATTTCCAGGCTTGGGGATGTCTAAGTTGGGCTTTTTTAAGGCGCCAGGTGTATGGATTACCCCTACAACTTGGGCATCACCCTCTTGGGTGACGGCGTGGAGTGTGTAACTTCCGGACTGTTTGATCCGAACACGCGCGTCATACCCTTCGCCCGGACCGATGAGGAATTCGTCAACCAAGACAGGTTCGACAGCCGGTCCATTGACATGCGTGATTTCCATGTCGTGTTCATCGAGAGAGATGCGAAAATAAGTTGAGGCGCCGGCACCGGTGACCCGTAAACGCAGGCTCTGACCCGTCTCGACTTCCATTGTCCAGGGTTTGTTGTTGCTTTTTCCGTTGATCAGATAGGACTCATAATCAATATCAGCGAGGTCGGGTTCAGAGGATTTCTTTTGGTTCTCTGATTCTGGTTCCTCGAGGTTTTTCAGCACCTTGTAAGGATCGCGATGTAGCCAATCGCTGATCAAGACCACAGCATCTCTGTCAGCTTGGTTTGGTTCATCTGGATCTTCGATGATGTATGCCCCAAACAGACCAATCTGCTCTTGCAGTCCCTGGTGCGAGTGGTACCAGTAACTGCCGCTTTGCCGAATCGGGTACTCGAAAACAAACATCTCCCGGCTAGGAGTGGCTTGATTTGAAACGCCTGGGACGCCATCCATCCCGGCAGGTAAAAGCAACCCGTGCCAGTGCAGCAGCGTGGGTTCATTTGCAAGTGAATTCTGCATCAGGATTCGGACTTGCTCCCCCTTTTTGATCCTAATTTCAGGGCCAGGGAATTCCCCATTGACTGTGATCCCTGGCATTGGCTTTTGCCCATCAGGGTTTAATGTTGTTTGTTGAACAATGAAGTCATAATTTGTTCTCGATGGAGTTGGTATGTAGTCGTCTGCTGAGCTGGAATGCAGGACTGACCTGTTGTTTCTGCTCTGTGCTTGCGCCGTTCTCAGCCCGTTGGCAGCGACCAGGCCTGCACCGGCGAGGCCTCCCTGAAGAATTCTTCTTCTACTGAGGGTAGGTTTATTTGTTGCTTGAGTATAATTAGCCACTGGAAATTTGCTTGCTCAGCCAAGCATAAATCCTGTGAATAGTTTCGTCATTGCCTTGGTAAGGCCGGATGTATTTTCTTGACGAAAAAGGTTGATAGAGGCAATTGACAGGGCATGAATGCGGTTGTACTTCAAATCGTTATGCAAAATCTCTTTCGGCACAGTCTCTTCTGTTTTGCTCCTAATATTTGTTCTGTTGATGTTGCGAGTGCTGACCTTACTGGGTCAAGCTTTGATGAGAAATCAGGGACAGAGGATCACTTGCTGATTGGCTGCTGAAAGAACGCAGGTGAGTGAAAGATTTCATCTTGTCGTATAAGGATCATGGTTGCCGGATCGATCTATCCAGTCTTGTTGAAAAGATGGTTGGTCAAGATAGGCTCTTCTTGGCCGGTGATTCTCTTGCATGAGAAGGAAGAGATCCATGCTCAGCTCATTTTGAATTTTGCTGGCGGCGGTGAAGTACGCCGACCTTAGTCAGAACCGGATCACGACTTACCAGTTCAGCTTCGATCGGATGCTGGCCTTGCAGGGGAACAAAGCCCCCTATCTGTTTTATGCGGAGGTGCGCATCGCCGGGATCGTGCGCAAGGGAGGAGATCCTGAGGCCGAGGCGGGAATGCTGTAGTTCAGCGAGCCCCAGGAGTGGTCCTTGATGTGTGAGCTGCTGAAGTTCGATGCGGTGATCGCCGAGGTGGAGGAGGAGTTGCTGCTCAATCGCCTCTGCGCCGATCTCTTTGAGCTCAGCCAGGTGTTCATCCGCTTCGACGAGCAGGTGCCGGTACTTAAGGCTGACGCTGATGCGCTGCCATCACGCCTGGCGCTTTGCCGGTTCACGGCCGATACGCTCAAGGTTGGTCTCGGATTGTTGAGAATTGAACGTTGGAGCGGATGTGAAGAAGGCAGAGCTTGATGATCACCGAACCATGAACTCAGGGTGTGTCGTCTGAAACTTTGAATGAATCAATGAATGAATTGATTGATTAATCAAACAATTCATTGTCCAGGGTGCTGCTTGAGCTTTCAGAATCGAATCGCCCAGATTTAAATGTCCATCTCTTCGTTTTTGATCATGGACTTGCGCCTGTGTTAGTCGTCAGGATTGATCTCCAGACATCAATCTGAAGGCTTGGTTTGATGGATGCCATTGTCATTCGATTCCTTGATCTTGATTGGAGATCCATCTGAGAGCTTCTCTTGGGATTGATCATCTCTTGCAAATGTCATGATTCTGGCTTTTTTGCCTTTTTTGCCTTCGCTGCAGATCACTAGTTCTCCAGAGTTGAGGAATGTGATGCCTTCAGGTTGGAGAAAGTGATGCTTATCCAGCTCCCAAGCTCCTTTCCACTGGCCATCCATTCCATAGCAAACGATTATCTTGATGCCTTTAGAACCAATGATGTAAATGTCATTGGTTTGAGGATGTATCGCGATCCCTGAAGGATGAAATCGATCGGGTGATTCACCTAGAAACTTTTGGCAATCGATTGTGAGTACAGGTGAATCCAGTCTTGTGGCTGATTGGAGATCGAAGGCAAAGATTGCTCGATCGGTGTCGTCTTCAATGGGAGATCCTTTGCAGGCAATCAGAAGGCGGTGGTGCTTGGTATCCAGGCATAAACCCTCTGGATCATGCTTTGTGCTGAGATTTAAGTCGTAGCGTTCAATTGGTGCATGTGAGCTTGCAAAGTTAGTGATTTTGTACAGGGACGGTTGTTTTCCTGCTTGTAAGAGATAGGCGTTGGATCCAACGATGACGAGGTCTTCTGCATCGCCGGATTGATGTTTCTCGTATTCCGTAATGTTTTGATCCTCAAGGTCAAAAGTGAATAGTTGGATGGCTTCATCTTGCACAAAGGCCAGACAGTTCGAATCTGCGCATGGTGTGATTCCTGAGATCTCTTTGTACTTGTTCGGGAGTTTGTACGTTCTTGTTGGATTGTTGAGGTCATACGGCCAATGCATGTTGAATTCAGCTCGATGGTTTGCAAGGGTTGAAGGACTGAATCGATGCCTTAGTGTATGAATATTGAAGTTTAGCTCAAATCAAAAGATGACTCTTTTGTGAGCTTTTGATGTGAACGATTCCGTGATGTTGCTCTGCTGAATCTCGCTAACTGTGGATGGCTGGGCTGAAGCGTCACCAAGCTGTTTAGCCCTGTTGTGGTGAATGAGCTGGTCGCTTGTGGTTAGGCGTGGCATGGAAACTTCTTTAATACAAATCCTGTTGTCCTGCTAAGGACGCCGAAGCCTTCTTTGCTGAAGCAAGGTGTTGAGAGCAGCTGGTGCTTCCTTGATCAATCCGATCGCGCCGATCATGGCTGCCCATTTCAGATCAGATTCCAGCGACCCTGCATAAGAGGCAGCAGCGATGCCAGGCGGTTGGCTTGGTCTGCCATCACTGCATCGCCTGATGGCGGGAGAACGCTTGGAAGCCGGATCGCTGGATGGTTGGATTGGAAGTCACCGTTGCATTGGTCTTCGATGTACGTCACCTGTGTTCACGTCCACGTGAAACCCGAACGGATCGAGGAGTTTCGTCAGGCCTCCGTCCTGAATCACCAGGAATCCATCCAGGAAGCAGGCAATCAACGCTTTGACATCCTCCAAAGCAAAGACAACCCCAGCCTGTTTCTGCTCTACGAGGCTTACGAATCCGAGGCCTCCGCTGCCGCACACAAGAGCACAGCGCATTACCTCAAGTGGAGAGAAACCGTCGCAGATTGGATGGCTGAACCGCGAAAGGGCGTTCCCTACGAATCCGTTGCACCCTGATGCCATGGGCTCGATGGATCTCATGACGGTTTCGTTTGCCTTTGCACGCGTTCCACCGATTCACTGCGGAATGGGAACGCTCCAACAGATCACAGCCTGGCTGCGCTCATGTCAGGCCGAATCGGTTCTTCTTGTCACAGGCCGGGCTTCGCTGGAGGCGATGGGCCAGCTGAGCGTGGTGGCAAGCTTGATCGAAGACGCTGGAACCAGGCATCACCATGTGGTGTGCGCTGGGGAACCCAGTACAGAGCTGGTGGATCGCACCACGCAGCAATGGTTTGGCCATGGCATTGATGCGGTGATTGGCATCGGCGGTGGCAGCGTGATCGATTGCGGCAAAGCGATTGCCGCAATGCTTCCCCATGGAAACTCTGTGCTGGATCACCTGGAAGGTGTGGGCCGTGGTCTGCCCCACAGCGGAATCACCTTGCCTTTGCTTGCGATTCCCACCACTTCAGGAACCGGTGGAGAGGTGTCGAAAAATGCAGTGCTGAGCCATGTGGGCCCTGATGGCTACAAGAAGTCGTTGCGCCATGACAACTTGGTTCCTAGCGCTGTGATCCTGGATGGTGCACTCTTGACCGGTGCCGCTGTTGATGTGACGGCAGCGTGCGGTATGGATGCCTTCACGCAGCTGCTTGAGCCCTTTCTCTCCCCAACGGCGTCACCTCTGAGCGATGCGATCGTCTGGAGTGGGCTCCAGCACTTGGTGCCGAATTTGCGTCGTGCCTGTGGGGACGGATCAGCCGATCCGCAAGTTCGACTGAACATGGCCTATGGCTCTCTCTGCTCAGGGATTGGATTGGCGAATGCCGGCCTGGGACTTGTTCATGGGTTGGCGGGGCCGATTGGGGGTTGGTTTCCGATGCCTCACGGGGTGATTTGCGGAACGTTGATGGCTGCGGTGCAACAACAGAACTGGAGCGCTCTGAAACAACGCGATCCCCATCACCCTGCCGTCGAACGGATGGCCCGTGTTGGCCGTTTGATGCCTGGTGGCAGCAACCTCACTCAGAACACGGTTGCAGTGGATCACCTCACGGATTGCCTGGGCCAATGGGTGGATGAGCTCAAGCTTCCTCGTTTGAGCGATTACGGCATGACCTATGGGGATCTGGATCGAATCGTTGACGCAGCAAGCAACCGCAATAATCCAATTGCACTCACACCATCAGAAATCAAGACATTGCTGGAAACAAGGCTCTAACAAGATGTGCTTGCCAATCCTTCACTAAAACGGCCCTTTTTGTCTTGGTGGTCGCAAGCGTTGAGCTCGAGCCGTGGTTTGACTGCTGTTGAGTGCGATGTCACGAACTCAGGCAGAGGTCTCATTGGCGTCGATCAGTTGTTGGACCAGTGCGGAATCAAGATACGCTCTAACTTCTACAATCATGGTGTCGTTGAAGCGAACAACCCAGCAGTATCGGTTGTCGAAGCGCATTCCACTCTTGGCGAAGGCATAGGAACGCAATTCCACGACCGCCCAATCGCCATCGGTGAGCACATTCTGGACATGTAGTTGAGTGCCTTCTTGGAGAATAGTGTTGAGTCGCGCAAAGGTATGACTGTAAAACTCTTGCTTTGATTGATAGTGTCCGGCGAGCGGGTGGGTGCCCTCCACCGTCCAATCAACATCCTCTGCAACACACTCGAAGAACTTTTCTCCATCACCTGATTCGAGGGGCGAGAAGATTTGACGAACCGTGTCTGCATTGATGGCCATGGGGACTCCTGGGATCGGCGAGGCATCAGTTGGATGCACCGTCTCTTCATGATGCCCAATGCTCCATGCAGCGGCTCATATCGTTGGTGAAACTTGAATGAACGGATGATCTAAGCCAATTGAATGAATCGAATCTTCGCGATTGTGTTCTTGGGTTGAAAGGGTTTTGGCGCAAGTTGGGACTGAGTTGTTTCCTGTTATGCGATGACTTGGGTGTCATTAATTGATTGTCTGTCTCAAATCTTGTGCGCTTTCGGGAAGATAAAGGAGGATGGTGAATTCAGTGCAGGGCTGATGCTTTTGATGGGCATGCATTCGGTTTGGCTCCATGTCCATTGAACCTTCCTCCAGGGCTCTGAATAGTGGAGGGCTATCAAGTGTCAGGCTGCCCTGTTCGAGGGGATTCCGTGAGCGAGGGCCATGGTTTGCGGGTTGGAAGTGATCTGCTTTCAAGATGTTGCAGGTGGAAGAGACGTCTTTTTCAAGTGTTTTTTAGAGTAGGCGTTGATAGGAATTATGAATCAATCTGTCTTGCTGTGTTGGGGTTGCCGTTCGCGTACCAGTTTTGAATTGGCGGTATTAATCAATAGGGCAATTGGAAGACTTGAAGACCAGCGGATACGAGCCTAGCAAGCCTGTATTTTGATACTCGAATATGACCTTGCAGTCTGCACCAAACCGAACCGTGGCATCCCTGACATTGACGGCCTCAAGGGAGCTGGCAACTTTGGGGTGTTGCTTGATGAACTTCGTCATTGTTTCCAGGTTATTAACGTTTTGATATCGCGGCGGCAGTGCGGACTGTGCAGGTAAACCCACGTTTAAGAACATGGCGGCTGATAATGAACCAATGGCAATCTTCAGGCTTTTGGTTTTGTGAGCTTCAGTTGTCATTGTTTGAGGCCTGGAAAGTTGTTGAACGAGGTGGGAGCTCAGAATGTTTGCTTTCCTCTTTAGCGTCTTCTGTACTTCATGATAAACGCGGTATTTATTGCTGCACTCAAGTGGTTGTTGTGAATGTCAGTTGTGCTGGTTGGTGCCAATCCGGGTTCTGTTTTCAGGCCTTGATCCCCGTTTGATGCCTCGTTAGCTCTATGAAAATAGTGAGTTGGTTCGCATTGAGCGACCCTTGTTCAAAGTGATGCAGACCACTGTTGCTTTGCGCAAAGTGTGAGGTGCTGAATCTTGAATAAGGCTGGATTGCGCAGCACGGCCTTCACGATTGCCCTGCGGATGGATCTGGGGTGACGCCGTTTCAGCTCTATCCAAAAGCGCTCCAGCATCGTTCGGTAGGACCGAGAGCCTTCATTCCTCCCACATTCCGCCACTGTTTGAGGAGTGTTGTTTGCGTTTTCACTTCAGTGCCCTGTTGATCGCAGATCAGCGGTGGAAGCCTTCTTCTGTCAGTGTTGATCCGTCTAGGGTTTGTGGAGTTCGTGGCCATTCCTTCTCCCGATGCTCGGCCGGAGGTTGAGAGGTTGAAGGCCTACAGCGCTCCTCTCGAGGGTCGTCGCAACGCATTGCGGCTTGATTTCAACGAAAACACGATTGGGCCCAGTCCAAAGGTGGTGGAGGCGATCCGTTCGTTCCCTGCCGATCACCTGGCGATCTACCCCGAGTACGACGGCCTTCGTGAAGCCTTGATTGCCAATCTTGAGTCCTCGCCAGCGGGATTGGCCCATCCCTTGTCTCCTGCGCAGGTGGGGGTGTTCAACGGGGTTGATGCCGCGATCCATGCCGTGATGCATGCCTATGGAGCTCCAGGCGACACCCTGCTCACCACCAGCCCCACCTTTGGGTATTACTCCCCCTGTGCGGGGATGCAGGGGATGGTGATCGAGTCCGTGCCCCATGCCTTGCCTGGTTTTGGATTTCCGCTGGAGCCGATCCGTGCGGCCTTGATGCACGCTCCGCGCATTTTGATGCTGTGCAATCCCAACAACCCCACTGGAACGCGCTTGGCTGCCGATCAGGTTGTGGCGCTGGCGGCTGCAGCGCCGGAAACGCTGGTGGTGGTGGATGAGTTATATGAGGCGTTCACCGGAGACAGCGTCTTGCCTACGGCTGATTTCCAGGCCGTCCCCAATCTGCTCGTGCTCCGATCACTCGCCAAAACCGCAGGGCTTGCGGGGTTGCGGATCGGCTTTGCCATCGGCCACCCGCATGTGGTGGACCGTGTAGGCCGGGTCACTGGCCCGTATGACGTGAACATGCTGGCGGTGACCGCGGCGATGGCGGCCCTGGCCGACCAGCCCTACACGGATGCCTATGTCGCTGAGGTGATCCGGGCCCGTGCCTGGATCCTGGCTCAGCTGACGCGTGAGCGTGTTATTCACCATGTGGATGGGGGGAATTACCTCCTGGTTTGGCCTCGTCGTTCAGTGCAGCTCGTGGAAGCGAAGCTGCGGGAAGCGGGCATTTTGGTGCGTTCCATGGCAGGGAAGCCTCAGATTGATGGGTCACTGCGCGTCAGCATCGGCACCATCGAACAGATGCAGCGTTTTTGGCAGGTTTATGGCGTGATCGATTCAGAACCTTGACGTTCGATCAATCCCAGATCCCCCAAAAGCCGAAGCTGCTTCTGCTGGCCACGGGCGGCACCATTGCCGGCTGTGGTGCCACTAGCAGTTCCTTAAACGAGTACACCGCGGGTGTGTTGGCTGGGGCGGACCTGCTCCGGGAGCTGCCGCAGCTGCAGCAAAGGGCCCAGATTCAGGTGGAGCAACTGGCCAATCTGGACAGCGCTGATCTGCAGTTTCAGCACTGGAACCAGCTGGTGAAACGGATCCGCGAGGGTTTTGCTGCATCCCCGGAGCTGGCGGGAGTGGTGATCACGCATGGCACCAACACCATGGAGGAATCCGCCTGGTTGTTGGACCTCCTGATTGAGGATCCACGGCCGGTGGTGTTGGTGGGAGCCATGAGGCCTGCGACAGCCCTCAGTGCGGACGGTCCGCTCAATCTGTTGAGGGCTGTTCAAGTGGCTTGCAGTCCTCAAGCAAGGGGGCAGGGTGTGCTGGTCGTGATGGATGGCAAGATCCATGGCGCCAGGGCGGTCACCAAGGTGGCCACTCTGGGGGTGAACGCGTTTGCCAGTCCAGGCTCGGGCCCAATCGGCTGGGTGGATGATCACGGTGTGCATCTTCCGCTGGCAACAAGCTCTCGATTCGTGCCGTTTGCAACGCTGGCACTGCCGGTTGAGTGGCCTCAGGTGGCCATCCTCTACGGGTGTGTGGATCCTCCCTTGGGCATGCTTGGGGCGATGTTGAAATCAGGAGTGCAGGGCCTGGTATGGACTGGCACAGGGGCTGGTCAGTTGTCTGTGTCGGAGCGTGAGCTCATCAAAAACTGGACGGGGGTGTTGCCACTGATGTTGCGGGCGAGTCGTTGTGGCAGTGGCCCCGTTCATCCCAGTGAGGTTCATGCCCAGCTTGGTTTGTTACCAGCGGGCACCCTCAGCCCTCAAAAGGCGAGGGTGCTTCTCCTTCTGGCCTTGATCGCAGGTCTGGATCGATCCGAGTTGTCAGCGTTGTTGGCCCTGATGCCGAGCGTGGGGAGATGAGTGTTGATTGATCTCAGCGCATCACGTCGATCACCATGGTGTCGCCAAGGTTTGCAGGCAGATTGAGGCTTGGACCCACCTTGCGCACCTTGGTACCCGCCATCGCGTCTAAAAAAGGCTGCACATCGCCGAGGTCACATCCAGCCGGTGGCTCACCCTTGATGTACTGAACGGGAATCACCCGGCGGGGGTTCAGTGCTCGCACCACATTGGCGGCTTCCTCACCGTTGTAGACCTTGCCACCGCCGCCAACACCAATGATCAAGACATCCGGTCGCCCTAACAGCACTTTGTCCTCACCGCTGAGTGTGGCGGCCGTGCCGCCGAGATGGGCAAAGCTGAGCCCTGCCTGTTGCCATCGCCACAACGTGGACTGGCCAAAGCGACGACCACCCAGGCGGTCATGGGGTGCGGCGAACCCTTCAATTTTGAGGCCACCGACGCGGTAAGAGCCCGGCTTGACCAGGTAGGTGCCACCCCCAGTACGAGCTCCCTCATCAGGCAGTTCCGAACTGGCGAGGATCACCGTCGCGTTCACCCGTGGTTCGGCAAGTCCCTTGGCGCAACCCACGGCTCGAAATGGATTGACCATGACGGATTGGCCACCTCCGCGGATCAGCAGGGCGCTATGTCCGTAATTGGTGATGCTCACGCCTGCGGCCTGAGCTGGGATCCAAACACCAATGGCGAGGACAGCAGAACCACTCAGCACGGTGCGAGACAAACTCTGAACCCTTTGGTGCACCGACATGGTTGATCGACTTCTGGATCAGGAAGTTAGCAGTGATGTCACTTGAGCTCTGTTTGACGTAGGAAGTTGGCAAGCAGCTTGTGCCCAGCTTCCGTGAGCACACTTTCAGGGTGGAACTGCACTCCCTGCAAATGGGGATAGTCGCGATGGCGCAGCCCCATGATCGTTCCGTCTTCCAGCCAGGCGGTGACCTCGAGACACTCGGGAAGCGTTTTGCTTTCGGCAATCAGGCTGTGATAACGCGTCGCGTTGAGGGGTTGGGGCAGTCCGGCGAAGACGCCTTCCCCTCGATGCTGAACAGGCGATGTTTTCCCGTGCATCAGTTCGCTGGCTCTCACAATTCTCCCTCCGTAGGCCTGGGCGAGTGATTGATGGCCCAGGCAGACGCCAAGCGTCGGGATGGTGGGGGAGAGCTGACGCAGAACGTCGAGGCAAATCCCGGCTTGATTCGGATCGCCTGGGCCTGGTGAAAGCAAGATGGCGGATGGATTGAGGGCGCGAATCTCCTCAAGGGTCAGGGCGTCGTTGCGCTCCACGCGTACGTCGGTAGCCACTGGAAATTGGCTGGCCAGCTCCCCGAGGTACTGCACCAGGTTGAAGGTGAAGCTGTCGTAATTGTCGATAACCAGGAGCATGCTCAGAAGCCCAGGCGCAGGAGTAGGGGGGGGACGATCAAAAGGAGCGCGATCATCATTGAACTGATCGCGGAGACAAGCACCGCCGCTGCAGCACAATCTTTGGCAATTCTGGCTAGGGGATGGAAACGGCGGCCGATCGCCAAGTCCACCACGGCCTCGATGGCGGTGTTGAGCAGCTCCAGCACCAGCACAACAGCCACCGTCAGCACCAACACCGCCAGCTGGATGGATGGCAGCTGCAGCCAAAGCCCCATCCCTAAGACCAACGCTCCAGCGCAAACGTGAATGCGGAAGTTCCTTTGGCTAATGAAGCCGTAGCCAAGACCTTGGGCTGCATAGCGGAAGCTGGAGGGCAGATCTCCGGCAATACGCCAGGCGCCTCGTTTGGCGGCACGGTGGGCTTTGTGGGTGCTGCGCTGACTGATCTCCTCGGGCAACGGTGCTCCGTTCTCAGGGTTCAGCAGTGACTTCATCTGCTGATTCACAGTTGATCTCACCTCAGGCTTGAACGTTACCGCCCATTTCAAGAAGACGCTCCTGTTTGTCCAGCATCGCAGCCAGGGAGACTTCATCGGGATGATCCCAGCCCAGCAGATGTAGAAGCCCGTGACTGACCAGCCACCTGAGTTCTCTCTCTAGGCCATGCTCCTGCTCAACAGCCTGGCGACGGGCCGTGGGGACCGACACAACAATGTCCCCCAGCTCAAGGTCCTCGCCTGCACCCATCGGCATATCACCCTCCAGGGCGGCAAAGGAGAGCACATCGGTAGGGCTGGGTTGCTGGCGCCAGCGCCGATTGAGTTCGGCGATGCTGGCGTCATCGATCAGAGACAAGCCCAGACTGATCGAGCTGCAGGTCCTGATCATGTCGGGACAGTGGCCTGCTGGGTCCTGACGCAAGACTTCAATCCAACGGCACAACTCGTCCTCCCAGTCGTTGGCCTGTTGCAGCCTGGATCGGGTGGTTTCGTTATCAGCAGCATGGTGGAGCTCGGTCGCCGCTGGGTTGAAGGCCAGGTCGAGGTGGATCATGGCAGCGGGGACTCCTGAGGCGGTCACGATGGCGGCAGCGTCGGTCGACCGATCCAGGCCACGAGAAGGATGAAACCAATCAAGCCTGCTGCGGTCAGGCCGAAATGAACCAGGCTCTGACGACCCTTGCGCACCATGTTGCGCATGGCCAGTTTCACGAAACTCGGAGGTGGTGCTCCTGGATCGTCTCGTTTGGGCTTGGAGGTGTTGCTGCTGTCGTGTCCGGAAGCCTGTGTCATGAGGAGAGCGTGATGGGGGACCTCGGTCAGTGGTCGTCGTCGCTGCCTGGGCGATCTACACCTTCGCGGAGCAGCGCCTGGATGAACGGGTTGAGATCTCCATTCATGACGCCTTGCACATCGGTCGTTTCTTCTTGGGTGCGCAGGTCTTTGACCATCTGATAGGGATGGAAGACGTAGTTGCGGATCTGATTGCCCCAGGCTGCCTCCACGATGTCTCCGCGGATGTCGGCAATTTCCGACGCCCGTTGCTCCTGGGCAATCACCAGTAACTTTGCCTTGAGCTGGGCCATGGCTTTCTCCTTGTTCTGGAGCTGGGAGCGCTCTTGGGTGCAGCGCACAGCAAGACCGGTTGGAACGTGGAGGATCCGCACCGCCGTTTCAACCTTGTTCACATTCTGTCCACCTGCACCTCCTGAACGGGAGGTGGTGATTTCTAGATCTTTTTCCGGGATATCAAGCTCAATCTCTTGCTCAAGTTTGGGCATCACTTCCACGCCTGCAAAGCTTGTTTGACGCTTGTCGTTGGCATTGAATGGCGAGATGCGAACCAGTCGATGCGTCCCTTTTTCGTTCCGTAAGTAGCCGTAGGCGTAGCGACCTTCGATCTCAATGGTGGCGCTTTTGATTCCAGCTTCCTCTCCTTCAGACAGCTCATCCACGCTCACTCGCATGCCTTGGTCTTCTGCCCAGCGTGTGTACATGCGCAACAGCATCTGGGCCCAGTCCTGGGCATCCGTGCCTCCGGCTCCGGCGTTGATGCTTAAGACAGCACCTTCCTTGTCGTATTCACCGTTGAGAAGGCGCTCCAACTCCCAGCGATCGAGACCCAGGCGTAGCTGATCGAGTCCCTGTTGCGCCTCGCTGAGGATGTCTTCATCGGGCTCCAACTCATAGAGCTCGAGAGTGGCCTGTCCATCGTCCACAGCTCTGCGCCAATCCACCAGTTGCTGCAGTTGCGCCTTCACTTCATCAAGGCGCCGCATCTGCTTCTGGGCGTTTTGCTGATCGTCCCAAAAATCGGGCTGAGCCGCGAGTTGTTCGAGATCCTGCTGCCTGGCGTTGAGTGCAGGTACGTCAAAGACAGTCCTGGGCATGGCCCAGGCGGTCAGTGAGCTCGGAAAGATCGCGTTTGAAGTCTGTGAGGTCGAGCAACGGAATGCGTTGAACGTTGTCGCGACCTTATCAGCAGCGGTCTCAGTATCTGTCTGCAATCTCAGCGCAAGGCAGTCCCCAACTCGTTGGTAGCTGACCAAGGGCATCGCTGAGAAGCAGCAGCCGACTTGCCAGCAAGTGACGCTGCCGCGAGTCGATTGTGGAGTCCAGGCTGGCATCGCGTCCAGTCTCCGCCTCTTGTTGCAGCAGAGAGGTTTCTACGGCCCGTTGCAGTCGCTGTTGCAGTGCCTCCAGAGTGGTGTCCGACCCTTGGGGAAGGGTGCCGGAACAGAGCTGATGTAAACGCTGCTGTCCCACCGTCTGCAGATCATGGATTGTTGTGGTCAGCTCTGGAGGCAACTGCTGATCACGTCTCAGCAGCAGGCTGAGATCGCGGCAGCAGCTCATCACGGAGCTGCCATGGTGCAGGATCTGCTGGGCCCATTGCACCGTGTCCCGGCGAGTGCGGGTCACACGTTGCTCCGCGATCATTTGCGGGAGGCCCCGCCGCAGGGCATTGCGGCGTTCACGCAGCTCGAGGTAGTGGCGTTCATGGTCTGGCCGTGTGTGCAGGTCGGTTAGACCTTCAGCAAGATCTTGGATCCAGCGATCGCAGCGCAGCCGCCAGGCACTCACGGTGCGCTGGCTGTACACATGTCGAGACAGCAGAACCCCGATGAACACTCCCAGAATCGTCATCATCGTGCGCCAAAAGGCGTAATACCACCAGTCATTCGGATGGTGCAGCAGACTTCCTGCCACCACGTGGCCGCCCACGATGTAACCGCTGCTCAGACCGGCACTGAAGCTGAAGAGACGCACCATGAGAAGCCCGCCAAACAGCCTGGCCGGCAGTGGGATCAGGGCTGATACCCCTGACGTGATGACCACGGAAAGCAGCCCCATCAGGCTGCCCACCATCCTTTCCCGTCCAGCGATGACGCCGCCGCCGAGATCCGCCTCCAGCACCACCAGGATGGCCAGGGCCAGGAACAACCCCTCCGGCAGGCCCACGCGATTCACCGCGGCCAGAAACAGCATCAGCAATAGACCGTTTCGCAAGACCAGGGCCAGCTGGGGAGTGGGAGTCATGCCGAACCACCGCAGCTCTTCAACTGATGCAGGGCTTCACGGCAACTCTCGGCGTCGATCGCTTCCAGCTGTTCTGGCACCCGCTGACGCGCGACTCCGTGACGCACCGCCTGTTCCAGCCACTCCTGGCGTTCCTGAGAGTCAGATGTCGTCAATTGGTGGGATTGATCACTGCTGAGCACAAGACTTCGCAGTGTGCAATGGGCCGAATAGGCCTGAATGAGTTCTTGGTGCCGCTGGGCTGGTTTCTGATCCAAAAGATCTTGCAGCTGCTGAATCAGATGCCATTCGCTCTGCTGCAATCGCTTCAGCAGCGGTTTGAACCAGAACAGCCGTTCGACGGTCATGCCGATCATCAGACCCACCAGGTGCCACAAGCTTCGGTAGAGCACGTACAGCCCACCCATCGCTTGATAGTCAGGAACGGCCACCAGCAGTACGGCCATGATCACGGCATTCATCAGGGTGGCCTGATCGAAGCCGAGTCGTTGTCCGACCAGTTTGATCAGCACATAGCCAATCCCGACGGCTAGCCAGTTATTGAGGGACTGCATCAGCAGTACGACAACCAAGCCGCCGAACACCGTGCCAAGCACCCGTGCACGGGCGGCCTTCAGAGAGGCTTCAGGGGTGGGTAGGAGGCTACGAGCCACTCCATACGCCAGATAGAAGGCATCGATGCGTGTGGCATTGGAGCCCGCGAACAGAAATAATCCACCTGCCAAAAAGCCTGCAAAGCCCACCTGGAGGGCGTTACGGATCTGCGCGGCTGACAGGGGGCGGATGGCCATCGCTGTGAAGTGGTCACCCCTGAATAGGATTCGAATTCCATGATGAGCCCTACATGCCCAGCGTCGAGATCTACACCTGGCGCACCTGCCCTTTTTGTATCCGCGCCAAGCAGTTGCTGGATCGCAAAGGCGTTGACTACACCGAGCATTCAGTCGACGGCGATGAGCAGGCCCGTGATGCGATGGCAGCTCGAGGCAATGGACGACGCAGTGTCCCTCAGATCTTCATCGACGATCAGCATGTTGGCGATTGCGATGAACTTCATTCGCTTGAACGAGCAGGGAAGCTCGATGCCCTACTTGCAGGCTCGCTCTGACTGAATCCAAAATGCGCCAGCTTTTTGTACTGGATCCGCTTGATCGGATTAATCCACAAAAGGACTCCACAGCAGCGTTGATGCAGGCGGCGCAGCGTGCTGGGCATGAAATCTGGGCTTCCACGCCTGCAGATTTGATTGCGTTGGGAGATGAGCCCTTGGTGGTCGCTGTGCCGGTGCAGCCCGATCCCTGGGTGAGCATCGGAGACCCAGCACGATGCTCGCTGCATCGTTTTGGGGCCATTTGGATGCGGAAAGATCCTCCCGTTGATGAGGCCTACCTGTATGCCACTCATCTTCTCGATGTGGCAGAGCGAGCGGGTGGATTGGTCCTGAACCGTCCGGCTTCCCTACGGGGTTGGAATGAAAAGCTTGGTGCCTTGCGCTTCAGCCGCTGGATGGCTCCAACGCTGGTGTCAGGACGCATTTCAGAGCTTTTCGCGTTTGCGCGTGAACAAGAGGAAGTGGTGCTCAAGCCCCTCGGGGGTCGTGCTGGTTTAGGTGTTGTGCGCGTCTCAGCGTCAGCACCCGGACTCGGGGCGTTGCTTGAACTTGTAACCGATCAGGGCTCGCTTCCGGTGATGGCTCAACGCTTTCTGCCTGCCGTCACTGAGGGCGATAAGCGCATCCTTCTTGTTGATGGAGAACCACTGGGAGCTGTGAACCGCAAGCCAAAGGAAGGGGAATTTCGCAGTAATCTCGCCGTTGGAGGACATCCCGAAGCCACGGAGCTCACGGAGCGCGAACGTTTGATCTGTGAGGCCTTGGCTCCGGCGTTGCGCTCGGAGGGGTTGTTCTTTGTGGGGATCGACGTGATCGGCGGGATGCTCAGTGAAATCAATGTCACCAGTCCAACGGGCATTCGTGAGGTGGAACGCCTGATGAAGGTGCCGTTGGCCGACATGGTGATTGAGCGGTTGAGTGGCTCCTCCGCCACTCAGTCCTCATAGGTTGAATGTGATTGGGTCCGTTTCTTCCATCGAGATGAAGTGGTTGACAACAAAAGACCTGAGTAATGTTTTTGAAATAGGGATCAGATTCTCTTCATTCATAGGCTTTTGTTAGGGTTGAGTTGATGAATAAGCCCGTAAGTAATCAACAACTGATTCCACGTGAGGTCCTTTTTGGGAATCCTGAGATCACAGGCGTTACCTTGAGCCCTGATGGTCGAAGCATTGTTTATTTGGCTCCATTTCAAGGGGTTTTAAACCTTTGGGTTAAAGATCTTGATGGTGATGTCGTTCCTCGTTTATTGACCAAAAGCAGTAGTTGTCCGCAAAAGGTCGCTTTTTGGAGTCCTGATGGTCGTTATTTGATCTCTACCCGCGATACCCAGGGTGATGAAAATACTGTCCTGATTCGCATTGATCCAAAGACTGGAAAAAGCATCGATCTCACGCCTGATTCAGGAGTGCAAGCCAGATTCGTGGCGGGAGACCGAGAAGCTCCAAATGAGCTTGTGGTTGGTCTGAATGATCGTGATGCTCGTTATCACGATCTTTATGTGCTCAATCTCGAGAGTGGTGAGCGAAGATTGCTTGATCTCTCTGCTGATGATGGCAGCCAGGTGAGTGTGGAGTGGATGGATGGGACCTGGCAGCCAGTTTTGCGTTTTAAGCCTTTGGACGATGGGGGGAGTGCTTATGAACTTCGTTTGCCTGGGGATAAAAGTTGGCGACCGTTTTTATACATCTCATTCGAAGACACGATGTGTTCAATGCCGACTCGGTTCACCCGAGATGGTCTGTGGCTCTACGGAATCCTAAGCACTGGAGATGATCATCCTCGATTGGTGCGTTGGAGCCGCGCTCAGCTAAGTCAATGCCCCAGTGACTGCTCCCCTGAGGTGGTTCATTGTTCGGGAAGTGGACTTCTTGATGTAACTCTCCTTGATCCTGCGACGAATGAACCAAGAGTGCTGAGGGAGTTTGATTTACGCAGCCGCAATGTTGTTCTTGATCCGTCTCTTAGATCGGATGTGAAAGCTCTTGAAACTCTTTCAGGTCATAACGAGTTCAAGATTGTTGATAGCGATTTAAAGGGTCGATTCTGGCTGGTTGTTATTGGTTCAGACCTGCAAGGTGATCAGTATTGGCTTTGGGATAGGGAGCTTCAAGAGCACAGACAGTTGTTTTCTGTGCAACCCGGTCTTGATGATTTCGTTCTTGCACCGATGGAGAGTCTGGACCTTCAAGCTCGTGATGGCCTGCGCTTGCCTGTTTATTTGACGCGTTCTCTGCTTGAAGACTCAGTTCCGCAACCCTTAGTGGTGTTGGTGCATGGCGGTCCCCATGCCAGGGATTTTTGGGGTTTCAATTCCATGCATCAGCTGCTGGCTAATCGTGGTTACCATGCAATGAGCGTGAATTATCGCGGCTCTATCGGGTTTGGAAAAGCCCACTTGCTGGCGGGTGAAGCCGAGTGGTACGGGCGCATGCAAGACGACGTAGTGGACGCTGCGAATTGGATGGTGGCAGAAGGCATCGCTGACCCTGATCGATTAGTGATCATGGGTGCCTCTTATGGCGGTTATGCCGCACTCTCTGGCCTGACCCGTGACTCAGATTTCTTCTCTGCGGCTGTGGCGGCTGTGGCACCTTCAAATTTGAATACTTTTTTGGCCTCAATTCCCCCCTACTGGGCATCGATTCGCACCACTTTTGAACGAATGATTGGAGTTGGAAAGATTGATCTTGATGAGATCTCACCTCTTAACCATGTCGATCGGATCAAGAGCCCGCTCCTCCTTGTTCATGGCGCTAATGACTCAAGAGTCAATCTGCAGGAAAGTGAAGCGATTGGGGCTGCAATGGAGGCTCGGAAACTACCAATTGACTTCATCGTTTTTCCTGATGAGGGCCATTTCTTCACTAATCCGCTTAACACCATTGCGATGATTGCATTGGTGGAGGCTTTCCTTCAAAAACATATTGGTGGTCGAGCGGAACCCTTTGGTGATGCGCTCAAGCAGTCATCGATGGAGTGGAGATTGCGCTCGCTTCAGGCTCCCTGAGTACAGATCAAGCTGGTCGGCGAGTACGGCCAGTTTTTGACTGACCTCCTGGAGTTCTCGATCCGCAATCGATCCTTGTACCAACCCTGCACCGGCGGTGAGCTCGAGTTGGTGTCCACGCAGGTGTCCGCAGCGGATTGCAACCCGCAATTCCGCATCTCCTGCTTGGTCGATCCAACCGATGGGCGCTGCATAACCACCTCTTTCGAACGGTTCAAGCGTTTGCAGCCAATGCATGGCCTCGCGTCGCGGCAGGCCTGCGACTGCAGGAGTTGGATGGAGTGCTGCTGCGAGTGCAAGGGCTTGATGCCCTGTGGCATCGGCACAAATAGGGGTATGCAGGTGGATCAGATGGCCATGTCGTGCCAGCTGGGGACGCCGAGGCCTTTGGGGGGTGAGTCCCTTTTCGCCAAGGCTGTCGCTAATCGCCTTGACCACCAGTTCATGCTCATGACGGTCCTTGCGCGATTTCATCAGAGTGTCGCCGCCTTCCCCTCGTCCTGCAGTCCCGGCCAGGGCATCACTGCGCAAGCGCCCGTTACGCATGCTGAGCAGACGCTCAGGAGAGGCCCCAAAAAAAGCATCGTTGCTTCCTCGTTGCCAGAGGAAACGGCAGCTGCCCGTCTGCTGATGCCGCAGCCGCCGCAACAGAGGTAAGGGAGAGAGAGGTGTGGTGAGTTCGATCGACTGACGCACTGCCAGCACCAGTTTGTGCAGCGCTCCATCGTTCACTAATTTCAGCCCTTGCTCGAGGGCTGGTTGGTAGCGCTCTTCCCAGCAGCCCACAGGCGTTCCCAGAATCGTTGCATCCGCAGGGTGGTCAAGAGTTGAGATTGCATTGAGCGCCTCGGTCATCTGCCAAAGCGTTTCGGTGAGGGCACGCACATCGGCTGCATCGGAGGCATGGCCATGGAGTCGCAACCAGCTCTGATAGCCGTGCCGACTCAATTGCCAGCGTGGGAGCAGCGCCTGCAAGCAGGGAACGGTGTCAAGATTTCCCTGCTGTTCCTTGCTTTGTTCAAAGAAGCTGAAGGCCAGCAGGACCCGTGAACGGGCCTGGCACGGTGCTTCAGGGCTGGCATCGATCAAGCGTTGCAGGGTGGTGTCGCTGAACCGTTGAGCAAGCTCAAATCGCCGTGGCCCTGCTAGCTCAAGGTGTTGGCATTGACCGGCCGCAGCGAGGCAGAGGCCTGGAGCGCTGTCCCATAAAAAACGAAAAGAGCTGTCGACCGCCAGACATGGCAACTGCTTCAGAGGATCCTGAGGGGCAATCGGCAGGGCGATGCTGAAGGTGCCCTCCTCGACTGCACGCTGATTCCAGGCGCGTTGAGCCCTGTCGAGCAGAGTGCCGAAAGATTGAGCAGCCGTTGGTTGTTTGAAAGCGGCTGTCATGCGCAGGCGAATCCGTGCAGCGTCCTGCTCAAATGTATGAGCCCTGTCGCGGTGTGTCTGGATCCAGCCCATGCCAGATCCCCAGGCTGTCGCAACCCGTTACGCCATGTCCGATCGTCAACGCCTCTGGAAGGCCGCAATCAAGTGGCGGATGTATTCGGTTGCCGTGATGCCTGTGGTGTTAGCTGCCGGTTGGCGACAAGGTGTCCAGGCCTCGGTGCGTTGGGATCATTTCTTGGGGTTTTTGCTCGCGGCGGTGCTGCTTCTTCTTTGGGAGAACCTCAGCAATGACGTGTTTGACGCAGAAACAGGTGTTGATAAGGCCGGCAAACCGCATTCGATCGTGACGCTGGTGGGTCAACGCCGGTCTGTCAGTCGTTGGGCCTGTCTTGCGTTGTTTTTAGGCCTGGCCTTGATGTTGACGCTCGCGTTGCGCAGTTCGTTCGCTGTGCTTCCTCTGGTGCTCGTGAGTTGTGGGCTGGGATACCTGTATCAAGGTCCACCCTTCCGCTTGGGATATCGGGGATTGGGGGAGCCTCTTTGCTGGCTGGCGTTTGGGCCGTTTGCTACCGCAGCGGCGTTGCTGGTGTTGGCTCCTGCTCATCAAACTGTTGTGCCTTGGCAGCTCGCCCTGATGCTTGGCTCAGGCCCAGCAATTGCCACGTCTCTGGTGTTGTTCTGCTCTCATTTTCATCAGGTGGAGGAGGATGCGGCCCACGGAAAAATCTCCCCTGTGGTGCGGATGGGTACGGCTAAAGCTGCGGCCATGGTGCCTTGGTTTGTGGCCGGCACCCTTGCATTGGAATGGGTGCCTGTGCTGCATGGGGATTGGCCGCTGACAGCCTTGTTCAGCGTGATTGGACTACCGGCTGCATCAACGTTGATTCGTTTGCTGCGCGATCACCACGCTGAACCGGATCGAATTGCCGGGAGCAAATTTTTGGCGCTTCGTTTTCAGGCTTTAAACGGTCTTGGTTTAAGTGCTGGATTGGCGCTTGGGTCCGTATTGAGCTGAAACGCATGGATCTCTGCCTCAAGATCAAGCCCTATGCGTTCCACCTCACGCGACCACTGCAGACCGCCGCCGGGGTGCTGCAGCAGCGCCGTGGCTGGTTGTTGAGATTGCAGGATCCGGCCGGTCATCTCGGATGGGGTGAGGTGTCGCCACTGACGGCTGAGCAGTTTGAGGCCTGCCAGGCTGCCCTGGTTCGGATGATGGAGCCTGGGGCTCTCTGGAATGCCTTCAGCCTTGAACGGTTGCTGGGGAAGGTACCGGCAGCGTTGGCCTTTGCAATTGGTGCGGCCTTGGCGGAGCTCGCCGGAGAGTTGGGGAGTGCCTCCTGCGGCGGATGGCTCCAGGCCCCAGCGTCGGCTCATTTATTGCCTGCAGGAGAAAGGATGCTGGATGCACTCGATCGCCTTCTGGCCTGTGTTCCTTCTAGGGTTGCTTCCAACGTTCCTTTCAGCCTGCCGTTCACGCTTAAATGGAAGGTGGCGGCATGCGACCCCGAGGAGGAGTGGTGGCTGCTCAAGGTTTTGCTTGACCAACTTCCTGCTTCAGCACGGTTGCGGCTCGATGCCAATGCTGGCTGGGACCGCCCCCAGGCCTGGCGCTGGGTGGAGAGGCTGCGTGAGGACCCACGCCTCGAGTGGTTCGAGCAACCGCTTGCTGCGTCTGATCTGGAGGGCCTGAAGGCCATTGCTGCGGTGGTGCCGGTGGCTCTTGATGAGTCCCTGCAGGCTTATCCCGCCTGGCGTGATCAGTGGCAGAGCTGGCAGGTCCGTCGTCCGCTTTTGGAGGGAGATCCAAGGCCCCTTCTGCGGAAGCTATCTCGTGGTGTGCCTCGCTTGATGCTGAGCACGGCCTTTGAAACCGGTATTGGGGGTCGCTGGTTGTCTCACCTGGCGGCCCTGCAGGCCCAAGGGCCAACGCCAGCGTCCCCTGGGCTGGCTCCCGGTTGGTGTCCGGAGGGTCCGTTGTTCAGTTCCGATCCGGCAGAGGTCTGGGCCGCAGCTGAGGTGAGCGGGTGAGCGCCGACGTCCAGGCACTGGTGCCATTGGTGGTGCAGCCCGGGGGAGCCAGCGAGACCTTCGCTGCCTTGCAGCAAGCGGTGGAGGCGGGGGCTTGGGTGCACCTACAAGCGGTTCAGGCTGGTGGGGGTCAAGCCGATGACGACCCTTCAAGCTCTGCCTTTGATTGGCCGCTCGGTGGTGGTGTGGTGTTAGCCAGTGGTGGCAGCCAGGGGGGGCGCAGCTTGTGCCTCCAGCCCTGGACCCACTTGGATCGCTCTGCTGCAGCGTGTGGTCGGTGGCTGGAGGGGATTGGGCTCAGCCCCGAGGGGTTGATCTTGCTCAACCCCCTGCCGCTTCATCACATCAGTGGCCTGATGCCCTGGTGGCGCGGTCGCCTTTGGGGCGCGCAGCACGTGTCGCTTCCTCCGCCATTGATGAAAAATCCGCCGTCCTTGCTGGCAACCTGTTTGGACTTACCACGTTGGGGCCAGAAACCGGCTGTGGTGTCTTTAGTGCCCACACAGCTCAAACGGTTGCTGGATCACCCTGAGGGGGTGTCGTGGTTGCGGCATTTGGCGCTGGTTTGGGTGGGAGGAGCCGGGCTTCCTGCCCCCCTGGCTGAGCGTGCTCGCGAGTTGGGGATTCGCCTTGCTCCTTGTTATGGATCTACGGAAACAGCTGCGATGGTGGTGGCGCAGGCGCCCGATCGTTTTCTTCAGGGGGAGCTGGGATGTGGTGTACCTCTCGATGATGTGGAGCTGCGCCTGGATCGGGATGGTGTGTTGAGGGTGAAGACGCGGCGTTTGGCGCTCGCGCGCTGGCTTGATGGGCGGCTGGACCCTCTTGTGGATTCCGAGGGTTGGTGGTGCAGCGGAGATGCTGCCGCTTTGATCACCGCAGGAGATGGGGCTCTAAAAGTGCAGATACAAGGCCGGATCGATGGTGCCATCCATTCCGGAGGTGAAACGGTGTTTCCTGAGCAGCTCAGCCAACGCCTGCTGCATCAAGCCCAGGAGCAGGGACTGCCGTTGGAAGCGGTGCTGCTGCTGCCGGTTGCCAGTCAGGAATGGGGGCAGCGTTTGGTGGCGTTGGTGCGTTGCCGTGATGGCTGGATCGAGTCCGTGGGCTGGGCTTCGCTGCACGCCTCCCTGCGCTCGATGACCTCAGGCTGGCTTCCAGCCGAGCAGCCGATGCAATGGCTCGAATGCGCGGTTCTTGAACCTTCGTTGGAGGGCAAATGGGAACGGGGCCGTTGGCAGGCATGGTTGGAGTCGCAAGAATCAAGTCGTCTGCGCTAGGTCCATGACCGTGCTGTCGGAAACTGAAATCAGCAACAAAAAGCTGGCAGCAGGTCTGTTGGGCATTTTTTTGGGCTCATTCGGAATTCACAAGTTTGTGTTGGGGTACAACAACGCCGGAATCATCATGTTGGTGGTGAGTTTGGCGGGTGGTGTTGTGACCTGTGGGATCGCGACTGGTGTGATGTCAGTCATTGGAATGATTGAAGGCATCATCTATCTCACGAAATCCACAGACGAATTCCGGGAGATGTATCTCGAGCAGCAAAAGGCTTGGTTCTGATGGCAATGCCCCGTGTTTGGCCATCAGCGACCACCTTGCTGCTCGCGATGGCAGCTGGCGTCAGTGGAACAGCCTTATCCACTCATGCGCATCACGGCTTTCACCCTTTGGTGATTGCGGCTTGCATGCTGCCGCTCCAGGTTGCTGGATTGGTGTGGGCGATCACTGTTGTGTCTTCGCAACGACGTTGCGATTAGATCGCTTCGAGTCTCCCTACGGTTGAAGCTTCCAGCCAGAGATCGATGGGTTCCGGTAAGGCGCACCTTTTGCGACTTTCAGACTCGATGGCTAGGTGCCGAATCAGACCACGAGCAACATCCATACCCTCAAGCTGAAAGCGGTACTTCACCTCGAAACAGCCCGGGTTGAGCCGTTGCGGTTCTAGAAGGATCCGCAGGTCATCGCCGCCATGCACTGGCCGTTGGAAATCGGCTTCGCAATGCACCACTGGTAGGGCCACGGTTGGCATCTGACAGAGATCTCGACAGCCTGGGAAGATGGCGGCCGCGGCGATGCCATAACGCGCGAGGCTCTCTTCCCAGGCTTCGTGGCACCAGCGAAATAGCTGGTAAAAATGCATGACGCCGGCGGCATCGGTCTCCCCAAAGCGGACGTTTCGTTGGAGCTGAAGCCAGTGGTCGGAGGATGGCACGGTGATGGGAACGGCGACGGAGAAGCGCAGTGGATGGGCTCAGCCTGTTGCTGGAAAGCCTGGCGAACCAACGACTCCAAAGCCATAGCTGAGCACCAGCCGAAGCAGCCAATACAGAACGAAGGCTGAGGTGATGATGCTCATCGGTGCAAGAGCGACACGCACTGGGATGAACCGTCGCTTGTGAAGAGCCATGAGGCTCCATCCAAGCAACGCTGCCGCCACGATTGGTCCAAACAGATGGAAGTCCAAGGCAAGTTGAAAGTCACCGGTGAGAGCGGCTGAGGTTGCTCTCGTCAGGTAACACCCCGGACCGGGAATCCCTGTAAGGGCTCGAAAAGGGCAGCCCCAGCCAGGGACTTGTGGATAGCGTCCTTTGAACCAGAGAACAGCGGTCAGAGCAGTTGGGATGAAGAACCCTGACCGGCGAAGTTGGCGCACAATGTGGTTCAGATCGTTTAGCGATCGACGGACCCCATGATCACGTCAATGGATCCCAAGATCGCCATGATGTCGGCGACTTTGTGTCCCTTGAGGATGTGAGGAAGGATCTGCAGATTGTTGCTGTCTGCGGCCCTGATCTTGAATCGCCATGGAGTGACATCATTGTTGCCTTGGATGAACACTCCAATTTCCCCTTTCCCTGATTCAAGGCGGGTGTACAACTCCCCGTTGGGAATCTTGAAGGTCGGCGCTACTTTTTTGGCCACATATTGGTAGTCGAAACCAGCAAGGGAGCTGTCTTTGCCCTCGGTCATGCGTGTGGCTTCGAGATTTTCTGTTGGCCCTCCGGGGATCATGTCGCAGGCTTGGCGGAGGATTTTCAGCGATTGACGCATCTCTCCGATGCGCACGCGATAGCGGGCGAAGCAGTCTCCCTCCTTTTCAAAGACCACATTCCAATCGAAATCGTCATAGCACTCGTAGTGATCCACTTTACGGAGATCCCATGGCACACCTGAGGCACGCAACATCGGTCCTGACAAGCTCCAGTTGATCGCTTCGTCTTTGCCAATAACGCCAAGACCTTCAATCCGGCGACGGAAAATCGGATTATTCGTGATTAATTTTTCATATTCATCGATCTTTGGACCAAACCAGTCGCAGAAGTCCCGACATTTTTCCAGCCAGCCCCAGGGCAGATCGGCGGCAACACCACCGATACGGAAATAATTGTTGTTAATCAGTCGCTGACCCGTGGCTGCCTCCCATAGGTCGTAAATCATCTCCCGTTCACGAAAGATGTAAAAGAATGGAGTTTGGGCACCCACATCAGCGAGGAAGGGGCCAAGCCAAAGCAGGTGATTGG
Source organism: Synechococcus sp. (assembly GCA_047285535.1). GTDB lineage: Bacteria > Cyanobacteriota > Cyanobacteriia > PCC-6307 > Cyanobiaceae > Synechococcus_C. The sequence continues at coordinate 1,901,744 of JBJBDC010000001.1, read as the reverse complement.
CGATCCGATTGAGCTCCAGCATCAAGACCCTGATGTAGCTGGCCCTTTTGGGGACAGGAATGTCGGCCAGACGTTCTGGTGCGTTCACCACGATGGCCTCGTAGAACATGCCGGCCGCGTAGTCCATGCGGCTGACATAGGGCACATACATCACGTTGGTGCGATTCTCGGCGATCTTCTCCATGCCGCGGTGGAGATAGCCGATGACAGGCTCGCAATCCACAACGTCTTCACCGTCCAAAGTCACGACGAGCCGCAGCACTCCATGCATTGAGGGGTGATGGGGACCGAAGTTGATCACCATCGGCTCTGTGCGCGTTTCCAGCTGCGTCATGGTGAGCCGAGGTTCATTGCGTTATCAGGATCTTAGGAAGAACCGATGTCCGATCACTCTCAGCCATCTGATCTGGCGTTCAGCCACGTGCCTGTGTTGGCTGAAACGCTGATGGAGGTGCTGGTTCAGCAGCCCAAGGTCCTATGGGAGAACAACGCTGTCATTGATGCCACTCTCGGAGGCGGTGGGCATAGCAAACTCATTCTGGAACGCTTTGCTGGCATCCGTTTGATCGGCCTGGATCAGGACTCCACGGCAAGGGCAGCGGCAGCTTCAAGGCTGGAACCCTTTCTTGAGCGTGTGCAGATCGTGCCGATCAACTTTGCTGCGTTTGAACCGGTCGAACCGGTTTCACTGGTGTTGGCAGATCTGGGAGTGAGCAGTCCTCAATTAGATGTGGCGTCTAGAGGATTCAGTTTCCGTTTGGATGGTCCCCTAGACATGCGCATGAACCCTGCCGCTGGAGGTGAAACGGCCGCAGAGATGATTGAGCGGTTGGACGTCAATGCCTTGGCTGACTTGATTTACAGCTTTGGCGAGGAACGCTTTTCACGCAGGATTGCTAGGCGGATTAAGGCTGATTTGGAAGTCCAGGGGGCCTATACCGGCACGGCAGCTTTGGCCTATGCCGTGGCTGGTTGTTATCCCCCCAAAGCGCGGCGTGCACGCATCCATCCCGCTACTCGCACCTTTCAGGCCCTGCGAATTGCAGTGAACGATGAGCTGGGCGCGCTGGATCGATTGCTCCAGCGCGCCCCTGGGTGGCTGAAGCCAGGAGGCCTGCTGGCGATTATCAGTTTTCATTCCTTGGAGGATCGCAGAGTGAAAACTGCCTTTCTCCACGATGAGCGGATGGAGCGGCTCACGCGTAAACCGCTGATGGCCTCAGAGCACGAGCAGTCAGATAATCCGCGCAGTCGCAGCGCAAAACTGCGGATTGCTCGTCGTTGTGTTCAGGATTCGAGGTCTGAACAATGACGATTGATTGGAATCCAGACTGGTTGTGGTGGATCGCCTTGTGCGTGCAGGTCCTGGCGATTCCTGGCACGTTGTTGCCCCTTTTGCCGGGCCTGATTTGGCTTCCGGCGGGCGCCTTGATTTGGATGATGACTGTTGGTTGGGCAGAAGCCTGGCCTGAGCTTGTTGTGGCCTTGGTGTTGTTTGGTCTTGGTCTCGCAGCCGATCTTTTGGCTTTGGGTCTGGCATCGGTGCGTCTAAAGGCCAGTCGCTGGTCTGCGCTGGGGGCCGGTGTTGGGCTTCTCTTCGGGATATTGGGCCTTTTACCAGCACTCCCTTTTGGGGGACCATTGCTTGGGGCCTTGTTTGGTCCCTGGCTGGGAGCACTGGTCGTTGAGACCTGGGTCACAACAAAGCCACCCCGGAGTTTGGGGTGGCTTGAGGCGTTGCGCCAAGGGTCTGTCGTTGGTTTAGCTGTTGTGGCCGGACTTCTTGTCAGTCGTCTGGCCCAACTTGTGTTGGCTTTGCTTGGTGTAGCAGCCTTTGTTGGACTTAGTTCTTTAGTTCTCGCTCAGTAAGGCTGTTTGGTCTTCGCAGCCGAACAACTGTCGATAGGCCGCTGTTGAGATGCAAACCAAGAAGGGAACGACCACGAACAATCCGGCGTACTGGAAGCCTGCTGCGATGGCGTTGATCACAGCTTCAACAATGAAGAACCACACCACCATCCACCAGGAGGGATCCACGACAGCTCGCCCACGCTGAATGGCTTCAAAGGGGGCGTTCTTTTCAAGCAGAGCAACAAAAGGAAGGAACTTTTGATTGATGCTCAGGTAGATAAAGAGGACAAGAGCGACAATTGCCGGGATCAAGATGAGCGCTTGATTGATTTGGCCGAGACCAAATCCGACCAGAGAGCAGATCGCTCCGATGATGAACAACACGATGGCGAAGCAAATGCCCCTGATGAAGAGTCGTCCAGCTGCATCGCCATCCCAACGGGCAAACGTTCGGAAACTGGGTTTGTGTCCTTCCAGGCTGGTCCAGGCGCCGCGTACAAGGCCGACCACACCCCAAAGCACAACGATGATGTAACCGATCAAGCCAACAACCAGAAGGAAACCTGCTCCGACAGGGTGAATTTCAGGAATCCCTTCCACGGCTGCTAAACGCGCACCGCTGAGGCCTGCGAGTGCGGCAAAGGGCAGGGCAATCACTGCCACCAGTGCCTGGAAAAGGAGAAAGGTCCAGGGGGCTTTGGCGAAGGCTTTCCAGCCGTCCTCGACAGCTTGCAAGACATGCAGTTGGCTGCTTCCCGTGGGTTCGCTCATTACCTGTGTTGAATCAATAGGCTTGGGCGGAAAGTAGCGAGGAATACCATTTATTTCATGCTTTATGACGCAATTCGTGGATGACTTTGTTAATGGCCTGAATAGCACTGTCGATGTCGTTGTCAGAGGTGTTGCGCCCCAGGCTCAGGCGCAGGGATGCTTCAGCTTCTTGATGACTCCGTCCTAAAGCCTTCAGCACGTGGGAAGGTTCGCCCCTGCTGCAGGCTGATCCACTGCTGCAGGACACATGGGAACGGAGTGCTTTGTGCAGTTTGCTTCCTGACACAGCAGGAACGGTGATGTTGAGGTTATGGGGAAGTCGAGCCGTGGCACTTCCGTTGAGAATCAATACTGGGTGCTTTGCTTTCAATTCTTGCCATAGCCGGTCGCGCAAGGCCCGCAGCCTCTGGCTGCGGCTGTTGAGGTCTTTCATTGCCAGCTCTGCCGCTTTGGCAAATCCCATGATCAGGGGCACCGGCAGGGTGCCAGGTCTTAAGCCCCGTTCTTGGCTACCGCCCCACTGCAGAGGCTGTATTGATAGATCCGGGCTACAGATCAGGGCACCGATCCCTTTCGGTCCGTTCATCTTGTGGGCACTCAGGCTGAGTAGATCTGCCCCAAGCTGTTGAGTATTCAGAGAGATGTGGCCGAAGGCCTGAGCGGCATCGCTGTGTAGGGTCACTCCCTGGGCTCTGCAGATCGCCGCGAGCTCCGGGAGTGGCTGAATGACACCGATTTCATTGTTGGCCAACATCACGCTGATCAACTGAGTGTCTTCAGTGATCGTGGCCTCAAGCTTTTGGGGGTCAAGGCGACCATCCGGCTCCGGCGCTAGCAGTGTGATTCGAAAGCCTTCTCGCTGCAGCTGCTGCAGGGGGTCGAGAACGGCATGATGTTCCGTGAGCATGCTGATCAGATGCCCAGGTCCTCCTCGTTGATTGGCGATGGCACGCGCGTGTCCGAGCAGGGCGATGTTGTTGGCTTCTGTTGCTCCGCTGGTGAAGATCAGCTGATCGGCTTGGCAGCCAAGGCAATGACTTAATTGTTCGCGGGCAAGCTGTACGGCGGCTGCAGCCGTCAGGCCCAGTCGGTGTTGCCGGCTGGAAGGATTACCCCACTGCTCGCTCCACCAGGGCAACATCGCGGTCACAACATCCGGATGACATGGCGTGGTGGCTTGATGGTCGAGGGCGATAGGGGCCACTTGAGGCGCAACGGCGTTAGAGCTTGGCAGCATGGTGGAAGTCTGTAGTCCGATGTGATGCGTGCGGCTGTTGGGTTGACCTGTCTTGGTTGCCTCGCGATCGGTGTGCTTCAGCCTGGCGTGGCAGAGACATCTGTGCGACAGAAGGTCCTTGAACGGATGCGGGCGTCGCGCCCCTCAGATCTGGTTGTGCTGGATCGGCGTGAAGTGGGAGGTACATACACCCTTGGCATTTTTGCTATTCAGGCCGATCCGGCTGATCCTGATTTAAGGCGGTACAAGCTTTGGAGAGAATCTCCCGACAATCTGATCATCCCTACGGAATCAGTGAATTGCAGTCGGAACGAGCCCATGCGTGTCACGCGAGATGAGACAGCGATCTATCTGAATCGTCTCAATCCTGGCGGTCCTTTGACCTCGGCTAATCGGGAGCACCATTTGGTGTGGTGGGCTGCATGCCAGCCAGGGATTGCTGTTGATGATCCTTCGTTATTGAATGCAAAGGCGAAAGAGCTGGGCTTTTCGACTCTGCAGGTGGAATCACAAGAGATTTTGCGGTTGCCAAGTCCATAACGCCTCTAGATTCCGCACAGATGCGTCAGGCCAATGACGGACACCCCCATCGAGGACCCGACACCCAGGTTGCTCCTCGTTGATGACGAGCCAGGATTGCGGACTGCTGTTCAGGCCTACTTAGAGGATGAGGGATTTGATGTCACAACGGCTGAGGATGGTGAAGAGGGCTTCAGCAAGGCCCAGCAGATGCTTCCTGATCTGGTGATTAGCGACGTGATGATGCCCAGACTTGATGGCTATGGCTTGCTGCGCAAGCTGCGGGCAGACGAGCGGCTTGGTGGAACGCCAGTGATCTTCCTGACTGCCAAAGGCATGACTGCGGATCGCACCCAGGGATACCTTGCAGGAGTTGATGACTACATCCCTAAACCGTTTGATCCAGACGAACTCGTCGCCAGGGTCAGAAATGTCGCGCAGCGTCAGCAGCGGCTTTTGCAGGAAGCGGCGCGGTTTGCTGATACCGATATGGGCCAGATGGCCAAGCAGATCACGGAGATTCGATCGCTTCTGGCTCAGGCGGATGCTTTACCTAATCAGGATCCCGTACAACACAGCTTCACGCCTCGCGAGGCCAGTGTCTTGCAGCTCGTGGCTGAGGGGCTCATGAACAAAGAGATCGCCCGACAGCTCGAGACCTCGATTCGCAATGTGGAGAAGTACGTGAGCCGTTTATTTATTAAGACGGAAACCTCCAGTCGCACGGAGCTGGTGCGATACGCCCTTCAACATCATTTAGTGCATTGATCGCTGCTCCGGCGAAGTGGCGGCCGGCGGCGTTGAATAACGGCTGGATCTATTCCGATCGGGCCAGGGCTGCCGAAAATGGCAGGCTTTTGAGTGTGGTGATGGCAGAGCGTTATCGCCACTCGTCTTTGACAACTTGGCTGCAGCGATTAGCGGCAGCTGAGTTGAGCTGCAATGGTGAGGTCCTTCATTCGGATAGGGTTCTCGCTGCGGGAGATGTCATCCATTGGCATCGTCCACCCTGGCTTGAAGCAGCAATTCCCGATCAGTGGGACACCCTTCATGATGACGGCGATGTGCTGGTTGTTAATAAGCCCTCAGGGTTGCCAGTGATGCCAGGTGGCGGCTTCCTGAATCACACCTTGATGGCATTATTGGAGCGACGAAGTCACTGTCTGGGAGAGGCTTTGGTTCCGAAGCCTATTCATCGCCTCGGGCGCTTTACCTCTGGCCTGCAAGTGTGCGCGCGAAGACCTGAAACGCGAGCAGCGTTGTCGAATCAATTTCGACCCGAAGGTGGTTGCCGCAAAACGTACCTGGCTTGGACGCCTCGCGTGGAGAGCCTTCAACACGGTCACACCCTTGAAGTCACAACCGATGTTGTGGAGCGTCGGCATCCTTGGCTCGGTTGGGTTTGGGGACCAGAGCCAAAGACACCTGTGCCATTGCGTAAGCGCTTGTCGGCACAATCTGTCTTGCGATTGAGGGAGCGACGCGACGCTGGAGACCTTCTAGAAGTGCTGATTCGAACGGGCCGACCCCATCAGATCCGCATTCATCTCGCTCAAATTGGTTGTCCTTTGCTTGGGGATCCCTTATATCGATCGGATCAGGAGCTTTGCGCGACGGCAACACCCGGTGATGGAGGGTATCAGTTGCACGCTTGGCGCTTAGAAGATTTGTGCTGGCCCCCATTGAAACCACTATCCCTGCAGGCTCAGCCTCCAAAGATGCTTGCTGACCATGACGGTGCGGCACGTTGAGAGGACGATCGAACACGGACGATGCGCTGTTGACGTTGTTGGGGGTTCAGGGCGGTGCGTGGACAACCGCAGATGCTGCCATCGCAACTGGCTTGCCTTTGAACATCGTTGAGCCAAGGCTGCTCGCGTTAGCTGTGGCCAGTGGTGCTCAGCTGCGAGTCTCAAAGGATGGAAACGTCACGTATGTCTTCCGTTCTCAGCTGCGCCGTTTCCTGTTGGCACGATCTTGGCGTCTGCGTCTTCATGCCTGTTTGCGCCGTGTTTGGTCGCTGCTGTTCCGGATCATTCGCTGCAGCTTCGGGGTCGTGCTCGTTGTGATGGTTGTTTTGATCAGCCTGCTTGTGCTCCTTATGGGCTTGGCTTTGTTGAAGGCCGAAGATGACGCCGCCAACGCGCTGATGTCGTTTGTCGGTGGAGGACTAGAGCTCATCCTCCGCATTGTTGTAGCGGTGCTCACTGATCAGTTCTGGATTGGCTCTCCAGGTCGCTTCCCTTCCGGTAAGGATCAGTCGCCACCTAATCGTGTTGCGTTTTTGGAATCGGTGTATTCCATTTTATTTGGCGATGGAGATCCTAACCAAGATCTCGACCAGAAAAGATGGCAACGCATCGGAAGCTTCTTGCGACACCGTGGTGGGGTTGTGATTGCTGAAGACCTGGCACCCCTGTTGGATTTGGGATCACTACCGTCTCGTTCACAACGCTCTGAATTAAATCCTTCTGAATTAAAGCTCTCTGAATTGCAGCCCCATGAGTCACTGGTGGCTTCGGAACGCGCCGACCAGGGCATGTTGCCGGTTTTGCTGCATTTTGATGGCCAGCCCCAGGTCACGGATCAAGGCGATTTGCTCTATTGCTTTCCATCTCTCTATGAAGGAGCAGCGGAAGATTTTTCCTCTGCTGACAGCTCCATTGAGGAGCGCTCAAAGGCCAAGGGTGTTTCATTGCCACTACGGGAACGACGGATTCCTTTCACTCATGCCAATCAGTGGCAGCGTCGGGCCTACGGAGTTTTGGTTGTGATCCTGCTGGGAATGTCTTTGCTGTTACTCAATTGGAGTCTTCCAGTGTCGGCATCGCTGGTGGGCATTGCCACATTTGGAATCATCTATTCCCTCTTACTAATTGTGCTGCCGTTGGTCAGGTGGTTGGTCTGGAGACGCTCGAACACTGTTATTCAAGAGCGCAATCTTATGCGCCAGCAATGGGCAAACTGGATTCATCTCCACAATGATGATTTGACCTCCAAGCGTCAGAAAGCCACTGATTTCATCAGAACGATGGAGCATGAGAAATCGAGCTTGATCTATACGACCGAAAAGGATTGGATCAGCCAACCAATCATTGAGGAAGAAAACTTAGGATTTTAAAAAAATGATGTCAAGAGGGGAACATCAAGAGTTTTATGGCAAGTAGAAATTGAAATTAACTGCTGAGAAGAGGGATCATCAGTATAGTATTGATGCTCCAATCGCCAGGAAGATCAATTCTATTGACTTTGTTTGTCATGACCCATGGCCACCCTTTAATCATTAATCACTTGGATGTTCAGAAGCCGGCATGATTTTCACCACTGATAGCAACGCATGAATGCCTTGGTGATCTGCAAATTGTAAACCCATCAAAAATTGGCTAAAAACTACCCGCGATATTATGTCTCAGATTGCAACTCGTCTAAACTGTAAAACTGCATTTTCCACTCTCTAGGCCCTGCAATTAATGCTAGCTGTTTTGTATTCGGAGAAAACATGCCGCCATGCGGAATACTGCCTTTGTAAACCAGTAACCAACCCGCACCATCAGCCGCTGTGACATCCAGATGCACCACGCCACGAGCCGTAAAAAAATAAAAATGCACACTACCGTTCAACATATAAATAAACTCATCACTAGGCACACCTTCTAACGTCATGTTGCGGTGAAAACGATCTAAGTCAGTCACAATCTTTTCCTGCTGCAATGTTGATGACTGATTCAAGCGTGGGTAGTCACACTGATTTAATACATTAGTGGACTGCATCGACCAATAATCAGCAGCAACAGCGGGAATAAGATTAACTTGTTCTAACAATGACAACGCTTCACTCTTGGAAGGTAAGATAGCGTGCATTACTTCATCAGACTCGGATTCATTTAACAAAACATCCGAGCGAATTAATGCATGTAATTCTGCAGGTACAGTCAATGGATATTGCAATATGGTTAATGGTAACTGGCAATCGGTAAAAAAATTATTGATGGAAACGACTTCAGTCAGCACCCTTTCTCCCGCTTGTAACGTCAAACTAGGCACACAATGATTGATTGCTTTGAGCCAATTCATTGGATCAAAGGCTGAACCGTAACTTTCCATCTCTCTAAGTGAATACAATATAAAAGTATAACAACGTAAAAAATATGCAGCCAAAATTGAACTTTAGGCTCAACGCTTTCAACTGGAACTGGTCTTTGCTCAGCGTGCGGTCTGGTTGATCTTGTAGATGTTGAGAGCGAAGCAGGCTGCGCCGAAGCTGACGACAAGCACTAAGAGGTCTTGAGTAGACATAGACATCCAGCTGTTGAAGTTACTTTAAGCATCTTTGTTGCGAAACGTGAAGCCAGTCGGTGCGCCAAGCGGGCTTGACCGGTCGCTCCAGGTGGCCTAGAACCTGCTTGGCAGTTCAGAAGTACTAGTGAGTCTTGATCCTCTGTTTCTTGCTCCTGTTCCCCCGCTCAGCGCAGTGGCTTCAAGGTCAAGGCGTGTCTGTGCTGGCGACTTTGTGATCGTGCAAGCGCAGTTTCAAGTTGGATTAAGGGCCCCAGGGGATTGGTGGATGGGTCAGGTTGTCTTCTGTGAGGCAGGCGACAGAGATTCAGGGAGAAGCCCTATGTGCCAGGTGGCCAACGTTGAAGACGGCTGTCTTTATTGGGTTAATGGTGATCAGGTGTCGGACATTATCCGCTCGCTGGACGGACTTCACCTCAGTAGCCACTGAAGCGAAGTGCCAACTCAAGGGCGCCAAGTCCGCAGAGGAAAGTCCCGCCAAGCAATGCAGCCTCTTTGAATGTTCGAGACATAATCTTTAGGGCAGGGCCCGCGATTAACGCTCCAAAAAATCTAAATGGAAGCTCGAGCTGCACTGTTGCGACGTGTTTCGTAAATCATGATGGAGTCACTTTTGCTGCGCTGATTTCACTCAACTTCATTGAGTTTTCGTTGTAAACGCGTTCATTCCCGGTCTTATTGAACTTCGCTAAATATCTCTACGCTTAAATTCATTGATCTTAATCTCCAGCTGCTAGACCAGTGGATTCCTGGCTGTTCCCTTTGGGCTCGTCGCGTTTTTTTGGGAAAGCTATTGCCGAATGTGGCGAAGTTGACCTCTCGTTTGTTTGGATGTTTGGCCTGCGCTGGCGTGGGCGCATTGCTCGTTTTGGGGATGCCTTGCTTAGATGCGTGTCTTGAGGATGGTCCCGTGCCTGCTCCCATGGCTCCATTGCATTTCGCGTCAATTGCGAATGCTGGGAATTTAAAATGTTGAACTTTGGCGATAGATTAATGAATTGATTCATTGAGACTATTCCTACCTGGTCGGTATTCACTACTTGTTGGCTTGAGTTCCGATTTTTCTCATCGGCTTTGTTTAATTGAATGATGACGTCGCTATGTTTCGTTGCGCTTTTGATGTTTAGGTTTGTATCATCGTGTTGAAGGTATATGTTCTTTGCGAATTCATTTTAGGGCGCAATACGGTTGCGATCGATGAATTTAATTGTAAGGAGTCCAGAGGGTGCAAATCGATGCGACAAACCCTCCACGGGACTTCACGGAGCATCCAATGTTGCTTCTGTTGGGACGCTGAAAGAGGATCTGGTTGTGATGAGGGGATTCCTCCCAGCGCCTCATCATCGACTGTGTGCTCCAGGCTCGGGATTGAATAGGGCAGCCAATCACCTCGCTGGCTGGAAAGGCGGTGGCAATCGTTGCTGATGTTTTTGAGACCTGGTTTTGCAAAGTTTTTAAGGCCCTGTAGTCGTGATCACAGTTGGCGCGATCCAAGAGCTCGTTGAGTACAGCAGCGCTGTAGGACAGTTGCAATCTCTGCAGGTCTTGATTGAGTGGTTTCAGTGCTGGCATCCCTACGCGAACACGCTGGGCATTGATGGCCCGTTCGAGGGCTAAGCCTTGCTCCAGTTCACGACTGCTGAAATCAATGGTTTGCGAATTGGCAGGGGCTAATCCGAGCCCAGTGAACAGCAGGCCAAGGAGTGGGCCTCCGAAGTACCGCCTTGGGGAATGAATTGACTTCATAGAACCTTGCATTTTCTTCAGCCTGTTCGAATCTGCTTTGATCGGCAACCAGGTTGTTGAGGTTTAGCAGAGAAGAGGCTGATTGGGTTGGTAGCTCAAAAGGCCTTGAGCAGTGGATGGAGGCAACAAGCTCATGGCGGTCATGATGGAGGCTCGCTTCAATGGCATTAAAACTCTCAAAATATCAATATTGATCATGCGATGATGTTCGAGAATGCCAAAATTTTCGCTGCATTTGTAATGCTTAACGCGTAAGGGTGTAGCGCTATGCTGGAAGTTTAGCTGATTAGTTGTGCTCGACGTCTTGGATTGATTGGGCTGATAAAAATTCGATTGAGCTGTTTTAAGGTGCAATTGAATGGGTTTTGAGCGCTGAGATTGTTAAAGATGCTCTGGTGTTGATGTGGGGTCAATTCTTGCCTTCTCGCGGCTCGATATTTGCTCTCTTTTGGACGGGCTGTTCACTTGATTGGGGCGGTGACGGCAATTTTGATGTATTAGAAAAAGTTTTTTGAGTCCAAGTTATTCCCATGATGTGATGTGAAATTAGGTAAGATGCACTCTCTGTCTTTTAATATTTATTGATAAAAGCTGCTCGGCGCCTGATCCTTTGATGTTCATGCTCTCCAGGGAGATCGAAAAAGCTTTTGGTCTTGATGCTGCCATTCAGTTTTTTTATTGGCAAAACAGTATTAGTAGAATGAGTGTCAGATGAACGGTGCTGCCTTTCTGGTCAAGACGCTTGAACAGCATGGAGTTACCCATGTGTTCGGTGTGCCAGGAGCCAAGGTTGACAGTGTCTTCAACGCATTACTTGATTCGTCGATTGAGCTTGTGCTGTGTCGGCATGAGCAAAATGCAGCGTTTATGGCTCAGGCCGTTGGTCGATTGACTGGACGTCTCGGTGTCTGTGTAGCCACCTCTGGTCCGGGAGTAACCAATCTGGTGACGGGGTTGGCCACTGCAACAACAGAGGGAGACCCGGTTCTGGCTATCGGTGGTGAGGTCCCTCTCGATGATCGTTTTAAGCAAACGCATCAGTCCCTTGATGCCGTGGCTCTGATGAAGCCGGCTACGAAGTTTTCTCAGTCTGCTCTGACCGTTCATGATTTGCCGGAAGTACTAGGTAATGCGATGAGGGCCGCAGAAGGCGGTCGCCCTGGGGCCTCGTTCCTCGGATTGCCTAGAGATATTGGTTTGGCAGATCTCTCGGGGACGCCAACGAGGGGTTGGGGCCAGCCCTACACGCTTGGGTCAAGTCAGCCTTGCGTGCTCGATCAGGCCGCTCAGATCATTCAAGCAATGCATAAGCCCCTGTTGCTGCTTGGCATGAAGGTTTCTTCCTCTGAATATGCCGAAGCTTTGACGGCCTATGTCACTCATAGCGGAATTCCTTATGCCTCAACATTTCAAGGACCCGGGGCCTGGGTTGCTCCTCAGCAGTTTGTCGGCAAGCTTGGTCTGTTTCGCAATCAACCCGCCGATGCTCTCCTGAATGCAGCTGATGGGGTCATTTGTGTTGGATTTGACCCTGTTGAATACGACCCAAGCATATGGAATACAGATAACTCTCGGCCTCTGGTGACACTTGATGTTCAGCTGGCTGATCAAGACCGGGCTTTTCTGCCAGATCTCGAACTGATTGGAGATCTTGGCCAAAATCTCCAAGCACTGTCTCAGCGCTCGGTTCCGAACATCGACCCTGAATTCAAGGTGCTGGCTGCTGTTCAGGAAGCTGATCTGATGGCTACCGCTGCGGAGGGTGCCTCGATGAATGGATCCCCTCTTCATCCGTTACGGGTGATCCATGAGCTCAGCAAGGTGATAACTCCTGAGACCACTCTATGTCTGGATGTTGGGTCTCATTACATATGGATGAACCGTTATGCCAGAGCTGAGCACGCTCGTCAGGTCCTGGTGAGCAATGGGCAGCAGACCCTTGGGGTCGCTCTCCCCTGGGCGATCGTCGCCAGCATGGTCAATCACCCCCATCCCGTGATCTCCATATCTGGTGATGGCGGATTTTTGTTCACGGCTACCGAACTAGAAACGGCCGTGAGAATGGGCAGCCGTTTTGTCCATCTGATTTGGAACAGCAATTCCTACAACATGGTTGAGTTTCAGGAACAAGCCCACTACGGACGCGTTTCAGGAATTCAGCTTGGTCACTATGACGTGGTCAAGTTCGCTGAGGCCTTTGGCTGCCGCGGTTATGACATCAATGCAGCCGACTCGCTTGGCCCTGTTCTTCAGGAGGCTTTGCAGCAGACCGTGCCTGTACTGATCAATATCCCGATCGATTACTCAGACAACATCAAGCTGATGCAGAACGTTCATCAGCAGTTCATTCATTGATATCGCACGTGCTCATTCACCCTTAACCCGCTTTCTGTTATGCCCTGCCATCCCGATGCAAGTCATCATCTGAGCGTCACCCTTGGGGACGGCCTCTGGAACGCCATGAAGGAGCTATCTGAACGCACTGGCGACAGCCTGGGCCAGATTATTCGCGCCTCTCTTGCCGACAGCCTCGATCTGGAGCATCACACTATTTATCAAGTATCCACCTCTGGAGCCCTGGTTCAAGGGGTCTATCAGGGGTGTGTGAAAGTCGCCGATCTGCGCCGCCACGGTGATTTTGGACTGGGCACCTTCGAGGGCCTCGATGGAGAAGGAATCATGCTGGAGGGTCAGTGCTGGCAGGCTCGCGGAGACGGGACTGTGCGCGAAGTACCCGAGGCCACAGAAGCACCTTTCTGGGCTACCACCTTCTTCGTCGCTGATCTCACAACCACTCTGAGTGACGTGAGCAGCTGGCCGGATCTCACCCAGCAGTTGGATTTACTGCGGCGCACAAACAATCTGTTTTGTGCGATTCGAGTAGATGGGGTTTTTGATCAGATTCACTACCGGGTGGCTTGCCGAAGCGAACCTGGAATGGATTTGGTTGCAGCAACAAGTCATCAAGCGGAATTCCAAAAGCAGGAGATTCGAGGCACCTTGGTGGGCTTTTGGACTCCAAATTATGCCCGTACCATCAATGTGCCGGGATATCACTTGCATCTTCTGAGCGAAGATCGCCTCAGCGGTGGTCACATTCTTGATCTCAAGGCTCGGGACTTAAAGGTGAGAATGCATCTTGACAATCACCTGCATCTAGCGTTGCCAGAAACCCCTGCATTCTTGGAGGCGGATCTCAGAGGTGATCCTGCCGAGGCCTTGGCCAAGGCTGAGAACAAGCATCAATGAGCGAGGTTCTTCTTCGCGCTCTTTTGCAGTGTCATCGTCGAGTAGGCATTGGTTGCTATGAGTATGAATTAGCGGCTTGATGCTCTGAAGATCAAGATGCCTGCCAATTCTTTTTCAAGGTGAATGAGTTATTGATTCCATCTATAAATTCTGCTTTCTGCTTTGAAGTGTATTGCTGCTCAGTTATTGCTTTAGGCTCCAGAATTGTTGCCGCTTTGGGTGCAATGCTGGTGATACTCGCCTTTTAATGATGATTCAAAAGGGAATCTGCGAACTCTTGTTGATACCGTTGGCTAAGCCTGCGGTTACACATACAGATCTGAAATCAGTTCCAAAGCATGGCATCCAGAACAATGAAACTCGCCATCGTTGGCGGCGGTCCCAGCGGTCTGACTCTCGCTTCCATACTCGGACGTGAAACGCCTCATGCCGAAGCCTTTGACATCACGATCTTTGAACGAGGCGCCGCTGACCGTGATCAGGGTTCTGGTTGGGATGTTGATGCGGAAGCTGAAGCCGCGCTCCTTCGCGCCGGCGTGGAACTGAAATCGCTTCAAAGACCCCGTAGCGATCGGCAGATGTCCTATCGGGTCGATGCTATGGATCAACCGATAGGCGCGTTCAGAATGCCTCCGTTTCTTTGCGAACTCGGAGTGAGCAAGGAACAGATGGGTTTACTGGCTTCGCCCTGCCTCGAAACCGAACGTAAAAAAATGGTTGAGGGCCTTACCGATGCCCTCAGTAGCAGTACAAAGATACTCTATGAGGCCTGTGTTTCGGGCCTGAGGAAGAATGGCGATGGATCCATCGAGATCCTGGGACGTGAAGGATCTGTGTTCAATGGCAGTTTCGATGTCGTTGTCGACTGTTCCGGATCGAGATCGGCCTTGCGCCCTACTCGATTCACGCGTGAGGCAGATGCTCATTTCACCGGCACCATCTATGTCCAAGGCATCATTGGTTCACCCGAGAGGTCCCTTGACCCGGAGATTGTCCGTCGTCTTGGTGAGGGAACCCTGTGCCTGTATGGGCCCACGCAAGACCGTAAGGGCACGCAGCTACTCGAAGTGCAGCGCTTTGGAGCGGATCCGTCCAACCAGGTCGCGATAATAAGGATTCAGGTCCACTCCGACGATGCGAACCGACTGATCGAAGAGCTCAGGTTCGAAGGTATTCACGGCATGACTCGAGACCCAGCTGCAATTCAGCGGGTTAAGGCTTTCACCAAGCAACAACTGTCGAGTTTTCCGGAGCAGTACCAAAACCTCTTTGACGCGATCGAGGGAGCATGGGTATTGCCCATGCGTATGCATCCGTTTTGTGAAGAGACATTGGCACTGACCACACCGGACTCGGAAGGACTGCCATTTCTTTGCATCGGTGATGCCCTACACGCTCTTCCGCCTTGGAGTGGAATGTCGGGCAACTTCGCTCTGAGAGACGCCGCCGACCTCGCTACATCATTGATCGAACAGCAAAAAACAAACTGGTCATCGGCGTCAGTCGCGGTTTCGTTCCGCAATCATGAAAAGGATTTCATGCGGCGCACGGACCAAAAAAGAAAAGCCACGGCGAATCGCAGTCCTGGATATGTGGATTACATGCACTCAACTGAGTTCAAAGACTTTGCATTGTCTGCTCACATTCTTGGCAAGCCACCTCGAGATCAATGGACAACTGAAGATCAGATCGATTCAGCTGTCATGGCGGAAACCATACGTTTCTTTCTACTACTTAATGGTTTAGACAACTTCGGAATGCCGAAGTCGTAAGCAGGCATAACCGTTTGGATCCCTTGGATCAGGTTGGGCTCGCTTCGCCCGGCTTGGTTCAGGTTTGCTCTGATGTTGATCTCGCCGTGGTTGCCGTCTGATCTCGCCACTAGCTACCCCGAGGCTCACTCACCTCGTGGCAGCAGCCCTTTCGGCGATACCAGCCATGACCCAGACAAGAGTCCCGCACAGAAGAGTCACTTCCAGAGAGCCAAGGTGCACAGCTATCGCAAGAGCATCAGCGTCCTGGGTGTCTTCTCCCGGAACGAATGGACTCAATGGATTCTAAGTTCGTGGATCCTTTGAGTTGTCAGCATGGATGGTCTGAGCTGATGTTGCGATGAGATCCCTATTGACAGCTTTTGTTGGCGCTTCTCTGATCTGGGCGTCTGGTTGTACGAGGTTGAACAAGTCCGAACGAGCTGGCCAGACTCCAGGACAGTTTTTCGGTGACCGAGAGCTGCAATTGCCTCTTTGTGAGCGAAAAGACTCTTGGTTCTTTGATCAGAACGATGATTCCACGTTCAACGTGGGTGATCGCGTGACCTATGTGATGTCTATTGGGGATGTGGATCAAGCAGGTAAGCCGGACTGCACCATCAGCATCGGCAGCTTTTATGGGTCTGAGGAAATTGTGGACAAGCGTCCTCCTGTTAAAGGAGAGGCGCGTTATCTGACCACTTTTCAGGGGACGGCAATGTTGCCGAATGGCAACTTGAAGTTGATGGCGATGGGCGTGGTCCATTTCTCAACAGCGGAACTCCTGCAGATGACAAAGACAGGCAAGCAATCGTTCAGGATTGATGCACTTTTCCCTGCCGCCCATCCCGCTTCGGTGCAAGGCCAAGGAGGCGACTTCGCTGGATTGATCGGGACCGCCACAGTGCAGCCTGGTCAGCCACCGGTGCTGATGCTGAAATTGGGATCGCAGATGAATTTGAACCGCTGAGTTTGATTAGGTTTTGCGAAATTCAACGAGCCGTGAGAAGTAAAACGGCGCCTTGTTAAGACTGCGGCGAGCCAGTTTGAATCCGCATGATTCAGCTGCTTGCACAATCCCCTTCTCCTGAAGGGTGTAGGCACGGGTGGTCTTGCTGGGTCCTGGAAACAGCTGCCCGATGCCTTTGAGGATGGCCAGTAAGGGGGTGTATGGAGCAAAGCTCACGATCAGTCGTTGCTCGGTGAGACTGCACAGATGCTTCACCATGTCCTCCGCGGCAGGCTGTGGATAGTGAATGAACACATCCAGGCAGCACACGGTGTGAAACGAGCCGCTGAGGCTCTCCAGATCACTGGATAAGAACGTGAGTTTGCTCATGTTCAGTCCGGCCTCTTCGGCACGGCGCTGCGCCTCTTTGGCCATGGCTTCGGAAATGTCGCTGGCGTTGATCGAACCGGCGCCCATTGATGCCAGCGGCAGAGTGAGGCTTCCCACACCGCAGCCTGCGTCGCAGAAGCTCAAATTGCTGAGCTCACCGCTTTCGTGGATCCAGCTCAAGACCTCATCCACTGTTTTCTGGTGACCGATGCGTATGTTCCGCTGCACCTTGTTGACATCATCGCTATCGCTATAGATGCGATTCCAGCGTTCGAAACCCGTGGTTTCGAAGTACCCCTTCACTTCCTTTTTTTCAGCCTGCTTGTCGTCCAGCAGTGGCTTGGGTGACATGGCGTCAGACGGAGGGGTCGCGGAATTTTAGTCAGCGTGTTTCCAGTTGAGGGTTTTGGTTTTGGCATCCCAATGCCAGCGCAACAATTCACTGAGGGGACGTCCCTTGAGCTGGACAGCATGGGTTGAGGTTGAACTCAGGACCTGGCGAGGGGCGATTGTGGCTGCATGAATGGCTGCAATCGGATTAGAACTCCAGTGTGCAAGTCGCTTGACTCCCTCAAGTAAAGGCAAAGTCACTCCAGCAAGGGTGCCATCCTCAAGCCTGCACGTGCCTGCTTTGACCAGAAGCACACGCTCGTCCCAATGATGCTCCCCTTCTTGTAATCCGTAGGGGGCGAGTGCATCGCTCACCAGCACGAGTTGATCGCCGGCAAGCCGTTGCAACAGCACCGCCATGGTCGGGCTCACGTGAACTCCATCAGCGATGAGGCCAAGAGCAATGTCATCCCTTTGGCAGGCGGCTCCGATGGGTCCGGGATGGCGGTGATGCAGCCCTGGCATCGCATTGAAGCTGTGGGTCAGCATCGAGACGCCCATGTCAAACGACTTGTTGGCCGTGGTTGCATCCGCTGAGCTGTGTCCCAGGGCCACGCGAATGTCGAGGTCACAGAGGTGCGTGATCAAGGCCGCGGCACCATCGAGTTCCGGAGCCAAAGTGACCAGTGAAATCTCGTCTTCAAAGCCGCTGATCCGTGCATTCAGCTGCGTCATGCTGGGGCTCACAAGATGTTTGCGGGGATGGGCCCCGCGTCTTGCTTCGCTCAGAAATGGGCCTTCTAGATGAGCTCCAAGCAGCCTGCAGCGATAAGGCTGATGATATTCACGCGCTTTCCTCAACACCGCTAGGGCTTGACGCAAGGGCTCAATGCCACAGGTCACCAGGGTGGGACTAATGGCTTCAACTCCATCGCGCCAGAGCTGATCGAGTAGTTCCAGGAGCCGCGGCAACGCAGTCTCTGTCAGTTCTGGAAATGCCACGCCCAAGCCACCATTGATCTGGAGGTCAATACCCATTGGGCTGAGGACATCTCCACTCCAGCTTTCGCCTGCAATGGCCGTCCCTTCAGGCATTGGCCCTAGATCAACAACACGTCGCTCCTGATCCAGTTGAAGCCACCAGTGCTGAAAGTGTTGGTTGTTTTGATTGCTGTCGGCTAGACAAACATGTGTGATCCGGCTCATGGGGGATGGTCCTTTGAAGCCAGTGAGGGACGATGGCAGTCTTGCTGCAAGGAGTTGTGTCTAAGACATCGGAGCCCTCAATCGTCCCGAATCCCCTAGTGGCCGTGATTATGGGCAGTGATTCTGATTTGCCCACGCTCAAGCCTGCCGTTTCGGCGCTAGACGAACTGGGAGTGAAAGTTGAACTGCGTGTGCTTTCTGCCCATCGCACCCCACTGGAAATGGTGGACTTCGCCCGTCAAGCCAAGACCCTGGGATTCCGTGTGATCGTTGCCGGCGCCGGTGGTGCTGCCCATCTCCCTGGGATGGTGGCGTCACTCACGACTCTTCCTGTGATTGGTGTGCCTGTGAAAAGTCGAGCTCTCTCTGGAGTTGATTCACTGCATTCGATCGTTCAGATGCCTGGTGGAATTCCTGTGGCCACGGTTGCGATTGGCGGTGGTTTAAATGCTGGCCTCCTTGCTGCTCAGATCCTGGCCATCAGTGATCCGGCCCTTTCCAAACGTCTTGAGGTGTATCGCCAGCAACTGCACGACATGGTGGTTGCCAAGGATGCTCGCCTCAAAGCGTTAGGGGCTGACGAGTATCTAGAGGCCATGGCTAGCGGTTGATCTAAGGGGCATCGGCATGGTCAGATCCAGAATGCGCTCTCCATGGAACGATTGATGTTCGGTCCCGCCTGGATGCGTTGGGGCCTAGCCCTGCCTCTCCTGACGCTCAACTTGTTTGTCCTGCGCCAGTTGCTTGTGCCGCTAGCACCGTTTCCTGGTTTGTTCTTGACGGCGGCTTTGATTGCATTCCTCCTCGACATCCCAGCCCGTTGGCTGCGTGCCAGGGGTCTCCCTGGTTGGCTTGCGATTGGTTGTGTTGTTTTGGTGGCTGGCGGGATTCTGGTGTTAGCGGGTCTCGCTGTCGTGCCTCTTTTGATTGACCAATTAGCGCAATTGATCAATGCCTTACCCGCTTGGCTTGAAGGGTCTGAAGTCTTGATCGATCGTCTCCAGGATTGGGCCACAAGCCATGGCCTACCCAGTGACTTCGGAAATCTAAGCAGCGATGTTCTTACACGTGCCAGTCGTCTTGCCAGTCAGCTCAGTCAACGATTGCTCAGCATCCTTGGCGCAACCCTTGGGACCACGATCAATACTGTGATTGTCGTGGTGCTGGCGGTTTTCTTCCTTTTGGGAGGAGAATCCATCACTACGGGTTTGGTGCGTTGGTTGCCGGAGCAATGGCGCCAGCTGGTTGTGACCACCTTTACCCGCACTTTTCGGGGATATTTTGCGGGGCAGGTGGCCCTTGCTTTGATCCTGAGCCTTGGTCAGATGGCCGTGTTCACATTGCTGAAGATTCCTTATGGCGTTCTGTTTGCCGTTTTGATTGGATTGACCACCTTGATCCCCTATGCCAGCGGATTGACCATCATTGCGGTGAGTTTTCTTCTGGCTGTGCAGGATCCCGGAATGGGTGTCGTCATCCTTGCGGCAGCGATAGGTGTTGGACAAATTGTGGAACAGGTGATTCAGCCACGCTTAATGGGAAGCATCGTTGGATTGCAGCCTGCTTGGCTCTTGATCTCTCTCCCGCTTGGTGCACGGGCGGGAGAGTTATTTGGGTTGGGTCCGCTTCTTGGACTGTTGCTGGCAGTCCCGCTTGCGAGTTGCATTAAAACCCTTGTGGATGCTTGGAGGGACCCACAGAGTTTTGAGCTCGCCCTCAGCAGGATCAGTTCTGCAGAGGAATGATCTTTTGGTCCATGAGGTATTGGATGACCTGGTCGACACAGCTGTCCAAGGAGTCTTTGCCTGTATTGACATTGAGCTCAGGATTTAAGGGTGCTTCGTAGGGGCTTGATATTCCAGTGAATTCCTTGATCTCGCCTGCCCGTGCTTTGGCATAAAGGCCTTTTGTATCCCGCTCTTCGCAAACACTGAGATCAGCTGCGCAGTGAATCTCGATGAAGTCTTGAGCTTGTACGAGTTCACGGGCTCGATCCCGATCGGCGCGAAACGGGGAGACGAATGCAGTCAGAACCACCACGCCTGCATCAAGAAACAGCTTGGCGACTTCGCCGATCCTTCGGATGTTTTCTTCCCGATCTGCATCAGAGAAGCCCAGGTCCTTGCAGAGACCGTGGCGGACGTTGTCACCATCAAGCACGTAGCAGGCAAGTTCTCTTTGGAACAAGCGTTGATTCACGGCATTGGCGAGGGTGCTTTTGCCTGCTCCGCTTAAACCTGTAAACCAGAGGATGGCACTGCGATGCCCACGTTGCTCAGCACGCGCGCAGCGATCGACCGAGGCCTGGTGCCAGACGATGTTGGTGGCCTTCGGACTGTTGGCGGCGGTCATGAACGAGACGCGAAAGATGGCATTGTCCCCTGGCGCTTCAGAATTGACGATGAGTGACTGTGACCTGTCAAGGTCTCAGCCGCCGGCACGCTTGGGTTTGTATCCCTCTTTGCTGAGCAGCGCGAGGCTGAGCTCAACCTGATCCCCTTGCAATTCAATGACGCCATCTTTGGCTGTGCCGCCGCTGCCAATCTGCGTTTTTAACTTTTTCAAGAGGGCTTTGAAGCCATCAGGACCTAACTCCAGACCACGAATCATGGTGACGGTCTTGCCGCCTTTGCCGCCGCGGGTGGGTTGTACTCGCACGATCTGATCCTCCTTGGGTGTCGCCCCTGCGGATGTTTCCCTTGGGCGTTGCAGACTGTTAGCACTGCTGAATTCTTGCCAGCCTTTCTTTCGCATGATCTGTTTGCATCCGTTTCTATCCTGCCGGCTCTCACGATGAGTGAATCAGCAACGGCTCCCCAATGGGCTGATTCCAGTCAGGGTCTCGGTCGTTGGATTGAGCATTTGATTGGAATAGGCCTGTTGCGTCGTCCGCTGTTTTTTCAGGCGAGACAGCTGATCATCGGCACGGCGGAGCGGAACGGGATTCCATGGCGGCAGCGTCGCACTGAATTGCGGAAGGCAGCAGCCTCTCTTTTGGCAGAGAGTCGCACCGAAGGCCTGGTCACTCCTGCTTATTATCAAGTTCGATTTCATGCTTATGAGCAGGGAAATCTCTGCTGGCAGGCAGCAGCGGAAGCAGAGCAAGCCACCGATGCGATGGCCCTGCGCATCTGGCCTGATGAAAAGCTTGAACCGTTGCAAGCGCAGACACGACTCCGTGATGCGATTCACGCTGTTGTAGAGCCTCTCTTAAACGAGTCCATCCACGAGGTGTTGGACTTGGGGTGTTCGGTGG
Source organism: Synechococcus sp. (assembly GCA_047285535.1). Lineage (GTDB taxonomy): Bacteria > Cyanobacteriota > Cyanobacteriia > PCC-6307 > Cyanobiaceae > Synechococcus_C. Next base: position 1,880,193 of record JBJBDC010000001.1, on the reverse strand, counting down.
GAGTCAGCACTCAGGCGCTTGCCGCTTGGTTGAATCAGCGTGCGGATCAGCGGGAACTGACCAGGCCACGGCTGATTGGTCTGGATCTCTCTCCGGAGATGCTGGCCGTTGCACGGGTTAGAGATCGTGACAACTTGATCAGTGAGTGGTGCCATGCTGCTGCGGAACAAACCACTTTTGCCAGCGGGAGATTTGACTTAATTAGCCTCCAGTTCGTCTGTCATGAGCTGCCTCAAGATGCCACCCGTGCGGTGCTGAAAGAAGCGGCACGTCTTCTCAAGCCTGGTGGTGTTCTGATGATGGTGGATCAGGATCCAGCATCGTCGGTGCTGCAACACTTGCCAGCAGCCGTTGCCACCCTTTTGAAGAGCACGGAGCCTTATATCGAGGATTATTTCCGCCTTGATATGAGTGCCACCCTCAGTCAGGCTGGGTTCCGGGATCTACGCATTGAGGCCTGTGATCCACGACATCGTGTAATCGCCTGTTTACGCTGACCCTGAGCAACAACCCGTTTTAGCGGCCTGCCGACCTGTGACCAGCACTCTGCCGACAGCCAGCACTCCAGATCCCTCCAGCCTGAGGCCTTCGGTTCGACCTGAAGCACATGGGCGTTTTGGACGCTATGGGGGGCAGTATGTTCCCGAAACTTTGATGCCAGCGTTGGCGGAGCTTGAGCTGGCTGCTGCTGAAGCTTGGAATGATCCAGCTTTTATATCGGAACTGAACCGCCTGCTGAAAACTTATGTAGGCCGAGCCACCCCGCTCTACGAGGCTGAACGACTGAGCGCTCACTACCGCCGTTCCGATGGTGGTCCGCGCATTTGGTTGAAGCGCGAGGACCTGAATCACACTGGTGCACACAAAATTAACAATGCCCTCGGTCAGGCTCTACTGGCTTTGCGGATGGGTAAAAAACGCATCATTGCCGAAACTGGAGCAGGTCAGCATGGCGTAGCGACAGCGACCGTCTGTGCCCGCTTTGGCCTGGAGTGTGTGGTTTATATGGGTGCTGAAGATATGCGCCGTCAAGCACTGAATGTGTTTCGAATGCGTCTGTTGGGTGCAAGGGTTCAGCCTGTTAATGCAGGAACTGCGACATTGAAAGACGCCACTAGCGAAGCCATTCGCGACTGGGTCACCAATGTGGAGACCACGCATTACATCCTGGGGTCAGTGGCTGGTCCGCATCCTTATCCAATGTTGGTTCGGGATTTCCATGCCGTGATCGGGAATGAAGCCCGTGAGCAATGCATGGAATCATTTGGTCGGCTACCAGATGTTTTGCTGGCCTGCGTCGGCGGTGGATCCAATGCGATGGGACTATTCCATCGATTTGTGGAAGACACCACGGTTCGCTTGATCGGTATTGAGGCTGCAGGTGACGGCGTTGCGACAGGACGTCATGCCGCCACGATTACCGAAGGCAGAGTTGGGGTGCTTCATGGGGCGATGAGCCTGCTGCTACAAGATCAAAATGGCCAGGTGCAGGAAGCGCATTCCATCAGCGCTGGTCTTGATTACCCCGGAGTTGGGCCTGAGCACAGCTACCTTCGTGAAATCGGAAGGGCTGAATACGGTGCTGTAACCGATGATCAAGCGATGACAGCTCTAAGACTTGTGAGTGAGTTGGAAGGAATTATTCCAGCCTTGGAGACCGCTCATGCGTTTGCTTGGCTCGAAACCCTGTGTCCACAGCTTCCTGACGGTGCCGAGGTGGTGATCAATTGTTCTGGTCGTGGCGATAAGGATGTGAATGCTGTTGCTGAGCGATTAGGGACTGCGCTCGATGGTTGATTGTCGGGTTTAAGCCAAAAGGTGATCGAGGGATTGAGCAACAGAGGTGACCGCTGCTAGCGCAGTGGCATAGGCCATTCTCATCGGTCCGATCAGGGCAACATGGCCTTGCCCCTGTCCGGCACAGCTGTACGTGGCTTTCACAACAGAACAGTTGTGGAGTGCATTCTGAGGGTGTTCTCTGCCGATCCATACACCCTGCGCTGGTCTTGATTCATCTGGCACAACCGCACACGGGCTCTGATCCATCAGTTCGAGGAGGGGTCTGAGCTTGCTGCTATCACTAAATTCTGGTTCGGCAACAAGCCGAGACACTCCATGGAACAGAGCTGGCTGGTTTTGGGCCTGAGGTTGTTCTTGGTGGCTGTCCAATGCATCACGCAACACCTTGCTGCAGGTCAGGAGCTGATGGGGAACATAGTCCCAGTTCAGTTGACCTTGAGCCTCTAGTTGGGCATTGGCCCATCGCTCCATGGCGTCCACTTGCTCTGCAGCCCCATGGGGAAGTCGCAGATTGAGGTGGCGCGCTTGGCTGGAATCTTCCACAAGCATGACGAGCAGCCTGTCTTCACTCTTCACGCAGCGCACTGCTTGGAGGCGAGGTTGTTGGCGTTGGGGTTGAGTGATCAAACTCATGAGTCCTGTGAAGTCAGTGAGCCGTCGGGCGACCTGAGTCAAAAGGTCATCCAGTGCGGCCCAGCGCAGACTCAAATTGGCGAGCTCCTGGTCCAGATGGTGCACGGCCGAACCGGGCTTGGGCAGCAAGCAATCCACGTAATGTCGATATCCACTCGGGCTCGGAACTCGTCCAGCTGAGGTGTGGGGCTGGGTTAGAAACCCTCGTTGTTCAAGAGCCCCCATTGCCGAGCGGACTGTGGCTGCACTGGCTTGGAGATTGAACCTCTGAACCAGTGTTCTGCTTCCCACCGGTTCAATGGTGTCCACATAGTGGTGCACTGTGGCCCTGAGCACCTCCTGTTGTCGGTGGGACAGAGGCTGCACAGGCACAAAATCAGCCTTTGAATCGTACGGACCTTTTCCCCTTGATTGGCTGCGTTGTCACGAACCGCTGCTCAGTAACGGGGAACGGTTGGATCGATTTCCACACTCCAGGCATGAATGCCACCCTCCAAGTTCCAGACCTCGTGACCAAGACCCTGTTCCAGCAGCCAGCAGCCAAAGTTCCTGCTGCGGATCCCTGCATGACAAATCACCACGATGGGTGCGGTTGTTTTCAGTCTTGCTGGGAGATCTGAGAGCCAGAGATTGGATTCACTCAGGGGTAAATGTTCGACCGGTGCTGGGAAGGGAGCAATCTCCAGTTCGGAGTGCTCGCGTACATCAACGAGTTGAATCGTGCTGCCGCGCGACAGCCACTGCTGGAGTTCCCTGGCGCTGAGGGATCGTGGTGTAAGGGATGTCATGGTATTCATCATGAACAAAGATGTGGACATTCCCACGCCTGCTGCTTCATGAAGGCGCGTTCCTTCCTTTTGGCTGTCTCTGCAGCGGTGTTGTTGCTGTTAGCAACCTCGTTGGGGCTTTGGTGGGCGATGGCACAGCAAAGCCCACTCAGGCTCGTAGGGCAGCCACTCGTTTTGCCGAGAGCGGCTCGGTTCGTGCCCAGAGACGCATCTCTCAGTCTGCATTGGCTTGCCGACCCGGTTCGCATGCCTGCTTACGCCCAGGCTGTGGCACCCGTTTCACGCCGGCGACAGGTGCGTGAAAGCACGCAGCAATTGCGTGATGGAGCTTTTGCTTTGGTTGGGTTGGATTTCGCTGGAGAGCTGGCGGATTGGATCGCCCCTGAGGTCAGTCTTTCTTTATTCGCTTCTGAGGCTGAGTCTGCACCGACAGGTTGGGTGCTAGCTCTCACAAGCCTGGATCAAGATGGTGCAAAGCGCTTTCTCCAGCGCTTTTGGCAGACGCGAAGTCTGGCTGGCACTGATCTTCAAATCAGCCGATATCGGGGAATGGGTGTGATCAGTGGACGCGGCGCACTGCTCGGTCGCGAGCCGCAGCCCATCGCCACCGCTTTAATTGACGGTGACTTTCTGTTAATTGCCTCTGGTCTTGACGTACTGGAGCAATCTTTGGATGTGTCACAGCTTGATGCTCTTCACCAACGTGGTGATCAAGATCTTGTTGATGATCTGCAGCGATTTGGACGGGGTGCAGCTCTGCTGACTGCAGACCCTTTCGCGATGAAGCATTGGCTTGGCGTCCCCCCCGTTATTGCCGAACACAATGACCTTGTGGGTTTGGTGGCAGCCTTGGAACCTAAGGGGGAGGCCATCGATCTTGATGCGGTCATGCGTTTCCGTCAGCCCGTTGTTGATTCAGGTGAGGGGGCCGAGGTCACGTCTTCATTGATGCGCTCAGCAGGTGGCTCAGCGTCTGCCCTTGCTGTGCTGTCTTCTCCTGCCGATCTACTCAGCTCTGTGAACGCAGACCCCATCGCTCAGTGGTTGGCTCCAGTTCTTCAGGAGACCCTGCAATCACTTGGATCAGAAGGAGCCTCTGCTGTTGTGGGTTTCGATAGAGGCCCATTGCTTTGGATGCAAGAAGAGGAGGGTTGGTTGCTAGGGACGGTGAGTGGTCAGCCAGATGAGGCTGCTGTTGATGCTGACCTTCAGCAAAAGGGTTTTGTTCAGTCGGCATTGCCCGCTGATGGCAAAACACTGCAGGTCTGGACCCGTCTGACACGGCAGCGACAGCGTGGTGAACAGTCCTTGCAGGCTCAACTTGCAGTGGCTTTGGACAGCGAATCCGATCAAAACTGGTGGGGGCAGACACTCGATGCGCTGACGAATCGGCAAGACCATTCAGCCATTGCTCCTCGTGTCAATCAACTGCGAGCATTGCAGGCTGAGGGTGAGACTCCTCTGGCGCAGCAGTTGGCCTTGGCGTCAGCTCCCAGTCGTGCTCAGCTTGAAAAGTGGCGGCCCTGGAGTTTGATTCAGTCTGTAGCAGGACGGTCATTGCTCCCGGTGGTTCAGGAGCTTGCTTTGGCTGTTGGAACGGACCAGGAAGAAGGGGCTGATCAGGCTGGGCATAACCGATTGCGACTTCGTGCTCAAGTCCGGTTTGGTTGACCTGTTCTTGTTGCGTCATGGCATCGCGGTGGAGCGAGATCATGATGTGGATCACCCTGATCGTGGACTGACGGCTCTGGGCATCGAGCGCACGGCCAAGGTGTGCGCTCGCCTTCACGATCTGGGATTCATCTCTGATCGCCTTTACAGCAGTCCATACCGCCGGGCGCGTGAAACGGCTGATCTTGCGGTGAAAAGCGGTCTTGCCCCAGAAGTTGAACTCTCAAGCTGTCTCAAGCCTGGGGCCGATCCATGGCCTTTGGTTCAGCGCTTGCGGGGTTCCTGCTTTTTTGTAGGCCACGAACCTGATTTGAGTCAGCTGGCTATGGAGTTGATGGGTGCCCGAACCGGCGGCATCCGCTTGCGGAAAGCAGGGCTTTGCCATCTCCGTTGGGATGCCTCTCCTCAATCCTCCTGCCGAGTGGCGCAGCTACAGGCGTTGCTGAGACCAGGTCTGTTATTGCCTGGCTGCGATTAAGTTGCGTTCAGCAGCAGTAGCAGCGGGTGGTGGTAAGTCAGACCGGCGGTACCGAAATCCGGCATGAACGCACGGGTCTGGTGTTCAGGCCTGGTCTTGAGGGTGTGCCTGCTACCCAGTCTTCCATTTGCGACATTGATGGCCTACAGGGTCGTCTCTCCTATCGGGGCTATTCCCTGGATGATCTGGCTGCGCATAGCAGTTTTCTTGAGACCACGTATTTGTTGATCTGGGGCGAACTGCCTACCCCTCAGCAACTTCGTGATTTTGAACACGAAGTTCAGATGCACAGGCGCGTGAGTTTTCGAGTGCGCGACATGATGAAGTGTTTTCCGGCGAATGGGCATCCGATGGATGCTCTGCAATCCTGCGCGGCCTCTTTGGGACTCTTTTATTCCCGTCGGGCGATTGATGATCCGCAGTACATCTATGACGCGGTCGTGAGGCTGATCGCGAAGATCCCAACCATGGTGGCGGCCTTCCAGTTGATCCGTAAAGGTCAGGATCCCATTCAGCCTCGCGATGACCTGGCCTATTCGGCCAACTTTCTCTACATGTTGACGGAGCAAGAACCCGATCCGCTCGCTTCTCGCATTTTCGATTGTTGTTTGATCCTTCATGCGGAGCACAGCCTGAACGCCAGCACGTTCAGTGCCAGGGTTACGGCGAGCACCTTGACTGATCCTTACGCTGTTGTTGCATCAGCCGTAGGAACGCTGGCAGGCCCTCTTCATGGCGGAGCCAACGAGGATGTGCTTGCAATGCTGGAAGAGATTGGTACTCCGCAACAGGTCGACTCTTACCTCGATTCAGCGGTGACCAGCAAACGCAAGGTGATGGGTTTTGGCCACCGCGAATACAAGGTGAAGGACCCTAGAGCTGTGATCCTTCAGGCTTTAGCAGAAGAGTTATTTGCTCGATTTGGTCGCGATAGCCTTTATGACGTCGCCCATGCCCTAGAGGATGCGGCTGCGATCCGACTGGGGCCTAAGGGTATCTATCCCAACGTTGATTTTTATTCAGGTCTTGTTTATCGCAAACTTGGGATCCCAAGAGATCTGTTCACACCAGTTTTTGCGATTTCCCGTGTGGCAGGTTGGCTAGCTCACTGGAGAGAACAGCTCGGTGCCAACCGAATCTTTCGTCCCTCACAGATTTATACCGGTGTATCCACACGTCATTGGGTCCCTGCTGATGAGCGATTGAAGGCCGCGGGCGCTTAAGTTGCATCAATCTTGTCTCTGTCCATGGTGACCTCCATCGCCACCACCGCGCCGGCCCTGGTGAGCCCAGGTCTTGATCTCGAACAGAGCTTCAGTCAAGCACTGGAGGGTTTAGGGCTCTCGGCTCAAGCTGCGCGAATGCTCTGGCTTCCCTTCCCAATGTTGCTGGTGCTTGTAGCCGCGGTGGTTGGGGTCCTCGTCACGGTGTGGCTTGAACGAAAAATTTCAGCGGCTGTACAACAAAGAATCGGCCCTGAATATGCCGGCGCACTCGGCGTTCTTCAGCCCTTGGCTGATGGCCTCAAGCTGCTGGTAAAGGAAGACATCATTCCCGACCGTGCGGACAGTTTGCTCTTCACTCTCGGTCCTGTCCTGGTGGTGGTGCCAGTCATTCTGTCCTGGTTGATCGTGCCTTTTGGTCAGAACCTGCTGATTAGTGATGTGGGCGTTGGCATCTTCCTTTGGATTTCGCTCAGCAGCGTTCAACCCATCGGTCTGTTGATGAGTGGATACGCCTCCAACAACAAATATTCGTTGTTGGGGGGTCTCCGTGCGGCAGCCCAATCGATCAGTTACGAAATTCCTCTTGCATTGGCTGTTTTGGCCGTGGTGATGATGAGTAATTCCTTAAGTACCGTCGATATCGTTAATCAACAAACTGGTGCTGGGGTCCTGAGTTGGAATATATGGCGACAACCTGTTGGATTTCTCATTTTCTGGATTTGTGCGCTTGCGGAATGTGAGCGCTTGCCTTTTGACCTCCCTGAGGCCGAAGAAGAACTCGTGGCTGGATACCAGACGGAATATGCAGGGATGAAGTTTGCCCTCTTTTATCTAGGCAGCTACATCAATCTCGTTCTTTCGGCTCTCCTTGTTTCCATCCTTTATCTGGGTGGTTGGGGGTTCCCGATCCCAGTGGAATGGCTTGCTTCCTGGCTTGGCCAGCCCATTGATGCCCCTCTGGTCCAGCTCATCACAGGCACTGTTGGCATTGTGATGACTATCCTGAAGGCCTATCTGCTGGTGTTCATCGCGATTCTTTTGCGTTGGACAACTCCACGGGTGAGGATTGATCAGTTGTTGGATCTGGGCTGGAAATTCTTGTTGCCTTTGGCCTTGGCCAACCTTCTGGTTACGGCTGCTCTCAAGCTGGCCTTTCCCGTGGCTTTTGGTGGATGATCTCGCCATTGGCCCTTCCCCGGCGGCATCATGAAAGCCGGTCTTTCTTTTCTCGATCGCTCACTTCCCCGTTTCCAAACCATGTTCGGCTTTCTCAAACAGGTTGGTGATTACACCAGGGATGCAGTGGATGCGGCCCGCAATCTCACGCAAGGTCTCTCGGTCACTTTCGATCACATGAAGCGCCGGCCGATCACGGTGCAGTATCCCTACGAAAAGCTGATTCCTTCAGAGCGCTATCGAGGACGAATTCATTACGAATTTGATAAGTGCATTGCCTGCGAGGTTTGTGTGCGTGTCTGCCCAATCAATCTTCCAGTGGTTGATTGGGTCATGAACAAGGAGACCAAGAAAAAAGAACTGCGCAACTATTCGATTGATTTCGGAGTTTGCATCTTTTGTGGTAACTGCGTTGAGTACTGCCCCACGAATTGTTTGTCGATGACTGAGGAATATGAATTGGCCGCATTCGATCGCCATAGCCTTAATTTTGACAATGTTGCCCTAGGTCGCTTACCCACCAGCGTGACCACCGATCCCTCGGTCCAGCCATTGCGGGAGCTTGTCTATCTCCCTGCTGGTGAGGTTGAACCTCATGGTGTTTCCCCTGAGCGCCCCAGGGCTGGCCAACGACCTGAACAGATTGTCGATGACCTCAAGGCAGCTGGATCCACTCCGATGGCCGGAGATGAGAGAGAATCGTCTTCATCAGCATCGAACAAGGAGGAGAGCGCAGGATGACCATTGCCGCGTCTACGCAACTCATTTGTTTTTTGGCTCTCAGTGCTGTCATCGTGTTGGGTGCTCTTGGCGTTGTGCTCTTGAGCAACATCGTCTATTCCGCGTTTCTGTTGGGCGGTGTTTTTCTGGCAGTAGCAGGTTTGTATCTATTGCTTAATGCCAGTTTTGTGGCAGCGGCTCAGGTGCTTGTTTACGTCGGAGCCGTCAATGTCTTAATTCTGTTCGCGATCATGTTGGTCAATAAGAAGGAAGATCTGGCTCCTATCCCAGGACTCCCAGTTCGTCGGCTTTTGTCTGGTGGTGTCTGCGTCGGACTTCTTTTGCTTCTGACGCGTGTCGTTGTTGTGACTCCATGGATGAATGGCCCAACGCCTATTGGGGAAGATGCGACGCTTCGCATTGGTGAACATCTCTTTACTGATTACCTGCTCCCGTTTGAGTTGGCGTCTGTTTTACTCTTAATGGCCATGATTGGGGCCATTGTTCTGGCCCGTCGGGAGGTTCAATCTGTAGATCCTGTCACTGGTGAAGAGGTTGATCAGGGCCTCATTGAAAAGGCTCGCACTCCCTTACTTGTAAATCAGTCCCGCGGCTGAATTTTTCTGCGTTTTTTGTAATGCTGTCTGAGCTTCTTTCTGGTTCCGTCCCTCTACAGGCCTACCTCCTCCTGGCAGCCATTCTCTTTTGTACTGGGGTTTGGGGACTGATTAACAGTCGCAATGCTGTGAGGGTTTTGATGAGTATTGAATTGATGTTGAACGCAGTGAATATCAATCTGATGTCCTTTTCCTCTTATGTCGATGGACAATTGATTCGTGGGCAGGTTTTCTCTGTCTTTGTGATCACAGTTGCTGCAGCCGAGGCTGCAGTCGGCCTCGCGATTCTGTTGTCGCTCTATCGGAACAGAGTCACGGTGGATATGGAACGTTTCAACCTTCTGCGCTGGTAATGGCGTCAAGCTGTTATGCGTCTAAAACGGGTCTGGCTGATTTACCGGGCTGATAGTTCATCGGCCTTAAAAGAAGCTCGTCGTTGTGCCGACGAGCTTGAACAGATTGGAGCCGCTCCTGTGTTGGCGATGAGTGGCCTGAACGCAGATCCATTTCCTGGTCTTCTGGCCTCGGAACCTCAGCTGCCAGATCTAGCGATTGTCCTTGGAGGTGACGGGACCGTTCTTGGTGCTGCTAGGCACCTCGCTGTTTTGGATGTACCGATTCTTTGTTTCAACGTAGGCGGTCATCTCGGCTTTCTTACCCACGATCCTGGCTTGTTGCGTAGTGAAGGGCTTTGGGAGCGCTTGCTGGAAGACCGCTTTGCCTTGGAACGACGCATGATGTTGCAGGCGGTGATTCAGCGCATCGAAGATCTAAATTCCTTTGCTGAGAAGTCTCGCGAGGTTGAGGCTCCAATGAATGCTCAGGGCATTCATTGGGCGCTGAATGACATCTACCTCAAGCCTTATCACGATGATTTGTCTCCAACCTGCATTCTTGAAATGGAGATTGACGGAGAGGTCGTTGACCAGGTTCGAGGCGATGGTTTGATTTTGGCGTCGCCTACGGGTTCAACTGGTTATGCGATGGCGGCAGGTGGTCCAATCCTGCATCCAGGGATCGATGCGATTGTCGTCAGTCCTATTTGTCCGATGAGTTTGTCGAGTCGCACTGTCGTGTTGCCACCTCGATCCAGAGTTGTGATCTGGCCTCTTGGCGATGCCAGTCGGCAAGTCAAACTTTGGAAAGATGGAGCTGCCGGGGAGGTCTTTGGTCCGGGTGAGTGCTGTGTCATTCAGCAGGCGGCTCATCATGCGTTGATGGTGCAGCTGGAGCAATCTCCTTCCTATTACCGAACGCTCTCCCGCAAGCTTCATTGGGCTGGAAGTCTGCTTGATAGCGCTCCCTCAGCAAACTGAGATGGCACTTGAGATTGAACGGCGATTCCTGGTGACTCATTCTGGATGGCGTCCTGTTGCAGGTCCTCCGCAACGGTTGCAACAGGGATATCTGTCCGCCGCATCTGATGGAATCACGGTGCGCATGCGTTTACGTGCTGATGGGAAGGCTTGGCTTACGTTGAAGGCCTCTGCCGGCGGTAGCGGCATTGCTCGCCATGAATTCGAATACGGCATTCCTGTGGAAGATGCAGAGCAGCTTTGGATGCTTGCTCCCCATCGTTTGCTGAAAACACGTTATGACCTTCAATTAGGTGGAGGTGACTGGGTCGTTGATTGTTTTGAAGGAGACAACTCGCCCCTGGTTTTGGCTGAAGTCGAGCTCGACGCTCCCGACAGCCCATTGGTCATCCCTGATTGGTGTGGTGTTGAAGTCACGGGAGACCATCGCTGGACCAATGCTGCGCTTGCCCGTCAGCCCTTGTCCAAGTGGTCCCAAGAATTGCTTAAACAATATCGACTTCAAATCTAAAATCCTTTCGATTTCCTTTAGATTTGAGGAAGGTTCGGCAAGGGGTTTGGCATGCACGGTCTTTACGATTCGGATGGCATCCTGCGTTTCACGGGAATTGACCGTGATGCCTGCCTCGCATACGCCAGGTTGTTTGGTCTTCCCTTGGCGAGCTGTTCCTTGATGGACATGCCAAGACCGGTCCCTCTTCCGGTTAGGTCGCGTCGGAAGAATCAGAAGGAAGGGTGCAACAGTTGAAACCATCTCTGCAGATCTTTCCGTGATCCATGGCCCAGTTCAGTAACGCCACGCGATTTTTTGATCCGGTTTTGGTGAACACGTTGCTGACATGGTTGTCGACTGTGCGTTTGCTGATCGTCAGTCGCTCAGAGATCTCTTGATTGGTCAGCCCCTCGGCCACCAGTTCGATGATTTCAATTTCACGGCTGGAGAGGGAAATAGTCATTGATCAGGGCGCCTCACCGATCACCATTCTGCTTGAGGCATCAGCTTTAGTCATCATTTTTATTGTATGGAAGTTATGCGACGCCTGATATTCCATAGTGTGTCCCAGAGGTGATTGTTCGTTTGAGTTCAGTCCTGCAGAGTCGTCTCGAAGCTGGAGCTGTCACCATTACGGCTGAAGTCATGCCACCCCGGGGTGGAGATGCCTCTCATGCCCTTGAGATGGCGAGGACTTTGCAAGGTCATGTCCATGCCATCAACATCACTGATGGCAGTCGTGCGGTCATGCGGATGAGCAGTCTGGCCGTGGCTCGTCTCCTTCTGGAACAAGGAATCGAGCCTGTGTTGCAGATGGCCTGTCGCGATCGCAATCGAATTGCGATTCAGGCTGATCTCCTGGGTGCTCATGCCTTGGGGATTCGAAATCTTCTTTGTTTGACAGGAGACCCAGTCCGCGCTGGTGATCAGCCCAAGACCCGCTCTGTGAATGAACTGGAGTCAGTGCGTCTTCTTCAGCAGGTCACGGCTTTCAATCGGGGGGAGGATCCGGTGAAAGGCGATCTCGTGGATGGTCCTACTGCTCTATTTGCTGGAGCAGCCGCTGATCCCCAATGCATGAGCTGGTCGGGCTTGGCACGACGCATGGAGCGGAAAAAAGAGGCAGGGGCACGCTTTGTTCAGACCCAAATGGTCATGGATGCAGCTGCCTTGGAAAAGTTTTGCCGTGAGATTGCCGCGCCCATGCAGCTTCCAGTCCTTGCAGGCGTGTTTCTGCTGAAGTCAGCGCGCAATGCTTGTTTTATTAATCGGGTGGTGCCTGGTGCCTGCATTCCGGACAGTCTGATCGCCCGATTAGAAGCTGCTGCTGATCCTGCGGAAGAGGGAGTAAAAATTGCCGCTGAACAGGTTCAGAGATATCTGGGATTAGCTCAAGGGGTTCATTTGATGGCAATCAAAGCAGAAGAACGCATCCCAGCAATTTTGAATCAAGCCAACGTCAGCTCGATGGCGTGAGATCGGTACCGAGTAGTTCGGCCATCGCTTTCTGTTGAGGTGAAGGTTCAATAAAGTCTTGACGACGTGCATCCGTAATTAACCAATCGAGGGCTGCTTCCTGGAGATCAATGTGATCCCCTTCTTTATCAACGCAGTAGCGACCGAACACCAGTTTTTCCACCAGTTGAACGCCTGAGCCGATCCGGGAGTAGTCAAAAATGATGGAATTGTCGATGGTTGAGCCTTCGCAGATGTAGCAGCTTGGCCCAATCATCGTGGGGCCGATCAACGTGGCTCCATCTTCGATTTTGGTCATTCCGCCGACGTAGATCGGACCTTGGACGTTGATTTTGTCCCAATTGGCAGCCACATTGAGACCTGTAAAGACTCCAGGCTTGATCTCTTTCCCTGGGATCCCAATTTGGCGAACTTCACCCTGAAGGACGCTGCGGATGGCTTGCCAATAATCAGGAACCTTGCCAATGTCTACCCATTCAAAATCCATGGGTAAGGCATAAAAAGGGGATCCTTGTTCAACCAAAGCCGGGAAGAGATTGGCACCGATATCGAATGATTTCCCTGAAGGGATGTGGTCGAAAATTTCAGGCTCGAACAGATAGATACCGGTGTTGATCGTGTCGCTTAAGGCCTCTTCAATACTTGGCTTCTCCTGGAAAGCTTCGATTTTGCCGTCCTCATCGCTAACCACCACCCCGTAGCTGCTCACCTGATCCTTTGGCACTCTCTTGGTTACAAGACTTGCCAGAGCACCTTTGGCTCGATGACGTTTGACGGCTTCTGAGAGATCTAGATCAATCAAGGCATCTCCGCACAACACAACGAAGGTGTCGTCAAAGAACCTTTGAAAATCTTGGATTTTCTTGAGACCTCCCGCAGAGCCCAGGGCATCTCCAATGAGTTCGCCATCCTGAATGCTTCCTTCGAAGCTGTAAGCGATTTCGACACCAAAACGTTGCCCATCTCGGAAATAATTCTCGATTTCCTCGGCCAAGTGAGACACGTTGACCATGACCTCAGTGAAACCATGTTCTTTGAGAAGTTCGAGGAGGAACTCCATTACAGGTTTCTGCAGGATTGGAATCATCGGTTTGGGGATCACGTGAGTGATCGGCTGAACCCGCGTTCCCTTTCCTGCGGCCAGGATCATGGCCTTCATTGACTTACCAAAATTGAAAACGTAAAGGCCAACATAAGAGGGTGCTCAGGCAGCAATCGCAGGCAAGGTCGGCGTGATATCTGGCACCTCAAGGGCATGGATCGGCATCTGAGTGACTTCACCTGCAACCAGCAGGCGCTTCAAGCGGATTGGTCCATGCAGTGAGCCAATTTGTTCGAGTTCGACCTGGCTTTGAGACGACAGAAACAAAAGAGCCCAGAACACACCCACACGATCCGTGTCTAGGTCTGAGGCAGCTGTCTCCGACCATTGGGTTACAAGAAGCTCGAAATCTATCCAGTGCAAAGCTTGTTCCCATTCCTTGATAAACACACCTAACGCGGCTGTCGTTTCAGGGAGTTTCTCCCTGTGGGCCAAAGCCGCAACTTGCTCAATAGCCTCTCGATTGCTGAAGCGCTTTTGGCGTTGACGCCGGCGCATATTGAGTTCGTCGGTCTCTAATTGCTCGGCAATGGTCTCAAGCTGTTCGATCAGCTCTCCAAGGGTCACTGGACGCCTGAGTGGAGGTGGGGCTACAGGACGTCTTAATAGGTGACGCTCAGGATGACGCGGCAAGTTGAATTTGGGATCAAGCCAACCCTGCTCCATGAAGTCAGCGTCGAAGGCATCTTCAACAATTGGTTCTGGAGGGAATGTGCTGGCTTCAAGTACTTCTGCTTTGAGGCCGACCAAGACTGAAGCGGCTAGAAAAGCTTCGCTGCTTTCAGCGAGATCGCGTTCATAGCTTCCTCCTGTATGGCCTAACTGAGCGGCGACTTGCCGTGGGACTTCGATGCGTTGTCTCAGTTGATCTAAAAAACCATCGATTACGGCAATCACGTCCACATCCCATGGATCGAGAGTGCCGCTTTGAGCTGCATCTTGTAGAAGTCGGATTGCAAGGCGCGCGCCGGCATCAGCTTTTGAGGTCAAGCCGGCATCAGACAAAGTCAACCTCACTCTGCTGGCAAGGTATCGGTCAGAGCCGGCGGACGCTAGTGCGGAAGGGTGTTTCTCTTCCTTATTCCTTTAGACCTTGGAATCGATATCAACAGTGGGATTGGCATCGGATGATGATTCGGATTCGCTACTGCCTGAAGGCAGAAGACCCAGCTGGGTCTGCACAGTGGACCGGTATCGATCGAGGTCGGTTTCTAATTCTTGAATGCGCACCTGTTGTGCTTCGAATTCACTGGCTTTGCTCAAACGCTCCACGGTATGCAGCATTCCGCTCCAGCTAGCAAAAAGCCATGCAGCTACGGCGCCGACACCTGCTGCCAAAAGCAGAAGAGCGGCTAAAGGCAAGGTGAATTGCATCCATGGCAAAACGTTGACCGTGGTTGGCTTGGTGTTTTCCAGAGTGAAAAACACAGTGCCAAGCCCGAAGATAAAAATCAGGCTGAAGTTGACTTGACGCATGGTGGGGGAACAACGTTTGCGGCAGGCGTCTGAAAATTAAGGAGAGATTGAAGCTCTGTATCGCTTAGGCCGAGAACGGACGAAGTTCGTTACGAGATGAGCTGGTTGCTCGCCGTCAGTTTTGGGGCTGAGAACTGAGCCGGCACCAGTGAAGTGCTGCGGATTAATGGTGCTGTTGGTCGCGAGATCCTCTCCATCGCGACGACGTCACGCTCCACAAGAGTTTCGATCGTTCTGCTGTAGCTGTCAGTCATCAGCTTTGGATACAGTCCGATACCGATGATTGGAACCAGAAGACAACCAATGATGTAGACCTCCCTGGGCTCAGCATCCACAAGATTGGTGTGAGAGACGAGTTCTCTGTTCTCTTTACCGAAGAAGATCTCTCTCAACATTGAGAGTAGATAGATCGGGGTAAGAATCACTCCAATTGCGGCTAGACCATCAATCACGATGCGGAAGCTGAGGGTATAAGCCTCATCCGTGGCAAAGCCTGTAAAGACCATCAGTTCGCTCACGAAGCCACTCATGCCGGGGAGTGCCAGGGAGGCAAGGCAGCAAACCGTCCAGAGCGCAAACATGATGCGCATTTTTTGACCAATGCCCCCCATTTCATCGAGCTGAAGGGTATGGGTGCGGTCATACGTGGCACCAACCAGAAAGAACAAGCTGGCGCCGATCAGTCCATGGCTAATCATTTGCAGCATGGCTCCACTGGTTCCTAGCGGGCTGAAGCTGCCAATGCCAATCAGCACAAACCCCATATGGCTGATGGAGCTGTAAGCGATTTTGCGTTTGAGATTGCGTTGAGCGAATGAGGTGAGTGCTGCATAGATGATGTTCACCACGCCCAACACCACCAGCAGGGGGGCGAATTGGGCATGGGCTTCGGGAAGGATTTCGGCGTTAAATCGCATGAGGGCATAGCCACCCATTTTCAGCAAAATGCCTGCCAGCAACATATGAACTGGCGCGGTCGCTTCACCATGGGCATCAGGTAGCCACGTGTGGAGGGGAACAATGGGTAACTTCACACCAAAGGCAATCAGCAATCCTGCATAACAAATGAGCTGAAATCCAGTACTGAATCCCTTTTGAGCCATCACGCTGTACTCGAAATTGGGGACTCCACCACCAAAAAAGCCCATGGCTAAGGCGGCCAACAGGATGAACAGTGAGCTGCCCGCCGTATAGAGGATGAATTTCGTGGCGGCATACTGTCGTTTTTTGCCGCCCCAGATCGCTAGCAAGAGATAGACCGGAAGCAGCTCTAGTTCCCAGGCGAGAAAGAACAGGAGCATGTCTTGCACCGCGAAGACGGCAATTTGGCCGCCATCCATCGCCAGGATCAAAAAGAAAAACAGTTTGGGCTTAAAGGTCACAGGCCAGGCCGCCAGGACTGCCAAAGCTGTGATGAAGCTTGTGAGCAGGATGAGCGGCATGGACAAGCCATCAGCCCCGACTGCCCAAGTGAGCCCGAGATTGGGGAGCCAGCTCACGCGTTCTGAGAGTTGGAGACCGCTGTAGCTGGGGTCGTAGCCGCTTAGATAAGCCGCTGCCGTAATTACAAACGTCGTGAGTGCAATTCCGAGTGCAAACCATCGGACTTTTTTGCCATCGCCATCGTCAGGTACGAATGGAACGATGAAGGCCCCAACAATCGGGAACAGGATCGAGAGGCTTAACCATGGGAACGTGGCCGGAACGATACCGGCTGAAATGTCGAATGCCGGATCAAAGGGTGCACTAACGGCAAATTCGAGCACGGGACAGGTCTTTCACCACTGGTTGGAGTGTAGAAATGTTGGACGAACTCGCATCCACTCGATAGGCGTTGACACACATAACCATCAGCTCTGAGCAGGAAGCATCAGATGGGCCCTTCAGCCGAGCGCGCCAAACAGCACAACCATGGCAATCACACCACCAAACACAATGAGTGCATAGAACTGGGCTCGTCCGGTCTCAAAATATTTGAGACCTTCACCGCTGCCAAGGGTGAGGAGACCTGTGAGGTTCACCACTCCATCCACAACTTTTGCATCCACTTCCAGCACTTCACGTGCCAACTTGCGGCTGCTTCGAACGAATAATTTTTCGTTGATGGCATCGAGATACCACTTATTGGCTAAGAACCTGTTAATTCTTGGGAAACGCGCAGCGACGCGTTCTTGCAGGTCGATGCGGTGAAGAGCGTAGGCAAGGGCGGCAACAGTCAAGCCAGCCAAGGAGATCGCCACTGAGGCTCCAGCGAGGGGAAGGAATTCCCACCAGCTGAAATGTTCGGCCATTTCAGCTGCTTCTTCCGGATTCAGAAGTCCAGCAAAACGACTGTTCCAGGGCGTGCCCAAGAGACCAATGACAGCGGAGGGTACAGCGAGAATCGCCAATGGCAGTGTCATCGACCACGGTGACTCATGAACAACCCCTGAGGCATGGTGATCATGACCGTCATCCGCGTTCTTTCCTGCTGCTTCGAGGAGTTGTTGCTGTAGTTCCTTCTTATCGCCGCGAAATTCCCCTTCAAAGGTGAGGAAGTAGAGGCGGAACATATAAAAGGCAGTCATCCCCGCAGTGGCAAATCCAACAGCCCAGAGGAGGGGGTAGCTGTTGAAGGCTTGACCGAGAATCTCGTCTTTGCTCCAGAAGCCAGCAAGGGGTGGGATGCCGCTAATGGCAACACAGCCGATCAAAAAGGTGATGGCCGTGATCGGCATCTTTTGGCGAAGTCCACCCATCAGTCGCATGTCTTGGGCGAGAACAGGTTCGTGGCCAACGACCTCTTCCATGGCATGGATCACCGAGCCAGATCCAAGGAACAGCATCGCCTTGAAGAAGGCATGAGTGACTAAATGGAACATGCCAGCAACAGGAGCTCCGCAGCCCATGGCCAGCATCATGTAGCCCAACTGAGAAACGGTGCTGTAAGCAAGCCCCTTTTTGAGATCCATCTGGGTGAGAGCGATGGAGGCTCCCAAGAAACAGGTGATCGTTCCGATCACGGCGATGAAGGTGCCAACTGTCGGGAACTGGCTGTAGAGCGGTTCCAGCCGGGCAACAAGGAATACGCCTGCGGCCACCATCGTGGCCGCATGGATCAAAGCAGAGATGGGTGTCGGTCCTTCCATGGCATCAGGAAGCCAAACGTGGAGTGGAAATTGAGCGGACTTGGCCATTGGACCCATGAACACAAAGAGGCAGAGCGCAAGCGCGGCCCATCCCGGAACAACGCCGCTGGAGACTGCTGCTGATAATCCATCAGCAATGCCTTGGAATCCAAAGCTCCCAGTGGCCCAATAGAGCCCAAGGATGCCTAGAAGCAATCCGAAATCTCCAACTCGATTCACAACAAATGCCTTCTGGGCAGCATGAGCTGCGCCTTCACGGTCGTACCAGAAGCCCACCAAGAGATACGAGGCCATCCCCACCAGTTCCCAGAACACATAAATTTCGAGAAGGTTTGGGCTCACAACGAGCCCAAGCATGGAACTGCTGAAGATGGCTAGATAAGTAAAGAAGCGCACATAGCCCTTGTCGTGAGCCATGTAGCCATGGGAATAAATCATCACCAGCAATGCCACTGTGGTGACGAGGGCGAGCATGACTGCTGCTAGAGGGTCGACGACGTAACCCATCGGAAGACGGAAGTCACCAGCACTGGCCCAGATAAAAAGATGCTCAACGGGTGGGGCTCCGCCCAATTGCTCGAAAAGCACGGCATAACTGATGACTGCCGCTGCTCCGATGCAGCTGATGAGCAGTAAGGCAACCGGTTTCTTCAACCGATTCATGGTGCGATTGAAGCTAATCAGACCTAGGCCTGTGATCACTGCTCCAACCAATGGGAGGATTGGGATCAACCAGGCAAAATCGGCAGCCGAAGGCATCCGAGGGCAGCAGAGTGATTGGAGTGTAGGCAGCTCAGCTCAAAAGCCCCTCAAGAGGTGAGTGAAGGAACGCGATTCCTCCCAATGGAATGAAGCGATGAGCCCACCAAAAAACACCGATGGCAATCGCGATCCCCAGTTGAGCCGGTCGCAGCATCTCTTTCCAGCTCAGAGTCTGACGACCATCCAGAACAGCGGCAAAAGGCAGCACAGAAGTACTTTGTTTCAGCTTTGCAAAGTCATCACCAAACCGAGCCTGCAAGCGTCGGTCTCCATGCCAAACGGCGAATAGGTGATGCCCAATCAGACCCATGCAGGTCGCGATCATGAAGCTGCTCCCGATCCAAAGGGCATGGCTAAAGCACCAGAGGATTTGTCCAACGGCTTGCGGGTGACGGCTAATGCGGATGATGCCAGTGGCATAGAGACGGACCTGCGGTTTGTAGACAGCGGGGATTTCGAGCAGGTTGTAGGTGGCTGGATACAGGAAAAGGAAGCTGATCGCTGTGAGTACCCAGATCACGGGAACCACTCCTTCAACGCCTTGAACATTCCAGAGCCTGACGCCGTCATAACGATGGGCAAGGAAGTATCCAATGACGACTATCGCTGAGGGAATACTTAACCCGGCAAACAGCACTCGCCAGGCTCTGGCTCCAATTCTGGCCTCCGCTCGACTTCTCAGGGCCGCCCCACCGCTATGGATGACGGCGAAGGCCAAGAGCAGCAGGAGCATCATGATGCTGGAGTGATGCCTTTCACTACTTAGGAGCTCCACTAAAGAGTTGCTGCGTAGAAAGTGATTCTGACGGTCGGCGGGATCCCCCCATCTACAGTTTTCGAGCTATCCCTGCCGGGTCGGCTGTCGCCTATGGCTGATCTTCCTTTCACATTGGATCAGCTGCGTATCCTTCGCGCCATAGTCAGCGAGGGCAGCTTCAAAAAAGCAGCCGACAGTCTTTATGTCACTCAGCCAGCTGTCAGTTTGCAGATTCAGAATCTGGAAAAGCAGCTTGAGGTGTCCCTGTTTGATCGTGGCGGCCGTAAAGCGCAGCTGACGGAAGCCGGTCATTTGTTGCTGAGCTATTGCGATCGAATTCTTAGCCAGTGTCATGAGGCTTGCCGAGCATTAGATGATCTGCACAACCTCAAGGGAGGCTCTCTGGTCGTCGGCGCTAGCCAGACCACTGGTACTTATTTGATGCCGAGAATGATTGGCCTGTTTCGGCAAAAATTTCCAGATGTCGCTGTTCAGCTGCATGTCCACAGCACAAGGCGAACTGGCTGGAGCGTGGCCAATGGTCAGATCGACTTGGCAATCATCGGCGGTGAATTACCAACAGAGTTGAACGAGTTGCTGCAGGTTGTTCCTTATGCGAGCGATGAATTGGCATTGGTGCTGCCTGTGAAGCATCCCCTTGCCAGGCTTCCAGAACTCAGCAAGGAGGATCTCTATCGACTGGGGTTTGTGTGTTTGGATGCTCAGTCAACAACTCGAAAAATGGTCGACCAGCTCTTGGCTCGTTCAGGGTTGGATGTGCAGAGGTTGCGCATTGAGATGGAGCTCAATTCTTTAGAGGCGATTAAAAATGCTGTTCAATCCGGTTTGGGTGCCGCCTTCCTGCCCGTGGTTTCGATTGAGAGGGAGCTGACTGCTGGAAGTTTGCACAAGCCATCGGTGGCTGGTCTTCAAGTGCGGCGACAACTAAGACTGATCACTCATCCTGCCCGCTATTGCTCACGCGCTGCAGAAGCATTCCGACGTGATGTTTTACCTGTATTCGCCAGTGCAGACAGTCCACTTCGTCAGCAACGATCTGCGGTTTCGGGCGCGGATCCCGTAACCACAGATCTTGATGTCACCTAAAACTGATCAGCCTCAGGTGTGATCCCTACAGTGTCGTCTGCAACCCCTCGCGTCAGAAACTTGTTTTGAGAGATGTCTGTCTGGTAGACACACCGGACGACCGGTTTGTCTCTCACTGACCCGATGTAAGCAAAAGTATTCATCCTTTGCTTGCATTGTCTTTCCTGAGCAGCGGTGATAGCCCCTTCTTTGCGCAATACGGCCCAGTTTTCTCTTCTGATGACGCAGCCTGGCTGCAAGGTCGGCTGAGTGACAAAACTGCTGGATGGGTTGAGCGTGGTGTACATCTCAACATCCATCACGAAAGCGCTGGCTCCCCACTGCCTGCAGAACTCCGGATCAGGGACCGCCATATCCAACTGCTGACTGCTGGCGATGTTCCCTTGATCTCCCTGGGTGGTACTGGTCACGGCACTTCCGATTCCGATTCCCACGATCAATACCCCTGCGAGGACTGCAATCCTGGTGGTGTTGAAACGAGGGCCCCCTGTTCCCCCATCATTGTTGCTGGGGGGAGGGGGGCTGTAACGATTTCCCCTTCGCTGATCAGGACGCCGTTGATTTCTCGCTCGTGGGCGGTCGTAAGGGGATCGGCTCACAGCAGTTCAGGGGTACGGGGCAGACCCATGGAGTAATTCAGGACTCGGCAGTCTGGGTTGTAGCTCAGCTGGCCAGCCTGTAGCAGCTGCCGGATGCTTCCTTCTAGTTCTGAACCGATGCGGCGCAAGTTGTAGTCGTTCAGAGGCTGGCCTGCATAAGCATCAACGAGTTCACGGAAGCGTTCCTGAACAGTCTTGAGGCAGCTATCGGTCCAGATGAATTCATTGTCGGGATCCAGGTCGAGAGTGAGCTGCTTTGGGTCTGGAACGAGTCTCCCGTCGTCCACTCGTGCAGTGAACAGGCGCACGTGGCGCGTGGTGCTCTTCAGCAGGGTGTCGGCCATGGGGCTTGCATTGCGGTAAGGACACCGCGCTTGCGGTTGATGATGACTTTAGGAAGCGAACAGGGCATTGCTCCTTTTAAGGTTGTTTTCAAATTGTGGTTGGAAGCATGCGTATCGCCATTGCAGGAGCAGGTCTGGCCGGACTCTCCTGTGCGAAATATCTGGCGGACGCGGGTCATACCCCAATCCTTATGGAGGCGAGGGATGTGCTTGGCGGCAAAGTAGCGGCCTGGAAGGATGAAGATGGAGATTGGTTTGAAACGGGTTTGCATATCTTTTTCGGGGCCTATCCAAACATGTTGCAGTTATTCAAAGAGTTGAATATTGAAGACAGGCTCCAATGGAAGAGTCACTCGATGATCTTCAATCAACCAGAAGAGCCTGGTACTTACAGCCGCTTTGACTTCCCCGATTTGCCTGCCCCCATCAATGGAGTCGCCGCGATTCTGGGCAATAATGACATGCTGTCTTGGCCGGAAAAGATTAGTTTTGGGCTTGGTTTGGTCCCGGCAATGTTGAGAGGTCAAGAGTATGTAGAAGAATGTGATAAATATTCCTGGACCGAATGGCTCAGGCTCCACAACATTCCTGAACGCGTCAATGATGAGGTGTTTATTGCAATGAGCAAGGCATTGAATTTCATTGATCCTGGTGAAATCTCTTCGACGGTCTTGCTCACTGCTTTAAACCGTTTCCTTCAGGAGAAAAATGGCTCTCGGATGGCATTCCTCGATGGAGCTCCTCCAGAACGATTATGTGCCCCCATCGTTGAGCATGTGCAATCCCTCGGGGGTGAAGTCCATCTCAATAGCCCGCTTCGAGAAATCAAGCTCAACCCAGATGGCAGTGTAGCTGCTTTTCATATAGGAGGAGTGCAAGGTAAGGAGAGTGTTGACATCATTGCTGACGCTTATGTGAGCGCCTTGCCTGTTGATCCATTTAAATTGTTGTTGCCAGAGTCTTGGCGAAAAATGGATGTATTTCGCAAGTTAGATGGGCTTCGTGGGGTTCCAGTGATTAATATTCATCTCTGGTTTGATCGAAAGCTCACCGATATTGATCACTTGTTGTTTAGTCGTTCGCCACTGCTGAGTGTTTATGCCGATATGAGCATTGCTTGTAAAGAATATGAAGATCCCGATCGATCGATGCTTGAGCTGGTTTTTGCTCCGGCTAAAGATTGGATTGGTCGTAGTGATGAAGACATCATCAAGGCCACGATGGGGGAGCTTAAGAAATTATTTCCAATGCATTTTGGGAATGATAATCCTGCGAAACTTCGCAAGTCTAAAGTGGTCAAGACGCCTTTGTCGGTTTACAAAACAACACCGGGCTGTCAGCAGCTCCGGCCTGATCAAACGACTCCAATTAAAAACTTTTTCTTGGCTGGTGATTACACGATGCAGCGTTACCTGGCTTCCATGGAGGGGGCTGTATTGAGCGGCAAGCTTTGTGCTGAGGCTGTGGATCGCAAGCGTGATCAGCTGGCCTCGTCCTCCTCTGTCAGCGAGCCTGTCTCGGCTTGAGTCATGACCCTCACAGCTTCGGATCTCGACGCAGCCTTTGAGGCTTGTCGTTCTGAGACGGCCGAGTGGGCTAAGACATTTTATTTAGGCACT
This sequence comes from Synechococcus sp., assembly GCA_047285535.1. Taxonomy (GTDB): domain Bacteria; phylum Cyanobacteriota; class Cyanobacteriia; order PCC-6307; family Cyanobiaceae; genus Synechococcus_C. The sequence continues at coordinate 1,856,905 of JBJBDC010000001.1, read as the reverse complement.
TTGCTGCTCCCATTGCATAAACGTCGCGCGATTTGGGCCATTTACGTCTGGTGTAGGCGAACTGATGAACTGATGGATAGTGCAGAGGCTCAGGCGCGCCCAGTGGCCGAACTCGCAGAACGTTTGGATCGTTGGGAAGACAAAACCAGGGCACTTTTTAATGGTCATGTCTCAGACGATCTTGATGCTGTGATGCTCGATACTTTGCAGCGATTTCCTCAGAGCATTCAGCCTTACTTGGACATGATTGAAGGTCAGCGCATGGATCTTTCCTGGATGCGCTACCCGACATTTGAGGACTTGAAGCTGTATTGCTATCGCGTCGCTGGAACTGTCGGCTTGATGACCCAGGGTGTGATGGGAGTGGATCAGGCTTACACTTCAGCCCCGTGGAGTGCTTGTCCTGATCCTTCAGATGCCGCCGTTGCCTTGGGAATTGCAAATCAGCTCACCAATATCCTTCGTGATGTAGGAGAAGATCGCATGCGAGGTCGCATATATCTTCCACAAGAAGATCTTCGCCATTTTGGAGTTAGTGAAGATGATCTTATGGCTGGAAAAATGACTGACGAATGGATTGAGCTGATGACCTTTCAGTTGGCCCGTGCCAGAGAATGGTTTGTACGCTCAGAAGCAGGTGTCCGCTGGTTGTCAGCAGATGCACGTTGGCCTGTTTGGACCTCTTTGCGTCTTTATAGGGGAATCCTTAATGCGATTGAACGCAACAATTACGACGTTTTTAATCGACGTGCGTTTGTGGGAAAGCTAGGAAAATTTCTTGAACTGCCGAGATGCTTTGTGATCGCTCAGTCGCGCTAAGTGATCACAAAGTCAACACCATGATTCAGACGGTTGTTTTTTGATCTGCAAGTAAATCTTTGAGCTTGGATAATTCCCCGGCCCAGCGAGGATCTGGAGCTGCCTCAGCTTTGGCATCGCTATGCACAACCTTGTTGACTGCCTTGCGGGCCGATCCTGGGGCATTGCCAGCACCTCCGCGACGACCACCACCACCAGAGTTGCTGTCGCGTCTTTCGGAGCGCTCCACCCGCAGGGTCTTGCCGTTGAATTCCTTGCCGTTGAATTGCTCGATCAGGGCGTCAGCAACTTTTTCGTCGTCGACATTGGCGAAGCCAAACCCCCGGCATGCGCCAGTGTCTCGGTCAAGCACTGTTTTGAATCGGATTCCCTCCCCCACGCTTGTGAGCTGGGATTCCAACTCTTTGGCTTCGAATGTTTGCGGCAGGTTGCCGATGTAAAGACGCACGCTCATGAAACGGGAGGGAGAAAGGGAAGAAAACTGCCTGTTAGGCCGATCACTGTCGCTAGAGGCAAGTTAGTTAATCACAGCGGCTTGTTGATCCAAGCGCGTACAGACTGAATGGCATCGTTTTTGCTGCCAATCCGACCAAAGGCTCGCTCAAGGCAGAGGTGGTGAATCAGCTCCCCCAGTTGGGGCCCTGGACGCAAACCAAACTCATCTTGTAATGTCCGCCCATTGAGTGGTGAACTGGGATGAAACAGGGTGTCCTTGTGATCTCGCCAGCGACTGAGCCATTGCCTCTGAAGCTCTAATGGCCAAGCCAAAATGAAGGCAGGTAGATCCTTTTCAAGCTCTTGATGAAGCTTTAATCGTTCCTGCTCCGTCAGGGTGTGAACGCTTTGTTTTTGATCACACATCCACCACGTTCGTAGGCGCATGCAGCGCTGAATTTGCTTTCGGCTGAATCGCAAGTCGACGACCCCTTGATCCGTGAGTAATTCCGTTAATCGGGCTAGGGGCAAGGCGAGCTGTTGTTCTTCTGTCGTTAAAGCCTCACTGTTAAAGATCCTTTGCGGCTTGTTGGAAGCCCATGGGGCGATCAATTTCAAGGCATGCAGCAAGCTGATGGCTTCATCGGCATTGTTGGCTTTAACAAGCTTCAACAATTCAGCCTGAATTCTTTCTGGTGAGACCATGGGCAATAGGCCCCGATGGCGTGAAATCATTTCAAGCGTGTTGTCATCAATGGTCATCGAGAGTTCCGCGGCCAGTCTGAGGGCTCTCAAAAGCCGCAAAGGATCATCCAGCAGGTTTTGCTCATGAATGGCAGTGATTCGTCCATCACGAAGATCTGCCACGCCTCCGCTGGGGTCCAACAACCTTGGCTCGTTGCAAAGCGTCAGGGCAATCGCGTTGATTCGATAATCCCGATGCATGAGATCAGCCGTGAGGTCCTGACCGTCTTGTCTCGCGAGATCGATGGTCCATCCCTTCAGGACCAATCGGGCTATGTCTCGGTCTTGATCTAAAACCACGAAAGCGCCTCCGAACTCTTGAGCGAGCTTGCGAGCGTGTTTCCGCGCATCCTCTGGAACAACCATGTCGAGATCTGGATGCTCCGGCAAGCGGTTGAGCAATCCGTCTCGCACTGCTCCTCCTACCAGCACTGTCTCAGCAGGGAGGCGATTCAGAGGTATTGGCCAATGTTGCGGCTGCAGCCTTGTCCAGAGTTGATGTGCCATTTTGCAGGCATCCCCCTCCAGAATGGAGCCCTCTGCAGAGGTGGGGTGCATGTGCATCTGCGTGGATTGCCGCTGGGTGGATCGTTGTCAGGCCTATCACGCGGTGGAACGACAGCATGGTGTGGCTCATCTCACGGAGAAGCCCGACGTGAGTCCCCGAGATCCACGCATTCATATCAGTCTTCATGACCTCAGTGGGGGTGGAGTTGGTGTGGAGTGGGATGTGCGAGCTTGCTCCAGCTTTGAGGCTGATTACGGACGCTGGCGGCGATTGTGCCCTGAGCAGGAGCTGCCCAGATGAGTCGTTGGTTGCTGGCCATGCATAGTTCCACTGAGACTCTTGGCCTTGCCCTTCGTGACGCTGAGGACCCCGCAGGGGGAGATCGAACTTTGTGTCGCTCCATGGGACGTCAGCTCACCAATGGGTTGATTTCAACGGTTGAGGAATTGCTCCCAAGATCGGAATGGACTTCGATTTGTCGTTTGGCTGTCAGTACAGGGCCAGGAGGCTTCACGGGAACGCGACTGACCGTGGTGATGGCCCGCACCTTGGCTCAACAGTTGAGATGTCCTTTGCACGGGGAAAGCAGCTTCGCTTTGATGGCGCAAAGGCTTTCTGTCACTTTGCCGTTGAGTCAGGTTCGGGAGCCCTTCTCCATCGTTCAGACCCTTCCCCGCCGTGGTCGAGTGGCTGGTCGCTATCGCCTGCTGTCAGGTCCCGTGCCTGTGGAAGAGTTGGAATGTCCTCGATTGCTCAGAGATGACGAGCAGCCCATTCCCGCTTTGGAGATGGTGCTGGATGTTGAATCCGATGTTCAGCATCTGTTGGAGCGTTGTGTTTATTGGGAGCAAGAGAGCAGACCAGGGCCTTGGGAGCAGGTGCTGCCGATCTACCCCACTTCTCCAGTGGGGCCAATTTGATGGCAACAGGTTGGCGTTCCACGATTCTGATTCTTGCTGCTTTGACTTGGGCGATTGCTATCGGTCCCTTAAGGCCTTTCCGTCAGGCTCTGACGACAGCTCAGTCTCCTCAACGCATTCTTGTGCTGGGAGGAGACCTCGATCGCGAGCGAGTTGGGTTGCGTTTAGCGCAGCAGCTGGCTCTCCCTTTGGTGGTGAGTGGTGGAAGTAATCCGGAGTATGCCCAATGGCTTGTACGTGATGCTGGGATGGACCAGAGCCGGGTTGTGCTCGATTACAGGGCGAACGACACCTTTAGTAATTTCACTTCACTGGTGGATGATCTGAAACGCGAGGGTGTACGCCACCTGTTACTGGTAACCAGTGAAGATCATTTGCCACGCGCCATGACGGTGGGACGACTCGTGGCCGGGAGCCGTGGAATTCGTCTCACGGGTGTACCAGTCGCTTGTCAACCATTGTGTAGAGAGGAGGAATTTGGCAAGCGATTGGGCGACGGAATTAGATCTTTGATCTGGGTCCTCACAGGTCGAGATCTGAAACCTTGGGCTCAACGACGTTGGCCTCAATGGTTGTGGTCTCCTTGATCGATTAAGGCATTGATTCTGCGTTTGAGTTCCAGAGTGGTGGCCTCGAGTTCAGGCTTTCTTCGCCCGCTCGGCGCAGGGATTGGGTGTCCGATGCGAAGTTCCACCGGAATGAGTCTTGGCCACGCTCTTCCAGGGCCTAGGGCGCGATGTGTATTGATGATTGCAACCGGTAAAAGAGGAGCTCCAGTGCGCGCAGCAAGCAATGCTGCTCCAGGCTTTGGTTGATTGACGCGTCCGTCCGTTTGGCGGGTGCCATCGAGAAAAACGCCGATAGCCCAACCTTCATCCAGTCGTGCTGTCGCCGTGCGGATAGCCTCTCGATCGCTTGTTCCGCGCTTCACTGGGTAAGCGCCGCAGGCTTGAATGAGTGCTCCCAAAATTGGGATGCGAAAGAGTTCGGCTTTGGCCATGAATGCAACCGGACGACCGATGGCATGGCCCAGCAATGGAGGATCAAGATGGGATCCATGGTTTGCGACCACGACTAAGGGGCCTTGTTGCGGCACCAAGGCCTTGCCGCTGGTTCTTCCTCTCAATAATCCTCGGAACAGAGGAAAAACCAGCAAGCCGCTGACGAGCTTGTAAATCAGGCTCGGTTTTGGTGTCACTGGCTGCAGAACACCAGATTCTTGGTCAGGGATAGGACTCAGGGAGGACATGGCTCAATGTCCTAAATCGGCTGAACTGCAGAGCTGGATGGTTGTTACGCCAGTCATTGCCCTTTTGGCCAAGCCACTAAGCACATTGCCAGGTCCAATTTCGATCAAGGTATCGATCCCTTCTGAGGACAGAGTCTCCATGGTTTCCCTCCAGCGGACACCTGTAATCATTTGCTTAGATAGGCGCCTTTTCAGTTGAGCAGCATCGCGGCAGGGCGTTGGATTGGTGTTGCTGAGAACCGGGAAGCGAGCATCTTCGAAGGCCAAATCTTCAAGATGGGTCTTGAACGCTTCAGCGGCTTCGGACATCAATGGTGAGTGAAACGCTCCAGATACCGAAAGTGGAATCGCTCGCTTGCAGGTGAGTTGGTCGCTGACGTTTTTCACGGCGACTGGATTACCTGAGATCACAACCTGCGCAGCGCTGTTGTCATTCGCGATGACCACGCCTTCAGTACCGTTCACCAGCTGTTCAAGTTGATCGCGGTCAAAGCCGATCACTGCTGTCATCGCTCCACCTCCAGCAGTGGCCATGAGTTCTGAGCGCCGTTGCATCAGCTCCAGTCCTGTTATGAAATCAAAGACACCAGCGGCATACAGCGCAACAAGTTCACCGAGGCTGTGGCCAGCGACAAGTGCGGGCTCGCGCCCCTGTCGCAGGAGTTCATCCACAATCAGGCTTTCGATGACGAATAGCGCAGGCTGGGTGTTTCGGGTGTCATTGAGATCGGTTGGATCGCCATGTTCTCCCGGTTCACCCTGGCAGATTGCCAGTAAATCTCGGCCTAGTAGACGAGAGGCCAGCGCGAATCGTTCTTCCGCTCCAGGAAGTGTCAGCACGGGGGCAGCCATGCCCGACTTCTGAGACCCCTGTCCGGGAAATACCCAGGCGATTGACATCTTTGGCAGATTAAGGATGGCTGGGAGCCTAGGAGGGACCTTGCCAGCGCAACAATGCGGCTCCCCAGCTCAGACCTGCACCAAAGCCACTGCTGGCTAAGAGATGGCCGGGGGCAACGCGACCGTCACGCACGGCTTCGTCAAGCATGAGTGGGATTGTGGAAGCCGAGGTATTGCCGTAGTTCGCCAAATTGCTCAAAACCTTGGCATGTGGAATGGCAAATCGATCAGCCACTGAATCCAAAATCCGCTGGTTGGCTTGATGGAGTAGGAGCCAATCGAGTTGTTCCGGTGTGGTGTTTGTCTGGTCCAGCAGCTCTTTGAGAATGGCTGGAACTTCGCGTACGGCAAATTTGTAGACCTCCTGTCCAATCATTTGAATCGGCAGATAGCCACCACATTGATGGCGGGCGGTGTTCACCAAGGGGAGGCTGGTAGGAATCTGCGGCAAGGTCAGGGCCTGGCCGCGGCTTCCGTCGCTACGCAGCCTGAAACCCAATAAGCCATCCTCTTGAGCAGAGGTGGCTTCGAGTGCAACGGCACCTGCTCCGTCACCGAACAGAACACATGTGCGTCGGTCATCCCAGTCCACGAAGCGGCTTAATTGGTCTGCCCCGATCACTAGCACCCGTTGCATAGCGCCTGTGCGCAGGAATTGCGCAGCTGTCACCATCGCAAAAAGGAAGCCGCTGCAGGCCGCTGTGAGGTCAAAGGCCACTGCATTTTTGGCTTTCAATCCGGACTGAATGCTCGGTGCTGAGCCAAATAGGTCGTCCGGGGTGGACGTTGCAAGCAGAACAAGATCGAGGGTGTCCGGTTCCCACCGAGCCATCGTCAATGCATTTTGCCCAGCACGGATTGCAAGGTCACTTAGCGATTCCTCGGGAGTGCTGATCCGACGAGATTGGATTCCTGTGCGAGTGCGAATCCAGTCATCACTTGTCTGAACCCTTGCGCTCAGGTCAGCATTGCTAATGGTTTGGTTCGCCTGGGCACTGCCACTGGCGACAAGAGCCATGCCACGGAAGGGTGGGGGAGATCCAGCCAATGTGGAAGCGCCGGGAGTGGCGTCAGTCAATCACACTCCAGACAGGGTGTACTCAGCTTTTGATGGATGTTGGCTTGCTGAGTTCAGCGAGATTGTCCATCACACCGTGGCTCGCAGCGGAGTGAGCTAAGCGCAGAGCGCTCACCACAGATAGGGCCTTGCTGCTTCCGTGGCCGATGACGCAAATCCCGTTGACACCAAGAAGGAGAGCCCCGCCATGTTCAGCATGGTCCAGACGTTTCTTGATGCGCTTGAGATTGCTGCGAAGGAAAGCTGAGCCTACTTTCCCGCGGCGTCCACGAGGCAATTCAGCCCGAAGAACTCCGAGCAGCACACTGCCCACCGATTCAAGGAATTTCAGCAGCACATTGCCTGTAAAACCATCGCAAACCACTACATCAAAGTCTCCGGAGAGGACGTCTCTCCCTTCGCAATTTCCTGTGAATTGAAGCCGGGTTTCTTCTTTGAGTCGTTCGTGGGTCCGTTGGGTTAATTCATTCCCTTTGCATTCTTCTTCACCAATGTTGAGCAGGCCAATTCTGGGTCGGTTCACCTGAAGGACATCACGGCAGTAGATGTTGCCGAGCAAGGCGAATTGGTGCATGTAGGAAGGCTTACAGTCCATATTCGCCCCCACATCAAGAACGAGTACAGGCTGGGCAGGATCTTTTGTTGGGAACAGGGCTCCGATGGCAGGCCTGTCGATGCCTGCTAACCGTCCAAGCCGAAATATGGCCGAAGCCATGACGGCACCGGAATTTCCAGCGGAGTAAACCGCCAAGGCTTCTCCACGTTTTACAAGATCCATAGCCACATTGATGCTGGCATCACGCTTCCGGCGAACAACCGTGGCTTCCTCATCCATTTCCACGGAAGGGCCACTAGGGATCAGCTCCAGTTGTCCTGCTTCGATGGCGTTGTTGAGGGGTTCTGTTAAGCCATAGGTCTCAGCCGTCTCGATGATCCGTTTGGTTTCGCCGACAAAGCGGATGCGCAACGGCAGTCGATTGATGGCCTGAAGAGAGCCTTCCAGGATCTCTTCAGGCGAATGGTCTCCACCCATTCCGTCTACTGCAACCCACAGGCGATCCTTGTCGTTGATGACTCCGTCATCACCTACATCAGTACTTTGCAGGCGGCGGAGAGGGTCCATCACCGGCTGAAGCATCTGTCCAGCCATGCTCCCGGCGTTGGTGACCACACTTCCCGCCATTGAGCCGACGGATTCAGCCACATTGCCTGCAGCGCTGGCTGAGGTGGTTGCAGTATCGACAAGGCTGGTTACGGCGGTATTGCGCCGGTACCAAATCACTAGTCTTCTTACCGCCTTGGAACGGCGTGGTTTGCTCCTGGCTTCTTCGGCCGGGCTGAATTCAGGATCCTTCGGGTGCAACGGAATCGATGATGCGCTGGAACAAATAACCGGTGCCCCGAGCCGTGAGGATTAGCTCGGGATTAGCCGGATCGTCTTCTAGTTTGGAGCGAAGGCGTGAAATATGAACGTCCACGACCCTCGTGTCCACGTGTCGTTCAGGTGTATATCCCCAAACATCCTTCAGGATTTCACCTCGGCTGAATGGTTCTCCCGAGCGACCAACGAGCAGTTCTAGGAGGCTGAATTCCATTCCGGTGAGTCGGATGCGTTCGTCCGCGCGGAACACTTGTCTTTTGTTGGTGTCGATGCGCAGATCTGCTACTTGAATCACCCCCGAGTTGGGGATACCGGCCACCTGCTCTTTTTCAACTCGACGCAGAACACAACGGATTCTTGCTTCAAGTTCCTTGGGGCTAAAAGGTTTGACGACATAGTCATCGGCACCGAGCTCTAGGCCGGTAATTCTGTCTGCAACATCCCCCAGGGCGGTGAGCATCACAATCGGCACATCCGATTCTTTGCGCAGTTCCTGGCAAACCCCGTAACCGTCAAGCTTCGGCATCATCACATCCAAGACAACCAAGTCTGGATTGCACTGCTCAAAGCTTTCCAGAGCTTCGGTGCCGTCACAGGCTGTGACGACGTTGTAACCGATCATCGATAGACGTGTTTCCAGAATCCGTCGAATACTGGCCTCGTCATCAACTACGAGAATGGTTTCTTTGCTGGCGCCTGTGGCCGTCATATCAGCAGCTATTTCGTACAAGTATTGGCTACAGATAAGTGGATCGAGGCCCAGTTCATTCACCGAAAGCCAACTTTCTTCATAGTTCGACGTGTCCCGACCCGCCTCATTGTTCGTTTGTCAGAGCTGTGGTGCTCAGACTCGGCAGTTTTTTGGCCGTTGCAGTAGTTGCGGTAGCTGGAATTCCTTGATCGAGCAAAAGGCGCCCAAGCACGACGGTAGGCGTAGGAGAGCTCCCGTTGAATCAGCTGCAGCTCCTGTCGCGCGGCGCTCGACGGCGATGTCTGATCTTGGTGATCGTCCGATTCGGCGCCTGGATAGTGGCTACCCGGAACTGGATCGAGTGCTGGGCGGTGGCGTTGTGCCTGGTTCCCTTGTCCTTGTCGGTGGTGACCCAGGGATTGGGAAAAGCACGCTGCTGCTTCAGAGCGCATCGCTGATGGCCAATCGGCTCTCAGTTCTCTACGTCAGTGCCGAGGAGTCGGCGCAGCAGGTGAAGTTGCGCTGGTTGCGCTTGGGTGGTGAGAGTGAGCGGCTTCAACTGCTTGCCGAGACCGATTTGGAGCTTGTTCTGGAGGAGCTTGAGGCTCTGCGTCCAGATGTGGCGATCATCGACAGTATTCAGGCCTTGCATGACGCCAATCTCTCGAGCGCACCAGGGTCAGTCGCTCAAGTGCGTGAATGCGCTGCTTCTCTACAACGTCTCGCTAAGCGTCAGAACACCGCTTTATTGCTCGTGGGCCATGTCACGAAAGAGGGGATGCTGGCAGGCCCAAAAGTGCTTGAACACTTGGTTGACGCCGTACTCACGTTTGAGGGCGACCGCTTTGCCAGTCATCGATTACTGCGTGCTGTTAAAAATCGTTTTGGTGCCACGCATGAACTGGGTGTATTCGAAATGCAGGGCCAGGGCCTTGTTGAGGTGAAAAACCCAAGCGAGTTGTTTTTAAGTGGAGATGAGGCGAGCGGAGTTGCCACGATTGTGGCTTGTGAAGGCACAAGACCTCTGGTGGTTGATCTACAGGCGTTGGTCAGTACAACCAGTTACGCAAGCCCACGGAGAACAGCTACAGGTATTGCTGTGAATCGTTTGCATCAGATCCTTGCTGTGCTTGAAAAGCACATGGGACTTCCCCTTTCTCGTTTTGATTGCTATCTGGCAGTGGCTGGCGGTCTCGATGTGGAGGAGCCAGCGGCTGATCTTGGTGTGGCAGCTGCTGTTGTTGCTAGTTATCGAGACCTCATCCTGCCGGCGGGTTCCGTTTTGCTGGGAGAGCTTGGCTTGGGAGGTCAGCTCAGACCCGTTGGGCAGTTGGAGTTGCGCCTGCAGGAGGCCGTCCGTCTCGGATTCAGACGTGCTGTGGTTCCAAAGGGTTGTGGATTGGGATCGGCGGCTGCCAGCCTGAACTTGGAGCTGCACGAAGCTGGATCCATTACAGAGGCTCTTGTGCTTGCGTTAGGGGTTAATCCCGCTGACGGCGAATCCTGACCCTCAGAAGTACACATCCACGTTGCTACGTCCTGTTGATTTGAGCCAGTTTTCGATATCCAGATAGCCGCCAGGGTTCAGCCTCACCGCCTGGGTCCATACCTCAGCGGCTTGGTCAAACCAGCCGTCAGCATCATCGCGACGACCTTCTTCTTCCGCTATTCGGCCTCGTTTTTCATAAATGAGACCCATGTTTTTTAGGCATGAAGGTTGCTTGGGATTCTCTTCAAGTGCCTTTTGATAGGTCTCTATTGCGCGCTCTTCTTCGCCATTGCTCATGTAGATGATGGCGATGTTTTTCAAGGTCTCCCCTCGGTCGACTGGGTTCTCTTCAAGCTTCAAGCTCTCCTCATAGTTTTCCAATGCCTCGGCATAATCTCCATCATTCTGGGCAGAAAGCCCGTCGCGGTAATACACATAAGCTTCCTTGGCACGGGCATTAATCGGAAGTAGCTTCACGATGAGATCGGCCATGACCGTGAAGCTTTTGTCGATAAAGTTGTCGTTACGGTTGCTGCGAGGCACAGGAATCCAGAAAAGCAGTAATGCCATCCTGACGGCAATCGGTACTGCCTAACGTTCATTGATGCGTTCTGCAGCCGTGACCAATCCTGCCAATGCCGCCATTCGTCACCCCACAGCGTTGCTTGATGTGGAGGGAATGAAGTGTGGTGGTTGCGTTCGCTCAGTTGAACGCACCCTGCTTGATCAACCCGGCGTCCTCGAAGCCAGCGTTAATCTGGTGACTCGCAGCGCCTGGGTCAGCTTTGATGGCGATGTTGATTGGGATCTTGATGCAGTAATCGATGCCTTGGCGGCACGAGGTTTTGATGCTCAACCCCGCCAAACCGATGCTTTCGGTGCATCCGTTGCAACTGATCGCAGTTGGGGTTGGTGGCAGCAGTGGCGTCAATTGATCGTTGCCCTTGTCTTGCTGGTGTTGTCGGTGGTTGGTCACCTGGCTCAGGCCGGAACCCTCGACTTACCTCTCCTTGGAACGCTTCCCTTCCATGCGGGTTTGGCCACTGTTGCGTTGATTGGTCCAGGGCGGCCCATTCTGTTCGCTGGCTGGCGTGCTGCTCGTGGGGGCGTGCCGACGATGGATACTTTGGTTAGCCTTGGTGTTGGCAGCGCTTATTTGGCCAGTTTGGTCGCATTGGCTTGGCCTCAAGTGGGTTGGCCTTGCTTTTTCAACGAGCCAGTGATGCTGCTGGGCTTTGTGTTGCTGGGTCGCTTTCTTGAAGAGCGTGCGCGCCGGCGTACCGGCCGTGCACTGCAGGACTTGGCAGCCCTTCAGCCGGATGTGGCCAGGTTGTTGATGGAGGATGACACCATCCGGGAGGTTTCAGTTGCAGCGTTGAGACCAGGAGAGCGCGTACAGCTGTTGGCAGGGGATCGAGTGCCGGTTGACGGAATCGTGAGAGAGGGCCATTCCGCTGTTGATCTGTCCAGCTTGACGGGCGAACCATTGCCTATGGATGCTTCGCCTGGCACAGAGCTCAGCTCAGGCAGCCTCAATCTTGAAGCCACTCTTGTCCTGGAGGTCCAGCGGATCGGTCGTGAAACCGCACTGGCTCGCATTATTGATTTGGTGGAGCAGGCCCAGGCCCGCAAGGCACCGATTCAGGGCCTTGCTGATCGCGTGGCAGGTCGGTTTTGTTATGCAGTGGTCAGTTTTGCCATCATGACGTTCCTGTTTTGGTGGCAGATCGGCTGTCGTCTCTGGCCTCAGGTGCTGGAGGTTCCTGTGGCCTTGATGGATCACGGTCATGCGCATGGTCTGCATGGATCTCTTGGTGCGGGAGCTGAGACGCCTCTTGGTCTTGCTCTTCAACTCGCGATTGCTGTTCTTGTGGTGGCGTGCCCATGTGCTTTGGGATTGGCTACTCCCACGGTGATTACTGTCTCTTCAGGATTGGCTGCAAAGCAGGGCTGGTTGTTTCGAGGTGGGGATGTGATGGAACTGGCAGCCTCGGTTCAACGCATCGTGTTCGATAAAACCGGCACACTCACGCTTGGTAGACCGTTGGTTGATGCCGTCTTGGCGAGTGGGGACCCTCCACAAACGCTTCAGTTAGCTGCCAGTCTTGAGCAAACCAGCCGTCACCCACTGGCCCATGCGCTTCTGCAGGAGGCACAAAGGCTGCAGTTACCTCTCTTGCCGGTCGATTCCAGTCGCACGATCCCTGGTGCTGGCATGGAAGGGCATTTGCAAGGAGTGGATGGCTTAGTACGCGTGGGATCTCCGGCATGGCTGCGTGGTCAAGGTGTGTCTTGGTCAGATCAACAGCAACAGACGGTCGATTCAGCCCTTCAGCGGGGTCAGTCATTGGTCGCTGTCGCTTTGGCTGAGTGTCCCTTAGGTCTGGTCACCATCGATGATCGGCTACGCCCTGACGCATCCGTTGCCCTTCAGAGATTGCGAGCCCAAGGTCAGTCTGTAGCCATGCTGAGTGGAGATCGTCGTCAGGCGGTCGAGAGGGTGGGACAAGAACTCGATTTTGCCTGTTCAGATATGGCTTGGCAGCTGTTGCCTCATCAAAAACTTGAACGACTTGAGTCTTGGCGCGCTCAGGGGGCAGTCGCCATGGTGGGCGATGGAATTAATGATGCACCTGCTTTGGCGGCAGCCGATCTTGGGATTGCAGTGGGAACTGGTACTCAGATTGCTCAGGACACAGCTGATCTTGTCTTGCTCGGCGACAGGCTTGAGGCGGTGCCAGAGGCGCTTGGTCTTGCCAGACGCACGATGGCCAAGATTCGACAGAATTTAGTTTGGGCGTTTGGCTACAACCTGATTGCATTGCCCATTGCCGCTGGTGTGCTTTTACCTGGCTCTGGATTGCTGCTTTCCCCCCCGCTAGCAGCGTTGCTGATGGCGTTTAGCTCGGTGTCCGTGGTGGTAAATGCCCTCAGTTTGCGGCTTCGATAACGATGATCACCAGGAAGGGGCGATTGCTGGTGATGGAAGGCATTGATGGTTGTGGCAAGACGACCCAGCTTCAGCACCTTTCCAGCTGGCTTCCAAAGAGCGGACTCATGCCCAACGGAGCTCAGTTGGTGGTGACGCGAGAGCCAGGTGGTACCGCCTTGGGGGTCAGCCTTCGCCAGCTTCTTCTTCATCCGCCGCCCAATGCTGACCCTGAGCCCACAGCTGAACTGTTGTTGTATGCCGCAGATCGGGCCCAACATGTTGATCGTGTGATCCAGCCCGCTTTGGAGCGGGGTGATTGGGTTCTCAGTGATCGATTTACTGGATCGACAATGGCCTACCAGGGATATGGGCGAGGTCTCAATCGCGATCTAATCGTTGATCTTGAGCGAATTGCTACGCGAGGACTCAGCCCAGACATGACATTTTGGCTTGACATCCCTTTGGAGTTGAGCGTTGAACGACGAGGAAGACGTCAGGAAGACCGTATAGAGGCAGAGGGTTTTGCGTTTCTAGAGAGAGTCTCCAAAGGGTTCTCTGACATGGCAGATGCTCGTGGTTGGGTCTCGGTTGTGGCGGATCGTCCTCTTGAGGACGTCACTGAGTCGATTCGGACTGCGTTGCTGGTCAGAGCTGCTGAGTGGCAAAGATGACCCAAGTGTTAGAGGGAGAGCCGGATCTGTTTGCTGATCTGCTGGGTCAGCATCTGGCGGTGACTCTTTTGCAGGCAGCTCTCAAGCAGGGGCGGCTCGCTCCTGCATACATCTTTGCTGGCCCAGAGGGTGTTGGAAGGAGGCTTGCCGTTCTTCGGTTCCTCGAGGGAGTGATCAGCGAAGGTCAATGCAATGAGCGTCAACGTCGCCGCTTGATAGAACGCAACCACCCCGATCTTCTTTGGGTTGAACCCAGCTACACCCATCAGGGACGTTTGATCCCGCGTTCTGAAGCTGAAGAGGCAGGTGTGAGTCGGCGAACGCCTCCTCAATTGCGTTTGGATCAGATTCGAGAAGTCAGTCGCTTCCTGGCCCGCAAACCGCTGGAGACTTCCCGTGGCCTAGTCGTTTTGGAGGAGCCTGAAGCAATGGCGGAAGCAGCCGCCAATGCTTTGTTAAAAACCCTTGAGGAACCGGGCCATGGACTGTTGATTCTGTTGTCTGCAGCTCCGGAAAGGTTGCTCGCCACCATTCGTTCGCGCTGTCAGTTGATTCGATTTACTCGATTGAATGCCGAAGAAATGCAGTTGGTCCTTCATCGATTGCCTGCTCAAGCAGATCTCGATGCGATCAATCATGCGCTTTTGCAGACTGAGCTGGTTCAAATGGCTGGTGGCTCACCAGGAGCGTTACTTGCTCATGTGAGGCAGTGGATGCGCGTTCCTCCGGAGCTGATGGGGCGCTTGAAAGGTCTACCTACTCAGCCCATTGAAGCCATGGGCTTGGCACGAGATCTCACTGAAGCCCTGGATGGAGAGCAACAACTTTGGGTTATTCAATGGTTGCAGCAACAACTCTGGAGTCAAAAACAAGCTGAACGTGCCTTGTGGAGGCTTGAGCATTTGCGCATGCAGTTAGTGAGCTTTGTGCAGCCGAGGTTGGCATGGGAGGTCACCCTGTTGGATTTGCTAGGGATCTAAGCCCTTGAGCCCTGGGATTAGGCAGTCGCTCGATTGGAGATTTCAGTTTGTCGTTCTCTCTCCTGACGGGCCTGGGAGAGTACGTCTTGAAGTCCTTCGAGTTGTGAGCCAGTTGGAAGCTCAAGGCAGTATCCAGCGCCATAGACCGTTTTGATGAACCGGGGTTTGCGTGGATCTGGCTCTAACTTCGTTCGTAGATGCCTGACGTGAACGCGAATTGTTTCGATGTCATCGTCAGGTTCATACCCCCATACTTCCTTGAGGATGAGTGAGGGAGCAACGGTCTGACCGTGGCGTTGAAGCAAGCAATGAAGAAGCTCAAACTCCAGATGGGTGAGTCGAACAGGCTGCTCGAACCAAATCGCTTCAAAACGTTCGGGCACCAAGGTAAGGGGTCCGTAACTGAGGATTTCGTGATGGTTGCCGGACGACCCGATAGGGGCTCTATCACTCCGTCTTAAAAGTGCTTTAACTCTCACTTGCAATTCTTCGAGATCAAACGGTTTGGTGAGGTAATCGTCTGCACCAGAGTTGAACCCGCTGACCTTGTCTTTCGTTCCACCAAGGGCGGTCAACATCAAAATAGGAATGGATGCTGTTCTCTCATCACGGCGCAGTCGTTGACAGAGCGTGAGCCCATCAACATTTGGAAGCATCAAGTCGAGGAGAATGAGGTCGGGGGAGTATTGCAATGCAAGAGCCTGCCCCTTAATGCCGTCATCAGCACGCTGGACATCAAATCCACTGTGCTCTAAGTGACCACCAACCAATTCGCTCATGTCACGGTCGTCTTCGATCAGCAGGATGGAAGGTTTCATCTAAATGCTGGCGACGAGAACAGATGGACGAGGTGGTACCGCGTCATTAAGGAGCAATTCTCTCAAGATCAACCAAGATCTGCAGAATTGAGACTCTTGCCGTGAATGGGGGATAGTCTCTGGGAAATGCCTATATGACTGCGATTCGAAGCAGTTGGCCCGAGATCGGCCGACGTGGCTTTACAGGAAATCTTTTGATTTGCGCAGCGATCTGTGAGCATTTTCTCTCCATTGGAGGAAAAAGTCTCATGGAGCCAAAAAAAAATCACCACTCTTGGAGTGATGACGTTCGTTTAAAGCTCCCCGGGCGGGATTCGAACCTGCGACCAATCGATTAACAGTCGACCGCTCTACCGCTGAGCTACCGAGGATTGGAACTTCTGGAACGTGGAGACATTACTGCTCGGTCAAGCACTTAAGCAAGTGCTTTGAGCTTGCGACGCAATGAAATCCCTTTTTCCCACCCTCTAATCTTGCCTGCATCCATGAGGGCTGCACCATCAGCGTGGTCCAGTTCATCGAGTCGATGCGTGATCCAGAGAGCTGTGAGCGGATTGCATGAGCGGTGGCAGAGCTGTTGAACCGTTGCCAAGACTGAACTTTGGCTGGCTGGGTCTAGCAAGGCTGTCGGTTCATCGAGTAGAAGAAGTTTCGCATCGCTGGCTAGAGCGCCAGCAATGGCCAGCCGTTGTTTTTGGCCACCACTCAGTGTGTGAATCTGTCTACCAGCCATACCGGCGAGCCCGACCTGTTCCAGTAGATGACCAATGCGCTCTCGTTTGACTGAGGATTCCAGTGGGGCAGGAAGATTAAGGAGCAGGTCACTTCCGCAGCTTGGAAGTAGTAATTGGTGATCAGGATTTTGAAACACCAATGCCGTTTTGGCGGTGCATGCAACTCGTCCCGACTGAGGTTGGATCAAACCACCAATCATTCGAAATAGTGTGCTTTTCCCACTGCCATTACTGCCCACAAGCATCCACAGTCCAGGGCCTGGAACCTTGAAGGTGCAGTGATTTAAGGCACGAGTTCCGCAGGGCCAGCAAAAACTTACCGACTCAAACTGCAGAACCAGATCGCCGGTGTTGGTTCTCACAGGTGTCAGCTGTCGAGTGAAAAGCCTGGGCGCTTGCTCCCTCCGGATGCTGCGGTTTTTTCGTAGGTCTGAACAGCTAGTACGTCACTTGTGAGAACGCACAGCCTCTTGCCTTCTACTTTTTCGCAGGTCAGCTCCAGCAATCGTGGATGACCCTGTTCTAGGGCTTGACGAACCTGTTGATAAACAGCTTCTGCATCACCTGATTCCTTGCGTTGAACAGAGATGGGCATCGGGCTCATGCGCAGAGCTAATTCGACGACGTACACAGTTGCAAAATTGTTTGTGATTCCATTCTCCTCGCTCGAAGCTGGAAGTGGAGGTCTGAGTATTTTTACTTATCTATGGGCCTTGAGCGTGCCTTGCCCCTGCAAACGGAGTCCAAGCCACTAGGCTCCCAAAGGTAAAGCTTCATGAAGCTCTCTCATGACGATCGCTGCAGGTCGCATGCCTCAGCGGGGATGGTTCGACGTCCTCGATGACTGGCTTAAACGCGACCGTTTCGTTTTTGTCGGCTGGTCCGGCATTCTTCTCTTCCCCACGGCCTACCTCTCGATTGGTGGCTGGTTAACGGGAACCACGTTTGTAACTTCCTGGTATACCCACGGCATTGCGTCGTCGTATCTCGAGGGTTGCAACTTTTTGACTGCTGCTGTGTCCTCCCCCGCTGATGCGATGGGTCACAGTCTGCTCTTGCTCTGGGGCCCGGAAGCCCAGGGTGATTTTGTCCGCTGGTGTCAGCTTGGAGGCCTCTGGTCGTTCGTTGCACTCCACGGCGCCTTCGCCTTGATCGGCTTCATGCTGCGTCAGTTCGAGATTGCCCGTCTGGTCGGTATTCGTCCTTACAACGCAATCGCCTTCTCCGGTCCGATTGCGGTGTTCGTCAGTGTCTTCCTGATGTATCCCCTGGGACAGAGCAGCTGGTTCTTTGCACCCTCCTTTGGTGTGGCTGCAATTTTCCGCTTCCTGCTGTTCCTCCAGGGCTTTCATAACTGGACCCTGAATCCATTTCACATGATGGGTGTGGCCGGCATTCTTGGCGGTGCACTGCTTTGCGCCATTCATGGCGCCACGGTGGAAAACACATTGTTTGAGGATGGTGAACAGTCGAACACCTTTAAGGCGTTTGAACCCACCCAGGAAGAAGAGACCTATTCGATGGTCACCGCCAACCGTTTCTGGAGCCAAATCTTCGGAATTGCGTTCTCCAACAAGCGTTGGCTGCACTTCTTCATGTTGTTTGTGCCAGTGATGGGGATGTGGACCAGCTCCATCGGCATCATCGGCTTAGCGTTCAACTTGCGTGCCTACGACTTCGTATCACAGGAAATTCGCGCTGCTGAGGATCCTGAATTTGAAACCTTCTACACGAAGAATGTTCTTCTGAATGAAGGTCTGCGTGCCTGGATGGCACCGGCTGACCAGCCGCACGAAAACTTCGTCTTCCCTGAAGAGGTTCTGCCCCGTGGAAATGCTCTCTGAGCATTGATTGCCACTAAGTTAAACCCCCTTTGGGGGTTTTTTAATGCCTTGTGAGATGCTTGTAACCAGTAAATATATTGGCCCTAGTGTGTTTTATTGGTTGTCAATGTATTGATGAGTCCTTCTTTGAAGGATGGCACTTTGTAGGTGCATCGGGAGTTTAACCCTGACATACGAGGTCTATGAGAGCGTGTTGAGCTTAGACCGCGGAAGGTTGGATTTGATTGCAGTGAGGCATGGTGAATTTGATTGGCTAATGAGTTGTATGCAGGTTAGATTTCCAGAACAAGAATCTTGTGATGAGCAGTATGGGGCGAAATGAATCTGAAGCTTAATGATGTTGGAGGGCTCAAGCGGGCGGCCCTGATTGTTTCTATCGTCTATGCAAGTCTTCTCTTTGCAACTGCTGCAGCTCAGCATTATCTGTTTGGAACACAGGTTTGGGATATTGGTCTTTTTGAGCAATTTAGTTGGCTGATTGGTGAAGGTAAAATTACGACCATTAGTAGCTTGAGAGATGTTGCTCCATTAGAGGATCATTTTTCACTGCTGCTGCTCCCTTTGGGTTTGATTTATAGGGTTTTCCCTTCTACATATTCCTTGATTGGATTGCAGTCGATAGCTTTGGGTTCGCTTCCAGCTGTAGCTGCCTATTTGGCGGTTGAGCGCCGGGTTCATTCAAGGCTTATTTGGGCGTTGATCTGTGCAATTGTTCTTTGCCCATATAGTTTTCTTGTGAATCGAGGTGATTTTCATCCAGATGTTCTGACGATTCCGTTGATGGTTGTTGCTATTTATGAGGCCACTAAGAGTCGAAAGTGGCCCTACTATATTTGCCTCATGCTGACACTCTTCGCTAAGAATGCTCAGGCGCTCTTTGGATTTGGCCTGGGCTTCTATGCGTTTGCGAGGGGTAAGTATTTAAGAGGCTTAATCACTTTAGCGATTTCGCTCATTTGGTGGTTCGTGGCGACCCACCTCTCTTCAGCTGGTGGTGATCATGTTGCCATCCGTTTGGGTTATTTGGGCGATACAAAGCTGGAAATGCTGGTGACGTTGCTGACTAGTCCTTGGATTGTGTTTCAGGTTGCTTCACCTTCGGATATCTTTCTCTATACCTTAGGTCTTTCTCTTCCCTTCCTCGCTCTATTGCGTAAGCCTGCTTTTGCTTGTCTGCTCGGAGCGGCGCCTGTTTATCTAACAAATATTATCTCGAATTCGGGAATTCAGCGTGAGCTTAATCACCATTATTCGATCGCTGTGCTGGCTTTTTTAGTTGCGGGTTGCCTTGATTCCATGCCGTTGATTTCTGTCAAGGCTATACAGGTTCAGAAAAATGTGTTGGTCATCACGCTGGTTTTGTCTTTAGCTGCTTTCCTGGGTTATTCACGGTTGATCTATTTTAAATCGCGATATCTCCCACGTTTGCCAGAGGCAATCGCCTTTCAGTCTGTTGTGTCTGATATTGATCCACAGGAGTCTGTTCTGACTACATCTTCTTATGCTGTTCATCTGGCGGGGCGTGAGCATCTGTCTTATATTGAAAAGGATGACTATGCGCAAGATGGACCTTTTGACGTGATTATTTTGCCGAGTAATACAGCCTTTATTAGTGTGCGCGGTCGTCTGAGGAAGGTTGGGGATACAGAGATCGGTTTCAAAATGAACAATATTATCGAGGAGGCGGAAAAACAGAGGATGGTCTGTATTGAGCCTAATGACTATGTCCGCCTGTGTCGAAAAGATTCGTCGCTGTAAGTGTTGAGAATTATTTGATTGATTTTATATTGTTTGCCTGGAGGAACTTGTTTCTGGTTCTTGAGGATTTGTCTCGAGGAGAGCTGTAAATCTTGTTTTTGCTGTTGATGGCAGCCTCAGGAGTTGGCTGTGCTCCTCTTCGTTTGAGCCGCAATCATGTGACTATTGATTGTTGTTTCGGCGAGCGGAATTGTTAGTTTCCTCATCCCCACTGAGTGAGGCTTTTTAATAGGAACCATTCAGATCAAGCCCTTGGATCCGATGGCATCGTTCAAGATCTTGAGCCGCCTCACCCGCTACTGGCCTCCAGCAGTCTTATGGCTGGCTGCTGGCTTTTGGCTCAGCGGTTTTGTGCTTCAGCTCTGGCGGCTGGAAAGTTTTAGTGCCACCTATGACCAGGCGTTGTTCCTACAGGAATTGTGGTCGACCGCTCAAGGTCGGCCATTCGAAAGCAGTTTGTCGTCAGTGCTCTCTTCAGCAGTTGCTGTGAATGGAGGCTTGCCGCAGGTTACTTATCTCCATCTGGGCCAACATGCCAATGTCTGGACACTGCTTCTGGCACCTGCTGTAGCTGTTCTGGGAGCGATTGCACTTCCTCTGGCGCAAGTGACAGTTCTCACTGCTGCAGGATTAATTTTTTGGCGACTGGCCCAACCTCGTTTGCCTGAGGAATTGGCTTGGCGTCTCACGTTGAGTTACTTCCTCAGTGGGGCTGTGATCGGTCCCATGTTGGAAAATTTTCATGACTTGATTTGGTATCCTCTGTTTGGATTCTTGATTCTTGGGGGCCTGCTCGATCGTCGCTGGCGTCAGGTGGCTGCGGCATCGATTGCATTGTTGTTGGTCAGAGAAGACAGTGGATTGCTGGTTTTTTCCATTGGACTTTGGGCCGCTGTTCGTCGCCCTGACGCACGGCTGATCGGTGTTGTGTTGATGGTGATGTCGTTCGCCTGGGTGCTCGTGGTGACTGGCGTGATTCAACCTTCTGTAGATGCGTCGTTATCTGATCGCTTCCTTCAAGAAAAATTTGGTCACCTTGTTGATGACGTCACGGGTGGGACTTGGTCCGTTTTGGTGCAAATGCTGCAAAACCCTGCAGCACTTTTAGAAGCCTTGGTGAGTCCACCGGGTGCCACGTTGGGATTTCTATTAGCACTCACTCTGCCGTTGATTTTTGTACCGCTGTTTTCGGTCGATGCGGCCTTGATTGTGAGTGCACCATTGCTGATCGCTCTTTTATCGCAAGGGCGAACGGCACTTGCGGTGACCTTGCGCTATGTCCTTGCGTTAATCCCAGGGCTCTACATCGGGACGATGCTGTGGTGGCAGGCCAACCAATCCATTTGGAATAGGCGCTGGTTGCGTCGCTGCTGGACTGCCGCTTTGACCATTGGACTTGTGCTTACTTTTCTGGGAAATCCACATCGCACCTTGTCGGCACTGGTGCCCGATAGCTTTGTTCCATGGGTGCATGTGCCTCCCTCGGCGATGGTTCAGCGACGTTCAGAGGCTCGTAAAGCCTTGGCGCTCATCCCTCCGTCAGCCTCGGTTAGTGCCGATACGTCATTGCTCCCTTCGCTGGCTACCCGTGAGGTGGCGATTCGCTTTCCCAATGGTGTGCGTTATGTCGATCGAGAGGGGCAAATTCAAGAGGTGGAATGGGTTGCAGCGTTTCCTGGCTACTACACACCCCTTGTTCCATTATTTAAACGCGAAACCGAACAGCAACGGAGCATCTTGCGTGAATTGGACGCTCTCATTGAGGAGGGCCGTTACGAGCAGGTGTATTGCGATGGAGGAGCTGTGGTGCTGCGTCGGCTTGTCGGCAAAGCTCAAGGCCCGACTTCCAGCTCTGGCAAGTCCAATTCCTGTCTTTTGCTTGATGGAGCAAACGGGTCTGGATAGTTCTTTTGATCGCCCTCGCCTGGCAGGTTTCGGCGATGGTCCTCGCCAGGAGCGCAGCTGGTCAGGACTTAATGCGAGCTAACCAGCATCCTGATGCGCGAGGTGCTGACTGCACAGTGAATCAAGTAGAGCAAAGACGCCATGCTCTCCAAGTAGCCATAGCCTTGGAGGAATACGGGTTGTCGAAAGCAGCTGAACAGCTATAGGGCCGGATTTGGTAGTAGGGGATGGTGCCCCCATCATCAGTAGTTCATCCAAATGAGCCTTCCCTCTTTCAATCCCTGGTAATCCATCCTCCTCCGAATGATGCCAAGGTTGGCTGCAGGAGGCGGCTATCGATTCGATGATTTGATTGCGGCAGACGTCTACCTGGCGTCTGAGGGATTGGATCGCGGGTGTCAGTGAAGAAAGTCCTGTGCATAGCTGTGCTTTGCGGAGTGCAATTGCCGCCTTCAGCATGCCCGGATAGGTGGGGCGAATGGATTGGAGCACAACGGTTTTGGTTGCTGGATGTGCGGTGTAAGTGATCCAGGCATAATCACCTTCAAGATTGATGGACCAAGACAGCAGCAGATGGCTGATCTCGTGAATTGTTTCCAGGGTTGAGGCACTTAAGGCAAGAACAATGCGCGTTTCGGTGCCCTGGCTTCCATGGCCTGTTTCTAAAGCACCTGCCAGACAATCTCGTCTGAAGTCTTTCTCTGCAGGGAAATAACAGCGCTGTTTCATGCTCGCGAGAGGGCTGCCATGAAAAATTGTGCCCAAACTCTTACCTGTACTTTCGCGGAGCTCTCCGTCATTTAGTTCGGAAATAAAATAAGGAATGTCCAGTTGTCGTAGTTGTTCAATTTCAGAAAAGACAATTCGTGATTGAGCAGAATGCGATGGATAAAGAAATTGAAGGCTGGTGGGCAATTTTGCTAGGTAGGCTTCGCGATGGAACACAGATCGTAAATATTTTCCTGCACAGGAGCTATTCAGGATCTGCTGATATGTCCACGTATCTCTGTAAATGGCACGTACAGGAAATGAAGGATTAAGTTGATCTAGCCATTGTCGAATATCTGGCTGAACAGTATCTTCAATGAGTTGATCCATCTCGTTGTAACCCTTTTGGACATCGTCAAGCCAGGCCTGTGAGTTAACGATGGAAGTGCCAAGTCGTGGAGTGTAAATGTCATTATTTAAATACACGCGACTGTTGCTTTTACCTTCCACTTCGATTATTGAAGGCATTCGGAATGGCGTACGAAACGGCCGGTGTGGTGTTAAACCACCCATGTCTTCAAGGGGTTCATCAGCATCTATCGGGAACATCATCGAGATCAAGCCGATCGGAAGCGCTGTTTGCTCGATGAGCTCCTGCGCATGAAACTCGCAGGCATTTTTTGCCTCGCTTGGAGCCATCCAGGGTTGCATAACCATTTCGAGGTCAATGACTACGGGCCAGGCTCCATGGGCAATGACATTGTCCAGCCAGAGATCGCGAGCTTGTAGAAGTTCATAAATTCTGACCATGGCCCCATATCTTTGATAATAAAGGGAAATATCAAGGGATGAATTGCACTCAGAATGGGGTATGAATTCTTCCCATGCATATCCCTGCCCAACAATGATTGTGCGAACGTGCAGAATCTTCTTGCCAATTTTATTGTTGATAATGTCAAACAGGTCCTGAACTTCTTTGGCAATCCTGAGGTCTTTGGGCTTGTAGGCCACTTTCTGCTCGTTATTGAATGTCAGTAGGGCTACAGATCGACCATCATCGTGAATGTCTCCCGTATCCATCGAGACATCTTCGAGGCGGTGGATGCGATGGCTATTAAATAAAAACTCTTGCAGTCGAGGAAGGTCCTCGGCTAGGCGACTTGTCATCTCTTTGACGGCTTCGAACCATTGGCCAATGCCATGGCCGATAATGAATGCTAAGGCAGGATAGCGTTCATAAAGATCCGGATAGGTGGATGAATCGATAGTGATTTGTGGATTTTTTTGATCTCCGAGTGACTTGGCAAGATTAAACCATGCACTGATTTCGATATCAGCAATATCAACGCATGTCTGCATGATTCTGTGCCCAAGTCCTGCTATCATTCCTTGAATGGCGATGTCTGAAACTTCTATCTCAATAGATGACAGATGCTCTGTTAGTAGGTTGTATCCATAGTTGGTGATTGGTGATAGAAAAAAGAATAATTCTCGCGACTTTGGTGTTGTTCCTAAATCCCTTGCAAAGCTAAGTGGAGGAGAAGAAGCGATGCGATCCGCGTGTGTGATCCATGCTGGCAGATCAGGGTGGGTGAAGTCGATCTCTCCATTCTGATAGAGGAGATCATTCTCATAGATTTCACCCCATGCGCCTTTTAAAGACCCTTTAACAAGTCTTTTTCTGTGCTGAATCGTTTCATGAGCAGTAGGCTTGGTGATGAACCAGCTTGCAAGTCGCTGAGTTGGAGGCACCGAATCATGGAGTTGTTTTAGCATGGCTAGGCTCTTTCAATACACCCATTAGCCATAGGCGATGGAGGACTGATTCGATCCATTCTTTTTCTTTGGGGAAGGATGAAACTATCTTTTGCTTCGAATGGTTGCCGTGGCTGAGTAGAGTACATAGTTTATTCAAATTAGGCTTTTTACCAAGACTTTTAGCTCGAATCTTGGTACCAAGCCTACCCTGAAAAATAATGTCGGATTTGTCCTGGTCCCATTTGATGTAGCAGGGAAAAGCGCAGATATCTTTGTTTCGGAGTGCCAGAATTCTGCCGCGTTCTACAACAGTTCTGATTGTGCTGACGATTTCACTATTGCTCGAAAAGGTTTCTTTGGAAAATGTGATATATCCCAGAGGGTGCTCATCATCAGCGTGGGTAGGTGCAATCAATGCAATCGATTGATCTACTAAATTAACCAGGAAACCTGTTACACAGGCAATGGAGCCGTGCGCATGCGTTTCTTCATTTAGATGTTCCTTGATCTCCTCGTAAAAAGGTGCATTTTTTAGTTTCTGCTTTTGCTCTTGAAGGATCTCTGGGTGCTTCTTTAGATAATCGCGGTATCGACCTCCTACACCAAACGAGAAAGAACTCTCAGCATTCAGGGACAGGCACTCGGTTGTGGCGAGTTCCTCGGCTGTGAAAAGAGAGTGGATGCGATTCATGAGACTTGTCGAAGCAACGCTGAATCGGCTCAGCCAGGCATTGTGCTTATCAGCAAGTTTTAAAAATCGACGCGTACGCTCTGGGTCTTTATGGGGTAGTGCTGTTGTTGTGGGAGGAAAGACACCTGTGATGGAATGAAAATCAAGGCAATAACGCTCGTAATCAGGGTTGTCCATCGGCTCGCTTCCCCAATAGAGGAATCCGCTTTTCACCGCAGGACCAAGCTCTTTTTGCATCGCGCGAATCAAGGTGGAGAACCGAGCTTCCCCTCCAGAGTCATACAACATCGGAATAGTGTTTTTGTCAGGGCTTAAAGCGCAGAACCAGCAGCCGACACTGCAACCTTTGTTTAGTTCAACAGTCAGAGATGAGTGGATGTTTGAGAGCGCATGTTGAGGTCCAAGGTCGAATATCTGCCGCGAAACTTGGCGTTTGCGCCAGCTCAGCCATGATTCATCGATAGGTGCGCACGTCTGGCTATAGAAGTGATGAGTCCAGATTTCCTTTTGACGCTTAATTTCTTCCAGGTGTTCAAGAGCCGATGAGGGTTTCCCCTCGCTGATGAGAACGATTTCGTTTTCATCAAGCTTGATGTGATGTTGGGAGAGAGTTTGTTTGGGGTTGATTCGAAAGGCCTCTCGAAATGATGGGTCGGATAGCCATTTTTCCGCAAATCTCTTTACGTGAGAATTGGATGCAAGAACCTCATGAAATCTGATTAATTCATTCGAGATTGTCTGTTGCATCGTCATGCTATGTGTTGTGCAGGGAGACCAATTAGCATTTCTCCAACGCTTGACTCAACAGCGGGATGAACTTGGATAGCCTGAGAGAATGCCCTTGATTCACCACTTCCCAATCCGCGGACTCCTAAGCGCATGTCTGTAGCTACTAGGTAAAAAATTTCATAGAGAACTCCGACATGTTTAAGGATAGCGGCTAACGGAAGTGCTGAGTACTTCCACATCATTCGATCAAATCGTGCGGAAAATATCAGCATCATGGGTGGCAGCTTCTCTAATCCTGCTGAGATCTGTCCATGAAGGAGGATTAATTCGGTGTCATTATTGAGTGTTGTCACCATCACAAGTTCGTGATTCTTGTCATCATATCGCCAGAGTCCTTTCTGTAGAGAACCTGGTGCATTGACTAAAAGATAGGCATCGATTTCATGTACTGAACCGCCGGATGGAACCGGGCGACTTTTCAGTGGAAAAATGTGAGATTTTCCTGTCTTGTCCTCAATTGTCATAGAGAATTCTCCGGTTTGACGCATCGTTCTCCACAACAGTTCACTTAACTGATTGAGTGCGGGTTGTTCATTCCTATAACTGCTGGTTGATACCCTTGCTGCAATGACTGACTCGAGCGTGCCGCTTTTGATTGATTTTGGTTTGTTTAGGGGGATCCGTTTTTCTGACTCGCTTCTAATCCTGTTGGCTGGGGGTGGTTCTCGATGACCAGCAGCTAGAAATAGGGCGCCGGATGGATATGTGTGGAATCCGTGCCGCGATCGAAATTGAAAGAAGAGCTCATGGGAACCCCATCCATCAAGCTCAGGAGCTGGTTTGGAGAGTAATGGATTGTCCCCTGTAATTAGATCTCCTAGATTTGTGGCAACAAGTAATTGGGCTAGGAGAGACTCTTCGACCTTTACAGTTGCTTGAGCCATCCATTGGCTGATTTTGACGACAAGAGCGGTTTGTTGAATCTCTAAGCGAGCTCTAGCCAGTGGTGCTTCGAGAACTAACACTTCTTGGTGGCGATGAAGTTTGGCAGAACGTGCCAGACCGATTGTTCCACTTAATGGTGAGAAGTCGGTGATTAATGGCATCGGCGCCATCGGCAGTATGGTTCCTGCGTGTATCTGGTCGAGGTGGTAGAAAATGGCTATTCCATTTTCTTGGTACAGCCGTTTCAGCACTAAAAATAATGATCTAAGCTGATCAGGGTCTCTCTCGGTGAGTAACTGAATTGCAGCGTGAAGTGATTTTTTTTGGTCGAAAATGTTTCCAAATGCTTCGACTAGTGCTTTGTTTTTGGTTTTGTATTTTAATCGTCTCGTTGGGGTGTTGATTTCAACGCCATTATCAGATATGACAGACGAATAGGGTTGAGTTGCTAGTAGTTGAAGATGTATGGATTCTTTCATTAAATGAAAACCGAGATTGGATTCAGTTCACTCTCTTTGGGGGTTATCTGTAATCTTCCTAGTTCTACAGGGATATTGAATAATCGACCGGGAGCGAAGCGAGCCCAAAAATGTCTCATTCCAGGAACGATCACTTTAGCCACTGGCATTTTGATGTCAGGCCTTGTTTGATTATGAATGATGAATTCCATTCCTCGCGACTCAACGAGTGAACGGGCAATATCAATATCTTCGAGCAAGTCTGTTGTCTGTGGTACGTCGTAATTCACTCTCCGGCTCATTGCCGCGTTTTTATTTGGGCAGATGTATGGTTGATTATCAATCGTTGCTGTTGTCCACCACTCAACACAATGGGGGTCGTCAAACGCATATTCGTGGCCGTTTAGTCCGGGTTGCACGCCAGGCAGCATTTGGTTTAGCTCGGTTAGAGCTCTCAACAGCGCAATGCAGGGGTCAAAGTGCGCACCTGGAGCAAACACGATATTTTCTCGATGGCCTGTTGTCTCTCTTGAAAAGGCCACAAAAACGGGGATCCCAAGATCACTTGTAATGTCGAGAACCCAAAGTTCTCTGTTCAGTTCATCCATTCGTTTTTCCATGGCGCGCACATAAGGCAGGTCGTAACTCGAAAGATCAACCTGAGGCTGTTGCGTACGGGGATACCACCACATAGCAAAAGCATCCCTTTCAACAACTTCAAGAAAGCCCTGCAAAACAGCTTCTTCAAGGCTCGCTCCAGTGGACGCGCCGTTGGAGCATGGCATCATAGTAAATTGATTGTTTTTGATTGGATAGTTGAAATACAAATGACCTGTAGGTAGCCATTTGGTGCATTGCTTTGTCACCGACCAAACTGGCGACCATTCCAGCTCAGCAGTTGGATCGAATGGTTCGCAAACGAGGGCAAACTTGTTATTTCGAGCATTCCATTCGTGCCTATTTTCGTACTGCTGATCGCTAATTAGCAGAATACTATTTGGGTGAATGCCTGTTTCACCTAGATGATCTAGAGAGGATAGAATCCGATACTCGTCTCCTCGGAACACTCCGCTGTAGCGCTCGATGGCTTCGCAAAGCCCACTCACCTTGGCTTGGATATCTGTGGTGCCTTTACCACAGGATGAACTACGCAGATTCTTTGATAGGTCCTGAATATTTCGATAAGACGTTGCGAAGTTTTGACCTGAGACATAAACGTGTTGAATCGGATCGGTGGGATTTGTGATGCGTTCAAGATGCTTGACGACGCCTGAAATGGGGCTCAGATGATATTTAAAAGTTTCAAAGACTTGCTCGGATGTCATGCTTCGGTAGCCGGCATCGCTGGCTTGCCGTCTTGGTGCCGAGCTCAAGTTGATCGGCTTTGGCAGATGGATCTGTTGCTCGCTTCCGCATTCGTTGCATTGGGGCCGTTTGACCACAGTGTGGGTTGTTGCCGTGGATCGATACGTGTTCCATGACAAGATTGCTTCATCGATATTCGATTTACCTTTCGAGGTTGCCAAGGCAATTTGCTCGATAAGTATTCCTGTGATGTGTAACGCCGAGCCAGGAACCTCAACACGTTCAGGGAAAGGGTATCCCTCTTGTCTGTGAGCTCCCAGGAATTCTGTGAGATCCCGGTTCATTCTTAATCGTGATGCCAGGCACTCCCAGCAAGCTCCTTCCTCAGGGTGGAACCATGGTCCGAGCATGGGCTCTAAGCCGTTGAGCTGCATCAAAATCCATTCGGATGATTCCTTAAGATGGATTTGATTAACTTCCTTTAGCTCTTGGCGTAAGTAATCGTCTGTGAGGTAAATATCGAGAGCTTGTTCGTTATCTGATTCGCTTAACTTGACCCCAGTGCAGCTCATCAGTGCTTTGATTGGTTCAATATCGATGGCTCCGATTTGGTGAATCCTTAATGTTGGTATCTGCAAGCCATGGCTAATCGGTTTTTGTTCACTCACCGCTAAAGCGAAAATATCAAGGTGTGAACGCTCTTGATTTGTTTCTACCAGAAAGTTTTTCTTGTGGAGACGGAAAAAAAACTTGTAGAGATCTGTTGTACTCCAATCTGGATTTTCTGAAGTTGCAATATCAACAATGTCGTCTAGCTGATTGGAACCATTGATAAGGGGATATAATGTCTGCCAGTAAGGGGATTTAAGGCGACTCTGGAATCCGCTGCCTGAGATGACAACGGAGTCGTCAGGAATGAAAGTTACGGTGATGTGTGGAGCAAATTTGGGTATGGTTAGCATCCTCATTGATGGTAAATTATTGATTGCTATTATGAATGCAAGAAGACTCTGATAAAAATCTAGAGTCTTCTTGAATGTCTAGACGCTGATGATCATTGGCACTTTGAACTGGCACTACTAGCTGAGGAGACGCAAGAGGGAATTGTGCCTGCTGTGCTTGCTGTTGATTGGCATGTCCCACCTGCAGCAACCGCTTGCAGAGCCTCTTCGTCTAATTCCATGGTTGCCGTATTGTCCACTTTGCCAAGTTGCAAATAAATGTCGGAACTTGTTGCTGGAGGAACATTTGTACCTTCCTCGACAAAATGGACTGTTACGCCTTCGGGTGCAGTGAACCCGACCTTTCTTAATGCTTCTTTAGTGTTGGAAAGCAATTCAGCTTTGTAGTCAGCATCGGTGCTTGCCAAAGCTGTTGCCTTTTGAATGAGCTTGAAGTCGGACATTACTTCTTAAATCTGTTTATAAAGAGTTCCCTGCGCTTAGGAAACTCTACCTACCATAGCAATGCTTTGGTTTTCTGCCACTGGCCTAGCCCAATGGAGGGTCTCCCTGACAATTGCAATTGTAAACTTGTTGATGTAAGAAGAGTTGAATCTATTTGTTTGAATGATGAGAATTTATGCTTGTCCTCGTAATTAGCAATCTCAGCATACATCTTCTGAGAGAAGATCGCAATTGCTTTTCCTTTGAACTTGTGTCAAATGCGCTCTGACCTTTGAACTTTGAAAATTGCTTGATAGGAGCTAAGGATTTTGCATATACTCTTAATGATTTCGGGTAACTGTTTCGTGGATTGGCACAAGTTTGGGATGTGATTTTGCTCTTGTTCGGGCTTGTGTTTTGCTGTTTTGAGTGAATCTGATTTTTTAGTCAGTGTTTGATCAGCACTTGCTTGCGGCGCTGGTGGCTGAAGGCATGTAAGTGTGAGAGCTGCCTGCTGTGTTTTTGGTGGTTTGGCATGGACCACCTGCGGTAACAGTTTGCATGGCCTCTTCGTCTAACTACCTGTTTGCCATCTTGTCCATTTTGCAGCGTTGTGGGTAAAAGTTAGGGGTCGTTGTTGGAGGAACTATTTCACTTCCGTCGAGTAATGGACTGTTATGCCATTGGATGTAATAAACCCTGCCTTGCATGAGGCTTCTTTTGGCTTTGCAAGCAGTGCGACTGTGTTGTCATTGTCAGTGTTGGCAAGGGTTATGGCTTCTCTTGATAAGTGGCTTGGAATTGGAAATATCCTCAAAGGGTTGGCAAGAGGTTGCATTCTCATCATTTTCTCGGATTGCTATGAAACAATCTAGGGTCTTCGCTTTGAATTTTGTTTTATTCTGTGCAAGCTTTTAGCCTGGGTAGGTATGGTTTTAGGGGTAATCTGTAATGTTTTTCGTTTTGGTTTTAGCTAGGGATTGTGTTCGCTTGTGATCTGTAAGGTCGTTGTGAAGAATTTGCGTCTTGACGATGCCAGTTTGGGGGTTTTCCCTCTTGAGGCAGTTGTTGGGAAATTGATGCTTATTAATAGGATTGCGCATGCCAGTGAAATGTGTTTTTATACAGTGCGTTGATTTTTCACGTTGTCACGTTGGCTGCTTAAGAATTATCTTGGCGCTGCGCTCTGCTTGGCGATAATTGCCAACTCTTTCCCCAAAAGTGCATTGGCGAAAGAAGATTCAGCTGATTTGGAGGCAGATGCCCTTTTGCGAAGACTTCAAAACCTTCAGTCCATAGTCTTGAATTCTTCAAAGAGTCTCACGCTCGACGAGGCAATAGCTCTTGGTATTAAGAACAATCCTGAGCTGGTTTCTGCCTTTCGAACGATCCAACAGTATGAGTGGCAGCTTGTCGCTGCACAGAGACGCTGGTATCCAAATCTTCGCTTTGCCAATGGCTCACCATTCGTTGGTTACACAGCACAAACTTTTGTTCAGAGGTTATACCGACCCCAGTCTTTTACTTCTGATCTGGCAGCGACTGCTACAGAGGAAGGCTCACTCTCTTCGCTGCCTGAATCTTCGCAGGTCACTACGACTACATCTCCTCAGATCACCACTTATTCTAGTAATGCGACATTTCAGCCGGGCCTTAGCTTTTCTTGGGATGCAATCGACCCAACGCGGCAGCCATCCATTAATGCTGCCTCAGAGGCGCTGAGAGAGCAAAAATTACTCTTTATTGTAAGTGCTAGAAATTTAATCCTTGAGATTCAAACAGCCTATTACGCTCTACAAAGTACTAGACAGCTTATTGACGATTTTCAGGAAATCTATGACATTAACCGACGCCAGCTTGATTTTATTCAGGCACAGTATGGCATTCTCATGGTTTCCGTCCAAGATCTCGCGCAAACAGAAACTCAGCTTTATACTCAATTGAATTCTCTAATTAATTACACGCAATCTTTTCTTTCAGAAGCAGCCGTTTTATCCAGGAGCTTGGGTATGAAAAGTGATGAGCTTGCTATTCCATCGGAAAAAGCTCGCTTGTATCCCGAGTGGAAACTATCCTTGAGTGATACTATCACTCGCGCCATTGAAATGAGGGAGGAAATTTTATCAAGTTTGGCAGCAGCTCAACAAGCAAAGTGGCGGGGCCTAGCTGCTATCCGTGCATATCTGCCAAAAATTTCTTTGATCGGATCCGGAAATCTTTCGTATCAAAGTGGCGTACTGAGCGGGCAGCCTGGCCTCAATACATCAGATTATCTTGCTGAAACACGTCGCTGGGATACCAATGTAGGACTTGGCTTTTCCTGGTTGATGTTTGACGGAGGAGTTCAAGCAGCTCAATCACAGAGTGCATACTCTCTGGAGGCTAAGAATAAATCTGTAGCCGAGCTCAATAAGTTGAAAGCTGTTGAGCAGGTGCGCTCTAGTTACGGTAAGTATCGGTCTGCAGATATTGCTGTTCATAGTGCTAGACGTGCCTATAAAAGTGCACAGCTTGCCCAGGAGGCGGCACTTGCACGATTCGATGTCGGCGTGACGAGTATCACTTCGCTTGTTCAGACCATTCAACAGCTGGGTCAGTCATCAACACAACTGTCATTGGCAATCAAGAGTTACAACAGCGCTGTGGCTGAGCTTTATCGCTATTCCGCAACCTGGCCTGGAGAGACTGATCAGTTGGTTAATGAACAGGAGAGGCGATTGCGATGAAGCAGATCTTTGAAACACGAGCGCTACGCAAGCGCCATCAGGCTGGCGAAAATACAAATGCAGTCCGTGTTCTCACTCCTCCGCTACGGCTAACTTTGCTGTTCGGATTGGGGTTGGCTGGGATGGCGACGCTCTGGTCGGTTCTGTCGAGAGTGCCGGTTGACGTTAACGGCACAGGTGTATTGCTACCGGTCGGTGTCCTCAATAGCCTTCGCGCGCGAGTTGACGGAGTGGCGCATTGGGCGTTTGTCGATTCTGATTTCCCATGGGAGCAGGAAGCCCTTGCCTTTCAGCGACACCCTGAGCGGTTCACTGATGAGCAGGTGCTTGATCTGGCTCAGAAAATACTTCGTTCTTACACCCCCTCTCAGGCGCCTACAGATAAAGATGTGAGACGTGGTTATGGACCGGACTACCACAAATACCAAGAAGGGAAGCTTTTGATGTGGCTCAGGTCTCTCAGCGAGAGAGAGGCGCTTCAGAAACAAGTGGATGAATTAGTGGCGATTGGGCGTCAAAATCGGATTCAGAAAGCGACTTTGGAGAAAAAACAACACAACTTGCAATTAGGCGTCGAGAGACGCGAGAACTACCTCAAGTCGATGGAGTCTTTAGTAGCGAAAGGCTTTGTGACCAAGCCCACTCTTTTATCAGAGCAGTCTCAAGTAGACAATCTGAAATCGCAACTCTTCTCCACTGATGACACCTTAGTGAAGCTCGAGACCGAGCTGCTCGAGGAGTCCATCAAATTGAGGCAGTCTTTGGCTCAGGCGATTTCCAACGGGATGCTTTTCGCGGATAGCGATTTGTTTATTCGCTTGGTAGTGCCAAACGATGGTGCGGGTGTGAAGAGAGGCGATGAATTGATGCTAATCAGTAGGAAGAAGCTTCACGAGCCCAAGCGAGTTCCAGTGTTTCTTTCAGCAGCAGAGGCGGCCCAAGTAAGTAAAGGGATGAAGGTGCTGGTCACCCCGGTTGGGTTTAGGCGTTCAGAGGTGGGTGGAATTCGCGGCAAGGTCATTTCTGTCTCGGAATTACCCAGCAGCCAGGCGGAGGTTCAGTCTCGTATCGGAGTTCAAAGCTTGGCAAGTGTGATCACAAAGCGCGAGCCAAGTCCAACCATGGCTGTGCTTGAGCTGGAGCGTAGCCGTCACGATCGAGGCGGGAACCGTGGTGGCTATGTCTGGAATTCCAATAGCGACATGCCTTTCCCTCCAAAGCCTGCGGATGAGCTCACGGTCTCGATTACAACAAGACGGGTGGCACCAATTGCTCTAGTGATTCCACGGCTGCGTCGATGGTTTGGCTTTACTCCACCTGAAAATAAGAAGGGAGTCATGGAAATTGTTCCTTCCGCTGGGGGCAATTAAGTTAATTCTGTGAAAGTTCGTGCCTTGAAACTGTTCCACCGGCGGAGGCGAGTCAAGGCCAAGACCGTTCTTCAGTACGAAGCCGCTGAATGCGGTGCTGCATCGTTGGCCACAGTGCTCCGATACCATGGCAGGCTCGTTCCATTGACGATTCTCCGTAAGGAGTGTGGCGTTAATCGTGATGGATCGAATGCGAAAAGCATATTGGTAGCGGCCAAGAGTTATGGCTTAAAAACCAGGGGATATCAATGTTCAGGAGCCCAGCTGATTGAGGAGGGCAAGTTCCCTTGCATCGTTTTTTGGGGATTTAATCACTTTCTGGTGGTTGAGGGCTTCGACGACGGTCACGCTTTTCTCAGTGATCCAATGCAGGGTCGTGTCCGGATTCCGATGGAGGAGTTTCTCGATAAATTCACCGGCATCGTGCTGGAGTTCACTCCCGGCCCGGAATTCCAAAAGGGGGGAGAGGATCCTTCTCCCCTTTGGCTGCTTCCTTCCCTTTTGGCTCCGTATCGAAATCCACTGATTCGATTATTTGCCGTAGCGACAGGCTTGCTCATACCAAACCTAATGATTGCTGGTCTTACTTCCAGCTTTATTTCCAACTTTTTGACGGATAAGCATCTTTATTTTGGCATCCCGATTGTTTGGTTAATGGTCATCTCAATCTTGTTGTGGCTGACATTACTGAGCCTCCAGTACGTGTTGCTTAGACGGATGGAACTACTTTTATCGAAACGCCTGACGTCTGATCTTTTCGAAAAGCTGTTTTCCGTGCCTTGGGCTTTTTTTCAGGTCCGCATGAATGGTGAGCTTTCAGGACGGATGCTCCTGGGCATGACCACCACTCAAATCGTTGTTGCTGATTTGCTGCGCTTTGTTGTTAGTAGCTGGGCAGCGTTGCTGATCATGATCGTGACCTCCCTGATCTCCTTTTGGCTCACGTTATTGGTGGCGTTGATTTTGGGGTTGAATCTGCTCCTGAATTGGTGGCTCACTGTGCATCGCTACGACGCGAACCGCAGATTGGCGATCGAACAGGGCAAGGCCCAAGGGCGTGCACTGCAAGGTATCAATAACATCGAGACGCTGAAAGCTTCTGGTCTCGAGTTTGATTTTCTCAGTCAGTGGCAGGGAAACTTCGGCAATGTCGTTGAGCAGAACCAGTTGCTAGGGGCCCAACTGGCGTGGTCCACGATCAGTGCCAGCGCGGCCACCTTGCTTCTGTCATCTCTGGTTCTCACGATTGGAGGGCTGCTGATTATTGCTGGGAAGCTGTCTCTTGGAGTGCTGATCTCCTTTCAGTTTCTGCAGGCCCAGCTCGTGGCTCCAATCAACGGATTGCCTCAGTTGAGTGCATCCGTGCAGCGATTGATTGGAGATCTGGGGCGCTTGCTGGACCTTACAAGCTCTGAAAATGATTCCCATGTTCAGAGCTTTGATGTTGTTCGTCCTGGGGCTGAAGGTAGGCCTAATGAAATTTCTGAGAAACTAAGGGGTAATATCACTTTAAAGGGGCTCAGTTTTGGGTTCAATGTTGTGGATCCGCCCTTTATCCCCCCAATTGATCTAGAGATTTCAGCCGGGTCTCATGTCGCTCTGGTGGGTCCAAGCGGGTCTGGTAAGACCACACTGGTTCGTCTGATCTCTGGCCTTGTGCCTCCCACCGAAGGTGAGTTGCTTTTTGATGGTCAAATCTGGGATAGATGGAACGATCAGAGAATACGCAGCAGCATCGCTTATGTCCCGCAGCAGGTGTTTGTCTTAAATGCCAGTATTTGGGACAACATCACGCTTTGGAATCCCGAATATCAGCTAGATGATCTGGTTCAGGCTGCAGAGGCTGCCCAGCTCTTGGAGATGATCACCGGGCATCCAGACGCATTCTTGCGTCAGCTTGAGGATAATGGTCGGGATCTGAGTGGGGGAGAGCGACAGCGGCTCGAGCTTTGCAGGGCTTTGATCCGTCAGCCTGCGATCTTGTTACTCGACGAGGCGACTAGTTCTCTTGACAACCTCACGCAGCGAAGAGTTCTCGAAAACGTCTGCCGAAAGGGGATCACAGTCGTCAGCGTGGCGCATCGACTGGATGCGGCTCTGGTTAGTGATCAGGTGTTGGTGATGTCCCAAGGGCAGATCATTCAGTGTGGACATCCGCAGAAATTGTTGGAGGATCCGGGCGGTGCTTTCAGCAAACTTCTTGCAGCTGAACAACGCGATCAAATTGAGGTTGAGTTATGACCTCATCCCGCCAGCATGCTCTCGAGGAAGCTCATTCGATAGAGACGAATCTTCTCCTAGACGTCGATGAGAATGTTTCTCCGCAGAGTGATCTTCGGCTGATCGGATTTTGTCTTCGACGGTTACAAGCCCCCATTAAGCATCTGATGCTCATCGCCGATGCTCCCATAGACGTTCAACTGGACAATAACGATATTCACCATCGCAGGATCGTGGCGCCTCGCCAGCCTTGGATTGGAGAGTATCCAATGCTAATTGTTCAAGATGCCGAATCTGGTGAGCCGCTTGCGTTATTCAGAGAAAATGGTCGCAACTGGTTCTATTCCGCCATTCGTGATCTTCGCTGGAAGGTCCCTGAGGGCGCCTGTTTGGCTAACGAGGCCTTCGAGATCTATCCATCGCTGCCGTCAGTGGTCCCTGGGCCGTTAAGTGTTTTCCGGTTCGCCTTCCGCACACAAACCAGTGCGATCTGGGGGCTCTTGCTGGCTTCTGCGGCGGTGATGGCTTTCAACCTTGCGCTTCCTATTTTCACCAACCTTCTTGTAAACAAGGTTTTACCTGCTAACGACAAAGCTTTGCTGCTCCAAGGGCTGGTCATCGTTCTCGTCGTCGTTGCAGGACTTGCGGCCGCTCAATATCTGCAGACGCTGATGATGCTTCGTCTGGAGAGTGTCACCGATCTCCGCTTACAGACGGCTGTCTTTGATCGGGTAATGCGGTTGCCGATGGCGTTTGTCTCCAGGTACACCACGGGCGATCTCTCCTCGAGAGTTGAGGCGATCAATCAGTTGCGGAAGTTGCTTGGAAATGGTGTGCTGTCGACGCTTCTGTCCGCGGTATTTGGCGTGGGGTATTTCATTCTCATGTTCATCTATGACTCCAAGTTGGCGATCTGGGCGGTTGCATTCACCGTCATCTCTCTGATCGGCCTGCTCTATCTCACGCTTCGTGATGTCAGCCTGCAGCGCCCCCTTCTTGAGAGTGGTGCTGAGATCACTAATTTTTCTCTCCAGGCTGTGATGGGGCTTCCCCAGATCCGGAGTGCTGCGGCAGAGCCCTTCGTGCTGCTTCGTTGGTTGCGCGAAGTGAACCGGTACGCCCTGCTTCAATTGCGCAGCAATTTCTATGGCGACGGGATTCAGGTCTTCGGAACATTGGTTGCGCCCCTGGCTTCGCTGATGATGTTCACTATCGTCATACGCCGAGTGCTTTCGGCCAGTGGTGACAGCATTCAGTTCGCGGCCATTCTAGTGAGCTTCATCTCCTTCAATGCCGCTTTCACAGGGTTCAATTCCTCGCTGACCCAGGCAGCAAACCTTATCGCCTCGACGGCAGGCCGAGCCTCAGTTCTCTGGCAACGCGCTGAACCTGTTCTCTATGCCTCTGTTGAAAAGGGCTATGAACCGGATGCGGTGCATCATCAGCTTGAGGGAAATTTTCGCTTCCGCGAAATTACTTATGCTTTCCCTCAAGCCAGTGAACCCATCTTCCGCAATCTCAGCTTTGAGATCGAAGCCGGTCTAAACACTGTGATTACCGGCCCGAGCGGCTGTGGCAAGTCAACCTTGGTACGGATGCTGCTCGGTTTTGTCGAACCACAAGGAGGCGAGTTGCTAGTGGATGGCATCCCCCTGAACCAGCTTGCAATCCGCAATTACCGAAGGCAGCTCGGCGTTGTACTCCAGACTGCGCACCTGAATTCTGGATCTATCTTCGACGTCGTCTCGGGAGGCTTAGTGCTCAGTGAAGAGCAGGTCTGGGAGGCGCTGCGTTCTGCTTCCGTTGACGAAGAAGTGGAGGCAATGCCGATGAAGCTAGAGACTTTGCTGAGTGATGGTGGTGGCAATGTTTCGGGCGGTCAGGCTCAGCGCATCGCCATCGCTCGTGCTCTCATCCATCAACCACGTGTGCTCATTATGGATGAGGCAACTAGTGCTCTTGATCCAACATCGCAACAGAGAATCAATTCCACTGTCGAGGGGCTAGGAATCACCCGCATTAGCGTGGCTCATCGCCTGGCAACGATCCGTGATGCTGATCGGATTCTGGTTCTGCGCAACGGAATGATCCAGGAATCTGGCAGCTGGGACGAACTCAAAAACCAGGGCTACCTAGAGGAGGTCCGTTCTCGGGGGGCTTAAGTTGCTGGATCAACACTCAAGAAGGGACGATCGACTGTCCTAATTGATGGGAATCCTGTGTTTGGGTCCCATGAAGTTGTTCATCTCTGGATTCGCGAGACGTTACCCAGGGTTATTGCGATGGAGGAGCTGTGGTGCTGCGTCGGCTTGCCGGCAAAGCTCAAGGCCCGACTTCCAGCTCTGACACGTCCAATTCCTGTCTTTTGCTTGATTGAGCAGACCGATCTGGATGCTTCCGTTCGACCCCCAGCCCGGTTGGTTGGGATTCAGCAAGAACACAGTCCAACCATCTTCAAAGGCTTGCTGACTGAGCGATTGTTTGGCAAAGGCAATGTGTCTTCTCTGACTGATCTGCGGGACCAGATAGCTGGTCGTGAGGACGCGGTCTTGAGGACTGAGCGTTGAGATGGCCTGTTTAACGTCGCCAACCATGCCCACTTTGTTCAAATATGGACCAGTAAAAAACCAGGGTTTGGCAAGCGCTATCCAGCAAGCCACAACCCAAGCAACACCCTTCCATGGGAAGGGCTGTTTCGGTTTGATGGCCAACCCGTCGATAGCGGCCGATACGCTCAGTACGGCAACCGGCAGGCTGTAGTGATGGATCAGAGTTCTATAAGACGAGGCCTCTGCGTTGAGATTCACGACCAGCAGCGGTAGCGCAGCACTCAAAATCACGAATGAGCGCCTTCTCCAGAAGGGAAGGGTGGGAAGGATTAAGAGAAGGAGGTAAAAAGTAGCTCCGGCCCCGTCAATGTGGGTCAAAACAAGCCATGGACGGCTCACGAGTGTGAACAGGATGTCGCCGAGGTTGTCCCCTAAATGAGGGAACATCTGACTCGCCGCTTTTGGTCCCTCGCCATTGCGTAACAACGGATAGAGCCACTGACTCAGAAGGAGCATCCAGGCTCCGGAGATCGCTGTCCCAGCGATGGCCCAGCTCCATCGCCGTTGAATCAACAAACTCAGGCTGAGCCCAAGCGTGATGAGCACAAGGCCATCGCGACAACCCAGCATCAAGATCAGAAGAAAAAGCCATAACCCCAGCCTTCGCTGGCGTTGAGCCCAGATGGCGAGGGCTAGCCCTGGCATGACCCAGACCTCTGGATGGAAATCGAACAGATTGACATTGAAGACCAAAGGTTGGAGCCACCACAGCAGACAACTGAACCAACAGAGCCGTATTGAAAGCCCGGCTTGCGCTGCCAGCATCCAAATCGGAATTGCCGTCAGGCTTAGCGCGAGAGCCTGGCTTGCCAGTAACCATTGAATGGAGGGATACAGCCTGTACAAAAGGCCGGATCCATAGAACACCCAGGCGCCGTGATCCGCCAGGACGTGCACCTTTTCCATCGATGAGATGGGTGGTAGTCCATTGCCGATGAGCCAGGCCCATTGGTCAAAAAGGCCGAGGTCATACGCATTGCTTTGGAGCAGCCAATGGCGAGAAGCCGCGACGCCCCAACCCAGGAATGCCAAGCCAAGGGCCGTCCACCAGAGGCGTGGTGCAGGCGTGCTGTTCATGATTGGTCAGTGGAATCACAGTGCCAGAGCGTCCAGCCATTCGTTGCTGGGGCTTTGCTGACGATCTTGCAGCCTTCTCTTGAACGCTCGCTGACAAGCCAAAACTCGCTGGAGAGGTTCGTATTGAATTCTTTTAAGGGCCGTTCTGCATACCAATTGAGTGAGGGGCGCGTGGAACCGTCCAGCATCACCACTGCATCTTGTGGTAGCAAACGGATCTGTGCTGCAACAGGCCTTGGGTCCCAGATTTCATTTAATTCCCATAGCCATAGGTTGCTATGCCAAAGGGCAAGTAGCCCAAGGCTCCATCCTGTAATGAGGACAACAAGACCCCGTCGGCGTTGATTCTGTTCTGTTGCGGCAACCCCAGTGCCACCAATGAGCAAGCCAAGGCCCGCAGCAACAAAGGCTGTGATCGGAAGCTCATTGCTGGTTTTCGCAGCCACTAGGACAAAGGTTCCTGCCAGCAGGAGTGCTCCGATCCATTGCCAGGCTTTCGAGACCCAGTGGGGCCGACCCTCATGCAGTAAGGCAGCCAGGCGTTCTCCACACAGCAGGGCGATCGGTGGCCAGAGAAGATGGCTGTACCAAGGCAGCTGGGTGCGTAAGGGCAGCACCATCAAGGCGCTTCCCAGCAGGAGGCCTAACTCCCAGAGCCCCGTATGAGTCTTGCGATGACGCCATGCCCAATACACGCCGCTGGGCAGCAAAAGGATCCAGGGCCAGCCCCCTTCAAGAATCTCGGTGAGTGGCATGACCCAGGCACCACTGTTGTCTCCGACGACTTCGGTCACCCGTCCTAAACCCTGGCTGCTCCACATCACGAGAGCGTCGCTGCCTCGTTGCCAGAAGTGCCAGAGATGCCAGATAAGGCCTGGGATGAGGCCGCTCATGACCCAGAGCAATGACGAAGGCTTCCTGGGATGTTGTTGCCTGTCTAAAAGGGTGATAATCCCGATCATGGCCAGGTAACCAAGCAGGGCAGGTGGTTTGAGGAGCAAAATGCCGCTGCCCCCTAGTCCGGCGAGGAGTCCATGCCAAGGGGTGCGTTTGCTGCTGAGCCAGCCAATGATTAACAGCAAACTGCAGCTCACCAGGGTGCCGTCCAGCATTGCCAATCGGCCATGGCGAGCCATTGGTAAGAGAGTCATCAGGATCAAGCCAGAACAAAGCGCGGAGCGCTCGCTTCCAGGACCATTCCTGAGTTGACGTCTTAGCAAGACGATGAGCGGTACGGACAGGCTGGACAGCAGGGTTGGAATGAGGCGAACAGCCCATTCCTCTTCTCCAAATCGCTTGATGGAGGAACCGATGAGCCAGTGCAGGCCTGGCGGTTTGTTGAGGTAAATCGCCTCACTGTTCTTGATGGCCAGGAGCCACTCCCATGCGGGTTGTGTTGTAGTGGATCGAGCCACTCCCGCTACTAGAGCCTCATCCCAATCGCGTAGTGGGACGTTGCCTAGCCAAGGGAGCCATATCAGCAGGGTGAGGAACCAAAGCAAAAACGGCAATTGCCATGCCGTAAGCCCCAAGCGTCCGTTATCTTGCAAAGGACCTGTTCGCAGTGATGTGGTCTCATCCTCAACCTTCGGGTTCACAAATGAGGCCGAATGCATCACCGGCGTTCATCTATCCATCCAGGAGGAGGTGTCCATGAGTTCCAGTTGTTTGACCCAGGGTCTGCTGATCGCGGAGAACGCCGGCTGACGGCTTCATCTTCTGACTGATCACTCGGTTCCGCGCCAGAGCGGACCCGGCGAGAGCCCCCGGCCAGTCTCTGGTCGGGGGCATCGTTTCAGGGACTTTTGGCGGATTGTTGTCTTGGGTCAGGTGGAAGCGGAGTGGCCAGACGTTCACGCAATTGCTGTTCCAAATCTGGTTTATTTGAACCACCTCGTTGCAACACGGCGATACCGTCATCGATTGATTGCACCTGGTAA
Source organism: Synechococcus sp. (assembly GCA_047285535.1). GTDB lineage: Bacteria > Cyanobacteriota > Cyanobacteriia > PCC-6307 > Cyanobiaceae > Synechococcus_C. The sequence continues at coordinate 1,815,128 of JBJBDC010000001.1, read as the reverse complement.
GTGTTCATTTGCCCTGGCAAGTCTTCTTTGATGCGTTTCAGTTCACGCCAGTCGCTTCGGAACGCCACGCTGTAGCGCTCTAACCAGTCGAGATCGACGGCGATCCAATCCACCGAGAGTTTGTTTTTGTTTCGGTCGAGGTAATGCAGAGATTCGGGATAGCGGACCGCAACCTCACGTCGAGCGAGTAAGGGGATGAGGGGCGTATTGGCACTGACTGAAGCCTCTTTAGGGATCACGTTCAGCGCTTGTCGGGCCTTTTGTCCGTGCTCCCATTGCTGAATGGGATTGCTAAAAACCATCGGCCTGATGCTGTCCGGCACGATCCAAGACAAGCTGCGATGGGGATTGCTACTCACGGTGAGTAAGAGAGACAGGCTGATGGCGATACCCCAGGCCAGACGTGTGCGAGGTCCGGGAATGGACTGGCGGCGATGGCTCCACCACAGCAGAGCCCCAAGGCTGAAGCCTGGAACCACGAGAAGCGTGTAGCGAATCGTGATGGAGAGTGGGTCATTGCTGCCCTGAGCCAGAAACAAGCCAAGGAGTGATGGACCCGCAAGGATCCATGCATCGATGCTGATCAGCGGCACCATCAGAAACGGCAGTCCGTGACCCAGCAGATACAAAAGGGTTTGGCCTGGCGGGGTGATGAGTTCCCTGAGAAGAGTGAGTGGCTGGCTTAAAGCCTGCCGCAGCATGGACAGGCTGCTGGCTCCTTCACTGGGATCAGCTTTGAGATATTGGCCAAAGTTTTCCACCATGAATCGCTTGCTGTTGTCGTCAGAGAACAGCGGCATCAATGCATTGGTCACTAGCACCATCCACCCAGCCCCCCAGGTGATTAATGCAATTGCCATGGGCCATCGTTGGCGCTCTCGAAGGAGCAACCACAGCCCAATGGCAACCAACATGATCCCGGTGTCTTCGCGAATGAGTGGTATGAGGAGAGCAGCGCTGATGATCAACCAGCTCACTCGTTTCTGAAGGCCAAACATCAACGCAAATACCAGGAGGGGAAGCTGGCATAGATCGGTGAAATTGCCCAATGTGGGCCCAATCAGCGCGTTCCCCCCGTAAAACCCGTAGGTGATCCAATTCGCCGTTCTGATCGGAACCAACTGGCGGGCCAGCGAATGAAGCAACAAACCTGCGCAGGTCATCAGCATCACTTGCACGATCGGAAGAGCAGCGCCACCGATCAACCCGAGCAAAGGTGCCCAGATCAGCAGGGAAGGGGTGAAGTGTTGGCCTAGGCGTGCATAGCCCAAGGCCGGTGGTTCTCCGCTATGGATCACGTTGGTTGAGAGCTGAGACGAGAGAGTGCTCTCAAATGGATGGCCCCTCAGGCTGTTCCACAGCACTTGTTGGAAGATGCCTTGGTCGTAACTGGCAAGGAGCACATGGGATCTCCAGGCCTGAAGCAGGAGTGCTAGGCCTGCGAAGATCAGCGCTGCAACCAGCGCTTGCCTGCTTGGTTTTAAGCCCTTTGCAAAAGACTTCTCTCGAGCCTGGTGTGGGTTGGAGAGTGGTGCTTGCATCCGCAAAGGCCTTGGGGCAGATGTCTTACCAATAATTGATGGTCAACCTGGTCGTGGAGTCACGACTTCCAATGAACGTAGTTTGAATTAAGTAGTAAGTGATACTTTTTTGATGCTTTTTGTTCGATTCCATGCTCGCGTATATATTTTGTTTTATGTGATACATATTCTGAGAATCTTGGTGGCTAGCTGAACGTTTTTTGGCATATTTTGTTTTATCGGATACGTCCCACGGCCTTTTCTGTCACAGGCAAAGACTATTTGTCTGGCAAGCTAAATATTTTTTTGTTGACGCTTTGCGTCTCGATACCTCAAATTTTTGGTGTGAGGACCGAAAATGAAACTGTTCCACAAACTGCTGGTGGCTCCAGCAGCTCTTGGCCTTCTGGCCCCTATGGCTGCGAACGCCACTGAGCTCAACATCAACGGTGTATCTGACTACACCGCCACTGGTGAACAAGTCACCAGCATCACTCAGTTTTCTGATGTGTACCCCACGGATTGGGCCTATCAGGCCCTGAGCAACCTGATCGAGCGTTACGGCTGCGTCGCTGGATACCCCAACGGCACCTACCGCGGCAACAGGGCGATGACCCGCTTTGAAGCGGCTGCTCTGTTGAACGCCTGTCTCGATCGCGTCACCGAAGTGACCGACGAACTCAAGCGCCTGATGAAAGAGTTCGAGAAGGAACTCGCCATCCTCAAGGGCCGTGTGGACGGACTGGAAGCCCGTGTTGGTGAACTGGAAGCCACTCAGTTCTCCACCACCACCAAGCTGAAAGGTCAAGCCACCTTCGTGATTGGTGCACAATCGTTTGGCGGTGACGCCAAGCAGGGTATTGATGACATATTCCTTGGCACTCCAGCTACACAATCAGAAACCATTGGCGTTGTTGATGCATTTGGCATTGTCGAAAATGTCGATATAAATACTTTCAAGTACGGTGATCTTGATACCAAGCGTGCAACCGCAGCTGCGGCCACCTCTGGAGCAACTGTATTTAATTACGACCTTCGTTTATTCCTGGACACCAGCTTCACCGGTAAGGATCTTCTCCGCACCATGCTGCGTGCAGGCAATTTCGGCAATTCTTCCTTTGGTGGGGGCACATATGTTGGTCTGACTGGCCTGGAAACCGCCTTTGAGGAGCCCTCTGGTGCTAATAGCGTTGCTGTAAATCGCCTTTGGTACCAGTTCCCTGTCGGCAGCAGCTTCACGGCAACCGTTGGTGGTTTAGTTCGTCAGGACGACATGCTGGCTGTATGGCCTAGTGCATATCCTGCGGACACTGTTCTTGACTTCTTCACTTACGCCGGTGCTCCTGCTACTTACAATCTTGGCCTCGGCCAAGGTGCTGGTCTTTCTTGGGCATCCGATAACTTCAGCATCAGTGCTAACTACTTGAGCACCAACGGTTTCCTTTCAGATCCGAATGCTGGTGGTATCGCCACTGACGGCGCTGGTTCGAACGGTACCGTTCAGATTGCTTACGCTCCTGAAAATTGGGGTTTGGCAGCTGCTTACAACTACACATCCCAAAACGCTGGCACTCTCTACGGCGGCAACGGAACACCTCTAGCTGTTCTTGCTACTGGTTCGGGTAACAATTCTTCCTTCGGTGTGAGTGCTTGGTGGACTCCAGAGCAAGCTGGCTGGATTCCAAGTGTTAGTGCTGGATACGGATTCAACAGCATTACTAACGCCGACGACACTACTTTTAGATCTGTTGATACTCAGTCCTGGTACGTGGGTCTTCAGTGGGCCGATGCCTTCATCAAGGGCAACTCCATGGGCATGGCCGTTGGTCAACCCACCTTCGTTACTGGGGTCGACTACCGAAACGCAGCGGAAGAAGCAGGCTTGTCAGACTTCGTTGCTGATGGCAACTACGCCTGGGAGTGGTGGTACATGTTCCAGGTCACAGACAACATCTCTGTGACTCCAGCAATCTACTATCTCAGCCGTCCTTACGGTGATTTGACTGATGGCGGCGGCAACGTCGTTGGTGGTGATCGTTCAGATGTCACCTTCAATAACTTCGGTGGACTCCTGAAGACCACCTTCAGATTCTGATTTCTTTCCGGTCTGAGTATTTTTTACGAGTGCTCACTAAAAAGATCTGAATCAATATTTAACCCCCTGGATGACAAACAGTCTTCCAGGGGGTTTTGTTTTGAGTGTCTGGTTGTGGGTGCAGACATGTCGTCATCATTGCGATTGGAAAAGAAAAAAGAAAAGGTTGTGTCCATTGCGTTGCTGTCATCCAGTCCTGAGAGAACAGATCTGCTTTTTCCTGTTCCAATCGAGAAGCTGTCACGCTGTTTGCCTGGATCCTGAGCTCTCAGCGAGCTGTCTTTTTTGGGGCTGACCTGAATGAGAGTAGGGCTTCCTGGATTGCTTCATGGATTGATGAAGCAAGGATTCTTGGAGCTGTGCCACTGCCGCCTCTGGTACCTAGTGAGTTGGCGCCTGCATCTCTGTGTATCAATTTACACAAGACGCCACGCGTCTCGATACCTCAAATTTTTGGTGTGAGGACCGAAAATGAAACTGTTCCACAAACTGCTGGTGGCTCCAGCAGCTCTTGGCCTTCTGGCCCCTATGGCTGCGAACGCCACTGAGCTCAACATCAACGGTGTATCTGACTACACCGCCACTGGTGAACAAGTCACCAGCATCACTCAGTTTTCTGATGTGTACCCCACGGATTGGGCCTATCAGGCCCTGAGCAACCTGATCGAGCGTTACGGCTGCGTCGCTGGATACCCCAACGGCACCTACCGCGGCAACAGGGCGATGACCCGCTTTGAAGCGGCTGCTCTGTTGAACGCCTGTCTCGATCGCGTCACCGAAGTGACCGACGAACTCAAGCGCCTGATGAAAGAGTTCGAGAAGGAACTCGCCATCCTCAAGGGCCGTGTGGACGGACTGGAAGCCCGTGTTGGTGAACTGGAAGCCACTCAGTTCTCCACCACCACCAAGCTGAAAGGTCAAGCCACCTTCGTGATTGGTGCGAACAGCTTCGGCGGTGATGCCCGTCAGGGCCTTGCTGATTACGCCTTTGGAACCCAGGCTTACGGGCCTAGGAACTTTGAGGCTCTAGAAAATGTTTCCCCCGGGGATCTTTTCGATTTCTTCGCAGATTTGCCACGCAATTCCGGGTTTAGGTCCGGAGGCTTTGGCACCAAGCGGGCTAGAGCAGCAGCTGCACTCTCTGGTGGAACTACTTTCAACTATGACCTGAAGCTCTTCTTAGACACCAGCTTCACTGGTAAGGATCTTCTCCGTACCGTTCTGCGTTCCGGCAACTTCGGCGATTCAGCCTTCGGTGGTGGTGGTTACGTCGGATTGGGTGGTTTGGAAACTGCTTTCCAAGAACCTTCCGGTGCTAACAGCGTTGGCGTCAATCGTCTCTTCTATCAGTTCCCGATCGGAAGCAGCTTCACAGCAACTGTGGGTGGCTTGGTTCGTCAGGACGACATGCTGGCTGTATGGCCCAGTGCATATCCTGCGGACACTGTTCTTGACTTCTTCACCTACGCCGGTTCTCCTGCGACCTACAACCTTGGTTTAGGTGCAGGTGCCGGTTTGTCTTGGCAGTCTGATGCTTTCAGCATCAGTGCTAACTATGTGAGCACCAACGGTTCATTCTCTACCCCAGGTAGAAATGATGTTGATCTGTTCTTCCGCGATAGCTGTGGCGATGGCACTGGTGGTATCGCGACTGATTGTGCTGGTTCCATCGGCACTGTTCAGATTGCTTATGCACCAGAAAACTGGGGTTTGGCTGCCGCTTACAACTACAGTTCCAAAAACGCCACATCAGTCGGAGAGCTTAACGGCACCCCTCTGTCTGCTGCCTTCATCAACAACGGCAATTCATCCTCGGTTGGTCTGAGTGCGTGGTGGACCCCAGAAGAAGCTGGTTGGGTTCCTAGCGTGAGTGCTGGTTGGGGTTACAACAGCGTCACCGATGGCGACGATACTTTCCTCTTCCGTTCTGCTACAACTCAGTCCTGGTACGTGGGCCTTCAGTGGGCTGACGCCTTCATGAAGGGCAACACCTTGGGCATGGCTGTTGGTCAGCCCACCTTCGTGACCGATGTCTCCTATCGCAACGACTTCAAAGACTCCTTGTCTGATTTCGTAGCTGACGGCAACTACGCCTGGGAGTGGTGGTATCAGTTCCAAGTTACAGACAACATTTCTGTAACTCCTGCGATCTACTACCTCAGCCGCCCTTACGGCGATCTGACCAACGGTACGACCAACGCTTTCGGTGGAAACCGTAGAGGTGACCGTAACGTCCAGTTCAACAACTTCGGTGGACTCCTGAAGACCACCTTCAAGTTCTGATCCTCTGAACATTGATCTCTCTTTTGAGGGATCTTTTTTTCTTTGGATGCATCATTGCTCCTGTCTTGCTTCGGCAAGCGGGAGCTTTTTTTGAGGGGTTAAATTGAATTAGTCGCCCATTATCCTGGTTTTGATGATGTTCTCTTTCTGTTGTAATTCCAGGTTGGACCTTTTCTGTTTGGACTTCATCTGATTGGATAAAAGGATGTCAATCGCACCTGATATCACTGCTTTAGTGGGTCGTACTCCACTGGTGCGGCTCAATCAGCTCCCCAAACGCAGTGGTTGTCTGGCCGAGTTGGTGGCAAAACTGGAAAGTTTCAATCCCACGGCCTCAGTGAAGGATCGGATTGCAGGGTCGATGGTTCAGGCTGCTGAAGAAGCCGGCACCATTTCTCCTGATTGCACAGTGCTGGTTGAGCCCACAAGCGGAAACACTGGAATCGCTCTGGCCATGGTGGCTGCAGCTCGGGGCTACCGCTTGATCCTCACCATGCCGGACACCATGAGTACCGAGCGACGCGCCATGCTTCGAGCCTACGGTGCTGAGCTGCAACTCACGCCGGGGAATGCAGGGATGCAGGGGGCGTTGGATCTGGCCAGAGAGCTCGTTTCTGAAATTCCAGAGGCCTATCTCCTTCAGCAGTTTGATAATCCAGCCAATCCGGCGGTTCATGCCGCTACGACTGCTGAAGAGATCTGGAGCGATACCGATGGTGAGATTGATGCACTCGTTTCTGGGGTCGGAACGGGGGGCACCATTACAGGTTGTGCCAGGGTTCTCAAGCAGCGAAATCCTGAGTTGAAAGTGGTTGCTGTCGAACCGGAGGCGAGCCCGGTCTTGGCAGGTGGTGCTCCAGGCCCCCATCGGATTCAGGGTATAGGGGCTGGTTTTGTTCCTCCGGTCTTGGACAGGAGCTTGATTGATGAAATTCTTCCTGTCAGTGATCAAGAAGCGATGGAAGTTGGGCGCCGTTTGGCTCGGGAGGAAGGCTTGCTCTCCGGCGTGAGTAGTGGAGCTGTTGTCGCTGCTGCCATTCGTCTTGGCCAGAGGCCTGAGATGGCTGGAAAACGGATTGTTGTGATTCTTGCCAGCTTTGGGGAGCGTTACCTCTCCACTCCAATGTTTAGTGCTTCGGCGGCCCCACCGGCGCGCCGGGATGGTCAGCTTTGAGCCGCTCTTCCCAGTTTGAGGCCAGTGGCGGCGATCCCTATGGTGTCCTCGGAGTGAGCCGCAGCGCCACCACGACTGAAATCAAGGCGGCGTATCGCCAGCTCGTGAAACAACATCATCCTGATGCCGGTGGTGATGCGCAACGAATTCTCGCTTTGAATGCAGCTTGGGAACTGCTGGGTGATCGGGATCGCAGGCGTGCTTTTGACCGACAAGCATCTCCAATGGCAGGTGAGAAGGAGGAGGCCCGCCGCCGTGGAGCCAGAAATGCTCGGGCCAGCCAGGCTGCCCGTCGGGCTTCTGGACATGCAGCTGCCGAGGATGAGGCCTTGGCAACCTGGCTGCAGAAGGTGTACACACCCGTTGATCGTTTGCTTGGTCAGGTGATCAATCCCTTTGCATCCCAGTTGCGTCAGCTTTCAGCTGACCCTTATGACGACGCCCTGATGGAAGAGTTCTGTCATTACTTAGAGCAGAGTCGCCGCAAGATGGACAAGGTGAAAGATCTCTTCCAATCCATCTCCACGCCTTCCTCTGCAAAAGGATTCGGGCTGAGTCTCTATCACTGTCTGTCGGAGGTGGACGATGCCATTGGCGAGTTAGAGAGATACACGATGGGCTATGTGGATGGATATCTTCACGATGGTCGCGAGATGTTGAGAGAAGCCAGGCAGCGGCGCAAACGTCTTCAGGAGGAACGTCGCCGCTTGGAGATCGGTTGATGAGGTCTTGGCAGTTTCGGGTTCTGCTGACTTTGATTTGGCTGCTCTCAACCATCATCGACAGGCTTTGGTGGGTTCACAATGGAGGTCTGCCAGCCTGGGATCAGGCGGATTACCTCAATAGCGCTCTCGATCATGGTCGTGCATTAGGTCTTCTTCCTGGCGGCAGCTGGCAAGGCTGGAGCGGTTTATTAGATCTTTCTCCCAAGATTCCTCCCCTCGCTTCACTGGTGAATGGCACGGTGATGGCCATCACTGGCGATTGGCCATACCAAGCAGCCTGGAGCTTGAGCCTATGGAATGGTCTTTTGCTGTTAGTTGTCGCAGCCTGGGCCCTGGAGTTGCGTCAGCCATTGAGGGGGGCACGTGGATTCGCCCTGCTTTGCAGTGGTTTTGTTGCGATGGCTCCGCTCCTGCTGGAGCTTCGGACTGATTACGTACTGGAGCTTCCTCTAACCGCCATGGTCGCTTTGGCGCTTTGGCGACTGGGCTGTTGGTGGCATCCCCTGCATGGTGGTCGTTGGAGACAGGCCCTATGGGCTGCGTTCTCGGTCGCAGCAGCATTACTGGTGAAACAAAGTGCTTTGTTGGTTCTCATCCCGGCGCTTGCGCTAGCGCTGGTGAGTGTTCTTCTTGGTCATGGGAGTCGCGCGCTTGTTCGCCGTTGGCAAGCGCTGATGGGCTTTGTAATCGTCTGTGCAGCCCTATTGCCCTGGTTGAAACACAACTGGATCACCACCTTGGGTGGAACCAACCGTGCTGTGATCGAATCGGCGGCTCTGGAGGGTGATCCAGGTGTCTTGAGTTTGGACGGTTGGCTTTGGTACTTCCGACTTCTCCCAGAGCAGATTGGATGGGTTTTGCTGTTAGTTGGTGGCAGTGGAGTCATCCTCTGGTGCTGGCAGCGTCGCTACGTCAAAGAGGATGAGCGCCTCGCTTGGCGTTGGTTGATCCTCAGTCTGGTCTTCGGATGGATCTTTACCCATCTCAGCCCGAATAAGGATGATCGCTACATCGCCCCTCTTCTTCCACTGCTGCTCATCTTGTTGGCTCGTGGCTCTTGGCAGTGGGGCCTCTGGGTTCAAAGGTGCTGTCCGGCTCGCTTCGCTTGGTTGCCAGGAGTGATCTTGCTGATGGGCTGTTTCAACATCATTTCCACGAGCTGGTCTACTCAGGTCATGCGCTTGAGGCAAAGCCGTGAAGGTCCTCTGGACGCAATTGTGCGCCGAGCTGGGGGAGTGGATCCTCGTTCTCAGCCCGCAACCTTGATTGTGGTGCCAAGTACACCGGATCTGAATCAGCACAATGTGAGTTTTTACGGTCGCCGTCAAGGCGGCCGGCTTGTCGGGAGGCAACTGGGTAGCAGCAGTTCTGATGTCAAGCCTGTGCTTGCTCAGGCTCAGTGGGTGTTGTTGGCGGAAGGGGAGCAGGGTTCAGTTCGGGACAGTGCTGAACAACTTGATGCCGCCGTTCGCGAGAGCGGAGTGTTTGTGTTGGTTGAAACCTTCCCTAGGCCGCAGGGAGGGAGTTACTCCTTGTGGCGCCGCGATAGAGAAAGCGTGGAGCCGGTGGTGTTTCAGGAACGATTTCCCGCCCTTGCCGCTGGTCTGTCCAAGGGACCTGCTGGTTTAGATGCTGTGTTTAGCTCTATCGCTGTTGAACATATGCTGGATGGACACTTCCTCTATCGAGCACCGCTCAAGAAACAGGCTCTTCAGCGGATTGCTGTGAATCCCTTCGACGCAGAAGCACGATGGACGCTTGCCCTCCTGGGCGTTCTGGCCAATCGGCCAGCAGAAGCGGCCAAGCAGTTTGCGGCTCTGGAAACATTGCTTCCTGGCAATCCTTGGCCGAGTGCCTATCGCAGTGTTGTGACTCTTGCAGGGTGGAATCCTTGGGGAGCGTCCTCTGTGGCTGCTGCTGCGCGGCAACGCCATGGAGATCAGCCTGTTTTGGTTGGTCTGGACGCACTTTCTGCTGTGCTTGGTGGGGCGCTTTGGAGGTTGTCTGAGGCCCTGCAGTCTCTGCCTCCGGCCTTGCAAGCTGTGGAACACTCCCTTAACAGTCAGGAGTAGATCTCTAATTGAGACAGCTTCAGCCAAACATCTGGAACTGGACGTCTCCAGCGCACCTGGCCGTAATCACCTTTGACCAGAAGCAGTTCTCCCGGGCCTTCAAAAATGTAGGCGGGAGGTCTGGGATCACTGGCTGAAGCCTCCAAACTCCCCATGTAAGACGAGCGGTTTACACGAACAAGCGCCCCTTTCTTGAGCGCCGCCGTTGGTTTTGCGGTTGGCTTGGGATCAGCAGATGGTTCAGCCATAACGAGACGATCAATCGAAGTCAGGCTAAAACCATTCTTAATGGCAAGGCTGATATTTGTCCCATCCTCTTGCCTTGTATTTGGTGGCCTTTGGGGGTCTGCTGCTCATTGCAGTCCTTCTGGATGATTTTGCGTCTCGGATCAGAGTTCCAGGCATCCTTATGGTGCTGCTGTTGGGCCTTCTGATTGAGAATCATGTGGGTGTTGCCGGAGTACGGCAAATCCAACTGTTAAGCCTCGATCAAGCGCATCAGATCAGTCAGTCAGCCCTAGTGCTGGTGCTTTTTTTCGGCGGCCTCACAACAAATTGGACCTCGGTGCGTGGCGTGATCAACCCCTCAGCCCGTCTGGCGACTGTTGGAGTGATCATCACGGCTGCCCTTATTGCCTTAGCAGGATTCGGACTGGCCACCGCCAGTGGTGCTCCACAAAACCCAGAGCTGCTCCCAAGGGTTTTATTCATTGGAGCCATGGTGGCGAGTACGGATGCTTCAGCAGTTCTGGCCCTCCTAAGGCCCCTGGCCGGGAGATTACCCAAGCGACTGATCAACTTGATCGAGTGCGAGTCGGGCTTCAATGACCCGATGGCAGTGGTTCTGGCTGGATTGGCGCTAGCCCTGGCCGGTGGTGATGGCGTTGCAGCCGGAGTCTTGGTCACCGATGTGGTTCGCCAGTTTTTGCTGGGCATCTTGCTTGGATTCCTGGGAGGGAGCCTCACCCTGCAGCTGCTTGGAACTCGTATGAGTCTGAACCATGCCTCCATGCTCCCAGTCGTCAGCCTGGCCTTGCTAATGGTTCTCAGTGGCGGAACGTTGTTGCTGGGGGGAAGCCCCTTGCTAGCGGCCTATGTTGCGGGACTCGTGCTCGGGAATGGTCCTGGCCTTGATCGCACCTCTTTAGCTGAGGCCCATTCCAGTTACGCCAAAATGGCCGAGCTTTTACTGTTTTTGTGCATGGGGCTTGTGGTGGCCCCGCAAGATGTAGTGACTACCGCGGGATGGGCATTCGTTTTATTCCTGATCATGCAGGTGGTGAGATTTGTGATGGTGCATGCCTTGCTTTGGCGCACTAATTTCACCAGTCAGGAGAGGATTTTTGTGAGCTGCGCGGGCTTGAGAGGTGCTGTGCCGATTGCAATGGCGATCGACGCTTGGTCGTCTGGCATTAGTTGGGGGCAAATGATGCCTCCTTATGCACTTGCGGTGGTGCTCTACGGCCTTTTTATCCAGGGTTTCGCGCTGGTTCCATTGGCTCAACGCATGAATCTCACCCTGCCTTCTTCGACTCAACCTGATCCAGCTTCTGCTGCTTAGCCTCTGAACGTTGTGAGAGAGATGCTTCATGCGACTTTTACTGATCGGATGCACTGGATTAGTCGGTCGTGCATTGATTCCCATGCTTCAAAACGCAGGGCACGATCTCACCATCGTGAGTCGCAGATCTGCTCAGGATGCACTCCCAGCCGACTGCCTTAAGGGGCTGGACTGGGTTCAATGCAATGCTGCTGATTCGATCAGCTGGGAGGAATCCAGCGTTCTCCAACAGGCCTTGGCTCAAGCGCAGGGAGTGATCAACCTGGCTGGAGAACCGATTGCAGAAAAGCGTTGGACCTCTGCGCATCTCCAGTTGCTTGAAAACAGTCGCGTTGAGACCACGCGGTACCTGGTGAAAGCAATGGGTGATTTGGACCAGCCTCCAAAAGTGTTGATCAATGGCTCAGCCGTTGGTTATTACGGCACAAGCGCCGACAAGTGTTTTACAGAATCAAGCCCTTGTGGCAACGATCTGCTCGCTGGGCTCTGTCAGCGCTGGGAAGCGGCAGCATCGGAAAAGCCTGTTGCCACACGCTTGGTTGTTTTACGGATTGGAATCGTGCTTGCTGCCGACGGCGGTGCATTGGGGAAAATGCTTCCGATCTTTCGCCTTGGCTTTGGTGGGGCGATCGGATCCGGCAGTCAGTGGATGAGTTGGATTGAACGCAGTGACCTGTGCCGCATGATCCTTGCGGGTCTTGAGGATGATGCTTGGTCAGGAACGGTAAATGCAGTGGCGCCAAGTCCGGTCTCGATGGCCACGTTCTCCGCGACTCTTGGTCGTTGTTTAGGGCGTCCCAATCTGTTGCCGGTGCCAGCGCCTCTCTTGCAACTGCTACTTGGCGATGGAGCGAGTGTTGTCCTCGAAGGACAGCACGTGCAGTCTGAACGGCAAGCGGATTTGAAGTTCAGTTGCCGTTTTTCTGAGCTGCCTGCCGCATTCGACGCTGCCACCAGCTCAACATCCCATTGATGAGAGCAGTGCCCATCAGCAGGCCGATCGCTGGGGTAAACAGAGGATCCCAGAGACGCTGAAATTGCTGCATTGGTGTGACCACTCCTTGTCCGTTGGCAATGACAGCCAGGCCAAACCAGACAGCACCTCCGATCACCAGGAATACATTGAGGACCAGCAAACGGTCCAGCCAGCGTTTCCAAGTGGGTTCTATGTATTTTGAATCCATTCAGCTGTCCTGGAGCAGATCACCAATCAGTTTGGCCATCTTGTCCCCTCCTCCTTCAGGGCCTAACCGTTGCATCGCTTGCTGCTGGCAATCACGCTGAAGCTCTGGATCGTTCACGCTTCGTTCCAGGAGCTCTTTTGCCAGTTTGGCAGTGGCAGCGAAAAGTTCTTCACCGCCAACGTGGGAATCAGCGCAGAACACGGTTGGACCCAGTAGACGTCGTTGGGCTTCAGCGAAGCCAGCTGTGAATTGGGGGCCATGGCCTGGCAGCTGCAGGACTGGTTTTGCAAGACCCACGGCCTGTTCCGCAGCGGTGCCAGCCATGCACAGCAAGAGGTCTGAGCTGTGAAGTACGGAAGAGAAACAGTGCCTTCGTACTTGAACGCATCGATTGACCTTCTCCATTCGTGAGGGAGAGCTGCCTTGCCCTAAGACAAGGTTCCACCCATGCTCCTCTGCAAAAGTGTGCAAATCATCGTCGTTGAGAGCTGCAACTAGCGCGAGGTCAATGTCCAGTTCTCGTTGGCTCTGCTTTGAATTCGGTAGTTGTTCAATCACTTTTAAAAGCAGTGCCAGGTTTTGCTCAAGCTCAGGCCTCCGGCTTCCTGGCAACAGTCCCAGGCGTCTATGGACGGGCGGCAGGGGCTTGCTGTGGCTAGATACAGCATCCATAAAAGGGTTTCCCACGAAAACCACATCCCGTTGCAATTGCTCGCTGAGATCATCTGCAGTCAGTGCATCTCGACTGAATACCGTTTTGAATCTCTGACTCATCAGGCAGCTGCCGCATGGCCAAGGCAGTCGTAGTCGCCCCTCGTAATGACTGGAGTAAGCCACCAGATAGGTTGCTACCGGCCGAAAGCTGAGCCATGCAGCCATCACAGGAATGACATCACCGATAACAACCACAACGTCATACTGGCTGGCGATACGGATCAGTTTGAACAGGCGCCTCAAGAGATAGATCACTTGGCCCTGGATCAATTCGGTGAGTCGGCCCCGAAGCGTTGTGTAGCCAAGCCCCCCGGTGCTGAATTCCTTTGTTCGACAGACCAGAGGAATCGTTGCTTCTCGATATGGACGGCCTCGCCCCACCATGGGCAGCGCTTCCACATCATGCCCTTGAGCTTGCAAGGCTTGTCCCAGCAGAGCACCCGAGAGGTCTTCGCCATGACCATTGCTCAGCAGCAGCAGCCGCCCCACCTCAGAGCTCCAGCCAACTCTTCACCTTGAGAAGGGCGGGCCAGTCCGGTCGACGTTTCAAGCCATCGTTGATTGAGTCCCTCAGTTCTTCCCCCATGTCGGGGGCTACCGCTAACACTTGTTGGACAATCTGGATTTGATCACGCACACCTTTGGCCTTGGTTTCAAGCATGGCCAAAGTCAGATTGATCCTTGCCTGGGGGTCTTGACTATTGAGCTTCACCGCCATTCGAGCGGAACGTAATGCATCATCTGGTTGTTCGCAGAGTAAGAGAAGCCACGCTAAGCATGTCCATCCGGAGGATTGGCGGGGTGCAGCTTCGGTGATCGCAACGAAATCACCGATCAGATCTTTTGCAGGTGTTCCATCTTGATAACGAGCCATGGCCTGTTGGAAGAGGCTCGACTCCTGAGATTCTTGGGACTCCATCGTTGATTCTTATGGTCTGAAAATTGTCAACAGATTCCCACGCGGTGGACTTCAGACTGCAAAGGAGCTCCCACATCCGCAGGTCTGGGTGGCATTCGGGTTGGTGAAATTGAACCCGCCCCCAATCAATGCCGTACTGAAGTCAAGCTGCATGCCGTAGATGTAAAGCAGGCTTTTGGGGTCACACACCACTCGAAAAGCCGCACCTTCTGGTGCGGCGTAGTCATAGACCTCGTCACTTTCATTGATCTCGGTGGCGGGAACAAAATCCATGGTGTAACTCATGCCGCTGCAGCCACCGGAGCGCACTCCAACACGGAGGATTTGCTGATCGCCCTGCTCTCGGCAGAGTTTGGCCAGTTGCAGCATGGCTGGCTCGGTGATCTGGATGCCTTTCCCATCCTTGGCCATGTGGGGTGAGGGACTGGCGGCGGCAGTGGTCATGAATGTGGATTCCAGCAGGCCTTCATCCACTGTATGGAAACGATGCGTGATCTGCCTGAAGCCGTTATGGCTCCCGAATTCATAGAGTTATTGAATTCTTGGTGAAAGCGCTGGTGCAGGTCGCGATTGTGGGATCAGGACTGGCTGGCCTAGCCGCTGCCGTTGATCTGGTGGATGCAGGTCACGATGTTGATCTCTACGAAGCTCGCCCTTTCATGGGCGGGAAGGTCGGTAGCTGGGTTGATGAAAAAGGCAATCACATCGAAATGGGTTTGCATGTGTTCTTTTTTAATTACGCCAATCTCTTTGCTCTGATGCGCAAGGTGGGCGCGATCGACAACCTTTTGCCCAAAGATCACACGCATCTTTTTGTGAATCGCGGAGGCGATCTGCGCGAGCTTGATTTCCGATTCCCGATCGGGGCTCCTTTCAATGGACTCAAGGCTTTTTTCACCACTCCCCAGCTGTCCTGGATCGATAAATTACGCAATGCCCTGGCCTTAGGGACTAGCCCAATCGTGCGAGGCCTTGTGGATTACGAGGGTGCGATGCGCACAATCCGTGCCTTGGATGCAATCAGTTTTCAAGACTGGTTCCTTGGTCATGGCGGCAGCTTGGAGAGCATTCGCAGACTTTGGAATCCGATTGCCTATGCGTTGGGTTTCATTGATTGCCAATCGATTTCAGCTCGATGCATGTTGACCATTTTCATGATGTTTGCATCGAAGACTGAGGCCTCCAAGCTCAATTTGCTTAAGGGCTCACCGCATCGCTGGCTGACAGGTCCAATCTTGGATTACATCCAGCAACGAGGTGCCAAGTTGCACCTCCGGCATCGGGTTAAGGAAATTCATTTTGATGATGGCGATGCTCCAACGGTGACTTCACTGACCTTGAGCACACCTCACGGTGAGAGCAACGTTCAAGCTGATGTTTACCTGGCGGCTTGTGATGTTCCAGGTATCCAACGGATCATTCCTGATCAATGGCGGAAACATGAGCAATTTGAAGCCATTCATCGCCTAGAAGCTGTTCCGGTTGCCACCGTGCAATTGCGATATGACGGTTGGGTGACTGAGCTTGCTACTGGACAGGCTGCAGAGGCACGGCGCAAGGATTTAAACAATGCCAGCGGTTTAAACAATCTGCTTTACACCGCTGATGCAGACTTCAGCTGTTTCGCTGATTTGGCCTTGGCGAGTCCCGAGGACTATCGCAAATCAGGTGAGGGATCTTTGCTTCAATGCGTGCTCACCCCTGGGGATCCTTGGATCCCGAAGTCAGTGAAAGACATCGTTGCCCATACGGATGCCCAGGTGCGCAACCTTTTCCCCTCGGCCAGACACCTAACCCTGACTTGGAGCAATGTCGTGAAATTGGCTCAGTCTCTCTATCGCGAAGCGCCTGGGATGGAGCCGTATCGCCCCGCTCAAACCACCCCTGTTCGTAATTTTTTCCTGGCAGGCAGTTACACCCGACAGGACTACATCGATTCAATGGAGGGTGCAACGATGAGTGGTCATCTCGCTGCCGCTGCCATCCTCGGAAGGCCGGCAAAACTGTCTTCCAACACTGCAGTCGCCTGAAACCATGGGACGTTGGCTCGAACACACAGTAACGACGACAGTTCAGTCACCTGTCGATCAGGTGTGGGCTGTTTGGAGTGACCTTGAAGCGATGCCTCGATGGATGCGCTGGATCGAATCTGTCAAGACCCGCGAGGATCCTGATCTAACCGATTGGACGTTGGCAGCTCAGGGCTTTCGCTTCCAATGGAAAGCTCGCATCACCAGTCGAGTGGATCAGCAACGATTGCAGTGGGAATCTGTTGGCGGACTACCGACTAAAGGAATCGTTCGTTTTTATGCAGAGAATCCTGAGCTCACAGCAATCAAGCTGAGTGTCAGTTATGAGTTGCCCGGCATCTTGGCACCGTTGATGGAACCGAGCATCCTGGGAGGGATTGTTACCAAGGAGCTCCAGGCAAACCTTGATCGTTTTAGGGATCTGGTGGAAAGCGGTTACGCAACTCGTTCGCAGTCATGAGATGGAGCACATCTCGAGGTGTGCTTTGGCAAGTCTGACCTTTGCCCTTTTGGTCTGTGGTTGTTCAGTTGATCGAACGGATCATTCGACTCTTGAGCGGGTTACTGAAAGTCCCATGGTCTCTCCAGATGCTGAGGCTGTGTCTCCCGCTCCAACGAATGCATTCAGGACCCTGCCCAGTATTGCCGAGGTTCTCGCATCAGTCCCGGAAGGTCGCGCTGACCCTTTTGCGCCAGTTCCGCAATCCAACGCTGTTTCGCCTGCTCCCGATCCATCTGAGCTTGGGGCATCCGGAGATCAGGATTGGCAGGTCATCGGAGTGCTCTCTGTGGGAGATCAGTTGCGTGCACTGATCAGAACTGCTGAAGGATCAGGAATGGTGTGTTTGGGGGAGGGCGGCCGTTGTCCTGGCCATGGTGAAGGGCTTTTCTCTATGGATGTGGCTGTAGAAGAGATCAACATGCGTCGAGGCTGCCTGACGCTCATGCGCTCAGGCAAGTCTCAGAGACGTTGCATGACTTGACGACAGGCTTGCACTAAACCCTCAAGATCGTGGGGGCTGGCTTCCTGATCAACTCGGCCGAATTGTTCACGACAGCGTTGACTAGTTTGGGGTCCAATTGAAACCAGAGCTAGTGATTGCATCGCAATGGCTGCTTTCTCGGCCCCCAGGGTTTGCTGAACCAGTGCAGCGGTATGAATGACGGTTTTTCCGCTGCTAAATGTGATCGCATCCACCTCTCCTGAAGCCAAAGCTGAGGCTGTGGTTTCCGGCATGTCGCATGGACAGCGGGATTCGTAAGCAGGGACCTCCACGACTCTGGCTCCTGCTTTCCCGAAGGCTTCAGCGAGTACCGTGCGGCCTCCGCTCTGCACCCTTGGCAGCAGGAGTCTTAGTCCCCAACCGGAAACAGGGAAATGTTCGATGAGGCTATCGGCAACGAAGTCAGGTGGCACGAAATCAGCTTCCGCTCCCAAGTTGTCCAGCAGTCGTGCTGTTTTGCGTCCCACTGCGGCCACACGCAGCCCAGCAGGTCTGCGGGACAGGCTGCTGCCCACAAGCCGAAGGCGTTCATCGACCGCTTGAACCCCGTTCGCACTGGAGAAAACCACCCAGTGGAATTCATCTAGTTCAGCCAGGGCATCATCGAGAGGGCCCCAATCATCGGGTGGTCCTATCTCTAAAGCTGGCAAATCAAGGACCCTTGCGCCTTGAAGTTCTAAAAGCTGGCGCGCCTCTCCAAGTTGTTCACGGGCCCTCGTCACGATAATCGTGCGCCCTTGTAGACCAGGGATGTTTTCTTCATTCATGCTTTCACCTCATTCAGCTTGACCAGTCCGCTTACTTGATTTTGTAAGGCAGTGGCCTGATCGCCTTTGCCCTGGCTGTTCAGCAGGGTGATCGCCTGAACGAAAGAGGCTCTGGCTCCGTCGATGTCTCCACCGACGAGCCTTGCAACCGCAAGGTTTTGATGACATTCAGCATGGGTGGGTTCCAGGCTGAGCGCGCGTTCATAGGACTGCAGCGCGTTTTTAATATCACCCTGACGACGTTGCATCAGCCCCAGGTTGTACCAGGCGAGTGCCACTTCTGGAGCACGTTGGCAAGCCGTGTTGGTGAGGTCGATGGCCTCATCGATCCTGTTGGTTTGAAGATACAAGGCAGCCAAATTCAATCTGGCGCCAAGGCCAACGCGGATATCAAGAGGTTGGGCAAGGGCTTGTTTATAGAAGTCGATCGCTTCGTTGCTGTCTTCTGGACTCAAGGCGATCCCTAGATGGAGTAAGAGCTCGTAGCGCTCTGCGGCCTGGTCATCTCGCTCTTCAAGGTTGGCAAGCCCTTCACGTAGCCTTGCGATTCCTCGACTCCGCTCTCCTTCAGCGACGTCCAGGGCTCCGAGCTTGGCGCAGGCATAGGGATTGCCAGGTTCTTTGTTGAGCCACTCCTCCATGGATTGGCGCAGTCGTTCTGCTTTGTCAGTTCCTTGGAGTTGTTCGGAGCTGTAGCCCTCGTGAAGTAGGGCCGGTTCGGTGCAGTCTGCGATTCGCCAGTGGGGTTCGTCCTGGAGCAGATCGTGCACGCTGTCATCCACCATGGAGTGATACGGGCGACTCCAGCGGATTCGGGGATGGCGTCTGAACAGACGACTCACTCTGGAGTAAGGCGCCATCGCAGAACCCTGCTCATGGCGTAGCAGATTGATGACCAAGACATCGGGTTGGGCCATGAGGGCCTTGAGAGGGGGAATCGCTTCAGGTCTGAGGCATTCATCCGCATCAAGCACCAGCACCCAGTCGCCTGTCACGAAGTCAAGAGCGACATTGCGTGCTGGTGCAAAATCACCGGGCCAAGTCATGTGTTCCACACGGGCCCCAGCCGCCTTGGCAATGGCAATGGTGTCGTCGGTGGAACCGGTGTCGACGATCACCATTTCGTCGGTGAAGTCTTTAACGGAGTCCAAGCAGCTGCCCAACCGCTCCTGCTCGTTTCGCACGATCATTGACAGGCTGAGCATGACCTTTGGAATCACTGCGGCAGAGGCTAGGCCCGTTCAGTCAGTGAATGGGTTGATCCCCATTGGAGAAGGCGCTGGGTGTAGCAATCCTTCGAGCAATTGTTGCTGGGCATCAGGCATTTGTCCTGGGCTATAGGCGGCTGGAATTGATTGTGGAAGCACTTGGCGGAGTGCCTCCCACACGTACGGGCTTCCGTATACCACCAAACCAAAGAGACGATCCAAGGCAAGCAGTTGTTGCACGGCTTCTGTCCAGGGTTCCTGAACGCTGCGGTTGGCTTGAAATGGATTGCCACGTATAAATAATTGCAGCAATACCGGCCCCTCCCCGAGACGATTGAGAGCTAAGGGGCCAAGAGGATTTGGAGGGTTTTCCCAGGGCGAAATTCCCAGGGGATGACACAGCACGGGTTGGAACCCGAGCACCTTGGGAAGACAGAGTGCAGGTGCATTTGCTGGAAGCACCGGGCAGGGAAGCACACCATCCACGCGGATCAGATTGATGCCCTTGATGACTTCGGATGGTCTGGTGTTGGATTCAGAGCTGAAGATCTCTAACGACTGTTGAACGAGTTCCAAAGTGAGAGCTCTTTCATCCGTTGTTTCGATTCTGTGGTCGTCCTCGGTTGAATCGATTTCCATCGCGATGGATTGCAAAGCAGCCTGTCGACGATTCAAGGAGTCGTGAAGTTGCGACATCGGTATTCGACCAGAACGAAGCGCATCGCAGAGAGCATCAATGGCTGCCAATGCATCGTCTGGCATCAGGATTAAGTCAGCACCTGCAGCGAAAGCCAGTACCGCTGCCTCGCCAGCACCGTGGCGCGCCGAAATTGCCTCCATCACCAGGGCATCGGTGACGACAAGGCCTTTGAAGCCCAAATCAAGGCGAAGAAGAGAGGTCAGCACTTCTCGTGAGAGGGTTGCGGGCCAGCGTTCATCCAAAGCTGGGATCAGCAGATGGGCAGTCATCACACTGCTGATTCCCTCCTGGATCAGGGTGCGAAACGGTTGAAGTTCAAGGCTTTCTAGGCGTTCGCGACTGTGTTGCAGCAGTGGAAGTTCTAGATGGGAGTCGGTGGCGGTGTCGCCATGCCCAGGGAAATGCTTGGCGCAGCCCAAGACGCCTGTAGCCGCCAGTCCACGCTGAAAGGCTCCTGCCAGCTCCCCTACGGTGTGTGGATCTTCTCCCCAAGCCCGCACGTTGATCACCGGGTTGTTGGGGTTGCTGTTGACATCGCAAACCGGAGCCAGCACCCAATTCAGTCCGCAGCGCTTTGCCTGCTTGCCACAACAACGACCGTAAGCTTCGGCAAGCTGCACTGCCCGTTTGGGTTCCCTTCGATGAAGGCGTCCAAGAGCCATAGGTGGCACAAGCCAGCTTGCTCCCTCAAAGCGCTGCCCAACCCCCTCTTCTACGTCTGCACATAACAAAAGGGATCGTCTGGCCCAACCCTGAAGAGTGCGGCAGCGCTCTCTCAATTCGGTGGCCGTTCCACCGAGCAGAATGACGCCTCCGACTCCAATCCCCAAGAGCTGTTCCAGGCTGTGATTGCTCAGTTCCCAGCGGGGGTACCGCCTTTGCCTGTCCGTGGCGTGACCGCTAGCCCGTACCACCAATAATTGGGCGACAGC
Organism: Synechococcus sp.; assembly: GCA_047285535.1. Lineage (GTDB taxonomy): Bacteria > Cyanobacteriota > Cyanobacteriia > PCC-6307 > Cyanobiaceae > Synechococcus_C. The sequence goes on along the minus strand of JBJBDC010000001.1, from coordinate 1,794,240 downwards.
TTCACGGAGTTCGCTCGCATTCATGGATTGTCGGAGAGTTCTGTTCCCTCCGGCACTTCTCCTCGTGCATCTCGTTCGCGTTCGAGTTCCCCAAGCAAATGAAGCACGGAGGTGCCCTTTTCAATCCCTAGATCGAGTTTGAAAACAACTTCCGGGGCTCGACGCATTTGCAGCCGACGACCCAGCTCTCCACGAAGGTATCCGCTGGCCGCTTGGAGGCCATCCATCACTGCGTCGCGTTGAGCTTGCTCCCCGAAAACACTGACAAAGATCCGGCAGTGTTGGAGGTCGCCGCTGACTTGAACCTCGGTAATGCTCACCATCCCCTGGTGAACCCGCTCATCACGGATTCCATTCAAGAGCAATTCGCTGGTTTCCTTGCGGATCAAGGCGGCAATGCGTTCAACTCGACGTCCCTGGGCCATCTTCAGCTCAGTGGTGCTGTAGTCACCATGGCACGGAGTACCAGGCTGAGGGTGATAAAGCCACTGATTAAGGCACCCACTAAAGCCACAGCTGTTACTGGATTGCTGCGCCTCTGAGCTAAGGGCTTCACAACGGAGTTCAGTACGCCCAGGGTGAAGGCAATGAGATAGCGCGGGTAACGCGTCACATTGACGAAGAACTCGCGCATGGTCCTGGCAGGCTGGTGAATCTGATAGCTACTCTGCCGGTCCTAGGGCAAGGATGGCCATGCTGGAGCTGCATCAATTCCGCCATTCCGCTTTTTGCCTAAAGGTGCGGATGGGGTTGTATGCAAAAGGTTTGAGTTTTCGAGAGGTGGAGGTCACGCCAGGACTAGGGCAATTTGACTTGTTCAGGCTGTCGGGTCAGAGGCAAGTGCCTGTACTGGTGGATGGTGACACGGTGGTGGCTGATTCCAGTGCAATTTGCGCCTATTTGGATGAGATTCAGTGCGAGCCTTCATTCGTCCCAAAGGATCCTCGGCATGTCGCCCAGATTCATTTGATTGAAGACTGGGCGGACACAACCCTGGCAGCTTCTGTACGGTCGGCTTTGCTTCAGGCAGCGGTAGACGATTCTGATTTACGTGCTGCCTTACTGCCTGATGACATGCCCGGCCTGATGCGACAGGTGTTGACCGGTGTGCCCACGGGTTGGCTCCACGGGCTTAATGAACTGTTTGGGCAGGAGGAACGTTCCGCAATGCTCAACAACCTGATCGCCATCGCGGATGCGCTGACTCCTGAAAGTTTTTTGGTTGGTGAGCAGCTCAGCCTGGCTGATCTGGCAGTGGCGGCTCAGTTATCACTGCTTCGCTTCCCTGCCTCATCGGGGCCCCAATTGGCTGGTCGAGGCGTGGCGGGACTCAGTGATCATCCTCGACTCCAGCCATTGTTTGAGTGGCGCGATCAGCTTGAGACTCGAGTGCTCCAGCAGGATCAGCCAATCGCCTGAGCGTGAGTTTGTAACGGCTGCTTCTTTTCACCAATGATGCGCTGGCCTCCCCGGGAGCTGGATATCGCTGTTGCCATTGCTCGACACAGATGCGATTGATGGTTCTGGTTTTCGAGACTGGTAACTCGGGGCAGGGGCTGTAGCGGCTCAGCGTTTCGATTCTGCTCAGTCTTGGTGCCCTGGCACCATGCATGACCTGCAGAACGAGTTCATCACTCAGAAATGATGAGGCATCAATCCCTGATTGTCCTCGCCCGATCACGGTTGTTTCCAGCAGGCGATCTCCGCTTAGTCGGGCGAGTTGACGGTTCAACTGTTGCGGTGATTGCTCCACGCTGATGAGTTGCTCGCCCAGAAGGGCTTTTCCCAGCGATTTGGCATTAAAGGGTCGATCTCCCACAACGTCCTTGTGCTGATTGAGCTGAAACCGAGCCAAATGTTGCAAGGGAGGCCATCTTTCATCGACGTCTCCGTTGGCTAAAAGTTCAAGGCTTTCAACGTTCCAAAGCCCTGAAAACCAGGGTGGATAGATCAAATCCTCGTTTGATTTCGGTCGCGGCAGAGGAGCAGGATCGGACCAGTCCGGCCATGCGTTCAGTCGCTCTAGGAGCTTCTGAGTGCTTGGGTTGCTTGCCGCTAAGACTGATGGAACGGGTCCGCACAGAAGAAGCCCCGCCATGATCAGTGCCAGCAATGGCCGCGTCATGTCTGATCCCCTTATCCGAGCTTGTGATCACTACGTGGTTCTTGAGCCAGGCCAGCCAGAGCGACTGCTCAGTTCCGACGACACCCTGGCATGGCTAACGGATCAGCTGGCGACGATGTCTGCGCTGCCCAATGATTTGCGAGGTTTCGGGACTCCTGGTGCAGCTGCCGCAAGGTTGTTGGATACAGCTTGTGATCTCGAACTGGCTCCGGGTTTCAATCTGCAATGGTTTGCGGTCCGCCTGGATCCTGCTTCCTGAACTCATGCGGTTGGAGAATTCCAGGGATCTTGTCCAGAATCCTTTCTGCTACTTCATTCACCGTTTCTTCTCTAACTGCTACCTGCAAATCGGCCTCGGCATAGAGGGGTGTGCGAGCTTCGAGGAGTGCATCCAGAGCAGTAGCCGGATCACGATCTTGAAGCAGTGGTCTTGCGCCTGGATCAAGAGTGAGACGCGCCAATAATTGGTCTCGTTCTGGGGCAAGCCAGATCACGATTCCTTGATGGAGTACGCCCCAGTTTTCAGGCCGTGTGATTACGCCTCCACCGGTGGCTACAACGAGTGAATGGCGCTCGCCAATGGCTTGCAGCACCTGACTTTCGAGTGCTCGGAATCTCTGTTCGCCGTCTGCCTCAAAGACTTTGGCTATGGGGCGCTTGGCCAGCGCTTCGAGGACACCGTCGGCATCGACGAAGCCATAACCCAGACGCTTGGCTAAAGGTCGCCCGGTGCTGCTTTTGCCACTTCCCATCATCCCGATCAGGTAAAGGTTGCGGCCGCCAAGGCGAGCCTTCAAGGGGTGTGGTGTAGAGGTTGCGCCATCAGCCATCCGTTCGGCAGGTGTGAGAACTCACTAGGATGAGTATCGGTCAGACCGCGTCATGACTGATCCCATCACGACCGCACCCCACGGCCAAGGTCGTGGTTGTGTCATCACCAGACGAGCCTGTTTCAGTGCTAGTCATCGTTATTGGTTGCCGGAATTAGATGCAGACGACAATGCTGCTCAATTCGGTTCCTGTTCCATGGCTCCTGGCCATGGGCACAATTATGAATTGATTGTGTCGATGGCAGGTGGCCTTGATGCCAATGGCATGGTGCTTAACCTCTCTGAGGTGAAGCATGCGATTCGGTCTCAGGTCACTGATCAACTCGATTTTCGCTTCCTCAATGAGGCTTGGCCAGAATTCGATGTCAGCAGTTCGGACGGTTGCCTGCCAACGACCGAAGCGCTTGTTCGGAGCATCTGGCTCCGGTTGGCCAATCAGCTCCCGCTTGTGGCGCTGCGACTTTATGAATCCTCAGGCCTGTGGGCCGACTATCTCGGACAATCCATGGACGCCTATCTCACCATCCGTACTCACTTTGCTGCTGCACACCGGCTGGCGAGACCAGAGCTCAGTCAGGAGGAAAATGAGCAGATCTACGGCAAGTGTGCCCGTCCCCATGGCCACGGCCACAATTATTTGGTTGATGTCACTGTTCGCGGCAGCATTGATCCGCGGACAGGCATGGTCTGTGATCTTGCCGCGCTGCAGCGTCTCGTGAGCGATTTGGTGGTTGAGCCTTTTGATCACACCTTCCTGAATAAAGATGTGGCGCATTTCTCAGAATGTGTCCCCACAGCCGAGAACATTGCTCTTCACATTGTTGACCGACTGACATCACCAGTTCGCGCCATTGGCGCTCAGTTGCACAAAGTGCGCCTTCAGGAGAGTCCAAATAATGCGGCTGAGGTGTATGCCGAAACTCCAGCCCTTAATGCGATGCCTGAAGCGATGCATTCGATTGTTAATGGTTGAAGCTTGCTCAACGTGGAGCGGTCTTTGGTTCGCCTCGTGCTTGCAGTCAGCTTGGATGGACGCCTTGCACCGTCGTCAGGAGGTGCCGCCCAGCTAGGTGGTGCAGGTGATCGTTATGTGCTTGAGCAGGCTTTGGCCTGGTCAGATGCCGTTCTGATCGGTGCCGGAACACTGCGGGCACATCGATGCACCTGCTTGATTCATAACGAACAGCTTTTGATGCAGCGAAAGCAAGACGGAAGGTCCTTGCAGCCCACAGCTCTGGTGGTCAGTCGACGTCGAGATTTTTGCCAGCAGTGGCCTTTTTTTCGCCAGCCCATTGCCCGTCATCTTGTGACGACGCAGGGAGAGACTGTTGATGGTTTTTCCGAAATTCATACGTTGCACCCATCCTGGGAGAGCACCTTGGGCGAGCTCGCTGAATGTGGTTTTCGTCGCCTGGCTCTGCTGGGAGGTGCTGGCCTCTGCGGGTCTTTACTGGAAGCCGACCAGGTCGATGAGTTGCAGTTGACCTTCAGCCCATGTCTGCTTGGAGGTCGATTCAGCTGGATTCCGACAGATGGTTGCAGCCTTCCCGCTTTGATGGCACAACCCGATGCGTGGACGCTCTTAGCTGCTGATCCCTTGGCTGGCAATGAGTTGGTGGTTCACTACAGACGCAGGCGTTGAAAGAGTTCAGAGATGGGGACATCCTGTAGATCAGTCTCGCCGAGCCCCAGCATTGACGCCAGACAGCGTTTGATTACAACATTGGCATCGTCACCAATACGGCCTGAAAGCAGTTCACTGAGCACACCCAGTTCCCTGCCACTGCTGCTGGTTTCACGGATCAGACATTGGCTGACTGGCTTGGCTAACCCCTGGCAAGGTTGTTGGACGACATTGCTGAATTGTTCAAGACCCAGATCAGCTGCACGGAGGGCATCTTTTGCGAGTCGCTGACAGTAATGAGCCAGTTGATTCTCGAGTTTTGGACGCATCATCTGCAGTAATGGCTGCAGCAGTCCTGCTTGAGCGACACTTCCGCTGAGCATCAAGCTGAGCACTAACAGCGCTGGAAGCTTCAGCCTTTCTCGGGGAATTGATCTGATCACAGCAGCTCGGATACTGTTGAGATCCTCTTAGTGTGCCCGAGCTGCCTGTCGCTGGTTAGGGTCAGCATCTTCGCCGCTGTCTTCGCCGGTTATGGCATCTTTGAAGGCTTGTTGGCATCGCTCGATTCGGGAGATCCCCGAGCGGCAGTGGGGACAACTTGTGGGTCCCGATGTCATTCCCTTTTACAGTTGGCAGTGGCTTGCCGCTCTTGAGGATTCTGGGAGTGTGTCGCCCGATCAAGGGTGGCAGCCTTTGCATCTTTCCTTGTGGCGGGGAGATCATCTTTGTGCGCTAGCCCCGCTTTATCTCAAGGGTCACAGCTACGGGGAGTTTGTCTTTGATCAGGCCTTCGCCCGCCTCGCTGGCGATCTTGGTCTCCGTTATTACCCAAAGTTGATTGGTATGAGCCCTGTGAGTCCGGTTCAGGGCTATCGCTTTCATGTAGCCGCGGATGAAGATCCTGCGGAATTCACTCAGCTGATGTTGGAGTTGATTGACACCTTCGCTCGCAATAACGGCATTCTTAGTTGCAACTTTCTCTACGTTGATCCTCTCTGGCGCCCCTTGGCAGAAGCTGCAGGCTGTGCTTCTTGGCTCAATCAGCAGAGTTTATGGACATCCAATGGAACGACTGATTTCAGTGATTACTTGGGCGGTTTCAATGCCAATCAGCGCCGCAACATCAAACGTGAACGAAAGGCTGTCCATCAAGCGGGTCTTGAGATTACGCCTCTCTGCGGTGATGCACTCGATCGTTCTTTGATGAAATGTATGCATGGTTTCTATGAACAGCACTGTGCTCGATGGGGGATGTGGGGCAGCAAATACCTCGAGGAATCATTTTTCGATGCCTTGGCTACTGATTCCTTACGTGACAGGATTGTTCTCTTTAGTGCTCATCGTGGCAACTCTCATGAGCCAGTGGCGATGTCGCTCTGTGTTCATGATGGCGTGTCGCTGTGGGGCCGTTACTGGGGTAGTAATGAAGAGATTGATTGTCTTCATTTTGAGGTTTGCTATTACGCTCCGATTGAGTGGGCTCTCAAGCAAGGCCTGCTGAGTTTTGACCCTGGAGCTGGAGGGAGTCATAAACGTCGGCGTGGTTTTGTGGCCCGTCCCATCACCAGCCTTCATCGTTGGTACGAGCCCCAGATGGATGGATTGATTCGTGGTTGGCTTGATAAGGTCAATCCACTGATGCTTGAGGAGATTGAGGCCATCAACGCAGAGCTCCCTTTCCGATTTGAGACTCCTTCCCTTTCTCTGTAGGTTGAGAAGAGAGTCTTGGCCAGATTGAACCAGATCACCACCGCTTTCGGAGTTAATGAGTGTGCTCAGCTGGATGATCAGTTGTCGCAACGTTCCATAGCTCTTGATCCATTGGGTTATTTTCTCATTCGCGTAGATGTTGCTTCAGCCGAATTGGTTGTTGAGCATTACTGCAACACCATTGATGAGAAGGGGCTTGCTAGAGATCCGGTATCAGGGGCAGTGATTGCCTGCCGCCAAAGTAGTTCTCGCACGCCTTCGGCTGTTTTGCGCGGACGCACCGCAAAAGAAGTGGGTATTGCTTTGGTAGAAGGAGATGGGATCCAGCTCGTTAGTCGTTTGGATCACGCTTTGTATTTGGGACGTGAACTTCAGAAGGCCGAACAATGCCTTCGCAATGGAAAGCAATATCAGCAGGATTAAATCAACCTAAACAGCTTGCAAAGTGCGTGCGTTTCTGGGTTCTTCAGGAGGTAATGATTCCAGTTGTTCACGAATCTCCCGTTGCACGATTGCTCGGTATTCCATGAAATGTTCGTTGTGTGCAAGTACAACAATGAATTGTTCAAGCATTGCGGGATTCTGGCGTGCCATCCCAAAGAGGTAACGCCAAAAGCGCCAACGAGTATTGCGCTTTAATCCTTGTCTCCAGATCACGATCGAGAGTGCTTTGATATCAGTCCAAGTCGGCAATTTGCTGGTGGCTTTCCATCGAGGAGCTCCCATCTTTAAATAATATGTGTACACCCTATCCATGTAAGCATTAGGCTCGTAGAGGGCGCAAAATGCATCAACATATTCATTCGCGATGTCGCGAATTGGCCTGGTTGGTTTGAAGTTAAGCAGATTGGTCTGGTTGACTCCTTTGGCGGCGGATTCGTCTTGAATGAGCCTCCCTTCTTTTTCAAGGCGATGCCAAAGAGCGGTATTCGGTAGGGCTTGCAGCATGCCCATCATGGCTGCAGGAATTCCTGTACGCGTGACGAAATCAACAATCCGTAAGCCAGCCCCGTCTTTTTCTCCATCGAAACCAATGATGAAACCTGCCATGACTCGAATGCCATTTGCTGTAATGCGGTCAACAGCAGCATCAAGAGGATTGCGAGTGTTTTGAATTTTTCTGGAGGTTTCTAAACTTGCTTCGTCTGGAGTTTCAATTCCGAGAAAAACACTTTCAAAGCGAGCCTCATGCATCATTCGCATCATTTCCTCGTCATCAGCTAAATCTACTGATGCTTCTGTTGCAAAGCTGAATGGATACCCACGGTCTTGTTGCCATTCTTGGATCTGCGGAAGTAAAAGCTTGGCATTGCGTTTATTGCCAATGAAATTGTCATCCACCAGAAAGATTGAACGTCTCCACCCAAGGTCGTAGAGAGACTGCAATTCTGCTATCAGTTGTTCTGGGGTTTTCGTGCGTGGTTTGCGTCCGTAGAGGACGATGATGTCGCAAAATTCGCAGTTGAAAGGACATCCACGCGAAAACTGCACGCTCATCGAGTCATACGCATCGAGCTGAAGTAGGTCAAAGCGGGGAATCGGAGTGGAGGTCACATCAGGCTTGTCTCCTTCGGCGCTAAATCGTCCACTTCGATCACCTCTTTGGATGGCTTCGACAAACAAAGGCAGGGTGATCTCTCCCTCATCCAATATTTTGAAATCTGCGTCAGCAATTTCAGGGGCATCCGGCGTGGAACTGGCGTAGGGACCTCCGACCGCCACAGGCAGTCCTCGGCGTTTTGCTTCGCTGATCTGCTGTTTCATATCGTCCTTTTGGACGATCATTCCTGAAATCACTACAAGCTCTGCCCAGTCCCATTCAGCTTCTGTCAGTTCACGTACGTTTCGATCCACCAGCTTCATCTCCCAGTCCTGGGGGAGCAGGGCAGCAACAGTGACCAGGCCTAACGGCGGGAGCAACACCTTCCGATTGACCAGTTCCAGGATTTTCTCGTAACTCCAGAAGGTCTTGGGGAACTGGGGATAGATAAAGAGAGTGCGCATTGTTCGATCGGAGTGGCAGTGCTTGTGAGGATGGCGGCCGACCATCAATGCAGACCGGACTTGTCCATAAGTGTCGATGCGCACAAGCTTAAGCGCGTTCTTCGGTATCTAGGCAGCCTTTCTGATCTAATAGTTCCTTCCATCTCTGTTTGTTATGGGCATCGTCATCTATCTCAGTCTCGTGGGAGCAGGATTGGTCGCAGCGTTCAGTCTGAGTGCTCTGCTGCGTGGTATCAAGCTGATTTGATCTCCTTCATCTGCAGGTCACCGCGATGCCAGATTTCCCACCCGGATAGAACAAGGCCAATCCCACCCATGACCGCAAACGTAGCTTGCAGGCCAAGCGAAATGGTGAGCTGAGCTGCAATCAGACCACTCAAGCCACCTCCACCAAGAAAAGCGATTTGGCTCAATCCGGCCATACGGCCTCTGATCACTTGCTTGGAACCAACTTGGGTAATCAAATTGGCGCTGCTCAGTAGACCAGCAGTCCCAGCTCCAATGAGCCAAACCATTGGCAACACCAACGGAATAATTTTGGTGGTTGCCATTCCAAGTTGCGCAACAGCCGTAATCAATGAGAAACAGCCCAGAGTGAGGCCAGGCCTACGACTAAATGAGTGGCTATTCCGTTGAAGCACAATTCCCCCGCAAATGCTTCCTGCGGCCAGAACGCTTGTAAACAGTCCAAGATCTCTAGGGTCTGGTCCGAGGGTGTCGGCGGCCATCAGTGGTGCCAGACCTGGATGAAAGAATCCGACCACACAGATCAAGCCGGTGAACTTGAGCACATGCCTGAGGATCGGTCCGCTTTCCTTCCATGCTGAGCTCAATGTGGCGGCATTGGTTTTGATGCTCAGTTGCTCAATCGTTCTATTTGGTTTTAACAACCAGATCACGCTGGTAATCGGGAGCAGATAGGTGAGGGCATCGAGGCTGAGAGCCGTTTCCGGGCCAGTCAACGCCACCAGCCAGCCCCCTAGGGGTGGGCCAACAAGTTTTCCAACATTAAAAACAACAGAAAAACTGGTGAGGTAAGGCGCTAATTTCTGGGTTTCCTCCACCAGCAAAGCGCAGTATTTATTGCGGGCGGTTTGCTCGTAGGCACCAGCAACGCCCATCAGCAGTGTGCTGGCGAGAAGCATGGCAACCTGGCCATTGCCGTCCAAGAGAGGAATGGACATGGCACCAAGAAGTCCTGCTCCGAGTAATGCCCACTGGGCTTGAATCAGCACCTGTTCGCAGCCGATTCGATCCGTCCGAACTCCAGCCGGACCACTCACCAACAGGGTCGGAAGGGAGAGCGCAGCGAAATGAAGGGCGAGTAACAGGGCATTGTGGGTGCCGCTCATCAAAATCCATCCCTTGGCGGTTAGCCCAGCGAACGAACCCGCTGTGCTTAAGCCCGAGGCAATCAGAAAAATGGTGCGTTGTCGTTGATGCCAGCTTGGGCTTCTGTTCACGTACGACCACGAGCTGCTGCAACCATGTGGGAAGCACTAACGATCCTGCCACTGAGGTCGTAGATGTCAGCTCCAGTGATCTGCACGGGAACCATCGTTCCAGGATTGACCTGGAGTCCCTGATCTCCTGGTTGGACTAGCACCTCTCCATCGACCTCTGGTGCAAAACGGGCGCAACGACCAATCATCTCACCGTTGGAGGGGTTGTGTTGCTCCACCAAAACATCTACGGTCCGCCCGATCCAGCTGGCATTACAAGCTGCGGAAATGGGTTGTTGAAGAGTCATCAACCTATCTTTACGGGCAAGGGCAATGTCGTCTTTGACTGAATTAGGCAATGTTGCCGCAGCAGTGCCATCTTCTGGAGAGAAAGTGAAAATCCCCACATGGTCAAAGCGCTGGCGTTCTAAGAAACCCACTAAATGTTCAAAATGAGCTTCCGTTTCTCCTGGGAAGCCAACGATCAAAGTGGTTCGCAGAATGGCCTCGGGCAGTTGGTTGCGAATTTGATCCAGCAGTCGTTCATTTAAATCGGTCTGCCAAGGGCGGTTCATGGCTCGTAAGACCTCAGGATGGCTGTGCTGAAGTGGTAGATCGAGATAAGGCAACACGTTGGGCACGTCTCGATAGGCCGCCAGCACTTCTGGGGTGAGCCCTGTCGGATAGGCGTAGTGGACTCGGATCCAAGGGATCTCCACCTCACCGAGTGCCTCGAGAAGGGCAGCAAGGCGGGGCTTGCCATAGAGATCGAGGCCGTAGTTGGTGGTGATCTGACTAATGAGGATGAGTTCCTGCACCCCTTGTTCAGCCAACTGATGGGCTTCAGCAACGATCGATTCGATGCTTCTTGAGCGTTGATTCCCCCTTAAATGCGGAATGATGCAAAACGCGCAGCGGTAGTCGCAGCCTTCTGCCACTTTCAAATAGGCAACCGCTTCGCCGGTGGTTCGGTAGCGCGGCAGGTTTTCGTCAGCGACAAAGGAAGGCGTCTGGCTTACGCGATTCACACGTTCGCCAGCTTCCACCTGTTTCAACACCTCCACAATGTGCTGATAATCGCCAGTGCCCACGATCGCTCTGGCTTCGGGTAGTGACTCCAGTAGTTCTTCTTGAAAATGCTGGGCCAAGCATCCGGCAATGATGAGTTCCTTGCCTTGCTCGGCAAGTTCTACAAGGGTTCGTACCGACTCTTCGCGGGCGTCTTGAATGAAGCTGCAGGTGTTGACGACCACAAGATTGGCGTCATTTTCATTGCTACTGACCCCGTAGCCCGCTTCAGCGAGAAGTCCGAGCATGTGTTCTGTATCGACGCGATTCTTTTCGCAGCCAAGATGGGCAAAGGCCACCGTTGGCCGTTCCGAGAGGATGTTGCCCGTTCTGGAGTCTCCGGCCATGGCATGACTCTTCAATCCATCACTTTAGGATTGGATGAACGGATAGTCACAACCATGAGCGCTGTATCGCTCACGCTTTGCTGTCAAAATTGTGAGTAATTGATCAGTCTTGATGTCGACTACGCGTCTTATCAGCCGACGCCGGCAGGACCAGGGGTCGAAATGGGTTCGAATTGTGATGGCCGTTTTGGCCACGGTCGGAGTGATCGACACAGGTTCAATCACCCTTAAGCGTTGGGAGATTTGGAGTTCGCTCAGCTGTCCCATCGGTGAAGGAGGCTGCGACAAAGTTTTGAACAGCCCTTGGGGCACGTTGTTTCAGGGTGATGGCTTCAGTATCCCGTTGTCCTTGGCTGGACTGCTTGCGTATCTCGCGGTGGTGGTGATGGCGATCTTGCCCTTGCTTCCTGGGTTGTCAGAGAACAAGGCTGAATTATCGCGACGCACTTGGTGGGGCCTGTTCACTGTCTCGCTTGCAATGGCTGTGTTCAGCCTTGTGCTTCTGGGGCTGATGGTGTTCAAGATCCAGGCCTTCTGTTTCTTCTGCGTTCTTTCGGCCGTAATCTCCCTACTCTTGCTGGTGTTGTCATGCTTTGGAGGTGGCTGGGACGATCCTCCTCAACTGCTGTTTCGGGGATGTCTCATTGCCATTGCGGTGCTGCTCGGAGGGTTGATTTGGGCCTCAGTGCTCGATCCAGCACGTCCAGATCTGGTTGCGACAGGCCCAGGTGCTCCTCCCCTAGTCACATCAACGAGCAATCCAGCCAAAACCGCTCTTGCTGACCATCTCACGGCGTCTGGGGCTGTGATGTACAGCGCCTATTGGTGTCCTCATTGCCATGAACAGAAAGAGATGTTTGGCAAAGAAGCTGCGAAAACCCTCAAGGTTGTGGAATGCGCTCCCACAGGGCAGAACAACGAGGCCGAGCTTTGCCAGAGCAAAGGCATTGAGGGTTTCCCGAGCTGGGAAATCAATGGTGAACTCGATTCTGGAGTGAAACAACTCAAGGATCTCGCCCGTTTATCGGGATACAAGGGCCCGCAGGACTTCTGAACGACACACAACAACGGTTGTTTTAGGGGGTTACGGCTCTGGTCCCGATCGTTTGACCTTTCAACTGGCGGCTATGACGGCACCATTGAGGCATCGAAGCAGGGTTGTCATTGCGAAAATGACCGCCCCTACTCTCGGTTCGAAACAAGCAGGCTTTTAGTAATAAGGAACAGGATTGTTGGCGATGATGGAGGTCCAGCATCAGGTTGAGCTCTGCGCGACTGATTTCATCGAGGAGCATGCTCTGATCCGCTTGTTGGCCTTGCATCATCCTCAGCTGAGTCATCGATTCAAGGCTGGGTATTGTTTTTTGAAGTGTGTTCAACACTTCCCTCATGCCATGGGCCGAGCGGTCGACGCCTGCCACTCGCCAACATTCCGATCTCAGCCATTGAATAGAGGTGGTTAGATCCTGCTTGCTGAAGGCACTTCGAGCATGCTCTAGATGGGGCTTCAGTTCAGTGATTTCTTCTGTCCTGCTGGTGTCAATCGAGAGGGCATCGACCCCGAGGTCGATCTCACGCAGTTGCCTCGCGAAGACAAGGCATTCCATCAGGGAGTTGCTGGCCAGACGATTGGCACCATGCACTCCAGTGCAGGCCACTTCGCCGACGGCATAGAGCCCAGGAAGGCTGGTGGCAGCTTGTAAGTCGGTGGCCACACCGCCCATCCAGTAATGAGCTGCTGGAGCCACCGGAATTGGTTGCTTTTGTGGGTCGATTCCGTAGCCGTGGCAGCGTTCAAGAATGGTGGGGAACCGCCGTATCAACTTTTCAGCAGAGATTGCGCTGAGATCGAGACCCATATGAGCGACCCCTTGGCTCTGCATTTGACGAACCAAAGCACGACTGACTTGATCTCTCGGGGCTAAGTCCTGTCCTGGCAGTTCCCTGACAGGACTTGTTCCTGAGGCGTCGACAAGTCGAGCGCCCTCACCCCGGACCGCCTCTGAGATTAAGAAGCAAGGCGCATGTTCAACCTTGAGTGCTGTGGGATGGAACTGCACGAATTCCAGATCTTCGATGGCGGCTCCGGCTTGCCAGGCCAGTGCGACACCCTCGCCGCAGGCCTGCGCGGGGTTGGTGGTATTGGTATAGAGGTGGCCTCCTCCTCCGGTGGCGAGCACCACAGCACGGGCAGGAATCCAGTGCAGCCACGGTCCTTCGAGAACCTGCACACCACAGCAGCGATTGTGTCTCACCCATAACTGGGTAACGCGCACTCCTCGGCGATGCTGCAATCCAGGTCGAGCATCGACCCGTTCCCGTAGCACATCCACCAAGGCTTTGCCGGTTCGGTCTTGGACGTGGAGCACCCTTCGATGACTGTGGGCAGCTTCGAGTGTGGTTGCAAGTGTTCCGTCTTGGTTGCGATCAAATTCCATGCCGAGCTCTTGAAGTCTCAGCACGCTTTGGGGAGCTTGATCAACTAGAAGGCGAACTGCATCTCCATCGCAGAGACCAGCTCCAGCGCTCACTGTGTCATCAGCATGGCTCTGAGCATTGTCATTGGAGCGGGTTACCGCTGCAATTCCCCCTTGAGCCCAGCGACTTGAGGATCTTCTGCTTGTGTTTCGGTTCAGAAGAAGGACTCGCAGATCAGCTGGAAGTTCCAAACAGGTCATTAACCCTGCTGCACCTGCGCCGATGACGATCACATCCCATGGGCCCGGCGCAATTCGATCCATCGAGGTTGCGTGGAGGCCCATGGGTGCAAAAAAACCGCCAGTAATTTGGGCGGTTCAAGCTTGGATCAAGGTCAACGGTATTGACCGTCATTAATACGGTCGAACCCCTCGTTCAGGGCAATGGATGGTGCTGTGACCACGAAATTGTCGCGATATTTCGCGAACAATTCTTTTTGACGTTCAGAAAGATCGAGGTTCAGCACGTCATCGACTTTCTCATAGGGACCTCCGAGAACGATTTTCCCAGCAAAAGTGGGATACATGCCAGGGAATTGCTGGAAGCGACGGACAGAGGAATTGTTTAAATCAACTTTGTCGCCGCGTTCGGCGATTTTGTCGTCTGCGACATTTCTAATCTCAGCGGCAGAAACATTGGGGGGAACGAGAAGGCCCATCAATAGGCCACCGATCACAACCATGCCCGTCAGCCAGGACAGCAGGCGCTTCATCTGAACTCTCCGTTGGGATTCGGAACTTGACTTCCGGCAGCGCCGGTATGGAAACCTTACAAGTGCAGATCCCTTTTGCTCCATTAGCACTGCCAGGCGTTTGCAGTTCGTTTCAGATCAGACCGGTCAGGTTTGGCACTGAGAGGGAGAGCGCCAGAAAGAGGGCGTCGATCAGAAGCGTTGTTGACAGCACAGAAGCGGCGACGCTCCACGCCTCACTGTGTTCATTTCTGCGGATCGCTTGAGTCTGTAACTGTTTCACGATCCAAAAGATGACTCCTGTGGCTGAGAGCAAAAGAACGACCGAAAATGGTTGCAACACAACCTTTGCCGCCTCATGAAGAAGGAGTGGGGCGTCATTCGATGTGGCTTGTACAACCTTGGGCCAGAACGACATCACCCCAGTAAGAGCCATTGTGAAATCTGTGATGGCGGTGCCCAGTAGTGAAGCGAGGTAAAAGGCACAACTCAGTTTCCAACGGCTGCCGAGCCCTCCGATGGCAAGTGGTAATGCAATCGATTCCACAGGTAGATGCCATAAAGGATGCATACGCAGCCATCCCCAGAACAGCGTTCCCGCCAGCCAGCTTCCGCTGAATCCAACAAGGAGAGCACCCCCCTGCTTCCATGATTTATTGCCCATTTGGACCGCAGAAATGCCTGCTGCCAAAAGCACTGCGGTGAAAAGACAGGAGCTAAAGGGATGAAAGCGAACCCAGGGCGCCTGGAGAAAGACCGGCAGAACAACCAATGCCGAAGCCCAGAAGGACAACGAACGAGTGAAGGAGATCGCAGGAGCCCGGGACATCACAAGGGTCTGCTTCTCCGATGTTGGAATCTGGATCAGACCACTCAGCAAAAGGATGCCCTCAGAATTTTGAAAAAAGAGTCCAAACATTAGAAGATTTGACCGCAAGTTCGGGATTTGCTGCAGGAAGCCAGTGACGCATAGTCGTAGTGCACTGATTTGAAAGAGCGCTTTGACCACGGATCCCGGACTGCTTGAAGCTTGCTGGCGTGATTTTGTGCTTGGCGTCGTGCAAGGGCTTACGGAATTTTTGCCAATTAGCAGCACGGCTCACCTGAAGGTGGTTCCAGTTCTTGCAGGATGGGGGGACCCTGGAATCTCGGTGACCGCCGTGATCCAGCTCGGCAGCATTGTTGCCGTTATTGCCTACTTCCGCGCTGATTTGACAGGCGTACTCAAAGGCATCATTGGCGCGTTAAGGCGCGGTCAATGGAGGGAACCTGATGCGCGGCTTGGCATTGCCATGGCGATCGGCACTGTTCCGATTGTGATTGCCGGTCTTTGCATCAAATTGTTCTGGCCAGGCTATGCAACCTCCCCTCTGCGCAGTGTTCCTGCCATTGCTGTTGTGTCGATTGTGATGGCACTATTACTAGGATTGGCTGAGCGGTTCGGTCCTCGACTGAAGCAGCTGAACCATGTGCAAGGACGCGATGGGCTGGTGGTTGGTCTGGCCCAGATGTTGGCTTTGATCCCGGGTGTCTCACGCTCAGGTAGCACGCTGACAGCATCACTGTTTGATGGTTGGAAGCGAGCTGATGCAGCTCGGTTTTCCTTTTTGTTAGGGATTCCTGCCATCACAATCGCAGGATTGGTGGAATTAAAAGATGCTTTTTCAGAGCCAAGCGTGGGTGGGATTTTGCCTGTTTTAGTCGGGATCTGTTCTGCAGCTGTGGTCTCTTGGCTGGCCATCGACTGGCTGATCAAATATCTCCAGAGCCATAGCACCTGGATTTTTGTGGTGTATCGGTTGCTTTTTGGGGTGCTTCTTCTGGTGTGGTGGTTCGGTGCGGCATCAGACTGAACGCACTTGGCTGTCAGCGCTGTGTGGAATGAACCTTCTGCCGGTGTGACTGATGCGGCTCTTGATCAGGGGTCTGGATTGCATCAGCCTGCACCGGCAGTTGTGGCATCAGTCCAGCCCGGATCGATAGGAGAAGAACTTGGCTTTGAGCCCGGAGATCAGCTGTTGAGTATCAATGGCGTTCGTCCTCGAGATCTCATTGATTATCGGTATCTCATTGTTGAAGAGGAATTGCATTTAGAGGTTCGGGATGCAAAAGGAGATCTCCATCAAGTCGATCTGGAAAAGGATGAAGATGAAGGCCTGGGACTGGCGTTCACAGAAGCGTTGTTCGATGGATTGCGGCAGTGCAGTAATCGCTGTGCGTTCTGCTTCATCGACCAACAACCATCCGGTCATCGCAGCAGTCTTTATCTCAAGGATGATGACTATCGATTGAGTTTTCTGTACGGCTCCTATCTCACACTCACAAACCTCAGTGATTCCGATTGGCACAGGATCGAACAACAACGTTTGTCGCCATTGTTTGTTTCAGTCCATGCCACTGATCCTGCTCTGCGATCGAGTCTTTTGAAAAATCCAAGAGGTGGACAACTGTTGAAGCAACTGGACTGGTTCTCTCAACGGGATCTCCAGATTCACGCTCAGGTGGTTGTTTGCCCTGATCAGAATGATGGCGAAGCGTTGTTGCGCACCATTCGTGATCTGGCTGAATTTGCTGGAGGGGAATGGCCGGCGGTGCTTTCTGTTGCCGTTGTTCCTGTTGGTCTCACCCGTTTTAGGTTGGCAACTGATGGCTTGCGTGCGGTCAATCCCGACGACGCCAGAAAAGTCATTGCAGCGGTGGAACCTCTGCAGAAGGAGTTTCAGGTCCGGTTTGAAAGTCGCTTTGCCTGGCTGTCAGATGAGTGGTATCTCATTGCTGGCTTGAACTTGCCTCCACGCGCAAACTATGAGGATTTTCCTCAGCAGGAAAATGGAGTGGGCAGCATTAGGGCATTTCTTGCTGCTTTGGACGAGGTAACAACCGATCTCCCTAAGAGTGTGGAAAGACCTCTGAAAAGCAGCTGGGTGGTTGGACGCTTGGTTGAGAATGCTTTGGAGCCAGTGCTGAGAAGGCTCAATGCGGTTGATGGAGTCCACTTGATCTTGCATGGCCTTCCTAGTCCCTATTGGGGGCAAGACCAGGTTGTGACTGGATTGCTGACCGGACAAGATTTGCTTGATGGACTTAGGGATCAAGACCTGGGCGATCAGCTTCTGCTCCCATCTGTCATGCTTCGCCACGGTGATCCAGTGTTTTTGGACGACATGACGTTGGATCAATTGCAGGCGAATCTTTCAGTGCCGATCCGAATCGTGGATGGAGCAGCTGAAATCGTGGCCTCTGTGCTGGGCTCTATCGAAAAAAGCAATTAAGCTCCGCAGAGTTCCAGTATTAATGTGCTCCGGACAGCTGCTCGTTTTGTTCTGATCGCAGGTTGTTTGCCTGTCTTCGCTGCATCGGCTGCACTCGCTCAGGATGTTGAGGCAGATAGTTCTTCTTCTGAATCCTTACTAATGGATCAGTCGACCCTTCCTAATGCCATCGAATTAAAAGGATCTCGTCCGAAGGCTGATCCATCTGTTCTGCCACCGGCGGCCACAACGCTCCCAGAGGATTTGGATGCTCTTGCATCTCCTGACAGTCTTGCCTTACCTGATCTTCCGTCCCAGGTCACCATTCGTGAACTTCGTCCTTTAACTCTCGCTGAGGTTGAGCGTCTTGCTGAGGTCAACAGTCCAACCCTGAAAGCCGCTGCTAGTCAGGTTGATCAATTCAAATCACAACTGCTAGCTGAGATTTCTCTGTGGTATCCCACCGTCAACCTGCAAGCATCTGGATTGCCTCAATACTTGGATGGTGAACAATATCGAAATCCTAAATTCGCAACACCAACAATTGATGAAACGGGGCGCAGGGTGCTCAACCCTGATACTGGGGAACCGGAGAGGCAACCAAACACTTACACAACAACCTGGTCTGCTGCGTTTCAAGCTTCAGTGAACTGGAATCTGATCGATCCCAAACGTGTCCCACAGATAGCTGCAGCGCGTGATCGATTTGAAAGACAAAGTCTTGCTTATTTAATTGCCTTAAGAGACCTCAGGCTGAATGCTGCGACTGCCTATTTCAGGCTTCAGCGTAGTGACGAGGGAGTACGCATCGGACAACAGAGTGTTCGTGCTTCGCTGGTCAGCCTGCGTGATGCTGGTGCCCGCTACCAGGCTGGAGTCTCAACCAAGCTGGATGTGTTAGAAGCTCAATCCCAATTAGCCAGAGATCGCCAACGTCTTACCGATGGTCTGCGTGATCAATCTCAAGCTCGGAGATCTCTGGCCCAATTGCTTGACCTTCCACAAGATGTAACGCCAACCGCAGCAACTCCAGCCCGGGTACTGGGAGTTTGGCAGCCTTCCCTTCAAGAAAGCATTATTGCGGCTTACTCATTTCGAGAGGAGCTTGACCAGGTGATTCTGGATATCTCGATCAACAACAGCAGTGCTAATGCTGCTCTCGCAGCTATCCAGCCAGTGCTAACTATTTTCAATAACTTCAATACGAGTAAGACTCAAGGTCAAACAAATCAAACTGGGTCAATCGACATGGCTGATTATAACTGGACAGTCAATAATGCTGTGGGGTTGAAGGCCTCATGGGCTATTTTTGATGGAGGACGTGCCCGTGCAAATTACAGAAGGAGCAAACAGGCAGCTGAGGAGAAAACGTTTACTTTCGCTGAGACACGCGACAGGATTCGTAAAGATGTAGAAGAAAGTTTTTATTCTCTTCGTGCAGCCTCTCAAAATATATACACTGCATCTAATGAGGTTTTGTACACTGCTGAAACTTTAAGATTGGCTCGTCTTCGCTTTCAAGCAGGTGTTACAACCCAGCGAGAAGTTGTTGACTCGCAGCGTGATCTAACACAGGCAGAAGTTAAATATTCAAATGCAGTAGAGATTTACAATACAAGCCTGGCAAATTTGCGTCGCAGAACCGGGCTTGATCAGGTGGCCTCCTGCTCAGATGTGAACTTGCCGGCCACGAATGACACAAATGCTGGCGATATAGATATTCCAATTGAGCCAATCCCTAATTTGCCAGCCTGTGAATCAATGTTGTCTAATTTACCGAGCTGATTAGGGTGTCTGCCCCGCTTAGTGCTCAGCAACTGCATCGAGTCCACCTTTTACTCGATCGAGTTGCTGAACATCAGCGCAATGACTTTGGTCATATTGTGTCTGATGTCAAGCCTGATGGAAGTTTGATCACTGCTTGTGATCAATGGAGTGATGCTGCGTTTGTTCAGGGGTTAGCCGAGATTACTCCCGATGAAGGCGTGCTAAGCGAAGAGGGCAGTCAGGTATGCCCCTCAACGTCTGCCTTCTGGGTTGTTGACCCACTCGATGGCACAACTAACTTTGCTGCTGGCATTCCTTATTGGGCCATCTCAATCGCACGGTTCGTCAATGGCGAACCTTCAGAGGCATTTCTCGATATCCCTTCATTGAATCAGAGAATCGTCGCTATCCGTGAACAAGGGGCTTGGCGGAATCAAAAACGTCTGACACCTCAAACCAGACTCGCTGCTCAAAGTGCCTGTGTCTCGCTGTGTAGCCGATCGATTCGTGTCCTTCAGAAGAGGCCGGATCAATCGTTTCCTGGAAAGATTCGTCTTTTGGGCGTTGCCAGTCTTAATTTGGTGAGTGTTGCCATGGGGCAAACCTCAGCTGCGTTAGAGGCAACTCCCAAAATTTGGGATGTGGCCGCTGCCTGGCTTGTGTTGACTGAATTAGGTTGCCCACTGCTTTGGCTGGAAAAGAACCCAGCTGATCTGGATCCCGGTTGTGATCTTTCAGATGTTGGTTTCCCTGTACTTGCTGCTGGTTCCCAAAAGCAGTTGAATCGCCTGGCCCCCTGGGGAGAGGCTCTCCTTCAGGGTTGAGTGTCCTTTCTATGGCGAGATAGTTGCGAAGGGAGCAGTCATTGAGTTATGGTTTTGGACTGCGCGGGGGGGCAATGCTCCGAAGCGCAGCCGAGGATCATGACAAGCGAGAGCTTGAAGTGTTCTGAGGGGCTTGCAGGATTGGGGGAGCGATCCCACGATGTTGTAAGTTTCAAAGGCGGTTGCGAAACCGCAGGCCAACCGTTTCTGCAAGGGAACGCGAAGGCAGAACCTGGACAATTGAAAAGTTTAGGAACTGACGCTTTTATCGCGTTTAGTTTGAACTTAAGTCGAAAGATTTAAGTGCGAGCTAAATGATAGTGCGATAAAGGTGTGAGGTCCCGTCAACAATTATTTAGTTGCAGAGAAGCATTGTGCTTGCAGCTCGAGAGTTTTCACGAAGTCTTGAGTTGTCGGTGTGCGCAATGTGGAGCAACGACCGGATCTGAGATCCCGGAAAGTCGAAGGAGGAAGAAATTCTGATTTTGCACTCTTTGAACCCTTCTGTCAGAGGAAGGAGGCAACAACTGCATGAAGTACGCCAGTGCTTTGATGTGGGTGAAGCAAATCAATCTGAGGTGAGAACCAAAAGGGATTGATCTACAACGGAGAGTTTGATCCTGGCTCAGGATGAACGCTGGCGGCGTGCTTAACACATGCAAGTCGAACGAACCTTCGGGTTAGTGGCGGACGGGTGAGTAACGCGTGGGAATCTGCCCTCAGGAGGGGGATAACGGTTGGAAACGACCGCTAATACCCCATATGCCGAGAGGTGAAATGAATTTCGCCTGAGGATGAGCCCGCGTCTGATTAGCTAGTTGGTGAGGTAAGAGCTCACCAAGGCATCGATCAGTAGCTGGTCTGAGAGGATGATCAGCCACACTGGGACTGAGACACGGCCCAGACTCCTACGGGAGGCAGCAGTGGGGAATTTTCCGCAATGGGCGAAAGCCTGACGGAGCAACGCCGCGTGAGGGATGAAGGCCTCTGGGCTGTAAACCTCTTTTATCAAGGAAGAAGATCTGACGGTACTTGATGAATAAGCCACGGCTAATTCCGTGCCAGCAGCCGCGGTAATACGGGAGTGGCAAGCGTTATCCGGAATTATTGGGCGTAAAGCGTCCGCAGGCGGCCTTTCAAGTCTGCTGTTAAAGAGTGGAGCTTAACTCCATCATGGCAGTGGAAACTGTTGGGCTTGAGTGTGGTAGGGGCAGAGGGAATTCCCGGTGTAGCGGTGAAATGCGTAGATATCGGGAAGAACACCAGTGGCGAAGGCGCTCTGCTGGGCCATCACTGACGCTCATGGACGAAAGCCAGGGGAGCGAAAGGGATTAGATACCCCTGTAGTCCTGGCCGTAAACGATGAACACTAGGTGTCGGGGGAATCGACCCCTCCGGTGTCGTAGCCAACGCGTTAAGTGTTCCGCCTGGGGAGTACGCACGCAAGTGTGAAACTCAAAGGAATTGACGGGGGCCCGCACAAGCGGTGGAGTATGTGGTTTAATTCGATGCAACGCGAAGAACCTTACCAGGGTTTGACATCCTGCGAATCTCTTGGAAACGAGAGAGTGCCCTCGGGAGCGCAGTGACAGGTGGTGCATGGCTGTCGTCAGCTCGTGTCGTGAGATGTTGGGTTAAGTCCCGCAACGAGCGCAACCCACGTCTTTAGTTGCCAGCATTAAGTTGGGCACTCTAGAGAGACCGCCGGTGATAAACCGGAGGAAGGTGTGGATGACGTCAAGTCATCATGCCCCTTACATCCTGGGCTACACACGTACTACAATGCTACGGACAAAGGGCAGCAAGTTCGCGAGGACAAGCAAATCCCATAAACCGTGGCTCAGTTCAGATCGTAGGCTGCAACTCGCCTACGTGAAGGAGGAATCGCTAGTAATCGCAGGTCAGCATACTGCGGTGAATACGTTCCCGGGCCTTGTACACACCGCCCGTCACACCATGGAAGTTGGCCACGCCCGAAGCCGTTACTCCAACCCTTGTGGAGGAGGACGTCGAAGGTGGGGCTGATGACTGGGGTGAAGTCGTAACAAGGTAGCCGTACCGGAAGGTGCGGCTGGATCACCTCCTAACAGGGAGACAAACAACCGATTTTGATGTCTGAGTACTTGATTCTTAGGCCAAAATCCTGTCACCTTAGGTCGATCGGTACCTCAATTTTGAAGCCAAGAGATGTCTAGAGATAGGGATTGGCTTGGTGGAGATCTTTAGTTCCTAAACTTTGTCTAGGTCACACCCCATAAGGGATGAGACTCCTGGGCCATTAGCTCAGGTGGTTAGAGCGCACCCCTGATAAGGGTGAGGTCCCTGGTTCAAGTCCAGGATGGCCCATCGGTGTTGGGGGTTTAGCTCAGTTGGTAGAGCGCCTGCTTTGCAAGCAGGATGTCAGGAGTTCGAGTCTCCTAACCTCCACTGACCGAAATGAATCCCCATCTCCCAAGAGTGGAGTATGAGCTCGTATGGATTGTGATTTAGATTTGTCCGCTAGATGATCCTAGCTTCTTGTCATTTTAAAGAATGGGAGTGAACCCAAGATTTAATTGATAGGACGCTGGGCTCAATGAATGGATTGAGAGATCAATGCATTGATTTGATGTCTAGCCGAACCTTGACAACTGCATAGTAAGTCTGGAAAGAATAAAGCATCTCATAGATGCATCATTCTTGAGGGTTAATTCTTGATGGAATGATGTTAATTCTACGAGCAAGAGCCGAGACTCCATCACGTTCTTTCAAATGTGTCGAGCATTTGAGAGTTTGATTTTAACTTCTAAGTTAGAAGTTCTAAGTTAGAAGTTAAAAGAATCTGTTTCAACAACAGCAAGCGTGTTGGAGATACATTGGTCAAGCTACAAAGGGCTCACGGCGGATACCTTGGCACGCAGAGGCGATGAAGGACGTGGTTACCTGCGATAAGTCTCGGGGAGCTGGAAACACGCTTTGATCCGGGAATTTCCGAATGGGGCAACCCCTAGAACGGCCAGCTGAATCTATAGGCTGGCACGAGCCAACCCAGCGAACTGAAACATCTTAGTAGCTGGAGGAAAGGAAAGTAAAAACGACTCCCTCAGTAGCGGCGAGCGAACGGGGAAGAGCCTAAACCAATGGTTTCGACCATTGGGGTTGTGGGACAGCAATGTGGATCAGGAATGTTAGTGGAAATGTTTGAAAGACATGCCACAGAGGGTGAAAGCCCCGTACACGAAAACTGAACTGACCTAGCTGTATCCCGAGTAGCACGGAGCACGTGAAATTCCGTGTGAATCTGCGAGGACCACCTCGTAAGGCTAAGTACTCCTGTGTGACCGATAGCGAAACAGTACCGCGAGGGAAAGGTGAAAAGAACCCCGGGAGGGGAGTGAAATAGAACATGAAACCGTGAGCCTACAAGCAATGGGAGCCCTACTCATAGGGTGACCGTGTGCCTGTTGAAGAATGAGCCGGCGACTTATAGGCACTGGCAGGTTAAACCGGAAATGGTGGAGCCATAGCGAAAGCGAGTCTGAATAGGGCGTTTGTCAGTGTTTATAGACCCGAACCCGGGTGATCTAACCATGGCCAGGATGAAGCTTGGGTGATACCAAGTGGAGGTCCGAACCGACTGATGTTGAAAAATCAGCGGATGAGCTGTGGTTAGGGGTGAAATGCCAATCGAACCCGGAGCTAGCTGGTTCTCCCCGAAATACGTTGAGGCGTAGCGTCTCGTGCTCCAGCAGGGGGGTAAAGCCACCATTTCGGTGCGGGCTGCGAGAGCGGTACCAAATCGAGATGAACTCTGAATACCCTGTGTGTAGCGAGGCAGTCAGACTGTGGGGGATAAGCTCCATGGTCGAGAGGGAAACAGCCCAGACCGCCAGCTAAGGTCCCCAAATCAACACTAAGTGATAAAGGAGGTGGGATTGCCCAGACAACCAGGAGGTTTGCCTAGAAGCAGCCATCCTCAAAGGAGTGCGTAATAGCTCACTGGTCGAGCGATCCTGCGCCGAAAATGAATGGGGCTAAGTGTTGTACCGAAGCTGCGGATTTATGGTAGGGGAGCGTTCTATGTGGGGCGAAGCGTTAGCGTGAGCGGGCGTGGACTGCATAGAAGTGAGAATGTCGGCTTGAGTAGCGAAAACATGGGTGAGAATCCCATGCACCGAAACCCTAAGGGTTCCTCCGGCAGGCTCGTCCGCGGAGGGTTAGTCTGGACCTAAGGCGAGGCCGAAAGGCGTAGTCGATGGATAACAGGTCAATATTCCTGTACCGGTTATGTTTTGGGAAGAGGGACGGAGAAGGCTAGCCAAGCCAGATGTTGGTTACTGGTTCAAGCGTTCGAGGCGTTGAGGATCGGCGAAAACGATCCGAGCTGAGGCGTGAGTACGAGCTGCTACGGCAGCGAAGTTGGTGATGTCATGCTTCCAAGAAAAGCTCTATACCCGTTAAGGCATAACTGCCAGTACCCGAAACCGACACAGGTGGGGTGGTAGAGAATACCGAGGTGCGCGAGGTAACTCTCTCTAAGGAACTCGGCAAAATGGCCCCGTAACTTCGGGAGAAGGGGTGCCACAGCAATGTGGTCGCAGTGAAGAGGCCCTGGCGACTGTTTACCAAAAACACAGGTCTCCGCTAAGTCGCAAGACGATGTATGGGGGCTGACGCCTGCCCAGTGCCGGAAGGTTAAGGAAGCCGGTCAGCGTAAGCGAAGCTGGCGACTGAAGCCCCGGTGAACGGCGGCCGTAACTATAACGGTCCTAAGGTAGCGAAATTCCTTGTCGGGTAAGTTCCGACCCGCACGAAAGGCGTAACGATCAGGGCGCTGTCTCGGAGAGAGGCTCGGCGAAATAGAATTGTCTGTGAAGATGCGGACTACATACACCCGGACAGAAAGACCCTATGAAGCTTTACTGCAGCTTGGTATTGTGCCCGGGCTCTGAATGCGCAGGATAGGTGGGAGACGTTGATCTAGTGCTTGTGGGTACTAGGGAGTCAATGGTGAGATACCACTCTTTCAGAGCTAGGGTTCTAACGTTCACCCGTTATCCGGGGAGCGGACAGTATCAGGTGGGCAGTTTGACTGGGGCGGTCGCCTCCTAAAAGGTAACGGAGGCGCGCAAAGGTTTCCTCAGGCTGGTTGGAAATCAGCCGACGAGTGCAAAGGCAGAAGGGAGCTTGACTGTGAGACCTACAAGTCGAACAGGGACGAAAGTCGGCCTTAGTGATCCGACGGTTCTGAGTGGAAGGGCCGTCGCTCAACGGATAAAAGTTACTCTAGGGATAACAGGCTGATCTCCCCCAAGAGTTCACATCGACGGGGAGGTTTGGCACCTCGATGTCGGCTCATCGCAACCTGGGGCTGAAGTCGGTCCCAAGGGTTGGGCTGTTCGCCCATTAAAGCGGTACGCGAGCTGGGTTCAGAACGTCGTGAGACAGTTCGGTCCATATCCGGTGTATGCGTAGGAATATTGAGAGGATTTCTCCCTAGTACGAGAGGACCGGGAGGAACGCACCTCTGGTGTGCCAGTTATCGTGCCAACGGTAAACGCTGGGTCGCCATGTGCGGAGTGGATAACCGCTGAAAGCATCTAAGTGGGAAGCCCACCTCAAGATGAGTATTCCCATGGGGTAACCCAGTAAGGTCACGGGAAGAACACCCGTTGATAGGCTCTACGTCGAAGTTCAGTAATGGATGCAGCGGAGGAGTACTAATAGACCGAGGGCTTGACCAACATTTGGTTCTTGCCTTTGAAAAGACTTTATTTGATCCAGATCGCAAACAAGGAACGCAAGTGAATTGAATGCAGCTATGCAGTTCTCAGGGGTCAACCCTTGGGAAATGTCTATCCTGGTGTCCATAGCGCTGTGGACCCACTCCGATCCATCTCGAACTCGGTTGTGAAACGCAGCAGCGGCGACGATATTTGGGGGGTAGCCCCCTGAGAAAATAGCTCGATGCCAGGTAAAAACATTTTCAACGAAGAAAGCCATCCCTTGAAGGGATGGCTTTTTTTGTGCCCTGCTGCACGGTAGTTTATGTCTCTATAGGCCCATCAGAATCCATGGCTAAAAAACTGGCGCTTCGGCGGCTAGTTCGATCTCTCTGGTGTGCTTATCTTCGTTGGTCGAGGTGTGATTGTGTCGATCTGAGTGCTGCCTTTGCTTACTACACCCTGCAGTCGATTTTCCCAATTCTGTTGATTTCCTTGTCGGTTGCCTCGTGGTTTCTTGGACGTCAGGATGATTTAGAGCGTCAAATCATTGCTTTTGCAAGTGGTGTCTTACCTCCATCTGCTGTGTTGATTGTACAAAAAACATTGATCCAGTTGGTTCAGCAGAGGTTTGGAGCTGGGCTTCTAGGTATTGGCGTTTTGTTGGTCACTGCCGGCAATGTTTATCTAACATTGCAGCGTGGCTCGGAAAGGCTTTGGGAGGATGTGATTGCTCCACAACGCTGCGACCTTACTTTTCGTCTTCAAGCTGCACAGTTTATTCGTATCCGGTTAGAGGCTTTTTTTGTTGTGATATTAATAGGGTTGTTGGTTGTCCTTGATCAACTTAGTGCCAATATTCGCATGATCCCCACCGCTGTATTGAGTGAGTTGTCTGCATCTAGTCCGTGGCTTGGCGGCCTTTTGTCTCATATCCCTGTCTTGCAATTTGGAACCTTGATGGTTCCATTCCTTGGTTTTTCGGGCATGGCTTTATTCCTTCAGTCGCTTCTTCCGAGCCGTAGAGTTCCTTTTATGCCGTTAATACCAGGTTCGTTATTGATTGGTTTTCTCCTGACCATCCTTAATCTTGCGGTTAGTCGTAGCATTCTTTCTTTGGGAGCTCGTTTTCAGGCCTATGGAGTGATCGGAAGTGTTCTTGTCCTGACCTTATGGGTCTGGATGGTGGGTGTTGTGATTTATTTCGGTCAATGTTGGAGTGTTGAGTTGGCTAAGTCTTATGCAAGAAATAGTAATCATCCAAATGTCTCTCATCGTGACTAATTGCAGAAAATTGGCGATTATGAGATCGCTGTTCGGTTGGACTGTTCATTGATGGGACGCATTCCTCCGCTCCTTTGGTTGGTTCTCCTCGGGCTGTTGCTTTTGCCAACAGCTGTAGGCCGTGTCTTGTTGGATTTGGCTGGTGGTCTTCTCTTGACCCTTCTGTTCCTCCCCTTCATTCTTGGAGGGGTGGGCTGGATCGGTTGGAAGGTCTTACAGAGCCGAGTGAGAACTTGTGATGCTTGCGGCACCAGCACAATGAGTGCTGATGACACTTGCCCTATGTGTGGATCTCCGTTGCCTCCAAAGCACAGCGGTAACAATTCGGCTCAGGCTGTCGACGATTCTTTGCGTGCCAGTGATGTCACGATTGACGTTAAGGCAGAGGATGTTGATCCTTGAGCGGTTTTTCTGCCTCTTGTTGTTGACTTAGTGCAATTAATTTACGCTCTCGTAAGAATAGAAAGAGTGGACCTCCGCAAGCAAATGAAATACTGATGCTCAGGATTAAGGTTATCCACCAACCTTTGATTTCAAGTCTTTTCCCTTCTGAGATCATCCAAATGCTGAATGCCGAAGCTGCAATCAAAAGATCCCTGCTGAGAGATCGTGATGCTGCATTGATATTGGCATCATGAATGAAAGTCATGATGTTGAATCCAACATTGTGATTGGCTTGTATGAACTCCAGATTGGCTTGCCAGGGAAGAATGCCTCCAAGTACAGCCAATAAGAGGTAAAGCCACTGACGTGATTGATTCCTATTTGTTTCCATCATAGACTCTTTCTTTCATGGTGTCTGGATCAAGCTGCATGACAGATTGCTCAGCTTGACTGAGAAGGAAGTTGCATCTGTCTAGATAAATTGATGCCCGTATATGGCTACGTTGAAGATCTGCCAAGGGTGTTGAATCCTCTTGAAGCTGTCCAAGAAGCACATCAAGAGCTTGTAGAGCTTCTTCGTAACTGAGCTTGGATGCGTCATTTTTCCAGTTCTCTTGTTCAGAGTTCGTGGCGGTCTCAGGCTTTTTGCGTGGCATGTCAGTTAGTGGAAAGCTTGTGGATTGGTTGTTTCGTTTGGTTTGATGTGTTTTGTGACGGCATGGATGACTCCATCCTTTAGGCGGATGTGTACATCATCATTCAGTGTGATCTCCCGCACGCTTTGAAGAGTTTGTCCGTTGATTGAGCTGATCATGGCAAAGCCCCTGTTGAGCCAACGTTCTGGAGAGAGAGCTTGCAAGAGCTGCTCACGTTGTTTCCACTGATCCCGTCGGCGAGTCAAGGTCATATCTGGCCGTAAGTCATGCAAGAGCTGTTCTCGTTCTTGGAGTTGTGATCGTGTTTTTTCTAAGCGCCATCGTTTGTATTCGGCCAGACGGGTGCGTCTTTGACTGATGATTTGTTGTGCTGATTCTCGATTCGGTAGCAATGTGACCATGGCTGCTGTTGGGGTTGCGGCACGATGGTCTGCCACGAGATCAGCAACTGTAAGGTCGTCTTCATGGCCTATTCCTGTCACGACGGGAATGGGCAATGTGGCCAGCTTTCGGCACACATCTGCATCGTCGAAGACCATTAAATCTTCTCGACTTCCTCCTCCTCTGGCGATCGCAATCGCGTCAAGATCGAGTTGCTGATGATCTTCGGCGAGGCGGCTGAGAACGTTGCAGATGATGGGAGCCACATCTCCCTGTACTGGAATTGGCACGATGAGAAGAGTGCTCAATGGCCAGCGTTCTTTTGCTGTTCGCAGCATGTCGGCAAGTGCAGAACTTGGAATGCTGGTTAACACTGCGATGCGTTTTGGGTATGACGGCAGCTTGCGTCGTCTGCTGGAATCGATCAGGCCTTCCCCAAGTAGTTGAGCCTTTACCGTTTCGAATCGCCTTAATACTGTGGAAAGGCTTGGCCTTAGATCCAAAACTTGGACTGCAAGGCTGGCTCTTGCTTCCCAGAAATTGAGCTTGCCAATGACTGTGACTCCGTCCCCGTCAGCAGGAACAAAGTCCAATTGTTTTAATTTTGAGGCCCAGGCAACAGCTGTGATGCTTGCCTCTCCATCGCTCAAGGTGAGCCAAAGATGGCCTTTCTTGACCTGTGGTCTAGATGCTGTTGCTTGCACCAGAAACCGAGGTGCAAAACCTCTCTCCAGCAAAACCCCTATGGCGTTGTTGAGTTCACGGACCGAGTAAGTCGGAAAAGATTCAGCGCTCAAGACGTCGGTATGCCAATCCCCAGTAAATACTTACTAAACCTGAGATGATGGCCAGGATTTGACCCCATAGTTGGTGAATCTGTGTCATCCCGATGGCTAGGAAGACGAGCATGCTGCTTAGTAGCCGGGCTCCATCGCGTCGATTTTTAGCAAAGAAGGGAAGCATTGCTACTAACGCGAATCTATACAGTGTGGCGCAATGAGCGATACCAACTAAAAAAAAGATCCACCAGATGGATGGTGGATCTTTTTGTTGAGAGAAAAACTCAACGTTTACTCAATCAACCGAGGCCTACCTGGGTCAGGATGCCTTGGCCTGTCAACAGCTCAGTGCCCAGGCCAATGATGAAGCCGAGCATTGCAAGACGACCATTCCAGGTCTCTGCAAAGTTGACGAAACCGAATCGGGGTGCGTTGTCAGACATGTGAATCTCCAAGACACACATATCTTAACAAAGCGATTCGTGCTTGCGTCTGTCTTTTTGGATACGTCTATTGGTGCCCCCAAATGGTTGGCTTCCCGGCCTTTGTTCTGGTGGTGGGTTCAGCCTTTGCTGGATTCTCAGGCCATGGGTGCTTCGGATAGCGCCCACGCATCTCTTTTCTGACCTGTTGATAGCTGCCTTGCCAGAACCCTCCTAGGTCTCGGGTCCGTTGCAGGGGGCGACCTGCGGGGGAGAGCAATTCCAGAGTGATGCAGAGTTCGCCATTCAGGACGGTAGGCCCTTGAAGGCAGCCAAACATTTCCTGCAGCTTGACTGACAGCACAACGTCATCATCTTGATAGTCCAACACTGCATGTCGGCCTGAGGGGATCAGAATTTTTGGTGGCAGGAGCTCATCGAGTCGCTGCCTGTGTGACCAATCGAGATCCCCCCAAAGTGCTTCCACAAGCATGTCTTCATTGAGGTCTTGCCAACCTTTGCAGCCCAAAAGAGAATCGCCAATCCAGGCGGCTGGTTGCTGTTCGAGGTGTTGCCAGGTTCGTGATGGCCAAGGCGCCCGCAGATAGTGATGGGCCAAAGCCAGGCGACAGCGAAGTTGCTCTGAGCGTTTGCCCCAAGGAAGTGCTGACAGACCTTTCTTGCTCAATTGCTGGACTAAGACATCCCGAATTTGTTCGGAAGAAGCCTGTTGCTGGGGGAATCGCTCGAGTTCCAAGGCACCAAGTTGCAGAACGCGTTCGGCCCGGATCCGTTTGCTTTGTTCGTCCCAAAACACACGCTCTTCCCAGTGACCGTTCTGATCTGCAAGGTCTCTGACCCATTGCAACGGGAGAGGAAGCGCTAGTCGGATCTTGGCTCTTGTGTCACCGAGATCAAGCTGGGCTACAGCAAGGGCTTCTGCCCCTACCAAGGGATCGCGACTGTGCAAAACCGCACCACGGCCTTGACGAAGCAAAAAATGTCCGTGCTGTTCTGGTCGAGCCATGGCCAGCCATTCCGGAAAGGCCGCCGCAATCAGTTGCGCGGCTATCAGTTCGTCTGACGTTTCATTCTCGTTCTCTTCGGTTTCATCTCCAAGATCGAATTGACCCAGTTGTTGGCACCATCGACGGCTCTGTTGGAGCACCGTTTTAAGGCGATCAGCTGCGGCATGATCGCTTTGGAACGGTGCAGAGTTCCGGCTGTCACGAAGTAAGAGCATGCGAGCCCACAGGTCACATCCGTGGTTGTGGTGGCTGAGTAGATCGCGTTCATTCAAAATGGCGGCAAGATCTGCCCCTAATTGCGATCGCCCCAAAACACGAGCTTTTAGAAGAAGCAACCCCAAGCGTGGATGGGCTCCAAATTGAGCTAATTGATGTCCTAGATGCGTTGGCTGGCCTTGTGGATTGAGGGCTCCGATTTCAATCAATTGCCTAAGGCCTGTCTGGAGTGCTGCCTTTGGAGGTGGTTCGAGCCATGGCAATGTTTCCCCTAAACCGGCACCCCAAAGTGCGAGATTGAGAACTGTGGGTTGAGGGTCAGCTCGCTGCAACTCGGGGATGTCATGGGCTGGGCGTCGTAGTTGTTCCGCAGGTGACCAGAGCCTGATGCAACGTCCGGCGGTTTGTCGTCCTGCACGCCCTCGTCGCTGATCAGCACTGGCCTGACTTGCTGGCACGGTGATCAGTCCCTCCATTCCGGTTCCAGGGTCGTAGTGGGTGTGCCGAGTGAGCCCGCAATCGATGACGAGGCGAACGCCTTCGAGAGTGAGTGAACTTTCGGCGATAGAAGTCGCCAGAACGACCCTTCCATCCCGATCGGGATGGCAAGGCTTCAGTGCACGCCCTTGCTCAGCGAGTGATTGCTTGCCGTGCAGTCCGATGACGTCCCATTCGCTCAGTAGGGCTGAATTCAGTAAATGTCTTCTGCAACGATCGATCTCTCGCACGCCAGGAAGGAAAACCAACACGGTGAAGGGATCTTCTTTGCTGTCACTTGTGCTGATCAGGGTGGTTATTTCCCGTTCAATGGCTCGTAAAACAAGGATTTCTATCGGTTCATTCGGTCTTGGAGAGAGGTGTGCTGTCTCGACAGGGAAGGCTTTCCCCTCGCTGGTAAGAACCTGCGCATGGGGCAATTGGACTTGCAGCTTGTTGAGATCCAATGTTGCTGACATCAGCAACAGACAAAGATCGGGTCTTAAAACCTCCTGTACTTCCCGAACGAGGGCAAGCGCTAATTCACTATTTCGACTGCGCTCATGGAATTCATCAAAAACTACACAGCTGATTCCTTTGAGTTCTGGATCGCTGTGAAGTCGACGGAGAAATAATCCATCCGTCATCGCTTCCAGACGGGTGCGTGAGGAGCGATTTTGCTCGTATCGAACGGAATAGCCCACACGCTCCCCAACCGGTTCATTCAGGCTGCTCGCAATCCTGTGTGCTGCTGCTCTCGCGGCGAGTCGCCGGGGCTCCAGCATGAGAGTGCGGCCTGGTAGGGGCTCTATCTCTGCAATTTCTCCAAGGAATGCCAAGGGCACTCTTGTTGTTTTGCCAGCGCCAGGAGGGGATTGAAGTAAAACTGTTGCCCCTGGAACGAGGCAGGCTCGAAGCCTTGGAAGCAAGGGATCAATCGGGAACCAACCCAATGCCTCTTGACCTTCAGCTGAAAAAATTGATCATCCCAACCAGCAAAATGCTGCTGAGAGCTCCGAAGGCTGCCAAGAGGCGAACCAGGGGACCAAAACGAATAGAAGAAGAGGCCATGAAGAAAAACTTAAGGCCGGGCTGAATTCGTTGTAGTCGAGCTCATCCAAAATTTTCACGTCCTGTTCGCAGTGCTTCACAACTTGTTGAGGCAAGGCGTCAGCGAATGTGACGTGCTCCGTCTACCGGGTGGTACTCATCTCCCGTGAGCTCTTCATAAACGATGGCAGGAAGCCCTGTTTCGAACATGGTTTGCAGAGCTTCCTTGAGGTAGGGGTTCCATCCGCCAGTGCTGACATCACCGTGGCGTACTGTCCAGTCCCAGGTTCCTTGAAGGTCTCGTGGGATGCGGCCTTCTCGATCACGACGCGCCACCAGGTCCAACGATTCCACCAGGCCAACCTGAATGGGATCTTTGCCATAGGCCGGTGTCAGGCTGAGTTCAAGCCGGACAGGATCTTCTTTCAAAAGTCTTAAGCGAAAGCGGGGCGGCAGTTTCACGGATTTGATTACCGCAGCCACAATCCGTGTTCGTTGGTCCAACTAAGAGTCCCCCCTATGAGTCAATCGGACAACTCAAGCAGTTGCCAATGACCCAACCTTATTCACTGGGCTTCGAGGGTGGATTTGGAAGCTCACCATCACTGCTGAAACGGACCGTTAAAAGATCCTCTTCGGTGAGGCGTCCGTCGCCATCCAGAAGCTCCGGATGGATCGTTTGACGACCGGTACGATCGTTTTCATGTTTGCTGAGTGGTTGTCCTGCAGCGCTGAAGCCTCGTCCCATGACACGAAAGGCTTGCCAAAGCAGGGCGATGAAGATCAGTCCATATACAAGAGGAAACAAGCTGCTGAGCATGGTGATTTCCGCAGAACTCGTAAATGGGACAAACGCTTCTCCCCATCATCACTCTTTTTGGGAAAAAGGGTTTGCAAGGGCGAGCTCTGGTCGCATCTGGTCATGAAATCGTGGAAAGTTGTGCTGTTTCATAAGGCTCAACTGCCTACGGTCACCATGTTCGAACGTTGACGAAATCGCGGCTATGGCGGTGTCCAACCCTCTGCTTTCGATGGTTTTCAGTGGTGCGTTGCTGCTGCCAGGACTGGTGGTTCAACCACCTCCAGTCTTCGCCGCAACGGGCTCGCAGGTCTTAGCCCCAAAGTCATTCGTTGCTCAAGCAGTCGCACGAAGTGGCCCAGCCGTTGTCACGCTCGAAACGGTTCGCAATGTTCGTTCAGTTGCGATGCCCGGCCTCCCTCAGGGATTGATGGCGGACCCATTCTTTCGCCGGTTTTTTGGGATGCAAGGTCAGACGGCTCCGCGCCCGCGTCAAGAACGCGGCATGGGTAGTGGTGTGATTTTCGATCAGAAAGGTTTTGTTCTCACCAATGCTCATGTGGTGGAGAACACGGATCGAGTGATGGTGGGACTACCTGATGGTCGACGGGTTGCTGGTCGCGTGATTGGACAGGATTCGGTTACCGACTTGGCTGTCGTGCAGTTGGAGACCAGTGGGCCATGGCCCACTGCCCCTTTGGGAAATTCAGATCGTCTCCAGGTGGGGGATTGGGCCATTGCTGTTGGCAATCCCTTTGGGCTTGAAAACACGGTGACCCTGGGGATTGTTAGCAATCTCAATCGCAATGTGTCTCAACTAGGAATTTCGGGAAAGCGTCTCGACCTGATTCAGACAGACGCAGCCATTAATCCTGGTAATTCAGGTGGACCTTTGTTAAATGCCAATGGCGATGTGATTGGCATTAATACGCTTGTTCGATCAGGTCCCGGCGCTGGCCTCGGTTTTGCGATCCCAATCAATAGGGCGCGATCAATCGCTAGCCAACTTGTCAGTCAGGGGAGGGCAAGTCACCCAATGGTTGGAGTCGGGCTCTCCACAGTGCCAGCTCCAAGGCCAGGATCTGATGCCCCTCCTGGAGCCGTGATTCGATCTGTCGTTGAAGGTGGTCCTGCGGATCGCGGAGACTTGCGAGTTGATGATGTGATCGTCTCAATTGGTGGGCAACCAGTTCGGAATCCGGCAGAAGTTGTCTCTGCCATTGATCGTCATGGAGTTGGTCGCCCTTTGACTCTCGATGTCATTCGAGCTGGCAAACGTATTGGGCGCTCAATTACGCCCGTTGAGATGATGTCTCTACGCAATTAAGGCCTCTATTATTGTTATTTAGCCGTCTGTATCTTTAAGTTGCTCTACGCAACGTGTGATGCATTCTCCATCGTCGAGTGAGCAAGTTGTAATGCATTCGAAATAGGTTTCAACTGCATCCCAGGTCTGATCATGTTCAGTGCTGAGAGTGCTGTTGGATGAAGTACTCGTGACGGAGGTATGAAGCGTTTGAGTATTTTTCAAGGGCTGCCGGGGATCAACTTTGTCAGCTTATCCACACCGTCTTTAGGGGTAAAGGGAAATGAGTTTTCCTGCCTAATCAAGTGTGAAGTTTCGTCTTGCTGCTGCGGAGAAGGTCTGCTACGCAGCATTCTTTTTTCGGGCAGCTCTCTGTTTTTGCTTGAGGTTGTTTGCTTTGCGCTTGGCCTCCTTTTCGGCCATCAGTCGCTTGGCTTCTGCTTCGGCTTTTTCTTCAGCTTTCTTGTCTTGGTAGTAAGCATAATTACCTTGATAATTGATGAGTTCGCCATCTCTGATTTCAACGATTCTGTTGGCTACGCGTGAGATGAAGTAACGGTCATGAGAGACCAGCAGAGCTGCGCCTTCGTAGTCGCAAAGGGCATCTTCCAGCATCTGTTTGGCAGGAATATCGAGATGGTTTGTGGGTTCATCGAGTACCAACAAATTGCAGGGAGTGAGTAACATGAGAGCAAGAGCAAGGCGTGCTTTTTCCCCTCCGCTGAGTTTGCCTACATCCTTGAAGACGCTGTCGTTGCTCAAGCAGAAATTTCCTAACAGAGAGCGCACTTGAGTTTGTGTCCAATCAGGAACTGCTTCAAACATGGTCTCAATCACCGTCTTATTGAGATCAAGGGCTTCTGCCTGGTTTTGTTCGAAATAGCTAGCGATGATGTTGTGTTCGCCAAGCCTGGCGGAACCTTCGTCTGGAGTTTCTGCTCCCATGATCAATCGGAGCAGGGTTGATTTTCCGGCTCCGTTCGGGCCGACAAAAGCAATCCGATCACCTCTTTGGACTTCGAGCCCAGCGTCCATGAACAGAATGTTCTCTCCGTAGCTGTGGGTCAGGTTGTCGATAACAGCGACCTGGGCTCCCGATCTCGGTGCCGGCGGGAAGCGAAACCTGGGTCCACTGACAGACTCAACTGGTGCATCAACTCGTTCCACTTTGTCCAGCTGCTTCTCCCTGCTTTTGGCCTGGGTGCTGCGCGTGGCACTGGCACGGAATCGATCGATATAGGCCTGCTGGGTTGCGATCTCTTTTTGTTGGCGGTCGAATGCTGCTCGTGAGGCTTCTTGCTCGAGTGCTTTTTGCTCAAGATGTGAGGTGTAATTTCCCAAGTAGGCCTTGGACACGCCTCGTTCTGTGCTCACAATCTGGTTGCAGACTCGATCCAGGAAAGTGCGGTCATGGCTGATCACAACCAGTGCGGCCTTTTGTTCGATGAGATAACCCTCCAACCATTGAATAGTCTCAACGTCGAGATGGTTCGTGGGCTCGTCCAACAGCAGTAGATCAGGCTCTTGCAGGAGGATTTTTCCTAGAGCAAGACGCATCTGCCAGCCGCCTGAATAGTCCGAGACCAGGCGTTCGGCATCCTCCAGTTTGAAACCAATCGTTGGTAATAATTTCTCGATGCGTGCATCGAGCTCGTAGCCATGCAGTCCTTCGAATCGGTTCTGCAGTTGTCCTAGTTCCTGGATGAGCGCATCAAGATGAGCCGGATCCGCAGCCGCGCGCTCAGAGCCCATGGCTAATTCCACTTGTTTTTGCTGGCCAAGCACAATGGCGGCCTCACCAAAGGCCTGAAACAGCTCTTCTCGTACGGTGCGATTCGGATCAACATCAAATTCCTGCTGCAGGTAAGCGATTCTTGGCTCACCTTGTCTGACGATTTGCCCGCTGCTGGCATCTTCCATGCCAGCAATGAGCCTGAGCTGGGTTGACTTTCCTGCTCCATTCACGCCGACAAGGCCGATGCGGTCCCCTGCCTTGACCTCCCAGGTCACATCCCTCAAAACCTCACCGGTTGGATAAATCTTGCCGACTCGCTCAAGTCGCAGCACGGAGTAGGGGCGTCTAAAGCCCATCATCACGTGTCGGGGTCGCAGGCAGACTAATGGAGCTGGGAGCAGTCAAATGCGAAGACTGGAGCAAGTCATGGCCCTCGTGGTGGCAGCCGGTCTTGCTGTGATCAGTTATTGGTTGTTCTTCAGTTGGGCAGGAGGTGGAGGGGTCCGAGAACGTTCCACTCCAAAGCCAGCCCGTGTTTCCATCCTCGAAACGAAGGATGCACCATCGCTTACAGACCACCCCTCGCTTTGATGAGCCATTGCTTTGAAATCTCGTCATCGAGGCTGTTGAGGTAATCCTTTACCTCTTGAGGCGTGACTGGTAGGTCGAATTGTTTGCCAATGTCGCAGATTGAGTCAAGGGCTCCAGAAGGATTTTGAAGTGCTTGTCGAAATAACCCCTTGCTGAGGTCTTGATCGTTTTCAATGCGTGCGTAAAGCTCAGCAGCATTTGACATGGCCGGGAGGCTTCTGCTGAAACCCTATTCACGCGGTCACAAACTGCCATCCCTTCGCTAAGCCGCCTGATCGAGCTCAGTTGCCTTGAGGCCAGACGCTGAAGCCTCTTCCATGCTTCTCGCATCCATGCAAAGCACTTTGCGTAGCTGGGCGTAATTCGCGGCTTGCGAACGACGACCATCTTGAACAGCGTTGTATTCAGCTCGTTGGAGCACGTGATGAAGATGAGTGAGCAGATAGGTGCTGATTACTGCGGACACCACGACTTCGCTGTTTTCAGGAGTTCTGCGGGGGCGGCGGTTCTTTCGGCGCTTGGGGTTGAGTTGATTGCTTGTGCGAGGAGTCGTCCTGGTTGGATTGGGGAGCTTGGGTGAGCTGATGTCCGGGCTTTGGGAATGGGGCATGGCACTCCTGGGATGGGTCGGCCGAGGGCCTGGACTGGAGAGGACTCAAAGATCCGATCTGTGACTACAGCATACTGCTGGATACTACCCTTGCGCATCTCTGTACACTTTTAAGTAGCTCTGCCTCTTCCTGGGTCGTGGCCACTCGCCAAAAGTCATCCAGTGGGAAGCCAAAATCACCTCGAATTCAGGTGGTGCTCCCCGAAGATCTTTGCCTTCGTCTGGCTGCATTGGCTGAGTGTGAATCTCGAACGGTCAGCAACATGGCCAAGGTCTTGATTCAGCAAGGGGTTCAGCGTTACGAACAGGGAGCTGACCGGCAGGAGGTAGTTCCACCCAAGCAAGCGCCTCAATCTTCAACAGAGCAGCTGCGCAACGCTCTGGAATCAAAGCAAACGCGTCGCCTTCGAGGAGTACCGCGTCGAATCAGGCTGCAGCGTCCGACGAACTGACTTTGCTCCCTTTGAGGAAGGCTGCTGTTGTGTCTTCAGGCAGGATTGACGCGTACTCCTAAGACAGCTTCATGCTGCGCTCCGGTGATCGCAGGAGCATTCCCCGGATACCCGAGCTGATGCCACCATGCCAAGAGAGCAAAGACCAAGGCTTCTCGACTTTGGCTGGGAAGTTGAAGCTCTTCGCTACGACGAATTCTTAGGCCACGGCAGCGACGGGTGAGTTCTCGCATCAACGTGAGATTTTGGCTACCACCTCCGGCGACCAACAGCTCGATTGGGAGAGGGTGGCCCCGGCTTGAAAGCTGTTGCAAATCCTGTGCCACCACTGCGGCAGAGAAGGCTGTGAGTGTGGCGATCTGATCCATAACCTGTTGCCCTTTCATGTCCTCAAGGCGTCTTGTTAGGTCAGATCGTCCGAACAACTCACGGCCTGTTGATTTAGGAGGACTTTGCTTGAGGTAGGGCTCATCGAGCCAGTGGAGAATCAGGCCTTCATCGCAGTGGCCCTTAGCCGCTAGACGGCCGCCTTGGTCGCATGTTTCTTTCCCCCCACTGAACTGTTCTATCGCGAGGTCGATCAAGCTGTTCGCAGGCCCGCAGTCCCACCCCCTCACAGGTTGATGACGATCTGGACCAGTGGTCGGGGGGATGAGGGTGAGATTGGCGATTCCACCTAAGTTCAAGAGTGCTCTCCATCCTTTGGTTCGTCCCAGTAGGGCCGCATCAGCCTTGGGAACAAGCGGTGCGCCCTGCCCTCCCAAGGCCAGATCCGCCGCTCGAAAGTCTGAGACCACAGGGCATTTCAGTATTTGTGCAAGCAGGGGTGCCTGCAACATCTGCCAGCTCGCTCCCGGGCGGATGTGGCCGCCCGGGAGCGGTTCGGGCGGACGATGCCAAATGGTCTGGCCATGACATCCCACCAGTTGGGCCTGCCCTTCTGGGTCGCATCGAAGGGCGGCTGCGGCCTGGGTCTTGGTGATGATTTCGGATAGGGAGAGGAGAGAGGAAGCCGTTTTTGCCTCTCCTTGGCCTACGTCCAAAATCAGTTGTCTTGTCGATTCTGGATAGTCCAAGGAGGCCGACTTCATCAGTGTCCAACGTGGCTGTGCCGCCGACCCCGATAGCTCGACAAGTACAGCATCCACGCCATCGGCGCTGGTACCGCTCATCAGCCCTAGAACGCGCATGGTTCAGGTTTTCGGTAATTCTTGAAGAGCGTCGGTTAGGCCCATCACCACGAGGACATGGCCGTCTTCCAAAACATGGGATGCAGGCGGGTTGACCGTGAGTTCTTTTGCCGGACCTGCTGCCAGAACATTCACCCGGTAATTCTTGCGCAGGTTTAAATCTCGAAGCGAGCGCCCCACGAACCGGCTTGGCACCTTGATCTCTTCAATCGAGTGGTGTTTGTCGAGTTCAAGTCGCTCCATCAGATTGGGTCGCACCAATTCGACTCCCAGACGTTCACCCTGCATGCGCGAAGGGAAGACCACCCGATCGGCACCCACCCGTTTGAGCATTTTTTCGTGCAAATCGCTGGTCGCTCTTGCAATCACATGACGAACTTGGGTCCCGGGACTGTCTTTGGCAATAAGAGTGGCCGTGATGCTGGCTTCGATGGGTTCGCTGATGGCAACGACCACAGTTTCCATATCCAGGATTCCAGCTTCTCGAAGCGCTTCCTCGTCTGTGCAATCCACAATTCGGGCTTCAATCGTTGGCTCGAGTTGTCGGAGTTCATCGATCGCTTTGGACGAACGGTCAACAGCAAGAACCTCAGCGCCGTTTTGCATCAGTTGCTTGCAGACGGCGCTCCCAAAACGGCCTAATCCCACAATCCCAAAACTAGACGTTTCAGCTTGGTGGGACTGGGCCCAATGCCACCACTCCCTCACTGCGCTGCTCCCAGAAATCGGTGATTAGACATAGAGATCCTCGCGGGGATAACCAACTCGATTCTGGCGCTGCAGATGGCCGCGATTAAAACTTTCCCAGATGGCGCTCAAAAGCAAAAGAATCCCAAGTCGCCCTACAAACATTCCCATTACAAGGACCAATTGTCCAAAGGGAGCAAGTTGTCGTGTGACGCCTAGATCTAATCCAACGGTGGCAAATGCGGAAACACATGTAAAGACAAGCTCTAAGAATGTGAAGGGTTCTTCTCCGCTGAGATTGCTGCTCAACGCCAGAAGGAGGGCCATACCCAGGACGAACAGCAGGGATGCAACTGTGATACTCAAAGCGCGCAGCACGACTTTGTCTGAAATCTGTCGATGCCGAATGACGACATCATCGTGACCACGCAGGGTGGAGCGGGTCGCGGCCATCAGGGCAGCCACAGTTGTGGTTTTAATTCCACCTCCCGTACCGCCTGGACTGGCTCCGATGAACATCAGGGTCATCACAAGTAAAAGGCCGGAATCGGAAATGCTCTGCGAAGAGAGAGGCACGGTGGTGAATCCGGCGGTGCGTGCACTGACGGACTCAAACAGAGCGCTCATTAACCGCTCTCCCCACCCCAGACCTGTCAGGACATGGCCCATGGAAAGAGATTCCGTCAGCATTAAGCCCAAGGTCCCAGTCAGGATGAGGAGACCAGAAGTGCGCAGAACCAACCGAGTGTGAAGGCTGAGATGACGCCGTTTCAGCCTTTGCCGATTGATCCAAAGGTCATGGGTGACCCGCCAGCCCAGACCACCAAGCACCACCAGAATCATGATTACCGCATTAACAGTGTTGTTGGTGCGGTAATTCTCAAGGCTGTCATTCCATAGCCCGAAGCCTGCGTTGTTGTAAGCAGAGATACTGTGAAACAGGGCAGCCCATAGACGGTCGCCTCCCGGGGCAATATCTGTAAACCCGAAGGAATAGAGAAGAAAGGCCCCAATCAGGATCAACACTGCAGCGGTGACAGCAATCCCTTGGAAGGTTTTGCCCACGCCTCCGACCCCAAATTCATCAAGGGTTTGGCCACGATCTAGGCGACGCCGGAGAGCGGTCCCCCGAACCACAAACCCCTGTAAAAACGTAGTGACAGCCATTAATCCAAGGCCTCCCACCATGATCATCATGGCCAGCACGATCTGCCCGGGGAGTGTCAGATCTTGGCGGACGTCGATGATGGAAAGTCCAGTGACGGTGACTGCCGATGTGGCTGTGAACAGTGCTTCCCACAGGCCCACCTTCTGGCTTGAGCACATGGGGGAGACCAGGAGCATGGTTCCTGCTGCGATCACGAGCAACCCCGTAACAACCGTGAACTGGGGAACGGTGAGGCGGCGGTACCAAGCCTGGGTGCGATAGATGGCGGAGGGAATGGGCATCGCTCTCAAACGCCTCCCTGTTGCAAGAGCATGAATGCAGGAACCATGGTCGTCACCACGAAGGTCAGGCCGTCTCCATAGAGCGTGGTATCCCTAACAAGATCTCTCACTGGACCCAACACCATTGGGTTGGTTTCGTTCTCTTGCAGGATCTGGAAGGACTGACTCTCTCCGCATATGACAGCCAGTAAACAAACGATCGCTAACCCTCCCAGCAAGAGGGCGATTGGAGAGGCGACAGGAATCACGAGGGCCACACAAACGGCGCCTAAAACCATCAGCTTGAACAGGTTTGAATTCACGAACTCGCCAAGAGGCAGATGGGGTGTAGTGGCACCTGTGATCTGCTCAAGAAAATCCGTTGGCACTGTTGTGAGTTTCGGGTAAATCGCATCAGTGTTATCCAACTTCAAGGCCAAGGTGAGGGCTTCGCCATGCTTAAGAGCTGGGGTGGGTTCAGCCATGGTTAAGTTCAACTATGGCCTGGAGTTGACTGTGCTGCGCTGGGATTTTCAGGTGTTATAGCGCTGTCCCAGAACTGCTTTTCCAGCCAGTTTCGCAGACCTCTCAGTCCCGTACCTTCTGTAGCAGAGAGATAGATCACATCTGGCTCGATGGCCTGAATCGCGTCGATCGCCGTAGCCGTGCAACGGTCAATTTGATTGGCTACCACTTTTCGCAGTTGGTCGCAGCTCAGGTCATCCAAGAGGTGGTGCACCGCCTCCAGCTGAGCCTGCCAGTCGGGGTCAGCCAGATCGACGACTAAAAGCAACAGATCAGCATCACGCGTCTCCTCCAACGTGGCCCTGAAGGCCTCGAGAAGAGGTTTTGGTAGCTCACGAATGAATCCCACTGTGTCTGTTAGAAGCACTTCGTTCGGTGCCGCTGATGTCTGGGGGAAGCAGAGTCTTCGGGTAGTGGGATCGAGGGTCGCGAACAACTTGTTTTCCGCCAGAACCGCATGCCCTGGATTGCGACAGCAGAGGGCATTGAGAAGAGACGATTTCCCCGCGTTGGTATAACCGACAAGTGTGACGCGAGGTAGATCTTCTCTGCGGTCACGCAATCTTGCGCGATGGGCTCCTAGCTGGCGCAGTGATTGTGATAGATGTTCGATGCGACGGCTGATGGCACGACGGTCTTTCTCAAGTTGGGTCTCCCCAGGGCCACGCGTTCCAATCCCTCCACCTTGTCGAGAGAGACTGAGGCCGCGGCCTTTCAGCCTCGGTAGGCGATAGCGCAATTGAGCGAGTTCGACTTGTAGTCGTCCTGCCGCACTAGCGGCTCGCTGGGCAAAAATATCAAGAATGAGCTCACTGCGATCCATGACCGGGCAGTCAAGTAATCGCTCCAGATTGCGAGCTTGAACAGGGGAAAGCTCTCTGTCTGTGATGACGAGGGTTGCGCGATGACGTCTGGCTTCAAGAGCTGCTTCTTGTAATTTTCCTTTGCCCCAGAGCGTCTGAGGGTTGGATTGTCCTTGTCGTTGCCTGCAGACAGCTACCGGCAATGCATCTGCGCTGCGCACGAGTCCCTCTAATTCAGCTAAGTCCCTTTCACTGCGCTGTTTGTCAGTATCGATGAGAATAAGAAGCAAAACCCGCTCCTTTGCTTCCGAATGATCGGAAGGGTCTTCAGGAGGCGTTGACGGTTGTGCAACATCAATAATCTCTTTGGTTGCTGTTTGGACAGGACGTTCGCAAAGCTCCTGAAGGCTGCCGATTATGGCTTGATGCCAGCCGGAATCAATAGCAGGATCTGGCTGCCACAGAGAGGCCAGGTGTCCGCCACCCGTGGAAGGAGCCGCCTGAAAGCGGAGCCATGTTTCGGGCTGGAGATCGAGAGCGACGACGGCATCTCGGCCATCGGGCTGGAGATCGATTCCCGCCTTGCCTTGCAGGCTGCTGATCAATCGCCAGCGTCGGTTCATCCGTCGTGGCCCGCCAGGTAGACGGAGGCGTAGTTTTTCCGATTCGCTCAGTGATCCGACCCAGAGCAGACGGCAGAGCCCGCGTTCATCCACAATCAAATGCAACGGTTGATCGAGATCGATGACCAGCTCAGAGAGGCGTTTCAGCGTGAGTTCATCGGCTCCACTGAGTCCAGGGTGCCTCCTCTGACTGAGACGCTCGAGTTGACGGAGCTGTGATGGACGAAGGCCGTTGGTTCGGCCTGCTAAGTGAGCCTGCTTCAAGAATCAACCAACCAGGCGCCTGCAGACTTCAAGCTCAGAGAGAGTCCTGGCATGCGTGCAAGGTAAGTGAGTCGTCGCAATCGATAAGCCAGAGGACCGGCGAGTGTGAGTCCCATGCCTGTAATGGAGGCGTCTCCAATGCCTAGGCTCAGCATCTCGCCAAGATCTTGGAAGTGAAACCTGGGTACAGCCCTTTGTCTGCGGATGGCTTGTATGGTTCGAGCCGCTGCTTCTCCTTGTTGCAGTGCTGACTGAGCTGAACGGGGCCATGGAGAGTCTTCATCGTTGTGATAGGCCACATCCCCGAGGGCTACCACATTCGGGTTTGTTGTTAGTTGCAACCCTTCGTCAACGCTGAGCAGTCCACGTTGTTGTTTTGGGGTTGGCAAAAGGGTGGGCAGCACAGGTTTGGTTCCTGCAGTCCAGATCAAACCATCATGGTTGATGGATTGGGGTCGATCGTTTCGCATCAGTTGAATCGCGTTGGCTGATACGGATGTCACCCGAGTCTTGAGATGAAGCTGAACCCCACGTTCAGCCAGCGCTCGTTGTGCCTGTTCTCGGTTGAAGGCTCGGGACCGTGGCAGAACGCTATCTCCTAATTCGATGAGGTGAATGCTGGCTGCACTGTCAAGCATGTCGCTGAGTTTGCAAGCCAGTTCTACGCCGGTTGCTCCCGCTCCCACGATGACCAACGCCCCTTCGCTTGCTGCGCGATTGCGGAGACTTTGAACTCGTTCCTTGAGGAGGGGTAAATCCTCCAGGGAATGGAACTTCATGGCATGGTTTTTGACTCCAGGGATCCCAAAATCATCGGGCTCAGAGCCGGTGGCGAGCACCAGTTGGCTGTAGGAGAATGATTGGCCTCGGCTGGTCTGGAGTCGTCGCTCCGAGGTGTTAATCGACGTCACGCGGTCATCCAAGCGGGGAATGCCACGCCCCTGCAGAAGGCTGT
The DNA here is from genome assembly GCA_047285535.1 of Synechococcus sp. Lineage (GTDB taxonomy): Bacteria > Cyanobacteriota > Cyanobacteriia > PCC-6307 > Cyanobiaceae > Synechococcus_C. The sequence goes on along the minus strand of JBJBDC010000001.1, from coordinate 1,749,729 downwards.
CGTAGCTAGGCGCGACTTCCCAGCTTTTCATTTCACCGCTGAGAAGTTCGTAAAGAAGAGGGAGAAATAGAAATTGATGTCTTGGTTCGATCAACAACAGAGGTGGACGTGGCCTTTGCCTGCTGAGCGAGAGTGCTGTTGTGAGTCCTGCAAACCCACCTCCCACAACAATGATTGGATCGTTGTGCATGGTGGGGTCAGAAGTCCGGGCTTCAGTCGGTTTTTTGAAACCATAGACATGACCTCAAGTACCTCGGCGTTGGAGAATAACGAGATGAGGGATGTCTCCACCTCCAAAAATCAGTCGCTTGTTGCTGGAAGCCTCAAGGCTGATGACGGCGAACTTCAACGCGCACGTCAATGTTTGGAGCCGCTCGATGCGCGCGGAAGGCTTCTCTGGGCCTATGAACACTTTGGATCGGGTTTTGCACTCACCACAAGCTTTGGAATCCAATCAGCTGTCTTGCTCCACTTATTGAGCGGGATGGATCAAGGCCGCGATATTCCGGTGATTTGGGTTGACACGGGGTATCTCCCCCCTGAGACCTATCGCTATGCCGAGCAGCTCTGCCAACGCTTCGAGCTGGATCTCCATATCGCTCAATCCTCCATGTCTGCAGCAAGGATGGAAGCCCTTTATGGCCGGCTCTGGGAATCAGGAAAGATCGACGATATGGAGCTTTATCTAAAAGTCCGCAAGGTCGAGCCTTTGGAAGAGGCCATGCACCAACTTCAGGTGAGCTGTTGGGCCAGTGGCGTGCGCCGGGGACAGACGGATCATCGCCGCAGCATGACTGCGCTTGACCCCATCCGGGGACGCTCGTCTTTGAGGCCGTTGTTGGAGTGGACCTCCCGGGATGTCTTCTATTACATGCAGGAGAATGACCTGCCTCAACATCCACTGTTTGAGAAGGGCTACTCCACAGTTGGAGACTGGCATTCCAGTGGCCCTGATGGGCTGGAGTCAGAGGGGCGAGATACGCGCTTCGCCGGCCTCAAGCAGGAATGTGGCATTCACCTGCCAGGTGTCATGGGTGATGGCATCTAGCGCTGGCATCCCTTCCCGTTGCTTGCTGATTGGGAACAGTCGCTGGCACTGGGCAGAGCAAAAGGGTCGTGCTCACTGGATGTATAGGCATGAGCAAGCTGTTCCTGGGGCCTTCGATGCACCATTTGATCTTCTTGCTTGGGCTGCAGTGGGTCCTGTACCTGCCCATCCTTCTTTGCCGTCAAGTCGACGGTTGAGCTTGGCTGACATTCCTCTTCAGGGCATCCCTGATTGGGTGGGAATTGATCGAGTCCTGGCTGGATGGGGAGCTTGGCAGGCCAGTGGGAATCGAAGTGGAGTCATGGTTGTGGATGCAGGCACTGTTTTAAGCCTGACCAGAATCTCTCAAAACGGACGATTCTCTGGTGGGTTGCTGGCGGCTGGCTATGGACTGCAATTGCGAGCCATGGCTTCAGGTGCCGCAGGCCTTGAACCACCATCTCCACTCGAATCTGAACTCGAAATGGTGGAGTACTTCCCTTTCGAGACGTCTGCTGCGATGCGTTGTGGAGCCATGGAAAGCCTAGTAGGTCTGATTACCCAAGCCCAGGCTCAATGCTCTTGGCCGATATGGCTTTGTGGAGGGGATGCACCTCAACTGCTCCCGAGACTTCAGGAGCGGTTGCCAGTGGAGGTGCAGCATCAACCGGATTTGGTGATGGAGGCGATGGTGGAGCTGATCAGCTGAGTCCTAAATCGCTGAGGATCTGGTCGGCCATGGACTCTGCTTTCACTTTTCTGTAAATCAATTCCAAGCGTCCTTCCGCATCCACGACAAAGGTGTGTCGCATCATCCCCATGAATTCACGGCCCATGAACTTCTTCAGGCCGTAACTGTCATAGGTGCTAGCGACTGGGCAGGGCTCTTCATCCGTTAACAGGATGAATGGAAGCTCTTGCTTGGCGATGAAGCGCGTATGGGATGAAGCGTTGTCCTTGCTAATCCCTAACACTTGGATTCCATGCTGCTGAAACAGTGACCAACGATCTCGGAAGTTGCAGGCTTCTTTCGTGCAGCCAGGGGTGGCATCCTTGGGATAGAAGTAGATCACTACGCGCTGTCCCCTGAATGAGGCCAGTTGCAATGGCTCTCCATTTTGGTCAGGAAGGGTGAAATCAGGCGCGAGATCGCCGATCTGCAAGGTCATGGAGGAAGTCTTGAACCAGAGCGGAAGCGTACCTGTGTTGTGGCTTGGCCCTGTTTCTTCAACGCAACCATGCGTCACCGCATTGGAACAAACATGGGCTAGCCGCTTGGGCCAGTTGCGCCAGCAGCGTTTTCTTGGCTCCCGTTCCTGGATGCGCTTGTGCTTGGGCGATTTATGGGGGTTGGAGGCTTTGGAGATCCCCTTGCATGCCCCGCCAGGCTCTCCGCCGTCTTTGCCCTCAGGGTGGGGTTGTCTCAGTCTCAGTCACAGTGCTGGATTTGCATTGATGGCATGGTCGTCGGAACCCATTGGGGTCGACCTGGAGCGTTTGGACCGTCAGTTTGCGGCTCAAGCATTGATGAGCCGCTATTACTCACTGGCTGAACAGGAGCATCTCATGGCGCTTGATCGAGATGACTTGCAACAGGCCGTGCTGGAGTACTGGTTGATCAAAGAAGCTGCGATCAAGTGGCACAACGGATCATTGGCTCGAGATTTGTCGCATTGGAGCGTCTCTGCTGATGGCCAGAGTGCATGCCACCGGGGTAGCGGCGTTGAGGTTTTCGCCCAATCTCGCCAAATAGGCCCCTGGGCCTTGGCGATCGTGTCAGCTTCTGAACAGCTGTTGAATGGTGGAAGGGTTTGCCTAGGTTGAGAGTGGATTTGGGATCTTGCTCCCGGTTGGTGTGACTCAGGCTTGGATGCGATCTTTCCCCACGGTTGCAGCTGCCACCGTTTTGGCATGCTTTGGTGTAGTCGCTCTCAGTCACAAGCCGTTCTCCGCTCCCATCGAAGTGGTTCAGTCTTCCGATGGGCAATTCATTCAGCAGCTTGATGACCAAGAAGCAACATTGAATCAGCGTCGCCAAGCAAAAGAGTTACTCAGAGCCTTTGTGCGCGGCCAGCTTGCCAGTTTTTATTGGGGACAATTCGCCTCATCGCTGAGGGATCTTGGTTTGAGCAGCGACGAGAGCTTGAATGTTCACCTGGAAACGAATGTCAGCAGCACCCGTTTATGGCTGACTCCAAAACGAGGTGATGAAAGTTACCTTGCCGTCGTGTATTTCAATGGAGAAAAGCTTGTGAGACTTCAGTGCAGAGGCCTGGCTACTCTCCCAAAGGAGCAGACGTTTTCCGTTTGTCCTGAAGGTTGGACGTCATGGAATATCTCAGAGAATTGAAATAGGAGGCTGGTTCTTCTCAGGTTATTTGAGATTCGTGAGACTCGTTTTGGTTGGTTCGAATTGTGCTCAGTTTGGACACTTCCTTGTACTGGACCCACGATTTTTGTTGGCATTTCATTTTTCAACGTCTAAGTTTTAATGGACGTCTATATCTCCACCGTCCGTGTTCACCCGTCTTGCAGCTGGCGTCCTCGCCGCCGCTTCTCTCACAACTCTGGCTGTTGCCGCCGAAGCAGCCGAGCGCCCTGTGCGCTGGAAAACCGGTGGTGCTGTTTGGTCCACCAAGTCAGCAGCATTCAAGACCTTCTTCGCTGACGGTGAGATCACCGATCGCGGTCTTCAAGGTGGAATCAATAATTCCGGTTGGACTGCTGATGAAATTCAGCAAGGCATGACCAAGTCCTACGAAGTTGATCTCGTTGGAGTGTCCCGCTTCCTGTATTCAGACGATGGCGTTGCCTTCTTGCAGGATCAGACCACGAGCTACTACCCCTATTGGAAGAAGCAAGAGACCTCAGTGGTTGCTCTTCGCTCCGCCATCATCATGGACGCTGCAGATGGTCAAATCTCCTCTGCTGGCATCTTGAATGCTCTCCCTGTTGACTTCGCTCTTGCTGACAACGGAGCCTCTGATGGTTCACAGAACGTCTGTAAGGAAGGTCTCGATGGAGCCCAAGCCACATCTTTGATGTCTTGGTACGTCTTCCTGCCTGCCTGCATTCAGGCCAGACAGATTCTTCCTGCAGCTCCAGCTCCTCGCGCCGCTGACCCAGCTCCTGTGCGCGGCCTCTGGTGATCCAGATAATGGCTTTGGCCATTTCAAGCCCTGGCTTTGCCAGGGCTTTTTTATTGTTTCTGGCACGAGAGGCGTTGATGGATCACTCGCTGTGGAAGGGCGACACCCCAGTTTGTTTTTAAAAGCTGCTGAAGTGTGCTGAGTACCGTTTCAGGTTGTTGGCAGTGATTGATCAGTGCTCGATAAGGACGGTTGTCCCCCAGCCAGCGTTTCTCGAGGCGCTCATCAATGGGTAGTGAGAGAGATTCTTCCCAAATCTCAGTCGACACCGGTTTTGAGAGCCGTTCGAGCTCTGTGAGTACCAGCGGATTGAGTTGCTGAGTTTGGAGCCATTGCTCCTCCTGCTCAATCAGCTCTGATAGGTCTCCAGTTGAGAGTGAGCATTCTTCAAGAAGGGCTGCTGCAGGACCGACCTTTGTATGGCTGAGTAGAAAGTTCAGCTTTGAAGCTGGTGTGAGTTTCGATTGCAGCAGATTCCAAAGTTCAGGAGATGCAATGAGGCCTCGGTCATCCGTGCTTAATCGCCCTCCAACGACTTCGAATTTCAAGTCTTGGGGAAGAGCTGTTAGGGCCGCCACGCCTCCTCTTAGGAGTGTGGGGCGATGAAGTGGATCCAGGACATCCACCTGTGCTTGCAGTCGAGTTGTCTCATGATCTGTGGAGCACAGGATTGTGACGCCACCGTCCCTCACCGCATGCAGTGGACCCAAGGCCCAGAGAAGGGACCGCCCCCCAATCACAAGCACCCGGTCTGTGCGTTGAAAGTTCACTCCTGCCCAGAGTCGTCGTTGCAGTTCTTGCAAGCGCTCGTCGTGTTGTAAGAGCTGACGGTGGAGCCAGCGTTCCATTTCGGGTAGGTCAGGTCCACTGCTGAGTAGTAGGGGGTGCATATGGGCAGCCTCTGCGGCGACTGCGAGCTGAGCTGCTCGACGAACGAGCATTCGTTCTTGCCTTTGTCCTTCCCAGCCCTGTTTGCTGGGTGTCCAGAAGACCTCCCCCTGCAGGGCATCGGGTAGGTATTGCTGTGCAACCCAGTGTTCTCTGTAGGCGTGTGGGTAGCGATAGCCCTGCCCGTCTCCGAAGGCTTCACCATCGCGATGCGCATCACGGAGATGACTCGGCACATCCTGATGCTGAGTACTGCGTACCCGCTGGATGGCTTCAAAGAGTCCCATCGTGCTGTTGCTTTTTTCGGCACAGGCCAAGTAGAGAGCTGCCTGTGCGAGCGGGTAAAGCCCTTCCGGAAGGCCGATACGCTCGAAGGCCGCGGCACAGGCTTCAACCACCACAACAGCCTGGGGGTCTGCCAAACCGATATCTTCGCCGGCTGAAATCAACATCCGTCGAAAGATGAACCTTGGGTTCTCTCCGGCTTCCAGCATGCGCGCCAGCCAAAACAGGGCGGCATCGGCATCGGAGCCCCGTAGGGATTTGATGAAAGCGCTAATCGTGTCGAAGTGTGCGTCGCCCTGTTTGTCGTAGAGCACCGCACGCTCTTGAATGGATTCCTCGGCAATGGCCAAATCAATCTCAATCCTGTCTTCTGGATTGGTTGCCGATGTGCTTTCCACCGCCAGTTCCAGGGCATTGAGAAGGCTGCGCGCGTCCCCGTTAGCGACGTCCACCATGTGGTCCTCGGCGTCTGGAGTGATCGTCACAGCACGATTGCCATACCCACGCTCTTTGTCGCTAAGGGCTCTGTGAAGCAAATGGCGTAGATCGTTGGCTTCAAGACTCTGAAGACGAAACAACCTCGAACGACTCACGAGAGCTTTATTGACTTCGAAGTAAGGGTTCTCAGTGGTTGCTCCGATCAGGGTGAGCGTGCCGTTCTCCACCCATGGCAACAGCGCATCTTGTTGAGCGCTGTTGAAGCGGTGCACTTCATCAATGAACAGAATGGTGCGCAAGCCATGTCTCTCCAAGCGTTCCCTGGCTGAGTCCACTTGCTCCCGTAGATCCTTAACACCCGCCAGAACAGCATTCAGGCTGCTGAAGTGAGCTCTTGTGTGGGTCGCAATAATCCTGGCCAGGGTTGTCTTGCCGACCCCAGGAGGGCCATGCAGGATCAGGTTTCCAACGCGGTCTGCCGCAATTGCTCGACGCAGTAATCGTCCTTCGGCGAGGATTGCCCCTTGGCCCGCAAATTCATCCAGCGTTGTCGGCCTAAGACGGTCAGCTAATGGCGCTTGACGACGTCTCAGTTGGTTCCCGTGGTGGCTGAAGAGATCATCTGCCAACCGACCCATCTCCATAAGATGGTCATAATGTTTCAATTCTCGCCTGATTGGAACCGAAATTTGGATGAAATTCATCCATAATCTGTCCGTTCGTCACAGGATTTGTGCTGCGATTTAGATCATTGCTGTCAGTGCTGTTGACAGCAATTTCAGTGAGTGCTTGTGGAGGCTCCGCTGAAAAGAGGCCAGCCCTACCTGTGCAGCAGGCGTCGGTTCTAGAAGCTCCCTTTACGGACGATATCGATACCGTGAGCACCCTCGAGGCTTATGAGCTGGTTGAGTTGGCTGCTCAAACGTCTGGTCGAGTTACCCAGTTGAATATGAGGCAGGGTGATCAGATCAGTCCTGGTCAGTTATTGGTCGTTCTTGATCAGGCCCAGCAACGAGCAGCATTAGCCGAGCAACGGGCGAAGACGGCCACTGCAAAGATCGATTGGCAGAGGGAAGAATATCTAGCCAAAGTGGGTGCTGCCTCGCTTCGTCAGCGCGACTCTTATCGAACGCGCTACCTCGCGGCTCTTGAAAATGTGAAGTCCCTCGAGGCCACGTTGAGCTACAGCAATTTGCGTTCGCCGATCAACGGCACAGTGGCGAATGTACGAGTCAAGGTCGGCGATGTAGTCCAGCAAAATCAGCCATTTACGAGTGTTGTTCAGAACAACACCCTTGAAGCTCTGGTTGAAGTTCCTTCAGTCTATGGAGATCGGCTCGCCCTTGGACAGCCTGTGATTCTGACTGCACCAGGTCATTCAAAGCCACTGGCAATTAGCAAAATTGAGTCGATTGATCCCCAAGTGAATCCCCAAACACAGGGGTTGCTCGTGAAAGCACTGTTTGAAAACAATGATGGTCTACTCCGTAGTGGTCAGAGGCTTAGGACCCGTGTTCAATTGAAAACGACCCAGCAATTGTCAGTTCCCTTTGCCGCGGTGACTCAAACCTCCGGTCAGAGCTTCGTCTTTCGCATTGGCAACTTTGATGAGTTGAAAGCCAACCCAGGTAAAGCTGATATCGAGCGACTGAGTTTGGGTATCAAGAAAGGTGTATTACCCGCAAACACGCTTTTTGCATTGCAAACACCAGTGGTCATTGGCGTTCTGCAAAACAATCGCTATCCAGTCTCTAAAGGACTGAAGCTCAACCAAAAGGTCATTACCACCAACCTCCTGAATCTCAAGCATGGGATGCCGATTCAGCTGAAAACACAGCGGGCAGGGGATCAACCTGCTGCGGCCAAGAATTGAGGCTGAGACATGTCTGCCTCTAATAATTTCATCACGCGGCCGGTCCTCAGTACCGTTTGCAGCCTTCTGATTGTGATTGTGGGATTGATTTCAATCCCCATTTTGCCGATTGAAAATCTCCCTGATATTGCTCCTCCGACAGTCAAAGTGCAGTCCACCTATGTAGGGGCTGATGCTGTTTCTGTAGAGCAGGGTGTTACGTCCGTGCTCGAACAGCAGATTAATGGTGTTGAGGATATGGATTTCATTACCTCAAGTAGCTCTTCGGATGGGGTGAGTTCGATCTCTGTGTCGTTCAACAGTGGCACCGATGGCAATATCAATCAGGTGAACGTGCAGAACCGCGTTTCCCTGGCGGAGCCTCAGCTGCCTGAGGAGGTGAGAAAGGCCGGTGTCACCGTCAACAAGGCCTCTAACTCCATTCTGCTTGTCTACAACTTCGTCAATTCCGATCCCTCCAAGACGGAATACAGCGTTGAGACAATCAGCGGTTATTTAGACAAGAATCTCACCGACAACATCAAGCGTGTTCCAGGGGTCGGAGAGGTTACTTATTTTGGTAATCGGAAGGTGGCGTTCCGCCTCTGGTTGGATCCGGACAAGCTCGCTGCCTATGGACTGACCTCCGCTGATGTGGTGAATCAGCTCAATAGTCAGAACCGTCTGGTGCCTGCAGGCAAGGTGGGAGGCTCGCCTGCTCCCAAAGGACAGGAATTTACCTTCACTGTTCAATTGCAGGGTCGTCTGACGACTGAGCAGGAGTTCGAGAATATTGTTTTAAAAACGACAGATGACGGTGGTCTGATCAAACTCCGCGACGTCGGTCGAGTCAGCTTGGGAGGAGAGGCCTATGGCGTTGACGCGATTGACCTCAAAGGCACTCCTTCCGTGGGTGTCGCGGTTTATCAGTTGTCTGGTAGTAACGCCATTCAAGTGTCTGATGGTGTGAAAGAGGTGATCGAAAAGTTCGAGCAGACCCTCCCTGTTGGGTTGGAAACTCAGGTCATCTACGACACGACTGACTTTATTAATCAGTCGATTAAGGGCGTGACCAATTCCCTACGGGATGCCGTGATTCTTGTGGTGCTCATTCTCTTCCTGTTCCTGCAGAACTGGAAGGCCACTCTTGTCCCGGCCATCGCCATTCCTGTGGCACTGATTGGAACCTTTGCTTTGGTCTTGGTCTTTGGCTTCTCGCTCAACCAGCTCACCTTGTTTGGTCTGGTGCTCGCCACCGGTCTTGTGGTGGATGATGCCATCACCGTTGTTGAAGACACGTCAGCCAAAAAAGCTGAGGGGCTCACGTCCGTTCAAGCGGCCATGGCCACCATGGATGAGTTGTTCAGCGCCGTGATCGCCACTTCGTTGGTGAAAATGGCGGTGTTCCTGCCAGTGCTGTTTTTCCCTGGTGCTACAGGCACGATTTATAAGCAGTTCGCCGCAACGATCCTCTTCTCTATTGGTATCTCCACCTTCAACGCTCTCACCTTTTCGCCAATGCTGGCTGCGTTGCTGCTTGAGCGAGACACCAAGGAGTTGAGTAAGCAGCAATATGCAACAGCCGGTCTTTGTCTTGGTTTTGCCTACGGCTTGATGAGTGCTGGTGATGGTGCCGCGCTGGTGCTTGTTCCCGCTGTGATCGGGGCCTTGATTGGTTTCGTTGCCATGAAGATCTCATCGATTCCCTTGAGGATGCCTGGTGCTGTTGGAGGTGCTGTGGTGGGGTTGATCCTTGTTGGAGTCACCAATCTCATCCCTGTCATTTTGTTTACGGCGATCGGTCTTGGTATCGGCTGGTTTGTTCCGGAGATCTTCACTCACTTCAATCGCTTTTACGCAGGGTTTGAGAAGCGTTATTCGAAACTTCTTGATCAGGTGCTCAAGGCGCGACCCATTGTGATGGCAGCCCTGGCCGCAGGCATTTTGCTCACTGGTTTTGCCTTTACTCGCATTCCCGGTGGCTTTGTTCCGATTGAAGACCAGGGGTATGCGATTGGGGTCGTGCAAGCTCCCGATGGTGTGTCTAACGAAACCACTCTCACGATCAACCGCCAAGTGGCAGAGATTTTGCGCAGCGAAGACGACATCCAGTCCGCAGCCTTGTTCAGCGGAGCCAGTCTTGATGGCAATGCCCCCAATAAGGGTTTGTTCTTCTTCGGCACCAAGCACTGGGATGAGCGCCAGGGCAGTGAACACACCATGGCCGCCATTGTGGAGAGACTCAATCAAAAGCTGCTCAAGGCTGTGGATGGCGGCAGGGTGTTTGTCGTTGAACCTCCTGCCATACCGGGATACGGCGCTGGGGGTGGTTTTGAATTCCAGCTGCTGGACCAGAGCAGCGGTGCCTTTGGCCTCAATCAGTTTTTTGGTTTTGCTGGGCAGATTGTCCAGGCCGGTAACGCCAATCCATTCCTCAGTCGTGTGCGCACTTTGTTCACCCCCGAGGCGCCTCAGGTGGAGGTCAAGGTTGATCGCGAAAAGATGGCTTCCCTCGGCGTCGACTTCGGGTCTGCGATGCAGATCTTCAGCATCAACTTCGGAGGCAGTTACGTCAATGACACCTTCCAGGAAGGAAAAGTGCGTCGGGTCTATGTGCAGTCTGATGACTCCAGTCGAGCCAGCTCCGAACAGCTCTCTTCCATCTACGTCAAAAACGCGAAAGGAGAGCAGATCCCTTTAGCGGAGTTCTTCACGGTGACGCCCACAACTGGTCCGAGCGTGATTCCTCACTTCAACCTCTATCGCTCAATCAAAATTGAGGGTTCCCCGGCTGAAGGCAAGAGTTCCGGTCAGGCGATCACTGCGATGAAGGCGATCTTCACCAATGGTAATTTCCCCAATCTTGATTTCGACTGGACTGGTATCTCCCGTGAGGAGGTGAAAGCTGGCTCTCTTGCGGTGGTGATCTTCGCTCTTGGCATTCTGGCTGTGTTCCTGGTTTTATCCGCTCAATACGAGAGTTACACCGATCCGATCATCATCTTGCTCACGGTGCCCACGGCACTCCTTGGTGCTCTTGTGTTCCTTGCAGCTGCTGGTCAGGTGCTCAATATTTACGCTCAGGTGGGTTTGGTGATGCTGATCGGTCTGGCCGGAGGCAACGCCATTTTGATTGTTGACCTGGCAAACCAGAAGATGGGCGATGGGGCATCAGCTCTCGATGCCGCTCGTTTTGCAGCCCAGTCTCGTCTTCGTCCGATTTTGATGACAGCGATTTCTTCCTTAACGGGATTTTTGCCCTTGATGCTGGCCACTGGCGCCGGTGCTCAAAGTCAGTCTTCTCTTGGTTTGGTGGTCTTTGGTGGTTTGTTAGTGGCGACTTTCCTGTCCACGTTGGTTGTTCCCGTCTTTTATGTGGTGATGAAGTCACTGCTTGGTCAGGCTGATGCCAAACCCTCCACTGATCCGCAACTGAACTGATGGGATCACATTCACCATCCCCCAAGAAGACATCACCCACTCAATCGTTCAGCGGTTCAAGAGTGTTGGCTGCGATTGCGGTTGGCCTCATGATCGGCTGCGCCCTTGCTTATTTCTTGAAAGTTTTAATTGAAAACACTCCCGCTGAGCTCGATGTTCGCCGGATGCGATTGTTTTATCTAATGGTCATTGCCTCCACAGGACTTGCTGGATTTGCGATTGAGACCACCCGTCAGCTCCAAGAGGAAGCTGTGGATCCCGTGTATCGCCATCCCAAGGCCAAGAGAATTCGGCGTGGATCACCGAAGCGATAACCCACGCATGTGTTCCATCAGGTGATCACAGTGGGACGATCCATTCCGGTTCGTGCTGAGATCTCAGCAAGATGATTGATGGCTTGAATCATGTCTCCAAGAGCGAGTTGCGGATCCTGGTTGAGATCGCCTGTCGCGGGAACGTAGCTCTCGAGGTAAACCCTCAACGTGGCTCCCTTTGTGCCAGTGCCGGATAAACGAAGCACAACCCGGCTACCGTCGTTGAGCAAGAGGCGCAGGCCTTGCCCCTTGGTCACGGATTGGTCAATAGGATCGGTGTAGCTGAAGTTGTCCGCGGTAGTGATGCTGCGGCCGGCGAAGGGTTGGCCAATGAGATCTGGAAGCATGGTCTCGAGGCGGTCATAAAGGCCATGGGCGAGTTCACTTGCCACGGCTTCATAGTCATGGCGGGAGTAATAGTGACGGCCAAAACGGCTCCAATGTTCAGCCATGATTTCGGCGACGCTGCAGCGACGTTTCGCCAAGATCTGTAACCAAAACAGGACGGCCCACAGCCCATCCTTTTCACGCACATGGTTGCTTCCAGTGCCGAAGCTTTCTTCCCCGCAGAGGGTGATCTCGCCAGCATCAAGCAGGTTCCCGAAGAATTTCCAGCCGGTAGGAGTCTCAAAGCAGTTGATCCCCAACTCCTTGGCGACGACATCAACCGCAGCGCTGGTGGGCATCGAGCGGGCAACGCCCGCCAGGCCTGAGCCATAGCCCGGCGCGAGGGTGGCGTTGGCTGTCAAGACGGCCAGGCTGTCGCTTGGATTCACAAAGCAACGGCTGCCCAGGATCATGTTGCGGTCGCCATCGCCATCACAGGCGGCGCCAAATTTATAGGCATCCCCTCCCATCAGTAATTCAGCGAGATCATGGGCGTAGGTGAGGTTGGGATCTGGATGTCCCCCACCGAAATCTTCTAAGGGAGTTCCATTGCGGACACTGCCAGCCGGGGCTCCTAGCACCTCTTCAAGCAACTTTTTGGCATAGGGGCCCGTGACCGCATGCATGGCATCAAAGGCCAAGGGGAAGTCGTCGCGAATCAGGGTGCGAATGCTCTCGAAATCAAACAACTCCTGCATCAACGCCACAAAGTCGTCGACGCCATCAATCACTTCAACCTCCATCTCTCCAATCGCGAATTGGCCTGGTGCATCAAGGCTGATGGCAGGAGCATCGACAATGGAATAACCCGTGAGGGTTTTGGTGCAGTCGTAGACCGCATCCGTAAACGAAGCAGGGGTGGGACCACCATTGGCTCCATTCACCTTGACGCCGAAGTCGCCATCAGGGCCACCAGGGTTGTGGCTGGCAGAAAGGATGATCCCGCCGATGGCTTGCCGTTTGCGAATTAAGTTGGAGGCGGCAGGTGTGGAGAGGATGCCGCCTGTGGTGACAACCATTTTGTGCAATCCATGGGCTGCACCCATGCGCAAGATCACGTCGATCGCACGGAGATTGCCGTAGCGACCATCACCACCGAGAACCAAGGTTCCCCCCTTCGTTCCAGGAAGGGTGCGAAATGAGGCTTCGATGAAACTCTCTAAATAGTGAGGCTGTTCAAAGTGTTGGCTGCTTTTGCGTAGACCAGAGGTGCCTGGTTTTTGGTCCGTGAATGGCGCCTCGAGCTTTACCTGCCGTTGGGAGTGTTCCTTCGGCATTGAAGTGGTCATCACGAGGCTGCATCAATCTCAAAACCTAAACCTGATCAGGGGCCTTGATGGCCCTAGGGCACACTAAATGTCAGAGCTACCTTAAATTCACCCATCTCGTCGCAAGGTCTCCCGCCATGGTCATGAAGATCGGGCACCCCAGTGATCAACCTTTGAGCGAAGAGCAAAAGCTGGTTCTCCTGGCATTTAAGAAGCGATTGGAGACCATGGTTTCAAGCCAAGGGCTCACGGCTGCCAATGTGCACGAGCTTGTGAATGAGCTTCGGACGCATCCACTGATCAGCACGCAGCTCATGCAGGAAATCAGGCAGGAGCTCAGTCGGCTGATGCCTGGAAAGCAATTTACGTTTGACTAGGAGTTGGAGGCCCGGAAGGGGGTTTGTTTTGCTCTTTTGGTTGCTCAGGTTCGGCGCACACGACGGTGAGCCTGCGGGCTGGGCGATCAATATCGTCTCGTCGTTGAAAGCTATTGGTTGTGGCCGCTTTGGCCTCTTGAAGCAGCTCCCAGACCGTATCTTTGCAGGACGCTGGCAGCCTGGGGTGATCCATGAGCGGATTGGCAATCTCACGCGTGCGTTCACAGCTGTCAGCAGTGTTTTCTCTAGAGCAGGCGTAGGCGAGCAGCTGCAGGGACCTCAATTCACTTTTGCTAGGGAAAGGCACGTATTTCAATTGCGCGCGAACAGCGCATGGAGCCGCCATCGCTAAGCCCAGCAGGAGTGGCGATAGCCGAAAGGGCAGCAAAGAAGTCATTCCATCATTCTGACCTGAGAATGGCAGTGCAGGCAGTGCTTGTTGAGATGCGTTTTTTTAGCCAAGGTGGCTGCGTGTCAATTTCCAGTTCCGCAAGGGATCTGCTCGCGCGCGAACAGTGAGTTCATCTCTGCCGAGAGCCTTGGCCCCGCACCCTTCTCGATCTGATCGGTGTCAACCGTGGAGGCCCTAGCAAGGAGGGCTGAAGGGTGTGTCAGTCAGACTTCTTTGTTGGTATGAGCAAAAGATCACAACACCTGAACACTTGTGCTGCTTGTTGCCGAGTCAGCCACTGAACAAGTTCCAATCTCTGAAGGACCGAAGGGGGTGGAGGGTCACGTGAGGCATGGCTTTTGAGAGGCATCCTTTCTTCAAGACCTTGATCAGGAGACGAATCTTGAGGGAAGCTCCGCAAAAAAGGCGGCTTAGCAAGGACCGTTGCGATGAGGGAATGAAGAGCATGTCTGAAACCATGCACCTGGACCCTTTGATGATCTGGTTGTGAGCACAAGCGCAGAGCTGATCGGTGCATGGATTGAGAGTGACGATTCAGCGTTCTGAACGGTTTCACCATTGACAAGCATGTCAATGGCCAAAGATTACGAGATTGTAAATATTTGGTAATAACTGGGGGTCTTGCCCGCGATGGTCACCCTCCATGGCTACGTTAGAAACACATTAATTACTTCACTGCCTATGCCCAAATAGCCGTTGAATCATTTTTTGCATGAATTGAACTTCTGAGGCTTGTGCATAGGATGCACAATTGTTCATTTTATGGCACGCCAAGCACTTGTTTTTTAATGCAAGTGGTTATCCTTCCTGAGGATTTGAGGGATAGAATTTGCCGACTGATGGCAACTCTGTTGACTTTTCCAGGTCAACAAATAAGGCGTTGTTTTTGATTTGACCTATTGAACATTGGAACATCCTTTTAGAGTCATGCTGAGGTTGACTCTTGCTTAAAAAATTTTGCCATTGATTTGCTCCTGCAGGTTAAACGTCTGAGGCTTGTGCATATCCTGCACATTCGTTTGAGCTGTGTGTCGCTATTCAATTTAATTCTGAATGTTTTCAGTGTCTTCTATCCAAGAAGGCTAAAACTTTTGTTAGGATTTTATTGATTAGCTTCTGAGTACGGCTTGTATCATTGCTTGCTGTCTGAGTAATTGCTGGTTGCAATTTTTTAGGACAAAGATGTATGAGCTCACGGCATGTTTACGTGCTTGTGACTAAATCAAATTTGTTTAATTATAAATTGAGCTCTGAGGATTGCGTTCATCGCAATGTTCGATTTGTAATTGCTTTAATTGGTGTATCCCAGTCTTCATTGGGATTCAGATTTTAATGCTCTTTCCTTTTGGCATGATTTTCTGATGCATTTTTTTAATTGCATTCAGTTTTTTATATCGACAAGATTGGTTGCAATTTCTCTGTTTGCGTTTGCGTCCTTTTTGTCTTTAATATCACCTGATTTTCATTCTCTCGTTTTCATTCTCCTTTAAAATCGTCATGGCATTTTCAAACACCATTCTGTTGAATAAGCTGCTCGGAAAATGGGGTTTTGAGGGCAACTTTGAGTATGTAGGTCTTTATCTTAGTCAGCTAGGGACTTTCGATTTAACGACCAAGCAAAATAAAAGGTGGTTAAAAGGTGTTATTAAAAACGAGTCGATCGACTTTGAGGACTACGCCAAGGAAGAAACTTCGTCTACAAAAGGGAAAGAAAGTTTTGAGAATTCACAACTCAACAAGTATTTAGTTCAGTGGGGTTTTGAAGATCAATATTCTTATGGTCTTTCGTATTTGGAAGAAAATTCCGACATTGATTTGAGTGATAAAAAAGATCGAAAAGCGCTTCGGAAGTTTCTTAAAAATAATGAAAAATTCATTGAGACTCAGGATGCAGATGAATCATCTGAAACACCTAAAGACGGTCAAACATTTAAAGCAGATGAAGTATCTGCAGGAGATCAAACACTTGAAGCATATATAGTACCTGCAGCATATCAAAAACCTGAAGCAACTGCAGAAACTGAAGATCAAGTAACTACAGATCCAGCACTTGTAGGTCAAGCAGCTGTAAAGGTATTCGGTACCAGTATTTATAGCAATGATTTAGGTGAATTTTTCCCAGAAGACGGAAAAATTTCTTCGAGGATGGAGAAATTGTTTGCAAGATTAATTGAAATCGTACAAGACAAACCCTTCTATGTCGAATACGGGGATTATACAGATCCCGATACTCCAATTAAAGATCCTGTTACTTCACCTGATGGAAAATTTGTCTTTGATGGATCTGGATCTAGAACATTTAAAGGGGGTCGTTTAACAGGAAAAGGTCTTAATGTTGAAGATCCCAATTATCAGGGTATTGCCTCTGAAAATTGGGGTAAATCGGACAGTTCTCTCATTCGTCTCTCGGACGCAGAATGGGGGAAAGTTGAAATTGATGGTGATCTTGTTGAACAAGTTGGACGACCGAAAGGCTATCAAGGAGATTTGTATGGTGTCAATAATGTGTCTACTTTCATAGATCCCTTTAATGCTCTAACTGACTCAAAAACTGGTGAATTAACTAATGTCAGAAAGATTAGTAATATACTTGGTGTAGATGTGCCTTCTCCTGCTAACGATAATGCTTTAGATTATTCCATTTTGCACATGGCTTTTGGTCAATATACTGATCATAATATGTCATTTTTGGCGCGAACATCAACTGGTCAAGGTTTAGCGACTGAGGTCGATCCAAATGATCCATTTGATCCACTTAATCGCAATTTTCAAGGCCAATTGGATCCCAATAGATTTGAAAATCCTGTACAAACAGGAATTCTTGGAGGCAGGGGTGAACTTTATATTGTTAACGACGATGGCGAATTAGTAACAGTAGCCTATTTTGACGAAGAAAATAATGGTGGTAAGGAGGCTGGATTTTATGAGTTTAACGTGAATTCCGATAATAGTGTTACAGCTAAAGGAGAGCTTTTACTCACGAAAGATGCTGAGAACCGGAACAAAATTGTTCATCGCAATCGAACAGAAGCATTGATTCAGAATAATCAATTGTATGGCGCGACTGACCTGCAAAATTATTACCTGAAGGAATCAGCTCGGTATAATGAAGAAGATGGAGATTTTGTTGTCTATCGGGATCCGTTAGGCAATGTCTATCGCAATGAAAAAGCAAATGGTGTTGAGATTGGGGATATTGTTAGGGGAGATGTTCAAAAGAACGGCAAAAGTATTACGATCAAAAATTACAAAATCTCTTCAGGTGTTGATGAAAACGGTGATCCAATAAGGGATCAGTTATTCATTGACGCTGATCGAACCAAACCAGCTGATATTCTTAAAACGTCTAAGATGCTTTCATCGGTTGCTGTGGGAACTGATGGATTACAAAGCCTGCCTACATATTCAGACACATTGCTGAATAATGGTGTGGCTCCAGAGCGTATCAAAAAGATTTTCGCTGCAGAATCAAAGGATCAATACTTTACTGGTCGATTTGGGCCAAATCCATTGTGGCTCAAGCTTACGCAAGATGAGAATTTTATTGACTTTAATGATGTGGAAGGATATCCAATCATCGGTGATATTTCACCACGGGTCTTTGCACCTGATCGTACATCAGGTGCAATGCGTGGATTAGATCAGAATGACGATAATATCGCCGATGCATTTGCTATTTTGAAAGAGGAAATGCCTCATTTAACAGTCAGAGATTTTGATGGCAACGTCATTGATTTGTCAGAAAACTTGCAACCAAAAATCAATGCTGAGGATTGGGGAACTGGTCTTTTGCTGTCCCATGTGGTTGGTGGTGACTGGCGCGCCAATGAAAATGCAGGCTTAACCACCTTCCATACACTCTGGGCTCGAGAACATTCTTTCCAGGTGGATTGGATTAATTCAACCATTAATGCATTACAGAATAATCAAGAGGAAAAGCTAGAATTCAATGAAGATTATCATTTAGATCTTGACAGTGTTACGACTGACGATGTTGCCAATATGGCAAGAAGGATGGTGGAGATGACATACCAGAAAATTCTCTATGAGCAGTTCGCTCCATCGCTTGTTGGAGATATCGCCAAAATTGGAGATCATGGGTGGGATGGTTACAATCCTTTGGTAGATCCTTCCGTTGCTGAAGAATTTTCGAATGGTGGTTATAGGTATGGTCACTCTCAGATTCAGGAATTGTTAACCGTTGGTAGTGATCTTTTTGACCTTTTCCTTGCACCTCAATACGCCCAGTCCTTTGGTTTCTCAGGCATTATTAATGGAATGACGCAAGTAACAGCAGCAGAAGTTAATGAAAGAGTTTCCGAAGTAGTAAGGAGTAATCTACTTGCTAATAAATTAGACCTGAAATCGGCTAATATCCTTAGGACAAGAGAAACGGGCCAAGCTAATGCACAAGATCTCTTGAAGTCGTTGTCTGGTCTTGATGAAAATGGTGATCTCCAAGTAGATTCTGAGGGCAATTTGTTGGCAGGATATAAACCATTAAATCTAAAGAATGGTAGTGATGTAACCCATGGAATCCTTGGCCCAGATGGCGTGTATGGTACTGATGATGATACTGGCTTGGATTATGGTTTTGTTGGTAATAAGGCTCTAAGGCCCTTTAAGGATTGGAACGATTTTGGATCAAGATTGCGTGGTAATACGCTTAAAGAAAAGAATGAGCTTTTAGCAGGCTTCATGGGTATCTACGATGATTCCTTGGCAGGAGACACGGTTGAAGCTCGTGTAGAAGCTGCAAATGCAAAAATTGAG
The DNA here is from genome assembly GCA_047285535.1 of Synechococcus sp. GTDB lineage: Bacteria > Cyanobacteriota > Cyanobacteriia > PCC-6307 > Cyanobiaceae > Synechococcus_C. The sequence goes on along the minus strand of JBJBDC010000001.1, from coordinate 1,731,118 downwards.
GAGGACTCCTCTTCATTAGGGAATAATGGTTTAGGGAATGTTGATGTATGGAATTTCATGTTGGCTGAAGCGCCTTCAGGTGATCATCTCCTGGGCGATCTCGCCAGTGCGATTGTATGGGAGCAGCTTGATCGATTCCAGGATGGTGATTCTGCTTATTACCTCAACAGTTTGGATGGTCTCGGAGGAGGCGTTTGGAATCACACTTTGAGTCCGTTGGAAGATGTTATCGCCAGAAATTCCACAAGGTCCACCTCTGGTAACTACATTGACTCTGGATTTTCGGAAGATGTCTTTAAGACCACAGTGAAATTTAACGCTAAAACTCCGGAGGAGCTGGAGCTGGAGCAAGAGAAATCAAAACTTTCTTTAACAGATGCTATTACAGGTATCTATACCGAAGAACAACCATTTGATCCTGATTCCATTAACAACGTTGATTACTTAAATGGTTTTGTACCAGGTCTAGGTGAGGTGCGTATTAATGCCAATATTGATCCAGGTAATCCATATATTTTAGAACCTAATAATGCAATCTATGAGCGTGTTGGTGCTGCTTTTGCGAATATTGCCACCCTCTGGGAGGAAACTCCGGTTAATCCGTGGAGGGCAAACAATCTGTTTGCCCACAACACATCAGCGTCAATTGACGATGCTGAAATAGGCCAAGGGGGTTTCGTTGTTATCTAGCCGATTGATTTCCTAAAAGTGCTGGACTATTTTTAAAAACGAGAGAGGGCGCTAGCCCTCTCTTTCCTTTTGGAGGGGAAGACAATGCCTTGTCCTCCCCAATGCGATTACCCTGAGGTGGCAAACGCACTCTTCAATCATGGATTGTTTGATTTGATAGTGAGAGCTTCGGAGCGGACGTTGCGTATTCAACCCAAGTCTTGCGCTTTAGGGCCAATCCATTGCTCTCCCTTTGCAGGGGATACCTGTGCTGGTTGGTGTTTTGATGGATCTCGAGTGTTACGTGTGACACCTGCGACGCTAAGGCTTACTATTTAATTTTTCAAGATAATCGGAATTATTGCACTGATTGCATATCTTCCTTTGAGCTCGTTAACTTCTCAAGCTCAATATTGTTCTCATCGGTTGTCTTCATTTCACCCCAAATCTTGAACTTGAAACACTGCCTTTCAAGGCTGTGGCGGATCCGTGCCATGACTACCCAGAAAGGCATCGCCAAATCTGATCCACTTCCAGGGTGAAGTCCCTTGCGCTGTTCGTTCCGTGAATCGCAAGCCCTGTTTCACAAGTGGTGTAGACAGCAGTTGCTGTCCCATGGCTGTGATCGGTGATCAACAGCTGATTGTCGATCGCCAGAACCTTGTGCTGGATCAGGCTGCTGCCTTTGCTGCTGTCTTCTCTATCCCGTCACAGCTGGAGTTTGCTTTGGTGTTGCCCATGGAGTGTTGAGCGCTGGCAAGGGTCCTGCAATGGTGTTGATTCCTGTCATCGTGTTCATCATTGCTCTTGCTCTTGCTCTTGCTCTTGCTCTTGCAATCCTGCTGACTGATTTTGCCTTGCAGCGCTTTCCCGTTGGCTTGGAGCTCAGCGAGAAGATCAACGCCTTCATTAGCTTGAGCGTTGAGACCGGGTGACCTCGTGATCATCCGAGACGGAGAAGACCTCGAGCATGCAGTCAAGGATGACTGGAGGCGTGATGATGCATGGTCGATTGCTCAGGCCATGTGTTTGAAGGTGAGGAATGTGATCCCAGCTCCATGGGATGTTCCAGTCTTCAGGCGTTGATCAAGGGTTGATCCACTGGGGTCACTGGGATGAACTGACGAACTTCCCTCACGTGTGAGAAGGACTTGCGCTTGCTATGCCTACTCATCAACCACTGACAATGATGTTGATGACAGCAGTAGTCGTCAACATTTAAAAAGGATGATGTGAAAGATTCGTTGCGTCCTCTTGGATGAATTCATGTCCTGCTCTGGCTAGTGGTCCTTAATTGATTGATTGTTGATTGACAGCGCCTCTAAAGATTTAGGTGCAGTACACAGCGATAACCCATGCCAATGGAGGTCGAATGCGTGATTGTTAGATCGGTGAATGGAAAGCCGAACGGTGAAAACTTTAATCCTGTCTTGAGGCTTGTTTGTTAATCTGTTGGATGCATTAGGTTCCACTGCTCGTCATCAAGTAACTCTCTGTTTTGGGCTTGTTGTAGTCCAGCTCAGGCGGTTATTTGCTGGATTGTGTAGGAAAAGCCCACATCGTTATTTCCATCTGACAATGTAATGGTCCATGCAGCTCAACTCTTTTAGGCAGGGCTTGCTGACTCTTCTGATCGATGTCAAGGGATCCTTCCCTTAGTGTCCATGAGGTTCAACTGTAGCCCAGTGTTCTTAAATCAAGACTGTATTGTACGGTTAACGCAGTTTGAATCCAATAGCAAGCCTGGGTGATTGTTTGGGATTAAAAGTGTTTTTGTACACCTTGACTCAACCTATTAAAGACATCAAGTAGACCTTCGCTTTATTTCGTTAACTTGCGTAGTTTTCAAATGGACAGTGTAAATCAACTAAGGCGCTTTCACCCTTGGATTAGCAGTGGTGAAGTGAGATTGCTGATTATCAGCTTCCACAATCTCTTTAGCGATGAACACACAGCTGATTCTTTTTGTCTAGCCATTGGAGACTTTATTAATGATCTTTGTTATTCGTCTGAGGAGCGAGTGAAAAATATTATTGCCATGGCCTTTGAAAGCACAACCATTAGTAGAGCAGACCTCGCATTGCTTCGCTAATTACTTCCGTCTAAAGGTGCAGACGTTAAACTCAAACCTACTTCTTTTTCTGTTGTGAATCTGTTGGGCGTAAAACTTTCTTCTTTCGTGAGTTGTAAGGGCTTACTTCTTTTTGTTTCGCTGTCATTTGGCCTTGCGTTTTGAATTGGATCAGTTTTTGCTGCTTTGACTGATGGTTGCTTCTGTGGCCCCAACCCTTGTGGGAAAAGGTTTGTTTGATGGACTCATTATCTTGCCAAAGTATTAGACCAGCTGCTTTTGGTGCAAAATTAAGTCAATGATCTGCATGCTTGTTCAACGGCTTTGGCTCGGTTAGTACTAGCGCAAGTAGTAGTTTTTACTATCTCCATTCTGGTTACGGAGTTGGTCTTGGCGTCGGAGTGAGGCTTGGCGTACCTCTTGGCGTCTGAGGGAGACTTGGCGTAGGTCTTGGCGTCGGAGTGAGACTTGGCGTACCTCTTGGCGTCTGAGGGAGACTTGGCGTAGGTCTTGGCGTCGGAGTGAGACTTGGCGTAGGCGTAGGTCTTGGCGTAGGCGTAGGCGTAGGCGTAGGCGTAGGCGTAGGTCTTGGCGTAGGCGTTGGTCTTGGCGTAGGCGTTGGTCTTGGCGTAGCCGTTGGTTTCGCTTTTGATTTTTTTAATGTATCCTTTGCCTTGTTTAGCTTAGTTTGGGCTTCCCCATGTTTTGGGTTGATTTCTATTGCTTTGGTGTAATCATTGATTGCTCCTTGATAATCGTCTAGTCTCTCTTTTGCAATTCCTCGTCTAGTGTAGGCGGCGTAATGCTGAGGATAAAAATCTATCACTTTGTTGTAATCATTAATTGCCCCTTGGTAGTCTCCTAATTCATGCTTGGCGTAACCGCGATTGAAGTGTGCGCCAATGTGCTCAGGCTGCATCTCAATTGCTTTTGAGTAATCGGCTATCGCACCCTTGAAATCATTTAATTTACGCTTTGCGTAACCACTGCTGTAGAACGCGGGGGCATTCTTGGGATCGATCTTAATCGCTGCCTGGAGATCATTAAGCGCTTTTTGATATTTTTTTGCCTCAATCTTTGCTTGACCACGATTGAACAATGCATCAGCATCCTGTGGGTTTTGCTTGATTGCAATGCTGTATTTTTCAATTCTTTCTTCCAGAGTAAGGGTGTTTTTAGGCGCCGAACAAGCCGTTATAGTCACTCCTAGAATCAAGTGCGAAGTCAATGCCAGATGTCGGAAGGCGTGAACAGGCATGATCAACAGTCCAGCGCAATACACAGCATGGTTATGATCTCATTGTATTCAATTGCTCGTATTTCCAAGCGAATTCGAACTGATTTCTTGAAGAGTATAGCGTAAAATTTTCAAGACACTAATTTTTGTTTCGATCCATTTTCTGTGGCCTTTATAAAAAGACTTGTTGAATTGATTGCTTCCATTCCCTCGTCTTTGAGACGGCGACGCAGAAGCTCTTCTGGAGATGCCTCAAAGACGATGTTTTGGAAGTCCTGGTCTCAACGCCTATAGGTCTAACAGAGTTGCTAACCCCCCCCCCAGTCATAACTCAAGCGAGTCTCCCGATTTCTCAGCCCCTCTCTACTCCATCGCCAGAGCGTATTCGTTGACGATTAATTTGGTTTTGGATGTGTGGTTGAGAGGGGCTCTATGCCTCAGATGAACTCCAAATTGCTTAAAGTTTCATTAAATGCGACTTTGAGCATGGCAAAAGTGTCGATCCTTTCAAAGGATTTGCGTGAGCAGTTTTCGTTGAAGCAAAATCCTTCGATGTTGCCTAATCGTGCACCATGATCTCATCCCCTTTCCTGGTTCTGACTAAGTCGAAAGTATATTGCTTGCCTGACTTCAATGTATATTCAACATGCTGAATGCCTGGCTTATCGACAAATCGATCAAATAATATTTTTCTCATGCTTTGGTTTGGGCCACCGAGTCTCCATGTTATTGATTTCCCAGGAGTAAGGCTTTGATCTTCCTTAGATCCGAAGTCATACCATACCTTAAGACGGGTGTTGTTGGTTAGTTTTATCTCATTGATTTTGCTGCCTCTATTTGGCTCATTTGGCTTAGATATACGTGGTGTTTGCTCAATTGGACTTGTCAATCCATACTGCGCTTCTGCCTTAGAGGTGCCCAAAACAAAAAGAGCTCCCAATAGGCCTAACAGCGCAAAATTCTTGGGATGAATTGCCATTACGGAAATAGATCTTGTACTCAGCATGCCAAAGAGAGGCCCTCTTTGGCCTCTTAAACTTTACATTTAGAAACTACCATATTAAAACAAGCTTTCATCATTTTCTCACCCTTTCTTGATGTGCCCCATCCCCTTCTGATGGGAGATCTGAGGGCAGCTCAGCTGCAGTGAGCCAGAAGGCGGGCCTACGAGGGGTGTTCTGTAGGGAACAGATACGTTTTTAGCTTGGCTTCTGAGCGTGGAACTGATAGGCCGGATTCCGGAGCTGGATCATGAGGAAACGACCTTCGCTGCGGACAAACAATGGCAGCATCGTGGTTCGAGTGCGGATCGATGGGGAAGAACGGAGGATCTACAGGTTGGGTCGTTGGCTCTACCCGGTTGCGGTTGCGATTGCAAGAGCAGAGGCGATCACTGCTGAGATCTGGAGTGATGACCAGCAGGGTGACCTGGATCTGAGTTTGAACCGTAACCGACCACTGGTGGATGGTCAGGATTTGGATTTGATCGAGGCACTCAAGCAGTTGATGGAGCAGACCAAGCAAGGACGTGTGATCCATGCCTATCGGCCTGTCTTGAGGTTTGGAAGTCCCCTTAAGACAACACTGGAAGTTCGGAGGTTTGTGGAGTGGATGGATAAGAGGGGGCTGGCCGTCTACCCAGTCCATGATCCTCAGCATTATTCGCAGGATTCAACCGAAGAACAAGGCGTTGCTATCAGCGGTGATCAAGGTGCCAACGAGAAGTGTTCATCAGGAGGTTCTCATTAAGGAAGAGATTCAACAGGTTCTGGCACACCTCAAGACCCATGAGGAATGGTTCTACCCCTCCTTCTTGCTGTGGATGAGTACAGGACTGCGGAATTCAGCACTGATTGGTTTGACGAGGGATGCCGTTCGGTTGGATGACGCTGAACTTTGGATCAGTAAGACGTTGAAGAGAGAAGGGACTGCTACCCACAAGAGGATTTGGGCATCCACCAAGACTGGGAAGAACAGAGTGGTTCCGATCACCCCCCAGGTGGTGGAGATGCTGAGAGAGCATCGCTCCACGAGTGAGGCACTTGGTCTCTGTACCAAGAGTGGTCTTGTGTTCGTAACCCCAAGGTCTTATGGGCATTTGGATGACAGCGGCTTGAGCAAGTATGGAAACGCTCTCAGAGACGGTTGGGGATACCTGTCAGAGTTTGTATTCCCAAAGGCATTCGTTCCTCTCACACGCTCTTGCTATGGGAAATACTTCTGCAGACCTTGCATCAGTAGCAGGACTTAGCGTTGATCATTAGCTGCTGAAGTATGCCAAACGTTCTTGCAAAATAGATGACTTTGCATCCTTAAAGTTTAGCCTTGTAGTGTTGACGATAAGGGCACAGCTAACAGCTATCGAAACGAGGGGTTCCAAACATGAAAAAAGTTTGACTCATCGAAACACCGAAGCATTATTTCAGTGTTGACAGGCAGGAGGATTCTGCGTCAAACGCTGTCACCTGTAGGTGCTAATTCAATCAAATCAAATAATCCACAACTGCGGATTTCGCCTATTTCAATATAGGGACTGGATGCCCAGGTAAGTATTCCCTGCACTATCAGTCTCTTGTAATTAACAGCGATCGGGATTCAGCTCAAAGCTCATATCGCTAAAGGAAGTGGCAATCTCTTTGAGGATTTAGTCGGCATGTTAAGGCCGCATGAAGATCAAGCGCACCGCAGGCTATCCAATTATATTATCTACCAATTGAGCGCAATTCGTGAAGGGCAAAATAATTACTTCGCTAGTCGCGGTCTTTTTGACTCCCGTTAGTTCATATTCCGCTATTGCGCCATGGCTGCAAGAAATAGTCGAGAAGGAAGCAATACAAAGAATAGAAGAAAAATCCGACCTAATTTCCAATGCCAAAATATTGCAGTTGACTCAATATATTGATGGCAGCAAAACATACACTCAATTAGTCGTTGAGCTTCCCATGCCTAATGATAATCGGATAATAACTATATTGCCATCATATAATCCCATGGATTATTATTGCTCGGGCCGTGGGCGCAGCAACCCACTGATGAAAAACTATGGGTTATCTAAAACTTATTGTTCATGGGGTAGGGAATTTGCGCCACCCGGAGGCACTAGGTCAGCATTCCCAATTTCTGGCAATACATACAAGCTAAGACTTAAAAAAATTGATGACAACATTTATGCTCCAACCGAAAGAAAATTTTGGTTTACGCGCTCTGGCTTAGAACATGAAGTCAATGCCAAAACAGAGCCTGAATTTATTTTTGAATTAAAGGTCACTGGCAGGGTAAATAATGTAAAACTACATTGCATTTCGGATGGAATCTGTAGCACGGTAATTGACGGCATAGAAGTGGTTAGCAGCGAGGGCTTTTGGGATATGAGCAATCCATCGCGCAAAATAAAACCAGAACACATTGAGCATGCATTAGAGATTGGTGATTACGCAAGTGCCCATTGTGGCATCAAAGAAATCGCACCGATTGACATTAGAGGTGATTTAGAAAAGGCCTCTACCACCAAATGCTATTTATACGGCAAAAGCTATTTTTACCTAAAAAAACAAAAAATGCCTGGGAAGTAAAAATGAAGTTGAGAATCATTCCGTCGCACTCTTTGATGCAGCTTGTCGCCGCGCCTTTTTTTGCCTTGGTTCTCAGCCACCCTCAGGCACTCAAAGCCAGAGCCCAAGCCAATCTCACGAAGTGGATTGTCCGAGATGCGATAGAGCTGCAGAAAACTAAGTGATCTTGGCATATGCCTAGGGCCGGCTTTAAGCCAGATCCCAGTGATGAGATGGATCTTGAGAAAAGCATCAGCCCTCCGGAACAACAATGGTGCTTTACAGGTAAGGGTCCTTCTGGACGGTCAAGATCACTTCGTCAACAGCTTGGGCAGGTTTGATGCCCTCGTTGCCAGAGCACGAGCAGTGTCGATCTCAGCGAAGATCTGCAGGGATTTTCAGTGGGCTGATTTTGATGCAACGTTGAACGGCTATTGCCCTCTGGTGGATGGGAAAGATCTTGATCTGCTGGAGGCACTCAAACAGTTGATGGAGTAAACGAAGCAGGCACCAGCATCCATACTTGTAGAACTGTTCTGAGGTTTGGATCTACACGGATGATCATGCATGAGCTTCGATCCTTTTTGCAGTGAATGAAACTGAGGTGGTTGGCATCATCGAGGCAATCTATGCCCCTCAGCACGCCCCGAAGTGATCAACCGAAGAACAAAATGATTATTTGAGTGGTAATTAAGACACCAACAAGAAGCCTGAAGTAAGATCCCTAGGAAAGGAAGAGATCCTAAAGGCTTTGGCAGGCCTTAAGTAGAACTATGATTGTTATTACCACTGTGTTATTTATTCGATAACTTGAATACATCCAATACCCCTGGGTGTAATAAGATGTCCGATAAAAACAGATTTAGGCCTCCATTGGGCATCACCCAGTATTAATTATAAGGCAATAATATGCTCCATTAAATGAGTTCTCCCGCCTGTTACTTGTGATCACCGAGAAATCTTTAACTGCTCTAAAAGTATATTACTCTGTAACATCATCGCTTGTGTTGACAAGGCTTGCAGGCCAATTAAAATTGAAAAATAACGATGAATGTCCTGGAGAATAATCGCGACATGGATGACACTGCCAAGGTCACACGTAGACTCGAAAGGTTGCTTGTCAAATTAGAGAAAATAGTCAACGATTCGCCAATAAAGCAATTTCTCGATTTAACCATTGACGATTTGTCTTTGTGCAAAAATTGCCTCACAGAACGATCCCGGTCTCTGTTGTTGCGCGCACAATCAGAAGATGAATATGCTTTGTTAAAGGACTTGCTTGCGTCGAATCAAATCAATGAGTTCGACATCAAGATTGATGACGACAGGTTAAGTCACCTAAGGATTGATAATTCAGTAGAAATGTATATTAAATTTGTGAACTCGGAAGGGGTTTATGAGTCAAAAAGGCTTGATTTGGTTCCAGGTTCTGTTCAAACCATTGGTAGAAATAAGCAAAAGTGCTCGTTGGCTGTAGACAAATACTTGACGCTAATAAGCGGAATTCATGCGGAAGTTAAAATTAATTCCCAGAATGATACATTTTTGCGAGATCTGGGGAGCCTTAATGGGACTTTTGTCAACAATAAAAAGTGTCAGCAAAATCAATGGATACAATTCACAGCCAATGATGAAATAACTTTAGGAGCTCATGCTCCTATGAATGGCTCTGCCAGTCTTAATGTTATTAATAATAGAAACACAAAGTATATAGAGTGCCCTGATGTTTCCCATTATTCCATAGCTGTGACAACAGCTTTGCTTTTATTGTCAGATAGTGATCACGAATCTGTGCTAAAGCTAATTGAATATCTATTGTCTTCATGTTCAGCTTCTAACTTTATAGTAGTTGTTAATTGTTCTATATTGACTGCTGGTAATGATCATGTTTCGGAGCTCAGCTCTTATATTGCTGAACTTAGTCCGATGATTTCTTTCTTCCCTCTTTACTTGTCACCCTTTGTTCCTTCTGATGGGACGACAATGCTGGTTCCAGCGGCTCAGCCTGAATACGATGAGTGTATCAATGTAATTAGAGGGTCTAGCAATGACCAAGATTGGTTGAACTCCATTTCCCGCTCTATTTACTGGATTACTTCTAGCCTACACAAGTTGTATGAGGAGACTTTAGATGCTCACTTAGAGAATGAGAGGAGTATGAATACTAATTCTGACGATCCTAAACTGACCAAAGTCCAAGGGGCAGCTAATTCTTTTGGTTCTGATTTTGTGTCTCGTTATGATAATTTTATTGAAACGCTTAAGAGTTCATTAGAGGAAGGGAAAGAGACATTTCTTGATGAATATTCCCCAAATGCATTGAGGAGATCCGTAGATCGCGAACTTTCAGGATTGACACAAATTAGGAAGCGCAATGGAAATAAATTGATTATTTATTTAGCACAGCATAAGAATGAACCGGATACTGAATATCTTCATAACCATATGCTTGATTGGTGCCATGGTCATCTTATGAATTGGTGTACTTCAACTCTAGATGCAGTTTTGCTTGGTAAAGAGAATGATAGTGACAGCCTTAAGGGTCTTTATTCCGAAGCGTTTCAAAGCACCGAAAAAAATGTTTACATTGCTAATGATGAAAAACAGTCAACAACTCCTAATCTTTCTTTTGATCTTAGTAAGATCTTGCAAACAGATGTGGCTCCTCCCGTTACTTCTACTTACATCCTCTTCCCGAACTTTCCGGGCTATATCTGGAAACAATTAAGAAGCCAGGTCCTAGCCTCAGTTGGAATTATTTCAATAATTGCGGGTTTGTTTAACTTTGACAATGTAAAAAAAGAAGCGCTTCCTATAATTTTACCCTTAATTCTTATCCTAATGTTTTTTACTTATAATTCAGAGCTTGACCAAAAATGCGAAGAGTCTCTAGGAAAACTCAAGAAAGAAGTTAGAAATTATTATATCACATATATGAAAATTCGTATTGATGAGATTCGATCATATCTGCTGGCTGAGATTGTTCAACATAAGGAACTTTTCAAAGGTCGATTGGCAACATCCTCAAATATCTCCTCACACCAAAAGAGCACTGTAGATATAGGCTCAGATGGTTTACTTTCGGCAGATTCTGATCATAAACTAACCAGGATAGATATAAAAAAAATGAGTCGTCAGTTAGATGCACTGACTCAGATCATGGAAGACATCCATAAGTCTAATATCAACAATTAATATTCCATCCTTGTAGCCGGCCAGTTGCATCAAGTAGACTTAAGAGCTTACCACTATTGCATATTGAAAGTATCGATTTTTGTCTTGGATAATTCACACTGCTCAAGTCTATGCCAATGGCCTTAAGTGATTGTTTGTGAATAATATGATCTGCCGTTGCAACAAGAATCTCATTCCTTTGATCTAAGCAACAAATCTTCTCGATTCCGGCATTTATCTTGTTAGCGCTTAATTGACGCGCTTCCTCCATACTATTATAATCCCATAACCTAAGGACTCGATCTTTTCCTCCAGAAATTATTTTTGTACCATTTTGAATATAGTCAATAGCTGTAGCCCCAAGACCCTTAGTACGTATTACTTTCTGCTCTTTTCCAGAGCGTATATCCCAACAGCGAATTGTCTTATCCAAGCTACAGCTTACCAAGTTGTTTGAATTAGGGCTAAATGAAATATCCGTGATACGTAATTTATGACCCTGTAGCACACTTATTTTGTTTCTTAGACTGATATCCCAGATAGCTATATCTTTATTTTGCATTGCGATTGCAATTAATTCTCCAATCTTTGAAAATCGTATTGCCGTAGAAGCTTGACCCAAATCCGTATGAGCAAAAGGTTCTGATTGTCCAAATTTTTGCAAATTTAAATATCCATTGTCTGAGCAGTATGCAATCTGAGAAGCCTGGGAGTCGACAGCTATTGACTTTGCGTCGATTAGACCTTCTGAAATAACAAACAAACTATCATTATCGTCTCGATCACTATCAAATTCTAACGGTTTTTGGGAGTTATGAATAGTATTATTTATGTCTATTGAGTCTTGAGATGTCTTTCTGATACTGATATTCGTCTGCTTTGGATTGCTTTGTACTGTTTCGTTGCTTATGTCCATTATAAGCGCATTGCCCTGTGAAATTATTTGTTTTTCATCAACTTCTGTGTTTTCAATTTTATCTGATTTTACTAGTTTTTCGTGATTGTTTTTCATTTTATTAGTCTCTGCTAGCATTGAATTGAGATTGATTGGAGCATTCTTTTGAAGCCGACTTGTATTACTTTTAGTACTTTCCTTCTGAGTTGTTTCTTTAAGCTTCACAGGAGATGATCCTCTAGCGTCTTTCTTATTACTGTCTGGGTAGTAGTTTTCCAGAGGCTTCAGAATCTGATCTTCAGTGTTGAGGTAGTTAAAATTAAGTTCGCATGCATGGATATGTTTGCTAAGACTGATTTTATCTCCATCTTTCAGCTCCTGTTTGTTTGTTACTCGCAAATCGTTCACATATGTCCCATTTCGTGAATCTGCATCGAAAATATAAGCTGTAATTGTCTCACTTTCTTTAATGATTCTAATAAACGATTGCACCCTGGAAACTGTTGGATAGATATTTTTATCAATAATGATATCGCAATCAATGCTGGTTCCAATTGAGACTTGCTCGGCGCTATTGTTAAGTTTCTTCAGAAGTCTACCGTTTGACTTTGTTAATTCAGCAAAGAAATTGCCTTCCACTGCTATCCCCCTGAAGGTCTCTGCCAATTATAGTCAATTATCACAATTTTATCTTCATTAATGGGTTTAACTTGTTTTCCGCTTTTCTTTGGTTCATGGTGCTGGTAATAATGAAACTCTGACTTTGAGAAAACTGAGATTGACGATAAATATTAACTATGATAAAAAGTTTTTGCAACACCTTGTCTTCAAGGGAAATTCCTTTGTGTAAGAATATATTGGCTCAAGAAAACTATTGTAGTTTTCTGATCAGGCTTTAGCTTAAGCTCCAGGCGCTTTAAAGGTTTAACTCTATTGGGCCTATCGATTAAATAGAAAATATTGGTTAAACCCAGTGATATTTATCCATATTGAGCAACTAATATGACCAATGATTGCTGTCGTGTGCTTAGTGCTGTCCTATAGTCTTGTTTTTATGAGACGCTTTTTCTATTGTTAATAGTGATTTATATCGCCCATTGATCAATGGCTTCACAAGTGATTGTTGGATGAGTTGCAGCTTTTATTTCTATGCTTGTCTCTATCCAGTTGAGTATTTGCTTGCATCAGTTGAAATTTTGAAAATTTCTCAGTATTGCCATTAACCCTTACGTTTCAAGCGCTTTTTATAAATAACGGCATTTTGTAACTATGTCCACAATGTTCTCATTCCTTCGCGGCGCTCTAGTCTTATTGATGGACTTGTATATGTTCGTTTTGTAATTAAATATTCAGGGCTGGGCTGATCAACGTATAAAATATGATTACCCCTGCGATTGTGATAGAGATCGTTGGATAAACTGACAAGTCAATGTTGCCTTATGGAAAGGGATTGAATTTTAAGACATGCCTCATGATTTTTTGTGTATGCGGTTGACAAGCAAACGAAATACAATTAGTGTTCGTAAAAATATAGATTTCAGTGTCTTCGAAGTCTGACTTATCCCTTGCAGATATTGGGGCACGACTCAAGTCTTTTCGTTTGACAATAGGCTCACGAATTGATATTAGATCTGTTATGCAGTCAGCATTGGCCGATTATATAGGTGATAACGAGAGGCTTTTGGCTCCGTTAAGGGATCTTTTTGGGAACCAGCGATTGCTTGAATATGATTTTAAAAATGGTCAATCTCATTCGACTTTATTGAGGGACAGCCTTTTAGAAGAATTTCAAACATACTATAGAGATGATATAGTCAATCAGATCAGTCAAGTATTAAACGGGTACTTGGAGATAAGTGAGGATTCGCGATCCTCTGACAAAAAGAGCCAAGACAGTGTTGATTCAATTGATACAGCCGATCATTCTAGCTATAAGATTGAGGGTCCTTCTCAAATCCTCGCTGATACTACGGGCGAAATATCTATTAATCAGCGAAACAGTCAATCATTACCCAGAATAATAAACAAAGCTTTGGCTCGTATTAACAAGAGAATCCTGATATTGGGATCTGGGGTTGCATTGTCTGTAACTATTTTCGCTTGGAATTATTATCCTTCTTTCAGGTGCAGAGCGCTGGGAATTATAAATAATACTGCATACGATGAATGTATTAAGAATAGTAGTTTGTCTGATGATCCCTCTAGAGGGAACTCAACTGATTCTGGAGATGCTGAAAAGCCTGAACAATCACATGGCGGAAATTTATGCGATGAAGGTGACAAGAACTTCCTTGATTCGTTGTGCAGTTTATAGCTTAATCGTCTAGTATCGTAAGTCTATCTATGGTTGTCTGGTATCATTCATAGGCCATTGCTTGTCTCGTCTATAGGCTCACTTTTGTTGCTCATTTTGGTCACCATGTGCACTTATATTTTTAGACATCTTATCGTACGTCCATGCAATTCTTAGGGCTTTGAATGGTCTTCTTTGTTGCAAGTGTTTGTGCTTTTGGTGTTGCTGGGATGATGTTATCTTTAAAGCAGTTTGATTGTATCTTATGTTCCAGCGAGGTCTGCCCTCTCTTGCAAATTGGCGCAGTAATTATTGATCGATCAACTGTGTAATTATACATCCCATTTTTTCGTTTATCACCCCTTCTCCTTGAGTGACTTATCGCATACACCCTTATGCTTTAACTTCAATTCAGCCTAAAAATTATTAGTCTGTTGGTAATTTCGGATTTTGATTGGTTGTGTGGCTCCGTTTTTACGGCTCTTCATGATTTTTTCATCTTAGAGCGTTTTCACTTAATTGCCGTTCTGCCAGCTTTCATGCTGTTGTTGTCTCCGTCTCTGCTTGGCCTGACAGGCTTTGCAGTTTTAGTTAAATAAAGTTTGCATCCATCACTTATGAATTGTTTCTCAAGGGTTATCCGCTCCCCATGGCGGGCTTTCCTCAACTTAATCCCTATATGATTGCTGGCTTATACTCTTTCATTGGTGAGATTCAGGAGGACAGTATGCAATGACCTGGTTGTTGCCTCGAGGACCATGTTTAAAATTCAAGGGTCTAGACACACCACTACGTATATTAAAGGGAATAGGTTCTGGAAGCCAAGGTCAAGTTTATGTCGTTGAATTAGACAAGGCTAGCAGCGGTCAACTGCTTGCCTTGAAATGGTATTTCCCCAGCTGTATCGCTAGAGACCCTGGATTGCATTCACGCTTGCGCCAAAGCATTAGGTTTGGTTCACCAAATGCTGATTTCCTTTGGCCACTAGCAACATTGGAATCGCAGAATAATGATTTTTGTGGAATTGGTTATTTGATGCCGTTGAGACCTCCCAGCTTCGTCGGATCCCACTTGCACGCTGTTGGTGATTTAGAAATCAGTCTGCAGAATGTCCTTAAGGCCTGCTTTCGCTTGGCAGAGGCTTTTCATCAGCTGCATCTGAAAGGACTTTGTTACAAGGATATTTCTCTCGGAAATATATTTCTTGAGCCGAGTACCGGACGGATTTTGATTTGTGACAACGACAATGTTGATATTGATGGACAGCGGCATGGCACAATTTTAGGTACCCCCGGGTTTATTGCGCCAGAGGTTCTTTTGGGGAAAGCTCTTCCCGGTGCCAGTAGTGATTTGTTCTCGTTAGCCGTTCTTCTGTTTCGTTTGCTCACACGGCATGATCCCTTTCGTGGTGCCCGCGAGCTAGAGATCCGTTGTTTAGACGAACCGGCCAGGCGGTGTCTTTATGCCGAAGAGGCACTTTTTATCTTTGATCCCATTAATGCGAGCAATCGACCTGATCCTATTGAACATATTGCTGCTCTCATCACCTGGCCTATTTATCCTCGCATTATTCAGAAGTTGTTTGAACGTAGCTTGTCACTTGGGCTGCGCCAACCTGAACAACGTTCATTAACTGGTCAGTGGAAGCAGGCTTTAGCCCAGTGCCTCGATCAACGACAATTGTGCCCTCACTGTGGTCAGGAGGTCTTCTGTGACGCTGAAGAAGAGATGATTTGTTGGAGTTGTAGAGGATCATTGCCTAATCCAACGCTTTTAAAGTTGCCGCATGGAGTCGTTTATGCTTCGGCTGGAAATGAATTGCATCCGCATCATTTTGATGTCTTATCAGGAGAAACTATTGATCACCCTATTGCCGTAATTGTTCCACATCCGAGTGTTCCCAGCTTGCTCGGCCTCAAAAATCTTAGTCGCCATCCTTGGCAGGTAAGCTTAATAAATGGTCAACAAATTTCACTAGAGCCTGGAAAAACCTCTAATCTCGCTTCTACTCATCGTCTTGATAGTCACATGGGAACTGTTTTGGTAATTTGCCCTTAAATCATGCCTTTCCCTAAAGTTCGCCTTAGCAGTCGGCCATTACATTTCATCTATATATGCGACTGCTCCGGTTCAATGGAGGCTCAGGGAAAAATGCAGGCATTGAATCAGGCAATCCGCCAATCACTGCCTTCCATGTCTGAGGTGGCAAATGAGAACCCAGAAGCGAAAATTTTGGTGCGTGTTGTATGTTTCGCAGATCAGGCAGCCTGGCATTTAGAAGACGCCACACCGGTTCAGAATCTTCAATGGCAGGATCTTGAGGCGGGTGGTACAACGGCCATGGGCGCCGCCCTTGGTCTGGTAGCCAGTGTTTTGCAATCTCCGCCAATGGATGAGCGGGCTTTACCACCGGTGCTGGTTTTGATTTCCGATGGTCAACCTACCGACGACTTTGAAGCAGGACTTTCTCAGTTAATGCACTTGCCTTGGGCTCAAAAAGCAGTACGCCTCGCGATCGCAATGGGTCACGATGCCGACCTCGAAGTGCTGCAGCAATTCATTGGACCTGCACCTGCTGGCGATGAGCGCTCAGGCCGCCGGCCGTTGCAGGCGAGCAACGCTACTACGCTCTCTCAATACCTTCAGTGGGCCTCGACATGTGTGGTGGGGGCTACATCGATGCCAACCACACGTTTGTCGCCAGCCGGCCCAGAATCGGATGCCAACATCCGGCTCCCAGACCTGCCACCAGAACTCAACAAATCGATCGATGACGTCGGCCCCTTAATGTGGTGAGTTCAGGATGGTTACAAACTCGAGCATGCACTGTGATTGGTTCTGCTCACAAGCGTCAGGGTAAGCCCTGCCAAGATTCCTCACTTTGTTGCACTCTCCAGGCTGGCGTCGACCAGTTCCAAATGATGGTTGTTTCTGACGGCCACGGCGGTAGCCGCTATTGGCTTAGCCATGTAGGCAGTGCATTGGCATGTGCTACTGCACAGCAGGTGGTTGCTAAGCATTTGCAACAGACCCCTCTTACTGCTGTAGAGAGATGGCTACGTTTGCTTCAGCTTGATCTCCCTGAAGCTATACAGAGATCTTGGCTAGACGTAATTGAAGCAGACTGGCAAAAGCGCACGCCGTTGAACCAACCGTTTAAGTCTCTTACGTATGGATGCACGATTGGCTTAGTGCTGCTTGCTCCGGGTTGGTGGGGAACCACGGGAGTTGGCGATTGGGATCTTGCCGCGGTTGAACGTAGTGGTGCATCTATCATTCTCAGCCAGGAAACCATATCTGAACTGGAACTTAGTGAAGCGACCGAAAGTCTCTGCAGTGCAATGGATCAACATCGCTGGTCAGGGCGAGCTCAGCTGCATCGTCTAGATGCCTACGATCCACTACAAGCACTCATACTCAGCACAGATGGAGTGCGTAAATCCTGCGCCACTGATGACGACTACCTGCAGCTTTGTGCTGGCGTGGCGGAACTTCACGATATGAACGAAATACATACTGGTTTAGCACAAATTTCTGCTGAAGGTAGTGGTGATGATGTGTCACTAGCGATCGCGGTTCGCAACCACAGAGATCCCAATCCTTTGTATTGATATCGACTCGCACTAATTATGATTGGTACCCTGTAAAGGCATAACTGAGGCTAGGTAGCTCGGCTTTTTGAGCTTTTCTTCAGATATGTTAGGTAGTAAGTACCTTAGAGCGACACACCAGCCGTCAAACCATTTTCAGCTTGTCCTTGCTGAAAAAAACAATCCATATAGTTCTTTAAGGGTGAGAATCCGACTTTTGTTCTGAGGTGGTGTTAACAAGCTAAGCCAAGTCTCGAAATCATTAATAGACTGAACTCAACTGGGTTTCATGCATTAAATCGGCTAATTTAACCATCTCAACCCAAATCGGTTGCTTATTCTTTAACTTCCGAGTTGGCGGCTCTTTATTTGTTTTTTGTAGTTTTAAACGTTGAGCAATACTTAGTGATTGCACTCCTGCCCTCAGGAGACACTGCTAATGAAGATAATGGTTTTTGTGTCTTAGATTGATATTTATTGGCCACAGGAGCAATTGGCCTTTGGTTAAGAAGTATAAAGCCTGCCATCCTTCTTGGTGGATGTTGCTAATGGTTTCAATATGAATTGTTCTTGCTATGGACCTTGATGCATTGATCCAGCAAACTCAGGACAAGATGATGAAACTTAATAATAGCATGGACTCTTATTCTAAGGGAATTGAGGAGCATAAGATAACCATGAATGCAGCTTTAGATATTATCACTGAGTCAACAGAAAGTGCAAAGGAAAGCATGAGCCAAAATCAAATATTAGTCAACCAACTAGCGCAGCGAATAGAGTCACTAGGAGCTACTACAAACAGCAAAATCACTGAGTTAGATGAAAGGTTGTCTGATTTTGCCGCAAAGATTGAATCTATCGAAGAAGGAATTAATTCTAAGCTAACTGCTTACTCCGAAGTGATGACCACTAGCTCCCAGTCTACTGAAAATGCATCTCAAATTGCTATTACATCTTCCTCAGATTATCTTGAGCGCGTCAAGGAGCTTGAGCGTAGTTTTAATGACACTATTTCTACAATGGATCAAGATAAAGAAACCATTAACACTTCTATCGTGTCAACAATTGAGAAAACTACGGTTGGTTTTGATGAATCGGTCGAAAATCTATCGGGACTTAAGAACCTTTTGACAACGAGGACAGACGAGTTAACTCAAAAGCTTACCTCAATGATGGAGGCAGCCAAATCGCTTAGCGAGGACCTTCTTGATAGTATTAAGTCTCTTCATCAAGAAAAATTGTCAACTATTGAATCGATAATTGGCTTAGATATCGTTAATCAAATCACGGAAGGTGGCTCTTCGTGGAAGGAAGCTACTGAAACACTTAAAGAACTTGGCCTTGATGACATAGCGCAATACACTTCCAAGATTGAGGAAGTTCTCGGATTTACCGAAAAGGTACAAGACATTTACGATGAAATAAAGCCTGTCATTGAACTTATTGCCTAGTTTTTAACTCACAATTTAATGGACTTAGGATCTAAATCATGACTATTGACCTTTCTGGATATGCATCAGACCTTGAGGATTCTACACAAAAGCTGAATGAACTTGGAGCTATACTTGATAATTCTGATGACTTGCTTGAAAGTGCTTTAAATGATCTGAATGAAACAGAGTCGAATCAGGACGGCATAAATCAAGCCCTGCGTGACAAATATAATATCTTGCTCGAGTCACTCTCCAAATTTCATTCAGATAGTGAATCCCTATCCAGCAATTTTCACCAAGCAATGGAGAGATTTGATACGTCGATTGAAGCTGGCAAGTCTAAATTAAGCGATAATTTTGACAATGCAACAGCTTTAATATCTAATACCCAGGCTTTGTTAAGTGCTCAAGAAAGTGAATATACCACTTCGTTTAACGAAATCATTGCAATTATTGAGCAATTTCGAGATGAGACAAATGTATCCATTGAAAATACTTTGTCAGCGATTTCTTTGCTCTCAGATGGTGTCAATGTAATTCATTCAACAGCCACGGAAGCCAACGATGATTTGATCAATCTGATGAACAAAATATCATCAAATTTTGATGCGTTTGTCCAGGATTTTCTAGATTCACTTAGAACTTCTTCAGGCTCGGCTTATGACACGGCTATCGCTGCTTTAACAGACAAACAAACTAGTCTGATTGAAGAACCTCTTTTAAATCTTTCCACTCAACTTAAGGATGGGCTTAACAATTTTGATGAGTCTTGTACATCAGCTGGCGAAGAGATGATAGATAATTTTGCAACATTTGTTAGTGATTCTGTATCAGGCTTAAACGATGATATCCAACAGCAGTTGCGTGATTCCTTTCAAGAGGCGTTGGAAAATACTTTGGACGCTCTATTAGTAGAATTAGGAACAACGATGGTCACGATGGCAGCAGGCTCATCGGTTAGTGCAGTCATGGCACCAATATTTCCTGCCATGAAAACAGTTGGAGAAGTGTTGGAAACAATCAATGATGGTCTTGATATTGTCTGCTAAATACTCCAATTTCAATTGATCCTGATTATTCTATAGACCCATGACACTCGCTCAATCAGTTCAGTCCATCACCCAAGCTGCTTCAGAGCTTCCAAATCAGATTAAGGAATCAGCCAATACTATTGCCTCGATTCAAAACAAGATTTCTGAATATCAAGATGAAATTGATGCCAAAAAGGATCTTGCTGAGTCCCTTATTGCTTCTCTTCGTGATAAGGCTGCGGACATGGAGTCTAAAATAGACTCCAAAGTTAATGAATCCAAGGATTTAATTGATTCATTAGAATCATCTTTTGATGAACTTAATAGTCTTATTGAAAGCAGCTCGAGTGATCTCCAAGTTTCAGTTGATACCATAAGGCAGGATGCCTCTCAATTGCACGAATCCCTTACACAGCGGTTGAGCGAAATTGTTGACAATAGGGATTCTGCCGTTAGTCACTCTTCTGATCTGCAAAAATCTTTTGATACTTATAACGAGCTCTTCCAAAAGGTTAAGGTTGACTTGGATGAGCAATCCGGACATTTTGAGGCAGTGATTAAGGCTTCACAAGGCCAGATTGACCAATCTCATAAGCTTTTAGACGATGCAATTAATGGTGTCGCTGATGACGTGAGCTCATTTCTTGACCTCTTTAATTCAGATGGTGAAAGTAGCAGTGAGTTATTTATTGATGTTCTCACCAACCTTGCTAGCGAGAAAGTGTCGGAAAAACTCGAAGAGATTTCTTCTGATTTCAAATCTAAAATCACGGAGGAGATAGATTCGATTGTCAAAGAATGCGTAAATACGCTTACAGATGGGATAACTCGTGCTGGTTCAGACATGATCTCTAAAAAAGATGAATCTGACGTAATTCGCGGGCTTGTAGAAGAGGTCGTTGGAGAGCTCGAGCCGCTTGTTGATTCTGTCACTAGCCTTTATGACAGCCTCCCAAGTATGTTTAAGTAACTTCTTGGCTATCGTCTAAACTTCTCGTCCAATTTTTATCATGTCAAATTCAGAATTTGAAACTATTGCCATTGAGCTTGCCGAAAAGTCTTCTGATTGCTTGAGGGAAATCGACGAATTAGATGCCAACCTCCAAAGTATTTCAGAAAGCACAGATGGTAGCTTTGAGGGATTTAATTCTAGTTTTAGTGATCTTGAAGATTCTGTCCGGCTTGCTTTAGAAAGAATTGAAGAGCTGGGAAATGACATATCCAATCGCTTAGATGGTTTCGGGGAAAACTGTTCAAAAACTCTTGATACACTCGAGAATATTCGCAGCTCGTTTGCTGAACAAATTGAGGCAGCTAAAACTCATGCTGAAGAATCCGGCGAACTAATACAAACTATAAGATCTGATCAGGCGTCATCATGGCAAGATATTAGCTCTAACAACGCTTCACTCTTGGAAGGATATATCAATCTTAGTGATCATTCTACCGTGAGTGCGAACGAGTTGACTGGAGAAATTTCAGATAAGGTTGTCTCTTTGTTGTCTGATATTCCCAGCAAACTTGAAGGTGAAGCTTCTGTATTTGGGGAACTCGTTGAAGACGGTAAGATTGAACTAATAGCTGAGCAGTCTTCCGAGTTTGCTTCTAAATCAGAAGACACTAGCCTCTTTTTAAAGGATGGTCTAGAGGAATTGGGGGGGGCGATGGAGGATAGCGTTGCTAATGCAGTAGAGTCCATGAATTCAAGTTACGATGAGCAAATCTCTGATTTAATTGAGACAGCAAACGAGCTCGCAAGCTCTTTTAGCGACATCGCTGATCAAGTGTCATCGTCAGCTGAGTCAGTTAGTGACACCTTCGAAATGATTGATACACTCACTGATGCTACCAATGTAGGCCTACATTCTGCGCTCAAGGTTTTCGAAGAATCGAAGGAGCTTCTTGAGAGAATTGTTTGATCTGATGCTCTTTCTTTATAGGTGATATTCATGTATTGCTAATAATGATTTGATTTCCATCTTGCAAGGCGGCCTTGTGACTTTTATTGTTTGCGCGGTTAAATTTGAATTTTTTAATTAATTTTTGGAGTTTAATTGGCTGTCTCAATAATTGCCTCATACATGATTCTGTTGCAATGTCTGTAATGTTGATTCGGCTTTTCGTGAAGAGAAGTTTGTCAGAGCCAAGATCTCTGGATATCAGGTAAAGGGTCATACCTTTGTCCCAAGATTGTTGTTGTGAATAGGGATGGAGTAGCGATTCTGCAGATGCCTAACAGTCGATGTTTCGGGAGTAGCAGTGATCCGTTGTATATAGGTGAAACAGAGTTGACAACTCCCAAGCCAGAATACAAGTCACTCTGCTCATCTCTTAAATTCTCTCCACCCCGGCGCCGCAGCGGATCCGTTGGTGGTCGAGTTTCCGCTGAATCCGTGGTGTGATCCCCAGCTCCGCTCCCCGCCACATCCGATCCATCTCACGCGTGAAATGTTTGGCGAGTTGGCGTGAGTGGATCACTAAAAGGGTTTCGTCGTTGGTGTGCGCAGCGGACGGGCTCCAGTTCAAGGATCCAGTGATCACGGTTTTGTTGTCGATCACGGCGAACTTGTGATGGAGCTTGTCGCCGCGCGCGAGGCGTGGGGTGCCGATGCCCTTCATGGGAGTGGTTAATGGTTGATTGCCTTTCTCTAATTTGCAGAAGCGATCAGGCAGGGCGACGCCAAGGAGATCAAGCACTTCTGAAAAGGAGCGGCTGGCAAATCCAGGATCAGCAAGGAGGCGTATCTTCACTCCAGCTGCGATTCGTTCTGCAAGTTGGGTCGTGAGTTGCTGCGCAGAAAAGACAAATAAGGCCAGGTCGATTGTCTTGTTCGCGCTGCTTAATTGATCTTCAATGATATCAAGACCATGGCCTTGAGTTGTTTTGGAATGAGGGGGGAAAAGCACTTGGAGGATGACGGAGCCCACCTTGATGGTTTTCAGGGGTTGTGAGTCTTTTCCTCGTCCAAAGCGACTGTCGCTGGATCTTCCAGGTCCATCTCCCCACATCCGGGCAAATTCATCTCTGAATAAAGACGCAAGCGTTGAGCTTTGAATGCTGAGGAGATGGTTGATATTTCCTCGGGTTTGTGTTGCTCCAGCATCACCATGCAGGCCTGAGCTGGTGAAATTTGCGCTTCCGGTGATCACTCGCTTGCTGTCGATCACGACAAACTTGTGATGCATCAGGCCGCTGCCTTGACTGCCATCTTCGGTGTCATCAATCCAGGGGATATTGGCCTGTTCAAGGATGAGCAACGCATCGCTTTGCCGTTCTTCCTCTGGGCTTAATAGACCGTTCTGATCTTGATCGGCCAGGGCTCTCAGGCTTTTGAGTCGCTGGCGTTCATGACGGTTCAGATCAAGGTCGTGGAGTTGGCTCCAGGGCTTGCTGTAGTGATTTTCCAGTACCACCTTGACTTCCACACCTTGCTGGGAGGCCGCGACAAGACTCTGGGCGATGCCTGGCAGAGAGAGTTCTTGAACCGCCACTAAAATTTCCTGTTGTGCGGACTCGATGGCCTCGATCAGCATCTGTTCAAGGTCGTCTCCATTTCTCCATTGACCGTTCAACGGGCTGCGATAACGATGTCCTGAGTGATGGTTAAAGCCCACTGCAAACCCAGCCGGTAAAGCCGGCTCTGCCGGTGGATCACCAAGAACTGCACCAGGTTGGCTGCACCCTCCAGCCAATATGCTGAGGAGGGTGATGACGACATAGCCCCATAGAGACAGGGGCTTCTGGGATGACTTCAAAGGCAGTGTGCTTACCTCTAACTGAGGGTTCCACCCTCAGTGAGGCATTTCTGATGTCCGCAACATGGCTACAAACCAAAGGGTGCTGAGAACAAGAGCTACGCCCACACCAGCCCCGATCCCAACCTTGACCATGGTGACCGGTACCAAGATGGGGAATGCGATCGCACCTGCCAAGGGTGTAATCGCAACAAACCAGCGCAACATTGAGGAGTTCAGAGTTAGAACCACTCAGCGCGAGCTTCGCTGGCAGGGTTGCTGTTGTCCTCTGGTGTTCCTCTCTCAAACTTTAGCGTAATGTTCCGTTTCTGTTCGCCATCTGCAGCAGTCGCTTCGATGGCGTAAACCTGCTCGCCATCGCGGAATGGCACTTGAATGCGGAACGTGCCATCGTTCGAAAGAGGTACATCCTCTTTGCCTATCGTGAGGCGTGCCGAAGGGTCGGTTGCGCCGTAAACGATTAATTCAGCATCGGCAACAAGCCAGAAAGAACGTTGCCGTGGAGCCACTCCGCCAAGTCCAGATTCGTTACGTCCACTGGCCCAAAGGCCAACACCCGAATCATTAAGACCACGCTGACCAGAACTCAGGGAGTCACTCTCATGAAGAATCTCAGAGCCAACACGTCGACTGCGGAAGTGGGTCGTAGCACTCTGATAGAGACGCTCGTGCAATTTGCTGTCGGTTGAATCGGGCTCCGGACCAGGTGCTGTCGTCGGCACGACTGGGGTCACTGCAGGGGTTGCCTCGAGGCTGAAAGGCACAAATTGATCAAGGATCTGATCACTGGGATGCAGAGCAGGCACTCTGGCTACCGAAGAAAAGGCAAGGGAGATCCATTTGTTTTCTGACTTGTATCCCAGCTCAACCCGATAGTCGCGATCACACAGGGGAACGGGCAAATACCATTCAGTGCTGTGGCTGTCGACCGGAACTTCTTGAAGAGTATGGGGATGGGACGAGCCGCTCTCTAAGCCGGTCACATCTGCGAGACGTAGGCAAAGGAATGCTGCGCCTTCTGATTGAGCTTGCCGTCGATCTTCCTCGGATATCTCCCAAAAAACGTAGGCCCATTGTGGGTCTCTAGGCAGAAAAACGACGCGTGTTGAGGCCTCGGCAATCGTGGGAGCGTGATGCTCGGCTTCCATCGCCTTGGCGTCTCTATCGAGGCGATCTTGGCGATCCGCTATGGCACTCACAAGGTCTTCTTTGCTCTTGCGGCTATAGAGGGTCACCCCCAAGTCACTGGCCATCTGGCGGAGCTGACGCAGCGTCAGGCGAGCTAGAGAGGTGAGGGCTTGCGTCACGGACAACCAACCGAGTTTCTTCGGGATCAGTTTGCAGCCAACTTTCAATTTTCAGACACGTTTGACTGCTGTAGTCAGCATCTTCTGACTCCAGCTCATGGTTGTGATCCTCCCGAGTTGGGGTCTCTCACCAGCTATACACACAAAAAAAGGGGGTTGCCGCCCCCCTTTTTTGCGTGTTGAATTTCTCCTGGAATTCAGCGACCGATGCTGCGATAGGGAACCTTGGAGAGGTAATCAATATCCACACTTCCTTTGGGATTGATCCCACTTGTATTGGCCAGACCACCAACCCAGGGGAGATAATCCTCGGGGAAACCGCCGCGCTTGATTTTGGCTCGGGCAGGAATGGTTTTGGCTTTGAGCGCGTTTGTATAGACAAACTGAGGAAAGCCAAGAATTCCTCGGTAGTACTCGTCGTATCGTGGGCTGGTGATGTTGAAGGGGGTATCTCCCAGTTCCTTGCCGGGAATCACCCTGTTGCGCTGAAACGGGACCGAGTCGTAACCAAAGTTGTCAAGGTATTCCTGGCTATCCAGTAAGGCGTCCACCATGCCCTCGATCCCTTTGGTGGCGATCAGAATCGACCAAGAGATCTCCTCTGATTTGCCACTGGTTTTACGACCCAACAGCTTTTCGACAAGGTGACGGACCACCTTGTAGTTGCTGTTCATCCCATAGAAGCTTCGCTTGAACGTGTCGGAAAGGCAAAGCCCACGAACGAAATCTCGAACAGTGATCTGACCATCACGCAGCTGGGACTCAAGGTTGACGTCCCGATCTGACTCGAAGGCATGGAAGTAAATCTGCCTGTAAGCACTTTCAATGACGGTGCTCAGGTTGTCAGCATCCATGGCGATATCCATGGAATTCGAACGGGGCACCTCATCGGATGCGACACGCAGTGCTGCCACCCTTGCGTTTTGGGTGATCGGTGCGTACTGCAATAGAGGAATGGCCACGCAAACTTCAGCATTCTTCGTTCGCGATCGTAGAAGACCAGTTCGTTGAGCCCCTTGCTCGGAGGCCAGCACTCACAGTCCGTAATAGTTGAGCTCCTTAGTCTCACCAGCCAAATGGGGCCATCAGGGGTTCTGTCGGCTTTGTGGTGCCAGGTGTTGAGAGCTGACTTGGGTCATCTTCGCCATCGCTCAAGCGAGTTTCCATGCAGAAGGAGGCGTTGTTCGAAAGTCCTTCAACCGTGCTGGAACGTAATCTCACGTTTGGACTTGTGAACCAGAATCGTTCCCATACGGTCATGGTTTCATAGCTGGTGCAGAGGATCAGAGCGTCCTGTTCATCCATCTTGAATGTGGAGGTGGCGGGTGCTTTTTCGGCGTATCCCAAATCGCGTAGGAGTGTGCCGCTGCGTCCGTCTGTGCGATCCGGGATCAAACCAAATACCGTTTCTCCATCATGGGCATCTTCATTTTGATCCCATGCCATCGAGGCGCTCCAGCGCACATAACTACCTCCGGCAATCGTGTTTGATGCTTTGCCGTGTTGTTCTGCAAGGGTTTTCAGCCTTGGGTCGTTTGGATCCAGATCTTCCACCACGATGAGGGATCCACCGGCTTCGGCTCGTCGGTGCAACAGGTGATGAACACTGCGGTGTGATCGCCAGCGTCCACAGCTCTGTTGGAAGAAATGGACCGCGTCTGGAATGGCCGAGCTCATGAGGGAGAGGTCTCCGATGACCAATGTTCGCAGGAGGGGAGAGTTGTTTGCTCGTCCTCCAGCCTTGATTTGCTGGACGTGATGCTGGCCTCAATCAGTCCCCCAAGGCTCAGTTCCAATGGAGAGAGACCTTGGTCTCGTGCCAAGCCTTCAAGCTGCTTTGCTGCTGCCAGAAATTGCTTGAGCAGCAGGTCCCGGAATTGAGGCTCATCGACGAGTTGTGGCTGCCGTAAGAGCCATTCTTCAATCGAGCTTTGGTCGGGAAGTGGACCTGACGAACGCGGTTCAGCCATCACTTGAAAACTGCGTAGGCAGTGAGCCAAGAGGCGAAGGTGATGGCGATCGAGGTTGGGAAGCAATGTGGCTTCGATCTGATCTGCGTCAGCTCGAGATAAGGGTCCTGAACCGAAGAGCGTTCGTTCACCCATGCCTCAGTCCTGTCTCGGGGCGATTCTGAAGCCACAGGAATGTCCTGATTCGAGTCGCCAGTGCACCCGCTCCACCAGGCAGTCAGGAAAGGTGTGCCTGATGAGCTGCAGCTCTTGATCACAGACAGCTGGATAGACCTCAGCAATCCGCTGCACGGAACAGTGAAATTCATTGATACACCAGCCTTGACCATTCGGGGCTGGTTGGATGTCGCTGACGTAACCCTCTTGGACACGCAAATTCACGAGTGCTCTGACGCGCTGTTCAAGGGGTGCATTGCCCAAGTGTTGGCGGTACTGGGTGGCTTTCTCCAGAGCTTGTTGGCGTAGTAGATCGGCCATGACTTCCGGTGACAACGTTGTTGCCATCGACTCGAGGAGACCTAAGGCAAAGTTTTCGCTGCCATCAGGAAAATGTTGATGCCCCTTTGCAGTGAGTCGCCACAGGTTGGATGGGCGGCCTGGTCCCGCTGTTGTAGGGCTGGCCTCAACGAGCTCATCGTCCTCAAGGCTGCGGAGATGTCGGCGCATGGCCTGAACTGAGATGCCAAGAGTCTCAGCTAATTGCGCGGCACTCGTTTCACCCTGCCTGAGAAGCAGGGTGAGTGTTGTTTCGCGGGTGGGGGCCTGAGCTTGAGCTCCCATGAGATGGAGTCATTGAACTCACGATGCCACGGGAATGCCTCCATTGGAGGGTGAAACCAGCCACTGCGTTGTTCATATGAACATTTGAATACGCGTTGCGTGGGCCATGCCTGGTGGCGACCGGGGAGCTGCCAGCCGCTTTCGGCTGGATGAGGGGCTGTTGGAGCGATCTTTGCGCGTGGGTTGGATGGCCCTGCAGGATGATCGGGGCTCCGGACAATCGATCAGTGCTTTAGTCTCTTAAAACGAAACCCTTTTGTTTCGTATTTAGGCCTAAGCCTGATCCTTTGTCGGGATAGATCCGGTCTTAATTTCTGGATACGTCCTTCCTCTCCCCACTTGAGCCCAATGTCCGACGCCTCCGCTGGCAGCACAGAGCCGACAGCTGAAAGTCTTGAGGTCATTCGAAAATTTGCTGAAACGTACGCTCAGCGAACCGGTACCTACTTTTGTAGTGATCCTGGAGTCACGGCTGTTGTCTTGAAGGGTCTTGCCAAGCACAAAGACGAGCTAGGTGGCGCACTTTGTCCTTGTCGCCATTACGAAGATAAAAAGGCTGAGGTGTCTCAGGCCTTTTGGAATTGTCCCTGTGTTCCGATGCGAGAGCGAAAAGATTGCCATTGCATGTTGTTCCTCACCGAAGACAATCCCTTCCGCTGTGATGATCAAACCATCAGTACTGAAACGATTCACGCCTCAGCGGGTTGACCTCCATGACCAGCACCTCCACACGAGATCTTGTTAGTCAGCCGTACAAGTACGGATTTGTCACTGATATCGAAACAGATAAAATCGCTAAAGGTCTCAGCGAAGAGGTGGTGAGGCTGATTTCTTCGAAGAAGAACGAGCCGGAATTTCTTCTTGATTTTCGACTCAAAGCTTATCGTCATTGGCTCAAGCTGCAAGAACCTGATTGGGCTCAGTTGGGTTATGAAGCAATTGATTACCAGGATATTGTTTATTACGCTGCACCCAAGCAGCAAGAAAAAAAGCAAAGTCTTGATGAGGTTGATCCAAAACTTCTCGACACTTTTGAAAAGTTGGGGATTCCTCTCAGCGAACAAAAAAGGCTGAGCAATGTTGCGGTCGATGCTGTTTTTGATAGTGTCTCGATCGCAACCACTTACAAAGAAAAGCTGGCAGAACATGGAGTTGTGTTCTGTTCTTTTAGCGAGGCTGTGGTTGATCACCCTGACTTGATTGAGAAGTATCTTGGCTCGGTTGTTCCTAGTAATGACAATTATTTTGCAGCATTGAACTCTGCTGTTTTTAGTGATGGATCCTTTGTATTCATTCCCAAAGGTGTGGAGTGTCCGATGGAGCTCTCTACTTATTTCAGGATTAATTCCGGAGATACAGGGCAATTTGAGCGCACTCTCATCGTTGCTGAAGAAGGTGCTTCGGTGAGCTATTTGGAGGGTTGCACGGCTCCGATGTTTGATACCAATCAGCTGCATGCAGCTGTCGTCGAACTTGTTGTTTTGGACGATGCTTCGATTAAGTATTCCACGGTCCAAAATTGGTACGCAGGTGACGAAAATGGTATTGGCGGCATCTACAATTTTGTGACCAAGCGTGGTCAATGTAGGGGCGCACGAAGTCGCATTAGCTGGACACAGGTTGAAACCGGTTCAGCGATTACCTGGAAATATCCAAGTTGTGTGTTGCAGGGTGCGGATTCGGTTGGTGAGTTTTATTCCGTTGCTCTCACGAATAATCGTCAGCAAGCTGATACTGGAACAAAGATGGTGCACGTAGGGCCACGTACCCGTTCCACCATCGTGAGCAAAGGAATCAGCGCTGGCCATTCAAGTAATAGCTACAGAGGTCTTGTTCAAGTAGGCCCGAACGCCAAAGGTGCTCGCAATTACAGTCAATGTGATTCGATGTTGATTGGAGACCAAGCCGCTGCGAATACCTATCCATATATACGTTCTCAACAGCCTCAAGCTGCAATCGAACATGAGGCAAGTACTTGTCGCATGTCCGAAGATCAATTGTTTTATCTGCAAAGTCGTGGCATTGCCTTTGAAGAAGCTGTTTCGATGATGGTGAGTGGTTTCTGCAGGGATGTATTTAATCAACTTCCGATGGAGTTTGCGGCTGAAGCCGACAAACTCCTTGCCCTCAAACTTGAGGGTTCGGTGGGTTAATCCCAGCGCCAAACTTTGCATACCCGTTCCTCTCTTCGTTTTCTTCTGACGTGATCCGTCCTGACGCCGAGCCGCTCCTCGAAATTAACGATCTGCATGCGTCCGTAGAGGGCAAGCCGATCCTGAATGGGGTGACCCTGCAAGTAAAAGCCGGCGAGATTCATGCCGTGATGGGGCGTAACGGAAGCGGTAAAAGCACGTTGTCCAAAGTGTTGGCGGGTCATCCCGCCTATCGCGTTACGGAAGGTTCTGTGCGCTATCTCGGTCGAGACCTTCTTGAGTTGGAGCCTGAAGAGCGCTCACGCCTTGGAGTGTTCTTGGGATTTCAATATCCGGTTGAGATCCCTGGGGTGAGCAATCTCGAGTTTCTTCGGGTCTCCACCAACGCCAGGCGCGAGAAGCAAGGCCAAGAGGAATTCGACACCTTTGATTTCGATGATCATGTGCGTGAGCGCTTGCAGGTGGTGCAGATGGACCCTGCATTCCTCGAGCGCAGCGTGAATGAAGGTTT
This sequence comes from Synechococcus sp., assembly GCA_047285535.1. Taxonomy (GTDB): domain Bacteria; phylum Cyanobacteriota; class Cyanobacteriia; order PCC-6307; family Cyanobiaceae; genus Synechococcus_C. Next base: position 1,700,697 of record JBJBDC010000001.1, on the reverse strand, counting down.
CTCTGGTGGTGAGAAAAAGCGCAACGAAATTCTTCAGATGGCCCTTCTGGATCCAGTGGTCGCGATCCTCGATGAAACCGACTCTGGACTTGATATCGATGCCTTGCGCATTGTGGCTGGAGGCGTGAATCAGTTGGCGAGTCCCGATAACTGCACGTTGCTGATCACCCATTACCAAAGACTTTTGGATGAGATCACGCCGGATTACGTTCACGTGATGGGGGCTGGCCGCATCTTGCGAACCGGAGGGAGGGAGTTGGCTCTCGAGTTGGAAAAAACTGGTTACGACTGGGTGGATCAGCAGCTCGCGGCCGAGGGGGTGGCCTAACGATGGCGATGCCCGAGGGTTGGTTGACACAGCTCCCTGCACCAGCGGGGATGCTCGAGCCGGTACAGCGCCGAGGACGATTGGCTCTGTCAGAGCAGGGTTTTCCCAGCAGGAGACAGGAGTCGTGGAGGCTCACTGATCTCTCACGCTTAGAAGCCTTGTTTCAGCTGTCAGTGGTTGATCAAAAGGTTCAGCGCTCCAGTGCCGATAGCTGGCCGAGCGTGCCTGAGCAGGTTCTGAGGCTTGTGATTGATGGCAGTCAGGATCCACTTCAGGGGATGTTGTTACCGGAAGGGATTTCTGTGATTGAGGGCGCAGAGTTGCAGCAAGCCCTTGGTCACACCTTGTCCCGTTGTGGCTGCTCTTCGGATTGGCCGGTAGAGCTCAATCACGGAGTGAGTCAGCAGATTCTGGCGTTACGCATCCGCGGCAAAGTTCCACCACTTGAGCTGGTGATGGTTGCGGCCGAACCCTTGTTGGTTCCCACCAGGGTTTTGTTGCTTGTGGAGGAAAATGCAGAGCTCGAATTTCTCCAGGTTGTCAGGGCTAAGAGCCAGGCGGCCCATAGCCATCTCCTAGAAATTCATCTGGGCCAGGAATCGAAAGTGAACCACGGGTTGCTTGCCTTAGGAGACGGTCGCGAGGCTTTGCTCGCGAATCTCGCCGTGGAGCAAGAGACGAGGAGTCACTACTCCCTGGTGTCGGTGACTCAAGGCTGGTCATTTGGACGACTGGAGCCGAGGGTTGTGCAGGTGGATGGCCAGGCTTCTGCTTCGGTTCATGGCCTTTCCCTCACCGCTGCTGATGAGCAGTTTGCGGTCCATACCGCTGTGCGTTTTGAGGGTCCTGAAGGCACGCTGGACCAAGTGCAAAAAACGATTGCTGCCGATCGCTCCCACAGCATCTTCAATGGGGCGATTCAAGTGCCAAGGCCAGCGCAGCGCACGAATGCCTCCCAGCTGAGCAGGAGCTTGTTGCTTTCGGGACGCGCCCGTGTTGATGCCAAGCCCGAGTTGGAAATCGTGGCTGATGATGTTCGCTGCACGCATGGGGCCACCGTGAGTCAGCTCCAGGAAGATCAACTCTTTTACCTGCGCAGCCGCGGGATTACTCAGTCCTCGGCATCAGCTTTGCTGCTGCGTGGTTACTGCAAAGAAGTGCTGGATCGCTTGCCTCTGGATGCATCCCAGCGCTGGTTGGCTGGTAGCTTGCAGGTGGCGGAGGCGGCATGACGACACTTCCCCGTGGCTCCACCGTGACTCTCGCGGACCGAGTGCGTGCCGACTTCCCGATCCTTGATCAGGCTTCAAGTTCTGGTCAGCCCCTGATCTATCTGGATCATGCGGCGACCAGTCAGAAGCCGCGTGTGGTGCTCGATGCGATTCAGCACTACTACAGCTCCGACAACGCCAATGTCCATCGCGGTGCCCATCAGCTCAGTGCACGTGCCACTGAGTCGTTTGAAGCGGCTCGATCAATCACCGCTGGCTTGATCGGCGCATCGAGCTCGAAAGAGATTGTGTTCACGCGCAATGCCACCGAAGCCATCAATCTTGTAGCTCGAACTTGGGGTGATGCCCAGCTGAAGGTTGGTGATGAGGTTCTGCTCACCGTGATGGAGCACCACAGCAACTTGGTGCCTTGGCAATTGCTCGCTGAACGGACCGGTTGCGTGCTTCGGCATGTGGGTGTGACCCCTGACGGCACACTAGATCTGGCGGACTTGCGGGATCAGCTCACCGAAAGGACGCGCTTGTTGAGCTTGGTCCACATCAGCAACACCCTGGGCTGCTGCAACCCGATCGAAGAGATTGCAACCCTGGCTCATGCTGTAGGGGCCAAGGTTTTGGTGGACGCTTGTCAAAGTTTGGCTCATAAATCCATTGCAGTGCAGAGCCTCGGGGCCGATTTCCTTGTGGGCTCGTCTCACAAGTTGTGTGGCCCGACTGGCATGGGTTTTCTCTGGGCTTCGGAAGAAACCTTGATGGGCATGCCACCCTTTCTCGGTGGTGGAGAGATGATCCAGGAGGTGTTCTTGGATCACAGCACCTGGGCGGAACTTCCCTACAAGTTTGAAGCGGGCACACCAGCCATTGGTGAGGCGATCGGTATGGGCGCTGCTATCACTTACTTGCAAACGCTGGGACTCGATGCGATTCAGGCGTGGGAGGCGGAGCTCACCAGCCATTTGTTTAGTCGGCTTCAATCGATTAACGGCCTGCGCATTCTTGGTCCGACGCCAGAGCAGCAGCCTGGCCGAGGAGCCCTTGCCACGTTTGTGGTGGAGGGTGTTCATGCCAATGACATCGCGGCGATGCTAGATCTGGCCGGTGTCTGTATTCGCAGTGGTCACCATTGCTGCCAACCGCTGCATCGCTTGTACGGAGTCACAGGCTCAGCGCGTGCGAGCCTCAGTTTTTGTACGACCCATGCTGAAATCGATCGCTTTGCTGATGAGCTGGTGAGTGTGATCGAGTTTTTCCGTGAAAACGGCTAGCGATTCTCTAAATGGGTTGAAGCAGGGCTACAGCCTCAGCATTGTGTTGACCGATCCAAGCCCAGCGGAATGACCAGCCATGGGCTCTCGCTTGCTGCTCGAGCCAATCACGGTTGGGGGGAAAGTCATGGGTTTGGATGTGTTGGGAGATGGAGTTTCGTTGGGTCTGAGAGAGGCCAGGCCATTGGTTGATTCGTTTGCAATATCTTTTGAGGTAGTCCAATCGTGATTCTTGATTGGGACGGAAGACGTCCGCCCAGATGAACAGTCCATTGGTCTCAATGTGCTTCCTTGCACCCTCTAGAAACAGCAGCTTTTGGTCTTGATGGAGATGGTGTATGGCGAAGGATGAATGGATGAGGTCAACACGATTGTTTGGCCTGGAACAGGCCCAGTTCAGGAGATCGCCCTGTTCCCAGAAACAGGGGTAGGGAACGGATCCCAGATTGCGTTGAGCGAGCGGTAGAACTTCTGTTGTCAGGTCTAAACCGACGTACTTTTTGAGTGGAAGGGTGCGGAGCAGGGGCGCTAGCTGCCCGAGGTCTCCACAGCCCAGATCAACCATGGCAACGGTTTGAGTCTGGTCCTCTCGTTGGGCCAGCCATTGATGGATCCCAGCGCTTGTGGCCTCACTGATTTCACCATGTTCCATCAGGTTGCGTTCAACCAGGATTCGGTATGTGGCCCATTGCCTTTCAAATAGATCCACGCATGGTTCACATCTGGTCCACACGATGGCACCTTGAATGAGCCCTTCCCACCCCTCGCGTTTGGAACTTCCAACCCTGTTTTTGGTGGTGCTCGGAGGTCGAACGGATCGAAGTTTGATCGAGCTTCACGATGTGCGTTTTGTGGTGGGTCACTGCATCGAGGACACCTATCCCGAGCTTCGTCGTCAGTGGTTTGGTCGCCGTCGAGGGTTGCATCTCGATAGCTACATGACCGTGCATTGCATCGACGGCTGGCGCGTCACCCTTGAGCTGGAGCCTGCTTCCAATGAACAGAGATTGTGGTTCGTCAACCTCGGGGGCTACCAGCCCGACTCGCTTGCGGAATTGCATCGCTTTGGACTCGTGGTAGCTCCTTCGCGGCAAGCCGCTAAATCAGCAGCCAAGACGCGTTGGTTGCTGGATGCGCTTGAGCAGCACAAGGACGATCTCAGTGCTGTGGATGATTGCGTGGCGATTGAACAGTTGTCGTTGACAGGGAACAACAGTGTTTACGTGCACCTCCATCGCCAGCTGAATGGTCAAAGTCAGAATCAGGTGCCTGACTGGTTTGGATATCGACCGATTTGAGCAGCCGATGTGACCTCTACAACTGTGAGCGCTGGCGCGATTTGGCCGATTAACTTCCAGGATCGTGCGCATCAGAGAATGAAAGAAGCCATTCGGCGCTTGCCGTTGATTCGACCATGAACATTGATGGCCAGGCCTGGCGGACGATTTGGCTTGAATCCGATCAGCGCTCCGTGGGTGTGATCGATCAAACCCTTCTGCCCCATCGTTTGATCACTCGAACGCTGACGCGTTGTGACCAGGCGGCAGATGCGATCAGCACCATGGTGGTGCGGGGTGCGCCATTAATCGGTGTGACCGGCGCCTATGGCTTGATGCTTGCTCTTCAAGACGACGCCAGCGATGCTGGATTGAGCCAAGCCTTTGATCAGCTCAATGCCAGTCGACCCACAGCTGTGAACCTGCTATGGGCTTTGGAACGGGTTCGAGATTTAGTGCAACCGTTGCCGGAAGCGGAGCGAGCGGCTGCGGCTCGGCGGGAGGCGGCGCTGATTGCTGATGAAGATGTGGCGATGTGCGAGGCGATTGGGGAGCATGGCCTCGATCTGTTTCGGAGGTTGGCCGAGCAGCGACCGAGTGCACGCCAAAACGAGCCCTTTCAGGTGCTTACCCATTGCAATGCCGGCTGGTTAGCAACTGTTGACTGGGGAACGGCGTTGGCACCGATCTATAAAGCCCATCGAGCAGGGCTGAACATTCATGTTTGGGTGGATGAGACCAGGCCGCGCAATCAAGGGGCATCGCTCACGGCCTATGAGTTGGCCCGTGAGGGGGTTCCTCACACCGTGATTGTGGACAACGCAGGTGGTCACCTGATGCAGCATGGCCAGGTGGATGCTGTGATCGTTGGCACGGATCGCACCACGCGCTGCGGTGATGTCTGCAACAAAGTTGGCACCTATCTCAAGGCTCTGGCGGCCCATGACAACAACGTGCCTTTTTATGTCGCCCTGCCGACGTCCACCATCGATTGGCGCCTTGCGGATGGCGTGGCAGAGATCCCGATTGAGGCGCGTTCTGCTGAGGAAGTGACTTCCATCCAGGGGCGTATGACTGCTGGGGAGTCGGCAGGTGAAATTGTGAGTGTGCAGCTCACGCCTGATGGTTGTGCCGGCTTTAACCCGGCGTTCGACGTCACCCCGGCGCGGCTTGTCACGGCTCTGATCACCGATCTTGGTGTGGTGACGGCCAGCGAAGTTGGCCTGAAGGAGCTCTACAACCGTGGCTGATTTAGGAGTTGCGATGAACGATCGGGCCTTGCGCCGCGAGCTCGTGGAGGTGGCCCGTGCCATGAACAGCACTGGCTTGAATCAGGGCACGTCCGGCAACCTGTCGTTGCGGATTGAGGGGGGATTGTTGGTGACCCCCAGCTCCTTGGCCTATGACCAGATGGAGCCGGAGGATCTGGTGGTGATCGATTGTTGCGGCCAACCTCTGCCCACCGAACTCCCTGGCCATGACCGCAGACCCTCTTCAGAGTGGCGCTTGCATGCCGATGTCTTCGCTGATCGCCCCGATGCGATGGCGGTATTGCATTGCCATCCCATCCATGCAACCGCGCTGGCCTGCCATGACCGGGGGATTCCACCGTTCCACTACATGACAGCGGTGGCTGGTGGTGATGACATTCGCTGTGCACCCTATGCCACCTTCGGCACCGCTGAGTTGTCAGCCCATACGGTGCAGGCACTGAAAGACCGGCAGGCCTGTTTGCTGGCTCACCATGGTCTGGTCAGTTTAGGACGGGATCTTGATCAGGCTCTGAAGATCGCCGTTGAGGTGGAGACCCTGGCACAGATGTATTTGCAAGCTCTGCAGCTCGGGGAGCCTCCGCTGTTGTCGGCATCACAAATGGAAGAGGTCCATCGCCAGTTCCGTGGCTTGGGATATGGCCAAGCCGCTAACAATTGAGGTGTTGGCGGAAAAAGCGCTCTGTTGACTCCAGAACGGCGACCTGCACAGCGCTATCTCGGAAGCCATGCCCCTCCTCCTGGAAGGTGTGCACTTCCACTGGGATGGCATTGCGGCGCAAGGCATCGGCCATGCGTTCGGTTTGCTGTGGCAGGACGACCTTGTCTTTGAGACCCTGGAAAAAGATCACAGGACAGCGAATCTGTTCCACATGGTGCAGGGGTGACCGCTGCTCATAAAGATCGCGTTCCTCTGGCCAGCGGCCGATCAGACCATCCAGGTAGCGAGCTTCAAAACGATGGGTGTCCGTGGCTAAAGCCGCAGGATCACTGACGGCATAACGGCATGCCCCGGCCCGGAAGACATCGGTAAAACAGAGGCAGGCCAGGGTTGTGAAGCCACCGGCACTCCCCCCTTCGATGGCAATGCGTTCCGGGTGGGCACAGCCCGCGGCAATCAGGGTTCTGGCGGCAGCTGCGCAATCTTCCACATCCACCTGTCCCCAGCCCCCATGAAGCCGGTTGCGGTAGTCCTTGCCAAATCCTGTCGATCCTCCGTAGTTCACATCGACAACCCCCCAGCCCCGCGAAGTCCAGAACTGAATGGCAAGGCTGAGGCCACGGCGGGCCATGGATGTCGGTCCGCTATGGCTTTTCACGAGTAATGGTGACCCTGGATCTCCTCCACCGGCTGGTGGGTAGTACCAGGCATGGGTGCGTTGGCCTCTGAATCCTTCAAACCACAGCGATTGGGCCACGCTGATGTCTTTGGTCTCCATGACCGCTGGCGAGGCTGGAGTGTGATGCCAGGTTCCTCGGCTTAGGTCGAGCTCGAGAATCCCTTGGCCTCTGGTGCTGTTGCTTGCGATAGCTACGGCCCTGCCATTTGAGGCATTGAGCTCTGAGAGATCGTTGAAGGGTTGATTCCATGGGTCTACCGACCCATCGAGCCCAAGCCGTTGCAATTGCCATTCACCCTGATCGCAGACGGCCGCTAAAAGTTTTTCACCATCCCAAGCGGTGGTGCTCATCCCAAAGACCCATTGGGGCATGGCGGTCTCTGCGGTCATCGGCCAGAGGCGTTGCCATTGGTCGTTCAAGCTGCCCGGTCTGAGATATTGCATCAGGTTCCACCAGCCACTGCTGTCTTCTGCAACCACGAGGCTTCCATCCGGCAGCCATTGGGGCTGAAACACGGAGATTCCTGGTGTCACCGATGCTGCACTGCCGGCGATCACTAGGCCATGGTCCAGTTCGCCCGCAGTCGTGAGATGCGCCAGCAGCAGCTGCGAGCAATCCCAGGGCATCGAGGGCTGCTGCCATTCCACCCAGGCGAGATGCGCTCCATCTGGACTGAGGGCGAGGTAGCCAGCGAAATCAGCAGGTTGATGAACCACAACAGGGGTCTGATCTCGTTGCTCGAGGTCAACGCTGACCAATCGATCCCCACCGGAGTCCTCCATCACCCCGAGCCATCGATTGCGGGAATGATCTAAAACTCCTCCTGCAAGGGCGCTTTGACGATTGGTTGGTGACGTGAGTCGTTCTGCGTCAGCGAGTGAGCGCAGCATCTGGGGACTAGCTCCATCAAGGCCTTGCCAGCATTGACACCAAAGGCAACGGTCATTGTCATCGACCCAGACCAAGTGAAGTGTTCCCTGATGCAGGCTCGCAGTCAGCGGAGCGCCGCCGTACTCGTGCACTCTGCTGCGCAAATTGATGGGTGCAGGGGTCAGCTCCAGGGGCGTGCTTTCGTGTTCCCCCCAGCGGCGGATTAACGCTGTGGTGCGACCTTTCTCTTGTGGACGCTGCTCTAACCAGAGCACCCAATCTCCCAGGAGTTGCGGAGCCCGCAGCACCGGATTGCGTCCGAGGGCGGTCGTTGCGGGCAGTGGCTGTTGCAGAGACATGTCGAACGGATCAAGCAGAGATCAGGTCTGCCTAAGATCGAGACAACTTCAACGTAGGAGAGGTTTTGGCCAGGAGCTTTGCCCAGTTGGCACGATCGGCTGAGAAGAGAAGCTCCGCCATTACCGTGCCCAAGGAGCCGATGGATAGCGCTCCGCTCAACATCCATCAGCTCGGCGACGAAGTATTACGGGGGGATGCTCGCAGGATTGGCAAGGTTGACGAGCGTGTGCGTGATTTGGCTCGCGACATGCTGCGCAGCATGTACACAGCCCGTGGTATTGGGCTAGCAGCTCCTCAGGTGGGAGTCCATCAACAATTGCTGGTGATTGATCTCGACTTTGAGACATCAAGCACTCCACCTCTTGTATTGATCAACCCTGAAATCACAACCTGCAGCGCATCCGTCGACACGTATGAAGAGGGTTGCCTGAGCATCCCAGGTGTTTATCTCGATGTAGTCCGTCCTACGGCAATCCAGTTAAGTTTTAGAGATGAAATGGGTCGACCTCGCACCATGAAGGCTGATGGTCTGATGGCACGCTGCATTCAGCATGAGATGGACCATCTCCGCGGTGTGTTGTTTGTGGATCGCGTCACCGATTCCGGTGGCCTTAATAAAGAGTTGAAAGAGCATGGATTCCTTGCCTCTGACGTCCGCCCAATGAGGTCATAAGTCCATGCCGATGAAACCCCTGTCAGGCCTGTTCTTGGCCCTGGCATGTGTACTTGGTATCGCTGCAACAGGTAGCGTTTTCGAACTGGCGTACGGCGATCCTGATTTGGGAGTGAATCCCACACGTTGGATTCTGGGTTTGAGCCTTCCTGCCACGTTCGGGTCACTTTTAGTCGCGATTCGTCTCAACAAACCGGCCTGATCCCTCGTGCTCGGATCACCAGGGACTAATACGATCCGAGGACATCACTGGTTTTGATTGATGGGCCTTTTTTGGAAGTCAGCTTTTACTGCCGCTGTCTTTGCTGCCGCAGTTGCTACAGGCCTCTCGCAAGTTGTGAAGGCACAGGGTTCTGTTTTCACTGCTGCAGACGTTGATGAAAGCCAATTTGTGATGGTGGCTGCTCCCATTGGCAAGGGTGAGAGCTCTCAGCTGAATATTTATGAGCAGCGCACCAGCGCCCGACCTTGTTTCGAGGTTTCTGGCGCCTCACCTGCTGTCGTCGACCCCCTGTTGGCGAGTTTTGACTTCACAGGAATCTGCAATCGCTACATCGATGGCAATGGTTATTCCTTGCGTATTGGAGGTGATGACCTGGGCACACGTTACCGACTGTCAGTAGTGAAAACTGGTTCCGATGTGGAGCTGCTCGCGGTTCCAACGCGTGATCCATCTCGTCCCACCATGGTGGTGGCCCGCTCTGGAGGTCCTGGACATGGCTTCCTTCAACTTGTTCTAGAGCCAGGTTGGAAGTTGATGAGGCGTCAATACGGCAAGCGCACACTTGGGCATCTGTATGTGTATCGCGATGAGGCCCCTAGCCTTTCTGATGCGTTCTGAGCAGTGAGCCCTTCGCTTGCTACATTGCGTGGCTGGACATCCTTGCTTGTTGAATGACTCAGGTCACGGTCGGAGAAAATGAAGGCATCGAATCTGCCCTGCGGCGCTTTAAGCGCCAGGTCTCCAAGGCCGGAATCTTTGCTGATCTCAAGCGCCTTCGTCATCACGAAACTCCAATCGAGAAGTACAAGCGCAAGGCTCAGCAACGTCGTCGCCGTCGTTGATTGATTCGAGTTTCAAATACCGCTAAGACGTACTCAGTCAAAATATGGAACGATCAGTATTTTGACTGATCCTTTTTTTTTATGAGCTTCCGAGACTAAAGAGAGTTCATCGGTGATCCTCATGGAACTCATGCTTAGATCGTTTCGCGACTGGGTCGGTGAAACTATTTCACATGCTGTCGGCAATCCAAGTGAGGAAAAGAGAAACGTTCCTCCTCCGATTGGATTCCAGCCTTACCGGGATGTTCCGCATCATGGCCGTCGTTGAGCATCTCAACCCTCACATCAAGGGTTTAGCAGTGTTGTCATAGCTCCGAAAGCAGAGGGCTTCAGCAATCTGTTGTTCGCCCACTACCGGTAGGGCGGCGAGGTCAGCGATGGTTCGAGCAACGCGCAGCAACCTCAAACTGCTGCGCAAGCTCAGATGACGCTTCGCCACCACCTTTTCCCAGCATTTGAATGCATCCTCGTGAATCTGTCCGTATCGGCCTAGATCTACTGCGTTGAGTTGGCTGTTGAGTTGACCATCAGGGTTGCGTTTGCACATTTTGAGGCGGGCTTCCTGGACCACCTCGGCTGCGAAGCTTTGATCCGTAGGAGGATCTGGTTCACGAAAGCAACGGCGTAATTGAGCTGTCGGTACTGATTCGAGGCGGCACTGAAGATCGAGGCGATCTAAAAATGGCCCAGATAAGCGGCTCCAGTAGCGCTTGCGTTGAAGCTCCGAACATCGACAGCGGTTTGAGCGATCACCATGCCATCCGCAAGGACACGGATTGGTTGCTGCAACAAGGGTGACATGACATGGGAAGGCGCAGCGCAAGTGGGCTCGGCTGAGCCAGAGCACCCCCTCCTCCAGAGGCTGACGCAACTGGTCAAGGAGCGATCTCGGGAATTCGGTTAGTTCATCCAGAAACAGCACTCCTCCATGCGCCAGGCTCAATTCACCTGGGCGCGGATTCTTTCCCCCACCGAGGAGACCGGCGGCCGATGTGCTGGGGTGTGGTGCACGGAACGGTCGTTGGCGAACAAGGTTTGTGACGCTGCCCAGCTTTCCGGCAATGGATTGGAGCCGAGTGAGTTCCAGGGCCTCTGACTGGCTCAGAGGTGGAAGAATCTTGGGAAGTTGTTGCGCCAAGATTGTCTTGCCACAGCCAGGGGGACCAACCATCAGGAGATGATGTCCACCTGCGGCAGCAATCGCTAAAGCCTTGCGCGCTAAAGGCTGAAGATGCAGAGATGTTGAGGCTGAAGTCTCTGATGCGCTTGGAGAGTCCGCCGGGTGTGTGGTTGCTCTCTTGATGGGTTGTTGGAAACAGTTGAACTTGACGCCATGGCGTAGTTGCTCGACGAGTTCGCTCAGATTGTTGGCACAGACCACTGGGAGTCCAGCCACAAGAGATGCTTCTGCAGCGTTGGCCGACGGCACAACACATGCCTTCGCTTGCTGGATCTTGGCTTGGCAGGCAATCGCCAGAATGCCGCGGCATGGTCGCAAGCTGCCGTCCAGGCCAAGTTCTCCGGCGCAACAAAGTCCCTCCAGCCTGTTTGGATCCAGCTGACCGCTGGCAACCAGTAAGGCCAGCGCGATCGGAAGATCGAAAGCTGGTCCCTCCTTGCGTAGATCTGCTGGCGCCAGATTGACTATGACCCGAACAAGGGGCCCTCGAAAGCCGCTGTTACGCAGCGCTGCCCGAACGCGTTCACGTGATTCTTGAATTGCGGCATCTGGCAATCCCACAAGTTGCAAGCCGGGGAGCCCTGGTGCGAGGTCGACTTCCACCGTGACGGGATGCGCATCCATGCCTTGAATTGAGGCGCTTGAGCAGCGTGCAAGCATTGTGATGTTGTGGGTTAGGCCTCTGATGCCCCACCCGTCTCATTCACTGTTCTGCCCAGGTTTTTGACCATGGCTGGCGACACGATTTTTGGCCGCATCCTGCGTGGAGAGATTCCATGTGATGAGGTGTATAGCGATGAGAAATGTCTGGCCTTCCGTGACATTGCTCCAGCGGCACCGGTTCATCTGCTGATCATTCCTCGCAAGCCACTTGAAAGTTTGCGGGAGGCAGATGAAGCGGATAGGGAGTTGCTCGGTCATTTGCTGTTGGTGGCTGCAAAGGTCGCCCACCAGGAAGGGTTGGATGATTGGAGAACCGTGATTAACAGCGGTGAGGGAGCAGGACAGACCGTGTTCCACCTGCATGTTCATGTGATCGGTGGGCGTTCCCTGGAATGGCCTCCCGGATGAAGGAATCGCTTGGGAGAATGTCGACATGACAGCGTCTACTTTGCCCAGCAGCGGCCCGTTGAAAAACCTGCGTGATCAGCTCGCGAAGCTGCGCCATCTAGCTCAACCCTTTTTTCTGCCGCTGGATCAGGCCAGCGGCTGGCAGTTCATCTGGCTGTTGATTTGCCTGCTGTTTTGTGTTGGAGGGTTGGTTCTTGCCGTCCTGACGGTAGTGATCCGAAGCCTGGATCGATTTCAGCCGGTTTTAACGGAAAAGTACCTCGCTGGTGTTGCTGGAACACTCGCCACGATCTGGTCCAGTTGGTGGGGAGGGGCTTTTGTTGCTCTGTTTCTGATTGGTTTGGCCAGTTTTGTGGCCTTCCGTCAGCAATTGCGCCAGAGACGTTGGCTTAATTGGGGTTTATTGGCAACGATTGTTTTTATGTTGCTAGCTGTTAATGGGATTAATGCTGGGATTAGTTTTATTTACAGAGACATTACAAATGCGTTGGTGGATAAGGATCAGGGAGGCTTTTATGGGCGGCTGTCCATCTACGCCGCATGCTTTGTGGTTGCACTCCCCATCAGGGTGACTCAGGTCTACATCACGCAAAAGCTTGGGATTATCTGGAGGGAGTGGTTGTCTAGGTCTTTGATCGGTGATTATATGAAAAACAAGGCGTATTATGTTCTTAATCCTAACAGTGAAGAAGAGACAGATATTGATAATCCTGACCAAAGGATTACTCAGGATACGGAAGCCTTTACAGCGCAAAGCTTAAGTCTCGTGTTGGGTTTGTTTGATGCGCTGCTTACGTTTTCTTTGAACATACTTATATTGTGGGGTATCAGTTCGAGGCTTACCTTTGCCTTGTTCGGGTATGCAGCTTTCGCTACGGCTCTGCTCATTGTTGCGGGGCGGAACCTCGTCCGAATTAATTATGATCAGTTACGTTATGAGGCCGATTTCCGTTATGGTCTTGTCCATATAAGGGATAATGCTGAGTCGATTGCGTTTTACTCTGGTGAAACTCAGGAAAAACAAGAATCCTATAGAAGGCTTGGATCTGTTGTTAAAAACTTCAATCTCTTAATTGTATGGCAGGTGATCATCGATGTGATGCGTCGTTCGGTTTCCTACGCGGGTGTTTTCCTTCCGTTCTTGGTCATGGCCCCCGTGTATTTCGCGGGCGAAATTGACTTTGGAGTTTTCAATCAGGCTAATTTTGCGTTCAATATGGTTGAAAGCTCGCTCTTCTTTATAGTTGCTAGAATTGAACAACTTGCTCAATTCGCAGCGGGCATCAGCCGTCTTGAAGGATTTCAGACCAAGGTTGAGCATGTGGGGCAACAGGCTCCGAGTAACAACAGCAGAGTTGTGCCTGGAAGCAACAGCATTGTGATTCGCTCAGCCGATCTATATCCACCAAATGGTAAAAATCCGGTAATCGAAGATCTCACAATCAACATTGGTGATCACGACAAGCTTTTGGTGGTGGGACCCTCTGGCTGCGGAAAGACATCATTGTTACGCATGATTAGTGGTCTATGGGAACCCAGTCGAGGCAGTGTCGAGCGTCCTTCGATGGGTGATCTTTTATTCATTCCACAGAAGCCCTATATGTTGTTGGGCTCCTTGCGAGAGCAGCTTTGTTACCCAGCAGATGAGGATCGTTTTAGTGATGAGCAGTTAAGGAGTGTGCTTGAGCAGGTCAATCTGCAGAAGCTAGTCACTCGTTATCCTGATCTCGATATTAAGCAGGATTGGCCTCGCATTCTTTCTCTCGGAGAGCAGCAGAGATTAGCGTTTGGTCGATTACTTTTAAATTCGCCGCGTTTTGTGGTGCTTGATGAGGCCACCAGTGCCCTTGATGTCAAGACAGAAAAGCAGCTTTACCAGTTGCTAGTGGATCGAGATCTTTCCTTTATTAGTGTTGGTCATCGTCCTACCCTCAAGCATTTCCATACCAACGTGTTGGAACTACGTGGGGATGGCGATTGGAGTCTTGTTCCTACAAGTAGCTATGACCCCGAAAAATTCTGATCAAACGAACAGCCGCTCTTCTGAGCAGGCCTCTTCCGCTCAGTCCACCCAGGGTCTGGCGCAAGGGCCCAGTGCTACAACCTCTGATCTGCCTGCCTTTGGTTGGAGTGGCTACGCCGAGCGGATCAACGGCCGTTTCGCCATGATCGGTTTCCTGGCTGTTCTACTCACGGAAGCCTTAAGTCATGACACCTTTTTGCATTGGGCAGGGTTGGTTCCGTGATTAGGGAAGGCGTATCAAATCCACATCCCAGCGTCCTCTTCGGCTCACCTGAACGGCCAACAGCCGTCCATTGCCATTGAGGCTCACCAACCGGGGTACGCCAGGAGGATCGATCGGCAGTCGTTGTAAAGCGCTTGCATCCCGTCGATAGAGCATTAATTCGGTTCGCTCATCCCTTTGGCGGATGAGAGCGATCCTTTGACCATCTCCGCTCACGCTGAGGCTGATGGTTTGGGAATCGGCCTGATTGAGTCCATGGAGAGGAACAGGGGTTGCGGTGTTTAGATCAATCAGTTCCACTCTCTCTCTCCCATTTCGGCTGGCCAGACTTACCAGCCAACCTTGTCCCATGGAGGGATGGCGCCGGCTGTCTGCACTGCGTTGGAGCGCTGTACCAACGCGGGCCATGGGTCGGATGCCGTTCTGACTGCAACCCAAGGCGAGAGCAGAGAGCAAAAGGGCTGAAGTGATCAGGGGCTGTCTTGGCTTCCTCATGGGTTCAGCTCGCTGGGAGTCTTGAGTCGCTGGCCTGCAGGGTTGTCTGGCTCTAGTAATCCGCTGAGGTCAAGCACTTCCACGCGCCAGCGTCCTTCAACAGCGGTCTGAATCGCGAGCTGGCGCGCATCTGGAGCAAGACTGACCTGCACAGGATCTCGACCTGAGGGCAAGCGCATTGGGTGGGCTTTGCCACTTAAACGGTCTTCAATCAAGACCAGTCGGCGGTTGCCGCGTTGGGTGATGACGGCCAAGTAACGACCATTCCAGCTCAACGACGGTGAGCTGTGCGGTTGATGGCGTGAGAGGTGGCGTAAACGCAATGGGGCCCCGTCTTGTATTTTGCGGAGCTGAACGGTTGGTCTGCCGTTCTGGTCCACGATGACGGCCAACAACTTTCCATCACCGCTGAGTGCAGGATCCTGCTGTGGAGAGGCAAGAAGAGTGGATGGTGCGCGTCTCGTTCGGCTTTCACATCCCAGTGCCACCAGTGCTAAGAGCACTGGAATCAGCAGTCTGGTCATACCTGTTTTGGATGTGCAGAGATTAGTCGTCGAAGCGAGAACTGTTGTCTCTTGGACGTGAGCTACGCGGAGGCGTTCGCTTGCTTTCTCTACCGCTGCTAGGCCCGTCTTCAGGTTTGGGGCCGCCGGGCCGGTTCACCTGTGCGGAGGATGTGCCGCGCTTGCTGGGTGAGTAGGCAGCATCTTCTGGCTCACGTCGTAGTGGGCTGCCCTGAGGAATTCCAGGGGTTCCTTCAATTCCGCTACTTTGACCTCCGCTATTCCCACGAGCTGGTCGCCGACTGTTCGGCGTGGCCACTGCTGCTGAGGAACGGCCAGAGGGTTCAGGCCGAGATGGAGACGCTGCTGGAGAGGGCCTGGATCCTCGACGTTGATCTTGACGTTGAGCACGCCGTTCTCCAAAGCTCGGACCACTTGGAGGGGCGTCATCATTGCGCCCAAATCGGGCCATGCGCCGATCCCGTTCACTGTTGTCTGACCACTCAGCAGAGGGATTAGAGCGTTGCCGGCTTCTGCTGGCAGCCTGTTCAGGAATGGCCGCCCTAGACGTTCGTCTTGGGCGGTAGAAGTCCTGTTCTGGTCGTTCATCGTCATCAAGACCTTGCCCGCCAAACCTGCGACTGATCGGCTGTGGGTCATCGAATCTGTCGTATGGATCGTCATACCCACCACGCAGGCCCCCAGCGGGATTACCGATTTCTGGCTCGTCATCGAAATAAGCCGATCGACGAGCCTGCTCGGCTGAAATTCCGCGCAGGCGAACGCTCTCGTAAGCAAAAAACACTGTGGTTCCAGCGAGCAAAAACTGCCCAAACTGCAAAATTGGGTCGAGGCGCCAGCCCTGAAAGAAAAGAATTCCTCCACAAAGGAGCCCAATGGCCGCGAAGAACACGTCGTAATCGCGAGCAAGAGCAGGCTTAAAGCTGCGCATGAAGTAGAGCATGGCCCCACCTACAGCCAGCACGATGCCAACAATGCTGGCCCAATTCAGACTGGCATTAACCACAGTGAAGCTCTCTGATAACGACCTGCGTACAACCGAAGCCCGGGTCGAGTTGGTTCAGTCTACGGAGCGTGAAAAGGTCTTCAAAGTTTGCGATCGACCTGATCGGTTTGGCTGAGCAGAAAGAGGCCTATAGAAGCAGGGATTACAACGATCACGGCACCTGCAACAAGGCTGGTCAGAAAATTGGATAGGGATGGCGTCATTGGGATTTAAGACCGGGGGACTGAGGACCGGATGCGTTCAAAAAGGCCTGGTTAGGAGCGATCTTAGGGATTGAGATCAACTTTCTACGATGAAGATCGTATTGCTTAGGGCTTTGTGACGCCAACGCTGGTTGCCATCCTTCCGACTCTTCACTTGACACTGGGCTTGCTGTTGGCTGCATGGACTCTCGCATTTCTTGTTCGCATCGTGCTCACTTGGTATCCCCAGGTGGATCTCACCCACGGGTTGTGGCCTGTGGTGGCCTGGCCGACGGAGTCGATCTTGGCGTTGACACGTCGGGTGGTGTCTCCCATCGGCGGTGTGGATGTCACTCCCGTTATTTGGGTGGGTGTTCTGAGTTTGATTCGAGAACTGTTGATCGGCCAGCAGGGGTTGCTCTCACTGCTGATCCTGCGAGCCCAGTCCATCGCCTGAGCTGCTTTACAACATTTCCTGTTCAACAAATTTGGTATGAACGTCGCCCTTTTGAAATTCAGGGCGATCCAGCATGCGCAGATGGAAGTCCACTGTCGTGGGGATTCCCGTGACCGCACATTCATTCAGAGCTCTCTTCATGCGCTCAAGAGCAGCGGCGCGATTGGGAGCCCAAATGATCAGCTTGCCGATCAGAGAGTCATAAAAGGGAGGGATGTCGTAGCCCGTGTACACATGGCTATCCACACGCACTCCAGGCCCACCAGGCGGTAACCATCCTGTGATTCGCCCTGGCGCTGGACGGAAATTATGCAGGGAATCTTCGGCGTTGATTCGGCATTCGATGGCATGTCCGCGCAGTTGGATGTCGTCCTGTTGAACGCTGATTGATTCCCCGCCCGCGATACGCAGCTGCTCAGCGATCAAATCAATACCCGTCACCATTTCTGTGACGGGATGCTCCACTTGGATGCGGGTGTTCATCTCCATGAAATAAAACCCGCCGTTACGGTCGAGGAGAAATTCCACTGTTCCAGCACCTTCGTAATTGATACTTCGCGCCGCAGCGACGGCAGCTTCACCCATCCGACGGCGAAGCTCAGGGTCGAGGGCCGGGCTCGGAGCTTCCTCCAGCAGTTTCTGGTGACGTCTCTGGATTGAACAGTCCCGCTCACCAAGATGAACCACATTGCCGTGACGATCTGCGAGAACTTGCACTTCCACGTGCCTAGGACGGTCGATGAATTTCTCTAGATAGAGGCCTGGATTGCCAAAGGCTGCGTCGGCTTCGCCTTGGGCCGCTTTGTACAGCTGCATCAATTGATCTGGACTCGGTACGAGCCGCATTCCCCGCCCACCGCCTCCAGCGGTGGCCTTGATCATCACCGGGTAGCCCATGGCCTCAGCGAGCTCAGCAGCTTTCTCGGGATTGGGTAACAGGCCTTCGCTACCAGGCACCGTTGGCACACCAACGGACTGCATGGTGGCTTTCGCTGTTGATTTGTCTCCCATGGATCGGATGGCATGCGGAGACGGGCCAATGAACGTGATGCCGTGATCGCGGCACATTTCTGCGAATCGGTCGTTTTCCGCCAAAAACCCATAGCCGGGGTGAATGGCATCCACACCGCGGGAGGTCGCTGCAGCGAGGATGTTGGGAATGTTGAGGTAGCTCTTGTTGCTGGGCCCTTCGCCCACGCAAACGGCTTCATCCGCCAACTGCACGTGAAGGGCCGTCCGATCAACAGTGCTGTACACCGCGACCGTACTAATGCCGAGTTCTCGACAACTTCTCAGGATTCTTAGGGCGATCTCGCCGCGGTTGGCGATCAGCACCTTGCCGATGGGCATTCCGCAGCATCAGAGCCAGGGCGGATCGTATCAGCGGTAAGTCCCTTCTAGCCCGCTCGGTATACTCAACCCTCGACAAAGCCCAAAGGCAGAGTCGCCACGCGGATGTGGTGGAATTGGTAGACACGCACGTTTGAGGGGCGTGTGGCTTCGGCCTTGCGAGTTCAAGTCTCGCCATCCGCATTTTTCTTTACCAGCACAATCGCCATCGAGTGACGTCAAGCACCACGGATGAAACCCTGTCTGTGGTGTTCGTCTCCAACGGCCCCGGAGAACTCACGACTTGGGTTCGTCCTCTTGCAGAACATCTGCATCGCTGTCTGCAGATGCGGCCCCGTGCTCCGAGATCGTTGATCAGCATGCGACTTGTGTTGGTTCCATGTCCAAACGCAACGGGTACGGAAGCCACTGCTGCCGCCCGTTGGCATTTGTTTCAAGGCATCACCCCGGCCCGGCATTTTTGGTCCTTGCTGCTGCGGCCCTCCAGTTTCGGGGTTTGGCCCGAGCGAGGCGTGGTGGTCTTTTTGGGTGGAGATCAGTTTTGGAGCGTTTTGTTATCGGCTCGACTGGGCTATCGCCATATCACCTATGCCGAATGGGTGGCTCGCTGGCCGCGTTGGAACGATCGGATCGCTGCCATGGCACCTGCCGTCAGGGATCAACTGCCCAGACGTTTTCGTTCTCGTTGCCATGTGGTGGGAGATTTGATGGCGGATCTGTCGAGCCATGCCCGGGAAGAGTCGCCACTTCCAGCGGGTGAATGGGTGGCTTTGTTACCCGGTTCCAAGGCTGCCAAGCTCACTGTGGGTGTTCCCTTCCTGCTGGAGACAGCAGATCGTTTGGCGGTCCAACGCCCTGGTTGTCGTTTTTTGCTTCCTGTGGCTCCAACCACGACAGTCGAAGACCTGCAGCGCTATGCAAGCCGGTTGAATCCCATTGCTGCGTCTTATGACACAGGTGTCGTCTCAATTGAACCGGCTCGGACTGGAGAGGGTTTAAGACGGTTGGTGACGCGGCAGGGCACGGAGATTCACTTGCAGGAAAATCCTCCAGCTCATGGAGCCCTGAGTCAGTGCAAACTTGCACTCACCACCGTGGGGGCGAATACGGCCGAACTCGGAGCTCTGGGCGTTCCCATGATTGTGTTGGTCCCAACGCAACACTTGGGTGTCATGCAGGCTTGGGATGGCTGGCTCGGTCTCCTGGCTCGTTTGCCAGGCTTGCGGCGATTGATTGGTCTGCTGCTGAGTGCTTGGCGATTGCGTAACCATGGATTGATGGCCTGGCCGAACATCAGCGCTGGACGAATGGTGGTTCCCGAACGAGTGGGACCAATCACCCCTGAGCAGATCGCACGAGAGGCTGAGTCCTGGCTCACGAAACCAGACAGGCTGCAAGGTCAACGCGATGACCTGCGTAGCCTTCGCGGCCAGCCTGGTGCCGTCAGAGCACTGGCTGAGGAGGTTCAAGGGCTCTTGCCTTTGGCACTTTCCGACTAGGGTCCGCTCCTATAGACCTTTTCATTCATGACCAGTACTGCAGCTGCAAGTGGCGATCGGGTGGAACGCACTCCAGAGGAATGGCAGCAGCAACTGACTTCAAAACAATTTCAAGTGGCTCGTCAGGGCGGAACGGAAGCCGCGTTCACCGGAGCCTACTGGGATAACAAAGAGGAAGGGATGTACCACTGCGTCTGTTGTGGCGCTCCCCTGTTTAGTTCCAGCACAAAATATGAATCAGGCACTGGCTGGCCGAGTTTCTGGGATGGTGTCAGCAATGGTGCGATTCGTACCCTGGAGGATCGCAGTCACGGCATGGTGAGGACTGAGATCCTTTGTGCGCGTTGTGATGCCCATTTGGGACATGTATTCAATGATGGACCATCACCCACGGGGCAGCGCTACTGCACGAACAGTGCCTCACTGGACTTTAAAAAGAAGGTCTCAGATTGACTCTCAGCTTTTGACGTCTCTCTCTACCAGGGATCATCAAGCGGTTGGTTCTCTTGGTCGTTGAATGAACTGGGCTCCACCGGTTCAACATCCAGCGGTTCAACATCCAGCGGTTCACCGGGACGTTCGATCGGTCGCCTAGAAGCCGGTCTTGGGCGTTGTTCGAAGCGAGGATCCGCATTGATTCCCTGATTGATGCTCCGTTCGCCGCTCCGAAATGGGGATGGGGTGCGCTCAGGCTGCTGATAGCGGCGGTCCTCTTGAATAGGCTCGGGTTCTCGATTCCTTTGAGGTTGATTAGCGAATTGAGATTCGCTGTAGGCCTTTGGTTCGCTGAAAGAATTCTGTTCGATGTAATAACCCGAGGGGTCTCGATCACGCTCTCCGTAAGACTCTTCTCGCCCCTGCATTGGAGCTTCATCAAGGTAGCGACGTTGGCGACTTTCTTGGTTGCGGCGATCTTCAAGTTCGACATACTCAAGCTCGCGTTCGGTGTCGAAGCTCTGTGATTCAGAGGCTTCGAGCAGCCTTGGTTCTTCTTCAACCGCTTGGCCAGAGGTGAGTTGATTTTCAACAGGAACAATGTTGACCCTGTAACGCTCCCGCTCCTGTTCCTCCCAGCTGGGGCCTCCTACGCCCAGCTTTTCCAGAACTCCGCTACTCAATTGTTTGAGTTTGTCTTCTGCACCCTCGTACACGATGATTCGGTCGGCTCCGCTGCTGACAATTTCATCGACAGGAATCTCCCAAGTGCTGAGGACGCCTTCACCTAGTAAAGGAACGCCGACGGCTCCCATCACAAGAGTGGTGAGTTCTCCGGTCTCGATGTCGAAGGAAAAACCCAAGACACGCCCGAGAGTCTGTCCGGATTCTGTGATCACCTGGCAGTTGATGACCCTGCTGTAGCGGTCTGGGGAGAAGGCCTCGCTTAGAGAATCGGCTGAATCCACAAGGATCACATCGCCCACCTGCCGGATTCGATCAAGGGGCATCCAGCGAGGTAGTCCCGGTAAGAAACGTGTGAGCGGGTTGTCTCTCAGTCCTAGGGCGACCACTTCACGTCGGTCGATATCGACCACGACTTCACCCACGACACCTAAGCGTCTGCCGGAATCGCGGGTGATGACCTGGGTCCCCATCAATTCAGATCGAAGCCACAGCCTGTCACTGGGCACGGTCGCTGGTGGGTCGTTAGGGGACTGGGACGAGCTCAAATGCAGGCCTCTGCCGGAGCAATTCGAATCATTTTGACGCAAGACCTGGGCACTGGTTGTTCAGGCTGCATCGGGTAATCCCACAACCTGAGTGTGAGCGCCTCGAGCCTGGGTGACGCCAATGGTGCGTTGTGAGGCACCAATCATTGGGCGACGGTGACTAACCACCAGAAACTGGGCTTGTTCAGCTTGACGGGCAATTAAGGCTGAAAGCCGCTCAACATTGACTCCATCAAGAAAGCTGTCTACTTCGTCAAGCGCATAGAAGGGTGAGGGCCGGAAGCGTTGGAGCGCAAACAAAAAACTCAGTGCTGTTAGAGACTTCTCTCCGCCAGACATGGCTGCCAAGCGTCTGACCGCTTTGCCTTTCGGATGGGCGACAAGCGTGAGGCCTCCCTCGAGGGGCTCATCTGGATTGTCGAGCTGTAGTTTGCCGTCGCCTTCAGACAAGCTCGCGAAGATGTCTCGGAAGTGGCTGTCTACGGCTTGAAACGCTTCCATGAACGCTTCCTGCCGGAGCGTGGCCACAGTTTCAATTCTCAGTAGAAGTTCTTCACGCTCTTGGCTGAGAACATCAAGGCGCTCTCCAAGGTCTCCTAGCCGCTGTTCCAGTTCTTTTAATTCATCGAGAGCCAGCATGTTGACCGGTTCGAGGGCCTCCATCCGCTTCATGAGTTGCTGGAGTTGCTCTTGCAGTGCTTCAAGGCCTGCATTGCGGACTTCTTCGGGAATCTGTGGAAGAGGATCAGGAAGGGTTGGTTTGAGCTCTTCCAAGCGGATGCCTCCGCTACGCAGCTGCTCCTGAATGGTTTGCAGCTCTTCTTGGAGACGCTCCAGTTCCCAACGGGCTTGCTGGAGGGATTGACGTTGTTCGGCTACTGCAGCCTCCGCTGCATCCCGTGCTCGACGCTCTTCTCCAAATTGCGTTTGCAAGGTCTTTTGCTGGCTTTCCAGTGTCTGGCGGCGCAACTGCAATTCCTTCTGTTCTTCCTGCCAACGGTGATGAGCTTCTGCCAGTGCATTCACAGCTGTTTGTAGGCTTTTCTCTTCGTCTTCGATGGTTTTTTGTTGGTCGCCGATTCGGGTCTGTGCCAGTTCGCGCTCTCGCTGATGCTGAAGGAGATCATCACGGTTGCGCCGGGCCTGTTCTAGGGCGTGATCGGACTGTTCCAGTTCGACCTGGAGTTGTTGCCAGTTCCCCGCATCGGCTTCGGCTTGAACTTGGTGTTCTGCTGCCCCGATCTGCTCAAGTTCTTGCACCAGCGGGGCCATGCTGGTTTTGAGGGATTGGAGACGTTTCTCCAACTCTGTTCGGTTGGCTCGGAGGTTGTTGAGACGTTCACCGCGTTGGCGGCAACGCTCCAGCAAAGGTCCATGGGCTCGATTGGCGGCCGTCCGCTCTGCATCCAGACCCGCTTGTCTCTGTTCCAATTGCCGAAGGAGCGGACGCTCTAGTTCCAGGGCTTGCAACAGTCGACTTTCTTCACGCCGGCAAGCCGCGAGAGTCTCGCCTAGCTCGAGCAACCGTCGTCGCAGAGGTTCTGCCTCATCGTTTTCGCTGCTCACCCCGAAGCTCAGTCTTCCACTCCTTTGGCTGAAGCTGCCTCCCGTCATCGCGCCACTCTTCTCGAGCAGTTCGCCTTCAAGGGTGACAGCACGGAATCGTCCCAGTTGTTGCCTCGCACTGGTTAGATCACTGAAGACCTGAGTGTCCCCGAAGACGTATCCGAAGACCTCGGCATAGATCGGCTCGTAGCGGATCAATTCCACAGCTCGACCGATTAATCCGGCCCCGTTGCTTCCCTCTGGACGACGACCGCGGGCCATCGCGGCTCCACCTCCTGAAGCCTGGGATCGGATCTTGTTGAGGGGTAAAAACGTCAGACGACCTGCTCTTCGACTCTTGAGCAAGTCAATGGCTCGCGCAGCGATTCGGTCGTCTTCAACCACGACCTGTGCCATGCGGGCACCGGCGGCTACTTCCAGCGCCAGTCGCAGGTGATCCTCCACTTCGCCGAGTTGAGCGACCGGACCATGGATGCCATCCAATCCAGCTTCAAGCAAAAGGCGCAAGGCCCCGGTACCCCGTGATTCCTGCAAGGCCTCACGTCGGCTTTCTAGACGGGCGATATCGCGTTCCAGTCGCGTCTGCTCTTCTTCAAGTCTGGAGCGGGTGCGCTGTTGGATCGCAACAGCCTCAGCCAGCTCTTGCAGTTGTTCTTTGCCGCTGCGAAGTCGTTCCAGCAGCGCATGCCACTCCTGTTCCAGTTGCTCAAGCTGGTCTTGCACGTCTCGATCTTCTGCACTGGCTTGGTCGCGTTCCAGCTGTAATTCAGATTCACGGTCCTCGTCCTGTCGCAGTCGTTCCTGCAGTTGCTGTTGCTCTTCCTGGAGAGGCGTGAGCGTTCTCTGAAGGTCGGAGCGTCGCGCTGCCCTTTGACGTTGTTCATCCATCCAGGCGCCGGATCTCCCGGCGATATCCCCCAAGCGACGGCGGGCGATTTCAACAGCAGCCTCAGCATCGCGGCAGGTCTGCTCTGCAGACTTGAGCACCTCTGGTTCGTTGGCTTGATTCAGGTGCTCGCTGTCCACCTTGAGTTGGTTCCGTCGATTGATGATGTTGTGGCGCAGCCCCTGCAAACGCTCACCTTCCTGTTGATGCTGGATCGATTGGCGTTCCAGTTCGCGATTTTGGGGGTCGAGGCCAGCCAGTTCCGCTTGGACGCTGAGCAGCTTGTCTTCGCCGAGAGCCTTGACGTTCTCCTGCAGTGTCTTTAGGCGTGTTGTCGCTTCAGATAGGGTTTTTTCCTTCTCAGTAATCGCTTCGCTGTCGCGGATCTTCTGTTCACTAAGTTGTTGTTGGCGACTGTTGAGGTGTGTCAGTTCAGCTTCAGCGGCTTCAAAGGCCAGCACGAGCTCTTGCTGTCGACCACATTGCACCTGTTCGCGTAATTCCTGATAGGCCCGTGCCTTTGCGCAGTCCTTTTCGAGACGCTGTTTCGCAGTGAGCAACTCCTGCTCCACGATGCGGCATCGATCTTGACTTTCTTGCACATCATCGAGCTTTCGTCGGCTTTGTTCGATTCGGGTATCGAACAGCGCGACACCCGCTAGTTCATCAATCAGGCCGCGGCGATCGCGATTGCTCATCGAGACAATCCGCGTGACATCACCCTGCATCACGACATTGCTGCCTTCCGGATCGATGCGCAATCTGCGCAGCTGGGTCTGCAGCTGTTGGAGGTTGCAGGGTTCACCGTCTGCGCTGTAACTGCTGCTGTATGAGCCTCCTGGCATGACCCTTAGTTTGCGAGTCACGGTCCATTCATTGGCATCAGCTTGAATCCATGGGCCGTCCTCAGGAGATTCGAGGCCCTCTTCTGCAGCATCTGGCTGCCAGTCGGTCAGATCGAAGCGCACGCTGACCGTGGTTTCAGCCGATTTCCCTGCTTTCAGCATGCCGCTATTCACCAGATCAGGCAGGCGATCAGCACGCATTCCACGGCTGTTTGCCAGACCAAGGCAAAACAAGACCCCATCAAGAATATTGCTCTTCCCAGACCCATTGGGACCGGTCACGACGGTGAACCCGGTCTCTAGGGGGATTGTCATCACCCCACCGAAGGACTTGAAGTTGGTAAGTCCTACCTGATTGATATGAACCAACAGGGGACACTGCTGTTAGCGAATCAAAACTAGCGGAGCTTTTGAAAAGCTCAAGTCCTTTTCGCTGGATGGTTATCAGCTGATGAGTGAAGCCTGCACTCGCCATTCACTAACTCGAGGGTCAGAGGGTCCGGTAATCCGAGGACGCCAGTGCCTAGGAGTTGGATTCTGATCAGCTCTTCTGAGCTGTCTGGTAAGACCCCATGGAAGCGTCCGCTCACAATGCGGCGCCCCCAGCCGCGTCCTCCAGATACACCTGCTGATTTTCGTTCAAGCCAAATCAATCGATGCCTTGGTAGTGGGGTGGCTTTGAGGCTGGGGCCATTTGGAAGGGGCACACTTGCAAGCCGCCAGGTGCGGCAGCTTTCGCCATCTTCCAGAAGCAAATCCACATGCCGACCGGTCGGATCATCTGGATCATTGGTGTGTTCTAGGAAGAGATATCGAGACAGAGACACTGTCGCTGGTTTCATCTTCTAGAGAACATCTCTACCCTAGAAAAGCGTTGTACCTATCCATGGACTCAGCTCCATCACCAGAGGAAGAACAGGATTTCGCGCATCGGTTTCGCGACCGTTTTGAGAGCCTTGCTCCTGAGATCCAGCGTCGTTGGCCAGAAGTGACGCATCAGGCATTGGAGGCTACCCGAGGCAGTTTTGATGACGTCGTGGAGTTGATTGCTTCCCAGGGTGATCGCGCGGTGCAAACCGTGAAGCACCAGCTTGAAGATCTGATGCTCCAGCCTGGTGAACGTGTGCAAGGTCTTGCTGACACCCTTGAGCCTTTGGAGGAGCAACTGGAGCAGCTGCTTGATGACCTAAATGCCACCTTGCGGCCCAAGATTGAAAAACCCGTTCGTGAGAGGCCGCTGCTTTCGTTGGCTATCGCTACAGGTGTTGGGGTGCTCTTGGGCGCACTGTTAATGGGAGGTCGTCGTTCCTCATGACTGAACTTCCCAGGTCTAAACAGAGTCGACCAAGCGGCTTCGGAGTTGCGGGTCGGGTGACCGCTTTGGCTGGTTCGGTGATGGATCTGCATGTCCGAATCGCTCTGCAGGAAGTCGATCGAGAAAAGCGACGCCTCATTAGTGGCGGAGTTTTTCTGGCCATCGGAGGAACCTTGATGCTCCTCGCTTTAGTGGCTGCCGAGATGGCCCTTGTGGTTTGGTCCTGGGCGGCTTTGAACTGGACTTTGATGCAGTCTTTGATTGGTCTTGCGGTGTTGAACTTGGTGGTTGCTGGTGTGAGTTTGCGTGTCGGGGGCCAGCTTGCGAAGGGTCCCTATTTGCCTCAGACCATTGAGGGCCTTGCCAAAACCACCCGTGCCGTTATGGGCCGTTGATCCTTTCGATTCAGCGCACTTGATAATGCAGCCAGCGGCAGTCGATGCCGCCATTGTTGATTGGAATACGACGCGAGGCTTTCATCCTCAGTGCTCCAGTGATGGAAGGGTTGCCACTGAGTAACCAAAAATCCCACCCAGAGCCCTGCTGTTTCACCATCACACCGAGATCGCCATACAGCGAGTCGAGATCTTCATCGGCGCCGATGCGTTCTCCGTAGGGAGGGTTGCAGACCAGTGTTCCAGGCCCTTCAGGGAGTTTGAGGTCTCGGAAGTCTCCTGTTTGGATTGAAATCCAATCAGAAAGTCCAGCAGCCTCCGCATTGCGGCGAGCCTGGTGCGCAATGGAGGGATCTTTTTCGCATCCGATGATGAGGGGATGCAATGCCCCCTGTTTTTGACGCTTGCGTGCGCGCTCGCGTTCTTCTGTCCAGAGATCGTGATCAAAATCAGCCCAACTCTCAAGGGCAAAGCTGCGGTTCAGTCCAGGGGCTTGACCTGCAGCAAGAGATGCCGCCTCGATCAGCAGGGTTCCTGAGCCACAGAGAGGATCTACGAGAGGCGTTGTGCCTGTCCATCCACTGAGGCGGATCAAGCCTGCGGCCAGATTCTCCTTGAGTGGAGCGATGCCCATGGCGGCTCTGTAGCCGCGGCGGTGAAGACTTCCTCCTGATCCGTCCAGGCTCAACACCCCTCCATCTCGGCTTAGGTGAACATGGAGGCAGACGTCGGGGCCTTCCAGGTCAATGGATGAGCGCTCTCCCCAGATGTGGCGCTGTAGATCGATAATTGCGTTTTTGACTTGTAGCGCGGTGAAGTGGCTGTGGTTTAGGCCTGGAGCGGTGCCATTGACATCAACTCGAAAACTCATGGAGGGATGCAGCCAGCGCTCCCAGTTCATCGCTTCCTGAACACCTGAATACAACGATTCGCGGCCATCGCATCGAAAGCGCGCCATTTCTCTAAGTAATCGAAAGGGAAGACGGCATTGCAAATGAAGTCGATACAAGCAAGCCATATCGGCTTCAAATGCAGC
Organism: Synechococcus sp.; assembly: GCA_047285535.1. Classification (GTDB taxonomy): domain Bacteria; phylum Cyanobacteriota; class Cyanobacteriia; order PCC-6307; family Cyanobiaceae; genus Synechococcus_C. The sequence goes on along the minus strand of JBJBDC010000001.1, from coordinate 1,673,295 downwards.
TGCTCTGCGTAGGGGCTTGACCTCTTTGGCGCCAAGTGCAACAAGTTCATTAACACCGACCTCTTCCAATCCTTGTGGCAGTACGCAGACGCCCTTTAAAAGTTTAGATTTGGCATGTTTTTTCTTCACTGAAGTGTTTTTGTTTATTCATTGCTCATTGGTACGTTATCCCAGCTCCAGTCGTCAGCTGTTGTTGTGGGACCACTAAATATGACTGGCAGGAAAAGTTCCATTGAACGGATCGCTAGGATGACTTCAAGGAGATTCACGATTCGCCCTGCTATCAGTAATGTGGCTAAAGGTAGTGTGCCCAAAGAGCTGGGTTGAAAGGACCCGATAATAAAGTCAAGTGAAGCGTCGAAAACTGCCATTAGTGAGCCGATAAACATGAGGCATGATGCGCGATAGCAACGAGTTGCTAGTGGTATTTTCCGAAGAGTAAGGTAAAGGCGTGAGTGGCTAAGTTGGTGGCTGGCTAGGATAAATAAAAGGGCAAAAATGGTAATATTTGCTAGCTGTTTGGTGGTGATTGCTTCGTGAACTTCTATCAAAAGATAGCCCACTCCCATAAGCCAAATGGCAACTCGAGTGAGATGTTTTCCTGCCTGCATAAAGTACTTTTTGATGGCTTGAAAATTCTAGGTAGGGAAATAGCATTTGTCTGGTTGCTGATACCCTTCAGCTTGATCTCTAATGATGATCGTTCGTGGAGATCGAAAAGCTACATATAGCGAGTTGAATATGGCTCGGAAATAAGATCTGTGCAGACAGATTTTGATGCGAAGCTTTTGATGGTCTCGTCTCTTGGGGCCTGAGACGCAGATGTTTTGATTGTTGCGGCTTTTTCGCTAAGTCGTTACCAACTTGCTCTCAGGCCTGGAGTACTTGGCGTGTGGGGATGGGCAAGGAGCATTGCTTGATGTCAGAATGATGTTGTCCGTTCTTGAACGGACTAGGTGGTCCACACCGGTGTTTCGGACAGCGGTTCGATTCCGCTCAGCTCCATTCTCCCCTCGGGGCTGCAATGGTTTCGACGGGGCATAAGGAGGGTGACTGAAGCCTGCTCGGTCAGAGCAAATTCCGTAACTGCGAACAACATCGTACGTTTCTCCCGTCAAGCAGCCCCTGTTGCTGCCTGACCCTTTTAAGGGAGATGGGGTGAAGTCAGCCTTATCACCCAAGTGACTCGTGGGGGTGGAATGCCCCCTTAAATCATTCCAGCGCAGCGGACTCAAGGGTCCGCTTTTTATTGCTTAGGGGGCCGTGGACATCCCGGTGGACATCCCGGTGGACATCCTGAGGCGTGGACATCGTTGTGGACATCCCCAACTCCATGTCCAGGCGGTCAAGCACCATCGCGCTCATTACCTTCTTATTGAGAACCGCCATGTGAGCCAGCATCAGGCGTATCACCGTGGCAACACTTTCTGGTTCACCGGCACCCATGCAATTCAGCCATGGCCCCTCTAACCGCTCCAAATCTGTCAACCCCTGAGGACACGTCATCTCGACGTGGGACGTGGTGGCCTCTGACATCAGCGATCAATCGCAAGCCTTCTGTTTGGCGGGGGTTTTAGTCAGACTCAATCCCATTCCCAATAAGGACCGCGCCACCAATCCCCCGCAGGAGAAACCGGGCGGTGAGGGTTGGCTTGCGGGCCGTTCCTCCAAGCAGAACATCCAGCTCGGGGCCCGGGAGAAATTTGCCGGCTTCGATCAACCGCTTCAAGACCGGGTTTCGGCCTTTTACGCCAGCTCCAACGAAGCTTTTGCCCAGTAGCAATGGGGTGTCAGCTGGAACAGTCTTTTCCCGGTGCGGCCTGCTGCGCAACGGGTTTAAGCGGGGCCTCAGACCGAGGAGGAGCGTAAGGAGATGCGCGGTGTCATGGTCCGCGTGCTGCGGGAGTTGCGTTTCTCCTGGCGGTTGCGGCGTCGTTTTTTTGCTCTGTACGCCGTCGCCATCTGAGCGCGACGGTTGAGCTCCCGGGTCAGTCACGGCTTGACACAGGCCGGTCATGGTTGCGCAGGGTTTGCCGCTCCAAGCTCGCCAGGATGGCGATCTCAACAGAAGGTTCGCCATGAATTCTCGACCCTGGGGCGCTGCCAAGGTCGTCGCGCCCGTTCTGCTCGGGCTCAATGTCCTGGCGCCATTCCCGCTGCTGGCTGCAGAGCGTGTTTGCAATGGAACCCTGCTTCAGATCCAGGTGAATGAGCGTGGCACCACCCGCAGTGATCGTTTTCGTTTTTCGCTCGGGCTCGACGCTGAAAATGCCAGTAAGGACGCTGCGATGCGCGCCCTTAACGCCCGGTTGGCAGAGGCGCGTCAGGTCATTCAGCCGCTCGCTCTGGCTCAGCTCACGATCCCTGCACCTCGTAGCTATGCCGTTGGGGGAGGCACGTCGGGACCACGGCTGGAACGTGCGAGCACCACCATCACGGGCGAGGTGAGCCGTGACAATTACGACGCGCTGATCCAGGCCGCTGGTCTTTTGCCGGGGGTTCGACTGCAGGGAATGACGTCTTTGGCGTCGAGTGATAGCCGTGCCTCATTGGCGGATCAGTTGCTGAAACAAGCTCTCGAGACGGGACGACGTCGTGCTCAGTTCACCGCTCGGGTTCTAGGCCTGCGCAAGGTGGAGTTGTTGCTGATTGACCAGCGTGGATCGACCTATCAGCCCATAATCGCTGCACGCATGGGGGCGGCAAGCTTCAAGCCTGCGGAGGCTCCCAAGCCAAGTCAGAGCCTCACCCTCATATTGGATTACTGCCTGCGTTGATTGGCAGCGGCATCACTGCGGAGTGACCGTGCCCCGCCGCCATTCTTTCCAGGCCAGCCGTGGCGCGCTTCAGGGGGTGGCCAGCACTGCGGTCATCACGATGAAGGCTTGCAAGGCATCGATGGAGGTGCTGTCCCCCAGGCCCATGCCGATGTGCAACAGCACCAAGGTGAGGCTGCCGATCATCAAGGCCCAGAACAGGTGTAGCAGAGCAGGGGGCTCGTTGCGGCCGCTCACCACCATGGCCGTGGCGTAACTCATCGAGTCGGCGCTGGTGCACATGAACAAGCACTACCAGCACAAGGCCGATCGGAATCAGCAGGCCAGCCAGGGGCAGCTGGCTGAGGATGGTCAGCAGTGCAGCGGCGGCTCTGTTTTCGGCGAGGGCTTCGCTGATGCCGCCTCCGGCCAACTCCAGATGCAAGCCGGTGCCCCCAGCAGGGTGAACCAAAGGTTGGTCACGATCGGGCAGAGGATGGCTACCGCCAGCCCCAGTTCACGGATGCTGCGACCCCGGCTGACGCTGGAGGTGAACAGCCCCATCAAGGGGCATAGCCGATGAACCAGCCCCATTAGCCACTCACCCAGTTCGCCGGCACGGCATTGGGTGTGAGAGCCATCTGCGGAAGATGGATCAGGTAGGTGATGAAGCTGCTGAAGACGTGCTAAATCAGCCAGAGGCCCGGGCCCAATAGTGACAGGCCCGCCTCCATGGCCAGGGTGAGCCACACATTGAGCTCCGATAGCCACGTGATGACCTGTTGAATACTGTGCAACAGGCTGATGCCTTGATTCGCAAGGATATTGATCAATGCAATCTTGAAAGGACTGAGTTAGTTGCACAGGCCATTCATTTATTGATGCAGAGTGCACGAATGGGTTTGGTGCAAAACAATCCCGGTGCAGTGGTTGGTGCTGTGTCGCAGCTGGACAAGCTTTGTGGGTTGTCTCCTCCCAAGCGGAGTTCGCTCTGCATCAGAGAGCTGATTGGGATTGAATTCGGTTGTTTCGCCAGTCAGGATTCGGTTCCTATTCTCGAGAATCTGCAAACGTCCCTTAAACTTGATTCACGTTGGTCCCTTAAAAGGGACGCAGTTCGATCTCAAACAAGCAACGGGGTTTGAGGCGCTGTCGGTCGTTCCCATGAACACCCTCCTCCTGATCAAAGAAAAAGAGCTGAAGGCACAACGCCTGCTTGATGCTCAGCTCAGTTTCGCTGCCCATTCCGAGGGCATCGATTACACCTCTGCGCATCAGTCACCAGCCAAGCTTGCTTCATCGTCTGACTAATCTTCAGCTGGTTTGGTTGTAACGCTAACCCCGCCATCAGCGGGGTTTTTTAGTGCCTGATGAACTGTCAGAAACCCAGAAACCACAGACTGCAGCTGGCTTGGTCGGCCCCTATGAGCAAGATCACAGCGCTGCTTGATTCAAGACATTAACTCTCCGATTGATTCAGACGATGGTGTGTGCATCGGAGGGAGACCTCCACAATCCTTACTCAAAACGATGACTAACAACGAACTCACACTCGATCAACTGCAATCAGTCAGCGGAGGCATCAATCGGCAACCATACCCAAATATGCCTAGGAGAAATTGGATGCAGACGTCAAACAATATGAGTGGACAGAAAGCATTCCTTCCATGGCATCGGTCAAGGAAATCATTCCGCTCTTATCCGATCAGTGAGTGGTGATAGCAAGAGTCATTACAAACAATTTGATAATTATGAATCCCACGCTCTAATCAGCCGTCTTTGCTCAAGCCCTGAATGCCATGTAGGTGCTCTACCAAAGCTTGGTCTTTGCCTGAGTGGTTGAGCTCCCTCAATTTGCTTCGACGGAGAGGGTCGGATTCGAACCGATCGAGTAACGGAGAGGGAGGGATTCGATCCCTCTGCTCCTATGCCACTCAAGAGGATTAGAGCCGCTGCTTCTATTGAGCTTGAACCGATAGAAGCACGCGACTCCCAATCTATGGACAATCGTCGGGCCCATCATCCGAAGGTCTGACCTATCGATTCAATTGCACGCAAAAACCCGCTCATGGCTGGGCGATCTGTACTGATTAACTAGCTCAGCATTAACTTGCATCCGCATCAACCTTTGCAGCAATTTGGGTAAGAGCTATCCAGCATCGTTAAGGAAAAACTAGGGGTTTGGATGTCGCTATCGATCTCCCGACTAAATATTCACCATCTCCGCCACGAGCAGGATTTTTTTGAATTCTTTTTTGATTATCCCTGAGTCGTATTATATGTATTAAAACAGCAGTATACTAGTATTGAAAAGCATCCTCAATATGAATGATCAGAGTGGAGACATTCCTGCTGCTTCATGGTTTGCTGTTGGTCTTCTTGATGGTGCCTGGTCTGGCGGGAAAGTCACTGTTGCTGTCAACATTGAAATGGCTTTGACAAAAATTCATTTAGTGCATCTTTTGGCAGAACACATATCAAAAAATAATGGGTATAAAACTATCGACACTTGTTTTGCATATTGCCCAGAATTGGATCTTTTTATTCCATTTGCTACTTCGCCGATGGCAGCAAACTTAGTTGCTGAATTGTATAAGAATCACAAGTCCTCGATTGCTCATGCTGCAATTCAGTTGATTAAAGAAAGTAGCATTTGATCTCAATTGCGATCGTTGTAAATACTGGTAACTGTGCTTATGCAAGAAGTGTGGCATTCTCTTTGCCTGACAATAGACATGACTCATTGATTCACTCTTTTTGGGCCAGGTGTTGAGTTGAGAATCAACTAGATGCGACCAAAAAAAGGCTTAGCAGTATCAAGGCGGTTGTTAATGTTGTAGGAAAAATCACAAATGCTTCCATTTTAGAAGGGTTCACTTGGACATCTTGGTCATCATTATCTCCATTCTCCTTAGCCGCGCGTCAATGTCCAGGATAGTCTTCTGCATGTTGGCTAAGATATGAGAGTCATTCTCTTCTTCGAGATTGGCTTGGCCACGGGTCATTTCTAGGAATTGTTCCTCGGTGATTACCCCATTATCCAAGAAGGTTTTTGCTTGTATGTATCTTTCGGGGGGCAGACTTGGCTGGTCTTGTATATTTCTTTTGATTTCAGTCATGGATTTCTTTTAGTGTTGTAGGTGAACAATGTCTTGGAATGAGCAGTCATCATTGATACTGTAGCCAAAAGCTAGTTCAGGTTCTGACTGCAATGCGCTAATTCACTAATGACCCTATGGCAAAATAAAGCCCCGCAATGACCGGGGCTTTGAAGAATATATTTAATCAATGTCATTATTGCACTGTTAGAAATCACTAAAATTGGTATTCGTAGCGATTATTTGACGTATTCAACTCCTCGATAGTTTAAATGATGTGTTAAGGAAGGTTCTAATGACAGGCCAATCAATTCGGCAGTCTTTTTAGAGCGAATGAACCCCCCGGCGGGTACCTGAAGATCTTGAGTGAATGAGGCTTGTAGTTGATGGGCTTGGTAGTGGCTGCGACGGTAGGTCAGCTGCACAGAAGGCTTTTCGGTCGCTGGAGCTTGGTGCTCGTAGTTACATCCGCGGAAAGTGAGTGTCATGTAGACCTCAAGCGATGATTTAGGTCTAGATCTGGACTCCCTGCTTCCATAGATCGGTTATCCGCTAGAAGATGTACGGCTTGCCTCTGCGCGTCAAGCCATGCCACTGGTGAATCCAAGGGATCGGTTTTAACGTCAGCCGGGATTCGGTTCCTACTCTTTGCAATCCCAGAACTCCCCTGATTGTCAAGGTAAGTTGGTCCTCCAAAGGGACGTAGTTCGATCTCAAATAAGCAACAGGGTTTGAGGTGTTGTTGGTGGTTCCCATGAATACCCTCCTCCTGATTAAAGAAAAAGAGCTGAAGTCACAACGCCTGCATCAAGTTTAGGGTGATTTTGCTGCCCATTCAGAAGTCATCGATTACACGTCAGCTCATCAGTCACCAGCCAAGCTTGCTGCACGTGCTAGCTGATCATTCGCTGGTTTAGTTGTAAAGCTAACCCCGCCGCGAGCGGTGTTTTTGATTGGCTGCTGAAAAACTGTTCAATCATGATTGAACTTAAGCCTTAGCTGTCATTGATGAATTTTGCATGTTCGGTCAATGGTCGCTGTTCACTGTCACGAATTAACCAATGATCGCAGCTGAACCCCTACCTCCACATCTGCCATTTGGGTGAAAGTGACAAATCAGCCATCAGCATTCAGACCACTCCAGGTTTTCGTCAGCACGGCATAGGACTGGACTGGCTAATCCAGCTGACCTATTTAGGTCAATAGCTCGAGCACAAATTTTTAGTCGATACAGCTCAGCATCTGTTCAATGCACCCATAGGTGATGCCATGCTCTATTTCATACCTCTCAGCGAACTCTTCCTCGTCGAGCTTTTCTTGCCAGCGCATCACTTCGGCGCGTCTCCATTGAGCAAGTTCACAAGCAGTTTTGAATTGATTTATCCATTTTGTAAATGGCCTACTTTCTTAGCCTATTGATAGCTGATTAATGTCACCACTAAAGCCAGTAATTTCAATCAAAGTGTCTTTATCCCAGTCGAACCCAGGCTGACTATCATTCATCAATAAATATGTTCTTTCATTCACCGTAAAGCTAGCTGCATCATTTGCGGCCAAAGCATTTTGATTTATAGGTGCTGTGAGTGTTTCTCGTTGAATATCTTGAAGCTCACCTAAGTAGTCAACAGAACTGTCAGTACTCCAACCCAAAATGCGATCTAATCCGATTGTATAGTCAATAATATGGTCGATATGCAAAGAGGTGGAATCACCAGGCTTAAATTCAAAAATATCAACCGCATCAGTCCCTATCAGCAGATCTCCCTTAGGACTTTCGGTCAATGGCTGGAGAAAAGTTTGTGCAGCAAAATCAGGATATTCATGTGGCAAGGCATACCAGCCATTAGGCCATGTTTCGCTAAGCCAACGATCATTTCCTTCGTTAAAAGGTGTGATACGGACCCAGTCTATTTCTAACGTCGTTTCATCAAAGCTAGGATTGCCAGCCCATCCAACACGATCAACATATTCACCATCGATAAGCTCTTTGTATCCTGCAGCTGGAAACCAGATCCCTAGCCAAAAACGGGAGGCTATTGAAGGGATATTGTCTTGACCAAAAGATACGCCTTCATGTCGATATACTTCTTGATCATCGATGCTCCAAATCACAGCAGGAGTGGTTGCTTCATCACCACTATGCCAATCAATACCATATGTATGAAACTCTCCATCATTAATGACTTGAAGTCGTCCTGGATGATGCGCACCTTCACCACCAAGCTCTCCTCCCCAACTATTTAACCTGGCATTATCGAAGGAAATTGGGTCATGGCTAGATCCATCTTGCAAAGCAGTAGGGAATTCCCAGTCGATTTCTGAATTGCGAACACGGCTTGGTTCCTCCCAATACTCTGTCTCACTGGGAAAGTGCTCCATATAGTGGAAAGTCCAAAATGCAGAAGCAGCGCCATAGTCTTCAGGAATGCGTGCTCGAACTTCATACCGTCCAGATGCATAATAATCGCGAGTGGCAATACCAGAACCAACACGAGTCTTGCGTTCATTATGACCAACTACATCACCATTGTATTCATCACCATGTGCATGCAACAACAGCAACCCATCCTTTAATTCGACATTTTCTGGAACCAGGCCACCATTATCACCGCCCCAGGCTTTATCGACCACCAACCACTTTTGCGGATCCAGAGGAGAATTAAAATCGTCAAAGAGAATATCAGTGGTCATTGCTGGTATTGGTTCCGGCGTATCCAACCATTCCCCACCCTCTGCCAATAGTGAAATATTCTCTATCGAGAGCTCACCTTCCGAGCCCTTGTATTGCTCTAAAACAACTCGAATTTTCCTATATTCATCATCAGTTGTGAATGACAGTGCTAAATCGTTGTATTCACTATTATTAATTTGCAATGAGGCAGTTAGTTCATCGCGATCAGTAATCCCAATGGTCGCCCCTTCTCCAGTCGCCTTGACTCGAGCATGAAGTGTATATGTGGTATTAGGGGCGAGTGCGAATGGAATATCCTGCACTGCCCTTCCTGTTTCATCCTGAGTTGCCGTTAAGGTCAGCTCACCACTTTCCGTCCAACTGGCATGATCGGTCACCCATTTGTCTAGACCTTCTGCAAAATCATGATTTAAAATCATTTCATCACCATCGTCGACAAGTTTTGGCAACAAAGGAGGAGATTCCCATCCCTCACCAGATGACGCACTAGGCAGAGGTAAAACACCTTCGACGACGGAAACATCATCGAAATTGACTTCACCTTCTTCGCCTTGATACGCCTCTAGGAAGAGCCTTACCTTGTTGCTATCAGATTCTGTGTAAAAAACAAATCTTTTTTCTTGCCACTGATTACCTGTGACTGAATTGGTCTTGGCATGTTGGGCTCCTTGATCAACTCCAAAAGAAGCCCAGGAATTGTTGGTGCGAACACGGGTCGAGAATGTGTAAAGTGTTTCTGGCTTTAGTCCCTCAATATATTGTGTAATCCTTGCGGGTTGATCCGCAGATGCCGTTAATTCCAAAGCATTATTACCATCAACGCTAACAACATCAACGCCACCACTCAGAGTCCAGTCCTCCTCAAAATTTCCTTCAAAATCCCCTTGTTTGACCAAATTTCCACTTGGTGGCTCATCAATACCTATTGATTCATTGATGGCTTCATTTTCAATGGGTATAGTGTTGGCAGGGGTATCAACCTCTTCATTATCCGAAAGTTCTATAGGCTGACTGCTTGTTATAGGGGTTAATAGGAAATTATCAATTACTATGGCATCAGTTTGCTGCTTATAGGCCTCTGCAAAAACGTTGATAAACTCAGTCTCAGCAGAGGTCGTAAATATGATGTTGTATTCCCCAGAAACATTATCACCTGATGTCTCTTCAGACCATTGTCCATCAAATCCTTTTACGCCAATATATCCATACGAATCTCCCTCCGAAAAAAGAGTCCCGCTCAATTGATATTGGGTGTTTCCTTCAACTGCAACCTGCTGAGTGATCCTTGCTGTTCCGTCTACTGTTGGCTGCAATCTGACTTTTTGATTCCCATTGACCAATTCGATCTCTGCTGTGGCTGTATGACTACTCTCATCAATCCAACCAGATAAATTTGAAGAAAAGTCAGCATTAAAAATTTTATTTTCTGTGCTATCACGTAAAAGATGATTAGGCAGTTGATCGCCAGTATGGTTTTCTTGGCTAGAGTCAATGGTGTCCTGTGGAACCTCAGAAAGAAGATCATCCTTCATCGAGACCAGCTGTAGATCATCGATTGCTATGGGATCTGTTTGCTGCTTATAGGCCTCTACAAAAATGGAGACAAACTCAGTCTCTGCAGACGTCGTAAATATGATGGTGTATTCCCCTGAAACATTATCCCCAGATGTTTTTACAGACCATTTGCCGTCAAATCCTTCTACGCCAATATATCCATATGAGTCTCCCTCCGAATATATAGTTCCACTTAATTGATATTGGGTGTTTCCTTCAACTGCAACCTGCTGAGTGATCCTTGCTGTTCCGTCTACTGTTGGCTGCAATCGGACTTTGTGATTACCATTGACCAATTCGACCTCTGCTGTGGCTGTATGACTACTCTCATTAATCCAACCAGATAAGTTCGCAGAAAAGTCGGAATTTGAAACTTTGTTTTCTGTGGTTTTAGTTAAAAGATGATCAGGTTCCTGGTCGCCTGTATGGTTTTCATGACTATTGGAAATGGAGTCCTTAGAAGCATCAGAATGAAGATCATCCTTCATTGAGACCAGCTGGAGATCATCGATTGCTATGGGATCAATTTGCTGCTTATAGGCCTCTGCAAAAACGTTGATAAACTCAGTCTCAGCTGACGTCGTAAATACGATCCTGTATTCCCCTGAAACATTGTCTCCTGATGTTTCTACAGACCATTCTCCATCAAATCCTTGTACGCCAATATATCCATATGAGTCTCCCTCTGAAAATATATTTCCGCTCAATTGATATTGGGTGTTTCCTTCAACTGCAACCTGCTGAGTGATCCTTGCTGTTCCGTCTACTGTTGGCTGCAATCTGACTTTTTGATTACCATTGTTCAACTCGATCTCTGCTGTGGCTGAATGACTACTCTCATTGATCCACCAAGAGAGGCCGTCAGAAAACTCATTGTTAAATAAAAGTTGTTTTGACATTGCTACAAAACAAGCCACACTATTTGTTCTAGCAATAAAGCCTGCTTAAAAGCAACAGTGAAGAAGCCGCATAAAGTCAAACTTTTCCGTGGTCAACGTTTGAAGATGCATCGCTTGGGTGCAACTGCTTAAAGCTTTCCCTCGTTGCAATAAATACCCCATTCAAGGCAGGGCTGGTAAGTAGTTTGTCGGGAGATAGATAGCTTCATGGTCAACGCTCTCTTTTCCCCCCTTGCAAGTCTTGTATAGCTTTCAGCCGTTAGGCACCAGATTTCCAGGCAAAAATATTAGCAGCAACGCAAGATTGTCTTTCCTGTGCTGGTCAGACCTACCGCTTCACAATTATATCTTGGTGTTGTGAATGAAGCATTTAGCAGCTTTACTCGTGTAGATTCTGCATCCATCGAAACGATGAGGTGGGATGCATGAACAATGCTTTCCTCAGGAGGAAAGACCTCCTGTCCAAGTTGCGGCAGGACAAAAGATGGCGACTGCAGATTCAACGATGAAGTCATCCTTTGCCATTCAGCTGACAGCTGCGGGCCTAACCCAGCCCTAAAGATTGGAGAAGTCGTCAACATCAAAGGACGACCATGGGCATTGGTAAAAACCGTTGCAGGGCACTCCGGTTCAGATCATGTCTTCAAGCCTCACCAACACAAAAAACAAAAGGCTCCAAGAGCGACTCGCACAGGACGACAGCTCGCAAAAGTATCGGTGAGCAAGCTTTCACAACAAATGGGTTCATGGGACAAGAGAGCGTCTTTTTTCTACATCAGCCTGGCGACGGCACTAGCTTCAGCCTGTGATCTCGCCCACAGACATCTTTGAGAGAGACAGGCTGATGGCTTGGCAGCTGGGCGTGAGCCTCTAGGCCTTTGAGGGATTGGTCAGCTGAGAACAGCAACGCTGAAACGGCCCACTTCACCAGGCTTTCTGGAACCCTGTGAGCAAGATCACATCCCTGTTTGATGCAAGCCATCACCTCTCCGATTCATTCGAGAGATGGTGTGTGCATCGGAGGAACACACCTCCACAACCTCATTCAAAACAATGACCAACAACGAACTCACACTCGATCAACTGCAATCTGTTAGCGGTGCGGGCACAGAAACCCACTGGAACCAAAAACTTCGTAATGCAAAAGGTTCTTACAACCTTAAAGAACTTGCGAACTCGGGTGAACTTGTTCAGAAGATGAAATATATCCCTGGTGAAATGTATCTCCTCATTCCTGGAGATATGTACTGATGAGTGGTTTTTAGGATTAATGAGCCCCGCCATGAGCGGGGTTTACTATTGTCTGGCATCACCTGTGACCAATATCACTAACGACTGTGACACGCTTCATCAACTAATTCATGGATTCAGGAGATCTTGAGTGCATTAGCTGAACACCCTCGGCTCTGCTCTTCGCATACTCAAGTCAATGACGAGCCTTCTTCTCTTGATTACTGTCGCTTATCTATTGTTTTTACTGTTTACACAATTAGAGGGTAAAATAACTGAGTTAGAGGAATGGAAACAATATGCACTATTGATCTTGGCTTTCGCTTTAATACTTGAGCTAAGCCGACATGGGTCTATAACTAAAACTTCTTGATACTTCATGCTCTATGTAGGGTTTAGTACCAGTCCAGGTGGTGATATCGTCTGATGTTAAAGACAAGCAACGAACAACATTACCCCCTCCACGAGCGGGGTTTTTATTGCATCAGGCTGATTCGATTGGAACGAAATCCTCTTCGGTGGCGTTGACTCGCTCACCGCCTGTAAGGGCACCTAAGGCATCAACAACGGGTGGTTAGGGATCCTTTCCAGGCCCAGGGAATTGCATAACTCAGGACTCAATCCTATAGCCCCTGTTGTAGCGAGCCAGAAAAACGACTTTTCGGTCTTCACGAGAATAAAGTGATTCCTTTTGTTGGTGAAGGATGTCTCACTATCTCGGCAATAATCTCCAAGTTCTAAGGCGTTGGCAGGCGCATGGCGGCGGCGTTTGACCAACCGATTGAACCACTTTTGAAAAGTCGAATATCTTCACTGCTGTTGAACTAAAGGAACGTGCTCCTGAGCTGGTTTCATGACTCGACGGATATTCCGATGCTGGATCGGTCGCTGATGCTTTAAGCGGGAAGCTGTTATCGACTCCACCCGACTTTGAAAAACAAGAGAAGCAGCATGACGGCAACGGATCAATAAAGTTGTGGTGAGGAGCATGCGCGGTGGGATTGGCGTTGCAAGCTACAGACCTTTCCTTATCGGGCGTTCATTCCCCAATGACAATTGGCTTGCCAAGATGCCTTGGCATTACAACGTTCTAACGAGTTGCTTTATCTGTTGATGTGGGCTCACCCGCAAGACAATTAACCGCACAATCCTCTTCTTCGCACCTCTCTGCAGTCAACTGTGTAAGCCGTTGCAGCAGATACTGTGTTGGTTAGGTAGCCGGGAAAAAATTGAAAATAACCTTTCCAGGGTTCTCTACCATCACATCCTCTGTCCCCATTGACAGAAAATTCAAGGTCGAACTTATAGAGGCCATTGCTTGGAACTCTCGTGTCGCAACAAGCTGTGGCTTCAATTCTGTCTTTGAGTGAATCAGGCTTAATATGAGGATAGATTCCTGACCAGCGCAACCCAGCAACGGGCCGTCCTGGTTTATTTGGTGGCCATAAACTGCTGGCACCGTGCGTGGAGTGAGTCCATCTTTTTTCCCATATATTTTTATACATTCGTATCATTGCATCACGAGCTCTTTTTCTGCATCTTGTGGCGTTGCTCGCACAAGCGCGCCCAGAGGCTTCAGCAATGGTGAACCAGGAAGCAGGTTTGTGGATTGTCGATCCGAGTACAGGATGAATGCTTGATCCGCGTAATGGATGAATTCCCTCATTTATGTTTCTGATTCTAATCTTGCCAGAGCAACCTCTGCATTTTTGCCCTGCTATCGCTCGAGAATTTTCCGCAAGGATAAGAGGTGTTAATAGAGTGAGTGCAAGAATTGGTGTGAAAAATCTTTTCATGATTGACTTCATGATTCACTGAATTCACGATCGCTTGATTGATTGGATCACGCGATGACCTCGGTCATGAGCAGCGATGATCTTGCTCACACCCAAAAGATTTGATCACCACTTGGGCGGGCATCGTTTCTTGCCGACTGTTTTGGACTGATTTCCCAGGCTATGGCTGCTAATGATGTCTAAAGAAGACAAAATATCTATTTAGGAACTGGCTTGTTAAGGATATAGAACTCACGATTTAAATGCATTAAGCCACCGCTTTTGTTTGTGCATGTAAGCCCGATCTTTTCGGAGATGCAGGTAATAGTTCCGTCTTCAGGACGAAGTCCAAAGGTAACCTTGCTCCCATACTGTAAAACAGGACCGGAACTACCTACCAATGTATCTGAACTGTTGATTGCTTCTGCAGGGCCATTGCCTGGGATAACAAACCTATTCCCATGAGAACCATCCTGATCTCCTTGTATCCATTTCTTCCAAGCATGCTTGGCAACATCGCATTCGACAGATAGGGGGTTATTGGACGAACGATCATGCCTTTTAACACACCAAATGTTTTTAGATGGCGTAGTGAAGAATTCATATTCATCGTCAGCAATAGAAGGCATGGCAGAAATCAATATTGAAGCTGTAGCAAGTGCTGTGAATTGTTTCATTAGATGGATCGTTTTTTGGTTTGAAAATTTCAAGCCGCAATCAGATCGTGGATGATTTGAATTCATAGCGACTTGTTTTGAATTGCTCGCCATAACAGGTTGAGTAGCAGGTTGCTGCGTTAGCAGCAGGTGTTGCATTCATTGCCGCGATGTTGGATGCGATGGCCAGTGGTGCCATGGCAATAGCGATTGCAGTAACAGCATGAACAGCGAAGGATTTGCTGTTATCAGTGGTGGTGGAAGTCTTCATTGGCTTGGTGGTTGATTGTTGAGGTCTCGTTGCCCCCGTGCATTCACCATCTCTGAATCGGAATGACTCCGTATCCCTCAAACGGTTAGTGATCACTGCTGTCTGATTCCCCATAAGAGCGAGAGGCTCACCCCTCGCTGCCAAGCCATCAACCTGTCTCTTTCCTTTTCAACCAATCAAGGCACCATCCACTCAGACTCGACCTCAGCATTCACTTCCCTCCCAAGCTCTTCAATGTCAAGGGCAAGCCAACTCCTGGATGCATCAGCATCGTTTGCTCTCAATGCCATCAGCATTCCCAGAAGCCAAGCCAGCGTTATCTGAGTGTCGAGGGTCAGTAGTAGGAGGCAACTGCTTCTGGCATTCCCCCTCTTCAGAAAATCTCAATCATGTCGCGCCTTAATGTCCCTGATTGATTCCTACTTTTAGCGAGCTGCTTTTTTCTACCTTTTATTAGCTACACTCAATTGTGTAGGGATTGAAAGCTGATTTAAGGCATTGTAAATGCATCGCATTGAACTTTTGGTCTTTGTGTTTCGACCTTGTTTGGGCTGGTAGTGATGCGCATAAGCCCCTTTTTCTATCGATGAATTTGAATCACATCAAGCCATTGGGTGAATCGAAGATATGGACACTCACCCGATTGGAGTGATTGCGATCAATGCGCGAGAAGACATGCTAAAGAGCACTTCTCCAAAGAAGAATATCATATAGATTCACAAAGAAATCATTGTTCTTGACTAAATCCATATGACTCGAAAAAAAGAAAATTGCATTATCCCACGGAATGATTGAACCATCTTTTGGCACCTTTGCGTTTTTTATGGCATATGCGCTCGGCCTCAAGACTGCACCATCACCAGCTTTTACTCGCTGAGTTGTCCATGTTTTATCTTTTGTATGAATAGTTAAATTAGACTCTGTAGGTTTTCCAGAACCAGCAAATAGCCAAAAGTGGAGACCTTTGGGAGGTGAAACTTCTTGGTCTAAACGTGAATGAAATAACCGTGCTTGACCTAGCAATTTCGCTTGGAGTTCCTTCGCTTGTAGATATTTTTCATTTGAAGTTATGTTTTGAGGTGCTATTTGATTCAAGATTTTTTCTTGACCTGGATCGAGCAATCCCCAGTTCATGGATTGCCATAACTTTGGGTCTAGGAGATCAATCGCTTTGCCCTCATGATTAGTTGCCTGGGAAATATCTTCTCTTGGTAAAAGCTCATACATAGATGGCATAGTACCGAGAACCGCTGCAGGATATTTTAGAAACTGGATATGATTTAAACGAAAGCCATTTATCATATTACTAAATGCTTCTATTGAGCCCTTGTTTGGCGGTGCGATCATGATGATATTCTCGACCTTATGACTGCCACGCCAATCCAATTGAGGGGGGTTGGCGTCAGTTCCTAGACCCTGACTTCCGTAACGCAGATAGTACCTGGCGACCAGGCATCCCATCGAGTGGCAAACAATATCAAATTTTTGATTTTTGCTAGAAAGTTTCTGACGATCTAATTGTTCTGACTTTTTCTCTATAAATTTTTCAAGTGCCTTTGCGCTTTGAGCATTGGACTGGCGCCAATCGTATGCAAACTGAAACATGGGTGTTTCTTGTGTCAGTGCGTTTCTATTGCTTAAAGATTCGATCTTTTCAGAAAAGTATCCTGCGTCTTTCAAGGATTTTACAATTGTCGCATAAACAGAGAGTTCGATAGATGAAAAAGGGATCAAATCAATCTTCACAGAGTCAATAACTGACTTAGGAATAACCTTATTGTAGTTAATGTTTAAAGATTGTTCTATAGTGCTTAAAGGCAGGGAAAGAAGCTTATTGTCTTTCTCTGTAGACGGCCAAAATGTGTTGTAACCGTAGGATCCCCATGCTGTTTCTCCGTTGCCTGCATCGACAAGCCGAGTGCCACCAATTCCCGGTACAATGATCATCGGGTTTGAAGGTTTTATATTGCTAATGATTTCATCTGTGAGTGGCCCAAAGCTTGGGGAATAAATGGAATGACTTCTTGAGCATGAAGTTAACAATCCTACGATTACTATGAATAAACTTGCTTTAAGATGGTTTAGCATGGTCTGCAGGCGCCAGTAGATGTATCCATGAGATGAAGGTAATTTACCTTGGTCTTGATGTATTAACCATTCATTTAACAAAGGTAACATCAATGGAGCATGAGGAAATGTTGCCTGCCTAATAGCTATAGCAAACCTGCAAGGGAAAGGTGTGATGTGTCAGGTTGCTATCAATCTGCCGATCAATTCTTCAATAGTCCTCCAAGTGTGGTTGACGTGATATGCCGAGATAGTGAACCCATCGGTGATTGCCTTAATGGCAATCAAAGAAGAGGTCCGCAGCGCATTTGTTGACCCCAAGTCGTGGGTATGAATAGGCTTTTCAAACTCCGCGCCGTCTTGCAGCAACTCTCAAACGGTTAGTGATCACTGCTGTCTGATTCACCATAAGAGCGAGAGGATCACCCCTCGCCGCCAAGCCATCAGCCTGTCTCTTTCCTCTTCAACCAACAACGGCACCATCCACTCAGACTCAACCTCAGCATCCACTTCCCTACTAAGCTCTTCAATACCCAGTGCAAGCCAACTTCTGGATGCATCAGCATCGTTTGCTCTCAATGCCATCAGCAGATACTGAAGCAGACACCAACAGACGCCAGATTTGTTAGATGTGGTGTGAAGGTATCGGTCTTGTTTGGTAAGACCTGTGTCTATCTATCCACTACTAAAAAGTCGACTAAGCACCGATAGTAGGGAGATGAAACTCGTTGCTTCATTTTTGGAAGATGCTTTCCCAGGTGTTGACTTCTGGGAGGTTGAGAAGACCTTAGAGCTGAAGGTCAGGGTGCTCGCTGAGGCTGAGACGCCAGAAGAGGAGCCATCAGTCTCGTTTGCCAGAGCCGTGCTTGATAAGAAACTGCTAGGTGATGTCGAGTCACAGGAGGAGGTGAACGTATGGCTTGCGGACTATTTCAAGCGGCATCCAGAAGCAGCAGATGTGTTTGATGACATTTGCAAGGAGCTGGTGTTCAAGACCGGAGGCAAGATTGCCGTTGATGGAGCGACAAAGGGATCAAATAAAGCAGTTGAGGAAAATGACCGCATTAGCCTCACGCTCAAAGCAATGGGTCTTGATGGTGGTGACGACTGATAAGAGTTGAGAGTTGGACTGCACCCTGGACAAGATCGGTGGATAGGACACGACTGGAGACAAGACAAGTGGACCGGTTTGAGTCAGGCGACTGCGTATGCAATAAAAAGCCCCGCTCGTGGCGGGGCATGCTGTACTGCTTTTTCCTCATCATGAACTTGCATCCGAATCAAGCTTTGAAGCCATTTGGCTGAACCTGACAAAAAAGTGTCTTCGCCAGGATTTCTTGTTCTTTCAGTGCATTTTTGCCCGCTCAGGCCAATTCAAGAGACAATCCAATAAACCTCACTAACCCTTTGATCAAGCCCCATCGCTATTGCGCCTTCGGAGCTGAGATCAGCAGTGATTTGGTTTTGCCAGAACTGCAACCTTCCGGTTCAGCTAGTGATGCGCTGCTGCAAATCCAACAGGGAGATCATGAGCAATGGCCCAGCTTTGAGCCGAGTCCTCACAGCACGCCAATACTGCAGTTAGCTCCTCAGGATTGGCGTCTGGAGCTTGAAGGCATTGGCTGGTTTCGCGCCACTGGTGGTGAGCGTTTGGAATGGCAGCGCTGGGACGACAGCGTCAGCGACCGCGACATCCGCACATTTGCTGTCACCAGTGGGCTTGGAGCCTTAGCGATCCAGCGTGGTGCATTGGTTTTGCATGGAACAGCGCTGGAGCGTGGCGGTGAGGCGATTCTCCTGTTGGGTCATCCAGCTGCCGGTAAGTCCACCCTGGCCTGGTGTCTGCTTCAAGACGGCTGGAGCTTACTCAGTAGTGAGCTGGTTGCCGTTGGCAGTGATGGGCTGGTTCAGCCAGGACTACATCAGCTCAAACTCTGGCACGACGCTGCTATAGCTCTGGATTTGAATTGGGGGCAGCTACCACCTGTACGAAAGGGACTCAAGCGATATGCATTGCTAGCTGAAGAGTTAACTTGCATGCCACAGCCAACACCATTGCGGCTGATCTATGTATTACATCGCGAACAAGAAGATTCGGGTGAAGAAGATGACACTGAGGCAGGCGATGAAAAGGAAAAAGTATCGATTAAGGCTTCACGCAATTTCTCACAAACAACTGCCTTAATGCGCCTGCGCAACCAAGCCTTTCACGCCAGAATGTATCGAGGCATGGACGCAGAAGCGCAGCTGTTTATGCAGGCATCTGCACTAGCTCGAACGGTGCCGTTGCATGCCTTGATCGTTCCAGATGGAATCAAAGCAATGGCCGAAAGCCTCAAGGAGGTGGACCTCATAGAACCCGAATCGATGCAACAGCGCAGAGAGAGCAAAGAAGAGGACGCAAGCAATGACTGAAGATCACGGCTACTGGTATCTGGCCTCGTATCCCAAATCAGGCAACACCTGGTGCAGGGTTTTTATTACTGAATTGATGAGACTGGCAGGAGACAATCCTGGAGAAGAACTCAACCTTAATCAAGATATTGAAACTGGTGCAATTGCCTCGTCCAGGCTTTGGCTGGACGATCAATTAGGAATCAATAGTTGTGATCTAAGTTTTAGTGAACTTGATCCCTTGCGCGGACATGCTGGTGCCAGTGCATGGCTATTTGCAGAAGGAGAGCGCTTTCACAAAGTGCATGATGCATTCCAGTCGCCTGATTCCCGTGGACGCCCGGTGGTGAGTACTACTGGTTGCTCTGGAGTTGTTTATATCCTGCGCCATCCAGAAGATGTGGCCGTATCACTCAGTCACTTCTTCTCATGGCCGCTGGATCGATGCGTTGATTCCTTACTAGACCCGAGTGCAGCGCTCGTGCCAGGGGAGCGCTTTGGCGGCCATCAAGTACGCCAACACATGGGCCGCTGGGATCAACATGTGCGCTCATGGGCTGATCAAACTCAGCTACCAGTCTTGATCATGCGCTATGAGGATATGTTGGCAAACGGATCGGAAACATTCACTAAATTAGCAACATTTTTGGGACTTCCGGACGACGCTGATCTGATTGATCAAGCACTGGAAAATACCTCCATTGAGAAACTCAAGAAACTTGAAGAAGATGTTGATGGCTTTGACGAAAAACCTGCAGATTGTGAACGATTCTTTCGCTCAGGGCGCACAGGAGAAGGAGCAGAGCAGCTTTCAAGTGAGCAGCGAAAACGACTGGCAAATGGGTTGTCTGAGGTGATGAAGCGCTTTGAATACGAAGGGCCAGAACTTGACTGAACCTCGAATTGAATTTGTATTTGGAGAAATGAATGATCAACTCAAACGTGAGTTGAGAGCATTCTGGAAGCAGCATGGCAAGGCATACCAAGAAGAATTGCGATCATTCAGGGTTGCACTAGGCCAAGGCCCTGGTTTAGAGCAAATGGATAGGCCTAAAAAAATCATATCTCGCCAGCCAGGAGCAATCTCACGAGATGAATTAGGAGTGATTAATGGAATTGTTTTTGTTGTATTTCGAGAGATCGATGATTCACTCGATTTAGGAAGCCATGCCTACTTTCAAAGGATGTATATAAAACCAGCAGCTCGACAGCCACGTTTAGCAAATCAGCTCCTTAGGACATTCCTTCAAGGGTTTGATCGTGCTACAGAGAAACGTGATCATCGAGCAAAAGTATTACTGTCTGAAAACATTAATCCTGGCTTACAGAAAGCATTTATGCGGCGTTATTTCTCACGCCTTGGCTTTCGAATGTTGGGAGGCAATCGGCTTGGCGGTGAGGTTTGGGCTAGACATATCAAGACACTGTTTTCCTTTTGACTGTTTAGCTATCAATTATGGTAACCACCTTCTTCTCTAGAGCAGCTTCCAGCCAAGCTTCAACAGAGGTCTTGCATTCGTCTTGAGTGACTTCATACTCCTCCTCCAAATACTTGCAGAGTTCAGGCAGTGTTGGCTGTATCTTTAGGGCATTCCAAATAGCTGAACCTGTTTCATTAAGAATAAGATAGTCGCAGGTGTTGCTTTGGAATAAAGCAACTTCTCCATCAAGTTCAGTAAAAACAACATGGTGATGCTGCTTAAAACGTTTGGTGCCACTTACCATCTTGTTTTGAAATTCATTATCAGCATCCTGCTAATAATGGCATAGAACCTTTGTCAGGACATGGCAAGTCAAACGAGCTATCTGCCAGCAGGCCACTCCTTTCACATCACGCTTAGATGCAATAGCAGTCAGCTTTTGATTACCAAAGGCTTGAGGCGTGATTTTTTGCTGGCTGTACTCACTCAAGCCAAGCAAGCGTCGGCAATATTTTAAAGACCAGACTTGCATACGCTTTCTCTTTGAGGAGTGCAACTCACCAATCGTCCGCTTGCATTGGGCCAATATTGACTCAGATCAATGTCGAGTTGATGGCTCGTCTGCGACACCACATGGCAGGTGTTTCATTCAGGTTTACCACATTTAGCTGTAGCGAATGGTGTATTGCAAGGAGGTGGATTAATGCAGTAACCAAAATTACCGTCTTTGGTTTTGCATCCATCGTGAACGCGTACATCTCTATTCTTGGGTGATGCTGTCAGAGCATTAATCGTTGGATTCTTCCATTTTTTCTTCTTGGCTGCTGTTGTGCTAGGCCCGCTAAAGCGAACTTTTAGATCTGCTGAAACTCTTGTCTCGTATTTGTTGTCATAGGAGATGTTGACCCCTGCTGTTAAGCCACTGCTGATTTCGTAGGCAACTCGCCCAAGCACACCTGAATCTGATACAACCTCATCTTGTTGATAGTAATAACCAATCGATGCATTCAGTTGTGGTGTGATGAAATAGCCAACATCCAGACCATAGGTGTCGAGTGCCCCGCCCACATAGAAGTTATTCAGTCGCTGCGCGGTATCTCCAATAGGAACTAAGGCATAAGCATTGAAGTTCCAATCATTGGAAACAGCCTCAGCATTGACTGCCACCTGCTGGAAGAACACACTCTTCTCTGTGCCGCTGACATTGATCCCAGTATCCGTTCCACCTGTGTTCATTGGGCGGCTGTCATAACCAGCATTCAGCCCATACATCCAGCTGCGGTCACCATTGAGCCAGCGATAGCCAAGGCGCGTTGAAGTGCTGATGGTGGTGCCAGCCACATCGGTGGAGACGATGCTGCTGTAATTGGGGTAATCAGCAAAGTTGGCGTTGAGCAGGACATCAGCAAAGAACACACTGTTCTCGCCAACAGACAGCGGCAAGAACCCACCAATGCCTGCCTGATTCGGTGTGCCTGCTCCTTGCAGTGCACCTTGGAAGCCAAGGTTGGGCTTAACCACATCCTTCAGGCTGATGCTCATCACATCACCGAGATCCTCTGCACTGCCGTCCTCTTGAGCAGCCACTGGTTGAAGAGGTGTGCCAGCAAGTGCCAGTGCAGCAGCTCCGCTCAGCGATAACGACAGGCGCAGGGAACGCTGCATTGACTGAGAGCTTGATGAGAGCCTCACAATGCGCTACTTCTCCCGTAGGGGCCAGCTGCAGTGGTCAGTTTCGGCTTTGTTGCTAATCAGTAGGCAATAAAAAAGCAGGCAATAAAAAAACCCGCTCATGGCAGATCTCCCTCATGAATTTTAGAAGCCATAAATACATTAGGAAGTCAACCTATCGCATAATCTTTAGTCGAGTATTGCCAAAACAAGCCAATGAGACTAAAGATTTTCAACAAACGAATAGCTCTTTGGGTTACAGAGAAGGTTGGCACGATGTGGTGTGCTTATGCATTCTGTTCCCTTGCATTAATCTCTTTGCCTGAAGCATTGGCTTCGCAAGACCCTCTTGAAGATCGTCTCCTGGGTGGCACATACTTTTCTCCAACTTGCACTTCTGCCAATCATCATTGATGGACACAATATTCACAGTAATATTGCTGAACAGCAGGCTGAAACAGACAGCAAAATGCTAATTGCCATTAGGCAGCTAGCAGAGGAGATGCATGAAGCAATATACAAGCCAAGCACTACACTCCTTGAATTGAACGACTAATCAAAACACAAGTCTGATATCTGGCTAATCCTTGATAGCCTCTAATTAGGTTATGTTTTGATAAAAAAGCATTCTATTCGCCTGGGAAGCCACCATCCACTCAGGCGCAACTTCACCAGCCACCTCCCGTCCAAGCTGTTCAATGCCGAGTGCAAGTCAAGACTTGTATCCATAACGTCATTAGCCCTGAGTGCCATCAATAGCTCTTGCAGTAGAGCCAGCGTCATCTGATGAGTGTCGAGAGGTATTGGGTTAAGTTAACTACTTAAAGCATTCCCCTCAGCAATAAAAAACTCCGCCATAAAGCGAGGGGATGTAAAATAACTCCTCTTGGCCTGGATTATTGAATCTTTCTTTATTGCTGCACTGGTACAAAGCAAGAGCCCATCGGATGGCTTGGGTCCGATATGATGAGCCGAGTGGAAGATCAATCTCACTTGAAAGTAGCATTGAATCAAATGACACGGACGTCTTGATCAATCGACTGGAGGCAAATAGGCCCCAGACCTCAGCAAGAATGAAAAGAAAGCCTGCAGTGCAGACGGTTGATGATTTCCATGACATCCGTCATGAACAACTGGTTGGCTTACTTGATGATCAGCCAAGGACAGAGCAACTTGGCAAAATTCAAAACCGATTATTCGGCAAAGAAGTACATTCAAAATCAATCAAACGCCCATCAAAAATGCGAGACAGCCTACTCGAATGGGAGTGGGAATATCGCTCAGATGGCGAGAATGAGTTCGGAGAAGAGATTCGTGCTGAAGGGACCCTCTTTACGGACTATGACCAGGATGGAGATGGTTGGCATGAAATCGTCTCGATTCGTGGCCAACACAATCATGAAAACATCACAGGATTATTCCCTGCAGGGGAATCAATTCCCGGAAATTCTCCATTTGAAGGAGACAATCTGATTAGAGTAGGGAATGGCAACAAACTAGAGCCTGAGGCGCAGCTTTCAGGAGATGGTTTTCAATTTGCGCTCGATGATGGCTCTTTCGTTAATGTCTTTTTTGCATCTTTCCTTGCGCCCCCTGGTTATCTTGAGTTTCACAGCAGAGAACCTTTTCCGGAAGGGAATGTGTTGCCAAATACTGAGACCGAAGTTTGGTTTGAAGCGAAACCTGATTTTGGTTGAGCACCAGAGATTCTCCTGACACTTGGCCACGACAGTAAACTCAAAACTCTCTGACAAAAAAACCGCTCGTGGCGGGGCTAACTCTTAAAGAGTGCCAGATATCGGATGGCATTTTGCCGTTATCGTCCAGTACCTGCCAGAGGTGGCCCACCAGTTTGAAGGAGACCAATAGTGGATGGCTGCTTTCGGTTCCAATGCTTCACTGATGACATGGCTGATGTTGCGGCATGTCTCGAATCACAGTCAGTAAAAGGCTGGGCCTAACCACTAACGCTGAGAAATTCCGAGGAAACTCTCTTTACAGAACATTCTTTTTGTTGGGTACCCAATCAGGAGAATCTTGTCTTTTCGAACTCAGCCCTATGTAATGTGCGTGAACTGGTTTCAGTGGGGATCAGCCACTGATGGAAACGGGGAAAGAAAGGTGAGAATCCTTCGCTGTCCCGCAGCTGTGAAGCGCCGGCCCAGCCGACGTCAGTCAGAACGCCCGCCAGGATTTTTTACGACGCGGATCGCATGAACTCTTTGTCCAAGTCCAGCTCCCTTTTGCAGGCTGGTGTGATGACCACCATGGGATTGGTGGCCGCTTCCCTGTTGAGCCCTGCCCACGCCCATCACCCCTTCGGGATGGGAGACAGCACAGACCTCACCGCTCTGCAGGGTTTCCTGAGTGGGATCGGTCACCCGCTGTTGGGCCCCGACCATCTTCTGTTTCTGCTGGCGATTGCATTCATCGGCTTGCAGCGCCCACGTGCCTGGGTGATTCCTCTGCTGGCTGCCGGTCTGGGCGGGAGCGTCCTGTCTCAGTTCATTCCCCTGTCGGATGCTTTTGCTCCCTGGGCTGAGGCGCTGGTGTCTCTCACCCTCGCTGTGGAGGGTTTGATGGCTCTCACCGTGACATCCACCACCTGGTTGCTGCCGCTGGTGGGCCTGCACGGTTTTCTTCTGGGCAGCACGATCGTGGGTGCCGAACCTACTCCTTTGCTGACCTATTTCCTAGGGCTGCTCATCGGTCAGGGAGCCTTGCTTCTCGTGACGACCAGCGGCTCCAAGTCCCTGCTGGAGTTGATTGGTGCCCAGGGGCAAAGGCTTGGTGCCGGCATCTGGATCGGTATCGGCATGGCCTTTGCCTGGGTCGCCCTGATCGACTGATCCAAAGAATTTCCTCAAACGTTCAAACCCAGAGATCATCTCTGGGTTTTTTATTCCTAACGACCAATGAAGTTTTTCCAGCACATGCTGGGTGCTTCGCCTGCCCTGATCTTTTTGGCGCCTGACGCCGCCAGTGCAACTGAAATCAACGTTGCCGGTGTTGCCGACTATGCCTTGATCTCTTCAAGCACCAGCCTCTAGCCGCTCACCAGCATCACGCAGCTCTCTAAGGACTATCGGTCTCGTCTTTGGGCTGCTCTTGCTGAGTTGGACTTGGATCAAGCAAGAAGCAAAACGCTGATGGCAGCCTTGCAATGCTTGGAGGTTCTTTGATGGTTCATCGACTGGAGGTTTTCGATCGGGTCAACCAAGCGCACGCCACGCTCTTAGTGGGTTACAGCTGCCCGGGAGTGGTGACGCAGCGACTGGAATCAAAGGGGCTGATTCGCCGTACTGCACAACGGACTTTCCCACAGGCTGATGCCTTGATTCGAGAGGACATTGCTCTATGCAATGTTGAAAGGACTGACTTGGTTGCCCAGGCCATTCATTGATCGATTGATGGAGAGTGCACGCATGGGTTTGGCGCAAAACAACTCTGGTGCGGTACTTGGTGCTCTGTCGCAGTTGCACAAGCTGTGAGGGTTGTCTCCTCCCAAGCGGAGTTCGCTCTGCATCAGAGAGCTGATTGGGATTGAGTTCGGTTGTTTCGCCAGTCAGGATTCGGTTCCTACTCTCGAGAATCTGCAAACGTCCCTTAAACTTGTTTCACGTTGGTCCCTTAAAAGGGACGCAGTTCGATCTCAAACAAGCAACGGGGTTTGAGGCGCTGTCGGTCGTTCCCATGAACACCCTCCTCCTGATCAAAGAAAAAGAGCTGAAGGCACAACGCCTGCTTGATGCTCAGCTCAGTTTCGCTGCCCATTCCGAGGGCATCGATTACACCTCTGCGCATCAGTCACCAGCCAAGCTTGCTTCATCGTCTGACTAATCTTCAGCTGGTTTGGTTGTAACGCTAACCCCGCCATCAGCGGGGTTTTTTAGTGCCTGATGAACTGTCAGAAAAGCTGAAGCTGTCTTTGGATCACTTTGAATGAATGGAGCCATATCGTCTCCGTTTATTGATACCAAGCTAGAGCTACACCATGATAAATGGGCATAAGGAGCCTCGAATTTATCGCTCTGCGCCTTGTCTAGCCTGCGAATGCTATTGGCGAGCAAATCTTGTTCGTAGTCAATATTGTAGAGAGCAAAAATCATGCCTTTGCTTGACATTGTCACCACTCTTGCAATCATTAATCGCGAGCATTGTTTGAAGTTGCGATCACCTGTCTGTGTCGAAAAGTAGCCAGGTGTTATGTCATCATTTGATCAATAGCGTTTTCAGTGCTGACACCCCTTTCTATGCGTTTAAGAAGTAATTGATATAATCTCCAGTGATCAGGCTAGGTTCAGCATCCTCGTTGCTCATATTCATTCCTTCTGGGAGCATTGATGTGGATGTAGTTCAATCGTTCGTTTGATATTTTTCGGTTTTGCTTTGCTTTCTTGGCAAACTGTTCTGCTTTTGGATGGCTATGGCGATGGATTAGGCTCGTCCAAACTCAGTTAGGCCTCATCAAAAAAACGACAACCTCTCATTAGAATCTAGCCTTAGCTTCATGCAGAGTTTTTGATCACCCTTCAGTTTGCATAGATGTTGAATGGCAGGCTGCAAATGATTTCAAAAGTTGCGGTGATTCAATATCCGCCTGTACTGGGAAATCGTCTTGCAACGCTTGAAAAAGCAGTTTCTCTGATTGATGCTGCTACTCATGAGGGAGCGAAATTAGTTGTCTTGCCTGAGGCTTTTATCCCCGGATATCCAACCTATATATGGCGCTTGAGGCCTGGTGGAGATATGGGCCTATCTTCAGAGATTCATGCATTGATGCTTGAGAATGCGGTTAATCTCGATGGATCACATTTAGAGCCTCTGCGCTCCATCGCAAAGCATAAGCAGATTGACATTCTGATTGGCATCCATGAGATCGACAATTCCCAGAGTCGTACATCTCTTTTTAACACCTATGTCCATATAGATATTGATGGTAATTATGCGAATGTTCACCGCAAATTAATGCCTACGAACCCAGAAAGAATGGTTTGGGGGTTTGGCGATGGTCAAGGCCTACGCGTTGTTGAAACACCTGTGGGACGAGTTGGTGCACTGATTTGTTGGGAGAATTACATGCCGCTTGCTCGAATGGCACTTTACTCACAGGGTGTTGAAATCTATATTGCGCCTACCTGGGATAGTAGTGATGGCTGGCAGGGAAGTATGCAACATATTGCTCGCGAAGGCCGTTGCTATGTCGTGAATTGTTGCACCTCTATGCGTGGTTCTGATGTTCCTGCCGATTTCCCAGGCTGCAAGGAGATCTTTGCTAGTGATGAGCAGATCAATCCAGGCAAAAGCTCAATCATTGCCCCTAGTGGAAGCATCATTGCTGGCCCTTTAGATTCGGAGGTTGGCATTCTCTATGCTGATATTGACCTTGCTGAGGTGCGTAACTCTCGCCGAAGCCTCGATATAGCTGGTCATTATAATCGCCCAGATATTTTTAATCTTCAAGTGAATAGACAACGACAAGCTGCTGCTGTCTTTAAAGATGATGAAATCATGAGATCACATTCTGATTAGTCTTGTGGGAATGGATGAAAGTTCAGTAGAAATGTTGGAACAGGATATGCCTTTAAGATTGCCGTGATGATTAATGCTGGTGTTAGATAGATGCTCACTCGGCTCACGCATGCCATGGGACAGCATGTCATCGCCAAAGCCTTACCAGTCCCTCGATACCTGTTAGTGGATCGGTGATGGATGACATCGTGAGAGATCACGGCTTGTGAGTTGCGTCCACGGAAGCACCATCCCAACCTTCTCGCCATGCGGTGAACAGTCGGTGACAGCTATGGCAGGTTCCATTGAGAACTGTCTGCTAGTCATGACATTTGTTCTTAGAGGTTGTAACGCGGACCTCCTGACCATCATTGCAAGTCTTGTTTGCAGCATCTCCTATTCAGGTGAAAGATGATTTTGAAAGCTCCCACTTTTTAAGGAGACAGGCCTACAAATAACGATTTCTGGGCCTGACGCTGGTTGTGTCCTTAGGAGAAATGGGGGCAGATTGTTTTCACCTTAGACTCAACAAGCAAGGTCCCAAAACCGAACCTCTCAGGCCGGCTGTCCCATCTTCCAAACCGCATCCGGCGGGCATAAACCAAAGAGGTCCCACTCGGTGACATTCATGACCACAGCAACTCTTCACCACGACATCACCGCTGAGCACATCCGCCGTGAGCGCCTCGCCAAAATTGATTTGGATGAGGCCATCTATGAAGCCGCTGAACAGCATCCTGATCTTTGGCCACGGGGACTGATCACCAAAATTGCGACTGACCTTGGAGTCTCACCCGCAACCGTGCGTCGAGAACGCTCCATCCTCTTGCCAGGAGTTAAAAGCTCACGAGACCTGGGTTGGTGACCCACAACACAGCACACCTCTGCTAATACAGATGTTCTGGGAGTCAAAACGTTGTCCATTGACCGTTCCGCAGCAATCCCGATCAAACCAAGCGATCCGCTGTTCCTGTCTGTAAAGGCAGGAATGACAGTGATCGTCCAGCACCTCCCAGCCGTGGGCCAGCCATTCATGGACGACCAATGGTGGATGGCTGATGTGATCCACGTTGATGGAGGTGCAAGAAACCCCAAGGTTCCAACGCTGTTTCAAGTTGCCGATCTAGATAGTGGCGTGATCCGTTGGATTAATGCAGACCTGGTGACTCATATCGTCCCGAGGGATTAGGGGGCGGATGCGCATCGAGTCATCAGTCCTCTATGGTTTGCTCGACCCCGCCAGGGTTTGCACTGGAAATTGGTTAGGGGCATTCGCAAAGCAGCGAATGCCCATCCTCCAAACTCTTCCATTCCCTCCGCTAATTGCAACACGATTCACTCGAAATCGGTTTGGTATTACTCCTCCGCCGTAGACGATAGCCAGAGAATCACAAGACAACTTGCCCGTAGCAAGGGCTGACTAGGCGTCACCCTCCGCAGGCTTATGACCACGAACACGATCAATCCCGCTAGAAGCAATTCTTTGAGATCGGTTGATCGTTTTTACGATTAAAAAGAGAACCCAACCTACTATCAAGGAGTTAAGTAGAACATTCAAAGCATCACCAATAAGCAGATTTCCCCCGCCATAAGGAATAACCCACTTCTGCCATCCACCATTTTGAATAAATGGATTAATGAGCGGCATAAGTAAATCCTTAGTCAAAGCATCCACGATTTGTTGAAACTGCGTCCCTACCACAACGGCAATCGCCAAATTCAAAGCGTTTCCCTTCATGAAGAAGAAGTCGGTGAATTCACGAAACAAACGCTGTAAGGAAGTCATAGGGGAGAGGACAATGACATCTCCATTGCAACACATCCATCAACGTAAAGGCTATTCCAATTGGTTTGCCATCTATGTCCTCGCTTCGGTTGACGATCAGTGCCTGTTGAAGGGATTAGATCCTAGGATCGCCGTGATCAAAACATCGACTCAATTTTCACTAATACAACTTCGAGACCTGTTGTTTATGAACTGCTGACAGACTGGCTTCGCGTGTTCTTAAAACCTGTCTCAATGATCACAGACTAGAGCCTAATTCACAACTTCTCGCAACATTGATTGTTCAGTGAAAGCAAATTTATGTCGTTAATGTGAATCCTCCATCGGGAGTGATTGTAGAGCCAGTGATATAACTGGCTTCGTTGGAGCAGAGAAAAAGAATGGTTTGAGCGATCTCTTCTGGTTGACCCGCTCGCCGAAGATGAACGCTTTGCGAAAGTGCATTGTTATATAACTCATCCCCAAGAAGGTCACGTGCTCGCTGGTGCATCGGGGTGTTGACAATTCCAGGACAGACTAAATTGACTCTGATTCCTTGAGGTGCTAATTCCGCCGAAACACTAGACGTCAGACCAACCAAGCCATGTTTTGATGCCACATAGGCGGAACCGGTGGCGAAGCCTAGAAAGGAATTAAATGATCCAACATTAACAAGGGATCCTCCACGTCCTAGGTTCAGCATTGCTCTGGCTTCGTGC
The DNA here is from genome assembly GCA_047285535.1 of Synechococcus sp. Lineage (GTDB taxonomy): Bacteria > Cyanobacteriota > Cyanobacteriia > PCC-6307 > Cyanobiaceae > Synechococcus_C. Next base: position 1,642,816 of record JBJBDC010000001.1, on the reverse strand, counting down.
TTGAGACAGAGAAATGTACCTTTAAGGTTCGTGGAAAGAACTTGATCCCAATCGTCCTCATCAAGATCAACGATTCTCGTAAAATGACCTTCAATGCCTGCATTATTCACCGCAAAATCCAGCCGTCCGTATGTCTTAATCGCATGATCAACCATGCGCTCGACATCGTTTTCGTTAGAAATATCCGTTTTGATAGTTGTTGCCTTGCCTCCAAGCGCTTGAAGATCATTGGCTAGTGCTGTGATCTCCTCTTGCCTACGTGCAGCCAATACAACATTGATTCCTTTTCTCGAGAAAGCGATAGCTGTTGCTTTGCCGATTCCGCTACTAGCTCCAGTAACTAGTGCAACACGTTCACTCGCAAAAGCTATCATTTTATGCCATCAATAACTATCCAATCCTAAGCAGCATCGAGTCAATTGGCTTTTGATATCTGATTAGCGCAGTCGGCATTCGATTGTCCTTACGCAATGATCTTGACTGAGAGAAGTATCTAGCTTGAGCAGTTTGGCCTGAGAAGCATGAGGAATAAAGCGATATTAATTTTTCAATTATTGCTCGGTGTACAGGAATGGTTTGCATTTGAAAAGCTAGCTTTTCATGAAGCTACTCTGGCGTGATTGGCTACTATGGAAACCAATCACGAAGCAATACAATAAATCCTTAAAAGGAATTACGGTTTAGCTATTCGGGGATCTCGATACAATCCAGCCTGATCTTATCGCCTGTGTTCGTTCCGCAAGTATGAGTCGTAGCAGGAGGCAAGCAAGACTGGTGCAGCGACAGCAAAAAGTATCAATATCTCTGTAAATAAATTCGACCGAGGTTCATCCAGGTCGCTGGAGCTCAAGCAGCTCAATCAAGGGCTGTGATCCACTGCATGTGGACATCATAAGGGACAGCATCGCAAATGCTCAGCACTAACCCATGAAAGAAAAAGGTTGGAGGTAAAGTTTAAAATATGACTAACCGAACGAGAAGAGTGGGTCAAAGAACAATAAATAGCGTGTCAAAAATTACCTTCTTGTAACTGAAACCATATCACATCTTAAAAATCACTCAATCATCCACGAGAAATCTTTTTGCTTGATTTTTTAAGGCATGAGCCAGATAGATGCGGGTAGAGTCTCTTTCAATGTTGCGTCCGATTTTTCCGGATCCGGTGATTTTTGTAGTTTTCTCTCTATGAAATCCTCCCGTTATTGCGCTTCAATGTCACCGAGATTCGTTCTGCACTCTGCTTCTGACAAAGCATCTAGCATGATTTTAAAACGTAATTAACGGCGTCTAAAGGAAGTCATGTAGGAGACTCATGGATTACTCATTTAAACCAGAGAGAACTAGGCAATGCTTGATTCATACACTAAACGAGCCCTATCAAATGACTTCTCAAAGCCCCTTTGAAGCCCCTGTTAGCCCAGAAGAAGCTCAAAATCAATACGATGAAATTTTACGACTGAGGGAGGAGTTTACAGTGAAGAACCCTTATGCAAGGAATGGTGAAGCTATGGACTGGGCCATTGAGTCTTACTTTAAAGGAGTAAGATCTAATCTTGCCAAGGCAATGGCAATGGAAGAGCTACCATCACAATTAGAATTCAACCTCTAGTTGCATGAAATGAACCAATTATATCATTACTAATAAATGGTTTATTCGGTCTTAAGCGATCATGCTGAATATAATGCGATGGACTGACGCAGAAAAATTCAAGTCAACCTTGACATTGATAGTCGATTGAGAAAATCTGCTAAGAATAGACTATGGCAATAGGTAGTCTCTCCAGTATTGTTTAGTGTTGAAAGGAAGCGCAAAATTTATGAAATACTTAGGCGGAACACTAGGCGCACAATGATTCTCCATTGCGGAATTATAGCGTGACCTCTCAATTATCAATTGGTTTTGTTCTCTTTCATAAGTTCGAGCTTTTAGATGTTTTTGACCCACTGGAGGTGTAAGGATTCTCAGAGCCATGAGCTCTCTCCCAATGAATTAAAGGATACTGATTTTGGACAAAATCTATCTATTTAGAATCAAAATCAAAAAGGTCATCAGCCAACTATCGAGGACGAATCTAAACCAACAGCTGACGTCGCCAAAGGTTGAGCTTCTACTATTGCAAACGAGATCACCACCACGCTTATCGCCTCATTAAGGCAGTCAGAAGCCTAGTCGGCAAGGCCTTGCAGAAGCACAAGAGGAGACTATGAGCAAATCCTCAACACTTTTTCACTGTACGATTTAATCATGCCCAAGGCACAGGTGTGCTGACTTTAACAATTGCTGATATTCTATTTATCGTGGTCATGAGGCCCATAAAGTTTTCCGAAAATTACTCTCTGAGGCTTCTCTTTTCCGTAAATCCATTTGTTTCTACTTGCCTATTCTTCTGGTCTAATGTTCATCTTCTGAACATGGTCTTTCATTGCATTCCAAACAAGTTTGCTAGATTATTTGTAATATTCAAGCCTTTTGCACTCTCCATGCAGATCTTCTTCGTCGAAGAGTGGGTGAGCTTCAATAATCGCTGTCATATCAATCATCTGGTCTTCAGGATTCAAGGGTTTGTGCAACTTCTGCCATCCAATCAACTTCTAACGACTACTTGTCCTAGACGCAAGACTATCTGCACGGATCCTAGATAGTGCCATGTACATCCAGACTCTTCTTTGATAAACCTAAGATCATAATGACCCCTAGGGCTTATCAATCCAAGTTTAACCGATCCAATCAAGAGAATCATTCATGCACTTCAAAGAGTAAATCTCTGTAGCGAACTCAACTCAAAATCATCGACCTTGCATTGCATCATCAACAGGTTATAAATACTTCGTTGCACGGTTGTGATGCATCGGAAATTACCAGCGCTATTCCTGCTCGCCATGGTTTGCTGCCCCTATGGCACTGCAAGGCCACAGCGGCCCACCGTCAATCCAAAATTTGTACAGGTATCTAATGTTGCGCTTTTAGCACCCGCTACCAACCCCTTGCCTAAACGGATGTGGCCTTTGCAGACCGGAGAAGCAATTCAGCTCAAGTATCCACTCCCTTACATTGCCCGAGAAGTGAGCCCATTCGGCTGGCGCTTCTCAGAACAAAACAATAAATGGCGAATTCATGCTGGTTACGATCTTATCGCGCCAACAGGAACTCCTGTGCTCGCCGCACTTGCAGGAAAGGTATCAATGGTGCAACCCATTAATGGATATGGCTTAACAGTATTGCTAGACCACGGGAATGGTTGGCAAACTCTCTATGCACATTTGCTTAGTTCACAAGTCAGATTAGGGCAATTAGTTACCAAGGCTTATCCTATAGGCCGTGTAGGGAAGAGTGGAAGCACAAGTACAGCACACTTGCATTTTGAGCTTCGTCGAATGAGAGAAGGGCAAATCGTCGCGATTGATCCCTCACCATTACTTCCTTAGCAATGATTTCGTGCACTGGATGATTAAGATGTAAATTTTATTAAGATTAGGTCGATAAGCTGCTTTTAGGAGAAGCTGCCTGAAAACTCACCGTAATCACATCACTGCAAATGCAAATTCGAATTGATGCATTTGTACACTAGGCACCCAAGGAGAAAGGCCAGCGCAGCTGTTTTCAATCCAACCAAAGAATGAAAATACTGCAAAGTTATTGAGTTGAAAAAACAAGCTTCTCAGCCAAGCGAGTCGCTATCGGTCTGGCTGTTGTCTCGAGACACCGGGATTGACTAACCAAAAGAAAACCCCGCCAAAGGCAGGGTTTCTCGGCTTCTCTTTGGGCGTGTTGCCTTGTTTCCACTCCGAGAAGAAGCCCTCCTCACCCCTTAATCATGGCTCATGAATGGCTCCTGGCAAGTCTCAGCGGATCAGTTACTTGACTGATCGGAACAGCGTCATGAAGATAGAGACAGCCAACTCCTCACAAGGTTTGGCTCCTCACACCCCCAAAGAAGGCTTCCTCGCCTTCTTTTTTTATGGCTTGAGCCAAACCATGGCCATCGGCTTCAGCTTTCAGATGCCCTTACGGCTTGAGATCAAGTCAATGAAGACGAGACGGATTGCCTTTTTTCATGAGGCACGTTCATTCATTACAGCTATTGAGAGCTTTTCTCACGAACGGTGACGAGGCTTGCCGGGAAGATAGTCGGGTGACTCTTGGACGGGGTCAACGGTCCCACAACCGATCAACCCCTCGCGATTGAGAAGCCCGCGAGGGGTTGAGGGGCTTTGACATCTTTTATGCAAAGACCGAAACTTCTAGACGTTATCTGTTTCCAGTTTCGTCCAGGCCAGGATTGCCCTATCAGGAGAACCAATGAAACCTATACATCAGAGATCAATGATTCTATTCTTTTAGTCAAAAACAAGAGGCATTTTCGATCATTCACCACATTAGAAATTTAAGTCTTGCGCTCAAACATCAGTGATTGAATCCGGCTAGTATCCTTGTAAGTGAGAACATCCAATGTGTGGATATAGAAGATATCATGTGCAGTTAATAACGAGCTATGGTGATTATCAAGGTTGCTAATCAACTTACGCGTGAGCTGGCAGCGCCAACACATTGAGTGAATAATCACCACTCTACCCAGATGCAGATATCATTGCACTCATCGATATATCACGAGATATTGGGGAAGCCTGGCTGGCATTTACCATAGATGAGCCCTTGAAAATGTTGAGACTGAAAACAATTACTGCATGAATAAACAACGCATCAAATCTAGCCTTCATCAACGAAGAATCTCGGCCAGTTTTTTGTGAAAATAAAAAGTAAATGATCCGGATTTTTGCTTACAAGCTTCGAATAGGAATGAGTTTAATAGTTATCAAACCAGTTAACGTCCATATGAATTCTTGGCTCTGGCTGGGTTAATGCTTCTATCCTTGGTATCCCCCAAGGGCGATGGTGGCAAAATGCTCATAGAGATCAAAGAGGGGTAGCTGCGCATCTTGGTCATATTCAATTGGCCCATGTCAGGACTTAGAAATCTCCGTGAATCGAGCTCAAGGCTTTACACTATTCAAGGAAAAAGAACAGGCAGAGAGACTGTGATGCTTAACAATTGATTATTTTGAAAATTTGTCAGGATAAAGCTTTGTCTTTCTTAACAAAGGAATCGAAGCTGTATTACTCGAAAATTACTTTCACTTTCTCTGAACCATATGACGCATAATAAACGGAACGGAGACACCTTGAGAATCCCCCCCTATTGAAGCCTAATCATTCACTAGAATTAGCACATCGCTCAGACATTGCTGAAATCAAGAATATATCAGTGGTCATTAACAGCGGTGAAAGCAATCCAAAACGCTAGCTAATCGAGCATAGCAGTCGATTTGATATGCCTTTGGCAATTCTTTCTTGCATCAAGCGAAACTGGCGTCTCACATCAACATTTAAATCTCAATCAAGACAACAGCGAATCGAAAGAGGTTAAGACCTTCACTAAAGAGTTGACAATAGATCGCAAAACCAGGTCATTGCGTATCTCATGGATAAAAGAAAGTTTCAATTGCTCAGAAATTACTCCACAGACAATACGTTCCAATGTTTGAACTTCTCAAGCGATATGACTGTTGCCTTGATAAAAATCAATAACATCCATCTCCATCGGAAGAGATGAAGCATGAAACCACTGTTCAGAAGCTTCGAGGTCACTTATAAAAAGACAAAGTCAAAGAAGAATGATTCTTCTGTCATGATTGACTTCTGCTGTTTTGCATACTTGCTATGATGAGTATCATCACTATTAAGGGTGGAAATGACAACGAAAACCGATTTTAATGCAACCATTATTGATCATCCTGTTTATTATGATTTCTATGACGAGTGGAATTGCGGCAGCGAGAAGGAAGTCAATGAGCAGTTTGACTTTATATGGAATCACTATGCCAATGATCTCTGGGGTGATGATGCGACCAAGGAAAAGATGCGGGAGTGGGTACTTTCTCAATTTGGACCAGCAAACTAGGTGGTCGAAGCGAGTCAAAGTGATCTCTAGTTACGCTCTAGAGAAGTCAAATTTTGTATGTGGGTAATGTTAGATTGAATGCAGTTTGACGGAGAAAGTAGTTGCGATTATCCAAAAAAATCCTTAACATGTGATCTGCGAGTGGTTTTTATAGATGAAATCACTTTCCACTTGCGTAATTGCATCTAGGGGAATGATCTCTCGGGCACCTATTTCCCCTCACTCCTAAAAAGTAGCATCGAATAATGATATGCCAACAGCACAAATTAATTGCTCTGTTTGGACTGTGCTGACACGATATTGTGGCTAGGTGATCGACCAAACTGACTAGCCAAAAAAGCTATTGATTTGGCATTCTCCATTGAAAAAGAGCATTATATAGACACTCTAAAGGGGTACTTTTGATTTTGACCGTACGCTAGAGGTTGACCAAACCCAGTGAAAGTACACTCATCGCGATATAACCTAAAGACATGGTAGACATATCGATACATTGCCCTTGAGCCTCTATTTCATGGCTAGATAAAGTCAACCTCTCTCTAGCTATTGATGCGTTGCCCTAATACTCCATGAACATTTATACTCAGCCGTTGAATTAATGTTTGAAGCCTATTCAATTGATTCTGTTCGGCCTTACTTGGATTGCGGGTTTCCTCTCCAGTTCTAATTATCGCCTCGACGATATGGACGTCCATCCCAAGCCGAATTTTCCCGTGTCAATGAGTAGTAAGGCTAGACTCAAGATTAATGTTCTGCGCATCATGCAGATTCAATGCATGCTTGAGACTAAGAGATGGAACCATAATGTTTTAGTTGGTGGCCACTGGGATGGCGGAAGGAACCTATTCAAAAGTTATTTTTACGTCTTGCCTCATTAAGGTCTACACAACAAAAATATAACTTTGCGTGGATTGACTCTGTTGACAAGGTTCAGTCTTAGATAAAGAGTATCATTCCTTCGCTAAAGGTGGAAAATGAATGATATGAGGATAGTAGAACAACGATCGGATGATGCAATCTGGCCTAACAAGCAGAAGCTTCATAAGCTGATCCGCAATGCAGTTTGTAGAGCCGGCAAGGCCTACAATAGAATTCTGGATTCAGAATGACCGTTGGGAATCTGGATTGATCTCTACAAACTCTTCTTGGATTGAGTGGCCCAATAGCGGCGATAAATGGATTGGGGCTTAGAAACAACTAAGGGGACAGTCATTGTTGACAGGGCATGTTGACTTCTCTGTAATAGCCACTCAATTAAATCATTGCTCGTATCAATGGATACAAAATCAATCGCTAATTCAAATATTCATGCGATCTTCAGAAATGAGGTTGGTAACAATGCCCGCTGATGATATTGACCTGTTACGGCTCCAGGCATCATCTCCTTACACTCGAACAGATGAGCTTTTACCTGCCTCTCTGACTTGCAAAACGGCTGCTTCCTCTTGCTCCGTTTCTCTTCAACCAATCCAGAGTCACTACAAGCCGATTTACCGTCTGGGCCATTTTGCTCTGCAGTAAAGAGAATATTTGAGTGGAATTGATAATGTATCGCTGCCCAGAAAATAGCTTTTGCAGCGAGGCCAGCGCATTATTCTCGAAGAGACTTCTCGGAAACTAAGTTTTCTCGGCTCTCATTGATTTAAACTGAGCCGCCGCCTATAATACAAGAATATTGAGTACATTCTTGGAGTGCATGAGCTTTGAATTTTAAGCTGTTTTCAGCTAATTCAACTATTTCTTGGCCTCCTACGGTTAAAAACCAGAATCCTCTCCCTGAACTGTTTGCTCTTTTCAGGCTTACATGCGCCCAATACAAGTCACGATAAACCACCTTAAATATCTTTGAATTTATCAGGGGCGAGTTCGGTATTGGACATGATTGAAGTTGCTATCAAACTATTTCCTTCAATAGAAACACCATCTCCCAACTCAAGAGTTAGGACTGAAGTCAGGCTCTCCTTTGACATGAAGCAAAGGGGCCAACAAAAACTGCAGTTGCACGTACCAGTCTTGCTGCAGGTAATTGATGATGGACCAATCGTGGATGACCGAAAAGATTGATGGTGATGCAGCCGTCAGCAAGCCGCAAATGCTCATGCTGGTTCAAGTTGCAGATGTAGACATTGGCGTGATTCGTTGGATTGTTGCAGACCTTTTGACTCACATCCTTCCTTTAGGTGAACCAGTAAAGATGGAATGGTCTCCCAACGATGTACTTCATCCTGAAATGGAGAGTTAACCAGGAGAGGATGAAGACCAAGTTCAGCTCACCAGTCTTTCTAACGGAGTTCTCATCCGTCTTCCCATCGGCAAGCATCCAAGAACGCACCGTCTAAGCCAACTCTGCAGCACAACTGATTGCATCACAGATGATTCGATGCTCCTCTGGAATCATCACACGATCGATCATCCATTAGCGAGGACCTCTAGACAGTCCCACGATACTTGCAGGCGGAGTAAGCAGAGAAGCAGTCTCCCAAGCCACCGTAATCGGAACACCAAGAATCACATGGTGAACATCATGGCAAATCCTTATCCTGTTAAGGAGAGAATCCTCAGCGCAATCTGATGAGAGTGATGACCATGAGATGTCAAATCTCTTAGCAATCAGAGCTTGAAGCTTTAGATGATCCAAAAGCCTGTTGTTAGTCTTCAGCTTCAGCTCGTAATGATTTGGAATACCTAAGTCTTTGCCATGCCTGCAAAGGTTGGTCGGATCTTCTGCTCACTGAAGAAGGTTCAATGCCATCTTCATAGCGTCCTGACCTCATTCCGTTTGAGCAGTCATCAGATACCTGCGCAGGAACTCCTTTGATCTAGGGCCTTTTAGTAGCACGTGGAACTACCGAAAATCGAACCGGTCGGTGCTGTTAAGAACTCGTGCTAAAGAAGTCGCTGACATCAATGTAAATCCAGCACTGGGAGTCCTGCTAAGCCTCTATAAAACCCTATCATCAGCGGGTTAGCTGGAGTCTTCATTTCGGGAGCCTTGCTGATACAAACTCTCATTTGGTGACTGGCTGATTCAGAAGATAAAACTCACGATTCAGGTGCAACAAACCACCACTTTTATTGGTACAAGTAAGTCCTGTTGATTCTGACTGACAGGTCACAGATCCCAGGATGATTTTTTTTCCATATTCCAACACAGTTTCTGATGTTCCCTCTAAAGAATCTGAACTTCTCACAGCGACCGCAGGCCCCGCTTGTGGAAGCATAAACCTTTGACCCAATGATCCCCAATTTTCTCCCTGTGCCCAATTGCTCCATGCATGATTGATCACATCACAAAACACTGCACCTTGAAATGTAGCTTGGAGATTAGGCCTGTATATGCACCAGATATTTTTAGAAGGCATTGCGAAACGAACATCATCTGTGCCTTCATCTGCAAACGTGGGCGTTGTCATATCTGCTCCAATTAAGAGCAGTGCGGTTACAGGCAACAAGGCCATCATTTTCTGCATAGACCGATTCAAGACACATCGAATCATCACTCAAGAGCATTACTCAAAAACAAGATACTGACCCTTAGGAAGCCTTGAGCACCGGCGTCACATTGAGTAGAAACCTGAAGAACCCACTTGTTTTCAATCCATCGCAGTTAACGCCATCACGTTTCTGTTCGCGAACAGTGGGGGTGGAAGCATCTTCAAGCTTATTGCCCTGCAAGCTTTTGCAAGTCCTGAAGCCATTCTCTGCGTTGTGGGGTGGCGACCCCTTGCCAGTAGATCTCAAGTCCTGTTAGTGATTTTTCTTTTGTCGTTCATAAGTTCTACGGGAATTCCACAAGGAGCGAAAAGCTGAGACAGTCGGCTTCAATGGTGGGGAGAGCCGTGGGGCGTTGGATCCCGTCCATCCGCTGTGCGAATGGACAGCAGGACTGTTCCATACACTGCGAAACAGACCCATTGAAAGCAGCGACGGCAACCCCCTATCAAGCACAAGGTCCCAAAACCGAACCTCTCAGGCCGGCTGTCGCATCTTCCAAATCGCATCCGGCGGGCATAAACCAAAGAGGTCCCACCCGGTGACACTCATGACCACAGCAACTCTTTGCCACGACATCACCGCTGAGCACATCCGCCGTGAGCGCCTCGCCAAAATTGATTTGGATGAGGCCATCTATGAAGCCGCTGAACAGCATCCTGATCTTTGGCCACGGGGACTGATCACCAAAATTGCGACTGACCTTGGAGTCTCACCCGCAACCGTGCGTCGAGAACGCTCCATCCTCTTGCCAGGAGTTAAAAGCTCACGAGACCTGGGTTGGTGAGCCACAAGACAATCCTCGGCAGAATAAATTTTGCCGGCTTGCTAGGCCTGTGTTGATTCCTCTGGACAAGCAAATGCTCTTAATAAGCGACTAGTGAACTCTTACCCAGTTGCTTCTCTACAAACGCTTCTCTGCAAAACATGAACCATCTAAGTCAGATTGCGACTGCCACATGATGAGAAGCTTGGCTCGCTCTTCAGTGAGTTGAGTACACGACTCAAGCAGGGCCCCTTCACCCTTTGCCTCAGGCTTCTTAAACCTGATCGACCAAGGTAAGAAAGCCTATTTTGTGATGAGATTCGGTACTGACAGGCCCTCAGGATGATCATCAATCATTCAAAGGCCTAGACAGAGGAAAGACTTAAAAAACATCAATGCAATCAGCTAATAGCATCATGATTATTTTTATGATCATAGCTTGTGGTTATGGGCTTACCAGGCTGCGATCAAGCAAATCAGAATAAAGCCTATATTCAATGCAGTATGTCTTTTGTACTGCGGCAACATCAACGGTATTCACTACGCTTACAGGCGTGCATCTGTGTCAATGATTTTATTGGCAGATTTGGATCGCCTACCTAATGATCTACAGACAAATGATTTGGACAGCCTTTCTTTTTTCAACAAATTTAGAGGGTCTGATCCCCTGAAAGGTATTGCAATGGGTTTTGCGGCAGAAGAGGTAATAACGTTCTAGTTGATTATCCAATTCTAATCAAAATAATTGGGAAGCAAGAGGCTCTCTCCATGTCGAAATCAGCCGCCATCGTCAATATAATTTGATGCCATTATGGATCTGCTTGAATTTTAAAATCAAAGAATGAATCAGGCAAGGTCAAGCAGGGAAAAGCCTTCAACTCTACATCCACACGGCTTAATCCAATCTTAGTAGCAGCAATTGCTTGCATTGCTGCCAATGCAGCGAACTGGTAGACAAGCGGAATTATCGAAACCTTCTTGAATGACTTTGTCCAATCCTGGTTCCTGTAGCTCTATTTGCAGTGGGTGTCAGCATGCGTGAATTGTCTATAAAAACAGCAGATATGAACATCTGGACAACTGTGTTCATCAAACTTGCCGTATCTCCTGCCACAGGCGTGCTCGCTGACATTCTCATTAATTGATCACCCTTTTACTCCGCATCATTAGTCATATTCATGGCCATTCCACTGGCAACAGCCTTGTATGTTGTTGCGGAAAACTATAATGGTCTCAACCGGAAAACTTCGTAAGTAATTTCAGCTTCAACCATCTGTCCATTATCTCAATACTGATCTGGATGAACATCTGCCGCGTTCTTTGGCCTACTGCATTCATTTGATACATTTTAGAGTGGTGTGACATGCTGATGATCGCCACCCAATAGAGATGAATTATGAGCAACTGATTGGGCCGCATCGGGTTAAGGGAACCATCGGAAAATAATGTAGGTAGGTAATTCCTGTGAGCCTAGTAGGAGCCGCGATAATTCACGACTCAAGCCAAATCTTCATTGCATCAGAACTGTTCAACTTGTCAACTGGAGTATTACTGATTTTAGCGAATTCAATGGATTTTAAGGCGTTAAAGTAGTTTCAGCTCACAGCGTAGATGCACTGAACGCTAAAAAGTTCAGCACATTATGAGTTCAAGTAAGTTTATGATTTGGATTGAGATAATAGAACATTGAAACAACGAGCGGCCATTTTCTAATGGAAGCGAAGGGGCCTTCAGCAAGAAGGAATGCCTTATGCAGTTGCCTCTTACTCATAACCCTCGATCAAGAGATGAGGCTCGCTCTCCTAGAGGAGCGGCTGATCCCATTTCTCTTGAGAATTCTGAGGACCATTCCGTTGCCATCCTTCTGCACTGAAGATGGTTGTATTCCTTGGTATCTGAGCGATGACAACAGTTGATCCGCAGCAGCCTGTTTTGATCCTTGGAGGGTTTCTCATTACAGCTGAGGCTTACGCCGCGATGGCTGCCTGGCTGCAGTGCCAGGGAGTTCGTGATGTTCTGGTTGTGCCCATGACTCGACTGGATTGGCTCTTGACCATCTGGAGGTTTGGATGGCGTCGTGTGCTAGACCGTGTCGACGACATGGTAAAACAACTTCAAAACCAATCAATCAATGGGAAAGTCACGTTGATTGGTCACAGCTCCGGCGGAGTGATGTTGCGTCTTTATCTCAGCGATGAACCATTCCAGGGGCGTGTGTATGCCGGTTCTACACGATGTGATCGCCTAGTCACCCTCGGCAGTCCCCATCAGGCAGTTCGTGCCACAGCTCTGAGGACGATGGTGGACCGCCGCTTTCCTGGATGTCATGCCTCAGGAGTCGATTATGTCGCGATCGCGGGAAAGCTGGATTTATCCAGTGAAAATGCCTCGGCATTCAGCCGCCGCAGCGCTAAAGCCAGTTACCAAAGAGCCACTAATGATGAAAATTGCACTGGTGATGGACTGGTTCCAGTTCAATCAGCCTTGCTTAGAGGTGCGCGTTCTCTGATTCAAGACGATACTGCCCATGGTGGATTCTTCGGGGACATTTGGTACTCATCTGCACCACGCCTTGAAGCATGGTGGGATTTTGTTGTGAATGGCGACAAGTCTCATGATTAAGGCTATCTCCTCAAGAAGTTCATCAAAGCATTGATTCCCTCAGCACCTATTGCATCAGCGATAATAGTTGGAAGGCTGTAGTGGCAATCAGGTTTGGAAGTTGATCGTTTGTTCTGTAAGTTTTGTCAGTTTCAAGCAGGTATTTTGCCTGTTTCTCGGGTCAGGCAGTGATGCATAGCATGACCACAATTGGAAGCATTATGACTCCCAATAGCACTGAAAATAGTAGATGAATGACAATTAATTGTAAAAGCTTGTTTGATGGCTTAGGAAGAGCGCGCGAGTGCCCGACTCAGATCTTTGAAGAGTTCTCCATGACGGACTGTTATCAACACAATGCCACCATTGACACAAGGAGGATCAATCAAGGAATGAAGTCAATGGTCCAATACCCAAGACAAAATGATGTTGCTGATGGGCTCCAATCTTTCTTTCAAGGTCTTCAATATTTACATGATATTTCATTCAAGATTGGCAAGCCTGCATCAGAAACGGGCAGCTCGCCATCACTGAACTGGACCTGTCCTACTCTCATCGAATAAGCATCATTGGCAGGTCAATGGCTGATATCAAACTGTTGTTCTTGAGCCTTGTCCTGTCTGTTGGTGCCAGCCCAACCAGCCTCGCAAAAGATCCAGAACCATTCAAGTTTGGCAAGTGCAATCCTATCGGTGCAGTGAAAACGCTTGATGCAGAATTGAAGAAAGGAAAAACCCTGAATGATGCGTTTACGGTACTCCTTCAAAGTAAGCAATTTGACGGCTCAAACGCCTGTATCACGTTCATTCGCGAAGCATCCATGGAACTGCGTGAATCAGCTCCCCATGCTTTCCAAAAAATTTGGATGGAATGAACATCATGTCTGACTTAGTCCTAGTCCGGCCTGAGTAGAGGCTGCTTTCCGCATTTCAATCGCTGTCTTGGGATGCTTCTCTAGCTGACTTCAAGCGCAGGCGCACGATATTGGGCATGCACTAACTCCGTAACTCTGCCGCCTGTTGGCTTTGAATGCAGTAAATGCTTCTATCAGCCCTGCAGACATCCTTGCTGGGACGAGTCACCCCAAAAGCAGAATCTAGCCATGATCCGCATCAGCCTCACATCTCCTACCCTGGTCGAAGGTGCCATACCTGTCGCTGCTGCTGGTGATATCGCAACCGACATATTCACTGTATACAAAAGTTGCTGATTACCCCAGTTGTTTGAAGCCCAGAAAGGCATACCTGAAGAGATCGATAACACGTGCCCAACTGGCTATGCCTTCATGGGCAGCCATAATTGTCAACAAGTTGAATGTGTCTTCACCTGGTGGGGGCGAATGAAGTCAATAGATTGAAAACATGATTCGCTTATCGCTGCCCAAAGAACCTGGTGAGGTCCAGCCAAAATGTCTTGCTGAGTCAGTCGTACTGGCGTGATGTGTCTTGGTGCATTTTCTCCAACCACTCCGTCTGAGGACTGCCACCAGCTGATCCAAAGATTGGCTGGAACAGCAGCTTTGCACATGCCAAGCGCCGCTCGTGTGTAGCTGTAGGAAAGCATTCCAAGTGCCACGACAAACTCGCTCCTATGAAGGTGATGGGAGGGCCTACGTCGAGTTCAACCCTGCATGCAAACCATGGGCTCAAACCAACCCTTCAATGGCAGAAAAGAAGCAATAAAGTTCACTGCCGATCCCTTGAGCTACGCATTCGCAGATCCCTTGCTCCTGACCCTGGGCAGATTCTGTGGTGTCCTTGAAAATACTTCTTCTGATGACGATTACAGCACAAGCAACGACGCAATCAAATATTGTCTTTACATATTCAGGCGGCTGCTTCTAGTGTATAAAGCCAGCTTTATTCCCATGACTGCGAGAGAAAGATTGAAAAAGAAGCAAGCAGCCATACTTTTCAATATTGGCTCTATTACTGCTTACGCAGGAATGTTTTCGTTGCTTATTCACGCCGCTACTAATTACCAACAACGCCAACCAGTTGCTGCAAGCGAGTTTGGTTTTGTCATTCTATTTCTAATTTCTCAATTACTAGCGGCTCCCTATAAGTGGGACAAATTGTGGCTCAGAATTAAAACACTGATCTATATCTCGGTATTTAGTGCTGTAGCCATTCTCTATTTATTATCGGGAATTCAATGGCAGTATTGACACTTTATTCCTACAACTGAGCTGGCAACAGCTAGAAGCCAGCACCCTTCGCTGAACCGGGGGGCAATCTGCAAAAGAGCACGTTAATGATCCGCACCGCAATCACCGCAATCGCGTCTGTCGCTGCACTCGTCGCAGTTAGTGAGCCAATGGATCCACCTGTCGCTCAGGCCGACAGCATCACGGCTTATTGCACTGTGTCTTGGCATGACAACTGGATACCGATGATGAAAGGGCCTTGCATCTTCAGCCAGGACCAGGGGAATCTTTATGTGGATGACCTCACCCTCCACCATTACAGGTTCGTCTTCCCTGAGGCAGAAAACGGCAAGACTTATACCAAGAGCAGTGCGCCTGCAGGCCTCACCTTCAAACGCAAAGGCCACTACACCCTCAACGTGTTCTGGAAAAAGCCAGCTCTTGAGCCGACTGGTGATTGATCACCCCAGGGAGCTTGATCTGTCACAAGAATCTCAACGACGTTGTTCTAAGCAACGCAAACAACACTGAAGACTCGAACAAAGCCTGAGGGGGGCCTACAGACACCGCTTGTGAGTTGCGTACACAGAAGCACCATCCCAACCTTCTCGCCATGCGGTGAACAGTTGGTGACAGCCCTGTTCTTCAAGCATCTTCAGCTGAAGCTGGCTGCCACTGCTCAACAGACGTGTCCTTTAGGAGTGAGGCCACCCGTCAAAATACTCCCGTGGAATCTGGTCTGGAATGGTCCTGAAACCGAACCATGGAGGACGGCTGTCTCCGCTTTCAGTCCTCGTGAAGTGCCCGTAGAACTGAGTCACGGTCAGAGGACAGCCCATGACAGCACTGGAGAGCTACTGGAAAGGGGTCACCACTGCTCAAAGCAGAAAATTGCTCAAAGAGCTACAAAAACTCGCAAGTCAATGAGACGAAAGGTGCTCAGACGCCGTCATCAATCAGCGCATCCCAAGTCAACACAAAGCGGGAAGACAGACCAAGGTCCGCTAGATCTAATTGACTGAAAATGAAAGTGGCGAATTGACTGTGATATGGGGCATTCTCTCACGCATGACATAGATGCAGGATAAGCCTCGAGAGCTCACCAAGCATAAGTACAGGTCGACTGACAAATGTGATGGCAGCTGGGGTTGGAATAGCGGAGCTTCTAACCAATGGAAGAGCTTCGTGCTTGGGAGACGAAAACAATCTTCCCAGCAAATACGTAGGCTTTCAACAGAAGATTTAACCCACTCGCCTTATCCTCGCTTATTCATAGGATGTGAAAACTATATTTCAGAACTATAGCCTGCAAAGGTTTTGCATTTCTAAAATAGTGGCGCCAATCATGGCAATTCTTAGTTCCCGATTACCCCCATCAAGCAAACCACTTGAAGTATCCCCAGGCCTGAGCTTTTCCATGAATGGCATCCTTATGTACGGCAATGAATCATAATACTAAAACTTCTTGCGTCTCACCCTGGGGAGTATGATCTATATTCAAGCTCAAGATTTCACGATGAGACTTGTCAGGATTTGCTCTGATGTGGGCATGTCTTTTGATGGGTTATCTATTTTATATTAGTCAATAGGCTTTCCACTGTTGAGGAAGACTTATTGCAAGCCTCTTTTGTTTTAAACACTGTTAGCGCTTAGACCAACTTCACTATTCATCTCAGGAGTCTTCAGTCTAAATAAGCTTGCAGCTCCTGCGTTCGATCGTCACCTAATTCCTTTTTTGCAGCCTTTTCATCTCCCGGTCTGGACTCTATTTCTATGTCGATTCCAAAACTTTCGTCGCCAACTCTCCTTGCCCCTCTGTCGTGAATTCATTGCTGAGCAGCATCAGCTACTGCTGCTTTCGAGTCCATTGATTTCTCTAGTATTTAATACATAGCTCATGGTCGAGGAGGTAACACTTATCACTATCGCGACAATATAAATCTTCCCCCTTCTTGAGCCCCAATCCATTTGACTCTCGAAGAATTCCATCGCTTGATCAATAACGGAAGTGCCTAACCATAAGTGGCTCTCCCTGCTTTCCCTTTGCACTCTCCCAGCTGCCATCCTTGATTGCCTGGTTCTCATAACCTAAAACCTGGCTTCTTTCTTTGTCTTCTTTGCAAAAACGAGAATTCATTTCATCTTTAACGATCATAATCTTGTCAGTATAATCATCCCTCTCCTTGAACCAAGAAAGCAAATCCCTGTCATCAGGCAATCCACTGCTTGCTGCACCCAACCTATCTAAATTGAGGATTGAGATAGGCTTAGGGTTTTTATTCTCAAACTCTTTCTCTTTCTCCAAGTAAGACAACTCCCTCTCAAAAACCATCGTTCTTCCTTTCTCCACCCATTTTTCGCATTCCTCAATTGCTTGTGTTTTTGATAGATAATTTCCGGTATCTTTATCCCCACAGCTTGAGACACCCATATAGAAGACAATGAGTGAGACTAGTTTTATCGCCCGCATAGGATGTGCTTGCCTCCCCTTGAATACACTCCATTCGGTCTTTGAAAACAAGCATTAATCAGCATCTTCTACCCATTCATCAAGTCTTTCCTTTTGGGGGGTATCTATCATCTCTTTGAGTTGGATAGCCTCCTTGGCTTCATCGGCTTCGAATTCTCGCTCTCGCTGAGACTTGACAATGCCGTTCACGTTGGCTAAGCCTTCGCCCGAGGTGATTGCTTGTTCAGAGGGAATGTTTGCCTGTGAGCGAACAGCACAGCAAAGAACTGGAGCACCAATTAACAAGGCGGAAATGGTGAGTGATTTTATTCTATTCACGTGCCCGAGCTACTTTCTAGTCAATACTAGCATTGACTAGAACAACCTTACGCCTAAGATTTTGGCACAAATTTCTTAAGTCGATTGTTGATTGTTGTGCCCCACCCCCACCTCAGGGCGCAAGACTATAGATTCGATGGCTTGATCTATTTATCGATCATCTGAATCAACTCGACGAAACAACATGATCCGCTTGATATTCACCTTCTGATCCTTACTGAAATAAGAGTTGTCTACGGAACCAATAGGAAGCTTAGAGATCTGAGATTGGCTGATTCGGCCCATTCCACTGCAGCGTTTGGTTGTTCAACAATGATTGTTGAGTTGCACAGGCAGCAGCAGCACCACTTTCCTGCCATGAGGTGAACAGCTTTGAAGGCTTGCGAGCCAGGCTATCGAGAAAAATGATGAATCTAATGATGGTTAATTCGGATTACACTCGACACCAAGACATGAAACCCCAGGTTGTTGACTTCTGACGCTCGGGATATCCAATCATCAATCAATTCTAGCTCATCAGATGCTCAATCTGAGGCTCAAGTTGAACGATTTGATCTGTACAGGTCAGCTCTGGATTGCAACCTTACGAGAAGACAAGAGATGGTCGTAATCCCAAGATGATAAATTCTCTAAGCATGGGTTGCGATCCACCTAATGCTTTGGGTGAAGACGCCTAAGAAAATGTCGAAAAGCAAATACTGGTCTATGGCATTTTCAAGAATACTCTTCACTACCTCGCATTTAAAATTCATCCCAATTGACATGCTCAGACCACGCATCATGATTTGCCTCCTAAATCATGTACGTGGGAGTTCCAATGAGCCAATTCTTTGCTCAGCAACTAGCAAAGGCAAACTACCGATCCAGGAGAAAGATTTGGTTTGGCATCAAGCTGATGATAATGGTTCAGCCGGATATATTGATAACAGTTAAGTGAAATTATAAAGACACAATTCGGTAATCATTCCGCATCCTCGCCAAATACGAGGTTTAGTCCTCAAGCTCCGTACCTTTAAGATTCAACAGGTTCTTCTATTTTTATCCCTTCGAAATCTCCAAGGATTGTTGAGTCTGAACCAGCATCGTTCGACCTGGGCTAGCGCTGACCGCTTTGATCTTGCGATGGGAAATGGTCTGCCTTGAAAACCTGACGTTGCTGGGTGGTGCCATGACGCTAATGGCTCCTAACTTGACGCACAGCAGGACGAGACCCTGTGTCGATCAGGTGTCGACGTGAACGTGAATGATCCAGAAGGATGCGTCGAGATGGATACCTTTGATGTGGTGATCGCTCGATCCCGCCACGCCAGGGTGTATCTGGATCTATTCAGGGGCGAGTTGCTCCAGCCGCCGCCGCTGGAATTGGAGTAGCGCGAAGGCATCATCGCAATACTTTCGTGCCTGAAGAGTGGAGCTTTAGTGATCTGGCCCATGGTGACAATCTTCAGCTTCTATTGGGCAATGCGGGGCTTGCATCACATCCAGAGCACGGTTTTATGGCTGGAATTGTTGCCTGACTGATGTCCTTTCTTCTAAAGCATCAGATTGATCGGCTGGAAAGCGCCATTGATGCTTCTACCGACTGGATTGAGATCCAATATTTGATAGCCGAGCTGGATCAGCTCAAGGCTTTATATGAGGAGCAAGACGCAGAGGCTGCCTAACCAGCAACTGATCCCTACGGGCGAATCGTGGGAGAACGTTCCTTGAATGGCTCCAACATCCAGCAGCGCGTGGTTGCCTCCGGCCCTGCTTGCCTCTGTTGGAGGTTCGCGCATCATGTCCTTGGATTCGATGAACCATGCTTCCACTTAAGGTTCAACGCATCAGAAACCAGACAAGAACATCAACACATTGATGGAGCTGTATGTGAACGAAACGGCAAACGATTTAAATAGCAAGCACAAGAGCGAAGCTGAGTTCTATCCTTTCTGTTCTCACTAGCTAGGACAGTGGTTCTTCGCATTCAGGAGCACCATCAATCCATTGCCGGCAAATCTGAAACGGCCCTCTGCACACCGCCTCAACGTCAGAAGATAGATCTCGATGAGATTCTCACTGTCCAAGATTGCGCCGACAAGGTTGGGATTAATGAAGACACTGACGAAGATTGAACACATGATTCGCACAACACTCGACTCTATTTCCATGGCTCTGATGTCTCCCGCTCACGCGAGCTCGAGCGATCCAGTCGATTTTTCAACACCTGAGAGATACAGATATTGCGTACCTAGAGACAAAATTGATCGATTGCTATGGGAGCCATGCAGAAAAAACTGTCTGAATGCGGACTCACTCAATCAGAACCATGCATGTCACTTCATGGTTGAGTGAGTTTTTTACGCAAATTCGCGGATTACTGCTGGAGATTAAACCTGCCCCATCTTTACAAGCAAAATGAGTCTGATTGAAGATGAACAGTGTTACTGCAGTAGAGATCACCCAGCACATCGATCACCTTCTAATCATGATCTTGGAGTTTGAGCCAAACACTGTAGGTTTCGAAAACGCTAGACAAGAGTGAGGGTTTTTCAGAGCGCAATGTTAAAAGCTTTTCCAACGTGCCTGGATGGCATGCTTGGGGATCAATGCAACCGCTAGGGCAATGCATGCACCTTCTCCATTGACTGACTCCGACAAGCTGGTCTGATGAAACGCAACTTGCCACTTCTTGCGCTGATGGGAACATCCGCACTTGCTCAGAGTTTTCAGACAATTGATCGCGTCGATGGTTGGGTGATTGAGCGCAAGCTGGATAGCGAACACAATCACGTTTGCCGTGCATTTGTTCCTGGCGGTGGATCCTGGTTCTCTGCGCGGGTTCGACTGGATCTCAATGGCGCACTTGTGGTTCCAAACGGTTTGGCCACGCCAAGCAAGGCCTCGCTGGATTCGGCACGGGAGGCGCTTCGCTTGTGCCGATCAAGCCTTATCTACTTCTAAGGACATTCGAGTTGATCAGTTAAGGGGCTAATGGGGACTCATTGAGGGCCGTGGTGGCTATCAGGATTGTCCAAAGATCTTTTCGAGAGAATTACGTTTGTTTTGAAGAGAATTGGCTTGCATTGTCTTTGAAGCACCCATCGGTCTCGGCTGCCGTGGACGATTCAAAAAGACCTTGCTCAGCCACCAAATCTGGAGAGCGAGAAAAATGATTGCAAGCAGCCCAAGCTCAAATGCTCCCTGCATCAGTAGTGCTTGCCTCTATTGTCAAGGGCATCGCGTTTGAAGTACTCCAATTCCGCCGGCGTATGGAGCGGGGGTTTCGAGGACTTGCCCCTGAGGTTCCGAAGCAGCTGGAGCAGGAGGCGTTTCATACCCTCAGTTTGGCGCTGAGCAGCTGTTGTGACATGAGGACGCCAGCAATGATCAATGACCTATGCAGTGATGAGAGTTTAGGGCCATCATGTGGATCTATTCTCTCGCTACAGATGCCGCTTATCAACGTCAGGACGAATCTTTCGGATGTCCAGGCTCCTGATGCTCTCCTAAAAAAGCTATCAACAACTCTCGCTAATGCTACTGGAAAGCCTGAGTCGTATGTCATGACTCTTTTGAACTCTGGCGTTCCTATGACCTTCGCAGGCAGTGATGCACCCTGTGCTTATGTCGAAATCAAGTCGATTGGAGCTTTGACTCCCCCGGCAATGTCAGATCAATTCTGTGAGTTGATTCAGACAGATTTGGGTATTTCTAAGGACCGTATTTACATTGGTTTTACTGATATCAATGCTTCGGACTGGGGTTGGAATGGACGCACTTTTGGGTGATTTCCCGTCAAGAGGCACTAACCTGATGTTATCGTCATCAAGTTGTTTTTACCAGTTAGTCGTCTCAGGTGTGGAAGTTAGTAATGGCAATCACTCATAACCTCCCCTGCCACCAGAGCCAATTCTTCGCTCATAGTAGGCAAGTGAATATCTTATCCAAAGATCAACAAGTAGAACCATAGGATCAACGATATTTTTGTGTGCTGCAGCAGGCATTTTCAGCTTTTCTGGTATTTGATTTCTTAGGTCAGACCTTCGGATGATGGGCCCGACGATTGTCCATAGATTGGGAGTCGCGTGCTTCTATCGGTTCAAGCTCAATAGAAGCAGCGGCTCTAATCCTCTTGAGTGGCATAGGAGCAGAGGGATCGAATCCCTCCCTCTCCGTTACTCGATCGGTTCGAATCCGACCCTCTCCGTCGAAGCAAATTGAGGGAGCTCAACCACTCAGGCAAAGACCAAGCTTTGGTAGAGCACCTACATGGCATTCAGGGCTTGAGCAAAGACGGCTGATTAGAGCGTGGGATTCATAATTATCAAATTGTTTGTAATGACTCTTGCTATCACCACTCACTGATCGGATAAGAGCGGAATGATTTCCTTGACCGATGCCATGGAAGGAATGCTTTCTGTCCACTCATATTGTTTGACGTCTGCATCCAATTTCTCCTAGGCATATTTGGGTATGGTTGCCGATTGATGCCTCCGCTGACTGATTGCAGTTGATCGAGTGTGAGTTCGTTGTTAGTCATCGTTTTGAGTAAGGATTGTGGAGGTCTCCCTCCGATGCACACACCATCGTCTGAATCAATCGGAGAGTTAATGTCTTGAATCAAGCAGCGCTGTGATCTTGCTCATAGGGGCCGACCAAGCCAGCTGCAGTCTGTGGTTTCTGGGTTTCTGACAGTTCATCAGGCACTAAAAAACCCCGCTGATGGCGGGGTTAGCGTTACAACCAAACCAGCTGAAGATTAGTCAGACGATGAAGCAAGCTTGGCTGGTGACTGATGCGCAGAGGTGTAATCGATGCCCTCGGAATGGGCAGCGAAACTGAGCTGAGCATCAAGCAGGCGTTGTGCCTTCAGCTCTTTTTCTTTGATCAGGAGGAGGGTGTTCATGGGAACGACCGACAGCGCCTCAAACCCCGTTGCTTGTTTGAGATCGAACTGCGTCCCTTTTAAGGGACCAACGTGAAACAAGTTTAAGGGACGTTTGCAGATTCTCGAGAGTAGGAACCGAATCCTGACTGGCGAAACAACCGAATTCAATCCCAATCAGCTCTCTGATGCAGAGCGAACTCCGCTTGGGAGGAGACAACCCACAAAGCTTGTCCAGCTGCGACACAGCACCAACCACTGCACCGGGGTTGTTTTGCGCCAAACCCAGCCATTCATCCTCTATCAATTGATAGCTTGACTTCGAAGAACTCCATAATTCTGGCACAGGTTCTTTTTACGATGTCTGAATCTTACCGATGAAAATACACTTTTTATTCAAGCACAGAGACAATGCTTTGAAAATTCAGATCAGAGGCCAATAGTTCTTTTGCGGAGCTTCTGGTATTCACTTTCATCTATAAGACCTTTTTCTTTCATGGACTCAAGGTGTCGTAGTTGTTCTTCAATCTGTTCAGCATTGACTCTTATTGATGAGATCTTTTTTGCATCTTGGACAGTTTTTTCTTCGGGAAGAATAATTGCCATTACCACGTAAATTAACAGCCCAACGCCACCAAATAAAGCCAGAAGCACAAATGCTAACCGCCAAAGAAGAGAAGATCCGTTGTCGCAGGCCTCAAGTCCGGAACACACCCCAGCTATTTTTGATCATTCTTTGACGCGGACTAGTTTGACCATCAAAGGGAATATATTTTTCTGATAATACCTGGTTTAGGTGTATATGCAACTTTTATCTTGGCTTATGGAAGTCTCTTTTCTCTCCGCCTTGAGTCAAGACCTATTGTGAGATGATAACCAAAAACTAATCGGCATGAGTAAGATATAGATTAATGCTTTGTTTATTAAAAATGTCAGTGCTTGCATTGACTCTAGGTTCTTGAAATTAGCAGAGCGAATACCAGTGTGTATATCAATATCTTCCAGTTCTTGAGGACTAAGCCGAAGCTTTTAAGAACTGGTATAGGCTGTTTATTCGATTCCTGAATAATAACAGAACCGTAAATTAATAGTAGTACCAATGCAGAAATGACATCAGGTAGTTCTTCCCAGAAGCTATCCCATTGAAAAATCAAAAGAGCTTACCTGTGCTGCACTTATAATAGCTTGGGATGCTGGATCATTTCCTTCCGGATTCATAATCAATGTAGATTCTTTCTTCGTGGAATGAATTCCTTGAGAATATAAGACAAGGCACGCTAGCCTTCTGTAGTACGTGAGTTCTTCCCATGCTTCCATGGTCGCATGGTTAAGTTCTAATCTGTTTCTATTTTTATCGCGTTTCGTAAGTTATAACTTTTAAGTGTCAACCAGGTCGACTCTGCGAGCTCAAATGATTTATCAAGCACTGAAGTTCATTGGTAAAATTCTTGTTATTGCGCTTGCCTTGCATCTGTATGGTGACATCCAACCCTTTTATCGCAAAAAGGGATTAAAAAGGCTGGCAGCGCAGGGGATCACTCAAACGAAGGATCCGAAAGAAACATACATTTGTGCCCTTATTACGTCTATTCTTTTTCAGGTTATTTGGTTTGAGTGGTTGAGTATGTAATCTTTCAAGCACATCAAATCTTAGGCTGCTAATTTTATGCTCGAATTTGCTTAATAAGAATTCTTGCTTATGCTACTACTACGGATTACACCTTTTTTCAGCCTGCTGATCTCGAGAACTGTGGAATGATTGGATGCTTTAATTAATATATATTGCTTTGTTCTTGCCTTCCGTTTAAAGTCAATCCAGGTCTTTTTGATCAGTGAATAGTGATTTTATATGTTTGATTCTGTTCGGTCTCTTTATCAGTTGCATAGTGTAGGGACAGGTTGTGTTTAATTGAGATGACGTGGGATTGGCAATCCTGTATAGGGTTTGAGACTATTTCCGTTTTGCCTGTTTTAATATTCCTGTTACTGATCAGATCAGCTTCATCCTTAATAAACAACAAGATGCAATCCCCATATTGGCGATTGATTGAAGCAGTTATGATGTTTAAATTTTTCCTAGGGAAGAGAACATATTTTTGAAGCTAAAACTGAAGTATAGGACACTATTTACTCTAATTAACGGCTTTATTCCCTTCTATTCTTTATGAATTAGTGTCATTGGAGCGCATTTATGCTGCCAATAATGGCCAAAGAATTGTTTATTGTTTGACGTAAGCGTACCTCGGCACTAGAATGTGATTGGATTAAATAAAAAACAATCAATTGTTGAGGTTGTTTGCCTCAAAGGCGGTTGGTCTATGTATTTTCTGGACAGAATTTAGTGAAGTGAATTTTGTATTCAGTGGTATTTGAAACCGATGAATGGATTAAAATTGCCAATCAGCAGTCGAAAACTTTGCACATCGGCGACCCAGGATGAGTGTCGCAAATATCGTCGAGTAATTTGTCCTTGTGTCTATTTTCTGGATTGTCCAGACCGCCATTTTCCTTGGGGTTAAACTCATCAGGAGAATGCTTCTCGTTAGTGCTGTAGGGAACTTTGTACTTCTCGTACTTGTCAGTGATGTCAGACATGTGAGGGATTCAGGTAGTAATTGAATCTTAATTTTGATTTGGACATGAAATGATCACTTGTGATCTGAGTCCAAAATCAACCCTAGATGAAGGAGATACTCATTTATAGCAGAACTTTTCTAGAAAGGCCCATGTCTTTGCCAATTCATTGGTTAAGACATTATGTCCATAGGGCTAGAGAATGTATCCCTGATGACCAGTTCACGATGTGAGCACCTATGTAGCCATACTCACGTGGCTCGATCCGATGCCCTACGAGCCATGGGAGATGTGATTGTTTTTTGCGTAGTCCAACACATTGATCAAGGCTTCTGTTGCATCCTTTGCTGACCAGACGTCCTCAGTAGGGATATGCTCTCTTGCCGACCTAGAGACTGGCACGCCATTGTTTGTAACTACTGACAATTTCTATTCATACCTTTGTAGGAACGTAAGATTAGCTCTTTAGACCCCTTCCACAGGCAGCAAATCCCTGGCACTCTCTTTCTCGTGTCTGAGTTATTACTCTCTCAAGGCTTTCTGTCATAAGTCTTTTTGCTTGGCAGGATAGAACCAATAATCGAAGAAGTGGCCAAATGAAATACTCTAGTTCCCGTTTCTCCTCAAAGGGCTAGAAATGATTCGCACTTCACACAGTTGAGAGTTAGTCATTACTAATAGTCCCATTCTCTTGCCAAACAGCTCAAGCAAGAGCAAGTCGACTCACTATAGGAGTCTGGTTCATGGAGGCAGCTGCTGCTCATAAATACGACCTAAAGTAAACTTCATCTAAATCACCCATTCTCTTACTTTTATCCTTTGAAAATACTCTCTTGTATGTGTTTTTCTTTATCCCTAAGTCTCCAATTAATTGACTGACGATCATTCTTCATAGGGGCTTTGTTGCTCAGTTCTCTAATGCCTGTTTAGGGGTAATCAAAAAAAATTGCTCAGACTTGATGGTTTCCTTCTTTTCTCGATGAGGAATAATGCCACCTAAATCTGTTTTGTCGGCCCTCAGAGTGAATAAGCAAGGTTAACGATTGTTACTGCTTGTATTGTTCCTGCCAGCACTTATTTATCTGCATGACAGAGTCCTGCTTCCCTAAGTATAGGTATGATCTGTGATGTCCAACATGATTCTTAATTGAGCGTGTCAAAATATTGAAAGCCTTGACCAGGGAAATTTGTTTTACTTGCACGTCACTAAGTTTTTGATTATTGGCTTTCCTGTCGCATGTTAAGAGCCAAATCCCTCGCGGTAAAACATGAGAAGGATTTGGCAGTGTGTTGGTTAGCGATAAAATGCTTGTCTTTTGAAAGGATAGATTTTTAGTAATGATGCTCTATTTAATCAACTCTTAGCGTAAACGTTTGGATTTATTAATTGAAGTTGTTATCCTATGAAATCATGGGGTTTCGCTATCCCTGATGAGGTTTCACCTTTTAAATAGGCAAGCATCGTATCGGCATCTGACACTTCAAATGGATCGCTAGGGCAGTTGTCAGAAAAGCCTGGTTCAACAAACAGCTTCTCAATGCGTCCATTATTTACCAGCATTGAATATCTCCATGAACGCATTCCAAAACCCAGGTTTTCTTTGTCAACAAGCATTCCCATCTGGCGAGTAAAATCACCATTTCCATCTGGCAGTAAAAAGATATTTTTCACCCCAATATGTTTTCCCCATTGGAACATCACAAAGGCATCATTAACTGACAGGCAGATGATTTGATCAACCCCTTGGGATCGAAATTCATCATAAAGTTCTTCGTATCGAGGTAGATGATTCGAGGAACAAGTAGGAGTGAATGCTCCAGGAAGTGAGAAAAGAACAATTTTTTTGTTTTTAAAAATTTCGTCAGAGGTACGATCCTGCCATTTGAAAGGGTTGGAACCCCCAATGCTTTCATCGCGAACTCGAGTTTGAAAGACAACTGCAGGAACGTGATCAGAATGGTTCATTAGTTCACCAAGATAAGTGTATAGGGAGGAAACGTCCCACCTTTTTCAATTCTGCACAGTGCCAAGGGTTTTGCTTGGGAAAAAATAGCACTATTGCCGCATATCTTTACGTTATTTTAGTCTAATGTGTTTTCGTCGCTTCCATTGCAGGTATGACTATTGACTATTGATTTTAGTGCTTCAATTCGGTTTTAACATGTCACTGCGTTTGATCCTTTCATCTATTTCTAGCTTGATTGGTCTCGATGAGCTTACATGTGCTTAGATCCATAAAAACCATCTTTTGGATATGATTCAAAAAGATGTTGTGCTTCAATATTTGATGTTCAAGCGCTTGTCTATAGCTTACACTTGGTTTTGGTCCTGAGGCTTGCCTGAGGTAATCGTGTCGCCAAAAACAATGTTTGTATTTCTGCTGCTTTCTAGAGGATATCTGTTTTTCAATCAAAAGAGAACCCAAAACAGCATTGCCAGTGCTTAATGGGTCGAGGTTTAGCCTTCATCTAAGATTATCAAGCATCTGATCCCTTTGTTACCCAGTGGTTTTGTGCTTTGTCTAAGTTTGAGTTAATGGAAAACTGCCCATAGTTATCCACTGGAAAAGCTTAGGCATCAAGATGAAAGCTGCTTTTGCTTCATACGCACCCTCGCTGCAGCGCTTTGAGTTTTTGGATGATTTGCTTTGGCCCTTCACAGTAGCTTGAGCTATTTTGTGTGGCTGCTTCACCCTGATTTCTGCAAACCCCTCCTCGATGCTCTCTTCATGTAATGAGCATTTCAGATGAAATCAGCGATATCCTTCTCGTTCCCTAGGTACCTACCCTGTTGCGGTTTTCCCTTACATCGTGTTGACACTTACGAACTTGATCGTTCTGAATATCGCTGAATGGATAGTTAGGTTATTGGTTGAGATAGATCCATATCACGTTTTGATCAAGACGATAAATAATTCACTCATTCACTTTGCTGCGATAATTTTTGAGCCTTCGTTTCCAGGTAGACAGTTGAAACGCTTTTGCTGCCTAGACATCGACAGCTGACACGTTCTAATTGCAAAAGAGTATCAACAACAATTAGCCTCCTTGCTGAACAGAATCACTGCAAAGAATACAGCTATTGATTGTGATTCTCAACAGCAAATCTTGTCTTGATAATGTTCGGTTCATTCTCCTTACATCGTCGAAAAAATGTAATAGAACGGAGGAGTCCTCGTTTCGGACACCCTCATGACTCAATCCACAACCCAAGCCAAGATCAGCATCGCCACCGGACCTGCTGGTCGTGCCATGGCAGAAGCCATGTCACCGGAGATGGTCAGCCAGCTCCAGGCCCATCTCAATCTGGAACGGCAATCCTCTGCTGACTATTTCGCTGCAGCCGTCTGGTTTGCAGAGCGCGAACTCACTGGTTTTGCTGAACATCTGCGTAATGAAGCCAAGCAGGAGCAGGAGCATGCCGCAAAATTCGCCGACTATCTGATCTCCCGGGGTCAAACCGTTGAACTCGATACGATCGAAGCACCTCGCCAGACATGGCCCGATCCAGAAGAGGTGATCGCCAACGTTTTCAAGATGGAAGCGGATGTCACCAGTTCTGTGCTGCAGCTGTATGCCACAGCAGAGCGCGATGTTGATCAACGCACAACGGTTTTCCTTGATCCCGTTGTTGATGATCAGCGAGCCTCAGAACATGAAGCCGCTTACCTGCTGGGCCGGGTGAAGTATGCCAATGGTGAGCGTGCGGCGATGATGATCATTGACGCCGAACTCAGAGAAGATGAAGCGGAACCCGCAACGCTTCAATAACAGATTGGTTGCTCTTTAGCTTTAATGCATAAAAGAAGTTATTCTTGAAGCATTCACAACTAAACCTCGTTTAAAATGTGGTTTGTTTCTTCAATCAACCCTTGAAGCTGATCGACTATAAATTTAGCAGTTCTTGAAGGCGTTTCCACGTTTCGGTTCGGACTTCTGGGTCACCTATCATTTGAATCACTCCTGTGGATGGCCACCAATTTAGTTTAAGGTTACTAATATCGTCATCAAAAAAGGCTGATTCAAACTCGTGCCGATGCTCCCAGTGGCATGGGATACCTAGTTTCTCTACAGCAGCTTGAAGCTCAAGGAAGGTTCCATGAAACTCCATTAGACATCTCCAGTGGCTCACTCTTCCATATAATCTACCAATGAATCGCTCTTATGTAGTTGGATTTCTCTACAGCTGTCATGAGTATTGGTGAGTAAATTCATCACTTGATCCAAGGCGTCGAACTATTGTTTCAAGACTTGTCATGATGATGCCAGTACTTGCAATGAACATCTATTTGTACCGCTACGCCAATGATCTAATTTGAAATGCTAAGTAATTTCATTGTGCATTCTCTAAATTTGCTTCTCTAGGCTGTAATTGTCGTCGAATAGGTTTTAGCGTCATCGCATTCCTATCAGATCGTTGGGCCGACCTCAATCGTTAATGGGGCATCCACTATAGAGATGAAGGTAAGCTGTAGAGAGCAATGTTTTCAATGTATGAAAACTCTTACATCATTCTTGGTGATACTAGGTTTAGGGGGATGTTTTTACCCATCTATAGATAAGGCTAAAGAAGCGTGTTCAACATGGAAAGACAATGGAATCACACTTTCTTTTAAAAGGTCTGTTTCTTGGGAAGAGATTGGCTTGGAGCCAAAACGAGGACTCAAACCAAAGCCAATTAACGAAGTAATTTCTTCAAGAAAGTGCGTTGTGAATGTAGTAGATCGAAAAATCGAAGGCCTTAAAAACAATGAAATAAGAAGTCAGCGCTGGGAACAAGGTAAAAACGAAGGTCGATGGAAATTGGTCCGTGAGTTTCGCTATTGATGAATCGACAATTATTTTCGACGGTTTGTTCGCATATGAGAGCAAAATTCACATGAATAGCCTATTTCGGAACTTCCTTGGTAAAAGTGATTTTCGACAATAGTTGATTTTAGCCAACACCGGTTTCCCTGGTATGTCAGGGATTTGCTCGTTTCCTTGCCAACCTATGATAATGAGAAATCTGTTGCTCATGATTGCCGGCAAACCTTCTCACATCATTTCAATTCCTCATAAGATAAAGTAATATTATTAAGATCTGAGACGCATCTTTTGAGAGGGATGTAGTCACTTCTCAAGTCTGAAATGATCTTCAGTTGCATCTCAAAGATTCCATGTCAAGGCTCTGCGATGATTGATAAGTTTCAGGTCCGGGACTTGTAGCGTCTAATCACCAAAGGCAATTAGAAATGCATCAAGTCTCGATGATGGCCGCCGAAGGGATTGCCATTTATTTTGGTTTTGGTGACATTTCTGGCCTGTGGTGATAAATTCAATACGCTAATTTCTCTTTTTGTTGTTTTTGAGCCGCTTTGTTATATTCGCTTCGCCTTCATCGAATTAACAGATTATAGATGCGAAATCAGTCTTGATATGTTTGTAATTGATGCAGCAATATATTTAGAAAAATTACCTCTTGATCGCTCCTGCGCTTTGTTTCGCTTTCTATAGTTTCCACGATTAGAGTAGTTGGGCCGTCAATTCTTTGTTGCATACGTTTCTTTTTTTCTATAGAAGAACGCCCAGTTTTGTATATCCTTAACAAGGATTTGAATTGATATTAACTTGCGAGATGCTTGTCATTACTGTTTTCTCTAACCATACGTTTCTGCCATCTTCTTTTTTCGTGATGGTCTAGCAACCCCCTTCTTGATTTTTCAATTCCTGCTAGACGTGTGATCAATAATTTTGTGTCATGGAATGAAAGTTCTCCATCGGGTTCCCATTTCATGCAAGCAAGATTTTTTTGAGAATTAATACTCATTAGATACGCCATACAGTAATGTCAGGATATGCGCACGCAGCGGAAGTGCAATGTAGAAAACCTTAAGAAGTCTTGGCTTGTGAACGTTGAGACTGTCAGGACTTTGTTTTTTGGATGTCGGCCCATTGAGTTGAGAAACGGATTTGCTTTTTTGCCTATGCCCTCAGCTAGTCAAAACTCCTGCTGGGAGTCGGGAGTTTTTTTCTATTTGAAGTGGTTTAGATCTCTTCGCTATTCACATATAACAGCATTCTCGTGATGACAGGGATTTGGTTGGATTAACGCTTTATTATTAGCAATACCACTATTTTCAGGAATTTACCGTTTCTATTCTCCGCCTTCGCTGAGGAGTGATTGAATTTGCTGTTGATCTCAGAATGAAGCAAAGGATTAGTGACCTGGAAAAAGACACACCATTTCTAATATCGGTGGTTTTTGCTCTGAAGGCAATGCGCGTTTACACCGATGGCAAAGCTACCTCGCTCGGGCAAACTATTCATATCGAGAGAAGGAGGCGCTTTGACAGACGACACTCCACCTGAGTTATCAGCAGAAGCAAGCTGACTTCAGGTCCCTGCTCCAACAGTCTCAACAAGACGTGGGTTGTTCCTTTGGTAGGCAATGCCTTGCGCGCCACGCCAATCGATGCTCCATTAGCACCGTCCTAGGTGCCCTCAGGAGAAAACGACCCAACACCTAGAGCTCCGGCCCCAGGTGATCCTGCAGTTAGTCGCTTCGTACCACGCTTTCAGTTCACTGTTTTCGTTTCGAGGTTCAAGCTTCACCGATACAGAATCACTGATTACTGGTGTGCGCTATGCATAAACGAGCGAGCTAGGCCGTCTTTTCCATCTGGGAGGGGCGGCCTCTCTCATGTCTTGAATCATGTCCAACCACATATATAAGGCTAAACAATCACCAATGTGCGAGTTGACTTCCATTCAAACCAACAGCTCATCCCTATACATTGGATCTCCAAGTATTGTGTGACTTGATGAATATTGCCGCATCATATAGTCTTTCCCTTTAATGATCTAAAGAAGCTTATTTTCATAGTTTATTTGTTTAATAACGGTTTCTTGATTCGTTGTAGTGACTTTTCACACCCGCCTCAAGGATAGGCCTTGTTCAGTTCTCCTCCTCCATCTCTATTTCAAGTCCCTACACCAATATCAGAGTAAGTTTTGACATTGGTACTTCTGTGCATTGCATTCAGATCGTATAGGCACGCATTCGGCAGAATTATAGATTTTTTGTCAACGTTAAGCTTGCGTGTTGTTATATTTGTCGCCGCAAGGATCGGCTTTTTTTATTATCCTTATCAGCGTGTTCTTTGCAGATATATAACCGGCTAGGTTGAACTTAATGCTTTTGCGAATGTCTTGGGACTTTGCTTTTTTTCAATTGTTGCTCCTGTTTGCGAGTCTTGGAGCGTCAGTTCATTGTTTGAGTTGCATGTGCCACTCATGGTTTGAAGTGTTGATTAGTTTTGATGTTTATCTTTTGTCTCCAAAAACTATAAATATCGCTGTATTATAGAAGAGTTGTCAATGTATTTAATGCTTTTTCAGTTCTTATCCGGGCAACACTTGTCTGAAGCCCTGATGTTCAATTACCCTCAGATGTGTTTCGAAAAAATTACTAAGACTCTGGTTTTGCAGTAATTGATCCGGACTACCATCGGCCTCAATCCGGCCATTTTTGAAGAATATCACTCTTTTGACTTCTGGAATAATGGTGTGTATTTGATGTGTGGCCATTAGAAGTGTTATTCCCTCTCTGCAAAGAGATCCCAGCGTCGCCAATAGCTGATGGGACGCCTTCAAGTCTAGAGCTCGATCTGGTTCATCCATAACCAATATTTTGGGCTCATGCACCAAAGCCCTAGCAATCATGAGTCGTCGTCTTTGGCCATCTGAAAGGTGACCAAATGGTTGTTCGGCGATCGCTTCCAGCCCTAGTTTTTCTATAAGTGCTTGACTTTTTGCAAGTTCTTCTTTGCTGGGTCTTTGATCACGTCCCAAATGCATGGATCCAAACAAACCACTCTGTATTATCTCGATTGCGCTGACATTCGGTGCAAAACGCATCTCTAATTCAGTACTGATCACTCCCATACATTTCCGCAATTGCCAAAGATTCACTGTTTTGCTTCCAAAAAGTTTTAGATGCGATCCCTTTTTGATAATTGGATATAGATTTCGATCTATTAGCTTCAGGAGGGTACTTTTCCCTGAACCATTAGGCCCTAGTATTGCTGTTGATTCTCCGATCCTAAGCTTTAAGCAAAGATCGTGGATGATCGGCTTCCCATTAAGCCAGGCTTCGACGTGATTGGAATCAAACCATACGTTTGTATTCATAGCTCTAGATTGTTTTGTTGCCTCATTGAACAGAGGTGCATTTCAAACTACTACACTGATTATCTCCCGCAATAGACTTGTCCATTCTGGTGTAGGTTGTTGTCACTCTTAAACTGATCATTGTTAATAGTCATTGCTGCTCTAAAACAGATCTGATGTGTAGATTCGACTTGGATTCTTGTTCAGACGAATGATTTTGCTTGCTTTTCTATCACTATAGTGAAATTAGTGAATGCAATCAGGGCTTTGGGGTATGTTTGTGATTTATGCCTGTTCTCGATCTTTTCCATACTGGATTGGAAACTTCATACCTTCTCTTTTACATCTAACTTCCTAGCCATTTGTCTACATTCCTGCTTGCAGTTAGTCCATTATTGTAAACTCTGTCATCTTTGATGCTGATGCCATGTCTTTCTTTACGTCTTTTAAAGACCATTTGATATAAGATTCAGGTTGGCAGCATCAATTTAAGGCGGTACTTGATGTTGCGGTAGTTATCGCCTTCTCTCATTCAGTTATTTTTGAACTGCAGTGGATGCATGTTGAGTGAGTACACGCGATGATGAGATCTCCGTTTGCTGATGTGAAAATATCATGAATCTACGCTTGAAGATGGTGATGAATTGAATTATTTTTACTCTTGGTCTGATCTTGCTTTAGAGAATGCCTTTCTCTTGCTTTGATCTTCATCGCCTTGATTAGGTATTCGCCAAAATATTTATCTTGCAGATCCTTTTTGGCTGACGTTCGTGATCAACTTGTTTTATGATCGTTGTCGGTAATACTTTCCTGTGGCCAGTTGTTTTTATCTCTAGTCACGTAAAACTATTAATGCTTCCACTCCATTGCTGGTACATTTCTTGGGATTCGTATTCATCTCTGGTGCTTCATCTTTTGGATTTCGTTGTATGTGATTTCTAGTTCAACATTTGCATTCTGAGTAAAGATCCTGGCTGAAATACTCCTCGATTCACGAAATTCTGTAGGGGGCTGATGTTTGAAGTGATGATTCACTTTGTTTTATTCTTCTCAATCGTAGAATAGGGGGAATCCTCCATTGCCAGAGATTTGTCGCTCTATAGAGCTACTCTCCATACCCCATGGATAGATTCAGACTTGCATTTTTTATGAGCAAGTCGAACTTTAGGTTTGCTTGAAGCCTGAGGAACTTGCTTTCGGTTCCTATACCAAGAATAAAGAGACTATCTTTTCTTGCCTATCCGGATCGCGCGAGGGTTTAGGGGGCAAGCCAACGCATGAAATGGAGCATGCATGCCATCGTAGATCAAGCTTCCCATGGGGTGGCCATTGGCACTATCAAGTTTCATTTGAATCTTCTCTCACCTATCTGTTCTAATCACTAATAGGCTCCTATGGCGATAGGCACAACTGCCCATTTCTGTCTATCTGCGTTGTTGCTTAACTATTACGCGTGACCCATCTCACATCATTGTTTAGGATCCATCGTTTCTTCATGCTTGAGAGCATGGCTCTAATTCCTAATCTTACAAACTACCTTTACTGTTATTCCTTATCTTCCTAGTCTAAAGTTACCTTATATACGTTCTTTTCACAGGCATTGGTTTCCATCTTTGATCGGGATGATTTATGCTGTTTAGATGAAATGATAGGTTGCGTTATTTCTCGTTTTCATGTGTTCTCTAGGATTCTTCTTTTTAATTTGTTTGAGTACAATGATGATCATTTTAGTGACATTGTGTTAACTAATCTTGTCGCAGATTCCTTAGTCTTTCCTTGGCTTTATTGTTGCAGGCATTGACTTCTTCCAATATTGAAGGCTTGTTCGTTTCGAATCGTGTTCAATCAATATTGATAATTGATGATTGCTTTTTGCTTTGGTTTCTGTTCTGCCGATCGTTGAGAATCGATTACAATCTTGCATTGTTTTTCGTTCCTCGTTTCGCTCTTTGATTGTTCTTTTTGTCTCGGCTTATTTGATTGACTGACTGCCTGATCTGACTGTTTTATAGTGAAACTTAGTTTTTTCTTTGCGAGTAGCTTATGAATTGAATCTCTCTAGGATGCGCTAGTATAAGGTCCAATGATTTCTATTCTTAATGCTTGCATCAAAACATTCCTTGCGTTTATTTTCACTCTCATCTTGGATCGGTATATTCTTTTTGATTCTAGCCACTCCCTACGCCAAAGCAGAGATCGAGATTGAGGTGAGCCTCAAGGATCGTTATTTATGGCTTAAGGATTCTGGAAAGCTTATCAAGCGTTATCCAATCGCAATAGGAGCCCCTGAAACACCAACTATTCCTGGAATTTATAGTATTATGAAAAAAATAAAGGATCCTACATATTATTCAAAATCTCACCACAAAGTATTCCCAGCCGGCCCTAACGACCCTGTTGGCGTTAGGTTTATGCCTTATTTCAAGTCAAAAGATGACTCTAAGGTCTATGCATTGCATGGTACTGCTTGGCCTCGATGGGTTCAGCTGCGTGCGGCTGCGAGTCTTGGCTGTATCAGGATGCTCAATAGCGATATTATCGAAGTCTTTAATCGGGTTGAAATTGGTACTCCTGTTGTTATCCGTTAGATGATATCTTAATCGTCTTCTTTCCCTTGTATTTTCTGGCTATTATTGTTGTTTTATTTTTGTTATGAATAGGCATTGCCAGCCTGTGTCTACCTTTTTCTTCTTGTCTTTGTATTTCTTATATCACCATCTAGCTTTTGGCGATTTATGAAAATCCTGTCATAATGCTTACATGCCACGTCTTCGACCAGTTTCAAAACGTCTTCCTGATATTCCAGGAGGAGAAGGTTGGCTCTCCAATGAGCTGCAGCAGCAACTTGTCCACTTTCAGTCAGCTGGTAGCTCTGCTGATGGTGAACTCGTTGCCTTGAGGACCTTTCACTGGAATCCTCCCTATCCACCAGTGCCTCTCTCGCGACGGCGGATGCTCCGACATCAGGCCATTGACACCTGGGACACCATGCGAGAGGCAGGTTGGCAGAGGTGTTATCCGCCAGTTCGTTAGTCGTTCTGACGACCATTGATTAAAACTCTCTTGCTTTCAAATTTTCAATTCGTAGGTCTTTTTAGGTAACGCATTTCAGTCATTTGATTGTTTTGATGTTTTTCATCAATCGCAGATCTCTTTACGGATTTTAAGGGAATTCCCTGTTTTGCTTCCATGACTTTTTCTCCGTTAATGTTGCAAGATGAAACGAAACAATGTTCTTCATCAATAATCCTTGTCTTAGCCTCTCCCATGCTTCATAACTGGCTGGTAGCTTGGAGTTCAGGTCAATGTCCCATCGATACTCCTTTAAGGGCCTTAAGTCCCAAAAGACTCGAATTCTTTACGATCTAGCCATTGCTGCCGGGATTTCGATCACCTGTCTTGGTATTGCGATCACTATCCTTTCTGCTTTGACTGCGGCCACCACCAATCCCTACAACCATTGGCTTTCTGGACAGTTTTTTTTCTAAGGTCCCCTTTTTGATGTTCATTGAAATTTAGACTTTTTATCAATACACCGTTCATCTTCTGGCTGCGAGTTTGTTTTACTCCGCTTCGACTTAGATCTAGTAGTCTAATTCGATTATGTAATATGGGTTGATCTGATCAATGAAGAATCTGAAATAATTCATTGGCTTATATCAGCTGGTTTTGTTTGAAACATTTTTCTTTTAAACTTATTCTGAGTTCATGCTCCGCTTTTCTTTTGGGCTTTTTGTTAACACTAAAGTCCCGTTTTTGCGTCTTTCTTGATTGCTGTTGGTGTGTATATGGCCCTATCTTGCTGATGGTTTAACGCCTTTATGGTTGTTGATTGTCCTGCAAGAACTTCATGTCCCTTTGCGTTGTCGACGGCAATGAGAGAAGTCTGCAAAGGTGTGTCTGGCTTCTCAAAAAATGATGCAACTGATGTATTCGCGACATCCTGTTTGCAGCTTAGATGTGTCTTGGTTTGGAGCATCGCTCTTTTGCTTCATCTTCAATGGTTGTTAGATTCCAGCCATTTTGAATTAGTTCGTGTTGATCCAATTTGAGCTATCCTAGATTCAATGCAGTGGTTATTGACCTAATTGCCTGTTTGTAGGTAGTTTTTTACCCACCATTCTTTATCTCTTGATTAACAATTCTTCTGTCTTGGCTCCTTATCTGTGATTGGAGCTCCTTTACAATGTCTTCCTAGGATCTCCTGATTAGTTTGCCATGATTTGCTTTTCACATTGACCCGTCAGGGCATCTCTTTGTGCTCGAGTATAATCAACTGTTGCAATGATCACGAATATAAAAGCTCACTTCTTAAGTCTGTATTTGCGGAATTGAATGTCTGATTTTTACTTATTGTAGATCAGCCTGATCCTTTTGATTGGTTATTTTGTTTGGTTGGCAAGCTGAATTCGAAACTATTGACTGGTCTGTTGTGTTGGTGCGATGGATTCTCTGCTGGCGCTATCGTGATTGCAGAGCATAGAAATTAAACTCATTCAAGGCTGTATGAGTCTTAATTTTAACTGTCTTGAGTAACGCAAACAATTCTGTTGAATAATCCTGCATCCATCAATCACTTTATTTACTCAACTGAATTGCTTTGCTGCTTAATTTCATTGTGCTCATTAGTCTCGGCTTCCCGAGCTCCAATGGCTAAAGCGGCGAGGAATGGTGCTATCGCTAGCGCAGTCAGAATTTCCATTGCATTTTTGAAATTCATTTAAGTTTCTTAGAGCAATGCATAAGTTTTGTAGATTTAACTACGAAGTCGCTGGTTTGAGTATATATACCCGTGCTTTGAGCCTCGCTGCTCTTCTTTGTCAAGCCTCAAGCTCTTGGGCTGCGCGGTGCAGCGTTGCTTTACGGCTGCCTGTGAGTTCATGGATTCTGAATTGCTCCAATCGAGCTTTGACTTTCCTATTGGCTCCTGCCACAAGAACTTGGCGTTGGTGTTGCTCGGCTTCTTCCACCATCCTTTCAATGGCCAGCGTGGCCGTGATCCCCAGATGGGGAACATCTGTGACGTCGAGTAAAAGTATTTTGTATTCTCGAATCTGGGTCATCCTTTCACTAATCCCCTTGGCTGCTCCAAAGCTCAGGGGGCCTTGAAGACGAAAGAGCATAAGGGCATCTCCGCAACGATTCAAGAGTTCTTGTTCTTCTTGGTCAAGTTGATCCGTCTGCCCAGCATTCATGCTTTCAAGTTGATGGGTTGTGAGCGATTCGATCGTCAGTAAATTGGCCACGAACATCCCAACTAATACCGCACCAATTAGGTCCCAAAAAACGGTCATCAATAGCACTCCCCACATCACGAGTGCTGTCTTGAATGAGAGTCGATGGGCTCTTAGTAGAAAGCCCCAATCAATAATGTCTAGCCCGACTTTAATTAATATTCCTGCCAGAAGTGCTTCTGGAATGCTTTCAGCTAGTGGTCCAGCTCCCAGGAGCAGCACCAGTAGAAATACAGAATGTGCCATCCCCGATAGAGGTGTGCGTCCTCCCGATTTGATATTGATCACCGTTCGCATGGTGGCTCCAGCCCCAGGAAGGCCGTTGAACAGTCCAGCTACGCTGTTTGCAATACCTTGGCCGATCAGCTCTCGATTCGAATGATGTCGGCTTTGGCTGATGTTGTCCGCAACGAGAGACGTGAGCAGTGAGTCGATTGCTCCGAGCACCGCTAGTACGAGTCCTGCACGTAGCAAAACAGGAAAATGGTCCTTCAGATTTGGCAGGCTTAGGTTTAAACCTCCCTCAGGAATCGATCCAATCCGCGGGAGACCATCTTGAAAAAGGGCCATCGAGATGGGTGTGATGACCAGTAATGCAATCAGTGGAGATGGGAGCCAATTAGTTACTTTTTTGGGAGTCATAAAGACCACTGCTATTGTCATTGCACTCACTGACAGGGCGGCTGAATTTGGTGTGAATTGGCCGAACACTGTCCCTAGCGAACTGATGACTCCGCCTTGACTATTGATTCCTAATAAGGGCCCTATTTGTAGACACAGAATGATGACTCCAATCCCAGACATGAAGCCAGAAACTACGGAATAGGGAACGAGCGTGATGTATCTGCCCAGGCGAAGGACTCCCATCAAGATCTGAATCAGACCCCCGATCAAGACAGCTCCCATGACGAGAGGGAGCAGCTCCTGACTTCCGAGATCCCTAGACACGCCTACGGCTGCGAGTGTGCCAATCACGCCCGCAACTGTGACGCTCATGGGCCCGGTGGGTCCAGAGACTTGAGCGGGGGTACCACCAAAGAGGGCAGCAAGAAAACCTGTCACGATGGCTCCGTACAGCCCGTAGACGGCTCCGCCAGCCCCAAGTGCGGCGTTGCCGAATGCCAAAGCCAGCGGGAGGGCTACCACTGCTGCTGTAAGGCCTCCTAGGAGGTCACCCTTCCAATGTCTCCGGCTGAACCCTTGAATGAACGCCAAGCGTGGACGCTCCATGGATTACGGACGATTTGGCATGGATGTCCATTCCTTGAGTTGATCAAGTGTTTGGACTCCTTCTCGTCGCTCACCGTTTTTAAGAATCCAGGTGGGATACGCGACGATCTTTGCTCTGATGCAGTCTGCCGCCTGACTGGGAAGCTCCTTGGGTTTTGCACATTCCACATAAGGAATTTCGCTGGCGGCGGAGCCGAATAAATCAGATTGGGCGTTGCATGCAGGACAGCGCCAGGATCCGTAGTAAATGACTCCACTCTTTTTCAAGTGGTCTGTCAGCTCTGCTGGATTTGGTGCTGCTTCAACGGGTAAAGAGATGGCAATCCCAACCACAGACGCCATCACCGGAAAGAGTTTGCTGAAATTAACCATCACTGCAATGTACGAAAAGCCTGCCGTTCGGGCATCCCACCATTGCTTCGGTCCGCATCCACGGACGAAACTAGGGATCGGAACTGATGCTCAGCCCTAAGGGTTGATGAATGCCATGGCTGGCAGTGGATACCGCGATTACTTCAAAGTGCTCGGTGTTGAACGCAGCGCTGACGCTGACACGGTGAAGCGTGCCTTTCGCAAGTTGGCTCGGCAATATCACCCAGATGTGAATCCTGACGATCAAAGCGCAGAAGCTCGATTCAAAGAGGTGAGTGAGGCCTATGAAGTGCTTTCTGATCCGGAGAAACGACGCCGATACGAACAATTTGGTCAGTATTGGAATCAGGCTGGTGCCCCTGGAGCTGGCGCACCAGGTGTGGATGTTGACTTTGGCCGCTACGGCAACTTTGATGATTTCATCAATGACTTGCTCGGTCGCTTTGGTGGTGGTGCCGGTCAAGCGGGTTATGGAGGATCTCCTGCGGGCTTTAGCGGTGGATTCCCCGGCGGTGGATTCCCCGGTGGTGGATTCTCTCGCGGCGCATCAAAATCACCACTCAATCTTGATGCAGAAGCAATCGTAAAAGTGAGTTTTTCAGAGGCGTTTCATGGTGGAGAGCGCACG
Organism: Synechococcus sp.; assembly: GCA_047285535.1. GTDB lineage: Bacteria > Cyanobacteriota > Cyanobacteriia > PCC-6307 > Cyanobiaceae > Synechococcus_C. The sequence goes on along the minus strand of JBJBDC010000001.1, from coordinate 1,602,007 downwards.
CTGTCTGTGAACGATGAGCGGGTTCAGGTTCGTATCCCTCCCGGGGTGAAAAGCGGATCGAAGCTTCGCCTCAAGGCCAAGGGAAATGCTCAACCCGGTACGGGGCGTCGTGGGGATCTTTATCTCATTATTGAGGTTCAATCTCATCCTATTTGGATCCTGGATGGTGATCAATTGCGTGCTGAGTTGCCTGTTGCTTTTGACGAACTCGCCTTGGGGGGCACGGTCAAGGTCATGACACCTGATGGTGAAGCTGAGGTCTCCATCCCTGCTGGAACAGCACCAGGCAGGAGCCTTCGTCTCCGTGGAAAAGGTTGGCCTGGTAAGTCAGGCCGTGGTGACCTTTTACTCACGCTGGATCTTCAATGGCCCAAGCAGTGGTCTGCACAACAGCGTGAGCTGCTTGAACAGCTTCAGCGCAGCCGTGAAGGTGATTTACGCCAACAGTGGCTCAAGAACGCCAGCCTTTGAGGAGGGATTTACTCTTTCAGATACTGAAGTCAGATTGATTGATGGAGATCACTTATCGCCCCCGTCGCTTGCGTCGCTCTCCTGCTTTAAGGGCGATGGTGCGCGAAAACCAGTTGGTCTCAGCTGATTTTATTTATCCCTTGTTTGTTCATGAGGGGGCGGAGGTCGAGCCGATTGATGCCATGCCAGGAGCGAGTCGCTGGAGTCTCGATCGTCTTAGTGCTGAGGTTCAGCGAGCCTGGGATCTTGGCATTCGTTGCGTGGTTCTTTTCCCAAAAGTGGCTGAGGGCCTCAAGAGTGAGGATGGTTCAGAGTGTTTCAACGCCAATGGGTTGATCCCTAGAGCCATTCGTCAGCTCAAGAGAGATGTACCGGAGATGACGATCATGACGGATGTTGCGCTTGATCCCTACTCGTGTGACGGCCACGATGGGATTGTGAGTCAAGAAGGCGTCGTCCTCAACGACGAAACGGTCGATCAGCTTTGCAAGCAGGCTGTCATGCAAGCTGAGGCGGGAGCTGATCTCATCGGACCCAGCGACATGATGGATGGACGTGTTGGCGCCATTCGCGAATCTCTTGATGATGCTGGTTTTGAGCATGTAGGCATCATCAGCTACACCGCTAAATATTCCTCTGCTTATTACGGGCCTTTCCGCGAGGCGCTCGATTCAGCTCCGAGGGCGAACTCTGACAAGGTTATTCCTAAAAATAAAGACACCTATCAAATGGATCCTGCGAACGCGCGTGAGGCCATTACAGAAGCACAGCTTGATGAACAAGAGGGTGCCGACATCATGATGGTGAAGCCGGGTCTCGCCTATCTCGATATTATTTGCCGCTTGCGAGAGGAGTCGGAGCTACCGATCGCTGCCTATAACGTCAGCGGGGAATACTCAATGGTGAAGGCGGCAGCTGAACGCGGTTGGATCGATGAACGCTCAGTTGTTCTTGAAACCTTGCTTAGCTTTAAGAGGGCAGGTGCTGACTTGATCCTCACTTATCACGCTTGTGATGCAGCTGAATGGATTCTGAACAACTGAATCCAGTCATTTGCGGTTGTTTCACTGTCAGATTTATGTGCTGACCATGCGCTCCAAACGGATCAAGCGTCCATGATTTCCAGTTGGGTGAGCTTGCTCCTGTCACACAACTCACAGAAGACGATCAACACACCAGAATAACTGTCACTCTTATAGAGATTTATGTCACCGGTTCAACGCCTTGGCCATGTCGCCATCCGTGTGCAGGACCTGTCGCGTGCAATTGCTTTTTACTGTGATCTCGGCATGCGTTTGGTCTGGAAGGCAGATGACTGGTCTTATCTGGAGGCTGGAGATAGTCGAGATGGCTTAGCCCTCCTTGGACCCACCTACAAAGCGGCTGGACCCCATTTTGCATTTCATTTTCATGATCGTTCTGAAGTTGATGCTGTCCATGAAGGGTTAAAAGCCTCTGGCGTCAGCGTTGGAGCGGTGCATGATCACAGAGATGGCACCGCTTCGTTTTACTTTCGGGACCCAGATGGAAACTGGCTTGAAATGCTGTACGAACCTCCAGGTGGCATCCCTTCCAATCAGTTGGAGGCCTCTGCAGGACGCTCCGGATGACCCTCGAATCCGAGGAGGCCTCAACAAGGTCGTCAGTTTCGATCCTTGAAGAGACTCTTGAATTGTTGGAATGGCCTCGTTTGTGCGAGCACTTCTCAACCTTTGCCAATACCTCACAAGGGCGTCAGCACTGTCTGAAGGGCCTGCTTCCAGACGATCTTGAAACCACTCTGACCTATCAGGTCAGAAGTATGGAGCTTGCTGGTCTGGATGGCCTGCTTGAGGGTGGTCTGAGTTTTCGGGGGGTGCACGATCTTGAGATGGTGTTGCTCCGCTGCGGCAAGGGTGGAACTGCGTCAGGTGAAGAGCTATTAGCTGTAGCCGACACTCTTGCGGCAGCACGACGCCTTCGTCGTCAGATCAATGATCCGGACTTAAGACCTGAGTGCACAGCTTTGCTGGAAGATGTGGCGACGCTTCCAGACCTTGAGCAGCGCCTGAAGTTTGCCCTTGAAGAGGGTGGACGTGTTGCGGACCGAGCTAGTCCATCCCTGGAGGGCTTGCGTCGCCAATGGCAGGTTGCACGTCAGGAGAGGCGTGATCAATTGCAGGCGGTGCTGCGGAAATGGGCATCTTTGCTGCAGGACACGGTCATTTCTGAGCGTCATGGTCGACCGGTACTAGCGGTCAAAGCTGGTGCTGCGGCCCACTGTCCAGGCATGGTTCACGATAGTTCTGCATCTGGGAATACCGTTTTTGTAGAACCGAAAGCCGTGATCGGTCTCGGTAATCGTCTTGCAGCTCTGGAGGGACGAATCAGAGATGAGGAACGGCGCGTCTTGGCTGAGCTCAGCGCTGCCGTTTCAGAGCAGAGCGCTGACCTGGCTGCATTGATGGCGGTGCTGTTGCAGCTAGATCTGTCTTTGGCAAGAGGCCGTTATGGCCAGTGGCTTGGGGCGGTTCCGCCACGACTTGAGGCTCGAGTTGATGCTCCATTTCAAATTTTGGAGCTGCGCCATCCATTGTTGGTTTGGCAGCAGCGCAGAGAGGGAGGCGCCGCGGTTGTTCCGGTGAGTATTGAGGTTTCAGAGCACTTGAGGGTTGTGGCGATTACGGGACCCAACACCGGTGGCAAGACAGTGACATTGAAGAGTATTGGTTTGGCGGCACTCATGGCCAGAGCGGGAATGTGGATTCCTTGCAGCGGGAGTCCTTCACTTCCCTGGTGCGCTCAGGTGCTAGCCGACATTGGTGATGAACAGTCTCTTCAGCAGAGTTTGTCTACCTTCAGCGGACACGTGAAGAGGATTGGCAGCATTCTTGAATCGCTCGTCTCAGGACCGTCTCCAGCGCTCGTGCTGCTTGATGAAGTGGGTGCGGGCACCGATCCAAGTGAGGGCACAGCACTAGCGATCGCGCTGCTTCGTCATTTGGCCGATAGCGCACGCCTCACGATTGCCACAACACACTTTGGCGAGCTCAAAGCATTGAAGTACAGCGATTCGCGCTTTGAGAATGCCTCTGTGGCATTTGATAGCGACTCTCTTTCACCCACCTATCAGCTGCTTTGGGGGATCCCAGGACGGAGCAACGCCTTGGCGATTGCCAACCGTCTTGGTTTCGATGACGGTGTCATTGAACAAGCAAGGCAACTGCTTAAGCCCAGTGGTGATGGAGATGTCAATGCTGTGATTCGCGGCTTGGAAGAGCAGCGACAACGTCAACAGGCCGCGGCAGAAGATGCGGCTGCACTGCTAGCTCGGACTGAATTGCTTCATGAGGAGCTGCTAAAGCGTTGGGAACAGCAACGACAGAATTCTGCTCAGCAGAAGGAGTTGGGACGGCAGCGCTTGGAGAGTTCGATTCGTGAGGGGCAAAAAGAGGTGCGTCAGCTGATTCGTCGATTGCGGGATCAGAAGGCTGATGGTGAAACTGCTCGCCGTGCAGGCCAGCGCCTTCGCAAGCTCGAATCCAGTCATCGCTCTGTAGCAGTGCGTCGTGCTCATCCGGAATGGCGTCCTTCTGTAGGAGAGCGGATCCGATTGCTCGCACTCGATAAAGCGGCAGAGGTCTTGGAGATATCAGACGATGGTCAATTCTTGAGTGTGCGCTGTGGAGTGATGCGCAGCACGGTGGATCTTCACTCAGTGGAAAGCTTGGATGGCCGCCGAGCACCGCCACCACCTCAACCCGTTGTTCAAGTGAAAGCGCGGCAAGGCGTCGGAGGCTCTCAGGTGCGTACGACTCGAAACACGGTTGATGTTCGCGGCCAGAGAGTGCATGAAGCCGAAGCTGCTCTGGATGAGGTGCTTAGAGCTGCCAATGGTCCGGTTTGGGTGATCCATGGGATTGGGACTGGGCGCTTGAAGCGTGGCTTACGTCAGTGGCTTAACTCACTCCCTTATGTGGAACGTGTCTGTGACGCCGATCAGGGGGATGGTGGTCCTGGTTGCAGTGTCGTTTGGATGCGCTGATGCTGGCTCAGGTCAGTTCTGGAAGTTGAGGTTCGTTGATCTCTGGTGGTGCTGGTGTCGGGAATGCAATGGCTTCGCCATCAGAATCAAACAATCGCCATCCTTCTGGGTCGGCTTCTAAGTGCAGGGAACTGCCGGTAGAGATGGCCAGCGTTGGAGCCGCCCTCACCTGCACCAGATGGTTCCCATCCAGCAAACGGCATGTCAGTAATTGTTCATTCCCCAAGACTTCACAGTGACTCACCTCAGCCGGCAGGTTTCGGTTTGTGGCTGGTGCCACTCGCAGTTGCTCTGGCCGGATCCCTCCACTCAGCTGCTGGCCTTCCAGGGTCGGGAGGATGTCTTGCAGGGTCCCCTCTACGTTTAAGCGCTTTCCCTCGAGCATCAACACACCTCCAGAAGCCACATGCACGGGGAGCACATTCATCGGTGGGCTGCCAATAAACTGGGCCACAAAGAGATTCGAAGGCCAGCGATACAGCTCCATTGGCGTACCCAGCTGTTGCAGATGTCCCTGATTGAGCACGGCGATGCGGTGACCCATTGTCATCGCCTCTACTTGGTCATGGGTCACATAGATCGTGGTGGTTCCGAGTTGTCGCTGGAGGTCAACAATTCGCGCTCTGGTGCTCCCACGCAATTTTGCGTCGAGATTGCTGAGAGGTTCATCCATCAAGAAGACCTCTGGTTTGCGGGCCATCGCTCGACCGAGCGCAACCCGCTGTTTTTGCCCTCCAGATAGTTCTTTCGGTCGACGCTCGAGCAAGTGATCCAATTCGAGAGATTGGGCTACAGCTTCCACCCGTTTTTCTAACTGTTGCTCTCGATGTGAGGGGATTCTCAGAGCTCCAGGCAGATGGCGAGTGGTGCGATGCAGTTGGTCCTGCAGCTGTTGCAAGGCCGTACGCCTCTGGCTTCTTCTGAGGCCGAAGGCCAGGTTGTCGCGAACGCTCAGATGGGGATAGAGCGCATAACTTTGGAACACCATCGCCACATTTCGCTTGGCTGGTCTCAGACCAGACACGGGTCGCTCTCCCACCATGATCTCTCCAGCACTGGGGGCTTCCAGTCCTGCCATGAGGCGCAGAAGTGTGCTTTTGCCGCAACCGGATGGACCAACGAGAACCAGAAACTCCCCGTCAGCGATGCTGAGGGAGAGATCACGAATCACCTCAACAGGTTCCCCTCCCCCACGGGCCGGATAGGTCTTGCTGAGTGATTCGAAGCGAACTCCTGCCAAGCTCATCTCTGCGGACTCTTCGATCCTAGGGTTGGCAATTGGCCGCAACTGAGGCTTGCCGTGCAGTTCATCGACCAAGCGCGTATTGCCGTGCGGGGTGGCCGTGGCGGCGATGGCATCGTGGCCTTCCGTCGAGAGAAATATGTCCCGGCGGGTGGGCCCTCTGGTGGTGATGGAGGGCAGGGCGCTGATGTGGTGTTGGAGGCAGATGCCAACCTACAAACCCTGTTGGATTTCAAGTACAAACGGCTTTTCGCCGCGATCGATGGACGAAGGGGAGGTCCCAATCGCTGCACGGGGGCTTCTGGACCACCATTGGTGATCAAAGTCCCCTGTGGGACTGAGGTTCGCCACCTAAGCACAGGGATTATGTTCGGCGATCTCACCTCCCATGGTGACCGCCTCACCGTGGCGTTTGGGGGGCGGGGAGGATTGGGTAATGCCCATTATCTCAGCAATCGAAACCGCGCTCCCGAAAAATGTACGGAAGGTCGTGATGGTGAAGAGTGGATGTTGCAGCTGGAGCTCAAGCTGTTAGCTGAGGTGGGGATTATTGGGCTTCCGAATGCAGGGAAGAGCACCCTGATCAGCGTGCTTTCTGCAGCTCGACCTAAAATCGCCGACTATCCCTTTACGACACTGATCCCCAATCTTGGTGTGGTACGCCGTCCGACAGGCGACGGCACTGTTTTTGCTGATATTCCTGGTTTGATTGCTGGTGCTGCGCAAGGTGCTGGTCTAGGCCACGATTTCCTTCGCCATATTGAGCGCACCAGGCTGCTGATTCACCTCATTGATGGTGGAGCTGAGGATCCATTGTTGGATCTCAGCATCGTTGAGAAAGAGCTAGCGGCTTACGGACACGGGCTGCTGGAGCGTCCAAGACTTCTTGTGATCAACAAGCAAGAGCTTATTGGTGAAGAGCATCAGGATGCTTTGGCAGCAGCGCTCTTTGAGGCCAGTGGCAGGAAACCTCTGCTGATCTCAGCAGCGATGAGTCTCGGACTGAATCAGATGTTGGATCGGGTCTGGAACGAATTGGGGCTTTAGGGCTGGCTGCGCCGGATTGAAACGGCATAAAAAAACCTGCCTTGTGGGCAGGCCGGTTCATCACCAAGAGTTTCCCTTGGGTTTAATCGTCGTAGACGCGGCACTCGTCGGCCTCTGGATTGGCATCGCAATAAAGCTCGAGAGAGGTGGGATCGTGCTGGTCCTCAGGGTTGTGCTCCTTGTATTCCTCAAGAGAATGCAGTTCTTGAGTCAGATGGCGGACTTTGGCTTCATCACCTGAGGCACGAGCAGTTTCAAGTTCAGACTGGTCTTTCTTGATGTGCTCGTCGATAGATTTCATGGAATCGGCGGCTCGTGAAGCCAGCTGTGATGGAGTTATTTTACGACTGGTTTGCTGTAGAGCCACGGATCCTGTAGGCGAAATAGTTTCCGTAACAACACCTTTCTCCATCCTGAATCGGCATGGTCTTGTTTTGGAGTACAGAGCTGACCGCAGGCGATGTGAAGCATCTACGGGCTCAAGGTCCTATGGCTCGAGTTCGCTGAGTTCTAGCCAGCGCTCCTCACTGGCATGAAGAGAGTCCAATAATGCTGCGAGTTCCAAGCTTAGAGAGCTGAGATCTCCTCTACCGCAAGCAATGGCCTGTTCCAGCTCCTGTTTTCTCTCCTCAAGCGCGGGAAGATCCTTGTCGAGGCGCTCCAGCTCCTTGGATTCTTTAAAACTGCGCCGTTTTGGCTTGTTATCTTGACTTGGCCCTCTTTTGGAAGCTGATTTCGTGGAGTTTTGAACGGTGTCCTGAGCTGACAGCGCTTCGTTTTGGGCTCTCTCCAGATCACGACGGTGATCAAGAAATTCGCTGTAGTTCCCTTCAAATCTCTGCAAACGTCCGTTTTCAAAGCAGAACAGACGGTCGATAGTGCGGTCTAGGAAATAGCGATCGTGCGACACGACGACCACACAGCCACGAAAGTCCTCGAGCAGGTCTTCGAGGACACTCAGGGTTTTTACGTCCAAGTCGTTGGTGGGCTCGTCGAGCAGCAACACATTGGGTGCCTGGATCAACATGCGGCAAAGGCTGAGGCGCCGTCGTTCTCCTCCGGAGAGCTTGCTAAGGGGACTGTGCTGTTGTGCTGGTGGAAAGAGAAATCGTTCCAGGAGTTGTGAGGCACTCAGCTGCTCATGGCCAAGGTTGATGGTTGAGGCTGCTTCCTCGACAAAATCGATCACTTTGCGCTCCAACCCCTTCCCATCGCTAAGGACATCGCTGTGTTGGTCGAGATATCCGAGATGCACGGTCTCTCCGACCTGCAGGGATCCGGAGGTTGGTTGACGTCGCCCTGCGATGAGGTCAAGCAGGGTTGATTTGCCACTGCCGTTGGGACCAATAATTCCCACACGATCCTCTGGGCTGAAGCTGTAACTGAAGTCTGCAAGCAAAAACGGCCCGTCTTTGTTGCCATCAGCCGAGACGGAGAGATGCTCCGCCTCGATCGCGACTTTCCCAATGCGACGACTCACACTGGCCATCTCCAGCTGGCCGCGGCTTTGTTTTGTGGGTGCTGTCCGCATCTCGTCGATCCGTTGCAGGCGTGCCTTTTGTTTGGTGCTGCGTGCTTTTGGTCCTTGCCGTAACCAAGCCAATTCACGCCTGAGCACGCTTTTAAATTTGGCGGCAGCAGCGGCATCCGCGAGATTTTGTTCGGCTTTTCGCTGCAAATAAGCGCTGTAATTACCCTCAATACTCCGCGCTTCTCCCAGTTCAACTTCAACGATTCTGCGGGTCACTCGATCCAGTACATAGCGGTCGTGAGTCACGAGGACCACCGCACCGGGGTATCGATCCAACCAGCTTTGCAACCACTCCACTGCTGTTGCATCTAAGTGGTTGGTGGGTTCATCCAGCAGCAGCACATCCGGACAAGCGACAAGAGCTGATGCGAGACCAACCCGTTTGCGATATCCACCAGAAAGTGCTTCAACAGGGCTGTGAAGATCAGTGATCCCAAGGCGTTGCAGAACTTCCTGACACTGTTGTTCGAGACTCCATGCTTCGGATTCGTCCATTCTTTGACTGAGGACACCAAGCTCTGCCAGTAGCGCGGGGTCGTCCGGATTCTCTGCAACGGCCTTGCTGAGTTCGCTGAAACGCAGTAGCAGGTCTCTTTTTTCTCCGCAGCCCGCGAGCACCTGTTCCAAGACGGTGAGGCCGGGGTCCACAGTGCTCTCTTGGCCTACGAGCCCGACCCGCAATCGTGGCGAGCAGCGCCGCTCTCCTTCCCCAAGCGGTTCCGCTCCTGAAAGAACTTTCAGTAAAGTTGACTTCCCAGAACCATTAGGACCAATCAGCCCCAGACGATCACCCTCACGGATGTGAAGGGTCAGGTCTGAGAACAACGTGCGGATGCCGAAGTCTTTGGAAGCCTTAATGAGACTGATCAGGCTCACGTGCTCTTGGCTTGACGCTGATCTTCTAAGTAAGCAAAAACGGATTTATCTCCGACGTCAGCAGCGGCCTCCATGCCGAATTTTCGCAACGCAAGAACCACGAGAAGAACAGAAGACATCGCCATCATGCCGATCGAGACTGTTCCTGCAATCAGTCCACTCCAATACCCCAGGAGTGCGAGAGGAAGGAGCAGGGTGAGTCCGATTGCTTCTGGTCGTTGGAAGCAGAAGAATTCCTTGAAGCCGATACCAGCAAGGGCGGCAAAGAGGGGACCAATCGCCAGGATCCACAGGCGTTGGCTCTCGAGTGCGTTCAAGATGTCGGCTGGACCGGCTTGGATGGCTAACAGCAGCCACCCCAGGCAACCTGCTGCCCAGAACAGCTGAAGGGCTTGATGGAGAGGGCGCAGATAGATATGAATCCAACGCAAGGCCAGGCCTAGTGATGCGGCAAGGGGTAAGAGCCATAGGGGCGCCAGCTGTGGACCGACGAGGATCCATTGTCCGAGTCCTGCACTGAAGCTCAGACCGCAGATCAGCAAGCAGATTCTGTAGAGCTGAACCTCTCGCTGATCCTGCAGGGTGATGCAATAAGGGCCATACATTCCCTCAAAGCTTGGTTCTGCCTGGTCCTGTCTTGCGTTGAAGTTTGTTGTCATAGCTTTGATGTCGGCGTCACCCCGATCAGTTTGCTTAGATCAGGTCCATCTGGAACGATTCCGCTTGGGTTGAGGGGAAAGAGTGCTCCGAAATAATCCTGCTTCCAAGCTTTGCTGTCACAACTTTCACTGACGCCAGGAAGAGCAAAAAAGCGTTGTCGCCATTCCCAGAGTGCTGGAAACATCCATAATGGTCGTTCAGAGCAGTTGAACAGAGAGGCATACACCGTTTCCCAACGGATCAGGGTTGGGAACAGACGCACATCGGCCAGCGTTAATTGCTGGCCGCAGAGCCACGGCCCTTGGTTTCGCAAACTTGCCTCAACGTCATCCAACGCAGAGAACAGGTCTTGGCTGGCTTGGTTAAAAGCCTGTTGGTTGCGTGCAAATCCACATCGATAGACACCGTCGTTGATGGACGGTTGGATGCGTTCTTGCCATTGCTGAATGGCAGGTCGTAATTCATTTGGAGCCAGATTGATGGCTGTTCCTGATGTTGGCCATAGACAAAGTGCTTCGCTCAGGGGAGTGCTGTCATTTCCCAGCAATCGAGGTTGATCTGATGTTGTTGCTCCAGGATCAACAAGCACCGGCACTGTGGCCCGATAGCTTGGAGGCGCTGCACACAGCTTGTACAGATCCAGGAGGGTGTCGCAGCCCAGCCATGTGGGCTTAAGACGCCAACGACCTTCGTTGTGGTCTGCATTGGCGATCCTCAGGTTGATACTTGAGTTGAGTCCCCTCAGTTGGAAAACCAACCAAACGCGATGGGCCCAAGGGCAACTTCGGCCAACGATCAAATGGGGCTTCCTGCTGCTGTCTCGCTTCTCAAGCTCGTCTTCATGAAGAACATGGGTCTCCATCGGTGTGCTGTTTGGACGTCGATAGTGCCCCTTGGCATCAGCGGGGCCTAGACCTCCCATCAAACGGAGCCATTGCCAGCGCCACCCCTCACGGGCGCCGCGCACGATTAGTGGATGGATTGCCATCGTTGCCCCATTTGCACTTATTTTCCATCAGATTGTTCATGGTTGATGAGATTTGATGGCAAGCCCCCGATTGCTTGTGGTGGCTGGCACTCACGGGAATGAGATCAATGGGCCATGGCTGTTGGAACAATGGCAGCAGCATCCTCAATTGATTCAGACCTATGGGTGCAAGGCTCTCACTTTGATTGGTAATCCCGATGCTTTTGCTCAGGGTTGTCGCTATCTCGACCGAGATCTCAATCGCTCTTTCCAGCCTGATCTTCTTGAACAGGCTGGATCTGCCCAAATCCCATCCTCAGGTGTTGATCGGGAGGTTCGGCGTGCCTTCGACTTGGTCAATCGATATGGGCCGGATGGGATTGAGGCCTGTCGTTTGGTAATTGACCTGCACAGCACAACGGCTGCGATGGGAAATTCGTTGGTGGTCTATGGCCGTCGACCCGCTGATTTGGCATTGGCGGCACTGGTGCAAGGACGACTCGGCTTACCGGTCTATCTCCATGAAGCAGATCAGGCCCAGCATGGATTTCTTGTTGAGAGTTGGCCCTGTGGCCTGGTGATTGAAGTTGGGCCAGTCCCACAGATGGTGCTCAGCCACCGGATCACCACGCAAACCCGCCTGGCGCTTGAGGGCGTATTCGAGGCTTGCGCTGATGTGCTGGCCGATCGAGCCCATTACCCCCAACAACTGGTGGTTCATCGACATCTGGGAAGCCTTGATCTACCACGGTCTGCATCTGGCGCACCAGATGCCCTGTTTCATCCCCACTTTCAGGGTTCGGATTGGAGGCCTTTGCGTTGTGGAGACCCTCTGTTTGAAAAGGCAGATGGCACTTGCCTTGCCTATGAGGGAGAGGATGGCAATGTTCCCATTTTTATTAACGAAGCGGCTTATGCGGAGAAAGCAATCGCCTTGAGCCTCACGTTGAGAGAATGCTGGCCTCTGTCGGTTGAATGGACAGAGGCGCTGGAGATGCAGTTATCAGCGGGGTGATCCGTTGTAGATGATGTTCGTGACGGATCTGCCATCAGGAGCGATCTGGATTTCCGTTTCTGTGGTGGGGTCGCTACCGTTTTCGGGCCAGCCTGGGATCCCTCCTAAGAACTGAAAGGTGTATCCAGTGCTGTCATTCTTGATGAGGCAATCCCCACCTCCCTCACTTGTTTGAAACATGCATGGCTGAGGGCGGTAGACGGTTAGACCTCCATTTTCAGCGACAGCCGTATTTCGGGCCAAATTGATAGCCCGCACTTGACGTGCTGGGATTGTGGCTTGCGCGAGTCCCGAGGTGGCGGCCATCACGCTTGCAGCAGTGACGACGGCCATCGCCGACAGAGTGCGGAGCTTCATGCTTAAAAGTGCATTGCATTTACATCGGAATCACGCACTCGTGATCTGTCAACTAATTTTGCCCTTCACGTATCGGTTCATTGTAAGTAACTTCAACGATCCTGTCTCCGTCTCTGGAGACAAGCACTGACGTTTCGAGGGAAGGCTTGGGTGGATCTTGTTGCTGCCACCCTGGAGTACCTCCTTGAAATCGAAATTGGAACCCCTTGTCGCTAATGGACTCAAGGCAGGAGGCTGCTCCTGTTTCGTACATACAGCTTGCCGCTCGATACTTGCTTAATCCTCCATTCAATCGTTCAGCGCGCATGCGCGCCAGGTTGGCTGCTTTCGGCTGGGCCAGGGGTAATGATTTGCTGAACTGGGCCATGGCAAGGTTTGGCGCCAAAAGCAGCATGCTGCTGGTTAGGGCCAAAACGGTTTGAAGTTGATTCATGGAGCAATCTTGGCGCGATGAATCAGTTCTTCCATGAAAGGATCAGCTGATAGGTGTGAATGGTTGTGACTGGCCTCTGGGGAGTCTTTTTATCCACAAGCCCATGTGTTCTGTTCCTTCGTGCAAGGAAGATCACTGCGTGTCCCATCTGCCCAATAAATTCTGAGCCGGTCATCAGCGGTTCCGGTTCTCAATGTGATGGAACTCACAGGACCGGCAGGTACCTTGTCGCTGTTGTCTGAGGGGGGAGGAAGCTGTTCATCGACCTGGCGTTCTAGCTGTTCGATCCGAAGTTCCAAGCGATTGATGGCTTTGTTTTGATCCTGACTATTGATTGGAACTGTTTTGCTGCCGCATGCGCTCAGAACTAGAGCAGCTGCACTGGTTACCGCAACAGTCATGACCTCGCTTCTGAGGAAGCATGCTCTAAGGCCAATCGTCATGGTTCTTGTGCAACCAATCCAGTTTGGATCCCTAGAAGGCATTGGCTAATCGTTCACTCCAGTAAACGACTGCTCCTTGAGCTTCAAGCTCGTTTCTTCTGTGGCGAGCCATCGCGACGGGAACGGTTTCCTCTAGACGACGCCCTGCCTGAAGCCATCGAATCAAAACCACATTGATCACCAAAGAGTGTTCACAGAGAATCTTAAGCCTTTCTGAAGGCATAAGACGGCAAGGGCGGAGAAGTGGCCTTTTTCTTTAAGGATGATGAGGTTTCAGGAGCTTCCTTTGCGCTTCTTGCGTTGGGCTACTAGGCCCTGCCGTAACTGTCTTCTTGCAGGATTCTCTGTTCCGCTCGCATGGCGATCGCCATGCAGTAGCGCTCTGGAGCTACTCAATGGTTTCAATTCCGTGGGTTGGGTATCTCAATCGACCTCATCGTGGCCTGACGTGGTTACTTCGGTGGCTTGATCTTCCACTACGTCTGTTTCAGTAACAGCCGAAATCTGAACAGTTTCGACTTCAACCAGTCCATTCTTGGCGGTCAGAACCGAATCTTGAGTACCTGGGCTGAGGGCTGAATGTGCTCAACTCTGCAGGGTTCGGCATGACGGTGATGCACGAGTGCAATGCTCACTCTTTCCCTCTTGGCCTTGTTTCTGATCATTCAACACCTGTCGCTCTCCAAGAACCTTCAATCAGTTGATCTGGAATGCAGTAAAGGGTTAGATCCACTGAATTAGATATCACTCACTCATTCTGGGGAATATAAACTCGTTGGTATCAAAGAAGGATCGCTGCGCGATCAAAAATGACGATTAGGTTAACTCTGTGTGCCTATTTTTATTCTTTAATAGCCTTGCTTTTTATTCATGGAGCTGATGCTAACGCGCTTGTATTCTGGCGTACTGGATTTGAATTTCTCCCGGGCCATACTCACTTGGCCTGCTTCTCTGCTTGGCTTGCAACTGATGCATTTCGCGATCTCTCTAGGAAGCTACTTGTTGAGGCTATGTTGCCTTTGGATTGTGATGGATTCGAGGAGTCAAGCTTTAACATCGTCCAGTAATTACTCCATGCGCGTGTGTTGATTTGATGGTCTTCGCTTTGCCCAAGTCATTGCAGAGAATCGGATTTGGATGAGCTTGAAAGGCCTGGCTCCTCTTGGGGAAAGGCGTCAAACTCAGGCGTGGATTGGAGGTCGATTGAATTTTCTTTTGTGAATGATTGTTTGTCCTTGAGAAAGGGCAGGCCTTCGAAAGGAGATATTCCTTTGAGAGGTTTTAGGTCGTTGATTGATGTGGTTCCCTCGCCAGGCTGAATGCTTGAATCGATCAGTTGCTGAGTGTGAGGAGTCTTGGTGTTGGGTTCCTCTTGTGGTCCTGCAATATCCACTGCATTGCGTTGAACGACAAGTCGAAACCGGATATTTTGCCGCTTGTTGATTTCTTCTTGAACCGCTGAAACTTGTTTGAATGTGGGACGTGCTGGGTCGGCAACACGCACGATCACTCTAACGATCGGTGGATTTGTATTCCAGTCGATGTCCACTCTCTCGACTTCGACTTTCTTTTGATCTCCAAAAGTTAATGTTTCACGTGTAAGAAATTGTTCGATGGTCTGTGCGATCAAATCTCGCGTACTGGCTTGCCTGGCTTGGCTAAGAAGATTGATAAAACTGCTTCCTAATGGGATGAGTAATAAGCCGGTGAGCACAAAGTTAGCCGCGCCTAATTGGCTTCGTTTTAGCTGCTCACGAAAATAGGGATCTTTGCAGGCCATGAGCACTAATCCGCCTGTCAAAATCCCAAGAAGATTGGTTGCAAACAGCAGGGCTGCGTTAATGGCCTGCTCCCATTCCGAGTGAGATAAAAGCAGTCCCATCACGCAGATGGGTGGAACCAGGGCAACCGCGATGGCGGTCCCTGCGAGTGAGCTCACAGCGTCACTGCGAAGTTTGGCGTATGTGGCAAGGCCTCCGGCAACAAGCGCAATCCCTAAATCAAGAAGATTGGGAGCTGTGCGGGCATTGACTTCCGTTCCAAACTGGGGCAAGCCTGCCAGTTTTCCCAGCAAAATAGACAGTGCTGTGGTGGCAAAGACGCCGAACATTAACGTTCGCAAGGAACGGGTAAGCAGAGGGATATCGCCAAGCAGTACAGCAAAAGCAGCGGCTCGCAAGGGCATGATCCAAGGCGCTACAACCATGGCTCCGATCACCACTGCCGGGCTGTTGGCTAGCAACCCAAGGGTTGCGATGAGTCCTGCTCCGACGCTTAGAACGATGAACACCTCATCGAGTTCCGCATCGTTGCCAAAGCTGCGTCGCCAGCGATCTAACTTGCTGGGTTCGATGCTGGCCATGAATTTTTTCAGGAGTGCTTTCAGTTTGATTGCACTGCAGGCCATCCTGGATTTTGTTCATATCAAGAAGGGTTTTGAGAACCTGGGCTAACGGTTGCTTGGTTTGCTTTTAGAGCCTCGTTGATGACTTCATGAGATGAAAAAAATATTTCAATCGTGGAGTGAATTGCCAGGTGTTTGGCTTGGCGGCGCGGTAATTAATTGAATTAATATACAGCAATATGCCTTGAATAAGACTCGTAGGATTAATAAATTAATGGTGATTGCTCGGGCGGAATGATGATCTGAATGAAAATTTTAATGCTGCTGATAATGCCCGGCTGTCGTCAGTTTGAAAGAAGCCATGAGTGACCAGCCGTGGTGGCTCATGGCTTCAGAGTTGTTTTTAAATACCTCCGAATGCCCATGGCTTGGAACATTGTCATGAGCGCATGGATATCAGTTGTAATGCGTAGATGCCAAGCGCCCGAAACCCTCTTTGCTACGCAGTCAATGAGATAAAGTCTGATCTGAAGACTCATCAGTTGCATTCATTTCTGGACAAGAGGTTGATGCCGACTGGGGAGATTGTTCTGCATCATCCCTTGATCTCCTCACGATGAACGATGCAGCGGTTGGAGGTATTCATTCATCGCGCCTTGCTTTCAGAGTCTGCTCAAAGCAACTCCAATCATTTGTCTTAGCTCTCAATATCAGATCAGTCATCTATCTTCTTCGCTGTGACTGTTTTATGCCTTTGCTTTGCTGTCAGAGCAATGCACTGAATGGGTGGTAAATAGTGAATGCATGTGCCTAGAGAGGGAATCAGCCATGTCAATCCGATCGATCAGCAGCGTGCTCCATGGGGCCATGTCTTGAATAGCGTGAGAAGTCGAACTGAGGTGGACTCAGCATAGGTGGCGCCATTTCATAACTATAGCTAAAAAGTAAATGAAAATAGTTTTTCAACGATGTTCAGCTTGTTTCGAGTCGCCTCGCTCATTGCTACTACAATGCTTGCTGGTAATGGACTTGTGGCTTTAGCTCAACAAAACCTACCCATCGCTGAGTGCGCACAAAGACTTAGGGCGAGCGGGTTTAGAGTTATTGATCAAGAAGTGGATAATGGTTTTTACGAGTTTGAAACGAGGAAAGGTAATCAGAAGTGGGATATCAAAACTGATTTGGGATGTAATATCTTGCTGGAAAGAATGGACTCTTGACAATTGCCGGCTGATAGCAATGTTGAATTCCTGAATGGTCTTCTCTCCATGCTTGAGTTTTGCTTTAGCAGTTGTCATTGAATCAGCTTGTTGAATTCTGATTTTAGACCGGTTTTCTTGTTCTATTTCAGCTGACAGAACAGTCAAAAGATCCATTGATTCAGTGCATTGAGCTCCAATTCACAGAGTCCGGTCAATGCATTAATCAAAGAAGATATCAACTGTTTCCACTGGCCAAATCGAATCGGAGATTACCGAAGTAGAGATCGTGGTTGCCAGCATCGGAGTCAACAGTGCTGGTGTCGGCGCGAACATCACAGGAGAGCAAGCAGAGGGGCAGCGATCAGGTTCCTCTCCAGTGAATTCAAAGGTTAAGAACAGACCACTAAGCCAGTAGGAGCAGATGCATTGAGCTGACACCCAATGGTTTGGTGCGGTAGTTGCCCTCATTAATTAAGTGGGTCAGCGCACATCAACACAAAACGAGCATGATTAATTTTTAAAGCCTCAGTGTGTGGACTGCCCATGAATCATCATCACAGCTTTCCAGTCATCAGTTGCATTGTTTGTGACGGAGATGTTCTTGCTGCTACAGCAGCGGAGTACTGCTGATCAACAGAACTGACGTTTACAAGAGCACTGAACGCGTTGAAAGTGCTCGCGTAGAAGCCGTCCGAAAAGGTCTTGAAACCGAACCGTTCATTACGGCTGGCCCATCTTCCGAAGAGAAGGAAGCAGCAATAGACCGTTCAGGTCCCATTCGGAGACAACCATGACAACAACAACCCTTCAAGCCCAAGAGCGTTATTGGAACGACCTTGCCGGCGAGCAAATACGCCTTGAGCGTTTGGCCAAAGCAGAACTGCTGAATGGACGTTTGGCGATGCTCGGGTTTGTGGCGCTTGTCGCCACAGAAGATCTTCTCCATCAAGGTTTGCTCCCTGCCCTTGGTTTTTGACCTCAATCCCGACCACAACGAATCAGGTCCCATTCGGAGGCACCAATGACCACAACTACACTTCGCCAACCAACCGGTCTGGTCACCAGAGATGGTCAAGGTCACGGCAATGTTTATGCGAAAGAGCCCCGTATGGAATTGGCAGCACCAGATGCGGGATGGGGGTTCTACGAGCGTGCCGAACAGCTCAATGGTCGCCTTGCAATGATTGGATTCGTCGCTGCGATAGCCACGGAACTGATCAGTGGCGAAGGCTTGCTACACGCCATTGGGCTTTAATTCGTCAAAGCCGGTGTCTGCAGCCCACTGAGGCTGATGTGTCCTCCAGGGAGATGGACCTAAAGAGCAATGATGTTGGCCAGCCCCGCAATGAGCGGGGCTTTTTGTTGATGGTTTGTGTCTGCTGACCTTTGGGCTTTTTGGTGGTCGTTCCTACAAATAAGTTCCTAGGGATACATAACACTCAATGTGTTCCTGGGAACGGGAATGCGTCGTCATGAGGAGGGTTGCGGGAAGCCTTCCTCTTTTTTTTGGTTGCATTCATTCATGCTCCAGATGTGAAGCCTGGAAACAACTTGCTCTGATGGGGAGGGGGTGTTGAATCACTCCCTGCTTGAGGTCGTCAGAGGATGTCTGGCTTCTGGTCTTGGAGCTCGCGCGTGCTGGATCGGTTGCCCTGGCGTTCGACTGAGAAGAGAGGTGGTTCACGCGAAAAAAGGTTCGTACGATCAATCAGGTCTATGGAGGGGTGGTGCGTTGTCCAGAGGTTGTTGATGAGCTGCTGTCTGCATCACTGAGTGTGTGCCAAGGTTCCAGCAAATTGATTGGCTTTTGGTTTTAGTCTTTTCAGCGCGCTCTGATGTGGTCAGGCCCACGAGGGTGATATCTGTTGTTCTGGTTTGCTAAGGATCATTTGGTGTGTTCATTTGATTCTTAGACAAGCTTCACTCGTAATGGTAATAAATTCACTAAAATCGCTGGCAAAAATAACAACAACAAGGACTCAGGTGTCAAGTTGATTGGGTTGCTGTGTCGAGCAGGGTGTCAAGGGTTAAGTTCGTAGATTGGCAGTATTAATGCGATTCTGTTACAAGTTCATTCCAGTAATATGTTTAGAGATTGCGCTTGGCAAAATTGACTCATGTGTTCGTTTTCGTTAATTGGTTTTGGGCGTCTAAGGAGTTCAAGGTCTGGCCTTGTTGAACTGTGTGTCTTTGCTTTGTAAAAAAATAGTAGGTGTATCTCTAGGCTGCCTTTGGATGAAATGTGGCGTTGCTGACTCCATGTTTGAGGCTAAACCTCTATGCTTCTGCTGGTGTGTTAGGGGGGACATAGTATCTCTTTTTTGGATGCAAAAGGCCAAAGTCTGGGCTTGAGGGTGGACGCATCTTGGTTACTTTTTTTGAAAACGCTTTCCACAACAAAAGCCGATGACCTGACTTGAACAGGCGACCCACGCTTTACGAAAGCGTTGCTCTACCAGCTGAGCTACATCGGCATCAATAGGAACTTAACATTTGGCATTCCGCATCACAGGGTTTGAGCGATAGCAACTCGCAAAATCAGTTGGATCCAGCAATGAAAGAGCGTCTCCTACAGGAATCACGAACCCCTTGGCGCGGTCTAAGGCGTTTCCTCTGGATCGCTCTCTTTGCCTCCGGTGGTCTTGGTTTGTTCGTTATGACCTTCAGAGTCGCTGCCGGAGGCGATCTTGTTGTCAGTGATCTCGTGATTCAGATCGGTGCTGTTGGAGTGTTTGGAAGCTTGCTCTGGCTGGATCGAACTCGTGGCAACTGAACCTGATGCTTCTGTTGCGTTCACCTGTTCTTCTTCATTCTTGGAAAGTGTGTTTTGCTCAGTTGATTCTTGTTTTGGCATTTGAGGGGATTGCTCAGCCAAATCTGTGTTCGGAGTTGTATTGCGCTCATCAACATTGGCTGGCCTGATCTTGGGATCATCCCATTCCAGTTCTTTCAGTCGAAGAAGATTCAGCCCAAGTGACAGCCTTGATTGTTCCAGTTGTAATTCATTCATCGGTAAAGCTCCTTCAATGGCCTTGGTCGAACGGGTGAGAAGCCAGATTGTTTGCATCAGCTGATGCCATTGCCACAAAATCACTGCCAATAGGGGTGTTGCGATCAGCAGGCTGTTGAGACGTTGTCCGCTTGTGATGGGGGAAAGATCTGCGATCAGAATCGAAGAGCGGTCGATCCACCAGAACAGGGCAAGCAACAGCACTGCCCCTGCTGCACAAATCAATTTTAAAAACAAGTTCTCCTGGTAGCGACTGAGTTTCCTTTGCCAGGTGTTGCGTTCAGAAATCGGATGACGAACCAAGAGGAGTGAACCCCAGTCTGCAGGTTTTCGCCAAAGCAATACAGCCGGTGCGACGACGCCTATCCCCCAGCAGAGCAGTCGTTCAAGAGACGGAACGGGACCAAGATCAGAGCCTGCCAAGACCAATCGCAGCAGCTCCAGCTCCAGTGGAATGGCTCCAAGAGCCACTAACTGGAGCCATAGAAGCGGCTCGCTGCGAGGTGACATCAGATGGCTAATTTGCGGCGTTGGGTCACCAGCTTGTAACCCTCAACGATGTCACCTTCCTTCCAATTAGCAAATCGATCACAGCCGATTCCGCATTCGAATCCTGTGGCCACATCCTTAACATCGTCTTTGTTTCTGCGAAGAGAATCGAGATCTCCAGCAAAGACGATTTCTTTGCCCCGACGGACACGTACCTTGCAGTTTCTCTGAAGTTTGCCATTGGTGATGTAGCACCCAGCCACAGCGCTCTTGCCGATCGTGAAAACGGCTCGAACCTCTGCTTCTCCAAGAGACTCTTCAACAAGTTCAGGCTCTAAGAGACCTTCCATCGCCAACTGGATGTCTTCTAACAATTTGTAGATGACGTCGTAGTCGCGCACGTCGACGCCATTGGCGTCTGCTGCTCGTTTCGCGCCGGAAGCCATCGATGTGTTGAAGCCCACGATGACGGCACCAGAGGCTGCAGCTAGATCCACGTCCGTTTCTGTGATTTCGCCAGGTGCAGACAACAAAACACGGACCTGTACCTCATCTTTGGGTAGCTGTTCAAGAGAGCCAAGAATTGCTTCCACACTGCCTTGAACATCAGCTTTGAGAATGAGATTGAGCTCCTTGAGTTCGCCTTCGTTGGCCTGGCCAGACATGGCGGTGAGTGACACACGGCGAGAAGCCATCTGCTGCGCCAATCGATTGGCACGAGCATCGGAGGCACGATCACCCACAACAGCCCTTGCAGATTTCTCATCCGGGTAGACCTCGAATTCATCACCAGCTGTTGGAACTTCACTAAAGCCAAGAGCTTCCACGGCGCAGGACGGCCCAGCTTCTCTAAGACGCGCCCCACCGTCATCGACCATGGCTCTGATTTTGCCTAGGACTGGACCGGCTGCGAGCACATCGCCAGTGCGCAATGTGCCGTTCTGAACCAGCAATGTGGCTACAGGGCCTTTGGCTTTATCCAGATGGGCTTCGATCACAGTGCCCTTGGCGAGTCGATCAGGGTTGGCTTGAAGATCCTCCACTTCTGTCACAAGCAGAATCATTTCAAGCAGCTTGTCAATGTTTTCTCCGCGGATGGCACTAACCGGCACCATCACCACATCTCCTCCCCATTCTTCTGCCAATAAGTTCTGTTCGGAGAGTTCTTGTTTGACGCGATCTGGGGATGCACCTTCCTTATCGATCTTGTTGATTGCCACGACAACAGGCACTTCTGCCGCTCGTGCATGGCTGATGGCTTCCAGGGTCTGAGGACGAACGCCATCATCTGCTGCTACGACTAAGACCGCAACATCAGTGACTTTGGTTCCCCGGGCACGCATGGCAGTGAATGCTTCGTGACCTGGAGTGTCCAGGAAGGTGAGCTTGCGAGGGGCATCGTTGTGTTGGATCTCTACTTGGTAAGCGCCAATGTGTTGCGTGATGCCACCGGCTTCGCCTGCCGCGACCCGGGCTTTTCTGATTGCATCGAGAAGACTGGTCTTGCCATGGTCCACATGACCCATCACGGTGACGACAGGAGGACGGCGAATGAGATGCTCGAGATCTTTCTCTTCGATCATCTCTACGGTCTTCTTGGCCGCCTCTTCGACATCGTCCTGAAGCACCGGTACGCCGAACTCTTGGGCCACAGCCTCAATTGTTGGCATGTCCAAGGTCTGTGTGACCGTAGCAATCACCCCTTTGAAGAAGAGTGATTTAATGATTTCAGAGCTCTCGACACTGAGCATGTCAGCGAGCTCTTGAACCGTGAGGTTGTCCTCAGGGACCACGATCATTTCTGGCCGGACCTGTTTTGCCTCTCTGGCGGCACGGAGTTCCATCGCCCGGCGACGCTGACGCTGGCGAGCTGTTTCCTTGCGACGCTTACGGATAGCAGCAACTGGCTTGGGATCAGTCTTCTGCTTCGTTCTGGGTTTGGCTGGACGGGCCAAACTTGCGGAGAGCACCATCGCCTGCTGTTCGCCCGCAAAGCCTCCGGTTTCAGCGGTTAGGGCATCATCGTTTTCGCCGATGATGTGAACCTTTTGACGCTGTTTCTGCGGTGATTTACTGCGCAGTGCTTCAAGCTTGGCGCTGTCATCCCAATCAGGGCGGCCTGGCCTGCGCTGCCCGCCTGCTCCGGCACCTGGCCTAAATCCTGGTCGTCTTGGAGCTGATGGGGGAGTGGCCGTAGGCCGTGAAACAGGCGGAGTGGCCTTGGCTCCACCTGGTGCGGCCTCAGTGCTACGAGTGGCAACAGGGCTGCCATCAACGCGTCTCGGCGGAGGTGCAGAGGGACGGCTATTTGGCTTTTGGAGCTGCATGAGCTCACCAGGTGCCATCGGTTTACGCATGCCAGGCATGCCGCCGGGTCGGGAGGCTCCTGGTCTGGGCGCACCTGGGGGCCGTCTTGGCCCCTCGCTACGGCTCCCTCCATCGCTCTTTCCATCTCGGCGAATAGGTTTGCCGACTAGTTCGAGCCCTCCTCCTGAGCGAGATTGCCCAGGTTTGGTTGGGGGATTCCCTGGCCTCGCAGGAGCTCCTGGACGTTGAGCCCCTGCTGTCCTTTGCGGCATGTTGGCGCGCTGGCCAGGCGGGCCACTGGGTCTTGGGCTCACGCCTGCGCGTTGGCCGTTTTGACGCACGGGCGCCCCGGGCGGAACACGTTTGGGTTGAGGACGACCAACAAGTTCTGGTTTTGGTGCTGGTCGTTGAGGTGCCCCTCGATTCACCGGGGCTTTGGGTTGAGAACGTGGAGATGGTGTGGACGGTCGGCCGGTGCTGGCATCGCCAGGTCGCTTGACAGGAGGAGTCCCTGTTGGCCGAACCGGTGCAGGTGTCGGTCTCGCTGAGCTGGGTCGTGTAGGCGCAGAGGGAGCCGATGCAGTCCGTACAGGAACCGACGGTTTTGGTGCAGAGGGAGCGGCGGCGGCCTTGGGCTGTGGCCTTGGTGCCGAAGCGGATGGTGAAGACGCGCTTGGTCGTTTGATCGGTTTTTGTGGCGCCGGTTGCCGTGAGACAGGCTTGTTTACCACTGGGGGCTTGGGAGTCTCTGGCCTTGAGGGTGCTGAAGGTGTGGGGCTCGGTTTGGCTGCCGACTGAACCACTGGTTTGCTGGGTTTGGCAGGAGCAGCTGGGTTGGATGCCTTCTTGACCGAGAGGATTGCTTTGCCAGGCACAGGCTTTGTTGGAGTAGGCGCCGCTGGATTGCCACCTCGCTTGAGAAGGCTTCGGATTTTGCCGGCTTCTGTTTCGCTGATGGAGCTGCTGTGGCTCCTGGCCGCGATGGACAGTTTCTCGGCGGCATCCAGGACATCTTTGTTCTCCAAGCCAAGATCCTTGGACAACTCATAAATTCTGACTTTGCCGCTGCTGGTCATTAAGGTCTCCGGTCGGTCCGGGCACGGTGTGCCTCGGGGCTCCACACAAGTGGTGCCAATGTTCATCTTGCCTCAGCGGCTGCTACCGATTTTTGGTGAGCCGCGCTTGCAGCGCCCTCATTAGATCATCAGGAACCTGGCATCGCAGGGATTTCTGAAGTCTTTTGCGGCGTCGTGCCTCTTCAAAGCAGGCCTCATTCGGGCATAGGTAGGCCGAACGGCCTGTCCCATGATCGAGGAGGACCCCGTCCTGATGGTCACGAATCACTCGCCATAGCGTGCTTCGATCAAGCAGCTGACGGCAGGCAACACACCGACGGAGGACAGGGCTCGATGCGTTCACCGGGTTCCTTCCTCTTCGATGGTTGGGTTGGAATTTGCGTTGGAATCAACGTCAGAAAGTTCTTCAGGGATGGGTGGATCTTCTTTTGGTTCGGTTTCGGTTGTGTCTTCTGCCTGCTCGATTGACTCATTCAGCTGTTCTTGACTAGCGGCTTTGGTTTCTTCGTAATACTCATCATCTTCGGAGTAATCTTCATCATCTTCAGGTAAAGGATAAAGCTCACGCAGGCGAGCATCTTCTTCGGCTCTAGCGGCTTGTTCAATGGCCAGGCGTTCTTCAGCTTCGCGCTGAAGGGCCTCTTCCTCTTCTCGCTGGGAGATCAATTCGGCGACAACTGCATCTTCGGCAGTTTGGTCGTATTCGGTTGAATTCTTGATGTCGATCTTCCAACCGGTTAATCGAGCCGCAAGGCGAACGTTTTGCCCCTCTCGTCCAATGGCAAGGCTGAGTTGATCTGGGGGGACCAGGACATGGGCATGTTGTCCTTCTGGATCCACGAGACGCACGACTTCTACTCGAGCAGGACTTAGGGAGTTGGAGATGTACTGGCTGGGGTCCGGGGACCAGCGGATGACGTCAATTTTTTCTCCGCGAAGTTCATTGACCACCTGTTGAATACGAGAGCCCCGAGCTCCGATGCAGGCTCCCACAGGGTCGACTTCTCTTTCAATGCTGTCAACAGCAACTTTGGTGCGAGGACCTACGGATCGAGATGGTGGATTGGCCTCTCTTGCCACAGCAACGATGCGCACCGAACCTTCTTGAATTTCGGGCACTTCATTTTCGAACAGGTAGACGACTAGACCTGCATTGGCGCGACTCACAAACAGCTGAGGTCCCCGACGGGGCACCTCACTGACTTCTTTAAGGAACACCTTGAAGGTCGCGTTTGCGCGGTAGTTGTCGTTGGGAAGCTGGTCGCGTCTTGGTAATTCAGCCTCTACTTCAGGACGGCCGAGTCCAGAACTTACCGCCATGATGATCGACTGACGTTCGAATCGAATCACTCGTGCTGTAAGGACTGGATCCTCGAGATCTGCAAATTCTTCTTGAATCATCCGCCTCTGTTGATCTCGAAGCTTTTGAGCCAGGACTTGTTTTGTCGTGGCAGCGGCCATGCGTCCGAAATCCTCTTTTTCAGGGGTGACGTCCAGCACGACAGTGTCACCCGCTTGGGCATCCTCGGCCACTTGCATCACTTCTGCTAGGGCGATCTGGTGGTCTTCACTCTCGACTTCCTCAACAATGATTTTGCTGGCGAGAACTCGATAGCCTTCCTCGTCAAGGTCGAGAGCCACATCAAAATTGCTGAAATATTCTTCGTCAAAAGGATCTTCACTGATCCCCAAATAAAGCGTGCGTCTATAGCGTTCATAGCCCTTCAAAAGGGCTTCTCTTAATGCCGCTTCAACGACTTGAGGGGGGAGTTTCTTTTCCTCGCTGATGTCTTCGATCAGGTTGCTGAGGCCGGGGAGAAGGACGAGAGCCATCGAGGACGGAAGTGAAAGTCTGGGAAGGAATGGTTGGGGGAGCTGCTGGAAGGCGTCAGCCTGTGGGATTGGTCAGCTCGACTGAAACAACGGAGGTTCGTGGGATGCGTTTAATTCGCCCTCGCATATTGATCTGTACGTGATCTTCAGTTCGCTCCAATAAGGTTCCGGAGTGTTTTTGCTCACTGCCGTCGTCGCCACGGTGGATCACATCGACCGGATAGCTACGAAAAGTCTGGAAATCGCGATCCGAGCGGAGGTGTTCTCCGATCCCTGGACTGCTGATCTCTAAGACATAAGCCTCGTTGAGAAAGGCCGCATTCTCAATGGCTTGGCCCATGGGTGAACTGAAACCAGCGCAATCGTCCAACGTCACATCATGTCCGTCGCGATGTCGGATTTGAATCTGCACCGTCATGGGTTGCATGTGGGCTAGGACCTTCAAATCAGCCAGCTCAAATCCATGGTCTGCAGCTGTGGCAGAAGCCAATTCATTTAGATCTGGGAGCAGAGGGTGAGGCAAGGGCAATCAGAGAGGGTATCGGGACTGGCCCGATGGTTGATACTGCGATCACCCTCCCGGAGAGAGGAACTCACCAGGCCTCGTAACAATGTAATTGATTGCCCTTCGGCGGTTTAGTCGCAGCCCTGTACGGAAATTCGGTAACTGAATCCGGTTGCACCTGGATCGTTGCTGGCGCCAATCTTGAAGTTGACCTGGCTGACAGCCTTTCCTGCTGGTGGCTGGAATGGCCCAAATTGAGCTCCGGTGCCTGTTGGGGGCTTCATTAATTCGTTGACAACTCTTAGGTTGCTGCCGTCTGCAAATTTTAAAAAAGCCTCGATGGGATAGGCACCTGGCTGGCTCGCAGATGAGTCTGCTGTGAAGAAGAGTTTGAAGGAAGCAAAGGGACGATTGACGACAAAGTCAGTATTCCAGTTACTTCGGCCAATGAGTTTCGTTCGTTGAACCCTTTTCTTGACGATGTAAGGCTTAGGTCCGTCGCCATTACCGCCTATCGGCATGAGGAAAGTGCATGCTGCATGAGCTGCTGGTGGGGGAGTCAGAATCAGTGATGAGCAAGCGGCGACAAAACCGATAGCTGAAGCCGACCGAAGAGCTTTGCGTGCGAGTGGAAACATGACTGTGATTGATGTGGTCAGGGTGTTTTCACACCCTTGGTTTCAATTTGTTCGAGAAGCACATTGACTGGGATCTGGGTCGAGAAGCGACAGGCACACGTCTCACTAGCAGCAAGCGTTCCATGCTCCCAATATTTATTGCTGCCGTTACCGCCACCGCAGAAGCCGTAATAATCACATTGCTCACGACAGATTTTTGTCCCTTTATTCATATCTTCGAGCAGTCGGCGAAACGTCTCACTATGTGCGGCTTCAATGAGAGAGTGTTCGCGAATGTTTCCGAGGTTGAATAATCCATATTTTTGAGTTTCGACCGATAAAAGCTCAGGGTCGAAGGTTGAAAAGTTACCTGCGGAGTCAATGCTTAGAATCGAATATGGGCGATTCATC
Organism: Synechococcus sp.; assembly: GCA_047285535.1. Lineage (GTDB taxonomy): Bacteria > Cyanobacteriota > Cyanobacteriia > PCC-6307 > Cyanobiaceae > Synechococcus_C. The sequence goes on along the minus strand of JBJBDC010000001.1, from coordinate 1,575,146 downwards.
TCATTTTGAAGAAGTCTTTGGCCGCCTGCAATCATCTCCATGACTTGATCAAATTCACGCAGACGTATGGGAAATCCATCCTCTTGATTGTACGTCCAGAAAGATTTTAAGAAGTCATGATATTGCTTTTCTCGATTGGTTCCTTGCATGGAGGAGTGAGCGTTGACGCCTTCCTGTTCTTCAACATTGAAGCCCAGGTCGTGAATTTCATGATCGCGAAAGAAGGTGTAAATCCTTTTTGGATCATCTAATGCAGAGCTTGTTAAAACTGCAATGGCATGGACGGGGATATTGTGTTTTTGCAGTTTGCGAATGCCGCGCATGGTCATCTCATAGGAGCCTTTGCCATTTCGAAAGCGTCGATGAGAATCATGAATGGATTCAGGTCCATCAATGCTCACTCCAACAACGATATGGTTGCGCTTGAAGCACTCACACCATGTATCGTTGATCAAGGTGGCATTGGTTTGGACATGCTGCTCAATTTGCACCCCTTGATTCTGTAGTTCAGAAGTTTCCTCAAGCAGGATTTTGCTGGCCTCGTCATAAAAACTGCAGGGTAAAGTCAAAGGTTCGCCTGCATGCCAGAGAATTGAAAGTTGAGGTCCCCAAAATGGACTTTCGTAGATTCTTTTCATCAGGAGCGGCAGCTGCTCAAGATCAAAAATCCGCCTACGCTGGCGATCAGGCAAATAGCAATAACTGCAATCGAGATTGCACAGTGAAGTTGCCTGAATCACCAGCAGGCCAATCGGGCCGTAGTCAGCGTGGTTCACCAATTAGCGAAGCCTCTGTTGTATCCGTTAGCGAACCCGCCTCGACCTCCGTTCGCGAACCCACGGGCCCGGACACGGCCCCCACCATTGCCCCAAGCACGGCCCCCACCATTACCCCAGGCTCTGGCAATCAGATTGAAATTGTCTGCACTACTTTGGTTACGCACAGTCAAGGCATCATCTGAAAGGTTTTCGATGCGTTGCTCGAGAGCATTACGAGGATCAGGCTCGCTTAGCACTGCAGAGTGAGTGGCATTTGTAAGAACTGCACTTGATGCGAGAAGGGCAGCAATGCTGAGCAAAGTTGTCTTGTTCATGAATACAGTGAAGTGGAATCAGGTGCAAAAAATAGGAATCAAGAATCTCTAGACAATTCGGCTGTGGTTCCAAGCACGATGGAGAAGAAGTCGCTGATCATTTCATCGCTGAGGCCTAAATCGCTTCCAGGACCAGCCCACTTGTTGATCGCTGTACGAACGTCTTCATTGCCATCTACATATTGAGTCAACATGCGGCCGATCGCCAAATTGCTGTAGTTGAGAAGATGAGGAGTGGTGTTGGCGACAATGCAGCCCACCCCTGATCGGGCGTAAGGGAAAGCGGGTACGAGATCTGAATCTGGAGCTGTGGCTTTCAAATTGGCCTTAAGCCAGAGCGTGTCACCACCAAGAAATTCAATGGTTCCGTCTTTTAAACCTGTCAACGCCTCAGCAGGCGTATTGAAGAATTGGAACTGAGCATCCTCCAAGGATTTGGACAGAACCGCAGCTGCCGCGCTGTCGTTGACCACACCGATCGTCTTCCCTTTGAGGCTATCGGGTGTGCCGTCATTGCCTTTGGGTGCCAAGACTCGGACTCCGCTCGTTGCAAAAGGCAAGGTGTAAGTCAGTGTTCTCTGTCTTTCCCAGCTGAAGGCAACTCCGCAGGCAATATCGGCTTCTCCGGCACGAATCTTGTTCAGTCCATCCTGCGCAGACTGGATGGGAATTGGCTCGATGACGATGTCATCCGCTTTGTTTTCAGGTGCTGTTTTCAGCTGATCACGGATGGCATCAAGCACCACAAAAGACAGTCCGTCATATTTGCCATCTGTCTCATCGACCATCGGCAGCATTTTGCCAATAACGACAGCTCTCAACTTTCCAGTTTCAAACACGTTGCCTGCTTGAGCTGAGGAGGCTTTGCTATCGGATGGGACTGACTTTTGGCATGCCACAAGGCAAGCCGATGTGAGTGCGATCAGGCCAGTGGCGGCCGCCTTAACCAAGCGCATGGTCCAGATTTATTTTGATACCTATGGCTATGCATAGTCATGGTTTGGTTTGAAGGCTATAGATGGAATTGAAAATGCACGATTGGGATCAACCTCAGACTGCCTGGCTCTATGTCAAAGGTGGTGATGACTTCGTGACGATTGTCAGGCTTTTCGATCCCCAGGTCTCGATGCCCAGTTCGCGCAACGTGTCCGATCAAAGATTTTTCTGGTCGGTTTCTGGGGATTGAGCAAGATGTTTAGACAAAGAGTCTTGAAAGTCTCACTGGCCTCTCGACTGAATGTCATGGCTTGGGAGCTGTCGGCGTTCCCTTTGATCTTGATTGGATAAGGCTCGCATCGGAGCTGCTTGGTAGCCGTCGAGTTAAAAAAAGTTCGAGTGGTTTGGTGCTTGGGCAAGCTAAAATATATTCAACTGATCCGAAGTGTGTGCTTTCAAGAATCATATTCTTGAGGAATTAGCCCCTTGCTCCAACTCAATGGAGTGAGAGTCGCTGCAATGAAATTTACAAGTTTTAGGATTATTGATGCAATCTGTTCAATCCTGATCACTGTTTGATTGCACTGACCTTTGCTTTTACTAGGGCCTGAACTCTTGGGGGACTCCAAGAATCGTCTGCAGAGCTTAAGCTTTGAGAAGGCGTGCGTTAGCTCTTGAGCGCGAGAATAGGGTCTACGTCAACGTTGATCAAATTCATCCTCGAAGATGTCCTCTGATCCCCTGACCAAGGCCACTAGCGTGCTGGTCTCAATGCTTTCACGGTCCTTGGCTGTCGGGATGAAGTTTGTACATCTGCTTCGGGGTTGTTTGTTGACCGTTTTGTTGGTCATTGCTTGTTGCGGAGACCTCCCTGTTCAGGCAGAAGGCCTGTCCTTTTCGGTCGACGGCCATAGTTTTGTTTCTAGTGCAGTCCGGCAGGTGGCTCCATCCGTTGTGCGGATTGACACGGAACGCTTAATCGAACGGCAGCCGTTTGATCCCAATTTGATTGATCCCCTCTTACGTGATCTCCTGGGAGAGCCTGGTTACAGTTTTGGCCCCGAGAGACAGAGAGGTCAGGGTTCAGGGGTTGTCATCGATGGACATGGTCTTGTCTTAACCAATGCCCATGTCGTCGATCAAGTGAGCCAGGTCAATGTGACGTTGTCTGATGGAGAGCAGCGCGATGGAGAAGTGATTGGTCAAGATCCGGTGACCGATCTCGCTCTGGTCCGATTATCTGGACGGGCCTTGCCCTCTCCAGCGAAGCTGGGAGATTCAGATGCCCTAGAGGTGGGTGACTGGGCGATTGCGTTAGGTACTCCATACGGTCTGGAGCGCACTGTCACTTTGGGGATCGTCAGCAGTCTTCATCGCAATATCAGCAGCCTCGGTTTTTCGGACAAACGTCTTGATTTGATCCAAACAGACGCAGCAATTAATCCTGGTAATTCGGGCGGGCCACTGGTGAATGCCGAAGGTGAGGTGATTGGAATCAACACGCTTGTCCGTTCTGGTCCGGGTGCCGGCTTGGGATTCGCGATTCCGATCAATCTCGCTTCGCGTGTTGCTGATCAGCTGCAGCAAGATGGTGAGGTTGTGCATCCCTATCTAGGGGTCCAGCTTGTACCCCTCACCGCTCGCATTGCCCGAGAACACAATCGCGATCCCAATGCTCTTGTTGAATTGCCAGAGCGCTCAGGTGCGTTGGTTCAATCGGTTCTTCCCGATAGCCCTGCCCAACACGCAGGAGTAAGGCGAGGTGATCTAGTGGTTCGAGCAGGCGAAAACCCCATTCGTGATCCTCAGGATTTGTTGAAACAGGTTGATCAAGCAGAAATCGATCAGCCGTTGATGTTGCAAATTCTTAGGAATGGGACTGATCTTCAGCTGTCAGTTAAACCGGGTCCTTTGCCAGGGATGAGCTAAGACCTCTTGCTACGGTCTCGCCTTCAGCAGATGATCGATGTCGGATCTCCAAACTCAAATGAAGCAAGCCGTTGCGGAGGCTGCGGTGAAGCAGATTTGCGATGGAATGGTGGTGGGCCTGGGCTCGGGCTCCACGGCAGCTCTCATGATCGAAGGACTCGGGGCGCGGTTGCAAGCAGGACAGCTTCGTGACGTCGTTGGTGTCACCACTTCGTTTCAGGGAGAGGTCCTGGCTGCTGAGTTGGGGATTCCTTTGCGGGCGTTGAATGCCATTGATCACATCGATTTGGCAATCGATGGTGCTGATGAAGTGGATCCTTTCTTTCAGTTAATCAAAGGTGGTGGAGCCTGCCATGTGCAAGAAAAGCTTGTTGCTGACCGAGCAGAACGTTTCATCGTCGTGGTTGACTCCACGAAGCTTGTTCAGCGTTTAAATCTCGAATTCCTTTTACCAGTCGAAGTGCTTCCCGGGGCATGGGTGCAAGTTCAATCTCGTCTGAAATCAATGGGAGGAGTGGCAGAACTCCGAATGGCAACCCGTAAAGCAGGCCCTGTCGTGACCGACCAGGGCAATCTTGTCTTGGATGTGCGATTTGAGTCAGGGATCCCTGATCCGATTGCCCTCGAGCGCGACATCAACAATCTTCCCGGTGTTTTGGAGAATGGCCTCTTCGTCAATCTTGCTGACGAAGTTCTCGTTGGTGAAATTAGTGATGGCATTGCTGGAGTCCGCAGCCTGGAGCGTCAGGGTTAGCTCCGCTCACTGAAGACGGATCCGCACCGAATTGGCATGACTGTGGAGGCCTTCGCTCATAGCCAACGTCTCCACTGCAATCCCGGTTGCATCGAGGGCTTCCTTGTTGAACTCGATGAGAGACGTATGACTCATGAAAGTCTCCACGCTGAGGGCACCGCTGAATCGAGCTGCTCCGCACGTGGGGAGGGTGTGGTTAGGACCTGCTAGGTAGTCGCCGACAGCTTCTGGGCTCCATGGGCCAATAAAAATGGCACCAGCGTGGTTGATGCGATCGGCCATTACCCTAGGCCTCTCTACCAGCAGTTCTAAATGCTCTGGTGCAAAGCGATCACTAAGCAGAGCACAATTTTCTAAGCTGTCGCAGATCACAATCAATCCCCATTGTGTAAGTGATTGTCTGCAGATCTGTTCGCGTGGATGCGACTCCAGCTGCCGCTCAATCTCCAGGGGAACCGAGCGAGCAAGCTCTGCATCTGTTGTCAGCAAGATGGCTGCTGCTAAGGGGTCATGTTCTGCCTGAGCCAGCAGATCAGCGGCAACCTGCTCTGGTTTGGCTGTTTGGTCTGCAATGACCAGGATTTCGCTAGGACCTGCCAGCGAATCGATCCCTACCTGGCCGTAGACCGATTTTTTGGCCAAGGTCACGAAAAGATTTCCTGGACCACTGATCACATCAACTTTTTGAACTGTTTCTGTTCCATAGGCGAGAGCAGCGATGGCTTGAGCGCCGCCCACTCGATACACCTCGCGGATACCAGCTATGTGAGCTGCAGCAAGAACAGTGGTGTTGATCAATCCGTTTGCCCCAGCAGGTGTGACCATCGCGATTCGCTTGACCCCTGCAGCTTTTGCAGGCACAGCATTCATCAAAACTGTGCTTGGGTATGCGGCTCTCCCTCCTGGAACGTACAGGCCAGCTGCATGGACGGGGCGCCATCGCCGACCGATCTGCTCTCCGTGAACGCCAGACACACTCAGATCACTTGGGCGCTGCCTTTGATGAAAATCTTGGATCCTGCGATGAGCGAGATCCAAGGCATCGCGAAGATTTGCAGGAGTTTCTTCCCAGGCCTTTACCAAGAGGTCTGCGCCAATTTGGAGTGGGTCTGGACGGAATCCATCGAATCGCTCCGTGAGGCTGATCAGGGCTTGATCCCCTTCCGCCTTGATCTGCTCCAAAATCGCTTGGACCGTTTGCTCGGCTTCAATCTGCGTGCTGCCGCTCGTTCTGGCTGAGAGCCGATCGAGCTCCCGTTCTGCTTGCGCCGCTGTGCTGATGCAGCGGATGAGACCCGCTGGCGGATGCTCATGGCTCAGCACTGTCATTACTTAAATCTCGTTCTTTCTCAAGCTAATTGCCCTGTGCACTGAATGAATTGCAAGCCTGTGAGCTATGGTCAGGGATTATCGATCTGAAACTGGCTCTGTGGCCAATAACAAGTCATCTAAGAAGCGCGTCGAGATCGCCGAGCGCAATCGCTTACAGAACAAAGCGTACAAATCAGCACTGCGTACTCTGATAAAGCGCTGTCTCGCGGCATGCAGTGCATATAGCGAAGCCCCAGGCGACGAAGCTAAAACGACGCTTGCCTCCAGCATGAATGTAGCTTTCAGCAAAATTGATAAAGCGGTGAAACGTGGGGTGATGCATCGCAATACTGGAGCACATCAAAAGTCACGTTTGAGTCATGCTGTCAAGAGAGCCATCGAGCCAAGCGTTAGCTGATCTCTTCTCGGCACAATGGGACCTGAAGGCGAGTTTCAGGTCCTGATCTGATGTCCACTCCAACCCTGATCGATAGTCACTGTCACATAGTCTTCCGGACGTTTGAAGACGATCTTGATGCTGTTGCTTCGCGTTGGCGAGATGCTGGTGTGACCTCCCTGCTGCATGCATGCGTGGAGCCATCGGAAATCCCAGCGATTCGAGCCTTGGCTGATCGTTTTCCAGAGATGCGTTACTCCGTAGGGGTTCATCCACTCGATACAAAACATTGGGCAGAAGACACTGTCAGCGTTTTACGTTCTGCTGCTCACGACGATTCGCGTGTTGTTGCAATCGGTGAGCTCGGTCTCGATCTCTTCCGAGATAAAAATCTTGATCAGCAGCTCTCTGTTCTTAGGCCTCAACTTGATCTTGCGCTTGAGCTGGATCTGCCTGTGATTATTCACTGCAGGGATGCAGCTGAACCCATGCTTGCAGAACTTCGTGAGCGACAACTCACAGGCAAGTGTCCGAGGGGAGTCATGCATTGCTGGGGCGGCACACCATTGGAAATGGAAGCCTTCCTTGATCTGGGTTTCCATATCAGTTTCAGTGGAACCGTTACCTTCCCAAAAGCAGTCGATACGCACATCTGTGCCCAAGAGGTTCCGCAAGACCGATTTCTTGTTGAAACCGATTGCCCATTTCTCGCACCCGTTCCCCGACGCGGTAAGAGAAATGAGCCTGCCTTTGTTGCTTCAGTGGCTGAGCGTGTGGCCGAGCTGAGAGGCCAGACCGTGATCGATGTGGCGAATGCCAGCACAGCGAATGCCAGAAACTTATTTGCGCTTCCCTGACGAACGTCCTTATTCGAAGTGGGTGAAAGTGTAAGATAGTTCATTGGCCTGGCCATTGTGCAGTTCCTGTACTTTCGCCCCCAGAAGCGTCCATTTCCTTCCGGTGCATTGACGACGTCAGCTGTTCAGCCCAAAAACCTCTAGAGCCATGGAGTACGGCAGTCAATCCTTTATGGGGTTGGCTGCCTGTTCTGATGTTCAAGAGACTTTTTGATTCATGAATATCTAACGATCGTTCAGGCCTTTGTTCCTACTTTTCAACTGCAGGTCTCCGCATGAGCAGCAGCGCGATTCAAGTCGCCAAGACCGTCACTTATCTGCCCGACTTGGTGGAGGTGCAGCGGGCAAGTTTTAAATGGTTTCTTGATAAAGGCCTGATTGAGGAGCTCGAGAGTTTTTCTCCAATTACGGATTACACCGGCAAGCTAGAGCTCCATTTCGTTGGAAGCGAGTACCGTTTAAAACGTCCTCGGCACGATGTGGAGGAGGCGAAGCGAAGAGATGCAACTTTTGCTTCGCAAATGTACGTGACTTGTCGGTTGGTGAATAAAGAGACCGGGGAGATTAAGGAGCAGGAAGTTTTCATTGGGGAACTCCCCCTTATGACGGAACGTGGCACGTTCATCATCAATGGTGCTGAGCGGGTGATCGTGAATCAGATTGTTCGTAGTCCTGGCGTTTATTTCAAAGACGAGCAAGATAAAAATGGTCGTCGTACTTACAATGCAAGCGTGATCCCTAATCGAGGTGCTTGGCTAAAGTTCGAAACTGATAAAAATGATCTTTTACATGTTCGAGTTGATAAAACTCGAAAAATTAACGCCCACGTTTTAATGCGCGCGATGGGTTTATCAGACAACGATGTTGTCGATAAACTCAGGCACCCTGAGTACTACAAAAAATCGATAGAAGCCGCTAACGATGAGGGGATTAGTTCCGAAGATCAAGCCCTGCTTGAGCTCTACAAAAAGCTGCGTCCAGGTGAACCTCCTTCCGTGAGTGGTGGCCAGCAATTGCTTCAGACTCGCTTCTTCGATCCCAAGCGTTATGACCTCGGACGGGTTGGTCGTTACAAAATCAATAAAAAGCTGCGTCTCACGATTCCAGATTCGGTTCGTACACTCACGCATGAAGATGTTCTGTCGACGCTTGACTACTTAATTAATCTCGAGCTTGATGTAGGCGGCGCAAGCCTTGATGATATTGACCACCTGGGCAATCGTCGTGTTCGCTCTGTTGGTGAACTTCTTCAGAATCAAGTTCGCGTTGGATTGAATCGCCTTGAGCGAATTATCAAAGAGCGGATGACTGTTGGTGAAACCGATTCGCTCACTCCTGCTCAATTAGTGAATCCCAAGCCACTTGTTGCAGCTATCAAAGAGTTTTTTGGCTCCAGCCAACTGAGTCAGTTCATGGATCAAACGAATCCTTTGGCTGAGCTCACCCATAAACGCCGAATCTCTGCTTTAGGTCCAGGTGGTCTCACCCGTGAACGCGCAGGCTTTGCTGTCCGAGATATTCATCCATCTCATTATGGTCGTCTTTGTCCGATTGAGACTCCAGAAGGTCCAAACGCTGGTCTGATCAATTCACTGGCGACCCATGCGCGAGTGAATGAATACGGCTTTATTGAGACTCCGTTCTGGAGAGTCGAGAATGGAATAGTCCAAAAAAGCGGAGACCCGATCTACCTCTCTGCTGATCTGGAAGATGAATGCCGCGTCGCGCCTGGTGACGTCGCTACCGATTCTGATGGCAAAATCTTGGCCGAGCTCATTCCAGTTCGCTACCGGCAGGATTTTGAGAAAGTTCCGCCTGAACAGGTCGACTATGTGCAGTTGTCCCCGGTTCAGGTCATTTCTGTTGCTACCTCGCTGATTCCATTCCTGGAGCATGACGATGCCAACCGTGCCTTGATGGGGTCCAACATGCAGCGTCAGGCGGTGCCTTTGCTTCGTCCTGAAAGACCTCTGGTAGGGACTGGTCTTGAAACGCAGGTGGCCCGTGATTCAGGCATGGTCCCCATTTCTAGAGTGAATGGCACAGTCACCTTTGTTGATGCAACTGCCATTGTGGTGCGTGATGAAGAAGGATTTGATCACACTCATTTTCTTCAGAAATACCAGCGATCCAATCAGGACACTTGTCTGAATCAGCGTCCAATCGTCCGACAGGGCGATCAGGTCATTATTGGGCAAGTTTTGGCTGATGGTTCAGCGTGTGAAGGCGGTGAGATTGCTCTTGGTCAGAATGTTTTGATCGCTTATATGCCCTGGGAGGGATATAACTATGAAGACGCAATTCTTGTTAGTGAGCGCCTAGTTAATGATGATCTTTATACTTCTGTACATATTGAGAAGTATGAGATCGAAGCTCGTCAGACTAAGTTAGGGCCTGAAGAAATAACTCGTGAGATCCCTAATGTTGCCGAGGAAAGTCTTGGGAACCTCGATGAAATGGGGATTATTCGTATCGGCGCTTTCGTAGAGAGTGGAGACATTCTTGTCGGCAAGGTTACCCCTAAGGGTGAATCTGACCAGCCACCGGAAGAAAAGCTATTGCGTGCCATTTTCGGAGAAAAAGCCCGCGACGTCCGCGATAACTCCCTCAGGGTTCCAAGTACCGAGCGTGGCCGGGTTGTGGATGTGAGGATCTATACCCGGGAACAGGGAGATGAACTTCCACCTGGCGCCAACATGGTTGTAAGGGTCTATGTGGCACAGCGCCGCAAAATTCAAGTGGGTGACAAGATGGCTGGCCGCCATGGCAATAAAGGCATTATCAGTCGCATTCTTCCCCGCGAAGATATGCCCTACCTCCCTGATGGCACGCCTGTAGACATCGTGCTGAATCCCCTCGGAGTGCCGAGCCGTATGAATGTAGGTCAGGTCTTTGAGTTGTTAATGGGATGGGCGGCCGCCAATCTTGATTGCCGAGTCAAAATTGTGCCTTTCGACGAAATGTACGGCCCTGAAAAGTCTCAACAGACAGTTCAGGCTTATCTTCAAGAAGCAGCGAGTCAGCCCGGTAAGGATTGGATCTACAACCCTGATGATCCTGGCAAGCTTTTGCTGCGTGATGGACGGACGGGCGAACCCTTCGACCAACCTGTGGCCGTGGGTTATTCCCACTTCTTGAAGCTGGTGCACCTTGTCGATGACAAGATTCATGCACGTTCCACCGGCCCTTACTCGTTGGTCACGCAACAGCCTCTTGGAGGTAAGGCTCAGCAAGGCGGGCAGCGATTGGGTGAAATGGAGGTGTGGGCTCTCGAGGCTTATGGCGCCGCTTATACATTGCAGGAATTGCTCACGGTCAAGTCGGACGATATGCAGGGTCGTAATGAAGCTCTCAATGCCATCGTCAAAGGCAAGCCGATCCCCCGTCCAGGAACGCCAGAGTCGTTCAAGGTGCTCATGCGTGAACTTCAATCTCTTGGTCTGGATATCGCTGTTTTCACCGATGAGGGCAAGGAAGTTGATTTGATGCAAGACGTGAATCCTCGAAGAAGCACGCCAAGTAGACCCACGTATGAATCCTTAGGCGTCGCGGATTACGACGAGGACTGACGGATCAACGAACGAAACGACAAAACCTCCTTCCTTTTCAACCGCCAATGACCAACAGCAATCTCCGTACCGAGAACCACTTCGATTACGTCAAAATCACCTTGGCTTCACCCGACAGGGTGATGGAGTGGGGCCAGCGCACCTTGCCGAATGGACAGGTGGTTGGTGAAGTGACCAAACCTGAAACCATCAATTACCGAACGCTCAAGCCGGAGATGGATGGCTTGTTCTGCGAAAAAATCTTTGGGCCCTCGAAGGATTGGGAATGTCATTGCGGCAAATACAAGCGAGTTCGTCACCGCGGCATCGTTTGTGAGCGCTGCGGTGTTGAGGTCACTGAGAGCCGTGTGCGACGTCACCGCATGGGTTTTATCAAGTTGGCGGCCCCTGTCTCCCATGTTTGGTACCTGAAAGGAATCCCTAGTTATGTGGCCATCCTTTTAGATATGCCGCTCCGTGATGTTGAGCAGATCGTTTACTTCAACTGTTATGTGGTGCTTGATCCAGGCGACCACAAGGATCTGAAATACAAACAATTACTGACAGAAGATGAGTGGCTTGAAATTGAAGATGAGATTTATGCCGAAGACTCAGAGATTGAGAATGAACCTGTTGTAGGCATTGGTGCAGAGGCCTTAAAGCAATTGCTAGAGGACCTTGAACTTAATACTGTTGCAGAGCAACTACGTGAGGAGATTGCTGGTAGCAAGGGCCAAAAACGCGCCAAGCTGATTAAGCGCCTTCGGGTGATTGATAACTTCATCGCCACCAACGCCCGTCCTGAATGGATGGTGCTGGATGCTATCCCTGTGATTCCCCCAGACTTGCGCCCAATGGTGCAACTTGATGGTGGCCGGTTTGCGACCTCTGATCTCAATGATTTGTACCGGCGGGTTATTAACAGAAATAACCGTTTAGCTCGTCTTCAGGAAATTCTTGCTCCAGAAATCATTGTCCGCAATGAAAAGCGGATGCTTCAAGAAGCAGTCGATGCGTTGATTGACAACGGCCGTCGTGGTCGAACAGTTGTTGGTGCCAACAATCGCCCACTTAAGTCATTGAGCGACATTATCGAAGGTAAACAGGGTCGTTTCCGCCAAAACTTACTAGGCAAACGTGTTGATTACTCCGGTCGTTCCGTCATTGTGGTGGGACCAAAGCTCAAGATGCATCAGTGTGGTCTTCCCAAGGAAATGGCCATCGAGCTATTCCAGCCGTTTGTGATCCATCGCTTGATTCGCCAAAATATTGTTAACAACATCAAGGCTGCAAAGAAGCTAATTCAGCGTGCTGATGATGAAGTGATGCAGGTACTGCAGGAGGTGATTGATGGTCACCCGATCATGTTGAATCGTGCACCAACTCTGCACCGGCTTGGTATTCAAGCTTTTGAACCCAAGCTTGTGGATGGCAGGGCGATTCAACTCCACCCTCTTGTTTGTCCAGCGTTCAATGCTGACTTCGACGGGGACCAGATGGCAGTCCATGTGCCTCTAGCGATTGAAGCGCAGACTGAAGCACGAATGCTGATGTTGGCCAGTAACAATATTCTCTCTCCTGCCACCGGAGATCCAATCATTACGCCATCCCAAGACATGGTGCTCGGCTCTTACTACCTAACGGCCTTACAGCCCGATATGTCTCCCATCAAATTTGGTGATCGTTCTCGCACCTATTCCAGTCTTGTCGATGTCATTCACGGTTTTGAAGACAATAGAATCGCTTTGCACGATTGGGTCTGGGTGCGCTTCAACGGCGAGGTTGAAGATGAAGAAGAGCGAGATGAACCGATTTCGAGCGAGACCCTGACTGATGGCACTCGCTTTGAACAATGGACCTATCGCCGTGACCGCTTTGATGAAGATGGTGCCTTGATCAGCCGTTACATCCTCACGACGGTAGGACGGGTCGTGATGAATCACACGATCATCGACGCTGTGGCAGCCACCTGAATTTTCTCTCCTAACGCCTTCTCTCTCCTCCGATCCGAGCGCTGTCATGACCTCCACTCCATCCAAATCCCGCAAGTCTTCAAAGGCCTCCAAAGCTGCCAAAGCTGCCAAAGCCGCCAAGGCAGCAGCAGCAGCTAAATCTCGAGCGCTGGCCAAAACACCACCTCCCTTTCGCAATCGTGTTGTTGATAAGAAGGTGTTGAAGCAACTTGTTGCTTGGGCCTACAAGCATCACGGCACTGCTGCCACCTCTGCGATGGCAGATCAACTCAAAGATCTTGGCTTCAAGTACGCCACTCAGGCGGCCGTATCGATTTCGGTGAGTGATCTCAAAGTTCCTGAGGCCAAGCAAGATCTACTGGCTCAAGCGGAGGAACTAATCACTCAAACAGAAGAGTCTTACAGGCTTGGTGTGATTACAGAGGTGGAGCGTCACACAAAGGTGATAGACACCTGGACTGAGACCAATGAGCGCTTAGTTGATGCTGTCAAAAAGAATTTCAATGATAACGATCCACTCAACTCGGTTTGGATGATGGCCAACTCTGGGGCTCGGGGCAATATGTCCCAAGTCAGACAGCTCGTGGGCATGCGCGGTCTGATGGCTAACCCTCAGGGAGAGATCATTGACCTCCCTATTCGCACCAATTTCCGAGAGGGACTGACGGTTACTGAATACGTCATCTCTTCTTATGGCGCACGGAAAGGATTGGTCGATACTGCTCTGCGAACGGCGGATTCCGGTTACCTCACCCGTCGTCTGGTGGATGTGGCTCAAGACGTGATTGTTCGAGAGGACGATTGCGGCACCATGCGCTCGATCATGGTCAAGGCTGAGGACGGTCGTTTTGGTAATCGACTGGTCGGTCGTTTGACTGCCGATCAAGTTGTTTCCTCTGACGGCGAAGTTCTCTGTGAGCGTAATAGCGAAATTGATCCACCTCTTTCCAAACGTTTCGAGACGGCTGATGTCACAGCCGTCATGGTTCGTTCCCCGCTGACTTGTGAAGCCAATCGTTCTGTTTGCCGTCATTGCTATGGCTGGGCTCTTGCTCACAACCAGCTGGTTGATTTGGGTGAAGCCGTTGGCATCATTGCGGCGCAATCGATTGGGGAGCCTGGCACTCAGCTCACCATGAGAACCTTCCACACCGGTGGCGTGTCAACTGCTGAAAGTGGAGTTGTGCGTTCTAAGTTTGAAGGAAAAGTTGAATTTGGGCCCAAAGCCCGTGTGCGGCCTTATCGCACTCCTCATGGCGTCAATGCTCAACAGTCCGATGTGGACTTTTTGCTTACGATTCAACCAAAAGGTGGTGGCAATCCACAGAAGATTGAAATTACCAATGGATCTCTACTTTTTGTTGATAACGGCCAGGAGATTGACTCAGACGTAACGGTGGCAACCATTGCTGCCGGATCTGTGAAGAAAAGCGTTGAGAAGGCTACCAAGGACGTGATTTGCGACCTGGCTGGTCAGGTCAGCTATGACCCCACGATCCAACCCCGCGAGGTCACCGATCGGCAGGGCAACATCACACATAAAGCTCAGCGTCTGGGCAGGATGTGGGTTCTTGCGGGTGATGTCTATAACCTGCCGCCAAATGCTCGCCCAGTCGTCCAGGCCGGTGGGTCCGTTATTGAATCTCAGGTCTTGGCTGAGGCCAGTCAAGCCAGTGAATACGGCGGTGCCATCCGCTTGCGTGAAGCTTTAGGAGATTCGCGCGAAGTGCAGATTGTCACGACTTCAATGACGCTCCGTGACTTCAAGCTGCTTGGCGAATCATCCCATGCTGGTGAGATTTGGAACCTGGAAGCCAAGGATGGCACTCGGTATCGGTTGAACACCATCCCTGGAAGCAAAATCGGCAATGGTGAAGTGATCGCCGAATTGGCTGATGATCGTTTTCGCACTCAAACAGGTGGGTTAGTCAAGTTTGCACCTGGCTTAGCGATTAAAAAAGCCCGTTCTGCCAAAAACGGATACGAAGTCAATAAGGGAGGGACTTTGCTTTGGATTCCCCAGGAAACGCATGAAATCAATAAAGATATTTCTTTGCTGATGATTACTGATGGTCAGTGGATTGAAGCTGGCACTGAAGTCGTTAAAGATATTTTCAGCCAGACCGCTGGTATTGTTACTGTGACTCAGAAGAATGACATTCTTCGAGAGATTATTGTTCGAAGCGGTAGTTTTCATCTTTGCACCGAAAAGAAAGCCCTCGAGCGCTTCCAGGGTGATGGTGTGATGGTGAATCCTGGTGAAGCTATTGCTAAAGGCATCGCTACCGATGTGATGGTCTTTGTCCAGGCTGTTGAAACGCCAGAGGGAACTGGCTTGCTCTTGCGTCCTGTGGAGGAATACGCGATTCCTAATGAGGCACAGCTTCCTGACCTTGGTCATGTGAAGCAGCCCAATGGACCACATCTTGGGATCAAAGCCACGCAGCGTTTGGCCTTTAAAGACAACGAGTTAGTTAAATCTGTTGAGGGCGTTGAGTTGCTTCGAACTCAGCTCATGTTGGAAACCTTCGACACCACTCCACAGATGACTGTCGATGTGGAGGCCGTGCCTGACAAGAGAGCGAAAACGATTGAGCGCCTCCAGCTGGTCATTCTGGAAAGCATTTTGGTTCGTCGTGACACTATTTCAGACTCAAGTCACGGGTCCACTCATACAGAGCTTCAGGTAGAGGACGGGCAGTCAATTAAGGCTGGTGAAGTCGTTGCAACCACTCAAATTCTTTGTAAGCAGGCTGGTGTGGCTGCGTTGCCCGAGGCCACAGAAGATGAGCCTGTTCGCCGTTTGATCGTTGAGAGGCCTGAGGACACCATCACGATCAGCACCACTGGTGCTCCTGTCGTCACGGTTGGACAGCGAGTGGTCGATGGCGAAGAGCTTGCTCATGGCCAACTGTCCGATTGCTGTGGTGAGGTGGAGCAGGTGAACGACAGCTCCGTCACCATGCGTCTTGGACGTCCATACATGATCTCTCCGGACTCTTTGCTGCATGTGCGCGATGGAGATCTCGTACAGCGCGGAGATGGATTGGCTCTTCTGGTCTTTGAGCGGCAGAAGACCGGTGACATCGTTCAAGGTTTGCCTCGTATTGAGGAGTTGCTAGAGGCCAGACGTCCGCGTGAATCTGCCATTCTCTGCAAAAAGCCTGGAATCGTTGAAATTAAACAGGGCGAAGACGATGAGTTCACTACAGTGACCGTGATTGAATCTGACGATGCGATTGCTGAATATCCAATCCTTCTCGGTCGCAACGTGATGGTTAGCAACGGTCAGCAGGTGAAAGCAGGAGAACTTCTGACCGATGGCCCAATCAACCCTCATGAGTTACTTGAGTGTTTCTTTGAGGATTTGAGAAGCCGCAAGCCCCTAATGGAGGCAGCCCAGGAAGCGATCGCAAAACTCCAACATCGTCTTGTGACAGAGGTGCAGAATGTCTACAAATCTCAGGGTGTTTCAATTCACGATAAGCACATTGAGGTGATTGTTCGTCAGATGACGAGCAAAGTACGTATTGAGGATGCTGGGGACACAACACTTCTCCCAGGAGAATTGATCGAACTGCGTCAGGTGGAGAACACCAACCAGGCAATGTCGATTACCGGTGGTGCTCCTGCTGAATTCACACCGGTTTTGCTTGGTATTACCAAGGCCTCTCTGAATACTGACAGCTTTATTTCGGCAGCTTCCTTCCAGGAAACCACTCGTGTGCTGACCGAAGCAGCGATTGAAGGAAAGAGTGATTGGCTGCGCGGTCTCAAGGAGAACGTGATCATTGGACGTTTGATCCCTGCAGGCACTGGTTTCAGTGGTTTTGAAGAGGAGTTGAGAGCAGAGGCAGGGCCTCACCCAGATATCCTTTCCGAAGATCCTGCTGGCTATCGCCGTATGCAGAATCTTCGTCCTGACTACACCGTGGATATGCCGGCAGCTCCAGCATCTCGCTCAGCGCTGCTGGATGATCCAAGCGCTGCGGATTTGGAGGCCACCCGTAGCCGCCATGGAATCGAAGCTGAGGCCAGCACTTTTGCCGCATTCACCCGTCCTGGTGCAGATAGCGAACTCGCCGAAGAGCAAGTTCTTGATCCGGCTGCGGTTGAAGGGCTGCAGGAGGAAGGACTCCTCAGCGATGAGTGAAGAACCCTTTTCGCTTCTGTATCACATCAGTGGCTCTGGCCTCTTCCAACTGTTAATCCCTATTGATTTTGCTCATGCTTGAGCCTTCTCTGATTCCAAAGCGGAAACTCCCCCGCTTTGGTTTTCATACCCATACTGAAAAGTTGAATGGTCGTTCAGCCATGCTCGGCTTTATCGCGTTAGTGGTGTTGGAATTCAAGCTTGGGCATGGCCTGTTGATCTGGTGATCAGCGCTCTTCTCGGTCGAAGCGTTGCCGAGCTGGAAGAGTGGGTTGTGGCACAGGGGCAACCTGCCTTTCGAGGCCGTCAGCTTCATGATTGGCTTTATTCGAAAGGGGTGCGTGATGTCCAAGACATCACAGTGCTACCAAAGGCTTGGCGTGCATCTCTTCGAGAGCAGGGAGTGTTGGTCGGCCGTCTTGATGAGCAGGAGCGGCGCATAGCAGCTGATGCAACTACCAAATTGCTGCTTGGTACACAGGACGGAGAAACGCTGGAAACTGTTGGTATTCCCACTAAGCAACGCCTCACGGTCTGTGTGTCGAGTCAGGTGGGTTGTCCGATGGCATGTCGCTTTTGTGCGACCGGTAAAGGGGGGTTGCAGCGCTCTCTTGCAGGCCATGAAATCGTCGCGCAGGTTCTCAGTATTGGTGAGGTGATGCAGCGTCGACCGTCTCATGTGGTGTTTATGGGCATGGGTGAGCCTTTGCTCAATATTGAGGCTGTCCTAGAGGCGATTCGCTGTATCAATGATGATCTAGGCATTGGTCAGCGTCGGATCACTGTCAGCACTGTGGGAGTGCCTCACACCCTCCCTCGTCTTGCTGAACTAGCGCTCAATCAGTTGGGGCGAGCTCAGTTCACCTTGGCCGTGAGCCTGCATGCGCCCAACCAGGCTTTAAGAGAGGAGTTAATTCCTACTGCAAGGACCTACCCCTACGAAACTCTGCTGGATGATTGTCGTGATTACCTTCAGAGGACAGGTCGACGCGTCAGTTTTGAGTACATCCTTTTAGGCGGAGTGAATGATCATCCGCAACAGGCTATGGAGTTGGCTGAACGGGTGGGTGGCTTTCAGAGCCATGTGAATCTGATTGCTTATAACCCCATTGAGGAGGAAGACTTTGAACGACCTACGGCACAGCGGATTGAGGGCTTTCGTCAAGTGCTTGAACGGCGTGGTGTGGCCGTGAGTCTGCGCGCAAGTAGAGGTTTGGATCAGGATGCAGCCTGTGGACAATTGCGCCGTAACCGTCGGTCTTAGGAGAGACTGCGGGAACAGACTGAATGGGATCAGATGGCACCGATCGATTGGTTTCTGCTGGTCTTCTACTTAATAGGCACATTGGTTCTCGGGCTTTGGCTGGCTCGACGCAATCGTGGGGAAGACGATTATTTCGTGGCTGGGCGCAGCCTGAGCGGTTGGCTTGCAGGCGCATCAATGGCTGCCACTACTTTTTCCATCGATACACCCTTGTATGTGGCCGGTTTAGTCGGAACCAGAGGATTGGCGGCGAATTGGGAGTGGTGGGGGTTCGGTCTGGCTCACGTGGCGATGGCCGTGGTGTTTGCTCCCCTATGGCGGCGGAGCGGTGTGATGACCGACGCAGCTTTCACGGAACTGCGTTATGGAGGTGCAACGGCAGCTTGGCTGCGGGGGACCAAAGCGTTTTTGCTTGCGCTACCGATCAATTGCATTGGAATCGGTTATGCGTTCTTGGCCATGCGGAAAGTGGTGCAAGCTCTGGGGATCGTTTCCGACCGGCCTGTGCCATCACTGGGTGGCCTTCCTGACACGGTTCTTTTGCTGACCATTGTGGCTGCCTTGGTTCTTGTCTACACGGTGGCAGGTGGCCTTTGGGCAGTAGTCGTGACTGATTTTGTGCAGTTGATTTTGGCTTTGGTGGGTGCTCTGGCAGTGGCTTGGGCTGCGATTCATGCTGCGGGTGGGATGGAGGCTCTGCTTGCCAGCTTGAATGCTTTGGGTCGTCCTGAGATGTTGTCGCTTGTTCCCTGGCGCTGGACTGATGCTGGCTTCAATTGGATTGGAGGCGCGGGGATCAGTGTCTCCACCTTTTTGGCTTATCTCACGGTGCAGTGGTGGAGTTTTCGGCGAAGTGATGGGGGAGGCGAATTCATTCAACGGATGCTCGCCACCCGGGATGAACGTCAGGCGCGTTTGGCTGGATGGGTTTTTCTGGTGGTCAATTACTTGCTTCGCAGTTGGTTATGGGTTCTGGTGGCGTTGGCCGCTCTGGTGCTCCTGCCAGACCAGGGCGATTGGGAATTGAGTTATCCGGCTCTGGCAGTGGCCTATCTACCACCTGTAGTGCTTGGGCTGGTGGTGGTCTCCTTGGTGGCTGCTTTTATGAGTACGGTCAGTACGTCAGTGAACTGGGGTGCGAGTTATCTGACCCATGATCTTTATCAGCGTTTTGTTAGGCCTGATGCCTCCCAGAAAGAGCTGCTCTTCGTGGGCCAAGGAACCAGCATCCTTTTGTTGGTGCTTGGGGTGCTGACCGCATTGATCAGTGACAGCATTGGTACCGTATTTCGACTTGTGATCGCGATTGGTACGGGGCCTGGTGTGGTTCTGGTGTTGCGTTGGTTCTGGTGGCGAATCAATGCTGCGGCTGAATTGTCATCAATGGTGTGTGGATTTTTTGTTGGCTTGGTCACGTCAGTTGTTCCCATTCTCCAGATATCGGACTACGGAATCAGATTGATGGTTACCACTGCCATCACTGCAATCGTTTGGGTGGTGGTGATGTTGATCACTCCTCCAGAGTCAGCTGAGGTGCTCGAGAGATTTGTGCAGCGGGTTCAGCCCCCGGGGCCAGGTTGGAGTCGCTGGCGGCTTCACTGCGATGTGGAGGCGTCTGAATCGCTCCAACATCTTGTTGTTCGTTTCCTGCTGAGTAGTTGTGTTCTGTTTGGTGCGCTTCTCGGCTCGGGTGCGTTTCTTCTTCACCAACAACTGGCTGGTTGGTCAGGGTTGATACTCGCAGTGGTTTCACTCTCTCTGCTCTGGAGAGGACGCCATCGACGAATTGCTGTTTAATCAGCGTTCACAATTGCTTGGAAAATTATTTGAAACTTGGAACCGTGAGTTTTTTTCGCAGCACCATCCTCCCCATTCTGATCGTGATTTTGTTTGGGCTAGCTCTGTTTGCAGTCAGTGCACGAATCTGGTTGCCTGGTGACATGCTTGCCCCAGCTCCAGTCAGTTGACCAGATCCTTCTACGATCATCGTTATGACCGAAAGCTTGCCATTGGATCGTGATCAGCGACTGGCCAATCTGGCCATTGATCCCGATGTGCTAGCCCGTGAGCTAGAAGCTGAAGAGGTGGGGGATCCGCTAGATGATATTGATCTCGATGATCCAGAACAGGATGCACTGGAGGCCATTCGACAGTGTGATGAGGCCCTCAATTGGTTAAGGCAGGGGCATGAACAACGCCTCCAGGGACTTCGCGTTTTTTGTGAGCATCGAGATCCTCGTGCGGTTCCTTTGCTTCTACCTCTGTTGGAGGAGGTTTGTCCCGTTGTGCGCATGAGCGCTGTCTATGCCCTTGGTCGTAACCCTTCCCCGCCTGCTGTTGGTCCCCTCCTGAAGTTGCTGCAAGATGACAGCAATGCTTATGTGCGCAAGGCCACGGCCTGGAGTCTTGGAAATTATCCCGATGCACCAGTGCTGAATCCCTTGATTCGAGCTTTGCAGACCGATGTCGCGGCTGTTCGACTGTGGGCTTCCGTCTCCCTTGCAGAAGCTGGAGTCACATCTGCCGCAAAAGCAGATCCAGCAGCTGTTCAGTTGCTGATAAGCCTTCGTATAGACAGTGAATCTGTAGTACGTAGCAATTGCATTTGGGCTCTAGGTCGCTTGCTTGACCATCTTGTTGAGCCTCGACGCGCTGAGGTTATTGAGGTGTTTGTGCGAGCGCTCTTGCAAGATGGAGAAAGGTCTGTTCGAGACGAGGCCCGTACCGCTCTTGAGCAGATGGAATCACCTGAGGTCTTGGATCGTCTCCAAACTTTGATGGACGAGGGGTTACTTTCCTGACAGGACGACGTAACAGGACGTCTTCAGCTTCGCGTTCTCGCCACTAGCATCTGCTCATTGTTGGGTGTAGTGCATGCCTCAGCGCACGCTTCGTTTTCGAATCCGTCCCGACGGCCGCGTCGAAGAGCACGTTGAAGGCGTTGAAGGTGACGCTTGTCTCCTACTCACAGAACGGTTGGAATCAGCTCTTGGCACGGTGGAACGCCGCCAGCCAACATCTGATGCCTTCGTTACAACTCAGACCCAGACCCAGACCCAGTTCGTCGAACCCTCCTGATGTCCCATTTCAGCACTGTTAAAACGGAACTCCGTCAGCGTGAGTCTTTAGTCTCAGCTCTGCAAGATCTTGGTTACGAGCCCCATCAGGGTGGCCATCCCGTTCGCGGTTACCGCGGACAAACCGTTGAAGCTGAGCTGGCTGTCACCCTTGAGGGAAGTGCGGATTTTGGTTTTCTCTGGAACGAATCCAACGGTGCTTATGAGTTCGTCACTGATCTGGATTTATGGCGCCAGCCCATTCCGATTGAACGGTTTCTTTCTCGTCTCACGCAACGCTATGCACTCAACACGGTGTTGAAAGCTTCAGTGATCGAAGGCTTTGATGTTGCCGAGCAACGTGATTGCCAGGATGGCTCGATCGAGCTGGTGGTGACGCGCTGGGATGCCTGATCCGCAGCAGGCATTGGACAACAAGGCAGTGAACGACGCTTTTGGAGCCCCGGCTGCTGCCTATAGCGCTTCATCACTTCAAGACACTCAACCCAATGGCAAGGAACCCGTTTTGGGTGGTGCGTTGGCTGAGAAAGCTGTTTGGGTTGATGAAGCTGTTTGTATAGGGTGTCGCTATTGCGCTCATGTGGCATGCAATACCTTCGTGATTGAACCCGATCTGGGCCGCTCGAGGGCGATTCGTCAGGACGGAGACAGTCCTCAGCGAATTCAGGAAGCAATAGAGACCTGTCCCGTGGATTGCATCCATTGGGTTCCATTTGATGACCTCAAGGTTTTAAGTGCTCAGCTTGAAGCTCAGGAACTTTTCCCTCTAGGAGTGCCTTCTCCAGCTCGTCCTCGACGCACGCTTCCTCGGCAGGACCCGCAAGACTGATCGTTCGATGGGAAAAACGGCCTCCTTGGGTTTGCCTACACGGCGTTTTGGTCGCACAGAGCTTTCAATGCCGGTCCTCTCGCTTGGGGGGATGAGGTTTCAGCAAAGTTGGTCGGATGTAACAGCGGATGTGATTACCCCTGAGTCGCAGCGCAATGTTCAGAACATCCTTGAGCGTGCTGTGAAGCTCGGGTTTCACCATCTAGAGACTGCACGTCATTACGGCAGCTCTGAACGGCAACTTGGCTGGGCCCTTCTTAATGTGCCTGATCCAGGACGCATCCTTCAAACAAAAATCCTTCCACGGGACGATCCAGGTGTTTTTGAAGCCGAGCTTGAGCTCAGCTTGGAGCGTTTATCCGTTCAGCGGATTCAGTTGTTGGCGATCCATGGCATCAACAGGATGAGTCAGCTGGAGCAAACGATTCGATTAGGTGGGTGTATGGAGGTGGTTCGCCGTTGGCAGCGCCAGGGGCGGATTGATCATGTGGGCTTCTCCACCCATGGAGAGAGAAACGTCATCCAAGCCGCGATCGAATCCAACGCTTTTGATTACGTCAATCTTCATTGGTATTACATCCGTCAAGAAAACGAACCGGTCATTGAGGCAGCTCATCGGCATGACATGGGTGTGTTCATCATTAGTCCCACAGATAAGGGCGGACATCTTCACACTCCTTCTCTGCGTTTACAGCAGCTGTGTGCTCCTCTGCATCCAATTGTGTTTAATGATTTGTTTTGTTTGCGTGATCGTCGGGTGCACACCATCAGTGTTGGTGCGTCTAAGCCCGCTGATCTCGATCTTCATCTGGAAGCAGTGCATCAGTTGGATGTTGCCGAGACTCTGATCGCGCCGATTGAACAACGTTTGCATCGTCAAGCATTACAAGTTCTGGGTGAACCTTGGTTGATGACCTGGCACGAAGGTTTGCCGCATTGGAAAGACACGCCAGGAGGTATCAATCTCCCTGTGTTGTTATGGCTTTACAACTTGCTCGAAGCTTGGGATTTGGAGAGTTATGCTCGAGCACGCTACGGACTTCTGGGCCATGCAGGGGACTGGCACCCTGGTTTCAATGCCGATGCGCTTGATCAAGATGTCAGTGCAAGTGATCTTCAAGCTGTTTTGAACCGAAGCCCCTGGGCTGAAACGATCCCAGGGCTGCTCCTTGGTTTGAAGGAAAGGATTGGTACTGCTCCTCAGAAACGCCTGTCATCTGCTTGATCCCCTAGGGGAAGACGGCTTGGTAGCCCAACAGATCGTGGATAGTTCTTTGGGCATGGTGCCGAGGGTTCGACTCTCACCAACGTGCGAAGACCTCGTTGTGCAGGCAGGTTGAGCTGTTTGCAATGTACAAGTTTTGCTTTGAGAGGGATCAACGCTCTTTTGAGGTTTGCTGCATCGTCGGCACTCCAGTGCCCGCGATAAAGCAGTGCCTGACCTTGAGGGGCCAAAAGGGGAACGAGATACTCCGCTACGACGGAGGGAGTCGCGACTGCCCTGGCCATTGCCAAATCGAACTGTCCTCGACAGGACGGCTCATGACCGGTCACCTCAACCCGTTCGGTGCGGATTTCTAAGCGACTTTCTAGACCGAGAGATTGGGCCATGGCTGCCACTGCTGCTGTTTTGCGACCAACTGAATCGACAAGCGTCAGCGTGGTCCCAGGCAGTGCAATCGCTACGGCCATACCTGGGAAACCTCCGCCAGTGCCTACATCGATGCAACGACGTGGCAAGTCAGGGGTGCGTAGTTCATCCTCAAGAGGCCAAAGGCTGTCAAAGATTTGGGTGATCCAGAAGTCCTCGTTCTCCACCAATCGGGTGAGGTTTACTTTGCTGTTCCAATGACGTAAAAGGGATTGCAACTCTTTGAGTTGCAAAAGCTGGGAGTCTTTTGGTTGCCAACCCAGGCACTGCCATAAGTCAGGGCCTGCATCAGAAAATGTTTTTGCTTCTGGCATGGCTGCCAGGGCAGCGACTCTTCCTAGAATGCATGTTCACGATTGCAAAGAGGAGGGCGTGATGACAGTCTCCTCTTATTACGAAAGGTTAGGTGTGACTCGTGGAGTCGATCCAGAGGCCTTGCGTCGGGCCTTTCGTCGTCTGAGTAAATCGGTTCATCCAGATACCACCAAACTTCCGGCAGAAGAAGCAGCGCGTCAGTTTCAGCTGTTGCGTGAGGCCTATGACCAGCTGGCCGATCCTCACCTGCGTCAGATCTATGACTCTCAACTCATCCAGCAGGATCAGCTCTGGCAACAGCAGCACGCTCCATTGCCTTCACCTGCAGTGGCTTCTGCAACGGAAATTGGTGAGCGACGACCACTTTCAGGAGGAGAGTGGTTGTCGCTTCTGATGTTGCTGGCGGCTTTGTTTTTATGTTTGTTAGTAGGCGTTGGGGTGGCATGGAGTCGGGGAATGGAACTTCAGGTTCAGCCCAGTTGGCTGGTGGCCGAGCAGACTCATGTGGAGCCGTTGACTAGCGAAGTTCTCGATGGTGTTGATGCCTCCAGCCCAAACTCCTTTGAATCAGCATTCGCTGCAGGCACTTGAGCATTGGCTCGAGCAGCTTGGAGCGCAGCGATTAGACGATGACCCCTGTGGTTGGTCTTGGCAAGGAAACGGATGGACTGCCGAAATCCGACTGCAGCAGAAGGACTTAGCGGTGATTTGGAGTCCGAGAGAAGCGCCTCGCTCCTGTGTATTTCCTTATGGGCTGTCACGTGCTGATGTTGAGGCTGCCCTGAGGTTTGGTCCCTGAAGGTTCATCTCACTGCTCGTTTAAGAGATTGATCGCTTGATGGAGAACGGCATAGCAGTGATCCAGTTGGTTGTCGCTGATGCAGAGCGGGGGAAGTAAGTACACCACTTGGCCTAGAGGCCGAATCAGGACTCCTCGTTCTCTCGCTAATTGGCTTAGCACTTTCCCTGCAGGGTTGAGGTAGCCCTGTTGGTCGCTGACCACGAGATCAAACGCTGCAATGGTGCCTGTCACGCGAGCATGCCTGATGCCTGGATGGTCCGCCAAAGCCTCTAAGCGTGACCGATGTCTCGTTTCGAAATCTTGGTATTTATGAGGTTCTGTCTCGAGCAGGTCCAGACTGGCATTCGCCGCCGCACACCCCAGGGGGTTGGCGGTGAAACTGTGACCATGCCAAAGCGTCAAACTCGGATTAGTCCCGACAAAGGCATCGAACACAGAAGTGCTTGCCATGGTGATACCCATGGGAAGGAAGCCAGCGGTCAATCCTTTGGACAGCGAGACCAGATCAGGTTTGATCCCTGCCCTTTGAGTCGCCAAAAAATCGCCGCAACGCCCGAAGCCTGTGAGGACTTCGTCGGCGATTAACAACGTTCCTGCGTTTCGAACTCGCTTTTCCACCTCTTGAAGAAAGGCTGGACGCACCATGCTCATTCCACCAGCGCCTTGGACCAGCGGCTCAAGGATGACAGCAGCTGTTGGGGTGTTTAAAGCTTCTTCAAGGTGGTTCAGTGCCGTTTGTTCCTTCTTGGCGATGTCTTCGTCGTCCCACCAAGTCGCGGGCCAAGGGATGCGGGCAACGGGGAATAAGAGTGGATCAAAGGGCTCGCTAAAGAGATTGCGAGCTCCCACTGCCATCGCTCCAAACGTATCTCCGTGATAAGCACCATCGAAAGCAACAATCTGTTGTCTGGGTTCTCCTTGGTTGTGCCACCACTGAATGGCGATTTTGAGAGCCACTTCTACGGCGGTGGAGCCGTTATCAGAGAAAAAGACCCGCTCTAGTCCAGCTTTGGCTGCCAGACGATTGGCGAGACGTTCGGCTTGAGGGTGGGTGAATTCGGCGAAAATGACTTGCTCAAGAATCTTGGCCTGTTGCGAGATTGCCTCCGCAATGTGGGGGTGAGCATGGCCATGCAATGTGACCCACCAGCTACTGATCGCATCGATTAAGGGTGGCCCTTCATCGCGATAGAGCAAGGCACCGTTTCCACTTAGCACCCTCTCCAAAGGAGGAGTCGTAGAGATTTGTGTAAACGGTGGCCAGAGGTGGGAGTGATGATTCTCAGGCACAACGACGTTGCAGTTGCCAATGAATGTGTTGCTTATGAAGTGATTTTGAAATCAACGACAGACTTGACTGTTTTTCTCAGATTCGGTTGCAATCGGGCCACAGCTGAACCATCGCACAATCCCGACTTCGACATCAGTGAGCAATACAAAAATTCCCGCGCAAAGAAGTGCAATGGCTACTGCTGCTCCAGTCTGACGGCGATTCATCTTTAAACATGAAAACGATTGATTTCGGTTTCGACCTTAGCTTTCACGTTCTGAGCATGCCATTGCTTGGCGAGGGCATCAGCATTGAGATGTTCAAACGTTGGTAATTCGCATAGCAGAGTCACATCGCCGAGTTGTTTCAGGGTGCGGGGATTGTCAGCATGAGCAGGGCCATTGATCACCAATCCAAGGAGGGGAATGTTCCGTCTCCGGAGTGCTTCCAAGCTGAGAAGCGTGTGGTTCAGAGTTCCCAGTTCACTCCTGGTCACTAAGACCACCGGGAGTCCCCACCGTTCCAGTTGTTGGATTTGCAACCAGTTGCGAGTGAGTGGCACCATCAGGCCTCCAGCGGTTTCAATCACCAGAGCTCCCTCAACGGTTGGCAATCTGAGTTGATCAGGGTTGATTTGTTTCCCCTCGCGTTCAGCAGCCCAGTGCGGAGAAACTGGAGCTGTGAATGCATACGCTTCCTTCAGACATCGATTCTTAGGTAATTGAAGAAGATCGATCAAACGTTGTCGATCTCCACCGTCTTCAGTGCCGCTTTGGACCGGTTTCCAGTAAGTGGCACCTAATCCCTGCACAAAAAGAGCACTGACAATGGTCTTGCCTACATCAGTACCTGTTCCGCAAATGACCACCTGAGCTGGACAAGTTTTCATCGCTCAATCACCAGCAGTTGGATTACCCAAGTCAATCTGATCTGTCCATCAGCACAGCGTTCAGGCCAGTCGGTGTTCAGCTGGCGCCACTGCTTCACGCTAAGAGGTGCACTGGTGGTGGTCCCGGCGCCAATGGCCTGTATAGGTCGCAAGAGTGCTGTGATGTGGTTGGCTCTTTCGCTAAACCTCAGCAGTTGCTGTCGTCTGATTTGCTGAGTGGGCAATGAAGCAATTAATTCTTGGCTTGAGGGGAGACGCAGTGCTGAGCAAGGGACTGACGCTTGACGGGCCGCTGTGTGCCATTGAGGGAAACAGCCTTGAATCGGCAGAGCCACGATTAACCAGCCTTTGGGGGCTAGCCGCTCGAACCAATGCCGAAGTGTGATTACTGGATCAGATAACCAATGCAAACAGAAACTTGAGGCAATAAGAGTCGGAGGGTCTATCCAGTTAGGTAAAGGATCATTCAAATCCCACACCTGAGTGTGTTCTTCCCGGCTGCTGTATCTATGCATCGATGGACTTCCATCGATGCGCTCCACGATCTGTCCGGGGTTCCGTTGTTCGATGGCATTGGCAAGCAAACCCGTTCCACTTCCTAGATCCATCCATCGTCCTGCTGGAATTGGCAGTCGACGGCAGTGTCCAGCTAGTCGCCAGGCCATCGCCTTTTGGAGACGGGCTGCATCGTTGTACTTAAATGCTGCGCCTTCGAAGCTCGTGAGAACTTTGGATCCCCAGGTGGTGTTCATGACGCTGGACAATCCTGATCAAGCCATCGCTGGACACGCATCAGCAGATCAGGAATCAATAGTGCATGACCGCTTTCCTTCAGTATCCATTGCTCTGCTTGCTTCTGCAGTCGGCTCTGCAAGGCCTCGAGCAGTTCTCGTCTAGCGGCGGGCACCACGATGGCGTCTTGTCCAGCTTCAACAATCAGTACGCGTGTTGTTTCTCGCAGCCCCGGAGGGAGCTCTGAGCTTGCAATGAGACGATCCAAATCGTCGATCAAGCGTTGGCGGCCCTTGGTTGATAGTCCTTCATCGATCGGTCCGCGCGGTAATCCCTTTGGGAAGGCTGGCGCGGTTGCCCGTGCCCAAAAACTGTTCAGCATCTTGGATTCTTCGCTGCTACCTATGCAGCGGCGCATGCCCTTAAGGCCCGTGGCAAGGGCTCGGCCTTTGGCTCCGTTTGGCACAAATCTCGCGAAACTCGCCAAAAACACCACATCTGTGGCTAGGGCGAGCACCTCATCCGGAAGCAAATGCGGTCCAAGTGAGTGGGCAATCACCACTCGGCGTTGTTCCTCAATTGGATCATGATCGTCCTTCCAGAACGGCATTTGGACCTGGAGACTGCCGTAACCGCGCTCACCGCTTTGCCAAAACCAGTTGTGTTGCTTGAAATGGCGAATCCAGGGCCTCCATGCATGGCTATCTCCGCTCCAACCGTGCATCGCGATGACCTGTTTCATGCGCACATCAGCTCAAGGGGAGGGCTTTCAGTACTTTCTCCAATGTTCCATCGGGCAGTTGCCGACGGATCACCAAGCGCAGCCTGGCTGTTCCTTCGGGAACGGTAGGGGGGCGGATGGCAATGCTTAGTAAACCTGCAGTTTCTAACTTCTGTTGGCAGTCGAGAGCTCTTTGGTCAGGACCGATTATGAGGGGCAGAATCGGTCCTGTGCCGCCTGGACATGGCCATCCTGCTGATGCAAAAGCGGATCGCCACTGATGGCTCCTTGAGATCAGCTCTACAGACCAATGGGGATGGCGTTGCATCAGCGTCAAGGCTGCAAGAGCCGCTGCAGCAAGGGGTGGTGACAACGCAGTGGTATATCGAAAAGCACCGCTGGATTGGAGCAAGGTCTCCCCGAGGGCTGCATTACAGGCCAGAAATGCTCCACCGCTGCCAAAGGCCTTGCCAAAGGTTCCGCTAAGCATGGTCACAGCGTGTTTGGGTAACGCTTGGCAGAGTCCGCGCCCCTCTGCTCCGAGCACCCCTAGCGCATGAGCCTCATCCACCAGCAGTCGGGCTCCGTGGTCATAGCAGATCTCTGCCATCGCGCCGAGGTCGGGGCTTGTGCCTTCCATGCTGAATAGGCTTTCAGTGATCACTAGGGGGCGCTTTTTCGGGTGCTCTTGATGGCAGCGCTCCAACTTGCGTTTTAGATCAATCAGGTCGTTGTGGGAAAAGCGTTTGAGGCGGGCACCACTGGCTTGAATCCCGGTGAGCAAGGAGTGATGGCAAAGTCTGTCAGCCAGTACGGGTGTGTGACGGTCCGCGAGAGCAAGGACGGCAGCCAGATTCGCTTGAAAGCCGCTCGGGTAGAGCAGAACGCGATCCCTATCAAGCCAGCATGCCAATTGTTCTTCAAGTTGATCGTGCACTGGGCGGCTTCCGCTGACCAGCCTGGAACCTCCGGCTCCAACGCCGCTGCGCTCCATTTCTTCTTTGGCTGCATGGATGAGCTCTGGGTGCTGAGCCAGGTTGAGATAGTCGTTGCTGGCTAGATCCACTAAGGGGCGCTGCGACTCAATCTCCTCCTTGGTCGATCTGACAGGAAGGAAGCCTGAACCATCTGGATTAGGACTCCAAGTGCGGAGCTGACGGCGGCGGGCCTGGGATGGGCTGCTCATGTTGCTTAGTTTGCTGCTCCCTGCTCGCGCCATCCCTAGGATCCCAATCATGGTGACACCAGATGCTTCTCAGCTGTTTCCATTCCCTTTGGATGGGTTCCAGTTGGAATCGATCGATGCGCTGAACCAGGGGCATTCTGTTGTTGTGAGTGCGCCCACTGGATCTGGCAAGACTCTGGTAGGGGAGTATGCGATTCACCGGGCGATTGCCCATGGCCAAAAGGTGTTTTACACAACACCTCTGAAGGCCTTGTCTAATCAGAAGTTACGTGATTTTCGTGCACAGTTTGGAACCGAAAATGTTGGCTTAATGACGGGTGACCTCAGTGTGAATCGTGAGGCCCGCGTGGTGGTCATGACTACTGAGATCTTCCGCAACATGCTTTACGCAGAAGCGGATCAGCATGACGACCCTCTCGCTGATGTGGAGTCTGTGGTGCTCGATGAGTGTCACTACATGAATGATTCCCAGAGGGGCACTGTCTGGGAAGAATCGATTATTCACTGCCCATCCTCAGTGCAACTGGTGGCGTTGTCCGCCACCGTTGCTAACGCGGAGCAACTCACTGATTGGATTGAGAAGGTGCATGGTCCCACTCGACTTGTTATCAGTGATTTTCGTCCAGTTCCCCTGCAATTCAGCTTCTGTAGTGCCAGGGGGCTTCATCAACTTCTGAATGAAAAGGGGACTGGCATCCATCCCAACTGCAAGGTTTGGCGAGCGCCAAAAGGGCATAAACGCAAAGGCCGTTCTCCCAGGCCCCCTCAACCGGAAGCTCCTCCCATCAGCTTTGTTGTGGCGCAAATGGCTGAACGGGAAATGCTCCCTGCCATCTATTTCATTTTTAGTCGCCGTGGATGTGATAAAGCCGTTCGCGACCTTGGGGTTCAGTGTTTAGTGACGGAAGAGGAGCAAGTCACGATTCGACAGCGGCTTCAGGACTACACAATTGCGAATCCTGAGGCCGTGCGGGATGGGTTTCATGCCGATGCTTTGCTGCGTGGGATCGCTTCCCATCACGCCGGAGTGCTCCCTGCTTGGAAAGAGCTTATTGAGGAGCTGTTTCAGAAGGGTTTGGTGAAGGTGGTGTTCGCCACTGAAACGCTGGCGGCGGGAATCAACATGCCGGCGCGGAGCACTGTGATCGCATCTCTCTCGAAGCGAACTGAACGTGGTCATCGTCCGTTGATGGCCAGTGAGTTTCTGCAAATGGCTGGTCGTGCGGGCCGCCGAGGCTTGGACACGAAGGGTTATGTGGTGACAGTGCAGAGTCGATTTGAGGGGGTGCGTGAGGCGGCCCAGTTGGCTACTAGTGCTTCTGATCCGCTTGTGAGTCAGTTCACCCCTAGCTATGGGATGGTGCTCAATCTGTTGCAGCGTCATGACCTGGCTAAATCAAGAGAGCTCGTGGAGCGCAGCTTTGGCCGTTACCTCGCAAGTTTGGATTTGGTGGACGAAGAAGAACAGTTGGGTGAGTTGCGCTTGCAGCTGACCCAACTTGAAGGCACCGCTGGAGATGTGCCTTGGGAAGACTTTGAGGAATACGAAAAACAGCGCGGCCGTCTGCGGGAGGAGAGGCGCTTGCTCAGGATCCTTCAGAAGCAGGCTGAAGAAACCCTCGCGCACGAACTGACCATTGCCCTTCAGTTTGCCAGCGAAGGGACGATGGTGAGCCTTAAATCACCTCGCTTGCGCGGTGGGGTAACACCGGCAGTGATCGTTGAGAAATGCGATGGCCCAGGGCAGTTCCCACTCTTGCTTTGTTTAACGCAGGACAACGTTTGGATCCTTCTGTCCTGTCAGGGGGTGGTGAGCTTGCATGCGGAATTAAGTTGTTTGCAAGTGGGTGGAGTGAATGCGCCCGACCTGAGCCGTGCCGGCGAACTCCG
Organism: Synechococcus sp.; assembly: GCA_047285535.1. Taxonomy (GTDB): domain Bacteria; phylum Cyanobacteriota; class Cyanobacteriia; order PCC-6307; family Cyanobiaceae; genus Synechococcus_C. The sequence goes on along the minus strand of JBJBDC010000001.1, from coordinate 1,543,569 downwards.
TCATGGTGATCAGGAAAGCGGAGCTCTGGCCTTGGCAGTTGCGCATATGGCTCGACGCCATGACATGACGACTCCTCAGTACGACCTGGCTGGCGAGGTACTGTCTCAAGTTCGGCTAGTTCATGACTTGGAGGATCAGCTGGCGTGTCATCCGGCTCATCGTTGGGGAGATCGTAAGCAGCTCAAGAAGCACCGGCGACGTATGGAGGATCTTGAGCTTGAAATCCGTGAACGCCAGCAATTGCTCCATCACCGTTCCAACCGGCACTGGGAGACTTTTCTGGCCCTGATTGAAATTCTTCGGCATTTCGGCTGCCTTGACGATTTGGAACCGACGGAGATCGGTCGTACCGTTGCCGCGCTGCGTGGCGACAACGAGCTCTGGCTTGGACTCGCATTAATGAGCGGTCACCTTGATGAGTTGCCACCGTCAGAACTGGCCTCAGTGTTCGAAGCCATCAGCACCGAGGTGAATCGACCAGATCTTTGGAGTGGATTCCCTGCTCCTCCTCTTGCAGAAGAGGCCTTGCAGGATTTGTCGGGAATCCGTCGAGAGCTTCTAAGGGCGCAGGAGCGATACAAGGTGGTGGTGCCAGCTTGGTGGGAGCCTGAGTTGATGGGATTAGTGGAAGCTTGGGCGAAGGGAACGACTTGGCATGATCTGATTGCTAACACCTCGTTGGATGAGGGAGACGTCGTGAGGATCATGCGGCGCACGGTGGATTTATTGGCGCAAGTTCCTTACTGCGAAGCGATCAGTGAGCAGCTGCGCAAGAACGCCCATCAGGCGTTGAAGGCGATTAATCGTTTCCCAGTTGCAGAAGCTGATCAGTTGATCACGGCCGCGGCGGCTGAAGCCGGAGGCTTAAATGTGGCGACTGAGCGTGCAGCATAAATCTTCTCAGAACTCGAGTTTCAAGACTTCAGTTGTGACTCGATCCCATCAGCAATTCGTCATGTCCGCAGCATTGACGACCCGATCGAATTCCATCGCACTGACATAACCCAGGTCCAGCGCAGCATCCCTCAGGCTGGAGCCCTGTTCATGGGCGTACTTGGCAATGGCGCTGGCCTTGTCGTAACCGATCACCGGCGCTAAAGGAGTGACCAGCATCAGCGACTGCTCGACATCGCGTTGGATGCGACTGCGGTTGGGCTCGATGCCTTCCACCATGGCGACCCGGAAGTAGTGGCAGGCATCGGTAAGCAGCCTGATCGCCTGAAGCAGGTTGAAACCGATGAGTGGTTTGTAGACATTCATCTGCAGATGGCCCCCGGCTCCGGCCATCGCAACGACCGTATCGAGCCCAATTACCTGGGTGCACACCATGGCCATGGCTTCACACTGTGTTGGATTCACCTTCCCAGGCATGATCGAGCTGCCGGGTTCGTTTTCTGGCAAATGAAGTTCTGCCAGGCCGGCGCGGGGGCCGCATGCGAGCAGGCGGATATCGTTCGCAATCTTGAGCAGGCTCACTGCGAGCAATCGCATTTGGCCCATGGCATTGACGAGCCCGTCGTGGCTCGCCATCACAGCGAATTTGTTGGGGGCTGAGCACAAGGGCAAACCAGTGAGGCGGACCAGCTCAGCCGCAGCTTCTTCGGCGAATCCTTTGGGAGCATTTAAGCCTGTACCCACTGCAGTGCCGCCAAGAGGCAGCGGGTGCAGTTCCTGTAACGATGTTTCGATTCTGATCCTGGCACTGGCGAGTTGATCGCACCAGGCAGACGCCTCTTGGCCAAGGGTGAGAGGTACCGCGTCCTGCAGATGGGTGCGGCCGATTTTTACGATTTCCTGCCAAGCTTCACTCTTCTCTGCAAAGGCTTCGGTTAGGTGTTGCACCTCTGGCAAGAGTCGATGCTTGATGCCAGCGGCGGTGGCGATGTGAATGGCTGCCGGGAAGGCGTCATTGGTCGACTGGGAGCGGTTGACGTGATCGTTCGGGTGCACAGGTTCATGACTGCCTAATGGCTTCCCTTCTCGATGCGACACCAGGTTGCTGATCACCTCATTCACGTTCATGTTTGTCTGGGTGCCGCTTCCGGTTTGCCAGACTCGCAGAGGGAACTGATCATCGTGGAGACCCTCCGCAATCGCAGCCGCCGCTGTCACGATCAGGTCGCGTCGGCTGTCATCCAGCACTCCCAGTCGGGCGTTAACAATTGCAGCTGCTTGCTTGATCTGTGCCAGAGCGTGGATCAGCTCAAGAGGAATTCGGTCATCACTGATCGCGAAGTTCTCTAGAGAACGTTGAGTTTGTGCACCCCAAAGGGCATCAGCCGGCACGTTCACCGGCCCCATGCTGTCGTATTCAGTCCTGGTTGTTTTGGTCATGACTTTGCGTCAGGGCGCAGCACTAGCGCGATGATGAGGATCATCCCGCTAACGCTCATCACCACGTAAATCCAGTCGGCATAGGGAGTCCAAAACATCGACTCAAAGGCCCAGTCGATCCCAGACCACACCCAGATTTGCTTGGTGCAGGTCGGTGCTGAAACATTCAGCAAGTTGGTCTTCAGTGAGCTTGCCGGTCACCTCTGAATCGTTTTGAAGGTTGGAACGGAAGTCACCACCATTCGTGTTCCAAGCACTGTGAGCGTTGCGCTGAACAACCTGGTAAGCATCTTCGCGGCTCATGCCTCTCTCCACGAGTGCTAGGAGGACCCGTTGGCTGAACACTACGCCTCCATACACATTCATATTGCGAACCATGTTGTCGGGGTAGACCCCGAGGCCTGAGATCACGGCAGTCATCTCCCGGAGCATGAAGTGCAGGGTTGCAGAGCAGTCCGGCAGCATCATCCGCTCTGTCGAGCTGTGGCTGATGTCACGTTCGTGCCAGAGAGCGACGTTCTCCAGTGCGGCGACGACGTAACTGCGGAGCACTCTTGCCAAACCGCTGATTCGTTCGCTGCGAATGGGATTGCGTTTATGGGGCATGGCCGAGCTGCCTTTTTGTCCCTTCGCGAAGCTTTCTTCGACTTCAAGCACATCTGTGCGCTGCAAGTTGCGAATCTCTGTGGCGAAGCGATCGAGTGAGGCCCCAATGAGCGCCAAGATTTGCACGTAGTCGGCATGGCGATCGCGGGAGATGACTTGGGTGCTCGCAGTGTCTGCAGTGAGACCCAGTAATTCGCAAGTCAGTCTTTCCACCTCAGGATCTGTATTGGCGTAGGTGCCCATCGCTCCGCTGACCTGGCCTACCGCGACATCACGTTCGAGTCGAGCCAGTCGCTCAGCATTGCGGCGTGTTTCAGCTAACCAGCCCGCCAACTTGAACCCAAAGGTGATCGGCTCGCCATGAATGGCGTGAGACCGACCAATCATGACGGTGGCCTTGTGTTCTGTGGCCAACTTGGCGATCGCTGCATCCAAGGCCGTCAACTCTTGGCGCAGTAGCGCAACGGATGCTTTCAGCTGAAGCGCGAGGCCTGTATCGAGTACGTCACTACTGGTCATTCCTACATGGATGTATCGACCTGCATCACCAACGTGTTCATTCACATTGGTGAGGAAAGCAATCACGTCATGGCGGACGTCGGCCTCGATTTCTAAGATCCTTGCTGGCTCAAACTTCGCCTGCTCTCGAATCGTGTCCATCGCGTCCTTAGGGACACGGCCAAGACTGCAATTGGCTTCGCAGGCTGCAATCTCAACATCCAGCCAACTTTGGTATTTGGCCTGGTCTGTCCAGATCTCGCCCATTTCGGGCAGGGTGTATCTCTCGATCAAGGGCCAGCGCGTGGCAACAACTCACCCAATGTATGGCGCTGACGGGTTGGTCTCGCGGAATTTCTCTTAAGCAGAGGTGAGTCGTCGATGCTCAACTTCCCACTGAACGTTCTGTCCCCAGGATTGCTGACGAACCCAGCACAGGCCACCACGGCATTCTATGACTTGAAAAGGGGGTAGATCGTTTGGGTGGTTGTCAAGCATCACAAAGGATCCTGGTGCTAGGAGCTCCAGCACGCACCCTGATGGCTGATGAGGTGTCAGACAAACCTTTGCCCGTAGATGTGGGCGGCGTCTGCTTTTGATATTTAAAGGCTTGTTGGCTGACACGTACTTGCGTGCGGCTTGCCAAGATCTTCAAGGAACTCTGTGGAAATCTGTGCAGAACTCCAGTATTTGTTTCGTTTTCACTCTGTTTTCATGTCGAAATGGCAAGTAAACGCCGCTTAGATCTCCACATGCTGACGATGGGCCTCGCGGTGTCTCGTCAGCAAGCTCAGCAGCTTATTCGCGCAGGCAAGGTGAGAGACCATCGTGGACAGCTCCTCGATAAGCCTGGCCAAACTGTTGGGTTTGATCTGGAGCTGATCGTGGAACAGCCCCCGCGGTTTGTATCCAGAGGAGGTGAAAAGTTGCTGGCGGCACTGGAGGCTTTCCCTGTTTCGGTTGAGGGGCGAACATGCCTCGATGGCGGCATTTCAACAGGTGGGTTCACCGACTGTCTGCTGCAACACGGTGCGAGATTGGTCTACGGCATTGATGTTGGGTATGGCCAGACGGCATGGAATTTGCGTATTGATGAGCGCGTTGTTTTAAGAGAGCGGACTAACATTCGCCGTCTTAGCGCGTCTGAGTTGTATGGACCTGATGACGTGAGGCCCGACCTTGCAGTTGCTGATCTGTCGTTTATTTCCTTAGCGCTCGTACTTCCAGCAATTCGAGACTTGCTGGAAACGCATGGGAGCGAGGCTTTGTTGTTGGTTAAACCTCAATTTGAAGTCGGACGAGAACGAGTTGGCAAAGGAGGTGTTGTGAGGGACATTGCTGCTCACAGGGATGCCATTGAATCGGTGATATTAAAGTCGAATTGCCTGGGCTGGAATGCTCAAGGAATTGTGGGATCTCCGATTACCGGCCCAGCGGGAAACCATGAATATCTTTTGTGGTTAAGCGAGGCTGAGCCGCAAAAGGTCTCAGGAGAACACGTTCGACAGGTGGTGCAGGAGACGCTGAGATCAGAGTGCTGAACTATCACGGTCACCTGTGCGAATGCGTAGCACAGTGTCCACTGCAGAGACAAAGATCTTGCCGTCTCCGATTTCTCCTGTTTTGGCTGCTTCAGCAATGGCATTCATGACGGTGTCAACGCGTTCATCGTCGATCACCACTTCAACTTTTAACTTCTGCAAAAACTCAACGGTGAATTCAGAACCCCGATATCTCTCTACTTGGCCTTTCTGACGACCGAAACCTCGCACTTCACTAACTGTCATGCCGACGATGCCGGCATTGACTAAAGCCAATTTGACATCCTCGAGCTTAAAGGGGCGGATGATGGCTTCGACCTTTTTCATGGAAGTTGTTGAGTAAGCGATCGTTTGAGTGTGTCAGGAATTGTCCTGAGATGACAGGGCTGAGAGAGGAGAAAGGTTCAATCCAGCTGTCGTTGCATCTGCAATGAGTTCTTCAGCATTGGGTTGACTCACTGTGACGAGTCCCTGAGAGAGAAGGTCCCAATGGGATTGCTCGAAATGAGTTTGGAGCCACAGCATTCCATGAACACTCTCAGGCTGCAGTCGCAAGGAATGACCTTCGATCATCAGTCTGAGATCCATATTAAAGCGATTGTTGACTTCCTTCCATTAGGCCTTGATTTCCAGTCACCGTTTGTAAGTCTTGATACCAAATCAATCATCGTGGAGAGTCGATCAGCATTGGTTGAAGGCCGGCTCTAGTCTCAGCTGCTGGTTTTCCCTGTATTTGCCTCATGAGCAACTCCGGCACTGAGATCACCAAAACTCCTTTGTATGGCGAAAGAGCTATTGCAGACGCAGAGTTGATTTGTTTCGACAATCCAAGGGTGGGACGCCCCTATGAGATTTCAATTGAATTGCCGGAATTCACCTGTCTTTGCCCTTTTTCGGGTTACCCCGACTTTGCTGTCTTGCGCTTGATCTATCAGCCGGGTCCCCGAGTGGTCGAGTTGAAAGCCATCAAGTTGTACATCAATCACTTTCGTGACTGTTCCATTTCTCATGAAGAGGTGGCGAACAAGATTCTTGATGATTTGGTGATGGCCTGCGATCCGGTTTGGATGCAGCTAGAAGCTGATTTCAACCCTCGTGGCAACGTTCACACCGTTGTGAGAGTCAGTCATGGGGCCCGTCTAGCTTGCTGATCAGGATTGGCAATTCTGCAGCGAAGCCAGCGAGATTCCGATTGCAAAGCCCGCCAATGTGTATTTTTCTGCCTGATGGCTCAATGGGTGGTGGATCGAGCACAGCCCATAGTTTGCGGGTTGCTACCAAGCTGAGCCCTCCGCCGAGCAGTGTGATTGCGAATCCTGCATAAACGAGTGGGACGCCAGGATCGCGCTTTAAAAGCAGGCCGCTGGCAGGCATGATCTCTGCCACCTTTAGGGGTAATCCTTTGATTTCGGTTGACGCTCCTCCAGGTCTGAGGTTGCCAAGGAGTGATCCTTCATCATCGAAGACTTGAACCGGGCCTTGTTCACTGCTCATGCTCATCAGCACCGGTTCGCTTCCATCAGGACGTGTTGGAAGCACAAGTCCCCACATTTGTTCGCCAAGTTCGGGAAAACTGCGAAGGGGTAATTGCAGTTCAGGGCTTTTGCCGATCTGCACGGTGATCGCAGCCAGTGACCAATCTGCTTGATAGACAGTCATACCTCGGTATCGGAGCGGATGATTCACGCTGATCACATGCTCTTCCGAGGGGCCATCTGATGGATCGAGCCGAAGTGTGGACCGGAATTGCTCTGTGCGCCCTGATGGATCTCTCTCAATTGAGAAGCGCTCAAGAGTGAGGGAGAGACGGTTGTTGCCGGAGGGGTCCAGCAGATCGAGAACTCGACCAGGCGCGAGGAAGCGTTCTAAGCGGTTGCCAGAAAGCGCTCCCCAAGCAGCCCCGATCAAAAGCAGGACCAATCCCGTATGAACCAATAAGGGCCCAACTTTGCCAATGACACCGCGACGTGCCGCCAGACGATCCTTATGTTTCTGGACCTGCCAGCCTTGCTTTTTTAGGTGTGAGTTCAGCGTTTCTAAGGCTGATTCACCGTTTGAACAAGTAATCGATTCGGCCAGAGCCAATTTGCTGAGCTGTCTGGGCTTGCGGTAGTCGACCCAGCGCATGGAGGCGAGAAGCGCGGGCCATTGACGACGCCAGCTACACAAAATCAAAGCCAATCCCAGCCATGCCAGAAGGCTTAAAAACCACTGGCTGGAATAGATATGATCGAGTTGAAGCTGTAAGAGGATTTCTCCGTTGATCAGGCCGAGCCATGGATCGTCGTTAAAACGCCCTAAGTAAAGATCTGGAGCTTCGTTCTGAGGAAGAATGGTCCCAAGGGCACTGGCTAGGGCAATCAGCAGAAGCAGCAAGATTGCTAGACGAAGATCCGAGAGCAGTGCCAAGAAACGGTGAAGGGCACGCATCAGCTCACCTCAGTCTTGCCAGCAATGTGAGAGCACCGGTGATTAGCAGTACGACACCACTGATGGGTGGAATCCATCGGCCTATGGGCCGCAACGCCAGCAAACGCGGCAGAGATGCAGCCAAATTACCAGCAAGCAGAAGGGGTAGCACTTGACCGATCCCGAAGCTTGTCAGCATCACCATCCCAAGAAGAGGACGCCCTGTACTGGCAATCCAGCCGAGCAGAACGGCTAGCACTGGAGTCGTACATGGAGAAGCTGCAAGCCCAAAAGCTAATCCTGCTGCAACAGGGGCTAAAGGAGAGGGCACCTTGCGCGTCCAGTTCATCGGGTCTGGTCCAGCAGGAAGGGGCAACCGAACAATCCCGAGAAGATTGAGGCCCATAACCACCGCTAAAACGCCAACGATTGTTGGAATTAATCCTGGGACTTGACCATAAATGCGTCCAAGCAGGCCACTCAGGCTGCCTAGAGTGACTAGTGCGCCAACGATCCCAGCACAAAAAGACAAACTGCGTTGCCAAGGCTTTTGTTTGTTCTCAAAGCCTGCTAGGTAGGCGATTGTGATTGGCAATAGAGAAAGGGAACATGGCCCCAGGCTGGTTAGTGCTCCTCCGGCAAAGACCAGAGCCACGGTCACAGGACCTGGCTGTTGTAGAGCATGGTTGAGAAGTTGCTCGCTACTGCGGGCAAGATCGGAAAGTGCCAGCTCGAGTGAGGAAATGGTTGTACCGGTGATGCCGGGATTAAGAGAGTCTTACCTTATCCACGTCGACGCTTATCGCGCTGGCTGCGGCCACCGATTAATCCGGTGGATTCCAAAGAGCAACGAATTAACAACCCAATAGTGACCATGCTGGAGAGCAGTGAATTCCCCCCATAGCTGACGAGTGGTAAAGGAAGGCCCGTTGTGGGCATTGCACCTGAAGCCACTGCAATATTCATCAGTGATTGTCCAACCAGAAGCGTCGAGCATCCAATCGCTGTCAGTCTTGCCTGATTGCTTCGGCAGCGCAAAGCAACACGAAGCCCTAAAAAGCCCATCAGCATGAGAAATAACAGCAACATCACAGATCCAACGAAACCAAACTCCTCGGCGTAAACAGCAAAGATGAAATCTGTGCTTTGGATCGGTAGATACTGCAGTTTCTGGGTTGATAATCCGAATCCCTGGCCAAAAATCCCCCCTGATCCAATCGCCAGAAGGCTTTGAATCAGTTGATAACCATCGCCCTGGGGGTCTTGCCATGGATTGAGAAACGAGATTACCCGTAACCGCTGATATTCATTAATCAGGATGCTGCTAACTCCAAGTAGACCTCCAGCGAGTGCTGTTCCAAAAAGTTGAATTAAAGGAAGCCCTGCTGAAAAGGCCATGAGCCAAATCAAAAGACCGATCAGCGCTGCGGTGCTCAGATTCGGTTGTTTGAGGATGAGCAGAACCAGGGTTGCGAAGCTTCCTAGCCAAAGCAGTTTTTGATCTAGTGCATTCCGCTTCCAATGGGCGAAGAGATTGGCAGCTTGGAGGACCACAAACGGTTTAACCAACTCTGATGGTTGGATCTGGATTGGACCGATGACGAGCCAGCGACTCGCCCCGTTGACAGTTGTGCCCATGACCAATGTGGCTGCAACCATCAAGCAGCCGACCCAGAGGCCTGGGCCTGCAATTTTTAACCAGCGTCTGAGAGTTGTTGAGGCAACACAAGCCATCAGGCTCCAGCTGGCCACCATCCAGACCAGTTGACGTTTTAGGTAGTAAGCACCTTCTCCCTGTTCTCGGGCGGCAACCCACCAGCTAGCTGAAGCCAACACCAGCAGTCCAGCAACACACCAGATGGCCGTAAGGCTGAGCAGGAGTCTTGCCTCTGTTGGCCAGAGTGACCAATCGAGAGGTAACCATCGCCCAAATAAAGCACGTGCATCAGTTGGTGATGTTGGTGAGTTCTTAGAGCGTCTCGACGCCCCCCTCTGCGTGGGTTGGCTCCTTCTGGAGGTCACGCTGGTGTCGCTCAAGAGAAAGAAGATAAATAGTCCGACACCTATTCAGCCGTCATCTGAACGTTTTGCCAAGCCAAGACAACAAAAAACCCGGCGAAGGCCGGGCTTGAACGATGGAATTCGGCAATTTGGCTATCAGTTTCCAACGTTGACTTGAAGGCCACCTGTACAAAGTTCAACTTTGATGATGCGGCCACCTTGTTTTTGAATTCGCTGTTGTTCAGCAAACCAGCTGTCATACGGAACCCACTTCGTAAAAAAGGTGTTTTGAAGTTCACGCTGTGAACGAACCTTTTCCGGTGAGGGGATGCAGGCTGTGACCTTGAAGAGTCGCATTCAGTTACCTAGACCAGAGCAGATGTAGTCGAAGTAGACACCCATCTCCTTGCCTGCATCAGGACCAACCAAGGAAGCTGTTACTTCTTTCATGGCTTGGATCGCTTGAACTGTTGCCCCAATCGGCACGCCTAAAGAGTTGTAGGTCTCTTTTAGACCATTGAGGACACGCTCATCAAGGATCGATGTATCGCCTGCAAGCATTGCGTAGGTGGAATAGCGCAAGTAATAGTCAAGATCGCGGATGCAAGCCGCGTAACGACGAGTTGTATACATATTGCCGCCTGGACGGGTGATGTCCGAGTAAAGCAGCGACTTGGCTACGGCTTCTTTGATGATCGAAGACGCGTTAGCACTAATGGTGGCGGCAGCCTTGACTCTCAGCTCACCACTGGTGAAATACTGCTCAAGGTTTGTCATGGAGTTGGTGTCCAAGTAAAGGCCTTGAACGTCCGACTTGTTGATGACGTTGGTGATCGCGTCTTGCATGGATCAGATGAAGTGGCGTGGAAGGTGGGTGATTCCGTTGATTTAGGCGAGGGCGCCAATCACGTAGTCGAAATAGAAGCCAGCCTCTTCGGCATCTGAGCCCGTGAGGAGACTCATGGCAGCTGATTTCATTTCGCGCACGGCCTCAGCCATTGCCTCAAGAGGTGTACCAAGAGAGCGATAAAGCTCACGGGCCCCAATCACGCCGATCTCTTCAATCGGAGTGACGTCGCCAGCAACTACGCCGTAGGTAACAAGACGGAGGTAGTAATCCATGTCTCGTAAACAGGTTGCTGTCATCTCCTGGCCGTAGGCATTGCCACCAGGGGAAATGACGTCAGGACGTTTTTGAAACAGCTGGCCGCCTGCTGTTTTGACGATGCGTTCACGGCTCTCGCTGAGAACCTGTGCGACACGCAAGCGACGCTGTCCTCCACTGACGAAGGACTTGATCTGGTCCAATTCGCCAGGGTTTAGATAGCGGGCTTCGGCGTCCGCGTTGATGATCGAGTTGGAGACGATGCTCATGCAGTTCTACCTCGAAACAAGCGGCCGCCCGAAGGAGGCCGATATGCCGGTGAATGTTGGGTGAATTTGGCGATCTCTTTGAGAGATCTGTAAGCAGCTTAAGCGCGGCTTGGGGGTTGGACTGGAAATCCACGCTGAAAAGGGTGCAGATGTTGTATCTGTTGACCTTTCTCAGCGAAGTTGGGAATGGCGGTGGCCAAATCCAACTTACGCGGCTTTATTGTCCAACAACCTCAAGAATCGCTTCTGAATCGGTAACAGATCTTCATTGCTGCCGCGTCGACAGTGAGATTCCTTACGGCGAGAAGTTTATGATTAAAAATTTGCTGTTTAAAAATATGCAGCTGGAAAGATTCTCTCAGGCTTCTTGAAAGTGATATGAAGCTATTTCGCTATGGGATTTTTTTCTTGTTGGGCTTTCCATGTCGCGTTGTCTGAGGCATGGCGAAGGTTTTGAAGTGATTGGATGATCTTGATAGGGATATTGATGTGATTTGAACTTATTCGCTGAGGTGGACAGGGGAGTCGAATGTGACACGCTCAGTTGGTGAGGATGTCGAATTTGACTGGTTATTTTATTGAATTCTATTTATAGGATTCTAAATATCAATTATTGTTGATTATAAGGGTTGGTTAGTGGGCGGGTTTAGTCCTGCATTTCCTCTATAGAGCATTGATGTCCGAATGACTGTGGCTTGGTCTTGTCCCGGAGCAGTGGTCATGCCTTTGATTCTGGGGACATCATCGGCCTCGTCTTGATTCCTTTGGTCTAGGAAGTAAAGAGTTGCCTCCCGTTGACCATCGCGTGCGCGAATCCTCAGAAACTCTGAAACTTCTGAAGGTGTACTTGCGCGTCCCAGAAGCGCAAGTCCTGCGGCCGCTGCTGATCGAAGTGGAGACATGGTGGATAAGCGGTTTTGAAAGGCGTCACTTATGGCAATGGCTTTAACAAAACCTGAAAGGTTCAAATCTTCATTGCGTAATTGTGATTCGGCGGAAGATAGTCGCTCCTCGTCCAAAGGGATTCTGTTAAGTAGCTGTCGATAAGTCTCATTAATCGCGATTGTTAGCTCTTCTTCGGTAAATGGAGGTTTTAATTGAATGCGTGAGGAAATTCCTCCTCTCCTTGCAAAGCCACTTGCATCTGTAGTCTGAAGAGCACTCGAAAGCTTAGTATTTGGCCCTTCTTGTTTTAAAATTGCTTTCGTTTGGGCGCTGGTGCGTTGCGTTGATAGTGGTGTATCGGTAGAGGGAAAAACTAAGGCTTCAAGTTGCGGACCGCTGGTGAGTTGAGTGGGCGCAAGTATTCTTTCTGCTCTGTTTTTATTTAAATCATTGAATGGTGTCTTCCCAGAGAATGATCCGAGTTTGATCTGCAAAAGGCGATTGCAATCTTCAGTATTTCGACGCTTCATCATGTTGCGTATGGCATGACGTTGCCCTTTATTGGCCCGGTCTTTGAGGAATTCAGCTGTTTCTGAAGGGGTAGCCGCACGACCAAGTAATGCCAGACTTGCCGCAGACGCAACACGAAGGGGGGCGATGCGCGAGAGCCGATCTTGGAATGTATCGGTCAGCGCCACTGCTTCTATGAAGTCAGCCAAATTAATATTTTGGTTGCGCAGCTGTGATTCAACTTTGATCAGCCGCTCATGATCGAGAGGCACCCGATTCAGGAGTTGTCGGTAGGTTGCATCGACTGCAGTTTTCAATTCTTCTTCAGTGAAAGGAGCCTTAAGCTCGATCCAGGAAGGGATGCCAATTCTGCTGGCAAAGCCAGCAGAATCCTGATCATCTAGTGCTCTACTAAGTCGCGCTCCAGGGATCTCAGGAGAAGCTGAACCCTTGAAGCTTACTTTCCTTGCCCATGTTGGTTCTTTTTGGGTCGTTGGAGTGCTGTCAGGTTTGGTAATAGAGAATGAAGCTTCACGTGTATCGGTTTGGCGAGGTGGCGAGGCTGTCAACCAGAAGTCAGTGGTGCTGTTAGCTTTGGGTTGGAGATTCCTAGGCGTAATATCTCCTGAAGATCTAAATTTGTGATCTGATTTGATTTCTGGTCTTGGGCTTTGCCTGAATTGACTTTGAGCCTCAAGATTGAGTGGCTCTTTCCATGTCGGCGCACGTCGACTAGTCAGATCCCTTGGGGTGATGAAGCGTTCGTATGGAACAGTGTCATCACCAAAGCACTCAGAGAATTCTTTGCTGCCCACAAGAGCATCAATTAGACCGTAGAATCCTTCTCGAGCTGCCGTATCGAAGAGGGCATCGATTTCCCAACGGCCAAACGTGGGTCTTCCCAAAAGACGGCGGTGCATCACCTCGATGGCTTTGGCAATGTAGAGGCCTTCCCAATAACGCCGACGGAATGCACTGGATCGTGCTACGAGACGAACAAACTCCCGTACATTGATATCACCATTTTCAAGTTTGTTCTCATTACTGGTTAACTTTTCGCCTGCATAACCATTATTCCCAAGGATCTGTACATAGACCGCTTTGATGACAGCTTGAGTACTGACTTCGGTTGAACGAACACTTGGTTGTCCTCCACGTCGCGGAATTGAGTTTCCACCGGTGGCGATCTGCTGCAATCTCACCACCTTGGGCCCAACACTCCGTGGTTGGCTACTGCGGAACTGGGGACTGTCCATTTGGCCCGGTTGGGCCAAACCATTGCTGACTAAAAGTCTGCGGGTGTCGTATCCGAAGGGTGCAGGGCGTGTAGATACAGAAGCAGTGGCAGAAGGAAAAATGGCGCCGTATTGGTTGCCAATAGGGTCATTGCCGCCACCGTAAACGTGCTGGTCGCTTAGGGGTTGGCGATAGGACGCGTAAAGAGTGATGTATTGCGGTGATCCCTCGAAAGGGGCACTAAATCTGAACAAGCGACGATTGGATCCCCAGCCTGCGCTTTCTTGTGCCTCTTCGCCAAGATCACGTAGATATGGAACTGTTTCCTCGCCAAAGGTTTGTGAGTATTCCGCACCATTGATGAGGACATCGATCAGTCCATTGAGCCCCTGATCACTAACTATCGAAAAAGCCTTTCGAAACTCTTCGATGGAACTGATGCCACGCCCAAGAAAATGCCTATAGGCCAGTTCCACTACTCTGCTGTTGACAAATGGTCCATAAAACTGAGCCCTATATTCCTTGCTTTTTCCAAGCGCGCGAATAAATTCGCGCATTGATAATTTGCCTTGGATGAGCTGACTAGCCTCTAATTCACATGGAGTTTGAGAGTAACCCTTTGCGATGTCACGTTCAAACACTTGGCGATAAGCAGCGCGCACAATCTCTGCTTTTTCAGCGCCTGAGAGCCCTGGACGCATGTCAAACCGCTGAGCAGACTCTGCTGCTAAGGCATAGATCGCTGGCAGTTGCAGTCCTTGGCTAACGGAACTGCCTAACTTCTGACGGGTGGAAGGGGTTGAAATAGATAGCTCTTTAAGCAGAACGTTGAAACACTCGATGGTGAGTCGACGGGCTTCGGGGCGGTCTCGAAGAAGAGCAGAAGCTTCTGCACGCATTTCTTGCAAAGCCACGTTCGTCGCGAGCAGGGAGCATCCTTTTTCAAGCAAGTCTCGCAATCCACGAGTATTGACAGCGAGAATGCTTGGATCACCTGCCACCAAGGCGTAGCCCACATAGCGCAAGAACCATCCCAGGTCGCGTACTGATTTCCGCATCTTTCCAGGGCCGTACTTGGCAACGCTGATGGCGGTGAAACCAGTTGGTAGAACGACGCGAACATCGCCCTCATCATTGCCCTGAAATAGACGAGTAAATAAATTGCCGCGCTTACTACTGGATTGAGCTCCAGTGAAGGTCTGAACAGATGCCTGAAAAGCAGCTTGGTCCGCGGCTAGTGGCGTGGTGGTGTTGATGTTTTCATCGCCAGTGCTTAGAGGCGCTTCTAAGAATGAGAGAGGTGTTCCTCCCACAAAAATTCTGTTGGCGGCCCTAGCAACGATTGACTCTGCGTTTGCAGCAAGAAGGCGCGCAGCCTCAATCCTGTCGTTCCCACTCCGGAAAAAAGTGATCAGGGTGTCGAGTTCACCCCCGTCTGGAAAGCGGTCTTGTTGTTCCGCCTGACGGAGACTGGAGAGCGGCAGGGTGTCGTACAGCTGAGGGGTGACCCTTGGGCTGCCGCTACTGGCGGTCACTGTCATGGACGAGAGCAAGCCGGATCGCATCAGATTAGGGCTCATTATTCAGGCTTCTGGGTAGCCATGAACAAATGTTTGCAGCTCTGATGAGGTTTGAAGCTCTATGGGGGTCTTCCATGAAATGCTCCCTTGAGCGTCTACTCCCAGAATTGGTGGCCTTATGAATTCCCAACCCTCGGATTTGGCTACCCCAGTCGTGAGCGACTTTTATGACCGCTTTCCTTATCCAGGAGATCCTTGTCAAGACGGTCCTCCGCCCGGGTACAACTGGCGGTGGTGCCATGACAGCGTGCTCTCATTTGTAAGGGGACAGCTCCAAGCACATGATTCCAATAAGACCCCTGTTCGCATTCTTGATGCAGGTTGTGGCACAGGTGTCAGCACGGACTATCTCTGCCATCTCAATCCAGGCTCGGAAGTGTTGGCTGTCGACATCAGTGCGGGCGCTTTAGACGTTGCGCGTGAGCGTCTTCGTCGTTCTGGAGGAGCAGATCGGGTTCGATCCCTCCGTCAGGAACAAAAAAGCTTGCTGGATCTTCATGATGAAACTTGTTTCGATTACATCAACTCAGTAGGGGTTTTGCATCATTTGAGTGACCCTCTGGCTGGATTGAAAGCTCTTGGCAAGCTCTTAGCCCCTAAAGGACTTCTTCACCTCTTTCTTTACGCCGATGCTGGCCGTTGGGAGATTCATCGCACCCAGCAAGCTCTTGCGCTGCTCGGAGCGGGAACAGGTGGGGATGGCCTCAGGTTGGGGCGTGAGCTTTTATCGGCTTTGCCTGAGACGAATCGTTTACGTCGTAACCACGAGCAGCGTTGGGCACTTGATACCCAAGCCGATGCCAATTTTGCCGATATGTATTTGCATCCTCAGGAGAGCAGTTATGACCTTAAGGCCTTAATGAGGTTGATCCAGTCATCGGGACTTCATTTTGCTGGCTTCTCGAATCCTTCCGTATGGAACCCGGCCCGATTGCTGAAGGGTGAATTGCTTTC
Organism: Synechococcus sp.; assembly: GCA_047285535.1. Taxonomy (GTDB): domain Bacteria; phylum Cyanobacteriota; class Cyanobacteriia; order PCC-6307; family Cyanobiaceae; genus Synechococcus_C. Next base: position 1,527,640 of record JBJBDC010000001.1, on the reverse strand, counting down.
TCGCGCTCAATCACTCAAGCCGTTGGATCAATGGACACTCGTGGAGCAAATTGATCCTGAGATCAGTCACTTTGAGTTTTTTTTGAGTGCCCAACCCATCCTCCCTATCTCATGGGATGACGACTCGATCTTGCTGGGAGCAAGTGCTCGTTGCCAGCCCTGTTTGTGGGGTTGGCCTTCCACCAGTTTGTTGGGCCCAGATTTTGAGCCTCAATCACTCTCCGATGAGGCTTTTGAGCTATTGAGCGTTGTTGAGAACAACCCTGGGGTCAAGCTTGGAAACCTTCAGTCCGGCGTGAACACTGCCTCGATTGCAAGGGATCTGTTCCAGAGGAGGTTGCTCCTTCTTGAAGGGACAGGTGGCTAAGAAAGTTGATTCGCGTGATAGATTCCGCCCGCTTTCTCAGGCGCTCATTGCAAGCCTTGCCCTCCACAGATTCAGCCGAGGGGTCATCCCCGGCTGGAAATGGAATGGAGCATTTTGCTCGGCTTCAATTTCGACTGATGCTGGCCACGGTGGTCATTTCTCTCGTTGCGGTTTTGTTCGCATCGTTTTACTTCGACCTCTTTGTGGCTAGAAGCCTGCTGGTTGGAGCAGTCGCTGGTCTTCTTTACTTGCGATTACTCGCCCGCAGCGTGGCCCGGCTCGGTGGAACTTCCCGTCAAGTTGGTCGTTTTCAGCTCGTTGTCCCGATCGTTCTCATCGTTTCGGCAGCTCGATTCCCCCAACTCGATCTTTTGCCTGCATTTGTGGGTTTTCTCATCTACAAGCCCGCCTTGATTCTTCAGACCGTTCTCGACGGCTGATTCCGCGCATCCCTCTTCTGCATTCATGGCTTTGCTGCCTTTCTCACTGCCGTTCGCCGAACTGGAGGTTGGCCACCACCTGTATTGGCAGATCGGTAATCTCAATCTGCACGGCCAGGTTTTCCTCAGCTCCTGGATTTTGATCGGTGCCCTCCTAGCTCTTGTGCTTGTTGGTACTCAAAAGCTTGATCGCGATCCAAAAGGTGTGCAGAACCTTCTTGAGTTCATGTGGGATTACCTGCGTGATCTCGCCCGTGATCAGATTGGAGAGAAGTATTACCGCGAATGGCTTCCCTTCATCGGCACCCTGTTCCTGTTCATCTTTGTCAGTAACTGGGGTGGCGCACTGATCCCTTGGAAGCTGATCGAACTCCCCGAAGGAGAACTCGGTGCCCCAACTGCAGACATCAACACCACTGTGGCGATGGCTCTGCTTGTGTCGCTGGCCTACTTCTACGCAGGTCTGAGCAAGAAGGGTTTGAGATTCTTCGAGCTTTACGTGGAGCCAACCCCAATCATGCTCCCGTTCAAGATCATTGAGGAATTCACAAAACCTCTCTCCCTTTCTTTCCGTCTTTTCGGGAATATTCTTGCGGATGAATTAGCTGTTGGTGTGCTGGTTTATCTGGTGCCCCTCATTGTTCCCCTTCCGGTGATGTTGCTCGGCCTCTTCACCAGTGCTATTCAGGCTCTTATTTTTGCGACTCTTGCGGCCTTCTACATCGGCGAAGGCCTCCACGAATCGCACTAGGCAATCAACGGCCTTTCCTAAAGGTTCGTCTGCTAAAAACTTCTGCGCGCAGGTCCGACTTCAAGATTCGGGCCCACTTTCTTTAGAGACGGTGTCCCTGCGCAGGGTGATCTAACTCCCACTTCATACTTTCAGCGCCTTTCGGCGCGCCCCCAAACGCACTCAACATGGATTCCATCACTTCCGCAGCCTCCGTCGTTGCTGCTGGTCTGGCCGTAGGTCTGGCTGCCATCGGTCCTGGTATCGGTCAGGGCAGCGCTTCCCAAGGTGCTGTTGAAGGCATTGCTCGTCAGCCTGAAGCTGAGGGCAAAATCCGCGGCACCCTGCTGCTTTCTCTGGCATTCATGGAGTCTCTGACGATCTACGGCCTTGTGGTGGCTCTCGTGCTTCTGTTCGCCAACCCCTTCGCAGGTTGATGCAGAGTTCGGGAGTGTCCCCTTTTTGTAAGGTCACTCCCTTAAAGACTCTCTACGCAATTTTTCGCTCCTCTCCAGCTCAACTCTTCCATGACCTGGCTTCTGTTCGCTGAAGCGGCGGTTCCGGAGGGAGGTCTTTTTGACCTCGATGCCACCTTGCCCTTAATGGCACTTCAGGTGGTTCTCCTAACCTTTCTGCTTAATTCACTGTTCTTCCGGCCAGTTGGCAAGGTCGTGGAAGATCGTGAGGGATATATCAATACGAGTCTTGCCGATGCCAAGCAAAAGCTTGAGCAAGTGAAGCGACTCGAGGCAGATCTTCAAGATCAACTTCGCGGTGCCAGACAAGCTGCTCAGGCAGCCATTGTTGAAGCAGAAACGGAAGTTGATTCTCTCTACCGCGAAGCATTGGCGGCTGCGGAAACTGAGGCCAATCGCACTCGAGAACAAGCTCGTAAAGAAATTGAGTCTCAACGTGAATCTGCCCAATCAAAGTTGATGGCTCAGGTTGATCAACTCAGCTCACAGATCATTCAACGACTGCTAGCTGCATGATGACTTCTCTCTTTCCTTTGATTGCCGCTGAGGGTGGATTCGGAATCAACCTCAATCTTTTTGAAACCAATTTGATCAACCTGGTCATCGTGATCGGTGTTTTGTATTGGTTCCTGAAAGGATTTCTGGGAGGCACGCTTGATCGCAGACGGGAGACCATCCTTAAGGATCTTCAAGATGCTGAAAAGCGTTTGAGCACGGCCACAAAAGACTTGTCCAAAGCACAAAAAGAGCTCTCTGCTGCTCAGCAAAAAGCTGAAAAAATTCGTGAAGATGGTAAGGCGCGCGCTGAAGCCATTCGTACTGACGGAGAGAAACGGACGATTCAGGCCATGGCTTCTATTAAGCAGGACGCGTTGGCTGATCTCAATGCGGAAGGTGCTCGCCTCACTGAACAGCTTCGTCGCGAGGCCGCTCTTTCCGCAATTGATAGAGCATTGACTGAACTCCCCAAACGCCTCGACACCAAGGCTCAATCTGAGCTTATCGATTCCTCGATCTCCCGCTTGGAGGATGTCTGATGCCTCTTTTAAATTCTCTAGCCACTCCTTACGCCGAAGCTCTGCTTCAGGTCACAGAGGCTCGTAATGAGTCTGAAGACGTTGCCACTCAGTGCAAGAGTCTTCTCGCTGCTTGGGATGGTTCTCAGACTCTTCGCGATGCGATGACATCTCCAGTGCTCGAGCCAGAGGCAAAAAAGAAAGCCTTAACCAGCCTTCTCTCTGAGCAAGTGGCCCCTTCTTTGATGAATTTGCTCAAGGTTCTGGCTGATCGTCAGCGCCTTCCGGCCCTTGAAGCAGTGCTTTTGCGCTATCTCGAGCTTTACCGAGAGTCTCGGAATATCGCTTTGGCACACGTTCGTTCTGCTCAACCTCTATCAGAAGAACAGCAAGCAGCACTGACGACCAAAGTCCAGTCAATGGCTGGTACCAATGCTGTTGAAATTGATCTCAAGATCGATTCATCGCTCATTGGTGGCTTCGTCGTCAACCTTGGCTCTCAGGTGATCGATGCCAGCCTCTCCGGTCAGGTTCGACGCCTTGGTCTTGCACTCGCCAAGGTGAGCTGAGCTAAGCCTCACTTTCATCTCGCCCTTTCAATCACCACACGCCCCTGGGTTTCCCCGCCATGGTTTCCATCAGACCCGACGAGATCAGCGCCATTCTTAAGCAGCAGATCGAGGACTACGACAAGTCCTTATCGGTCAGCAATGTTGGCTCAGTCCTGCAGGTAGGCGATGGAATCGCCCGTGTGTACGGCCTTCAGCAGGCAATGGCCGGTGAACTCGTTGAATTCGAAGACGGCACCGAAGGCATCGCCCTCAACCTCGAAGACGACAACGTTGGCGTTGTGCTGATGGGCGAAGGCCTTGGCGTTCAGGAGGGAAGCACCGTTCGAGCGACAGGCAAGATTGCTTCCGTTCCCGTTGGTGAAGCCATGCTTGGACGCGTGGTGAATCCCTTGGGTGTTGCGATTGACGGCAAGGGTGACCTTGCAACGACAGAATCCCGATTGATTGAGTCCCCGGCTCCCGGAATCATTCAACGCAAGTCGGTGCATGAACCCATGCAGACTGGGATCACGGCGATTGATGCCATGATTCCCATCGGCCGTGGTCAGCGGGAGTTGATCATTGGCGACCGTCAAACCGGTAAGACAGCGGTTTGCATTGACACGATCCTGAACCAGGCTGATCAGGACGTTATCTGTGTCTATGTTGCGATCGGACAGAAAGCGGCCTCTGTTGCACAGGTCACAGAAGTGCTGCGCGAGCGTGGCGCTCTTGACTACACCGTAGTGGTGTCAGCAAGCGCATCTGAGACTGCAGCTCTTCAGTATCTGGCTCCATACACAGGAGCCTCGATTGCCGAGTACTTCATGTACAAAGGCAAGGCCACTTTGGTCATCTACGACGATTTGACGAAACAGGCTCAGGCCTATCGCCAGATGTCATTGCTTCTGCGCCGTCCGCCCGGTCGTGAAGCGTATCCAGGTGATGTTTTCTATTGTCATAGTCGCTTGCTCGAGCGTGCTGCCAAGTTGTCCGATGCGATGGGCAAGGGCTCTATGACAGCACTCCCGATCATTGAGACCCAAGCCGGTGACGTTTCGGCTTACATCCCTACAAACGTGATTTCGATCACCGATGGGCAGGTTTTCCTTAGCTCTGACTTATTCAATTCAGGCCTACGCCCTGCGATCAACGTGGGGATCTCGGTGAGTCGTGTGGGTGGTGCTGCCCAGACCAAAGCAATCAAAAAGATTGCTGGCACCCTGAAGCTTGAACTGGCCCAGTTTGATGAACTAGCTGCGTTCTCTCAGTTCGCATCTGATCTAGACGCTGCTACACAGCAGCAACTCAGCAGAGGAAAACGTCTTCGTGAGCTTCTGAAGCAGCCTCAGTTCAGTCCTTTGATTTTGGCCGAGCAGGTTGCAATCGTGTATGCAGGTGTTAAAGGTTTGATTGATGAAGTCCCTGTAGAAGAGGTTGTTCAGTTCTCTCGTGAATTGAGGGAATATCTCAAGAGCAACAAGCCTGAATTCATCAGCAAAATCCAAAACGAGAAGGTCTTGAGCCCCGAGGCTGAGGCCACTCTTAAAGAGGCAATTGCTGAAGTCGTGTCCACCATGCTGGCCTCCGCCAACTGAGGGCTTAAGCCATGGCAAATCTCAAAGAGATCCGGGACCGGATTAAATCGGTCAAAAATACGCGCAAGATCACGGAGGCCATGCGCCTCGTGGCTGCGGCCAAGGTTCGTCGTGCCCAGGAACAGGTTTTGCGTAGTCGCCCGTTCGCGGATCGACTCGCTCGCCTCTTGGAGAATCTGCAGTCGCGCATGCGTTTTGAAGATGCAGATGCTCCTTTGTTAGAGAATCGTCCTGTCAAAACGATCACCTTGATGGCAGTGACTGGCGATCGCGGTCTTTGCGGTGGTTACAACTCCAACATCATCAAACGCACAGAGAAACGTTTCGCTGAGCTTCAAGGCCAGGGTTACAAGGTGGCGCTTGTTTTGATTGGACGCAAAGCCATTGGCTATTTCACTAATCGTAGTTATCCAATTCAGGCCACTTTCACAGGCTTGGAACAGGTCCCTACGGCTGATGAAGCTGGTTCCATTGCTAGCGAGATCTTTGCTGAATTTCTTTCAGAAACATCTGATCGTGTTGAGATCATCTACACCAAATTCATTAATTTGGTCAGCTGCAAACCAGTAGTTCAGACGCTATTACCTCTGGATCCTCAGGGTATTGCTGAAGCAGAAGATGAGATTTTCCGTCTCACGACCAAGGAAGGTCGTCTTACGGTTGAATCAGAGAACGCTCCGGCTAATGCGCAGCCCAAATTGCCTTCAGACATCGTGTTTGAGCAAAGTCCTGATCAGTTGTTGAATGCGTTGTTGCCTTTGTATCTACAAAATCAACTCTTGCGTTCGCTGCAGGAATCGGCAGCATCCGAGCTTGCAAGTCGAATGACCGCAATGAACAATGCAAGTGACAATGCCAAGGAGTTGGCTAAGACGCTCACCCTTGATTACAACAAGGCGCGTCAGGCAGCCATTACTCAGGAAATCCTTGAAGTGGTTGGTGGCTCAGCTGCTGCAGGAGCCTAGATTTCTGAACACCATTCTTTTGCCGGCCTAAGGGCCGGCTTTTTTAATGGAGAGATGACTTTGACTCTCCACCAGCTTTTCCCAACGGTTGTGGCGACAACCAAGCTGGCAATCGATCCGATTGACCTTGCTGCGCATTTGCAGACGCTGCTGGCTCTTAGGGGTGAGGCTGTGGGCAACCCCAGTGAGGGATGCGCTTGGACTGGTGATATCAACGGTGTTTGGCAGTTGCATCACCAACCTGAGTTTGCACCCTTAGTTCAGCGTGTTGTTGATCATGCCAGCTGTTATTTAGCGGCGGTTGGGTTTGATCGCAGTCGAGTGGCTTTGCATTTGCAGCGCTGCTGGCCTGTGTTGAGTGACTGGGATCAGATGGTTGGCCGCCATCATCATCCCAATGCCCATCTCAGTGCGGTTTTGTATCTCACAGGGCGTGGCTCAGGTGAGGAGGGCGTGCTTCGTGTTCATGCCCCATTGCAAAGCAATGAACTGGTGCCAGGGCTTTTCGCTGGCCATGGTGGGCCCATTGCCAATGAACACCCTCTCAACACAGATCGCTGGGACTTGGCTCCCGAGGTTGGCCTGTTGGTTCTCTTCCCTGCCAGGCTTGATCACAGCGTGTTGGCGAATGGCGATCCTGAATCGCTCCGCTGCTCGATCAGTTTTGACTTTGTGCTGAGCGCTCCTCAGCAGGGTCATCCGCCGGAATACCTTGCGCCCCATCCCTCTCATTGGAGCTCTTGCTCAGGGCTGCCGTCCTGAGAGAATAACCATCAAAGACTGACCGATCAGGATGAGCGACAACGCCACTGCTGCCGCTACTTACAACGTCAGCATCGAGTTCGAGGGGTCGACGCACAGTTTTTCCTGCCGCTCAGACCAAACCGTGCTGGCTGCTGCTGAAGAAGCTGGGGTGATGCTCCCGAGTTCTTGTTGTTCAGGGGTTTGTACAACCTGTGCAGCCAAGCTCACAAGTGGTTCTGTTGATCAACCTGATGCGATGGGTGTGAAAGAAGACCTGCGTGCTGATGGATTCACCTTGCTTTGCGTTGCTTTCCCTTGCTCGGATCTTCGGCTTCTAGCCGGTCAGGAAGATGCACTCTATGAAGCTCAGTTTGGTCAGTACCAGAAATGAAGTTGACGTCGAGAACGTTGACTGTGTCTTGGCCCAAGGATGTACAAGCATCACAGCTGAGTGGTTGGGTGAAAGATCAATTGCGGGTTCATGGTGAACCGCTTCGGTGGGCCATCACGTTGGTGGATCATTCGGCTCATGAACAACAGGCTGACTTGCAGATCGAAGCGGTGTTGATCGAGTGAACGAGGGCTTGTCTTTGAGATCTCCGCTACCCACGTTGATGGTGGTTCCAACGGGGATTGGATGTGCGGTGGGCGGGTATGCCGGAGACGCGCTTCCAAGTGCAAGGCTTTTGGCTGCAGCCTCAGGGTGTTTGATCACCCATCCCAACGTGATGAATGGCGCCTCGTTGTATTGGAAAGACCCTCGAATTCACTACGTCGAGGGCTACGGGTTGGATCGTTTTGCGGCTGGTGACTGGGCGCTGAGACCTGTGCGTCAACAACGAATTGGTTTGCTGTTGGATGCGGGCTTGGAGCCTGAGCTGCGGCAACGCCACCTGCAGGTGGCCGATGGTTGCAGGGCAACGCTCGGTATTGAGATTGGCCCTGTTGTGACGAGCGATGTGCCGTTAGGGGTGCATCTGCAATTGGGACAGAGCGGTGCGAGTTGGGGCACTCTTGAACGCCCCGATGCTTTATTGCGGGCGGGTGAACAATTGAAATCCAACGGTTCAACTGCGATTGCGGTGGTTGCCCGCTTCCCGGACGATCAGGGAACTGAGGCTTTGGATGCCTATCGCCATGGCAGCGGTGTGGATGCCTTGGCGGGCGCCGAAGCCGTGATCAGCCATCTAATGGTGCGTCATTTGCAGATTCCCTGCGCCCATGCACCCGCCTTATCGGCGCTGCAGCTGGATCCGCAATTGGATGCGCGGGCTGCAGGGGAAGAACTTGGTCACACCTTTTTAACTTGTGTGTTGGTGGGATTAAGCCAGGCTCCTGATTTGGTGCGTCGCTCATCTGCAAGCCATCGGGATCTTGTGGCTGAAGATGTGGGCGCGTTGGTTGTACCGGAAGGAGCTCTTGGGGGAGAAGCGGTGTTGGCGTCGCTTGAGCGCAGACTTCCTGTGATCAGTGTGGTCAATCCATCGCTGTTGCAGGTCACGTCACAGTCTCTTGGTGTGGAAAGTGAGGTATTGCAAGCTCGGTCCTATACAGAAGCCGCTGGATGGCTTCTGGCTTTACGTGAAGGTCTGGCCTCAGCTTCATTGATGCGACCTTTGCCCGCCTTGAAGGAGCTGAACTGATGCCAAGAACGGCTGGTTTTGGATCATCAAAAAGTACAAAGCCTTGCCCTTGTATGAGTGGAGCAAGCTATGAAATCTGTTGCGAGCCTTTGCATCGCGGGGAGCAAAGGGCGGTCACGGCTGAGCAATTGATGCGCTCGCGTTATTCGGCTTTTGCTCTTGCTGAGGTTAATTATTTACTCGCCACTCATCTCGATTTACAGACTCCTTTGGCACAACGCCGAAAAGAGTTGCGCAACAATTGTCGCGAGGTCCGTTGGTTTGGATTGAAGATCAAGGCGGTGGAGGCTGGTGGTGTGGATGATTTCGAAGGCACTGTGACTTTTGAAGCAACGTTTGAAGCAGGTGGTCAACGCCATGTGATGACTGAAACGTCGCTGTTTCAACGGAAGGATGGAGAGCTAAAAGGGAACTGGCTGTACATCAAGCCTCAGTAGAGATCTGGATTCGTGCTTACTTGGGTTGTGATCTGTGTCGTAACCTTCATCGTCCACTTCCTTGATTTTTAAATCTAGATTTTGCGAATAAAGGGCTATTTAGTAATTGGTATTGCACGTTTGCCAATGTTTTTGATGAGAATCAGATATCCCCGTTTGCTTGAATGATTGGATGGTTGTCAGTGAAGTGGCTTGTAAAGGCGTCCAAAAAGAAGTGGCCCCTATGAAAAATCAAAGAGGCCACTTAGTCCCATTCAAATGATGAGTCGTTAATTTACCTGCATTGTATCCATTGAATCGATTGCTTTAGAGACGCTCCTGAAATCAAATCCCATACTCCTCAATGCGTGCCAGAAGTGGCCTTGCAGGAAGAAAAAGGCCAAGTAAAAGTGCGTATTGGCAAGCCAAGCTCGTGCCGTATGTCCATCGTTTAAGACGGATACTGTGTCACTAAAATAGGGTGAGAATGCAAAATTTAGTTTTAGAGCTTCGCCGTAGAACTCAACCGGATAAATCGTTGTGTTTTGTGCACACCAGATGCTTGTGACAAACCCCATGAGTGCAATTCCTGCAAGAGAATAGGAAAGGATTGCTTCTCCAGAGTAGATGAGTATTTTTTTGAAGGGTCCAAATGGGCTTGTAATAATGTGCCATACTCCACCAATTGTCAGTATGAAAGCTAATACAGCATGTCCTCCCATTACATCTTCTAAGCTGCTAATGGAAAGAAAATTGGTCTGATAGCTCCATACCATGCCCAGATCAATGTTGGGTTCAACTTTGCGAACTGCGCCAATGGCAGTGTCATAGATTCCGTGATGTTGTGCCCATTCCACAAAAGCAATGGCTCCTAGCCCAAGAAAGATGAGATGGTGGCCAAGAATAAAGGTGAGTTTCTTGGGGTCATCCCAATTAAAATGAAATTTCTCGGCCCTTCCTTCCGCTTTTGATAGATCCTTAGGCGCTCTAAGGACATGCCAAATACCAGCAGCCCCCAATACAGCGGAGGAGACCAAATGAAATGCAGCGATCGTGATATAAGGTTCCGTGTTCACTATGGTTGCGTCTGTACCCAGGCCAAAGCCCAACGACGCCAGATGAGGCAGAAGGATTAATCCTTGTTCCCCCATTGGCAGCAACGCGTCATAGCGAGCTAGCTCAAAGAGCGTAAATGCTCCTGCCCAAAACATAATTAGGCCTGCATGTGCTGTATGAGCAGCAATGAAAGAACCTGATCGTTTGGCTACTCCTGAATTGCCTGCCCACCAGTCATAATTGACTGATGGTTTCCCATAAGATTGCATTGGTTGATGAACTTGGGCAGTCTCAGACTAGTTAGTCATGCCCGGCAAATCTTCGCGGATTTAACATATTTTGATTGAACAATTTTGCTGTAAACATGATACTTTTCTTCGCTCAATTGCTTCATTTCTGTGGTCAATATTTTCCTCCGTCTATATTTTCTGATGCGGGATGGCGTCGCAAAACGTACTTATTGCCTTTTCAAAAGCTGCTTCGATAGGTGCCAAATGATTTGATGCTGAGAATTCTCTCGGGTATTGTTTGAAATTATTCTTTTATAATGGCGTTGTCTGAATTCGAGGTCATTGTTGGTGGCTTAACTTCGGTCCCAGTAGTGGTGTTGATTTTCTTCTTAATCGAAAAAACATATGGCTCTAAGATTTATGTAATCAAGCCTGGCAAGGCTTCGACTGCTTCCAAGTCTGCCAGTTCTAAGCCGGCTGCTACTAAGCCGGCTGCCGCTAATCCCACTGTTTTGAAGCGAAAAGACGGATCGACTGTGCCTGTTCAACCTTCTTCAGCCAAAAATGGTTCAGCCAATTGAATGACATCTGTTCTGACCGAGAAAAGCTCAGCTTCAGGGAGTGCCTGGCTTTTGCTTGGTTGGAACTTAGTCTTTAATCTAAAATAAATATTTCCAGATTCTTCTTTGTATGGCAAATCGAAGCCAAAATACTATAGTCGCTAGCATTAATCCTGAGAAAGTTAGTCCCATACCCCATAGAGTGGTTTTTTCAGTGCCTAGAAAATCAATACAGTGATAGTAAGCTCCGCATAAAAAGAATAAGAATCCAAGGCTCCTGAAGTGTTCTAGTCCGTAAGGCGAGCTCCTTGATGCTTCCATGATTCAATTTGCGTATTTGTGTGTAAACCTAAGCCAAAAAACTATTATTACTAATAGTGATGGAATAACGGCCAGCAGGCAACTCTCTGGCTCGCTTCCAGCTGTGATTGATGGAATGATGACAAAAGTGATGAGCGATATGAATAATGCATTCAGGATGCTTCGAGAGCAAAAGTATGACGCCATAAAGCCTGCTGTCTTTAGTTTAAGTGCATTCGCAACAGCTTCCATGGATTTCATTGCTGGCTTTTAAATTGTAGTCTTCCTATTTCGTTTGACCCGTAAATCTATACTTGAGCGTGAATCATCTGATCATTTGGGAGGTTTTTTTGTCAGCTTGGGGTGAATAGTATGTTTCGAGGAGTGATTGTTATTGTAAGTCGCGTGTAAGCTGAGTTGATTGCAAGACAAGGCTTGATCAAGCTATCAATTGTTCCTTGCGTCCTCTGTTTGTTCGCTCCGATAGTATTTAATATAGAAAGAAGCGATCTTTTTTATCTTTAGACTTAAACTGCTTTTAATGCAAGCTTTGGCTTTGATGAATGATCGACCCTTGCTTGGGATTGCCAATCATGAATTCGCCTACGGAGCATTCAGTCTTGCTAGAGATGCCAGAAGCCTGTTCGAATAATTCACTGCTGCCAAAGCTTAATCCACACGGCGCGAGTCCAAGGGCTGTGGCAACAAGATAGAGTTGCTGATAGATTGACCCGGCATCTTTTAGAATCAGAGTGTAGGCAAGCCCGGTGCCAGAGTGAAGGCTTGCATTTCTTTGATAGCGAGCGGCCATCACGATTAAAATATCAGGCTGCTGGGCTTCGCCAGGTGATATGGAAGGGGCCTGTGGTGCTCGGCATGTTGTATTGACTGCAAGCGTCAGCATGTTTTCACATGCCTGATTCAGGTCACTTAATTTCCCCAGTGCATGCTCAAAGGAGTCGTAATGATAAAAGCCTGGAGGAATGCCGATGCACTGTTTAATGCATAAATAAAGCTCGATGGAATGGAGGCCCCCTGCGCTTGCGACTGGTCTAAGTAAACCTTCGTAGGAGCGAGGTAATCCTGGATCACAGCAGATTTCTTCTCGAGTGCGTATTGAATACCAGAGAAGATTTCCTAACGCTTCAGAATTGATGGGCTGATTGCTATAGGCTCGAATGGTCTTTCGTTTCTCAATGACTTGAAAGAAATTAGAGTTGTGCTGATGCGGTAATGGTTGTTTTAGTTTTACTGTATTGAGGATGACTCTTTGATGTCTTGCTTGTGGTGTCTTGGTGCAGAATTCTTTCGCTAAAGATTCTTCTTGGTGGAGATCAACGCTGTGGCGACGGGTATGGCAGTGGAACGTGAGATCTTCTTTGCTCCAGCCTGCAGCGATTGCTTCTGCATCGATCGTTGCAATGTGCTGCGTGTTGCAGATTCCGATTGTTTCCGATGTGAGGAAGGTCGAGATAATGTCGAGAGTTTGTAATCGCAGATCCTCGGGTAAGAGCTCACGAATACTATCCGTCGTGCAGGGTTCTACGAGTTTTGGGATGATCTGGTAGAGCCGATGGTCTTGTAGTCGTAATGTTGTAGGTGATGAGGGTGTTGTGATGTCGAGGCCTTCAGAGAAGGGTTGAATGCTGGCAAAATTAGAGAGCTTAAATGTCTTTCCTTCTTTTGGGAGGGCGTGTTGTTTGGGTCCAGGTTTTATTGGTAGTAGGCGTATGGCAGTGCCATTGCATCCATCGATTTCGTAAATCAGCAATCCTTTTTTGAAAAGCGTTTTAAGTTGGAATCCATGGGCTGAATGTATTGCTGTAGTCTCTATACTCTCGCATGCTATTAAATGCTGATTGCTTTCGACTCCGGTTTGAAGAAGGTCTTTGAGAAGCTTTTTTAAAGGCGCTTCAGGATCTTTGATTCGGAGCGTTTGCTGGTTTGGGCTTGATCGTGTGGCGTAAGGAGTTGTGATGATTATGTCTTTATTTTCTGGGTTGATCTTTACTCCTTCGCGAAACAAGTATCTAGGCATGATTGTTGTCTTTTGGCTCTATCTTGATTCTGTTAGATAGTGGTGGGGCTTTGGATGTTGTTGGTTTGAGGCTGATGTTTGTGCTCGCTTTGAGCCGTTTGCTGCGTTCTGAAGCTTCTTTTCGTCAAGCAAGAACCAGATGATGATCAGCGCAAGCAGGCCATGGGATGACGTGGTGGTACGTCCAGTGCCTTTGCTACGCCTGGATGGCATACAGATCCCTGCACCGTATTCAGGCCAGACAGCAATTCAGGCCGTTCTGTGACCGCTTCCTCCAGGCCGCGCCCTGCAATGCCAAGGATGTATGGCAAGGTCACGCTGACGAGGGCCTCTGTGGATGTGAAAGGAACGGCTCCGGGCATATTCCCGACGGCATAGTGCTGAATACCGTGAATGGTCACTGTGGGATTGGTATGGGTTGTTTCCTTGCTGGTGGAGATACAGCCGCCTTGATCAATGGCCACATCAACGATCGCTGATCCAGGTTTCATCCCTTGGACCATGGCTTCATCAATCAAAGTTGGAGCTCTGCCTCCAGGGGTCAAGACCGCACCAATAAGCAGGTCAGCTGTTGGGATCAATCGCTCTAGAAGGCCTCGGCTGCTGACGAGACTCATCAGGCGTCCTCGCCGAAAGGCATCCAGGCTGCGTAATCGTTCCGGAGAGCGATCCAGGAGCATTACTTCGGCATCCATCGCCGCAGCGAGCCGTGCTGCGTTCCACCCCACGGTGCCTGCACCAAGCACCACCACGCGAGCCGGTTGCACGCCTGTGCATCCTCCGATGAGAACGCCTCTGCCCCCTTGGGGACGCTCGAGCAGGCGCGCATCAACTTGTGCAGCGAGACGACCTGCAATTTCACTCATCGGCGCCAGCAGGGGAAGGCTTCCGTTTTCAAGTTGTACCGTTTCGTAGGCAACGCCCGTGGTCCCAGCCTCAAGAAGAGCTTCGCCAACCTCTGGGTAGGCCGCGAGGTGGAGGTAGGTCAGCAACACCATGTCTTGCCGTAAAAAACGGAATTCCTCAGGTTGCGGTTCCTTGACCTTCACGACCAGGTGAGCTCCCCAGGCCTGGTCTCGATCCACCATCTGTGCGCCTGCAGAAGCAAAGGCGTCGTCATCAATCCCTGCTCCAGCTCCGGCTCCGTATTGAATCCGTACCTCAAGTCCATGGGTCACCAGCTCTTTCACCGCATCAGGGGTCAACGCGACACGTTGCTCATCAACTTTGATCTCTGTAGGAACTCCGATGGTGGCCATCGGAGCCGTCAGTATGGATTGGGCCATGGCTGCCGACGACGATTCTTCAATCTGACCCTGCTCAGCAGGAATGGCCACTGGATTAAGTGAGTTGAAATCACCGGGCAGCGATGGGGAGCCTCCAGCCGCTACCAAAGGCCTGGCGGCTCACTTTCAAAACTGGAGGAGCTTGTCGGCGTTTGAATTCCGATCGCCGGAATAATTGTTCAATTCGTTGCACATCAGCAGGGTCATGGCCGGCTGCGATTAATTGAGCGCCTGAGCTGTGCTTTTCGATTAGATCATGAAGGAGTGGATCAAGGGTTGCGTAATCAGGAAGTGAATCGCTGTCTTGCTGATCTGGGCGTAACTCTGCACTCGGCGGTTTGTTCAAGATCTCTTGTCCGATGAGTTCGTTGCTGCTTGGAAGCCCCAGGTCAGTTCGACAAACTCTGGCTTCCGGGCTGTCCAACCAGCGGCAGAGGGAAAACACTGTTGATTTGTAGAGATCACCGATGACGGCCAATCCTCCATTCATGTCGCCGTACAGAGTGCAGTAACCCACCGCAAGCTCCGATTTGTTGCCCGTGGAGAGCAAGAGTTGTCCTTGCTGGTTTGCAACGGCCATCAGCAAGGTGCCTCGAATGCGGGACTGCAGATTTTCGGCTGTGATGCCTGACGGTGCTTGACCCAGTGCCGGAATGAGGGAGGCTTTGAAGCCCTCCATCAGCATTTCAATCGGAATTTTTTTTGTAAGAATTCCTAGGCGTTGTGCAAGAGCTTCTGCGTCGTTGATGGATCCTTTTGAACTCCAGGGAGAGGGCATCAGCATCGCCTGCACGCGGTCTGCTCCGAGTGCTGCTGCCGCGATCACTGCCACGAGAGCTGAGTCAATGCCTCCACTCAGACCCAGCAGGACGCGTTCAAAGCTGCACTTGCTCGCGTAGTCACGCACGCCGAGTACAAGGGCTTGGAATAGTGCCTCGAGATCAGCGCTTTCCGAGGTGTCTGGTTGACCTGCCGCTGCTGTGACCCTCCTGTCAGTGCTGTCCCAGCATGCGATCGCTTCACGGCAGGTGGGCAGTTGCAACTCCACTTCACCAGTGGATGCCACTACGAAACTGGAGCCATCGAACACCAACTCGTCGTTGCCGCCGACCTGGTTCACATAAATAACCGGACAATTCAATCGTTTGGCAGCGCGGGCGGCGAGCTGATGCCGGATTGATGATTTGGTTCTGCCGAAAGGGGACGCGGAGAGGTTCAATAACACATCCACTTGCTCCGGGACCAGGTTGGCAATCGGATCCGGTCCCACCAAGCGTTGCTCTTGGAGCGCGTCCTCTACCCACAAGTCTTCGCAGATGGTGAGACCGAGGCGCCATTCCTTTCCTTCAGCGGCAAGTCTCAGAACACCGGGTTGGTAGGCCGGTCTGAAATAACGCGATTCATCAAAGACGTCGTAGGTGGGAAGGAGCTGTTTGCGGGCTACGACGCGCCAACCGTTGGCTTCCACCAGGGCTGCGGCATTGAAGAGTCGTGGATGCTGCTGGTCTGGTGCAGGTTCCACCACCCCCACCAGAAGGGCAGTTTGCGGCAGGGAATGAGTGAGTTCCTGTTGGAGTTGGTTTAGGACCTGGCTTTGCTGCTGGAGATGCTCAGGGCTTAACAGCAGGTCTCGAGGTGGGTAGCCCCAAAGTGAAAGTTCTGGACTCACCACAAGCGCTGGGGGGTTGCGCTGCGCCTGATCGCTGATGTTGAGACAAGCCTCTAGAAGTCGTTTGGCGTTCCCGGACAGATCGCCCACCAGAGGATTGGTCTGGGCCAAGGCGATGCGCATGACAATTCAGGAAGGAGCGTCTTGGAGTCCGTAAAGATTGTGCTGCAAGAGGAGCGGCAAGAGCGGTTTAGGGATTTGATCAATCGCGATCGTTTTGCGAATGCTGGAGCTGGCGGTCTCGGGTATCTGCAAGGGCAGCACTGTGATCTCTGCACCGAGATGGCGGAGTTGTTCGAGATGTTTGGGTTCCAATGGCCAACCCTTTCGCGGCACCACTCCCAAGCGGCAGCGCTTGAGCCAAAGTTCGCTTTGCTTCCAATGGGGAATCTGAGCAGCCAGATCACTTCCCACAACGAAGTAGAGCTCGTGATCGGGCCACAGATGTGCTGCTCGTTCAAGCGTGGTGATGGTGTACGGGCTGCTGAGGGTTTGAACGATGCTCACCCGTGGGTTGTCGATCGCCTTGACCAAGGTCTGGAGTAATTCCCTACGGAGCTCGAGGCAGGCATCGTGACGTTTCATTGGGTTGTCGCTAGCCCAGGTGGCGACGCGTTGAAAGTGAACCAAAAGACTTTCTAGTAGCGCCTGATGACCGAGTGTTGGTGGATCGGCGCTGGTGCCGAGCAGGGCGATTGTTGCGCTCATGGCAAGAGCCCATCGCGCTGGGGCCGACTCGGAGGCTGTGGCCACTCTGCAAGTAAACGTTGCATGCTGTTATCGCTTCGAACCAGTCGCCGCATGAGGGTCATCGGTGCTGGATTGCCTCGCCGCCCTCGACCTCGTTGATCGACAAGCCAGCGGGCTGTGAGCTGGCCAGTCCTGCGCGTTGTGTGTACGGCGAGAGCCGCCTGCGCGACGGCAACGGGTGCCGCTGGACCCAGGCTTAAACCTCCGGAAAAGGGGGCAGCGATGAGCAAAAGCTGTCGAAGTCCAGAGAGCGCAAGCTGAAGTCCCAGTTGGACGCCTCCCAACATGGCGTTATGCCCCGATAGCCGTTGCATGAGTCGTCGTGCGGCAGGGCCTCCCATCGGCAGGTCATAGAGCTTGCAGAGCTGCACCACTAAGGCGGTGTCGCAGGCCAAGCCTCCGGCTAGATCGAGTAACACCAGAGGATTGGCAGCAACCCCTGTGGCCTTGAGCGCTGCGTAGCGGCCGATAAGGCCTTGTGCATCTAGTCGTCGGCGCTCCAGTCGCCCTGATTCCAGTTGTTGCTGGAGCCGTTCTGCTTGCCGGAGTGCATTGAAGGCCAAGAGGGCTTGGCCTTGCTCTTGCAGCAGATTGATCACAGCCGTGCGTAAAGGGTTCACAACCGCTGGTTGTTGCTTGCTCCGCACTCGACCATCGGATCGTTGGTAGGCCAGGCGTGGGGCGGCTGAAACGGCAATCGGCTGAGGCAGCCTGGCTCGGTGATGGCGGTAACAGCGCTCCCCGATCCTTTGGCTAATGCTCCTTTGCAGACTGTGGAGTTGCTCCGTAGGGAAACAGTCACTGCGGTTCAGCACCGTTAACACTGGTTTGCCACTGCTGATCAACGTCTCCAGGGCATCGAGTTCAACCCTGCTGATATCCGCATCCAAGACAAGCAACACAAGATCGGACTGCAGGGCCACGCGTGCGGCCAGCCTTGCTCGTGCTGCTGCAGCCACTTCATCGATGCCTGGTGTGTCAACAAGCTCGATTGTGTTGAGGCCAGGAATTGAGATCTCCCAAGGCACAGCCTGTTGATGTCTGGTGCAGCCGTGGGCTACATCAGTGGCCAGGAGATCATGGCCGATTAGCGCATTGACGAGGCTTGATTTTCCAACTCCAACGCGACCGAACACTGCGACGCGCAGTTTGCGATTTGCCAGGCGCTCCAATTGCAGGTCCAAGCTCCTGAGCGAACCAGCCAAGAGGGTTTGCTCTCGGCTATTGAGCTTGAGCTGAGATCGCCAGGTGAGCAGCAGTGCGAGGCACCGCTTAGCGGTGGATGTAGGCGCAGACGCCGTCATGACGAAGCATTGGCTCCTGCTGACTTGCGCCACCAGCCAGCGAGGACCGCAAGCACCGCATCAGGGCCAATGACGCCAACAAAACCCCCGAATTCATCAACCACAACTCGGACCCCGCTGTTGTCGCGTCGGAAGGCTGTCAACAGTCGATCAACACGAATCATCTCAGGCACAAATTCAACGGGTTCGCTGAGATCTGCTGGGGTGAGTTGACCTTGATTTTGGACCAGTGCAGCCAGCAATCGATCACGACTTGCTACACCCAAAACCTTGTCGACGGCATCACCGAGTACCACCCACCATTGGGCCTCGTTTTCGAGCAGAGCGGACCTCAGCTGCGTCAATGTGCTCGCTCCATCCAAGCTCGGAGCCGCAACCCTTGGTGTCATCAAATCCCTAGCGGTGAGGTCATTGAGTTGAAACACTTTGGCGATCATGGCCGCTTCATCTGCTTCGATTTGGCCGGTTTGGGATCCCATGCGGGCCAGCAATCGAATCTCCTCTTCGTCGGTGCTGAGTTCGCTTTCTTGGGTAATGGCAGGCAGCAGTCTCTCCAGCAGGAGTACCAGAGGACGCATCAAAACTCCAAGCAGGTGCAAGATCGGTGCACTGGCGAGTGAGACGGGCAGCGCCAGTCGCGTGCCGAATGCTTTGGGGAGGATCTCCCCCAAAAGAATCACCAGTACCGTGAGACCAATGGAAAATAGCGGGAGAGCCACAGCGCTAATGCCCATATCTTCGAACAGCCAAGCGGCGTAGCCACCGAGCATCAAACTGCCGAAAATATTGAAGCCGTTGTTGGCAATGACCAGCACCGATAGGGTTCGGCCCAGTCGTTGACGAAGCTGGGCAAGTCTGCGAGCACCAGCAATCGGTTTGGCTCGACCTGCTAATTCATGAACCCGAACAGGATTCACAGACAGGAAAGCCGCCTCGACGCCAGAACACAAGGCGGATCCAGTCAGTACTACGCCCACAAGCAGAATCAGGATCAGCAGGTCGGGAGTCATGCAGGGAGGCTTTGCCTGCCATCCTGACGTCTACAAGGTGCACTGTCTCCGTCGTGGTTCATAGTTCGCTCCCAATTGATTCCCAGGGCTACGCCGAAAGGCGTCAGCGCTTCATCTCCCATCTTGGCGGTGCGGCCGCTGTGATTCCAGCGGCAACCCTGGTGACACACCATGCCGACTGTGAGTGGCCATTTCGCCAGAACAGCGATTTCTGGTATCTCACAGGATTTGATGAGCCTGATGCGGTAGCTCTTTTTTTGCCGCATCGGCCGGAGGGGGAGAGATACGTGTTGTTCGTGAACCCTCGAGAGCCTGCTGCTGAGGTGTGGACAGGACGGCGGTGGGGAACAGAGGGAGCTGTTCATCAGTTCGGTGCTGACATCGCACATCCTCGATCTGAATTGCCAGAACGCTTGCGTGATTATCTAAGAGATGCTGAGGGGATTGCCTTTCGCACGGGACATCATCCGGACGTGGAGTCCGTGGTACTCGAAGTCTGGTCTGAACAGTTGGATCGAGCGTCACGCCTTGGATCTGCCGCTCTTGGTTTGGTGGCGCCTTGCCCGGTGATCCATGAACTTCGCCTGCGCAAGGATTCCGCAGAACTGGATCGGATGCGTGAGGCCTGCCATATCTCGGCTCAGGCGCATGAAATCGCTCGTGAAGCCGTGAAGCCAGGAATGAGCGAGCGTCAGATTCAGGCTCTCATTGAGTTTCACTTCCTTGATCAAGGAGCTCGTGGTCCTGCTTACAGCTCCATTGTTGCCGGGGGTGACAATGCTTGCGTCCTTCATTACATCGATAATCAGCATGTGCTTAGAGACGGGGATCTCTTGCTGATTGACGCAGGTTGCTCAATCCGTGATTACTACAACGGAGACATAACTCGCACCTTTCCAGTTAATGGCCGTTTCTCAGGTGAACAGCGAGATCTCTACGACGTTGTTCTGAATGCACAGATGTCAGCTATTGCGGCCGTCAGACCTGGAGGGACCGCGGAGGAGGTGCATCAGACCGCTGTACGACATCTTGTGGATGGATTGTTGGAACTGAAATTACTCACCGGAGAGGCGGACGGAATTATCGAACAAGGTGCCTATCGCCATCTCTATATGCACCGCACAGGCCATTGGCTTGGTTTGGATGTCCATGACGTAGGTGCTTATCGGCTTGGTGAGCATCATGTGAAACTTGATCCAGGAATGGTGCTCACCGTGGAACCTGGCCTTTACGTCAGTGATCGATTACCAGTTCCTGATGGCCAGCCTGAAATTGACGATCGCTGGAAAGGAATTGGTATTCGCATTGAAGATGATGTTGCCGTTCTCGACGATGGTCACGAGGTTTTGACGGCTGCTGCGCTCAAGGACATCGCTTCGATGGAGCGATAAAGCCGCTCAGCTCACAACTTGTAGTGAGACCCAGACCACCCCAACTGTTAAAAGCATTAGGCCATCGATTTCGCTCACTCTGCCGCTGAGAGGGCGGACTAGGATCAGTGTGAGAACGAGCAACACTGATTCCATTGGATTGAGTCCAAGGATCACCTTGGTGTCGGTCAATTGTCCGATCAAAAGCACGGCTGGAACGGTGAGACAAAGCGTCGATAGAGAGGATGCGTAGAGGGTGTTGAGAGATCGTTGGACCTCGCCGCGGTTGGCCGCTTGAAAGGCATTGAGAGCTTCCGGTGCTACCACGAGCAGACCCACCAGCAGGCCACCAAGGGAGCTTGGGAGTCCGACGTCGGTAATGCCAACTTCGATCAGGTCTCCCATGGATTCGGCGATCAGGGCCAAGATCAGAAGTCCGAGGGCCATGAGAAGGCCATCACGAATGTTGGACTTGTCTTCTTTGTCTGATGAGGGGTGAAATAAGTTGGTCTCATGCGCTGTAGGTAGCTCCAGCTGTTTGGAAGCGTCCAGAAATAGGTTGCGGTAGGAGCCGGTTTGAAACAGGAGGAAGGCTGCATAGAGGCCAATGGCAACCATGGTGAGAAGCCAGTTGATCGGCAAGGAAAAGTTGGCTTCAGCGCTATCAGAGCTGAAATTGGGTAGCAGCAAAACGAGCACGCTCATGGTCGTGATCAGGTTGATGTAGGTGGAGGCACCGCTTTGATTGATGGTGGCCATGTCCTCTGGCTGGAGAGGTTCAGTAATGCCCACGCGTTGAAACCTTGAGGCGAGGATCAGAGTGATTCCCTTCACTCCTGTGAGCACAATCATCAGTACCGAGAACATGGAATCCCTTGCCAGCGTGGGATTGCTCTCGCCGGTCAGCATGGTGCTCGACACCAGAGCCAGCTCGATCAAAATGACGGAGCCAGTCAGCACCAGAGTTCCAATCGGTTCGCCTAACTGTTCGGCGAGATGATCAGCTTGCCTGGCGACGCGTCTAGCCAGCACAAGGATTAAGAGGCTGAGAACCCCTAATCCGCTCAAGACAAGGGTCGCCGATTGCAGCAACAGCCAATCCAATAGATGGGTGCTTTGGAGGACGATCAGGCTGACTGCCCCAACCATCAAGGGCCATTCTTTGCGCATTAAAATTGAGTTGGATTCAAGTTCAATGCCGCCATGGTGTTTGTGAGGATTAAATCGGCTCCTGCTGTCCTTAAGTTTGTTTCGTAGCGACTTCTTTCTTCAGATCGCTTGTCGTTTTGTAGGTGAGGAGGAACGACGGCAAGACTTATGAAATGCTGTTGAGGCAACTGCTGACGGGCTCGAATCACGGTTTGGACGTCCGCCACTGTGTCACCGAGATACGCGATTAATGGAGCGTCGAGACCGGGATTGCAACCCAGGAGAGTGGTCGCCAGTTTGATGAGTCCTTCGGGATCTGGTTTGTCTGGTGCATCGCCCATCGCGATCAGAGGTGGATTGATCAGGCCCAGCCTCTGCTCCAAGACGAAGCGAGCCGAGGGTGGTTCTGCACCGCTCACAAACCCCCATTGCCAACCTTTTTGCTCGAGGGTTTGAAAGAACTCCGGATGAACCAGCAAGGGTTCATCGTTAATGAACCCTTGCCAGGCAGCAGGATCGCCTTTTGGATCGCCTCCGAAATAAAAGCTGTTGAAGATCTCCACCAGGGCTTTAAAGGAAGGCAAAGACTGGTTTTGCTGACCCCAGGGACTACGCCGTAACAATTCAAGGGACGCTTTCCAGTCGTTGTTCCAGCAACCCTCAGCCTTCAGCGTATCGATTGCAGCTGGGTCGGGGCGAAAGCCACCGTAGTGATTAACTGTTTCGGCAATCGCCCGACGGTAGCTGCTTCCTACATCGCGGATCACACCGTCGATGTCAAACAGCAGTAAGGCCCGCGGGGATGAAGTCATGCTTGGACAGCAGTGGGCCATTGCCTCGCAACTAGGGGGTGGTTGCATCGCGCTCGAATTGCTGTGCAGCCGCTTCTGTGTCAGGATTTTGCTCCAGGATGTTGGCGATTTCAGGGCTGATCGTGAAGGTGTCGCAGCCGCCTGCGGCTAGGAGGGCCAGATCGCTAGGGCTCCGAAGGCTCGCCACCAGCAGACGCGTGTTTGAACCCACTCTTCGCAGTGCCCGTTGCATCGTGAGCAGTTCTCCATGGCCATCACGCCCTTGGTCGTTGATGCGGCCTAGGTATGGGGCGATGTAGTCGGCCCGCAGTGCGTCGGCAAGTAGCACTTGGGCGGGTTCATAGCATGCTGTCAAGGTGATCGGGATACCACTGCTGATCAGCGGCTTAGCAGCGCGCAGTCCTGCAGCGGTGATCGGAAGCTTCACGATGACCATTCCAGGCGCGAGGGCTGCCAGTGACGTTGCGCAGGTTTCCAGAGCCTCTGCGTTTGCTCCCCAAGCCTGGAGATGCAGTTCGCTGACACCAAGGGAGAGCGCTTTTTCTGTCAGTTCTTGCAAATTCTGAAAGTTGCATGCTCTCTTGGCCTGGCGCAATAGCGATGGATTGGTCGTGATCCCTGTGAACAGACCGCTTGGCCACCAGTAACGCCAATCCTCTGGTTTTGCACTGTCAAGTAGCAGGCGCAGACTCATGGCGCAGGAGTTGCGACGACTGGTAGGTTAGTTCTTTGTTCTTCATCCTTGAGCGCTGACACCATGACGGTTTCCGAAGGCGCTGCCGTCGACCAGGAGGTCGCTACAGAGGCAGCAGCTGATGCAGCACCCCAGGGAGCGGCTGCTTCCCAGGCTGAAGATGCCACTTCTAAGGGTGAAGGCTCAGATCATCAGCAGGAGCCGAAGGAAGGCAGGCCAGTGATGCGTGGTGGCAGTGCAGCACTTGCTTCTGCAACCATCGATGCCGATGGAGTGCCTTCTGGTTACACCCCAAAAGCCGACGAAGGACGCTTCCTCCTGAAGATCCTCTGGCTTCCTGACAATGTTGCTTTAGCTGTTGATCAGATTGTGGGTGGTGGCCCTAGTCCGCTCACGGCGTATTTTTTCTGGCCTCGAGAGGATGCTTGGGAGACCCTCAAGAGTGAGTTGGAGGGCAAAGGTTGGATCACGGATAATGAGCGTGTTGAAGTCCTGAATAAAGCGACTGAAGTCATTAATTACTGGCAAGAAGAAGGCAAAGGTAAGAGTCTTGACGAGGCAAAGCTCAAATTTCCTGATGTAACCTTCTGTGGCACAGCCTGAATTGGTGATAGGCGCTCTAAAAAGTTATGACTGCTTGGCAAGCTCCGTTTTTGACGGAGCTTTTTTTATTCAATTAAGTCTTAGGGCGCTGTGCAATCAATCCCATCAATCCCATCAATCCCAAATAAAAAGCACCCCTTTTGGAGTGCTTGCCTTCAATGATTAACAGTTGATCTTACAAATTGGACTTAAGAGGATTTGCTCGCTTGAGCTCGTGCCCTTGCTCGTTGAAGAACTTGTTGTGCTTTCACTTTGTCAGGTGAGGACGGTTGGCCTTCGAGTTTCGTCACAGCTGTGAGAGCTGCTGATAGATCATTTTCAGCGGAAGTGGAGTCGATGTTGACGCCGAGTTCAGCTGAATTCACGAGAACAGTGACATCATCTGATTCAATCTCTGCGAATCCACCCATCAAGGCGATGGATTGCCAATTGCTGTTGGTACGGACGCGTAAAACTCCGACGTCCAGCGCCGCAAGTAGTGAGACGTGGCCTGGAAGGATGCCAACCTGGCCAGTGGTGCTAGGGAGGATCACCTCATCGGCCGAACCATCGAACACGCTCTGGTCTGGTGCCAGAACGCGGAGGGTGAGGGACATGGAAAGAAGGCTGCGGAGAGTGGGTAGGCAAATCGGTGGTCATTCTCGGGGCATAAGCGCCCCGATGCCAATCACTTGGCTTCAGCCGCGATCTTTTCGGCTTTGGCCTTGACTTCGTCAATGTTGCCAACCAGGTAGAACGATTGCTCTGGAAGGGCGTCAAGTTCGCCAGAAAGGATTTGATTGAAGCCACTGATGGTGTCCTCAAGCTTCACATACTTGCCAGGCATGCCGGTGAAGATTTCAGCTACGAAGAAAGGCTGGGAGAGGAACTTTTCAATTTTGCGAGCACGATCCACGGTCTGGCGATCATCCTCAGACAATTCGTCTAGGCCCAGAATGGCAATGATGTCTTGAAGTTCCTTGTAGCGCTGAAGCGTTGATTGCACAGCACGGGCTGTGCGGTAGTGCTCGTCACCAACGACTGCAGGCTGAAGCATGGTGCTCGTGGAATCGAGTGGATCCACGGCGGGGTAGATACCTTTCGACGCAAGAGCGCGGTTCAACACCGTGGTGGCATCCAGGTGAGCAAACGTTGTGGCTGGGGCAGGATCCGTCAGGTCGTCAGCAGGCACATAGACCGCCTGAATTGAAGTGATTGAGCCTTCCAGTGTGGAAGCAACTCTTTCCTGGAGAGCACCGACATCCGTGCCGAGTGTGGGTTGGTAGCCCACAGCTGAAGGCATGCGACCCAGCAGTGCCGAAACTTCGGATCCTGCTTGAACGAATCTGAAAATGTTGTCAACAAAAAGGAGAACATCCTGCTTGTTCACATCGCGGAAATGCTCAGCCATCGTCAGAGCTGATAGGCCCACGCGCATGCGAGCGCCAGGGGGCTCATTCATCTGGCCATAGCAGAGCGCCACTTTTGACTTTGAAAGATCATCAGCGTTAATAACCCCTGATTCTTTGAATTCTTCGTAGAGGTCATTACCCTCACGGGTGCGCTCGCCAACACCGCCAAACACAGACACGCCACCGTGCTCTTTGGCGATGTTGTTGATCAGCTCCTGGATCAACACGGTTTTGCCGACTCCAGCACCGCCGAAAAGCCCAATTTTTCCTCCTTGGCGATAGGGAGCCAAGAGATCGATCACTTTGATGCCAGTTTCAAACACCTTTGGCTTTGTTTCGAGCTCAGTAAGTTTCGGAGCCTCACGGTGAATGGGGGAAGTGACCTTGGTTGTTACAGGACCTTGTTCGTCTACGGGTTCACCCAGCACGTTGAAGATTCGACCCAATGTGGCCTCTCCAACGGGAACGGCAATCGGAGACCCTGTATCGAGAGCTTCCATGCCGCGAACCAGTCCATCGGTGCCACTCATGGCAACGGCACGAACTCTGTGATCCCCAAGAAGTTGTTGCACTTCGGCAGTGAGGCCAATCGTTTCTCCAGCAGGATTTTTGCCTTCGATACGTAGGGCGTTGAGGATTTTGGGAAGCTTGCCGGCTGGAAATTCCACGTCCAGAACCGGTCCGATTACCTGACGGACAACGCCCTTGGAACCGGTGGAGGCAGGAGCAGCAGCGACCATAAGTAAATAGATGTGAGAGGGAAGCGCAAGCAGGACGATCCCTTCCTGAGCGGCAGAACCATACCACCGTCTCGCTCTGGCCCAGCCTGTTCGGTCACCCGCACAGATCACCGCTGGTGCATCACCTACTGGCGGAACTAGGTTTGGCACTCATCGGCTTCGAGTGCTAACTCGTGTCGTTTGAGTGGCGCCAAGCGCCCTGTTCCCGCTTTTTAACTACTTATGGCAGCTGTTTCCCTCAGCGTCTCCACCGTTAAGCCCCTTGGAGATCGCGTCTTTGTGAAAATCTCCGAATCTGAGGAGAAAACTGCAGGTGGGATCCTTCTTCCTGATACAGCAAAAGAAAAGCCACAAGTTGGTGAGGTTGTTCAGGTGGGTCCTGGCAAATCCAACGATGACGGCAGCCGTCAGGCTCCAGAAGTTGGTGTTGGCGACAAAGTTCTCTACAGCAAGTACGCCGGTACTGATATCAAGCTTGGTAGTGATGAGTACGTGCTTCTGTCTGAGAAAGACATCCTCGCTGTTGTGAGCTAACCACAGCACTCAAACTGAGTGTTATCTCAGAACAGGCCAAATTTTCCCTTCACTTTCTTTTAATTGCCTCTTATGGCTAAGCGCATTATTTATAACGAGAACGCCCGCCGCGCTCTTGAAAAAGGCATCGACATTTTAGCCGAATCTGTTGCTGTGACCCTTGGCCCTAAAGGTCGAAATGTGGTTCTTGAGAAGAAATTTGGAGCACCTCAAATCATTAATGATGGTGTCACTATTGCCAAAGAAATTGAGCTTGAAGACCACATCGAAAATACTGGTGTTGCTCTGATCAGGCAGGCTGCATCAAAAACTAATGATGCGGCTGGCGATGGCACTACAACAGCCACTGTCTTGGCACATGCAATGGTGAAGGCAGGCTTGCGCAATGTAGCTGCCGGTGCCAACGCGATTACTCTCAAAAAGGGAATCGATAAAGCTTCTGATTTCTTGGTTGGAAAGATTCAAGAAAATGCAAAACCGATTGCTGACAGTAACGCGATTGCACAGGTTGGCACGATCTCTGCTGGCAATGACGAAGAAGTCGGCAAAATGATTGCTGATGCCATGGACAAAGTTGGCAAAGAAGGTGTGATTTCTCTTGAGGAAGGGAAATCGATGGAGACCGAACTTGAGGTCACCGAAGGTATGCGTTTTGATAAGGGTTATATCTCTCCCTATTTCGCAACAGACACCGAACGGATGGAAGCGGTTCTCGACGAACCTTATATCCTTTTAACCGATAAAAAGATCGGTTTGGTTCAAGATTTGGTTCCTGTCCTTGAGCAGATTGCTCGTACGGGTAAGCCTCTTTTGATTATTGCCGAGGACATTGAAAAAGAAGCTCTCGCCACCTTGGTGGTGAATCGCTTACGCGGCGTGCTCAATGTGGCTGCAGTTAAGGCACCTGGTTTCGGTGATCGTCGTAAAGCGATGATCGAAGACATGGCCGTTTTGACCAATGGCCAGTTGATTAGCGAAGATCAAGGCCTCAAGCTGGAGAATGCCAAGCTTGAGATGTTGGGCACTGCTCGTCGCGTCACCATCAACAAAGACACCACCACGATTGTTGCCGAAGGCAACGAGGCGGCTGTGAGCACTCGCTGCGAGCAGATCAAGAAGCAGATGGATGAGACCGATTCCACCTATGACAAAGAGAAGCTGCAGGAGCGACTCGCGAAGTTGGCTGGTGGAGTTGCTGTCGTGAAAGTTGGAGCAGCGACAGAAACTGAGATGAAGGACAAAAAACTCCGTCTGGAAGACGCCATCAATGCCACTAAGGCGGCAGTTGAGGAAGGGATCGTTCCTGGTGGCGGTACAACCCTGGCTCACATGGCTCCAACTCTTGAAGATTGGGCGGCTTCCAATCTTTCTGGTGAAGAGCTGATCGGTGCGAACATCGTGGCTTCCGCTTTGACTGCTCCTTTGATGCGCATCGCTGAAAATGCTGGTGTGAATGGTGCTGTCGTTGCTGAAAACGTCAAGTCCAAGTCGTTCAACGAGGGTTACAACGCTGCCAACGGTGAGTACGTAGACATGCTTGCTGCTGGCATTGTTGATCCAGCCAAGGTGACCCGATCGGGTTTGCAGAATGCTGCCTCTATCGCTGGCATGGTCCTAACGACTGAGTGCATCGTGGCTGACATGCCTGAGAAGAAAGACTCTGCCCCTGCTGGTGGTGGTATGGGCGGCGGCGATTTCGACTACTGATCGATCACCGACTCTCTATATCTTCCTAAGCCTCCGTTTATCCGGGGGCTTTTTTTATGGATGTGCTTCTCTATAAATTATATTTTTCTTTGGTCAGTAAATAACTTGCATCGTTGAGATGCCTTCGTGTGGCGAGACTCTTGACCAGTCCTTAATGATTACTGAAAAATCGAAGCTACTCAGTATCATTGATTGTTCGAGGACTGCTTAGGGTGGCTCTGAGATTTCTCCCAGCAGAAGAAATTGAAAGCCTTGACATTTGCTTGGAAAAGTATAGGCCGTGGGATGTTCACTTGATCCAAGACATTCAGGAGTTAGAACATAACATGCAAAATTAATCAAGCGCTTAATATGGATTAAGTTGTGTCTTGGCGGACGAGCGGCGTCCGAGATTTGACTGAACTAACTAAGCCAGCCTGCACTCAGAATGACGGCTAAGGCAAGGAAAAAAGAAAGTGTTGTCCAGGTGATGCGATTCAGCGTTGCTTCTGCACTGCTGGAGTTGGTGAACGATGAACTTCCACTTGCTGCAAGACCTCCCATGCCATCCCCCTTGGGACTATGCAACAGGACAAGCAGAATCAGAACGGCTCCACTGCCGATCCAAACCCAGGAGAGAACAGACGTAAGCATGGATCGATCATACTTAAACGGGTTGAGGCAGCTTGGTCGTTGCTGGTGTTGTGGCTTCGATCGGTTCAATCAAGGAGGTGCCCGTCATCGCTTCGGGTTTGTCCAAATGAAGAAGCTGAAGAAGAGTCGGAGCGATGTCTGCAAGACCTCCATTGTCGCGTAGCCGAATGGAATTTCCTAAACCTTGAACCTTACGCTTCTCTCCTTCAATCAAAATGACAGGCACTGGATTGGTCGTGTGAGCAGTCCAGGCTTGACCATCAGGCCCTTGCATGAGTTCTGCGTTCCCATGGTCTGCAGTGATTAGCAAGGTGCCACCCATCTGACCAACGGCATCAAGGAGTTTTCCGATGCAACGGTCAACGGTTTCAATTGCCCTTGTTGCAGCCTCCATATTGCCTGTATGTCCCACCATGTCGGGGTTGGCGTAGTTAATAACGACCAAGGAGTGTTCTCCCTGTTTGATTGCTGCAACACAGCTTTCGGTGAGCGAATCTGCTGACATCTCAGGAGCTTGGTCATAGGTGGCAACGCGGGGCGAAGGAACTAGATGTCTTTTTTCGCCTCTAAGGGGTTGTTCAATGCCGCCGTTCATGAAATAGGTGACATGGGGATATTTCTCGGTTTCGGCTGTGCGGTATTGCTTGAGACCGGCATCAGCAACGACTTGCCCCAGAAGTTGATCGAGGCATTCGGGTGGAAACGCAACTGAGACCGGCAGATCGGTTTCGTATTGCGTAAATGTCACTACCTCCAGCGATGGTTGGTGAACCCGAGTGAAGCCTTCAAACTCTGGAAGTGTGAGTGCTTGGATGATCTGTCGGGCTCGGTCAGGTCGGAAATTAAACATCACCAGCGCGTCACCGTCGCGTAGAGGGTCATCGGAGAGGCGAACAGGTTCAAGGAATTCATCGGTGATGCCTTCCGTGTAGCTGCGTGTCAGAACGGACAAAGGATCATTCCCGGTACATTCCCAATTTGGATCGGTAAGAAGGGAATAAGCCCGTTCAGTCCTCTCCCATCGATGGTCCCGATCCATCGCCCAGTACCGTCCGCAGAGGCTTGCAATTCGACCGGTTCGATAACGTTTGATAGCACTTTCCACTTTGGCTAAGTGCTTTGGTGCGCTTTGGGTTGGTGTGTCTCGCCCGTCAGTTACGGCATGGATTGCCACATTCTCAAGGCCTTCTGATCCTGCCCATTCGAGAAGTCCACATAAGTGGTCAACGTGACTATGGACTCCGCCATCGGAACACAGACCAAGCAGATGAAGCGTGCCACCTGTCCTGCGTAAACGTTCTGCGAGTGATTGAAGAGCTGGGGTACTGCAAAGCTGTTGTTCTCTTACTGTTTCGCTTATGCGCACAAGCTCTTGGCGGATGATTCGACCAGCCCCGATGGTCAGATGTCCGACTTCTGAATTGCCCATCTGACCGTCGGGCAGCCCCACATGCGATCCGCTCGCTTCAATCAAAGCGTGGGGGTATGCATGCCAGAGCGCATCGATGATGGGTGTGGATGCTGTGCGGATGGCATTGTGCTGAGTTGAGTCACAAATCCCCCAGCCATCAAGAATCGCAAGAACCACAGGGGCAACTGAATCGCTGCGGAGACAATTTCCTTCGATGTTGTTCGGTACGTTCACTCGTTAATCTCAGTTCTTAAGACCCTCCACGGATTCAAGTTACCTCCCTATTGTCCAAAAGGATCTGATTGATACCTGTTCGGTTCGCAAAAGCTGATCGGGCTGGCAAAAAACGTTCATACACTGAACTCCAAAAAGTTATGGCAGCTAGCGACATCGGGGATGATCGAATTGAAATCCTCTCCGAAGAGGAGTTAAGGAAGACTCTGACCCGTCTGGCGTCTCAGGTGTTGGAGTCGGTGACCTCGGTTGAATCTCTGCTTCTCTTAGGGATCCCTACCAGGGGCGTGCAATTAGCTGGTGTACTTGCGCACTCATTAAAGGATCAGAGCGGTCATGCTATTTCCACCGGCACCCTTGACCCCACATTCCATCGCGATGATTTGGGTCGAGTAGGAGTTCGCATGGTGCAGGCCACTGATCTTCCCGTGAGTGTTGAGGGAAGGGATGTGGTGTTAGTTGATGACGTGGTTTTTACAGGGAGGACTGTCAGAGCAGCATTAGAAGCGATTCAAGCTTGGGGTAGACCGCGCCGAGTCTTTCTCCTTGTGATGGTGGACCGAGGTCATCGAGAATTGCCAATCCAGCCTGACTTTTGCGGCAGGGTTGTTCCGACACGTCGATCGGAAACCGTTGAGTTGCGCTTGCTTGGGCTAGATGGAGAGGAAGGAGTTTTCCTTCGACGATTATCAGAAAACAACCCTGATTGCTGAGGCACTTCCTTAAGCAGCTGGAGCGAGTTCGTCTGCTCGGAAGTGAGCTTTATACCTGCCAAAAGCCACAACAACTGGAAGTGTTGGGCTGATCGGACGTCCATTCCATTTGTCGAGCACCTTGAACACTTCTCCCTCTATCCCTTCCATATCAAAACTCTCTCCGCGATGTTGGGGGTGGTTGAAAACCACAACACTGGTGGAGACAACAACCTTGTCACCCGGTTGCATGGACGTCCGTTCAAGTCAGGTGATTGTCTCACGGAGAGCAGGAGAGTTGCCTTAATCATTCCGCCCGACAAAGGGTTTCTGGGCCGTCTTCGATGATGGTGCCGCCAAGATCGGAGCATCCCGCCATGAACGCGTCCCAGGGAGCCAGTCCTGCACTGAGATGGGCTTCTACTGCATCATTCAATTGATCTCTAGCCACGGTATGCGCCGGCATGGCTCCGTGACTGTGGTGTTCTTTTTGATCACGTAGATCGTCAATGGCCTGCTCAACCTTCTGACGTATCGGTTTGGCTTGTTGTTGCCACCAGGGGTGATCAAGCTGATTCAGAGCGCTTAGAGCTTCCCACCATCGTTCTTGGGTGACGTGCTCGTTCAGCTTTTCAAGCTCAAGACGATTGCGGTTCCAACTTTCTTGGAGACTGTCACTTAGACGACTCCCTTGTCTTCCATCGTGCTTCTCCAGCGGACGCAGTAGGGTCAAAGCCTTGGTGAGGTTGCCAGCGCGAAATTGTGACAGGGCCTGCTCGCGCAATTCATCACGCCAGAGTCTCAGCTGCTTTTGATCACGCTCGTTCTGCAGTGGGGAGCCAACACCTGAATTGACAAGCTTCTCCTGGAGTAGCAAAGCTTCACCAGGATCAGCCTGATCCCAGGTTTGCTGAGCCAGCCTTCGGCGACAAATGGCCAGTTCTTCAGGGGCTTCCTGACCAAGCCAACGCAACGCTGCCAATTGCTCTGCATAACGTAGGCAGGCTGGCAAGTCATCGTGTGCTAGCGCCATACTCAATTTTCGCGGTAGCTGTTGCTCCCACAAATAAGCTCCAGCACAAAGCACTGCGACTCCGCCAAGGGTCACGCTGATCCAAAAGTGGGGCAGGTGGCGACGCAGCGCCAAAGTCCAAAGCCTCTCTATAAGGACTCCTTTCTATGGATCTGAGGAAGGAGTCTCAATGATGTGTGGACGGACCGTTCACTGCACAATTAACAGGTGACGAGGTTCGATTTCTACACCGGTTCTTAGATCATGACCGCTCAGGACGAGGTTCGCATTTTCGTCTAGATGAAAAGAGAGTCGCATACAGTCTTCGCCAGGCTGGCCTGGAGGTTTGAGATCAAGAACAATTCTTTTTTGGGATAGTGGATTGATAGTTTCGGGAACGTTGTTGTTCTCCCTGATTGTGGGCAGCCCTTGGATGAACACCACTTCATGTCGCTTTTCGCCAAGGGGTTCACCCAGCAGAAGCTCAAGCTCTTCTTGATCGTTGCGGCTGGCGCTCAGAATCAGGACTAATGGTTGAAGAGAGGGCCATGGTTGGCCGCTCAGAAATAATGGATGCCAGTGATGTGCATTACGACGACGATCCCAGCAACGCAAAAACACCCCTTTTTGGAGAAGATCTCTGATTCGAACCCCAGGGGTAAGTTTGAGAGCACCGGTGGCAACGGCTTGAATGGGTGGAGGAGTCAGCAATGGGACTGGATGCATGGTCTCTGAAAGCCATTGACGTATCAACGGCAGCTGGGCGCCACCGCCAACAGCTACGACTGCGTTTAGATCTTCTAATCGGCAACCATGCTGGCGAGCAGAGGCCAGAGTTCGATCTAGGAGTCCTTCCAGCACCTTGAGCAATCCGCGGCGTTCGAGAAGCTCATGGAATTGTTTGCGATTGAGGGACAAGGTGATCGGATTGGAGAGGTGAATGTCGCTAGCTATCTCATTGATGGTCTCTTTCTCTCCGATCCTGGGATTGCTGAGGCGGCATTTCAATCGTTCAGCCGCATTCAGAAGGCTGATCTGATTGTGGAGGATCAGGCTTTGATCCTTTGAACACAGGTGATCAACGATCCAATGATCGAGATCTCTTCCCCCAATGGAAATACCAGCTTTCCCTAGCACCCTTGCGGAACGGATGGTTTGCTTACTGTTTTTTAGGTCTCGTCCTTTGAAGCGCAGAAGCTGAGCCAATGGAGCAGCTCTTCCCTCGCCTCCTTCTAGAGCAACTAGGGATAGGTCCAAAGTGCCACCACCGAGATCCACCACCAACAGCTTGGATCCTGCAGGGAGACCTGCACCCATGGCAGCAGCGGTTGGTTCATCCACGAGAGCAACTTCATCAACCGGAAGCGCTGCGCATGCTTTTAACAACCATTGGCGATACCCGAGCGCTTGATCCACTGGAGCCGTTAGCACCAGCCGCTTGACTGACAATGTTGTTGGCAGATGCTCCCAGATTTGATGCAAGAGGATTTCGCCAGCCTGTTCGGGGCTGAGCGGATGTGAAGGAAGATTGGACTGATCTAAAACTCCAATCCAACGTTTGAAGTCACGATGGAGATCAAGCGAAGACTCATGAGAGAGTCCGCATTCGAGAACCTGTCGGCCCACCAGAGGCTGTTGATTGTCAGGAGCGCTACTCCAAATGAGGCTTGGAACCTCCCCAGGTCGTTGACTAATCGGTGAAAGATCAAGGAGTTCAGGCGACGATGCGCTTCCGTCATGAAAGGCCACCACCGTATTGGTGCTTCCTAGATCGATCGCAAGGGTTCCTTGAGAGGAAAGATGAAGGTTTTGTTCGTGCTGTGGGGGCTGATCCTCAGCCATAGGCATCTTGATAAGAGATAAAGACTATGGGGCCATTGATGGATCGGTTGAGACGCCTGGTGTTTTCTTTTTATAGAGAGGATCCAGATATAGAAGCTGAATTAGAACCGCTGCGCGATTGCCGCATGTCCCGAAGTTGGGGCTGCATTCGCATTGAATGTGTTGACAGCCAACATCTTGAAGAAGTGAGTGGTTTGCTGAGTCATCTCAGACGTCCTCTCGTTGCCATGGGCTTAGGCCGTCAGATCGTTTTGCGAGTCCAGGGTCGTCCCCATCGTGCTTATCCAATGCAAGTTCCGTTTCGGAGCGATCTACTCACTTAAGATCTACAGTGAGTGAGTGATTCAAAATGATTTCTGCAGGTGTGGACTCAAGAGACCTTGCCAAACGAGGCGAAAGCCTGATTCGCCAGTCCACCAATCGTTATTTGACGACCGTCAAGATTGCTTTTCGCGCCAAGCAACGTCGATTCGATGATTTTGATGGGCTGCTTGAAGAATCGAGTGTCAAACCTGTTCATCGTGCAATTGTTGAGCTCTCCGATGAGCAGGATCAGCCTGATCTCTTGCCTGGATGATCCAACAGGAGGGTCCAGGCTGGAGGCTCGCCTACGATTTAAGCCGTAAGGGTTTCCCCTTTCTCATTGGAGGGGAGCAATGGGCTGTCGAGCTCACAGAGGTGGAAGTCAAGGAGTTGTATAGCCTTCTCGTGGAGCTCGAGCATCAACTCAAGCTGATTCGAGTTCAGTTGATGTCAGAAGAATCCATCCGTTTGGAGTTGCAACACCATGAGTGGTGGGGCTGTCTTGATGGCACCCGAGATCGCTGGTCCCTGCAGGTAATTCTTCAAGGAATTGGAGAGCAGCGGCGAGGTCTGGAGTGCGCCTGGCCTGCTCCTGCCGCTCAGGCTTTCCTGGCTGCTTTGAGAACTGTGTGGGATTGATATTTTGATTATTTCTTCTGATGGATCAGGTTTTATTGATTTCTCCACCTTCCGAAGGGTGGCTGTTCACAGCTTTTCCACAGGCTGGGTTGCTGTTTGCTGGCTAAGGGCTTCAGTCTGTGGAAAAGTGTTGAATTTAAATTTGTTCTGTCGTCGCTCTTGCGGAGTTGGCTTCAACCGTGTTTGTTGAGCCGTTCCAGTCCTGAACAGGCCTGACAGTCTCAATCTCATGGTGGGAATTGTTGAGATTGGATTGGTTCTTGCTTTCTGTTGGGCGGTTGTGCTTGTGGATAACTAGGCATATATTCATGCCGAGCAAATGCGGAGAACAGTGTGGTTCAAGGTCAGCTAGAAGCAGAGGTGGGCGTTCCTTCCTCAGCACTGGGTCCACACGAAACTCCTTTGGAATCAGTTCTGTCAGGCGACATCGTTAGTTTTCACACCAATTTGCCTTTGCCTTTGCATCAGGCCATGTCGGCATTTATCGAGCGTTGTCCGAATTGGGATCAGTACAGACTGGTTCAGGCTGCTCTAGCTGGATTTCTCGTTCAGAATGGTGTCGAATCTCGAGAACTGACCCGCCTTTATGTCGGTGAAATGTTTCGACGAGACTCCCTAGGCCATGGTGTTTGAGTCCGGCAGCTTGCCATCACTAAAAGGGCGCTGTAGGGAAGGCTGAGGAGAAGTCCAAGACTTGCAGCCATGAGGCCGATTAAATTAATGCCCAGAAGAAGTCCCATTAGAGCCAGTACTTTGAGGCGATTCCTTTGAACTAGTTTTCGGCTGTGCTCCATCGCCCGGAGGGGACGATGACCATGGTGAATGAGCAGCGGAATAGCGAGAACCTGGCCAATTAACCAAATAGCAATCCCTATACCACCCAATACAACAACCATGCTGGCCAGTACACCGCTGTGAGGTGCTAACAATTGACTCAAAAGATGAATAGTGCTGATTGCTCCTATAGCGATGAGGCCTTCTAAAATCAATAGTCCAAAAGTTTGTTTAAGCAGCCAGTGAAATCGGCGTCTTTTATTAGGTCCTTGGGGATCACTGTTGACTCCTCCTGGAAGACTTTCATCGGCCAGTTGTAGAAGAGCCAATAGAGGAGACAGAGGAACGATAAAAGCCATCACCAGCACAACATCGCCAGCACGCTGTAGAAGAGCATTGTTGCTGAGTTGCAGATCTCGTGCCATCACGCCTAGGCCCATCAGGCTGATCAGTATCAGGGCTGTGAGCCCAATGAATGACCATGGAGCTGTGCTAAAGCCAATCCAGGCTCTTGGAATAATCGTCGTGAGAGGAAGTCGCTCGGCAGGAATCCTTGCGACCGGATCATTTAAGCGGTCCAAGTCTCTTTAGTAAATCCATCGCGATGTCTGTGTCAACCGGAAGTATGGACAGCCGATTTCCTCTGCGAATGACGGCAAGTTTATCGACGTCGTAGAATTCTCGTAGCTGATTAAGCGACAGCATATTTTCAAATTGTCCGCAATAGACAAGCCGTACACAATCCCAGCGAGGAGAATCTTTTTTGGAGGCGGGGTCGTGATATTTAGAACTAGAATCGAACTGTGTAGGATCGACAAGGCCAATTTCTGTGACCTCCATCAGTCCAACAATGCCGGGAGGTTTGCAATTGGAATGATAAAAAAATGCTTGATCTCCGATCTTCATCCTGCGCATAAAGTTGCGAGCCTGGTAATTCCTGATGCCGTCCCATAAAGTAGTCTTTTCTTCTTTTAGGTGCTCAATACCGTACACATTGGGTTCACTTTTCATTAGCCAATATGAGGAGTTACTCATGTCAAGAGGCGCAAGTGGTAAAGTGTTTGCTATAGCACGGTGATTGGATTGTTTGAGAATTGCCGTCCTGGTAAAATTTCTTAATGTACATTCTGCTTGGCTAAAGTGTATTGGCGTGAATTTTGCAAGGGCAACGTCCTCCCTGTGCTGGAACAAATTTTATAATAAAAATGGCTGCTAGGTACCGGCTAAGAGGCTGATGCTTCAGGTCCATTCATAGCCAAGACCTCGTTTAGGCTCTTTGATTATTGTGGTTCTGTTATTGCTTTGGCTTGACTTTCTTGTTGTTGTAGAGAAGAGTGCGTGTTGGATTGATTTTCTCGTTCTGGGAAGAAGTGTCTCCTCCTCTTGGTTAAAGTAATGAAGTTGTTGTTTGCTTGCTCTGCAGCGTTAATGACTGTTTGGTGCCTGCTGTTTTTCTGCTTTAATTGGTTACTTTGAATTTGCCGCAGAAAAGCTCCACTGGTTTAAATCTTCCGCCATTCTCATTCGGCTTAAGGCCTAGGGAGTCTAGTGCTTTGACGGCATCAATCTTGTCCTCTTCGTAAAGAGCGCAAATCTTTTTATCTCTTGACCCCTTGGATTCGCAGGAGGCTATTAACAGAAAAATGGTTAAACAGAGCAGTAGTTTAGACGCTTTCATTAAACTGTTCTAGGAGGTTTTGATTCTCCTGCACTTGTGTTCCTTGGATGCCTCAAGGGTTGCGAATTCATAAGGGCAGAGATTGCAGTTGAAGTTTTGCGCCTGCTGGTGAATTTAAAGGGATGATTGGTGTTTTTGATCCTGATCTGATCATCAATAGCGTGGCATGCATCAGCTTTGATCAGTTGATCAATCTTGGGAGTATTGCTTAATCATTCCCTTGAAATGATCGCCTCTGGCTTCGAAATCTTTGTATTGATCGAAGCTGGCGCAGGCGGGCGATAGCAGCAGCGAGGATGCCTTGTGATTGAGTCCGAATTCGATGGCTGCAGTCAAGGCATCCTCCATTTTTTGGTGGGATGTCACTGTCCCTGTGTACCCGAAGTCTTGAATCATGTTCAGCAAGATGTCTCGATCACTTCCGAACAGTGCAATGGTGCAAACTCGATCTTGCACGAGCTGAAGCCAACCACTGGCATCCCCTTGTTTGGAGAGTCCACCGGCAAGCAGCACAATTGGAGCAGGCACGGCTTGAAGCGCAACGGCAGCCGCGTCGTAATTCGTGGCTTTGCTGTCATTAAACACACTCATGCCATGAAGTGTTCCCAGGCCTTCTAGACGATGGGGCACTCCTGGAAAACTGCGAAACCCACGTTCGATCGCGCAAGGATCTACTCCGGCTTGCAATGCTGCTGCAGTAACCATCAGCAGGTTTTGACGATTGTGATCTCCTTGCATAGAGAGTGCGTTCGCTGGGAAGAGTGGACCGTTTTTCCTACACACTTGACCAGCTTGATTAATCCACAGCTCAAGGCCTGATGGCTCACTCTTGGTAGGGGCTGCGCTGACCCATTGAGCCTTTGGCCAATGCGCCCTCCTGCTTTGAAGATAAGCATCGTCGGCATTGAGAACTGCATACTTAGAGCGTTCAAGAAGTCCTTGCTTGATGGCTCTGTAGGCAGTGATTGAACCGTGTCGATCCAGATGGTCGGGGGTCAGCGTTGTCCAAATCCCGATTTGTGGTGATATCTCATTGGCTGATTCGATTTGGTAACTACTCATCTCCATCACAATCCAATCAGGTTTGGTTTGCGATTGATCCATGCATTGCAGTGCTAATTCGGCAGCTGAATGTCCAACGTTCCCGGCCATTGGCGCATGCAACCCAGCTTGATTGAGAACGTGATGTAAAAGATGCGTCACGGTCGTTTTTCCATTCGTTCCGGTGATTCCAATCCAAGGAGAATCTTGCAGGGCTTGCCATGCCACCGCCATTTCTCCCTTCACGGTCACCCCTTGATCCCGCAGTCGCATCAAAGTGGGATGGTCCCAAGGAATTCCTGGGCTGATCACGACTTGCTCAATCTGATCAATCCATTGCGTAAAGCTAGATAGCTGGAGGGGACATCCCAGTTCAATCTGGATGCCCTGAGCTCTCAGTTGTTGCGCTTTCGCTTGTTGTTCGGGACCAGCATCGCTCTCAATCACAACAACGTGATGGCCTTGGGCATGAAGGAGGCGCGCTGCTCCGATCCCGGAGCGTCCAAGCCCCACGATCAAGCTCCTTGCCATTGGCCTACTCCTGTCCCTAAAGGGAAGTGGGCGATACTGGAATCGAACCAGTGACCCCTACCGTGTCAAGGTAGTGCTCTACCTCTGAGCTAATCGCCCCAACTCTCAAATTTGTCTTGTGAGATGAGTGGTTGTTGCACTTGCATCAACCAGTGCCTGAAGTTAGCAGTTGACGTGCCTATCCAACTCAGCTTTCTTAATTCCGGAGGATGTCGACGCGCCATCGTTCTCGTTTCGTGCGTTCGATGTTCATGACTTCAATGCTGCCTCTTTCTTGAAGTTGCAGGCGATCTCCAACTTTTAAATCTCGACTTGCGTGCCGAACTGGCTCCCAATTAAGCCTTAAACGTCCTTCTTTGATTTGTTTGACAACTTTCGATCGAGACATCCCAAAGCCTGCAGAGGCGATAGCGTCAAGTCTGCAGGAGGCTTCTACGCTGCTGAAACGTCGAGTGGCTCTTTGAACAGGCCATTGAAGATCCTCGAGTGGCAAGGATTCGCAGACGATGACAACATCGCGAAGATTGGCTCGTCGTCCTTGCAGCAGGTTCACCGCCTCTGGTGTGCCAATAGCCTGAGCACCTCTGTCCCCACGGATCCAAATATCACCGAGACTCTCGCCAGCAACGCCAATGTCTTCTAATGCCTGACGAATTTCATCTGGAGTGGTGGGGTCAAAGAGGAAGTTCCCCTCCACGTTGAGACCTGCCAGAGGGCATGGGAGCTGTTCTTGTGTTGTTGATTCTGCATGTTGGATGAGTAACCGCTTCCGTTCTGCTCCTAAATAACCGCCATAACGGCTGATCTGCAGTTCTGCCAGTGTGTCGAGGTGGCTGACCTCCTCAAGCATTAACGCGTCTAAGAAGGGGCTCCATTGCGGTTGCCAGGTGCGCAGAACGTCTTCTGCGATGTCAATCAACGCGGCCATGGTTGTGCGATTCCTGCATAACCGCAGGAGATCGTCGCGAGGGAGACTCATAGTTCGCTAAGGCGAACGACTTGCTGGGGTTGTGCCTTTTGGACGGTTTGCCACGGCAGTTCGATCCCTGGCCTGGTCTCCAGGAGAAGTAGCCAGTAGCCATCTAGATGACGATTTCGAAGGATCCTGACTCCATCCTCATTCTCTGAGGGGACGCTCGCTGCGGCGGCATAGCTGCCCATGAGGCCTGATCCCATGCCCAGTAGGCCACCCATGAATGCAGCACCCCAGGGACCAAAGCGTGCAAATGTCTCAAGAGTAGTGATTTGGGTAAAAGTAATTCCGGCGAAAAAACCGAAGGGCATCAACCAGCGCGCCATTGATTTCTGACGCCGACGACGAGTCAAATTGGGATTCAGTAGTTCGACTTCGTCTAATGCTTCAGCTGGGAGATCAGAAGACGAAGGGACCTCATCGTGCTGTGATCCAGTCCTTTGATCTGGGGAGGGTGCTACCAGGGCCACTCTCAGCAATGGCGTGCCGAGTTCCTGAAGCGACAGGCGAAGACGGTCGGCACTCGTGCGCTCATTGAGAACCAGAACGCAAACAGGCATGAAAAAGCAGCAGCCGAGCTCTCATTGTCTCCTGCAACTGTGTCTTTTGAATCTGTTCGGGCTGGCAGACAGTGAAAAGAGAATCTGCAGGCTGATCTCTACAGTCAGAGGTGGCTCTCTTCCGCCGCTGGATGACAAAAGTTCTCGTTTCAGACCCCATTGACCAGGCGGGGCTCGACATCCTTGGCCAAGTTGCTCAGGTTGATTACCGCACGGGACTTGCGCCGGAAGAGCTCAAATCGATTATCGGTGATTACGAAGCACTGATGATTCGATCCGGGACCCAGGTCACAGCCGATGTCATTGAGGCTGCTGATCGTTTGCGCATCATCGGGCGTGCCGGTGTAGGTGTTGACAACGTCGATGTACCTGCCGCTACACAACGCGGGGTGTTGGTGGTCAATTCACCCGAAGGCAACACCATCGCAGCTGCGGAGCATGCGCTTGCGATGTTGCTTTCCGTGTCTCGCCATGTTCCGCAAGCCCATGGTTCGATGCGGTCTGGAGCGTGGGATCGCAAAAAATATGTGGGCAATGAGCTTTATAAAAAAATTCTTGGCGTGGTGGGCTTGGGCAAAATCGGTTCTCACGTTGCTCGCGTGGCAAAAGCGATGGGAATGGAAGTGATCGCGTTTGATCCTTTTATCTCTTCAGAGCGTGCACAGCAGATGCAGGTTCGATTGACCACTCTTGAAGCACTGTTTCAGCAGGCTGATTACATCACCCTTCACATTCCAAGAACACCTGACACAGAAAATCTGGTGAATGCAGAGTTGCTTCGGACGATGAAGAGCACAGCACGGATTGTCAATTGTGCCCGGGGCGGAATCATTGATGAGTCGGCGATCGCTGAAGCGATTGAGTCCGGTGTGATCGCTGGAGCCGGACTGGATGTGTTTGCATCTGAGCCTTTGGCTAAAGATTCTCCTTTGCGAGCTGTGGAACGAGGGCTCGTGCTGACTCCTCACCTTGGAGCTTCTACGGAAGAGGCTCAGGAAAATGTGGCGGTCGATGTTGCCGAACAAATTCGTGATGTTTTGCTGGGGCTGCCAGCCCGTAGCGCTGTCAATATTCCCGGGCTCAGTGCCGAGATCATGGAGCAACTAAAGCCTCATCTTCAGCT
Source organism: Synechococcus sp. (assembly GCA_047285535.1). Taxonomy (GTDB): domain Bacteria; phylum Cyanobacteriota; class Cyanobacteriia; order PCC-6307; family Cyanobiaceae; genus Synechococcus_C. Next base: position 1,486,045 of record JBJBDC010000001.1, on the reverse strand, counting down.
GGCGGAAACTCTTGGCTTACTGGTGAGTCAACTTAATGGCGGGCAGATTCAGGAATTGGAGGTGCGTCTGCAAGGTGAATTCGCCAGCCATCCGTCTCAACCGCTTGTTGTAGCTGCTCTGAAGGGCATGCTGAGCAGCGCGCTTGGGGATCGAATCAACTACGTGAATGCATCCTTGGAGGCTAAGGGCCGTGGCATTCACGTGCTTGAGGTCAAGGACGATGCCAGTCGCGATTTTGCCGGTGGGTCGCTGCAGCTCACCACCCGCGGTGGTCAGGGAGGACACAGCGTGACTGGTGCGGTCTTCGCAGATGGTGATTTGCGCGTCACGAGTATTGATGAATTTCCTCTGAATGTTCCTCCCAGTCGCCACATGCTGTTTACGAGGCACCGAGACATGCCAGGCATCATTGGACATCTGGGCTCGCTACTCGGAGAGCACAACGTCAATATCGCTTCGATGCAGGTGGGGCGCCGCATCGTGCGTGGTGATGCGGTGATGGTTCTCAGTATTGATGATCCGATCCCGCCCGCTTTGTTGGCCACCATCCACAACATCAATGGCATCCAGCAAGCTCATCCCGTCACGCTGTGATGTGGTGGCGCTTATCCCTTCCTCTGCATCCTGTGCTTGAGGAATCTCTCCTCTGGAAGCTGAAGTCCTTAGGGCTGCATCGAGTGGCTGTGCAACATGCCCCGGAATCCCCTGATCAGCTCACTTTGCTCGCTTGGCTCCCGTCTTCCGAGTGGCCTCAAGATCAGCGTCATCAGTTGCTGAATAGCCTTCGCCCGATGGCTGAGACATTCGGGCTTGAGTTGGCACAGCCACTTTGGGAGCAATTGGAAGACCAGGATTGGAGTCATAGCTGGAAAAAACACTGGCAACCGGATCCTGTTGGCAAGCATTTGTTGATCCTCCCGGCCTGGCTGGATGTTCCCGATGAGCACCAATCCCGCCTGGTCGTGAAGATGGATCCTGGCAGCGCTTTTGGTACAGGTAGTCATCCAACGACCCGTCTTTGCCTTGAGGCTCTTGAGGCCAAGACACCGCTTAATCAGAGAGTGGCCGATCTGGGTTGTGGTAGCGGAGTTTTGGGATTGGCAGCATTGGCCCTAGGAGCTCAAGAGGTGGTTGCTGCAGACACCGACTCTCTTGCGGTTCGAGCAACGACGGATAACTTGTTGCTCAATGGACACCAGGCCGCGCAACTCACTGTTGGTCATGGATCTATCGATACACTTCAGGTTTTGTTGCAAGGAGTCGCGGCGGATTTGCTTCTGTGCAACATCCTTGCTCCGGTGATCGAAGCCTTGGCTCCACAATTTGAGTCTGTCTTGAAGTTAACGGGCCGCGGTCTTCTTAGCGGCCTTTTGGTTGATCAGGCTCCTCGGCTCATTCAGGTTTTGGCTGAATCTGGTTGGCAGGCAAGGCCAATTGCTCAGCAAGGACGCTGGGGCCTCCTAGAAATCAAACACCTTCATCGATAAGTCCTGCTTATCAATGCCTCGTCTTAGATTGGGCTTGGACAGAAAACCCTGATGAATCCTGTATCACGGCGTCTGTCCGATGTAGAAGTATCCGGTCCAGCAGATTCAGATCAACCCCGATCTCTGCGCATTACATCCATCCATGGCTTCTTATAAGGTCACCCTGGTCAGCGAGAGCGAAGGCCTCAACAAGACCATCGAAGTTCCTGACGATCAGTACATCCTCGATGCTGCTGAAGAGCAGGGCATTGATTTGCCCTATTCCTGCCGTGCAGGAGCCTGCTCCACTTGTGCAGGCAAACTCACTGCCGGCACTGTTGATCAGTCTGATCAGAGCTTCCTGGACGACGACCAGATCGAAGCTGGTTTCGTTTTGACTTGTGTGGCCTACCCCACTTCAGATTGCACCATCAAAACCCACGCTGAAGAAGAGCTGTATTGAGCCCTTCCGTCTTCATCTGAAGACGTCTCATGAGAGATCTTTCCAGCCACCCCTAGGGGTGGCTTTTTAATGTGAATGCAGTTTTAAGTTTTCGACCATCGCTTTGACACCTGTTCCTGCGCTTCGGTCTGATGTTCAAGCATTGCTTGGGCATGGCACGGTGCATGCCAGTCCAGGAGGGCAGTACAGCTTTCGGGTGATAGGTCCTTGTTGCCGTTTGTTTGACCGTGAGGAGTTGCCTTGGCCTTGTTGTCGTTTGGCTTGGCGTAGCAAGGAGCCGAGTTGGCGCCGAATTGGTCGTCGTTTTGTGGCAGATCTGGCGTCCAGGCGCTGTCCTTCCTATTCCGTTGAGCTGCTCCAGCCTGGTTCTCGTCCAACTTCGACTTTGCTGACACTCTTTTCGATGCGATTGACGCCAGAGTTGCAGGAGTGGTGGTACAGCCGTCAGCCAAAATCAATGGTTCCTTCGAATCATTCACCTTCGTCTCCTGACGCAGCGGACAAGCCAACGAATTAAAAGTTGGAGGCCCAACCAAGGTTTGATTCGTTGGCTGGATGCAATGAGATCAAACTTAGTTGATTCGAGAAATGCTTGCTGGATCGCAAAGAGAGCATGAAGACATCACTCCAATGCAATGGCATAAGGTCTTTTGGAAATTCACTCTGAATTGCTTAGGGCGTGAATCCTCTTGGAGGATGATAGAAGAGGTCAAGTTTCAATAGGCTTTTTGAGTATGGTCAGTGAGCGTGCTTGGTTGCATCTCTTGAGCTGAATTGGAAAGAAGCGATGTCTTAAATAAGAAATTTGATTCGCTTGAAGCTTCTTTTAGTCAATAAGTTCTTCTGTAATGGTGAGGTTAAGATCTGAATGTTGAGTTCTTAAATCAATCAGTTCTTGGTATTCTTTCGACTCATAAGCAGTGACGGCATCCTCTTTTGAGTTGAATTCAACAATAATATTGACTGAGCCTGGTGCTCCTTCGCGTACATCACCCTGAAGATCGCGAACGAGCATCCGAGCCCCAACTTTTGGGAGCCAAGAGGTGAATTGCTTAATATAGGGAACCATCCCAAGAGGAGTGTGAATGTTGCCTGTAAGAATCCAGAAACCTTTCGCCATGGATTTAGTGCTGTAGAACCCAACCACTCTTAAAGTCTCATAAATATTTTTACGTAACTTGATTGAGTGATTTGGAGGATTTTACCAGGTCAGTGCTTCCATTCTTTTTGCTTCGAGCTCGGTGGAATTCTCTTGCCTGAGTCTTTATTGACCTCTTCTAAATTGGTCAGCGATAAAAGCTGGGATCTGCTGATGCGATTGAAGACTCTCCAGGCTTTTGTTTTGCTTGAATACCCTTGCGAGTGCAAATATGCAAAAAGCTCGCATCGAAGAGACTCCCCACATTGAAATAATCTAGGCTCTTTGCTTTGTCTATAGAGCCTCTTCTTTTAAGACTGATGTGCTATTGAGAATTAACTTTTTGTGGAGATCATAGGCCCTGGAGGCTTTGTCCAGGGCCTATATTTCGAAAAACCGATTAAGAAGTTATAGCGCTTGCTGCAATCGTGAGAATGATTCTGCTCACTTCGATTAAACAGGCAATCGTTAAAATCGTGCCGAGTTTGCTGACCAATACAGGTGGCTTCCCTCCCTTGAGGATTAAGCTTGATCCCCTGAAATTTAGTTTTGACGCATGCGGGAACGCAATACTATCGGCGTGACCTGTTTTTAAGCCGTTGCTTAGCGTTGAGCTGATTCCGATAGCTTTGTCGCTGTATGCATATCCAAGGCAGATCGCAGCAGTTCTGTTGAAGGCCGCTTGGGCTGTGCCTGCTTGCGAAAGCCAGGATCTCATGTAGGGAACAGTGTGCCGTCCAAAGGTTTCTGAATATTCAGCTGAGTCAATTATTGAATCAATCACAGCATTATGCCCTTTTGATGCTTGGATTTGAATGTATTCCGCAACCTCTCGTTGATCATGAGGTGTTCTGCCTAAAAGATGTTTGAGATCAAGCTCAATCGTTCTTTCTGGTGAGCATGTGTCGTAAAAGTTTTTCTTGTAGAAATCGGATTTTGCGAGCCCACGCACGAAATCTTGAATCGAAATGCGACCATCTCTTAATTGTGCTTCAAGAGACGTGGATCTCTCATTGTCCATGACATGTGCATTGCCATAGACGTGTTGATAGGCAGCGCTTATCGCGTTTTCTAGTGCCTCCTGAGAGATGTCTGGAAATTCCTCGAAAGTGACTTTGGTCCCGCATTGATCGTGCAGGCGAGGGCCGATCGCTAGTTTCATTCCCTCGCACTGTCTTCGCTGGAATTCGCTATTGCTAAGTGCTGCGGACTTGGATGATTGAGTCTGTCCACTCTTGAATGAGATAGAAGGCTTCGTCTCGCGTTCACCGCCAAAGCTTGTGATGACTGACGTGGAAGACAGCATTGTTGAAGAGACTCCAAATTTCTTTTGCTGGAGTTAATTTATCTTGAATTGTTAGGCAGTCTGATTAAAATTTTTGTTTCGCAAGGTGGTAACATTTTGTTTAAAGTAGGTTGATATGTGTTTATCGGCTTGTCGTTTTAGTCTTTGGTTGGTCTCGTTGTTGGAAATATTCGGCTCAAGCTTCGGGATGCTTTTGTCGCTGGCTGACATGCGTTATCGATGCATAAATAAAGGGCCTCAGGTTGTCCTAAGGCCCTCGGCCGATTCTTTGTGTGGAGTGATTATCTAATCAAAAGATTAGAAGTAAATTTTCCCGCCGCCCCATTCAACACCCAAGACTTTGGGGGCTACAAGGATGTATCCAGACATCAAGCGAAGATCCTCATCGGTGAGATCGCGCATGGCGGGATAGAGATCGCGGCTGCGCATGCTGGGATGCAAGTCGGCGATGCTGTATTCCCCGTCATAGGACGTGGGGTCTTGCAGGTAATCCACGAGAGACGCAACGTTGTCACGGGCTGGTGTGGCCAGGGCAAGCGTTTCAGTATCCAAGCCCACATTCTGGTTGGTTTTGGTGATGCCGCCGGCGTGGCAGGTGCCGCAGCTGACGTTGAACACCTTCCGCCCTGTCTTGATTTCCTGTTCACTGAAGGTGACCAGGGTGCCATCGCCGTCAGCTGGCACCGTGAGGATCTCGGCATCCCACTGGGCGGCCTGGGCGGGGGCACTGATCAACAGTCCAAGCAGCACTGGCAGGGCGATCAGCAGTCGATTCAATGATCGACGCAATGTGGAGAAAAAAGAGGCCATGAAAGATGTCAGAGACTGACGTAGACAGCGCACCAAGTCCTTGTATCACGGGGTGGGATGAGGATGAGGCCCTAGGGGGTCTAGTGATCACGAACTGTTGCAGCGCGCTCCCGCTCATCAAGAGGCATTCACGTCCAGATTGAGGAAATCCTTGGCCAAGATTGTGGCTGGGAAAATGGCGCGGGCCTCGGCAAGTAGATCGTCTGCGCTGACTGGGTTCCCAGGGGCATAACGCGGACTGAGATGGGTCAGAGCTAACTGTTTGACTCCGGCCTCTGCAGCGGTTTGCGCGGCCATGGTGCTCGTTGAGTGCTGCCGCTTGAAAGCCATCTCTGCTTCGGCATGGGAGAAGGTCGACTCATGGATCAGCAGATTGGCTCCTTGCGCCAGCTGCACCGCTGCTTCGCAAAAAACGGTATCGGTGCAATAAACGACGCTGACGCCAGGCTGTTTGGGGCCGCAGAGGGCTCGACCATCGATCGTGCGTCCGTCCTCAAGCGTCACGGATTCTCCTCGTTTCAGCGCGGCATAGACAGGCCCTGGTGGAATCTTGAGTTGTCGTGCCTTCTCAACATCAAAGCGACCCGCTCTCGGTCTTTGTTCGGCCCGGTAGGCGTAGGCCGGAACTCGATGATGGAGGGGGACCGCCGTAACGATCAGATCCTCGTCTTCGAAAACAACCGTTTTCTTTTCGGCAGCTTCGCGCACGCGATGGATGGCTAGCGGATAGCCGATGCGGGTGGAGCTTGTCCGAAAAACTCCTTGAAGGTAGGAATCCAGGGGATCCGGGCCGTACAAGTCCACACCTTTGCTCGTTCCCCCTAGACCCAGACTGGCCAGAAGGCCAGGGAGTCCGAAGACATGGTCGCCATGCATATGGGTGATAAACACCCTCCTCAGTTGGGAGAGACGCAAATCGCTTCGCAAAAACTGGTGCTGCGTTCCTTCCCCGCAGTCAAACAACCAAAGTTCCGATCGCTGAGGCAATCGCAGTGCCACAGCCGAAACGTTTCGGCACCGAGTAGGCACGCCTGAACTGGTTCCAAGAAAGGTGACCTGCACGTCTCAACGCGCTAAGTCATCAAATCTGCCATGGGGACCTAGCGGCCTCCGAATCATCAGGGCACACTGAGCTGCCTGGTCTCAGCTCGCAGTGGTCTTTCCTGCTTCAGCGTTCCTCCCTGTGCTGACCTCAGCCTTGACCATCCCAATGGCTATGGCGGCAGTCAGCTTTGATCAGCGGGCTGTACAGGCTGAACAGGAGCCGTCTATGCGGGTGTTGCTGTCAAAGGCCCGAGTGGTTCGTCTTCGAGCTGATGGCGATCAGACATTTCTGGTCAGGGGTGTTGGCGGCACCGACCAGCGCATGCGCTCCATGGAGGTGAGTTTGCGTGATGGACGTCTGTGGATCAGCGGTCAAATGAGCAATGGATCGTCTCGCCGAACGTCATCTCGCTCAGCGATCGAGGTCCATAGTGACGATCCCCGAGGCATCTGGCTTGGTCCTCGTCGCTATCGCGGCAGGTTGAAATTTCTGATGCGTAACGGTCAGGTGCAGGTTGTGAATCACCTTGGGATTGAAACCTATTTGGCCAGTGTTGTGGGCAGTGAAATGCCTCATCAGTGGCCCTTGCCTGCATTGCAAGCCCAGGCGGTTGCCGCGCGAACGTATGCCCTTCGCCAACGCGGCAAGGCTGGAGATTTTGATGTTAAGGCCACCGTCGCCAGCCAGGTTTACCGCGGGGTTGAATCCGAAACGCCCAGTACCATCAAGGCTGTGCAAAGCACACGTTCACTTGTGCTGGTGCATGCTGGCCGGCTGATTAACGCGGTCTTTCACAGCAGCTCGGGAGGGAAGACAGAGCCCAGTGGTGAGGTCTGGCGCCATCAACTCCCTTATTTGGTCAGTGTTGCGGATCATGATCAGCACAGTCCTGTGCATCGTTGGAATCAACGTTTTGATGACGATGAGCTGCGTGATCTCTTTCGTGAAACGGGAGGGGTGAAGCGCTTGCAGGTGCTCAAAACCAGTTCAACCGGTCGGGTGCGATCGGCGCGTGTGCAGGGCCCTCGTGGTTCTCTGCTTTTAACAGGTAGGGAGCTTCGTCAGCGTCTCGGACTGAAAAGCACGATGGTTCAATTCAAGTTGATCAATAGCGCTACTGATCCATCCAGCGCTCGATTGATGAATCATTCAATTGACTCGTTTGAGGATCCAAGAGCTCACCAATTAGGGAAACCTCCTTTAATTGGTCTTTGGCAGGACTCTGCTAGTGGTCCCTTGCAAGCAGATCTTGCCTTAGATCTGCCGGTGGCTCCTCCTCCTCTTCCACGTGTCAAAACTTCAGATGTCATCCAGTCGCGTTCAGGTCTCAACTCGGAGGAGATGGTTCTGGAAGCTCGGGGACAAGGATTCGGGCATGGGGTCGGGATGAGTCAGTGGGGGGCTCATGGTCTGGCTCTTCAGGGCGCTGATTTTCGTCAGATCCTTTTGCATTACTACCGAGGTGCTGAGATTCGTCCCTATCGCTCCAGTGATGACCCAACTGTGGCGCTTGGTCTGCGATCAGAGTCAGCCTGTTGGGGTTGATGTCTATGACCTTTCATCGTTCTCAAAATCCCGGACACGATCACCATCGTGCGCAGGCTCAATCCCGAGCAGCTTATGGAGGCTGTTGTTGATCATCTTGAGCATCGATTCCTGAATTTTCTGGAACAAAGAGAGTTTCGGCCCCTTGGTCTGGCGACAGGAAGGACCATGGAGCCTCTCTATGCCGCCTTGGTGGCTCGCCTGTCTGCATGGCCTAAGGACCGTTTGCAGCTTTTGCGTCAGCGCTGGATCAGTTTCAACCTCGATGAGTATGTGGGTTTGCCTCCTCTCCATCCCAGCTCCTTTGCTGCATTTATGGAACAGCACTTAGTGCGACCTCTAGGGCTTGATTCGAATCAGGTGTTGTTGCCAGATGGAACGGCTACAGATCCTGAAGTGGCCGCTGAGCGCTATTCCTCAGCTCTAAGTGCATCAGGGGGGATTGGATTGCAGCTGTTGGGATTGGGCCGCAATGGCCATGTGGGATTCAATGAACCCCCATGTGGTCCTGATGAGCGCTGTCGTGTAGTCAAACTGAGCTCCACCACACGAACTCAAAACGCTCCTGCTTTTGATGGGATTCCTACCTTGGTGCCCCAGGCCGCCATCACTCTTGGCATGCAAGAAATCTTGGCGGCAAAGGAACTGCACCTGATCGTCACAGGTGCACTCAAGGCTGGAATCCTCCGTAAGGCCTTGGATCGTGATGATGATCCAGAGGTGCCGGCCAGTTGGTTACAGCGTCACCCAAGACTCTGGTTGTGGGTGGACGATGCAGCACTGGGTGAGGAAGCACTGGGCGAGGAAGGACGGTGAACCATTGGCGATTTTGGATTGACCGTGGGGGAACGTTTACAGATCTTGTTGGTGTGGGACCTAGCGGTCAGCTTGTAGTGCGCAAGGTGCTTTCAGAGCAATCGCTCGATCTTGGTGATCCAGCTGTTGGAGCCATCCGAGAGGTGTTGTGTTTGCCTCCTGAGGTGCCGATCCCTTCGTGTTTGATCCAGGAGGTTCGGTTAGGGACAACAGTGGCTACAAACGCCCTGCTGGAGGGTGCTGGGACCCCGGTTTTGTTAATGACCAATCAGGGGATGGCTGATTTGCTGTTGATTGGTGATCAGCATCGACCTGATCTTTTTGCACTGGAGATTCCCCTGCCCAAGTCACTTGCTGCAGCGCATCTTGAAACGGGTGGGAGATTGAATGCAGCTGGCGAGGAAGTGGAACCCCTCTGCGTCGACGCACTGCTGGAGGAGAAGCTGCACGCCTATCGACGTTCTGGCATCAGCGCTTGTGCCATTGCCCTGATGCATGCGTGGCGTGAGCCGCGCCATGAGAGGCAGCTCGCTGATTTGGCGAAAAAGATTGGTTTTTCCACGGTGGTTTGTTCCCATCAGGTCAGTCCTTTGCCTCGGTTAGTCCCCCGGGCTCAGACCGCTGTCGTTGAGGCGGCCGTCGAACAGGTGTTCTTTGGTTACCTCGAACAAGTGCGAAAGGCTCTCGGAGGTCAGACACGGCTGCGTGTGATGACTTCGAGTGGGGCCTTGCAATGTCCTGAGAAGCTCTTAGCGAAGGACACGATCCTCTCTGGGCCTGCTGGAGGAATGGTCGGGGCGGTGGCTGCCGCCGAGTCTGCTGGATTTGGCCTGCAGGCCATTGTTGGTGTGGACATGGGAGGCACCAGCACGGATGTGTTCTGCTTACCCGCGGGAGCCTCCGATAGGAACTGGGAGCGAAGCTCTGAAACTAAAATTGCAGGCTTAGAACTTTCGGCATCACGACTCCCGATCCATACCGTCGCCGCGGGCGGGGGCTCGATTATTTTCACTGAGGGTGGTCGTTTGCAGGTAGGCCCTCGCTCCGCCGGAGCAGACCCTGGCCCCGCTTGTTACCGCCGCGGCGGCCCTTTGACAATTACAGACGCCCATCTTTTTCTAGGTCGTTTACAGGTGGAGGCGTTTCCGCTTGTCTTTGGCCCTTCAGCGGACTTAGGCCCGGATCTGGAGATCGTGCGGCATCGCTTCCATGAGCTTTCTTGCCGACTGGATTGCGAGCCTGAGGCGCTTGCGGAGGGAGCTCTTGAATTAGCTGTGGAAACGATGGCTGGTGCAATCCAGCAGGTTTCTCTCTTTCGAGGCCATGACATTCGTGGTGGAGTGCTTGTGGCCTATGGCGGAGCGGCAGGACAATTGGCTTGTCGAGTCGCAGGGGCGCTGGGTCTTCGCAAGGTCCTGATTCATCCACTCGCTGGAGTGTTGTCGGCCTTCGGCATAGGTCAGGCAAGCCTGCGCGAATGGCGTCAAATCGCTGTGAGGAAGACTCTTGAGGCGAAATTGTTGGCGAGCCTTCCCGACATCATTCATCAGGAGATGACGTCCGCAGAAGAGCAGCTGAAGGAAGCAGGTGCATCGAATGCGTCCCAATTTGAGCATTGCATTCGGCTGGAACTTCGGGATGTTGACTCCGAGCAGGGATTGCTGATCTCGATTGCAGAGAACAACTCAACTCTGCAGATCACGCAGTTGGAACGAGATTTTGATGCTGCTCACCGCAAGCGCTTTGGCTATTCGCCTCTAAGGACCTCACCTTTGATGCTTGAGCGGTTGGAAATCGAAGTATTCACTACATCGCAGGAGATTGCAGACGATAGCCAGATCGCATCAGCGTCATTGTTGATGTCTGCTGCTGTTAGCAAAACTGCCACCAGTCACTGGCCTGGGCTTGGTTGGAAAGACGTTCCTGTGGTGCAGCGCCGGGAGCTTCCCTTGATTCAGCCTCTGCATGGCCCAGCCTTGATCATTGATTCCACAGGTTGCACTGTGCTCGAGCCTGGTTGGTCGGCACAGTGCGAGAGCTCTGGAAGTTTGCTCCTGACTGGAGCTCAGCCCCCTGCTCAGATTTCAGATAGGCATCAATTTATTCAAGCTCCAGATCCGGTGGACCTCAGCTTGTTTCATCACCGCTTCATGGTGATTGCTGAACAGATGGGAGAGCGGCTTCGGCAGTCCAGTCGCTCCGTCAATATCCGTGAGCGACTGGACTTTTCTTGCGCTTTGTTTGATCGCGACGGTGGACTGGTCGCCAATGCTCCCCATATTCCCGTTCATTTGGGCTCAATGGGTGAGTCGGTGGTTGACCTGCTTCTACAGATTCAGCGGGGTGAGCGCCCGCCGCTGGAACCCGGTGAAACAGTGCTCAGCAATGATCCCTATCACGGAGGGACCCATCTGCCAGACATCACGGCAATTACACCAGTGTTTGGGGATGGCGAAAGACCTCACTACTACGTCGCCTGTCGCGGACATCATTCCGATGTTGGGGGATTAACGCCTGGCTCCATGCCTCCCTTCAGTCGAACGATTGATGATGAGGGCCTTCGTCTACGCAACTGGCCGCTTCTGCGCGGAGGCGTCTTGAATGTGCAAGGTTGGCATGAACTATTGAGAGGAGAGCGTCAGCCCCCCCGCTCCCCAGAAGTCCTTTGGGCGGACTTGCAGGCTCAGGTAGCGGCCAATCGCCTCGGAGTTGATCATCTTGAACAGCTGATGGATCGTGAAGGCCCCTTGCGCGTGAGTAGCTACATGCGTTTTGTTCAAGACCATGCGGCTGAAACGGTTCGTCGATTGATCAGTCGATTGGCTGATCACCATTGCATCGTGGAGCTTGATCATGGCGCCCGTTTGGAACTTGCTTTGCGCGTAGATCTCAAGGCACGAACTGCTTGCTTGGACTTCTCGGGAACCAGTTCTCAGGGAGAGCACAACTTTCATGCCCCGTTGGCGGTTACCAAAGCCGCGGTTTTGTATGTGCTGCGCTGTTTGGTCGATGAGTCGATACCCCTGAATTCAGGCTGTTTTGAGCCGTTAACTTTGGTGGTTCCACCAGGTTCGCTGCTCAATCCTTTACCTCCGGCTGCTGTTGTTGCTGGCAATGTGGAAACTTCTCAGGCGCTTTGCAACCTCTTATTTGCCGTCATGGGTGTGATGGCTTCATCGCAGGGAACCATGAATAACCTCACCTTTGGGGATGAATCCTCTCAGTATTACGAAACGATTACTGGAGGTGGAGGAGCTGGACAGGGTTTTAACGGATCTACGGGAGTTCAGATCCACATGACTAATTCAAGACTCACTGATCCAGAAATCCTTGAGCAACGATTTCCAGTGCGATTGGAACGTTTTCAGGTTCGCCGTGGCAGTGGAGGCAAGGGACGCTGGTCAGGTGGTGATGGGCTTGAGCGTCAGATCCGATTCCTTGCTCCTATGACGGTGGCTTTGTTGTCAGGGTCTCGAAGGGTGGCACCGTTTGGTTTGGCTGGTGGAGAATCAGGAGCAGTGGGAGTCACTTGGATGAGTGAAGCTGGAGGTCCATGGCAGCAAAAACCTGCATGTTTTGAACAGAAGGTTCAGATGAATGATCGACTCTGGATTGCAACTCCTGGTGGAGGCGGCTGGGGACGCGCCATGTCAAGTCAATAAAGCAATGGTTCGTAGCGTCTTGATCAATGAAATAGTGCTTCTCCAAATAAAGATCTATTTTACGTGGCTATTGTTTTGCAAGTTGCAAGCATGTAGTTGTTTCTAAAGGAATTCAATCATTGTCTGCCAGGCCTGAACAGGTCGAACAGCTTTTTGTTTTATTCATAAGGGTAATTCAACATGGGTCCAAATGCTTAAATGGCAATCATATTGATAATTTCCAGTATAGAGCTAGATTTAGCGTTATGGGATTGATTTAAGTGTTATTCTCAACCCAGATATTTTGAGGACTTGAATAAAACAAGTTTGCGTGAAAATTATTGCGCCAGTGGATGTATAGCTGATCAAATTCTTCACTCCATAGATTTGGAATGGAAAGATCAGGGTTGAAATAATTATCTTTGATTGCCGCTTTGTATAAAGCGGCAATAGCGACCCAGAATGGCTCGCTATTGTCTGACATTCGGAGCAAAATATCTTGCTTTTCCCCATTAACCTCAAAATTGGGAATCATATAAAACTTACCCACCCTTCTTTTGGACCTAATGATATGCCCCTGTTTGATCAAGTGATTAAATACGGCAGTTTGCCCACCGCTATCATCTAACTTTTTGAAAGCATTAATTGCTTTTTTTGCCGCGTGTTCATATCTTTGCTTGGCCAAATACTTTACTATTATTGATCGCCTGGAGTAAGCAATGATGAGAACAATGAGTAAAATAATAATCTCAACTTCTAGCAAAAGCATAATTGATTTTGATTTTATAAATTCACATTACACGCTTGCTTTGTGGAGGTAAGCTCTCAAATGATTGCTTTTGCGGCAAAAACGATAACAAACAACAGTTCCCTAAGAAGATGGTGTTTGGGATGTATCTTTTAGTGCAAGCTTGATTATAAATTGCTACTTGCCTGAAATTATTACCTGATTAGGGTTTTTGTATTCTCTGTATTGAATGGTATCGAAGTAATTTATTCCCTTTCTCTTCATCATTATCAAGCTTTGATTCCATTGTCTTTTCAAAATGACTACAGATTTAACATTAAGTGATCTTGATGTATCAGATGGTGCTGCCACAGTTGTTGAGGTGATTACTGATGGCTCGCAGCTAGGAGATGGATTTAGAGATCGATTAATTGCAATGGGCTTACGCAAAGGTAAGACAGTAAAGGTCTTGAGAAAAGCTCCTGCTGGGGACCCCTATCAAGTTCGCGTAGGAAGTACAACAGAAATTGCAATTCGTAAAAATGAAGCGAAACTAGTTTTAATCTCCAAAGCTTAAATTCTACAAACTAATTACAGTTTCTCTGATTCAAATTCAATGATTGTTGCTAGTCCTGCCTCATCAACCCAGGCCAAAAACAAAATCCCTCGAATTGTTTTTATTGGGCAGCCAAATACAGGCAAATCTACTTTCTTTAATACGGTCACTAAAGCCAATGCTGGAGTTGCAAACTGGCCAGGCTTGACTGTTGATTTCATGCAGGCAAATCTTGATTACAACGGTAAAACATACGAATTTGTTGATCTCCCCGGAATATATGACCTAGAGGGTTTTACTGAAGATGAATTAGTGGTGCAAAAATTCTTAGAGAACTATAATTTTGATCTTATTGTTTGTGTTATTAATTCGGCTCAGATTGATCGGCAAATTTTGATGCCGCTTCAAATTCAGAGATTGGGTCTCCCATGCGTATTGATGTTGAATATGGCAGATGAAGTGAAACGTTTTGGAGTTAAAATCAACACTAAGGAGCTTGCGGATGAATTAAAAATGCCAGTCTTTACAATTAGCGCAAAATATGGAAGTGGATGCGCATTGGCAGTCCAGGGAATTTGGGACCAATTGCAAACTCTTGACAATTCCTACAAATGTAATGATATAGCAGGATTTTTTAAAGTTAACAAGGTTACAGATGATGATATGGATGAAGTGACTCGAATAGGTGTTGAAATGCCTTCTGAGGATGTCACTACTTTCAGTAATCGATTGGATTCAATTTTATTAAATAGAGTTGTTGGTCTGCCAATATTTTTTATCTCAATGCTCGCGGTGTTTGCGGCGATTTGGTTCGTGGGGATGCCTTTGCAAGATCCAGTAGGAAATTTTACTGACTGGCTTCAAGGCGCAGTGATTGAGCCCTCTCTTTCTTTTCTCCCGAAGGGCTTTAGTGAATTCATCATTAATGGTCCTTATGCTGGTTTCGCGGCATTGCTTGGATTTGTTCCTTTAGTAGCTTTCTTCTTTGTTGTTATGACTGCTCTGGAAGATAGTGGTTATCTATCAAGAGCTGCATATCTTATGGATGCTCTGATGCGTGCTGCGGGTTTAGATGGTCGAGGATTTGTTCTTCAACTGTTCGGATTTGGATGTAATGTTCCAGCCATCATGGGCACAAGAACAATTAGATCTAAAACTCAAAGATTACTATCTATTTTAATTATACCATTTGCTCTTTGCTCAGCCAGATTGCAGGTTTTTGTGTTTTTTCTGGGAATCATACTGCCTGGTACGGGTTATTTTGCTCTTTGGTTGCTTTATATCATTAGTTTTGTGGTTGCATTTGTATTGGCCATGATATTTAATTTTAGCGGGCAATTTAAGTCAAAAGATCCATTTGTGATTGAACTGCCTCCATATAGAACTCCTACTTTTAAGCAAGTTGCCTTAAATGTTTGGAGTGAAATGACAACCTTTGTGAGGAACCTTGCCATATTCATGATTATCGGCACATGTATAACTTGGTATCTCACTAATTTCCCTGGAGGGGCTGAAGGAATGAATACATATGCTGGACGAATTGGAACATTTTTTCAGCCACTGATGTCGCCCTTAGGTATTAATCCATATCTAACAGTATCTTTGATCATTGGTTTTGTGGCTAAGGAAGTGCAGCTTGCTGCTGTTGCTACCATGTATGGATTTGGAGAAGGAAGTGATGCTTTGAGAACAACTTTGGGCGGTGTTATTAATTTCCAACAAGGTTTTAGTTACTGTCTATTTAGCTTGCTTTATGTACCGTGCTTGACTACAGTCGCAACAATTTGGGGTGAAACTAAGTCGGCTCGCTTCACTATTTTTTCTATTATTGTATCAATAATAGTGGCATGGGTTGTTGCCTTTAGTTTTTATCAATCTTGGGGCTTAATATTTGGTTGAAAATACGTTATCAATCATGCACTTCTCTTTTGTGTTCGTGGTGGATTGCATGCTTTGATAATAGTTTGTCTCACTCTTTTCTTCTTGTCTCGTAATTTTGTTTTTCTCATGAAAGAACTCACTTCTGCTATTAACAATCATCTGGCTTGCGAATTCCAAGCTAGTCATACCTATCTTGCGATGTCCATCTGGCTAAGAGAAAAGGATCTGATTGGATTCTCTGCATACATGGAAACGAAAAGTAATGAAGAAAGAACCCACGCATCCCGCATGATTACTTTCCTTGTGGATAATGATGAAAAAGTTGAGCTTCCATCGATTGAGGCCCCAGCTTGTGAATGGAACTCTTTAGAAGATTTGTTCTCAAATGTTTATTCTATGGAGAAAGAAGTAACAGCCTCAATTAATCATATTTATGGTATTGCTGAGCGCTGCAACCACCGGCCTGCAACGGTTATGCTGGATTGGTTTATTGATGAACAGGTGAAAGAAGAATCAGAAGCCCGTTTTATCTGCAAACGACTGAGATTGGCTAATACAAATACTGCCGCAATGCTTTTGCTTGATCAGCAATTTTTTGATGGTACATTTTTAGCAAATTTGCAAGGTGCTTCTAATCTCAACTCTGCTGCTGTTGCATAAATATTTGGTATCGACTGAGAAGCTAAGCCTCCTAATTGTGTGTGGATAAAATCAAACTTGAAATGCAATTTCACTTAAGGTTTTTAATGGCTTAAGTGAGTCGATTAGAGTGAGAGGCTTTTTTAAAGGCGCCAACAGCATAAGTGTTGTTTATTTTTTTACACGTTTTTTTCATGCAGATCGCGTCAACTATTGAGAAAAAAAATGGTAATAAAGTCCAGAAGAATGCCAGGTAAATAATCCCACCTTTGTAGTCCCCTAGCCAGAATCTGTGAACTCCACACCATCCTAGTGTGAGAGCAAGGGCAATTCCGATGCTGTATTCCTTGTGATGCAAGTTGATATTATTATAGAATTCAAATTTATCAAACTCTTTCATTTTTTTTGTGAGATGCTTGTAGTCTTCGGTTTTGGTCAAAGTGATTTGTACGCTTTTGGAGATTCTAACTTGGCTTGTTAAGTCTGCTTTTGTGATCATGTAGCAAATCATTCAATGGTAATTGTTGATTGTTAGGTCGAGCTCTTTTCTCTCTTCTTGTTGAGGGGGGCGATGCCTCACGCGGATCATCTTAGAGAAATGCTAGGGCTCACTAATTCTTGTGTGAATGATCTTTTTATCAGTCCAATTGTAGTATTTGTAGCTGCCTGTTTATATGTTTTGGTCATTAGAATCATTGCGATGCATTTTGAATCTTCTGGTGTGAGAGTTCAATTTGCAACTATTTCGTCAACTGCTGGTCGCCCCAGCAGCCCTGGGCCTTCTGGCCCCTATGGCTGCGAACGCCACTGAGTTGAACATCAACGGTGTCTCTGACTACACCGCCACTGGTGAGCAAGTCACCAGCATCACTCAGTTTTCTGATGTGTACCCCACGGATTGGGCCTATCAGGCACTGAGAAACCTGATCGAACGCTATGGCTGCGTCGCTGGATACCCCAACGGCACCTACCGCGGCAACAGGGCGATGACCCGCTTTGAAGCGGCGGCTCTGTTGAATGCCTGTCTCGATCGCGTCACCGAAGTGACCGACGAGCTCAAGCGCCTGATGAAAGAGTTCGAGAAGGAACTCGCCATCCTCAAGGGCCGTGTGGACGGACTGGAAGCCCGTGTTGGTGAACTGGAAGCCACTCAGTTCTCTACAACTACGAAGCTTGATGGTCAAACTAGCTTTGTCATCGGTGCTAACAACTTCGGGGGTGATTTCCGTTTCACACCAGATGTTGTTGCTCAAATCAACAACCTTTTTCCAATCGACGGTGGCGACACAGGTAATCCAGGTTTCGGTTTGCTCTTGGCTTCAGATAGCGACTTTGTAGATTTTCAAACCAGGCAAAAATATTCCAAGTATGTCAAGACTAGATATGGGGCCACCACCTTCAATTACGACACCCAAATTAATTTCAACACTAGCTTCACCGGTAAGGATCTTTTAACAACAACTCTGCGTGCAGGTAATTTCGGCAGCTCACCATTTGGTGGTGGTCCAACCACACTTTCAACACTTGAAGTGGCATCAAATTCGGAAGAGTCAGGTGGTGGCGGTAATTCCGTCTATATCGATAAGATTTTTTATTCCACTCCGATTGGAAGTGATTTCACTTTCATTTTTGGTGCACAAGTCGGTCAAGACGACATGATGCCGATGTGGCCTTCTGCTTATCCACAGGGTGATGGCAACACAGTGCTTGATGTCTTTACTCTCAACGGTGCGCCCGCGGCCTACAACAAAATTCAAGGCCCTGGCGCAGCATTGAATTTTGAGAAAAACGGTTGGGTTGTAAGTCTCCAATATGTGTCCGACATTGGTTCTGGACCTGTCAGCAACCCAAGCGAAGGTGGAATCCTCACCGATAATGCCAACGGTGTAGGAACGGTTCAGATTGGTTATCAAGCTGAGCAGTGGGGGATTGCAGGTGTGTACAGCTGGCTTCAACGCCCTGAGTTGGTTCCTTATTCCACTGCCTACACACAATTAAGTTATCTTCAAGACGTAGACCAATCACTGAATGCTTTTGCACTTTCTGCGTATTGGCAGCCTGAAGATTCTGGTTGGATTCCTGCAATCAGCGCAGGCTGGGGTATTAACACCACTAACTTCAAAGAAGACAACATTCCAGATGACTACGTATTGACGTCGCAATCATGGCAAGTGTCTCTTAAGTGGGAGGATGTCTTTCTCCAAGGAAACTCAGCTGGAATGGCTGTAGGCCAAACAACCTTTGCTACTGCACTGGTCGGAGGTGAAACGCCTGATGATGGAAATTATGCTTGGGAATGGTGGTATGGATTCCAAGTCACCGACAACATCACAGTGACTCCAGCACTCTTTTACCTGAGCCGACCCTTGGGTCAATTTACGGCGACCAGTAATGGGAGCTTTAATCAATTGGGATGTTTTATGAGGACAACATTCACTTTTTAATTAGTTTCGATTGGGAAGTGATTAGAAAACCCCGCCGTTAGCGGGGTTTTTTGTTGATTTGTAAGGCCATGCCGTATTCAGACCACATTGAAAACGCATTGTTCAAGAAGCTTGAACTGAGGCTTAAGCCTGAAGCGTTGCGGGTTCCGCTTCATCTTCTCTGAGTTCGGCGTCAATGATCATCATCGCCGCACGCTCACCATTGGCATACTTCACCCGGCCCAGCAGGTAAGCGGCTTCATGTTCTGAGGCTCGCTGATCATCAACAACGGGATCAAGGAAAACCGTTGTGCGTTGATCAACATCGCGCTCTGCTGTGGCATACAGCTGCAGCACAGAACTGGTGACATCCGCTTCCATCTTGAAAACGTTGGCGATCACCTCTTCTGGATCGGGCCATGTCTGGCGAGGTGCTTCGATCGTATCGAGTTCAACGGTTTGACCCCGGGAGATCAGATAGTCGGCGAATTTTGCGGCATGCTCCTGCTCCTGCTTGGCTTCATTACGCAGATGTTCAGCAAAACCAGTGAGTTCGCGCTCTGCAAACCAGACGGCTGCAGCGAAATAGTCAGCAGAGGATTGCCGTTCCAGATTGAGATGGGCCTGCAATTGGCTGACCATCTCCGGTGACATGGCTTCTGCCATGGCACGACCAGCAGGTCCGGTGGCGATGCTGATCTTGGCTTGGGTTGTGGATTGAGTCATGAGGGTGTCCGAAACGAGGACTCCTCCGTTCTATTACATTTTTTCGACGATGTAAGGCGAATGAACCGAACATTATCAAGACAAGATTTGCTGTTGAGAATCACAATCAATAGCTGTATTCTTTGCAGTGATTCTGTTCAGCAAGGAGGCTAATTGTTGTTGATACTCTTTTGCAATTGATGCTGGCTAGTCTTTGCGTTGCATCGCTGTGAGATTGTATTGGCAGAAGAAAGCCTATAATTGCGGATTCTCTGCGTAACATTTGTCACTTCGAATCTTTACCAATATCGCTGAACTAGATCCATATTGGGATTGCTTCTGTGTTGTCCTGTGAGCAGTAATCATTCTGAGAGCCACCACCATCACCATGGGGCTTTTCGTTGGACGGTATTGCTTAATGCTGGTCTAAGTGGTCTTCAGATTGCAATCGGTATCGCGTTTGGCTCAATTGCCCTTATTGGCGATGCAGTCCACAACATCGGTGATGTTGTTGGACTTTTGTTGGGATGGGGAGCGGAATCTCTAAGTCATAGGGCCCCGACAGGCCGTTTTAGCTATGGATTTGGACGCTCTACGCAAATGGCAGCAGTCGCCAATGCAGTTCTTATTTTGATGGCTTCTGCTGTGGTTTGCGTTGAGGCAGTGCAGCGATTTGGAAATCCAATTCCCCTTATTACTGGACCTATTGCTTGGGCCGCAGTAGCTGGTCTTGCGGTGAATCTTTGCTCCGCCAGCCTCTTTGGAAATCATGGACATGATCTTAATCGCAAGAGCGCGGTTATACATTTGCTCAGTGATGCTGCGGTATCCGCCACGGTGCTTCTGAGTACGCTCCTCGTGGGTGCGACTGGTTGGCTTTGGTTGGATCCTCTGACTGGACTTCTTGTCGGCTGCAGTGTCGGATGGATGGGTATTGATCTGTTGAAAAAAGCTTTAGCAGAAGCGTTAGATGCAACTCCAACTCATATTGATTTGCATGAAGTGGAGAGTAGTTTGAAAACTTTGCCAGGAGTTCAATCAGTTCATCACTTGCATGTTTGGCCTCTAAGTACATCAAGAGTGGCTTTGACAGCCCATGTCGTCCGCTCTCTATTAATGAATCAAGAGGATTATGAGTTGATCATAAATGCTAGGGATAGGATGAATTCTCTAGGCATCCATCATTGTACGTTTCAGCTGGAAGATTCTGCCGATAAATGTGATAATTAATTACCTATATTCTTGGCTGATCCTTTTGCTTAAGAGGATGTCTCTTGGTTTGCCAGTTTTTTGTTGTGAACAGATGTTTTGATGTCCTTCGATTGCTTTAGATGAGATAGTATCGTCGCGGCAAGTAATTAGAATTTATTGTTTGTTTTTATTATTGAGATCTGCGTTGGCCCCACACTAATAAAGGTTCTGGGTGATGTGAGTGAAAGACATTGATGATGCTTTGCCTGCTGGCTGTGACCCGTTGACCTAATGAATGATATCTTTCCTTTTTGTAGGATTCTTTTTAGTGGTTTTTGTTTGATTCATGTCTAATTGCATTTTTCGTTGCATAAATTGTCTTCGATTCGCGTTGTTCGGATTTGTAATGAAGAGGCGACTCAGATCGCTAACCCATGACAATTGAAAGCGTCAAGTCCATTTGTTGAAAATGGTTTTGATCAATGTCCAGATCTGCTAGGAAAATATTTATTCACTCGGTGTTGCTCCAAAGGCCTTTGTGAAGCGCTTTTGTTTTAAATTTGATTTTCATGAGAACGAGAGCGCTTGTGCATAGAGATCCTAAAAAAGTAATTTTTGCTCTGGAATATTAAATAATTCAAGTCTGTATAATCCCTTGGTCATTTGATTTGTCGATCATCTTTTAGATCGACACCTAGTTCCTTCATTGAAGAGATAGTGTCATTTACTTTTGGTACATAGGCAATTCGACGTCTCACCTTATCGAGTAACTTGGTAAGCCTCTGAGGTATCCATTTGACTATTCTCACGGTTCAATCAATAGGGGGGCGAGTAGGTATGATATTCGGAATGCTGTTAATAGTCTAAACCAGGTTCTTCTAGAATATAATTTGTGATCTGATCCAGTGAAGAACCAGATCTGGATACTGACTATGACAATTTGTTTGATTTTGTCGAAGGTGCATTTTTAAATCATGTTGATTCGAAATGTCAATTAGACTCATCACTGAAACAGTAAAATTGATGTGAAGCCGTATGCTAAACAGATTTGCATGATTGCCTCCTTGGCTGGAATATTATTCATGCCAAAACGCACGCTTCCTTGCCTGAATACTGAGGATCAGTTTTAATTTAATGACTTTTCATCAGGGAAAAACTCCTGTGGACTATACTGATAATCCTGTAAGCGATTGATTTTATTCGAATGTCTATGCATTCTCGATTTTTCTAGTTTGTCTGGCATGCTGTAAAAATTTACATGAGGGTAGTATTACTTTTGAAACTATCCTTCTCTCATTATGGTGAATCAAGTGAAGATATAGATTGCTCTAGGGTTTTTCAAGAACTGTTGTTGGTAGTCCATTCTCGCTTGCATAGAAAACAATTAAATCAACGTCTTCATCGCCTACTGCTTTGCCGGAATGAATTATATTGACAACCTCTACGAGAGCATCTCCTTCACTGAAGGTCTTTGTGTTGCCATCTACTGTTTTAAGTTCTAATACCCCATTGAGAATTACAGCCGCATTAATAACTGGATGATAGTGCCAAGGTAATGTGATTCCTTTGGGGATTTTTATGCGCAGTATTTTTATTTTGGGTTGCCCATCCGGATAGCTCGTAAGCAGTTTTCCGTTCCACATTTTGCTATCATTCAATATCTCATCAACAACGACTCCAAGCTTTTCTGCACCATGAGCATCATGGCTATAGATAGGTGCTGGAGATAATTGTGAGTAGGCAATCAGTAGCGATAGTGCCAGCAATATCCGTTTCATGACGTTGTTATAGAGAACACGAGTCAATTAGAGCTTTGTAGCACATCAATCGTCAAGAGCATGCTCTGATTTGAAACTTTTCATATGAGCTATATCATTTCATTCCGAGATCCTGAGTCTCTAGGATTGAAGTTGCTTGTCTACTTCAAAATGATTGATCTTGTTAATTCGTACTTCCTCTTCTCTTGCTATTAATAGACGATTCCTGTCCTCTTTTAGGTATTGTTTTGTATTGTCAAGTCATAGACTGGTTTTCACTTTATGGATGCTTTGCAATGGGGGACTTGGAGAGGTGAATTTTTGACAGGCTCCTTTTTAGCTTGATTTTTTGTAGTTATCTCTTGAAGATTTATAGCACCAGTCGTTATGGTCTTATTTTATATTCTATTAGCGTCTTTGTTGCCCTCTTGCTTCGCGTGTTCCCCTTGCTTTGCTTTGTTGAGATCCTATAATCATCTGCTTTATATTTAATGAGCTGCATTTTCTTCTCCTTCTAGGTCTGATTCAATTCATTAACCTTAGTTATTAGTGCTCGAAAATCGTAACACCATTTTGAGCAATCACTGTCCGCATTTGGCCTCTGATCTTGGTTCTTGATGCTTACGCCCCTGCATGCATTCTGAGTTCACTTCATGGGCAATTAATTATTCATTTTTATTGAGATTGACTGTGAATTATCACCTTCCTTCGTGTCTCTTTTGTACTCTATCTCTAATCATTTTTAAATTTATCCGATACTTTATTGGAGCGCTCAGGCTTTTGTTCCAATAAATATCTGACTCATGAGTCAATTGGTCATGCCATTAAGCTCCGTGGCTTCATGAACGAAGCCCCTATCAGCATTTTGTGACATATGGCTCAGATCGAATCGAGGCAAGTCATTGCTAAATCCATATCAACACGATGATGTGCTATTTGATTCAATCGTGTGTTCAATGCGTACATTCATAGTGCAAAGTGGTTCGATTGGTCTTTCTGGTGATGACGCACTGTTTTTTTGGAGCTAGACCTCTGTTGAGTCCTTCAAACCCAATGAAAACAGCATTTGCCGCCATCATTGTTGCCATCGCTGCCCCCCTTGCTGTTTCAGCTGGAGAGGTGCCCGATTCAGTCATGAGTCAAATCACTGAGCAATGTAACGAAGCTGTTGCTGGCAACAGCCAAGCAGATCAATCCGACGAGAATTGCATCGCCGAGAAAGTAGCGGCTTGGAAAAAGGTCAATATGTAATTCCCTCCATTCAATATGGTGCTCACCTGAATGTAGAGATGATTGAGATGGGATGCCATTTACTTTGGCTCCATGTTGTTAGTAGTTTATTATCAGCATCGACGTCAAAAATAGTCATCTGAAGTCTCATCATAGCTCCTTGGATCTCATTCTCACCCCGCCATTGGTGGGGTTTTTTGTAATCTCTTTGTCTTGACGCTAGTGGTGGCAATGCATCAAGCATTTGTGGTTTATTTATGGTTTCGATCTTCGAAATTAATGATCATCAACTGGGCGCTGTTTTCCAAGTTGATCCTGACTTTTCGCTTTGTAAGTTTTTCTAGGCGCTTTAATTGCTTTGTCTAAGGATGCTCGGTGCGTTGTAGGTTTGTGGTTGGTATTGAATATGCTTTGAAAAATTGACTGCTATTACCTGCTTTTGCTATTTCTTTGCCTGAGTAAGAGCTTGGTCTTTAGATCTTGCCTGCCCAAATTGAGTTGTTCTGCTTTTGTGGTTTATTAAGCTCTTTCGCGTGTTTCAAATTGGGTTGGCCCATAAATCTCATTGTCTCAATGTTCATTTTCGACATTGTGTTTCTTCTTCGTATCTTCCATGATTAAGTGCGATTATAGTGTGATATTCATTATGGAAGGAGTCGTTGGATGCAGCTGATCTGTGCACAAGTATTGAAAAATGCTTTGAATTTTATCTCGCTTGACCTCGTTGGACTTCTGCTGAGTTTTTAATGAAACCAGTTTTTGTACTTTTGCTTTTCATTCTTCTACGCGGCATGGAAGGCAATGTGTTGAAGCTGCTACAACGAGGTGGTGGTGATCTCATCAGTTTTTGCAATGTGTTTTTTTTCTCCAGCCTGATCACTGGAGTCGTGATGCTTTTTCTGGATCGATCCATGGTCAAAGTCCAACTGCCGCAATTGCCCCTGGCAGAGCGCTGGCTTCTTGGTTGGCAAGGATTTTTGGGATATTTCCTTGGACCTGTGGGCTTTTATCTCGCTCTGGAACATCTCAGTGTTGTCACGCAGACCCTGTTGTTCAGCCTCACTGTTCCGCTTTCTACACTCACAGCGAAAGCATTTCTCAAGGAAAGATTACCCAAGCAGTTTCCTTTCACTTTGGCTCTGATCTCAGCTGGTGTGGTGTTGGGCTCTATGAGTACTGGTGGGGTGATGTCCAGGCTGATTCAGCAGCAGGAATGGCAAGGTTTGGCTTGGGGAAGCGTTGCCGTAATAGCTTTTGCAATAGGTGGTGTGTTGAATCGCATCTGCACTAGCCGAGGAATGGGTGTTGGCCTAACCGTTGGACTTGGTAGTACTGCATCAGCCGCTGTCTTTGCCATCCTTGCGCTGATCGTTTACGGACCTGACCACTTCATGTCTCTTCAGCTCTGGTGGGTTATGGGTGTTATCGGTCTTTATGGAATCAGCATTAGCCTTGGCAGCCAATGGACCTTGATGAAGTGCTATCAGTATCTGGGCGCAGCACAGATCAGCTTATGGAGCTCTCTTACAGTAGTCGTAGCTTTAGTCGGAGCCCATCTGTTTCTAGGAGAACCCCTTGGAGTTTCGGCAATACTCGGTGCTTCCATGATTCTTTTGGCATTACTTATCCATCAACTTCAACGGACTTAGCCTGGTAAGGCAAAGGAAGCATGCTTGGTTCGGACAGACTGCAAGTCTCAAGCAGAATTTTGTTGAGGTATTTTGAGACCTTTGAATGGCAACGACTCAATGGTTGATGATCATTCCTAAGTCATTTCTTTATCGCTGCTATCTGCACACTGTGTTTGTGCTTGATTGGGCTTTTGCATAGTAGGAGGTATAGGAATGATTTGATCGGAATCTGTTGCTTTGATTTGAGATGCTACTTGAATTCAATATTTTCTTTTTTTGGATGCTCATATTATGCCTCTGCGAATTCCTTTGCTTCCTTAATTTAAATGAATATTCTTTTTAATGAATGCCTGTTTTCAGTGATTCCGGTTTTTCCTTTGCGTCTTCGTGTAAGAGTTGAGGATGCTTTTGGCTTTTGTATTTCGCAAAGAGAGTGTGTGTTTCTGCTTCTTCTAAGGAGGCGAAGAAAGGAATATTGGTTAGAATTTGATATCCATGTATTTGTCTCGTGTTTAAAGCCTCTGAGGTATTTGAAAAGCTATCGTTGTTTTATATTGATGGTAAATGGACAGAGGCTATAGGTGATGAGAGGCTGTCTATTATTAATCCTTCGACTGAAGATAGCCTTGGAAGTCTTGCACTTGGCAACGAACTTGATGTCACCAATGCTGTCGCTTCTGCCTCTTTAGCATTTGAGTCTTTTCGATATTATCCTAAAAAAGATCGCTTAGCTCTGTTGAACAACATTCTTTCAATCTATGAGCGAAGAGTTGATGAATTTGCTGCTTTGATCTCGTTAGAAATGGGAGCGCCAAAAGATTTTGCGAGGAATTCTCAAGCGCAGTCTGGAATCGATCATTTGGTTGCTCTCATTGAGGATGTCAATGCTTTTGAATTTGAAAAACAACTCAATAACGGTGACACTCTTGTCATGGAGCCGATAGGAGTTTGTGGCCTAATCACACCCTGGAACTGGCCAATTAATCAGATTGTCCTCAAGGTTGCTCCAGCACTTGCTGCTGGTTGCACTATGGTTTTAAAACCTTCAGAATTAACGCCTCTTTCTGCAATTCTTTTTGCCGAAGTGATGCATGAAGCGGGAGTTCCAAAAGGTGTTTTCAATTTAGTTCATGGACTTGGTCAGGTTGCAGGTCTGGAACTTTCAAGACATTCAGATGTTGCGATGATTTCCTTCACCGGTTCAACGGGAGCGGGTCGTAGCATTATTGGTAATTCTGCCGAACGGATAGCTAGGACGACCCTTGAGTTAGGAGGAAAGTCTCCCAATCTTGTCTTTGCAGACTGCAATTTGCCACGTGCTATTGATCAAGGAATTGACGCATGTTTCATTAACTCTGGACAGAGTTGCGATGCAGCCACTCGAATGCTAATTGAGCACTCTGTTTATGAAGAGTCTATTGAGTTGGCCTGTACAAAGTGTGATCAAGTCGTTGTTGGTGATCCCGCTGATGCAGGGCATCACCTAGGGCCATTGGTGAGTCAGATTCAATTTGAACGGGTTCAATCCTTTATTGCATGTGGCATTAAGGAAGGAGCACGCTGCATTTCTGGAGGTCTTGGCAAGCCAAAGGAATTTCAGGTGGGTTATTATGCACGGCCGACAATTTTTGCTGATGTCACGAATACCATGAAAATTGCTAGAGAAGAGATATTTGGCCCCGTTTTGTGCATGATTCCTTTTGATTCGGAAAAACAAGCGATTGAAATAGCGAATGACAATCCTTATGGATTGGCAGCATACATACAGACTTCAGATCATGATCGTGCGCAACGCGTTGCTCGATCGTTGTGCAGCGGTACGATCAATATTAATGGTGCATTTATAGCTCCAGGATCTCCATTTGGTGGCTATAAGTTATCTGGTATTGGTAGGGAAGGTGGGGCCGATGGGATTAAAGAGTTTCTGGAACTTAAGGTGATTGCATGTTCAGATGCTAAATGAAGTTTGCTTTATGATGATCTAATTGGCTCAGTATATTTTTCTAGTATCGACGGCTTATATCGGGAAAATTCTAATTCTATCTTCAGATTGGCACGATCTAAATGGTTGTAGCGAGTCAAAGGAGAATCTAGAGAGTTGTCCACAGGTCGAGCGTGTATTTCCCATTTAAACAATGTCGTCTCTACTTCTCAATAGGGGACTGACAGTTCTGTTTGTCGCACCTAGTCATGATGTGTGTTTCTATAGAAGATACATCTCAAGGGTTAGTCGAATCCAGTATTCAATGAGTTATTTAGAGAGGTGGATCTTTATATTGTAAGTTATTGATTATGGATTAGTCGACAAATGCTCTCAATGAAAAGTCACCGATAATGGGAAACATGGTTGGTCCTATTTTTTTATAAAATATCAATCGAATCCATCACTTCGCTATCGTCTTGATCAAGGTCTCCTAGCTCTACCGAGGCGGCGGCTTGAACCGAGTCATTGGTATTTGCCGAGGTGCTATTGCTACATGCCGTCACAAAAAAGCTTAGTCCTAAGCACATCACAAAGATAAAATTTAAGAGGAGATTTAACAGTCGTTTTGGAAAACTAATCATTGGCAGAAAGTCTTTATAAATGCTTCTGCTATTCGCAGAAGCAAGGTCAAATTTCTATGAGCTATGTTCTTTGATCGCTTCAGGATTGCGATTCGGAATCGGGCGTCTCATCACTAGGAACTCCATTATCATCACAAGTGATGACCGCTGAGAGTTGTTCGCTGGCTGCTATTAATGGTGCTACTTTGCTTTTTAGCTCATTGGCAGCCTGCTCAAGAGTCATCTCTTTATTCTTGCGAATCGTGTCAACGTGCTTTTGGAAGATCTCAACTTGATCTCGATATTCACGAACCTCTGCTTTTTTTAGCTTATCTTCTGCATTGTCTAACGCTAATAATGCTGTTTCGAGTGACTTTCCTGCTTTCTCGGCCTCTGCGATTGTTGACTGTGGAGTTAATTCGCTGACGGATACAAGTGCAGTGTCAACATTGGCTTGTGCTTCGCAAACTAGATTTAAGTCGGAAACAACGCTCTTTTCATTGTTGATGGCTTTTTGCTCGGCCGACTGGCAGGCTGCCAACACCAGGCTTGTGGCCAACACAGCAGGAAAAATCCGAAGCGAAGACATCATGAATAGAGCAAGCTGCTTCAATCTAGGTCTAAAGTTAATTTGATGCAATAAGGCCTGGGTATATTTTGATCGTGCGATGGCGCCTGGACCATTGTTAAGACGAGTTTGTTGATCAATGGAGAGCTGCTTTGGCAATAGTATGTAAAGCAATTGGTAGAGACGGATGTCCTCGGTAGTCGTTATTGAACTCGGGACATCAGCATTCTGCTCGGGTTTTACATAGGTTTGGTCTGAAGAATTGTGGATTTGTTGATGTTTATTGGTCTAAACTCTTTTCGAAGACTCCATAGTTGTTTCGGCTATTCATTACTCGAATGACCACTGGGATTCTTTTTTTCATGGCTGATCAGATATTCTTTGAATTGTTCTTGCATATGGACAAGTTCATGCATGGAAATTCGTTCGTCTCTGTTTTTGTTTCGGAAGGCATTCAGAGTGTCTTCTAGTTCATGCTGCCAGGGTTTGCGCATCATCTGTCTAACGCCAATTCCTCAGCTCTGAATCCCTGTTTTTGAACTATTATCATTCAGTCCCTGCAAGTGATTATCCATTCCATTGGGCGCAAGGTTGGTGCTTACGCTGCAAACGTCATCCAAGGACTCCAAAGCTTCTTTCAATTGTTGGCAGATCTTTGAACTGTCTTGGCTCTTGATCTCAATCAATGCAAGTGGGTGCCAGCAATGTTCCCAGCTGATGACCTCCCAGCCACCGTCTTGCAATCCTTGTTGTAGATGTTCAAGTGCTTCAAATCCACCGTGGACGACGGTGGTGCCATCCCTATCTAATACGTAGCCTTCAGCATCTAGGTTGAGCAGGATTTCGAGAAGGGCTTCTTCTTCGCCGTGTCCGTTCAGTCTTACTTCACTGCGATGCACAAAGAGATAACGCACGCATCCTGACTCGCCAAGTTTGCCTCCGTTTTTGCTGAAGGCCAGTCTGATCTCTGCGGCTGTGCGGTTTCGGTTATCGCTTAGCGCTTCCACAAGCACGGCCATGCCTTCTGGGCCATAGCCTTCATATCGAATCATTTCCAATCTCGATCCAGCTTCTTCTGTGCCAGATCCCTTCGTGATGGCACGTTCAATGTTGACTGCAGGCATTCCAGCAGCCCGTGCTTTTGTAATCGCCGTTCGAAGTTGAAAATTACCGCTTGGCTCTGCTCCATTGCGAGCGGCCACAGTGATTTCGCGCCCGAGCTTCGTGAAACGTGCACTGCGCTTTCCATCGACTACCGCCTTGGTGCGTTTGATTTGTGACCATTTGCTGTGGCCGGCCATAAGCAGAGGGGTATGAATTAGCCGTACGCTTCAAACACGATCTTCGGCCTTAGCTGGTTGTCGTCGGTGGCGATGCCGACCCCCAGCATGATGTCTTCAGAACTGAGGACGACCGTGGGCCCATTAGCGTCTGAACTTTGATGGATGATGTTACGGCCGTAGCTCCAGTCTTGACGTTCCTGTTCGGTAATCCGGCGGCTTGGTAAGTGAGTCAGGGCTTGCTGGGGGGGGATGAGGCTGATGGGCATCAACGTTGAAGCGGGCTGGTCATTTGGGTGCTCAGGCAGTGCTATGGCAATGTCTTCGCCGAATCCAAGGGCTTGGGTACGTCTAAGCCAGTTCAGGTGGCCGCCGCATCCCAGGACCTTGCCAAGATCTCTAGCCAGAGAACGGATGTAGGTCCCTGCTGAGCAGTGCACCTCCAGGCCGAGCTTGCCTTCTCGGCAATCCCAATGTTCAAGAGAAAGAGAGTGAATGGTCACGCTGCGGGCTGGCAGATCCATCAGTTCCCCTCGACGTGCCCTGGCATGGGCGCGTTCGCCATTGACGTGAATTGCCGAAACCTGAGGAGGACACTGTTTGATTGTGCCGCGAAACCTATTCAGGGCTTGATTCATGTCTTCCAGACTCAGACGTGGCCAATCGTGAACTGCAAGGACAGTTCCCTCCAGGTCATCGGTACTGGTACTGACCCCAAGCTGAATGACCCCGCGGTATGTCTTGTCTCCTGGAAGGAACGGAAGTAATCGCGTGGCTTGGCCGACTGCAATCGGAAGGACTCCGGTGACGGCAGGATCAAGCGTGCCTCCGTGACCCACTCTTCGGGTTTGAAGCACTCGACGCATGCGGCTGACGCAGGCATGGGAAGTGAGGCCTGAGGGCTTGTCGATCACCACAAAGCCAAGTGGTGGATTCAAGAGGTTGGAAGGGTTGCTGTTCTGAATGTTGCATCGTGCCTGCACGTAAATTGAAGATATCCCACCGGCAGAAGATGCAGAGTCTGAGTAAATCTCCCCGCGTGGATCTCGAGAACTTTCTGGATAGCGGTTTTTCTATTCGTGCCCATTTGGCACAGTACCTCCAGCTCACGTTGGAGCAGGTTGATCAGCGCCTTCCCGTTGGCAAAGAGGATTTAGCTGCGTTGCATCCAGGTGCTTTTCAGCCGGATCAGGCCACGGACTTTTATGAAAGCACGGTAGGAACTGGTCATCTCTTTGAGTTGGCGGCATGGCATCTCAGTAGTTCTGACTACATCGCAGATACCCTTCGCTTACAGCAAGACTTTGCACGAGGCGTTGTTTTGGATTTTGGAGGAGGAATTGGCACTCATGCATTGGCAGCAGCAGCGCTGGAATCTGTCGATAGGGTGCACTTTGTTGATCTGAATCCGCAAAACAGGGCTTTTGTTTGGTCTAGGGCTATGGCCCTGGGTCTGGATCAGAAAATGTCGGTTCATCGTGACCTTGAAGATCTCACTAGCCAACGTTTCGACACCATCGTTTGCCTTGATGTATTGGAACATCTTCCTGACCCCTCCGCGCAACTCATGCAGTTCTACGCATTGATGAATGCCGATGGCCGGGCCTTATTAAACTGGTACTTTTTTAAAGGTTACAGTGGTGAGTATCCTTTTCATTTTGACGATCCTGCTCTGATTGAGACTTTTTTTCGAACATTGCAATCGCATTTTCTTGAAGTTTTTCACCCGCTTTTGATCACAACGAGGGTTTATCGACCCCTGAATTAAGGTCACTGATTGATGTATTCGTTGTCGTTTAGATCTTTTGGAAAAGCTATCAATGAGTTTGTTTGTGCGGGTTAATCATTCATAAATGATCATAAATTAAAAAGACCAATGAGCCTGTTGCAGGTCATTGGTCTCACAGGTAGAAGTATCGAATTGTGCGCCCTAAATCAAAGATAAAGAGAGGATTTAATGAGCAGCTTCAGCAATATTGATGCGCTTGCGATTGCGAAGTCCGCGACGGATGGACTCAAACTTGACAATCCCGTCGGTGAGAGCAAACAAGGTGTCGTCTTTGCCGCGGCCAACGTTGACGCCGGGAAGAACGGAGGTGCCACGCTGGCGGATGAGAATGGATCCTGCTGTGACGCTCTCGCCACCGTAGGCCTTCACTCCTAAGCGTTTGGCATTGGAGTCACGTCCATTACGCGTTGAACCTGTGCCTTTCTTATGTGCCATGGGAAGTTGGTTGAAAAGATGATGTCGTTAAAAATGCTGATTTCAGCATTCAGCTGATGGGCTTTCCTCCTACGGAGATGGATTCGACCATCACTCGTGTGAGCTCCTGTCGATGCCCATTCTTACGTCTTGTCTTCTTTTTGGGGCGCATCTTGTAAACGATGACCTTTTGACCTCGACGATGGGCCATAACTTTGAGCTCCACACTTGCCCCCTCGACATAGGGTTTCCCAACGGTGGCCTTCTCTCCGCTTTTGACAAGAAGAACTTTGTCGACAGTGATGGTGGCGTCGACTTCAGCATGCAGCCGGTCGAGGTCATAGTAACGATTGGGCTGAAGCCAGAATTGCTGCCCAGAGGCTTCAACAATGGCGTATGCCCCTGATTCTGGAGTCGTTTTTGTGCTGCTGGTGTCTGCCATGGGCTGCTGGACGCGACAAGGCTCGGTGGCTTGAAAACTACCGATTTGGCCTGTGCCGCAATCGAAAGACAAACAAAGATCTTCGACCTTCGAGCTCTCTTTCGTCAAGATTTAACAGAACACCTTTCGTTTTGGATGACCAGGCCGGCACTCACGATTGCGTTGTTGTTGAGGTCGCCTGAGCTCGAATCGGCCTGTTGCCAGTGGTTGCCTAGCAATCGCTATACCCCATTGGATCTAGGTCTGGAAGACTCCGAAGTTGATTTGGTTACAGCTTTGGCGCAACAACGCGAGGCTGTTGATGCCGTGGTCATAGAGCAATCTCTCCTTCAAGCCGAGACGCGCGAGGCCTTACTGGGGCGTGGCTTGCTCTTCCCCGCTGTTGTTGTGGGTGAATTAATGGGGCATGTGGATTACCACCCTGAGGAGGTTCACCTGCCAGGTGATCAGCTGGAGCAGCTCGGCTACAACGTTGATGCCGCAATTTCTCGCTTTCTACGCCACGGACAAAAAGATTTCAGGCCTGATCCTGATGTTGGGTCTGTTGACTCGGAACAAGTAGGGGGGCAGCCCGCTGGAAGTGCCTGGAAATTATCGAACCGCTTGCAGGAGAGGCTTGGTTATCTGGGGGTTTTTTACAAACGAGACCCCTCACGGTTTTTGGCTAATCTTTCTCCAAATGAACAAGGGGAGTTAATTCAGTCGCTTCAGCGAACTTATCGAGATCTCTTGATTAGTTATTTCCGCGACCCTGCAGCAGCCAACCAAGCCTTAGAGAGTTTTGTCAATACAGCCTTTTTTGGCGACTTGCCAATCACCCAAACCGTTGAGATCCATATGAATCTGATTGACGACTTTTGGAAACAACTCAGACTTGAGGGCCACAAGGACGACTTTCTTCAGGATTACCGCCTCGCCTTACTGGATGTCATGGCTCACCTCTGCGAAATGTATCGACGGTCCATCCCTGCAGATATTCCTTTGTTTTCATCGGGATCTCAGCGTCTTTTGCGTCAGGATTCGGAGGTGATCTCATGAGTCCACGTAAGACCTACATTCTCAAACTTTATGTTGCCGGTAATACGCCAAATTCAATGCGAGCATTGAAGACACTTCGGAATATTCTTGAGACTGAGTTTAAGGGAGTTTATGCCTTAAAAGTTATTGATGTCCTTAAAAATCCTCAGCTTGCGGAAGAAGATAAAATTCTCGCAACGCCGACATTATCCAAAATTCTCCCGCCTCCCGTTCGTCGGATTATTGGAGATCTTTCCGACCGAGAACGCGTTTTGATTGGCCTCGATCTTCTTTATGATGAGCTTGTTGATAATAGCCTTAGCTCTTCACTGATGGATGCGTTGGAAGACTCGGACATCGTCGAGTCAGATTCTTAAGTCTGGGTGTGATCTAGAGCTTGTACTTGGTTTTTCTTATTAGCGTTGGTAGGCAAGGTCGCTGTCATGCAGATTTCTAGCTCAAGTGGTTCCCCTCATATGCAGGTCCAGAAACTTCCGACTGGGATCGACGGATTTGATGATGTGTGTCATGGCGGGTTGCCGATTGGACGCAGCACTCTGATCAGCGGGACCTCTGGAACGGGTAAAACCGTTTTCTCATTGCATTTTCTCCATAACGGAATTGCTCATTACGAAGAGCCAGGCATTTTTGTGACTTTTGAAGAGTCACCTCTCGATATCCTGCGTAATGCCGCAAGCTTTGGCTGGAATTTGCAAGAGATGGTAGAGCAAGACAAGCTCTTTATTCTTGATGCTTCTCCAGATCCAGATGGTCAGGATGTGGCTGGAAGTTTTGATCTATCTGGTCTGATTGAAAGAATTAATTACGCTATTCGCAAATACAAAGCCAAAAGGGTGGCAATCGATTCAATTACAGCTGTATTTCAGCAGTACGACGCTGTTTTTGTTGTGAGAAGGGAGATCTTTCGTTTAATTGCCCGTCTTAAAGAGATTGGGGTGACTACTGTGATGACCACTGAGAGAATCGATGAATATGGGCCTATCGCTCGTTATGGAGTTGAAGAGTTTGTTTCTGACAATGTGGTGATACTTCGCAATGTTCTTGAGGGGGAACGTCGGCGTCGCACTGTAGAGATTCTCAAGTTGAGGGGCACTACTCATATGAAGGGAGAGTTCCCTTTCACGATGGGTGCGCATGGGATAAGCATCTTTCCGCTTGGAGCAATGAGGCTTACTCAGCGCTCATCAAATGTACGCGTGAGCTCTGGCGTTCCTAGGCTTGATGAGATGTGTGGCGGTGGCTATTTCAAGGATTCGATCATCCTCGCGACTGGAGCGACAGGTACAGGCAAGACCTTGTTGGTCTCAAAATTTATTGAGGATGCATGTAATAACAAAGAGCGTGCAATATTGTTTGCTTATGAAGAATCACGGGCTCAATTGCTACGTAACGGGGCGAGTTGGGGGATTGACTTTGAGCAGATGGAGCAAGATGGTTTGTTGAAGATTATCTGCGCTTATCCGGAGTCCACTGGTCTTGAAGATCATTTGCAGATTATTAAAACTGAAATCAGTCAATTCAAGCCAACACGGATGGCAATTGATTCCTTGTCTGCTCTGGCTCGTGGTGTTAGCCATAACGCTTTCAGGCAGTTTGTGATTGGGGCGACTGGATATGCCAAGCAGGAGGAAATTGCAGGCTTTTTTACAAATACCTCCGAAGAATTCATGGGAAGTCATTCAATAACTGACTCGCATATATCGACGATCACTGATACTATTTTGTTGCTGCAATATGTTGAAATACGAGGTGAAATGGCTCGAGCGCTCAATGTCTTTAAAATGCGTGGATCTTGGCATGACCGTGGTATTCGTGAATTCCTGATCACGGGGAATGGACCCCAAATCAAGGATTCATTCTCGAATTTTGAGAGGATTATTAGCGGTGTTCCTCATCGGGTAACGATGGATGAGCGGAGTGAACTTTCTCGTATTGCCCGTGGAGTTGCGCCAGAGTCTTAAGTGATACGGGAGTTTATTTAAGTCGTGGGACCTTCCACCACTTCATCTCGATCAAATCGACTTTGTCTTTCCGCTTGAAGTCTGATTTCGTCATGATCAGATTGAGCGAGTGGAAGATCGAACCAAAATGTGGTTCCCACATCTGGTTCGCTTGCCATTCTGATGACGCTGCTGTGTTTCTCTAAAATACCTCGCACGATGGACAACCCTAGGCCAGTTCCAGCTTCTGTATGTACAGCATTCTCTACCCGGTAGAAGCGCTCAAAAATTCGTTGTTGTTTGTCCTCGCTGATCCCATAACCCGTGTCACTGATTTCAACCCGTAGTTTTGGTAATGGTGAAACAAGCTCACACTGAGGTGCTTGGACTGAGTCTTCCGGTAGTGGGCGCATGAAACAGCTGTCCGGCCATGTGTAGGCGCGTAAGACAATGCGACTGCCGCTTCGACTGAACTTGAGGGCGTTGCCAACGAGATTATCAAAGACCTGGAGAAGTAAATCCCAGTTTCCAAGAATGTCTGGCAGATCGATGGAAGCATTTAATTCTAGATGGACTTGTTTATCTGAAGCATTTAATTGGTAGCTACGAAGGGTTTGTTCAAGACCAGGTCTTAGATCAAGTGCGGAAAACTTAACGCTGTGATGAGATTCCAGTCTTGATAAGTCGAGTACATCGTTGACGAGTCGCGTGAGCCGATCTGTTTCTGAATTGGCAACACCTAGAAATTCTTGTTGATCTGCAACGCTGAGTTGATCCCCCATTTCGTAGAGGGTTTCTACATAGCTTTTGATGTTGAACAGCGGTGTGCGTAGTTCATGGGACACGTTGCTAATGAATCTGCTTTGAGCCGCGTTGAGCTCCACTTCGCGGGTGAGGTCTTGCATTGTCACCGCTATGCCCTTCAAAGACTCTCCACTGGGTTCGCGGACGGCTTGGAGTACGAATCGCAAGGTGCGGGGTGGCTCACCGATGCTGCTGCGTAATTCATTGCTGTCACGACCTTGATTCAAAACACCGTCGAGCGGGTCATGAAGCTCGATTGCTAAAAGATCAGGGATTTCATTGAGAAAGTCTTGTCCTTCTAGATTGCGACCCTCCCAGCGAAACAACCGTCGAGCGGTTGGATTGGCTAACACAATCTGACCTTTTTCATCTAGTAAGACTGCTCCATCCGCCATCGTCGCGATTAAAGATGCTTGCTTGACCTGGGCGGCTTGCAATTCCTCGATGTTTGCTGCGTCGTAAACTTGAAGCTGTGAGGCCATTGCATTAAATCCATCCAATAGCTCACCGAGTTCTCCACCAATTGGAAGACCAATCCTCGCTTGAAAATCTCCATCAGCAATAGACCGAACACCACGCAGAAGCTCCTTGACTGGTCTTGTAATCGTTAAGGCATTGAAGACAGCACCAAGGATCACGAGCACCCAGATTGAGATAAAAACCGCAACAGTGACCTCTCGGGTGAGAGAGGCGCTTGCTAATGCCGAATCATTGGGATTGACTCCAAGAGCAAGAACACCGAGATAACGACCCTCTTGGATTAACGGCACGAAAACATCAGTGACCTGGCCATCAGGAGTGAGATGTTGCCGGATTAAGGGATTTTTAGGTCGAGATCGCAGTTCGCTTGGTAGTTCAAGGCGTCTGTTGAGACGAAGATCCCCTCTTGTTTCATTATCGTTTCCACTGATGGGAATCCCGAGGTAAACAACGCCTTGTGGATCAGCAAAAAAGATGTAACGAAGGCTTCGACTTGACCGCCAAAACTGTTCGGCCACATTGGCCAGTTCTCGATCATGTCCGTCTGCCACCAGTTCAGTGACATTGCCTGCTAGCAGCAATCCCAGATCGCGCGCATAGCGGGTGTCATTCATTACTGCATCACGTTGGATGCCATTGAGTGCGAAAAATGTGATGCTGGTCATCATCAGGCTCACCACGAGCGTGGCGATGGCCAGCAGTTTGGTTTGAAGGCTGAACTCGGCCCACCAGAGCCTGATCCCATGCCAAAGACCCGTCTCCTCATGGGTTGCTTCCGAAGAGACTTGTCCGGCCCATGAGGACGGAGTGTAGTTCGCAGAAGCGGGTTCCGAACCACTACTCATGGTGCATCAATGATGGCGCGTAGATGGTTATAAAAGCTTAGGTCCGCGGACTTGATGGCCGATATCTTTTCTAAATTGCATACCTTTGAATTCGACCTGCTTAA
Source organism: Synechococcus sp. (assembly GCA_047285535.1). Taxonomy (GTDB): domain Bacteria; phylum Cyanobacteriota; class Cyanobacteriia; order PCC-6307; family Cyanobiaceae; genus Synechococcus_C. The sequence continues at coordinate 1,448,826 of JBJBDC010000001.1, read as the reverse complement.
GGCCTTCGTAGGCTTTCGCGAAAGCCTGATCGAAATCAGTGGCTTGGGCCACGATCGAAAGCACACGTCCGCCTGCGGTCTCAAGCACTCCATTCATGCTGTGGCACGTGCCCGCATGGAACAACTGAAGTTGTTGCTTTCGGGTTTGGTCTGCGCTCAAAGCAATCGCAATCGGATCGCCTTTTCGGGGGCTGTCTGGATAACCAGCGGCTGCCGCAACGACACAGGCACTGCAGAGCTCCACCTCAGTGAGGGGCGGAGCTTCAGTGAGACGTCCCAGGGCACAGGCCTGTAGAACCCGAGCCAGTTCAGGTCCCATGAGCGGCATGAGGGCTTGACATTCAGGATCTCCAAAGCGGCAATTGAATTCGATGACCTGTGGACCATCGGAGGTCAGCATGAGCCCTGCATAAATCACTCCTCGATAGTGGATTCCTCGATGTCGGAGAGCTTTAAGGGTTGGCTCTAAAATCTGTAGGCGGACCTGCTCGAGACCCTTTTGATCAAGAAGTGGGGCCGGTGCATAAGCTCCCATGCCTCCTGTATTAGGACCTTGGTCACCATCCTTCAGTCGTTTGTGATCCTGCGCAGGTGGAAGCAGAACCATGTGCTCACCATCGCAAAGGGCAAAGACTGATACTTCTGGCCCGCTTAACAGTTCTTCCAGCACAAGCTGTTCGCCTGCCATTCCGAAGCGACCCTGGAAAGCGGCGTGGATTGCGGCGGCTGTTTCTTCCACGGAGGTTGCCACCGTTACACCTTTCCCTGCTGCAAGACCATCCGCCTTCACGACTAATGGACGTTTGAGTTGCTGGAGCAGGGAAAGCGCCTCCTGTTCGCTTGCCACAGTCCAGTGCCCTGCGGTGGGAATCCCTGCTTCCTGCATTAATTGCTTCGCCCAAGCTTTACTCGCTTCCAGCTGTGCGCCCTCCGCGCTAGGGCCAAACACAGCGATGCTCTCTCCGCGAAGCTTGTCAGCGAGCCCAGCAGCCAAGGGGGCTTCTGGCCCGATTACAACAAGATCAATGCTGTGAGATTTGCACTCCGCAATGATTCTGTTGTGATCATCCTCGGCAATCTCAAGTGACTTGCATCCTTTCAGGGTGGAGGTGCCGGCGTTCCCGGGCGTGATCCAGATCTCCTCCACGTCTTGGCAGCGCTTAAGCGCCCAAGCCAAAGCCTGCTCTCGTCCGCCACCACCGACCACGAGCAGATTGCGCAACGGTGGTAATGAGAAGGGACGGGTATTGGAGATGGACATAGGAGGGTGCTGAACGGGTTGTGACCCTTAGGTTTGGACATCAAGGGCAATGTTTAACGCGTTGCCCTTGATGTCCATCTTTGTTGAACGACTGTCAGTCCATGGGGCTCTTTTCCCTGCCACTTTTTATCCTGCTGGCGGCAGCACCCCCGTTGGATTCGGCTCCTGTGCAATCCCCTCTGATGCCGATGACGCCGGAGGCCTTTGAATTGGTCTTGGAACAAGGTGGAATTGAACAGTTGTCGATGGCGTGTGCCGATGCCGATCTCTTCAATTTGCAAGAGCGCCTTCGTTTGCTTCGTGATCGTTTGATGCTGGTGGCGCCATCGCCACAGCCCTTTGCAGTTGTGATGGCCAATGCCAGGGCTCTGATGGTCTGCAAGGCGCCAGACAGCACTCAGACCGTGTTGAGTCGATTTGGGCCTGCGCCTGGTTCACAACGCAGGCAGTGGTTGCTCCTTTCGTGGCAAGCAGCCAGTGCCGCCCTGGATCAGGATCGTGCTGTGCTTGCGCTTAGACGTCTTGCCGATGGGGATTTGACCCGCCTCGATGGCGAAATGTTGGTTGTTGGCCAATCGGATGATGGATTGCCGCTCACACGATCAGCGCTTGATGTACTCGCGCAGCATGAGTTGGCAGCAGGGCGTCCTGAAGATGCCGTCACTGTGCTCTTGGCAGGACGCACCCCAGGAGTTGTGGCTGCTCGCAGGCTTGGCCTTGTCGCCGAGCTCCTGGCGTCTCTGGATTCACACCGCAGTACTGTTTTGTTGGAATCGGCCTTGGATCAGGCCGCGGTTGAGCAAGCCTGGGGGCTTGCGGAAGAGTTACTCCGCTTGCAATTGCGGTTGGCGCTTCAGCATGGTGGAGATACTGATCGACCTCGAGAGCGATTGCGTCGTTTGGCGACCAGGGTTGATGACCGATTTACTCTCCTAGAGCTCGAGAAGTCATCTCCTGCTCTGGATCCTGAAGGTTTACAGCAGCTGGAGGATCAGATCCGCTCGCCTCGAGCGGCAGGTGGCCATGCCTCCCTGGGAGAATCAAATTCATCTGAAGCTCCGGCTCCCAACCCGTTGGCCACACCATGACCATGACCCATGGACCGCTCCTCTATGAAGGGAAGGCTAAACGTATTTATGCATCGGGCCGAGCGGGGGAAGTCTTGGTTGAATTCAAAAACGATGCCACTGCTTTCAATGCCCAAAAGCACCAACAACTTGATGGTAAAGGGCGACTTAATTGTCTGATTTCAGCCTGTCTATTTGAGTTGTTGGAACGTGAAGGAATTCGAACTCACTACTGCGGACTCGAGTTGGATGATTGGATGGTGGTCCAACCCGTGAAGGTGATTCCAATTGAAGTTGTGCTGCGTAATGTGGCAACGGGATCTCTATGCCGCCAAACCCCTATTCCCCCAGGCACATTGTTGGATCCAGCCTTGCTAGATCTCTATTACAAAGATGATGATCTTGGCGATCCTCTTCTGACGGACTCTCGTCTGTTTTTGCTTGACTTAGTCAGTCAGAAATGTCGTCAGGAAATCGAGACTTTAGCAAGACGGGTGAATGCTGTTTTGATCCCCTTCTTCTTTGATCTCAATCTTCAATTGGTGGATTTCAAGCTCGAGCTTGGATGGAATACAGCAGGTGAATTACTTGTTGCTGACGAAATAAGTCCTGATACCTGCCGGCTTTGGGATTTGTGCATCCAGGATAAAAAACAGCGAATTTTGGACAAGGATCGTTTCCGTCAGGATCTTGGAGGAGTGATCGACGCCTACGGGGAGGTCTACAAACGGGTCCAAGGGGCCATGCCTAAACCACGCAAATACAGGTAAGGTCACCGGACATTTCTGGCCATTTAGGCCGACATCCTGATCACCTCATGGTCACTCCCTCCTCAGTCCGACCTCGGAACGTCGTTCGGAGAGGAGCTTTGGGGCTCGCTCTAGCTCTTCCGCTTCTGACCTCACTCCCTGCTCATGCTCAATCTGAGGCGGATTCCAATCAAGCCCCAGATGAACAGATTCAGCTGGAGGAGGCTTTGATTGAGGGGAATACTCCTGCTCAAAGCGTTGAAGTCGATGAATTCGAGCAGATTGACGCAGACCCTAGTGCTGCAATTGATGAAACTCCTGAACAGCCTCGAGTGCTGATTACAGAGGTTCTCATTGATGGGATTGATGGCCATCCCGAGCAAGAGCGTGTTGAACTAGCGGCCTATGACGCTATGACCGTTCGACCTGGCAGTCGTGTGACAAGAGAAGAGCTCAAAGTCGATTTGGATGCGATCTATGCCACTGGCTGGTTCTCTGATGTACGTATTGAACCGATCAATGGCCCCTTAGGAGTTCAGCTTGTTGTTCAGGTTGTTCCAAATCCAGTCCTCACCAAGGTTGAACTGCTTCCGGAAGATAATGAAATTCCTCCAGAGGTCATTGAGGATACTTTCAGTTCTGATTACGGTCGCACGCTGAATCTTGCTGAACTTCAGCTTCGCATCAAGGAATTACAAAAGTGGTTTTCAGGTGAGGGCTACTCACTTGCAAGGGTCACTGGACCAACTCGAGTCAGTCCTGATGGTGTCGTCGAACTCAAGTTGGTCATCGGTACGGTGGCTGGTGTTGAGGTGCAGTTTCTAAACAAAGAAGGTGAGAGTACCAATGAGAAAGGTGAGCCAATTCGTGGGAAAACTAAACCGTGGGTTGTGACTCGAGAAATATCGATCAAGCCTGGCGAACCGTTCAACCGAAATCAGCTTGAGGCAGACATCAAGCGTCTTTATGGGACGTCTTTGTTTAGTGACGTGAAAGTTACTTTGAAGCCTGTTGAAGGAGATCCTGGAAACGTCAATATTATTTTGGGTATTGTTGAACAATCCACAGGTTCACTTTCCGGTGGCTTGGGGTACAGCCAAAGTCAGGGCGTCTTTGGGCAAGTTCAGCTTCAAGATAGCAATCTGTTTGGTAGAGCTTGGAACCTGGCTCTCAATCTGACTTATGGACAATTTGGCGGACTTGCAAATTTCACATTTACTGATCCATGGATTAAGGGGGATTCTCATCGCACCTCATTCCGGACTTCTATTTTCCTGAGCCGAGAAGTCCCCCAGGTTTTTCAGAGTCAAAACAATGGTGACATTGTTACAGTTACTGATTATCAAGACAATAACTCTACTCTTGCTTATGAAATTAGCAGGACGGGAAATCCAGCTGGAAGGAAGTTTGATAATGTTGCTGAAGCTTCAGAGTTGTTCCCAGATGTAAGTTGGTTTGATTATCAAGGTGATTCTGTAGCTTTGCAAAGAGTTGGAGGGAATATCATCTTTGCTCGGCCTCTTAATGGTGGGGACCCTTACAAAAATGTTCCCTGGCAGATTTTGGCAGGGTTGAACGTGCAGAATGTAAGACCGATTAATTTTGAGGGTAAGACGCGTATTTATGGCACGCCAAGTAGAAGCGCTGACGATAGCGTCTTGAACGAAAATATAATTTGTATCTCTTATGATTGCGCTAATGAGAACAATCTTGCTGGATTACGCCTGGCGGCTACATATAACACTTTGAATGACCCTCGCAACCCAACTTCGGGTAACTTCTTTAGCTTTGGTACTGAACAGTTTATTTCTGTTGGTGAAAACTCTCCAACATTTAACCGTGTTAAAGCAAGTTACACCCAGTTTTTCCCTGTGAATTGGTTGAAAATTGCCAAGGGTTGCAGGCCTAAGCCAGGTGAAAAAGAAAATTGCCCGCAAGCTATTGGTATTCAGTTGAAAGCTGGTTCCATTGTTGGCGATCTCCCCCCTTATGAGGCGTTTTGTCTGGGTGGTTCGAATTCCGTGCGTGGTTGGTACGACTGTGATTTAGCTGTTGGACGCAGTTATGGCGAGGCAACTTTGGAATATCGCTTCCCGATCATCAGTATTTTCCAAGGAGAGCTATTCGTGGATGCTGGCACAGACTTCGGCTCTCAGAGCAACGTGCCTGGAAAGCCAGGCACGTTGCTCAAAAAGCCTGGATCCGGGTTCTCTGTGGGTACCGGTGTGATTGTTACGACGCCAGTTGGACCTCTCCGGCTTGAGGTGGCTAGTCAAGACTTCACCGGCGAATGGCGCTTCAACCTTGGTGTTGGCTGGAAGTTTTGATGGTGTGCTGGCCTTCGGATTACAACGGAGCCTGGACGCTGGCCTCTCGCGTCTCTCGATCGGGGATTGGGCTCCACAGTGGGCAGCACAGTGAAGTAACCCTTGCCCCCTCAAGTCAGGAGGGTATTTATGTGCGCTGGCTTGATGAAGGCTCAGAACCTGTTCGATTAAAGCCTTCACAGGTTCGCGACAGCCCGCTTTGCACCACGTTGGATTTTGGTGATAAGCAACTTGTCACTGTGGAGCATTTGCTTGCAGCACTGGCGGGATGCGGGGTCTCTCATGCTGAACTCCAGGTGTCTGGTCCTGAAGTCCCACTGCTTGATGGCTCAGCCTTGGGTTGGGTAGAGGCCATTGCTGAGGCGGGTTTGTCTGCGGCTGTGACTCCACGTCAGGCCCCTTTGGTTTTAACAACCCCTTTGGTTTTGTATCGCGGCAGTAGTTCCATCATTGCCACGCCTGCCGAGCGCTTCACTCTGATAGGCGTGATTGATTTTCCGCAACAAGCGATTGGCTGTCAGCAACTTTGTGTGGAACTCACTCCTCAGAGGTTTGTTGATGACATTGCCCCTGCTCGAACTTTTGGTTTCCGCGAGCAAGTTGAATATCTCAGAGCTTCTGGTTTGATTCGCGGCGGTGCTTTAGAGAATGCGCTCGTTTGTGACGGTGATACTTGGATGAATCCACCACTGCGTTTTCCAGATGAGCCAGTGCGCCATAAGATCTTGGATCTGATCGGTGATCTAGCCCTTGTGGGTTTCCCTCAAGCTCAGGTGCTGGCCTATCGCGGATCCCATGGTCTTCATACTGACCTGGCCGCGGCACTTGCCGATCAATACGTCTCCCAGGGCTTAGCCACTTGACCGTTCTTGCTTCTGCCGACACGTCCGCTGCGGTGCTCAATGCCGAGCAAATCATGGGGTTGCTACCGCATCGTTACCCCTTTGCCTTAGTAGATAGGGTGATTGAACATGTTCCGGGTGAGCGTGCTGTCGCCATCAAAAACGTCACTCTGAATGAGCCACAATTTCAAGGCCATTTCCCAGGACGTCCTCTGATGCCTGGAGTCTTGATTGTGGAAGCGATGGCCCAGGTTGGTGGCTTAATTGTCACGCAGATGCCCGACCTCCCCCAGGGCTTGTTTGTGTTTGCTGGAATCGATGGTGTTCGTTTTCGTCGCCCGGTGGTGCCTGGAGATCAATTGCGAATCAACTGCGTGTTGCTAAGCCTCAAGCGCAAGCGTTTTGGGAAAGTCAAGGCTGAGGCCACCGTTGAGGGACAGCTTGTCTGCTCCGGTGATCTGATGTTCTCTCTGGTGGATTGAGAGTGATGGGTGAGGAACACTCCACATCAGTGATCACGGATGATCGCCCCGCTCAGGTTCATCCTATGGCGGTTGTTGACTCCAAGGCCGACCTGGCTTCTGGCGTCGTCATCGGTCCTGGGGCTGTTATTGGTCCTGAGGTGAGGATTGGGCCGAACACTTGGGTGGGTCCCAACGTTGTGCTCGATGGTCATCTTCGTATCGGTGCCCATAACCGCATTTATCCAGGTGCTTGCTTGGGGCAAGAACCTCAAGATTTGAAATACAAAGGTGCTCCTACGGAGGTTGTGATTGGTAATCACAACACCATTCGTGAATGCGTCACGATTAATCGTGCAACGGACGAGGGCGAGCAGACCCGGATTGGCGATAACAATCTGCTCATGGCTTATTGCCACCTAGGGCACAATTGTTTGCTTGGAGACAACATTGTGATGTCGAATGGCATCCAAGTTGCAGGCCATGTGCTGATTGAAGACCGTGCTGTGATCGGCGGATGTCTAGGGATTCATCAATTCGTTCACATCGGAGGAATGGCCATGGTTGGCGGGATGACCCGTGTGGATCGCGATGTCCCTCCCTATTGTCTCGTCGAAGGGCATCCAGGCAGGGTTCGGGGTCTGAACCGTGTTGGTCTGCGCCGCCAGGGCTTGCATCGCCATGACGGGGGGCATGAATTTAAACAGCTTCAGGAGGTTTGGTCGTTGCTTTATCGCTCCGATCTAGTGATTGCTGATGGCTTGAATTTGGCTAGAAAACAGGCTCTCAAGCCCGCAGCTGATCATCTTTGCACCTTTCTTGAAGGTTCTTTGTCATCAGGTCGAAGGGGACCGATGCCTCCTCCATCGAGTCGCTGATGGTGAGATTGCTGATCAGTACAGGTGAGGTGTCAGGAGATTTGCAGGGAAGTCTGCTCATTAAGGCGCTTTGGCGAGTCGCTCAACGCCGTGGACTTGATTTAGAAGTTCTTGCCCTTGGTGGTGAGCGCATGCAGGCTGCCGGAGCTGAGTTGCTTGCTGATACCTCTCCGATGGGAGCGATTGGCCTTTGGGAAGCCCTCCCTTTGATTGTTCCCACGATTCGATTGCAATCCAGGGTTGATCGTGTGTTGAAAGATCGTCCGCCCGATGGAGTGGTTTTAATTGATTACATGGGCGCCAATGTGCGCTTAGGCCATAACCTCAGGCATCGTCTGCCCGATGTCCCAATCACCTACTACATCGCACCCCAAGAATGGGCCTGGCGAATTGGGGATGGAGGGACCAAAAGTCTGTTGAGGTTCACGGATCGAATTCTGGCAATTTTCCCAGAGGAAGCGCAGTTTTATGCCCTACGTGGTGCTGAGGTCACCTGGGTCGGTCATCCCCTCCTCGATACCGTTCCTCTTTCTCTTGACCAGCAAGCAGCGCGCCGTGAGTTGGAGCTGCCTTCGGAAGGCTCCCTTCTTCTTTTGATGCCTGCATCACGTCCTCAGGAGATGCGATATCTCATGCCTGAGTTGGTGCAGGCCGCCGCCATCCTTCAGGCTCGCGATCCATCTTTAAACGTCATGGTTCCTGCGGGGTTGTCACGCTTTGAGGAACCTTTGCGTCTGGCTTTGGACCAGGCTGGGGTTCGCGGCAAGATAATCCCTGCTACCCAGACTGATGCGCTGAAGCCTTTCATGTTTGCAGCTGCAAACCTGGCACTGGGAAAGTCGGGCACAGTGAATTTGGAACTAGCTCTTCAGGGGGTTCCTCAAGTCGTTGGCTATCGCGTCAGCAAGGTCACGGCTTGGGTGGCACGCCATCTTCTCCGTTTTCGAGTTGATCACATCTCGCCAGTCAACCTTCTGTTGGAGGAGCGTTTAGTTCCTGAGCTACTACAGGATGACTTCAATGCTGACAAGCTTGTGAAGTTGGCGATTCCTCTGCTGGAGAACCGAGAAGAGCGTCAGAGGCTCTTAGATGGGTATCAGCGTTTGCGCAACACCCTTGGTGAACCAGGAGTGACCGATCGTGCAGCAGAAGCCATTTTGGATCAAATCAAAAAGCCAGCCTGACTTGATGAGATCGTTCATCCCGCTGGTGTTGACCAGCATCATTCTTTTGTTCAGCCCCACATCAGTTCTGGCTGCTGTCCAGGATGCCGTTCTTGCAGGTGGTTGTTTTTGGTGCCTAGAGCATGATTTGGAGCAAGTCCCAGGGGTGATCTCTGCCGAAAGCGGTTATAGCGGTGGTCATGTGGAGAGGCCCACTTACCAGCAGGTCAGTGGTGAAAACAGTGGCCATCAGGAGGCGGTACGTGTGCGTTTTGATTCAGAAAAGATCAGTTATGCCAGCCTTTTGCAGCATTACTGGCGCAACATTGACCCTTTTGATGGAAAAGGCCAGTTTTGTGATCGTGGTGACTCCTACAGGCCCGTTATCTTTACTGATGGGAAGCAACAGGCTACGACCGCCAAGGCCAGTGCAGTTGCAGCATCAACCGAATTAGGAGTTCCCCAATCCAGGATCAAGGTTCAGATTCGTGATGCTGCTCGCTTCTGGCCAGCAGAGGAATATCATCAAAACTACGCTAAAAACAACGCTCTTCTCTACAGCTACTACCGCTTTAGTTGCGGTCGTGATCGTCGACTTGATGCCGTATGGGGGCAACGTGCGAGGAAGGGCACTGCCTGGGCGACTCCTCAAGCGCAATGACATAAACGGGTGAAATATAAAGAAATTCTGTGATTTGCCTTTTGACTTGATTCAGGCATTTCTCAGTAAACATGAGGGTTTTCCCCTCTCGACGAGTCAATACTTTGTCCTTAACATTGGTCCAAGTTTTTGTGGAGGGGCTGTATGTATCTGCTGACGATCAAGGATGGTCTGGTGACGCGACACGTGGGTCCATATCCTTCAACTAAGCAGGCTTCCGATGATTTGGATCGTGTTTTAGCGAGTTGTTCTGACAGAGCACGTTGGCAAATTCATGCATTGGAATGTCCTCGTGTAGTCACTGCTGTCGCGTCTTAATCCAGCTGTCGTCCTGGATATCCTCGGAATAAACCACTTTCGATCATTAGGCCTATTCCTGCGTTGATGCAAATCAAGCTCAAAGTGCCATACCAAAACCATGGTCCACGATCTTGGCCAAGCAGCTGAATGATTCTTCGACTGATGGCTTCTCCGAACAGACAGAGTCCTGCGGGGAGAAGGAGAACTCCAAGTTGAGCCCGCACATACCAGCGCAAGGGTCTTGAGGCCATTCGCTTACGTCGATTCACAATCTCAGAAAAACCTAAGTCTCGGCCTGTTGTGTTTGAGAACATACCCAATTCACTAAGGTTCTCACCCCGTATCCAGTTGCCCCAGGTGGATCCACCCCTCTCCCTTTATCGCTCCATACCGTGCCCGCAATATCGATATGTGCCCACGGAATGGAGCTGTGGACAAATTCCTTGAGAAACAACGCGGCTGTAATGGAGCCTCCAGGACGGGGACCTGTATTTTTCAAATCTGCAAGAAGTGATTTAAGGCCTTTTCGGTAGGAGTTGTGCATTGGCATACGCCAAAGTCCTTCCCCCGCATCTGACGCTGCCCTTTCCAATGCGGAGGCCAGATCGTTGTCGCAGGTCCAAAGACCAGCAATTTCGTCACCGAGTGCGATGACGCATGCACCGGTCAATGTTGCAAGGTCAACGATGGCATCGGGCTCCAGTCCGGATGCATAGACCAGTGCATCAGCAAGAGTCAATCGGCCTTCAGCATCCGTGTTGTTGATCTCAATGGTGGTGCCATTGGAGGCCGTGACGATGTCGCCGGGGTGCACTGCTGAGCCATTAATCATGTTTTCGCAGGCCGCCACCAACATGTGCACTTCCACGCCGTCAGGACGGAGCTCTGCAATTGAGCGCATTGCTCCAAGTACCGCAGCACTGCCTCCCATATCGAACTTCATCATGTCGATCTGAGCAGCACCCACTTTCAGGTTGTAACCGCCAGAATCGAAGGTGAGGCCCTTGCCTACCAAGACCAAACGCCTTGATGCTGGGCCGGGAGGGTGATAAGTGAGATGGATGAATTTGGGGTCCATATCTGAGCCTTGACAGACCGAGAGGAATGACCCCATCCCTCTGCCTTCACAGTCGCTGCGCTCCAGGACCTTTAACTCCAATCCATGCGCTTGCGCGATCTGAGCCGCACTATCGGCAAGGGTGGATGGAGTAACGCTGTTTGGAGGAGCGGCAACAAGTTCTCTTGCGAGTTCGACCCCAGCACAAATGGGATTGATGGCTTCGAGGGCCCTGCTAAGGGAAGTCGGCACGGGGCCAAGCAGCTCCAGTCGCTCAGGATGAACGCTGGGATCCGGTTTGCCGCGGAAACGTTGATCGCTATAGAGAACAAGCCTGACGGCCTGAGCTGCAGCGGTTACAGCATGTTCTGTATCAACAGCGTCCCACGGGAGTAACAAGCCAAGGCTGCCGCTCTGGTCCTGGCTTGCGCGGGCTGCAGCTGCAGCGGCCCGTCGGAAGACATTGACTTCAATGGACTCAAGAGGTCCAATGCCGATTAGCACCAGGCACGTGCACTCTGGATTGAGTAATTGAAGGCTCGCACTCTCTCCACATTTCCCTTGAAATTTTCGTTGTTCCAACCATTCGCCGAGAGAGATTGAAAAGCGCTCTTCCATAGCTGGAATCCAGCCATGGGGATCCCCCTTCGCGATGCCTATGGCCAAAACGTTCCCTGACCATGCCTGAGCCTGGGCCGAGGAAAGGGAGATATGCATAGAGAAGGGTTGACGCTTGCGCTGATGCTAAGAGGCGCCCTTAGCTGGCATGGAACGGGGTGGACCAACGCTCACGCGTTTCTTTGTTGAACGGAGGTTGCCATAGGCGAATAAGACTTTGTTCGAGTTGACGTCGCGTGCTGGTCTTCTGAGGAACATCAGCCCAGAAACGAATGCTTGGGCTGCAGCACAAGCCTGCGCTCATGCAGGCTTCTTGATAGCTCGCCAGATAGGCCTTGCAGTCATGTTCGCCCTTCCATCGACGATCTGCTGCCTTGGTTTCGCCTATGTACAGAAGAATGGGCTGTTGAAGTTCAATGGGGCGATCCATCACAAAATAGATGGCTGCACCTTGATGAGGACTCTTGGGCCAGCGCCAGAAGCTCAGAGGTAAGGGCCTGAGTCCCAAGGGTCGAAAGTCACTCAGGCGATTGGAAGTGCTTGTGGTAAAGAGTTGGGGTTGGATGGCGCGTTGGTTTTGATCTTCGAAAAGAGGTGATTGAAACTTATAAATCCGTTGCTGCCACTCCCGCAGCAGCGTTGCACTCAGAGGCAGAGAAGGCTCGGAAAGCCCTTCTGTTTTTGCCAAGGGCTGTTCGAAAAGATTGCCCTGGTGTGCTCCGGTCGTCATTGACCTAGCTCCTAGGAGGGAGGCTAGGTCCTGATGGTCGGGCCCCAAAGCTCACACGCCCAATCAGTTGCTCCACGACATCAGGTGGTAGACAAAGCCTTTCCTGCAGATCAGCGAGATGCTCGAACGGCTGACGGCGGCGTTCCTGGATTAAACCTTGAAGCCTCGGCTTTGGCCATTGCAGTGTCTGCTCCAGCAACGAAGGAGCTGCAGCATTGAGATTCAGTGGAGGCTGGTCAGGCAGAACAGGAGCGTCTCCATGCCAGCGAAATAAGAGATGGGGCTTCCAGAGTTCAACGAGATCGGGAGGAAGGTCAAGCAGCAAGGCGAGATCATCCAGGTGGGTGAATTGCACCCCACCTCGCTGGAGTCTCATCAGAACGTCGACCATGTCCTCACTGCAACCAGGCAGTTTCTGCCAAAGCTCAGGAGTGGCTCGGTTGACGTCCAGTCTCCATCTTTCAACTGGGTCAGGCTCATTCCTAGTCTCGTCAATAGGCCTGGGACGAGGGTCCTTTGGTAGGTCGCCGGTGACCTGTAAAAGCTTGCGAGCTAGAGGATCAAGCCAGTGCTGGCGCGCCATTGCTTTGATGAGTTGCTCCTTGGCCAGGACCATACCGACATCAAGCCGTAGGCGTTAGGGGGTCCAGCGCGGTGGTTGGGATGGCATGTCGACCAGTCCTTCTTGAAAGGCAACGACAACCGCATGGGTGCGATTGTTGGCTTTCAGTTTGCGTAACAGGCTGCCGATATGTGATTTCACTGTGTCGATCGAGATGACAAGGCTGTCTGCAATGTCCTGATTGCTCATGCCCTTGCAGAGTCCGCGCAGTACGTCTTCTTCTTTGACACTGAGCTCGGTAGGCATGGCGAGAGCATTTGAGCGTCCCAGTCGACCGTGACGTAAAACGCCGGCGATCTCCGGGTCAAGGTATGAACCATCGGATTCGATCGCTGTCAGCGCTGCCGTGACGGTTCCAGAGCCAACGTTTTGATGGGAGCACAATCCATCACAAGACGCATCAATCGCTTGAAGAATCGTGCGCAAAATTGGCCGTTGAACAAGGAGCAAAGTTTTCAGCGTCGGCTTGTGCTGCTTGGCACTTCGTACAAGACTGACACCGTTTCCGCCCTCAAGCTGGTCAGTGCAGATCAGGAGGTCAGCTTCTGTGTGTTGCAGGCTTTTAATGCAATCCTCTTCTGTGGTGGTTGCACCAACCAGGTGCCCAAGATCCTGAAACCAGCCCATCCAGCTCGCTAATAAAACTCGATCCGCTGTGGCAATTGCTGTGCGGCTGCTGCGCAGAAAACTATGACCTTCACGACTGCGTGTCTGAAGTCTGGGGATCTGGGAGGTGAGATCCACGTGATCTTGCCGCTAAGGACATGTTGGCTTCGGTTAGAGGGCGTGGATCCGCACTGTGAGGAATTCAATCAATTGTTCAAACTATGAATGATTCTTTCGCAAGACCATGGCCTTCTTCGATTCCGAGATCGTGCAGGAAGAGGCGAAGCATCTGTTTGGTGATTATCAGCAGTTGATGCAACTGGGGTCGGATTATGGAAAGTTTGATCGTGAAGGGAAAAAGAAGTTCATTGACACGATGGAAGATCTGATGGCTCGTTATCGCGTTTTCATGAAGCGCTTTGAACTCTCGGAAGACTTCCAAGCCAAGCTCACGGTTGAACAGCTGCGTACGCAGCTGAGTCAGTTTGGGATCACTCCAGAACAGATGTTCGAGCAGATGAATCAGACTCTGGAACGAATGAAAAGCCAGCTAGAACAATCTGAAGGATCGTGAGCCGTACGATCCGCTGCACAACAGAGAGCTTCCGTTATGCAAGTCCATCCCCATTCCCTGCCTCCTTGGCTGGCCAGGGGGATAGATGATTTATTTCCAGATGGAGACCCTGCCGATGGGGATCAGGCTCTAGCAGCACGTTTGGCAGTTGCTGAGGCTGAACAGCGTCCACTGCGAGTGAAGCTGGGCATTGACCCAACCGGAAGTGATATTCACCTTGGCCACAGCATTTTGTTTCGCAAACTTCGGGCATTTCAGGATGCAGGGCATACGGCAGTCTTGATCATTGGTGATTTCACCGCCCGCATTGGTGATCCAACGGGCAAGAGCGCCACACGGGTACAGCTCACGACTGATCAGGTCGATGCCAATGCAGCGACTTACTTACGCCAACTTGGGCAGGGCAAGCCTAAGGGCCAGGGGCTGCTTGACTTTGAAACCCCAGGGCGTCTGGAGGTGCGTCGCAACAGTGAATGGCTTGAGGGCCTTGATCTTTCCAAGGTGATTGGCCTTTTAGGAACGACAACTGTGGGGCAAATGCTCGCGAAAGATGACTTTGCCAAGCGTTATGGAAGCGGCAGCCCAATCGCTTTGCATGAGTTCCTTTACCCCTTATTGCAGGGATATGACTCTGTAGCTGTTGATGCTGATGTGGAGTTGGGAGGTACCGATCAGAAATTCAATGTGGCCATGGGCCGTGACTTACAGCGTCATTTTGGCCGGAGAACACAATTCGGTTTGCTTCTGCCAATTCTGGTGGGTCTTGATGGGGTTCAGAAAATGAGTAAGAGTCTGGGCAACACGGTGGGTCTAGAGGAAGATCCACTTTCGATGTATTCCAAGCTCGAAAAAGTCGGTGATGCTGCCATCAACGACTATGTGTTGTTGTTAACAGATCTGGCACAAGATGTTTTGCCGGACGATCCGCGTGAGAGACAGAAAACAATGGCTCTGGAGGTAACAGCAAACCGTTACGGATTGGAGGTGGCTCAGAAAGCTCAGGCTGATGCCGCCTCCTTGGTGGGTGGTGCGGGTGACGCAGATGCAGATGTGCCAGAAGTTTCCCTGGCCGAAGTTAATTTTCCGGCTAAGGCATTTTATTTGCTGAGTGCTGTAGGTATCTGTGCAAGCAGTAGCGAAGCGCGTCGGCAGATTAAAGGGGGCGCGGCACGGCTTGATGGGGAAAAGATCACTGATCCCAATCTGGAATTTGCTTCGTCTACTGACTTGGAAGGCAAGGTGCTTCAGCTTGGGAAAAAGACATTCAAGCGATTAGTTCGCTAAGGCTGGAACGGTACCTGGATGACCAGAGCTTTGATGTGCTGCTATGACTGCTGCAGATCGATGTTGTGACCAACGTGGCTGAAGTGAAATCTTCACGCTCAATCTTCAGGATACTGTTTATCTTTTGGATAAGTGTGATTATAGCCTGCCCATCCATTGCTGGGATTAAGGATGAGTATGAGCGAGCTCAAGCGTGTGATTACAGTGAGGCCGAATTTGGCAGCGATGTTGGAGTTTTTGATGACGTAAATGTGCGATTTTGCATTAGTGAAGACAATCGATTCCTCGTCTATGTGATGCGTAATGGGAAGGCTTGGGTTGTTCCGTTTGGTCGTGATTATCGACAGGCTGGTATTCAAAGCATGAACACTCTTGAGGGTGACCGCTTAGTTCATTATCAAAAGAAAAAAGGTGTGGTAGAGCGCAAGGTATTAGGACGAAGGCGTTCTGTAAGGCCGGTTTTGTATTGATTGTTTTCGCAGAGTCTGCATATTAAGTGCTTGGATATTGGCTGTAATCTTGCGTTTTAGTGGAGTTAGTTCCTAGTCTTTGTGATTCGTTTTGATGGTGGCCTTTGCCTCGGGTGAGGGTTGAAGGTTCTTGTGATTGACATCTTGAATCTTTCGATTGACGTGAACAATTCTTTGAATCTTGTAGCCTACAGGATTGTTGTGATTCATGGATTTGCTGTTGATTGAGAGTTTGGCGAGGTCTCTCGCTTCATAAGCATGGATCCAAGCACGAAGATCGAGGCCTGGTTGTGTGAACCCAAGATCGATCGCCCTGCGAATCGATTGGATGAAGGTCAGTGTGGCCTTTGGATCAATTTTTGAGTCGGAAGATGGACTACAACGTTGTGCCACTGGCTGATGCTCTTTGGTAGCTGCTTTTGGCTGGAGGTGTGTTACGAGTTAATGGCATGCAGGATCGTTTCCTTGCAGATTGTGTTCACGGGCAGGTCTGTTCGACCGAATTGCTATTTAAATTGCACGACCTGGATCTTCTGCAGATAAAGTGTGGCCGCTTTTGTTTCTTCTCAATCAGCTGAACGGATTATTGTGGCCCTGGATGGCATGGAGCCGGAAGAGGCCCTGTTGTTCAGCCGCAAGGTAAAAGGTCTTGAGTGGGTGAAAGTAGGCCTGGAGCTATTCGTGAAGGCGGGGCCTGACATAGTGACTCAATTGCGTGATCAGGGACAGCGAGTGTTTCTGGATCTCAAGTTTCATGACATACCCACGACGATGGCTAGAGCCTCCAGGCGTGCTGCTGAACTAGGCGCGGAGCTCATCACGGTCCATGCCTGCGCCGGCCATGAAGCTCTCAAGGCCGCCCAGGCTGCGGTGGACGCTGGGGCAGCATCCACTGGCATGGCAAGGCCCACATTGCTCGCGGTGACGGTGCTTACCAGCTGGAAAGAGCATCGGCTGCAGCAAGAGCTTGCACTCGAGCAAGGCATCGCCGAGCGGGTGATGGGGCTGGCTCATCTGGCCGCAACAGCTGGCATTGGCGGTTGTGTGTCTTCTCCATTAGAGGTCGCGGCCTTGCGAGCTCAGCATCCAAAGCCATTTACTCTTGTAACCCCAGGAATTCGTCCTAAAGGCAGTGCTGTGGGCGATCAGGTACGGGTGATGACCCCAAACGAAGCGATCTTGGCCGGGGCTTCTCAGATCGTGATCGGCCGGCCGATCACCAAAGCTGTGGATCCGAGTGGAGCCTTTGAGGAGTGTTGTGCTGCTTTGACCATGTGATTGCATCCAACATGCAGCGAAGGTCTAGTTGGTCTTGCCAATTTTTGGCTCGCTTCCTTCCATGATCCTTGACAGGTTGCTGCGGTGACGCCAGAGGACCAACCCCATGGCAATCAGCGCGATGAGTAGGGAAGGGCCGCTGACTGATAGCAGGCTCATTAGCAGGGGTAAGCTGATGGCGGCCACGACGCTGGCAAGCGACACAATCCGGAAGAGGCCAAGTGTCGCTAAAAAAACTCCAAAACTGGCCAGCCCTGCAGGCCAGGCCAGGCCTAGAAACATTCCGAAGCCGGTCGCGACCGCTTTTCCTCCTTTGAACCTCAACCAAACGGGCCAGATGTGGCCAGCTAGGGCGGCAAGGCCTGCGAGCACCTGAATCCAGTCGCCGAGCCCAATAGCTCTGGCCAGCAAGACAGCGGCGGCTCCTTTGCTGACATCGACCAGAAAGACCACCAGGGCAGGACCTTTACCCACTTGACGCAGAACGTTGGTTGCACCCGTGGAGCCTGAACCCAGCTCCCGCAAGTCAATTCCCTTCAGCCAGCGTCCAGCAAGCCAGCCACTGGGGATGGATCCGAGTAAGTAGCCGAGGAGTAGAGAAAGGAAACCCATCAGAGCAGCTCGTTATCGTCCTCGAAGGTTTCACCAGGCCCAGCCGCGAACGCCAGCCAAAGAGGAAACTGCAGGACTGGAATGTCGACAACTCGCTCAGCGGCATCGATCACGATCAGTGGGAGTTCACCGCGCTCTTCGAGACGGTCGGCACGTTCTACTAAAGCATCGCCGCGTTCAAATAGAACGATGCCGCTATTTGGACCAAAGTCTTCGCGTCCTAAACCCAGGGCATCTTGTAATCCGCGACGCCACTCCCCGAGTCGCTCTG
This sequence comes from Synechococcus sp., assembly GCA_047285535.1. Lineage (GTDB taxonomy): Bacteria > Cyanobacteriota > Cyanobacteriia > PCC-6307 > Cyanobiaceae > Synechococcus_C. The sequence continues at coordinate 1,430,995 of JBJBDC010000001.1, read as the reverse complement.
GTTGCCCAGCCAGTACAAGTGTCTGGAATTGATCGCCATAGAGATCGCTGAGAATGGCAATGAGGGCACTGCTCACCAAAGCATTTCGGGTGCGGCTCCCACAACTGGACTGGGCTCCACGTCCGCCCTGATTGAAAAACCAGTCGTCCAGCAAGGCGATGTCATTGTTGTCGAGGCTGCGACGCAGCTTCCAGGGATCGGCATAAAAGTCCGGTTGCTCGAGAAAACGCTCGAGATTGGAGCGAATCAGTGCTTCATCGGGTCGAAAGGTGTCAGCGACAGCCGGCGCTTGCTCTTTAGTCTTAATCCCATCAACGATGGCAGTGGGCTGTTGATCAAGTGGTGAAGGCTGCACCACCAAAGGCTGGGCCACCAGCTCCAGCTGCTCCACTGATTGAGCCATGTCCTGCAGTGCGCCGCTCAGATATTCCTGAAATCCCTTAACGCGCCGGGCAAGGGAATCGGACTGACCCACGAAGCTGCTGGTGATCTCCTGTTCAAGTTGCCGTTTCCGCTGGTTCAGGCTTTTGATCTCTTGCTGCAAGCCCTCACGGCGCTCCTCCAGGTCAGTCAGGGCAAGTCTGAGTAAGGCTTCGCCAGCCGTGGGCTCTTTTGCTGTTGGTTGGGGATGGGCCGAAGAGTGCTCGAAGGGGGGGCTGATGGAGCTGTCTTTGCTATTGGCTTCTGTGGTCTCCGGTGACGACGTTTGATCCTTGTCGTGGGAGCTGTCTTGGGGCATCAGATCGGTCTCGTCGGGCATGGTTCTTCTCCTCCTTTGGTTATTTCAGCTGATCGAATGCCACTCGTCACACCCCTGAGTGAAAAGGTTTGAAAGCCTTGGTGTTGTGATCAAGGAGTAATCGGGTGAGGGGAAGGGATGGTTCGTTCAGGGTTCAACTCGCTCTAAGTGGCCCACCCTTTGTTCCAATTGTTCTCGCAGTTCTTCTGGTTTGAAGAGGATCGGAAGGAAATGAATACTCTTGGTTTCACGGAAATAAAACAGTCCAGGCAGCCAGGGTGCAAAGAGTCTCCACGTCATCCATTCTCTGTAAGGAAAACGACGCAACTCGTTTTGCCCTCGCCGCACCACCAAATCAGTCTCGCTGAATTCGAGCTTCAGGCTGTAGGTCTGCACCAGCAGAAAAACACTGAACAGGCTCAGTACAAGGGTTGGCAAGGGCCGCAGGGGTAAGAGCAATAGAGCCGCACTGAACAGCAGGATGACAAGCGGCAACCTTGGACTCGGTCTGATGATGACAGTTTTGCAATCTGGTGAGGGTGTCATTGGATTGTGGAATTAGCCGAACAGGATTTGAGTGAGCACCACATCCATGAGTGCCACAGTGACGAGGATCATGACTACGGCCCCAGTCGTACTCGTTCCAACTTCTTTAGGGCCGCCCTTGGTGGTCATTCCCCATCCACAAGCAATCACGCCAATTTGTAGACCAAAGACCAGGGCCTTGATGAGCATGAATGGCAGGTCATCAGGCTGTAGCCATGTCCGTACTGAAGTCCAAAAAACAGCTGGAGGAATGCTGTAGAGACTGGTGCTGCTGATTTGACCGCTCCAGATCGCCACTCCAAAGAAAACCAGGCATTGCACTGGAGCCATCACCACCATGGCGACAAGGCGTGGAACAACCAAGTACTCCACGGGATCTGTGCGCAGCATCGTGATGGCATCAATCTGCTCGGTCACCCTCATGGTTCCCAGCTGTGCGGCGTAGGCGGTGGCAACCTTTCCTGTGAGGAGGGTTGCTGTCAGTAGAGGAGCAATTTCCCGGGCGAGGCCAGTGGCCAGCACTCCTCCTACGGTGGACCCTGCGCCCATGTTACTCAGTTCTGCGGTGACCTGAATGTTGAAGACGGTTCCTGCCGCCAATCCCGTGATGATCACGATCAAAAAGGTTCCAGGTCCAGCTTCTTGAAGTTGATCGAGCAAATCAATCGAGTTGATTCGACCTTTTGTTGTGGCTGTGACAGCTTGCCCGCCGATCAGCAGACTGCTGCCTAGCCGGTTTAGCCAGCGAGGGGACTTCATCAGGCTTAGATCAGAGGAAGGGGTCAGGTGGTTTGCAGGTGTGCGCCGCGATCAGGCCAGCGGCTCATTACCACAAGGCCTAGCACCACCAGGACGGCTGGAATCAGACCCATACACAGGCGGATGAAGATCAGGGCGGATTGGGGTTGCTCAATAAAGTTCAAGGCACCATCGCAAGATTTAGTGGAGATGTATCCAGCGAGCTGCATCAAGGTGCCAAACACGCTCATGCTGAGGCCAATGATCAGTTTTTGGCCTAAGACCATCCAAGCGGTGTAAAGACCTGCTGGGTGGCTGGGATCAGCATCGATAGCATCAGGGAGCAGGGACCAAGGGATGAGATACGCCGTTGAGGCGCCCAATCCCACCAGGAGGATCAGCATCACTACGGGAATCAGAGCAATGATTCCACTGTTCTTGATTGGCGCTATGACCATTGAGAGAAGACAGGCTGTGATCCAGATGCTGGATCCCCAGCCGAGGGCTTTGATTCGACCGTGGCGGTTGGAGAGCACGCTCCATAGTTGAAGACCGGCCAAAGCTGCAATATTGAAGGCGAGCAGAAGCAGTGTGGCAAGACTTGCTGGGACGTGAATAACTTGTACGAGCCAGATCAGGGCAACAACTTGCATGAGTTGAAGGCCAAACCAAAGCAGCAGATACAGCCCTAACACCATCAAGAAACGTGAGTTTGAGCGAATGCGCTGCAGTTGTTGCAATACGGGCTCTTTGACGCCGCTTGGACGCTGAGCTTTTTTGGCATATGGCGCAAGGCCCCAGCAGCAGAGCAAAGTTGCTGTGACTGCGATCGTGCCAGTGATTTGTCCCATCAACACGTAGCCACCTCCCCCCTCGCGAAACATCAGAAAGGCCACGAGCAAGCCCATGGTTCCTGCTGTGATCGATCCCGTGAAGCGAGCTGCGTTGAGCCTGGTGCGAATCGCTGTATTGAGGGTGAGTTCAGTGCAGAGAGCGGCAAAGGGGAGATTCACGCTTGTGTAAGCGGTCATCAGCAGGATTGCCATCAAGACGTAATAGATCGTGCGTTGCGTGATGTCTCCCTCTGGAACCCACCACATTGCTGCCAAGCTGATGCCCAAGGGAAGAGCAGCTGCGCACATCCAGGGAAGTCTCGGTCCCCACCGGCTCTGGGTGTGATCACTCATCCAGCCGATCAGGGGATCATTAATGCCATCCCAGACCTTGATGACTAGCAGCAAATTCCCGGCAATCCAAGCTGGTAGCCCCGCTTGACAAGTGAAGAAGGGAAAAAGGTAGAACCCAAGCGTTGTGGCGGCCATCCCGGTGCCAGCATCACCAAGTCCATAAGAGAACATGAGGCGGCGGCGGGAGCCCTCAGGGCGAGCTGCAGAAGAGGTCAATCCGGAATACGGGGCGTTCTGACCGCCATAATGCTTTGGAACAAGTCGACCGGTGACCTTCTCCAGGTAACTGGTTCATTTGTATTGATGCGGGCGTAGTTTAGTGGTAAAACCTCAGCCTTCCAAGCTGATGATGCGGGTTCGATTCCCGCCGCCCGCTTTATCTTCACTGGGCTTGGTGGCCAAGGCTTTATGTTCTCGGGCCATCATTGAATTGAAGATTCAGGAGCCGTTTGCTCCTTGGGAATCAACCTGCTGGGATATTGTTGCCAGTGTTTGTCAATTAAAACGCGCTTGGTAGCTGTTGGTCTGGCAGGTGCAATGATCCATTTCATTTCCAACTCCCGGGGGCTTGTCTGTTTGGAGGCTTTGAATAGATTTATCCCGAAACTGCCTCGTCAATTCGCGATTCTTGGGCTCTTCAGCTATTTGCGCGAGTAAGGATTGCTGGGCAAGCCCCACTATTGGAAATGCGTGAATACGGAATGGTTTAGGTTCATGATGCTTTAAGTTTTTGGCATCTAAATGAATTCATCTTGGAATAAGAGAGGCTTGATCTGGCTCGTCTAAATTCGACGATTTGATGGTTTAAATTAGTTTCTTGAGGCTTAAGCCTGGCAGGGGCTCTTGAAATTCAGGGATGGCATCATCATCTTGAAGCGATCTTCTCCCTGGGCTTTGCCAATCAACGATTTTGAATTTCGATGCTTGTGGGCAGGTGAGTCACCCGGGGGGCATAATGCCTTGGTGCCGAAACCGATGACCTGCTCAGCCTCATCTCTGAACTGGTTCGGGTGTATTGGTGCGGGCGTAGTTTAGTGGTAAAACCTCAGCCTTCCAAGCTGATGATGCGGGTTCGATTCCCGCCGCCCGCTTTCTTCAAAAACTCAGTTTCTCGGCATAGTTCTGCGCAATCATGACGACCAGGCTGCGTGCCTGGAGTGGAGCTCCTGAAGAAGACCAGGGTTCGGGTCGTATCGGTAGATCATCTCCAGCAGGGCGAGCCGTGTCGATCAGTCGATGCCAAGGTGAGATTGCTTCCGGCAGATCGAAATGCATCGCTTTGAAATAGGCGTTGAATCCCATCCAGAGCACAGCCCCTTCACTGCCTTGTTGCAGGCTCATGGCCAAGCAATGAGACCAGTTCGCCCAGTCTGGTTTCGTGAGCTCAACACCATGCCACTGGCGCCAAAATTCATCTGAATCTCCCGATCGGAGCGGTTTTTTTTCCTTGTGAGGCCTGATCGGATTGAACAAATCCGCAAGCTGATGACGAATGTTGATCAGACGTTCTACGAATGTCTTGAGTTTGTGATCACAGTGGTCATCATCCCAGATCATCCAACTGAGAGGGCTGTCTTGGCACCACGTGTTGTTATTTCCTCCCTGGCTGCGGCCAACTTCATCACCCATTAGCAGCATCGGGACACCGCGGCTCAGTAGCAAGGTGCTGAGAAGGTTTCGCTGTTGCCGTTGGCGCAGTGCATGGATTGCAGGATCGCTGCTTGGTCCCTCTGTGCCGTGATTCCAACTGTTGTTGTGATTCTCTCCGTCTCTGTTGTTTTCACCATTGGCCAGATTGTGTTTGTTGTTGAAGCTCACGAGGTCCAAGAGGCTGAAGCCGTCATGAGCAGTGATCAAGTTCACCGAGCTGCCAAGGCTTGCTGCTTTTCCCTCATACAAATCAGGACTGCCACGGAATCGTTGTCCGAGAGCCCAGGTGCTTCCTTCATCACCTTTCCAAAAACTACGCAGTGCATCACGGAAGTGTCCGTTCCATGTGCCGATCCTTTTGGCAGGAAAATCACTCAGTCTGTAGAGCCCACCGCAATCCCATGGCTCGCTAACAAGTTTGAGTTCACTCAACAAGGGATCAGCCTCCATCGCTTCAAATAACGGAGGATGATCCAGCGGTTTCAGCTTCTCACCTCGGCTTAAGGCAATACCCAAATCGAAGCGGAATCCGTCAACTCCAAGTTCAATCGCCCAGCAACGAAGTGATTCCAGAATGAGTTGTCTGGACAGGGGATTGTTGGCAGCAATGCTGTTGCCACACCCGCTTACATCCAAATAGTCACCGGACTCGGTTTGGTGGTAATAGGTGCGGTCGGCAAACCCTCTCCAGCTCAGAGTTGGTCCGTTGCGATTTCCTTCCGTGGTGTGGTTGTAAACAACATCCAAAAGCACTTCGATCTGCGCGTCATGACACGCAGCCACCAGCTCACGAACTTGATCTCGAGCCAAGTTGGGATCCTCTCCTGTTACGTATCCGTGATGTGGCGTAAACCAACTCAAAGGGCTATATCCCCAGACATTGTCACGACCAGCGGGAGCATCGTTGGGATCGAAGGCTTGGATCGGCAGCAGCTCAATCGTGGTGACGCCCAGCTCCTTCAAATAAGGGAGCTTGTCGATCACGCCCAGATAAGTGCCGCGTCGATCCAGGCTGACGCCACTATTCGGACGTTTTGTGAACCCTCCCACATGCAGCTCGTAGATCACGGTCTCCTGCCAGCTATGGCGGGGACGAGGATGGGTCTGAAAATCAAAGGTATCGCGTTCGCAAACCACTGATTTCAAGCATTTGTCGGTGTTGGGAGATGCACCGGTTGCAGCGACCCGTTGGTACCCCCCCCAGCCGTCAATAGCCCGTGCGCAGGGGTCAACCAGCACCTTGGCGGGCCTAAACCCGTGGTCTCCTGGCTCAAGGGGGCCAAACACCCGATAGCCGTAACAACAGCCCGCTCCCAGACCTTCAACTTCGATATGCCAGTAATCACCAGATTGATGTTGTCCCTCTAGCTCGATGGTCTGTTCGGGTTCGCTTTCCTCTGCATTGGAAAAAATCAGTAACTCGACCCGATTGGCTGATGGTGCCGCAACAGAAAAATTCACACCAACAGGTGTGATTGTGCTGCCGAGTGGCCAGGGACTACCGCGATGGATCGTGCGCAAAGTTCCGCCCGCAGATCGCAGGACGTACTTCACTCAAAGTAGAGGGTGTAATGGAAATCCACCGCAATGACGATGACCTCGGCGTTGGAGCCAGGCCGACCACCCCAACAAATTCTTGACAACGTTTGGTTATTTCCACCCAATCGAGACTGTCGTGGTGGGTCCTCATGGTGGCTTGATGTTGATCCTGAACCAGTGCTGATCGATTGTCCTCCCCTGACGGAGGCCACAGTGAAAGCCCTGCGTGACTTGGCTTTGAGTCGTGCCGCTCGAATCTTGCTCACCAGCCGAGAAGGGCATGGACGCCTTCGTCGCTTGCAAGAGCGATTGGGTTGGCCGGTGCTGGTTCAGGAGCAGGAGGCGTACTTACTTCCGGGGGTTCATCCGCTCGACACTTTTGTTGAGTCCCACATCACGGCCTCTGGGTTGAGGCTGCTTTGGACGCCAGGACCAACACCAGGCAGTTGTGTAGTGCACGCTCCACCCCCTTTAGATGTGCTGTTTTGCGGACGATTGCTTGTGCCGGTTCAGGAAGGTCAACTTGCCCCGTTGCGTCATCGACGCACGTTTCACTGGCCTCGGCAGCAGAAAAGTTTGCAACATCTGCGCAGCTGGATTCCCCCAGAATCCAGCCCATTACTGGCTTCCGGGGCAGGGCTTGGAGCGCTTCGAGGTGGACGGCTGGCATCATTTGATAGTTGGATTCGGACGGAATCTGAAGGGCTTTTTCAAGACTGATACGGGGAAAGCATTGCGGCACAGTGTTTTTCGGTTGCCGCAAGGGGCTGGGCTCCATACCATTGGCACGCTCAGGGAAGTCGTGCGGATGTTGACCTCCGCAACGTCAACCAGCTCGCTTTCGCTCCACACCATCTCTTCCATGAACAAAGCTGACCTCGTCAATCTCGTTGCAGCTCGCACCGAACTCACCAAAACCGACGTCTCTCTTGTCGTTGACGCCGCTATCGACACCATCATTGATTCGGTTGTTGAAGGTAAAAAAGTTTCGATCCTTGGTTTCGGTTCTTTTGAGCCACGTGAGCGTTCAGCTCGTCAGGGGCTGAATCCAAAAACCGGTGAAAAAATCAAGATCCCTGCCAAGAGGGTTCCTGCTTTCACAGCCGGTAAAATGTTTAAGGATCGTGTTCAGGGATAAAGCACAAAACCCCTTAACGATGATGGGTGGTCGTGGGACCACCTTTTTTTGTTGCTCTGAACATCAGCACTATCGATGGCTACTGATCTGCCCGATCATCTGAGTCAGGTTTTGCAGTCAGGCCAGGCACTCCGACGACAGGGCTATCGGGGGCGTTTTGCACCAACTCCATCAGGCCCTCTCCATTTGGGCAATGTCAGAACCGCTTTGCTGTCCTGGCTCCGGGCCCGGCTTGAAAATGGGCAATGGCTTTTGAGGGTCGATGATCTCGACACTCCCCGTAATCGTCCTGGGGCGATGGAGTCGATCTTGCGAGACCTTCGCTGGCTTGGCCTCACGTGGGATGGCCCCTTGTTGCTCCAAAGCAGCCGACGTGGCCTTTATAGCTCTTTTCTTTCAGCCCTGCGTAGGCAGGGCCTCCTTTACCCCTGCCGATGCACTCGCCGGCAGCTTGAAGGCGAGACGATTTATCCAGGAACCTGCAGGCGATCTCATCAAGAATGGGACCTTAGGGATGGTCGGTTGCCTGCTTGGAGACTTCGTGTCGTTGAGCCATTCGTTACAGCCGTTGGGGATGTGGTTCTGCGCCGTACCGATGGAGTCATCGCCTATCACTTGGCCACTGCGATTGATGAGCTTGCCTTGGGAATCAACGAAGTGGTGCGTGGTCAGGATCTTGTCTCGGTGTGTGAAACACAGAGGGCTGTGATCACTTGTTTGGGGATGATCTCTCCGAGCTATGGACATGTCCCATTGCTCTGTGATTCATCCGGCCGAAAACTGTCTAAACGTGATCATGCGATTGGCCTGCAGCCATTGCGAGATCAAGGAGATAATGCTGCACAAGTGATTGGACATTTGGCCGCGAGTCTCGGTCTGGTCCCTCAATTGAGTGCCCTCTCTGCTCAAGAGCTGATCGAGGAGCTGAGAGGGCGTCAGGACAAGATCACGGCATTGATCTCTTGCTCTGATTCTTTAGGAAAATTTCGGGATCGCAGCCAAAAAATAGCCTCAAACTAAATGCCATGATTTGACGATCAAAAGATGATCTGCAGGAGCTGCGGCGGAAGTGGAATTCAGAGAATCAATGACAAGCGTTTTCGCACCTGCCTTGATTGTCTAGGACAAGGGTTTCAACCCAGCCATCAAAATCAAGAGCAAAGTATTTCACCCCAGCAACTGGGACTTCAACGCTTGCCAGCGATCTCCGAACCCATCAAAGCAGTTGTTTCTTCCTCTGTTGCCAAATAAAGAATCCAGCTGTTACCACGACTGCCAGCAGAGGCACAGTGGTGAACAACAGCAGAGCGACAGCGGTCCAGTCGGTGTACATCTAATCAGTGAGATAGCTCCTGCATCATCTCAGGAGGTCGTGCTTTCTGCAGTGATTTGGTCATTCCTGTGTAGCGCTGTGATCTGTCCCGCCTCTGCCACATCTCTGCAGAGGGTGAATCCGGCAGCAATGGAGTGCTTCCAATTTGATCGAATCTCCAGTTGTCAAAATGCGCTGATTGGTGCTGAAGAGCTTCAACGTAGGGCGGCTTCAATTGATCGCTATCCTTGTCAAACCATGCTTTTAGGTCTGCAATCAGATCTTGTACTGGTCCAGCTCAACGCTGGTCGTGGAAAGCAGGCTGTCGATTTTTTAACCGCTGTAAACAGACAATGTCGAGGTTTGTAATGCCTGCGTCCGTCAGACTGAATCCATTTCCCATTCATCCATGCAAATTCATCAACGTCTTGAGGTTTGTTCGGGTTCAGTTGCCGCCATCCTGATCGGACTTGTCTCATTCGTCGGAGTGTCTGTGCAAGGCCAAGTGCGTTTCAATGATTGTGAGCCAGTTGCCGGAGGAGGCGTGACCTGCAACACAGTTCCCTACGGCAATACCAGGACGCAGATGATCGATGGTGAATACGGTCTTTTGAATCAAGCCAGTCCTGGGTGGTCTGAATACGATCCCTATGAGGGCTATGAAGACATGCTTGGTGGGAATCAGACCTGATCTGAGGTCTTGAGTCGAACATTGGCCCCTTGGCTGGATGCTTGATTCATCATGTCCAGGTGTGGAATTGTGGTTGGCCCCGCTGGAGCATGTCGACCACGGCCGCGATTGACCAATCGGTATGAATTCTGCCATTGCCCAATAGTTTTGACTCCCAAAGGTTTTGGCGTTTCCATAGCTTTCTGGTAGCAAGTGATAGTTGGTACTTTGTAGCTGAAATGTGATCGGCTCATGGAGCGAAAGGTCTCTGTTTATTTACGTCTTGCATGATTTGATGTCACTCTTTCAATCAAAGCAAGTCGGCCAAGAGTGACTTGTTTGTCACTTATTGGGACGGATTGTCATGAATTCCTGCTTTAGGGCTTGTATTGAAAGGGGAAGGACTGAAGAGTTGTATTGGTGTTTTTCACTCTGAAAAAATGTGAATCGGGTTCAAATCAGTTTGGGAACCCAGAGTCTCAATGTTGGAGGGGCAATGACAGGATGTTTGACGATTAAGCTGCTTTATCCAGTTATAAAATCTCCAACATGCTTCAATTCATAGTGTGTTTTGTCTTCAATAGCGTTGGAGACTTGAAGGCACCAATTTAATATTTGCAATGAATCTCTCTAGACATCTGCCATATCTCGATCGTTGGTTGGCAATGGAAAGACAGTCAATTTTATTCTTTGTCTCTATGAAACAAGTCCTTTCTCCATCCTGTAGTGAACGAAAGCCACTCCCCCGATGGTGAATGATTCAGGAGCGATGACAGTCCACCCCCTTTGCTCCAGCATGGGCCGACTTAAGAGGCTGGCCTCGGTATGGATTTGTTTGATTCCCATGGCTTGAGCATCGACCTCAATGGCTTTCAGGAGAGCTGAGCCATGTCCCTGCCGAGAGGCTCGACCTCTGCAGTAGAGCAAAGACAGTCGATTTTCAGGATGTCGAATGGCGAATCCATCGTCTGTGCCGCTGATCCAACCTTTGCCCTCTTCAAAGGCGCGATCCAAAACCCCTGGCAGCCAGGCGAGATTGGCCCAGGCTCTCACCTGTTCAGGGCTATAGGCCAAAGCTGCTTGCGTGTGAATGGAATCGACGTAAATCTCTCGCAAGATGGACGAGTCATTGGGTTGGATCGGTCGAATGGCGAGTCTTCGCATGCCGAGGGTGGGAGTCGGGAGGATCGTTTGGTGCTTCAAGCAGCGCTCAATCCAAGGAGCAAGTACCAGACAAAACACCGCTTCACAAAACGTTGCAAAAGAGGTAAAATTTGTGAAGCGGTGCTCTTGTGATGAATTCTTCGGCTAGCTCTCAGGACGATTGGTTTCAAAATACAGCGTCTGAGCAGATAAAATCTGAGCGTCTTTCCGCGGCAGAGCTTCTAAACGGCCGCGTTGCGATGATCGGTTTCGTGATCGGTTTGCTCACTGAGGCCTTGACAGGCCATGGCATTGTTAGTCAAATCACTTTTGGAATTCTGGGTATTCGCTAATGACTGATTACACGGTTTGGATTTATGCGATGCTCGCCGTTGGAGCTATAATCACGGCAGCTGTCATTTTTACACTTTCTCAGCCAAGTGATTTACATTACTTGAATAAAAACAAATAAGTTAGATTTTCAATTTCTTTTGAAGTTATATGCTTGGGACGATTAATAGGATTTTTCTTGTTTATCATTTAGTTTGCGTGCATGATCTGCCAGGTACTTGAAGTACTGCTCGAGTGCTTGACATTGTTGAATTGTTGCCACTGGCATTCGTTACTTTGGCAAGCATCATTATTTAACTAACGATAGCTTTTCTTGATTTTGTGGCGGTTGCTATAAAGTTTAAATTTCTATTCTGAAAATTTAGATGCCTTGGATTTGGGGCTCTAATCTTTACATTTATGGCTAATCGGTTGGTATACTTTTTAATCTAGTTCTTTGCTCTAGGATCCATTGTGGCTAAAAAATAATAGCTTTACACTGGCGATATCCTTGACTGCGAAGACTTAATTTAACTTTGGCTTGATAGCGATAGTTTGCATGTCTTTCGGGCAGTGATGTCGATAAGAATTTGTGCGATTTGCTTGATGTTCGGAGTATTCTGATCAAATAGTGCTTTAAGTTAAAGCTTTATTTGTTTTTCTGATGGCGAATTGTGTTTTTTGGCGAATTTTGAGGATAGAAGTTTCAAATGGTTTGAACAGGTCTTAATGGCTTAAGCCTGCTCCAGGGCCCTAGTTTGAATGTTGTTCATGGGGTTGTTCAATTCACCAATGTCGAGGAGGCCTTCGGCGCTAAACCAAGGAGCGTTGGCCCAGCTGAACCCTTCTCCGAATGTATTGTCTGGTGCGACCACGTACCAATGGCAAGAAGTATCTGGGACGTCAACAGCACATTTTGACCAATCGTTAGACCACTGTGGTACTTGAACCCACATCACTGCAGCCATCAAGCATAAAGCAAAGTACCGATGCATCTCATTCCAAGACGGTTGTCCATGTTAATGGGATTTAACCAATTTCGGAGTGCGCTCTAAAGGCTATGGGGCCTTTGCTTTTTACAACACTTGTTGCGATGACAGTGTTAGAAACTAGATCGTTGATTTTAATAATTATGGTCTCATGAGAATAGTTGCACAGCATTGAAGAACCTGGGTGTGATTGATTCCTTTTGAAGAAGCCATCAACTCATCTGAGCATCAGCGATGTGAAGTTTTTGATTGTTTTGTTGGAGCCAGAGATGTTGTTTCACAAGATAACCACCTTCAAATGGTCTCCTGATGCATTGCATGGAAGGATTTATCATGCTTCTACTTTGTTAGTGAAAATTATATGAGTGATTCTGTTTTTCGATGTTCTTGTAAAGTTAGAGTAATGGAATTGGCTTAAGATTGAATTGTCTCTGATGCATGCATCCGATGCTTTTCGTTTGGTGTCCTTAATACGGCATTCCCATGTGTTGTGGATGAGAACTCTGATCGGGTTTGCTTGAGGAGTGGAGATGGTGAAGCTAGAGATGAAAAGCAATAGTGACGAATGAGGGATTGACTAGAATTATTTTGTTTCCTGTGAAGAAATCTTTTGAAAAAATTGTGCTGAGGGTTAGACCTTCAAGTCGTTTTTCTGGTGTGCTTTTCGCGTGCTTGGCGACGCTTCATAGCGTGCAAAAATCCTTTTTCTAGAGAGGTGAGTTTTGGGTTTGTCTCGCCAATAGCGTCATGGGCACGCTGCTTTGCGTCGTCAATAAACTTATCTCCTTTGTCGAAGCCCATTGGATTGCTCTTTTCAAACAACATAGACATGCTGTTTCTTCTTGACATGTTTGTCAGCTAATCCTGTGAATTGGTGGCGAGCAGCGTCAAGCCTTGTCAGGAGGAGGCTTGATTGTTTTGTTTCATGAATCGGCAGCTTGCACTTCCTAAGAATGAAAAAAGATTTCGTCTTGTTGGAGTCTCGATTCTGGTTTTGGGCAGCATTCCCATCTTGATCGGATGGCGCGTTCTGAGTGCATACCCAGAGCTTTGATGGCGGCTTTGACGTCTGGTTTCGTTTCCGCTGCGCCCAAACAGTGGTGTTTCGTGCCTTTTGGTCCGTTCGACTGTGCGGATTCAGCCTTGACTCGGAGGGTTGGCTCAACGTTTTGATGCTTAGTCGTTGGTTCTAAGTCAATGCTTCGCTGAATGCGCTTAAGTGCAATGCAGGAATTCTGAATGCCTCAGAACCCTTGAGTCGTTATCTGATTTTTCTTGATGTCAGAAGACATTCAGCAAACCCATCCGCTTTACGCATCAGATCGCGAGATCATGGATTCGTTACTTGGATTCCAAGGTGATCCAGGCCCCGATCAGCTGACCTCCGCAGCAAGGCTTGCAATCCGGTACGCAGATTTCCCCGGAGCCGATGACATTAAGGCAGATCTGCAGAAAGTTGTTACTGGTTGGGGTTTGGATCGCGATAGTCTTAATGCAAAATGTAGGGAAGTGTGGGGCAGTAGTTGGCGACCAGGACAAAGTGACAGTGACGAGGTGGGTTCTGGATCCGATGTCAGCGATTTAGATGTACCCTGAATATATTTTAGAGTATTCAGGGTGATGAGTTCAGCCAGTTTTTGATTGGCTTGGGATCAATGTAATTGGGGCCTTTAAAAGCCGAGATAAAATCTTGATTCAAGCAGGTTTCCAGGTTTCGCCTACTTGTGAATGACTCCTTTTAAGGCGCAGATTTGTTTGTGTGAAAAGTGTTTGAGATCAGAGGGTTAGCTTCTTGAATTACTTGCAACTGTCTGTTGTGACTAACGCGTTGAGTGGAATCGAAGATGGTTGATTATCGTGCTAGCTGATTGATATGCCGTCATAGGGCAGTCTGCTTTTCAGGTATGAGTATGGCTGTGTAATTTCAAGAAGTGTGATTGATTGATGCATACTCTCTAAAGCAATGTGTCAAGTCATTGGATGACACTGCTTGAAAAAAAGCATTGGATCTGAGAGTGAAGTCGCGATCACGATCGAGCGACTTTAGAAAGGAAAGACTTTTGAATGGCTCATGAATTTAAGTCCGTTGATCACAGATGCTCCTGCGGCTCCGTATGCCTGGTCTCTTGTGTTGGCTGGCGCCGTTGTGATTTTCAGCATTGTTCCTCTTGGTGCGGCTCGATCCCAAGCTGATTTCACAATGGTGGATATGCAGGCTCCACGAGCCATGTTCGAACGCTTGCCAGCTTGGGGGCAGCGGGCCAGCTGGGCCCATCAGAACAGCTTCGAATCTTTTGGTCTTCATGCCCCAGCTGCCTTATTGGTTTTAATTGCTGCACTTCAAACAGGCCCCTTATCTGGACTGACAGCAGGGGCAGCTCTCATGCAACCCCTGCTTCGTTTTGTTTATATCATTGCTTACATTGGCAATAATGCCCCCCTGAGAGGTTTGTGCTGGGCAGCGGCACTGTTCTGTACAGGAATCCTCTATTGGGATGGTCTTCAGACACTGCTCCATGCCCCTTGACCCCCTTTTGTTGATTAGAGGCCAGAAAAAGCAAAAGTGCCGTCGCTACTTCTTGAATCTGGCCTCTTGGGATTGAGCGAACCCTTCAATGGCCTTAATCCTGCTGAAATTGTTTTAGGGCTGCAAGTAAAGACGCTGGGGATTGGGGATCCACCATCAGCACGCTGCCAGCCTGCGCTTCAGCAAGGTGTTCGCCCATGGCCATCCAGTCTTTGGCCAGTATTAGACGCATGGCTTCAGCTGCCTTGGGATTGCTTTCCAAAGCACGAGCCAGCTCTAAAGAAGCCTCAGCTTTTGCTTTGGCAAGAAGTTCTTGCTGCTTGGACTGGGCTTCTGCATCAAGGACCAGTGCCTCTTTTTGGGCCCGAGCATCTAGCACGCGTGCTTCAGCTCGACCTCTCGCCTGATTGAGCTGAGATTCTTTCTCACCCTCTGAGCGGAGAATGGCAGCACGCTTGTCGCGTTCGGCTGTCATCTGAGCTTCCATGGCTTGCTTCACTCCTGGAGAAGGGTTGATGTCTCGCATCTCGACCCTGGTGACTTTGACTCCCCAGGGGTCGGTGGCTTCATCGAGCTCACGCAGCAGCAGTTCATTCACTTCACCTCGGGTGGTGAAGGTTTGGTCAAGATCGAGCTTGCCCATCTCTGCCCGAATCTGAGTGAGTACGAGATTCACCATGGCAGCCTGAAGGTTGTCCACCGCGTAATGAGCGCGTGCATGCTCCAGCAGTTGCCAATACACCACCGCATCGACTTCGATTGAAACGTTGTCTCTGGTGATGCACTGTTGGGGAGGGATATCGAGTACTCGTTCCTTCATCGACTCATGGCTCACCACTCTTTCCACAACTGGGACTACAAGTGATAAACCTGGTTGAAGCTCTCGATTGAACTTTCCGAGCCGTTCAACCAGTCGGGATCGACCTCCACTTGTGACCTTCACACTGCCAGCTCCCAAAAACGCCAGCAACATCAAGGCTGGGAGTCCGAACAAAGCTTCCATGACAAGTCAAACTTCCTTCTCAGACCGTAGTCGTCCAAGTGTGATTCAAGGGGCTCGTTGTGATGATTAGCTTTTGGGTGCCTTTGCTCTGGTTGTTGCTAGCCGTGGCTCTGCTCCTTGTGGAGCATGCGCTGCCAACGTTTGATGGTTTTATTTTCGCGGCCCTAGGAGGACTTGTGGTGTCGGTGCTTAGCGCACTTCTGCCCGTTCCCTATTGGTTGCAGATTGCTCTCTTCCTTTCGATTTCGTTCTTTGGTACCGCTTGGCTGTATCGCTGGTCCAAAAGACGAAATCATTCGATTGGTTTAAGGAGTGAAAGGGAAGACATCGCAGAAGTTCTTGAACCCATGGAAGCCGGTGGAGATGGCCGGGTTCGTTGGCATGGTCAAAGTTGGGCTGCCAATTCCCTCACTCTTGATCGCACATTGAACATTGGCGATCACGTCTTGGTGATGGGGCGTGATGGCAATCATCTGCAAGTCCTGCCCTGGCACGATTGATTCTGCTTCGATCAATCGAAAAACAGAAGACTGACTACTTTCCCCATGTCTTCTGCACTTCTGCAGCTGGCAAGGAGAGTTTCGCTGTCATGGAAAGCGAAACATATCAATTGATCACAGCGGTTGATGATTTCTTGGTTGCAGAGACTGCTAGCAATTGGCAATGGCAGATCGTCATGCTCAGGTTTTTCGATCAGATGGAGAACCTGATCGAGTTGTTCGCGAATTTCCGGGACTTGTCGATCGAGGCTTTGTGGTAGCAAGACGGTGAGCCGCTCGGGATCCACTGCCAGGACACCACGGATCACAGCTGCATTGACTCCTTGAGATCCAGAGGTCAACAAGGTATGGCCCTCTTGAGCCAAAGAGCGAGCAATCAATTCGACTAAGTGAATCGCAACGACTGGCACATGGCGACTGCCAAGGATGGCAATCCGTCGTTTCCCCTTGTCCTGAAGAAGGGCTAGTTCTTGAGCAAGAGTGTCAACCCTGTCGAGTGCAGGAAGATCAAGAGAGCGGCTCAAGTAGATCCCACTGGCGTAGTTGAACGCTAGCAGCGTCGCTCAAGACCAGTGCCTCTGTGGCCAATCTTTGTTCCATGAAGTCGTAGATGCAGATGTTGAATTCTGGAGAAGAGCTCAGCTGACAGCGCTCAATAATGCGTTCAGGTGGCAGTGCTCTTCGACAAGGCGGAAGGCGTATGTGGCCTTCACTGTTTCGTGGAGCCGTACGTGTCCAAATGCCTGTTCAATAACTTCGACGGTGGCCAGTGTGTCGTGTTCAACTTTCAAAAGAGGAACCTCTAATTCATCGGCACGGTTGATGAGTTGAGGTAAAGGCTCTCCTGCACCCGTGAGAATGAGGCATTGCGTCGATGCCTCTAGAGCGGCAAGCTGAATATCGGTGCGATCGGCTCCTGTTACCACAGCCATGTTGCGCCGCCGTCGGAAGAATTCCATTGCTGAATTCACATTCATGGCTCCGATACTCAGCGTCTCAACTAGGAGTTCAAGGCGCTCATTGCAACAAATCACACGGGCATCAAGGCGTCGAACCAGCTCTCCAACAGTGACGCTTCGCAGCAAAGGAGACCTGGGCATGACGCCGAAGACCTTCAATCCGAGAGCCTGCAGCGCAGGAACAACATGGTGATTCAACTCGGCGACTTCTTCAGGATTTACTGCATTCAGTACAACACCGGCGAGTCGATCGCCGAGTTGCTGTTGAGCTGCGATCAGAGCATCCACACTTCGACTGTCTTGCCAGAGATGGACCAGAACGACAGGAGCATTGAGGCCCTTAGCTAGCTGCACCAGACTGAGGCCATACATCAGCCCCTCGTGAAGACTTCCTGCTGCTTCGAGCAGGGTGAAGCTGTCTTGATTGTTTTGAAGATCCTTTTGCAACATCTCGAGCTCTGTATCCGCATCCAAGAGCCCCTGAACCAAAAGGTTGTCTGCGGTATCTGGAGAGAGCAAATGGAGTGATTGAATCAACCGTGTTTCATCGAGCCCGAGCGTTGTGCCGACAAAACGCACATCATCATCAATCAAGGGCTCGTGGCGAGGAGGTCCTTTGGCAGTCCACTCAAGACTCGTCGCCAGCGGTTTGCCAAAGCGAATGTTGCGACCTTCTGATTGGAGATGGCGGGCGAGTCCAAGAACCAGAGCGGATTTGCCGCTGAACGGCTCACAGGATCCGATCAGCAGTGTGTTGCTCATGCAGGAGATACCAGCCTCTTCAACAATTTAGAGGTCACGCTCCGTTGTGCTGTCATCGTTGAGGTGGAAAAGGGGTGATTGGTTTAGGCCATGTCGTTTGCCCCATGTCCAGAGTTGAAGCCATGGTCAATCAGGCATCTCCCTCATGCGTCCAAACCTCAACAGGACGATGGATCGGACGAAACGTTGGAATTACAGGAGGCGGTGGGGAGCTGGGACGGGCCTTGACAAAGGCTCTTCGCTCTGAGGGCGCGTGGGTGATTGCTTTGAGCCATAGCCAGCGCCCTCAATCTCAAGATTCAGTCCACGAAGCACAAGAGTGGATTCGTTGGTCATGTGGAGAAGAACTCGAATTGGAGCCAGTTCTTCAAAGAATCGATGTTCTGGTTTTGAACCATGGCATCAACCCTTTGGGTGATCAAAGCCCCGAGATGCTCTCCCAAGCTCTTGAGGTGAACGCTCTCAGTTATTGGCGTTTGATTCAGCAATTCGAGAAAATTGCTGATCAAGAGCAACAAGGCGAGCTACCGCGTGAGCTTTGGGTGAACACTTCAGAAGCAGAGATTCAGCCTGCATTGAGTCCTGGTTATGAATTGAGCAAACGGCTGATAGGCCAGCTGGTCAGCTTGCGCTGGAGTGGTCGTGATCTCATTCAGCGCAGGACGCTTCGATTGCGCAAACTAATCCTTGGGCCATTCCGCTCAAGTCTGAACCCCATCGGAATCCTGTCGTCTGAATTTGTTGCCAAACAGGTGGTTTGGCAAGCAAAGCTTGGTATCAACTTGATCATCATCACCCCCAATCCACTGACTTACATCGTCATGCCCATCGTGGAGCTGGCTCGAATGGTTTATTGCAGGGCGCTGAAAATCAATTTCCACGATCGGTGAGAATCTCGCAACCATCAGACGTGACCACGATGGTGTGTTCCCATTGAGCGGAAAGACTGCCGTCCTTGGTGACGACGGTCCAGCGATCTTTAAGCGTGCGACAAGCATTGCTGCCGGCGTTGAGAATGGGCTCAACGGCCAGGGTCATGCCTGGGCGCAACTTGACATTAGGTAGGGCGTCAGTCCGGAAGTTGAAAACGGAAGGCTCTTCGTGCAGATTGCGACCGACGCCATGGCCGGTGTAGTCCTCCACTACGCTGAAATGATTGGCGCGCACGTGATCTTCGACAGCCCCCGCTATGTCAAGAAGCGTGTTCCCTGCACGAATCTGTGCCAGGCCAGCCATGAGTGATTCCTGTGCGACACGACTCAGCTTTTGTGCTTCATCGGAAACTTCACCCACACAGATCGTGACGCAACTGTCTCCGTGATATCCATCGAAGTAAGCCCCAGTATCAACTTTGACCAGATCCCCAGCATGAATGACCCGTTTTTTGCTGGGGATGCCATGAACAACTTCATTGTTAATGCTGGCGCAAATACTGGCTGGAAACCCGTGATATCCCAAGAAGCTAGGGGTTGCGCCCATTTCTCGAATACGGCGCTCAGCATGTGCATCGAGGTCGCCGGTGGTTTGACCTGGCTCTACCAATTCCATGATTTCGCGCAAAACAGTGGCGACGATGGAGCTGGCTTTCTCCATGATTTTCAGCTCACGGGCTGATTTGATTTCCACCCCCCGGCGTTGTTGAATACGAGGACCGGTAGCAGTGACAGTTGAAGACTTTGTGGAGGCCAAGAGGTCAGCAAACAAATTCATCAGGTTTCGGCGTTACTTTTGTCAGGCCGTTAAAGCAGTCCGCCTCAGCGGTCGCTTTCCCGACAGTCTTACTGTCACGCTATCAATTGCAATGAAGTGATCGACGGTGACCCGCTTGTTGGTTCGCGTTCGTGAATGGCACCGCTGGATGGCTCCGCTGGTTTTGCTCCCATTGCTGGTGACCGTTGCTTCAGGCGTTAGTTATCGCTTAGCGAAGGACTGGGGTGGATTGAGTCGAGAGCAGGTGCACTGGTTGATGACCATTCACGATGGAGAGTGGCTGGGACCAGACTTAGAGCCCGTGGTGGTTCTTCTCAATGCACTGGGTCTCTTGTGGATGCTTGGGACTGGAGGGTGGCTTCTCTTTCAAAGCATTCGAAGACAGTGGATTGCCTCGAGAAAGCACGCTGGGGGTTAAGGTAGCTTTTTGGCGTGTTACTAGGAGCTGGGATGGCCGCAGACCCGATAGAGACATCTGCAGACGAAGTCAGTGAGGCAAAAAGCGGTTCAACGGCTGTTGCTGAGAAATCAAGCACAAAGACTGCATCCAAGTTGAGCGCATCGGAGTTACTTCGAGAATTCGAGGATGCACAGTTGAAAAATGATCTTCCAGAGATTTATGTGGGTGACACTGTGCGCGTCGGTGTTCGCATTAGCGAGGGAAATAAGGAACGTGTTCAGCCCTATGAGGGGGTGGTGATTGCTAAGCGCCACGGAGGCCTGAACCAAACAATTACGGTGAGACGTATTTTCCAGGGGATTGGTGTTGAGAGAGTTTTTATGCTCCATAGCCCACAAGTGGCTTCCGTCAAAGTTGAGCGTCGCGGTAAAGTAAGGCGTGCGAAGCTTTTTTATCTGCGGGACCGAGTGGGCAAGGCCACTCGAGTGAAGCAGCGCTTCGATCGCTGAGGCCATTGCTTCAACGAATTAATGCCATCGATTTTCGATGGTGGGGGGTTCATCGCCTTGCGCCGTTAGTTCAGTTGGTAGAACGCAGGTCTCCAAAACCTGATGTCGGGGGTTCAAGTCCTCCACGGCGCGTCCGATGAACCCTATTTGCAGTTTTCCTGATTTCGAGCATGGAGTTGGATCTTCAACCTGGTGATGTGGTCAAAGTGCTCGAATCAGCCGCTCTCGGCTGGGTTCGTGCACGGGTCATTCGCGTCAAGTCTGGGGGACGAGTCGTCGTCCAAAGCGATCAAGGTCGTGAATTCACCGCCCGAGGCAATCAAGTCCGCTTGATTGAACCTGCTGGTTTTAGGCCCTAAGACAAATTATCTCTGCCTTTATCGACTTAAAACCCTCCCGTGACAGGGAGTGGTTTTTTGTCTGAGATGCTCTCCACCAAAAACTCAGCAGGACTCACCTCGAATGCATTGGTTGAAACGAATCATTGAGGCCATTAGTCCTACCGGCTATGGGCTGTGATCTTGCCTTCGTTTTCAGTCAATGCCTCTGATTTTTGAGACTATTTTGTCCGCGTCATTAAAGTTTTGTTCTCCGTAAAGCTTGAGCTCCACTTGAGACGATGTCTTGATCTGTGCTTTTAAAAGATGTTGACAGGAGCTTGTGCATGACATCCGTTTCTTGAAGAACAACTATCTAGACCAGGCTGTGTGAGCTTGAAGATTTCAGGTGCAAACCTCAGAAATAACTTGGTCTCCTCGATTGTGTTGACGGAGGGCATGCCTGCGGTTGATACTGAATTGGTCGCGTGAGCGGCACAGGTCAATCGCCATGGGCACAACCCTTACCCGAGATTGCCTGGGACCGTAGTTCAACCGGTTAGAGCACCGCCCTGTCACGGCGGAAGTTGCGGGTTCGAATCCCGTCGGTCCCGTTTTCATTTTCCGACGTCGTGACGGTTCGTGTTCGTCTGGCTCCAAGCCCCACCGGCACGCTTCATATAGGAACAGCTCGAACAGCTGTCTTCAATTGGTTGTTTGCTCGCCACCAGCAAGGAAAATTTTTGCTCAGGATTGAGGACACTGATAAGCAGCGGTCCAAGCCTGAATTCACACAAAATATTCTTGATGGTCTGAGTTGGCTGGGTCTCGATTGGGATGAGAAGCCAGTGATCCAGAGCGAACGAGGGGAGGCCCATCGGCAGGCCATCAGCCAATTGCTTCATCGCGGAATTGCCTATCGCTGCTATGCAAGTGAGCAGGAATTGGATGCTATGCGTGAAGCCCAGAAAGCCTCAGGGAAGCCTCCTCGGTACGACAACCGCCATCGCAACCTGAGTCAAGAACAGGAGGAGATGTTTCAGGCCGAAGGACGTGAGGCGGTCATTCGCTTTCGCATTGATGACGACGCCACGATTTCTTGGACGGATTTGGTTCGTGGTCCAATGCAATGGCGTGGTGCTGATCTTGGCGGTGACATGGTGATCGCCCGACGTGCACCTGCCAAGTCAATTGGGGACCCCCTTTACAACCTCGTTGTGGTAGTCGATGACGCTGCCATGGCCATCAGCCATGTCATTCGGGGAGAAGACCATATTGCCAATACGGCCAAACAACTGTTGCTTTATCAGGCTCTGGAGCTGAGCAGCCCAAGTTTTGCTCATACGCCTTTGATCCTCAACCCCGAAGGGCGAAAGCTTTCTAAGAGGGATGGTGTGACCTCCATTAGTGATTTTCAGGCGATGGGCTACACCTCCGAGGCACTCGCCAATTACATGACCCTTCTGGGCTGGTCTGTTCCCGAGGGAATGGAGGAACGGTTCACGCTCAGTGAAGCCTCGCAACGGTTCAGTTTTGATCGAGTCAATAAAGCAGGTGCCAAATTCGATTGGGACAGGCTCAATTGGCTTAATGCTCAGGTTTTACATGGCTGGTCATCTTCGGAACTTCTTCAAGCTCTTGAGCCCCTCTGGCAACAACAAGGTTGGGTTGCTAAGGATTCTGCTTGGGCCAGGGATCTGGCCTCTTTGCTTGGACCATCGCTCACCTTGATAGAGGACGGCGTCAACCAGGCAAGACCGTTCTTTGAGCAGCCGGCCTTAGAAGAGGATGGACTGAATCAACTTGAGCAACCTGGAGCACGACCTGCGCTTCAGGCTCTTCTTCAGGCCTTAGAGCTGAATCCATGGGATGGACTTGATGTTGAATCAGCCCAAACCTTGCTTAAGCAGGCTTCTGCTTCTGCTGATGTGAAGAAGGGAATTTTGATGAAAAGTCTGAGAGCTGCTTTGCTTGGCAGACTTCAGGGGCCAGACCTCATTACTACTTGGGGACTACTTGCCAGGCTCGGGGACGATCGGCAGAGGTTGCGGCGTTGCCTCTAATGACGCGTCAGGGGTGGACTCAGGCTCAGGGTTCGTAGCAATTAGCCCAAGCACTCGCGCCAACGGTTGTGCTGTTAGGCCTTGGATTCCAACGGTCATCAAAATGGTGAGGAACACAAGTCCCTGCAGGCGACCAGCTCCCAAAATTCCAGCCTGCTCCAGGCGAATTGCGAACAATGAGGCAACAGCTGCTGTGACAATCCCGCGGGGGGCGAGCCAGGCTAGGAACACGCGCTGACGCCATACCAACGGCAAACCGACCGTCGCCACGCTCACCGCAACAGGGCGCACAATCAGCATGAGCACCAAAACACAACTGACGCCGCCCCAGCCGAGTGGACTCAGCTCAGCCCAGGACACGTCAGCCGCGAGCAGAGGAAAAAGCATGGTGATGGCGAGCGAGGCTAACTCTCGGATGAGCTCATCGAGTTGACCTGCTTCTTCAGATGAGCGACGACCGACGACGACGCCTGCGGCAACAGATGCGGGCAGCCCCGATTCTGGGAGTAACCATTCAGCAATGCCAAACATCAGGAACAACGCCCCAAGGGTGAGTTGCAAGCGCAATCCGACTGATTGAGACGTATTCAGACGGCGTAACCCTTCGGCTAGAAGCCAACCAATAGCAACGCCAATCAGCACTCCCCCTCCCAAGCGTGCCAGCAGACCTAGGGCCAGTTCACGCCAGCCATGTAGATCACCCAAAGCGAGTTCCAAGAGGAGCAGAGCCAAGACAGCCCCTATTGGTTCCAGCACAAGTCCTTCGGCTTCAAGCACATCCCCCAGTGGATGGGCGAGGCGGATTTGTTTCACAATTGGGGTGACCACTGTGGGTCCCGTGGCCAACACTATGGCGCTAAATACAGCAGCCAAGGACCATCCCAGGCCAGCGAGCCAGTGTGCGGCGAGAATTCCTGCACCGAGAGAGATCAAAATCCTCAGAATGGAGATGCGAAGCACCGTCGCTTTGATGGTGTCTCCAGGTAGGCGCAGGTTGAGACCTCCGTCAAACAACACAAGGCTTACCAAAAGTCCAACAATCGTTGGCAGTCCCTGGCCGAGATCAAGAGGTTCAACGAGCCCTAATCCAGAGCGCCCAATCAGCAATCCCGACAGCAGCAACAAGACCACACCAGGGAGATTCGATAGAGCGGCAAGTAATCGTGCCCCTGCTCCTGCAAAGACAGTGATGCCCCAAAGCAGTCCTAAACGCTCAGGTGTCATCGATCGAGGCGTATTGCGGTTCAACCCGCATTCCAATGACAGCCTCCGGACGCACCACCAGAAACTCACCGTCTAAGTCGCTCAGGGGGACATTGACAAAGCCCCCTTCAGTACTGGCGTTGACCAGACCTTGATACCAATCTTGGAATTGATCCAGTGATGAGAAATGCACCACTTCGCTCTGCCCGCCAGACAGGTGAAGGGAGATCCGATACCGGCGCGGAGTGCGGTTCATCAGTGAACCGTACTGCCTGCCCAGGCACATCTCTGCACACCACTTGGTAAGTAAAGGGGATGACGGGGATAGCCCGCTTTGGTGAGACCCGTTACAAACGGGGGTGGATGGTGTCCTCGTTGATCGCTGACTTCGTCCAACATCTTGAGCACAACCGCATCACGTTGCATCAGTTCTCCAAAAGCACCCCATCCCAGCCAGAGATCCCAAGTGGGCTGGTGGGCCCAATGATGGAACCATTGGCGCAAGTGCTGATCATTCTCTTCACCGATTGGCTCTTGGCATCGTCGAAGCCATGAGGGGGAAGTCGAGATGCGTGCAAAAAGATTGAGAACCACAAGATGGTGATATCCCCAGTTGTGTGAGAACCGTTGAAGACGACGCAGGGTGGGGTCGTCTCGACTCCCATCTGCTCGCGAAGGATTCAGTCCAATGAACACCAGAACCCTCTGCTTTTTAGCTTGGTCATGGTTTGCCTGAATGGGCCGATGCAGCAACCAGCGGTAGCAACCGCAGAGACTCAGCGCTGCATCAGCCTGCCAAGAGTTCAAGGGCCGCTCCCAAAATCCTTCCGCTTGCCTGGCCATCGCCAAAGGGATTAACAGCTTTCGCCATTGCGTTGTAGGCCTGGCTGTCGTCTAACAACAGAGATGTTTCACGCTCAATCGAGGTTGGATCAGTCCCTACCAGTCTGGCTGTTCCGGCTTCAACAGCTTCAGGTCTTTCGGTGGTTTCTCGCAGTACAAGGACCGGTTTGCCGAGTGCAGGTGCTTCTTCTTGCAATCCCCCAGAGTCTGTAAGCAGAAGTGTGCAGCCTTTCATTGCAGCCACCAATCGGTCGTAATCCAGTGGCTCGGTGAGAACAATTTGAGGATGTTTCCCTAGCCATGCCTGTAAGGGATCACGCACGGTTGGGTTGCGATGCAAGGGCAAAAGCAAAACGGTATCGGGATGGCTGTCGAGCACACGGAGCATTCCATCCGCAATGCTCTTTAAACGGTCACCCCAATTCTCACGACGGTGAACTGTCGCCAAAATCACCCTTTGTTGATTCCAGTCAATAGGTAAGTCGTTCAGAACAGGAGCCCTCTCTGACATCCGCAGCAGGGCATCGATCACGGTGTTGCCCGTTAGCATCACGCGGCCAACGACCCCTGATGCCTGGAGGTTCGCTTCTGATTGCTTGGTGGGAGCGAAATGAAGATGCGAAATCTGAGAAATCAGTCTGCGATTCGCTTCTTCAGGGAAAGGATCCAAAAGATTGTCTGTTCGAAGGCCCGCTTCCACATGGCCAACAGGGATTTGCTCATAAAAAGCGGAAAGCGCAGCCGCGAAAGCAGTGGTTGTATCTCCTTGAACCAGAACGAGCCTTGGAGGGAAGGCTTGGAAGTCATCACGCAAGCCTTGAAGGGCAGAGCACGTTACGTGCGTCAGGGTTTGTTGTGGGGCCATGAGATTGAGATCAAGATTGGCGGTCAAGCCAAACAGATCCATTACTTGAGACACCATCTCTCTGTGCTGACCGGTTAGAACCACGCGGGTCTCCAGTGCCTCACAGGCCCGGAATTCTTGGATGACAGGAGCCAATTTGATGGCCTCAGGCCTGGTGCCTAGGACGATCGTCACTCTTGGCAGGCTGCCCATAACCATTAACACTGTCAAATAAGCTTACGGGTGATCTCTCTTCTAGGTCTTGGCTCTGATTTGCCAGTTGACGAAGCACATCGAAGCTAAATGAAACAGACAAGTCACCATGAGTCAGCCTGTTTTCCCACCTGGCCTCCCCGTTCGACCCACTCAAGCAAAATCGTTCGTCACGGAATCTTCGGTTTCGGCGTCCCCTTCATTGGAGCAGATCGTTCGGATCGCTTATGAACAGGGTTATTCTGATATCCACCTTGGGATTGGAGAGAGGCCAAGATTTCGATCTCGAGGCGAGATCGTTTGTTCCGAATGGTCTTCCACCAATCCAGACGAGTTCCAGGACTGGCTGGGGGAGTTGCTGACACCCCAGCAAGTGGACGATTTCAGGCAGTTCAAAGAGTTCGATGGGGCCTATGCCTTCCCATTTGTAAGGGTACGAATCAACCTCTTTGATGCTCTTCGAGGTGCAGCGATTGTGTTGCGCTTGATCCCCCAAAAGATCCTTTCGCTTGAGGAGCTGAAACTGCCATCTGTCCTTCAAGATCTTTGCTCTCACCCCAAAGGCTTGTTGCTGGTTACCGGCCCAACCGGCTCAGGAAAAAGCACCACACTTGCGGCCATGATTGATTGGATTAACCGCAACCAAAATAAACATATCCTCACGATTGAGGATCCGATTGAATTTGTGCATGAAAGTCATCAGTCTCTTATTCGACAGCGTGAGGTAGGGCGGCACACACTTCAATTTCATAATGCATTAAGAGCGGCACTCCGTGAAGATCCTGATGTAATTTTAGTTGGTGAAATTCGCGACAAAGAAACACTTTCCACCGCAATGGAGGCTGCACAGACGGGCCATCTTGTTTTGGGAACTTTACATACTAATTCAGCCGTAAAGACAGTTGAGCGTGTCATTGGAATGTATCAGCCTGAAGAGCAAGACAGTGTTAGACAGTCTTTGTCTGAAACACTTTCTGGCATTATCTCGCAAGGATTAGTTCAAGATGTTTCTGGAACTAGGGTGGCTTATCATGACCTTCTAATTGTTACTGATGCTTGTAAGGATTATATCCAAAGAGGAGATTTAGATGATGTTGAGGATATTATGTCAAGGAGCGACTTTGCCGGCATGATGACTGCTAATCAGTCTTTGCAGCGTTTGGTTGAATCTGGTCAGGTAGATGGTAGCAAAGCGATTGAAATGAGCTCTCGACCAAATGAGCTTGCTCAGGCATTGAGAGGTCTTGGTTAATGGTTGCTTAGCCGCCAAGATTGAACGTGCGAACGGTAAAAAGTGTTGCTATGCCTATGGATAATCCCAACATCGCCAAGCGACCATTCCAGATTTCTGCTTGAGGAGTAAATCCTCGCTTCCAGGCATTCAACTCAATTGGATCTATTGATTCTGCTGCAGCCTTGTCTGAGAGATCATTTTGAGTAGTCATTACAAGCGTGCATTAGGATCACCACCTTAAGAGGATTTTCAGAATGGTGGAGTGTCCTCATAAAGGCTGAGAGTTTTCTCTAGTGGCCATCGCGCTGACACGCCAAGGTCCAGAGAGCTGGCTTGTATGCCACTTGAGAGTCGAAGCAGTGCCGCTGCGGCAACCATGGCTGCATTGTCCGTGCAGTAGGCCAAAGGGGCAGTATGCACAGACACTCCTAGGGCCTGTCCTTCGTTCTGCATCTGAGAACGCAGACGAAGGTTGGCAGCAACGCCTCCAACCATGATTAATTGATCGAGCCCTTGATCAAGGCAACAGCGCAGGCTGCGCTCCACCAGAACATCTACAACAATCTGCTCAAAGCTGGCTGCCAAATCAGCAAGGGGAAGTTGATCCGACTCGCCCTTCAGCGATTCCACTTGTCGAAGCACTGCAGTCTTTAGTCCGCTGAACGAAAAGTCGTAGGGATAGAAGCCTCCTCCTGGTTTCGAGACCCGCCCTTTCGGCAATCGAAACTTCTTAGGTTCACCATGCATGGCTATGGATTGAATCGCAGGACCTCCCGGGTAGCCCAAACCCATGAGTCGAGCCACTTTGTCGAAAGCTTCACCTGCCGCATCGTCATGGCTTCGTCCCAGGCGTTCCATCTCTCCGCGCTGATCCACCCGAATGAGTTCGGTGTGACCTCCACTCACGAGAAGGACGAGATAAGGGGCCTTTGGACGGTGATCTGCAAGGAACACTGAAGCGAGGTGCGCCTCCAGATGGTGAACGGCGAGGAAGGGTTTCTGATGAAGGGCGGCCAGTGTTCGTCCAGTGATGGAGCCCACCATGAGCGCTCCCACCAAGCCAGGGGCCACGGTTGCCGCGATGGCATCAAGGTCGGCAGCAATGAGACCAGCGTCTTTTAAGGCGTGCTCCACGAGGTTTGGGAGCGCTTCCACATGCCGTCGTGAGGCAATCTCAGGAACGACCCCACCCCATTGCGCGTGCTCCTCAACCTGGGAGGCGATGCCGTGGGATAAAACCATCAGCTTGCCGCCCTCCTGGCGGAGCACCGCCGCGGCTGACTCGTCACAACTTGTTTCGAGGCCAAGCACTGTGGGCATGAAGATGGAGGGATCTCCCCTACTGTCCATTTGTGACATCCTGCCGCTTTGGGGCAGGCTCAACAGGAACCGTTCCGATGCGTCGTCTCTTCGCTCTTGCGCTCTCGGCCCTGCTGGTGTTCGGATTTGCCCCCGTCGCCAAGGCTGATGTAGCTGGTTTGACACCTTGCGCCGAAAGTGCCCGTTTTCAGCAGCGAGCAAGCGCTGCCGCCACGCCTCAAGCTAAGGCTCGCTTCGAGAGGTATAGCGAGGCCGTTTGTGGTGATGATGGGCTGCCTCATTTAATCGTGGATGGCCGTTGGAGCCATGCTGGTGATTTCGTCTTCCCAGGCCTGATGTTCCTCTACATCAATGGTTGCATTGGCTGGGCGGGTCGTGAGTACCTCAAAGGCACTCGCGGTACCAAGGAGCAGTACACGAAAGAGATTCAAATTGATCTCTCTCTTGCCCTCAAGTCCCTGTTGGCATCAGCCGCTTGGCCTGTCGCTGCTTTTGGTGAATTCACCAGTGGCAAATTGCTTGAAAGCGACAACAAGGTGACCGTCTCTCCCCGCTGAACTCGAACCACGAAGTCCTTATCTTTTTCCCGATGAAGAAATTTCTTACTACTGCACCTGTCGTTGCCGCGATTTGGTTCACTCTCACCGCCGGGATCATGATCGAGTGGAATCGCTTTTTCCCTGATCTCCTCTTCCATCCCATGGGCTGATCGTTCAGTTCACAATCCCATCAAAGAGGGGCCCAAGGGGCTCCTCTTTTTTTCTCAGGAGATAGTCAAGTTCATCTGTTTTTCTAATTCTGCTAAAGCTGTTTCAAGATCATCGTTGACGATCACAGCATCGAATTCTGTTTGAGCTAGTAGTTCTTCTTGTGCACGCTTCAGCCGGCGCTGTATCGCCTCCTCTGCTTCGGTTCCACGGCCGCGAATTCGTTTCTCAAGCTCTTCAACAGAAGGTGGTGCAAGAAAAATTTGGATTGCGTTAGGCAAGCTGTTTCTCACCTGCCTGGCGCCCTCTAATTCAATTTCAAGAAGCACGGGAATGCCGTTTGCGACGCGTTCACTGATGGGTTGTCGAGGTGTTCCGTAGCAGTGTCCAGCAAATTCAGCCCACTCCAGCAAGCCACCGCTTTCAACGAGTTTGTTGAACCGTTCTTTGGAGTGAAAAAAATAGTGAACTCCATCGATTTCTCCACTGCGTGGAGCACGTGTGGTGGCCGACACTGAGAGCCATATCTCTGGATGACGCTCTCTCAGGCGGGCGACCAAGGTGCCCTTGCCGACGCCGCTCGGGCCGGTGAGCACCGTGGGCCTGGCGATTGATTCATCAGGAGCCATACGTTGCTTGAGACTGCATCGCAGGGTAGGAAGGCTTCCTGTTCAGCCTGCTTTTCAGGCAATCCATGACCAGCCAAAGTCCGCAAGTGATGGATCTCACCAGCCTGAAGGCTGTGCTGGCGGATTTACGAGCCAGGTTGCTACCCAGTCGGTTTGAGAAAGCCCAACAGCCCGACCCGCAGACACTTCAGCTCGGATTCCGCACTCTGAGAGGAATGATTTGGTTGGAACTGAGCTGGAAAGCAGAAGTTCCCCGCTTGGTTGAAATCCAGGCGCCACCGAAGCAGGGTTCAGGAAGCACGCTGGCACAACAGATTCAGCATGGCCTCTGCCAACTTGCCCTTACAGGGCTCAGTCAGGAAGGGTTTGAGCGGGTTGTGCAATTTCAGTTTGCGCCTCGACCAGGACGGTCTCCCCAGCGCATTTTGGTGCTCGAACTGATGGGGCGTCACAGCAATCTGTTGCTCCTTGATGACCGACAACGCATCACGGCGATCGCACGTCAGGTCCGTATGCATCAGTCAAGAGTCAGGCCGATGGGTACGGGAGATCAATACAGCTCCCCTCCTGCCCTGCAAGGCATCGCTCCCCGGCTGGATGAGCCTGAGGAGCGATGGCGAGAACGCTTGGAGCTGTTGCCGCTCAACCTGGAAAGGGCAATGCGCAGTGCCTACCAGGGCATCAGTCCAGTTCTGGCGAAGCAGCTAGCAGCCCAGGATGAAGACGAGGCCAGAGCGCGATTGGCGACAAGCGTTCATGAGCTGAGCGAGCAGGATTGGCAGATTTTGCATCAGCGATGGCAGTGCTGGTTGAAGACGCTGGAGACGAATGGGTTTGAGCTTCAATTCGATGGGCCCAATTCCTATCGAGTTTGGGAGCCTGCGTCTGTACCGCCGTCTGAAGTGAACTCGCTAGTTGAGTGCTCAAGACGTGGGCAGCCTCTAAGCCTGCGTTTGGGTGAGTACTACGCCGCCGTTCTTCAACGTCAGGATTTGAATCGTGCCATCCAAGATTTGCAAAAGCAGCTCAAGCAGTTAAGGACTCGTGAGGAGGCCCTTTTGGCTGATCAGAGGGCAGGCTTGGAGGAGACGGGTGGTGCAGATGACATGCAAAAACAGGGAGACGCGTTGTTGTGTCAGGTGAGTCCGAATCGTGAGACCATTGCTCGCGCGCAGAAGTTGTACGCCAGAGCGCGAAAACTGCGACGAGCTGTGCCAGCACTGGAAGAACGATTGCAGCATCACCAAAGTCGGCTGCTTGTGCTCGAGGGCAGTCAAAGCTTTCTTGAAGAGCTGATCGGTGCTGATTGGGATGGGTTAGAGGCGCGCACCAAAAGCCTCCTGGACTTGCGAGAAGAACTGGATGATCTGTTGGCTCCAAAACGGCTTCGGCGGCGCAGCCGTCAGGGATCGCGTCGCGTGGATCCCCAGCCCCTCGAGATTCGCAGCGAGGCGGGTCTCCTGATTCAAGTGGGCCGAAATCATCGACAAAACGACTGGATCAGCCTCCGGCGGGCACGACCTGGTGACCTTTGGTTTCATGCCCAGGAATGTCCGGGCAGTCATGTTGTGTTGAAGGCATCGGCTGGTTTTGCGAGCGAAGACGACCTCACCCTTGCGGCTGACCTGGCTGCATGGTTTAGTCGCGCCCGGGGAAATCGTCGGGTTGCTGTGGTCAGAGCCCCTGCAGAGCATCTCCACCGCATTTCTGGTGCAGCGCTTGGAACAGTGCAACATAAACATGGTGAGGTCATTTGGGCCGAGCCAGATCGTGCAAGACAGCGTCTCATTGCCGGCAAGCTCTTAGCCTGAGTCAACCCAATAGCAGTCGGACTGATCCCTCCTGAGCCGAACGAGAAAACAGTGCTTCCCGCTCCCGCACCGATTCGGGTGCAACCTCAGCCTGAGAGGCTTCCACCCAACGATGTGGAAATGTCACTGGTCGAGCACCTGGAGGAGCTGCGTCAGCGCGTATTTCGCAGCCTGATCGCGATTGTGATGGGAGCTTTGGCCTGCCTTCTCGCGGTGAAACCGTTGGTGAGAGTGTTGGAGGAGCCCGCGGGATCGATCCGATTCCTTCAGCTGGCGCCTGGAGAATTCCTGTTCGTTTCGTTCAAGGTTGCCGGCTATGCCGGCCTAACCTTGGCGATTCCTTACGTCTTGTATCAAGGCTTGGCATTCGTGATGCCCGGTCTCACGCGGAATGAGCGTCGTCTCATCGCTCCCGCTGTGGCGGGTTCAGCGGTGCTCTTTTTTGCAGGAATTGCTTTTTCCTGGTGGGCACTCATTCCGGCCGCGCTTGGCTTTCTGGTGAGCTACGGGGCTGATGTGGTGGAACCTATCTGGTCAATTGAGCGGTATCTCGATTTTGTGCTTCTGCTGATGCTCTCCACGGGACTGGCATTTCAGTTGCCCGTTTTGCAGTTATTGCTGGGATTGTTTGGCTTGGTTCGTTGGAAGCAGATGCTCTCGGCCTGGCGATGGGTCGTGTTGATTGCTGCGCTTGCAGGAGCCGTGCTGACGCCATCCACGGATCCGATCACGATGTCGCTGCTAGCTGCGGCGATTTCAGGCTTGTTTTTCGTTGGTGTTGCGCTTGTTGCCGTTGTGGAAAGGTTTAAAGCAGAAACTCCTCCAGACGCCCCTCCCCCTGCAGCTGCAGGCTGAGCGCTTTCCCGAGACGGGGACGATCTCGAGTTTCACTTAACCAACTACGCACGACTTGTGCTTGTCCCAACCGGTTCACCACGTCAAGGACATGGGCAAGGTGAGTGCGGTAATCCTGTTCGTCAAGAGGAAAGGATTGTTGCTCCAGATACCCCCACATCACCTGGAGGTACATCCGTTTGTGCCTAACCGCAATTTGCATGTCATAGCTGGCTTGCCAGCGTTTTTGCAGGAGGCTGATGGCTTCATCGACAGTTATTGGAGTGATGGTTTGATCGGGTGTTGGGTTTACAAGCACGGAAATTGCCGAGTGGATCATCTAAAAGCCCAGTCGTTGCAAAGCGTGACGTGACCTTTACCCTCCATAATGGACCGCATTAAGTATTCATTGAGCGTCAGCTATGACTCAGATGCCAGCCAGTGATGTGCCCGGGATGGGGCGTCGGCAGTTCATGAATCTGCTGACCTTCGGATCCGTCACAGGCGTGGCTCTGGGGGCGCTTTACCCGGTAGTGAATTACTTCATTCCGCCCAGGGCAGCCGGCAGTGGTGGTGGCACCAGTGCCAAGGATGAGCTCGGTAATGCGGTCACGGCAAGCGGATGGCTAAGTACCCATCCGGAGGGTGATCGCAGTCTGGTCCAAGGTCTGAAGGGTGATCCCACTTATCTGATCGTGGAAGGAACCGATGCCATCGGTAGCTATGGCATTAACGCTATTTGCACCCATTTGGGCTGTGTCGTGCCATGGAACAGCGGCGCCAACAAATTCATGTGTCCTTGCCATGGCAGTCAGTACGACTCGACAGGGAAGGTGGTTCGCGGTCCTGCTCCGTTGTCTTTGGCATTGGCCAATGTCAGCGTTGAAAACGACTCCGTTTTTGTCAGTCAGTGGACTGACACCGATTTCCGGACGGGCGAAAAGCCCTGGTGGTCCTGATCAGCCGCTCATTTTTGCTGTCTCTCTCCCTACCTCAGCTTTCCCATGCGTCGCCTGTTTTCCTTCGCCTTTGCCGCACTGATTGTTGGCTTTGCTGTTTTCAGTGCACCATCAGCCAGTTGGGCCTACCCCTTCTGGGCCCAACAAAATTATGATTCTCCCCGGGAGGCCACTGGCAAGATCGTTTGTGCCAATTGCCACCTAGCTCAAAAACTAACTCAAGCGGAAGTTCCTCAATCCGTTTTGCCAGATAGCGTCTTCAAAGCTGTTGTCAAGATTCCCTATAACAACGATGTTCCGGAGCTTGGTGCAGATGGCAGTCAAGTTCCATTACAGGTTGGAGCTGTTGTCATGCTCCCTGATGGATTCACCCTCGCTCCTCAGGATCGTTGGACCGATGAAATTAAAGAAGAGACAGCAGGTGTTTATTTCACCCAGTACAGCGACGATCAACCCAATGTGATCCTGGTTGGACCGATCCCAGGTGACGAGCATCAGGAGATCGTGTTTCCAGTCCTTTCTCCGGATCCCGCGATTGATAGCAGCATCAGTTTTGGTAAATATTCCATTCATGTCGGCGGCAACCGTGGTCGCGGACAGGTCTATCCAACAGGCGAAAAGAGTAACAACACCGTCTTTACAGCTCCTGCATCTGGGTCTGTGAGCGCTATCGAGGCTGGTGACAATGGAGCGAGTCTCATCACGGTGACAGCTGCAGATGGTTCTGAGATCACCGAGACCATTCCTGTTGGTCCTGCTCTTCTTGTTTCAGTTGGCGATAGTGTTGAAGCTGGTGCACCAATAACTAACGATCCAAATGTGGGTGGATTTGGTCAGCTTGATACTGAGGTCGTCCTTCAAAATCCTGTCCGGATTTATGGCATGCTGGCCTTCTTTGCAGCTGTTGCTTTGGCACAAATCCTGCTCGTTCTGAAGAAAAAGCAGGTTGAGAAGGTTCAAGCTGCTGAAGGTGTCTGATCGAAGTGATCGTTTCTGCTGTATTTACTTCACCAGGGCCCGAACTTTTGCAGTTCGGGCCTATTACTTTGCGATGGTATGGGCTGCTCATTGCTCTGGCTGTTCTGATTGGTCTCAATCTGTCTAGTTGGCTGGCAAAGCAAAGACATCTAGAGACAGGACTGATTAGCGATCTTTTGCCAATTTTAGTTCTTGCAGCCATTCTTGGAGCACGTCTTTACTATGTGGCTTTTGAATGGCGTTCCTATCAAAATTCTTGGTGGGACGTGTTTGCCATTTGGCAAGGTGGAATTGCCATTCATGGAGCATTGTTGGGAGGAATAGTCTCAGTTGTTTTGTTCTGTCGCTGGAGAAAAGTTTCATTCTGGAATTTGCTTGACGTGTTGATGCCATCAGTGATTCTTGGTCAGGCGATTGGCCGCTGGGGGAATTTTTTCAACTCGGAGGCCTTTGGTGTTCCTACTCAACTACCTTGGAAATTGTTTATTTCTTACCCAAATCGTCCCCAGGTTTTTGCTGATTCAGAGTTTTTCCACCCTACGTTTCTGTACGAATCTCTATGGAATTTGGTGATTTTCATTGTTTTGTTAGTGTTGTTTCGAATGGGTAGAAATGGACGAATCTATCTTCCGCCAGGCGCGATTAGTTGCATTTACTTGCTCTGCTACAGCCTTGGCCGTGTATGGATTGAAGGGCTTCGAATTGACCCGCTCTGCTTAGGCGGACTTCCACCATTTTGTGATGGAGGATTGAGAATCGCTCAACTCATGAGCATGATATTGATGTTGATTGCTGCTTTCGGCTTATTTTGGATCTACGGGAAAAGACAATCTTTACCTGATCCAGGTTTAACAACTTTAGGGAAGTCATGACTGGCATTTCAATTGTAGGTGCAGGGCCTGGAGCTCCTGATCTTTTGACCCGACGTGCCGAGAATCGATTGCGATCTGCTCAAGTTTTGATTTGGACAGATTCTTTGGTATCCCCTCAAATTGCGGCCCTGGCGCCCTCTGGTTGTGAAAAGATTCGCACCAGCACTCTGACGTTAGAGGATGTGCTTCCAATCATGATTGATCGAGCCCGAAAAGGCTTGCAAGTGGTCCGCTTGCATGATGGTGACCCTTGCCTCTTTGGAGCTCTTTCAGAGCAAATCTGTGGCTTAAATGACGCTGGTATCACGGTTGACGTGGTTCCTGGAATTAGCGCTTTTCAGGCGACTGCTTCCTCTCTGGGGGCTGAACTTACTATCCCTGGTTTGGTGCAAACAATCGTCCTTGGTAGAGCCGGTGGACGCACTGGAGTGCCTGAAACTGAGAGCCTGGAAAATCTTGCGCGACTGCAGGCTTCGCTATGTCTTTATCTCAGTGCTCGACATGTGGAGGAGGTGCAATCAACGTTGTTAAAGCATTATTCACCAGATACCCCTGTTGCTATCGGATATCGAGTGAGTTGGCCAGATGAATGGCTGAAAATTGTTCCACTCGAGCACATGGCAGCCATGTCTCGAGAACACAATTTGATTCGGACCACCCTTTATGTGGTGAGTCCTGCCTTGAAGGAAGGACGATATCGCTCCAAGCTTTACTCGCCGGACCATGATCATCTATTCCGCTCAGCTACTACAGATGTGGATCGCCCTAGTGGTTTAGAATTGACTTGCGAGGGCGATTAGCACAGTGGTAGCGCACTTCCTTCACACGGAAGGGGTCACTGGTTCGAATCCAGTATCGCCCATTTTTGAATCATTTAGCTTGATGCTTCCCTCCGTTGTTTTCTGAGGGAAGTTGTGAATTTGACTACCAAAGTCTGATGACTCAACTACACTGACCCAATGTTTCAGGCATGGGTTGGCATGGCAGAAGCGCAGAAAAATATCGCTAATTCGGAATCAAGCCATGACGAACTCGTCTCAATAGGCAGAGTCTTAAAAGATGAGCGAGAAAAATCAGGCCTGTCTTCCTGCGACCTGGCTGATTCGCTCCATATGGGCAGAGAGCAGCTCGAAGCTTTAGAGAATGGAGACCGTAGAAATCTCCCCGAGCCCGTCTTTATTTGCGGGATGCTTCGAAGAGTTTCCGAGAAATTGGGATTAGATCCAGTTCCAATTGTTCAACAATTTCAATCTCAGTCCAGGGAGAAGGATGCAACTCTCTCAAGGCGTTTGATGCCTGAGCGCTCTGCTGGTACTCGTTCATCACCAAAACGGGATGAAGCAGCTCCACTTCGCCGCATACTCAAAAAAGCAGCCATTCCTGTAGCGATAACGGCAATAACAGTAATTAGCGCAATGGCCTTTCATGCAAATCGTCAGTCAACAGAAACTGTTGAGACCAAGGCTTTGCCTTACCCGCCTGTGATCGAAGCCACTCCAGTATCCGATGTCGCTCCACCAATCGATGTAGACGTAGATCCTGGCAAACAGAAGTCAGCAGAGATATCGATTTCCAGCTCCCAACCGAGCTGGGTGTCCATTCGGAACGGCAGTGGAGAGGTGATCTTTGAAGGCACTCTCAGCGAACAGAGACATTTTGATGGCGATCAGGATCTTGAAATTTTTGCTGGAAGACCTGATTTAGTTCAATTAAGCCAAGGAGATAAGTCGCCTCGTGCATTGGGCGTTATTGATCAGCTGCGTTGGTACGCCATCACTCCTCAACGATGACTTTCAAGTTCATACCAGAAACCTCCTGCAAGATCTGGGCACAGCTTTCCAAGCTCCATTGCTCGAGACTGAGATTCTGATTTTGACTTTCCCTTATGAGTTTGATGACCAAATCATCACGCTTGACATGAACGAGCAGGCTTTTCACCACTGGCTCTGGTCGACGATCTAAGGCAACCGCAAGTCTTAGTAGCAAGGCCATCTCAGACACTGTTCTTCGATTGTCGCGGGTTTGAAGCGCCTGCCATGACTCATGTCTTTTTTTGGGAAGGCTGCGGCGGTGATAGCGCGCGATGGCAGCAACCATCAGATGTTCTGCTTCTGAATACCCCAGAAGTTCTCCGTGACGGATTAGGTACCAAGAGTGCTTGTGATAAGCGTTGAGATTGATGTGTTGCCCGCAGGCGTGAAGCATTGATGCGGCCCATAGGAGCTCTCGTCCTGAGCCGTCGTTACGGTGCAAATGTTTTTTTGTATTGTCGAAGAGTGTTAGTGCATGAGAAGCCACCCTCTCGGCTCGTTGTTGATTGACAGCAAAACGTTGCACCTGATGAATCACTGTGCGCTGTCGGATGCTGCTTTGAAAGCTGAAACGGTCTTCAAGCAGACCATGACGCAACATCCAATCAACGATGAGTCCTTCGCGGAGTGCTCTTTCACTGAGGACCAGCTCCTTGGCACCAAGCATTTGCATGCTGGTTTGCAGAATTAATGCACCTGGAACAATGATCTCGGCACGCCGATCATTGATGGGTGCCAACGCTTTTCGTTGGTCTGGTGCCAAGACGACCAAACGATCAACCACACGATCGAGCCGTTGGCGGGTGATTCGATATCCGTGGAGTTTTAACGGTGGATGATCATCATCACTGGCGACTAAAGATCCGATTGCTAACGCGGTGCCACTGGTGGCCACCATCACTGGGTGTTCTTCGGGCTTGATCCGTCGCTGAACTTTGTTGATCGCGGGCTCGAGTGACCCTTGAATAAAAGCCTTCAGAAAGGTGCGACGCTGCGGTGGCATCGGGTCGTCTTTGACAAAATCCCGTTGGAGTCGCACGGCGCCAACCCTGGTGCTGGTGAGTGCGCGAGCATCACGACCATCCGCAAGAATTAATTCTGTGGATCCGCCGCCGATGTCCAATACAAGATGCGGACGATCTCCGAAGG
The DNA here is from genome assembly GCA_047285535.1 of Synechococcus sp. Classification (GTDB taxonomy): domain Bacteria; phylum Cyanobacteriota; class Cyanobacteriia; order PCC-6307; family Cyanobiaceae; genus Synechococcus_C. The sequence continues at coordinate 1,392,857 of JBJBDC010000001.1, read as the reverse complement.
GCATGCCAGACAACACACCCAGGTAGATCAAGCGCGCTTCTTCTGAACCACTGACAAGATCAACTTCAAGACCTAACTGATCTTGAATCGCTTGCAAAAACTCTCGACCATTTGGGGCCTCACGCACAGCACTCGTAGCTGCGGTGACAATTTGTTCAACCTGATGACTAAGAGCAAGCTCTTGAAAACGTCGAAGTGCTTCGAGCCCACGATGAATCGCTTCCTTGGAAAGATCCCCTGTTTCAGGATCTCTTTCCCCTAATCGCGTGGTGGACTTTTCAGCAAGTTCAATGCTGAAGGTCCGAAGCTCCGGATCGACTGATGCAACCAGTAAATGAGTGGAATTGGTGCCGATGTCAATAGCGGCAACTTTCCTCAAGGGTCGACCGTTTTGAAAGCTCGGCCCTGATGTCACCTCAAGCACCGTGCTGAAAGCGCTTCCACTCTGCCATCGGCAGGTGACAGGAGCGTCTGCTTAGGGTTTCCAAAACGAAGTTTTTGTGTCGAACAGGTCCGAGCACCGCATGTTGTTTCGCCAATCCCTGGTTCCATGGGTCGCACTTTTGCGTTGGAACAAACCCAGCGGAAGATTGATTTTGTTGATTCCAGCAGGCTGGAGTCTCTGGCTCACTCCAAACGCACCCCCTTCCCTGTCCCTCGTGCTGATGATCGTGCTCGGTGGCCTGGCTGTGAGCGGAGCGGGATGTATCGCCAATGATTTGTGGGATCGACGCATTGATCGCAATGTTGAACGTACCAAGCAGCGACCGTTAGCCCAGGGCAGTTTGACCATTGTGCAGGCCATCGTTGTCTTGTTGGTCTTGCTCGTGATCAGCCTGGCTGTGGTGCTGAGTTTGTCGGATTCGGTACGCAACATCTGCTTGTTGTTGGCCTGTCTTGCCTTACCGCCGATCTTGATCTATCCATCGGCGAAGCGTTGGTTCGCTTACCCTCAAGCACTCTTGGCGCTTTGCTGGGGCTTCTCGGTATTGATTCCCTGGGCGGCGCAAACCGGGGCTCTAGATGGAGGCTGGACTCTGGCGGGGTGCTGGGTTGCCACGCTGCTGTGGACGTTTTCTTTCGACACTGTTTACGCGATGGCTGATCGACCGGATGATGCCCGGATGGCTCTAAGGAGTAGTGCGCTCACCCTTGGCCCGTCCGTTCTGCGTGTTGTCGCTCTCACCTATGCGTTGTCGATGCTGGCCCTCGCTCTTGCCGCAGCCTTCGCAGGAATTGGAGCCATCTTTTGGCCTTTCTGGTTGGTTGTTTCCTATGGCATGCAGCGTGAAACCAGGGCTTTGAAAAGTTTTGAACAGCAGCCAATGTCGACGTATGGCATTCATTTCAGTCATCAAGTTCGTCTGGGAGCACTGTTGTTGTTCGGACTCGTTCTCGGGCGGCTGGGGTGATGGAAAACAGAGAGGGTTCAGCATTGGCGCTTTCACCTCTTCAGATCGGTGATGAAGTCTCCATCGTGGCGTTCAGCTCTGCTTTGGACAATACGGAGTGCCTCCTTCGAGGGGTGTCGATTTTGGAGAGCTGGGGGTTGCGGATCCGTCCGGATGTGATCAGCCAGCGACGTTGGGGATATTTGGCTGGACGTGACGAGGAGCGTCGGCGCGATCTTCATGCCATTCCGCATGCGCCACTCCTTGCCTGTGCAAGGGGTGGATGGGGAGCTGCCAGGATTTTGGAGCAACCGGTGACCTGGCAACCCGGCTGGCTGCTGGGTTTCTCGGATGTGACGGCCTTGCTCTGTGCTCGTATGGCCGCAGGGATAAGCGGAGGTGTTCATGGCCCGTTGATCACCACACTCGCGGACGAACCGGAGTGGAGTCAGCAGAGACTCCATGATTTGCTTTTTGGCCATCCTCTTCCAGTTCTCAAAGGAGAGAGATGGACGGGGGGTGTAGCCGTAGGGCCTTTATTAGTAGTGAATTTAACTGTGGCCACTCATTTGATTGGAAGTCTTTTTCTGCCTGATTTGAGCAATGTTGTTTTGGTCATCGAGGACATCGGGGAAGCCCCCTATCGCATTGATCGCATGCTGACGCAGTGGCGGTTAGCAGGGCTGCTCCAATCGCTAGCTGGTATTGCATTTGGTCGATTTCTTGGCTGCGATGACGACTCCGCTTCTGGTGGCTTCCGATTGGAGGAGGTGCTGCGGGAGCGCACCGAAGACTTGGGCATCCCCGTCGTTGGAAATCTTCTTGTGGGGCACGGGCAGGGGGGGAATGCTGCTCTGCCAGTTGGTTCCATTGCGATCCTGAATGGCGATCAGGGTGTTTTGAGTCTGAGTTCTAACCATGGCGTTCAGCCAGCACTGCTGCAGCCACAGTGAGATCAAAAGGGGTCGTGACTTTGATGTTGGAGGGGCCAGCATCAAGAACATTCACTGGCCATCCCAAGAGTTCATAGAGCGCGGCGTCATCTGTGACACTCCAGCCTCCTGCACGGGCTTCACGATGCCCCTTGCGGAGTTCCTCCACTGCAAAACCTTGGGGTGTCTGGGCGGCCCAGAGCTCGGAGCGTCTCGGTGTCGCTTTGATTTGACCTGATTCATCGACTTGTTTGATCGTGTCGGTCACCGGCGTCGCAGCAATGACCGCTTTGCCGCTGAGAACTGCTTTTGCACAGCGGTTAAATAATTCGGGTAAGGCGAGACAGCGAGCACCATCATGGATAAGAACATGACGAGCATCGTCGGGCAGCCCAGCCAGCCCTCGCTCCACAGACTCCTGACGCGTGTCTCCTCCCGTAATCCAAACGACAGGCTTTGATGTGGGGCCTACTAAATCGAGAATCGCGGAACGGTCAATCTCCTGACCAATAAGTCCGATCCAGCGGATCTTTTCAGCTTTAAGAGCTGCCTGCAGAGTCCAAGCCAGAACGGGCTGACCGAGGAGAGGCAACAGCAGTTTGTTGCGGTCAGCCCCCATGCGCCGTCCACTACCTGCGGCTGCGATCAACAGATGCACAAGCGACTCCTGTTTTCAGCAAGGTGAAACGTCCTCCATACAATCAGCTCGCACCACTTGTGCTGTTGTTTTATGCGTGTTCTCGTCTTAAGCCCAGGCACAGCCCAACAGCAGCTTGAGCGTATGCCTGCGCTGGCAGCATGCGCCAATGAGCTAGGTGCTGCGATCCAAGTGGCTTGTTCCCCTGCCTATCGATCGCTATGGACGTTGCTCCCTGCTGTCGAAAAGATCATTCCTTTTGACTTTGACTCCGATCTGAACATGGCTGATTGGGCCAATCTTCTTGGTTCGATTCGAGAACCTGACTTCCAGGTTTGTCTCAATTTTGCTGAGGGACGCCAGGTGAACTTGATGCTTTCGATGAGTCACATTCCAACGCGGGTTGCAGAGACTGGATTTGCTTCAACTGCTTTTGTCAGCAAGTCTGAGGGCTGGAGTGCGCAACGACTCTCAGGATTTTTGGCTCCTATTGGCCTGAAATTAGATGCTGCAGCCTTTCGAATCACCTTGTCTGCGAGGTTGATGAAGAACGCTCGCGAACGTCAGCCGAAGGGAGATGGGCCATTGCTGCTGTTGGAACCAGCTGCGACGGAGCAGGATTGGCCATCAGAACGATGGAAGCAGTTACCTCTCACGATCAAGGACAAGCTTCCTGGTTTACGCACGATTCATCTCGGCGAAAACGCTGCTGTTTCAGAAAGGGCAGCGCAAATTGCTAGTGCTGATGTGGTTTTGACTAGTTGTCCTGTGACTAGTCTTTTGGCGACATTCTGCGGTGTGCCGCTGGTTGCACTGGGAATTGCGGATGATCAATTACCGAAGCGAGACGTGATTCGCTCTTTAGGGGGTGACGATCTCCGGTCGCTGTCTGAAGACGACGTTTTGGCGGCGATGGGCTTCTGATGAAAAGGCCACGACGGAGATCCCAACATCGTCGTCGCCTTTTGTTCTATCGCCCTCAGCTGCGCCAGCTGGCTAGCCCTTGGCTTTTACCAGTCATGGCCCTTGCTGTTGTGATTGTGGGTGGAGCCATTGGTTATCGGATCACAGAGGGTTGGGACTGGGGAGATTGCTTGTGGATGGTGCTGATCACAATCAGCACCATCGGTTATGGCGAAGTCGAGCCTCTCTCCCAGGCCGGGCGACTCGTGACGGTTTTGATTGTTGCAGGGGGCATTGTGGTGGTTCAGCTCTCGATTCAAAGGATTCTTGGGCTGACAGAATCTGGATACTTCCGCAAGCTAGGGGAGTTGAGGTTTCGCCGAAACCTACGGCGTATGGACAACCATGTGATTCTCTGTGGCTATGGCCGCATTGGTCGTGAGATTGCTGAACAACTGTTGCTGGAAACCGTTCCGGTGCTTGTGGTGGAAATGGATTCGTCTCGTCGACAGGCGGCTGAAGAGCGCGGTCTGCCGGTGCTTCAAGCAGATGCCACACTCGATGAGACCCTATTGGAAGCTGGACTGAATCGATGTCGCAGTTTGGTGGCAGCCCTGCCTAGCGACGCTGCCAATCTTTACGTCACTCTGAGTGCCCGTGGTTTGGAACCTGGATGCCGTTTGATTGCTCGAGCAGATGGCGAAGAAGCAGCTGCAAAGCTCGAACTTGCTGGTGCCAGTGTTGTGGTGAGTCCTTATGTCGCTGGAGGTCGGGTGATGGCCGCCACAGCTCTTAGACCCTTGGCGGTTGATTTTATGGATCTCTTGTCTGGGTCGGAATTCGAAATCGAGGAATTTCAGTTAAGTCGTGATCCCAAGTTGGTAGGGCACCTGACCAGTAAGAGCTTGTCTGAACTCCAGTTGGGCCGTCGAAGTGGGGCGATGGTGCTGGCCATCCGTGACGGCAGCTCCCTGAAAGGAAATCCCAGTGGTGGAGAACGGCTTGGCCCGGGTCAGCTGCTGGTGGTCATGGGCAGCCAGAAGCAGCTTGAGTTATTCCGCAGTCTGCTCGGTGATGCCATCGACACGATTGAAACGATGCGAGGTGCATAGCTGGAATTGATGACCAAAAGGGCCAACGATCCCTACGATCACACGATCTAAAAGCACTGTTTCATGAGTCCATCCACTTCTCTTCACGGGCAAACGGCCTTGGTCACTGGTGCAAGTCGTGGCATTGGACGTGCAGTGGCATTGGCTTTGGCTGGTGAGGGTGCTGAGGTGGTGGTGAATTATGCGAGTTCTCCTGAGGCGGCTGAGGCTGTGGTGGCTGAGATAAAGGCTAGTGGTGGTTCTGCCTATGCCCTTCAAGCTGATGTGGCTGATGAGGCGTCCGTTGAGGACTTGATTCAAACGGTGTTGAAGCGCAGTGAACGTATCGATGTGCTGGTCAATAACGCGGGGATTACTCGAGATGGCTTGTTGATGAGGATGAAAACCGAGGATTGGCAGGCGGTTGTTAATCTCAATCTCACCGGAGTGTTTCTGTGTACAAGGGCTGTGACACGCCCAATGTTGAAACAGAGAAGTGGTCGCATTATCAACATCACCTCGGTGGTTGGATTGATGGGAAATGCAGGACAATCCAATTACGCAGCAGCCAAAGCTGGAGTCGTTGGATTAACACGCAGTTGCGCGAAGGAGATGGCGAGCCGTGGAATTACGGTGAATGCGGTGGCGCCAGGTTTTATTGCCACCGATATGACAAAAGATCTTGAAGCGGATGGAATTCTCGAAGCAATTCCTTTGCGCCGGTTTGGTACGCCCGAACAGGTGGCTGGAACAGTGAGGTTCTTGGCAGCAGACTCAGCTGCCTCCTACATCACCGGGCAAGTCATACAGGTTGATGGTGGGATGGTGATGAGTTGAGGCTCAGCCCTGAAGAGGCTGACCTAGTGCTTCTCTCAAGCTGCGGATACGCTGCAGCAACTTCAATCTCCGACTCCGTTCCGTCGCTGTTAGGTAAATGCGGAGCGGAACGTAGACCAAAGTCATGGTTGCAGCCATTGCAGCCAGGAGTATGAAAAACAGCACTCCGGAATCGCTCATACCAGGACCATAACCTCACCGTTTGCTTGCTGGCTTATGGATTCGGCTTTCCCCACTTCCGAGAGGTGTAGGTGGTCATAGACGCTGGGAGCGATTGACCATCGTGTTCCTGACACATTATGTCCAAACTTCTCAGCTTCTCGAACGAATCACGTGAAGCTCTCGAGCGAGGAATGAATGCCCTTGCCGATGCTGTTCGGGTGACGATCGGTCCTCGTGGCCGCAACGTGGTGCTCGAGAAGTCATTCGGCTCGCCAGACATCGTGAATGACGGTGACACCATTGCTAAAGAAGTCGAACTTGCAGATCCGTTTGAAAACATTGGAGCCAAGCTGATTCAGCAGGTTGCTTCGAAGACCAAGGACAAAGCTGGTGATGGCACCACAACGGCCACCGTTCTCGCTCAGGCGATGGTTGAGGAGGGCCTGCGCAATACGGCAGCAGGAGCGAGTCCTATCGAGCTTCGTCGGGGTATGGAAAAAGCTGTTGCTGCTGTGGTTGAGAGCCTGAATAAGCGCAGCCAGGCTGTCAGTGGTGACGCGATACGCCAGGTTGCAACGGTCAGTTCAGGCGGAGATGAGGAGGTCGGTCGCATGGTCGCTGAAGCGATGGACAAGGTGAGTTTTGATGGGGTGATCACCGTGGAGGAATCAAAGTCTCTCGCTACTGAACTTGAAGTGACTGAGGGCATGGCTTTTGATCGTGGCTATAGCTCTCCTTATTTCGTCACCGATGGTGATCGCCAGATCTGTGAGTTCGAAAATGCGTTGCTGCTGCTCACAGATCGCAAGATCAGCTCTGTAGCCGATTTGGTTCCAGTGTTGGAAACGGTTCAGAAATCAGGCTCCCCCTTGGTGATCGTGGCTGAAGAAGTTGACGGCGAAGCCCTAGCCACCCTTGTTGTGAATAAGAACAGAGGGGTTCTTCAGGTTGCAGCGGTGCGGGCTCCATCGTTTGGAGATCGCCGTAAAGCGGCTCTTGCGGATATTGCTGTCCTGACTGGTGGTCAAGTCATTAGTGAAGACAGGGCGATGACCCTCGATAAAGTGACGATGGACGATCTGGGCCGAGCACGTCGTATCACGATCAGTAAGGACAGCACCACCATCGTGGCAAGTGATGACAGCAGAGATGCGGTTAGTGCACGCGTCGCTTCCATTAAGCGTGAACTTGAGAACACGGATTCGGACTACGACAAAGAAAAACTCAACGAGCGCATTGCCAAGCTCGCTGGAGGAGTGGCTGTGATCAAGGTCGGTGCTCCAACAGAAACTGAGCTTAAGAATCGCAAGCTAAGGATTGAAGATGCTTTAAACGCCACTCGTGCAGCTGTGGAAGAAGGAATTGTGGCTGGAGGAGGATCAACACTGCTCCATATTGCAGGCGAGCTTGATGGCTTGACTGCTGGGTTGCAAGGTGATCAAAAGACCGGCATGGAAATTGTTCAGCGAGCCCTGAGTGCTCCCCTTCGTCAGATCGCTGAGAACGCAGGTGCTAATGGTGATGTGGTGGTGAATCGAGTGCTCAATAGTGGAGAGGGGTTCAACGCTCTCACTGGAAGCTTTGAAAACCTAATGAATGCAGGGATTCTGGATGCATCCAAAGTTGTTCGTCTTGCTCTTCAAGATGCTGTCTCCATTGCATCGTTGGTGGTAACAACTGAGGTTGTGGTTGCCGATAAGCCTGAGCCACCTGCTCCTGCTGGAGGCGGTGGCGACCCAATGGGTGGAATGGGCGGTGGTATGGACCCAATGGGCGGCATGGGCGGCATGGGCGGTATGGGAATGATGTAATCCCTTGCTTAGAGGGATCCCACGAGACGAGCGTGAATGCGGCAGACCGATAACGCTTCGCGGGGAGGTTGGTTACACAGCCTCCCAAGTTCCCGATTGAGGGCCTGAAGTTCTGACATTGGAAGCCTTGCTATCGGCAGCCCAAAAAAAGCGCCGCTAAGTAAGACAGGGAAAGTAATTTTGAGCAACATGGCCAAGTCTTACGAGACTCACCCATCCTGCCTTCTTAGGGTCCCGATGTATTCGGCGACTTGGAGATCGATTCCAGTAATAGCAGTGCCGACCACCACTAAATCTGCTCCATGATCAATCGCCTGGAGTGCTGAATCAGAGGATCGAATCCCGCCCTCGCAAATCAGGGTGACATCGTGAGGAAGTTGATTCCTTAACGGAGAAATCAAGCGATAGCCAGGGGGAGTTTGATCCTCTGTCTGCTCTGTATATCCATAGAGAGTGGTTCCAACCCAAGAACATCCCATTGAGGCCGCTTGCAGTCCGTGATCAATCGAGTCCACATCGGCCATCAGAGGTGCACCTAACTCGTCTCTGCTTCGTGTCACAAGTTCGGCTAGGACTTCCTTGTTCGGTCTTTGGCGTGATGTTGCATCGAGGGCGATGATGTCAGCTCCCGCGGCCCAAACCGCTCGAATATGCTCCCAGCAGGGGGTGATGTAGACAGCACTATCTGGGTATGTACGCTTCCAGAGACCAATGATGAGAGCATCTGGACAGCGGTTCCGAACCGCTCCGATGTGTTCTGGGCTCTCGAGGCGTACCCCAATCGCGCCATTCCTAAGACTGGATTCAGCCATCGCGCCAATCACATCAGGATGTCGCATTGGAGATCCTTCTGGAGCTTGAACTGACACAATCAGACCGCCCGCAAGCTGGTTCCGTGATGGAACTGTCATGGTCTTCAGGATGCCTGCAGATAGTGATCTTCTGACGTTGCGATCAGCCAGCGACGAAATCGTTGTGGTCCTGGAGCCATGGGAGGAGGTGTGATTGTTAGTGGCTGGTCACAACGATCAGCTGTTGCTTCAACAATGTCACCCACGTCTTCTAGAGAGTCGCCTAAAAGATCTGTCACTTGGGATGATTTTGTTTCAGTGGCTTGATCGCTGAAGTCGTCTAAAACTTCAAGGCTGGGTTCCGCCTCAGAACTCAATGTATGTGTGACAGATCGGTCTGCTGGGTTAGCAGTGTGTTTCGGAAGTGAGGTCAAGCCATACCGATGCACCCACTGCAGCTCCAGTTGTGCGACCAACGTGGTTTTCCTCAAGTCATGGGCGACCAGCAAGCGACGCTGTAGGTCAAGTTGTCGAGGATTGAGCGGCTGAAACGAAGACGCAGTCACAGGATCAAGAGAGTTTTCGATTGAGCAGTGGTCGTATCAGTAGAAACAACCCGAGGGTGAGCACGGTCAGAACTAGCAAACAAGTTTGTCCAGTAACTGAACCGTAGGGGGCATCCAAGAGAACCACGGAAAGATCGAGTGGGCCTGAATAGGCTGCTCGAATTGGTTCTATCGCGAAGGTAAGGGGATTTAAGGCTGCTAGCCAGCCCATCCACACCGGCATATAGCTCAGAGGAGCCAGTGCGGTACTGGCAAACAGCAGTGGCAGATTGGCTACAAAAATCACTGCAATTAATTCGATGTGGCCGGGTAAGGCAAAGGCCAGTCCCAGGCTTAATGCCGTGACTGCAAAAACCAACAGCAGCAGGGTGACCAACACCACTAAGAGCCCTCCGGTCCCAGGCCATCCATATCCGAGTAACGCAGCTGTTATCAAGATCGCCAAACTCTGCATCAGACTCAATGTGGTGATGTAAATCACTGAGGCGAAGACGATCGAACTTCGACTCCTTAACGGAGCGACGAGCAATCGGTTGAGAAATCCAAACTCACGGTCAAACATGACAGGCAGTCCTGCATTGAGTGCACCGCTAAAAGCTGTGAACACAATCACTCCAGCGCCGAGGAAACGTCCATAGCTCATCCCACCGGGCAAAAGTCCCTCTGGAGCTTTCGAGAAAAGAGCTCCAAATAAAATCAACCAGATCAGCGGTTGCAGAACACCGGCAATCAACGTGGATGGCCGACGCTTGAGCTGCAGGAACAGGCGTCGCGTCAAGGCTGTCGTTTCCTGGATTAGCTCAGTCAAAGCTCCTCGAGATGAGGTTTGATTGGCATCGATGGTGAGACGGGGCGTTGTCATGGCACGCACTATGAAAATCAGATCAAGAGAGGCAGGTTGTTACCGCATGGATTGCTTGCGTTCTTGCTTGGGATCACGTTGACCAGCAATCGCCAGTTCGGCATCCATCAAGGTGCGTCCTGTGGCTTGAAGATAGACATCGTCAAGACTGGGCCGGCTTTGGGCAAGGGCGAACACTGGAAGGCCGGCATCCTTTAGGCAAAGGCGAAGGCGGGGAAGGACCTGTTCTCCCTCAACAACAAGATTGAGGGAGTAGCCCTGAGATCGATTAATCACAATGTTCTGAATGCCATCCAGCGGTTGCAGCAAATCACGAATCGTCTCAGCCTCTTGTTCATTGCTGAATTCACGCACCCGCAAGGTCACGCGATCTCCTCCGAGATGCTTCTTTAGCTCGTTCGGAGTGCCCTCAGCAATCACCGTTCCAGCATCAATAATGGCCATTCGATCAGCGAGTGCTTCCACTTCCTCGAGGTAATGAGTGCTCAGCAAAATTGTTGTTCCTTCGTCTCTTAGCTCACGGAGCACGTTCCAGATCACAGCCCGACTTTCAATGTCAAGTCCCACAGTCGGTTCATCCAGGATGAGGAGCTGTGGACGATGTAGGAGGCCAGAGGCCAGATCGAGACGACGTCTCATTCCCCCGGAATAGGTTCCGCAGCGACGGTCAATCCAGGAAACCATGCCCAGCATCTTGATGAGTTCATCGATGCGCTGGTTTCTGTGTTGTGGAGGTAAGTGATAAAGATCGCCTTGAAGTTCAAGCAGTTCTCGACCCGTGAGAATCTTGTCAATAGCAACCTCTTGGGCGACATAACCGATGAGGCGTCTAATCTCTCGCTGATCACTCAAAGCATCAAGGCCTGCTATTCGAACCTCACCAAGATCTGGAGACAGAAGGGTGGCCAGAATTCTCAGAGTTGTGGTTTTTCCTGCGCCGTTCGGTCCCAGCAATCCGTAAAGACACCCTTTCGGGACTCTCAAGCTCAAGTCCCTGAGCGCTGATATGGTCCCGAAGGACTTATCCAGGTGATCGAGCACGATCAGGGACATTGATCCGTCCACAAACGAGAGTAAAGAATCTAGGAAGCAACAGGAAGAAAGCCACCCGAGAGGATGTCGACGACTTCTCTAACTTGCAGATCAAATTGAGCGGAACCAGACAGTCTGCTGAGGACAAGCAATAGGCAGATTCCAAACAAATAGAGGATGGACCAGCGAAATAATCCTTTAGCGCGATCAAGGCTGTTGGGTTCAGCAGCCAGGCGTTCCACCATCTGTAGTAACCGTCCATTAAAGGGAAGGATCAATAAGCCGTACAAGACTCCGCCTTCAGGTAAGGCCCAGATCCCTAAAAAGCTCAGCAAAATAGTTGCCCATCCGTATCTCCGAATGGCTCTTGTCGTGACCAACGGCCCTTTGACGACTGGGAGCATTGGGATGCCCACTGCCCGATAGTCATCATGCAAAAGCAGAGCTAGTGCCCAGAAATGGGCAGGCGTCCATACCATGACTAGGGCAAAGAGCCACCAGCCGCCTAGCCCCACATGTCCAGTTGCAGCAGCAGCTCCAACCAAGGGAGGGATGGCTCCGGCGACACCACCGACGACAATATTTTGTGTTGTTCGTGGTTTAAGAAGCGCGGTGTAAAGCAGTACATAGCTGCAGAGACCTAACAGTGAGAGTCCTGCAGCCAGACAATTGACCCCACTGACAAGAAGCGCTGCAGCGGCAAGGGTGCACGACACTGCACCAATAAATGCCGCTGCAGGGGAGAGCCGTCCTGAGGGAAGTGCACGACCGCTTGTACGCACCATGCGACCATCCAGCTCCTGTTCCCAGAGACAGTTGAGAACCCCTGCTGCTGCTGCTGCTAAAGCACCGCCACCAAGTGTGCAGGCAAGACGGGGAGAGGAGAGGGGCCAACCTTCAGTTAGCGCCATACCGCCAAGAGTGGTTGCGAGTAGAAGAGGAATGAGCCTCGGCTTAGCAACTTCAAGCCAGGGAGGCAGTTTGATTCGCTTTCGAGAGGGAACAACCTCGTCTCTTGTCAGAACAGGGGGAATCGGACCGACTGAAGCTGAACTAGCCATGACAGGGCTCCAGGGTTGAAGAATCGAGATCGTTCTTGAGAGGCGATTGGGCTGAAGTCGGACGCCTCCATGTGAGTGCTGCGAGGACGGCAACGAGTAGGCAGGCAACAAGTTGATGGCACACCGTCACCACGGGTTGACTTAGACCAAGTCGCAACGTGAAAACCCCCAAAAAAATCTGTGCTGATACCAGGACAGAGGCAGCGATGAGCAATGGCCACTGTTGCCGGGGCCAACCACCGGCAATCAAGCCCGTGGCAACGAACAGCAAGACACAGCCTGCAGCTGGCATGGCGCCACTTCGATGCCAGTGGAGCCATTGACAGGCCTGACCACCCTCTAAGCATCGTTGTGCTGCCCAAGATGTTGCCATTCGCCCTCCGAGCAGGCATTGCGCGGAAACGGCGGTAAGGCTGACTCCGCCTAGACAAGGCCACCATCGAGGGGCGATACATTCGTTTGAGCCTTTTTGGAGCAGCCTTTGCGTTAGGCCACTCATCGCAATCACGAGGGTCAAGGCAAGAACAAGATGGGCTGTGACGACAGCGGAAGGCAGCAGTTGAAGAACGGTGAGTGCTCCCAGGCCTCCCTGAAGGACCACCAGCAAAACCAGGAGAAAATTGATTGGGAGCAACCACCTTGGTAATTCCTTTCTCCATAACCAGGAGGCTCCGAGCTGGACGAGAAGGGCCACCCCCACCACAAAGGCATCGAGGCGATGGAACCACTCCAAGAAAACCTTGAGATTCATCTGACGTCCGGGCAGCAGGCTTCCGTAACAGAGAGGCCAATCAGGACAAGCAAGCCCTGCCTCCATTACACGTGTGGCTCCCCCAACTACCACTAGGGCGATAAGAGCCACAACGAGATGAGCAGCTAACTGAGCCAGTCGACGACGAATTGGAACTATTGACGATGAAGTCATCGTCTATCCCTCCAATTGACAGGTGTGTTTTTGAAAGTAGCGATCTGATCTCAAACGTCACGCTATTTACAGGTCTCCAACATTTTCAAGGGCACAAACATCTCCCTTTGCTGACAACAACGCCCTGAAACAGCATTGTTAGCAGGAACTTCAGGCTGCTTTAACAATCACTGCATGAAGAAGGCATGTGTTCTCCATAGTCTGATATGAGATAAACAAGGAGTTTCGTGCCTATCCCCTCAGCAATTCTCACCCTTGTGCTGGGAATGATTCTTGTGCTGGGTGGCTTGTGGATTGGCCAAAACATCAACCTTCTTCCCGTTGATGCCAGTGTCAATGCACCCATTTACGACGAGTTGTTTCGTGTCCTGTTCAGTATCGGTACGATTCTGTTTATAGGAATAGTAGGGCTGGTGGTTTTCAGTCTGGTTCGTTTTCGCAGGAAATCTGGTCAGATCGGTGATGGAATTTCTATTGAAGGCAATCTGCCACTAGAGATTTTTTGGACTGCTGTCCCTGCCATTGTCGTTCTTTTTGTAGGTTTATTCAGCTACGACATCTATGAACGGATGGGGGGAATGGTTCCCCTTATGCATGGTGGACACGGAAGCTCTCAGGCCAATGAGGAAAGAGTCTGGGCAGGGATAGGAACTGCTGGTGCCATGCAAGCCAATTCAGAAATGGCCATGTCTCCCCTTCCTGTTGAGGTGACGGCGATGCAGTTTGCCTTCCTTTTTCATTACCCCGATGGTGACATTGTTTCAGGTGAATTGCATGTGCCTTCAGGACGTCCTGTCTCATTGCGTATGGAGGCTAAGGATGTTATCCATGCGTTCTGGGTTCCAGAATTCCGGCTGAAACAGGACATCATTCCAGGCCAGCCGACCCTGCTCAATTTCACTCCAACACGCCTAGGTCGTTATCCAGTTGTGTGTGCTGAACTCTGTGGTCCTTACCACGGTGGAATGCGTTCCACCGTGGTAGTTGAGTCGGCCGATGACTATGAATCCTGGTTCCAAGCCAATCGCAAGCTCCCTGTTTCCGAGGCATGACACTGACTCTTACCCAGCAAAACAAGCCCCCTTCGTTGCAGCCTTCTGGTTGGCTTCGCTATTTCAGTTTTAGTGTTGATCACAAAGTGATAGGACTGCAATATCTGATTTGTGGCTTTGCTTTTTATCTTATTGGCGGTGCCTTGGCTGGTGCTATTCGCACCGAGCTGACTAGCCCGGTGTCCGACTTTATGCCTAGAGATGTTTACAATCAGGTGCTCACTTTGCATGGCACAGTGATGATCTTCCTTTGGATTGTCCCAGTAGTGAATGGTGCCTTTGGGAATTATTTGATTCCTTTCTATGTAGGGGCAAGAGATATGGCTTTCCCTCGTTTGAATGCCGTTGCCTTTTGGTTGATACCTCCTTCAGGATTGCTCCTGATTGCAAGCTATTTTATTAGTGGTGCTGCACAGTCCGGCTGGACGGCCTATCCGCCTCTGAGTTTGACGACCCCTGCAACTGGTCAGATTATTTGGATCTTAAGTGTTCTATTGCTTGGGGGGAGTTCGATTTTTGGTGGAATTAATTTTATTGCAACTATATTGAAATTGCGTCGGCCTGGCTTGAAGCTTATGCAATTGCCGATGTATTGCTGGGCCATGCTTGGCACCAGTATTCTGGTTGTTCTTTCGACGCCAGTTCTTGCGGGGACCTTAATTCTTCTTAGTTTCGATATTGTTGCTCATACTGGCTTTTTCAACCCGGGCATGGGTGGAAACGTCGTCGTTTATCAACACCTCTTTTGGTTTTATTCTCACCCCGCTGTCTACATTATGGTGTTGCCTGCATTTGGCTTGGTGAGTGAAATTCTTCCGATCCATTGCAGGAAGCCTCTTTTCGGATACACCACGATGGTGTATTCGATTATGGCGATAGTTGTTCTTGGACTTGTTGTTTGGGCGCATCACATGTTTACAAGTGGCACGCCTCCCTGGATGCGATTATTTTTCACAATCGCTACGGCCTTTATCGCTGTGCCAACAGGTATCAAATTCTTCAATTGGCTGGCTACTTTATGGGGTGGAAAAATTAGTCTTAATAGCGCGGTTCTTTTTTCTTGCGGCTTTATTGTCAATTTCGTTCTCGGAGGTATTACTGGGGTGGCACTTGCGCAAGTGCCTTTCGATGTCCATGTTCACGACACTTATTTTGTAGTGGCTCACTTCCATTACATTGTTTATGGAGGTTCAGTATTTGTAATCTTTGCGTCTATTTATCATTGGTTCCCTAAAGTTACCGGACGAATGCTAGATGAACATCTAGGCCGTTTTCATTTTTTGTTGACGTTCATAGGTTTCAATCTTTGCTTTGCTCCCCAGCATTGGCTTGGACTCAATGGAATGCCTAGGCGTGTTGCTGAGTATGACCCTCAATTTGCCTTTGTGAATCAGATCAGCAGTGTTGGAGCCTTACTGATGGCTTTAAGCACCCTTCCATTTCTCTGGAATGTCTTTGTGAGTGCACGCTCGGGAGAGATCGCTGGAGACAATCCTTGGCGCGCTTTAACTCCCGAGTGGTTAACCAGTTCTCCACCTCCCGTAGAAAATTGGAAAGGAGAACCTCCTTTGGTGATTCATCCCTATGGCTATGGAATCTCAGCCGATCAAATTGATTTGAGGGATGCCAGTGGCAGCGATGTTTGGAGCAATGGACGATGACTTCTCTATCTTCTCAATCTTCTCAAGAGCAGGTGGTAGACATTCCAGTGCATGGAGACAACGGAGAAGAAGGCCACCCAGACCATCGCATGTTTGGCCTGGCCACATTCTTGGTGGCCGATGCCATGACATTCGCTGGCTTTTTTGCCGCGTATCTCACGTTCAAAGCTGTTAACCCCCTCCTCCCTGGGGCCATATACGAACTTGAGCTTCCTCTGCCCACACTCAATACCATCCTCCTGCTGGTCAGTAGCTTCACGTTCCATCGTGCTGGAGTGAATCTGCGCGGAGGTGATTCGCAACGCTGTAGGCGATGGCTGCTATTAACAGCGAGTCTTGGGTTTGCCTTCCTGTTGAGTCAGATGGTGGAGTATTTCACCTTGCCTTTCGGGTTGAATGACAACCTTTATGCCAGTACTTTTTACGCTCTTACTGGGTTTCACGGTCTTCACGTGACCCTAGGGGCCTTGATGATTTTGATTGTGTGGTGGCAATGTCGTACCCCTCAAGGGCGTGTCACGGCAGACAATCAGTTCCCCTTGGAGGCGGCAGAGCTCTACTGGCACTTTGTTGACGGCATCTGGGTGGTTCTTTTTGTAATTCTCTACCTCCTCTGAGCTTTTCTTCTTGGTCGTTAGAGCCTTCATAAGTAATTTCGAGATTTTTCTTGCCTGGTTTGTGAAGTATGGCCAGAATAAAAGCACTTCAAATTTCTTGAGTTAGATGCTCATTGGCCAGGAATTGCTGAATAGGGCCCGGTCACTCAGCAATCGCTCAGAGGACGAAATTGCAAAGGGATGCGGTTACGTCGGTCCTAGCGGACGTGTTCTGCGCAAGAGCTTTTACAAGGCTTTGGTGGAAGCAAAGGGATATAAACTCCCCTCTGCCAGTTCCGGGGGAGGAGGAGCCAGAGGCCGACAAGCTGAATTCAAGACCCGGGTGCACGGGAATGGAAATCTGCTGATAGGTCATGCTTACACTCGCAGACTTGGCCTGGAGCCTGGCCAGGAGTTTCGTATTGAACTGCGTCAAGACTCACGATCAATCTGGCTTCTGCCCATGGACAAAAGCGAACGGAACTGAAGACTTCCCAGTCTCGATCAACAGCATCATCAACATAAAAGCCAGAACCTGGCCATTAGGCTGGCTCTGGCTGTGGGTCGTTTGAACTTTGAATGTGATGTCTTTACGCCGCAGCTGGTGGCTCCTGGTCATCATGGATTGTTGAGCTCAAAGCGATTAGATCGATTCCGCTGAACAGGAAGCTGATTCCAACCAGTACACCGAGAACCCAAAAAAGTCCCCCTGCCTTGAGTGTCACGATCAGGAGACCAAGGATGAAGGTGATCAGTCCATTGGCAACGGCCCATCCCGCTCCTGGGCGTTTGCTGTTGGCCAAGCCATTGAAGAAGGCCACCACACCCTCCACCAGAAAAACAATCCCGATCGCTAGGGATAGAGCCATGACTTGCTCCTTGAGCCCTGCCGCACTGTTGAAATTACTCATCATCGAAGCACCCGCCACGATGAACAATGTCGACACGACGAGACGCCAAAAACAGATCCAACGCCCCATGCGGCGCGAACGAGCCAAGTTGCTAATCCAACCCACTACTCCGCCAATCAAAAACAAAACGGCAATGACTCCCGTGACCCAAACCGAGGCAATCACGGGAAAGACCAGGGCTAAAAGACCTAGAACAATCAACAGAATTCCTTCAGCGATGGCGAAGGCTTTAAACGTTCCGAGGGAATCGGATCGATCTTCAGCAGTCATGAAACCTTTTCAAGGAACAACTCCTGAAACGTATTGAGTTCATGATGAACTGACCAGTTTCTGTGATGTTCCCTCAGCTCCAACCCTGCGCCGAGAGCCATTCGGAGCTGAGAGGTTTGGGCATCTCCGATGGTGGTGGTGGCCTTTTTGTCGTGCCGACCAATAATTGCTCTGTGTAGCGGGCGAGAAGATCGATTTCCAAATTCACCTCATCACCTTTGCTCAGATCGCGTAAGGCTGTGGCCATCCAAGTGTGGGGAATGACGGCGATCCAAAATCGGCTCCCAGCCTCTGCACAGCCTGCCACCGTGAGGCTAATGCCATTCACCGCAACACTTGCTTTCTCGCAGATGTAGCGGCCATAAGTGGCATCCCGCCAGCGCAGCTCCAAATGCCAGGACTGGCTGAGGGATTCAATAGCCACCACCTCGCCGATGCTGTCGACGTGACCACTGACGAGATGTCCTCCAAGCCGATCGGACAAGCGGAGGGCAGGCTCTAGGTTGACAGAACCACCTATTGATGCTTTCCGTCCGAGCGTGCTGCGTTGCAGCGTTTCCTCGCTGACATTGGCGAGAAATCCATCACCGACAAGCGCTGCCACAGTCAGGCAGACGCCATCAACTGCAACGCTGTCTCCAAGCTCAAGAGGAGCAAAAGGTGAGCATCCGCTGATCATCAATCCACTGCTTCTTCTTTCAATACGACCAACGGCTCGCACCAGTCCTGTGAACATGCCTTGCATCCAAAGCGAGTTCACTGGTCATAATCGAAGAAGGGGGAGAGAGCAGGCGATGGTGGAAATGAGTGTTATTGGTATCGCTCTGGATGCTGCCACTCGAAGTCCAATTGTTTTGCTTCGAGATCCCTCTAGGAGACGTCAGGTGCCGATCTGGATCGATCAGGCTCAGGCACACAACATCATGGCTGGGCTGAATGGAGAGCCATCTCCTCGTCCTTTAAGCCATGACTTGATGGTGGCCTTGTTATCTGCAGGTGAACTTCGTCTTGAACGCGTGATCATTCACGCCATCGAAGACAGTACTTTTCGTGCTGTGCTGAAACTCAGCCATGAAGCCCCAGATCTTCAAATAGAGGGCAATGCAGAGAAGGTCCAGATCGATGGGGAGGAGTCCAGAGACGAGCTGATCAATGTTGATGCGAGGCCTAGTGATGCGATTGCACTGGCAATCCGAACTGGCAGCAGCATCTGGATGTTGGAGGAAGTCGTCGCGGAAGCCTCGATTGCTGTTGATGCCGAAGCGGATGCAGAGGATCGAGACGAGTTTCGTCGGTTCTTAGATCAGCTGAGTCCTGCATCCATGGTGCGGCACCTTCAGTCAAGACATTCTGAAGATGTCGGAAATGACGACGACAACCTTTTGGGATGAAAACAAAGCCTTTGACTACTCCTGCGGTTCGCCGCGTCTTTGGTCACGGGCCTTCGGTGAGCTTGTTCACCCTCGGAACCATGCGTGCTCTAACAGATCTCGAGCAAATGGTTTCTGTCGTGCGGGCAGCCCATGCCGCTGGGATTAATCACTTGGAGACGGCACCTGCCTATGGGCCCGCAGAAATGTTTCTAGGCCAGGCCCTCAAGCAGCTGACTCAGGAAGGTGTGGTCCCTGAAGGTGGCTGGTTGATTACCAGCAAGCTTCTTCCAGGTGTGTCTTTTGAACAGGGGCAACACGCTTTGTATGCGTGCCTTGAACGGATTGGACGTCCCTTCCTGAATGGGTTAGCCATTCATGGACTCAATCGTGATGACCATCTGCATTGGGCCTTAGAAGGTGATGGGGCAAGGCTTTTGGACTGGGCGCTGAGTCTGGGGCTTGTGGGGCAGGTGGGATTCAGCAGTCATGGTTCCAATCAATTGATTGCTCGTGCGATCTCAAGTGGTCGTTTTGGCTTTTGCAGCCTGCATCTCCATTTACTAGATCCAGGACGACTCCCTTTGGCGTTAAGTGCGCTCAGGGCCCAAATGGGAGTTATGGCGATCTCCCCTGCTGATAAAGGTGGACGCTTGCAAGCACCAAGCCAGTTGTTGAAGGCTGATTGTCAGCCATGGGAACCGTTAGCTCTCGCCTATCGGTATCTACTGGCAGCTGGAATTAGCACGCTCACGGTCGGCGCCAGTCATCCATCAGACCTCACGCTTGCTGCTGCAATGGCCATGAGTGATGGGGCTCTGACTCATGCAGAACAGACCGCATTGAAGCGTCTGGAAAATTTGCGCCAACATCGGCTCGGTGAAACCCTTTGCAACCAGTGCAGAGCCTGTCTTCCTTGTCCGATGGAAGTTCCCATTCCTGAGTTGTTGCGACTCCGCAACCTGAGACTCGCTCATGACCTCAAGGAGTTCACAGAAGAGCGTTACAACCTCATTGGGCGGGCAGGCCACTGGTGGGAAGAGGTCAACGCTGATGCTTGCCAGCACTGTGGTGATTGTCTTCCTCGATGTCCTCACCAATTGGAGATCCCAGAACTGTTGGAGGAGACCCATCAGTTGTTGGCCGCGGCGCCAAGACGACGCCTATGGGGCTGAGGCTTCCCATCTTTTTTTCAGTGTTTCTTGCATCGATGGATCCAGAGGCGCCAGGCTCCAGCAACGTTGCCAGAGCTCTTCTGGGGGAAGAACGAGATCCCTAAGGCGGTTAGGCACCCGAGACAAGGCGGTGCTCAGGCGAGTCCTGTCAATAGGAGGCACCCATCCTGCAGAGAGCAAACGACTGAGGAGGGGCTCCTCCCAGGATTGATTCACCCAGGCCTGAGGAAGGGGCTCTTTTGTGGGACTGGGACGAAGCATGACTGTCCAATGCAGAGGCGCTCCCTGGGGAGGTAGCACAGCGGTCAGCCTTGGATCTCGAAGTAGAGCTGCCATGCATCGCTCAACAGGCAGAACAGCCACTTCTGCATCGCCTTGTAGCAACCAATTGAGGGCATGTCGATCATCAAAACTGATTGCAGCTGCCCTCAGGCGCCGCAATGCATCAGAAGCTTGCATCTGCGCTGCCAACGAGATCACAAGGCGCGGACTTGCTGGTAAGACAACCTTCGTCCTTAGTGCAGGATCCAGAAGGACATCCCAGCTTTGCATCGCTTGGTTTTTTAACGATGGCCCTCCCCGAAACAGCATCACCCAAGGGCTCATGCCCACCGGAAGGATTTTGCCTTTCCAGGGGTTAGGTAGTTCTGACAAAAATCTGATTGCCAGAGGCCCTAGTTGCCCTTGAAGAGAAGCGGCATCAATGGCTTGAAAGGATGCAGCATTAAGGGTTGATAACCAACCATCACCAAGCGCAAGCAGATCAGTTGAGTTCAGCCATCTGGGCTGGTCAATGTTGATGGCTTTCAGCTCTTCGAAGCGCCAGGGAGTTGAAATTTTTTGTTGCCAGAGAGTCGGGAGGGTCTTGGAAGTAGCCCGCACAATTGGCGAATGGTTGGTTCGCGCACAACCTGTTGTGAGCCAAGAGATTCCGGTAATTAAGCCGCTTTGAAGTAGCTGTCGACGGCGAAACGAAACACGCTGTGCAGAAGGGCCGATCATCCACTGACCTTAATTGGCTGGATCCAAAGCCGATGCCTGGGATTTGAGCAGTTGGTCCATGGCGTTGTCGCAGGCCTGGTTTAAGTGTTCCAAGGACACCCCATGGAGTTGAGCAAGCAAGGCGAGTCCACCGGCACCGACGCCTTCCTTGACATGACCTAGTTCGTAGTCACGGAGCGAGAGATGTCGACTGTGGCGAAACTGAAGACCAGTCGCCAGAGCCGAGATGGCAACATCGAAATGATTTTCAAGCAACGAAAGCAGCTCAGCGAGGGATGACTGTTTGGAGGACTGTTGCGATTGACGCATCCCATTAGGCATCAGGACTTCTCCTGCTAACCAGGACGTTGTTCCAATCAGCACTTGATTTGAAAGCGATTGCCGTTCTCTTTTCGAGACCATGGTGAGGCTGAGTGCCAGAACCGCTGCCATCTGACTGCCTCCTGCTAAGAGGAGGGGCTGACCGCTGGCTAGTGATCCAATCAATAACCCTGTCGCAAAGGCTTGAAAGGGATCCCCTACGGCGGCCAACAGTTCTTGAGCCGAAGGATTTGCTCTTAACTCTGCCGATTGCAGTCCCTTACTAACGAGTTCTCGTTTTAAGGCCATCGGGGGATTGATGGCACTGCCGCTGATCAAGTGATTCGCGGCTAGTCCGAGTCCTCGAAGAATGGCTAACGCGGTCGTTGTTCCACCAGGTACGCATTCAGCAAGAACAAGGGGGTGATGCAAACGCTCACCAACCCGTTTGCCTTTTTTGAAGAGCTGTTGGACCCGCACAGAAGTCATCGCCTGACCTGTGCTGAGGCAAGCGGCTGGACCGAGTTGCGGATCTTCGAAGCGCAGATGCGGGAAGGGAGGCATCTTGGTGAGCCCGAGAGAACCCACCCATGGGCGAATTTTGATTGCTTCAGCTGCAACCCAACTGATCAAAGCTGGCGAGACACCAGCTGGGAGCGGAGGCAATGGCCACAAGGGTTGATGGGAGGGTCCATAGAGAAGCAACTCAGCGTCGGCAATCGCCGTGTATCGCCGCGAAAATGCGTTAGCACCAGCTGCTGAGATGCCATTAACTTCGGCGGTCAGAGTGGAGGAGAGTATCAATAAAAGATTGGGGGCCTGATTCGTATCAGACCAAAAGCGTCGTATGGAACCCTTCCAAAAGTCCGACGATGGGCCGGCGAGTTTCGTGCATCCCGGTGGTAGTTCAAAGAGGGTCGAGGGCGACCAGGCCATGGAGTAGGTGAGGAGGTTCGGGAATCGGCGCCTTGAGGCGGGGAAAGATCCAGTAGGCCAACGCGTGGAGGGCCAGAACATAAATGAGCTGTTGCAATACAACGAGAGTTATTGCCATGGCCTGAACCAACAGCAGATCAGGCGCCAGGGGGAGTTGCATCAAGTCAAGGACCCGATCTAGGGCTCCAGCGCCAACTCTTGTGAGCACCACCCAGAGGTTTTCGCCGACCATCAAGGAAAGCGCCACCAACCTCACCAGGAATCCGACAGATCCAATGACAACACCCAGCCCCCAGCTGAACCACCAGCTCACGTTCATTTGCCAGCACCATCCCAGCCAGAGCGATAGCAAACCGTAGGGAAACAGCATCAAAGGTCCACGCAGCGGACCCATGAGCACGATCAAAAGCAAAATGGACACAGCTACGCCCTCCACGCCGGCGCGACTGCCTCGACGCACCAGAAGCAAAGCCAAGGGCAGAGGTAGGGCAAGCCTGAACAAAGCTCCACCCACAGGCAAGTAATAGAGAGCAAGCCAAATCAAGGCTGCGGCAGCCGCCAGGTAGGAGGCTTCCATCATTCTTAATGCTTGTTGCCGACTCAGAGGGTGTTCCATCACATGTCAGGTTGTCCTGAGGAGCCGTTGACGGTTTCTTTTGAGGCTTCAGGCAAAGAAATTTTCTCAATCGTTTCGACTTCAAAGCCAATTCCTGCTCGGCGTAGAGCATCCGTGACACCTTCTGCCGGTGCGGCTGGATCTGCAGCAGCCAAACGGATCGTGATCCGATAAGGACGAGGTTTGGCTGGCATCAGGCGAACGGGAACTTCTGATTCTTTTTTTGTTGTCTGGTTTGTTGTTGATTCTTCAACCGGTATGTCCTTCTCTGAGTGATCAGAGGGGAGTCGGTCTTCAGGCTTCGTGGATTGGCTTAATTGAGTGGTTGATTCTTTCTTCTCTGTTGACTTCGACTTCTCAGGTGCCGAGGAGGGTGGTGGTGGAGGTGAATCGAAGCTATCGGCCAGCTTTTGTCCAAAAGGGGTCCCTGAGCAGGCCTGCAAGGCAAGTAGCAGCGGTATCGGTAACCACTGCCAGCGCATTAAGCGTTACCAGGGCGGATGACTCGTACAGCACTAGCCCGAAGACGCCCGGTTTTGGTCGTTCTAGGAGCTTTGCGGGCCGCAGGTTTGGAGGTTGTGGATGCGCCTTTGGTCGAGCTTTTGGTTTTGCTGGAGGCTTTGGTTGTAGATGTTTTGCGTCGTGATGTTTTCTTTGTAGCGGCTTTCGCCTCGAGTAACGCGATGGCTTCGCTCAAGGTGATGTCATCGGCCCCTTTGCCTTCAGGCAATGAAGCATTCACTTTTCCTTGTTTGACATAGAGGCCATAGGGACCATCGAAGACCTGAACGGTTTCTTCGCTTCCTTCAGGCTTTCCTAGATCCTTGAGCGCAGTTCTACCTCCTCGTCCACGCTTGGGCATCGCTAGAAGTTCTAGGGCTCTGCTTAGACCAATCGCGAGAACGTTGTCGTCTCCCTTTAGGGATCGATAGTCCTTTTCTCCTTTCCCCTTGTCCCAAACCACGTAAGGGCCAAAGCGCCCTAAACCTGCTTGTACCTTTCCGCTTTCAGGATGTTCGCCAAGGAGACGAGGTAATCGCAGCAGCCCGAGTGCATCATCAAGTTTTAAATCTTCGGGCTTCACCCCTTTCGGTAATGAGGCTCGTTTGGGCTTGGGGTTGTCGTCGCTGACCTGGCCTCTCTGCACATAAGGGCCGTACTGGCCGAAGAGCAGGTAGACAAGATCCCCGGTTTCTGGATCCTCGCCCAGCGCCTCAGGTCCATCGGCTTTGTGCTTCAGAATTAATTCGGCTTGTTCCTGGTCCAGTTCGCCTGGAGTGATCTCCCTTGGCAGGCTTGCTTTGATCAGTTCTTCCTCTCCATCATCGCCAATTCGTTTGGATTCGAGATAGGCCCCGAATCGTCCGATCCTGACCACACAGGGCAAGCCCTCCAGATCAATGGTCCGAGAGGCTCCAGGGTCGATGTCGCCCTCTCGTTTCTGAACCATGGATTCAAGGCCTTCATCACCCTTGAAAAACCGATCCAGGTAGGGGAGCCATGGCACTTTCCCTGTAGAAATTTCATCAAGAGTGGATTCCATACGGGCTGTAAACCCTGTATCCACAAGATCCGGGAAGTGTTCCTCAAGCAGGGCCGTTACGGCAAAGGCCGTGAAGCTTGGAGTCAGTGAGTTGTTATTCAGAGAGGCATAGCCTCGATCCACGATGGTTCCGATAATGCTGGCGTAGGTGGAGGGACGACCAATTCCCTCTTTCTCCAACATTTTCACAAGTGAGGCTTCGCTGAATCGGGCAGGCGGCTGGGTCTGGTGTCCGAGTGCCTCGACATCGTGAACATTGGGAGCATCCCCCACCACGAGTGCGGGAAGTAGCACTTCCTGGCCTTCGAGAGCAGCATCAGGGTCATCACTACCCTCCACATAGGCACGGAAGAAACCAGCGAAATCAATTCGCTTTCCATGGGCGCGGAAGACCGCCTCTTCCACCGTGAGGTCAACCGTAAGCATGGTGAGGCGAGCGTCTGCCATTTGGCTGGCAACTGTGCGTTTCCAAATCAGCTCATAGAGAGAAAGATCACGCCCTTCTAAACCTGTCTCGGAGGGGGCTCGAAAGGATTCACCCGAGGGGCGGATCGCTTCATGAGCTTCCTGAGCATTGCGTGACTTCGTGCTGAATTGCCTAGGACCTTTGCTCAGATACTCCGTCCCGTAGCGCGATTCCACACAGCTGCGGGCTGCGGTGATCGCTTGATCGGAGAGATGCACCGAATCGGTGCGCATGTAGGTGATGTAACCACGCTCGTACAGCCCCTGGGCACACCGCATCGTTTCCCGTGCCGAAAGACGCAATTTGCGATTTGATTCCTGCTGGAGAGTGCTGGTGGTAAAGGGTGGAACCGGCCTCCGCACAGCAGGTTTTTCCTCCACGGAGGAGACGGTCCAATTCGATGACCTAATCGCTAGAGCAAGAGAGCGGGCATCGTCTTCGCTGAGAAGGCGAACTTGGCTGCCCTGCTTGAGATCTCCAGTGCTTTCGTCAAAGTCATTTCCGGTGGCAATTTTGGTCCCCCCGAGATGCGTGAGCTTGGCATCAAAGCGAATGCTCTTTTGCTCCAGTGCAGCCTTCAGATCCCAGTAGCTCCCGCTCCGGAAGGCACGTCTAGCCCGTTCCCGTTGAACCAAAAGACGGACTGCCACCGATTGAACGCGACCAGCTGAGAGGCCCCAGGCGACTTTCTTCCACAACAAGGGAGAGAGGGTGTAGCCGACCAATCGGTCAAGGATTCTGCGGGTCTCCTGGGCATGCACTAGCTCCATGTCGAGCTCACGCGTGTCATCCAGCGCACGTGAGATCGCTTCTTTCGTGATCTCGTGAAACACCATGCGTTTCACAGGCACCTTCGGTGACAGCAGCTGGAGTAGATGCCAACTGATGCTCTCTCCTTCGCGATCTTCATCAGTCGCCAGCAGAAGTTCATCAACACCCTTCAGGGCATCTTTGAGCTCACGCACAATTTTTTTCTTGTCCTTCGGAACCACGTAAAGCGGTTCGAAGTCCGCTTCGGTATTGACGCCAAGGTTCGCCCACTTCTGACCTTTTTGTGCGGCAGGGATCTCACTTGCGTTGTTTGGTAGATCACGCACATGGCCCATCGAAGCTTCCACCCGATAGCCCTTGGGAAGGAATCCACGGATGGTGCGTGCCTTTGTCGGGCTCTCAACGATGACCAGGGTGTTCGCCAAGTTCGCCAAGGGGGGTCGGTAACCGTTCCCTTCTTTATCGCACCGCCGACCTTTGTGCAGCGAAATCAGGGAATTCACTCAGGAACGAGCATGAGCGCAGCTAAAGTCCAGCCCAATTGGTTTGACCAGACTCGCCATGCCCGAGTTGGGTGCTCTGCTTCTCTCCACCCAGGCCATGGCAGCTCCTGGTGAGCTGCTCAACCTTGCCCTGCATTCAGGCAGTGTTGGGCCTGAAGCTGCTGTTCTTGTGGCCATGATCGCCACGCTGTTGGTGGACTTGGCCGGTGAAAAAGTCTCAGTTCGCTGGGTTCCACCCATCTGCTATGTGGGCTTGGGAACGGCTTTGGTGTTGTTGGCCTTGCAATGGAATGCTCCTTTAGAGCCATCATTTTTAGGTGCATTTCTTTCAGATCATCTGGCGATTGCTTTCCGCGCTGTCGTGGCTCTCTCCACCCTTTTGTCGCTTCTCATTAGTTGGCGATACGCCGAACAAAGTGGCACTCCGGTAGGGGAATATGCCGCCATTCTTCTTGCTGCCACCCTCGGCGGAATGATGCTTTGCGGAGCAACTGATTTGGTGAGCGTTTTCGTTTCTCTCGAGACTCTTTCCGTAGCCAGTTATTTGTTATCGGGATACATGAAACGTGATGCCAGAAGCTCTGAGGCCGCTCTTAAATACCTACTGGTTGGTTCAGCAGCAGCAGCAGTTTTTCTTTATGGAGCTTCTCTTCTCTACGGCTTGAGTGGTTCTACAAGTTTGGAAGTGATTGGGAATGCTCTTATTGCAAGCCCTACTCCTTTGGCTGCTTTGGCGCTTGTTTTCGTTCTCGCAACGGTGGCTTTCAAAATTGCGGCGGTTCCTTTCCATCAGTGGACTCCCGATGTTTACGAAGGATCACCCACTCCAGTTGTAGCGTTTTTATCGGTAGGTTCTAAAGCAGCAGGGTTTGCTCTGGCCTTGCGTCTTCTGGTCGGGTGTTTTGGAAGTTTTGATACTCAATGGAAACTTCTTTTCACAGTCTTGGCCATTCTCAGCATGACGCTGGGCAATGTTGTGGCCCTGGCTCAGACATCGATGAAGAGAATGCTCGCTTATAGCTCTATCGGACAGGCTGGATTCGTGATGATCGGTCTTGTTTGTGGAACGGAAGATGGATTTGCAGCAATGGTGCTTTATATGGCCACCTATTTATTTATGAATCTTGGTGCTTTTGCCTGCATTATCTTATTTTCGATCAGAACAGGAAGTGACAGAATTTCTGATTATGCCGGCCTTTATCAGAAAGACCCCTTAATCACTCTCGGACTCAGTCTTTGCCTGCTTTCTCTGGGTGGCATTCCACCCATGCTCGGTTTCTTCGGCAAAATATATTTATTTTTTGCTGGCTGGGCAGACCAGCAATACGTCCTTGTCGTCGTTGGACTCGTGACCTCGGTTATTTCGATTTATTACTACATCGGAGTGATCAAGATGATGGTCGTGAAGGAGCCCCAGGAGGCTTCGGATGTCGTGAAGGCCTATCCCCCCATCAGCTGGGGCACGATGGGTCTACCGCCGCTGAGAGTGGCTCTAGTGCTTTGCGTTGTAGTGACCGCAGTGGGGGGAATCCTTTCCAATCCACTCTTTCAGTGGGCCAGCAGCACTGTTGCTGGTACTCCTTTGCTTCAACAAGTGATTGCTGATTCCGCAGGCGCGTCTCTTGGCTGATCGCTTTCATGAAAGTCCTCATTCTGTGGCTCATCTTTGTGATGTCAGCAAGATCTATGGGGTAGGGGAGGCTGAGGTCAAAGCTCTTGATGGGCTCGATCTTGATGTTTTCCAGGGTGATTATCTGGCTGTGATGGGTGCAAGTGGATCAGGCAAAAGCACAGCCATGAATGTTCTCGGTTGTTTGGACCGACCCACCAGTGGCTCCTATCGCCTGAATGGCATCGCAGTTGAACGGCTTGATGACGATGCCTTGGCGGATCTGCGCAATCAAGAGCTTGGTTTTGTCTTTCAGCAGTTCCATCTCCTCCCACATGCAACGGCACTGGAGAATGTGATGTTGCCCATGGTCTATGCAGGTCTTCCTGCTTCAGCACGCGTGCAAAGGGCGACTGAGGCCCTTGAACAGGTTGGTCTCGAAAACAGGATGGATAATCGGCCTAACCAGCTTTCTGGTGGGCAGCAGCAGCGGGTGGCGATTGCTAGAGCGATTATTAACAAGCCAGCACTTCTCCTGGCTGATGAACCCACTGGAGCCCTGGATTCACGAACGACAACCGATGTTCTCAACCTTTTTGATGAGCTTCACGCACAAGGCATCACTCTGGTTCTGGTGACTCATGAAGATGATGTGGCAGCTCGTGCCCAGCGAGTGATCCACTTTCGCGACGGCAAGGTTGAGAGAGTGGAACAAAACGATTGAACATGAGGACTGAGGGTTCCTCTCCCTCGTAAAATAGACGCAGGCTGTCAATGGCCCCTTGAGCCAAACCTCTGATCAAAAGAAGCGCATTCTTCTTGTGGATGATGAAGTCCGCTTGATAGAGCTGTTGCGTCTTGAGCTGGACGTTGAGGGCTATGAAGTGGAGGTCGCTTCTGACGGGGCAACCGGATTAATCAAAGCGAGAAGTCATCCAGAGCCCGATTTGATTGTTTTGGATTGGAACCTTCCGGATTTCTCAGGCGTAGACATTTGCCAGAGAATTCGCAGTAGTGGCATCAACACTCCGATTCTGATGCTGACTGGTCACGATGACATTGCAGATCGTGTCAAGGCTCTTGATGCAGGTGTCGACGACTATTTGGTTAAGCCTTTCTCTATTGAAGAATTAATGGCTCGGTTGCGGGCCATGCAACGTCGAGCTCATTCATTTGTAGGATCAGGGGAAGGGCAAGGCGCAGAGAGAACATTTCTTGAAGTGGGTGGGTTGACTCTGGATGCCAATACGCGAGATGTCCATCGCTTTGGAAAGAAGATCCAACTCTCTGTCAAAGAATATGAACTGCTGTATTTCCTTATGAGCGGAAGCGGGAAAGTGCTTGAGCGAGCAGAAATTATGAAGGGTGTCTGGGGGGAAGACTTTTATGGAGATGATAATTTGCTTGATGTGTATATACGTTACTTAAGGCAAAAAATAGAACTCAATGATCAACCTAATTTAATTCATACTGTTCGCGGAGTTGGTTTTATCTTTAGGGATGAAAGCGTGCCTTCAGGCTCTTGAGTGAATTTAGGTTTGTTTGCGTTCAAAGCTGTTCATCAGTTGCCCAATCAGTAAAGAAACTGCGTCAGTACCAGAGTTTGCTAAAGGAATCAGGTCTAATTCTCCTGGATCTTTCGCAACCCATCCTGTACCTTGTTTAACCCTCAGCTCAAAATGTAGATGAGGTCCAGTACTTAGTCCAGTACTGCCCACCCGTCCTATTACTTCGCCCTGTTGGACGTACTGTCCAGGTTTCACATAGATCTCTGAGAGATGGCCATACAACGTGCGTCGTTGAGGTGGGTTGTGTTCTAGTTCAACAGCAATGCCATAACCACCTGCCAGGCCACTACTCATGACCGTTCCTGATAAAGCTGCAACGACTGGAGTTCCTTCAGGAGCGGCTAGATCTTTCCCGGCGTGCATTAACCAACGACCAATTACAGGATGCTGTCGCATTCCGAATTCACTGGTTGTGATCGCAGAGCCGATGATTGGGAAGAGCAATCGTTGATCACCATTGCCTGAAATTGCAAGGGGTCTCGGTGTGACGGAGAAGACAGACTCCAAGCGAAAGCCTCTGCCGGCTCCCGCAAGAAGAGCGGACACAGGAACTGAAATGGGCGCGAGACGTCGAATGGATGGAGATGAAGTTGATCGATTGGAACGTCCTCGAAATGCAACGCCAGTTGCACATTCCCTCTTTGACAGAGCGCCACTTCTGCAAGCCTGGTTTAAACGCTTTAAATCAATGGGCCGAGCGGCTGATCCACTTTCGAGTGTTCGACGCTCCTGCGGTGTGATGATTCGATTGCGCTCCAGGGATTCGAGCGACCGATCGAAAGTTTGGGGTGGCTTGAGCTTCAGTTGAGCTGGCGGCAGTAACGGGGCTTGCGGAGCAAGAACATCTTCAGGGCTACGAGGAGCAGACGGTAGGGTCAGCAGTATTGATGCAACAAGCAAGCGCAGAGCCACTTGATCTTAAGAATTTTGATCATCGAACTTTAAAGATGCTCACTCTTGAGATCAGCTGAGCGGGTCCAGCTGGTAGTCCGGGTTCCTTGGCAGAGTTGAAGAGCACCATTTGTCCCTAACCCTTTGATATCCCAAATTTCTCCACTCTTAGGGTCCTGCACTTGACGGGCCCAAAGGCGATTTTCTATTGCAAGGCGCACAAAGTCTGGCTGCTCTGCCAGTTGAGAAACTCTTTCTAAAGCTTGCAACACCTCCACAGTCCAAACATCGCGACGGGCTTGTCCTCGGGGCAGCAGACGGCGAAGTGAAATCGCACCAATCGGGACGGGATTGGCAACATTCATGCCGATACCAATGCGCACCATGCGCAATCGATCTCCACGAAAGATCAGGCGAGGTAATAGTCCAGCCACTTTGAAGGAATGAATGAGTAGATCGTTGGGCCACTTGATCCGCACGTCCAGCCCCTCCTTTTCCAAGCGTTCAGTTAGGGCCAAAGCCACCATCAAGCCAAGCATGTCGGCATGACCATTGCGTTGGTCCCACGGAAGAGCAGCGCTGAGCCAGACCCCACCATGGGGCGATTCCCAACATCGTCCGCGCTGACCCTGACCTCTGATCTGATGATCAGCGAATACGGCCCTTGGATAATCCCCCTTCCAAGGAACAACGTTCAGCCAATGATTCAGCTCCAATTCTGTACTGGAGCAAACGGTCTTGTGTTGAAGTCTCCAAAGACCAGCATTCTGTCGACGAAGGCTATGGACCAATGATCCTGCGCCGTGTCGCCGCCTCAGCACTGTTGGTGCCACCAAGGCGAAAGTCGCTTCACGGCATCTTCAAGTTCAGCAACTGGCCGGACCAAGGCAAGGCGAAGCCAATGACTTGCAGCCTCTCCAAATCCAGATCCCGGAGTCAAGGCAACCCCACATTGTTGGAGAAGCTCAGCGGCCATCTGCTCGTCCCCCCATCCTTTGGCTTGAGCCCAGGGAGGAAGAGGCATCCAGAGATAAAGAGCCATTGACGGAGAAGGGATAGACCATCCAAGGCACGACAGCGCTTTGCGCGTCCGATCCCGCCGCTCACGATAAATAGGCAAAAGACTGGCAGGCCAATCAGCATGTTGGGAAAGAGCACAAACAGCACCCTGCTGCAGGGCCTGGCATTGATTGAAATCAATGACGTTCTTGAGTTGTCGCAGTGCATTGATCAGTGATTCAGCGCCGATCGCGAATCCCAGGCGAAACCCACCGAGACACCATCCCTTGGAGAGAGAAAAGAACTCGATCCCGCGTTCGCGCCAGTGGGGAGATCGAAGCAGTGCTGGAGCCTCTCCCTCAAGAGCTAGATCCAAATAAGGGTTGTCATGGGCGACCACCAGATCATGGTGTTGGGCACGACTCATTGCCTCATCAAGCCAATCTTGTTGACCAACAGAGGCTGTGGGGTTATGGGGGAAACCAAACATCAAGAGCCGTAGTTGGTCCCATTGAGCAGGGGTGATGGCGTTGAAATCAGGAGCCCAATTTCGATGCAATTCCAGAGGCAGCGTTTGAATTGATGCATCAGCCAGTTCAAGGCCTCCACGATGGGATGGGTACGAGGGATCAAATATCAGAGCAGAATCCCCAGGATCTAAAACGGCCATCGGGAAATGGGCGGTGCCTTCTTGAGATCCAATGAGGAGAAGCACTTCGCGTTCAGGATCCACTGTCACACCAAGACGATGTTCACACCAGGCAGAGGCCGCGTCCCGAAATGAAGCTGTAGCTGCATGCAAGCAGTAAGACGCACTTCTTGGCTCTTCTAGGAGGTTCCCCATTGCTTTTATTGCCGCTGGGGGGGGAAGCAGATCTGTGCATCCAAGGGAGAGGTCGATCAGAGGTTGGTGCTGGTGCGAAGCCCCAAGTTTGTACAGCTGCTTGCGCTGATCGTTGCGATCAAAAATTCCGCTCCCTAGTCGAGCAAGGCGCTTAGAAGTGAGCATCCAAGAAGGCTTGCAGCTGAGGGCGGGCGATAGCCCCTTCATGCCGGCTTAATTCTTTTCCGTTGCGGAACAAGATCAGGGTCGGGATGCCTTGAACTTTGAAATTGTCACGGGTTATGGGATTGCTATCCACTTCAACCTTGCCAACCAATAAACGTCCTGAGTAGGTCTCAGAGGCCCAGTCCATCAACGGCGACATCAGTCGACAAGGACCACACCACGGAGCCCAGAAATCAACCAAAACGGTTGTGGATGCATGCAGTACCTCCTGCTCGAAAGCTGCATCTGTGAAGTCGGAAACAGCTGAAGACACGGAAAGTTTTTGAACTCAATGAATCCTATGGACTCGTCTGCTCTAGGGGGTCTTTCATCACAGTTTGTCGATGGATCGCCGCAGCTCCTCAAGGTCAGCATCTACTTCTTCCACCTTGACTGGTTTGACCTCCGAATCAGCTGCAGGAAGGGCTGCCTTGTCTGCACTTCCCTCGACTTGCTTCCTGAGAGCTGCTAACTCATCGTCCACATCATCGCTACCCTCAAGCGCTGCGAATTGACTGTCGAGGTCAGCACCTGCAAGTTCAGCTGCTGCTTGGCTACTGGCCTCCAGAGATTGAACCTTGTCTTCCATTCGCTCAAAGGCAGACATGGCTGAATTAGTGCCCATGCTGCCAACGGCATTCTGAAGTTGCTGTTGGGCCTGGGCCGCTTGAGCCCTGGCCTTGAGCATGTCTTTTTTGGTGCGAGCTTCGGCAATTTTGCCTTCAAGTGCTACCAAGCTTTTCTTAAGTGTCTCAACCTGAGCGTCCTGATTCTGAACTTGCTTGCCGAGAGCAGTCGCCGTTTCTTGAAAAGTCTTGCGACGGGTGAGGGCTTCCCGCGCTAGATCATCTTCGTTTTTCTTGAGTGCCAATTCCGCGCGCTCGTACCAAGTACGGGCTTGCGACTCAGCTTGCTCGGCTTGATTTTTCAACCTTTTCTGACTGGCAATGGCCATGGCAACGGCCTGTCGGAGCTTGACCAGGTCGTCCTGCATGTCGGCGACAGCCTGATCGAGGATCTTGACTGGATCCTCCGCTTTGCTAACCAGATCATTGAGATTGGCGCGCAGTAGACGGCTGAGCCGGTCGAAGAAACCCATGGATCGGGGTGAGCAGAGCCAGAGATTAGCGAGAGGAACGGACTTCCCCAACTAGTGTTCAAACAATTGGGTGATGTGATGGGTAGAGCACCTCGATCTCAAAGGCGCCGTTTTGGACGGGGTGAGGTGTTGCTGCAGCCCAAGCCTGCTCAGGCGCAGCCTCTTTTTGAGTGTCTTCAATCTCTACGGAGTACGTGGCGGAGGGAGGGATCACTGGCTGCGTTATGGCAGGACTGGGCTCAACTGGCGGGCAGTCCATTATCTGATCACTGCAGACCCTTGAATTTGAGTCATGGCGTGCTCACGGTGGGGGCGCGCCATCCGCAATGGCGTCAGGCTTTGCAGTACAGCAAGCCTCAGCTGTTGGCGGCCATACGAAGTGCTGGTCATGTCGTTCGGGATCTGCGGATCCAGCGGCACTATCCCTCTTCCTCTTCGCAGTTGGAAACTGAAGAGAGTGTCTGGGCTCGGCATCCGAGCCGGACTGATGTTCATGGGATGGCTTCATGTCCACGTTGCAAAAGTCCAGCTCCGGCCGGTGAAATGGCTCTCTGGGGGTACTGCGGCTTTTGTCGCAGGGTGCAACTTTCCTTGCCAGCCGAGAAGAATCAGTCAGTTAAAAACGCTCTGGTCGAGGGGTCTTCCAAGTCAGCGTGACTCCATCGGCTTGGAGCTCGGCAGCTCGCTGCTTCAGACGGGCTCTTTTAATCCGCAAAACGTTGTAGATACCGAATTGGCCAAGTACTTCTGGATCGAGTCCTTGCCAGTAAGAGCGTTGCAATGTGCCGGAATCAATCACGATCAGAACTGTGGGAGATCCTTCCTTGCTATCGATGGGATGGCCCTGCCAACCACGACGCTGTTCGTTCTGCAACCGATCAGAAAGGTTGACGAGGGCTGAATCAGAGCGTCCTTCATAGACAATCACTTGCTTCGTATAGAAGTGAAGAGAAGGTTTCATTGCTCCCACCATTGCCAATGGCTCTGATGGTTTTTGGACATGCAACATGGTTGCTGCAGCGTTACGAACGGGAAGATGGCGAACCCGATCGCCCAAATCAATCATCGGAATTAGGGCAACCAGCTGGAAAACCACCAACGGCCCCTGCATGGCCAATAAGCGACCTGGTGCAGGCCTCCTGATCAGCCAAAGCCCTAAAGCGCCAGCAGTCGAAAAACAAACGGCAGCCCTCAAGACCAGTCGGCTTGCCAAGAGCTCTCCTGGCAGTGATGGCATTTCGGGGTCATTGATCAGAGGGATCCAGATCGAAGAACTCCAGAAACCAATGGATAAAAGCAGAGTGAGTAAAACTGTTGTGCCCCACGTCCATGTTGAGAGGAGTCCTCGTCGTGAGTTTGGACCTGCGGCTAATGCAATGAGGATGGCAGCTGCTGGCGTCGCAGGCAGCCAGTAGCTAGGAAGTTTTGTGGCAGCAGTGGTGAAGAGCAGAAGGACCGACAAAAGCCAGCAGCTGGCAAAACTCTGCAAAGAAAAAACTTCCTTTTGTTTGAACGTTTTCAACTGAGTTTTCACATCGATTGAGTTCAGGGTTTGCCCCAGTCCAAGAAGTAAAAAAGGTGTGAATGGTAGTGATGCCACAACCAGAATCACTCCAAAAAACCACCATGGCTGTAGGTGGCTGTTCACAACAGAAGTGAAGCGTTGCAGATTGTGATACCCAAAAAAGCTGTCCCAAAAAGGTTGTCCTTCGACCAACAACTCTGCGACATACCAAGGAAGACTCACGAGTGCTGTGAGAGCTAATCCACGAACTGGTTTGATGCATCGCCAAACTCCAGTGAAATCTCGTCGGAGTAATGAAAAAAGAAAGAGGGTCATGCCGCTCAGGACAACCGCGACTGGTCCTTTGGTCAGAACGGCAAATGCGAGAAGCAGCCAGGCGAGCCACCAACGCCGAGAATTGCCGCTGGCATAGCACCGCCATTGGCAAAGAAGGCTCAGGGCTAGGGTGCCGCTGAGCAAGGCATCGCTTACAGCCGTACGACTCCATAGCTGTACCAAGGGGGACAGCGAGAAGGCCAGTGCGGCTGCAACTCCAGTACGGCGAGGGTAATTGTCATTTGCTGCCGGGTGAACCATCAAGGTGTCTCCGAGCATCAGCATTGTCGCCACACTCGCCAAGGCGGAGGGCAGCCTGCCGGCCCATGTTCCGAGTGGATCCCAGAGCTCGTTGCCTGGAAGGGCATAGCCCAGGCCCATCAGCCAATACACCAGTGGAGGTTTGTCGAATCTGGGCAATCCGTTCACTCGAGGGGTTAACCAGTCACCGGTGCTAGCCATGGCACGACCAGCTGCCGCAAATAACGGTGGTGTCTCATCCACTAAGCCAGTAGCGCCAAGTTGCCAGCAGCACAAGGCAATACCAAGGGTGAAAATCAACAAGAGCCCTCGGATTCGCTGTCTTGTTGACATGAGTTTCGTCGTGGGGACAGTGATCATCGGCATGGGGCGATCGTGCTATCACCTGCTGTGAGTCCCTGTCTGAGCCAGTGTTCAATGCGTTGTGCAAACACTTGATGGCTCGCAGACTGTTCCACCCAATTGCGGCAAGCACGACGATCAATCTGCTCGATCTTGCGACTGGCCTCCGTTAAGGCTTCAACATCGTCTGGTGGCACCAGCCAACCAGTTACACCATTTTGAATCAGTTCGCCTGGACCCCCACGGTCATAGGCCACCACTGGTACACCACAGGCCATCGCTTCCATCACCACATTCCCATAAGCCTCATTCCACTTCGGAGTGTTCAGCAGGGCGCGGCAGCCTCCCAGTTCTTTTTGAAGTGAATCTGTGGGCTGGAAACCACGCCATTCAAGGGTGCCTGCAGGGACGGAAGCCTCAACCTCTTCGGCATACCGAGGATCTTCCACTAGACCCCAAACCAAGAGTGACTCACCCATTGCTGCAGCGACCGCAGCAGCATCTTCGAGCCCCTTTTCTGGCGCGACGCGCCCGACCCAACCCAAAGGGCCTAGGGGGTTCAGCTGCAGCTGGTAACGGCTTAAGTCAAAGCCATTCCCAACAATTGAAGGCTCATTGGGCAATGAAAAATCTTCGGCCTGCCGATGGGTATGGAAACACAGTCGTCTCTGGTCCCAGCTAGCCAATTGTGAGACGGCATCGTCCATCGCTCGAGATACAGAACCCATACTCACTAAATGAAATACCGATGCCTTCACATGGGGGGTGAGCCAGAGAGGCAACCAGTCGTAGCTGAAGTTGATAACAGCATCTGCTCCTTCTCCCAAAGTCAGCGCAAGATCCCAGAGACGGGGAAGGACTCCATCAAAAGGGATTTGGATGGAAGCATCAAAATCCGCATGCTGCCAGCTGGGTTGATCGTCACCCCTGGCGGTGTGCACTTTGAGGCCATCGCAGTCATGGGGAATAACTGATTCATCCGGGGCGACGAGGGTGATCCGATGCCCCCTTGTGACAAGGCCTTTTAATAATGAATTGAGAGTCAGTTCAACTCCTCCACCGCGGCCGCTGCCTAGGTGACCGATGGGTGTACTCACCAGAATTAAATCAAGGGGAGCTTTGCTCATGCGCCGATATCGCTTTGTTGAGGATCGTTGACGAAAGCAAGTGGCTCCCAGAGTCGCTTGCGCTGGCTGACCAGCACCACCGATAGGAGGACCAAAACGACAGCGAACCATTGAAGGGTTTTCAGTCGTTCCTCCAACAGCAGACCCCCAGAAGCAAGTGCAAAAACTGGTGTTAGAAATCCAAGTGTGGTGAATCCGGTGAGATCCTCACGACTTGCGAACCAAAAAAATAGTGCGTAGGCCAAGGCGCTTCCCATCAGGGATGCATAAGCCATTTGCGTCCAGGCAAGGGCGGACCAAGGCGGAATGAAGGGGAATGCTTCGTCGATGCCATGCCAAACCAAAAGTGGAAGCCCTCCCAGCAGCATGTGCCAACCCGTGACGGCAACTGGATCACTGTGACGGCAGGCGTATCGACTCAGCACGGTGCCGATCGCCATCGCAATGGCAGCGACCAACATCCATCCAGTTCCAGCCTGCCAATCAGAGTTAAATGAAACGCTCTCACCTAATAGCCACCAGTGCTGAAGCAGCGGTTGAGGAACACCAAGGCAAACAATTCCCCCCAGACCGAGTACTAAACCCAGCCAACCCACGGGATTAATTGATTCGGAAAAAATCCAGCGGGCCAGGAGCGCCACCATCAGAGGCTGGGAATCAATCAAGACCGACCCAAGGCCGGCTCCTGTGCCTTCAAGTCCACGGGCTAGACAAATCTGGAACAGCAAGGCATCAATCAGGGTGAACAGGAGAAACCATCCTCGATCGGCGGAATCAATTGCTAAGGAGCGTCCGAGAAGCGGAACGCTTGCGATCACTACGATCCCTGCAGGAAGCAATCTCAAACAGGCCACAAGAATGGGCCCACCAGTCATGACGAGCGGTGCCATCGCAGTCATGGCTGTTCCCCAGAGGACGAAAGGGAGGATCATCAGCAGCCCTCGGCGGAGAAATCCCATGGGATGCCGCGAACAGGTTCCTTTTTAAGATCAAATGGTTTTCGATTGAACGTCATGCTCTGGCCCTGGCGCCGCAAATCCAGGCGAAGGATGGCGAGGATCGCCATTGAGGGAGCAATTACGGGCTCTACACGCCGCCGCGTCCTGAAAGCGTTGAAGGAGGTGCAGGAGCGGGAGTTCCCCGCATTGTTGCTGAGAATTGATAGTCCTGGAGGGACTGTTGGTGATAGTCAGGAGATTCACGCTGCTCTGATGAGATTGCGAGAAAAGGGTTGTCGCGTTGTCGCCAGCTTCGGAAACATCTCAGCATCCGGTGGGGTTTACGTAGGTGTTGCCGCTGAAACGATCGTGTCGAATCCAGGCACGATTACGGGATCTATCGGTGTGATTCTTCGCGGCAACAATCTTTCCAAATTGCTTGAACGTGTTGGCGTTAAATTTGAAACAGTAAAAAGTGGCGCCTTCAAAGACATTCTTTCTCCTGATCGTGCACTCAGCCCAGAGGAACGTCATCTTCTGCAAGCTCTGATCGATAGCAGTTATGAACAATTTGTAGCTGCCGTTGCTGAGGGGCGGAAGCTCGACGCCAACTGCGTTCGGGAGTTTGCTGATGGTCGCGTGTTCAGTGGTGCGCAAGCTAAGGATCTTGGCCTGGTGGATGAGCTGGGAGATGAGGAATGTGCAAGGGTTCTTGCGGCAAAGATGGCTGATCTGGATGAGGAACGCTGTCGGGTGGTGACCCTTGGCAAACCCCGTAAGACGTTGTTGCAAGGGTTGTCGGGATCGAAGGTTGTTGCGCGAATTCAGGAGCTAGTCATGGTGGAACTTGAGCTCAGCGGCCAACCTCTTTGGCTGTTTCGGCCATGAACTTAGGCAGTGGAATGGTTTTGCGAGGTCTACGTGGTGCGACCACCTGCAGCGCAAATACTGTTTTTGCCATTGAGAAGGCGGTCTCTGAACTGATGGATGCCCTGGTTGAGCACAATGCATTGCAGCCTGAGTGCATCGTGTCAATCACATTTTCTGTGACAACTGATCTTGATGCTTGTTTCCCGGCTGCCATCGCTCGTCGTCGCGAAGGTTGGGATGGTGTGGCCCTCATCGACTGTCAGCAAATGGCTGTCGAGGGTGACCTTCCGAGGTGCATTCGTCTTCTGGCCCATGCATGGATGCCAGATGATCACGACCTTCGCCATGCCTACCTGGGAGAAGCCAGTCGTCTCAGGCCAGATAGATCCGGTCACAACTGACAGATGGAGCGCCGGCCCTCGCAGCTCCCTGTTGCAGGATGTCGTTAGGACAATCAGTAGATCTAACGATGGTGAAAGTTCTCACCAACCCAAGCAATGAACCTCCTGCCTAAGACCCCGATTCGCCGCCTAGCTTTTACTGCGGGGCTCATCGGTTGTGGAGTGATTGGCTCTGCCTCTGTCATCGAGATGTCTCGACCAGTGGCTGTTCAGGCTCAGAACACTCCTGCTTTGCTGGAGTTTCGATGGGACCAGGATCAAGCCTACAGAAAGCTTTATTACGTACAAACCAGCGATCGACGACGCGAGCGGGCTGAATACTTTTTCATGATCCGTCCTAAAGATCGCAAAACCGCAATCTTGAAATTGAGTATTGAAATCCCTAAGCATTTCAACGCCAAAATCCGCCCCAATAAGTTGAAACTCTGCAAAATGAAGAAGGGTGGAATGCTGGCGAGAAGCCGTTGTGAAGAAGTCATTCCCGCCGTTTTTGAGGTCAGTGAGAATCAAAGGGTCATCGAGGTTTTTCCAGAAACACCCATCCCAACGGAAGACACCTATGCCGTTTCCATGACGATCTTCAATCCCAGTCAAGGTGGAATGTTTATGTTCAATGCCCTGGCACAGGCTCCTGGAGATGTTCCAGTGGCTGGCTACTTAGGCACCTGGAACTTCAGTATCGATTAAGCATTGGCTGATAAACTCGTCACTCTGAATAAAGGCTGGGCGCCCTAGTAAATCCATGACAAAAAGAACTCTTGGTGGCACAAGCCGTAAACGCAAGCGCGTTTCTGGTTTTCGTGTGCGCATGCGATCTCACACAGGACGCCGCGTGATTCGATCACGTCGAAAAAGAGGACGTGCTCGTCTTGCCTCCTGAGTGTGTTCAGTCACAACTGATTCGCTTTGGCTCGATCCCTGGATGAATTTCGATGGTTCTTCCTACTGCGATGAGATTGCGGGGTCACCGCTGTTTTCATTATTTGCATCGCAAAGGACAGCGCTTCCACGGAACATTGATGACCTTGCGTAAAGCCGCGGCGATGCCGCAACTTTTGCGTTCGGATTGCCGCCCTACTGACAATCAGAGCGAATTTGCCGTTTGCCGTTGTGCCGTTGTGATTAGTGGCAAAGTCAGCAAGCGGGCTGTGATCCGTAATCAGCTCAGACGCTGCCTCCACGACCATTTGCGTCGACACTTTGAGCAGTCTTTCCAGCACGCAAACACATGGGTTTTGATCAGCCTTAAACCCGGTGCGGAGGCCTCAAAAGCCCGAGTCCTGGAAGAATGCGACAGATTGCTCCATCAAGCTGGGTATTAACGATGCCAACTCCTATTCATGAAGAAACCTTCTACGAGGGTGGCCCAGCTCGGGGTGACTTGATTTTCAACTTGTTGCTGGGACTGACCTTGATTGGATTGCCCTTTGCGGTCGGAGCGATTGTTCGTGCCGTTTGGTTGCGCTTCAACATCACTAGTCGGCGTATTTCCGTTACTGGTGGCTGGATGGGAAGAGATCGCAGTCAGGTGGTGTTCAGTCAGGTGCGGGAGGTCCGAAGTGTCTCTCGTGGATTCGGCGCCTGGGGCGATATGGTTCTTGTCCTGACAGATGGATCACGCTTGGAACTTCGCTCTGTACCGCGTTTCCGAGAGATTCAGGCTTTTATCGAGGAGCGCATCCCTACGGGGCGGGAAAGCTCCGGTTCGAAGTCAGTTGCAAGCAAAGGCTTCGCCGCCTGAACCCTTGATCTTCTCTAAGCGAATTTCCGCAGAAGCCCCTGTGCTGTTGCACACTGGCAACAACATTCATCAATCACTCGGAACATCATCGTGATCGGGTACATCTCCGACAATCTGTTGCTTCCAATCCTGGATTTTTTCTATGGATTGGTCCCTAGCTATGGCCTCGCAATCGTGGCCCTCACGGTGGTGATCCGCCTGGCGTTGTTTCCGCTCAGTGCCGGATCCATTCGAAGTGCGAGGCGCATGCGCATTGCACAGCCCGTCATGCAGAAACGTCAGGCGGAAATCAAAGCTCGCTATGCAAGCGATCCCCAAAAACAGCAAGCTGAACTGGGGAAGTTGATGAAGGAGTTCGGTAGTCCATTGGCTGGTTGCCTGCCCCTACTGGTCCAAATGCCAATTCTGTTCGCGTTATTTGCAACATTGCGGGGTTCACCCTTCGCTGATGTGCCCTACACGCTCAATCTCAAAGTGTTGCCTGCAGATCAAATAGCAGCTGTTGAGCCCAAGCCTTTCACGAGTGCTAGCCACTCAATTTTTATTACGGAAACAAACCATGTGCCTGTTGTCGCAAGCCTTCCTGGTGGATCGAAACTCGGAACAGGAGACTCTGTGGCGATTCAGCTTGAGACACGCAGCGGACAGAGTTTCCGTGATGTAATTTCTGGAGTTGATAACGGAGAACGCTTCCTCCCGGCTTGGACAGTCACTAAAGGTGAGGGTGTCGTCAAAGTGAGTCCGAACGGCAAGATTGAGGCTCTGACGACCGGTGATGCAACCGTGGAGGGAAAGATCCCTGGCCTGGCTGCACGCAGTGGATTTTTGTTTATCAAAGCTCTTGGCCAAGTTGGCTTCTACACAGAGGGAGCGATCAATTGGGATATTGCGATTCTGGTCGGTGCTTTTGGTTTGAGCTTGTTTGTCTCGCAGCTTCTGTCTGGGATGGGCATGCCTGTGAATCCTCAGCAGTCCACCGCAAATAAGATCACTCCACTGATGATCACAGGGATGTTCTTATTCTTCCCGCTGCCTGCCGGTGTGTTGCTTTACATGGTGATCGCCAATATCTTCCAGGCCTTTCAAACTTTTCTTTTGACTCGCGAGGCCCTCCCAGACAACCTCCAATCCATTCTTGACAACCAGCTTCTTCAGAAGTCTCAGACTCCTGCTTCAGCCTCCGCAGGTGGTGGATCGTCCTCAGGGCGCATGCCTTTTGAACCCAAAGGTGGAAACAAATGATTCCTGGGCTTGAGCCCGTTCCACTTCTCGAGCTGCAAGCGCTTGGTTCCGTTCGTGATTGGGAATTTGAGGGCTATCTTGATGAATTAAAGACTCTCACACCGGTTCGCGGAACCATTCATGCTGAGCACCGAGGGAACATTCTTGAAGTGAAGGGGATGGCGAACACCATTGTTTGTCTTTGCTGTGATCGCTGTCTTAATCAGTTTAATCAGACACTTTCCACCCTTGAGAATGAGTTGATCTGGCTCGGCGACATGGAAGCTTCCGTTGCTATGGCTGAAGAGGGGATTGATCCCTTAGGAGTCGATGGGCTTGTGGATTGCCTAGATCCCAAAGGGAGTTTCGAGCCAGAACGATGGGTTTTCGAACAATTAAGTCTTCAGTTGCCAGCAGTCAACACCTGTGGCGATGGTTGCCCTGGCATGCCTCAGCCGGCTAACCAAGAGGCCTCTCTTTCAGCGTTGCCAGATACGGATCCGCGTTGGGAGGCTCTACTGCCCTTGCGCTCTGATTCAGGAGAGACGTAGGTGGTGGACAGTGTCTGAACAGTGGGCGCAACAACTCGATCTGTTGATTCGCGCTGGTACCCCTCTGATCTGGATTCGAAGCCATGAGGAGGAACGCGTTGAATCCCTCTTGAGTCAAGCGGCCGAACGATTATCAGGCCGTCGACTTGCATCCTGGGATTTCGTGAGTGGCCTTTCTGGTGTTCTTGGCAGTGAAGGACTCGGAGCTCGTCAGCCCATGGTGGTTTTGCAGTGGTTACAGGATCTGGATAGCAATAGTCCGACTCTGCTTCTCCTCAAAGACGTTCACCGCTTCTGCGATGACCCGGGTATCGCACGCATGCTTCGCAATCTCACAAGCCAGTTGAGGGGGCACGCTCATACGCTCGTTCTTGGCTGTGGTAGCTGGACGCCACCGCCAGATTTAGAAGAGGCCCTCACCCTGCTCGACTTGCCACTTCCGCAAGAAGAGGAGCTGATGACCCTGCTTGGGAATATCTCCAAGGCAGCAGGCTCTCCCCTCAACAGCGAGGTGCTTGAGGAGCTAACGCATGCTTGTTGCGGACTGAGCGAATCACGAGTACGTCATGTGGCTGCGAAGGCGCTAGCCCAGCGCGGCGAGCTCGGTCGTGAAGATCTGGCTGATGTTCTGGAGGAGAAGCGTTTAGCCCTTGCTCGTAGTGAGGTATTGGAGTTCTGTCGGACAGAGGCCACGCCCGCGG
The DNA here is from genome assembly GCA_047285535.1 of Synechococcus sp. Classification (GTDB taxonomy): domain Bacteria; phylum Cyanobacteriota; class Cyanobacteriia; order PCC-6307; family Cyanobiaceae; genus Synechococcus_C. The sequence goes on along the minus strand of JBJBDC010000001.1, from coordinate 1,349,477 downwards.
ATATCGGTGGCCTAGAGGCTCTCAAGCAATGGTTAGAACAGCGTCACCGTGCCTTTAGTGACGAAGCTCGAAGATTTGGCTTGCCTCTCCCTAGAGGCGTGCTTTTGGTGGGGCCGCAGGGGACTGGCAAATCTCTAACGGCACGGGTCATTGCTCACAGTTGGTCGATGCCACTCCTGCGTTTGGATGTGGGACGGCTATTTGCTGGCCTCGTGGGAGCTAGCGAAGCACGCACGCGTGAAATGATTCAACGCGCTGAAGCGATGGCTCCCTGCGTGCTTTGGATCGATGAGATCGATAAGGGTTTTGGCAGTGATGGCCGTAGTGATGGCGGAACCAGTCAGAGGGTCTTAGCCACGGTTCTGACCTGGATGGCAGAGAAAACGTCTCCTGTTTTCGTTGTGGCTACGGCGAATGGCGTTGATCGCCTGCCCGCTGAACTCTTAAGAAAGGGCCGCTTTGATGAGATCTTTTTGCTTGACATGCCAGCGCGATCTGAGCGTCAAAGCATCATGGAATTGCATATCAGTCGCAGACGTCCGGGTCTCACCCTTCCCGTGAATACCGTGATCGACCGTACGGATGGCTACTCCGGAGCTGAGCTAGAGCAAACAGTGATCGAAGCGATGCACCTTGCCTTCGCCGAGGGTCGCGAATTGGCTGAGTCCGACCTCATTCAAGCGGCAGCTCAGTTGGTTCCCCTTTCACGCACCGCTAAAGAACAACTGGAAAGCCTCAAACAATGGGCTAGCAGCGGCAGAGCACGACCTGCTTCATTGCGAGTAGTAACGAACCCTGACAGGGCGTAACAAATCAGTTCTGTGGTTCAGGCCATCGTTTGCTACCTCCTTATGTTTCCTGAATCACGTCAACTTGTTTGTGAATCGTTCTTCTGATCTCACCACTCAACTCGCTGCGGCATGTCTTGGAGCAGGTGTGATCACAACAGTTGCGGTTGTCCAGGGGCAGAGCCCTGTTACCGCGCTTGGCATCACATTGTTCTCTGCTGTGGCAGCAGTGATGGTTGGCCAAGTTATTTAAAGGCAATTCAACTCTCGTTTTGAATCGACACGTAGGCTGCGCAGCTCCCCTTAATAAACGCCGTGCTTGACCAGCGCCTGGTGCGTGACAATCCCCAAATGATTTCCCGTGAGCTGCTTCGACGGGGGATTGATGTTGATCTCACTGGTCTCCAACTAATTGCTCAAGCACAACGCGACCTAGAGGAACGTCGAAGCAGCATGCAAGCCGAAGGCAATCGCATCGGGAAGCAGGTTGGTCAGTTGATTCAAGGTGGGGCCGATCCAAAGGGCTCTGAAGTTGCTGAGCTTCGTCAGCAAGGCAATCAGATCAAGCAAAAGGTTGCTGTTCTCGAGGATGAGGAGAAGCAACTGACCACTCGTCTGCGTGACGAGCTTCTCAGCTATCCCAACTTGCCATCAGATGTTTGTCCGGATGGCCGAAACGAATCGGACAACGTAGAAATTCGTCGCTGGGGTGACCCCCTTGTCCAAGACGGACTCTTGGAGCATTGGCAAATCGCTGAACGGTTGTGTTTGCTTGATACGGAACGTTCAGTGAGAATTGCCCAGAGCCGCTTTGTCACGTTGTTTGGACAAGGTGCGCGGTTGGAACGAGCGCTGATTAATTTCATGCTCGATCTTCATACAGGCAAGGGATACCGCGAAGTTCTCCCTCCGGCTCTAGTCAACAGTGCAAGTTTGATGGGATCAGGTCAACTCCCTAAATTTGCTGAGGAAAGCTTCCGCTGCGCGGACGATGACCTTTGGATGACGCCAACTGCTGAAGTCCCTCTTACCTCCCTGCATCGCGACGAAATCATCCCAGCTGATGAATTGCCACTTCGCTACGTGGCCTACAGCCCTTGTTTTCGGCGGGAGGCAGGCAGCTATGGACGAGATACGCGGGGCCTCATTCGTCTGCACCAGTTCAACAAGGTTGAGCTCTATTGGTTTGTGCATCCAGATCGCTCGAAGGAAGCCTTTGTTCAGATCACGGCCGATGCTGAAGCCGTGCTTCAAGCCCTGGAGCTGCCTTATCGAGTCTTGGAGCTTTGCACAGGTGATCTTGGCTTCTCAGCTGCCAGGACCTATGACCTCGAGGTCTGGTTGGCAGGAGCAGGTGCTTACAGGGAAATCTCCAGTTGTAGTGTTTGCTCAGATTTCCAGGCCCGCCGCTCTTCTATTCGCACGAAAGAGGGCAATACGACTCGGTTGGTTCACACTCTCAATGGGAGTGGTCTGGCGATCGGTCGCACGATGGCCGCTTTGCTGGAGAATGGGCAGCAGTCTGACGGGAGCGTGAGGCTACCCAAGGCTTTGGTTCCTTACTTCGGCAGCGATCGTCTCCAGTCAGAATGAAGGGATTAAAGGACTCGGCATGAACGTTCTGGCAGCACTCTTGGTCCTGGGGCTGCTGATCGTGATCCACGAGGCTGGTCACTTTCTGGCGGCCAGATGTCAGGGAATACGCGTCAATGGATTTTCCATTGGATTTGGACCCTCCATTTGGAAACTGGAACGGGGAGGAGTGACCTACGCCTTGCGGATTCTTCCTTTTGGGGGATTCGTTTCGTTTCCTGATGATGATCAAGACAGTCTCATTCCGGCAGATGACCCTGATCTTCTTCGTAATCGTCCGATCCCTCAGAGAGCTTTGGTGATCAGCGCAGGGGTCCTTGCAAATTTGCTTCTCGCTTGGTTGGTCTTAGTAGGGCATACGGCTTTTGTCGGTGTTCCAGGTGACCCAGAGCCCGGCGTCATGGTGATGGCAGTTCAGCAGGGTGAACCAGCCGAGAACGCCGGCTTGAGACCTGGTGATCAAATCCTGAAAATTGAAGGGTTGTCCCTGGGGCGTGGAGAGAACGCCGTGAAACAGGCCGTGACTCCGGTGCGTGATAGCCCATCGCATCCCCTGTCTTTAGAAGTCCAGAGAAATGGATTGGTTCGCATGATCGAGCTCACTCCAGAAGATCATCAAGGGCAGGGGCGAATTGGTGCTCAGCTTCAAGCCAATTTCAGTGGAAATACTCGAGCTGTTCATGGCTTGGCTGAAGCGATAGGGAGTGGATCGCAGCAATTCAGTGGGTTGCTTCAACGCACTGTGTCTGGTTATGGGGCTCTGTTCACCGATTTCGGAACAACAGCCCAGCAGGTGAGTGGTCCGGTCAAGATTGTTGAGATGGGCGCGCAGCTCTCCAGTCAGGGAGGCAATGGTCTCGCCCTCTTCATGGCCTTGATCTCTATCAACCTTGCCGTTCTCAATGCGCTCCCATTACCTCTTCTTGATGGAGGGCAGTTGGTGATGATTCTCCTTGAGGGGATTCGCGGACGGCCAATGCCAGAACGCTTTCAGTTGATCGTGATGCAATCCAGCTTTTTGCTGGTGGTGGGATTGAGTGTTCTTCTCATCGTTCGGGATACAAGTCAACTCGCGGTGATTCAGCGCTTCCTTGGTCAATGAACCGATAGGATGGCCATCAACTCGTCTAATCCGCTCGCTGAATGGCTAAGAAGTCAATGATTGCCCGTGATGTGAAGCGGAAAAAGATGGTTGAACGCTTTTCGGCGAAGCGCAAGGCCTTAATGGCAGCGTTCCATTCAGCAAAGGATCCGATGGAGCGATTGGAGATCCATCGCAAGATTCAAGATTTGCCTCGTAACAGTGCCCCAAATCGGGTTCGTAATCGCTGTTGGGCAACGGGTAAGCCCCGTGGCGTTTATCGCGCCTTCGGCTTATGTCGCAATCAGCTTCGCGAACGTGCCCACAAAGGTGAACTTCCCGGTGTGGTCAAGTCCAGCTGGTAGCGGCACGAACTTTTGATCCGACTCCACGAATCATGAGGTGAGGATTCACCTCTTTTTTTATGGCCATGCATCATCAGTATTTTTTGTATCACACCCGATGATGCCGACAACGGCCCCCCAAAATGTAAGAATCATGGTTGATAGAAAGACATAAACCAACGTGCAAGGTCAGACGCAGTCGATCTCCTTTGACGGTCGGGAGATTCGACTGACTACAGGGCGTTATGCCCCCCAAGCCGGCGGCTCGGTGATGATTGAGTGCGGAGACACCTCCGTATTGGTCACTGCAACCCGTTCCACAGGTCGAGATGGCGTTGACTTTCTTCCACTGATCTGTGATTACGAAGAGCGCCTCTACGCCGCAGGGAGAATTCCAGGAAGCTTCCTTCGCCGAGAAGGACGTCCTCCCGAACGCGCAACGCTGATATGCCGTCTCATTGATAGGCCAATGCGTCCGCTGTTTCCGAGCTGGCTCCGAGACGATTTGCAGATTGTTGCGACTTGCATGTCGCTTGATGAAAGAGTCCCCGCTGATGTGCTTGCCATAACAGGCGCATCTATGGCCACTCTCCTTGCGAAGATTCCCTTCTATGGGCCGATGGCAGCTGTGCGCGTCGGACTGTTGGGTGATGACTTTGTCCTCAATCCCAGCTACCGGGAAATTGAGCGTGGTGATCTTGACCTTGTCGTCGCCGGAACTCCGCAAGGTGTCGTCATGGTTGAAGCGGGAGCCAATCAGCTTCCTGAAGGAGATGTCATCGAAGCGATTGACTTTGGATATGAAGCGGTTTCTGAGTTAATCAAAGCCCAAGAATCCATCCTTAAGGATGCTGGGATTGAACAAGTCATCCCTGAGGAGCCTGAGCAAGACAAAACTTTGCCTGTGTACCTCGAGAAATCCTGTAGCAAGAAGATTGGTGAGGTCCTTGGTCAGTTCGAGCAAACGAAGGGTGAGCGAGACGACAAGTTGGATGCAATCCGCAACACGACAGCGGAGGCCATTCAGGCGTTGAAGGAATCTGATCCTGTCCGTCTTGCGGTCAGTGCAAACAGCAAGGCCCTTCCTAACAGTTTTAAGGCGCTGACTAAAACCTTGATGCGTCAGCAGATTCTTAAGGATGGGAAAAGGGTCGACGGTCGCAACCTTGATCAGGTTCGAGTGATCAGTGCAGCTGCTGGTGTGCTTCCAAAACGAGTGCACGGCTCAGGCTTGTTTCAACGCGGATTAACCCAGGTGTTGTCGACGGCCACTCTCGGCACGCCGAGTGATGCCCAAGAGATGGATGATCTCAACCCCAGCAACGAAAAAACCTACCTGCATCACTACAATTTCCCGGCTTATTCCGTTGGAGAGACGCGTCCCCTGCGCTCTCCTGGACGCCGGGAGATTGGTCATGGCGCGTTGGCCGAAAGGGCAATCCTTCCCGTACTTCCGGCGAAGGACACCTTCCCTTATGTGGTACGTGTTGTGAGCGAAGTGCTGAGCTCTAATGGTTCCACTTCTATGGGATCAGTTTGTGGCAGCACTTTGGCTTTGATGGATGCAGGTGTTCCCCTTAAGGCTCCTGTAAGCGGTGCTGCAATGGGCCTCATCAAGGAAGGAGATGAAGTGAAAATCCTCACCGACATACAAGGTATTGAGGACTTCCTTGGCGATATGGACTTCAAGGTTGCTGGAACGGATAAGGGTATTACCGCTTTGCAGATGGACATGAAGATCACTGGTCTTTCAGTCAGCACCGTCGCAGAGGCCGTGAATCAAGCTCGTCCCGCGCGGTTGCACATCCTTGAAAAGATGATGGAGGCGATCGAGACGCCGCGGGAGGGGCTGTCTCCTCACGCGCCACGCTTGTTGAGTTTCCGGATTGACCCAGAGCTGATTGGCACTGTGATTGGACCTGGAGGTCGCACCATCAAAAACATCACTGAGCGCACGAATACCAAGATCGATATTGAGGACAGTGGAATTGTCACCATTGCCTCTCATGATGGCGCCGCTGCAGAAGAAGCTCAGAAGATCATCGAAGGCCTCACCCGAAAGGTGCATGAGGGAGAAGTCTTTACGGGCTCCATCACCCGCATCATTCCCATCGGAGCCTTTGTTGAAATTCTTCCGGGTAAGGAAGGGATGATTCACATCTCACAACTTTCGGAGGCTCGGGTCGAGAAGGTTGAAGATGTGGTGAAGGTCGGTGATGAGGTGACGGTGCGCGTGCGTGAAATCGACAATCGAGGGCGAATTAATCTCACCTTGCGAGGTGTCCCCCAGAGCGGCGAATCCCCTAACCAAGAGCCTGCTCCAACCCCAGTGGCCCCCCTCTCCTGAGGGGCGTGAGCCCAACTTCAGACCATAAAGCCGGGATCAATCGTCTCCATTGCCCGTGTTGCCTTTTCACACAAGGCGGCATGGGTTTTTCCATGGCTTGCGATTAAGCAACCTGCCTGGCCTACATCGCCAGTGTTGTAAGTAAGTTCTCTTCCATCTGCATGGGTGAAGGCGCCACCTGCGGCAAGCAGTACTGCCTCTGGAGCGGCCATATCCCAGTCTTTGGGTGCACTTTTCCCAGACAAGGAAATGTAGAGATCAGTTTCGCCGCGAAGAATCGTGGCCACTTTGCAGCCGACACTCCCGACGGCATGGGAATCACCAAGATCCAGAGCTGTAATCAGGTGCTCAAGCCTTTGATCTCTGTGACTTCGGCTCGCAACCAAAATGAGGTCATTGCTAACTGTTCGCTGACTGAACTGAACTGGTTTTCGCGCTCCCAAACGGTTCTCACACCACGTGCCATGACCCATTGCACCTATCCAAAGCTCTTCGGCTTCTGGGATCAGTACCACCCCGAGTACGGGCCGTTGCTGATGGACTAAGGCCAGATGAACGGCATATTCACCCGTGCCTTGCAGGAAATCTTTTGTGCCATCGAGCGGATCCAAAATCCATAGCCAATCCGCAACCAAGGGTTGACCATCAGTCAGTTGCTCTTTGGCAGTTTCTTCACTGAGAAGGGTCCAATTGGCCTGAGGGAATGAATCTCTTAATCCATCCAGGAGCCATTGATTCACTGCGAGATCAGCTGCGGATACCGGGCCTTCCCCCCCATGGTCAACGCTGAGGGCTCTAGGGAACCCATGAGGGGGTTGTTGCCCACGGGCATAGGCGCGCAGGATGTCCGCAGCTCCCCAGCTGAGAGGGCGAAGGACTTTTAAGACGGCTTCCAGGTCAAGACCAGCAAGAAGGGGCGACGAGCTCGGCATCATGGTTTGATCTGGGCGGAGCCATTTTGAAGCAACGCGCTGAACCTGCTGCAGGAGTCCTCTACGTCGTTGGCACACCGATTGGCAATCTCGGTGACCTCTCTCCCAGAGCGCATGCTCTGCTGATCGACGTCGATACGATTGCTTGTGAAGACACACGCCATAGCGGTCAGTTGCTCAGCCGAATGGGCTCGACCGCTCGACGCTGCTCTTTCCATCAGCACAACACCCGTACCAGGATTCCACAATTGCTAATGGCATTAGAGGATGGTCGTAGCGTTGCGGTTATCAGTGATGCAGGGTTGCCAGGGATCAGTGATCCTGGCCAGGAGCTCGTTGCTGCAGCGCGGTCTTCGGGCTTTGAGGTGGTTTGCATCCCTGGCCCCTGCGCGGCGACCACTGCACTGGTCAGCAGCGGGCTTCCCACAGATCGCTTTTGTTTTGAGGGTTTTCTTCCTGCAAAAGGCCGGCAACGACAGGATCGATTGGCCCTGATTGCTTGTGAGCAGCGCACAAGCGTGATTTACGAAGCCCCTCACCGTTTGTGTCAACTCCTTGAAGAGTTGACGGACCTTTGTGGTGACGATCGTCCGTTGCAGGTGGCTCGAGAACTGACCAAGCGGCACGAGCAACAGGTGGGCCCAACAGTTGCCGCTGCTCGGATTTTTTTTCAACAGCACAGCCCTCAGGGGGAATGCACGCTGGTGTTGGGGGGAGCTGCTCCCTTAAAGCTTGAAGCACTGACGGATACCCAATGCTGCGATCAGATGCTGGAACTCACCATGGAGGGTATGAGTGCGAGCGATGCCGCCAAGACGTTGGCTAGACGTCTTGGGCGCTCAAAACGTGAGTTGTATGCCCTTTTTCATGCGGCGAGCCAACAAGCAGACTGCAGGCAGACTGAATGAGGTCCAAAGAGATTGCGATGCTTCTCCGTCTGAGACTGCTTCTTTTAAGCCTTGGGAGTGGTTTGACACTGCTGCTGGTTCTCTGCCTGGGTGCTCAGAATCTGAACGATCGCCATCGCCTCAACCTTGGCATTGGTCAGTCGGCACCCCTTCCATCTGGATTCATTGTGGGCGTGAGCTTGGCTTTGGGAATTGTCAGCGGCGGCAGTTTGGCAGCGTTATTGGCTCCTGATCCAGATCGCTGAATTAGGTGGTCAGTGCAAAAAGGGATCCCTCAACAACCAAGTGCGTGATGCCACGGGCGAGTAGATAGGACGATGTCTGTTCAAACACCTGGGTATCTGGAACTTTGATCACACGCTGACTACGACCACATTGGCGTTTTGCAGCACGCGGAGTTGTATAGAGGCATAGTGCCTGACGTTGCTGTTCTGATGGATCACGGAGTCCTAACTCAGGAAAGTCACTGAGAGGTCGAGGTTCGAGCTCAACGGTTTTATCTACAAGCATGTAGACGCTTTCTGGTAAGAGCTCAGATGCGAATTGCCTGCAAGGCACCTCCTGAGTGGTGACTTGAGGAAGGTCTACAGGGAGAACCGCTATTTCTTGAAAAACTTCCTCTTCTTCGAAGTCAAATCCGTCGCTTTCATCGCGATCTTCGGCACCAAAATCATCCGCATCATCCAGGGCGAGAGTTTTGCCATCATCTCCTTTGTCTATTGACTCGCTGTCAGTGAAGTCTCCTGAAGAGACTTCCACCGTTTGAGAGGGCAAGTCTTTCTGGATTTGATTGAGGTCATTACTGTCTGAAGGTTTGGAGGCAGTCACCTCATGGCTATTGATGACGGTGAGACCGATCTCTGGGACAGTGTTCTTTGAGGCGCGCTGGACTTTGAGTTCGGCGTACTCCTCTGCACTAAGCAAGGACCGAACGGTGCGACTCACCGTATTGGCACTGCAGCCGAATGCTGAAGCGATGAGGGCGCTGGTTTCTCCAGCGCGGTACCGCACCAAGATTTCCTGTTTGTGGCTGTCTTTGAGCCGGCTGGGAGCCATCATTATCACCACACAGTTTTCAAGTTTAAGAGGGTGCTGTCCATGAACTGACAAAATGCAGAGATGCTCCCTTAGCTCAGCTGGATAGAGCAGCTGCCTTCTAAGCAGCCGGTCGTTGGTTCGAATCCAACAGGGGGCGTCTCTAAAAAACAAGACAGGGCAATGGATCTAGGGAATCACCCTGGAACCCGGAAAAGCCTAATAAGCCTGCTTTTGAGCTAGCGGGACCACTGCGGGACCACTTTCACCTCAAACTGAACCCAGCTGAACTGGCCGAATAGAGCCCATGGGCTTCGATTTCCGCCCTGCGCTGAAGGAATCAATCAAGGAAGCCGGCATCCCACGTGGCTGGTCGGTGAGCGAACACCGTGGTCGGGTCAAATTGCGCGTCAGGCAGGGAGCAGGTGGCGCTGCAGGTCAATGGAGCAAGACACTTCCCTATGCCTGGGAAATCGGCTGCATCGGGCCAGTCACCAATGAACTGAAAGCCCTGCACAAAGCGACAGCAGGCAACCCACCCAAGTCGCTGAGCGAAGCCTGGCTTGAGCGTCACCCCGAAGACACCACCGAAGAACCAGCACTCGGCGTGCCAACCCTCACTGGCGGAATCAAATGGAGAGCAATCGCCAAAGCCTTCTACAGAGACCGGCAGGAGAACGGGAAACGCATCAGCGATAAAACGATGGCCCTGGAACGCAGCTACTGCGACCAAGCCATTGCACTTCTGACCTCCGCGAAGCCACCCAGCTCTCCTTACAAGCTGATTGATGCGGCCATCAGCAGTGGCGGCTGGAGCAACAAACCACGGTCACGCCAGCAGTGCGTTGGAGCAATCACGCGGATGCTCACCTTCGCCGTGGCCCATGAAGGCTTAAGCCCGGAATGGATTCTTCCCCAACATCACAAGCTCAGCCTTGCCGGGAACGGGAAGCCCGCTGAACCCAGGGAAACGGCAATCCTCCGTGACGCTCAAATCCTTGAACTGATCAACAGCTGCCCCAGCCAGGAGTGGCAGAACGTGCTGTTCGTGATGGCGGTTTTTGGCTTGAGGCCAGAGGAGTTGCTGCACCTAACGGCAAAGACCAACCCAACAACAGGGAAGCTGCAGATCTGGTGCAGTTACCGCAAAGCCGCCGGTGGTCGTACGACGAAGACGGCCACCAAACCCCGCTGGCTACAGGCCGTGCCGTTGCAAGGCCCTGATGGCGTCGTTCCAGCCAACGACCTCGCCGGTGAACTGAAAGCAGGGTTACTGCCATTCCCACCTTTGAACACCAGGGGAGAAGCCGTCTCCCAGTACCTGCGCAGGCTGCCGCTATGGAAGCAATGGTCTGAGCACTACGAGGCGCAAGGGCAATGGTTGCGTCCTTACAGCTTTAGGAACGCCTACAGCGTGCGCGCCCACCTACGCGGACTAACTGGAGCCAGCGTGGCGATGGCCATGGGCCACAGCGAAAAAACCCACAGCGAGAACTACGTCACAGCGACCGAGGAAACAACCGCAGAAGTGTTTGAGCGGATCCTTAATTCCCAAACGACAGAAGTGAAATAACTAGCCCGAGGGAATGCACACTGGCATGCATTCATCACTAAACAGGCTGACGTCGCGGTATTACTTCTGAGCATCGACATCTTCGAGAAAGACTTCCTGATTATTTGAGCCGTTAGGTGCACCGAGGGCGGAGAAGGGCCACCAACCCTGACTAAAATGTAGGCATCAGTTATCAAGGCCATCCTTTCGAGGGTCTCCTTGATCTCGCCTGAACCCCTGGGATGGCTTCCAGCGGGCAATCGGAACTGTGACCAGCCGCTTTCTCTGTTCATTGAGACAGCCTTGTCACGTCGTCGTTCCCAAAAAATGCTGCTGCCGAAAGGCGCGCCGTACTCAGCTTCCCTCGTCAAAAAGATGATTGAGGCTGATGCTGCCATTGGGTTTGACCTTCCGGTGCCCCCGCCGCACTCGATTTCTGGCTTGCCCTCATTTCTTGAGGTTTCTATGCCTCCAGCAGTGATGCGTGCTTACCAGCAGGCCGACAAGCTCACCCGAATGCAATCAACCTCCCGCCCATGCGGATCGTTGAGCGCGACACGGTGGAACACACCATTGCCTTACTGCAAGGGGGAGTGGTGTTCGTCAAAGAGGATCCAACACAGAGCTAAGCGTTTGGTCGGCCACATCCATCTGATGTGACCAGCACGTGACTTTCAACGCAACAACGCGGCAGGTGATCGGGGAGCTTGGCTTCAGTGATCCCAAGACCCTTCATCGCCGCCGCGAGGACTACCAAGACAAAGACGTTCGCCCCTGCGATCAGTTCCTCAAACACGGCATTCACTACCGCCGTAAATCACCCAACTGCTGCCAGATCGTCTGGGATCTAGAGGCCACCCTGCGCGCATGGGATGAGGCCATCGCCGCCAAGCGGAGGCTCGTCGAATGAGCCTGAACGATTTCCATATCCGCTTGCTGGAGGTCTGCTGATGACCTTCGACGCGTGCTGGTCCGTGGGCATCCCTGCCGTCACCAGCCTTGGCGGTTCTAAGGGGTTCCGACCGGAGCGCGATGGTGACCACATACCTGCTGAGCGGCTCGTGGTCTCCCCAGACAGGGACCAACCAGGTCTTGCTTACGCCAGAAACGTCGCCCAAGCCCATCCCGGTTGCCGATGGTTCATCCCTTTCCCTGACGATCCGAGTTGTCCAGCCGACGGTGGCAGAGACATTGCCGATTGGATTGCAACCAAAGGAGTCAACCTTGGGACGATTCTTGCGGGCGTTCAAGCGCAAGCTCCGCAGTTCGCGACTGATGCCAAGGCTCAAGAGCAGCTAGCGCCGCTTGATCAGTGGGAGCAGCTATTGCAGCAGCTGGTTGATCCAGAGCACCTAGCTTTTGAGCGCAATCCCGTACGGCGGCACATCAGAGCTGCCACAGCTGCCAACAAGCTCAGGATCAGAGTCACTCCAGATCAGGTCACCAAAAGGATTCGAGAGCTGCAGCGTCATCGCATTCGCGGCACTGCCGAGCGTGGCGTTTCGGGTGGGTGCCAGGTCCGGAATTTGCAAAAGCAATGGCTAATCAACGACCTCATCGCTCAAAACTGCCTGACTGCAGTCGCTGCCTTTGCCAAGGTCGGCAAAACCAAGCTGCTTTGCGACCTCGCGGCCTCGCTGGTCTTTCAACGCCCATTCATGGGCAACCCGGCATGGCAGCCAGCTCCCGGTCCCCACAAGTTGATCCTTTGGTGGACTGACCAGCCTGCAGTCGACACCAACGCCTATCTACGCGCTGTTGGTCTGATTGATGCAGAGGGCAAATACCACCACGCGATCGTCAAAGTCTTCACCGAGGAAGACGGCCTTTGCTGGGATGAGGAAGGCCACGACGAACTGATCAAGCTCACCACTCAGCACCCTGGAGCGGTTCTGCTCTCAGACAGCTTTTTCCGGAACATCCAGCCGATCTATGGCGATGACCAGGACCCTGGCGCAGGGGGTGCGCTGATTGAGTTGCAGAGCACGATTGGAGCTGCGCTGAAAGCCCATATCTGCGCTTTCCATAGTTCAGCTGACACATCGCAGGTTGGCATTGCTGCCATTCGCGGGCATGGCTCTGCCAAGGGTGTCCCATCAGCAGGCATCTCTCTGCACTTCCTCCAGACAAAAGACCCTCAGACCGGCAAGAGGATCGCCGATAAAGACAACCCTCATCGCCGGATGGTTGTGGAAGGCCGAGGTCCCTACCAAGACCTGCTGATCCGTGGTGATTGGCCCCAAGGCACTTTCAAGGTGCTGGGCGAGTTCCAAAAGGAGCTGGCATCACTAACCGCTGACGACCGGAAGGCTGCTGTGATCGATGGACTGACGGAGCAACAACGCAAGGCGATTGAGCTGGTTAGTGCTGCTTGCAGCATGGGGAAGAGCCCCAAAGGTGCTACTGCCATCGAGGTTGCATCACTGGAGTGCGGCGACAAAAGCCAGCCTGACAACTCAGCCATTGAGTCGATGCGTCAGCGGCTGAAGTCATTGGTCCGCAAAGACATCCTGCGAAGCTCAAAAGATGGGCGATCTGAGCGGTTCCAAATCAGGAGTGACTAACCAACCATCTTGGGAGACTTGACCCCCTTCCACCGCAATGGATTAGACACTTGGGAGTCATTCTTTCCAAGACTTGCCAAGGCTTGCCAAGTAGTGACAACAAGACTGAAATCAATTGGTATAACAAGCTTCCAAGCTTCCCAAGCTCATCTTGTTACTCTCTTTTTCGATGAAGAGGGCATCAAGTCGTCGCTAGATTATCAACAGGACTGAAGTGGTCCCGCTAGTGGTCCCGCACACGATGGAAAGCGATCAAACCACAGTTAGCGACTAACACGAGCCGTTGCTGGGATAGCAAATGAAACCAAGAATTGAATCAATCAAGCCACCGCCCAAAGATTCACCGGCTTGGGAACAATGGGCATTAGATCATCCACTCCATCGTGCAGTGGCCGGTAAAGCCTCAAAAGAAGTCACTGATCAGCGAATCAATCAAATCTGCCTGTGGGTAGCCGATGGTCATGGACGCCTCTCAGTTCTGCAGCACGCTTCAGCTCAATGGGGGCTGACCCACCGTCAGATCGAGACGTTGCGAGCCAGGGCCTATGAAATGAACAGCTGAAGCAGCAGTACGAACTCGACCGGAAGGACTATGCCGTGCAGTTGATTTCGCAGATGGAGACCGTTGTTGAGCAGTCCATGAATGATCGGCAATACGGCGCAGCAGTGGGCGCTGCAGTGCAACTGATGAAGATCACTGGGCTTACCGGGAAATAGCAACCCCACAAAAGCTCTCCGGAGTGGACCTCAGGAGAGACTCGCCAGTGCAGGAGGCAGCTTGAACGGAGGAGTCCGTTAGTCGTGCTATGGAGATGGAAGAGGCCGCTAAAAATCAGACCTATCAAATCTGAACTTAAAGCAACGAAGAAAACGGCACTCTTGGTGAAAACAGACATGATAAAAGAGAAATTTAAGCGATATCTACTCGACACCACTCCAGAGACGAAGCGAACTTATATTATTTCCGTGATGCTCAAATCAATAACTAAGTCATTAAAATCTTTGTCCCCTCCATTGTGCATGTCTTCCATACCGAAAGAATTAGGTGCTATTTGTTTAAAGTGTTGAAATCCATCCGAATTCGCGGCGGCAAAACTGAAAAAAGTATTTTCATGGCCAGGCTCAGTGACCTCTGTGAATGGAGCAAACATCATTCCTCCATGTAAAGATGCAGAAAAGCTACCTGATCCGTCAGACGAAAGGTAGAGATTATCGATACTAGAGATTCGATTAGACGCCGAAAGAGCTGCCTCTTTGTAGCCAAACTGACCTGGTGCAATGAGTTGACCACTGATTGGATCCCTGACTGACCCATCGGAATCGGCGAGTCGATAGAAACCAGAAAATGATGAATAGTCAGCCTCTCGGCTTACATCAATGTTAATAATTGCTTGATAGCCAGAAGAAAGCATCGACAGGTCAATGATTCTTTTACCGCCAGATTCTGAATACTGAAGATTGCTTGCTGTTGAATTTGCAAGTGGTGATGGTGTTGGCAAAAAATAGGTCGCAGGGTCAATCGCTAGCGCTTCCGAAATGTCTTTTGATCCAGCCGCGAAATAGGCAGCAGCATTGATTGGCATAACACCGTTCTTATCATAAAAATCAAAAGCCACCCCTTTGGAACTGCTAGCCGTTGGGAGGTTGCTACCTTTCCCGTAATAGTGGCCCATGAGCGCATATGGAAGATCTTGCTTTACATCGAATGGAGCGTGAAAGCTTGTTATGCGGAGAGGGGTCTTTGAGCTGGCATCCACTTGCGAATACTCTTCATAGATAAATCCATCAATCAAACCGTTTTGCTTAAGGACGGACATCAAGTTCCATGATTTTCTGCCTTGCTTGACTCGCGAATAGTCAGGTGGCGGGGTCCCTTGAATATTGCTTATTCCTAGCTTCTTAAGCATTGGGATTACATCAGTCAAATCAACCAATTCTGTTTGATCAAACTGCTGTGTTGCCGGGTCAACATGTAGATTAGTCATGATACTTCTAGACACTATGGGTATTTTTTTAACGTTCGACCCTTTTAAAACTTGGTGCCCCGCCCACATGGCCGCAAGAATCCCAGCAAATTGCGCTTGTATATCAGGTCCATTAGCAGGTAATTCAGCATTAACTTCTAGGTCTTGGCACCAGAAAGCAAATCCCTTTTTCTTGGATGATTGCCCCTCACTTGGCTGGATTTGATTGGCAGGATAAAGGTATAAATTGCTTAGTATTTCGTTGGCGAGACTCTTCGCGGATTTAGTTTGGGGATCCCAGCTCTGAATCAGTGCCTTGCTTAGTTTCCAGCCCTTGTCCTAGTATTGGTAGGCCTTTGTATCTCCCTGGTCGCCTGGTGTATTGGCTATTTCAGATGTCATTCCAACGACATAATTTTCAGGGCTTGATGTCAGATTTGCCCTAGCTTTGGGGTCCAACGTTGCCATCAAGGCGATATCTTTCTTAAACTGTGGATTATTTCTCCAGCTTGTTTCATCGAAGAAGTATCCAGGCGAATCTGACGTCATTATTTTTCATAGATATTACGTAGTTTGACTGCCCTTTACTGAGCGTCTATGGATTGTGGACAGTTTCTCAGGCCAGGAGCTTGCTACCCAAGAATTGATTCATCAAAAACAGAAACAAGACTATTACTAGTCAGCCATCAGATACAGGCAAGCGCATGAAAATACAGAACAAGAAAAGCAAGGCAATTGCCCTGAGACGGCGAACCCAAATGGGATCTTCTGAAAAAATTAGTTGAAAAATGGGAAGTAGTGCCTAATCTGCGAAAATGAATCCGCCCAAAGGATGAAATGGAATGAAGCCACTAGTGGATTACTGCAGCAGGCTTGTGCGGGCGCATGCCTACTTACATTATTCACACTAGGTTCTGTAGGAAATGCACAACCCAATACATCTAGCTTTAAGACGCCTGAATATTACAAGAACTGGGGCCTGCAATATACAAATGCAGCGGAAGCGTACGCGCTTGGGTTCACAGGCAAGGGGATTAAAATTGCAATCGCTGATACACAGCTTCAATGGTCGCACCCTCAGTTAAAGCAACGAATCTATTGGCCTCATCCACGCTACCAATTCCCAGTACCAGGCTTTTCAAAGGAAGGGCAATTTCCTGACCATGGAACTCACGTAGCAGGAATTGCAGCTGCTGAACGGGACGGGATTGAGATGATGGGCGTTGCATTTGACGCATCGATTGCAGCCATTGCAGCCATTAAGGGAAACGAGCCAAACAATGCTTACCCGCCATTAGATCCAGATTGGGCTCAAGCAGTTATCAACTCCGGTGCTTCAGTTGTGAATGCGAGCTTTGGGCCACAACTTGCACCTGATCCCTTTGATAATCCGGGCGCGCCACAGGTATATTTCCAATTTTTTACCGAAGGAATGCTATTGCGCGACGAGCAGGACGTGAGAAAACTTGCAGAAGCAGATGTTGTATTAATTGTAGCAAATGGCAATGGATATGATTTTCAACCCAATGCTTCTAAAGAGCCCTATGGAATGCCAACATTGCCTCTTATTACACCCAAAAAAACAAAGGAAGGCTATCCATTTACAGATCCAACGGCACCAACTAATGCCTTGTATCGAATTTTCAACGATTTGGCTGACAGCCAAGATGTGAATACCTGGCTAGGGAACCAACTTCCTAAGTCGACCGCAGAACTGTATGACTTTTCTGACCTAGCAGGCACACTCATAGGAGTAACAGCTCTCCAACGAGATGGTGAAGACTGGGCTTTAACCGAATTCACTAACCGTTGCGGCCTTGCTGCTGATTGGTGTATTGGGGCGCCAGGATTGGACATATATTCCACAGTACCTATCAACAACTATGAGAACTCAAGCGGTACATCTCAAGCAGCACCTTTGGTTGCTGGGGTTGCCGCATTAGTGCGTCAGGCATTCCCCTACATGACAGCTCGCCAAGTCATAGAAGTTATTTTGACAACTGCAACTGAAATACCAAACTTATCCGCGATAGATGCTGGGCATGGATTAGTCAATGCTGGGCGTGCTGTCAGAGGACCAATTCAATTTGGCCATCCATCATTAATCCCAGGCAACGAATCAATTTTTGCACCTATATTTGCAATCAACACCAAGGGCTTTAATTCAGTTTGGAGTAATGATATTTCTGGCACTGGTGGTTTTAGTAAAGCTGGCAACGGAATTCTAAGACTTACTGGCCAAAACACTTATACGGGTGAAACTACAATCTTAGGTGGGCTGCTGCAAGTCGATGGTTCGATTGCCAGTTCAAACTTGACCGTGAACTCTGGTGGTGCCGTTGGCGGAAGTGGAGAGCTTGGGCCAACAACGCTTAGATCTGGAGCACTCATGACTCCAGGAAGCTCGATTGGTGCGCTGACAGTCTCTGGTGAGTTCAATCAGAAGCCTGGTGCCAAACTTCAAATCGAAATCAAGGGTCCTCAAAATGACAAGATCTCTATCAATGGGGATGCCATTGTTAATGGAGAAATAATGATTCTTCCGTATGACCAAGGTTCTCCATTCCCATTCTTTAATTACCAACTAATTAGCTCAAGCTCTAACATTGCATACAGTGGAAGCCTGAACCAAGATGCAGTCAAAAGTATTCTTCTTTCAAGTGGAGCAAATTTAGTCGTTGGCAGTGATGGCGATGGAACTACATTGGACATTGCTTGGAAGCCCAGAAATGGTGTTGGTGTTGTTGGGTCAGCCTTGATTTTTCAAAAAAATGCCGGCTTTAACCAGAAGTCAACGGCACATGTGCTCGACACCTCATATCAAAATCTTGCTGTGATCGCTGGCAACAACACAGGGACGTTAGGAAGCAACGCAACCGGCCATGCAATTGGAGATACTGGCTTCACGACTGGGCAGGCAGAAGCAGCTGGTTATTCAAGTGAATACATCAGTTTGCTGGATGATTTGGTTCAACTGACCTCAGCCAATCAACTTTCTGCTGCGATTAACTCTCTATCACCTGAGCCATATGCGGCATTTCAAGCGGTAGGCTTGAACTCACTTAAGCAACAACGAGAGTTGCTTGCCACTCATGCAGGCAACTGCAAAAAAACGGGTTGGGTTGTTTCATTACCCAGTGATGATTCCTCACTAGCTGAGAACAGAAACCGGAAACTTCCCTTATGTATTTTTGCCGATGCAGCAAGGTTGAATTCAGACATCAATGGAACAGAAGGTCTTTCCTCTTATCTCTCCAATTCAGATATTGCACTCTGGGGTGTTGAATACTTCCCCACAAGCCAATGGAGTATTGGAGCAGCTTATGGCTATGGCAATTCAAATCTCTATGGGATGAGCCTAACTTCTGCAGAGGTTAGCTCTACAAATAATAGTGCTGCAATTTATGGGACTTTCAAACCCATTGATCGACTTAAAATTCAAGCATCCATTGGGTATACGCAATTTGATGTAGAGGGCACGAGGAGGGTTCGATTCATTGGCAATCAACAACCAATTGATGGTAATACTTCGGCTCGAGGCTATACGACAAGTATTGACGCCAAATACGACCTTCCCATCAACACTAAATCCAAAAATGATTGGCTTATCATCTCTCCAATGGTCGGGGTTGCATTGAGTAGCTATCAACAGAAAGGATTTGAAGAGTCAGGCGGTAACGCCACTGACTTACAAATCAATAGCCATAATGCCAACAGCCTTATCGGAACTATTGGGCTCGAGGTTGCTACAACTCCGATCAAATTTACCAAGAGTGGCAATCAAAGCTTTTCTCCAAAATTTGCCCTTATATATCAAGTTGATGCACTGGCAAATTCCAGGCAGACCAAAGAGCTGACAGCTAGCTTTGTTGATGCTCCAGGAACAGGTGAAATCACATCCCAGGGGCAAAATGGCGGCGCAAATTCATTGACTATTGCTGCTGGAGGCGATCTGCAGATTTTTCAGAACGCTTCTCTCTACGCGACAGCTAACTACGAGGTTGAGAGTGCAGGATCACAATTCGGGTATTCAGGGGGATTGAGGTTTTTGTTCTGATCTATGAGCTACGCCCGCACAAAGGTTTGGGTCTGGTTCAAAGGGGGCCTAGACGGTGGTGAATGGCGCGGCGGCTTCTACGCAACCGACAACGCTGAGCACGCGGAAGCAGTGACGCTGCAGCACGGTGACTTCAAAGACTGCGTGGTTCCGACCAGGCGCATCAGCGACAAGGACCCGGCCGACCTGAAGAAAGGCCCTGCCATTCCTGCAGACGCCAAGTGGAAGTTCAGCGTTTGAGAACTAGCCCACTCGATAACCGTGAAAGTAACTAGGGCCTACAGGAGAAGGTTCAGAGGTGGCAGGGGGCATGGCAGCCACATAAAAAAGGGCCCCCACAAAAGCAAAGGTGGCAGCAAGAGTCTTTTGGTAGCGGTTCATTGTCTGGGGTCGGGTGTGAGATTTCTTGCACAATGTCCGCTGACTTTTTGAGGCTCTGGTCATCCTCTGGTCAGAAGCCAGAACAGTTCTGGTGAAAAGCGGGTGAGCACATCAGCACTGGGTTTTGAGCATCAAAAAGCCCCCGCCGAAGCAGGGGCCAAGCAACCAGCAATTTCACCCGTCGCGCCGATCCTCTTCTCCATAGCGCAGGGCTACTGCCAGGTAGTCCTCAGCAGGGGAACCATCGGGGACATCAGCAAGCCCTTTGAACATGGCAAAAGCGCTATGGCCGCCTGTTACAACGACTGTTTCGCCAGGCTGGTCAAATCGGAACCAGTGACGTTCTCCAGCTGGTACGTGAACTAAGGCTCCAGGAGCAAAGGCCTGCTCATCCCGACCAACTCCAAAAACGACTTCACCACGCAAGACGAAATAGGTTTCATCCCAAGGATGTGAATGCGGTGGTGGTCCATGCCCCTCCTTACCAGAGATGACCGCGACCTCGTAATCAGCAGATTGGTCAGCTGAAACCAATGGAGTGATGTCGACGCCCGCTAAATGCAAAGCCTCAGAGCGCTCTGCAGGACGGATAAGGCGAGCAGCCCGATTAGTGAGCTTTGCGTGAGCCATGGTGCCCCGCGCGAACAACTACGTCTTAGCTATGGCAAGCGTCACGGTTTAGTAGGGCATGCACTCGTGAAAAGTTCGGACCGCTGAACCTGGCACCGCCTTCGACATAGATGACTTGGAGCAGAAACGGGCCCCAAAAAGTGGTCCCACCCCCCTGAAAACGGGACCACTATCGGCATTTTCAAGGGGTCCCAAGGGCGCCCCTAAATCAGAGATCCCAGTAATAGCTTGAAAAACCGAGGCTCCAATTGTGAATTTTCTTGCCTTCTAAGCAGCCGGTCGTTGGTTCGAATCCAACAGGGGGCGTTAGTTATATGAAGGGTTTTGGGGTTTCCGTGGAAGCCTGCAAAGCCTGGTTTTGGTCACTTAGACCATTGCTAGACCATTTTCCGGGCAGAATCGCGGCATCAAGGCCTGCTCAGAAGGGTGCATGGTCAAAGCAAGCAACCATCGGTGGCCCTCGATTGCCGCCCTCACCTCAAAGAAGACATGAAGAAGGCCGGCATCCCACGCGGGTGGTCGGTGATGGAGCAAACAGGGAAGGTCAAGCTGCGGGTTCGCTTTGGCACCGATGGCCAAAAGGCCCAATGGACCAAAACGCTGCCCATTCAGTGGGAGGTCGGCTGCATTGGTGAACTGATCAAAACGCTGAAGGCGTTGGTCGCGGCCACCAGCGGCGATAAGCCCAAATTATCGAGCGAAGCGTAGCGCGAGCTTCACCCCGAGGAAGCCGAAGACGAACAAGCCCCAGGCGTGCCAACCCTTACCGGTGGCATCAACTGGAAAGCGATTTCCGAGGCCCACTACAGGGACCGCGAGGCCAATGGCACCGAAATCGGCAGCAAGACCATGGCCCAGGAGCAGCCATTGTGGACCATATTTAGTGCTGTCACCAGCGATGTCTTCTGAGGTCTTGCTGTTCTGGCTAGGGACCGCGCGTTAGTGGTTGGGTGATCTGGCTCGGGCAAATGCTCATCACCGCGCAGTCGGGCTCGCGGCAGACCTGCAGGAAGTTGGGTTCAGCGGTTCTGGCTCCGCTTTCCACAAAGAGAACTTGCGCCAGGTAGGCCTTCTCACTGGGCGGCTTGACCGCCACCACGTCCAAGAAATCCGGCCGCATGGCACAGATGCCGGGATTCGCGAGTGCAGTTCAGCCGTCCTGCTGCGCAAGGGGGCCACGCCATCATCCATGCTGAATCCAGTGGCGGGATGCGTTCCGCATGGCATGGCATCAACACTCGCTTGAAACGGTCGCGATGGTGGCTGTGCCAGGTGGAGACATCCAGTACCGCTCCTACCGGCCCCACAACGATGAAGCCGCTGCACGCACGCCCTTACTAATCACCCATGGCGGCCCCGGGGGCAGCAGCATCGGCCTCTATGACGCACTGCATTCCATTGCAGATCAGCGCCCCCTGATTTGTTACGACCAACTCGGTTCCTGTTGTTCACCAGCAGACCTATCGGCTGATCAGATGACGCTCAGTCGCTTTGCTGTTGAACCCCTCAGGCTGCTTGATGCGCTGGAGCTGGGCACGGTTCACCTGTTGGGCCATTCCTGGGGCGGAACAGTGATGGCGCAGTTCGCCTTGCAGCATCCCCATCGGGTTTCACGCTTGGTGTTGTCATCGCCACTGCTCTCCACAGTGCGGTGGCTCGCTGACTCCACGCTGCTGCTGGCTGCCCTGAAGACGGAAGGCCAGCCCCCGGCTGAGGTGGAAGCGGTGTTTGATCGCCACCATTTCTGTCGACTGCCCACTCCCCCTGAGCTGTTACGTCGCGAGCGACAGCGCAGCAATGGCCATCTCTACCGCACGATGTGGGGGGAGACTGAATTCAGGGCCAGTGGTTTGTTGGCCGATGTGGATCTGTTCCCCCAGCTCGCTTCGCTCCAGGTCTCCACCCTGCTGCTCTGCGGTGAGCACGACACAGCAACACCGCACACCCTGGATCAGGCCAGGCAATGCATTGGTGCCCATGCTGCTCTGGTGGTGCTGGCCAATGCTGGCCACAAGACCTACATCGACGCCCATCAGGCCTATCTCGATGCGGTGAATGGTTTCCTCGCTGAGGCTGATGCCATATAGGGGCGTTGGTTCCAACCAACCCTGTAAGGCATTAAAAAACCCCCTCCGTGGCGGGGGGGCAATTGGTGGTGGGGGGGGGAGATTGAAACTTCCGACCTTCGGGTTATACGGACGAAGGTCAGCAGGCGGGAACTTGGGCGGTCGCCCGAAAACCAACGAAGCCAAGGAACGCTTGGGGCTTCGCCTTAGGGATGAAGGATGCTCCTATCGCTCCATTCGTGAGCAGACGGGACTCGCGCTCTCAACGATTCGACGAATCATTGCTGAACAGGAGGCAGCACGGTGCTGAAAGTTCTAGTTGGCGTTGGTCTGGGGGATTTGCTCTTCACCAGTCCAGGTGCCCGTCAGATAACTGCTGATGCACTGCGTGCCGCTGCTGATGCGCTTGCGCCAGAGCAAGAAGCCAAAGCATTCCAAGACCGAGTGCAGGATGCTGTGCTTGAGCAAGTCCTAGAAAAAATGAGAGCACTTCTGCTGCTGATATTGCTGCCGCTGATGCCAGCGAAGGCAGAGCAACCAGACGTCAAGTGCCCGGGGAACAACACCGTTGAGATGAGGTGGTGCGCCTCCAAAAGTTTGGATGAGTCCAAAGCAGCACTTGAAAAGAAACTCTCACCAGAGGCCCTGAAGCAATGGAGAGAGGCAACCATGGTGGTGTGCTCTGCTGCGTATCGACCTTATTTGCAAGGAACGATTTACCCGCAACTGGTTGTTGGATGTGATGACCGACTCAACAGAGTTCTCTTGGAAGAGTTCAAGGGTCTAGCGGAATAAAGTGCTTCTTTGCCAACTCCTTCTCCCTTACGTACTTTCTGTATGGAGGCGGATTCCACTTTTTGAGGAAACTGCAGAACCTCATCTGGATATCAAGGGTCATTGATCAGAGGTAACTGCTTAAAGCATTCCCCTTTGTGATGCAACCAACAGCAGGCAAGCCTCCTACAAACAATGGTCGGATGATGCCCATGTTGTGAGCAATCGTTTGGCTAATTGCGCGCTAAGAGCAATGAAAACGCTACTGCCTAATAAGTACAGACTGCGCTATTCTGATTTCAGATTGACGTGAACATCTCTAAGTGCAGATAGAAAAGAGTCAAACTAACCGAATTCGGTTAGTCGCAGAAGACTTGCCTAAGGTGTCTGATTAAATCTTAAAAGCCCAGATACTTACCTAGGTACTGGCTTGTTAAGAACATAGAACTCACGATTTAAATGCATCAAACCACCACTTTTATTAGTGCATGTAAGCCCGATCTTTTCGGAGATGCAGGTAATAGTTCCGTCTTCAGGACGATGTCCAAAGGTAACCTTCTGTCCATATTGCAAAACAGGAGCTGCACTACCAACCATTGTATCTGAACTCTCTATTGCTTCTGCAGGGCCAGTGCCTGGGATCATAAATCTATTCCCATGATAACCATTCAGGTCACCATCTTGAATCCACTCTTTCCAAGCATGATTGGCAACATCGCATTCGACGGATATGGGAATACTTGGTTGAAGATCAACCCTTTTAGCACACCAAATATTCTTAGAGGGCGTAGTGAACCCGCCATAATTATCATCCGCAAAAGCGGGCAGAGCAGCAATAAAGATTGAACCTGTAGCAAGTGCTGTGAACAGTTTCATTGAATAGGTCATGACTTGGCTTTAGCTTGGCATTGGCGGGTGGAAGCGTTGCACGCCTCAGTGGTGATGGCGACAGCTCATTTTCGTGATAAACCCAGAACTAGTCGTCTTCTTCTTGTGTTATCTCCAAAGCAATTATCTTTGCTATACATAATCAACTTCTTGCCTTTAGTCTTAATGAGAACTTCGGCTGAATCAAAGGACCCTGGGTAAATCATTTTTCGCTCACGATTGATACTGCCTTTAGCTGTTTGACTGCAGAGGTCGTTTATGTCCTTTGTCATCTCCCATACTGTGTTTAAGTTGCTGACAAAATATCTCGCTTCATTGAGATATTCTTTGTCTATATATTGAGCATTTTCCATCGCTGATTGCACTCTGTTTCTCCTATCTCTTGTTGCCACCACTGCTTATCCATTTGAGCTTCAGACGATTATGGAATCAGCCCATCAACTGCAAAGAACGCCGCCGCAGCCAGAAGACCGCCAACAGCAGTACCAATAACAACACGCCCGAGACTTTTCATTGATTGATTGCTCCAGTTGGCACCATCGCTGAAAAAGTGGTGAAGGCGCAACCCCAAAACGTGCCAAAGTCATTTTTTAGTGTCTGCCCAGGTGGTGAGTAGTACGGTTTGATAGGAATACTCAACATCCTTTTTATTGTGATTGGGATATTTAGTGAGTCACCTAATTCGTCAAAATAAATCCTAATTGCACCGTTAGTCTTTGGCATTTTTTGGTTTCTTTCGGTGGGTTTGGTGTATAGATATTGCATCAGTATTTAGTATTTGCCCCACTCTCCCCACTGCTGAACACTTACTTCTTTGCCTGTATCACTAGACCTTCGGTTGTATGCGAATGACCTTAAAGCACCATCGAGGTAAAGCCTTGGAACAACAATCCAATATTTTAAAAAGATAGACAAAATCTATTTATCAAATTTGATTAGCCAAGATTGCTTTCTATATCAATAAAGTAGTAATAGCTGCAATTAAAAAGTATATCTCATGCCACCTCCATAGCCAATTTGAGAACCATTTGAAAAGGCTTCGTAGCTCAAGTTTGCGTATAAAGATATGTTTTTTGAAATTATTAGGTCGACGCCAGCATCAACAAGGACTGAATTAACACCTAAATTCTGACCTTCGCTAGTAAATGTGCCAGCTACAGGAGCTGACTGGAAGGAAGATTGCAGTGATTTTTGTTCTGATGAGTTTGCAAGTGCGTCAACTTGATAAGCAACAGCTAACCGAGGAATAATGAATGCAGTTTGTTTACTATTAAGCGGGATTGGGTCAGAAAAGACCTCAGCTCCAAGAGTGCCAAGAAGACTGTTCGAAGTATTTGATTGCACATTAAGCGCCAGTGCCCCGGTAGAAGATTCACTAAAAGAATTTTGCTGATAACCTGTCCACGCAAAGCCAGCCATTGGTTTCAAATAGATTTGAGGGCTTTTTGATAACTTATTGAGCTTGAAAATATAATCTGCATTAATGGCAAAGGTATATCCGTTTCCTTCAGGCGAACTATCGATGGATGAATCATCGGCAAGAAAAGGAATACTTCTCTTGGCTGAAGACTGGAAATTTCCATACCCAGCAAAACCACGTATCTTCAACCTATCTGAAGGTTGATACATAGCGTATATTGATCCACTCTTGACATCTGCAGTAATGGAACCTGAAACATTAGACATATTGTTCAAATATGAATTTCCATATCCGTAGGAAGCACCAATCACCCAGTTTTCAGATGGGAAATATTCCAAACCATAATAACTACTAAAAATACCGAAATCATAGCCAGACAATCCATTTGAATTGTTAACGGTACTGGTAGTATTGGCAACATCACCAAAAACACATAACGGAGAGTTCGTTTGGATTTCCTTTTTGTCAGAGGGAGCATTAACTACCCATCCAACATTTAGGCAGTTACCCGATTGCGCCATCAAAATCTCACGTTGACGCTTCATCGTTTGCAAAGCAACGTTTTGGAATGAGGCATAGGTCTGAGCAGATAATGAATTCACTGCGGCTGAAAGCTGAGTTGTTGAATTAAGTCCTAGTAATTTCGATGTAGCCTTTAGAAAATTTGGTGTAATACCAGCCTTTATGGCTTGACCAGTAGTAAATCCAGTGTCCTCGATCAGTTCTCCATAATCATTCATATTGTTATTCGAAGCTCTAGAGATAGAATCGAAAACGCGGTCAAACACTCCTGCAGTTGCAAGCTGATTAGCCCCATCGTTGTTCAAATATTTCATGGCTGCTGTAGTAACTCCAACATCATCCTTTGCCTTCCACTGCACATCAAATGTTTTAGGATTTCCATCAGCATTCTGGGTTAAATTGGCGCCAGCTTGCAATAGAGCGCTTTGAACTCCTATCGGTTCAAGTTTGAGACTATTTGAATCCGCAAAATTTGTGCTGTTGGGCGCATTGATAATTGTGTAATTGAAATTCGGCCAAGGTTGACCACCACCAAAAGCAATCAAGTTCGCATTACCCTTAAATCTAGATACGTTTCCAGTAACTTCTATCCGATCATTTTGAGGCCCTTGGATTTCTGCTTGAATCGTGGCGTTATCTAAATCTAATCCTTCTGCCGTCAACGTACCAATTGAATTTCCAGGAGAAATTGTTGAATCTTCATTTAATATTGTTTTAGGCAGGTAGCCAATTCCAGAGATAGTGCTGCCAGTTGTAGCAGTGAGCTGAGATGAACTAGAGATGTCACCGTTCACGATTAAGCCGGTATTTCCTCTAACTGTTGTAGATCCTGTGTAAGTGTTGTTATTCGCCAGTTCTACAATACCGGGCAATTGACTGGTATTTTCAAAAACAACATTTCCTTCACCACTAATGATCCCATCAAGCTTTACATAATTTCCCAAATTATTGATTCGATTTTCTCGATTACTTGGTGTGATGTCAAGTTTTAAGTCTTGCTCGTAATTCCCAGATTGCAAAGTTAGAAACTCTCCTCCACACAAGGTACTACTTGTACTATTATTTAGGTTTTCTATGATGCCATATTTTAAACATCCAGTTGGATTGGGATCGTCAGCATGGACAATTTTAATCGACTTTGCGCTTAAGTCATATATAATCTTTGCATCTTCAGAAAGCAATTCATCGGCAAATTGCCCAGACAGGTTGCCTTCATATTTTATTAGTTCATAGGCATCGCCAACCTGGAAATTATCGGGTGCAACTGCATCAATCTCAGTATTTATAGTTGAAATTGATAGATCACCACCAACTCGAATTAAATCAGAAAAAGACAAGTCTTCATTTAATGTACGCATAGAAACATAAGCACCATCACCAAGGCTAAGATTCCCCTTGAAATCAATTTGCCCATAATCAACTCCATGACCACCAGGGCTTATCATTCCTTGAATAGATCCAGTTTCCGCGGTACCTGGTAATGAACCAGAGCCAATGATGCTTCCAGCTTCTTTAGATGAAATTGATTGCGCTTTTGTCAGATCAGATTGATCTAAAACTAATGTGCCATCCCAAATGTGTATGGGACCTTTTCCAGATGCGTTGACTTGATTGAAGCGAATTTTATCTGCACCCGTTTTGATCCATCCAGAATCTCCACCCAAGTCTTTATTGATAATAATATCACCTGAAAATGTATTAATATCCAGAGGTTGAGTGGATTTAAGTTGAATAGCATTATTGAAAGCTAATTTGTTGCCACTACTATTACTAATCGCATAGGGGTATATTCCGGAAGTACCCGATAAAGTTATTGCATTGCCATCAAAAAGAAATGCTCCTGGCCCATCACTGAGGTCAAGAGCCTCGACGGAAACTAGTTTTGTATCTATATTCACAACGCCACCTTTATCTGATGCATACGCGGAATTAAATTCTACGATTGATGATGAATTTGGCAGTTGCTGATCACTCCAAGATTTCGGTGAACTCCATTGACCACTCCCTCCTCTCCAACACGCAGAAGAACAGTTCGAAAGAGCATTTTCAGAAGAATCTCCCCAAGGATTTAATGTAAGAGTAATTACCGATCCTGGCTCAATATTTCCATTTTCAGCGGGTACTTGGGCCTGAAATTTATTCGGTACAAGATTTGCGTTTTCATCAAAGCCAAAGGCATAAGCAGCACCCGTGAAAGTAGTAACGTTTGAATCTGTGTTGGCTTCAAGTGTTGCACCGCTTGTATGCAAATACCCAGCATAAAGATTATAATTATTTGGATTTTTGTGGTTATCTTTATACCAGTTAGCTACGTTCCCCCATTCTTCATTAACAGGTTTAACAGAATTAACAGGTTTACCAGAAGGAATCAATCCTTGTGTAACTGACCCTCTGTTTAGTGCCGTAACCACTTGATTCCTTAAGTTGCCAATGATGGTGGATTGATCACAATCGTCCATTCCTTTGTCGCCACAGTACTTTTTCTTATCATTTCTATTTATTGCAAATACTCCAGAGTTGCCAAAGATTTGGTTGGCAGGACTTGTGTTGTAATTAACATCATTTGCCCATGAAAATACGATAGGTTGGTTCAGCAGTGCAGGCCCTTGCTGAATGTACCCCCAATCACTGCATTTCTGTCCTGAAGGACAAATATTATTTTTGGTCCATTTCTCAGATTTCAGATTTACTGTTGTTGTTGTCTCTGAGCCGCTAGTTGGTTCTTTGGATGAAACGTAAATAGCGCTGTAAGGCAGGTTCTTTTTTGGATCAATTGCATAGCCACCTGCTGTACCTGCAGATACGAGAAACATTCCTGGTTTAACATTTTTGGCGTCTTGTTTTTTGAGAATAATCTTTCCACTCTTGTAACCTTGCCATTTATTTGATCCTGCCCCTGTAGGCGGATTGGATTTCGTTACTTTCGTTTCACTGTTGCCGGTAATGACTGTGTTAAGAGTGTAAGGATTCGCCAAATATGATGTCGGCATCGCTACATCTTTAGGTAGTGTGCAACCTGTTGTACTGCTACCTTTTTCAGTACATTGAGTGAATTTCAGTCCCATAACACTACCATTGTCATACATTCTCCCCAGCCCAACAGTATTACCAAAATCAATTACTTTACTTCCTTTATTGGATATGTTGGATATGCTAGAAAATCCTAATACTTGAGGAGACAACGGTGTTTTACTTGCTATGTAATTATAGGAAGGTATCTTTTTCTCGATACCACCTGCTGCACCGGAGATAATAAACTTACTAGTCAT
The DNA here is from genome assembly GCA_047285535.1 of Synechococcus sp. Lineage (GTDB taxonomy): Bacteria > Cyanobacteriota > Cyanobacteriia > PCC-6307 > Cyanobiaceae > Synechococcus_C. The sequence continues at coordinate 1,320,362 of JBJBDC010000001.1, read as the reverse complement.
CGCCGTCTTGAGGTTTTGCTTTAATCCAGTATCAAAAGGATGGATCCCTATGATTTTGTATTGGTTATAGCTGCTATTAGATGTTAGATGGTTTGGGTTGAGTAAGACCTTGTATTGACTCAATGTTTTATCCTTGATTATTGCTTTTTGCCATGTTTTGACACTGTTTATACTGTGTTTTTTGACGTAATTCTGATATCCACGAAAAATACCATCTCTCGTATACTCGTAAGTAACTTTAGCGCCATTGCTATTTCTTTTGCTAGTCTTATCTATCTTAATAGGGTTCTTAATAGGGTTGCCCATGGGGTTCTGTGGCTGAGTTTTTGCCCCAATTTGTATGTCGCAAGTCTCCGTTCCTTTTTTACAGGTCCACCTGGAAGGGATACTGAATGCGTCAACATTTGTTGTATCAAAATCTAGATTGCTTGTCGTGGCAGTGAATTCTGCATTTGCATAATATCCATCGAATAATCCCGACGTACCTGACCAGGTTTCATTCGTTTTCGGCTCCCCTCCTGTTGTTGCAGCAAAATTTATTATTACAGAATTATATTTAGCAGTGGTTGAATTAGTAGCCTTTATATCTATGAAGTATGGGGTTTTGCTGTCCAGTGGAAGCCATTGAGTCTTTTTCCCTTTAAGGTACGATAATCTATTAGGCTCTAAAATGGGCAGATCAGTAAAAGGTGTTGGGAATAGATAAAAACCATCTTGACTCCTGCTTTGAATATACATTGTTTTGCCGCTATTATTGATGATTTTTATTGTGTATTGAGATGACTCTTCGGTTTCAGCTTTTGCGCTTAATGCAGTCGCATCAGCACTGTATGCCAACAGAAATAACAGGCTGAAAAAAAATGTCGATTGAAGAAACTTAGACTCCTTATATCCTTGATCTGCTTGACGTCTTTGGAATCTGCTGAGAAATTGATGAGATTTTAATTTCTCCATGTTGTTGAACTTAAGTGCTTATACTTTTGGCATTAAGTTGATGGGCATCAGGTAGCTGTTACAAAAGTTTATCTTGTATGTTTGTGTTGGGCTTTGCCTATCCCTAGCTATTTCCTTTTAGGTCATCGCCTTTCTTGTGGAGCAATCATGCCTGCTTACAAGGACAACACCTTCCTAAGTGAATCCCAGTTCAAAGCATGATTCATCAACAATGTCTTGCTCAAGCCATGCGTTTGAAATGTGCGTAATTCAACGGCATTACGGTTGAATCACTTGATGCCAAAATCAATAGCGGTTGATTCCTTCAGGGGCCCCATCAGGATACCCCTCAGATGCCTACTAGAACAGATGCCGTTGTAGATTCATCAGTCTTCTACCTCATAATCTACGATGACTTCACAAGCTTTGGCGTATGCCATTGCGTTTTGAAGATGTTTCTTTGCTGCTAATAGATTAGAAATTGCGCCTGCACTTAATTCATATTCTTCAGTGAATTGACAAACAGTTTCGTAACCCTGAGCAGTATCAGGAATTAAGTGCTCCTAATGAATTGATGCAGTGTTTCTGGTGATATTTTCTTACGTGCCATGATACTGATTCCTTGAATGGTTTTTAGGTTTTAGGTGTTAATTCGTCTGCGTCATCACTCAGGCTGGCTTCAATCATTCGATTCACGACATACGATGATGATCGATCTCCAAATGCAGCGATTCGTTTAACTTCTGCCCAGAGATGAGCATCTATTTTCATTGTGCGCGGTGAAGTAACAGTCATGGTGATTAAGCCCCCGCGAAGGGGGCGGTGATGGTTATCGGCTGATCAATAGCTCTTTGGCTCGTTGCTGTTATCAATGCCGTCTGCATCGAATATTCAGCCGTCAGTAACCGTGCTTTCTTGCAGCTTGCCGTTGTATTCAGACCACTTGATCTTTGAGCGACGAGGAACGCGCCATGCTTCGTCGCTTTGAATTAATCCATTGCCGTTGATGTAGGGCGCATCGACAACGCTCATCTACACACTCTTGGCAGTGCGCCTGATGCAGATCAACTTGTGCTGACTGTGAGAACAGGTCAGATCACCGATGTAGGTTGCTCCAACTGTGACGGTTTGGAGTTCGTTGCCAGGTTCGACGGCGTAACGATCACGCATGATGGTTGTGCGGCTTGTTAGGTGACCCGCTCATAGGCTGCGCGAGTTGTTCAGTTCTGAAAACAAACGTCTGTTCTGCCTTAGTACTAAAAGTGGCACCATCCAATTTGACTCGACCTCGCCAGCCGCATCTCCTCCAAGCTCTTAATTGCTAAGGGCTAACCAAGCCTTGTAGCACTCAGCGTCATTAGCCCGTCGCGCTATCAGTAGCTCCTGATGTAGAGCCAGCATCATCTGTGCTTCGAGGGTCATTGATCAGAGGTAACTGCTTAAAGCATTCCCCGCTGCAATAAAAAAACCGCTCTAGTGGCGAGGCTAGTGAATGTTTTGTCGGGAGATCGATAGCTATACATCAACGCCCTTCCGGGCTCGGGCCCGCTGATTGATTTCGTTGTTGTTGTTACCGGATCGCCATTCCATGGCATCAATTGCACAGGATTGCCTCGATTAAGGCTGTCGAAGCTGGACCACGATCGTTAGGTTGCCGCACAGAAATAGGTTCAGTTGTGATCGTCAGTACGGTTCAGTCCGCTCAAGCCATTACGTCCCCCTCCGTTCTTGGCGCCTGGCAGCTGTTGAGCTACGACGTCGAGCAACAGTCCAACGGCTACACGTTTGCGCCGATGGGCAATCAGCCCACTGGTTATGTGATCTTCACTCCGGAAGGCCGTCTCTCCTTCATGCTCTCGGCAGAGGTGCGCAAACCGGCTTCTAACGCCGAAGAGCGCTCGGCCCTGCTGAGCAGCATGATCGCCTACACCGGCATCTACCGCCTCGAGAGTGACCGCTGGATCACACAGGTGGATGTAGCTTGGAATCCCGAGTGGGTTGGTACCGAACAAACCCGCTTTTTCGCGATCGACGGCGACGTGCTCACGGTGCACACCCCTTGGAGGGTGATGCCCAACTGGTCCGAAAAAGGCCTGACCCGCAGCATTGTTCGCTTTCAGCTCTGCCGGTAAAAAACGTTCACGTTTACGTAAGGCAGTTTCAGCTTTGCTGCTCTTCAGCAGGCAATAAAAAACCCCGCTTTTTGCGGGGTGTTAAACAATGGCACCGAAGAAGATTTTGTTCCCATCGAATCAGTCTGAGCCTATGGCTATCTGCTGCAAATGCACTTTCACTCGTATGTTGGATGCGCCTTCACCACCCTTTTAGAGGTAGGCAATAGACATGCCCCGCATTTAGCGGGGTATGTGTAAAAAATGCCAGTTTAAATTCTTATCGAGATCTCGTACTTGCAGTGGTTTTTAGCCTCCTTGTGTTTCGACGTGTTGGCCGAGAATACTTGCGCAACTTATTTATCTCACGACCTTTGGCTTTGTCTGGAATATCGCAAGTTTGACCTCCCGGAAAAGAAGTGCCGGTATTTTTATCACTAGCATTGCAAATCAATGCAAATATTGTGCAATTCGGATCATTTAAAGCCTCTCCGTAAATACACGAATATGTTTTAGCATTTACCTGGACTGGAGCAGCAAATATGAATCCAGATCCAATCACAGGCACCAAAACTGCGAGCTGGGAAAGCATGCTTGCTAGTGAATAAGATTTCATGATGTTAATTGAGATGGGTTGATTTTTAAAGCACTGCTGCTTTGACTTTTTTACTTTTGCAGCAATGTATGTCTTTTGTGATGCGCTAAATCATCACAGCATGTGATCTTGATTACACCCGAGAAGCCAGTTCACCACTTGGGCGTGCAGCGCTTGACCCGCTGGCTGGCTTCTGTGAAGCCCTGCTGATCGGGTGAGAGTTCCGCACATCTGCAGGTCTGAAAAAACAGTCCCGACCAAAACACCGTTAAGACGATTTAGTGCTGACTTGTTTGGGGTTTTCGCCACCGCAGACCTGTGCCGATCAGTCCCAACCCCAGTAACAGAACTCCCAGCCAGATCCCAGCTCCCGTGGTCAGGACCATGACGCTACAAAGGATCAGATAGGTCGGAAACCAGATCAGACAGGCTCGCCATGACAAGCGACTCTGCTGACGTTTCGATGCTGTGAACTGCTCGGTGAACGTCATTGCGGCCATGATCACCGCCAGGGGCAGCAGCCATCCCCACCAGAGTTCATCGGGCTGATCAAAGACCAGATCAGCCACAAGCCCCATGGCACTTTGGAGTGCGAAAGCCGCAAACCAGACCCAGGCCAACACCATCATGGTTTTGCGATAAGGAGCCTGTCTAAGCAGATGCTCCGGCAGTTCCATGCGGGCATAGTCCTCGGTGAAGGGGCGGCCCAGCAGATTTCCCCCCAGTACAAAGGCCATGAAGAGGCTGTCACTGAGTTGATCAGCATGCTCAGCCAGCCAGTCCTGACTACTGGCTGGAGCTAGCAAGGCCATCACCAGAAACAAGAAAAAGGTGACGGTGGCCAGGGCCTCAAGCTGTAGCAGGCGCCAGGGCAATCCCCGCAGAAGTACAGCCAGTGCTGTGAGCAGTAAACCAACGCAAGCACCCACCAACACACGGCCGGATCCTCCGATCCATGACATCAACAGCCATGGCAACAGATCCATGAAGGCAGCATCGAGGGTCCCTCTTAACCACTCACGCCAGGACCTAAGGAGGTGGGGGCGATCACGCGACAGAGGCATGCCCGATGATCCGAACGATGAAGCAGAGCTGACAGAGCAATGAAGTGCAGTCGGGGTGCTGATTCCGCCCCGGAGTCATGCTGGGGTCCATGCCACTGGTCTTCGTTGGATTCACCATGCTGCACTGCCTGCTGCCCCTTGGGTCAGCTGCTTCGGGAGATCAGCATGAGCTAGGCCCGCACAAAGGTTTGGGTGTGGTTCAAAGGAGGCCTAGACAATGGTTTGGCAGGTTCTATCCAACCGACAACGCCGAGCACGAGGAAGCGGTGACGCTGCAGCACGGTGACTTCAAAGCTGCTGGATGCCCATTGATTAGGGCAGGAAAGATGAATGCAAGGGAAGCGAATGGATTGGTCTTGGTACGCAACATCAAAGCCACGGTTGAGCTGGGTCATCGAGTGATCTGTTGAGTCCTGAGAAGGTGAGTTCACAGGAGGCAAAGACTCCACAGCACCTTGAATCATGGACCTTAAAAATTACAGAAAAATTGGCATGCTCACTCTCCTGTCTTTGACTCTTGCCTCAAGTTTCTTTAATGGAGTCAGTGCAACTCAAGAATTTGTTCAACACAACGCCTTGGCAAGGCAAAAGCATCGCGTCTTTTCCGGATTACAAAGAGCCTCTGGCGCACAAGCAGGAGCAAGACAATGGCAACTAAAGTGGTTTGGAAAAAAGAAGAAATGGAACGCTAATAAAAAACGTTTATCCAAAGAGAAGGATTCTTAAAGTTTAAATTTGGATGGGAGTAGAAGAAAGATAGTTGAATGTCTAGTTCAAATCTATGGATGTGAACCCCGCCACGAGCGGGGTTTTTAGTGCCTACCGATTAGCAGCAAAGCTGAAACTGACCCCAATCGATTGCACGCAGGATGCGTAAACGGGATGGTTCGTTGGCACTGTTGAGGATCGAAGCAGTGCGTCTGAGTAACGCAAGTTTTTGGTGTGAGGACCGAAAATGAAACTGTTCCACAAACTGCTGGTGGCTCCAGCAGCTCTTGGCCTTCTGGCCCCTATGGCTGCGAACGCCACTGAGCTCAACATCAACGGTGTATCTGACTACACCGCCACTGGTGAACAAGTCACCAGCATCACTCAGTTTTCTGATGTGTACCCCACGGATTGGGCCTATCAGGCCCTGAGCAACCTGATCGAGCGTTACGGCTGCGTCGCTGGATACCCCAACGGCACCTACCGCGGCAACAGGGCGATGACCCGCTTTGAAGCGGCTGCTCTGTTGAACGCCTGTCTCGATCGCGTCACCGAAGTGACCGACGAACTCAAGCGCCTGATGAAAGAGTTCGAGAAGGAACTCGCCATCCTCAAGGGCCGTGTGGACGGACTGGAAGCCCGTGTTGGTGAACTGGAAGCCACTCAGTTCTCCACCACCACCAAGCTGAAAGGTCAAGCCACCTTCGTGATTGGTGCGAACAGCTTTGGTGGCGATGCCAAGCAAGGCAGAACTGAAGAGCTTTTCGAAAAAATTGGTGGTGTATGGAAGAGATTAGGCACATCTGAAACGCCTAAAGCAGACGAAGCTGCTGCATTAACTGGTGCCACCACCTTTAATTACGATCAGAGGATCTATATAGACACCAGCTTCACGGGTAAGGATCTACTGCGCACCATGCTGCGTGCTGGCAACTTTTCGAATTCTGTATTTGGCGAGGACACATATGTTGGTCTTAATGAATTAGAAGTTGCATTCCAAGAGCCTTCTAAGTCGAACTCATTGAGCGTCAATCGCCTCTTTTATCAATTCCCATTCAGGGACAATCTCACAATTACTTTAGGTGCCTTAGTTCGTCAGGACGAAATGCTGGCGGTATGGCCTAGTGCTTACACCACTGAGTCTATTCTTGCCTTCTTTGCCTATGCCGGTGCCCCTCAGGCCTATAACCTCGCCCTGGGGCAAGGTGCTGGTCTTTCGTTCGAAAAGGATGCCTTTAGTATCAGTGCAAACTATGTTGTGACTGGTGGTGATGCCTTCGATGGTGCTTACTCCAACGCCTTTGATGGGGGTGCAAATTCCAACCCCAGCATCGGTGGCATTGCGACTAACGGAGCAGCGTCCAACGGTACGGTTCAAATTGCATATGCACCCAATAATTGGGGAGTAGCTGCTGCTTACAACTATTCTTCAGGCGAAAATGGTGCTGGTATCTATGGAGGATCGGCCACTCCATTTGCATATTCGCTTTCCGAATTTGGCAATTCAAATTCATTTGGCTTAAGCGCATGGTGGACTCCCAAGGAACCTTCGTGGATCCCCAGCATTAGTCTTGGATGGGGCTATAGTAATATTATTTCAAAGAATACATCTCAGTTGGTTGAGGGTTCTGGCCCTAAGTTTTTTAATACTGCAGTTTCTCAATCATGGTACGTCGGCCTGGAATGGGCCGATACTTTCTTGAAAGGTAATACGTTGGGAATAGCCGTCGGGCAGCCAACTTTCGTAACCAGTTGGGAGAACGTATCCGATCAATTTAATGGGAGTGATTTTATTGCTGACGGGAATTATGCATGGGAATTATGGTATGCATTTCAGGTGTCCGATAACATCACGATTACGCCTGCGATCTACTACCTAAGTCGCCCTCTTGGCGCCGTGACCGGTATAGACCTTAATGTTCCTGGCAGTACATTTAATAACTTCGGAGGGGTATTGAAAACTAGTTTTAGATTCTGACGGAAGCTGTGAATTGGCGCGGAATTAGTATGATTACAATTAGCAAAAAGTATTCTCTAGCCGTGCAATGACAAGGGTTTTTATTGCTTGTTGACCACAAGCAAGTTAAAGGCCCTCATGAAAGTGTGCATCAATATTGGCTGCAGTTGAGAATAAAGTTCTTTGACTCTGGGTCTTCACGCGAGTGAATCAGTCAGGATGAAGTGCCTCCCAGCGATGGACTTCATCTGGAAAAGGAGACTTTTCCAGGAGAGGAAGAAGACCAAGTTCCGCTCGCCAGTCTTCCAAGGGGCGCTCCCATCCTTCTTCCCAACGATAAGCATCTAAGAAAGGCCCATCTAAACCAACCCTCGCTCCGAAACAAATTCCTTCCCAGATCATTCGATGTTCTTCGGGTTCAATGAGTCCGTGAGTTAACCAAGTCGTTAACAACCCTAAGTGGAGTGGCATCCTTTTTTTAATTAAGGTGTAAGCAGCGTCTGATGCTTCTCCACCTGCCGAGATTGGTAGACCCAGAACGAGATGGTGGAGGTCATGACATATTGAGGTCCTGTACATGACGTAATCCTCCTTCTTGTCCGTTGTTGGCAATGGTATTGGTAGCTGATCAATGCCCAGGCCTCTCTGTCTTTGCTGCATACAAAAACCAAGGCTCCCTTTTGGCATTGCACTCATCTCGTCGAGTGAGGGCCACGGGATGGCAAATCGTTCCTCTATCAAAGGTTGAAGCTGTGGATGATCCAAGAGCTGTTTGACACCCTGCTCTTGAAGCTCTGATTTATTAGTAGCCATAGATAAGTATTTGGCATGCTTGAAAAGATGTTCAGGATCCTTTGCTGATTGCAGGATGCCAACTGCCATCATTAGGGCGTCTTCACGTAATTCCGGACGAGTAGTCATGATGGACTTTGCAGGAATACCTCTGATTTAGATCGGTTGTTCACGCGGAGGGAATACCTAAAACCGAACAGGAGGGTGTGGTTAAGCGCTCGAATAGACGAGGACGCATGACACCAATGTGCCATGACCCTTGTGCCATGACCCTTTGATTCGCTCATTCATGCAATCAAATGGGCTGATATTCTCTTGAAGGATGATGTCCTCAGTGTGATGCGGATCCTGTCAAAGGAGTCGATAGAGTTCAATCGTGTAATCGCCGGCATTTTTTCTAAGAGGCAGGATTTTTTGCTTGTAAATCGGAGAATTCCAGAAGTCAAGCGCTGCACATTCTGAAGGGAAATTGATCAGCAATGTCACATGATTCTGGTCTCGGTTCCCTTCAAGAATGCGTATCGGTCGTGGATCGTTCATGTAATAAGAGCCAGCGTGTTGGTGGAGTCCCGATTCTTTTAGTGCTTGCCCGTAAATCGCCATCTGCTGACGATCATTGGTGACTCCATCAACCACCATTACAACTGGCTTTTGAAGACAAGGCTCAGGGTTTTCTGACGCCAATGCTGAATTTGGAGTCGATGTGGTGAGTAGTGCTGCAGTGATGAGTGTGGTACGGATCATTGACGTGCTCGTTGGATTCATAGAAAAGCGCCAGTGCCAAGGGTGATGACAACGTTCGCAGCACCCAGCGGGATTAAGGCGAAAGGTTCACGAAGGATGCGGTCCTTATCGACATAGCTAGGGCTGACATCAAAGCCAATCCATGCCGCCAGAGTGAAACCAGCAGCGAAAGCGCAGATGGTGCGGATCATGACCAGCAAGCCCATGAGGTGGACCTGATGATCGGAAAGGAGCAGACCATGCCACACAAATGACCCTGTGCAATCCTGAAAGCCTTGATCCTCACTAAGATCTGTCCTGAATGTGCTCTGTCTTTGACGCAGTTTGTTATCGCTTCCCATCCGAATGGGAACGCTTACAAAGTCCAGTCCACTACTTGATGCCTTAGGGGCCCTCCCGCTGATCAGTTGAAACATCTTCCAGGATCCATCCCAGATCCGTTTGGTAGTAGTTATGGGCGGTAGTTCAACTTCTTCAACCCTTCGGTGATGTGCTGGAGGTGCTGCCTGCCTCTCCAGTAGTGCTGCCAATTAACAGCTTTGTATGACTCAGTTGTGATTGGTCTGGATTGTTCGCCGTCAATAGCAGCAGTGATTCTTAGCGCATCATCAGCCCTGAGAAATGCATCGCTGCTAATAAAAATCATCAATGCAGCAATCCAGCAATGCAGTGTCGGTTGGATCAATGCAGACTTAGTGAGACAGATCGTTTTCTGCTGATGAACTTTGTCGCCAGTTCTGATCAGAGCAGTGTTGATTCCAATCAGACACGGTTGGCCATTGGCAGGGTTCAACGGTTGGCAGCTCAGCGGTGTGTCACCCCATACGAGCTGTCCCGCAACATTCTTCAGGAAGCGGGGTACCAGATCAAGAGAAGAGAAGAAAAGACTCCCCTTGGACATAGGGGCTATGACGTGCTGTTTCCTTGCTCGATTGATGGACATCAATATCAGAAACGGATGAGGAGGTCATGGCTGTTAGAGCTTGCTGCGCTTGTATTGGAAGGTTTTAAGCCAGAAGAAATCGCAATCAACTACTTCAAAAGAAAATTTGATTCGTGAACAAGCAAGCTGCTAAGGCTTGTTGCCTTGCTGAAGGCTGCGCTCGTTTCTCCTTCAAAGTCCACCGCCAATGCGATGGTCCCTAATCAGCTAGTGAGTTACTTATCAAAAAGGTCGAGGAGATCTAGGGAATCGTTTGACACAACGGATTCGGGTGGGATATTGCAGACGCTGTAGGTATCTGCGCTGATCGAGTTCATCGGTGATGGCAGTTTAAAGCTGTTCATCGATCGATGGATGAAGCGATAAGTCAGCCGTCAGTAAGAGGTTCAATCTTTGGTGGACCTACTCGATTGCCGCTGCTATCACGGGCATCTGCAAGTCTTGAAATCCTCAGTCGGGCACACCCCTCTTCTTTGCATCAAGGGATCTAGAGAGCTGCATCCCGGTGGATCGAAGGTCGTGAAGCTGTTATTGCAAGCAGGCCAACCAGATGGCCTCTCTGGTGTAATGGAGTTCTCACAGGCAATGCGAAGCCGTTAGCAGGGTCTCAATCATCAGGCACTGATGACGTTGGGTTTGGTGGGGTTGAGGAGTGGTTGATCTTGGAGAGTGTCAACAAGTTGAGTGGTGAGGGCGAGGCCATTCTTCCAACGGTCAAGAATTTAGTCCTGCGTAAGCTCTTGCTTCCTACGGGTTGGCTAGCTGTAGATTCACTCTTCAGTCGAAAACCATGTATTCGGGTGAAATCCTGCTCTAGGGGCATAGAAGGTTTCTACTCGTCCGTTTCAGCATTGCTTGCAGATCTGCACTAAAAAAGAGCATGGTGGTTATTTCCGCATGGCCTCAACTTGAGGCCATGCCGTATTCAGACCACATTGAAAACGCATCGTTCAAGAAGCTTGAACTGAGTCTTAACCCTGAAGCGTTGCGGGTTCCGCTTCATCTTCTCTGAGTTCGGCGTCAATGATCATCATCGCCGCACGCTCACCATTGGCATACTTCACCCGGCCCAGCAGGTAAGCGGCTTCATGTTCTGAGGCTCGCTGATCATCAACAACGGGATCAAGGAAAACCGTTGTGCGTTGATCAACATCGCGCTCTGCTGTGGCATACAGCTGCAGCACAGAACTGGTGACATCCGCTTCCATCTTGAAAACGTTGGCGATCACCTCTTCTGGATCGGGCCATGTCTGGCGAGGTGCTTCGATCGTATCGAGTTCAACGGTTTGACCCCGGGAGATCAGATAGTCGGCGAATTTTGCGGCATGCTCCTGCTCCTGCTTGGCTTCATCACGCAGATGTTCAGCAAAACCAGTGAGTTCGCGCTCTGCAAACCAGACGGCTGCAGCGAAATAGTCAGCAGAGGATTGCCGTTCCAGATTGAGATGGGCCTGGAGCTGGCTGACCATCTCCGGTGACATGGCTTCTGCCATGGCACGACCAGCAGGTCCGGTGGCGATGCTGATCTTGGCTTGGGTTGTGGATTGAGTCATGAGGGTGTCCGAAACGAGGACTCCTCCGTTCTATTACATTTTTTCGACGATGTAAGGAGAATGAACCGAACATTATCAAGACAAGATTTGCTGTTGAGAATCACAATCAATAGCTGTATTCTTTGCAGTGATTCTGTTCAGCAAGGAGGCTAATTGTTGTTGATACTCTTTTGCAATTAGAACGTGTCAGCTGTCGATGTCTAGGCAGCGCAAACGGTCTAGTGAGACCGCATGAAAGCCGAGCACTCACAGCACCGAACATGGAGGGGCTTTGGTTTTCTGACGACTATCAAGCAGGACTCGATGCTCCTGAATTTGATCTCTTTCGGGCCGCCAGAGCTGATGACAGGATGATCACCATTTAAGTCAGCACTGATAAGGATTGATTTGGTGGATGCTCGCAGCTTGATTTTCTTGTAATTCTTCAGCCAAAAGATCCTTAGACAGCATCGATAAGCCAATGCCCATAAGCGCAAGGGCGATACCTTTGTTGCTGTCTGCAGTGTCTGATACTTTTTTTGAAAGTTCCAGATGTTGCTCCCAGGATAAGTGCATTAAAACTTGTTGGCACAATGCTTTTTAGGGTGATAAACGGTGCCGATCAACGTCATCAGGGTTGTTCGGCATTAATCTGTAACAAGACGAATGTAGTGACTTGAGCATAAAACCGTTAAATCGGTTGCAACAACTACTTGATTGATTTGCGTTGATTGGACGAAAGAGTTATTTTTTGTTGGCCAAGCAAAAAGACCAATGGATCCAATTGCTTTGACTGTCGGACAGATGTTTGAAATTGAGAAATTTTCACGAGAGATTGATCGCTCAAAAGATGTTGAAGAGTTGCAATCCATTGCCAAAAAATTACTTGTGGCATGGAAGCAACAGCAAGCAGCTTCAGCCTGGGTGATACGACAGCAGAAGGGACTCTAATCATTATCAAAGAAATGAGTCTTTGCTACAAGATGCAATCCATTCCAGTGCATCCTCAATTGGTTTAATATGGCCAAGGGAGATTGCAAATTGGATTGACGAATCAGTCCTTTTTCTGTTAGTTTGGTATGAATAGATGGAAATGCTGGGCGAACTTTTGCCGGTTTCTCCGGTCGTCTTAGAGAGAGTAGAGCTGCAGCATCAATTTTATATCGGTTGAAAGTTGGTTGATATACAAAGTCCGATTGTGGGCTAATCAAGTCAGACCTGTTAATCAATCAGATTTTACCAAGTCTAAAAATGAAGTATAAGTTGCCACGGAACGTTGTTGATGACATGCGATCAATACAGCGAACTAAGCATGTATTTCTTGTGGGAAAACTGCATCACCAAGAATTGCATCAACTCCGTAAGTATGGAAAGTTAGAGTCTTCTGCTTAAGCAAGACTGCTCGCAGATAGATCTATGTGCGGGTTACATTCTTGATCAATAAAAAAGAACGGTCGTCTTCTCAACTGACCGTTCTACGTAAGAATGTCCCCCCAAGGCATTCTTTACCCAAGCCCATACAAGCGTTTGAGGTCTTCTGTGTCCGTAGGGATACATACTTATTTTCACCTCGACGATCAACAAGAATGGTGATCACTGTTGAACGGCCTTTCATTCCAGCTTCAATCACGCTCTTCGGTGCCATGCTCTTTACGTGCATCTCAGTGCTTATGGGGCTGTCGTGCAGGCAGACCTTTTGCCGGAAATTCACCAACCAGCACTCCAATGCCTTGCGATCAGATAACCTGGTTGTGTGCAGGAGTCGCGCTTCTCTGAAGATCTAATCGGAGGGCAAGGTCAAATCTCAGTCGTCTGCAACTCTCTTCTCTCTGGTGTTGTGGGGGACTTTCAATTCATCGAGCTGAAGCCCACAAATAGCCTCGAATTGATTCGTGTGTGGCTAGTGAGATTAATATCTCTGTGATTGCAAGGGATGGGTAGACCTCTTGTTTTGGTTCAGAGCAACTCTCAGAAGCGCGTTGCAACTTGAGTCTCCTTGCCACAGCAATCAGCTACCTATCTTGAACCAGGCCGGATCTAAAATCTTTTGTGAGTCTTCTGCCATAAGCATCTGTTTCTTCTTCGACGATAGAAGTTTTCCTGATGATAAATATGGTCATACAAAGTATGTATTAGTTTGAAATCCCGTCAGTTTCACATCAGGAGGAAATGCCTGGAATCTGAACTTCCTGGGTTCGTGTTCGTGGGGGTGTTGGTCATGTCGTCTGTATCATTCTGCTGTCATCGAGCAAGTGTTATCGGATTAGATCTGACTTGGAAAGGCAATGTAATTCCATGCTCTGATCTGCTAGAAGTTTTAGTGTTGTAGATGGTTTTTGCCAAAAGTTTGGTAGGAATTGGCCATAATTATTGAGTTGATTGTTGTCAAACTATCCTCTTTCTTAACTCAATTTCTTGAGCATGGCTCAGTAGTTATTTTCGTTTTTCGGTAATTAATTGGAAGTCGGTTAGTAGTGCCTGAAATAAATCACCGCAAATACTCATGGATCCCTCATTTAAGGGAGGACCGAGTGAATGAGTATTTAAAGGATCCGAACAGGTTTCTTCAGATGAATGCTCATGGCCTTTACGGACAGCCCTTCAGTAAAGATGAAGCTAGAAATCAATGGAATGAAATTTGGCTGTTGAGGCAAGAATTTGTAGCTCAGAACCCCTGCTCAAAGAAAGGTGAAGCGATGGATTGGGCTATTGAGTCCTACTTTATGGGTATCAGGTCCAGCCTTGGAAAACCGTTTGTCGTCTAGATGTTACAAGTGGCTTGACTTAAATGATATCTCTAAGAAAAAAGTATTTGCCGAAAATTTGTTAGAGGGTAACATTAATAACAGTTGATCTCGTTGATCCCTTCAGGGGCACTTTGTCTTCTTTTGAGATTTAGTTGAGATCCATTTTTTTTGATTGTTGCCTTGTAGCCTGTTCTGGTTTTTAGGGTTTTTAGAGTGTGCTCTTTACGGCATCGTAAGAAGATTTTATGCTAGTGCACAAGATCTGCACTAGCTCTGCGCTACGGGCTGGTTGTTAAGTGGCGCGTTGAACTCTTGATGCGGTTTCGTTGTAAATCAATATTGGAGTAAGAATCGCCTCTCCATATAGCTGGCTGCAAGTTGATGGGCAATCGGAGCGGTGCTCCTGTTTTTTTGAATCTCAGTCCACTCCTCATCGATGTCCATGCCGGACGATGGTTGCTTACAATCTCTTTCTCTACAGTGGGTACATTCAATTGAAGCAGATTTCAGCCAGTCTTCTTGAGTCTCGACTAATTCCTGCTTGATTCTCTGTGCGCTTTCTAGCACTGGGCTTGAGGCCTTTAAAACGCAGGATTGAATCGAATATATCTTTATTGCTTGCTTTAATCATGCCAAAGATCTCAACAATACTATCAGCATCGGTACTTCAGTAAACAGTATATTACCCAGTTTAGGACTGGGCTGTCGTCACTTTGTTCAAACCAGGTTGCTTCAATTAAGCCACTCTATCTTCAATACGGGAAACGTTCCAGCCGATGGGCATGGGGATGATTTTTGGTCTAGGCATTAACAGTTCGATCTCCGTACAAGCTTTTGAATAGGCAAAAAGACCCAACATCCTTCTCTTATCAGAACGTCCGCTCTTTGTGACAGCTTTGTCCACAGTGACACCCTCAGCTTCAGCATTCTCAAAGGCATTTAATAGTGGAATTTCCGAATTAAGAACTTTGATATTAAACCCACTTAATGTATTTCTTGAGGCTTGAATAGACGACTTCTTTCGAGCGTCAGCCTTAACGATTAGTGCCGCATACGGGATGTCAAATTTGTTGAGCATAGATGACATTTCAATGGTCAATTCTATTGATCTGCTTTGTGGTGTGGTGGGGAGAATAATTAAATCAGATCCCTCCACTAAATTTTTCAGCTCCTCCTCATTGCTACTGGCTTGTCCGTCCGTTACCACAATCTCCGCCTTTCTTGTTGCTTTGGCAGCTGCTTCCATCGGCACGACGTCAAAAGGGAGATGGCCTCTTGCTGCATAGGCTGTAGCTGATCGATTTCGATCTGAATCAACGAGGACAACCGAACGCCCACTTGCTGCCCAGTGCGCAGCAAGATGAATACTCGTGCAAGTTTTGGCAACGCCTCCTTTTTGGCCAAAAGTGGTTACAAACACATCTCAAGTCCATTACTTGGCTCTTTTTACCCCATGTCCTTTTTTTCGCAATGGCTATTGGGACTGTTATGACCCTACGCTCGAATCGACTGTGGCAATCAGCACCTTCATCCCCACACCCTGTCAAACAAGCTGCATTCCTTTTGACTTGGAAAAAGCTGCTCTTCATGCTTTTTTTCTATATTTTCTGTTTGACTACAGGATGAACCATTGAAACTCTTTGCTTCTTGTTCAAAGTGAATCTCATCCTGTCTTTGAGCTTTTAGCTCTTTACTTAAGTAGTTGAAACTTTCTTTTTGCTTCGATCGGATGAGTCATTCGCTGTTTGATATTCTCTCTTCACTAGACGTTGCCTCTCCAACTGCTAAGTAGGTGTGAATCAACCTCAATCATGTATAGGGCCATGTTAGTCCGTGGGTTGTTAACCCTGTGTGCTGTCACTTCTCATTAGGCTTTCCTCAGATGGCCTAGATAAAATCTATCTTCTGTTATTTATTTATCTGCTGTCAATCTACTTACGGTCTCGTTGTGAGGTTATCGGCAGGTAGAGGTGGCTCTTCCACTTTATTGATGTTTGAACTCTTCTCTCATTCTGGTTGTCCTGAGTTAATCAGAGAGATTGTGAGAACTATTCCCAGGCATAGTTATAGTTTGCATTATCGTTTTTTATCCTTTTCTGTGAAGTCTTTTTCGCGGATTGCTGCAAAGCTTTAGTCTCTTGATTTCGGTGGTTTTGAGTGGTATGAAATAAGAACAACTCAATGATTATCATGCTCGAAACAAATGTCTTGTAGAAAGCTTTTCAGGTCAGTTTCTGGGCTTATTGGGGCATGGTGCTTCATGCGTCTTGTTTCCTTGTGATCATTATTCAATTATTTGTGATTGCTTGATTGTTATTCCTGTTCTGGGAACGCACCATTTTTTTTGAGTGAATTCAGCGTATTTATTTGCCTGATTAGTTTGGCTCTTTCGTTTCTTGTTAATCCAGTTTCTGGATTATTGTCTAGTTCCGCCTTTAGATTTTTTATCTTGTAGTTGAAATAGTTGTCGCATTTTTCTGTCCAGCTTCCTTTTGCTGGGTATGAATTTACTCCTCCTAAAATGCAAGCAGCTCCATTCTTAAAGCTGTTTATTCTTAAGTTTCTCTGATTAAGCATTATCGCAGAAAAAACTACGACGATTAAAATGGGTACGGATAGGTTGCGCACTGCTTGACTCATGATTTGCGCCTTTTGAAAAGTCTACTGGTAGTAATGGCAGTAGTTGGAAACAGTGACTTCATCACTCCATTTGCCTTCTATTTTTTGCATTTTTAAGCGTTTCATTGCTTCTGCATCATTAATCTGGCCTGCAGTAACTAATGCACAAGTCCGTTTGCTTTTGTTCGTCCAGTCTTCACAGGAAAGCAATACAAGCAATAGGGGTAGGACGAAGAGTATTGCAAATCTTTCCCTTTTTTTCAAGGGAGATAGATCTTTGTCTGCTAACGATGTGTCTTCACAGTGGTCAGTTGCCCTATTTCTGAATGACTGTTTCGTGGTGTTGAAGAAATTCATGAAATCTAGATTGGTTAGATTTTGTTTTGCCACTCAGGTTTCTGAGATTTACTGGGGACTATTATTAATCAGGGCAACTCTTCTTGGTTTTGTCTATGCGCTGTGTTGGATCATGAAACCACCATCGACCAGCAGCATTGATCCAGTAACAAAGCTCGCCTGATCGGACAGCAGCCATACCACAGCATTAGCCACATCAATAGGTTTGGCCATTCGACCAAGAGGGTGGAGTTGGTTGGCGCGTAAACGGAGCTCCTCTGGTTTGTTGCTAGTTGCTAGAGCTTGATGCGTGAAACCACCATCCACCCATCCAGGAGCGACATTGTTGACTCGAATACCTCGACTTGCAAGTTCTCCCGCTGCTGCGTAAGTGAAACTTAGAACAGCTCCTTTCGAGGTGGTGTAAGCCCCGCCATCATTCGATCCAATGAATGCTGAAACGCTGCCTAATGTGACGATCGCACCTTCGTTGGCCTCCAGATGCGGAATTGCCGCTTGCACAGCGTGCATGGTGCCATCAACATTGACTGCCATCACCGCCCGCCAATGCTCCCCATCCTGGGTTTCGATCGGATCTGTTCGCAGTACCCCTGCAGCCGTCACGAGACCTCGTAAAGGCCCTAGAAATTCGATCGCCTTAGCTGTGACGTCGCAGACATCCTCACGGTTGCGCACATCCATTTTGTAGCCAGCAGCTTTCCCTCCATTGCGTTGGATGTCAACGGCAACATCTTCAGCTGCTGAGCCATTGATGTCACAAACAGCAACCGCTGCACCTGCGCGGGCGCACTCGATTGCAATGGCGCTTCCGATCGATCCCGCTCCACCAGTCACCATGACGAGCCCACCGTTCAGATCAATGTGTTTCATTCATGCATGTTGCAGGCTTGGTTAGTAAAGCTCAAAAAGAAGTTCCAGGATAAATTAAATTTTAACTGGCTTTATGGTTGATCAGCAAGGAGCATTCGTCATTCTCGTGAAGTGCACAATGTATGAGGACTTTCTCCCTCAAATACATCACGACCTACAACACACCTCTTGATGGTGATTCGCCCAAGCTGGCTCAATTGGCTCTCACCAGCTGTAATGAATTAACTGACGGCGAGGATTGAATGTCGCTTTCATCAGGATGGGCCATGCACTCTGTAATGAAAAATACAAGTTTATGAGGAGAGGCATTTTGCCTCCTTAGGTCCGAATGCTCTGGCATCCTTGCCAAGGGAACATTGATAGGGTGTCTCTTCAGGCCAAGCTTCTAGGCCTTGCCCGTGACCGTAGCGTTTCTTTTTCACTTGAAGCTCTAGGTTATTCATGGCTCGGCCTTTATTTTGAAGTATTGTTTTAGCCAGTCACGCGAAGGAGCGAATAAGACAACCTCTTCTCTGACAGCGCATCTGGGAAGTATCGCTTCGACTTTCCCTCATCATTCTTTGGCACAACTTGCATCTATTTCAAGTCAAAGATCGACGCAGGTGATAATGCCGTTCCTTCTGATCTTGATGCGTGTTTGGTCTCGAAGATGAAAGTAATGACAAATTGCATGTGAGCAGGTTGGTAATCAATTGTTCAGGCCATATGTTTGCCGGTTCTCTTTGGATGTAGAGACAATCGTGATCGGTTGTGCTGAATAATTTCCCATTTAAGGGTCAAGCTAATTGAGGTGATCTACCAGCTCTATCCTTTTGAGAAATACTGTCTGGTTTTTGTGTTTCAAAGTAACTAGCTGGCTACTGGGTTTAATGCAGTGCGCTTAAAGGCTTTAATTGTTTTTTGATGGTTTGCTGTTGGTTTGAATCTGCAATTGGAGCGGTGCATCGCAATTGTTTGCATCAATGATGTCCCTTTGCTGGTTGGCTAAATTTCAAGTTCGTTAGTTTTTGCTCGCGCTATTATGCTCGTCCATTTGATATTGGTTTGAATAATTGGCTTTACTTTATCAGCTTATGTTGAATGGATTGACTTCTTTTTCTTTTGAATTAGGGGCTGGATAAAAGGTGGTAGATGGGAAAGCAAAGTCGGCACCGCTGCTCTGTACGATGTCAGCCATTTTTAGAAATATCTCTTGTTGTTGATCCAGCCAGAGTTTCCAGTTTGTTGTACGTGTAAAGCAGTAGACCATCACATTGATCGAAGAAGAATCCCACTGATTAAAGTTGACCAAAATGATTTGATTTTCGTCGATATCAGGATGTTGTTCTAACATTGTTCGGATTTTACCTGTGATTTCGCCTACTCTTGGAATATCCTCGTAGCGCAGACTGAGACTTGCCTTGATGCGGCGGTTGTACATTTGACCAGGATTTTCGATCGGGCTAGTTGCGAACACTGCGTTGGGTATATATAAAGGGCGGCGATCAAATGTGCGTAGGCGTGTGTGGTACCAGCCGATACTTTCAACAGTTCCCTCTAACCCTGAGGTGCTAATCCAGTCTCCTTCCTTGAATGGTCGATTAAAGAAGAGCATGAATCCTGAGAGAAAGTTCTGGGAAATCTGCTGGGTCCCAAAACCGATCCCAATGCCGGCACCCCCCAAAAGTGTTGCTACTGCTGTGCTGGACACACCAAAGGTGACCATCAGTGCTGCAGTGGTGATGACAATCACCACAATGGTGTAAACACGATCCAGCAATGTAATCAGCATTGCCTCGTCTTTGGGATCATCGAGCCTCAGCCACGTCTTGAAGCGGTTTGATCGCAGCACGGTTTGTCCCAAACGAATCACCGCCCACCCGATGGAGATGATTGTTATCGTTGCTGAAATCATGAGGCTTGCAGAAACGTCAGCCCTATCGCTGTATTGGGCTAAATATCTGGTCAGCCAGCCAAGATATAGTGCTGCACTTAGTCCTAGTGTTAGAGGACGTCGAATGGCTGTAGCCAATAGGGCTGTTCCTCGGTGTCCATGGCGGATTAACAGGCTCAGGACCAACCAAAGAGCAATCAGGGCGATTGTGCCGATCACAATTCCGAGGTTGCTTTGGAAAAAATGTAGGTCTTGGAACAGTGGGTGATCTCCCATCGCTTCAGTCGCTTAAGGACTTATCAATTGATCAATTACTTTATGGGAGCGAAGGCCCATGTTCAAGGCCAATGGTCAACGTAAATGGAGGAATAGTCATTTATGCAGTGTTGCCGCACTGTCTTTGGTTTATCTTCGTTTCTATTATTGAAATTGCCTGTGATATAGGTTAAATGAATTTTATGTTATCAATAACATTGGCAGAAATGGCTTCAATGATGCTGATCCCTGTCGCGTTTTTATTGAGTCATGGCGTAAGGTTTTTGTGTGTTTTTCGGTCGAAATTCTGAGTTGGTTTAGAAACCTTCCTTGATTCTAATGCCTTCTGGATCTTGATCAAAAAGATGATTGTGGCCTTTGCAGGCGCTAGTATTCCTGATGAGCATAGATTTAGCTAGAACCTGTCCTCAAGGGGCTCTCAGTACCATTAAGGCAAGTTTTCTTGTGAGGGTATCTATTAACGCTACTTTGAATGATTAGATTTAATAAATCTAACTCTGATCGATTGCCCAAGAATGATGGTTTGAAAAGAAGGCCGTTGAAGAGAGATTGTTTTTGAATCCGGTGAACTGAAGTATTTGGTATTGTTTTTTTGATTGCCTATGATTGATTCTTTTTGAAATTATTGATGGCTAGCTGCAGCTGCGCTAGGGCTGCCCTGCCAATGTTGTAGCCAGCCCAAGATATTGCCAAAACAATTGGCGTGAAAACAACGATTATGCGCCAATCCATTTCTTTAATAGCTTTTGATTTGTCATTTTGCATGTTGAGACAGTCGAGTTTGGATTCTTTCTTACATTTGTGGAGGTCAAATATTAATTCTTAGTGCTGCATATAATGCGTTTCATTTGAAAGGGATAGCTGTTTAAAAAAAACTTCATGGTGAAGCATACTTTTTAGTTATGGAGGTCAGCATGAGCTTTGATGGGGATGAATGATATGATCTATGATCGA
Organism: Synechococcus sp.; assembly: GCA_047285535.1. GTDB lineage: Bacteria > Cyanobacteriota > Cyanobacteriia > PCC-6307 > Cyanobiaceae > Synechococcus_C. The sequence goes on along the minus strand of JBJBDC010000001.1, from coordinate 1,299,287 downwards.
GCCTAATTGGGACTATTTTGCGACTGCACCGCTTGATAGCGGCACTATTAGATTTAGAACAAAAACTGAAAGAGCATTGCATGCTCGTGTTGTTGCTGCTGAAATCAACTGGAAAGAGTATCAAGCGTTAGGTCTTCTTGAGGATTGGATCATCGCGAAAAAAGAATTGAAAATTTATCAAGACTCTCTGCCAACGGCTTGCGCAAGTGATTAATGCATTGATGGTTATTGTCCTATACGCTTTACCTGGAGTTGATGCTTTTTTCTGGGTCTCATATTTGAACTTGATCGGTTTTGATAGGGTATGGTTCCGTTGAGTTAACAAGAGAATTGATTTTTTAGGGATAATATTTATGTTGTCAGTCTTTGTTTGCTAGAACGATACTCACAGAGTATCGCCTTTGCAGTCTGAGCTGATCACTTTTCAAACGAACTCTTTATGAAAACCAGGCTTTTGTTCTTTTCCTTTGATGATTTCTTCAGCCATTCTGTTGGCGCTGGAATGAATGCAAACATGGATCTTTTTTACAATGCTGCGTTTGTTCCAAGGTCCCACTTGAGTTTCTGCTCTGGAGTCAGTCACTGGCCAGCAGTAGTCGATTGGCACTCCCAGTATTTGAGTCCAAAGCGACTTGGAGTTGACTGCTGACATCAAGAGCGACTTGGATGAGTCATCAACTTTTCTCTCTTGATTCAAACCAAGTGCATGAAGCTGATTGCAACACTGAGCATCCTAATTATTTCTATCTTTTTGTCTTCTCTGTTTTAGTGTTTTTCATGCCTTTGATGTTCGTGTTGGACATGGAATGTGGGCTAATGACGGGATTTTGTCTCCTAATGATGACTGTTCTTTTAGGGCTCTCGTTTCTTCTTGGTTTTTCGTGACCGTTCTTATTGTGTCTTTCTCTTGGCTCTGAAAATGATTGATCTACATTAATCTGAGCTCTACTATTTATGGCCTTTTTCTTGAACTTGAAAGTCGCTCTGATAACTAATTAGCATGCTCTAGGTCTTTGCTAATTGAAGATGGATTATGCTTGTCTTTGATTCATGTTATTTGATCCTTGGTTGTCAAGAAAGGTGCTTTCTTTGTCGATGTGATCTAGTTGATTTGTGGTATTAATTGTCATTCCTGTCGTTTGTTTATCGACTTTTTATGATGTACATCTTTTCATTGATTTTGGGAAAGTTTAATTCTTGCCTTTTCGTTCAATTCCCCATTGAGGCGTTTGCTTGATGCTTTTGGATTGATAATGGTATTGTTACTCGTTTGGCTAGCCATGAAAAGTATTGTCATTTATCAGATGTTTATTTGTTGTGATGTCTGTTTGATTATTCCGCGGCATTCTTTAGAGGCTTTGATGAATTCGAATCTGGTTTGAGTTCATTCGAATAGCAAGCTTGTTTGCGCACGATTACGCTGGCTCTCTTCTTAGCACACGTTGACGCACTCTGTTCCAGTCCCTCATGATCCACAGACAGAGCAGCACCATTAGTGCTGGAAATAGGCCCATGCTTAATCTGATCATGGCGACAGCGCTCTCTGGTTGCTGTGCGCCGAGATTTGCCTGGTAGCCACTCCAGCTCAGCACGAGGCCGAGCAGAAACACCGAGGCAGCGCTTCCGAGTTTTTGGATTTGGGCCATAAAGGCGGTGATCAGACCCGCTGGATGGTCCTGCTCTGCATCCACGGCGTCAGGTAGAAACGCCCAAGGCAGTAGATAGGCTGTTGATGCACTAATACCCAATAAGATCAATGTGATCATCAGTGCAATCAGCTGAGCTCGATTGTTAGCTGCCAGAGCATTGCCCCACACTGGTAGGGCAGGTAACACCATTGTGATCAGACAGAGAACCATCCAGGCGCTCCCGCCGATTTGCAGAGAAAGAAGACGAGTTTTGTAAAAAGACACCTGATTCCAGATCCAGATGCCGACCATGGCACTCACCTGAAAGGGAATGAGTAATGCCTTGCTCCACTGATCCGGTAGGTGAAGAGCATCGGATAAATAGATAATCGCCACAGGCTGCATTAGCTGCAGTGCACCCCACATCAGCAGGTACATCGAGACCACGCGCAGGAACAGCCCATTGCGGCAGAGCCTTCTTAGTTGAGGTAGCAGTGGACTGATTTCCAGGCCAGGTCGTTGACAGCGAGCAGCGGCCGGTGCCAGACCAACAGCACTGATGAGGCTTCCTCCAATGAGGATCAGCCCACCGACAAGTCCAATCTTCAGATATCCATCCTGACCCTGATGGCTCAGTGCCGCTCCTAATAAGAGGCCGAGCAAACTGGCCAGAACTGAACCAGTGAAACGAGCGCTGTTGAGGCGGGTTCGCAGCTGCACATCAGTCGTCAGCTCCGTGGCGAGTGCCGCGTAGGGCAGATTCACTCCTGAGTAGGCGGCTTGAAAAACGCTGGCAATCAGCACGAACCAAACAAATTGCCACGGATCAGGGAACGGTGGAACCCACCACATCAGTGTCATTGAGATACCCAACGGGACTGCTGACGCCAACATCCAAGGAATGCGTGGACCCATTCGACTGCTCGTGCGATCTCCTAGCCAGCCGATGATCTGATCACTGACGACGTCCCATAGGCGTACAACCATCAGAACGCTTCCCGCGAGCCAAGCGGGTAAACCCGCTACGGCCGTGTAGAAAACAAATAAGTAGAAGCCCACAAGAGCGGAGGCCATGCCTGTTCCGCTGTCTCCGACGCCGTAAGCAAGCATCACCCTTCTCTTCATAGGCACCGTTGCATCGGCGATGTCGAGTGGGGTGTTCATGCCAGTTCATGGAGCAGTCTCACTGCACTTTGATCCTGTTTCTATCGGCGAGCAATTCGATGAACTCTCACAGCCTCTTTCAGAGCTTTGCCCTTCACTTTGATGCGACTAGTCCTGGGAATTCATTTGTCTGATCTAAGCTGCTTTCGCTTGAATACATGATCGCTCTGACTTCTTCGCTGAAACTCGGCAACAGGACCGAGAGACCATGCTTTCACCTATGACTGATGCCCTAAGAGTGAAACTACATCGCCTTGCTTGGTTTAAAGAGTTACTGGCTTAAGTAATATTTAGCCCCTAATTTTTCTAATAACAGGTCATGATCAATTTTATTTCATCAAGCGGTAAGCCTGGGTCAAGAGATCGTTTTGATTTACTTGATCTACCTCTGAAGCGATGATTAAGTAACGCAAATCATAGCTGTTTCGAAGTTGATTGGGGTTGAATCATGGAGGTGTGTTGTAGTCAGCAATAGAGGCTAGACAGTACTGCGCTTCGTCAATGCCTGAGTAAGCCCCATAGCGCAAACCTCTGAAATAGTACAGAGCAGGCTTGAATTTTGAGCGTCCTCCCGACAATGGACAAATTCTTGCTGTTTGCTGGATAAGCAAAACTTCATTTCCCACAGTCTTGGGGCGAAAGCTTGTTCATGTTTTTTCGATGATTAGTTACTGTCGACAAGCTTTGATTCGCACTTTTTATAAGCGTATCAAGGATTCAATACCCAATCCCTTGAGAGATTGGGTAAAATGGTTTTTATTATATTGCTTGATTGGGGGGAGGCTTAGCGTATTGGTATGGATTTTGAGGTAAATGGTAGGGTGATTCATCTCAATGTACCTGGAGACAGGGCTGTTGCACGACGAGTTGCTTTCCATATGCAGCGAAGGATGATGGAAAATGATTGGAGGCCATATACATCCAAGGCTGATGCTTTACAAGCTTGGTCCAGACTTGGAGGGATACGCTTAAAAGTACTTCAAGCTCTAGATTTAATCTGATAGAGGGATCTCTTTCATCGTTGCATTTTAAGGATTGATAGAAGGGCAGTCGCTCATCACGCTTTTTATTATGTCAATCGATGCTCGCTGTTGATTAAACAACGATCTTGGTCAACTTTTTTAATGCGAAGAGATCAAATTAGGCTTTTGCAATCAATATATCAAGCATTTTCTCTTGTGACTTTATTGTGTTGGAATTGGAGGATGGCATCAGAATACGTCAATGCATGCTCCCAATCTGTTTGATGTTTGGTACCTCGAATATTTTGCTCGCATGACAATCAGTATTCCTGAGCATGAAATCTAGGGATCAGACGGAAGATTTGCTCTCTCCGCTAGAAGTACCAACTCAGAGGGGGAGTAAGAACGGCCCGTCTTGCAACGCATTTGTTTTAAAGTTTCCCGGAATTTTCGCCTGGGGGCTAGGCCGCAGCTTTAGGGCCTATCTGCTGTTAAGCCCCCATTCAGTTCCATGGTTTTTGCTTCGAGGCCCCGGATGCTCTCCTCCGTTCTTATTGCCTTGATTCGCGAGATCCTTTGCTGAGCGTGCTGGGCTATCTGTTCTTTTGAGGACGGGCCATCTCTCTTGCCTCCGCTTCTGCTCGGTTGTCTCCGTTTCACAACAGACCTTGATCCAAGGGCTTGGGTTGAGCCAGACCATGAGTGTTGAGGAGACTTGATGAGCCCAAACTGGATTCAAGCTGCTGGTATCGGTAGCTTCTTAGCTGCAATTTCCGTTGTCTTCCTTGCAGCCGTGTTTGTCGTTGGCTGAGGGTTGATCCTTTGGGCGACTATCGCTCAACCCTTCTTTGTGGGCAGATCTTGATCTGAGATCGGAGCGCCAAATGTTTTGGTGCTTGTTTTTTGGGAGAAGAGCGCATCTTGGAGTAATGACCCCAATGGCCTTTGCTGTAAAAAGGCCATTGGGGTCATGCTGGTTTGATCTTCTTCTTCTGTTGAGGAGGGGAGTTTTGATGGGGTTGTGCCTCTCAGGCTAAAGAGGCCCTGGGCTTGCTTTAAAGTCGAAACGCAGAAGGCTGACCTCCATGACGTGGGAATACACGCAATTGCGTTTTGTTCCGAAAGGAAAGTCGTGGACTGGAGAAATCGAAGAGCTTTGGCTTGATGAAAATCAGTTGATCTCTAGGAGGCATCCCCAGCGCGATGTGACATTGGTGGGTTTGATGAATGAGCTGGGAGAACAGGGATGGGAACTCATTACTTATGCGCAGCCATTTACGGGTTATCACGGTGGTTGCTATACATTTAAACGCAAAAAGTAAATATCAGCAAAAATCGTAGTTTCTTTTTTGACATTCTTTGATGCAATTGATATTGCTGTTGCAAATATCGTTAGGTCGAATTTCAGTTTTAAGCATGCTTCGTTTGGCATCTGTATGAATGAAAAAAGATTGATACTATTTGTTGTCTTGTGTCTTGAAAATGAATTTCTTGATCTATGCGCTGGATTGTTATTTTGCTCATTCTGGTGGTTGTGTTAGCGCTTTCAATGAAGCAACTCCAGCTCATCGCAGAACTATTCTTTAAGAGTATAAAATGAGGTACATTAAGATCGATCTCTTGGATTTTAGCCACTAGGGCGTGCCGTCTCTTGAGATGTATGCATTTTCGAAACTCATGAAGATGATTCGACGACATTTGCCGGTCTACTGGCAGTGGGGATAGTCACTTCATGCATTGTGTTTTTAATCAAGCTTGGGGGAAGACATCAACTTCGCTGTTTCTAAAGTCTCAATTGAGTTGTCTGCAGTCAATGCCAATGCTTTGTTCCTGAAGCAACCTGATCTTCGTGAAGCTTCTCGTATGTTGCCAAGTCCTTTAGGTGCTGTCTTGACTGTTTCTTGATGATCGAATCATGGAGAAGCTTTCACTTGATGTCAATACGCTGGTCTTGAAGGCCAGTTGTTTCTAATTTCAGCACAGTGCAGGTCTGGATTGGCGTTCGATGCCCTCATCTAAGCCGAGACGCATAGTGCCGAGTCGTTCCTTAGAGCGATTTGTTGGACGATGGTTAGTTGCGATTCCGGTCGCTTTGGCGCCTGCTTGGCTCTCCGCAGAGTTGTTTCGTCTTCCTGCAACCAAGGTGTGTTTGGCCGTGGATGCCTTTGCGCAAGAACAAGTTGCAGTCGCTACGGCAAAGGCGTTGCGGCTGGATTGTCGTCAAGCGATTGATGACAGCATTAATTTTTGGCTGCTGTGGCTAACTTGGGCTCTTTTGATTCGAGCGAGCTATCGGTATTGGCCTCTATTAGTGACGATGGTTGTTGAGGGGGAAAAGCATGACTTTTAGCGAATTGATATGCTCTGCAGTATTGAATCGTGCCACCAAGTTGAAGAGTTTGTAGCCTACTTGTTGAGGCTGTAAGATAGATTTCTGCATAATTGGTATTAATCAAATGACTTGATTTGATCCGTATTTCTGGCCAATCGTTGTTTTCTGGCAAATCCTAGTCCTGGTAAAAGTAAATTCGCCCAGCTCTATTATTGATTCAATTGATTTGGGAATATCTAGAGATGGTGAAATCGGGATTGTCTTCTGGTTTTGAGTGTACCTTTGGCTTCAATGACATGGTTTACACTTGCATATCGATCATTTCCTGCCATGTAGTTCTCTGAATTCTTCAAGCTTGTCCAGGTCTTTTTGCTCGTCTACGCTGTAATCAGTAAGGATGAGAGCCTTTCCAATTGTGCCAAGAGCATATTCAATTCGGTCGAGATTTTTGCGCCCTTCTTCTTCGGCCCGAGCTGCTCGAATCACCTCTGGTCTGAGTAGGTCAGCCAGTTTTTCGATTTCATTAGCAATGAAGTCGGCTGTAGCAAGTGGTGACGATGTCATTTTGATACTATCTCCGTGGTGAGAAGTTGATGTTGGTGGAATTACGTTTTGGTTCAGATACAGCTTCGAGATTAATATTGTTAATAATTTATCATTGGAAGAGTCTCCTGGCAGCCTCAGGTCACCTTTTTGATATTGCATTGTCAAACAGTTGTGACCTATGCCTGTCCTATGATTGGATTGTGAGTTATTGCGCAATAAAGCCATCATGGTTAGAACCATGATGTTGGCTTGAAAATTTTTCTAACCACCACCAGCATCTGTGGTGATCCTCATTTTTTGCCCCTGCCGCAACCGCTCAAAATGAGTAAGTTAAGCAAAGACCTGTACTCAACAACAGCCCACCGCTATGGCGTCATATTCCTTTGATCTGGTTTCTGATTTCGACCGTCAGGAGCTGGTCAACACGCTTGATCAGGTTCGTCGCGATGTCGGTAACCGCTATGACCTGAAGGATTCAGGCACAGCAATTGATCTTTCGGACACTGAAGTTGTGATTACGACCGCTAGTGATATGACATTGCAGGCCGTAGAGGATATCTTGAGGGCCAAAGCTACAAAACGAGATCTGTCTCTTAAAATTTTTGATTTCCAAAAGCCTGAATCTGTAGGAGGAAATCGCATTAAGCAGGTGATCATGTTGCGTAAGGGGCTGAGTCAAGAGGTCGCGAAGAAGCTGAGTAAGATCATTCGCGACGAATTGAAGAAAGTTACTGTCGCAATTCAAGGAGAAAGTCTTCGTATTACCGGTAAGAGTAAAGATGATCTTCAGACTGCGATTCAATTGGTCAAAAGCAAAGAGGAAGAATTTGATATTCCCTTTCAGTTTGAGAATTACCGTTGATTCGCAGCTCGCCAATTTTTCTGATGTCTTTTCCTTTGAGCTATGTCCTTTTGGGATCAAGTCTTAGCATTCAGTGCATTCGAGCGTGTCATTGCGTCGCCATTGCTTTGACGTGAAACGCCTGTTTTTTGTTAATACGATACATAGTGGCACAAGACTTCTGAATGGTTTTGAATTATCGCTTGCAATTAATGTTCGTTCAATGAATCTTGTTCTTAGGTCTAAGATTGTTTGAAGTGTTGCCCTTGGAGTTTGAATAATGCGAGTATGCAGCTCGCTTAGAACAGTTCAGTTCCGAGTTGTAGCGAAAAACTGTTGTCGATTTGTGGTGTAGTTAGAGAATTGTAGATGAGCTGTCCATTGAGAGAAGTAAAAATTTTATTATCACCCAATGGATATATCTTTATCGTCCCTGAGAAATTGTTGCTTGGAGATAATCCTTCTGAATAGGCACCTGTAAATTGATTGCTGAGTGATAGATTAAAGTAGCTATTGGGTTTCCAATCTAGGCTTAGTCTTGCGCTGCTTGCCGCATATGTGTTGCCGCAGTATTGGTCAGCGCTGCAACCTTTCCCTCCCCAGATGCTCTGCGAAGAAGGTCCTGCGGATATGTTGAGAGTTGTTGTATCTGTTTTGATTAAGTCATATCCAAGGCCAATCGAATTGACAAGATTGTTTGTGCCTGTTCGGTTGAGTGTGTCATATTCATAGGTATTGGATGCATAAGCATTCAATTTGCCTGATAGTGTGTGAGCATAACGAAGGTGAAGCTGCCCTTGATTGGTATCTGTTGAGCCTTTGTCCTGGCCTGCACTTTTTGAAAACCCGTATGCTGTGTTGGCTCTGAATGACAACAAGTTCAACTCATTCTTGAATTGTATATTGAATAGTGATGTACTGTCGAATTCAAGATCTTTATCGGTATTTGAGCCAGTGATTCCGGCTGAAAAGTTTCCTGTCCATTGTTTCTTCTTAGGTGTTGCTTTGAGCGCGCTTGATTGAATTTCTAGTCTGCCGAGGCTGGGGTGGTCGATCACAATTCTGTGATCATTGCTTTCATTTTTGAGTAATACGCCGTGAATCTTGTCTCCATTGCTTAGAATTAGTGTGACTGTCTCTGCCGATGCATTATATGCTTTGCTTCCAAGTGATAAAAAGATTAGTGTGTTTATGGTGGCCGACATCCAAGCTGACTTTCTCAATCTAGATCGCATTTTCTTGGGTGATGATTTCATTTTGCCTTAAAGTGAAACGTTTAATTGTGCTCCTGTCGCCCAGATTGTTGGCCATGAACCAGTTCCGGATGGATTGATGATCCATTGCATCAAGGGTTGTATTTGTAGGCGTTTGGATATTTGAATTGTGTAGTTGAGTTCAATGACTCCTTCATAGCTTTTGTTTGGGCTAAGCTGTTGACTAAAGCCGCTGCGATTGAAGCCCAGCGCAAGTATATCTAAGGGACGGCCGGGTAAAATTCCTTGACTTAGTAATCCGCCTGCTGCATAACTTGTTAAAGGGTTGTTGCTTGGATTGAGGCTCAGGCTGCTGGATATCCAGATGCGATTATCGTGTCCTATTGGCAGTGATATTGGCCATGTAAAAGCTCCGTAGATTGCTGTATTCATACCCTCGCCCAGATTTTCACTGGGGAGAATATCTAATTCTGTATTGCTTATATAGCCGCCAAGCGCAATGGCGGGATCAGGAAGCCGTTGATTTGGATTTGTGGTTCGATGGTATTTGGGAAATGGATTTTTTGACCACTGAAAGACATGAAGACTCCCTTGTACATTAGGCATCTGAGGATTGACTCCAAGCGCCGAGGCAAGTTCCTTGGTTTCGTTTAAGTAATAGTATCCATATTCAAAGATTCCTAGATTGTGATGGTGGAGTGCAACCTGTGCTCCTGGAGCTACAAGTGGACTGATCGGAAGACCGACAACGGAGATGTTGTATGGGGTGTCGAGGCTGTAATTAACGTAATGATCTAAGGCTGGTATGTTTAACAGATTGTCTTCGATCGAGATCACGCCGGCATGCATGCTCCAGTCGATCTCGTTTGTTCCCTGGACTCGTTCGATTGACGCTTGGGTAATCCATGTTCCAACTGGCATGACCAGGTCTTGAAGTGGGTATACGGATCCAAGTTGTTCGTTAAGAGAGGGATTGCCTGTGTATTGATTTAGTTCCACCTGTAATTGCCAGTGGTCTAGTTCTGTCCAAGTGTTCGGTTTTTTGTTGAGGCCTCTTCCAAGAGTGAGTCCAGCAGTAAGTTGTTGAAACCAACTGCTGGATGATGGCTTTTTGCCCCCTGATATTCCTACGATGGGTTGTGCTGTTAACTCAAGATTGAAATTAATCCAGTCGGATTGATGATGATGTTCGCCAGATTCACCGGCTGAGGCTTGTGTTCCCATGAAGAACACAAGCCCAAGTTTGAACACGCACGTTGCAATGCGTGCAACCTTCACCATCATCAAAATTATGCGATTGCATCGAAACTCTCGCGAAATGCCTTAATCGTGGTGTCGATGTCTTCATCGGAATGGGCAAGCGAGGTGAAGCCAGCTTCAAAGGCAGATGGTGCAAGGTATACACCGCGCTCAAGCATGGCTCGGTGCAGTTGTCCGAAACGCTCTGAATCTGTCGCTTTTGCTTCTTCGAAATTGCGAACTGGGCCTTCGCACAGGAAAAAGCCGAACATGGCTCCAACGCTCCCCCCCGTAATGGGAAGTCCTGCTTCGCGACCTGCATCCAGGATTCCCTGGATTAATCGATCGGTGGTTGCTGTGAGTTTTTCGTAAGTTCCTGGTTGTTGCAGTAATTCCAGCGTTTTGATTCCAGCCGTCATGGCAAGAGGATTGCCACTCAATGTTCCTGCTTGATACATCGGGCCTGCTGGAGCCACCATTTCCATGATGTCTTTGCGACCGCCGTAGGCGCCAACTGGCAAACCTCCTCCAATCACTTTGCCCATTGTGGTTAGATCGGGAGTGACTCCAAAGTGGCCTTGGGCTCCGCCGTAGCTGATGCGGAATCCTGTCATCACTTCATCGAATACCAAAAGCGCGCCGTTTTCCTTGGTGAGTTCACGCAAACCCTCAAGGAAGCCTGGTTCGGGCTGGATAAATCCAGCGTTACCGACAATCGGCTCCAGAATTACACCTGCAATTGCATCGGGATTCTCAGCAAAGAGCTGCTTAACCGATTCCAAGTCGTTGTAAGGAGCCGTCAAGGTGTTGGCGGTAGTACTTCGCGGTACACCTGGTGAATCAGGCAATCCAAGTGTCGCGACTCCTGAGCCTGCTTTGACGAGGAACATGTCGGCGTGGCCGTGATAACAGCCCTCGAATTTGATGATCTTGTCTCGCCCTGTGAAGGCTCTAATCAAGCGAAGCATCGACATGCAAGCCTCTGTGCCGCTATTGACGAAGCGAACCATCTCCACGCTGGGGACGGCCTCAATCACCATTTCCGCAAGAGTGTTCTCTAAGGCGCAGGGTGCGCCAAAACTGGTGCCCTTCTCAATGGCTTCTTGGAGGGCGCTCGTGACCTCTGGATGAGCGTGTCCGCAAATGGCTGGGCCCCAGCTGCCGATGTAGTCCACATATTTATTGCCATCGACATCCCATGCGTAGGGGCCTTTGACCCGATCAAACACGATTGGTTGTCCGCCAACCGATTTGAAAGCACGCACCGGTGAGCTGACGCCACCGGGCATCAGAGCCTTGGCAGCACTGAAAATGGCCTGGGAGCGGCTGGTGTTCAGATTGGAAGCAGTCACGGGGACGGGAGCCAAAGGGCAGTTGCAAACCGTTCAACATCTTGACCCAAGATCGCCCCAATGTGTTTTTTCTGTAGGTGAAGGCTGAGAATTGAGGACAAAATTGCTTAGGTTGATTCAGTCCCGATTGCCATCAGTGCGATACGACTGGTCAGCGTTAGAGCGGGAATTGAGGGGGTTCATGCCCTCCAAATCCCTTGTTGCAAAGCGGCAGGAGTTGTTGTCCTACGACTGTGACGGTCTGACGATGGACAGGCACATGCCGAAGCTCGCGGTGCTCCCGGAATCGCCTGATCAGGTGGTTAACATTTTGAAGTGTTGCCATCGACATGGCATTCCTTTCGTCGCTCGCGGCAGCGGCACTGGACTGTCAGGTGGTGCGTTGGTGGAGCAAGAAGCACTTCTTGTCGTGACCAGTCGTATGCGGCGCATTCTCGACATTGATCTGGACAATCAGACAATCACAGTGGAACCAGGAGTCATTAATAGTTGGGTCAGCCGTGCTGTCGTTGGTGATGGCTTTTATTACGCTCCAGATCCCTCCAGTCAGGTGGTCTGCAGCATCGGTGGCAATGTCGCGGAAAACTCTGGCGGTGTTCACTGTTTGAAGTACGGCGTCACGAGCAATCATGTTCTTGCTCTAGATGTTGTGTTGCCGGATGGCACACCCACTCGCCTGGGTACTTCCTTGTGTGATTCGGCTGAACTTGATCTGCGAGGGGTTTTTATCGGGAGTGAGGGCACGCTTGGAATTGCTACGGCGATCACATTGCGTTTGCTCCATGCCCCTGACGCTGTTGGCGTGCTGTTAGCAGATTTTCCTTCTATGCAGGCCGCTGGAGAGGCTGTTCGGCTGATCACCCGAGCTGGTGTGTTGCCAGCAGGTCTGGAAATCATGGATCAAACCTGCATTCAAGCTGTGAACGAGGCCTTTGGAGAAGAGGAGTATCCGCCGGACGCTGGTGCTGTGCTGCTTATTGAGCTTGATGGTCAGCAACCTGAGGTTAAGGAAGCTGTGATAGTTGCCAAGGGACTTTGCCGAGACGCTGGGTCGGGCGACATTCGCGAAGCCTGGAGTGAAGAGGATCGAGCCCGTCTCTGGAAAGGCCGTAAAAGCGCTATTTCAGCCCTTGGCAGGCAGTGCCCCAGCTATTACTTGCAAGACGGTGTCGTGCCACGCACTGCTCTACCGCGTGTTCTCAAGGCCATCGAGCAGCTCAGCTCAGATCATGGACTTGTTGTCGCGAATGTTTTTCACGCTGGTGATGGAAACCTTCATCCGCTGATTTTGTACCGAGCTTCTGAGCCGGGAGTCAATGAACGCGTGAAGGCCCTCGGTGGGGCGATCATGCATCTATGCCTCGAGGTCGGCGGCAGCATCAGCGGGGAACATGGTGTAGGTAGTGATAAGCGCTGCTACCTCGATCAAATGTTCGGCCCTGAAGACCTGCGGACCATGCAGTGGGTTCGACTTGCGTTTGATCCGCTAGGAAGAGCCAATCCAGGCAAGATTTTTCCAACCCCTCAGAGTTGTGGTGAATCGTTGAGACGTTCCGTTCAGTTGCAGGAAGCAGGAAAGCCCCTTCCTGGGGAGGCTGTGGTGTATTGACCGAATCGCATTCTCAATGGAAAGCGTTCACGCCATTCATCAGTCCTCGTTCTCTTCATCCTCCTCAAACTCCCAGGCAAGGTCCACCTGAACAGGTGCATGATCGCTGGGTTGGATTCGTCCTCGTTCTTGTTTATCGATGAAGCAGCTTCGAGCTAACTCTCGAAGCGTTTCATTGAGGTAAATGTGATCGATACGCCAGCCGCGGTCCCTATCCCAAGCCCCACTGCGGTAATCCCACCAGCTCCAATGGCCACTGTTGGGTTCAAAGAGTCGGAATGCATCCTGAAGATCGGGACCAAGCGCTGTCGTTAAAGCATCCCTTTCACGATCTGAGGCCATGATTCCACCGGATAAACGTTCTGGATCAGGGAGGTCTCGAGCTTCAAGACCGATATTGAAATCTCCCATCACGCAGAGTGGTTCCTCTCGTGTTGTCACGGCTCTGAGGTAGCGCCCAAGGCAGGACAGCCAATTGAGCTTGTAGCCGTACTTATCAGAGCTCAGACTTGAACCATTGGGGACGTATAAATTCACGATGCGGATGCCATCGATCAGTGCGCTGATGACACGCTTTTGAGAATCAAGCGACTGCGCCTCCTTGTCGTCGGCCAGTTCCCCCACGAAACCCCTACGAACATCTTCAAGGGGTGTGCGACTGATCAGGGCAACGCCGTTGTAGGCCTTTTGTCCGTAAATCTGAACTTGATATCCCCTTTGGAGAAATGGCTCTATTGGAAACTGGGGATCATCCACTTTTGTCTCTTGTAATGCCAGCAGGTCTGATCCCGTTTGCTCAAGCCAATTCAGAACATGATCCAGGCGAGTGCGCACTGAATTGACATTCCAGCTGGCTATCTTCATGGCGAACGAAAACGATTGTGACTAGTGCTGAACTGGGATCTGCGGAGTCAGTGTAGGTACAGTTTGTAGATACACTGGTTGGTTATGGGAGCCATTACAACTATCCCAGGCCGAAGCGGCTTCTACATCCGTGTTGCTGTGCCTAACCCACTCAGAAAGGTGATGGGTACCAGTAGTGTCGTTAGGAAAGCTGGTAAGACCCACGCTGAAGCTCTCAACAACAGAACTCGAATTCTGCGCGAGATTGACAAGCACTTTCAAGACAAGCGTGGCTTAGATCCCATTGGTCAAGCGGGTGAGCAAGACGGAGGACCTCATGTTGACGAGAACTTTCTTGGTCGTCTTGATCAACGCCTGAAGAGCATCGGCCTCACTGAAGATCAAATCAATTCCGTTCTTTCCAGCTGTGAGGAGCTTGAGAAGCAGGGATTGCCCTTTGCCGCGCGACAGAAGCTGCGCAAGCCCCTGGAAGCTGCTCATAGGGGCTCTACTAGCTACCTGATGTGGATTGACCGGCGACTCAAAGCAGAACAGCCAGCCGCTACGACAGAGCAGTCTTGGCGTGGACGCTTAAAGCGGTTGGCTGAGTGGTACGGCAGTGACTATTTGGATGGTATTGATCGAAAACAAGCAGCTGTATACAAAGCCTATCTTCTTGAACAAAAGAAGCCTTCTAGTGTCAAGACTGAATTAGGAACACTAATTGCGTTCTGGGCGTGGGCTATTGATATAGGAGAAGTTAGAACTAATGTTTGGTCTGGCCTCAAGAAAAACTTAAAGACATCAGATAAACAAGAATCTTTAGATCCCCTAGTGCTTGAACAAGCCAAGCAAAAAGCATTGATGTTGAAAGACCTAGGATTTTTCCTGCAACTTTATACAGGTTGTCGAGCTACGGATCACCAAGGTTTGAGATATTGCGACATAGACATGTCCAAATTGTCGATAAGCTTTGTTGAATGGCAAACTGAAGCGATTGAACGAAGGCTGAAAGGTGGAGCAAAAGATGTACGAAAAGTTCCTATTTGCTCAAAGCTAAAAGCAGTTTTAGAAGAGCTGCTGCCTGAAGTAATTAAGAATACATCGCATGAGCTTGTCTTTCCTAAATCTTATGATCCTTCTCTAAAGCTATTTAGTCACCGATGGTCAGTGAACTGCAAGAAACGCTATGGCATTAAGAGTCGTGCTTTGCGTTCACATGTTGTTGCTCAGCTTGGGATTCATAGTGTCTCCCCTTGTATCCTTTATGAAATAACTAGACATGCACAGTCTGGGATGTCAAAGGTGTTAAAGGCGTATACAAGGCCTTCATGGTCAGATGTGGCCAGGGTGATGGAGCTGCTCGATTGAGTCAGCATCTGGTCTCAATTAAAATTGCGACATGCTCCTAAAAGCAAAACGATATAAGACTTAAATCTCCATCAATAATTAAGGCTAGAAGTCACCCAATCCAATCAGCGGAAATGCAAGACAGAAAGCAGCGATCCAAACGGGCCTAGTGTTGTGATTAATGGCCTCATGCGGTTTTTGATTGCGATTGGATTTTTCAATTGCGTGGAAGTGAGCTAATTCATGCAGTCAAAGTGAGTCAGTGGTGACGAAAAGGTTGCCGGTTTGATTCACGCAAAGCTTACCCCTTGCTCACGCGCCAAAAATAATACCGGTTGATAGCCACATTGCCATCAAGCCTAGACATAGCATCAAAAGATGCTTAACAGAAATAGGATTGTCTTTTGTTTAGAATCTTCAGGGAATTTGTGGTTAATAGATTTCAGAATCCTAATGACGAATTCAGGAATCTGATAGGAACGTTCATTGGTTTCAAATGGAGGGTGCACACAGATTCCATCGTCTTTAGGTCATGAAGCCATTATTGACTTCGTTGCTCTGCTTTTTGCTTAGCTTTTCAAGCCGGTCATCTCTTTTACGTGAAAACATTGACGTACACCATCTGGCTGGCTGGCCCTAAGCCTTGGTCTTCAAGAAGCAGAGTTCTTGCCCCTATTGGGTTGTCCGTTGCAGCGCAGAGTTTTGCCAGCTGTGTGTTTGTTCCCGATGCGTAAGGCGATGTTCAAAAGGCGATGAACTCACCTTCATCCACTGTTACCCACTCAATTGCATTCATATTGATGCTGAAGCGAGCTGGGGAGCATGCGCTTCACCTCACACCCCTAAGGAACGGTCATTGAGAATGCAACCGTTCTTTTTTTGTGGAGACCCATTTTCATCTATATCCCTTGAGGGCTATGACCTTTTATGTGGGTCACTATCTGTTGCCCAGTCGCTTAATTGCATTCGCTCGGTGTCCAGCTCATTCAGCACTAACAGGACTGATGCTGCAGCCTTTGGCAGCAGCCTTAACCCCCAGGTGCTTGATCAAGCACAGGCTTGTGCGAAACGGCAGCATTAGCTTCTAAGTAGTGCTCTAGGTGATCTGGGCAAGGCTGTGCTGGCAGAACAGAACGCTTCAGCACCAGCTCCTTCCCCTCCGGTTTGCTAAGCAGACCTGCGTAACCTTATTACTCAAGGCAAGGCAGTGGCTGATACGGATGATGGACTGCTGGATGACTTGGAGCAGCTGATGGCCATGAAGGCAGCAGTGTGGTGTGATAGATCCAGTTATTTGACCGCCACTTTTGTAGCTACTTGTAGCTTCAGATAGTAGGTCCAACAGCTTTTAATGTTCTCTCAGATCTATTGCTAAAGCTGGGTTCTTGGTTGTCTCGTTGGTAAATTGAATGCCAGCTTGCAATTGACGCGGCAGGATCGGAGTCTTGTAAAGGCTATTAGTATCAGCCCGTTGACTTGGGAGATGAGCTTGTGCAATCGCTTACGTCTTTGAGCCCCTTCCTTCTAGGCATCCTCAGCGTTTTCTTGCTCGTACCTGGAACTGATGCTTGGGCTCAGCAAAACTCGTTGAATAGCGATTATCAATCTCCCGCGGAGCGGGATGTATTCCAGACCCTGCCAGGCCAACAGGACAAGAAATCACTGCTTGATGCCACTAATCCTATGGATTTGTTGAATCAGCTTAGGAGGGCAAATTCCATGAATGATGCCACTCCTCCATCGGATGCCATTGATGCCGCTTTAAAGGCTTTGGAGTCGTCCC
Organism: Synechococcus sp.; assembly: GCA_047285535.1. Lineage (GTDB taxonomy): Bacteria > Cyanobacteriota > Cyanobacteriia > PCC-6307 > Cyanobiaceae > Synechococcus_C. The sequence goes on along the minus strand of JBJBDC010000001.1, from coordinate 1,282,424 downwards.
CCCAATCGGCTCCTTAAGTTGCTTGGCTAGTTCAGATTGATTGGAATCTTGATCCGTTATTGATTAATAACTCGATGAGTAACGCGGGCTGACTCAAGGGCCCAACGAACGGCGATCTGATCGAGATCCTGCTTGTCTTTTTTGCTGATGGATATGCGATTGCGCAAGTTCACTAAAAGCTTTTGAGATTGCTGCACCTGGCCTTTCTCTCGATGGAGCAAAGCCAAAGCCAGAAGAGGTTGCATGTTTTCGGGAGATTCTGCAGCTAGCAATCGATAGGTCGCGATTGCTGCCTTGTCGTTGCCGGTGAGTCTTTGCAGATCAGCCAAGCGCAATCCAAGCGAGAGCCTTTCCCCCTTCGGTTGTTTCTTGAAGTGCTCAAGTATTTGATTCAAGGCAGAGGTCTGAGACTCTGTTCCCACAACCATCAAAAGTTTTAGATCCTGTATTTCAGGGCGATTGGGCCACAACGCTTGAAGGATCATGAGCTCACGCATTGCCCCCTCACGATCATCTTGCTGGAACTTCATGCGTGCCAACAGAAAGCGCCACCGCCAGTCGCCTGGATGGGAGCGGATGAGTTGCACCAATCGTTGACGGGTCTGGTCCCTTGAAGTTTCTTTTTTGATGAGGGGCCGTTTTAAGGCGTTGGCCTGTGGATTGGGGCGGAGTGATTGGGCCAGCAACCAGCCTGTGATCAGGGCTAGGAATACTCCTAACCCCATCAACAATCCAGTTCGAACCATTGTTGGTCGGCTAAAGCCGGGCAATCTGATTTATGAGTGCTGCGACCACTTTGAATCGATTTCCCTGAGCTGGCTAGAGTCGTTGGAGGCCAATGGAAGCCACTCACAGGAAATGCGCGACCATCCTATTTCCCCGGTCACAGAACCCCTTCAGTACCGGGCTATCGGTGTAGTGAGGGGCATTTATCGACCTGAATCCGATGATCAGCTCACCCGCGGAGTCGTAATTGATTCTGATGGCACCGAAGTTGAGGCTGTCGTTCTTGGCCGAATGCTCACTCTGATGCGCCGTCATCTCGACATGACAAAGCCCCATCTCTGGGTGGTGTATCCACGCTGCCGTGAGACTGACCAGTTACACCTTCAAATTGCTGGGATCTGGGAGCCGAGCACACTTTCTAACATTGATACTTCAGAGGATCGACTACCTGAGGGGGATGATTTTTTCTCGATTCGCGGGGAATTGATCTTCACGAAGCCAGAAGCCGATGAGCTCGTTGTGAAAGTACGGCAATTGCCCAGAGCCGATGGATTTCGCCCATTGCCGTTCAAGGTTCAGCTCAGAGGAGAGGTTTCGATTGAGCATCTTCGCCATTTCGTCAGCCTCGATGTCCGTCGCCAGGGACAGCTCCTAGCCGTTGAGACCGTTGAAGTGATCGCCCCGATGCCTACGCGGGGAGGAAAAGCTCGTGACGGAGCTCGTAAGAGAGGTGCTCGTCCAAGAGCTGCCAAGACCTGATGCCTTCTTCTCCCGTCTTCAACACCACCGCCGGTGTGGCGGTGGCTAGTGCAACAGGTTTGGCCGTATTCGGTCCTTTGATGGGACTCTCGACAGCATGGATAGCCCTCGGCGTAGGAGGTGCTCTGCTCGGCCTCACCTTGGATGCTTCTCAGCTCGATGGCATGGGAGGGCATCTTCTTGCCGAATCTCTTCCCGGTGGGCGAAAAAGACTTCGCAGAATCGCCTTTCACGAGGCTGGTCATTGGTTAGTCGCGCAGGAAGAAGACCTTGTGGTTAAGAGGGTGCTCGTTGGAACTCGTGGATGCCTTAAGGCGGGATTGCGCTGTAACGGTGTGACGGAATTTGCACTTCCCGATCGTGCTCGGTTGTCTCTGGAAGACTTGCGCCGCTGGAGCCGGGTTCTTCAGGCTGGGATGGCTGCAGAGATGCTGCTTGATGGCTCCCCTCAAGGGGGCGCAGATGACAGGGCTCTGTTGGGACGAATGTGGGGGGTTTCTGGCCAGGACGCGGAAACAGCGCAGCGAGAGCAGCGCAGGGCTCGTCGAGAGGTGGAACAGCTTCTACGTTCTCGACGCACCCAGATTGAATCCATTGCCGACAGGTTGCTGGATGGCCTCCATCCAGAGGCGGCATGAGTGCATTGGTAATTGATTGTCCAACGGGTCTGGCCGGGGACATGTTGTTGTCTGCATTCCTTGATTTGGGAGTGCCTGAATCTGTTGTCCATGAGCCCATGCAGGCGCTCGGTCTTGGAAACGCTTATCGATTCAGGGTTGAGCAGTCTGACAGCGGAGGATTGCGAGGGCTTCGGCTCACGGTCATGACTCAGGAATCAAATCCACCCCATCGCAGCTGGTTTGATCTGCGCCAGCTGATTTCTGACGCGTCTTTGTCTGATGGTTTAAAGACCAATGTTTTGCGCGTCTTTGAGGCTTTGGCTGAGGCGGAAGCAACTGTGCATGGTTGTGCTCCTGATCAGGTGCATTTCCATGAGATTGGCGCCATCGATAGCTTGGTGGATGTCATCGGAGTCTGCGCTGCTGTTGAGGCACTTTCTCCTGGTTCGATTTACTGCAATGCACCCCCTGTCGGCCATGGTCGGGTCACGACAGCACACGGGATTCTTCCTGTGCCAGTTCCTGCAGTGTTGGAATTGGCGCAGCGACATCAGATACCGCTCCGCACCGAGGACGATTTTCCTGCTTTTGAGTTGACGACTCCAACCGGTATAGCTCTGATGGCTGTGTTGGCGGACCAATTTCGTCGACCATCAACGATGCAGGTTGAAGGGGTTGGTGTTGGACTCGGCCATCGTGCTTTGGATCGTCCCAACCTGCTGCGTTTGATCCGTATTGGTGATGCCAGCAGGAGCGAGGCTGGGTGGCAGGCCCTTGTGGTGCAGGAGGCCTGGATTGATGACGCAACTGCTGAGGAGTTGGCCAGCCTTGCTGAACAGTTGCGATTGGCGGGTGCTCTGGACGTGGTCCATGGTGCCGTGATGATGAAAAAACAAAGGCCTGGTACGTCTGTGATTGCTTTGACAACGCCTGAACAAGCTGCTGAATTGAGGCAAGTGTGGTGGCGCCACAGTTCAACAATCGGCTTGAGGGAACGAGAGCAGGGACGATGGGTGCTGCCTCGGCGTCGTGGAAAAATCTCGACCCACTTTGGAATCGTTCGCGCCAAGCAAACTCGACGTCCTGATGGGAGCTGCACTTTGAAGTGGGAGCAAGATGAGCTCCAACGCCTCGCGGATGAGTCTGGACTGTCCACGGTGGAGCTTCGTGATCGTCTTCCCCAACAGGCCCAAGTTTTTATGCCTGATGAGGACTGGCAATGCTGAAACGGCTTTCTCTGCCTGGTGGCCTCCGTCTTTGGATCACCTTGGTCACGCTTGCTTTTGTGGGGGTGGCTCTGGTCAGCCATGCGTCTGGCTTGCGTGCTCTCACGATCAGCAAGCAGGGGTGGTGGTGGCTCGTATTTGGGCTTGGTTTGAGTTGGCTCAGCTTGGTGGTCAATGCCTTGGCTTGGAAAGTCTTGGTGCATTGGCTTGGCCATCAGCCAGAACGCGTGGCCTTGGTATCGCTTTATTTAAAAAGCAACTTGCTCAAATATCTTCCTGGCGGAATTTGGCACTTTCTCGAACGTTTTCGTGCACTACGTCCTGATCTCGGGGGAGGTAAGGCCTTGGTATCGGTTTTGCTGGAGCCAATGGTGATGGCTGTTGCTGCCCTTCTTTGGGTGCCTTTTGGCGGGTTTCAAGATGGTTTGGCATTGCTCTCTGTTCTGCCTGCTGTGCTCTTGGTGCCTCGCTGGAGGGAACCCTTGTTGCATCGTTTAGAGACCAATAAGTTGCGCCAGCTCACCCGCTTTGATCATGGAGTGATGACGGCCATTCAGGAGGAGGAGCTGGGCAGTGGACGAGCGTCTTATCCCTGGTGTCCAGTTGTGGCGGAAATGGTGTTCGTTCTTTGCCGATTCGCTGGATTTTGGTGCTGTTTGCAGACGTTCGAGCTCGGAACCGTCCAGCCTCTCGGCCTTTGGCTGGCGGCCTTCTCCCTGGCCTGGACGGCTGGTCTCGTGGTGCCTGCGGCTCCAGGTGGTTTGGGGGTGTTTGAAACTGCCCTTTTGTTTCGCATGGGAACATTGGTGCCAGAAGCGCCACTGCTTGCAGTTGCCCTGAGTTATCGATTAGTTGTAACTCTGGCCGATTGTCTTGCTGCAGGTTCGATTGCTGCTGATTCACGCGTGAAAGCTCGACTGCAGTGGTAAACAGCTCAGGCCTTCCAAAGAATGGAAGTGGTTATGCATTCGAACGATGTTCAAGGCCTGGCACAAGGGCTGCTGAAGCGATGAGCCCGAGGCCAAGGATCATCAGTGCCGGCCACAGTGCTGCCGCGAGTCTCTCGTCGCTGGCGTACTGAAACACTCGAACCGAAAGGGTGTCGAAATCAAAGGGTCTCAAAGCAAATGTCAGAGGTAGTTCTTTGACCGTGTCGACAAAGACGAGCAGTGCTCCCACTGCCAGTGGCCCTCTTAGTAATGGAATGTGAATCCGACGTAGAACATCAGGCCAGTTGCAGCCCAGGCCAGTGGCTGCTTCGTCAAGACTTGGCGACATCCGTTCCAAGGCGGCATCCAGGCCCCCTTTTGCGACTGCAAGAAAGCGATCGCTGTAGCCCCACATCAAAAGCAGGATCGGTGAGAGCTGCCATGGACCACCAAGGATCAGTAAGGCAAGGGCAAGCACTGCTCCTGGAATTGCATACCCGAGCCCTGCGAGAAAGGTGAGGCTGTGCAGCCAAGGAGCAGTGCTCCAACGCTTCGTAATCGCAAGAATCAAAGCAGCTGCCAATGCAAGGCCGGCAGCTGCTAGGCCTAGCCCCAGACTGCGAAAAGTCAGAAGAAAGAGCTCCGGTTGGAAACCCCTCTTGAGTTGATCCAAGTTGAAAAAAGCCCAGATCAGTGGTGTGCCAAGGCTTAGAAACGGTGGAATGCATCCCAAGGACTGAGCTGCGAATGCCCTCGTTCCAGTTAGGGGCCAATCTGGTGATTCTCCACCGCTTAGTCCTTCGCTCCATCGACGACTGCGACTGCGCAGTCTGCGTTCCCATACCACCAGCGCAGTCACGATGATCAATGTGACTAAGGCAAGTCCCACTGCGCCTGCTGGGTTGCCTTCGAGTTGCCAAGCTTGGAGAATTCCAGCTGAAAGGCTTGGTATACCCAACAGCTGTACGGCTCCAAGCTCGTTGACAATTTCCATTCCCATTAACGCAATTCCAGCGCCGATGGCAGGGAGGGCCATCGGTAAGGCGATGCGTCGAAAGCTTTCCCAAGGGCCCACTCCCAAGCAGCGACATGCCTCTAGTTGACGGCGGCCGCAGATGCTGAAGCTTTCAGTGCTTAAAAGAAAAACGTATGGGTAGGTGCTTAAGGCCATGACAAGCACGCCCCAGTTCATGCCATGGATGCGGATTCCATGGATGCTGCCTAAATCAACAAGGGTTGCAGCTAGTAGGTAAGAAGGGCTGGCGAGTGGTAGCAGTTGGGCGATCCGAAGGAATCGTCGACCTGGAAAGCGGCAGTTGGCGAGGAGCCAGCCGTTTGCTGAGCCAACAACGGCACCCAGGCTTGCTGTGCCAAGCAGTAGAACCGCGGTCCCTCGGATTTGAATCAAGCCATCAGCACCGAGGCTTGCTGTGCCATTAATCAATCCCCGAAGTCCTTCTCCGAGCAACCCCCCTAAGGGAAGGAGAGCTAGAGCTGCTAGCAGGCATGCAAGAACCGCCAGCAGGGTTCTACCCTGCTGCCATTGCCTGCCGTAGCGGGGGGGGGTGGTTGTTAAAAAGGGAGCGCTCATTGCCTGCCGTTATTTCTGATCATTTGAAGGCGGTATTAACTTGATGAAACAGTCGCATTGTGTCGGTCAAGATCAAATTCTGTGTGCTTGATCAGTCTCCATCAGAGCGTAATCATTCGATGGCATCAACAGTAATGGCCTCAAATATCACATGCCAATGCCTGTCAACTTGATGAGTGTAATCTAAGACGTTTGATTGTTGTGAATGATTCAAGAATGTCCCAGCATCTCTGTACATATCGTTCCTCAGTGATCTACTAAGGAGATGATTGGATCAAAAGTTACATTATCGAGATTCAAATGAGAGTTTGGATGATCTAAGAGTTAACGTCTATCGCGAACGGGGATCGGTACGAGAACTGGTTCCATCAAACCACTATCGCTATTGTCGTCATCATCAGAAAATCCTGAAGCCCAAAGGAGAATGCCAATAAGAAGGAAACATGCTCCAAGAAGCGTGAGCTCCAGCATTGTTAATCCGAGATTTTTTCAATACTAGTCAGACCTTCTGATAAATGAAAGCTGCCTCACGCCCAATCCCATTACGCTTCCCATCATGATGCCTGACACGGCATGACCTTTGAGAACTCCTGCCGTGATGAGAATGGGAAGGAGCGCTTGACCTAAAACGGCACTTTGGATCGCTGCTGCCATGCTGCTAACGGCTACCTGACCGGGTATGAGATCTGGCCAGACAAGGGCTAATCCCTGAGCAATCGAGCAGGCTGAAAAAATGAGAGGGAAGAAAAGTCCGCCAATCCATCCACTGCTTAGGCATAGGCCGCAGCTCGCCAACTTAACGACCCCCAATAAGATCAAGCCACCTCCACTCAAAGCAAGATCTTGTTGAAGAAGGGGAGTGATTTGTTGTTCACCAGAAAACAGCGCCAAAGGCTGTAACTGGCTGATCATTGCGATGATCAACCCAGTGAGGATCGCTTGGCTTAAGGGGTTCGGAAGACGCGTTTGCAGCCCAGACTCACAGACCCTTCTCCAGCGCAGGAACACAAGTCCAAGCCCACCGCCGAGAATGCCCAGCAGGACCGCCCAGATCAAATGGGTCAAAAGTTGATGGCCATTAGTGGGCCATAGGTAAGGAACTCCCTCCTCTCCGCTCCCAAAGCGGGTCAACCCTTGAAACACAGCAAATCCGGCAATACCACTGGACAGTCCGGGGAGCCAGCGCCATAAACCAGCAGGCAATGGCTGATCAGGTCGCTCGGCCAAGGCGATTCCACCGATGAGAGGCAGACCAAAAAGTCCTAAGACTCCGCTGACAGAGCAGCTGGCTCGAGACGGCAGAGTGCTGAGCCAACGCCAGCGTGAGAGGCTCACGCTCCATTCAGCTAGTGCACGACTGAGCAGAGCTTCAGGTCCTATCGTTCCTCCTCCAATCAGTGCCAGGAGTCCAAGTAATAGATGGCTTCTGTGCTTTGACACCTTGATGCCGCCTTGCTGATGCAGTTCCTCGATCGTGGCGTGCAGTTCGGGTAGGGGTTCCGCTCCGCGTAGGCGAAGGACTCCAATGATCAATCCGATCAGCAAAGGGAAAGCCAGTTGTAAAGCTATGGGGGTTTTCGATGGGAAGCCCATCAAGACCTCAGGTCCCCAACCCAGTGTTGTCATCCAGTCAATCAGCAGCATGAGCCATGCCCCCAAAGCCCCTGCTATACCTCCGATGAGGGCGCTGCTGAGCGCAACATTTATAGCTTCACTGGTCACTTACTGAATCCTTGGGTCGGAATCTTTAAAGTCACAGTTTTGTAGTTGTTTCCTAAGGACATCTTGATCCATGTCTTGACCAATTAAAACCAGCTTGTTTCTGCGATCACCCTCCCAGTCGCTGTTGTCGATGCAAAAGCGTTTGTCGGCCAAATGGAAAATATGGTGTTTTTCGCTTTCTTTGAACCACAGGATGCCTTTGGCTCGAAACACACTTTCGCGTAATTTTTTGTAGAGAAAATTTTGGACTTTACGGAGGGCAAAAGAGCCATCACTGCTGAACGACAGGAAGGTGTAGCTATCGATGTCGAGGTGGTCCGCCTGGCTGTGATCGTGATGGCTGTGATCGTGATGGCTGTGAGCAAGATCTGCTGTGTTGGCAATACAATCAATTTCAAACAAGCCAACACTCATCCATAGAGGTAGGGGAACATCTCCTTTTAAAGCATGAATAATTCGGGCATTTTTTTTGATGTCACGTGGTGTTGCTTCAACTTGTTTGCCCCGCTCGTTTGAAACAAGGTCTGTTGTCTCTATCATCAGGAAATTCAATTGGTCAGTGCGCTCCAGATTTGCCTTATTGCCTCAAGTAACTCTCCGGTGATGGTTCAGCATCTGCAGCCGCCATTACTGAGCTTCAGCATGTTTTCACTAGTGCTTACGATCAGATCGTTGTCGATCCCAATGTCTCCGAAATCATTCACGAGAACCGCAGTCTTTAGACCCTCATGATTGCTGAGAATATGGTTCAGAAGTGTTGTCTTTCCGGCTCCTAAAAATCCAGTGAGAATGGAGACGGATATGCCCTTGGCCTCAATCCTCTGGTTGGAAGCAGTTACTGACATGGTCGGATTTGAAAATTGTGAGACAGAGCATCAATGGCTTGGGCTAAATCGGCATCGCGGCTGGAGAGTCCGCCCAGGTCATGCGTTGTCAGTCGAATGGTGACACGGTTGTAAACATTGCTCCACTCAGGATGGTGGTTGGCTTGTTCTGCCAGGAGTGCGACTTGTGTCATGAATCCGAAGGCTTCTATGAAGGAGTGGAAGTGCCACTCTCTTTCCAACGCACTAGAGCCGATGCTCCAGTCAGGACAAGAGGCATGGAGGCTCTTCCGTGCAGTTTCATCGAGCAAAACGGCTTGCTTTGACATGGATCAAACAGAATCTTGTGCTTTTACTTTGATTCAGGATATAAATCGAGTGGTCATTGCCTTTAATGTTCGTAGAGCGTTTTGAGTGCCCATGACGCCGTTGATTGATCGGTTCTCCTCCTTTCATCTTCGGGGCATAGGATTGTTGATAGCTATGGCTGCCTTGGGGGGTTTGGCCTGGCAGGTGCCTCCCGCCTCATCTCAGCGGATTGTGAAAAAGATCGACAGCCTTTGCCCTTTGGGTTATGTCGACATGCTGAATGGAAAATGCAGCACGCTTGGTTTGATCACGCACACCGTACAGTCCAAAGAAGGGAAGTCTTGCCCCATGGGTTGGGAAGATGTAGGAGGTGGCTACTGTCGAAAAAAATAATTCAGTCGCTTTCTGCTGGACTCTCATTTCATCACTAAGCTTAAGAAAGCTGATCACAATTCAATGGGTCGCTTGTTTGCTTTTGGTTTGTTGTTTGGCTTGATCGTCCCATCGAACGCTTGGTCGCAAAAAAGGATTCCAAAAGCAAAAGGCCACAACCAATGTCCCTTGGGTTATGTCAACACTCTTGGTACGACATGTGTTTCTCCCATTTATTATAAAATGCGTCTTACAAATGGGGAGGCTTGTGATTCAGGCTGGATGAATGTTGGTGCTGGTTATTGCAGGGAAAAGTAGAGCTGTTATGACTCAAGAACCCGTTGCGTTTTGGTCTCTTAAGCCTTGGTGGTGTCAGCCTTGGAGCATTGTATTGACAGGTGTTTTGATTTCAATCGGCAGCTGGATTCTTTTTCAGAAACTCTGGTTCACTGCACCTGTCGTCCTCGCGGTTTTGGGTTGGTGGTTAGTCTTTTTAGTGTTTGTTCCTCGTGTCTATAGGCATCAAGGCGAGCTTTGAGCATGTGTTGATGACCTCTGGATTAGTTATCGAAACTGATCGTGAGGGGCAAACCGGCTACGCATTTGTTGTGTGGGCATCGCCTTCAACCACGGAGCTGGATAAGGTTCAACAAGAGTTGGAGCCCAGATGGGATCCAGGACAACGGCCTGGGATCGGTTAGGCGATTACCTGCATCAAACCAAAATCACTGGTTCCATTCAGAGCACTCTTTATTGGGATCAGAACACCCGTATGCCCTCAGGAGGAGCGGCCTGGCGTGGAGAGCAGTTGGCGTTGCTCGCCATGCAGTTGCACTCCAGGCAAAGCTCACAGGAGTATGCCGATCTCATTCGCGAGGCCAGGGGCGAATGGCAACAGCTAGGCCATTCCCTCTCTTCGAGTGATCGCTTGGCTCGCGGCCGAAATCTTGATCTGCTTGAGCAGGATCTGGAACGCCAAGAAGCATTAGACCCTGATTTGGTTTCTGCTTTGGCTATGGCCAAGGCCGATGGATACAACAACTGGCAACAGGCTCGTGCTGATTCCGATTTCAGTTTGTTTGCTCCGTCGCTGCGAACCATGATTCGCTTGCGTCAGGAGCAGGCTCGGCAGTTGGCTGAACCGCGCAGTTGTTGGGAAACCTTGGCTCAGCCGTTTGAGCCCGATCTCACACTGCAGCGATTGCAAGAGCTGTTTGCTCCGCTTCGCAAGCGTTTGCCAGAGTTGCTAAGGAAAGCTGGGGGAGACCCACGCCAACGGGAGCTGAGTTGGGACCTGTCGGAAACGGCACAGCAACAACTCTGCAACAAGTTGTTGAGGTCTTGGGGACGAGATGAATCCATCACTTGTGTAGCGCGCTCTCCTCATCCGTTCTCGATCACGCTCGGTCCAAGCGACTACAGAATCACGACAAGAGTTGTGCCTGGCCAACCGCTCTCTTGCTTCTTGGCCACAGCGCATGAGTGGGGCCATTCTCTTTACGAGCAGGGTCTTCCTGATCAGAAGCATCAATGGTTTGCCTGGCCTCTGGGGCAGGCAACATCCATGGCCGTCCATGAAAGTCAGTCTCTGTTTTGGGAAAATCGAGTGGCGAGAAGTCAGCCGTTTGCCCAGCTGTGGTGGGAGGATTTCGCGGCTGCTGGTGCACCGCTGACATCGGCAGATGCTCTGTGGAAGGCCATGAATCCTATGGCTCCGGGCTTGAATCGAGTGGAGGCTGATGAGCTGAGCTACGGACTGCACATCATGATTCGCACGGATCTTGAAATTGCTTTGCTGGAGCAGGGACTTGCGGTGGAGGAGCTTCCAGCGGAATGGAATCGCCGTTATGAAGAACTCCTGGGGGTGTCACCAGCCAATGACGCGGAGGGGTGTTTGCAGGATGTTCACTGGAGTGAAGGTCTATTTGGGTATTTCCCCTCTTATTTACTGGGCCATCTCATCAGCGCTCAGCTCAGTGAGGCGATGGCCGCTGCAATCGGGCCACCAGAAAAGCATGTGGCCAGGTGTAATGTTTCGTCGCTGCTGGACTGGTTGCGTCAACATGTGCATCCCATTGGTCGTGCTCTGAATGCGGAACAACTTGTTCAGCAAGTGAGTGGGAAACCGCTTGGCTCGGAACCTTTTCTTCTTTACCTTGAGGAAAAACTTGGAATGGTTCAGGCTGTCGCCTAGGAGTTTGATACGAAATGGTTGCTTTGCTGTTAAATTACGTGCTTGCTGGTTGGCGTGCAATCACCCCGTAGGATTTCGGCGCTGATCGTCCTCCTTCATGGCCAACCTCGACCAGGCTCCAAGCCGCAGCATGCCCAATTTGCTTCACGTGCTGCCGGCCTTTGCTGATGAGGCTGAGCTTCGGCTCAATACCATCGTGGAGCTGAATTCCAACACAATCAATAAGTACGAGCTGATTACGGAAACAGGTCATCTCAAGCTGGATCGAGTTGGTTACTCCTCTCTGGCTTATCCCTTCGCCTATGGCTGTATTCCTCGCACCTGGGATGAAGACGGAGACCCCCTTGACATTGAGATTGTGAATGTGACCGAACCCTTGATTTCTGGCTCGGTTGTTGAAGCACGGATTATCGGGATTATGACCTTTGATGATGGTGGTGAAGTTGATGACAAGGTGATCGCAGTCTTGGCAGATGATAAGCGTGTTGATCACATCAAGAGCTTTGAAGATCTTGGTGAGCAATGGAAGAAAGAAACCACTTATTATTGGGAGCATTATAAAGATCTGAAAAAGCCAGGAACTTGTTCGGTTAATGGCTTCTTTGGCGTTGAAAAAGCTGTGGAGATTATCAAGAGCTGCGAAGATCGATATATGGCCGAGATTGACCCTAAGTTGGTCGATTAAATTACTTTTAAGACCTCCTCATTCAAAGTCAATCGTGGGTTTACCCCACGATTGACTTTGAATATTTTGCTTAGGGTTTAATCAAGATTGGGCCTGGGGATGGAGGTATCTCATATTTTTGCCGTAATACGTAAACAGATTCATGGGCTACAGACCAGAAGTCAAGGTCTTTTATGAGATTTGTGTTGCAGGCAAGGCCCTTTTCATAGCCTGCCATCGCATCATCAGGACAAAAAGCGCCTTTTGATGGTGGAATGATATTTCCAACGGTGCTGAAAGCTTTTCCTAGGTGAAAGTCAAGTATTACTTCCAGAAGAGATTCGAACCCAAATCCATCATCAAATAGTCCCGCTTGAAAAGCGGCGACATTCATTTCACCACTGACGTCAGTGTTAAATCCTCCGAGGATATGACAACAGTCATGATTTAAAATTAATTCAGATGTACTTTTTTTCTCTCCTGGTAGTGCCCACTTGCGATCGCGATACCAATGGAAAATTGTATGCCCAAGACTGTTTTCTGGATAGGTCTCTAGAGCTTGATATTTTTTAGAGACAGCACTATCTCCTATGGCTTGGTGAAACATTGTGATCACGCCTTTTACAACTTTCGATGGCGAGTTGAGACCTAGAAATTCTCCTAAGCTTCTTCTCCCGTAATCAAACAAAAGCCGCTTCATGTGATTGTCGCGAACTTGATGTAAGTCTTTGATGGTTTGTGGGTGAACATCTAAATGGTTTGCAAAATTGTCCACTATTGATATCATTTCAGGGTCTACCTTCATGTCGACATAAGGAAGTAAAATCAGGATTTGGATGAGCTGCGCGCGCTTATCTTTTTCAGGAATTTTCCTGGATAAAGTTTCTGGTTGAATGCGTTCCAGTGTTTGAATTCTGACGTTTGATTTCAGTACATATTTCTGAATTGACTCCATCATTTCCAGGGTGATTGGCTCGATGTCTGAGCTGCCCCCTATAGAGCTCACTTCTTGCATCGCCTGTAGAAACAGCTTTGCTTCTTCTTCGGACCAGGACAGTTGGTGCTTCATGCCGCTGTTAATGAGATTTATGGCTTGTAGCACTTTTTGAGCCTTGGCGAGGAACGGAGCCTTCAAGAAGTGGATACTTCTGAATCCTTAAGGTTTTTCCCAGTGAGGTGTGCGGTTTTTTTTCCGCACAGTGCATAACTTGAGACTAGCGAGTCTTGGGTTTCTACTCATGGGTCTTAAACGCGCCTCTTGCGACAGTGTTCTTCGGGCGGTTTTGTTTGCCTCTAGTTTTCTTGTGGCTGTTCCAGCGGTCCCCGGGGTCAAAGCCAGTCAGTTGACGATGATTGGGCAAGAGCCGGAGGAGGGGCGTGTGGTTCTTGATCTAGGCAGAAGGCAAATCCGCGTTGTGCGACAAGGTCAGACCCTTGGACCTTGGCCTGTTGCAATCGGAGATCCCAAAACTCCAACCCCGACAGGCCTTTTCAAGGTTGAAAACATGATGATTAATCCTCAATATCAGAGCACAAAGTCAGGGAAGGTGAATCCTCTCAGAGGGCCTAAAAGTCCTCTGGGACATCGCTGGATTGGTTTCTTGAGGAGCGGATCCAATCAATTTGGGATTCATGGAACACCATGGCCGCATTGGGTGAAGACAAGAGCAGCTGTCTCGAATGGCTGTGTGCGCATGTTGAATGCGCATGTTCAACAACTGTATGACCACGTTGAAGTGGGGATGCCAGTGGAGATCATTCGTTGAGGTGAAGGATTAGGGGGATGATTGACTCCGTTCTTGCTCGAAAATCTCTTGCAGAATCTCTTCCGCACCCTGATCTTTGAGTTTATTAGCCAGGTCTCTCCCTACGGCTTCTGGGTCACATAGGGATCCACTCTGTTGGTCACGAATGAGTCGTTTGCCGTCCAGGCTCGCCACCATCCCCGTGAGTTTGAGCGTGTTTTCGGAAATTTGACTATTGACACCGATTGGGACTTGGCAACCACCCTCTAGAACTCTTAGAAATGCCCGCTCTGCAAGGCAGCGGGCTGATGTTGGTGGATGTTCTAGGACTTGAATGAGCTTCATCACCTCTGGGCTATCGCAAACGCATTCAATGCCGAGAGCTCCTTGGCCAACCGCATGAAGAGAAATGTCTCCGGGAATGAGTTGGTGAATCCGATCTCCAAAGCCGAGACGACTGAGTCCTGCGGCTGCCAGGATCAAACAGTCGTAATGGCCGGAGTCGAGTTTTTCTAGCCTTGTAATGACATTGCCGCGTACATCTTTGAACTGAAGATGAGGGTAGTGATAACGCAGTTGGGCTAAGCGGCGCAAAGAGCTTGTGCCAACCACAGCACCCTCTGGCAAGGTCTCAAGTGTGTACTCAGCGTTTTTGCTATTCACCACCAGGGCATCAGCTGGGTCTTCTCGCTCTGTGATGCAACCAAGCATCAAGCCCTCGGGAAGATTCGTGGGGAGGTCTTTCAGAGAGTGCACGGCGATTTCGGCACGCCCTACCAGCATCTGAGCTTCGAGTTCTTTCGTGAATAATCCTTTATCGCCAATCTTCGCTAGCGCAACGTCAAGGATCTTGTCGCCTTGGGTCGCCATTGCCTCAACAGAAATAGCAAGACCAGGATGGGCTTTTTCCAGCTCTGCTTTCACCCAATTGGTCTGAACCATGGCCAGCTGGCTGCGGCGGGAGGCAATGCGCAGGTGCTCGAGGGCCATGGTAGTGAGACTTCAGTTTTCAAGATTACGCAGTCGTTGCCCCCCCTGTCATGTGCTTGTCCCTTGAGCCTGGCTGGTGAAGCTGCCTTCGCCAGATGGATGCAAGCGCCTCAGTCGCCTATCACGATTCATCGGATTTACAATTCATCACAGTCGTGTGATTGCTATGCCAGGGCCTGTGGTCAGTGGAGTCCGAAAGGGCGGTCTTGAGGCTCTGGATCAGACAAAGTCGCCAAAGGAGGCGCTCCCTTTTTTGCCTCTCTTAAATGAGGGCACGATCAAATTGATCCTATTAAGCAGTGGCGGTGTGTTGATGGCGCGGCTTAGGAACACAACGGATCCAGATGGCGAAAGGGCGTATCAATTGATTCGTCCACTCAGCGTGATCAAAGCGACCCCTGATCAGCCTTGGGAATTAGAGCCTTACTTAGAGGGCTTAACGTCACAAAAAAATATTGTGATTTATAAGGCTGCGGTGGCATCCATTCTTGATCCTGATCCCCGGCTTCTTCAGGTTTATGCACGAAATACGTCCCAAGAGTGTCCGCCTTCAGAAACACCTGTTGAACGACTGAAGAGAGCATTTCAAGAATTCACTGAATGCATTGAGGACGATTTATAGCTCGATACTTTTAAGGATATCGCGATAAGTATTGAGATCTAAATCTGGATTTGGTCGAAATTTTTTGATTAATTTTGAGTGGTTCCTTCATTACCTTCTTTGAAGAGTTTTTCCAAGTCTAGTTTCCCTTTCTCGGAAAGTAACGTTTCGTAGCCAAACTCTTCCTCGATTGATTCGATTAAGTCGTCATCGTCTATGAGCTCTGGATGAATTTCGCGATACCAGGATAAAATTCTGTCTTCGATTTCAAAAATTGCATTAAAATACGGTGTGATGCTGTTTTGCAAGCTATTTTGTTCAGCTTCGGTTAGACCATTGAATTGGTGATCATGCGTCATGAATGCATGGGTCACAAGTCTTGCTTGTTTGAGTGATTGCAGCGCCTCTAGGAAGTCGCGTGGTGCATTGCTGTGGTTCATACTCATTGGCTTTGTTGATGAGTAAGGCTTTAGTTGATGTTTTTTGATTGAAGATTTGCTGTCAGCGTGCGGAGCGAATTGATGTCATGCTTTGACGAGAGAAGTCTTTTTCCCATCCTGTCCGGGCTCTAGAATGATTCTTAGGGGTGGATTTGGACAGTCAGATGAGAGCTTCACTGTCGTCATAAAGCGTGGAGTTGCTGCTTCTTTCTGCTTTGCATTGCTATCGTCAAATCCATATTGTATTTGTAGCAGCGCTTGTTATCCCTTTGCGCTCTGTCTTCCGTTCCTTCTATTTCTAAGCATCCCTTCTCAGGCTCAGAATTAGTCACTCGATGCCTGTGCTAGCCAGGTGGGAGATCAAGGGTGTCGCGTCTTGGCTCAGGAGAAGATAGTCTCTATGAATTCGAGGTCTTAAAGGGGGGGAAGGAGTGGGATATAAAACAGATCTCACATGTAAAGTTCTACTCAAGAGTATCGATGACTAATCTGCTTTCTAGGTCATAAGGTGGTTTCAATAGGTCATTCCCCCCACTTGTCAAAGACAGGAGGGGGTGAGAACTTTTAACTCAAGCTTGGCTTTTGACTTGATGCATTCCTTGAGAACTCCGTTTCTGTTGGGATGGCTTAATTTCCGGAGTGCTTTGGCTTCTATCTGACGAATCCTCTCGCGGGTTACAACAAAGATTGCTCTACTTTCTTCCAATGTTTTCATGCGTCCATCGCCGGCGATGTGGCTTGCGTGAGCTGGCTGTTGATATCAATAGAGGTGTCATGAATTAAAGCACAGTCCAGTTCGATAAAGCCAAATTGAAGCGATGCCAACCACTTGAAATGGCTGGCGGCCAGCCCAGTTCCATCATCACCTAGCCCGTAGGCGAGCATCAGGCGTTGCTCCTCGCTTTATTCAGTCATTGAACATATTTCATGTCTTGGTGGTTTCTATACAGGTGATGAGTAAGAACTATTTCTCATCCATCACTGAACATTTCTGCAGGATTTGGGTGGGAGTTGAAAACCGCATGATCTGGACTATATGTTTACGAACAGATCTCTACGCTGATCAAGTTAAGACCGGTTGAGTCGCGAGATCATGCTTATGACCAACCATTGGTGTGACATGCATCAAATTAAAAAAATCTTGAGGCTGCGACCGATTGGGAGCAACCTGAATATCAACCAGCTGATGAAACCCTGGTTTGGATCCGAGTAGAGAGGATTTTGTACTTCGGCTTTTAACCGTCAGAATGAGTGCCTAGCAGCTTCGACTCCCGTGCTTTGTTCGAAACTGAGTGGAGGGATAACCACTTTTTCAAACTATAGCTTCTGCAATAGTTTCCTCTGTTGTGTCTATTGCGTCAGTTAAAGTTGTATCGATAAGTTCGTCAACTGAACTCAGTGCGTTGGATTCTTCAATTTCAATTGATAATTCCGCTTCACTTTCAACTTTGATCGCATCCTCAACAAGAAGATTATCCAATTCCTTAAGCTCGTCTTCTCCTAGCTCTTTGGCGACGCGTCTTTCATCTGCATTGACAATAGTCTTCTTTTCAGCGTGTTCGATTTGCTGGAGAAGATCATCTTTTTTGCCACTGCCAGTGATTTTTTTCCATATGTTTCTCGCAAATTTTATACGGTTTTTGAACAAAAGAATAGGAACTTTCACCTTTTGTTTTGCCACTTGATTTACTTTTTTAGGTGTAAGGACTCCTGCTTTGATATTTAAGTTGCTAATAGCAATTGAAGATGGACCCCTTGAAGGAATTGCATGAGGAGCGAGTGAAAGCTTCCAATTCTTATTTTGAGGAAGAGAGTTAATAAATTGTCCAAATGTCATGCTTCCACCACCTTGAAGAATTTCAACATCATTCAATAACGCTGCAAGTGCCGCATTATGAGATGAGCGAGTCGTCACAACGGTTTTCCAATGCTGATAAAAGTATCCTTTACTTACTGCGCGATCCCACCAATTCTCCGTCCCTGTAATTACGTCTTGCACTGTGATCGGTTTATTGAGAATAGATGACTCTTTATTGGCTATTTTTACTAAGCTTGAATCAACGGCAGTGACAAGATGAATGTTTTGTTTGGCTTTTGTCAGTAGCCCGTTGAATGTTGCATTCTTAAGTTTAGAAAGACTAGCTTGATCCAGTGTGATCTTTCCAAGTCGATTTGTGATTTTAATCCTCTTGCTCCATTCTTCAATCTCTTGAGCTGTGTTCTGATGCAAGCGCATCGAAAGAAGCAGCTCTTTTTTAGCGAAAGGCAAGTCCTTCTGATATTTAGAAGTACCAATAGCATATGCTCCAGTTTCAATTTTATAGTGAATATTTCCAATATTCCGCATAACTCTATCTGCTGTTTCTGTTAGAAGGATGTCAGCAAATAGCTTTTCACCGGGCTTATGATTTCTTTGAAAATGATTCAGTTGCTTATTTGCTTCATTGGTTTTCTTACCAGTAGATAAAGCATTGAATGAATGCTGCAAGGGCTTATCAAACGCCTTGAAAAAGAATGTATTGGCTCTTCCTTGATGCCATAAATGACCTACCTGATACTTCAAGGAAGAACCTTCATCTTTAATTCCCCGATTGATTTTGTTGGCTATAGAGATCTTGAAAGCTAATTGTTCAAAGCGAGTACTTTGTTGATTTATGTATTGATACATCTTCATTTCGTTTTTAAATATTGCCAATTGTCGCTGAGTCCATGCTTGAAATCCATCTCTAAATTCTGTCGTGGCCAGATTATTGATAACAAAAGTCTTTTCTTGCTTATTTGTATAATCTTTTGAAGCAATATATTTGTCAGCCATATTCGCAATTAATGACTGGAGTGCATCATTGATTTCCATGCCGCTAATTGTTTTTCCATTAATGTTTACTTTTCCGCCTTGTGAAAGCACAAGGAGATCTTTTGTCGTCTTAAACTTATTGGCTTGAGCAATCGTTATTGCAGTGTTAATTGCGTCAGCATGATTTTGCAACTTGCTCGTTATTCCGGACCTGAAAGAGATTAAAAGTTTCAGAGTTAATTGATTTTTTTTGGCATTAAGATTTTCATGGTTACTAAAAAATGATGCGCTTGGATTCGGTATTTTACCATTCGTGATTTCACTTAGTTCCTTTCTTATCGGGGCATTGATCTTGTGCAAAGTAAGCGCTAATTTTATTCGCTGTTTGTTCCATTCGTAGTGCCATGCATCTGCAATAAGTTGCCCAAAGTTTTTATCTTTGCCTATAATTGATTTTGCAAACTTTGTTTTATAGAATAGCGGATCAAAGGAGCTCGCGAAAACAAGTAGGGCATTTTCACCCAATAATTCAATGGTTTTGACAGGACCTTTAATATCTCGCCATATGCCCCCTCCAATTCCAGCCCAAGTATCACCACCACTAAATAAATGAACGAGCTGCTCACCTAGCTTTTTAGTATCTTCATAAATGTGCTTAGGTAAGTGAACAATTGCTCGTGTTAATGAAAACCCTACAAAATTAACAGTTGAAAAGGCATCAGTTGTTATTTGTGTCCACAAGGCACTATTTCCCCAACTTTCAATCCATTTTTCTGTCGGTAAAATAACTGAATTTTTCATGAACCTGAGCGAACGATGAATCGGATGAAAACCCAGGTACTGCTTGAAATAGTCGTAAGAGCCAACTGATATCGCCCTAAACGCCTCATACTTTAGTTTCTCGAAGCTTAGAACTAAATTAGTGTACTTAGGAATGTATTTAAACGTTTTCTCTTGTCGCAGAATCGTCTTGCTGATCTTTGCTTCTTGGGTAATAATAACGGGTAATGCGATGCGAGAGTAATTAGCAATAGTTGCGTCCTTTTTCGTAAAATCTAGTTTAATGTCTTTTGTAGGAGCACTATATATAAAGCTGTCAAAGACCAACAAATCGGAGAAAAATGTCAGGTTGGCGGCTCTTTCGGCCATTTTATTACTAAGTCCATCATTAATTAATCGCTGGTACTCTCGGCTACTATTGAGAATTGAGTTTCTCGCAACTCTATCAAGAGCAACTTCTTCAGAGGCCCAAACACGCGAGGCTTTGGCTTTGTGTTTGAGATTTGTGGCACTCAGTATATGATCAAGATGTAATTTTTGCATGCGCGCCTGATAGTTAATTAAAGCGAATGCATCATGTAACGTGCCAGTCTCAGTCAATCGCTTAAGCGCTTGATTAATAAATTGGCTATTAATCTTTCCTTCAGCAATGTAGGTTCTTTTGACAACATAGGCAATGGCTGAATAAGCCAAGATTTTTTGAAAATCTTTGACTTTCTCATTGATATTGAAATTTGGATAATGCTTTCTTACGACAGCTGCAAAAGATGAGCCTAGAGTTGCATTCTCATAAGAGTGAACAATGTTCTCGTCAGTTTGGAATTGTTTTGATTTCTCTAGAATTTGTCGAGATGTCACCTCTCCTGTGTATTTTGGTAATGCAATAAGACCAGCATTATCAGGCTCTATGTAGGATGTATAGGTAATTTTGCCATTACTTTCATTAATAGAAGCCGTAATTGCAGTATTATGCTTATTTCCTTCTAGCCTCCATTGGCTATTCATACCATAAATATTGATATTAAATGAACCACCTTTTTGAAAAGGGTCATCCCAAGTTCCGTATATCGAATATGATGTGTAATGATCTCCATTTCTTCCATAGGATATGTAACCAGAACCATCTTGTTTAGTGCCGTTCATATATCCACCAGACCAATTCCCCCTATTTGCTGATGATCCCAGAGCAGCAATATAAGCAGCTTTCCAATTCGCATATTGTTTCCTAACAGCATATTTTATGAAGCTAATTAACCGTGTTTTTGCATAAGCATGCCAACCGATATCTCGCATTTCCTGATAGTTTTTCCAATATAGATGAACAGGCCGAGAATTTACTAGTTCTTTTATTGAGGATATTTTATTGATGTATGCTGGCTCAATTCCACCTTCAACTGTAGGAACCATCTCCTTTGCTATTTTTCCTTTTTCAATTTCACTTTGGGCTTTCTCCAGCAAGTCGCGATGATTCTTTAGACCTTTAATAGATGCTTCTCTTACTCTTTCTACAGAAGTCAACATTCCACCGGCAGTACTATCAATGGAATCTCTATAGCTTCTTAGCAGCAGTTCACGTTTTCTCTTGTCACCAAGTATTTCAACGGTGAGTGTTTTAGAGTTAGTTTCACCGTTGCTTCTTTTAATTTTTTTAAGGCAGTCAAGAATGTAGGTAATATCATATCCCTCTGTTTTGAGCCAATCAGCGACAACTAAATCCTCGCTTGTGCCTAAAATGGTGATGTCGTTATCTAAAGATTGAAGAGCTTGGTAAAATAAATTGAAATCTCCCATGCTCACTATTCCTACTATTTACTCCTCATTTTAATGATCTTATGGCCCAATGGTGCCGCCCAATCATCTTGCCACTTAATTCTTAATATTTGGTTGCAGCATTTTATGGCTCTGGGGATTTATGAATTAACGATAGTGATCTTGTGCTTATTAATAATTCACCCATTGTTCGCAGTTCTTTTGCTTAAGTCTTTGCTAAATCAATCAATAAATCAGTACTTAGTACTGGCAATTTGTATTTCATTGATACCATGTTGTCTGTTTTTTATTTTAGATGAAGCACGATAGGGGCTTGTTTCGTTTCTCAATTTCTCAAACACAACAACCAACAATTAGATGCACGTATACAATTATTTGAAAATATTTGTATATTTATGGGATTAAATTGACGAACCAGACGTGTTTGAACTTGTCAAACGTGACAATTGAAGATATATTCGACTATATTCAGATAATGCTTCGAGAAGATAGATCTTTGATTGATGATAATCAATAAGGGCACTAAAATAATCGTATTGACTGCCTAAACCATACTGAGATCTGGCCTCAACATCTGAAGAGATTATTTTTGCAGCAGACGAATCTTTGATTGCTAGATCAATTTGCTTTTTTGAGAAATTAAGTTTGGTCAGTAGTAGCTGTGTCGATGGTCGCAGAGTGATGACTTCTTGTTCTATTTTCTTTAATAGTGATTGTTCTTTCATTTCATACGCTCTTGCCTGGTGCCGAGTGGCATATCCATCAAAGAGATTCCATGACACTGAAAGTCCAAAATAATTTGTTAGCACCGCCGACGCTGCACCATTAGGCTGCTCAGGAGGTGCATAATTTTGGCTTCCAGCTGTATACTGATATGTAATATAACCAAGAAATCCAATAGTTGGCAGTATAGATCCCCATTCTTGGTTGGCAGAGTCTTTAGAAATGCCTGCTTGTAATGTTAGTTCTTTAACTTTAGAAGAGTTTTCTAATGCCAATTGATATGTCGTATCAGAGTCACGACTCCATTCTTTCAATGATTTTTCAGTGTAGTTTTCTTTAAGTAAATAATCATTAATGACATCATCTACCGTTACGGTGTCGAGCTTTAAATGTTGAATTTGAGGGAGAATGATAGATGCAATCTCAGATTTAATATTAGCTAGTCTAATTTGGGCTTGGTTCAGACGATTCTGGGACTGAGCTTGCTCACGAAGTGCTTTAATTTGTTGAATTCTTGGCAACTCTTTAAGGTCAACTAGAGACTTTGTAAGTGAAATAATATCTTTTTGAATACTCATAATTTGAATTAACTCTCCAATCGTATAAAGAGAATAACGATACTCAACTGAGAGTTGACTTATTTTACTTTGAAGATTTGATTTTGTTTTCTCGAGCTCGAGCAATGCTAATTGTTTTTGCTTCTTTGCGGCAGCTATGCTTGGATAACGAGTTGGATCTAAAAAATTCCATTCAACAGTGATAACTGGATACGCTTGAATATAGTTAGCGTAAGTAGTATTGAAACCGGTTAGTTGATCAGAGTTACTTGTGTTATTTCGGTTAGAGCGATCGATAGGATTAAAACTCGTTCCCCGACTCGAAGGAGACGACGTTGATGAGGTTGGAGCATCATAATTTTGCCTAGAAAGTATATCTGTAAACAATATAGAACTATTTGACATTGAAACATTTGGCCACCATGCACCATATGCTGACTTAACCTTATAAACGGATGCTTTATAGTCAAACTCTAATGATTTAATACTCGGGTTGGAAAGTGGCTCAAGATTAAAAAACTCTTTTGCAGAAGACTTCGATTTTGTGGGAGTTGAATTAAAAGCAATTCTGTTTGAACAATTGTAGAATGTAGGCAATCTTCCTGCTAGCAATAAATTTGCCTTAATCCTTTCATCCTTGCAAGCTTTTTCTGAAAAACTATGATTGCTGTACTTAGCATTGATTTCGCTGGCAGAGGAATAAGAGGAAGGATTGAAAAAAGAGGTAATTATTAAAAAGAAGAGTTTAGCTCCGGTATTTAATGAAAATAATCTCATGTTGAAACGGCCTCCTTAACTTCTCCATTACCATTCAAAGTAATACACTTATCAAAGAGAGAAACAGCAGAGAGTCTATGTAATGAGGAAATGTGAATTCTTGATCTATTGTTTAATAACTGAATGGCCTGTAAATGCAGATCTTCTGGAAGATGACATGTTATTTCGTCGCTCATAATAATGTCATAATCAGTAAGAAGTGCCCTTGCAAGTTTAAAGCGTTGAAGCTGTCCGAGAGAGAGATCTCTGTTGAATTCATTGATTGGTGTTTTTAATTTAAGTGGAAGTGATTCCATGATTTCATCTAGATTAAGTTTTGAAATGGCACTATACAGTTGCTTATCTGTGAACGACTTTGTTGGATCAAGAATATCCCGTAAAATCGAGCCATATAAACTAGTATTTTGCCCAAGATATAGAATATTACAATCAGACAGTGATATATCTACCTTTTGGTTGAATCGATCAAAGATCTCCATCTTACCCTCTGTTAAAGATAGTTGACCCGCAATGATATTCAGTAAAGTTGTTTTTCCTGAACCAGATGGTCCTACTAATGCATAATTGAAACCCGATTCTAACTTAATATTAATAGGTTCCGGAAATGGTGCTCGAATGTCACCGTACAAGAAAGTTGCATCAGAGAGTATGATTTTACTTGGGCATTTTTCCTTTGAGTACGACTTTCTTTCAAAGGCATCAATATCCCTAATAGCATTTGGCATCCAGTAGGTAGGGAGGCTTTGAGCTAGATCAACGAGATCAGAGGAGATTGATGCTAGTGAACCACCAATGGTACCAACCGCAAAATACATCACTAGGAGCGCACCAACAGATAGCTCCGATGAAGACGATTCTGTTGAGCGATAAAACTCAAAAAAGATGTAAGCGTATAGAATCCCTTGAAAGAAATTATTGAACGATGAAGATAGTGACTGTAGTAAACCTGCTGAGAGCATGTTAATTGACATCGCTTTTCGAGACCTAAAGAATCTATTTAGATAAATAGATTCACATCCGAGCATCCAAATTTCCCTTATATCCTTCACCACTTCGTAGATTGTTGTTTCTATGGATGATTGTTGGGCCATTATTTTTATATAGTAGTTGGAGCTGATATATGATATGATGGAACTAATTACAGTCGGCAAAAGCATCAGTAGGAATAAATGCCAGATGGCACGAAGATCTGTAAATGCACCAACGACTAGCAGATTCGCGATCAGCGAAATAATCGCAATTGGAATTGAAATGAATATCGACTGAATTGATTCAATAAATGAGCTTGCAACACTAAATGTAATTCGCCACGAGCCAATATCTTTCTGAGGAATAGAGGCTTGTTTGGCATCTAAAAATCTTTTAGCAGTTGCAAGCTTAGACTCGAGCTCTATATTATTTGTAAAGTAAGTAGAAAGCAGACTGCTTACACTGCTTATGATTTGCCCACTAGCTTGCAACAGAATAGATGCTATTCCTATTAATAATATAGCGGGAATTCTGCCTTCGGGAATTAATGAATCAAACAATGGTTGTTGCAGCAATTCTGCAATTGCAGGCGCAATTACTGCTGGAAGACCGAGTATTAAAAGTGTTAGTATCATACTCCAACGACTTTTCATGAACGCTTGGAGGAACAAAAGCTTACTTAGCTTTTTCTGCGGAACACTAGAGCTCAAAACATAAAGACTGCTATCCTTCATTTCATCGTTGTTTTTGGCTGTTGCGAGATCATCCAGACTTATAATTGCAGTCTCTAATACCGCAAACACTGTTTTACCTAATCCCGACAAATAAACTGCAGTCTCGTGTTTGTAGGGTAATTCATTAACTTGCAAATAAAATGAAAGTGTCTCAACTAATTGTCTTGGAGTTAACGATTCATTGTCGGCAAGATCACTTAAGTTGGTCTTGATATTTTGGTCGCTCAACAATTCGCCATTCTTTTTTTCAAGAAGATAACGAGCATACTCAGATGCTGAATAAGCAATCATTTCTCCAGAGCCTCCCCGGATTCATTTTTAAACCTATCAAGATCGATAGTGGCAAGTTTTGAAATAAAGCCGTCATTACCATGCTGAACAATGATTGCGCTTATTCCCAGTGTTCTCAGCCCACGTATTATTCCGACATGAAGTTGTTCAGGAATACTGACTAGTGCTTCATCAACTAGGAGTAACTTGGGTTTGATCAGAACTGATCGGACGAGGGCAATCATGATTGATTGACCTACGCTAATAGATGATTGATCAGCAAGGTAGCGCTTGCTTTGTTGGCTAAAGATTGTTTGTGAACTTAGCCCCAACATCTCCACAGCCTCTTCGTATTCACTATGACTTGCACTTGTTCCCAATCTAGTGTTCATTTCCACTGATCCTTTTACTATGATTACATTTCTATCGATATATTGAATAATATGCCTGATTTTTTGAGGAGATGTGTTTGATGTGTTGATCCCAAAGACTTTGACCAAACCCGTGTTCGGTTTTACCAATCCAGAAATCACGTTGAGTAATGAACTTTTCCCAGATCCGCTTGATCCGGATAACCTTACAATCATACATTCCTTTTTAGGATGAGCAATTCTGATACTTATATTTTCAAAGATTGGTTCTGCATAAAGTGAATACTTGAATGTTACTTTGTAAAGGCTAAGCATAGGGTTATCCATATTCAATTCATTGTTTGTGGTGATCACTTCATTTGATTCTGGTTGATAAAGGTCAAGAGCAGATTTATAAATTAACCTTGAATTCTGAAGTTGCTCTACTAGGGAAGCCAGTGACCGAATAGGCTCAAGTGCTGTTCCAATAATTACATTGATAGCGGCATAAGTTCCTGTGGTCAGATTGCCCTTGACGATTAAAATAGAGGATATAATAAGAAGGAAAGTGTTAAGTAATTGATCAATCATGCCAAGCATGAATTCACTTCTAATCTCTGTTGTTTGTATTGAGAGTTGAGATGTGCCCAAGGCTGAATAGCCAGAAGATAATTCTCTGAGTATTGATTGCTCACCGTTTTCTAATGTTATTTGATTTCTTCCTTGTATAAGTTTGAATTCAGAAGAAGATACTTTACATTCTGCTTCCCTTAATCGGTAATTATTTTGTATATTAATTCCGAGGAACCTATAGCCAACCGCCATAAAACCTGCAATTCCTATTACCGAAATAAATGCAAGAGGAATACTGACTACTGTTACGGCGACTATAAATATAAGAAGATTTAGGGCTCCTGTTAAAGCCGCAATGACTGATGATTGATAACCGGTAAATGATTCTTCAAGTTGATTGAATCTTGAGACAATTAATCCTGATGTTTTATTGATGAAAAACTGATATGGAGCCCTAAACAGTGAACTAAAAAGTTCAATATTCCATCCCTGAAGTGAGTTTTGAAGTTGTCTTTGCGCAGCAATCTGCATCATGAAGGTTGCCAATGCTAAGCCAATAGATACTATTATTGTTATAGATATCATGCCTTTTGTCCAAAGAGTAAGGCCTTCTTCTACTACATAGGTCATGAACACATCTTGAATTGCTGCATTGAATAATGTGAAAAATGCTGCAATAAACGCAAATAGTATTATTAACCTGTTTATGGTTTTGTTGTTATATAAAAGTGTAGACAGCGACGGCGTTGAATCTTGCTCTCTTGAAATATTTTTGGCTTCTGTAATCTGGAATTTACTAGTTGTTTTGAACTCAATATAAATGCCAGAGTAATAATCATCAAATTCTGATTGAGACAACACAAGGTTGCCATCAGCTGGATCGGCTATGAAGTATTGATTGTTCTTGGTTTCCCATAGAACAGCAAAATGATCCCCGTGTGCAAATATAATTACAGGGCATTTATCATTTTTAATCAGATTTCCTTTTGCTGGCAATGCTAATAGACCGTAGAGTATGGAAAGTTTTCGTAATTCACCGATAGACATCCCACCTCTCGTAGAGCCATAATCATTGCGTATTTTTTCGATCGTGATATCTTTGCCAAAAATATTGAGCACCATTACTAATGATGCTAATCCGCATTCTGTTTCGTCTGATTGAAAAATAATATTAAATGGAGGTTGTCTCGATGCATTTCGAAGGAGAGAATCTAATGCGTTATTTATATTCATATCCCTCCTCGTATAAAGGGTATTACTAAACTGATAGGACTCGTTTCATCTGATACTATTCTCACAGATGCCTCACTTCCTAAACTGACACCCCACGGTGGTTGCTTCCCAAGGGTCCAAATTGGCTCATTATTCTTTTGATCAATGATAATATCAACAAGATAAGGCAGATCAGCTCTTCCTTGCCTTGAAAAACTATTGATTAATGTTTGAGCTATCTCTTGAGAGCCAAATGCTTTTATTAGCTCTGCACTTGTTGCAGGTGCTTCTGACTTTGAAAATACTCTACCTTCAATATATCCAAATCTAATTGCCGGGCTAGCACTTGGAGAGATTAAAGCTTTATTGCCTACTTTGACTCTTCCATAATCTTTTGCGCCAACCAGGATAATTGCCCGCAGTGGCCCTTCTGATGGGCTCAGCGTTATTAAAGGATCTCCCTCTTGTGCAAATCCACCAACAGGTACGTTGTAGCTTACGATTGTCCCAGATAACGGCGCTCGTATATTTTTTGCGAGTTTAATTTTCTGCAATAATTGAGCTTTCAGTGATTGATTGGCAATCATCTCTGAACTTAATTGTATTTCATTTTGAGCATTTTGTTGCAGTAGTTGATTGTAGTTGGATTCTATATTTTGGAGCTGTCGTCTTAATTCTTGTCTTTGTTGCTTGAGCCTTGATAGTGTCGAAAATGAATTTGCCAGTTCTTGTGTTCCAACCTGCCCATTTGAGTACAACTTCAATAATCCGTTGTATGCAATTTCTTGATCTTTAATAAGTTCTTGTAGTTTTGGCATTGATGCCTCTAAATTCTTTCTCGCTCGGATTATCGAATCAGATGCAATTTTTAGATCTGCTTCTCCGGCTTTATTTGCTTGCTTAATTAAAGGCTGAGTTTCGCTTATTGTTTTAAGAGATTGCTCTAATCTGATTTTATTAATTTCGCTAGCCATAGACAGAATTTTTTCACCTTTAAGTACTTTATCGTTTAATTTAAAGTATTGCTTATTGATTACTCCGCTTGTTTGCGCTGAAATGGTGACAAAATGTTTGCCCCTCAAAATAACTCCGATGCCTGTTGATTCTAATTTAAGGTTTCCAAATATTGACCAAATTAGTGTCGTAGCTCCTAAGGCTGACAAGCAGACTGTCGTTATGAGAAAGGGTTTCTTGACAGCTGCTTCTGTCAGCTTGTTTTTCACAGGCTCTAATTTTTTTGTATTTTACGTTTATTTTCCATCAAATCAAGGCTCTTAAATAAAATATATGTATATCCTAACGCTTGCTGGTTTGTCTTATATTGCGACCATTGCTCCTCCCTGTGCAATGAATTAGATCTACTTGCTTTCTGCTCGCTTCGATCCTCCAATGATTTTATATCTAACATGGTGATGCTTCTATTCGTTAACAGCAAATAAACCGTGACCTGACGTTACTTGTGTTTATTCAATATCCTTTTTGTTCAATTCTTTATCCCTTTTCAAAGACGTGGTGTCGCTTTGAACATTGTTTTGTTCAGTTTAGATCTTGTATCCATACCTTTCTAGGTATGGATAAATTTAGAAAAAAAGATGCTTAGATGGCAAAGATTCTGTGATGGCTTCTCGTTTAGCAATCCTTTTTACTAACTGTATTTTCAGGCAGAGGATTCAATTTTTTTCTTTTGATCGTATTTGTTTATCGCTAAATCTAGATGTGACTTGGAATATTGATTCATAAATGATCTTTCCATTGTCTTGGAATCTCCAAGATTATGTTTTTTATAGCTCCTTTAAACAATTATATTGCGTCTATATCAAGTGGTTGGATGTTTCTGAGGAGTGATATGACTGTTTCAAAAATGGTAAGGTCTCTGGTCCAAGATCCTGCTTGCCTTGCATCTCCAGCTTTAACTGACTCCTCGAGTCCAGCCTCATGAAGTTTGGCCAATGTATCAACAAAGATCAAGGCACAGGCGTGAGCCTCCATTGGGTTAATGTTTGGGAATTTTTCTGCAATCTCACCAGCTTGAGTTTGTAGACATTCAATAAATTTCTCAGACAACTGTTCGCTACCTTCACTGTCAGCCTTTGTGTCCAAAGCTGTAGAACTTGTCATTGAGAAATATCGATATCTATATTTTTAGCAGCCACCGTTAAGCCGGTTTAATTCTGCAATAACTCTTCATGAATTTGAGACTCGTCTTGCTTTGTTTTGTATATTTGATTCGATTTGAATCAAATATACAAAACAAGCATGAGGCCATATTTTTCTTGACTTGCGCAATAGTTTTGACTCAAAGCTTTTATGAATTTTTTATTTGTCTATGAGGGATGGTTGGTTGAATGTATTGGTCTCTATTTTGTTTTTTCTTCGTAGTCTTTTCCAGTCATTTATCGGTTGCGATTTTATTTCGACGCAACTTAATTTCAGCTGACATGCTTTCTATTCATTTAAGGCATTGTCATTGTGACTTGCCTTTGATTTTTCCCTTGTTGATTAGCAGAGCAGCTGATGGAACCGTTGGTGAGCTGAATTGTTTCGATGACCGTTTGCCCCCTGATCTGGTTATAGATTCAGAGATCCCAGGGCAGCCAGGGGATGTGCTCCTCAGCGTTCTTGACGAACATTCGTAATTCCACTCTTTACCAAGGATTTTTCAAAACGTTTAGTTTTGCCGATGCTCCGCAGTGTGTACAGAGTGGTTCGTCTGAGCTCAAGGCCCAGCGACTTGCAAGCTTTGGCAACTCTGCGTGTGATGTAGTTGGGGCTGTTGTCGTTCATTATCTGATCGCATTCGAGACCTTTGTCGTTAAATCAGTCCCATGCACGGCTCATCAAGCCGATCCCTGTGCCCTGCTGCTCTTCGGGAAGCACTCCGACTAGGCCAGTCGTTTGGCCTTTTCGATGGCAACACAGCCTTGGTCGTTTCTCACTTCAGATTAGCGACGCTGTTTTTTCCAAGTTGCGTTTTCTCGCTTTACAAAAGCAGTACAGTTTTTGCATTTCGATGTGGTTCATGATGCCTGGTGTCAGGTGTTTGTTGGGCTGTACAGGAGGCACGCGCTCCAGGTTTCACAGCCTGTTGTTGTGACGCCAGTTCAGCCAACTGTAGGTACATCGCAGAACGATCTCAGCTTCTGCAGCCATTTCAGCCAGGGTCGGTGGTCTTTCAGGAGATGAGAGCTAAATTTCAGATGACTCTTGTGAGTGAGATGGGCATTGGATTTTGCATGTATGAGTTGTTTGGTCATGGTTGGTCCGTGACACTCCAATAGGAAGCGACCTGACAGCTCAATTTGCTAATGAGCAACCTGCTTAGAAATAACACTATTGAAGCGCTCATATTCACAATTAATTGTCGGAACTTATCTTTTTTTTCTTGACCTACTCCATTTTATCTATTATCTTTCCACCGCCAAAGTCTGAAAGGTCGTTAACAAGTTGATTTGCAATATCTTTTTCAAATGCTTTTGCTACTTTGGCCACATCCGTTTTGGCTGTATCATCTATAAGGGTTTCAAATTTATCTATATATTCTTTTTCTATCTTTTCCGAAACTTTTCCTGTTTCGATGTCAAGTTCTTTTTCCATACGCATTTCCCCTGCGCTTACTAAGTCTTTTTCAATTACGTCTCTCAGTTCTTTTCTGACTTCTGTTCTTACATCTTGCACTGCGCCTTTAACAATATCCTTGGTTATTGCACCTCCAAATTTATCGCTAATTATATCTGACTCGGATAATGCCGTGATCTTGGCGGAAATTTTCTTTATTTTAGTATGATCGTCTATTAAATTAGGCATTAAGGTTTCAAGATTGAAATCTTCCTTATTAAAATCTTCCTTGAACGCCAACCCCGCTCTTTCGTTGATTGTCTCTTTGAATTTATCGTCTAAAGCGCTTTTCATTGACTTTTTCAGGTCTATTTTTATCCCTTGGATGTTATTTTTGAATTCAGTTGGAACTTTCAAGAGCATTTCTTTCTCTTGTTCTGTGAATTGTATTGCCCGTTTACTTGCCCTCGCAAAGGCGCTGTTAGTCTTTATTTTTTCAATTAAATCACTTTCAGATATTTTGCCTTTGACAAATCTTCTTAAGTTTTCTGGGCTGATTAATTTTATTAGATCTTTATCTTTTTCGTATAATGTCTTTATTGATGATTCTAATACAGCTTCTGTTGCTTTGGTTGCTAATTCGTCTACCTTTCTTGTCGAGATCCTTGGCGTCAGTACCTTTTCTTCAATCATCTGATCGGCAATTGATTTTATTTCTTCTTTTGCTCCATGTAGGGTGAATTCCATCCCAAACCGTGTTTCTGCAAAATTATCGGCTTGTGTTTTCAGTTCTTTCTTGATGGCTGTTTTTGCCTTCGCTAAGTCTTCCGGCAGGATTGTAATGGGGAAATTTTTGTCTATTGCACTGATAACAGGCTTCTCTAAGCCTTTCAGTCCACCCACCCTGAAAAATTCATCACTAAATTCACGTCGTTCATACTCCTCCAGTGACACTCCAGCATCTTTGGCCTTTCTTTCGACTTCCTTTTTAGCGTTCTGCCAATCTTTTGTCCATGTTGCTGGTATGTCGCGGCCTTCAACGAAAGTGCCAGCCTCAATTTTGGCCTGTATCTCGATGGCTTTCTCAATGTTATTTTTGTTCTCTTTCAATTTCTTTGCAGCGAATGTAAGCGTAGCAGCTCCGGCTGCTGCAACTACTGTCGCTCCTACCGCCCTAGCTGCTTTGTGATTGGAGGACGATGTCCCACCAGCTACAAGGTCAATTTCTTTATTCAAATTTGATATTGCTGTGATTATTTCGTTAGATCTCTCATCACCAATTAATGGCTTCCAGTCGTCCAGTGAAATGCTGAAGGGATCTTCTGGTGGGGTTTCGTTATTTACAATTAGAGATTCTACGGCTTGCTGCAGTGATCTTCTTAAACTCTCAGCCTCAAATCCGTTCGAACCCATGATGTTGATAAATTTATTGAGCGAGATACTGCCGTAATCGGTTTCGGCTAGTTCTTCAATGAAGGGAAGAGCACTCAATGCTTCTGCCAAGTCTTGGTTGCCTTCGAGGAATGATTTTATTTCCATAGTTTCAAATAAATTCACTCTAAACTTTGCTGTCTTGTTTGAATGAAAATTTCTTCTTCTCTTTAGGTTTTTCGCGCTTCCTTTGATGAGGGCTTCTATGGTTTACGACACTCTTATTTCGAGCCCCAGGGGAGGGTTTTTTACCCATGGCGACATGCTTTTGCTGTTCCAGGCCAGCGGCTCGAACTCTGGTGATGAGCCGCGATTGGGATCGACTACTCTTCTTCACCGGTAATCGCTTCCCTACAAAAGTAGGCAACCTGTGCGATTGCAGTGTTCCCTTCCACCAGAATGGGTAGCTCTTGCAGAACTTGCTGAACAAGCGTGAAGGTCTAAGCCTGTCGATGACTTTGAGAACCCCCTTTTTTGCGGAAATTCTTCTGAAGACCTAGTGCTTGATCTATTCATTGCAAATCAGCTTGCATCAGTTGTTATCACGCCTGCATCTCTTCAAGAGGAGCGGTGCTTCCGAATCCTTGATCCTCCGAATGGGTACTCATCAAAAAGCCCCACGTAAGTGGAGCCTATGTACTCAGTTCCTGGAGCTACTCATGCATCACGTACCGATCAGCACGCTCAGAAGCATGATCAAAAGAGTGAGTTTTAAGGATTGAGAAAATGGGGCCCTGATTTCAAAAAACCAGGCCATAACACATCTTAATGCTCAATAAAAACCCTATTAGAGACAGAGGTCTCAGTAATACTCAGGTTACTTGATGTATTCCTTGAGAACTCCGTTTCTGTTTGGATGGCGTAATTTCCGGAGTGCTTTGGCTTCTATCTGACGAATCCTCTCGCGGGTTACATCAAAGATTTGTCCAATTTCTTCCAATGTTTTCATGCGACCATCGTCGAGGCCGTAGCGAAGCCGTAGGACATCTCTTTCGCGAGGGCTAAGCGTAGCAAGAACTCCTTCAAGATCTTCGCGGAGAAGATTTTTGGCAACATCTTGTTCTGGATTTTCGATATCGGCTTCGATGAAGTCGCCTAGGCGTGAATCTTCTTCTTTGCCAATGGGAGTTTCAAGCGAGATGGGAAGTTGGGCACTCTTGGCAATGAATCGCAATTTTTCGATGGTCATTTCCATCGATTCTGCGATTTCTTCCTCTGTAGGCTTACGGCCGAATTCTTGGCTGAGCACCTTGGTGGTTTTTTTGATCCTGGAAATGGTCTCGTAGAGGTGAACCGGTAGTCGGATGGTTCGGGATTGATCGGCAATGGCGCGGGTAATCGCTTGACGGATCCACCAAGTGGCATAAGTCGAAAACTTGTAGCCCTTTTCGTGGTCGAATTTTTCAGCAGCTCGAATCAGTCCCAGGCTGCCTTCCTGAATGAGGTCCTGAAAGCTCAGGCCACGATTCATATATTTTTTGGCAATCGACACCACAAGGCGCAAATTGGATTGCACCATTTTTTCTTTTGCGCGACGACCAAGCATCAGCCTTCGTCGGAAGCGAATCACTGGCATTTCCACCAGTGCAGCCCATTCCTTCGTGACAGGAAGTTTGCCGTTATCGCTTTCAAACTGTGCAGCCAGTTCCTCGAGGTGGAGCAGGTCTGCAATTTTGCGAGCTAATTCAATTTCTTCGTCTGGACGCAGAAGGCGGATTCTTCCTATTTCCTGAAGGTAAACACGAATGGAGTCTTCGGTGTAAACCCCTTTCGGCCCAACTTTAATACTTGCAAGAACCTTGGCTTTGGCTTCTGCTTTGGCGTCTGTGGCTGACGTTGCTGCGCTATCGCTGATTTTTGCGACTGCGGTCGTTTTGTCAGTCGCTGCAAGGAGTTGATCAGCTGACGCTTCCAACTTGGCGGTGGTAGAAGTTGCTTTCGCTTTGCTTGTTTTTGTACTGCTTGCTTTCGCTTTTGTACTGCTTGCTTTTGTTTTTGTGCTGCTTGCTTTTGTTTTTGTGCTGCTTGCTTTTGTTTTAGCGCTTGCCTTCTTTGTTGTTTTGGCTTTCGAAGCTGATTTTGTTTTGGCTTTTACCGCTTTGGGCTGACCTTTCTCATCGGCCAGCATGATGATTGAAGGGCTTGGTTTGGATGTGGCCTGAGCCAATTTGGTCGCAGCGGGACTCATGGCGGTCAGTAGCGAAGGAGCGATCGGGGCAAGAAGCGAATGTCATCAACAGTCAAAGCAATAAACCCAAATGATGGGCGCATGCCGTAACGGCATCACCTTTTCAAAAGGAAAAAGGGGAGCAAAGAAAAACGCGGAGCGTTAGGCAAAATTAAAAGGGCTGGTTTGGTCCGATGCAGAACTGTCAAGGGCATTCTCAGACCGGTCGGCATCATGGAATCCCATGGCACGAGCTGCGGATCTTCCCTTTGGAAGGAACTCTGCTTGTTCCAACTACAGCTTATGAGCTGTCCAACTCTCTTATCTTAAAAAAAACGTGTCATGAACGCAACCCCAGCAACCGACCTTTCAAAAAATTCAGGACGACCGCCGCCAGGTCTAGTGGTGGTTGATGTTTGGCTAGAGGCTGGTCGGGATGGTCGCACGTTCAGTTACTGCGATCGCAAAAAGCTTGATGTCCACTTAGGTGACCTTGTTCAGGTGTCTCTTCGGGGGCGTCGCCTTCATGGTTTGGTCACAGCTTGTCGAACTCAACTTGAGGATTGTGCGCTCCAGCCTGTTGAAGCATTACTTCAACAGGCTGCGGTGGGACCAGCGTGGAGACTGTGGCTGGAAGAGATGGCACAGCACTGTCACACCAGTCCTTTCCGAATGCTGAAAGCAGCTCTCCCTCCTGGCTGGCTTGGTCAGCGCGTTATGCAAACCATCAAGGAACGCAGGCTTTGGTGGGTCGCTTTAAACAATAACGATGCCAGTTTGGATGAGAATTTACCTCCAAGACAGGCGGCCTTAGTGGCCACCTTGCAGGAGTTAGGTGGTGGAGCTTGGCAGCGAGATCTAGGAGCGGCTGGTTTCCAGTCAGCCATCGTGCAGGCTCTTATTCGTCGAGATCGGCTGGTTCGAGAGTTGCGTCCAGCCCCTGAGGCTGTTCACACGTCAAATGCAGCGGGATTGCTTCAGCCACTTGAGGTCCCCAGACATCTCACCGAGGAGCAGCGTGTAGCGATTGATACGTTCCACGATCAGCCGGAGGGTGGGGGAGTACTGCTTTGGGGGATTACTGGGTCGGGAAAAACCGAGGTTTACCTCCAGCTGGCGGCGGAAGAGTTGGCGGCTGGTCGGCATGTCTTGGTGCTGACTCCTGAAATTGGTCTGATCCCTCAGCTGGTTGATCGCTGTCGCCGTCGATTTGGCTCTCGGGTGCTCGAATATCACAGCGGTTGTGCTGTGGGAGAACGGGTTCGAACCTGGCGTAACAGCTTGGAGGCCGACGGCCCTCTCGTGGTTGTTGGAACGCGTTCTGCCATTTTTCTTCCGCTTTGCCCTCTGGGGTTGATTGTGTTGGACGAGGAGCATGACAGTTCCTATAAGCAGGAGTCTCCGATGCCCTGCTATCACGCTCGTGACCTGGCGATGGCAAGGGTTCAAAGAGAGGGAGGTCGCGTCTTGCTCGGAAGTGCAACGCCTTCGCTTGACACATGGATTCAGTTGGCACCCGATGGGCCATTGGCTTTGGCTCGTCTTCAGCAGCGCATCTCTGACCAGCCTTTGCCGCCTGTGCAAATCGTCGATATGCGTCATGAGCTCGCTGATGGCCATCGGCGGTTAATCAGCAGGGCGCTCATGGATCGATTGGCGAAACTTCCTGAACGAGGAGAACAGGCTGTGGTGCTCGTGCCCCGTCGTGGATACAGCACGTTTTTGAGTTGTCGCAGCTGTGGTGAGGTGGTGCAGTGTCCGCACTGTGATGTGGCGCTAACCGTTCATGGGAAAAGTACTGGGCATCAGTGGCTTCGCTGCCATTGGTGTGACTATCGAGCCCCGGTCACCTCCAACTGTGGCCACTGTGGTTCTTCGGCGTTTAAGCCCTTTGGGGCTGGCACCCAGAAGGTATTGGAAAAGCTCGAGACTGAGTTGGAAGGCTTGCGTCTGTTGCGCTTTGATCGAGATACGACTGGTGGTCGCGATGGACATCGTCGTCTGTTGGATCAGTTTGCGGCTGGAGAAGCTGATGTGCTGGTTGGGACCCAAATGCTTGCGAAAGGTATGGACCTCCCTCGCGTCACTCTTGCCGCGGTACTTGCGGCTGATGGCCTTTTGCATCGTCCCGATCTCCGTGCTGGGGAGCAAGCCCTTCAGTTGCTGTTGCAACTTGCCGGCCGGGCCGGGCGCGGAAAGCGTCCTGGGCAGGTTTTAGTGCAGACCTACAGCCCTGATCATCCAGTGATTTTGCATCTGGTTAATGGTCGTTATGAGCGTTTTCTGGAGGAGGAAGCTCGGGAACGAAGAGACGCCGGATTGGTGCCCTATGCCAGGGCTTGCCTACTTCGATTGTCCGGGACTTCGGCTTCCTCAACTGCAACAGCCGCCGCCGTGCTGGCTGAACAACTGCGTCCCAGTTGCGCGACCGCTGGTTGGCAGCTCATCGGTCCAGCTCCAGCTCCAGTGGCAAGGGTTGCTGGTCGCAGTCGCTGGCAGTTGTTGTTGCATGGACCACAGGCTGCTGCATTGCCTCTGCCGTCTGGTAGCTCCCTATGGGAGGGACTCCCAAGAGGCGTGGCTCTCGCCGTCGATCCAGATCCACTTCAACTGTGAAATCAGGACGGTAATTCTGGATAGCCGAAACCCATTTGCAGACGAAGGATTTGCAGGCTGGTACTGAACACGAGAAGTATCAAAATCGCGAGACCTCCAAGACCGAGCCGGCTCCAGCGCCATTGGCTCAATCGCAATCGATTCTTGACGCCGACGGTGAGGGGCCAGATCATGATTCCCTGCTCGTTTGGAACTGCAAGGGCAGGACTGCTCTGCAAACGGAGTCGTCTCGATTGGTCTCCAAGACTTATCGCAATCTCTAGTTCGTTCAGTTGTTGAAGAGGGCTGAGATCGAGCTCAAGGAGGAGGTCTTGGTGGAGACCTACCAGCCAGTTGCGCTCTTGAAGCCTGAGTGTTGGAGCTGGCAGTGACAAGCCTGCGCTGTGTCCAGCAGCTGCAACCGTTTGGCTTAGGAGCGCAGCCGCGTCCTCACTGTTCATGGTTGGCGCCTCTACCTCAAGACGGCCATTCTCTGAGTTGTGAATATGCCAGGGCAGGTTCGTGTCTCTGAGCTCCCGACTGAATGCTTCCTGCCAGGGAAGTCTGAGGCCACTACGGCTATTGATTTCCCAATCCATGTTCACTCTGTTAGGACCTGGGATGGTGAGGTCTGCGGTGATTTGTACGCAACCGCTTAATAAAAGTGTTAGTCCCCCCAGCACGATGATCACAAGAATGGCAAAGCCAGCAGCGGGGGCACGGGTTGGTCCAGTCGGGGGGGATGGCGGTGGCGGCGGTAATTTGCGGCGATTCAAGCTCTTGGGACGTGGGCCGATACGCGCATCCATCTCCAAGGTTGGCAATTGCATCGACCAGCTTGCAGGTCTTGCCAGGCTTGGTGCCTCGAGTACATCGAGCAACTGACGGGCTCTGGTACGTAGTTCGGGATCCTTGCAATGAGTGAGTTTTCGGCAGGTCCTAAGCGCTTTGTCCTCATCTCCTTTCCCCATCCAAGCCGTGACAAGCAGCATGCGGATCGCCGCTCCTTTGCTTTCCATGATCGGATTGGCTTCTGCTATCGGCTCAAGCAATGCGATGCACTGGCCGTAATCTCCCCGCTCTAGAGCGGCTTCTGCGGCTGCCAGAGCTTCGGTCATGGATTATCCGCGGCCGAGAACCATCGTCCCGATTCCTGCATCGGTGAAGACTTCAAGGAGAAGCGCATGGGGGACGCGACCATCAACGATGTGAGCGGCAGCTACACCCTGAGCCAAGGCACGAATGCAACATTCTGTTTTAGGTGTCATCCCACCTGCAACAACTCCTTCGTGGATCAATTGCCTTGCATCCGAAAGCCTGAGTTGTCGGATCAGGGAATCGGGATTCTCCTGATCACGAAGAATTCCCTTGGTATCTGTCAGCAAAATCAATTTTTCAGCTTCAAGTGCTGCTGCGAGCTCACCGGCAACAGTGTCCGCATTGATGTTGTGAGATTCTCCCTCCGGGTTGGCAGCCACGCTTGAAATGACCGGAACATATCCCCTTGCCAGGAGCGGCTCCAGGACATCTGGATTCACCCGAGCCACATCGCCAACCAAACCGTGACTTCCATCGCCCCATGGACGAGCCTCAACCAACAGTCCGTCACTACCGCTTAGGCCTACGGCTCGTGCGCCCAGCCGGTTCAGACCGTTGACGATCTGCTTGTTCACGCGGCCTACGAGAACCATCTCAACGACATCCATCGTTTCGGCATCGGTGATGCGCAAGCCATCACGAAATTCAGAAGGAATTTCAAGTCGTGTCAGCCAGGTGTTGATCTCCGGGCCTCCGCCATGAACCACGACTGGCTGAACCCCGACACTGGCTAATAACGCGATGTCGCGGAACACGGCATCGCGTAATTCAGCGTGGACCATTGCGGCTCCGCCGTACTTGACCACAATGCGCCGTCCGGCGAAGCGCTGGATGTAGGGAAGGGCCTCGCTCAGGACTGAGACCCGTAGGGAATCATCCATGGGGCATGTGCTCAGGATTAACCATGCTCTCCTTTCGTGGAGTCACCCTTAGGAAGCAACGTCAAATCGAGTTGATCGTTTGCGAGCGGCGTGATTTCAGCCTCTAGGCCAGTTGCAAAAAAACGCCCCAATCTCTCGCGGCGCTCTTGCCAACGTTCGAGCCCTACAGCCTCGCAAGCAAATCGTAATCTGAGCCCATAGCCTGTTTTGCTCTTGATCTCTTCGATTTCCATCAGTTGAGAAGGCTTGTCCTCGTCCCATAACTTGAGGGCCTCGAGAGAAGACTCCAAGTGGGCTTTCTGCCCGTAACGCCATCTCGTTACGTCGTTG
Source organism: Synechococcus sp. (assembly GCA_047285535.1). Taxonomy (GTDB): domain Bacteria; phylum Cyanobacteriota; class Cyanobacteriia; order PCC-6307; family Cyanobiaceae; genus Synechococcus_C. The sequence continues at coordinate 1,243,146 of JBJBDC010000001.1, read as the reverse complement.
AGCAATTTGACAAGTTCAGGAGGTGCCGCTTCACGCTCCGCTCGTAATTGTTTCTTGGGTGTGACTCGGCGAGCTGGCGGAAGTTCCGATGATTTGAGAGCAAGCCCTCCTAGCAGAATGGGAATGCCATAAAAAATTGTTGGAAGGCTGAGATTTGCATTCCCAGCGCCATAGGCCAAAGATCCAACCACGGTAAGAACACCGCCTGCGATTGTTATCAGACTTCCGGGCGAAATGAGCTCGTTCATTTGTGCCCGTGCATTAACGACATTGTGACCAAAAGAGCTGCAGGATGGGTGAAGGAGCCCAAGAATCATGAAAACCTCGAACAAGCAGTCAGTCGAGCAGTCCATAGGCGCTCGGGAGCTGATTGCTCAGCTGGAGAAGGATCGCGCTTGGTTGCTCGAACAAATTGATCGAGGCCGCTGGTCCGATTTAAGACTTGACTTGGCGGCCTTGGAACGAGAGCTTGGACAGTTGCTGTTACGTGCTTCAGAAAGCATTCCTGATAAGCGTCACTAAATTGTTTGGCTTGAGGCGCAATCTAAAAAGGGATGTCGTCGGTTTCTGGCACGAGTGGAGACGTGTTCCATTGTGCAGCGGAATTCTTTTCCCCTGCAGTGGTTTTGGTTTCTCCAGCAGGGGACTGGGCAGATCTAGCTGCTGCCCTGCTCGGAGCTGCAGAGGGCTGCCCTTGGCCTGATACTTCAGGGCCAACTGGATGAAGACGGGAGAGGGTGAACTCAGCTCTTTTCTCCTTGGTTCCGTCTTGGCGAGGCACCGTGTTCATCCGGAGGCGCCCTTCAATCAGAAGACGTTGGCCAACTTGGACCCGATTTTGGAGGTCTTGCGCGAGGTTGCCCCATCCCACCACCTTCAACACTCCTTTGGGGTCATCGGGTCGGAGGGCATCGAAGGAGACGTCCATCTCCGCAATGGGAGTTTGATTGTCTTGGGTGTAACGCAGGGTGGGAGCTTGAAGGACATCTACCTCGAGCACGCAGTGGTTCATTCTCAGCTGTGATAGAGAGCGCCATCCTGATGCACCGACAGGAGAATCGCCAGCGGACTGTTTGGTTGCTGGCAGGGACGGGTGAGGGCCCGCAATTGGCTGCCGTTCTCATTGAAGAGGGATGGCACGTACATGTCAGCGTTGTATCTGATGCTGCTGCGCAGCCGTATCGGAGGATGCATTTGGTCCAAATCCATGTGGGTGCTCTGGCTGGTGCACCAGGCATCGTGCAATGGCTGCAGAGCAGACCTGTGGACTGGGTTGTGGATGCGACCCATCCATTTGCCGTGAGAATTAGTGATCAGCTGAACCAGGCTTGCCAGGCTTTAGGGCAGCGATTGGTGCGTTTTGAACGGCGCATGGAGGACTTGGGCAAGGCTGTTGTGCTCTCCTCGATTCATGAACTGATTGAGCAGCCTCTCTCTGGACGACGACTTCTTCTCGCCCTCGGCGCCCGCCAGTTAGTGGAGGTGGCTCGAACCGTACGTGCCACGGGGGCTTCAGTATTTGCAAGAGTCCTTCCCTCGCCGATGTCTCTGATTCAGGCCAGTGCAGCCGGCGTTCAACCTGATCATGTGGCTGTGCTTCGACCACTCCAGGGCCACCCTCCAGGTTCCATTGAAGCTGCTGTTTGCAGGCGTTGGCATATCACTGATGTGGTCTGTCGCCAGTCAGGAGGTCCCACCGAGACCCTATGGGCGAGCCTCGCTAAGGAATTGGATCTTGGGCTTTGGCTGTTGCGTCGACCGGCAGTCCTTGCGCATGTCCCTGAGGTCCATACCGTGAATCAGCTTTTAACGCATCTGAATGGCACAGCCCCCTGATACTTTTGGATTGGTTCTGCCCAATGAAGCGGATTAACAGAGTTCATTGGCTTGCTAGGCAGCCGACCAATCCGAAACAGACGGAAGTCGTTAGACAGTAGGAAATGAAAACATCGTTTTCTATGAGGAAGGACATCCTTGAACAATTCAATGTGGTTCATGCGACTGCTCATTAAGGTGATGCGTTCTGGATTGACAGCAGGGCTCGGGGCCATGGAGGTTCCCTGTCTCCAGGACGATTCCAACCTCCTTTTTGGGCTGGCCTGAATCGTGTTTGCGACTCATGGATTTAGGCCAATCCTTCGGTCAATCAAGATGCTTGGCAATTAGATCAGGTAAAGAGACCTGTGAACGAGGCCCCAATTGCGTCACAACTTGTCCGGCACAGATTGAACCAATTCTTCCGCAGATCTCCAAGGGCAGGTCTTGGGTGTAGCCATGTAGAAAGCCACCTGCGTAGAGATCGCCTGCTCCAGTGGTGTCAACTAGATCTCCAAGCTTGTAAGAGGGGATCTCCCATCGCTGATCACCGCAGAGCACGACAGAGCCACGTTCGCTACGGGTGAGGACGGCTACGTTGCAGCGACCTTTCACTTGATCGAGGGCGCTGTCGAAATTTGCTGCTCCATATAACGATTTGATTTCATCTTCATTGGCGAAGAGCACGTCTACATGCCCATCGACAAGTTCTAGAAAGCTTTCACGGTGACGGTCCACGCAGAAGCCATCGGAGAGAGAGAGGGCGACTTGCCCACCGCTTTCGCGGCATGCCTCGGCGGCTGTGATGAAGGCACGTTTTGCCGCAGGACTATCCCAGAGGTAACCCTCGAGATAGAGAATCTTGGTGTCGCGAACCATTGAGAGGTCGAGATCATTTGGATCCAGTTGGGTTGAGGCACCGAGGTAGGTGCACATGGTGCGTTCGGCATCCGATGTGACGAGAATCAGGCAACGGGCGGTGCTGGGGCCACTGATCGCGGCTGGCGTCTCGAAACGGGTTCCGACAGATCGAATGTCGTGGCTGAAGATTGTGCCGAGTTGGTCATCACGTACTCGACCAATAAAACCGGCCTTACTACCGAGTTGCGCCAGCCCGGCCAGAGTGTTGGCTGCGGAACCCCCAGAGGTTTCAAGTCCAGGTCCGCTGGCTTTGTAAAGGATATCGGCCTGGTCTTCATCAACGAGGGCCATGCTGCCCTTGCTGAGGTTGTGATCGATCAGGAACTTGTCTTCTGTTTGAACCAACACATCGACGATGGCGTTTCCGATGCCCACGACGTCAAGAGAGCTGTCGTTGCTGAATCGGGGCGTGGAGGTCATCTCTGCTGTTGTGAGTACAGCGAAAGTATGGCTGTTGGCTGGTGCGCTGCTCGGTGGGTTGTTGAATCAACGGCTGCTGATTCCAACCGGCTCAAGCGGCCCAAAGAGAGCGTTGCTTAGGCACTGAGCAGCGCTCTCTTTGGGCCATGGATCGGATCTTCAACAACAATCGTTTGATCGCGGCTGGCACCAAGGGAAACAATGGCAATCGGCACATCCATTAGATCGGCGAGAAAACGCAGGTAGTCCATTGCAGGAGCAGGTAGGTCCTCAAGTCGACGGCACTCAGCTGTGGAGCATTGCCAGCCTGGAAGTGTTTCGAAGATTGGTTTGCATCGTGCGAAGTCTTCCGAGCTGCTTGGGAAATAGTCGATGCGTTCGCCATTGAGTTCGTACGCGACCGAAACTTGAATTTCATCAAGTTCGTCAAGGACATCAAGTTTGGTGATCGCAAGACAATCAAGTCCGTTGACTTGAACGGCATAGCGCCCAATTACGCCATCGAACCAGCCACAGCGACGACGACGGCCAGTGGTTGTTCCAAATTCTCCTCCTCGATCACAGAGCTGGTCGTTCAAGCTGCCAGATAACTCTGTTGGGAAGGGGCCTTCACCAACGCGAGTGGTGTAGGCCTTGGCGACTCCAATCACTCGGTCGATCAGTGTTGGTCCCACACCCGCGCCGATGCAGGCACCTCCTGAAACAGGGTTGGAGGAGGTCACATAGGGGTAAGTACCGTGATCAAGGTCTAGAAGGGTCCCTTGAGCTCCTTCAAATAAAATGTTTTTGCGATCGCTCGCTGCTTCGTGGATAGCGCGCGTGCAATCCACGACATGAGGGGCAAGGCGCTGACCGTAAGACAGGTACTCACTGATGATCTCTTCTGCATTGAGAGGCCTTTCGCCATAGATGACCTCGAGAAGTTGATTCTTCTCTTTCAGAGGGCCTTCAAGTCGATCTCGCAGCCGATGCTCGTCAAGGAGGTCAAGAACACGGATTCCACTCCTCTGAGACTTATCGGCATAGGTGGGGCCAATACCTCGGCCTGTGGTGCCGATTCTGCGTTTACCGCGTTGTTTTTCCATCGCCTGATCTAAGAGGCGGTGATAAGGCATCGTCACATGTGCCGTGGATGCGAGCTGTAGTCCTGAAATGTCGATCCCGTTGGAGATCAGCATGTCCAGCTCTTTCAGCATCACTTTGGGATCAACCACGGTCCCAGAGCCGATCAGGCAAATGGTGTCTGGGTAAAGAATTCCTGAAGGGATTAAGTGAAGTTTGAGCACTCGCCCATCCACAACAATGGTATGGCCGGCGTTTACACCTCCTTGATAACGCACCACGACATCAGCGGAGCGACTTAGGAGATCGGTGATCTTTCCTTTCCCCTCGTCACCCCATTGAGCACCGATGACGACAACGTTGGCCAAAGAATCGGCGGCCCGAAGCCGCATTTCTGCACAATTCAGCAGTTTCGCAGACATACCTGCCTGCGGTCAAAGTGCTGTTCAACTTTGTGATTAAGTACCGCGCACAGCTGCTTTCTCAGCCTTGCTTAATTCCTTATCGATTCGTTCGCGAAGAGCGTCTGGAACGGGACGGTTTGTGTAGTTGTTGTAGTGACCAGCTAAGGAGTTGAGTACGGTCTGCATGGTTGTGAACGAACTCAGTCCATTCACCTTTGAACGAGATCTGTAGCGAGAGACGTAGTCAGTAATCAAAGAGCGAGCTTCTCCTTCGGCCTCTTGGCGATTGCTTGCATCCTGGGGAAGCGCAAGTGTGTCGTGGATGGTGTGGGCTACAGCCACTGTGTCTTGAACGTAGTCCCCAGAGAGTGAGGAAGATCCGTTCCCGCATGCCGTGATGAGCAATGAAAGCCCAAGACAGAGGGCCAGGCTTACATTCATCAGACGGCTGGTCAGGCGTTTCAGTAGGGCGATCATGACGACGCAAATTTCTAGGACTCTAGGCGTGTCAGAGCTGGACTCGAAGCTTCGCAGGAATCGCTTCGAGAAGAGAGGAGAGAGCTTCCTCTTTCCTTAAAACCTTGGCGTTGGGTTCAGTTCGTTGAACGAGTTCAACTTTGCCTTCAACGGCACCGCGACCCACCACAACTCTCCAGGGAATGCCAATCAGGTCTGCATCTTTGAATTTCACGCCAGCCCGCTCCTTGCGATCGTCAATCAAGGCGTCAATCCCTGCCGATCGAAGGTCGGAGTAAAGCTCTTCTCCGAGAGCCATCTGAATCTCGTCTTTCACGTTGGCTACAACCACGATCGCCTGAAATGGAGCAATACTCAGCGGCCAACTGATACCCGCTTCATCGTGATGTTGCTCGACAGCGGCTTGCGCGAGTCGAGAAATGCCGATGCCGTAACAACCCATCCAGAGTGGTTCCTGGGCGCCTGCTTTCGTGGTGATGTGAGCGCCCATGGATCGGGAGTACTTCCGGCCCAGTTGAAAGATGTGTCCGACTTCAATGCCGCGTCTTTCTTGAAGGGTCTGCTCTGGATTGTGCACACATTGATCGCCAGCTTTGGCCTTGCGCAGATCTAGTCCTGGAATGGATCCGACTACGGACCAGGTGCAACCCCAACGGTGTTCGTTGTCTGTGTTTGCTCCGCAGACAAAGCGTTCCAGAGCCACAGCTGTCGTGTCAGCCAGTTTGTGGAACTTGTTCCGCCACGTGCGTGCTCCATCGAGATGGAGATTTGAAAGGTCAGGCCCGATCGAGCCAAAAGGCAATGGTTGCAGTCCTTGAGTCTTGAGTTGATCGGCCGTGATCGGGCTCAGGACTAGAACTGGGCTTTCCAGTTGTTCAGTCAGGGCGTTGATCAGTTTCACTTCGTTGAGTTCTTGATCTCCCCGTAGGCAGGCCAGTACGGGTTGCTCCTCGCCAGACTCAAGCTTTGCAAGCAGAAGTAACACCTTCACAACTTGTGTGGGATGTAGTGACTGAGCAGAGCAGAGCTCATCGATGGTGATTTGCCCGGGAGTGGAAATGATCTTCGGTTCCCCGATGGGTAAAGGAAGAGCCGGTGGTGGGATTGAAATAGCTTTTTCTTGATTCGCTGAGTAACTCCCGTCAGAGCTGATGAGAATCAGATCTTCCCCTGCATCTGCGGTGACCATGAACTCCTGAGATGCAGCGCCGCCTATGGCGCCACTATCGGCATCAACTGCAACTGCCTGAAGTCCGCAACGTTGGAATACACGGCTGTAAGCCTTATCCATTTCGCGATACATGCAGTTCAGACCTTCTTCATCTTCGTGAAAGGAATAGGCATCTTTCATGATGAACTCACGCCCACGCATCAACCCAAATCGAGGACGAATTTCGTCTCTAAATTTGCTTTGGATTTGATAGAGGGTGATGGGTAGCTGTCGATACGATTTCAGGAGATCAGCAGCCAAGTCAGTAATCACCTCTTCATGAGTGGGGCCAAGACCAAGGGATCTCTCTTGGCGATCCTCAAGATGAAACATGATTCCCTCCCCTGCGGTGTAGCCCTGCCAACGACCACTTTTTTCCCACAATTCGGCAGGTTGAAGTTGTGGTAAGAGCGTTTCAAGAGCCCCCAGTTGATTCATCTCTTCCCTGACAATGCCCATCACTCGTTGAAGGACTCTCCACATCAGTGGCAGATAGGCATAGATTCCTGATCCAACGCGTCGGATATATCCGCCACGAATCAGCAATTGTTGCGATGCGATTTCGGCGTCAGCGGGAACATCCCGCAGCGTCACCAGCATGAGGCGGGAGACGCGCATGGCGGTAATTGTTGAAGGAAGCTGGAAGCTACCACCGCTAGAAAAAAAGTCGCTTCATGAACTGTCCCGCAGGCCTGGAATGAAGCTGGCGTCCTGAGTTTTGGCTGCTACTGTCAGCCAATTCCAGCGAGTCCTAAATCTGTCTCATGTTTCCTCGGCCGATCAATGTTCCCGATTCTTCTTCCGAAGATTCTTCAGCGCCTAGGACAGAAGTTGACGTGGTGATGTCTCAATCAGACGCCTTGGTTGTGATTGATGACGTTCAAAAGTCCTTGAATCGATCGAGAGCATCTGTCTATCGATATACCAATACTGACCCCAGAAACCTCAATCCTCCCTTTAACCCAAGAAAGTTAAATCCTGAATATCGTAGCGATCAAAAAGATCCCCTCCTTTTTCATCCCAACGAGGTGGCCCGATTCGCAAAGGATGTCCTTCGGATTAAAGAGGTCACAGTTGAAGTCCTTAATTCTCCTTCAACAGCAACTCAGCAAGTTTTAAGCTCCATTCTCGAGGAGTTGAGGCAGATCAGGATTCATCTTGCTGATCTGCCCTCAGCACCTTCAGATCTTTCGGCACGTCGCGATAGACATGAGCGTCCAGCTGCCTAAAATTCTCATAGTCTTGAATTTATCTTCTAAATTTCTTGAATAGCCTTATCCGGAGCTGTCATGTCATGCGGCATAAAGAGCACGGGTTTCATACCCAACCGGATGCCCTATTTCCTGCCTGAATGGACCCCGAGCCTGCCCGCGAACTTTCACCGCAACCGTCTTCTTCAGTTGCTGCACCGACTCTTGCCGTCTTGGGATTCATCCTTGCCTTCACGAGTCTGGGAGTCCCCTTGATTGCTGTGTTGACTGATCGCCCCATGCTCGGCTCATTGACACCACTTACTGCCCAAGATCACCATGGATCTGAGGTCCCTGCCTCCCTCGCCCTCTCCAGGGCTAATCAACCTGATCGTTGAGATTCCAGCAGGAAGTTGTAACAAGTACGAGTTTGCTGAAGACGTTGGAGTCATGGCACTTGATCGTGTGCTGCATCCCTCGATTCGCTATCCCTTTGACTACGGATTCGTCCCCAATACTCTCGCCGAGGATGGGTCTCCGCTTGATGCCATGGTGATCATGGCTGAGCCCACTTTTGCAGGCTGTTTGATCAAAGCCAGGCCGATAGGAGTTCTTGACATGGATGACACCGGTCATTACGACGGCAAGGTTCTTTGTGTCCCAGTGGCCGACCCACGGCAAGCGGCAATTCAAAGCATCCAACAAATAGCTCCAAATCAGCTGGAGGATGTGTCTGAATTTTTTCGTACCTACAAAAGCATGGATGGTCGAGTCATCTCGATCGGCGGTTGGCGTGATGCTGATGCAGTCCCTCCCCTATTGGAGGCATGCATTAGGGCTGCATGTGGCTGAAGATCCCTATCCCTAGGCCTTCGCCTCAGCTTTTCTCGGCAAGATCTGCTACAGAGACGCGACTAAGCCCATACTTCTTGTAAGTTGGTTCGCGCCAAGATTGTGAACGACCCGTGCCCACCATCCGTTTTGATCAGGAAGGCCAAAAGGTCGGTTGCATCGAAGGAGCGAATTTACGCAAAGCTGCCGTGGCTTCTGGGATCAATCCCTATAAAGGCCTGAACAATCTCAACAACTGTGGGGGAGTTGGTCAGTGCGGCACCTGCGTCATGGAGGTCCTCGAAGGTGCCCAGAATCTCTCCCCTCGTAGTGATGTGGAAGAGGTTTATCTTTCTGATCGTCCAGCCAACTATCGCCTGAGCTGCAGGACCAGCGTGAATGGAGACGTGACTGTTCGCACTCGCCCTGAGGACGGCGTCGGGAAAGGCTCAAACAGCCTGCTTGGTGCTGTTAAGAACTTGTTTGGACGTTGAATTTGGCTCCAACCATCAAGGTATACAGCTACTCCCGCTGTTCTACATGTCGCCAGGCATTGGCATGGTTGGAGGCCAATAATCTGACGTATGAGCTGGTTGACATCACTGTTAACCCTCCAGCACTTGATGTTCTCAAACGTGCCTTGGCTCAGTTGCCCCGTCGACAGCTTCTCTTCAATACGAGTGGTAAGAGCTACCGCGCTCTTGGTGCTCAGCTCGTGAAGTCGATGAGTGATGAGGAGGCACTAGATGCTTTGGCTTCTGATGGGCGTTTAATAAAACGCCCATTTGTTGAATTACAAAATGGCAAATTTTTGGTTGGATTCAAGTCTGAGGACTGGAGTTTTCTCCTTGTGGACTGAAATTCAGTCCATCCAGCTCTGTGATGAGATCTTCCACTCCTCCTTGGGTGTGAAGCTTAAGCAGACTTGTGCGTTTAAATTCTTCGAGAAAAGCAACCAAAAGTTCTTGGCTGCGTTCCAGAACAATTCCTTGCTCCAGGGTGCGAGCTAGTTCTTCCCAGAATCGATCGAGGGTTTGAATCCCCAGATCTTCGAGTAAAGGATCTTTCAGGCCAATCTGATCGCCAGCACTTTTGGAGAGGCCCAACAACGAATCCACCATCCCTTTGGCTAACTGGCGACTCAGTTCAGATTCCGCTTTTTGTATTCCAGGTAGCTCTCGTAATTGAGCTGGCAACATCAGCACATCCAGATTTCTCTGCAGAGCGTGGCTAAATAACGCCACCAATTGTGGGCGCATGCCTGGGCCCACTTGCGTCAGGATGAGAGGAACCCATAAGCGCACAAGCTCAGCAAGTTCTCGCTCTTCGTTGATTTCAACTGATTGGTGACTGCAAAGCCGGAGGATCCTCTCCGGCAGATTTGGAGATAACACCACGCCTTGCATTGCATCCAGAACACGCAGGGTGATGACTTCAAATAATTCAAGCGCTAGCACCGCTACAACACCACGACTGACGGCTGCTCTAAGGGGTTCAAGGTTCAGCAGTTGGGCGTGGGATAGACGCTCTGTCACTGGAACAACTCGCAGAAGTCGCCAAAATGGAATGAGGAGGGGTAAGTCAATCCAGCGTCTGAGTAATGCATCGCTCCAGGCAATCGCGGGAAATCGGCGTTTCAGTCGAATCGCACGAATCAGGATGTCTAGAAGGAAAACAATTTGGAAGGGGATATCGATCTTCCAGGAAAGATTGATTGGCATGCCGTTTTCATCGATCCCGCGCCAGTAGTTGGTTTCTGCTAGGGGAAGAATCTTTGTGTTCCAGAATTCTCGTTCTTGATCCCAGTCATGGTTTTTCAAATAGCGGTCGCTGAGTAAATAAGCCGCCGCTTGTTTGGTTGAATCCATATCAGCTCTAGCCCTTAGACGATTCTTTAGCTTTTCGAATGCACCTACATTTCCAGAGCTTGTGAATGGATTCTCATCCACTAATTGGCTATTTTTTACGATCATCTCCAGTCGCAATTGTCTTGCTTCTTCACTGTTGATGCCTAGCTTTGATGCTGTCGTCTCGAGTCTGCGGAAGTGCTCGATGTATGACGTTGTATCCCGGTGCGCTTCAATGCCCTTCAATGGGTCATAAAGGGGTGTGATGTCAGGCAGCCCAGGCAAAGGCAAGGCCAAGTTGATGGAGGGAAGCGGATAAAGCGTTCTTTGGAGCCAGAAATTGCGGAGGGGAATGTAGGTGACATCAAAAATCACCCAGATCAGATTGATCGCTGCAATCAGGGCTAAGACCTGATCCCAACGATTCCAGAACAATTGGATGGTGCGGGGTTTCACGCCCTGCCAGCGGGGTTGGACCATGGATGAATGAGCCTGTATTCAGGCTAGAAGCGCAGGCTGATCGCGCCTATCGTGATTATCAGGATTGAAGTAAGGGGCCTGTTGGCAGACACGCAGCAAAACAGTCGTTCTGACGACAACCGGCCAATTGGTAGCGAGCCAGTCCAGGGTCGCAACAAGGATCTAAAAAAGCAGCGTGGTCCTGGTCATCCACTCTGGGATTTTTGGGCTCCGGTGCTATTTACCGTGGCTCTTTATCTAGGCATTCGCCACTATTTGGCAGAAGCACGATTTATTCCTTCTGGATCGATGCTCCCGGGATTACAGATTCAAGACCGTCTGCTTGTTGAGAAACTCACCTACCGCCAACGCAAGCCTCGTCGCGGAGAAATCGTTGTTTTCAACTCCCCATACGCCTTTGATCCTGCGCTGCGCTCCACAACGTCTCCTTCACCGTTTCAATGTGCTCTTGCAAATCTGCCCTTGATTGGTTTGATTCCAGGGGTAGGAAATCCTGCTTGTGATGCCTACATCAAAAGGGTTGTGGCTGTTGCAGGGGATCAAGTGGTGGTGAATCCTCGAGGAGAGGTCACTGTGAACGGTGCTGCTCTCGATGAACCATATGTGACGAACTACTGCAGCCTGGATAAGCGGGGGATGAGCCTCTGTCGAACGCTGAACGTCACAGTCCCTGAGGGACGGGTCTTGGTACTTGGTGATAATCGGAGCAACAGCTGGGATGGGCGTTACTGGCCCGGAGGTCCCTTCCTCCCTGAAGATCAGATTATTGGTCGGGCCGTGTGGCGCTTCTGGCCATTTAATCGCCTCGGTGCATTGGGGTCTTGAGTCCACAGCTCACCACCTGACCTCTTATAGAAAGTCCAAGCCAGGGCTGGTTAGCAGCTCTGGGGGCTTGGGGTGCATCACGGCTCTGAAGCCAAGTCATATCAGGATCAAACAGCAACCAACGGTTGCTGCCGATTGTGAGTCGCTCTTCCTTTTGTCCCAAGAGTCGTGCCGGGCCAAAACTGATCGCTTGCCAAAGTTGATTCACGCTCCATCCCAAATCGACGACGAGATGCTGCCAAAGCGTTGGAAGTACAAGGTGATGACCAGAGAGGCCTTTGGGGCGTTGATCTGGTGGCAAAAGACACTCCTCATCATCAAGGGGAATGGCATGAACAGCAACGGCGGCGATTTGCCCTTGTTTTAGAGCTCCAATTAAAGCGTTTCGATCAGCTGTTCCGCCGATGGAGGGGGTGACAAACCAGCTGTTGGATTCAACTCTTTGGCTCGACAGGTCTTGAACCAAATGCCACCAGCTCACAGTGGCAAGTGGTGGTGATGTTGTTTGGCCCAGCATCTCAACGCCATCAGCTGTCGAGAGATTCATCAGTACGAGGTTGCGATTCTGATGGCGACGTTGGAGTTCAAGCAGCTGACCCATTGGCAGGGTTTCACTGGTGATTGGGTCTGTTGGCCATCCGGCGCGCAGCGTTTCCACGCCTTCACGCAACATGCCGTGCCCCCGCAGGCTGGAGTCATGAGGTGCTACAAGAACAGGAGCTCCAGCCATCTCTCCGAGTAGGAGAGCACGATCTAGAAGGTTGGGAGAAGGCATTTGCTCCCCAGCGCAAAGGCCAATGGCGCCAGCCTCCAGGAGGTCTGCGTGGCTGCTGAGGTGCTCGCCTGCTCCCCCTTGACTGAAGCTTCCCCACAAATGGACCCGGAGATCGCAGTGCCGTAATTGGAATCCCTTCAGTTGTTCAGGACTGTCTCGTGCTGAAGAACCATTGGGAAGCAGTGCCAGTTGTCCATAGCCTGCTTGGCCTGCGGAGCGGAGAAGACTGACCAGGGTTTCACCATTCCCTGTGAATGGAGAGAAAAGGCTTGAATGAGGATCGACGAGGCATGGGGCGAGGACCTGGTTGGACCTGTCGAGGCCTGGAATGCCTTGTTTTGCGGCTAGGTCTCGTGCCTCGTCTCCAAGTGCCATGAGACGATCATTTTCAAAGAGCGCAGCACTGCCTTCTTGGAGCGAATGATCGCTAGCGACTAGAACCCGTACCGGGTCAAGCAGCATCGTCTCAGTCATCGGTTCAGAGCGCTCCCGTTGCGGTTCGATCCAGCACGCCACCGAGGTGGGACGTCAGATTCAGACAGCTCACTACAGCAGGTTGGCTGGGATCTTCAGGCATGTCGATCACTGTGACTCCTCCATTACCTTGTTTGACTGCCCAAATGTCTTTGGGAGCAAGTCCTAAGAGATGGCAAAGGATTGTTTTATTTACTGCGTCATGCGCAACGACTAAGGCGGTTTCTGCTGGATCGAGCCCAGCGGCGATGGTGTTCCAACAGTTCACGGAGCGTTCCCACACCTCCTGAATGGTTTCGCCTTCGGGCATTTGCACCGTTTCGGGGGTGTCTTTCCAGGCCTGTAGCAACTCCTCCCAACTGTCACGGATTTCTGATTCCAGTTTTCCTTCCCAAAGACCGTGACCGATTTCCATCAGGCCATCGGTCACGGTGAGTGGGACGCCAGGGTGTGATTTCAAAATCCCTTCAGCGGTCTCTCTGGGACGAGACATTGAGCTGCTGTAAGCCCGATCAAGAACAACATCTTCAAGGAATCCGCGAGCGGCCTCTGCTTGGGCATGACCGTTGCTGTTCAGTGGGATGTCAATCTGTCCCTGGAAGCGCCCCTGGCGGTTCCAATCTGTTTCTCCGTGGCGTACAAGGACAAGACGTGCGTTTGGCCCTTTTTTGGGTAGCGAGGGATTGAGGTGGGCAATGTTGTTGAGGCATTCAATCTGAACGTTGTAACCGTCAGGCTTGCAAGAGAGGTTCAACACTGATAGAGACGCGTTGTCAAGGTGCAGTCGCCTAAAGCCACCTTGGGGTTCGCCTAGCAACACGAGAATCAAACATCGGAGAATGGCGTTGTGACCAACCACCAGCACCGTTGCATTGCCAGATACGGGGTGACGCCCCATCAGGTTCTTTAAAAACTGACGCGCCTGATTCATTAAATCTGCGATCGGTTTGTAGTGCGTACCGTCGGCGCGCTTGAGCTCCAGCTCCTCCGGTTGTTGGCGCCAAGTGGCATAGCCCTCGGGATCCTTGACCGCCCGTTCCTCGGCTGTGAGTCCGCTCCAAGGCTCTAGATCCACCTCAAGTAGTCCGTTATCCAAAGAAGCAGTCAGTCCGTCTTGACGCACACTTAGAACCCCAGCAGTGGTAGCCGCAGCACGTTGCAGAGGTGAGCTATAGGCCGCATCAATCGGAACGTCTGCCAAAGCGAGCCCGACGCGGCGAGCTTGGTCTTCGCCGGTTGTCGTGAGCGTTGATAAGTCATTACGCCCCTGGATACGGCGCTCAACGTTGAAGCTGCTCAGGCCATGGCGGACCAGGAGGAGACGCAGGGACACCGAAACAAGAGGAAAGGCGCGGTCATCGTATGGGTGCACCGTCCAATGGCACGGAGAAATGGCTTAAATCAATAGATCTCAGCGCTTGGACGGAGAGAATCATTTGCAGTTGCCAATCGTCTGTTGACCAGCCCGCTGAACGAACGGACGAATTCACCACCTCAGTGGAAGGTCCTTTTGGCTGTCCTCTCGATGGTGCTGGCTTGCAGTGTTTGGTTTCTTGGCCTGATGGACAGCCTTGGTCGCCCATCGGTGGCACCTGCTTTGTCCTTGGAACAGCAAGAGCTTGCCCTGCTGGCTGATCCGGCTTTGGCGCCATCGCTCAGACCTTTGCTGGTTGGTAAGGATCCAGCAAAGAGTTTGCTGGAAACTCTCAGAGAGACGCCACTCGATAGCCTCAGCGATCGCCAGGCACTTCTCTTTGCATCGCTAGAAAACGATCCAGTTCGTCGCAACACCTTGCTGGAGATTTCGTTTCAGACGCCAAAACTTCAGGCGCTTCAGCAAGCCTTGGCAGGTGAACCGATCCCTCGCGACCTCTCCTCTCAGGACCAAGACCTTTTGACTGAAAACAGTCCTGATCCGCTAACTCGCCGTTTGGTTTGTCAGGCCCTGGGAGGAGCTCAGGCCAAGTGTGTCGATCGCTCCGCCGCCAGGACTGCAGCTCGACGCCTTGTCCTAACCGAACTGCTGCCAATCGCTGCGTTGTTGTTGGGTTCACTTTTGCTGCTGCGTCATCTTTGGTTAGTCCTGCGTCGAAGGCAGTCAGCCTGGCCTGAACTCCAAGCTCCTCTTCTTGGCTTGGTTGACATGGTGTTGCTGATCGCTGGCGGTTTTGTTGTGCTGGGCGAGGTGTTGGTGCCACTGCTTGTGACGCCTTTTTCGGCATTAGTGGCTCGGAGTATCGCGGCGCCTCTCAATCAGGCGGTGGCTGTGATCGTGGGCTATGCCGCCTTGGCTACACCACCCTTGCTCATCCTTAAAAGCCAGCTCCGAGGCCTAGATCCCCGTCTCATGCCTGCGGGTGGATGGCTGCAGTGGCGGCTGAATCCCTTGTGGACAGCCTTTCTCCAGGGTGGTCGCGCCTGGTTGATGGTGATGCCACCTGTGGTGTTAACCGGTTGGCTGATGAGTCGATTCATCGGTGACCAGGGAGGCAGCAATCCACTGCTGCAAATGGTTCTGGATGGCAGAGATCCTTTGGCTTTGCTTCTACTGGCCCTTACTGCAGTGGTGTTGGCGCCTCTGTTTGAAGAAACAATTTTCCGTGGCGTGTTGTTACCCGTGTTGGGGCGTTCTTTCGGACGGGGCTGGAGTGTGTTTGGCAGTGCGCTTGTGTTTGCCGTTGCTCACCTCAGCATTGGTGAATTGCTCCCCTTGTTGGTTCTTGGTTTGGGTTTGGCTCAACTGCGTTTGAGTAGTGGTCGTCTGCTGCCTTGCGTGGTGATGCACGCTCTTTGGAATGGTGTCACCTTTTTGAATCTTGTCTTGCTGGGAAGCTGAGTTGATTTTCCAGATGGCGTCAGAGATGTTGGCCTTGCGGGCTGACCATGCGGATGGTTCACTGGCGCATTGCCTTATTCGTTAGACGTGGTCGCGGTTCCCCAGTCTCAACCAGCACTTCAGGAACACGCATCAGCCACTGGTGCCCTGGAGCTCATTCAGGGCTCCCTTTCAGCGAAGCGTGTTGCACGCCGGTCTCCTCTTTTGGCTGGCCTACATCGAGTGGCGGATGGAAGTTTAATTGGTGTTTTTACAGCTGTTTTAGCCCTCAGTGGCTTAACCCTGCACTGGCAATACCGCTGGACTGTCGCCTTTCAGCGATTGGAGGATACTCGTGCTATCGGCCACCGCCTCACTGAGTCCACAGCCATGCTGGAACGCTATCTCCTCGATCGAACGCATACTCCTAAATCCATGGTTCCTACGACTGCTTCAAAACTGTTGTATATGGATCGCCCCGGCGTCGAAAAAATTGAAGGATCTCCCGATCATCTCGCTTTCATAGGCTCTTTGTTGGATCGTTCGATCCGACAAGGGTATTAAAGCGATGCCAGCCACCCGGCAAGGCACTTCTTCCACGGCTCGTCGTGAACGAAGAAGGGTCATTCGACTTGAAACTGTGCCTGCCGGTCGCATGCGAGGGGTGTTTGTCCTGCTTTGTGCAGGATTGATCGGATTGATCGGGCGTATGGCCTGGCTTCAGATATTCGAAGCTTCCACATTGGAAGCGCGGGCGCGCGTTGTCCAAACTCAGCGCACGAAGCCTCTCGGTAGTCGACGTCCGATTGTTGATCGCAACGGCAGGCTTGTTGCTTTAGATGAAGAGCGATATCGACTCTGGGCTCATCCCCGCTATTTCAACTTTCCTGGAGACGATCCGACTCGGATTCGTGACAGCACCGAGGTCGCTGAGCGTCTATCTCAGGTGTTGTCCTTTTCGCCTGGAGAACTCATCAAACTGATGGGAGATAGCTCGTCTGGTATCAAGTTGGCTGAGGGGATTGACCCCGAAACTGCCACGAGCGTCCGTTCCTTAGGGATCAGTGGCATCGACCTTGAGCCCTACTCCTATCGGGTATATCCGCAAGGCTCTCTGTTTGCGAATGTTGTGGGTTTCCTCAATCAAGAGAGAGAGCCACAGGCCGGGCTCGAGCAGAGTCGTGATGTTGACCTTCAGCGTCATGAACAGGCTCGCAGCCTTCGTCGCGGAGCGGATGGAACGCCGCTGCCGGACAATCTGGCTCCAGGTGTTTTTTTTGGAGATGATCTCAGATTGCAGCTCACTCTGGATGCCCGCTTGCAGGAGCTGGCTGCCAAGGCGTTAACAGCACAGGTCAAGAAGTGGAAAGCGAAAAAAGGTGTGGCCATTGTTATGGATGTCACCAATGGCGAATTGATGGCGCTGGCTTCAACTCCGACCTATGACGCCAATCGCTATTGGGAATTCAAGCCAGACCGTTTTCGGGAATGGTCTGTTCAAGACCTATATGAACCTGGATCGACCTTCAAGCCGATCAACCTGGCATTAGCGCTTCAGGAAGGAGCCATTAATGCCCAAGATACGGTTTACGACAGCGGGGCTCTCACGATTGGTGGTTGGCCGATTAGGAACCATGACCGTAAAGGGAATGGAGTGGTTGATTTCGCAACCGTGCTCCAAGTCTCGAGCAATGTCGGCATGGTTCAGGCAATGCGCCGAATGCGTCCTTCCAATTATTGGGACTGGTTGAGCCGACTTGGCCTTGATGCCAAGCCTGATACCGATCTCCCCGGTGCTGTAGCGGGACAGTTGAAGACCAAGGAACAATTCACGTCTCAGCCGATTGAGCCAGCTACCGCATCGTTTGGTCAAGGCTTCTCGTTGACGCCTCTAAAGCTTCTCCAGCTTCATGCCATGATCGCCAATGGTGGGAAGCTGGTCAGTCCTCATATCACCCGTGGTTTGCGAGCTGGTCATGGGTTGGCTTCCAGAGTCGAACGCACTGGGCAGCCATTGCTTCGCCCCGAGGTGACTCGCATCGTGCTGAGCTGGATGGAATCTGTTGTAGAAAAAGGAAGTGGTAAAGGGGTTCGTACCCCTGGATATCGCATTGGGGGTAAAACAGGAACAGCCCAAAAGGCAGTGAATGGTATTTATGTCCCCGGGGCCTTGATTTGCAGTTTTGTCGCAACGCTTCCGATTGAGAATCCACGCTATGTCGTGCTGGTTGTTGTGGATGAACCACAAGGTGCTCATGCCTATGGCTCAACGGTGGCATTGCCTGTGGCTAAATCCATTATTGATGGTCTCCTCGTGATTGAGAAAATCCCTCCTAGTGGCCAAGTTGCATCTGTACAAGCAGATAAATCCTCTCCTTGAGCTGTCAGACTGCCAAACGTCGCTAGGTTGAATTGATAGATTTTTAATTGCGATATGGCCACCCTCCTTGAGCAGCTTGCCGCCATGACAGTCGTGGTGGCAGACACGGGTGATCTCGAGGCAATTAGGCGTTTTACGCCTCGCGATGCGACAACCAACCCATCTTTGATCCTTGCTGCAGCTCAGATTCCTGCCTATGAAAATCTCATCGATCAAGCCTTACGCTCCTCTCGTAAGCTTTTAGGGGAGAGCGCTCCTGTCGAGCAAGTCGTGCATGAAGCGCTGGATGAGATCAGCGTCATCTTCGGCAAGGAAATTCTCAAGATTGTTCCTGGTCGCGTTTCAACTGAGGTTGATGCACGACTGAGTTATGACACTGAAGCGACGATTGCAAAAGGTCGCAAGCTTATTCGCCTTTATAACGACTCCGGAATTAGTAATGATCGGGTTTTGATCAAAATTGCATCGACATGGCAAGGAATTAAAGCAGCTGAAATTCTTGAGAAAGAAGGAATTCATTGCAATCTCACCCTTTTGTTTGGCTTCTCACAGGCCGTAGCCTGCGCCGAGGCGAATGTTACGTTGATCTCACCATTCGTCGGCCGCATCCTTGATTGGTACAAGGCTGATACAGGTCGTGACTCCTATCCTGGACCAGAGGATCCGGGTGTTATTTCAGTGACAAGTATCTTCAATTATTTCAAAACATATGGCTACAAAACTGAAATTATGGGAGCTAGTTTCCGTAATATCGATGAAATTACCGAGCTGGCTGGTTGTGATCTTCTTACCATTTCCCCGAAGTTGCTTGACCAATTGCGCAACAGCAATGAACAGTTGATTCGCAAGCTAGATTCTGCAAATCCATCTGCAGTTTCAGAGCAAATTCATGTCGATCAAGAGCTTTTCGATTCAATGATGAGTAATGATCGTATGGCTACTGATAAACTCAGTGAAGGCATCAAGGGCTTCAGTAAAGCTATCGAAACCCTTGAACAGCAGCTCGCCCATCGTCTTGCGGTGATTGAGGGTGGTTCTGCCTTCAGTCACGCTGTTCAGGAGATTTTCTTATTGAATGATTTCAACGGTGATGGCTGTATTACTCGCGATGAATGGCTGGGGAGCGATGCGGTATTTGATGCCCTTGATAAAGATCATGATGGTCGATTGACTCCAGATGATGTGCGTTCTGGTTTCGGCGGTGCTCTGGCTCTGACCTCTGTCTAATTCTTAAGCGCTTAATTGGCCGAGGCATGGTCCGTTCCTCGATTGTATTGAGCCTGTTCAATAATGTCTTTTAGTTTGCATACATGCTTGGCGAGTGTTGGGTAAAGGTCTTCTTTTCCTTATTTATTTTTGTCTGTTCTTGATGGTTTTTGGAGGTCTACATGTAATTCAAAAGTGGTTTGAGAGTAGGTCTCTTTTCATTATTATCTGCTGCTTCGATATCAGTGATCAATCGTTAAGGTGATCTTGCGCATTTCGTAAGGATTGTCTTCGATGGCTCTCCAGCTTGTCTGGTTCAAGCGAGACCTTCGGATCCAGGACCATCAGCCACTTCGGCAGGCATTGCTGAGAGGTCCTGTGCTTCCTCTTTATATCGTGGAGCCTGAATTGTGGCGGCAGCCGGATTTTTCGTTACGCCAGTGGGCCTTCTGCCGGGAGAGTCTTGAGGAGCTTCGTGAACAGCTTGCAGAATTAGGCCAACCTTTAGTAGTGCGCAGTGGTGATGCTGTTGCTTTGCTTGAGCAAGCCCATCGAAGATTCAAAATTGAAGGGTTGTGGAGCCATCAAGAGACTGGAAATAATTGGACGTTTTCCCGCGATCGACGCGTAGCGAGCTGGGCCAAGACTCAGGGAATTCCTTGGACGCAAATTCCCCAGTTCGGGGTCATCCGCGGTCTTCGACAGCGACAAGGCTGGGCTCAACGATGGGAGGCACGGATGGCGGAGCCTTTGACGTCAGTCCCTGATGGATTGCCAGCGATTGCAGGACTGGCCCCTGGTCCTTTACCTGATAAGCCCGCAGAGGATCTAGTGAGTGACTGTTGTCCCAACCGTCAATTTGGCGGTCGCAGGGAAGGATTGCAGCAACTGGAGTCGTTTCTGATTGAAAGGGCGCAGGGTTACGTAGGGAGTCTTTCCAGTCCACTCACTGCCTTTGAGGGGTGTTCTCGTCTTTCTGCTTATCTCAGCTGGGGATGCCTTTCTCTGCGTGAAGTGATTCAGAGCAGTCGTCAAGAGCATGGACGAGGCATCCGTGCCTTTGAGAATCGTCTGCATTGGCATTGCCATTTCATTCAAAAGTTGGAAACTCAGCCATCGATTGAATTCGATGACTTTCATCCATTGATGCGTGAGCTGCGGAGTTCTGATGATGATCGGCTCGCAGCATGGGCGGAGGGTCGTACTGGAGTCCCTTTTGTGGATGCCTGTATGCGGGCACTTCAGTCTCATGGCTGGATCAACTTCAGGATGCGAGCCATGCTTATGTCTTTCGCTAGTTATCACCTCTGGTTGCCATGGAGAGAGAGCGGCCTCCATCTGGCTCGACAGTTCGTCGACTACGAGCCAGGGATCCACTGGAGTCAGTGTCAGATGCAATCAGGCAGCACAGCCATTAATACCGTGCGGATCTACAACCCGATTAAGCAAGGTCAAGATCATGATCTAAAGGGTGAGTTCATTCGTAAATGGCTACCAGAACTCCATTGGGTACCGGATGTTTATGTGCATGAGCCATGGAAGCTATCGATGGCTGCCCAACGAAAGGTAGGCCTCAGGCTGGGAGTTGACTATCCCATGCCGATTGTCGAACCTGCAGTTGCTGCTCGGCAGGCAAAACAGAGGATTTGGGCGATCAGAAAACGAGCTGAGTTTTCAGAGATTGCCGATGGCATCCAGATGCGTCATGGTTCAAAACGTTCAGGATTGTTTCCTACCGGCCCGCGTCGCAGTCGGCGACGAAGAGATTATGCAGTTAGGGATGCTGAACAGCTGATGCTTGATCTCTAACTTCTTTGCAGCATTAAGCGGCGGATGACCCTTTGAGCGATGTCGCCGTATCCCATCTCGCCTGAGAGGATCTGGGCAATGCGTTTGGGTGCAGTTGGGCGCTTGATTCCGAGTTGATAGCCCACTTTCGGGAAGCGATAAAACACTTGGGCAATCCGACGCCCCCATGCCATGGAATCCCCCCAGCGTTCACGCATGCGGCTTGAGTAACCAGAGAGGTCAGGCTGGTTGCCTTGCAGCCATAAATCGAGACTGGCTGCGGCTTCGCAGCCGCTCATCAGGGCAGGTCTAAGGCCTTCGGCGAGAAAGGGGTCGCATAATGATGCGGCATCTCCTACCGCCACGATTCCCTTCCCATGAAGGGGTGTATGACCGTTCCAAACTCTTAATTCCGCGTTCTGTCGAAGTCCGTCATTGGCGGAAAATCCAAGATCTGGTAAAAGTTCTTCGAGAACGGCTTCCGCATCACTGGCACTACGGCCAATAAAGGTACCCACTCCCACATTGATGCCACTCGCAAGTGGGAACGCCCAGGCGAAACCATGGTGGACGAGCCCAAATTCAAATCGGGCTGTGCCGGGTTTCAGTGTTCCCATACCCTCGAGACGAACCGAAAGAGTCGTAGCCATATGGAGATTTCGGGGGCCGATCCCCAAGCGGCTGGGCCAAGGAGAATTTGAGCCGTCAGCCAGAACTACGGCCTTGGCTTGGATGACCTCACCATCCTTGCTGTGTAGGAGCCAATGCTGTCCATCCATTTGAAGACCATCGACCTCAAAGGGGCGACGCAGTTCTGCCCCTGATGCGATGGCTTGCTCAAGCAAGAGAGCATCAAGCCGTTCTCGCTTGACGATCCAGAAGGGTGCAGAGCCTGGCAGCTGGGCCACCACTGGGTCCGTGAGGCACCAGCTGAAATCAACCTGGTTGATGACGTCATCAACAGCAGGTTGTAGATCAAACGGGAACCACTGCTGAACGGAGGCTGCCATGCCACCACCGCAGGGTTTAACTCTTGTACATAAATCGCGCTCAAGGACGGTGACGCGATGTCCTAAGCGGGCTAAATGGAATGCTGTGCTGGAGCCAGCTGCACCGGCTCCAATAACCGCAACGTCAGTTGAGCTCAAACCTTAAGAATTTCAATTTCTTTGTCAGCGAGATGTTTATCTAGTTCTGCGATGAAACGATCCGTTGTTTTCTGAACCTTATTTTGCTCATCTCGGCTTTGATCTTCTGAAAGTTCACCCTCTTTCTCTTGTTTTTTGATTTTGTCGATGGCATCACGACGCACGCTGCGCAACGCCACCTTCCCTTCTTCTGAATACTTTGAGGCGAGTTTGCAGAATTCCTTGCGGCGTTCTTCGGTGAGAGGTGGGACGTTGATGCGAATGACCTTTCCGTCATTGTTGGGTGTGAAGCCCAGGTCACTTGTGGCGATTGCTTTCTCGATGAGGGCCAAGGACCCAATGTCGAAAGGTTGAACGGCAATGGTTTGCGAATCTGGAGTGGAAAGGCTGGCGAGGGACTTCAGCGGGGTGTCTGCTCCGTAGTACTCGACGTTGACTCGATCCAATAAGGAGGGATTGGCTCGGCCGGTACGGATTGTGTTGAAGTTGCGCTGGGTGGCTTCCACCGACTTGCGCATGTTGGATTCGAGATCGGAGTTAGACATGACGATGACTAATTGCAGATGCGAGAACCGATGGGCTCACCGGCCACGGCTCTGCCGATGTTGCCAGGCTCAAACAGATTGAAGACAACAATCGGAATGTTGTTGTCTTTGCAGAGAGCGATTGCGGTGCTATCCATCACGGCTAGCTCTCCACTGAGAACCTGTTGGAAGGTCAATGAGTCATGGCGGACTGCATTAGGAAATTGATGGGGATCTTTGTCATAGACGCCATCAACCTTGGTGGCTTTAAACACAACATCAGCGCTGATTTCCGCTGCTCGCAGAGCAGCTGTGGTGTCGGTTGTGAAGAAAGGATTGCCACAACCGGCTCCAAAGACGACCACCCTGCCTTTTTCGAGGTGTCGAATCGCGCGTCGACGGATGTAAGGCTCGGCAACTTCTTGCATTTCAATGGCGGTCTGAACCCTGGTGGGGATGCCGGCTCGCTCTAACCCGTCCTGGAGAGTGATGGCATTCATCACCGTGGCCAGCATGCCGACATAGTCAGCTGTAGCGCGATCCATGCCGGCTGCCGAACCCTTTAATCCCCTGAAAATGTTTCCGCCACCCACCACAATCGCCAATTGTGTGCCAGTGGCAACAACCTGAGCCACGTCTTTTGCAATGGCCTGAACGATTTCTGGATCAATTCCGTAGCCCTGATTGCCCATCAGCGCTTCACCACTGAGCTTGAGGAGGGCACGCTTGTAGGCCATTCAACATCCTTATCTGAATGACAGTAGCAAGGCTGAATGAATCAGTTGACGAATTCTGAAGCGAGTTTGACTCTTCGCCTTCTAGCGAGGATTCATTCCATTCTCCTTGGTCATTGATCAGAACTCGATCCCCTGCTGGGCCTTGATGCCCTGTTCTCGGAACGGGTGCTTGATGAGCGACATCTCTGTGACCAGATCAGCGTGTTGGATCAGCTCTTCCGGAGCCCCTCTCCCGGTTAGTGCGACGTGAGTAAGCCCGGGCCGCTCCTCGAGACCTTGAAGGACTTGATGAAGGTCGAGGTAGCCAAGCTTCAAAGCCACATTGACTTCATCCAGCACCACAAGCTTTTGTTTGGCGTCGCGTAGATAGGTGAGTGACGTTTCCCAGGCTGCTTGCACGAGCTGTCGATCTCTTTCACGGTCTTGGGTTTCCCAGGTAAAACCTTCTCCGAGTGCATGCCAGCTCAGTGCTTCCCCAAAGCTCTTGAGAGCTTTGGCTTCACCAGGCTCCCAGCCTCCTTTGATGAATTGAACAATGGCAACATTGTGTCCGTGTCCCAGCGTCCTTAACGCCAAGCCAAGAGATGCGGTTGTTTTCCCTTTGCCGTGACCTGTGAACACCAAGACCAATCCCTTCTCAGCATTTCTCTCTGAGACTCTCTTCCGTTGCACCGCTTGACGTCGTGCCATGCGTTTGCGGTAGGCATCTGCATCTTTTTCTGGGGCCAAATGCCCTCCCATGCCTAGTGATTCGGCTGATTGGTCCAACGCTGATTGGTCCAACGGTGATGAGGTGGACCCCGGAGTTTGATCCGAGCTCATGACGTCTCCACAGTTGGCTCCAGCATGCCTTTTGAGGGGCAGCGTGCTGTGATTCGTTGGAGAGCTTCTCCTGCCATCACAGACTGCTTAATGGTTGTGAAGCCGATGTCATGAAACTGCTTCGGTAAGTCGTCCTCAAGCAAAGCCAGCGCAGTTTCTGTTTCAAACAAAGCGCAGAAGACTTTTTGTGGAAGGCTTAAGAGAGGTCCTGCAGGGTGGAGATCCACCACAACAATCCAGCCGCCGGGTCTGAGTAATTCCAAGCAAGCAGTCAAGACCTGCTGCCGTTCGGTGCGAGGAAATTCATGAAGCGCAAGGCTGATTTGAATGGCATCAAAGCTGGACGGCGGGCATGGCGGAGCTTCTGCGAGTCCCTCAATGCAGGTCATCAAAGGATGACGCGCCTTGGCTAGTTCCAGCACCTTGGGTGATACATCGAGGCCAGTGACATGAAATCCTGCCCTGATCCAAGCCTCTGCGGCTTCTCCTGAGCCGCAGCATAAGTCGAGAACGTTGCCGCCCCTTGGGAGCAAGGGATCGAGTGCAGAAAGACCGAGCCCGCGCAGGCGATCGACCCC
This sequence comes from Synechococcus sp., assembly GCA_047285535.1. Classification (GTDB taxonomy): domain Bacteria; phylum Cyanobacteriota; class Cyanobacteriia; order PCC-6307; family Cyanobiaceae; genus Synechococcus_C. The sequence continues at coordinate 1,218,417 of JBJBDC010000001.1, read as the reverse complement.
CCCCACACTCAGAGCAGAGATCCCCGTAACGATGTCGTAAATCCAGCGATGGCGATAGGCCAGTTGGCGAAGCGGAGAAGACATCAGGATTTACCTCTTGCCAGTGCCGCATCGACGGCCTGTTGCTGATCTCGTCTGGTGATCCAGTGGTGATAGGTGCGAGTGTGAATCGCTACGGAATGCCCCATCATCCTGGCGGCTACGGTATCGGGAAGTCCTATGTGGATGGTGCGCACAGCCCAGGCATGGCGAAGGTCATAGGGCGTGAGAGGCAATTCATAACGTCTGAATTGCTCAGCTACACGCCTACCGACTTGCTGGAGTGTTGTGCGGCGGAGATCGGTGCAAACCGGAGGAAGCACGGAGTCGCTAGCTCCGAGACGTGTCAAGTTGAAATGATCCACCCATTCCGGATGGAAGGGCCAAACTTGATGCTCACCGGTTTTTGTTGTGGGCAGCACGCGGATGACTCTGTCTCCATTGGATGCCAGAGCTGAAACATCCGTAAAAAACACTTCATGGTTGCGCAGTCCGTAGGTGGCCATCAGCCCATAAACAAGTTGCCAGCTGGGATTTGGAATACGAAGTATGCTCTCCAGGATTAGTGAGTCGCTTGGTAATTGTCGAAAACGAGCTCGATGGAGTCCATACCCACTAGCTTCCGCACGCCACTCATCTGGAAGTTGCAGATTTTGATGGCGTGCCAGAGCTCCTAATGCTGTCGAGCATTGTTGACGGCTCCTGCTTCCATCTGGATAGCTGTTCAAAGTCAGGAGTAGCAATGCAGGACTTAAAGGAGAGTTGTTTTCCTGTGCCAATGTCTTGAGACGTCTCAGGTAAGGCTGATAAGCCCCACTCCAGGTGCTGCGACTGCCAGCAGGTGATCGACGACGACGTGGGTCTTCAAAAAATGCAGTTTGAAACGCTGTCAGATTGTGATCTAGGGAATGTCCAGACGTTGTGGTTGAGCCCTGTTCTTGTTGGTGTTGTCCAACCTTCTGCTTCGGTAACCATTGATCCCATTCAAAGTGCTTTCTGTGTAGCTGCAGCGCAACAAGTTGCACAATGCGCTCAGCTTCTTTCAAGCCATTCGTGTCGGCCAAGAGACCAAGACTCAGGCGTTGGGTCTTCCATTTGTTGGGTTGCTGACGGCAGGGCAGCCTTCCTCGCAGATTTAATTTTTGCCCTCGTCGCTCCACTCGTAGTCTGATTCCTTCCTGAGCCAATGCCGCGTTTGTGGCTGATAGCGCGGTGTCGAAGTTCATGACCCTGTAAAGACACCGTCACCATGACGTTGATGGGAGTTACGCTCAACCCCTTAAATCACAGAAACTTTCATGGCTCGGGTTGGCATTCTCCTGCTCAATCTGGGTGGTCCAGAACGTATCCAGGATGTTGGCCCATTTCTATACAACCTGTTTGCGGACCCAGAGATCATTCGGCTGCCGAATCCGGTATTCCAGAAACCTCTTGCTTGGTTGATCAGCACGTTGCGCAGCAGGAAGTCTCAGGAGGCTTACCGTTCAATCGGGGGCGGTTCTCCCTTGCGGCGTATCACGGAACAACAGGCTCGAGACCTTCAGAGCCTTCTGCGCCAGCGTGGTGTTGACGCCACAAGTTATGTGGCCATGCGTTACTGGCATCCGTTTACCGAATCGGCTGTGTCAGATATCAAGGCGGATGGCATCGAAGAGGTTGTTGTGCTTCCTCTATATCCCCATTTTTCAATTAGCACGAGCGGTTCGAGTTTCCGTGAACTTCAGCGGCTTCGGCAAATGGATGAGCGCTTCGAGGCTCTCCCTTTGCGCTGTATTCGTAGCTGGTATGACCACCCAGGCTATGTGCGGTCAATGGCTGAATTAATTGCTGAGCAGGTGCGTGATAGTGATGACGTTGAGCATGCACACATCTTTTTTAGTGCCCACGGGGTACCAAAAAGTTATGTCGAAGAGGCAGGTGATCCTTATCAGCAGGAAATTGAGGCTTGCACGGCACTGATCATGGCCGAATTGGAAAATATTATGGGACATCCCAATCCGCATACCCTTGCCTATCAGAGTCGAGTGGGGCCTGTGGAATGGCTGAAGCCCTACACCGAGGAAGCCCTGGAAGAGCTAGGTCAGGCCGGAACTCAAGATCTTGTTGTTGTCCCTATTAGTTTCGTTAGTGAGCACATTGAAACGCTGGAGGAAATTGACATTGAATATCGGGAACTTGCCACTGAATCTGGAGTCGTGAATTTTCGAAGGGTTAGGGCCCTGGACACCTATCCACCCTTTATTGCTGGATTGGCTGATTTGGTCGTCGCCAGCCTTGAAGGTCCTGAAGTGAATCTTGATCAAGCGGCTGCACTCCCTACCACAGTCAAGCTTTACCCCCAGGAGAAGTGGGAGTGGGGCTGGAACAACAGTTCTGAAGTTTGGAATGGGCGCTTGGCAATGATTGGTTTTTCCGCCTTTCTACTCGAGCTCTTGAGCGGCCATGGTCCTCTCCACGCTCTTGGCCTGCTCTGAATTCTGCCAATGGATAGATGGACACTTAATCTTAAGTGTCAGTTCTCTATGAGGATGCCGTGACGATGACATCCGTTCCCACGGTCGCAGAATCGTCGGATTCGAGGGAGCAACGCCGTCTTACTGGCGCTCACGCCCTCATGGATGCACTCAGGCGTCATGGGGTAGACACCATTTTTGGTTATCCGGGTGGCGCGATTCTGCCCATTTACGACGCACTCCATATTGCGGAGAGCGAAGGGTGGTTAAGGCACATTCTTGTTCGCCATGAGCAAGGTGGTACCCATGCAGCTGATGCTTTTGCTCGAGCAACGGGTCGAGTTGGCGTTTGTTTTGGAACCTCTGGACCTGGAGCCACAAACTTGGTGACAGGTATCGCTACAGCTCAGATGGATTCTGTGCCGATGGTGGTGATCACAGGTCAGGTTCCTAGAACCGCAATCGGTACTGACGCTTTTCAGGAGACAGACATTTTCGGCATCACCTTGCCAATCGTTAAGCACTCCTGGGTTGTTCGTAATCCAGCTGATATTGCATCCGTGGTGGCTCAAGCTTTTCTTATCGCCTCTTCAGGTCGTCCAGGCCCCGTCCTGATAGATATTCCTAAGGACGTAGGGCAAGAAGAGTTCGATTACATTCCTGTTGAACCAGGCTCGATTCAACCGCCTGGATTCAGGCAACCAGCAAGGCCTCAATCTAAGGCGGTTTCTCAGGCTCTTGAGTTGATTCGCGCTGCTAGTCGACCCCTCTTTTACGTCGGGGGTGGTGCTGTGAGTGCCGGGGCTCACGACAGCCTCCAGGTCCTAGCGGAGCGATTCCAAATCCCTGTTACCACCACCTTGATGGGGAAGGGAGCTTTTGATGAGAACCATCCTCTTGCCCTAGGCATGCTGGGTATGCATGGAACGGCATACGCCAACTTTGCCGTCACAGATTGCGACCTTCTGATTGCAGTTGGTGCCCGCTTCGATGATCGAGTGACAGGCAAGCTCGACACGTTTGCCCCCAGAGCCAAGGTGATTCATTTCGAGATTGACCCCGCAGAGGTTGGGAAGAATCGAAGACCTGAAGTTGTCGTACTTGGTGATGTGGGATTGGGTCTCGCCGAGCTTGTTGATCAGAGTCTTCAAAATTCCGGCGAGTCCATGACATCGTCATGGTTGGAGCAGATTGGCTGTTGGAAAGAGCGTTACCCCCTCACTATTCCTCCCAAGGAAGGGGACATTTATCCGCAAGAAGTTCTGCTTGCTGTCCGTGATTTGGCTAGGGACGCCATCATCACCACAGATGTTGGGCAGCATCAGATGTGGGCTGCGCAGTATTTGCGTAATGGGCCCCGTTGTTGGATTAGCAGTGCTGGACTCGGAACCATGGGCTTCGGTATGCCTGCTGCTCTCGGGGCGCAAGTGGCTTTCCCTGGCCAGAAAGTGGTTTGTATCGCTGGGGATGCCAGCATCCTGATGAATATTCAAGAACTAGGAACACTCGCCCAGTATTCACTCCCTGTCAAAGTTGTGATTGTGAATAACCAATGGCAAGGAATGGTTCGGCAGTGGCAGGAAAGTTTTTATGACGAGCGTTATTCAGCATCCAACATGATGCATGGCATGCCTGACTTCAGTGCATTGGCTGAGGCATTCGGTGTTGATGGAGTGAAGATTACGGAAAGGGATGATCTTCACTCCAAGCTGAGTGATGCACTCGATTCACCCCGTCCGACTCTGATCGATGTGCATGTCAGACGAGGGGAAAACTGCTATCCAATGGTCCCGCCAGGGGCAAGTAATGCTCAGATGGTCGGTCTCCCCGCGCATCCTGAGTTGGCTAATGACATCAAACGAACTTGTACGGCATAATCCAATTTGCGCAGCGTAATCCACTGTTCTGGCCAGATTGAGGAGACACTATTTTGATGCGTTTCTTTTTCAGCCTTGTGATTCTGTGGTTGGCAATGGTTGCGTATCCTTTGCAATCCACAGCAGCAGAAGTGCTGCAAGTCCGTTCTTCCACTCTTCTTCAAGTGGGTGATCGAAACCGCAACTACAGCATTCGTTTGGCCTGCATCAAAGTGAATCCAGAGGATGAAGCTGCTGCGGTTGATCTGTTGAAAAAGGTGGTGCCTCGTCGAAAACGGGTGAATCTTCGTCCTGAAGGCAATCAAGATGGAGTCCTGATTGCACGCGTTACTCCTCTCGGTACCGATCAAGATCTTGGTGATTCATTGGTGAGCAATGGGCTGGCGGTGTCCAGTTGCAGCGAGGGCTGAGATGGGAAAGAATCGCCTCGCAGCTGGTGTGGTCATGGTTCCCTCTTTGCTTTTATCAGCAGCCTTTTTTAGTTCGGCCGTTTGGGGTGATGTGGCAGGTGATAATCGGGTTCTCGCTCTAGGGCTGGGGGGCATGCTCTTAGCTGCAGGTTTGCTAGCCCTGTTGATTCCTTCGACAGATCCTGAGATAAGTCAGGACGAAACGGATCAGCTTTCCTAGGTTGTAGGAATGCACTCGATCTCTCATCCTCTCTGTCCGAGGCTCCCATGATTGATCGTGTTGTCGACGTCACTGCTGATTCCAGTGTTGGTGATGGTTCCAACAGGCGATCCAGATTGGGACGACTTTTCAGGCGATTTCCTTTTGGCAAGGTTTTGATCGTGGCTGCCAGCTTGCTGGGTTGCCAAGCCTTGGCGGCGAGCACTCAGGCTAGAGCTCCTGTGCTCGCGCTTTTGACCGAAGGTTTGCTGCCTGCCCATGCTGTGTTTCGACAGGGTTTTGTACTTGGTGAGGAGGAGGTTCGAAAGTGTGGGAGTTTTCCCGCGATCGTGGAGTGGCGCACGATCGGTCGCGACGCAGACCCTGCTCGGCTAGTGGGTTCAAAGCGATCTCTAATGATCGCGCCTTTTGCTAGTGATCTATCCCGTTTTTCTCGGCTCGCTAACGATCACAACATCAATGTGCTTCTTCCTTATCAAAGGAGTGCCTCTTTGAGTCAATTGGTGCAGCTGGATTCTCAGGGATTGCTTCATCCTTTGATTCCTTCCCAACAGACCGAAATCGACCAACTCGCGAGAGACACATTGGGTCAGGGCTGGCGGAGAATCATGGTGATTGCCAATCCCGCAGATCGCGCTGCAGGAATGGCTAGGGCTTATGCCGAAGCCTTTGAGTCACTGGGAGGGACAGTCGACTCTTATGAAAACACCTTGGTTCACCACGTGAATCCAGACGATGCTTCTGAGGTGAGCCAATTCATTCAAGATGTGGGTTGGAAGCGTCCTGATGCTATTGCTCTTGTTGCTGATCCATCAGGTCGCTTGGCGATGCAAATAGATCAGGCTCAGGAGAATGGTCGGCTTGGAGGAGTCTCTGTTAAGACCCCAGCAAGAGTTTGGCTACTGCCTGTGGCCCGCTTGGATCCTATTCAGAAGCAGCCTTGGGCACAATTAATTCTTGATCAGCCAGCGCATGGTCCAGGGTGGTCTTCTTTTGCAGAGTCTTATCAGCAGCGATGGGCCGAGGCTCCTGACTTGTTGGCGGCATCTGGTTTTGATGTGGCCCGACTTCTAGCTTTATCCTCGCTTGCTCCGCCGCCCCTTTCATCGAAAGGACTTCCTGCCCCCATCGCTTGGCTTGCCCCCGATGCTGATGTGAAGCCTTTGTGTGAAGCGATTGCGATGCGCCAACGGGGACAGCCTGTTCGCTTAGCGGGTGTGGCGAGTGACCTAGTGCTGAGACGAGGACAGGCACCGTCTGGTCAAGCGACAACCCGCGTCTTAGATGACTCTTTGAGGTCTAACCATGGTGGGAGTCGTTAAAGCGCGTGTTGCGTCTTAGTGAGCTGCGTCTTCCCTTGGATCACGGCCGCGATGCTCTGGAGCAAGAGGTTCTACGTTGCTTAAAGATTCCACGATCCCGGCTGCTTCATCATCAGCTGGTGAAGCGCAGCATTGATGCCAGGCGTCGTGATCGAATACAGCTGATTTATTCAGTTGATGTCCAGGTGGATGGTGAAGCGTCGTTGTTGCGACGAATTCACGGAGATCGAAGAATTCGGGTGACTCCAGACACTCACTATCGTTTCGTGGCTCAGGCTCCAAAATCGATAGGGATGGGCTCCGAACAACGGCCTGTGGTGATCGGAGCTGGTCCTTGTGGTTATTTTGCCGCACTCCTACTGGCTCAGATGGGATTTCGCCCGTTGCTGCTGGAACGGGGGCAGCCTGTTAAAACTCGGTCTGCAGATACATTCGGGTTCTGGCGCGGAACGGCGAAGTTCAATCCTGAATCGAATGTTCAGTTTGGCGAGGGCGGTGCGGGAACCTTTTCGGACGGCAAGCTTTACAGCCAGGTCAGTGACCCGAATCATTACGGCTGCAAAGTCCTCGAAGAACTGGTGGCTTGTGGAGCTAATCCCGAGATTCTCACTCAGCATCGACCCCACATCGGCACATTCAAGCTGGCGACGGTGGTGAGGGGGCTGCGGGCAAAAATTGAGGAACTAGGTGGAGAAGTTCGTTTTGGGAGTCGAGTTGATCAGGTTTTGCTGGAACCCCGCGGGCACTCTGATGCCTCTGGTAAGTCATATCAATTGGTTGGTCTCTCGTTGTCTGATGGAACCTCTTTTGCCTGTCGCCAGGTGGTCTTGGCTCCTGGGCATTCGGCACGAGATAGTTTTCAGATGCTTCAGCAGGCTGGGGTTGCCCTTGAATCCAAGCCTTTTGCTGTCGGTTTTCGCATCGAGCATCCTCAGGCTTTGGTCGATGCAGCTCGCTGGGGAGGAAATGCAGGTCATCCCCTTCTTGGAGCAGCGGAGTACAAGCTCGTTCACCATGCTGGCAATGGTCGGTGTGTTTACAGCTTTTGTATGTGTCCTGGCGGATTGGTGGTAGGAGCTACATCTGAGGTGGGTCGGGTGGTGACCAATGGCATGAGCCAGCATTCACGCAATGAGCGAAATGCCAATAGCGCATTGGTTGTTCCTGTATCAAGAGAAGATTTGGAAGACTATGCTGCCTGGCCTGGAGATCCATTGGCAGGGCTGTCTTTTCAGCGAGCTTTGGAACAGAAAGCCTTTCATCTTGGTGGGGCTGATTACAGCGCTCCAGTGCAGCGGCTCCAGGATTTCTTGGAAGGACGGCCAACAAAAGAACTGGGTGAGATTTGTCCTTCGTATCAGCCTGGTGTCTCCGTTGCTGATTTACGCAGCCTTCTACCAAGACCGATGGTGGAGGCTTTACAGGAGGCTTTGCCTGTGTTTGCTCGTCGTATCAAGGGGTATGACCATCCAGACGCTGTGTTGACAGCCGTAGAAACTCGTACATCGTCTCCAGTGCGGATTCCTCGGGATGAACAGATGGAGTCACTCAACACAGTTGGACTCATTCCTGCAGGCGAGGGAGCTGGATATGCAGGAGGAATTCTTTCTGCTGCGATTGATGGAATTCGAGCCGCTGAGGCTGTTGGCTTGCGTATGAGTGTTTCACTCTGAGGCTGTGGCGGCTTGTCCAACGATTCCGCTCCAATGCACGGCTTTCACCTGATCACGACGCCAGGAGTGAAAAAGGCTCGGCTCTGAAACGGTGCAGAGTGGACAGATGCTGATGTGTTCAGCCAGGACACCGAAGTGTATGAGTTGCTCTCGGGCGGCAAGACGAATATCAAGACGCTGCTTATGGGGATCGGGATCCGGCTGCAGAATGCTGAGAGCTTCCATTTCACAGAGGTCAAGACCCCGATTAAAATGAAGTGCTTTCCCTACCTGTTGAGCAACCTCGGTCTCCACCTGGTAGCAAGAACCACTGACCGCTGGACCTAAGGCAATAAGCAGTTGTTCTGGTTTAGCGCCCCTCGTGGATAGACGCTGTATTGCATTAGGAAGGATTCCACTGGCAACACCTCGCCAGCCTGCATGGCAGGCAGCGACGTGGCCGCTAGCAGGGTCAGCAAGAAGGACGGGGGTGCAATCGGCACCACAAACCCAAAGACTTTGTCCACCGCGGTCGCTCACAAGACCATCGGCCTCAGGCCATGGTGAACAGAAGGCTTCTGAAGCATTCAAAACTCGGTTGCTATGCACTTGTTGGGGGCGATGGATACTCACTCCAGCTGAGAGATATCCTGCCAAGACATCAGGCCCTCGATTGTTCCAGAGGCGGGTGAAGAATCCATGCTCGAACCCGGCAGCATGTAAAGGGTCCGATGTGAGGTAATAACCTCCATAACATCCCACCCATGTCCATCCATCAAGGATGTTGAACAGGGTGTCGGGTTGGCTGAAAGGATTAGCCCCCGAGGTCATGGTTCAGCTTGATCACGCAGCATCCAAAACCCTTCAAAACGCTTAGCTTCAGGTGAGGTTTGAACAGCCAGGAATTGCAAGCCATCAGCATGATCTGCAGAGTGTTTCATCAGAGAGGAAACCGCCTTTGCTTCTTCTGCGCTGAGATCGCTGACCAGCCAACAGTCATCCTGACCCGCGTCCAATAGGAGTTGGGTGCTGCTGATCCTGAGGCGTACAGGCTCAAGACCACCAAGGAGACCTGCTAAGGCTAATGCTCTGGTTTGGCTGAACAGGCGCAGCCCAGGGATGACTTGATCGTCGCTAATCGTCTCAGGCACTGGAAGCAGACCTCGGAAACCGATGGGCCACGCTGTTGCTTCTCGTAAGTTTGATGCTGCAAGTTCGGCCAAATTCCAAGCATCACCGCGAACAGACTCCGGTAGAGGGCGAGGCGGGGTTCGAACGGCTGATGGCGGTGGCGCAAGGGGCCCTGCCATGTAGCCCTGTTCGTTGGGGTAAACGTTCTGTTCACGCTCAGCAAGCCAATCGAACAAGGCATAGGTTCGACGGCTTGGGACCATCTCGAGTCCTAGTTCAGAAGAAGCCCTCTGCACCATTGTTCGCATGGAGCTTCTCCAGGAACGAACCTTGCGTGGAGCGGCAAATCCCTGGTCTTGAGCAGCAGCAATGGCTTCTTTCAGGGCGCTTGTTAACCAGGTTGAATTGACGCTTCCGGCTGGACAGCGTTTTTCAAAGCAAAAGGTGATGTTTGATTCTTCAATCGGTGAGCTGACGATCAGAAGTTCCCAACGTTTTTTGCCATCTGCCTCCAGGATTGGCCTGGAATAGAAATCGAGTTCCCAATCGCCTATGAGGATTGCGTTGGACGGTTTGCTGCCATCGTTCTGGATCTGTTCGGCGGAAATCATCCAGCTGATTGTTCCTGTTGTTTTAGGACGCTACGAGCTCTGTTGGCTCGATCGGTCGCTTCCTCCATCACTTTTTCTTTGTCAACAAGTAATTCACCCGGTTGGCCTTCCAAGATTGCGGTGTTTAGAGCGATGCGTCCTCTCCCAGGATCCAATTCTGTAATCAAAGCTTTGACAGCATCTCCTTGATCAAAGATTTCGCGCATGGATCGCATGCTGCCTCCTGTAATGACTGACTGATGTAAGAGTCCGCTAATTCCTCCGAGATCGATGAATAGTCCATAAGGTTTAATCGCTGCTACGTGCCCTTCAACCAGTTGACCAACCTCCAATTCTGAGAAGCGGGCCGCAGTGGCTGCTCGTTTTTCAGAAAGGACCAATTTTCGAGCTTCAGGATTGACTTCGAGGAATGCCACCCCCATGGTTTTGCCAACCAAAGATTCATGGTTTTCCCCATCCTGCAATTGCGATCGAGGGATGAAACCTCTCAGGCCTTCCAAATCACAGGTCACTCCACCACGGTTGAATCCAGTGATTTTGACCTGCGCGACCCTACCCTCCTTCTCAAGCTGTTTAACTTTTTCCCAGCTTTGACGCAGCGCTAGAGCTCGACAGCTGATGGTGACCATTCCATCGGCATTTTGTTCGCGAGTCACCAACACTTCGACTTCTAACCCCTTAGGAAACCGCTCCTTCAAGCTGGTGATCACTCCGAGACCACATTCGTTTTTGGGCATAAAGCCAGGGGCTTTGCCACCAATGTCGACATAAACACCATCACTTTCGATTCCGATCACGGTTCCGGTGACGACTTCTCCTGTGGTGCCAACAGGTTCATTGGCATCGAGTGCGGCTAAAAAAGCCCCTTCGTCAAAGTCGAAGTCGTCAACGCTGCGGTTCGAGGGTTTCGTCGAAGGAGGGCTGGACCGCTGGGCTTTTGAGTTCGAGTCAGCAGGCCCAAGCAGGTCTGCCATGCTTATTCCACTGAGCTCATCGGTATCAAATCTTTGAGCGTCATCGTTAAGGGCGGGGGGCTTCCTTAACGCAGTTGCAGCTAGTGGAGGATTGGCTAGTGAGCTTTGTGCTCTTAGCGCAGCTTGTTCTAGTTCAACAGCACGAGCCGTTGCCGCATCAGCGGCTGCCCTTGCTTCTTCTGCTTCACGGCTAAGGCGTTCCTGTTCGTCTTTGCGACTGATATGCATGACTTGCAATGGCTTGCGCGGCGGCTGAGCTGCCGGGCTTTGCCCCTTGTTATTTATGGATTGTTGGCTTCCTGATCCCGCCATGGGTTCAAATATCCTCGATAGGACAGTCTGGCAGGAAATGGGAGGCTTGACGGTCCATGACTGCACAAGCTCACTTAGGTGTTTCGATGACGCGGCGCTTGGACAGGTTGAGCTGGCCTAAGGCCGGGGCTGAATTGCAGCGATCGGGCTCCACCATGGTTTGGCCAATGGGAGCTTTTGAGCAGCATGGCCCTCATCTGCCTTTGGCGACAGATGCTTTGTTCTCAGAGCGGATTCTGTCCTCTGTGATGTCAAAGCTTCCGCAGCATCTACCGATTTGGAGTCTTCCCACTCAATCCATTGGTTTCTCTCCGGAACATGCAGGTTTTCCTGGAACTTTGAGTTTGTCCTCTGGATTAATGACCCAGTTGATCATCGAGGTGGGGACTCAGTTGTGCTCCCAGGGACTCAATCGCTTGGTGCTGTTCAATGCCCATGGTGGGCAGATTGGGTTAATGCAAGCCGCTGCACGAGAATTGGCGGTTGAAACGCCATCCATGGCTGTTCTGCCCTGTTTTCTATGGAGCGGTGTCGCAGAACTCCGGTCTCTTATCCCGTCGAGCGAGATGGCGCATGGTCTGCATGCGGGGCTGGCTGAAACCAGTCTGATGCTTGCTCTCGAACCCTCTCTGGTCGGTACTCAGCGGCCCGTTGACGGTGATCATGTCACGAGGGCAGCAGCAGCCACTCCTCCTGAAGGCTGGAGTCTTGAAGGGCCTGCACCTCTCGCTTGGTTCACGGCAGACTTAAGCGTCTCCGGGGTTGTGGGGGACAGTCGTGGTGCAGATGCCAGCATTGGACGTCAGCTGGAAACAGCACTCGTCGAGCACTGGATTCGTTTGTTTACAAGCCTGTTGGCGTCAAGTTGGCCACCTCCTGGAGACGAACGGAGAGTCTGAAGATTGTCAATCGATCATCCAACTATCAGTAGCAATGCTTACAATCCATGCCGCTGATCGTTGCCCAGAGCTTCATGGCCTGCTCATCACTAGGGTTCAGGGTGCAATGTCCAGCTAATTGGGAAGGGCATTTCGCCTCTCCAACGACGTCTTAAAGTCCACTTGATGCATGTCTTCTCCTCATTCGTCGATTTGCTGCGGGAGAGGGCTGCTGCTCACCCCGATCGACTTGCATTCTCCTTCTTGCAGGACGGGGAAACAGAAACTGATCGGTGGTCTTTTGCAGAACTAGATCAAAGGGCCCGTGCAATTGCCGCCAGTCTTTTAGCACGAGGACTCAGTAAAAAGAGAGCACTTCTTTTATATAATCCAAGCCTCGAATTTGTGTCGAGCTTTTTTGGTTGTCTTTACGCAAACGTTGTAGCAGTTCCTGCTTATCCGCCACGCTCTTCTCAACTTGTCACGCGCCTGAATCTGATTATTCGGGATGCTCAGGCTTCAATCGCTCTGACGACATCATCTCTGAAAGACTCTATTGGAAAGCATATATCCAATGATGATTGTCCTCAGATAGATTGTATTGCCACGGATAGTGTTGATCTTGAAAGTGCAAGTCAATGGACATATAAAAATATAAATCCCGAAGATCTTGCTTTTCTTCAGTACACCTCTGGGTCTACAGGTTCGCCCAAAGGTGTGATGGTTGGACACGGAAATCTTATCTCAAACACGCAGTTCATTAATCAATGTTTTGGTGTTGAGGCAGGTGCCACTGCCGTGTCTTGGCTTCCGCCTTATCACGACATGGGGCTCGTCGGAGGGATCCTTCAGCCTCTGTTTATTGGGGCCTCGATGATTTTGATGCCTCCCGTTGCCTTTTTGCAACGCCCTTTTCGCTGGTTATCCGCAATTTCTCGTTTCAAGGCCGTAGCCAGTGGAGGTCCTAATTTCGCCTATGACCTTTGCTCGAAGCAAATCAAGCCCGAACAGATTGAGGCGCTTAATCTTGAGAATTGGTCTCTTGCTTTCAGCGGTGCAGAGCCCGTTCGTTCTCAGACGATTGAAAAATTCTGCAAAACGTTTTCGCAATGTGGCTTTCAAAAACAAGCATTTCTGCCTTGTTATGGGTTGGCCGAAAATACGTTAATTGTCACTGGAGGAAGCCGTTCAGGCCTTCCAGTTGTTCGACATTTCGATAGTGATTTATTGTCAAAAAATATTGCTTTAGAGGTTCCTCAAACTTCTGATGCCTCAATGTCTTCGCTGGTAGGTAGCGGTGTTCCGGTCTCAGATCAGGTGGTTGTTGTTGCTGATCCAGAGAGTTGTACGCTTCTGGAAGATGGCAGAATCGGTGAAGTTTGGGTTAGTGGTAACAGTGTTGCCCAAGGTTATTGGAAAAAAGATGAACTTAGTCTTTCAACTTTCAAGGGCAATCTTGAGGGTAGCCAAGATTCCTATCTTCGTACTGGTGACCTAGGCTTTTTCTATCAAGGGGAATTATTTATCACAGGTCGTCGTAAAGACCTCATTATCGTTCGAGGACAAAACCACTATCCACAGGATCTTGAAGCAACAGCTCAAGCCTCTCATCCTAGTTTGAGAATTGGCTGTGGCGCAGCATTTTCCGTCGAAGACTCTGCTCTTGGAGAACAGCTCGTCATCGTTCAGGAAGTTGAAAGATCAGCCTTGCGTTGCCTTGACTCTTCATCCCTAATTTCGGCCATTCGAGAGGCTGTGGTGTCTACACATAACCTACTTCCCTCTGCCATTGTTTTGCTCAAGACTGGAAGTATTCCTAAGACATCAAGTGGAAAGATACAGCGTTATGCCTGCCGTCAGAAATACCTTGAAAATGCATTAAATGTTGTTGGAGCTTGGGGAAATAAAGCCCTTGAATCTCAAAATTCTGCAGCTCCATCTTCAGCCAATAAATCTTCGCTTCAACTTGATGAAGTACGTGTAGTTCCTGGCAGTCTCGCATTTTCAGCAGAAGAACGTCGTCTTCATGATTGGTTTATTAATTACCTTGCTGAGAATCTTGGAATTGCAGCTGATCAGATCGATATTCATCAGCCACTCGCTTCTTTTGGGCTTGACTCGCTTGCGGCAGTTCGACTTACAGCTGACCTCCAGGATTGGATGACAGAGGCATTCTCCGTAGAATCGCTTCCTAATATTAGTCCTACTCTTGCTTATGATTATCCAACAATCTCAAAAATAGTTAAATACTTAGTCCATGATGCACTTGCCGAAGATCCTGAACAGCCAATAACATCCACGAAAAGCCATGATGAACCCATTGCAGTTGTGGGTATTGGTTGTCGTTTTCCTGGTGCTTCGTCTCCTGCATCTTTTTGGAAGCTTCTGAACAATGGAGCCACTGGAGTTGTTAACTACGCTGAAACTTCTGATCTGAATTCATCAGGGCGCTTCCGAGTTCAAGCTGCCAGTCAAGTTGGTGGTTATCTCGATAGTGTCGATCGTTTCGATTCAGGATTTTTCAGGATTGCTGCTAACGAAGCAGATCAAATGGATCCGCAGCAGCGGATGCTGCTTGAGACATCCTGGGAGGCTTTTGAAAATGCGTCGATATTGCCCGAGTCATGGTCTGGTACACGCAGTGGTGTGTTTGTGGGAATCAGCAGCAGTGATTACTCTCAACTGAATGGACAGAATTCAAGTACCGTTTACACCGGAACTGGTAATGCCCATAGCGTTGCTGCCAATCGACTTTCTTATATTTATGACCTGAGAGGTCCATCCATCGCCGTTGATACGGCTTGCTCATCCTCATTGGTAGCCATTCATTTGGCGTGTCGAAGCATTGCTAGTGGTGAATGTGATCAGGCCATCGCCGCGGGTGTCAATATTCTTTTGTCTCCTGAGCTGACCAATACTTTTCAACAGGCTGGCATGCTGTCTCCGGACGGCCTTTGCAAAGCATTTGATGAAGCCGCCGATGGGTATGTACGGGGAGAAGGTTGTGGAGTTATTTTGCTGAAAAGACTCAGTGAAGCTGTCAAAGATTCAGATAATATTGTTGGTGTTGTGTCCGGATCTGCAATCACTCAGGATGGACGTAGTAATGGGTTAACGGCTCCTTCTGGCGATGCTCAGAAACGTGTCGTTAGAGATGCGTTACATCAGGCTCGTCTTAAAGCCTCAGAGATCAGTTACGTCGAAGCCCATGGAACTGGCACCTCTCTTGGAGATCCGATTGAAATTAACGCATTGCGTCAAATTTTTAGTCATGGTGAACAAACTCAAACTCCTTGCTGGGTTGGATCAGTTAAAACGAATATTGGTCATTTAGAGGCTGCAGCAGGCATTGCAGGAGTCATTAAGACTCTGCTGGCAATTCAACATCACTCCATCCCTCCAAATCTAAATTTTAAATCTCTCAATCCGTTGATCAAGATTGATGGAACTCGAATCAAAATACCCACAGAGAGTGTGCCTTGGTCTGATGAGACTAAGCATGCTGGTGTGAGTTCTTTCGGCTTCGGTGGCACAAATGCTCATTTAATTCTTTCCTCTCCACCAGCATTTCCATCTTCTGAGCAGATAGATGGGTTGATCGAGCGACCATTCCATGTTTTGACACTCACTGCGCGTAGTGGGGAAGCGCTTGATCAGCTTCGTTTGCGCTATGCAGATTTACTGGATACTTCTCAGCAAGCATCTGCAGACCTTCGACTTTCAGACCTTTGCTTTTCGGCCAATACAGGTCGTTCTTTGCTGCCAAATCGATTCGCGTGGGTGGGTTCATCGATCTCAGAGTTGGAGCAATCTCTCAGGTCCACCCAAGAGGGGCAAATCGCTTCTACCAACGCAAAGCATCAATCCTTTGAAGGTGAAGCACCCGTAGTTTTGCCCCCAATCGCTTTTCTTTTTACAGGTCAGGGTGCTCAGTATTTAGGAATGGGGCGTGAGCTTTATAAAACCCAACCTCTTTTCAAACAATTCATTGATTCTGCGGATTCGTTGTTAAATCAAGAGAATCATGGTGATGGGCTTGGGATCTCTCTTCCTGAACTGATCTTTGGTGATGCATCGAATCATCTTTTAGACGAAACCAGCGCCCCTCTGCATCAAACGCGTTTTTCTCAGGTTGCTTTGTTCGTCTTGGAAGTGGGGCTTTGTCGTCTCTGGCAAAGCTGGGGTGTTCATCCTGATTGGCTAATGGGCCACAGCGTTGGTGAACTCTCGGCGGCATGTGTTGCAGGCGTTTTCAATTTTGAGGATGGCCTGAGACTTGTCACTGCCAGAGCCGCCCTGATGGGTGGTGTCAAAACTCCAGGTGGAATGCTTTCTGTTTTTGCTGAAACAGATCACGTATTACCAATTGTTCATAAGCACTCTTTGGCATTGGTTGTGGCTGCATTTAATGGCCCGACCCATTGTGTTCTGTCTGGTGATCTCTTTTCGATTGACAAACTTGTTGATCTTCTTGACCAAGAAGGGATTGTCAGTCGGAGGCTTCATGTCTCTCATGCATTTCACTCTCCACTGATGGAGGAGATGGTTGAAGAATTTGCATTAGTTACGCGGACAATTAACTATTCTAAGCCTTCTATCCCGATTATCTCTAATGTTACGCATGAGCAAATTGACGACGAGATTGCTACAGCTGACTATTGGTGTAGACATGTTTTAGAACCCGTTCATTTTTATCAAAGTGTTCACGGGCTCATTGAGAAGGGAGTTAAAACATTTGTTGAGGTTGGACCCAGTCCAACATTGTTAAAGATGGCGCAGTCATGCTTTCCCTACGAGAAAAATATTGATAAGCCTTCCGGACGCAACTTGTTATGGCTTCCAAGCCTTCACCCCCGTCATTCTGACAGTCTTCAAATTCTTCAGAGTCTTGCTCAGCTTCACTGTGGTGGTTACGTCATTGATTGGTCTGTTTTTGATCAGTCGTTCCATCGAAATCGAATTCCGCTTCCTACCTATCCTTGGCAACATCGAAGACATTGGCTGAAAGGGCTTCAATCCATCCCCAACCTCAGGAGAGGTTCAACGGCCTTTGAGTCTTTTTCACCCGAGTTGCAACTGATTGAGTGGCATCAAGAGTCGTCTCAAGCGATTCAGGATATTCATCAGTGCCCACAAGGTCAGTGGATTGTCCTTTCTTCTGATTCTTGGGCTGCCGCTTTTGCAGAGCATCTACCTGTCGGCCAGTCGTGTTGTCGGATTACGCAAGCCCGTTTTGTTCAACAGATTTCCGATGATCATTGGGAGCTTGATGCTACTGATCAACAACATTGGGATCTGTTGTTCTCATCCTTGTCATCGGCATCTGAGGCTCAAATTCTTGGTGTTCTTGATATTAGTGAACCTGTTTTTGCTTCCGAAGATATCCCTGTTATTGCCGGATCTTCTCGTCGCCATTTAGCTCTCGCGAAAGCACTGCTGTCCTTTCGATCATCATTGGTAGCGCCGCGTCTTTGGATGATTGCGGCATCACCCACTGATGGCAGTGTAGGTCAGGCCTTGCAACAGGGCTTTGCTCGCAGTTTGACTCTTGAGCATCCTGATCTGGTGGGTGGAATCATTGACCTGCATGACTCACTGAGTCCAGCAGCACAAAGTCAACTTCAGTCTGAACTTCAGTCTGAACTTCAGCAGAGCAGAGCGGGGCACGAAAAAGAGCTTCAGATTTCCCTCTGTAAGGGAATGCGTTCGGTAGCTCGTCTTGTTCCTGCCCAGAAGTTGACTTCATCTTTGGAGAGTCGCGACCTAGAGCTACCCCTGCGCGAGTCTTTATTTGCGCAAGATGGTGCCGTGTTGATTACGGGTGGTCTTGGGGCCATTGGTCAAGAGTTGGCTCAAGACCTGATTCACCGAGGTGCTCGGTCACTGATCCTTGTTAGTCGAAGTAAAGCTGATTCAGAGGTTCAACAGCGTATTGAGCAATGGCGCTTTGAAGGCATCACCATTGACTTGATTAATGGTGATGTTGCTAATCCTGAGACGATTGATCGTGTCATTGAAGTTTTAGACAAATCCGCACAATCTCTTCTTGGAATTTTTCACGCGGCTGGAGTTCTGCATGATGGTGCGGTTCATTCCATTGGTTTTGATCGTTGGGATTCCGTCATCAGACCCAAGTTGCTCGGAGCCTGGAATCTTCATCAACTCAGTCTTGAAAAACCCGTTCAATTCTTTATTCTGTTTTCTTCCGCTGCAGCTGTTTTCGGCTCTCCTGGGCAAAGTCACTATGCAGCAGCAAATGCAGCTTTGGATGCCTTTGCGATTCAACGCAAAGAACTTGGTCTTCCTGCCTTAAGTATCAATTGGGGGCCTTGGGCTGCAAAAGGCATGGCATCCCATCCTGCTTCGAAAGATACCCTTCAGGCGGCAGGATTGAAGACCATTAGGTCTTCTCAGGCGCTCGATTTATTGTCACGGATGCTGCAGCTGAGTTCTGTTGATGCCAACTGCATACCACCTGTGGTTATTGCCATTGATGCTGATTGGGAACAGCTTTGCAACACTCTGCAAGGTCGACCACAAGCTTCTTTTCTCAAGCTCTTCAACTCTGTAGAGAATCTATCTATTACGGATTCTGGCGCCTTGACCACAACTCTTGAAAGTACAAAAAGTCGTCAAGAGGCTGGTAAAGACAAGCTTCTCAAGCTGCCTAAGGATCAGCGAGTTGCTTTCTTCTCTAACTATCTAATTTCAACTTTGAATGAACTCATCGGTGATTCTGATGATTCGATTACTTCTGATACTCATCTTTTGGAGTCTGGAGTTGATTCATTGATGGTAATGGATGCGATCAGCCGTATTCAGCAAGACTTTGATCTGATGGTTTATCCAAGGGAAGTCTACCAACATCCAAGAATCCTTGATCTGTCTAGGTATCTTGCTAATGAGTTTCAGCGTAATCATTGCGTTGAGTCTCAAGAAAGCTTAGTTGAGAAATCTCTTAAGCAAACTAGCTTGTATTCAGCGAATCGCTGGTGGTCTGAGGTGAAAAAACCCACTGTTCTTGTTAATAAACTACCCAAAGCTTGCTTCATTCTTTCTAGTCCTAGATCTGGATCAACTCTCCTTAGAGTGATGTTGGCTGGTCATCCTAAGCTTCTTTCTCCACCTGAACTTCATCTGCTTCCTTTCTCAACAATGAAAGATCGAAAAGAGGATCTTCAACTTTCACATCTTGGAGAAGGATTGCAACGGTTATTGATGGATATTGATTCTCTTTCTGCTCCAGATAGTATTCGTCTTGTTGAACAGTGGGAGCACGATTCTTTACCTGTCTCAGATGTTTATGGCTACATCCAATCGAGATCAGATGGCAGGCTTTTAGTTGATAAATCTCCAAGTTATGCAATGAATATGTCTGTTCTTGATCAGTTGGAAGGCATGTTTGAAGATCTTAGAATTATTCATCTGATCCGACACCCTCTCCCCGTTATTCAGTCTTTTGTGAAAATGAGAATGGATAAGCTGCTTGGCTTTGAAAAGGAAGATCCGTATGTTTTGGCTGAGGAAATTTGGAGACACTCGAATTCAAACATTCAATCCTTAGGTCAAAAACTTGGTAGTCGCCAATTCATAAGCTTACGCTATGAGGATTTAGTTGCCTCTCCAGAGTCTTCTTTGATCCCGCTCTGTGATTTTCTTGAAATTCCTTTCGATTCAGCACTATTAAATCCTTACAAGGGGGAACGACTCACAGACGGTTTGCATCAGCAGTCGATGGGAGTTGGTGATCCAAACTTTCTACAACATCAAGCCATTGATTCTTCCCTCGCGACTAACTGGCAAAATCTTCAACTCAATCATCAGCTGACTCGGAAGTCGGCCGAACTCGCTGAGCAGTTTGGTTACCAGGTTTCTGGCCTACCTTCCCAGCCAGATCTCCGCTCCATCTCTCTTCAGTATCAAGCATCTACACCTCGCACTGAATTTTCTTATCAGGGGATTGGTGGCGTTCAGCTCCGCGGATGTGAGTGGGGCCCAATGGATGGAATTCCTGTGGTTTGTTTGCATGGAATCCTCGATCAAAGTCTTATATGGGATTTGGTGGCTCAACCTTTAGCTGCAGCCGGTCTGCGAGTGATTGCTCCAGATCTGCGTGGGCATGGCCTTTCCCAATCGATGCATGCGCCCGGTTCGTACCAGCTGATTGATTTTATTTCTGATATCGCCTGCCTTTTAGATGATCGAATTAATCAATCAGCGGTACTTATTGGGCATTCGTTTGGTTCTATTTTGGCTGCAATCATTGCTAATTTAAGGCCTCAAAAGACACGTCATCTTTTACTTGTAGAACCTGTTCTCCCTAGTCCTGCTAATGAAAATGATTCGGTTTCAGCTATTCAGACCTTGTTGGATTATCGAAAATCCACTCCACAACATCCAGCGATGTCGTCACTGAATGACGCTGTCAGTAAACTTCAGAAAGTTATGCCGCGCTTGTCAAACGAATTTGCCCATCTCCTGGCCAAGCGTGGTACTCGCTCAACACATGATGGATTGATATGGCGATGGGATCCTGTTCTCCAGTCCCGTACATGTTTAAACCTGCAGGCTGGTCCTGTTACTCGTTCTTCCTACATCAAGCTTCTCGCTGATATTGGTTGTCCCGTCACGTCACTTTACGGAGTTGAAAGTCGTTTTAACCGACCAGAAGATCTTGATGATCTGAGACAAGCGCTTAAATATTCGCGCAGGTTCGATGTGGATGGAGGTCATCATTTGACCATTGACTCTCCAGCCTCAATTGTTGCCGAGGTGCTTGAAGCAACTGGCCTTGGAGACTCAATCCGATCCGACCGTAACCTCGTGGGCAGTCAACAGCGACAACATTAATGAATCAATTCAAATCTTATAAGTCTTTTTCATTCAAGGGTATTTGCGCCTCGGCTTATTTGGCTTTGGAAATTCCTCTGTCGATTTTATCCTTCTTCTTTTATAAAATTAATCGTTATTTTATTAGCAGGCTTTATCGTCGTTTCCTGGCTCGGTCATCAACTCGCTCAACAACCTGGCGCCTGCTTGATCGCTCAACAATGGAGATGCCAATCAGTCTTCCTGTCTTGATGACAACAGGTCCACGCTGGAATACTCATGCATTGATTGGAACTATTGGTCCTTTGAATGTGTCCAAGAGTGTTGCTATTCGTACTTCGGTTTGTATGCAAAGCGCAGACTCGTGGACGGGTGTTGTTTATAGATTTCCTGAATTTGCGACTGTTTCGCAATTTAGCTCGCTTAATGAGCATGCGGGTAATGACTGGTCTTCAATTTCTCTTTCGCCAGGTCGCTACATTCTGGGGATTCGCTACTACGGCCTCTCATCGCAACCTCGGATGCCAGCAGTCTGTGTTGATGATTCCATCACTATTAACGGTATTGAGACACCAATTAATGCTAACGAGGTGTATGAAAATCTAATAGATCGCAGTAGTTTTTATTATTTCTGTCTCCACTATTATGTCTATACTCTCTTGCGGTTCCGATCTCTGCTGCCTGAGGCTTTCGTTCGGAGAGAATTTTTACCTGTGGGTGATCCGGATACTGTTTTCCGTTTCGGCATTATAAAAGCACGTCACTATCTCAATGTTTGCTTGCGTCCTGAGTTGCTGTCGGGTTATAGGGTGTTTTTGACGGCTTATAATCGGGCTAGTATGCCATTTTTATCTCAGGAAATCATGGGTGAAAATTGGGATTCAGTTTGTTTCGAGTTTGACGGCTTTTATCTATTTAGGATTCGCCCAACGTTGCTCAACTTGCCGGCCATAGGCTCAGATGATTTAAGAATATCGCTTCGGAAGTCTTAGCAAGATTCGTTCCCTAATCTGATGTCCTCTTCGATCTAGATGTTGGGTTTGGAATTGATACGCCATCATGATGTTGAGTCTTTTTAGCAGTGATCCTTCTCCATGGCTACGATCGCTTTGTAGCCTGCAGGTACATCCAGATTCCAGATTGCTTCCTTTGCATCTACTAGTTCAGGATTTGAGGGGTTAAGACCCTTAATCCCTTGGCCGCTGCATTTGAGAATAGCTTCAAATCGACACCACAATTCAAAGAATTTTTCGTTTCGTTGCTCTGTTGGTATTGAAAGGAGTTCTCTCTTGATCTTCGCTGGAAACCATCGATCTGCAATGGGTTTCCAATTTAGTTCTTTATTGATTCGTTCTACGTCGATGCCGACCTTACAGTTTGGATGGAATGCCATCAGCGTTAGTCCGTTGGAGTGAGACACATTGAATTCAATTTTTGTTGGTTTTTCAAGAAATGGTTTGCCATTCTCATTTTTGAAAAATCTCAGGCTTGATGCGTCCTTTTCAAGAATTATTCCTAGTAACTCTCTTAGTATTGCTGTTCTGATCAAGTAGTGCTTGCGGTCCCGGGATTTTCGATATCTGCACTGTCTTTCAATTTCTTTGTTTGAGAGTAACGTCTCCATGGCGTGCATCGATAATGGATTGAATTTCTCTTCTCGATGATCAATTAATACGGTTAAGGGCTCTGTCCTCTTTTGGTTTGATCTCCATGTCTTCACCCAGTGGTGTCGGAGAATCCCCCCACACCAACAAACAGGACGCAGATAGTGATTCCGGTTCTCAGTCATTTGCTGATTTGGATTTGTCTCCACCTTGGACTATTTCATCCCAGGATTGGTTTTTTGATTTAATCTAACTCCTTTCAATGATTCTAACCTTTTGTTTGTCCAAGATTCTTGCCGATCGCAGCGTTAAAGCCATACAGATCTTGCCTTTGTCTTCCTGCTTGTGTGAAAGAAGCAATTTCAGGAATCAAGGAATTATCGATGTCAAGATTGAGGGTTGTAAAAGATAAATTGGATCTGAGTTTCTTTTGATGCTGCCTTGATTCATGTGAGCGCTTTGCGTCGGTTGAGTTCAATAATATGATCGTGATCGGTCTGAGTGAGAGCGATGGTGTTCGTTCAGTTTTCTCATGATGAGAGAGTGGAAATGACCGGATCTTTGCGCCATGGCGCCCGTGTGCTGATGGACCAAGAAATTACTTATCACTAAGCCCCCTGGCGGTTTTGGTCCTCACTCATCCTGATCGATTTGTGCGAGGCTGAGTTGTTACCGGTCGACCCGCCTCTTTTCTGTATTTATGCCACGCCGCCCTTTACTTGATTTTGAAAAGCCTCTGGTAGAGCTTGAGCAGCAGATTGAGCAGATTCGTCAGCTCGCGAGAGACTCTGAGGTCGACGTTAGCCAGCAACTCCTTCAGCTTGAAACTCTTGCTGCCCGTAGACGAGAGGAGATTTTTCAGAATCTGACTCCGGCGCAAAAAATTCAGGTTGCCCGTCATCCTCATCGACCAAGCACTTTGGATTTCATCCAGATGTTTTGTGACGATTGGGTTGAGCTCCATGGTGATCGGCGTGGTAGCGATGATCAGGCTTTGGTAGGGGGTATTGGTCGCTTAGGAGATTGCTCGGTACTGCTTTTAGGTCACCAAAAAGGGCGCGACACAAAGGAAAACGTGGCTCGCAACTTTGGGATGGCTACCCCTGGCGGATATCGCAAAGCACTTCGACTCATGGAGCATGCCGATCGTTTTGGGCTTCCAGTGCTTGCCTTTATTGACACCCCAGGAGCCTATGCAGGACTGTTGGCTGAAGAGCAGGGTCAAGGTGAGGCGATTGCCGTGAATCTGAGGGAGATGTTCCGACTGAGTGTGCCGATTATTGCCACGGTGATTGGTGAAGGTGGCTCAGGTGGAGCTCTTGGTATCGGTGTGGCCGACCGGTTGCTGATGTTTGAGCACAGCGTTTACACGGTGGCGAGTCCTGAAGCCTGCGCATCGATCCTTTGGCGTGATGCGGCCAAGGCTCCTGAAGCGGCTGCGGCATTGCGGATTACCGGACAGGATCTGCTCAGCCTCGGTGTTGTTGATGAGGTTCTTCCGGAGCCGTCCGGGGGCAATAATTGGGCCCCTTTGGAAGCAGGAGAAACCTTGCGCGAAGCCCTCGAACGCCATCTTGCTGAGTTGGTCGTTCTTTCACCGCAGGAACTACGCGATCAGCGTTACCAGAAGTTCCGGGCAATGGGGCGGTTTATCGATTCCAGCTCGCCAGAAGCTGATTCAAGTTCTTAGGATTGCTTCGACCGCTGAGGTTCATTGTCCTCCGTACTCATTACCGGAGCAACGCGTGGCATTGGCCGCAGTGCCGCTCTCGCTTTTGCTCAATCCGGTTGGGACCTCCTGCTCGTGTCCCGTAATGCAACATCTCTCCAAACTCTTACCGATACGTTGGCTATCTCAGGCCAGCGAATCGTTTATCAAGCCATTGATCTTTCCAAGCCTGAAGAGATCCCTCAAGGCGTGGCTACATTGCTCGGTCAAGGTTTAACTCCTTCTGTTTTGATCAACAACGCGGGGGCGGCTTGGACTGGAAAATTGCTCGAGATGCCCTTGGAGAGTTGGGATTGGTTGCTGCAGCTCAACTTAACCAGTGTCTTTCAAATGTGTTCTGCAGTTGTTCCTTCAATGAGGTCTGCTGGTGGGCTCGTGATTAATGTCAATAGCCACGCAGCCCGTAATGCCTTTCCAAATTGGGGTGCTTACTGCAGTGTTAAAGCAGCGTTAGCCAGTTTTACGCGCTGCCTCGCTGAGGAGGAGCGATGCAATGGAATTCGTGCTTGCACGCTCACGCTCGGAGCGGTGGATACCTCACTTTGGGACTCTCCCACGGTCCAATCTTCTTTTGACCGCGCTGCCATGATTCCCGCTGACCAAGCTGCTGTTACTCTTCTTCACCTAGCAGAACAGCCCGCAACACAAGTTGTTGAAGATCTCACTTTGATGCCAGCCACTGGTGCCTTTTAAATCACCCCTGACATGACTTCTACTATCCCTACTCTCTCCAACGGTGCTTTGACACCTATTAATACCAGTGTCAATTCTGTCTCTCAAAGAATTCGCCAACGTCTTATTGATCAAGACATCTCATTCCTTGCCAATGACAATATTGCTGATTTTATCCAGACTGGAGAGTTGGATGAACTAGAGAAGGAGGTTGCTGATCGTGTCAGAGATCTTCTTCGTAGCTTGGTGATTGACATCGAAAATGATCACAACACTACTGAGACTGCAGAGCGAGTTGCTCGAATGTATCTCCGTGAAGTCTTCAAGGGTCGCTACAATCAACAGCCAAAGGTGGCAAGTTTTCCGAATGTAAAACAGCTTGATGAGATTTATACTGTTGGTCCAATCACAGTCCGTTCTGCATGTTCTCATCACTTAGTTCCAATTATGGGTAACTGTTGGATTGGCATTAAACCTGGTGTTAGGGTGATAGGAATCTCTAAATTTACTCGAGTAGCTGACTGGGTATTTTCAAGGCCACATATTCAAGAAGAAGCCGTCATGATTTTGGCTGATGAGATCGAGCGTTTATGTTCTCCTCATGGTCTCGGTATTATTATTAAAGCCCAGCATTATTGCATGAAATGGAGAGGCGTTCGTGAGCCTCAAACCAGCATGGTTAATTCAGTGGTCCGCGGCGATTTTCGGCATGATCCAAGCTTGAAGCAGGAATTTTTTGAACTTGTTAGACAGCAGGAGGCAATGCTTAGCACTTGATTTTTTGAGCCAAGCCAATCAGAGGAAAATTATTTAATTGGTCCGATAGTATTACTCATGACGCGGTTGACTTGGCCGTCGCTTGTTTTCACAACCATCACGGCCATGATTTTTCCATCGCGATCGATTTCGCTAATGCGGTAGGACTCTTCGCTTGGGCTCGACCTCAGTTTCCAGGGCCCATTGCCCTGGCGTTGGTACCAGTGAATGTCGACAGTGCTGATGTCAGTTCCCTGAAGATCAAATTCGGCTTTGAGCAAACGCCCTTCACGTGCTTCTCCAACGAGAATAAATTTCTTCAGGCCTTGAATTGTTTGTTGGATGTGGCCTTCGGCTTGTACATCGCTCGAGATTTCTTGGTCGAGCACTTTGATTTGTGTTTCAGGATCTGCCGTTAAGCCAGGCACGCACTGCAAGCTTCCGTTTTCGAGCCGACATCCGGGGAGCATCCCTTGCGCGTGGATGGATACCGGCGAAAGACTGATCCATGTAAAAAAGAGTGCAGAGGTTGCAGCCTGGTAGGACATGGAAATTGGTCTCGATGGTGGCAACTTATTGCCGATGTGGTCGGTTGTCATGAACGGCTTGAACCAGTGCTCTTACTTGGTTGAGATCTTTAACGCCTGGCTTCACTTCGAGTCGGCTTGATGCATCCAGGCCGTATGGCGTGATCTGGCTCAGAAGGTCAGGAACCCATTCGGCGCTGATCCCTCCAGCCAACCACCAGGCACTGTTTGGCGCGAGTTGATCTTGGACTTTGAGTAACCAGCGCGGGTCAATGCGATGCCCCGTACCACCGAGTTGTTCGGGGCTCCAGGCATCGAGTAGTAGGGCATCCACTTGAGCTTCAAATGGTTGTAATGCTCTGAGATCCTGCTCATCACGAAGCCTGAGGGCTTTCCACCAGCTCACCTTTGGATACTGATCTTTTAATTGAAAGCAGCGCTCTGGCGTTTCTGATCCATGGAGTTGAACCACGGTTGGCGTTCCTTTGCCTTCAAGGCCGCTTTGCAGTGTTCTGTCCGAAGGATCCGCGACGACCCAGACGCGCTCGATTTCTGGATGCATCCTTTCCAATGCGGCGAAGATGCTGCGGCGAAGGTGATCCTCTACGTATCGAGGCGTTGTTTCTACTCCGATCACTCCGATTGCCTGCACTCCCATCTCTGCGATGGAACACGTTTGTGAAACGTCAGTAAGACCACAGATCTTCAGAGCAATGGAAGCGTCTGACATGGGCGCGGGGTGCTTGAGGGGGTGATTCCTTTCTAGGATTGAACGATCGGGCCGAGGCAGTGCCCTACGGAGGTGCCCATGGGTGATGGCTGGCAGTTGATGAGGATTCGAGGCATTCCGCTTCGGGTGCACCCGAGTTGGTTCATCATTTTGGTGTTGTTTACACTTGCGTTTCAGCAACAAGCAGCACGTCTTCCGGATGCATCTGGATCGCCATTCCTGAGTTGGCTGTTGGGTTTGGCCACAGCTCTCTTGCTGTTTGTTTCAGTGCTGCTTCATGAACTGGGCCATTCACTGGTGGCGCTAAGGGAAGGCGTCAAAGTCAACAGCATCACCCTCTTCCTCCTCGGAGGTGTCGCTCGTGTGGAGCGGGAATGTTCCACTGCGATGGGTTCGTTCAGGGTGGCCGCGGCAGGTCCAGTTGTCAGTTTTGCTCTGGCTGGTTTGCTTCTGGCAAGTCAGCATGCTGCGGATCATGCCAATCCCTTATTGGGCAATCTTGTCGGCCAGCTGGGGATTCTCAATTTAGTTCTTGCTGTGTTCAACCTTCTACCAGGATTGCCTCTGGATGGAGGTTTGATCCTTAAATCCCTTGTCTGGCAGTTCACGGGTAGTCAACGCAGAGGAACTCAGGTTGCAACGGCCACAGGGCGTTTTCTTTCACTGACCGCGATCATGCTTGGGGTCTGGTTGTTTCTGCGTGGAGGAGGAATCACCGGTCTTTGGCTTGTGCTTTTGGGTTGGTTTGGAATGGGAGCATCGCGCTCTCAGTCCCAGACCTTGGCTTTACAGCAGTTGTTGATGAGCTTGCAGGTGGGACCCTGTTCATCTAAGCGTTTTCGGGTGATGGAAGCTGATCAGTCCTTGCGCCGCCTTAGCCAATTGCGCTTGAGAGGTGCCGAGTCTGATGATGATCTCCTGCCTGATTGGGTGCTTGTTTGTCGATCAGGTCGCTGGATTGGATATGTGACTGATCAGCCACTTAAGGAATTATCAGTCCAACACTGGGATCGTCAGACTGTTGGAGAGCATATGCGCCCACTGGCTGAACTTCCTTCTCTTGAAGATTCAGCACCGCTTTGGAAAGCCGTTCTTGCCCTTGAACAGAGTGATCAGGGCCGACTGCTTGTCACTGGCGCAGCGGGTCTTCCGTCTGGAACATTGGATCGCAGTGATGTTGGCGAAGCTGTATTGAAAGGGCTGTCATTAACTTTGCCGGCACAATTGCTCGAAGCCTCTAGGCGCCGCAATGATTATCCCTTTGGCTTACCACTTCTACAAGCAGTCACGTCAATGCGTGCAGCTGGATTATTGGATGAGGCCTCTGAATCGTGAACTCGAAAACTACCAGCCCTTTCTTTGACAAGTTGCTGTTCACTTCTGCTAATTGGTTGCACGCTCCAGAGGATTCCAGGCCAAAGTTCATCAATGGATGATGTTAAAGCCGTTTCAACGCTTGCCTCTGATGGCGGGAATGGTTTCCAGCAAGGTGGAGTTGATCCAAATACGTCTTCCCAAAGTTTGATTGGAGGAACCAAAGGGATTTCACCGTGTTGCAGGAGACTTCCCCTTTGCCAGAACTGGGCACTGCCGATGCGCTTGTGACCAGAGGAATCCACTAAATCTGCCGAAGTGGCGCTGGAAAAGCAATTTGGGCAGCCTGCGAGGGCTGGATCATTGCCTGGATGTAGATCGAGGCCGAGTCGCTTAAAGCTTGAATAGATCCAAGCGTTGACGCGTCGATAAGCTTCGCGGCGTTGCCGTGGTGGATGAGGCCAGATCAAGGAATAAGTCAGGCCTCCTCCATGAAGAACAGCGCCTCCACCACTGGGTCGTCTGACCAACTTCATGCGTCCGCTTTCAACAAGGTCGTGCCAGTGATCTGAAAGTTGTCTTTGATGGCGTCCAAGTGATAAGTAGGGCTTTTCCCAGCGGTAAAAGCGGAGTACTGGCAATGGTTTTTCTGCCCTCTGGCAACGCTCCAACAACAGGGAGTCAAATGCCATATGTTCTGGACCTTCACCCTTGAGAGTTGGAATCAACCGTCCATGAGTTGCGAACTCAGGCCGGCAGGATGCAGGTATCAACATGGCCGGAATGGAGATTTTTGATTGGCTGCTGGTGGTTCCCCTTGGCCTCCTTGCAGGCGGTTTGGCAGGTCTATTGGGGATAGGAGGTGGTTTGATTTTCGCTCCTCTGTTGCTGTTAATGGGATTAACCCCCCATCAGGCTCTGGCAACAAGCACCTTTGCCATTGTGCCGACGGCGATCAGCGGCATGGCCACTCATCTGCGAGCTAGGGCCGTGCCTATTAAAGCCGGATTAGCCATTGGTATCGCAGCTTTTGCGACGGCGTTGATCTTTAGTCGCTTAGGTCGGTTGGCTGCTGGATGGCACCTTTTAGCCCTTCAATCGTCTCTGTATCTGTTGTTGGCCCTCACGATTCAGTCTCATCCAAATGATTCTCTTTCTGATGAGAACCAATTGTTTTCTGTTCCAGGTCTTACCGCCGTCGGTGGTTTGGCAGGATTTGCAGGAGGAATGCTTGGCTTGGGCGGCGGACTCGTCATGGTTCCGCTGATGGTCCGTGGGTTGGCAGTCCCGATTCGATTGGCGATCAGATTCAGCACGGTTGCTGTGGCTTGTTCCGCCTCGGCTGCTTCACTTCAATTCCTGTATGAAGGCAGGGGGCTACCCGCCATGGGCTTCATCTTGGGTGGAGTTGCTGCAGTGGCTGCTCAGTGGACCGCATCGCGTTTGGACAAGGTGAGGACTGATCGGCTTGCCTGGATGCTGCGCGGGTTAGCCATTCTGCTGGCTTTGGACACAGCTCGAAGGGCAATTTTATCTGCAAGTTTGACTTGATTCATGCCTACTGTCTAATAAGTGCGTTTTACGTCATTGTTGAAATCTATTTATGCATTGACTGTTGTTTTTTTGAATTTTTCCGGCCTGCAGATTGCCTGAATCTGTTGAACATTAACTCTTTGTTATGGAGTTTGTGTTTCCTTTTGTAAGGTGATTTAGGCCCGTTATGCGCTTGAGGTGTAAGGATTGCTGGCGCAATAACCCCTTGTTTGAGTCGCATAAGTCTTGAAAGTGTTAGGTCTAAAGTTTTTGAGTTAGTCGGTAGGGTTTGCCTGTGGTGGACTATTTCTTGTCAGAAGAGGGGCGTGATTCTTTGGTTGTTCGAGGCCAGGTATTGATGATTTTCCGGGTTCGCACTTGGATGAAATTGACTTGAAGTATTGATTTCTCTTTCTTCTCTTGATGGTAGATGCTGGTCCATTTGAGTGCAATTCTTTTTATAGATTGAATGAGGGGCTTTTGAGTGTCTTGAAGGTTTTTGGTTTGTAATTGTTGAGGATATCTCGAGCTAGGCTCGTCGTGTCGATGTTTGGTTTTAGGTAAGCCGCGTCATTGATATTGATTCGTGAGGAAGTTTTTGAACCATTTTGGTTCTCTGTCTTGTTTTGGATTGTGTGCTTGTTTTGATTTACGCTCTCTTTTCCCTATGCATCCAGCTGATCCAGTCTGCTGAGATTTCCTGAGGACAGACTGCTTCGCATTCCAGATTGCTACTGCAGCTTCCGAATCCTTCTTGATCCATCCGCTTTTGCATCTCTGCCGCTCGCTTCGCACGTTCTGGTTGGCCTTGGGGTAACTGGGCGAGATGGGCCAGTTTTGCTGCTACAAAAAGGCTCGCAGATGCGTTGCGACAACTAGCTATGCATGCACCGCATCCGATGCATGTTGCGGTGTCGAAGGCGCTTGTTGCTTGGTCTCGGCCAACTGGCATGGCGTTGCCATCCGGAGCCTGGCCGGTACCGGTGGAGCAGTATCCCCCAGCTGCAATCAACCGGTCCAGGGCAGATCGATCCACCATCAAGTCTTGCAGAAGTGGAAATGCATTGGCTCTCCACGGCTCAAGCGTCAGCACAGAGTTATCTTTGAACTCACGCAAATAAAGCTGACAAACCGATGTGGCGGCTCGTGGTCCATGGGCCTGGCCATTCACTAAAAAACCACAACTTCCACAGATGCCCTCTCGACAATCGTGCTCGAAGTTAACCGGTCGTTCTCCCGCACTAATTAACCGTTCGTTGAGTTGATCAAGAGCCTCGAGAAGCGATAGGTTCGGGGAGATGTTGTTGAGCTCATGGCTCTCGTAGAAGCCCGCTTGTGCCGGGGCTTTTTGTCGCCAGATGCGCAGTTTTAGTTTCATTTGTAGCTGCGGGTGCTGGGTTGGAGGGTGCTGAAATGAAGTGGTTCAGCGTGGCGGATTGGTTCTCCATCGCCGTTGTATTCCCAGGCTGCGATATGGGAGAAGTTAATGTCATCTCTCTTGGCTTCACCTTCAGGACTTTGATGTTCCTTGCGGAAGTGGGCTCCGCATGATTCTTCTCGTGCCAATGCATCGCGCAACATCAATTGCGCGAGCCCGAAGAAATCGCTGACGCGCAAGGCTTTTTCAAGTTCGGCATTGGGCCCATTGGCTTCTCCAGGCACTCTCACCTGATGTTGGAAGCGATGTTCTATTTCGGACACCTGTTGAAGACCTTCTTTCAATCCGTCTGCATCTCTGCTGATACCGCATCGATCAATCATCACTGTCCCCAATTCGCGGTGAAAACTATTCACTGGGATGTCGCCTTTGCTGTACACAAGTGCCCTGATACGACGATGGGTGCTTTCTAGTGCTTCGAGGCAAGCGGGATGATCGGGTTTGATCGATTCACCAGGATGCCCTGCTAGCCAAGCAGTCACTGTGGATGGTGCGATGAAATATCCATCGGCCAATCCCTGCATCAAAGCGCTTGCACCCAGCCTGTTGGCACCATGCTCCGAGAAGTTGGCTTCGCCGAGTACAAACAATCCTGGGATAGAACTCATCAGTTGATAATCCACCCAGAGTCCCCCCATCGTGTAATGCGGGGCCGGGTAAATACGCATCGGCATTTTGTAAGGATCTTCCCCACTGATCCGCTCGTACATGGTCATCAAATTGCCGTATCGGGCAGCGATAGTGTCTCGACCTTCCTTTTTGATGGCATCGCCTAGATCGAGATAAACAGAGCGTCTGCCAGGGCCAACTCCGCGGCCTTCATTGCACAGTTCTCTTGCTCGACGTGACGCGACATCACGAGGGGTCATGTTGCCGTAGGTGGGATACATCCTTTCAAGGAAGTAGTCCCTGTCTTCCTCGGGTACATCATTAGCTGGGCGCTGATCTCCAGGTCGTTTAGGTAACCAAACACGACCGTCATTGCGCAAACTTTCGCTCATGAGCGTCAATTTGCTCTGGAAGGCGTCTCCACTAGGGATGCAGGTGGGATGGATTTGGGTGAAGCACGGGTTGGCGAAAAGGGCCCCTTTGCGATGGGAACGCCAGATTGCGCTTGCATTGGATTTGAGTGCATTCGTCGACAGGAAGTAGACGTTGCTGTATCCACCGCTGCATAGCAGCACGGTGCGGGCGGTGTGCACTTCCAGTTCACCGGTCAATAGATGCCTGACGACGACTCCCCGGGCGAACCCATCAACAGTGATCAGTTCCAGCACATCACGTCGAGTGAGTAGACGCACTCGCCCGAGTTCGACTTGGCGCATCAATGCCTGATATGCGCCGTAAAGAAGTTGTTGCCCAGTCTGCCCGCGGGCGTAAAAGGTTCGGCTGACCAGCGCACCCCCAAAGCTTCGGGTGGCGAGGCTGCCTCCGTATTCCCGTGCAAAGGGAACCCCTTGAGCGACGCATTGATCAATAATGCCGCTACTGATCTCTGCGAGCCGCTGGCAGCCTGCTTCGCGGGCTCGGAAGTCTCCCCCCTTTAGGGTGTCGCTGAACAGGCGACTGATTGTGTCGCCATCAACAGCAACCTGGCGTGCGGCGTTTATTCCGCCTTGAGCTGCGACCGAGTGGGCTCGGCGAGGACTGTCGTGAAAGCTCAGGACCGTAACTTTGTAGCCCTGTTGCGCGAGGGTTGCGGCGGCAGATGCTCCGGCGAGACCAGTTCCCACGACCAGGATGTCAATTTGCCCTTTGCGGAGCGGACTGATTAGAGGGAGGGATTCGCGCGTGCGCCGCCATGCGTCTGCAATGGGCCCTTGGGGCAACCGTGGATCGGGTAGGCCACTCATAGTTGACCTCCGATGGCAATGCCAAGACTCACCAAAAGGAATCCGCCGCTCACCGTAGCTGCCAGGACGGTCCCACCCCGACGGATGAAGGATCGATTGATTGGTGTTAACCAGCCGAGATTCCGATGTGCTGCTTCAAAACCATGCTCCAGATGAAGTCCGATGGCGAGGGCCCCAATGCTGTAGGTAATCAGAGTGATTGGGTGCTGAAGAGCATTCACAAGTGCCTCGCGTTCATGTCCATCCATAGGGCGTGGAAAGCGAAGCTGTAGGAGATGTAGTGCGAGAAATCCAAACGTTATGAATCCAGCAATCACCTTTGATTTGCTTGCCAGGGCTGCGAATGAATCCTCGCGGCGACTTTGCAATGCCGCCGTGTTTCCAGCTTGTTGATTGCGGATCGTTTTGCTGATGCTGAAGCTGATATGCGAGAGGCACACGATCAAGAGGCCAATCTCAAGAGGGGCAATCCAGCTGCTGTGATGCAGAAAGCTGGCGTAGGCCTCGAAGGTTTCCGTCGCGAAGAGTGCGGGAAGCGTTCCACCGAGATGAACTAGGAGGAACAAGATCAGAAGTAGACCGCTGAAGGTACCGGTGTTTTGGATGGTTTTCGAAATGGTCATCTGTTGAGGACCATCGGATGTTGAGGGAGGTGGAATTGCTTGAGGTGCCTTAAGACGTATCAATACTGCTCACAGGTTTAGGGTACAAATAAGTCGACTTCTCGACTGCTATCGTCCAGCTTTGATAAGAATTAGGCCACCATCAATAAGATTTCTTTGATCATGAAGTGATATTCGTTATGGAACCCCTTTGGTGTGAATCACTTGTTGAATGATAAGTAGATTATTAAATTTTCAGCAAATCATTGGCGGGCGCTGAATCGGCGCGGCCACCAAAAAGCTGCTCACCATCCACGCTTTGATCTCCATCAGCGTTGATCTAGGAGAGTCCAAAACGCTGCATCAACTTCATAACCAATCGTGGCTGCCATCTGGAGCAGGTTTCCACGCTGAGACTGAGGAAGGTCTTTCCCAAGGTGATCGAGGAGCATCAACCGGTGCGTGATCCAGAGCTCCAGGGCCTGAGGATCGAAGCGAATGCCTTCGCTTGCGCTGAAGTCATGGGGAACAAGCATCGCCACGTGTTGAATCAGGCTGCCTCCAGATCGTTCCAGCACCAAAGGCAGCCATGGATATACAACATCTGCTCTTAGGGCCCAGAGGCGTGGCTCAGGGCATTCACTCAGCTCTCTGGGGTCATCAGTGTCTCGCGGCCAGTTGTATTGGAGCTCTAACCCTGCACCATCGCCAAGAAGGTCCTTTAGGGACCTTCCCATCCAGGGAATCAATACCTTGAGATCAAGCGTCCTAATGGCCGTTGCGTTGATAACAACAGGTTGAGATCGACTTCCGACATCCATGGAGGTGTGACAGGCCTTTGCGAATGATGGCTTGCAGAGGGGTGGAGGGGAAAGAATGGAAGAGCTTTATGGATCCTTCATGGTGAGCTCTATTACTCAAGCTGAGATTTTCATCGCGTTAGTGGTGGCTGCACATGCTGGTGTGTTGGCTGTGCGACTTTGTGTGAGCTTGTATCGGGCATGAATTAGACGTCTAGGTCAACGATGAGCCCTTGCAGTCTTTGTCCGCTGCGTTAGAAGCGGACATGGCTAAGGACGCTCAACCGTCAACACGACATCGATCAAGTGCATCTGATCGCTTCCCCGCGGAAGCGGTCGATGCTGCAACTCGGGCTGCACTGATTCAGAATCAGGGCGATCGTCGAGACCTGCTCTGTAGCAGCCTCGCTTTGGCCTTGAAAGTGGGATTAATCAGCCTTGGGGTCGTCAGTCTTGTCAGGCTGTCTATCGCTTATCAGGAGCGGTTAGATCGTCATGCAGAGCTGGCCGCTGTTGTGGATGTTGAGACCAACAAGCTTCATGCTCTACAGCAACGTTTTGATTACTTGTTCACACTGGGTGGAAGAGAGAGGCTCATGGACGAACAGGATCAATGGATCGCTCCCAATCGCCTTCGCATCATTTGGCGCTAATCCATTGGTCACATGAGACTTATCTGCAAAGGCATTTGAAGGGTCAGACTGGATTCAGATAAAGGCTGGACATGATGGGAACACCCGGCAACGTTCTCATTACCGGAACAACCTCCGGTGTTGGCTTAAACGCTGCAAATACTCTTGTGAGACAGGGTTGGACCGTGATTACGGCCAATCGAAATCCTCAGCGTGCGGCTGGTGCTGCTGATCAGCTTGGGATCCCTGGCGATCGACTTCATCACGTCATGATGGACTTAGGTGACCTTGAGAGTGTTCGTCGTGCGGTGGAAACTCTCTCAATAGGAGTTGATGCCCTTGTTTGTAATGCGGCGGTTTACAACCCCAGGCTGAAAGAGCCCAAGCGTTCTCCCCAGGGCTACGAATTGTCGATGGCCACTAATCATCTGGGGCATTTCTTATTGATCCAGCTTCTCCTTGATCGGATTAAGGCTTCGAACCATCCCTCGAAGCGGATTGTGATTCTTGGCACGGTGACTGCCAACTCCAAGGAACTTGGAGGGAAAATCCCAATTCCAGCTCCAGCTGATCTGGGTGATCTCTCAGGTTTCGAAGCTGGTTTTAAGGATCCAGTCACCATGGCGAATGGCAAGTCTTTTAAGCCAGGCAAGGCTTACAAAGACAGCAAGCTTTGCAACATGATCACAATTCAGGAGCTCCATCGGCGTCTCCACCAGGACACAGGTATCTGCTGCACCTCTCTATACCCAGGCTGTGTCGCCGACACTCCTTTGTTCCGAAACACCCCCAAGGCATTCCAAGTCATTTTCCCTTGGTTTCAGAAAAAAATTACTGGTGGCTATGTTTCCCAACCTCTTGCTGGTGAACGGGTGGCCAAGGTGGTGGCAGACCCTGATTTCAGCCAATCAGGTGTGCATTGGAGTTGGGGAAATCGTCAAAAGAAAGATGGCAAGCAATTCAGCCAGGAACTATCTGAAAAGGCGACCAATCCAGATGTCGCCTGTCGTGTATGGGATCTTTCAATGAAGCTTGTAGGCCTCTGATCAGTCGAAACCCAGAAGATCGAAGATTTCCCTGTCTTTTAGAGATACTGCTTCCAATGGTTCAACATTGTTCAGCATATTACTGGCTAATTTGATGTATTCCTCCTGTACAGCTTTTACTCCTTCATCGTTTTCATCCATTTCGAAAATCGTGCATTTCTTCAGGCGTGAACGCCGAATGGCGTCGACGTCTTTGAAATGAGCCATCGTGCGTAGGCCTGTCCGTTCGTTGAATTTATCGATCTGATCAGTGTTGGCGGAACGATTGGCGACCACGCCTCCAAGACGTACTTTGTAATTTTTAGCCTTCGCTTGGATCGCTTGAACGATCCTGTTCATCGCGAAAATGGAATCAAAATCGTTGGCCGTCACGATGAGGCAATAGTTCGCGTGTTGCAGGGGTGCCGCGAAGCCACCGCAAACCACATCTCCGAGCACATCAAAGATGACCACATCTGTGTCTTCTAGAAGATGGTGCTCCTTAAGAAGCTTCACGGTTTGGCCGGTCACATAGCCGCCGCAACCGGTACCAGCGGGTGGCCCTCCGCTTTCAACACATTTCACACCGTTGTATCCCGTGAACATGAAGTCCTCGGGGCGGAGCTCTTCGCTGTGAAAGTCCACCTCTTCGAGAATGTCAATCACCGTCGGTACCATTTTGTGGGTGAGGGTGAATGTGCTGTCATGCTTGGGATCACAGCCGATCTGGAGCACGCGTTTGCCTAGTTTTGAAAACGCTGCAGATAGGTTGGACGACGTGGTGGATTTGCCGATGCCACCCTTGCCATAGACGGCAATGACAAGAGCTCCTTCCTCAATCTTTGTCCCTGGGTCCTGATGGACCTGAACACTGCCGTCACCGTCCGCCGGACGGGTGAGAGTTGTGGTCATGCAGAGACCTGCTGCGTGGGTGTTGTTTTCATTTAACTTCAGCAAGCTTGAACAGTCAGCTTTCAATTCATGATCGAAACATCAGGACTGATGGTGTTGAAACACTGACGAGGATTGGGCGAATTAGCATGAAAATATCTGGATTATTGAGTACAAAGACTCAGCCGATCATGCCTTGTTGCGGGTAAGACATTCGAGCAAGAAAATTGGTTTGCCTCTTATGCACTGAAGTGGGCTTTCGCGTCGTACAGCGTTTCGCTGTCGATTTGATTGCGCCCAGTGGATTTGGCAAATGTTTCGGTGTTTCGGCGTACTTTCCCCCGAACGAAGAAGGGGATTTTCTTCAGCTCCGCTTCTCCATCAGCCGTCCAGACCAGCTCGTCTTGCAGGGTGCTGACCGCCACCTCCTTGTCCGCACCAGCTCCAGAACCTCCCGCATGACCTAGGTGACTTTGATGGCCATCCACGAATTCAAAATCGTGTCGGAACATGCCGATAAGGTGTTCTTCTAAGCCCATCATCAGTGGGTGCACCCAGCTGTCGAAGATCACGTTTGCTCCTTCCCAGCCCATTTGAGGACTGTTGCGTGCTGGCACATCCTGAACATGCATCGGCGTGCTGATCACAGCGCAAGGGAGGCCTAGTCGCTTGGCGCTATGCCGCTCCATTTGGGTGCCGAGCACCAGTTCCGGCGCCGCTGCGGCCATGGCTGCCTCAACCTCGAGGTAGTCATCACTGATGAGGGCTTCAAGTCCCATGGCTTTCGCTGCTGCACGCACGGGTCGCGCCATTTCTCTGCTGTAAGTGCCTAGGCCCACCACTTCAAAGCCAAGCTCCTCTTTGCAGATCCGGGCTGCTGCTAAGGCATGAGTGCCATCTCCAAAGATGAACACCCTTTTGCCCGTGAGATAGGTGGAGTCAACGGATTCGGAGTACCAGGGCAGCCTGGACTGACGAATTCCCGCTTGGGAGGAAGGTGGTGTCATCCCAAGCAGATTGTGAACTTCCACAAGAAAGTCTTGGGTTGCGCCGATGCCAATCGGCACGGTGCTGGTGAACGGAATCCCAAAACTGCGCTCCAGCCAGGCGCAGGTGGATTCTGCGATCTCTGGATAAAGGCAAACATTCAGGTCCGCTTCCGGCAGGCGAAGTACGTCAGCCACCGTGGCCCCTAACGGAGCGACCACCCCGACGTCGATGCCGTGCATGCTCAGCAGCCGTTGAATTTCGAGCACATCGTCTCGACAGCGAAAGCCGAGCAACGATGGTCCAAGCAGGTTCACGCGGGGGCGTCGTCCTTTCTCCTGCCAGGCCTTTGGATTATGGATCAGCTCAGCAGGGGCGTGCTCTTTCAGCAGACTCCGAACCAGTTGATAGAAGGTTTCTGCTGCACCCCAATTCTCCTTTTTGCTGTAGGCCGGTAGCTCTAAATTCACGATTGGCATGGTGAAACCCATGCCGGCGGCTAAGGCACCAGGCTGGTCCTGGATTAATTCCGCTGTGCAGCTTTCGCCCACGAGAAGGGCATCGGGTTGGAAGCGATCCACGGCTTCTCTCACGTGACGCTTCACCAGTTCCGCGGTGTCACCACCGAGATCTCTGGCTTGAAACGTGGTGTAGGTGACGGGGGGGCGTTGATCTCGACGCTCGATCATCGTGAACAAGAGATCGGCATAGGTGTCGCCTTGGGGTGCGTGCAGCACGTAGTGCACTCCTTTCATGGATGCCGCAATGCGCATGGCACCAACGTGAGGTGGTCCTTCGTATGTCCAGAGGGTGAGTTGCATGGCTTTAGGCGTGAACGGGGGCGGAGTCGATGGGGGCGCTACTAGGTGGGTTCAGCGCATGGCGAATGCGTTCGCGTCGTCTGAGTGGCCGGGAGAACAATTCCGCCAACTCTCCGGCCTGGTCGATGCCATGAATGGGGCTAAAGACCAATTCAATCGACCACTTGGTGGCGATTCCTTCTGCTTCCAGTGGATTGGCGAGACCCATTCCACAGACCACTAGATCGGGTTGAGCGGCGCGCACGCGATCAAGCTGCATCTCAACATGCTGCCCTTCCATCACGGATGTGCCATCAGGTAGCAGAGCTAGTTCTTCAGCCATTTGCTCGCGATTTAAGTAAGGCGTGCCTATCTCAACCAATTCCATCCCGCATTCCCGCTGTAGAAAACGTGCAAGGGGAAGTTCAAGTTGAGACTCCGGCAGGAGAAAAATTCGTTTGCCTTTAAGGATTTCTCGGTGTGGAGCAAGAGCGTTTTGGGCTCGAGACATCAGTGGATCAAGGACGGAAGCAACCTGATCTACATTGATTTGAAAGTCTCTAGCTGCCGCTTCCATCCAGCGGCGACTTCCCTCTGAACCCAAAGGGAAAGGGGCTGTCAGGACTCGAGCACCCCGATCACGAAGTAACCTCGCTGTTGTGGTGAGATACGGCTGCGTCAACAAGACTGTTGTGCCTGGTCCAACGGCGGGCAGTTCGGTGGACTGGCGTGGGGGCAAGCTGCAAACAGAGTTGATGCCAATGCGATCAAAGAGGTGAATGAAGCGATCTTCGACGGCATCGGCGAGGGTTCCGACCATCAACAGCTGGCGTTGATCGGTCGCGGGCAGGAGGGGAACTAAGGCTGAAAGTGCTCCGTCTTCTCCTTGGGTAAAAGTGGTTTCAATGCCGCTCCCTGAATAATTCACTACTTGGACTCGGCCCCTCAATTCATCGTTGAGCCTTTCTGCTGCCCGCGCTAAATCCAGCTTGATCACCTCGCTGGGGCATGACCCCACCAAAAACAAGGTACGAATCTCGGGCCTTCGTTCCAGTAGCTCCCGAGCAACTCGATCAAGTTCATCTTGCGCATCAGCAAGTCCTGCTAAGTCGCGTTCGCTGAGAATTGCAGTGCCGAAGCGGGGTTCTGCAAAAATCATCACACCAGCAGCGCTCTGAATGAGATGTGCGCAGGTGCGTGAGCCCACCACCAAAAAAAATGCATCAGGCATCCTGCGGTGCAGCCAGACGATCGAGGTCAGACCACAGAACACTTCCCGTGGTCCTGATTCTTTGAGCAGATTCACACTCATCGCTGTTAGGGCACGTTCCTATCACTCACGATGACGCCTGATTCCCCTACTGCTCAGACCTCACAAAATTCTTTGGGATCAGGATTGATGTCCTGACTGGTAAAAGCCTCTCCTCATGACCAAATTTCCACGAAATTGTTCCAAATGAACTGATGGCGTCTCTGCGAGAGACTTGCCGGCAGCCAAGGTTTTGGGTTTAGCGTTGATTTCTTGTCAATCGGCTCAGGACAAAGCAGCCAAGGATCAAAGCAAAGTTGTTTCAGAGATGAGTTTGGTTTGTTCTGCAAGCGCCGATGTAGACAGTGCCTTCAAAAAATGTTGAGGGCTTAACACCACGTTCAACCGTTGTGGACGCACAGAAAGCAAGATAATCTCTTCAAAAAGCTCTGAAGATGCTGGACAAGGCTGAGAATCAACGTCTGAAGTCTGAAGTAAGGGGAATATTGCGATCAGGTTGAGCTCTACTAATCATTTGTTGGAGCGCTGAGAAAAGAATAAAAGTATGACTTTGGATGAGGCGTCGCAAAAAATTGAAAAAATGCTCAGGGTTTAATGGCGTCACATCGTCAAGTTATTGAACAAACAATTTGTCTCAACATTGATACAATAATAGATGCAAAGGAGACTTCGCCAGAGGACGACACAAAATAAAGGCAAGCGCTTCTGGAGGGTTTTCCGTTTAAGTTTCGCTCTAATTCGGTTAGGCATTTAAAGGCGACGCCTGAATCGATCTTCGCCTTTAAATGCATTGGTTTGCTGTGAGGATTCAACATCAAGTTGAGTCAATCGCCAGACATTCCTGCTCACTCGAGTTGCACGAAGACCTCCTCTTACAACTTGTTCAGATCCAGGGCGAACGCCTAGCAATTGTGTGACCTCAGCAGTGCTCAGAGGTGCTCCTGTTTTAATCGCTAAGTCTGTGAGTTCGAGTCGTTGGCGCAACTCGACAAGATTGGCAGCAGCACCATCTTCTGCGTCACTCCAGATCCAACGCCCTGGACCCTCTTGATTGAGCTTTTGCATTAAGCCCATCCCGATCATTCCTAGAGCCTGTTCGGCGCTGAGCTCAGAGCTCAATGCAGCTGTTTCAGGAGTATGGGTTTGGTTAACTGCCATGCTGCAATCCCGATTTTCTTGGACGGTATCGGTTCCGTTGGCTGATGCAAGTCGCGATTTGAATTTTCTGAGCAACCTTCCGGTAATATCCCCGCCATGACCCGATTCGCCAGCTTCGATGACCGGGCGCGGCGAGTAGGCGGTAGCGCTCTCGTCACAGGCACTGAGGTTCACACCTCAGCGAGCGGAGCAAGCTGCGTGGTTACTACCGACAGCGAATCCCCAAGACTGTTGCGTCAAAACAGTCATGTGCAGTCGATAGAACTGCGCACGTACGTGTTTCTCGATTCCCTTCAACCA
The DNA here is from genome assembly GCA_047285535.1 of Synechococcus sp. Classification (GTDB taxonomy): domain Bacteria; phylum Cyanobacteriota; class Cyanobacteriia; order PCC-6307; family Cyanobiaceae; genus Synechococcus_C. The sequence goes on along the minus strand of JBJBDC010000001.1, from coordinate 1,177,088 downwards.
CAACTGGCTGCCTACATGGGCACTGTGAGTCAGGGTTTTTTGCCAATTCCAGGTGATGCCTGTCTTTGGATGGAGGTCGCGCCCGGGATGGCGGTGCATCGAGTCACCGATATTGCGCTCAAGGCCAGCAATGTTCGTCTTGGCCAGATGGTTGTGGAACGTGCTTTTGGCTCCATGGCTCTCTATCACCGTGATCAGAGCACAGTGATCCACTCCGGTGATGTTGTCCTTGAGGCGATTGGTAGCTCAATTGAGCGACGAAATCCTGCTGACGTCAGTTGGACCGAAGTGATTCGAGCAATCACACCTGACCATGCTGTTCTCATTAATCGTCTGAACCGCAGGGGATCGATGATCGAAGCAGGAATGAGCATGTTCATTCTTGAAACAGAACCTGCCGGTTACGTGTTGATCGCTGCGAATGAGGCGGAAAAGTCTTCAAATATCACTCTGGTGGATGTGAAGGCCGTTGGTGCTTTTGGACGTTTAACTCTCGCTGGTCGAGAAGGTGATGTTGAAGAGGCTGCTGCCGCTGCGATGCGCGCCATCGAATCGATTAATCGCAACTGCGCCTCCAAGTGATGGATTGGTTCAGTCGATTGATTCGCTTTGCTGATCTCGCTGTTAGCGGAGTCCCAATTGTTGACGTAAGTGAGGTGCCATCGCTCTTGCCGCTTTCCCACGGCTTCCAAGTTTGCTGAGTTGGACTTGTGTCATTTCGCCATAGCTACAGCGGGTTTCGCGAACCCAGAAGATTGAATCCAGACCCCCGTTGGGATAAGCAGGAGCGCTAAGGATTTCACCCCAGCAAATCCCCTCCGAGCTCCCAATGGAGGCTCCATCTGGAGAACACAGAACCATGACGCTGCGAAAACGAGCACTGCGGTAGGGCTCATTCAGCAGGATTTGGAGCAGTTTGGAAATCTTGTCTTTGTCTGAGGGGGCAAAGCGCGCTGTGTAAAGGCCAGGAGATCCACCCAGGGCATCAATCTCAAGACCAGAATCATCGGCAAGCGTCCAGGTTCCAGTCAGCTTTGCAGCGGCTGAGGCCTTAAGCAATGCGTTTTCCAAATAGGTAGAACCTGTTTCCTCAACGTCTAATTCAGAAGGCTGACGTTGCACCCTGATAGGGAGCGGGCCAAGCATGCTCTCTATTTCAGAAACTTTTCTTTGATTGCCACTTGCAATCGTCAAAGTAAGCACTAGAGCCGTTCAAGTGATTCCCATTGTGTCGGGTAAGCCTAAAAATATCGATCAGATTCAAAAAAGAAGCCCAGCAGGGTTGAACATTCCACTCCGCTTACGCGGAAAACTTGACTTCAGCCTGAAAACTATGTGTTACGGAGGCCTTTGCCTATGGATTGTGTTGGTGTGCTCACCGGAACGCGCACAGGGCTTTAGATCAGTTCGGGCAAGGGTGATCAGCAGAGCTTATGAGGTTCACTATGGACAATGATCATGAAAAGACCCAAAACTGCTTGACGAGTGACCACTCGGCAGAGCAATGTCAGCGGCGAACATTCCACCCCCCTTACTCGGTAGGCAATGGCTAACGAAACCATGGGCATCGCTCTCGGCATGATCGAGACACGCGGCCTGGTCCCAGCGATCGAAGCAGCTGACGCCATGACCAAGGCCGCTGAAGTGCGCCTTATTGGTCGTGAATTTGTCGGTGGTGGCTACGTCACAGTGTTGGTACGTGGCGAAACTGGTGCTGTGAATGCTGCTGTGCGTGCAGGAGCAGATGCTTGCGAGCGTGTCGGAGACGGACTCGTTGCGGCTCACATCATTGCTCGCCCTCATCGCGAAGTAGAGCCAGCACTTGGCAACGGCAACTTCCTCGGTCAGAAGGACTGAGATCAGCTGCTAATGACCCTCTGATGGGTTTACGCATCTCATTTCCCTTACCGACTTAACGGAATTAATCCATGAGCAAGAAGTACGACGCTGGGGTCAAGGAGTACAGAGACACTTACTGGACTCCTGATTACGTCCCCCTAGACACCGACCTGCTGGCCTGCTTTAAGTGCACCGGCCAGGAAGGTGTTCCCAAGGAAGAAGTTGCAGCGGCTGTTGCCGCTGAATCTTCGACGGGTACCTGGTCCACTGTCTGGTCCGAGCTCCTCACCGATCTCGATTTCTACAAGGGCCGTTGCTACCGAATCGAAGATGTCCCTGGTGACAAAGAGTCCTTTTATGCCTTTATCGCATACCCCCTCGATTTGTTCGAAGAGGGCTCAATTACCAACGTTCTGACTTCATTGGTCGGCAACGTTTTTGGCTTCAAGGCACTTCGTCATCTGCGTCTGGAAGATATTCGCTTCCCGATCGCCTTTATCAAGTGCTGCGCTGGTCCACCAAACGGCATCGCCGTTGAGCGCGACCGGATGAACAAATATGGCCGCCCTCTTCTGGGTTGCACCATTAAGCCAAAGCTTGGCTTAAGCGGTAAGAACTACGGCCGTGTTGTCTATGAATGCCTCCGTGGTGGTCTGGACTTCACCAAAGACGACGAGAACATCAATTCCCAGCCGTTCCAGCGTTGGCAGAACCGCTTCGAATTTGTTGCGGAAGCCATCAAATTGGCTGAGCAGGAGACCGGTGAGCGCAAGGGTCACTACCTCAACGTAACCGCCAATACTCCTGAAGAGATGTATGAGCGTGCTGAGTTCGCCAAGGAACTCAACATGCCAATCATCATGCACGACTTCATCACCGGTGGCTTTACAGCTAACACTGGTTTGTCGAAGTGGTGCCGCAAGAACGGCATGTTGCTGCACATTCACCGTGCGATGCACGCTGTGATTGACCGTCATCCCAAGCACGGCATCCACTTCCGCGTCCTCGCCAAGTGTCTGCGTCTGTCTGGTGGTGACCAACTTCACACCGGCACCGTGGTCGGCAAGCTGGAAGGTGATCGTCAGACCACCCTCGGCTATATCGACCAACTCCGCGAATCCTTCGTTCCTGAAGACCGCAGCCGCGGCAACTTCTTTGATCAGGACTGGGGTTCCATGCCTGGTGTGTTTGCCGTTGCTTCCGGCGGTATCCACGTGTGGCACATGCCTGCTCTGGTAGCCATCTTCGGTGACGACTCCGTTCTCCAGTTCGGTGGTGGTACCCACGGTCACCCCTGGGGTTCCGCAGCTGGTGCTGCTGCCAACCGTGTGGCCCTCGAGGCCTGCGTCAAGGCACGCAACGCCGGTCGTGAAATCGAGAAGGAAAGCCGCGACATCCTTATGGAAGCCGGTAAGCATAGCCCTGAGCTGGCGATCGCTCTCGAGACCTGGAAGGAGATCAAGTTCGAATTCGACACCGTCGACAAACTCGACGTTCAGTGATCGGTGAAAGGGGTGAATTTTTTCACCCCTCTCCCGAACCTCGATATAACTCCGGCTCGAGGACTTTGGTCCAGCCAAAACATTTTTTTAAAGCGTGATCCCCATGCCTTTTCAGAGCACCGTGGGTGACTACCAAACAGTCGCCACCCTGGAGACATTCGGCTTTCTTCCGCCGATGACTCAGGACGAGATCTATGACCAGATCGCTTACATCATTGCCCAAGGTTGGAGCCCGCTCATCGAGCACGTCCATCCTTCCAATTCCATGGCCTCTTATTGGTCCTATTGGAAGCTCCCGTTTTTCGGTGAGAAGGATCTGAACGTTGTAGTGAGTGAACTCGAGGCCTGCCATCGCGCATACCCCGACCATCACGTGCGCATCGTTGGTTACGACGCATACACCCAAGGCCAAGGTGCCTGTTTCGTGGTTTTCGAAGGACGCTGATCTTTCGCTTTCACGGTTCCGAGCCCTGACCTAAATCAGGGCTCAAATTTTTCTGTAGGGATTCGTTCCCTTCAACTCACGACGACATTCTCGGGCGGACATGGCAAGACTCTCCAGTCGCGAACTAGCACTCGAACGCCGTAAGGCTCTCACTACTGCTGGCAAAAAGGCATCCGTTGCTGTTTCAGCAGGTGCGAATCGCGTTCGGACGGCCGACGATGCCCGCAAAACGCGCACCAACGCAGATCCAATTGCGGTAGGCCCTTCACACGCCGCAACCCCTGTCGCTATTGAGCGACCAAGAAATCAATCACTGACAACTTCATCAGGTGCCCATCGTTCTCGGGTGAAACCCGTCAGTCAACCGAGTCGTGAGCTTGTTCTCGCTCGCCGAGAAGCCCTGTCACGTCGTGGTAAATCAGCAGATACAACCAAAGACAGAAATCGGGCTGAGGTCGCTCGTAAAACAGCTACAACGACATCCACTCCAGCCCCTGCCGTAGGCAAGAAAGAGTGTGGTTGTGGCGGCAATGGCGCTGTACAAACACCAACTCGTTTGACTCGTCATGCTGGATCTGTGGATCCTTCTACCAAAAACTCCTCCCGTCGCAGCCAAGCTCCAAAGCGTCGTGCCATCGAAAATCCAAGTAGAGCACTTGTTTTAGCTCGTCGGGAAGCGATGTCTAAACACGGGAAAACAGCAGGCAAACAACCCACAAGTGCCGCTGCCGTGGCCCGTCAGGCGAATCCTGACCTCACCAGCCGCGAGCTCGCCCAGCAGGTACGTGAGCTTCGCGCCAAATCAGGAGCGCGCAATAAGCAAAGTGCTGGTGTGACGCGACCAACTGGTCCTAATCGGAATGGATCCAAGCAAGCCGCTGCCGTCGATGCGCACTGGAAGGTGGGTGAGTCGGAGACCACCGGCGGCCAAACTGTGACAGGAACTCAAGCCAATCGGTCCGTAAAGACGACAGGAAACGAAGCAAGCACCTGTCGTTCTATTACTGGCACTGAATATCTTGGTGCTGAGGTCTTTCAGACGTTCTGTCAGAGCGCTCCCGCTCCAACCACTCCACCCAAGGTTCGCGTTTCGGCCACCACTCATGGGAATCGAGTAACTGGCAATGAAGTTGGTCGCTCCGAGAAAGTGACTGGGGATGAGCCAGGCACCTGCAAAACTGTGACTGGTACTGAATACATTTCAGCGAATCAGAGTTCTACCTACTGCGGTGGAACCAGTCCCTCGCCGCGCAAAGTAGGACACAGCCTGACGCAGCAGGGGCGTCAAGTCAGTGGTGTAATGGTGGGGCGATCCTCCAGCGTTACAGGAGATGAGGCTGGTGCTAACCGCTCTTTGACTGGTGACCAATATTTAGGGGCTGATCCTCTACCTGAAGGTCGGCCTGCTACCAAAGTTGGCCTCTCTGGCACTTTGTCTGGAACAGGCGTCACAGGAACCATGGTGGGCCGTTCTTCTAGCGTCACTGGAGATGAATTTGGATCCTGTCATCGCGTGACTGGTGATCAGTACATCAGCGCGGAACAAGTCAATGCATTCTGTGGAGCGAAGCCAGATCCAGAAGCCGCAAAGGTTGGTTTCAGCATTACCAATCGCAACCAAGTGGTCAGTGGAACGCGCACCGGTCGTTCTGAAAAGGTCACAGGTGACGAGCCTGGAAGTTGTAAGGCCGTGACGGGAACGCCCTATGCCGGTGTTGAGCAAGCTGGTCAGTATTGCGGTAACTCTGCTGTACAAGCTATCCGCGAGAGAACTCCGGTTCGTCCTGGAACTCCTGCAGCTCCGATGACAGGACTTCAACCAGGTATTGGTGGGGTCATGACCGGTGCCGAACGTGGTGCCTGTGAAGCGGTGACGGGCACTCCTTATATCGGTGCTGATCAACTTTCAGCTGCCTGTGGTCCAGAGGCACCGGCCGGCACAGAAACTCATGGCCAATCTCCAGAAGGCTCCAGTTGGACTCGATTCAGTGTGGTTTCACCAGCACGTGCTGCGCAGCAGCAGCGAGATTCCACCAAAAGTGTTACTGGAACGGCCTACGAAGACAGCAGCCGAATAACAGGCCCTTTTGATTTGGCCGGTGGCAAAATCACCGGCACGGAGCAATTCCGATTCGATAATCATGAGTTTCAAGATCGTTATCACCAGCGCCAATTTCAGCCCACCCCTGCAGCTGCTGAAGAGGTGACTCAACAACCTGTTTCGCGGGTTACTGGTGAAGGTTCATCCACGAAAGTGACTGGTGACGACTGGGATCGAGGCGATCATGTGACTGGGACGGAAGGGGCCTCAGCTCGTCGACGCAATCCAAGTCGATCAGGAATGATGGGAGCCATGCCTCCTTTTGAGCGTAAACGAAATGATCAGTCTGAATGGCCTGAAAGTCGAGTCACTGGTTCCAGCGGCAACACTGAAAAAGGATCTCTGATCACCGTCTCTGGCGGAGCAAGGGGCTGATCAACTGATGGTTCGCTCAATGCCTTTTCGCGATGGGCGACCTCTGTCCCCCACAGCTCCAACTCGACGTCAGTTGCAACTGAAGACATCAAAATCCTCCTCTTCCTCCCAGTCTTCTAAATCCGATAAGAGCCCACTCTCCTCTCGCACTGCTTCCATTGAGAGGAGGCGAGCGCTCACCTCAGTAGGTAAGGCAGCGCTTATCGCTCAGGGCAATCTTGGCCCCGGGCGCGTGAGGACAGGTCAGGACAGCAGGCGTTCAGGTCCTGATCAACCGGTTTGGGTCCGCCGTGATCAAAAGCAGTCAGGTGAGCCGAGGAACCAGTGGAGTCGCTCAACTAACTCGAGCTCTAATCGCTCAATTCCTAAGGGCAGTCATCCTCTTACGGATCAACTTGCTAACGATCATTTACGTGCCTACGAACTAGAAGTGAAGGGACGGTTTGAAAGAATTGTCCCGCTACTTCAGAAAGTTTCAGCTCTTCAACATGGGTCTGATTTCATTGATCAGGCACAACAGTTGGCTTGTCGTGAACTTGGGTTTGACCTGCCGACTCACATTCTTGAGCGTGCCTGGGTTACTCCTTTGGATATGAGAGCTCTTTACGCATGGTGCGTCTTCGAATCGCATCGTGTATTTAGTGATCACTTCTTTCAGGACGACCCGCTCGCTTCATCTGCTGAAAGTGAAGCGGCCAAGTCTTTTGAGCAGTTTCTTCTTGATTGCGGTTTCCATCTTCTTGATGTGACCCCTTGCGCGGATGGGCGGTTGGCTCATTCCATCGCCTATGCATTGCGTATTCCATTTAGCTCTGTACGACGTCGCTCCCATGCTGGAGCGATGTTTGATGTCGAGAACACGGTTAATCGATGGCTCAAAACTGAGCATCATCGGTATCGGGAATCAATCCCCAATGCTGCCAGCGAAGACACGCGTTATCTCAAGGTAGTGACTTATCACTTCAGTTCTTTAGATCCCCACCATCAGGGTTGCGCTGCGCATGGAAGCAACGACAAATTAGCGGCTTCCGCTGGATATCAACGTCTTCTTGATTTTCGCCAGGCTGTTGAAAACAGCTTTTGCTGTGGTGCTTCTGTTGATTTGTTGCTGATTGGACTCGACACAGATTCTGACGCGATCCGCGTTCATCCACCCTCCAAGGACAGTTCGATCCAGTTGGATCGTTGGGTTTCGGCTCAAGATCTCTATGAGGCAACCATGGACATGTCTCCTGATCAAGCGTTGATCCAAATTGCGGAGGCCGTTGAATCTGGTGCTCCTGGAACCATGACATCGGGAATGGTTTCATTGATAACCCGTTTAATTGCAAATAATATTTCTCAGATTGATTATGTTCTTCAGCTACATGGTGGTCCCTATCCAGATGCAGGCCATGCGGAACGTTTTATTGGAGTTGGGATTGGTTTCAAGGAAGTACATCTCCGAAATCTGACTTATTTTGCCCACCTCGATACTGTTGAAGAAGGTGCACCTGATTTGGACGTTGGTGTGAAGATCTTTAAAGGTCTGAACGTCTCACGTGATCTACCTATTCCAGTTGTTATTCGGTTCGATTATTCAGGTGCTGTTCCTGGTGCACGTGAACGAGCAATTTCTGATTGTCGGAGAGTCAATTTGGCTATTTCAAATCGCTATTCAGAACTTGTTCGAGATGGTTTGCTTCATACCTGTTTGACGATTCGAGACCGAAGTAAAACTTCTCCAGCAGAAGTTGTTGGCTCCAGCTTAGATCCTGCTCTTCAGGAGGCTCACTGATCATGCTTATTGTCAAGGTCGTAAAGCCTCTGGTTTCAACCAATCGCATCCCTGATTTCGAACATAAGCATCTACAGGTTGTGTTGGATGGAAGTACCCAAAAAGTAGCTGTTGATGCTGTTGGTGCTAAGCCTGGAGATTGGGTTATCTGCGTCAGTAGCTCAGCTGCGCGGGAAGCTGCAGGCAGTAAGTCCTATCCAAGTGATCTGACAATTGTTGGCATCATTGATCATTGGGATCCTGATCCCCCAAAGCCTTCTTCGTCTTCATCAAAGGAGTTGAAGGGCTAATGGAAATCATGCAGGTCATGGGGCCATTGGTTTGTACCTTCCGCTTGGCAGGTCTCGACCATATGCACTTGCGCGTTCTCAAAAACAACAAAGGCAAAAAACTTGTTGCGGTTGATCCAGTTGGAGCTCGTCAAGGCAACTGGGTTTTCACGGCAAGTGGTTCAGCTGCACGACATGCTTGTCCTGATAACACAGTTCTGACTGATCTCACCATCGCTGGAATCATTGATCATTGGATGCCAGATGGATAACTGATTCACGTTCGACTTCTGCGTTTCTCTTTCCCTTCAATCCAATGGCTACTCCTACTCCCCGCCGCCGCTCCAGTGTCGACTCTTCTGCATCGAGCTCTCAGGCCAATGCAGCCTCTTCATCTTCTGCAGCGGCTAAAGCCACAGTGAATGTGAAGTCTGTTGCCAGCACTACTTCCGCCAAAAAGAGCACTACCTCTCGTACTACGTCTCGAAGCACAACTGCAGGCGGGGGGAGAGGAAGTGGCTCTGCGCTCAAGTCTTCCGGCAGCTCAACTCCGACACCTGCTTTCGGAATTGCTCTTGGCATGATCGAAACCCGTGGAATGGTCCCTGCGATTGAGGCCGCCGATGCGATGACGAAAGCGGCCGAAGTACAACTGATCAGTCGTGAATACGTCGGTGGTGGTTACGTCACTGTCATGGTTCGTGGAGAAACCGGAGCCGTTAATGCTGCGGTGCGTGCTGGGGCCGACGCCTGTGAGCGTGTAGGAGATGGTCTTGTAGCAGCGCATATCATTGCTCGTCCTCATGATGAGGTTGAGCCAGCTCTCTCCGTCACGAATGTGACGCGCCGGCTTTGATTGACACGGCATCGGTCTCCTTCTCGGTTTAGATTCCCGCCCAAAGATGATTTTCGACGGCGCAAACGCCCCGTTTCTTTTGACATCAGCTGCAATGCTGCCTCTTCAAACCGCCTGGTTGATCCCTCTTTATGGGTTCTCAGGAATGTTGATCTCATTGCCTTGGGCCCTTGGGCTCTTCCGGAGGGATGCACATCGTCCTGCGGCATACCTCAACATTCTGTTCACGCTGTTGGCTTTCATTCATGGAAGTCTTGTCCTTCGTGATGTCATGGCAGGTGGACCAACGGTTCTCACTTTTCCATGGCTCAGCGTTGCTGACCTCAATCTCGACATCAGCTTCAGCCTCTCTTTGACCAATGTTTCTGCTCTTGAGCTGATCACTGGTTTGAGTTTGTTTTCTCAGGTGTATTCGCTGGGGTACCTCGATAAGGAGTGGGCACTAGCACGCTTCTTTGCATTGCTTGGCTTCTTCGAAGGAGCGATGTCAGGAGTTGTTTTGAGTGACTCCTTGTTTCAGAGCTATTTCTTGCTGGAAATGCTCACGCTCTCGACTTACCTCCTCGTGGGCTTTTGGTACGCCCAGCCCCTTGTTGTGACAGCGGCGAGGGATGCCTTCCTCACCAAGCGTGTTGGTGATGTCATGCTGTTAATGGGGATGGTGGCTTTAGCGACTTGGTCAGGGGTTATTAGCTTTGATGACCTCTATGCATGGTCAGCCTCTGAGACCCTTAGCCCCCTTGCAGCAACTCTGCTTGGCCTTGGGCTAATCGCTGGTCCTACGGGGAAATGTGCCCAATTTCCAATGCACCTATGGCTGGATGAAGCCATGGAAGGTCCGAACCCCGCATCGATTCTTCGCAATTCAGTTGTTGTTACATGCGGCGCCATTGTTTTGCTCAAGGTGATGCCCCTTCTTCAGCATGCACCTGTCACGCTGATTGTTCTTCAGGTGATCGGAACAATCAGTGCGATTGGGGGTTCGTTGGTGTCCATCGCCCAGGTGGACATCAAACGCACGCTTTCTTATTCAACGACTGCCTATTTGGGGCTCGTCTTTATTGCTATTTCTTTGCAGGTCCCTGTTTTGGCTCTGCTACTCCTTTTCGCTCATGCTGTTTCGAAGGCACTGCTTTCGATGAGTGTGGGCGGTGTGATCGCTTCTACCAATTGTCAGGACATCACTGAGCTTGGCGGTCTTGGCGGGAGGATGCCAGCCACAACTGGTTCTTTTCTTGTGGGCAGTGCCGGCCTTGTTGGTCTTCTGCCACTGGGTGGATTTCTCTGTTTGGCGCAAGCTGTAGAGCTGGTCGGAGCTCGCTCTGTGATCTTCGTACCTGTCTTTCTTCTCACGAATGCTCTGACAGCGTTGAATCTCACCAGGGTTTTTCGGCAGGTTTTCCTAGGGCCTTCTCTTACTAAAACTCGTCGAGCTGCCGAGGTGAATTGGCAGATGGCATTCCCAATGGTGGCTCTAGCGGTGATCGTTGTCCTGACTCCTTTTTTGCTGATTCGCCTGGAGTCCTTGGATGGTTTGCTCGCTTTTCCTCTTTGGGCTGCTGGTGTTGTCGTCGTCAGCGGAATGCTCGGTTTGCTGTTTGGAGGTTTGATTCCACTGAATAAGGCTTGGTCGCGATCTTTAAATCCGGTGCTGCGTTGGTTCCAGGATCTTCTTGAAAACGATTTCTATACAGAACGATTTTATCGCTTGACTATTGTTAATGTTATAGCCATGTTTTCACGACTTGCCTACATCTTCGACCGTAATGTTGTTGATGGAGTTCTTCATTCACTTGCTCGATTCTCACTTCAGAGCGCTGAAGGCCTTAAGTTGAGTATTAGTGGCCAAAGTCAAAGCTATTTATTGACTGTAGTCGCTGCAATTGTATTGCTTTTGTCTTCGCTGAGTTGGTGGCTTAATTGAAATAATGATGATTCTTACTTTCCTGCTTTTGATCCCCTTTCTAGGTGCGCTTCTCTTATCCTTGTGGCCAGCAGGATCGGGTTCGGCTCAACTCAGGCGTCTCACTCTGCTCATCCTTTCGGTTCAAACCATTGTAAGTTTTATGGTGCTGTTCTGGTTTGAACCGAGTAATCCTGGCTTGCAGCTTCAAGAACATCTCCCCTGGCTGCCCAGTGTTGGTCTTGATTACTCTTTGGCAGTAGATGGAATTTCTCTGCCGTTGGTATTAATCAATGCTGTTTTGTGTCTTGTTGCAGCATTGGCATCTCGAAACATAGAGAATCGACCGCGAATTTACTTCGCCTTGTTGTTGATTATTAGTGGCGCAGTTAATGGAGCTTTTTTGTCTCAAAATTTGCTTCTCTTTTTCCTTTTTTATGAGCTAGAGCTGATCCCGCTTTGGTTGTTAATTGCTGTTTGGGGAGGTTCCAATCGAGCTTATGCATCCACAAAATTTCTCATTGTGACTGCTGTGTCTGGAATATTAATATTGGGCGCGTTCCTTGGTATCGCTCTCGTAACAGGAAGCGTCGACTTCGGCATCCATCCAATTTTGTCTGGAGAGATGGGTCTCACTTCTCAGTTGTTGTTGATGGGAGCTTTGCTCATAGGTTTTGGGATCAAGATCCCTCTCTTCCCTTTCCATACTTGGTTACCTGATGCTCACACTGAAGCATCCACTCCTGTTTCAGTCCTTTTGGCGGGGGTTCTCCTCAAGTTGGGCACCTATGGCTTGTTGCGTTTCTGTCTCGGGCTCTTTCCCGAGGCGTGGGAGTTGGCAGCACCATGGCTGGCGCTTTGGGCTGCAATTTCTGTGCTTTATGGCTCTTTGGCGGCCATTGCTCAGTCGGATATGAAACGGATGGTGGCTTACAGCTCCGTAGGACATATGGGATATGTTCTTTTGGCTGCGGCTGCAGCAACGCCGTTGGGTTTAATTGGTGCCCTATTTCAAATGGTGAGTCATGGTTTGATTTCAGCAGTGCTCTTTCTTGCTGTTGGGGTTGTTTACGAACGAACCGGTACCAGAGATTTGAATGTTCTTAGAGGATTGCTCAATCCCCAGCGTGGACTTCCTTTGACCGGCACCTTGATGATCATTGGTGTGATGGCCAGTGCCGGAATCCCTGGTATGGCTGGTTTTATTTCTGAGTTTCTCGTATTTAGGGGCAGCTTGGGGCCGTTTCCTCTTCCCACTTTGCTTTGCATGGTGGGTTCAGGTTTGACAGCTGTTTATTTCTTGTTGCTTGTGAATCGGGCCTTTTTTGGACGACTGGCCATTGCTGCAGGCAGCGTCTCCAATCCAACCATTCTTTCGAACGTACCGCTTCAAGAGCAACTTCCTGCTATTGCCCTTTCCTTCTTTGTGCTTCTTCTTGGACTAGCTCCTGATCTTTTGGTTGGGATCAGTCAGGCCGCAACGACAGGCTTAAGCGAACTAGCCCTGTTCCCCTCGATAGGAGGTCTGTCATGACTGCCGTTCCAACCCTGCCAGATCGTGATGAGTTGATTCGTCGTCTCCTGTCTGATCAACCCTTGCTGGAAGACACGCCAGATCATCTTCTACAGATTGTCAATGTTTTGGATAGCTATGGGATTGTTCTTGATGCTTATAGTCGTAACTTGGTTAATCAAGGTGAAACTCAGCTTCTGAATCCATTCCCTGTGATGCGTTTTTTTCACGAGGGTTTCAGTTTTCAGCGCCTATGGCAGCACCTATGCGGTAATCGTATTAACTTCGAGTACGCCGAGTATTGCCAAAAAGCGATGTTTTGGCACGGAACAGGTGGAATGGATGCTTATTTCGATTCCCAGCCTTTCCTGGAAACCTGTCAGAGACTTATTTCGCTGCGTAGCCGCCGAGACCCATTGTTGGCTTTGGTTCATACGCTTTATCCGGGATTTGCTCCTGAGGCAATCCGTTCCATGGCGACCATCTATGCTCTCGGCCTTTTTTGGCGTGTGATGAGTGATTTGTTTCTTGATCTGTCGCGACGATATCGAAATGGTGAAATTGTTTCTGTTAATGATGCGGTTCATCACATCAGAGATGGCCTTGTGGCCGCAGCGGGAAATCCAATCTCTTATAAAGTCGCTGTTGGGAAAGAAGATGTATGGATTCTTCCACCAGAAGCAGGACTCACTTTTCTCGTTGATGTTGCTGTTCCTTATGTCGAAGCAGTCTTTTTTCGAGGAATGCCTTTTTTAGGAACTGTCTCCTATAACGCCCAAGCTCGACAAATTTCTGCTGATATCAGTGATTTTAAGTATGGCGCTCTGTATGCAGATCCAATTCCCAGCATGGGAGCGGGTATACCACCCAGTTTGTGCATGCAAGATATGTATCGCAATCTTCCAGAGGAGCTTAGTCATTGGTATGAGTCGCATGGAAGGGGACTAAATGATGTTCATGTACAAATCTGCATAAGTTTTCAGAAGTCAATGTTTTGTGTTACAAATGGCGCGATTACAGGCACTATGCCCTATCCACTTGATACTGACCATAGTGATCAGCAAAAGGCTAATCGCGCTTATGCTGAAAGCTGGTCAGAGCGGTTGATGGGATGCCGGCGCGAAGCACTCCTTTAAATTATGATTGTGTTGCTTTTAATGCCTTTTATGCAAAACTCACCATGAAAGATATATAGCTTGAGGTTTAAAAAATTATTCTAAAATCCGCATTTATTTGTATGTCCTTGCAATTCATTTGGCGGATGATGACTGGGAACTAATATTTGAAATGGGTGATTGCGAAGATCATAGATTTTTCTCTAAGAGCGAAGTTCCTCTATATGTTTTTGAGGATTAAGGCGATTTGATTTTACTTCAAGGACATTTAAAATGGGATGGCCTTGTGTAAATAGGATGCAAAAATCCAGGCAAAAAATCTTTGCATAGGCCTTAAGAATCACTTCTGGCGAATAAAGAAGTGATTGAGGATATGGCACAAGAAGTTGAAATGAGATCGACTCGCATTTGCATATTTTCAAGCTAAACAATACATAGACTGATTGAAGACACTTATGATTTTTAAAAACCTATGCAGTCATCGAAACTTGAACAGTCGTTTTTTCTCTCGATTTAATCACAAAACATTTAATATCTCTACCGATTGAGCGCGGAGTCGTGCTGAGATGATCGCCAATCTTTTTGTAAGTCCAACCTTGCTCTCTAAGCGCTAATGCAAGTCTTAGACGTTTGGATCTCCATCCATGGGCGTTACCAAGAAATCGAGAAAACCGTTCATTAGACATGTTGATATTCATATTTCATTTAAGTTATCAGTTGTGGTAATAAGCGAGAAGAAAAATGTTATTAAAAGCTCTATCGTAATGATCGAAATGAATGGCCACATGGACTCAGGTTAATCATCTAATTACGCACCTCCTTGTCGCCATTGTTTAACCACTAGTGCTAAATGATACGCTGCATATAGCTGAATGTTTCGAATGATGGATTAGATGGAATAAAGTTGTATCCGCACTATTTTTGTAATGACATTTTTTAGTGTTCAGCTGATTACACCTCAAGGCACGGCATCATTTGATTGTCCCGATGATGAGTATATTTTAGATGCAGCAGAGCAGGCTGGTATTGATATGTCCTACTCTTGTCGCGCTGGGGCTTGTAGCTCATGCGTTGGCAAGCTAATTGAAGGCACACTCGATCAAACGGATCAGAGTTTTTTAGATGAAGGTCAAATAAATGATAATTATGTTTTATTATGCGTTGCCTATGCAACATCTAATCTGGTAGTTAAGACAGATTGCGAAGAAGAGCTTTGGTAGGAGAGTTTGTGAAATAAAATTCTTTCAAATTGAACGAAATTCCTCTTAATGATTAATCATATGCTTGTTGGGGCTAGACAAGCAAAGCGTTTTTTGTTTTTTAGCTTTCACTTTTAGCACTGTTTTTGTCTCAGCAATGAATTATTTGCAAACGTTTGGTTTGCACACCTGTATTGTAGGCATAATCCAATAGAAGCCATCGTTTGGGGGGGCGATTGTTCTTTTGACAGAGACTCATTAGGAATTATTGCTAATGATATTCTCCTGCTGTTTTGATTCAAGTGGTATTGCTAAGTAGATTAAGCCTTCAATAATAGATTTAGCACTCAATACTATGAGGATTTTAATGGAAGAACGAGGCACTTAGTTGTTGTGATATGAAGCTATCTTTTCAGGGTGGCTATTACTAGTCATCTCGTCCCATATTGGCTCATTCTGCATATTGTTTTTCTAATACTTTTTCTAGTGATTGTTTTTGCGGATTTTTTTGAGACTGCTTCTAGGCGAATTATTTCGTTCATCCCGTAATTGCACGAATTGCGATCATTGCTTATGAATGAAAAGTAATAATCCAAATGTAGAGAGTTTAGCCTCTGCTCAATGATCAAACCTTTTTATCGTTCCTTGTGATGATTCTAGGGCGAGTAGTGATTGTTGCTTTATCATGCATCATGAGATGCTGTTGCAAAAATGTACTGTTGGTAAATCACATTTAATGCTTTGGATGATCCAACCTTTTCCTAGATTAGTTTTCTTCTCAAGAATTATCTTGGCAACAATCAATTTTGCTTTCACAAAGTATCAGGAGTATCCTGCCAAATCATATGATCCTGCTTCCTTCGAGTAGCCTTTGCTAAATTATGACTTATGAAGATCTGCTTGATGTCTCAGAAATTAGAATTTTGAAAAAAATGTTTTCTTTTCACGCTATGAAAAGCCTGAGAGTAGTACGGATTACACGTCCTGTTCAAGATCATGAGAGACATACAATCTACCCTGAAAGTATTCAAGAGTAACTTCACTTTCTCTGGCAATTGCTCACGGACTATTTTAGTATTTTGCCTTTAATTGTAATTTAATCACACTAACTTCTTGGTCATGGAGATCTCGTCAATCGTTTCGATCTATTTAGATGCAGTCACCTCTATGGTCATACATAGCTCTTCGTTGAACGCCTTGCTCTTTTTAAAAGGCGAAGCCGACAGTGCCGAATATAGACTGATCGCTTCTCTTGAACTTAAAATTAAGGAAGGAATTATTCAAGTTGTTCCTAGTATCAATTATGATCATACGTCCAGACCCGCTGTAACATATTAATCTCTCTCCTGTGCTTCTTGGCTCTTGAGTTTGCTTTTTCCGTAGCAGTATTATAGAAGCATATTTCTATCATGTCATCGATCCTTTGGCTTGATTTGCAGCCATCTCTTTTTTGTTTTAATCAAAAACTGTCTTGTATTTTAAGTCAGTCAAGGCACGTACGACGCTGGTCTTTTCAGCATGACCCTGATGAAACTTGCTCTTTATCTACAATTTTTTGCCTTTTAAAAGAGACACTTGAAAAATTAGATCAATCACCTCATGTCATTGCTCATGGTATTAGCGGTACTGTCGCTGCATTGTTTTCAGGACAATTTCCACATTTATTCAAATCATTGACCTTGATTTCTGTTGATCCCATCTCTACAAATCAATGGTCAAGTCATTATTTAGAGATGAGGCGAAAATTGCCTTGCTCACGAGCGGCAATCTTATCTCATATTATTCCACTCTTATTTGATAGAGAATTTGGGGATGCAAATCAAGTGCTCCCGAAATTGTTTGCAACGTGTCTTGATTCTGAGTATATTTCTGGATCCATTGCATCTCATTCTTCACTGGAAAATCTTTCTTCAATAGATATACCCTTGTCGATCATCAATGGCTCCCATGATTTTGTCATTGATCAAAACTCAGCCACCAGGTGGAAACCTCACTTGAAAAATGGTGACCGCTTTTATTCTTTGCCTAGAGGACGCCATTTTTCACATTTTTCGCAGCCGAAATTATATGGAGCAATGATCAACTCTTTTTTAGAGATGGTTCCAGAATCATTCTCGCCAATTTTTCCTAATCAATTTGTCTCTACAATCACTAGTGAAATCTCCTTATGACAGATTATATTGATGCGGATGTTCTGATCATTGGTGGAGGTCCTGCGGGTTGCTCGTGTGCACTCTATACATCTAGGTCATCTCTAAAGACCTATATTTTAGATAAGAATTCTTCCGTAGGCGCTCTAGCAATTACTCATAAAATTGCTAACTATCCAGGTGTTTCTAAGGAGGTATCGGGTTTTACTTTGCTTGAAATGATGAGAGACCAGGCAATCTCTTATGGTACAAACTATGTGCGTGCTCAAGTGTTTAGTCTCGATTTATCTGGTGAATTAAAACTTGCATATACACCAGAAGGAGTATTTCGTTCCCGTACGATTGTTTTAGCTACTGGTGCTATGGGGCGAACATCGACACTACCAGGAGAGAAGGAATTTCTAGGTCGAGGAGTTAGTTACTGTGCTACATGTGATGCTGCTTTTTATCGAAATGAGGATGTTCTCGTTTATGGCTCCAATCAAGAAGCGGTTGATGAAGCTCTTGTTCTAGCTAAATTTGCAAAAACTGTGCATTGGATCACTAGTGCTAAGCCCAGTCGTTCTACGCATCGAATCGAGTTGTTAACGGAACTACCTAATGTGAAACAATGGCAACGTACGAAGCTATTATCTATAGATGGGGCTGAAGATGGGATCCATTCGACAAAGCTTCAAGCTATTAAAGACAAAAAAACATTTTCATTGAACGTTTCTGGTGTCTTTTTATACTCTACTGGTACATTGCCGATTACCGACTATCTTCATGGTCTTATCCCACTTCGTGAGGATGGTGGTGTTGATGTAGATGAGAATATGATGACGACCATTCCAGGTGTTTGGGCTATTGGAGATATCCGTAATACACCCTTCAAGCAGGCTATTGTTGCCTGCTCTGATGGTTGCATTGCCGCCATGTCAATTGATAAATTTTTAAATTCAAGGAATGAAGTTCGTGTCGATTGGGTCCATAAATAATTGTTATGCCGAAGTGCCCAAAACGAAAGGGCGCTTCGGCATAACAATTATTTATTTATGCTTCTGTCCCTATTTGTTTAACCCAATTACTTAGTCTTTCATCTGTCAACTCGGATTCATTGTCTTCATCAATTGCCAACCCGCAAAACTTTCCGTCGATCACACTTTTTGAATCTTCAAACGTGTAACCATCTGTAGGAACTTTGCCAATGATCTTTGCACCTGCCTGAAGGAATGCCGTGTATAATTCTTCCATTGCATCACAGAAATAATCGGAATAAGATGATGAATCTCCTAGTCCCACGATTCCCACCGTTTTCCCACTGAAATCCATACTTGGTATTTCTTCGGCATAAGTATCCCATGCCGTTCCTGATCGACCTTCGTCTGCCCCCGTATTCCATGTTGGAACACAGCAAATTAAAGCTTCCGCTTCTGCCAATTCTGAGGCTGAACTGATGTTATCAACATCTTTCGTTTCAGTGCCAGGCATCAGTTCTTTGAGTTTGTCGGCAACATCCTCAGTCTTTCCTGTTGAGGTTGCGAAAAAAATTGTGTAAGCCATACTTTGAGCAATTACATATATATTTTCTTTCATTAGGTCCTTTCTCTTTGTCCATCTGTGCCAATGCTACTGTTTATTTTTGTACTTTGAATGTTTCATTGATTTCCGAACTGCTGATCATTTGACTCTCTGCGTCCGCTTGTTTGCATTAGATCGCTGTATTCTCCAAGCGTTTGGTCTAGTCCAAATTGACCAACTTTCTTGAGCCAACGTTCTCTCTTCACTTGACTGGATTCAATCGTTTCGATGAATGACTCTAGTAATTCGTTCTGGGTGGCTTTCATTGTTTTGATCGAGTATCTTTTTTGATTGCTTTAGTAGCAGTTGGAGTTGGAATGTTTTTGGTACCCGTCCTTGTTTATGAGTTCATTGTTGGCCGTATTAATAGTGTTGTAGGCTGCAATGGTTGACGCTCTTGCGTCGTCAAGAAATACCAACCAGGATTTACAATTATCATCATCTACAATATCCATTAGGCCCGCAAGTACTGTGCTTGCATGGCTTAGTTCTGATATGGCTCCTTCCAGTTTAATCGATTCTTCTTTGATTATTTGATTGGTGTCATCTCTTCGATGACTACTTTCTAGTGACCGTTGAAATAATTTAAAGTTTTCCATGTTTTTACTCTAGATTTGTCTTGTGATATTCTTGTTGTCTTCGCTAAAGTATTTCGTATCAAAATTGTCGTTGCGGCGTATCTGTTTTGCCTTTTGTTTGTCAAGTGATTTGTTTGTTTGTTTGTGTTTGGTGAGGTTCCTGGCCTTTCTGTGATGTCTCGGTTGTTCGTGCTTCTCTTCAGATCCTGTTTTTAACTTTAGGTCAGATTATGGCCTTTTATTTCTTTGTTTGTAGTTTGAACGGATGTGGCTTTTGATCTGTTGTTTGCCCTGCTTTGTCTGCTGATTGTTTGTTCATGCTCTTCTTTTTGTCTTTGATTGCATATTGATGTTCCCTTAATAGGTTTAGGGTGTTTTTCTACTAGGTTTGAAGCTAACCCTAAGAATGGTTTTATGGACCAATGGCATGAGCGCAAGCGCCCAGTCTGTCTTGAGCGTCGCTTTGAGTTTGACAGCTACAGTGCAACGCGTAATTTCCTTGACCGTCTTGGAGATTACAGCGAGGCTACACAGCGATTTCCAGACATCAGTTTTGGTCGTACCTATGTAAATATCACGCTTCGTCCTGAAGACGAGAGTGTGGATGGCAAGCTGAGTATGAACGATCGTCGCGCTGCGGCTGAGATCGATGCTCTCTTCTGTTGATCTGGCGGCTGCCTATGCCGATTCAGGTTTGGAGGAGGTGCTGCATCAGCTTGACAAGGAGTTGGTAGGTCTTAGGCCTGTGAAGACCCGTATCCGTGAAATTGTTGCTCTGTTATTGGTCGATCGGGCGCGTGAGCAGATGGATTTGCAAAGTACCGTGCCTGGTTTGCACATGTCATTTACAGGGAGGCCTGGGACAGGAAAAACTACAGTCGCCATAAGAATTTCACAGATTCTTCACCGCCTTGGCTATTTGCGCAAAGGTCATGTTATCTCCGTAACGCGTGACGATCTTGTTGGTCAATATGTTGGACATACAGCCCCAAAAACTAAGGAGATGATTAAGCGAGCCCAGGGTGGCGTACTTTTTATTGACGAAGCGTACTATCTCTATAAATCAGATAATGAGCGCGATTACGGTGCTGAAGCAATTGAAATTCTTTTGCAGGACATGGAGAAGCAACGTGCAAATTTTGTGGTGATCTTTGCTGGATATAAGGATCGAATGGCTAGTTTTTACGAAGCCAATCCTGGCCTTTCCTCGCGAGTGGCGCACCATATCGATTTTCCTGATTACAGCGAAGATGAGCTCATGAAGATTGCTCAACTCTTACTCAATCAGCAGGAATACCACTTTAGTGAATCAGCTCATGCTGCCTTTGCACGCTATATCAATAGGCGACGTCAGTTGCCTTTCTTTGCCAACGCCCGTTCGATTCGCAATGCACTTGATCGTCTGAGGCTTCGTCAGGCCAATCGGTTGTTTTCTCGCATGGATCAACCTCTCAATCGAAGTGATCTCACCACTATCGAAGCAGAGGATGTGTTGGCGAGTCGTGTGTTTCAGGGTGAGATCGAGGGGCGTGATCCTTCTCTACCTCTGACAACACTTATGGATGCTTTGTAAGCCTTTTACTGCTTCGGTTGCTCCAGATCCCTTCGAATTAAAGCCATGAGATAGGACGGTGCTTTGTAACGGCCAGGTAAGCAACGATTGAGCGTTTCTAGGTGTCCCCAGCACACTGTTCTTTCGATGTCTTTCAGGCTTCTGCCTTCTTTGAGAAGCCTGCGTAAGGCTTTGCAGTAAAGGGGGTAACCCGCCTCAAGTTCACCAATGGTCAGCTTGGTTTGGGCCATGAGGATTCTCAGCGTTGTCTCAACCTAAGAAACCGTGCGCACCCCCCGCCTCCCTTTGTAGACAGATTTCAATTGTCAGTTGAGACAGGCAATGCAATCAATTTCTACTTGCGATCCTTTCGGTAAAGCTGCAACCTGAACGCAGGCTCTGGCAGGGCTGATCCCATTCCCAAAAACCTCATCATAAATTGCATTCATGGCTTGAAAGTCATTCAGATCAACCAGGTACACGGTTGTGCGCACGACCTTGCTTGGATCTGCGCCTGCTTTCAAAAGCACAGCCTTAATATTTTGAAGCACTTGTCGAGTTTCAGCTTCCACGTTTCCTTCCCCAACCATCTCACCAGTGGCTGGATCAAGAGGAATTTGTCCGGAGCAATACAGCCAACCATCTGCGATCACAGCTTGGTTATAGGGACCCACTGGTGCTGGTGCATCTTGGGTCACGACAGCCTGAATTGGAGTGGTAGCCATGATTAAGACTCAGAATGAAACTGATTTTTCGCAGTCCATTTTGATTGACTCTTGGCCAGTAGAACTTGAGCGCATCTGGCATCGCTATGGCGAAGCTGAGAATGAATGGACCTTGAAAGACATCACTCTTCAATTGCAGGCTGGTGAGTTGGTAGGTCTCCTTGGACCATCCGGGTGCGGAAAAACCACACTTTTGCGAATCATTGCTGGCTTTGAAGTTCCCAGCCGAGGCGTGGTGAGACTTCATGGGAATGAAGTCGCAACATCTAGTCAGAGCCTTGCACCAGAGCGCCGAGGAGTTGGCATGGTCTTTCAAGACTATGCCTTGTTCCCTCATCTCAACGCCTGGGAGAACACCTGTTTCGGACTGCGTCGTGGTCAGGACACCAGCAGAGCCTCTTGGTTGCTTGATTTGTTAGGGCTGTCATCCCTGAGGGGACGTTATCCGCATGAATTGTCGGGAGGGCAACGGCAGCGTCTGGCACTTGCTAGAGCACTAGCGCCTGCTCCTTCCGTCCTTTTGTTGGATGAGCCTTTTTCCAACCTTGATGTTGAAGTCCGTTTACGGCTTCGCAGTGAGCTTCCTGAAGTCCTCAGTGCCTGTGGAGCGAGTGGTTTGCTTGTGACGCATGACCCTGAGGAGGCTCTTGCTATCTGTGGGCGCGTTGCGATTCTGCGTGATGGTCATCTTCACCAATGCGCTGCTCCCTGTGAGCTTGTAGAGACACCTGCGACCCCCTTTGTTGGTCACTTCGTTCTCCAACGCAATGTTCTGCCCGTCTGGCGGGGGGGGAACACCGAGTCGTTGGCCTGTTTACTCGGTGATCTGAAGATTCCCGAAGGTCATCACTCAATGGAGCTCCCTGATGACGCCACAGTCTTAGTGGATCCTTGTTTGATCAATTTGACACCCGATAGTTCGGGTGATGCCTTTGTGATTGGTCGAGAGTTTCTGGGGCGCTCTTGGCTCTATCGCCTTCGCCTTGGAGATCAGCAGTTGCGGTTGATTAGGCCGCTTGATGAGGACCATCCGAGGGGATTGCGCTGCAGGCTCTCTTTGCAATCAGGCAGCATTGTGCTACTTCACCCCCATTGTCTTTCGCTTTCTGTTTTGGGTTGACGGATTAACCATTCCAGCTGTCTTTATGTTGACGAAGACGTGCTAATTGTTCACAGCTAGTTGCTCTTAAAAACAAATTGGAACGCCACTCCTCGGCAATGCTCGTTGGGAGGGTTAGACAACCTGATTGTCGTTTTGCTCGAACCTCATTCAGCCGTGTCTGGATGAGGGCATCGTTAGGAATCTGTTGAGCGGCCCAGCGTAGATTCCCCTCTGTGTACTCATGAGCGCAGTAGACCAGGGTCTCTGACGGGAGTGATCCAAGTTTTTGCAAGGCGCGGTGCATGTCGGCTGGGGTTCCTTCGAAGAGTCGTCCACATCCACCGCTAAACATGGTGTCCCCGCAGAAGATCACACTTGTTGGATTGTTTGATCCAACGCCTTTTGGCAACCAGAAGGCGATATGAGCACGCGTATGGGCGCGCACATCCATCACCCTGACGGGCTTTTCGAGAAGCTCGATTTCGTCACCATCTCGAACCGAGACCGTCTGAAAAGGGATGCGCTTGATGTCATCTGCGGCCGCCACCACTGCCGCTGTCTTCCATTGTTGAAGTAGTTCAGGTGTGCCGCCGATATGGTCCGCATGATGATGGGTCTGAAGCACGGCGACTAACTGAAGTCTCCGTTTGTTAAGCCAGTCGATGACGGGTTCAGCTACTGCAGGATCCACAACCACGGCCTGATCACCGTTCACCCAAACCCAGACGATGTTGTCGTTTAAGACTGCAACTGGGTGGATGCCATCAATCAAGGAGGCCATCGCCTTCATTAAAGTTCTAGAGAACGCTTCATTCCATGATCACTGTTGCCCTAGCCAAGGGAGCGCTTCTCAAGGATTCAGTGGCCCGTTTTGCTGCTGCAGGGCTCGATTTTTCTGCAGTGCTCGACCCTGATAACAGGCAGCTGATGGTTCCATCGGCGTGTGGACGCGCTCGAGCTTTGCTTGTGAGAAATGGAGACGTGCCGGTTTATGTGGCGTATGGGCAGGCACAGCTGGGAGTTGTGGGCTACGACGTCTTGCGAGAGCACCAGATGCCTGTCGCTCAGTTGGTTGACCTAGGTTTTGGTGGTTGTCGAATGGCCGTTGCGGTGAAAGCGAGCAGCGGTTATCAGCGGGCGACGGACCTCCCACCTCATTGTCGCGTTGCGAGCAAATTCACCCGTTGCGCACGCGATCACTTCGATGCCATCGATTTGCCTGTCGAACTTGTGCATCTCACCGGTTCAGTTGAGCTTGGACCGATCACTGGCATCGCGGAAGCGATTGTTGATCTCGTAGCCACAGGCAGGACACTCCGCGATAACGGGCTTGTCGCGATCGAAGATTTGTTCCACACCACGGCTCGCCTTGTGGGACATCCTCTTTCATTGCGTCTTGATCAAGGTGATCTGCGTTTGATTGTTGAATCCATGAGGTCTACAACGCCAGCTCCCAAGGTGACCAGCTGATGGCTGGATCAGATTTTCAGCGAGTGAGTCGGCTCGGGCGATATTTAGGTCGAGATCGACGAAGACTTTCTCTTACGTTGATTCTGCTCATCCCTGTGGCTCTTGCCGGCGCTATTCAGCCACTCTTGGTTGGTCAGGCGATCGCTGTTCTTCGGCGTTTAGGGGGTGCCGCCAATGAATCGGTGATTCCCCTCTTTCAAGATCTTGACAGCGCTGTGGCGATCAGGCTGATCATTCTCGTTTTGCTTGGTTCCGTCCTGCTTCGTTTGGCTCTGCAGGGGTTCCAAACGTTCAATATTCAGGCCGTAGGTCAGAGGCTTACAGCACGAATTCGCAAAGACTTGTTTGCCCATGCGATGCGTTTGTCTCTGCGGTTTCATGACCGCATGCCAGTTGGCAAACTCCTCACCCGCCTCACCAGCGATGTGGATGCATTAGCCGAAGTCTTTGCGAGTGGTGCTGTTGGAGTACTTGGTGATCTCGTCAGCCTTTTGGTCATCGCAGTCTCCATGCTGTTAATCGAATGGCGATTGGGTTTGCTGTTACTGGTCACACAGGTTCCTGTCACCCTTGTGATTATTTGGCTTCAGAGGCGCTACCGCAAGGCAAACTATCGAGTGAGAGAGGAGCTTTCGCAGCTCAATGCTGATTTTCAGGAAAACCTTCAGGGGCTGGAAGTTGTTCAGATGTTTCGGCGTGAGGCAGTGAATGGTCACCGTTTTCAGTTGACCGGTCTGGCCTATCGCAGTGCAGTGAATGGCACGATCTTTTTTGACAGCAGCATCTCTGCATTTCTGGAATGGGTCGCATTAGGTGCTGTCGCGCTTGTTCTTGCCCTCGGAGGGTGGATGGTCACGGCCGGAGCCATGGGCCTTGGCACACTCACGACCTTCATTCTCTATTCACAGCGATTGTTTGATCCTCTGCGTCAAATGGCTGAGAGGTTCACTCAGATCCAAGGAGGGCTGACGGCTGTGGAGCGGATCGGTGAGCTACTCGAGGAGCCTTTGGAGATCGTTGATCATGATCCAGGCTCCTTGATTGGCTCCACACCTCTACCAAGCGCTGCCTCCTCACCAACCCTTGGTGAGGTGATTTTTGATGGTGTTGATTTTTCATATCGTCAGGATGAGCCAATTCTTCGTGATCTCAGTTTTCGCATCGCACCGGGTGAGCATGTTGCGCTCGTGGGGCCGACTGGTTCTGGCAAGACCACAGTGATTCGTTTGCTTTGTCGTTTGTACGAGCCTCAGAGAGGGCGAATTTTGCTCGATGGCCAGGACATTCGTAGCTTGCCTCTGCCGGTATTGCGTCGTCAGCTGGGAGTCGTCCTTCAGGACACGTTCCTGTTTAGTGGCACTGTTGCTGATAATTTGCGTTTGGATCAGCCACTGGACGATCAGCAACTAAAGGAGGTGTGTCGTGACATCGGCCTCGATCCTCTGCTAACCCGTTTGCCGGAAGGCTTGGCAACCGAACTGAGGGAACGCGGCGGAAATCTCAGCTCAGGTGAAAGACAACTTCTTGCCGTGGCCAGGGTGGCGATTCGCAACCCAACGGTTCTAGTCATGGATGAAGCCACAGCCTTTATGGATCCTTCAACGGAGGCTACTTTGCAGCGGGATTTAGATCGCCTCCTTAAACGCCGAACTGCAGTGGTGATCGCACACCGTCTGGCTACCGTTGAGGCTGCTGATCGCATACTGGTTCTTCGTCGCGGCTCCCTCATCGAACAGGGCACCCATCTTCAGTTGAGAGCTAGCGGGGGGTTGTATGCCGAGCTCGCAGATCTTCAGGAACGAGGACTTGCCAGGCTTTGATCTATCTGAAAATGATCAATGGTTTGCGCAAGAAAATCATGACAACAATTCTGCATTCCGAAATTTCCTCTGTGTTTACCTCTTCTAAGGCAATGTTTGTCTCCGTCGTTAGAAAAGTGTTGGATATATCGAGTTTTTATTCTTCGCTTGTCATTGGTTATGGCTATGAGTCATAGGTTTTTTGTTTTTGCCTGAGATCAAGAGTGGCATGTGTTCACACTTTGCGGTTAATGCTGTTCAACAACGTCCCAAGGAATCTCCAACGCCGCACGCTGTTCATCATGGAATGGCCCCCAGTTTGCTGATCGGACCAGACAGGCTCCAATGTCTGAGGCCAAAATGGCACCCAGCGATTGCCCCTTACCACCAATGAGTGCACCTTGATTCAGCAAGGGTGTAACTATTTATGTATGGCCCGTAACATGTCGACTTGGAATGGAGTTCGTGTGGTGAGACCCCAGTCCAAAGTCAGGAAGCTCAGAGATGCAGAGAGTTTTTGGTGTCAAGACGTGCCTAGCGCTGTTGAAACAGTTCGCATGCTTAAGGGTTGAGTATCCACCCATGTATTGCGATTAGCCGCACATCAGACGTCATCGGTGCGTCAGGATTACGGCATCGTCGCAGGCCAGGGTGACCAGCAGCTCCTCTCTCACCCAAGAGCTTTTGATTCATTCCTATGGGAATGAGGCTCGCATCTGTGAAGCGTCTAATACGCAGTTCAGCCTCGTTTTTAGTCAGTCTCGTCCCATGGATCTTGTGGAACTAGAACAGCTGTTAGAGGCTGTGGGGTGGACTCGTAGACCCGTCCGTCGCGTGCGAAAAGCTTTAGACAACAGCTTGCTGAGGGTCGGACTTTGGAGACATGATCCACGCATCCCGCGGTTGGTGGGTTTCGCACGCTGCACGGGGGACGGGGTTCTTGAAGCCACAATTTGGGATGTAGCCGTTCACCCTCTCTATCAAGGCGCTGGACTCGGTCGGCAGTTGATGGATTACATCCTCGATGCTCTCCGAGACATGGGAACTGAGCGTGCCACGCTGTTTGCAGATCCTGGTGTCTTGCCTTTCTATGACCGACTTGGTTGGGACTTAGAGCCCCAAGGCCATCGGTGTGGTTTTTGGTATTCCAACTGATTGGACTCGAGATGGCTCTGGTAGTAATCCGCTGCTAGTTGTGCTGGGGATTCGCCTCGTCTCCAGCGCTGTCGCAATTTTGCATTTTCAAAGCTACAGCGCACAACACCCTTGTGGTCCCAGCGACGACCATCGGTCGTAAGAGGCAGCTCAAGAGGTTGCAATCTTGTTAGTTGACCGATGCGCTGCACAAGGTCTAGGTCTTCCATTAATGGCAGGCATGCGTAGCCGCCGCTTCTCTCATAGAGCGTTCGATGCAGGAGAAGTCCCTGATCGCCGTAAGGACTTTGGCACCAACGGCTGCGAAGAGCGATCCCTCTTTGGAGCAGGGATCGGGCCGGAGTGCTTGGGGCAATGCGCAGGTCAAAAAACCAAGCGAAGCGTTTTGCATCGGGACTGGTGATCCGACTTAGCACCCTGTTCCCCCATTGAATGGCTAGACGGCTGTCAGCATGCAGAAAGAGAAGCCAATCACCAGTGGCTTGTCTGGCCCCTGCGGCAAGTTGCCTTCCTCTTCCAGGTGAATCTTCGATGATTAACCGGGCACCAGCTAGAGCTGTTATGAGCTGACTTTGATCGCTGCTCCCGCCATCGACAACCGTAATGTCCATTGATGTTGGCCAGCGTTGGAGATCGGCTAGAAGAAGAGGAAGATGGGCTGCCTCATTGAGGCATGGAATGACCACACTGAGATCTAGGGGGGTAACGCTCATCTCTGCCATGGATTGAGATCAGACAGAACATCGATGTCGTTTTTCATGCTGAGTCGATCAAGCATGAGTCCAAGCCCCTGGGCACGATCGCATGTCAGATCAAAAACCTTGTTGCTTCCCCATGGCACGGCATGAAAAAGATCATCGAGCTGTTGGTTCTTCAATGCATGGCCAAGCCCTAGCAACCAGAAACCGCCATCCTCTGATGGACCGATCACCAAAGGTTGGTGTTGCATGGCATGGATGGCCAGTCGCAGATCTCTTTCGCTTAGGTCTGCAAGATCTGTCCCAATCAAAATGACGGGTTTGTTGTGTTGGTTAAAGCGTGCACGCTGAATTTGGCGATGCATGCGTGCACCGAGGGTCCCCTTCCCTTGATCTACGAGGGTGCATGGGGGTAAGTAATCCAGCCAACGACGAGTTGACTGGAGGCTGACTCCACTAATGGCTACTTGTAAGTCCACTTCACCCTGATTGGTGAGTGCTCCAGCTACGGCAAAGGTATGGGCGGCTAGGCGTTGCTGGATGTTGGCTGCTTCTTCATTCCCGATGTCGGCAGCGAGGCGACGCTTGCAACGCCCGCTGGCGGGCCAGCGAGCCATTACCACCAGCGTGGGGATGGGCGAATGCCTCATCCTTGGCGGGGCAGCTCTTCAGGAACCACCTCTAGTGTCTGTTGTTCTCCGTCTCGTTCCACCACCACGGGCATGGCTTGACCGACCTGCCCTCGGTCAACGGCAAGTTGCACTTGCGAGGGGTCTTTGACCATGGAGCCATTGACGACTCGGATCAAATCACAAGGTTTGATTCCTGCTTTGTCCGCGGGGCTGTTGTCAACGACCTCAATGACCAGAACGCCATTGAGCTCTGGAACAGTGCAAAGGTTGCTGGTGGCGTTGATTTCACGTGCCAATTGAGGCGTCAGGCTCTGAAGGCGTACACCAATGAAAGGGTGGGAGGCCTGACCTGTGCTGATGATCTGTTGGGCAATGCGTTTGGCCAAGTTGATGGGGATGGCAAAACTCAGCCCGGCTCCAGGGGCTTGCCGAATCGCCGTATTGATGCCGATGACTTGTCCGGCTGCATTGATGAGGGGACCACCGCTGTTGCCAGGATTGACAGCAGCATCGGTTTGAATGTACGGAACCCGTTGACCTCCCCCTACAGCATTGGTTCGATCCACGGCACTGATGATGCCAGCGGTAACCGTGTTGTTAAGACCGAGGGGATTGCCGATTGCAATGGCCCATTCGCCTGGTTTGAGGTCGTTTGAGTTTCCAAGGGGAGCAATAGGCAACTTTTCAGCCACCACGCGAACCACGGCAACATCCGTTAAGGGGTCTCCGCCAAGAACACGCCCGCTGAAGCTGCGCCCGTCAGGCAAGGCCACGTCCACTTCGTCAGCTCCTTCCACGACGTGCGCATTCGTGAAAATCAGTCCGTCAGAGCGTGTGATAAAACCTGACCCTTGACCTTGCTGCTTTTGGGTCGAGGGCCCACCTCCAAACAGATTTCCAAGTGGATTGGTCACTCTCTTCACCGTGTCGATGCGTACGACAGAGGGTCCAACCCTTTCTACGGCTTGGACGATGACGTTGCGACCGGGTTGTAGAGGGGCTGAGAGCGGTCCATCACTCACTTCGGGAAGGGTGGATGGCGCCTTTGCTTCAGGCTTCAATCCAAGGCGCTCCCGCAGGGAAGACCCACACCCTCCCATGGTCAAGCTGACTAAGCCGATCCCGATCCACGGCAGGGATCGTGCCAGGACATGGGAAACAGCAGCTGACATGAACCGAAACTTGTTTGAACAGGTTTCATTAAAGACCGAAGGGGCGCCATAAGGCGCGTAGATTCGGCATTCGCAAGAGGAGGATTCTGGTGCTGAAGGGCAGTGAGCTGTGGGAAAAGGTGCAGCAAGCCCTTCAGAGCAACCTCAGTAAACCAACGTTTGAAACGTGGATTCGCCCTGCCTGCTGTAGTTCCTTCCAGGATCGGACTCTCACATTGCAGGCTCCAAACAGTTTCGCCAGCAACTGGCTGCGCAAGAATTACGTCAGCACCATTGCTGATGTTGCTGAGGAAATTACCGGTCATGCGATTGATGTGATCGTTCTTGCTAAGGACGATGAAGAAGTGGGTTCTGTTTCCGCTCTCGATGCGCGTGTGTCATCTTCCGGTCAGCCGGAGGTACCCACTGTTTCTGCTGCATCAACTGCGGCACCCAACATGACTCCTCGACGTCTTCCTGGTCTGAACATGCGCTATGTGTTCAACCGTTTTGTCGTTGGACCCAACAGCAGAATGGCCCATGCGGCCGCTCTAGCAGTGGCCGAAGCTCCAGGGCGTGAATTCAATCCTTTGTTCATCTGTGGTGGGGTGGGACTTGGTAAGACTCACCTCATGCAGGCGATCGGTCACTACCGCCTGGAGATTGATCCAGACGCTCGTGTCTTTTATGTATCGACTGAAACGTTTACTAATGATTTGATTAATGCAATTCGGAAGGACGGAATGCAGGCCTTCAGAGATCGATATCGGGATGCAGATGTTATTTTGGTTGATGACATTCAGTTCATTGAAGGTAAGGAATACACCCAGGAGGAGTTTTTTCATACGTTCAACTCTTTGCATGAAGCAGGTCGGCAAATTGTGATTGCTAGCGACAGGCCTCCTAGCCAGATACCTCGTCTGCAAGAGCGATTGATTTCTCGATTCTCGATGGGATTAATTGCAGATATCCAGG
This sequence comes from Synechococcus sp., assembly GCA_047285535.1. Taxonomy (GTDB): domain Bacteria; phylum Cyanobacteriota; class Cyanobacteriia; order PCC-6307; family Cyanobiaceae; genus Synechococcus_C. The sequence continues at coordinate 1,146,647 of JBJBDC010000001.1, read as the reverse complement.
CACCTGATCTGGAAACTCGTATGGCAATTCTCCAAAAAAAAGCCGAGCAGGAGCGAGTGGCACTTCCCCGTGACTTGATCCAATACATCTCTGGCCGCTTTACATCCAATATTCGGGAGCTTGAGGGAGCGCTCACTCGTGCTGTTGCGTTTTCTTCGATCACAGGAATGCCTATGACCGTCGAGTCGGTGGCGCCGATGCTGGATCCAAGTGGTCAGGGGGTTGCTGTCACGCCTCAGCAAGTCATTGACAAGGTTTCAGAGGTGTTCGATGTAACGGCCGATGACATGTTGAGTAGTAGCCGTCGCCGGGCGGTGAGCCAGGCTCGTCAGGTGGGGATGTTTCTGATGCGGCAAGGCACTGATCTGAGCTTACCGAGAATTGGGGACACCTTCGGAGGTAAGGATCACACCACAGTGATGTATGCCATTGAACAGGTTGAGAAGAAGCTGGCGACCGATCCTCAACTAGCTAGCCAGGTACAGAGGGTCAAGGATCTCTTGCAGATTGATTCTCGCCGTCGCCGTTAGTGATCGCTCCCTTTCCAGCCTGCTAGGTGGGATGCCGCTGATGAACGAGCCAGTCTGCGAGCAGCTGGCAAGGCTGGCTCCAGATGCTTTGAGCTGAATGGAGGCATCGGTCGAGTTCTCAACCAGAGTCCCCAGCGAAATTCGTGATACGGAATCAAGGGCTGTGGGGTGATCACTCCCTCCTGTTTCAGTTTCCAAACCAGACTGCGGTAAGGATCATCATGAAGATCAAGCAATGTGAGGGGAAGATCTCGGGCTGGCCACGGGCCATTGCCTCTTCCGTCGTGAAGGTACAACCAGCCTCGCTTTTGCAGGGCATGGAGTGCTTCCTCCCTGGTCTTGCTACTTAGATCCTGGATCACGTAGCCATACGTGGTGACCACTGAATCGATCTCGAGCAATGCTCGAAGGCGGTGATGTCGATCTACCATCCAAAGTTTTCCAATACGATTGCGAACCAAAGGAACTGGTTTGCGTTTTAGATAACGCCGTTGTTCCTCTGGGCTTTCCAAACGGAAATCGCGTTGCCGATTTCTGACTTCAGCCATTCCGACACACATCTGTGTGGGTTGAAGCTCGGCAACGTTCACCTCAAAAAGTTTGAAACCTTTGGTGTGATCAGGGATAGGGGCGTATTCGGGGAGATGCAGAGGACAGTTCTCAACGCTGCATACGTTCCACTATGCCGAGGCTTTGTTGTGAATTGACTCGGCAAACATCTTTTTATCTGGATTCGCTCGACGGATGAGCAGAAAAGAGATTGAGCTGTTTTGGATTTGGTTGTTGATTTTTCCTCTCACGACCAGTTAGCACGAGGGCTGTGCAGAGATCCAATGGTCAAAAACATTTGAGTAAAGCTTGTTCGGCCTATCAACCCATGACTGCGACCGAAAGCTGTGGGCATGATGTGAGGAAACAGTGGTCTCCATGGAACGAAGCTTTGATCTTGTTGTTCTCGGTGCTGGTTCTGGAGGCCTGGCTGCTGCCAAACGTGCTGCTAGTTACGGAGCCAAGGTTGCGATTGTTGAAGGGGATCGAGTTGGAGGTACTTGTGTCATCCGTGGTTGCGTTCCAAAGAAGCTGCTGGTCTACGGCTCTCTTCTCTCCGAGCAGCTGGAGGGGGCATCAAGCTATGGAGTGAGCATTGAGGGGGCAAGGTTTGATACTTCGGTGCTCTTGCGTAACGTTCGGCATGAGGTTGATCGTCTGAATGCACTGCACATCGAGTTGTTGGCAAAAGCGGGCGTAGAACTCATCGCAGGGTGGGGGCGTTTTCTCGACTCTCATCGCATTGGTGTGTCGAAGGCGCGCGACGGCGAGATTAACGAGGTGCTGCATGCAAAACGGGTCTTGATTGCGGTGGGTGGTCGACCTGTTCAGCCGGAGCTCCCAGGCTCTGAACTTGCTTGGGTCAGTGACAACATGTTTTTACAAGAGCGTTTTCCGGACGAGGTAGTCGTAGTAGGAGCCGGATTCATTGCGTGTGAGTTTGCTGGCATTTTGCGAGGGCTTGGTGTGGGGGTAACGCAGTTGGTCCGACGGGAAGGGCTTTTACGGGGCTTTGATACCGAACTCTCAGGAGTGGTGCAGGAAGGGATGAGAGAGAAGGGTGTCGATCTTCGCTTTGGACAAAGCCTCGCCGCAATTGAGGGACAACCTCACGATTTGACGGTGGTCACCCAGAGCGGTGACCGGTTTCCCTGTGGAGGGGTTCTGCTGGCAACTGGTCGGCAACCATTTCTTTCCGGCCTTGGTCTTGATGCTGCTGGAGTATTGGTTGATGGTCGTCGTATACCAGTTGATGCCGATCAAACCACTAATATTCCGCATGTTTTTGCTGTTGGAGATGTAACTCAACGCATTTGCTTGACTCCTGTTGCTGTGGATGAAGGGCGTGCTTTCGCCGATAGTGTGTTTGGAGGTATGCCGCGGCAGGTCGACTATTCCTTGGTGGCCAGTGCTGTGTTTAGTCAGCCAGAGCTAGCTACTGTTGGCTTATCAGAGGAAGACGCCACCGCCAAGTTTGGAGCGGATCAAGTTGTGATCCGTCGTGCGCGTTTTAGGTCTTTGTCTCAGGCTTTACCTAAGCGTGGACCTCGCTGTTTGTTGAAGCTGGTGTTGGAGTCCAGTAGTGAGAAAGTTCTCGGTTGTCACATGGTTGGAGAGCATGCGGCCGAAATTATCCAGATGGCTGCTATTGCCGTAGGCATGGGCGCGACCAAGGCTGATTTCGATCGCACGATGGCTTTGCATCCAACAATTTCAGAAGAATTTGTGACGATGATTTGATCGTTGAAAAGGGTTGGGTCAGGTGATGCGTTCACTGAGGGTTTCAGCTAGCCGGAGCGATAAGGCGATGGTTGTCAGACCTGGCCCAACGCTTGGACAACTCGGGAATACGCTGGTATCGGCGACATATAGGTTGTCGAGCTCATGACATTTCCCGGAGAGGTCGACTACAGAAGCTGCTGGATCGGTTCCCATACAGCATGTGCCGCACGCATACCCAACCGCACTTAAGGGAGCTTCCCCCCGAGGGTGGGTGGGTGCCGTGCTCACGACCCGAGTGAGAGGGTCTGCTTCGATGGCCTTGAGCGTGTCAATCCAGCGGTAAACCAGTCGATCATGGGCTTCGCGGTTGTTGTGGATGTAGTTGATTCGGATTTGATCGTTGTTCAGCCAAACCTTGTTCTGTGGGTCTGGTAAGACTTCGGTCATGGCCCACCAAGCTACCGATCGAGATGCCAGTCGCTCCAGCCCAACATCTGGAATCATTTTGGTGACAAGGGAAAGGACTGGTGGCGATTCTGCAAATAGGGCATCCTGTAAAACTCCTCCTGCGGTTTGAATGTGGCCAAGAGGGAAAGAGACGTTTTTATCTCCCCAGTAGTAGTCATTAATTCCAAGCGATCGTGCATAGCTACCGTCGTTTCGTTCGGTCGCCCGCTGCAGAATTGAGGTGAGTTGGAGATTCATCAAGTTGCGACCAACCTGATCAGATTTATTGCCTAGGCCGCGGGGATGATGGTTCGAGATGGACCTCAACAGAATGGCAGGAGTATTAATGGCGCCGGCGGCAAGCACGATCAAGTCTGCAGTGAACAGCCAAGTTTCTCCAGCAACATCAGCTTCAACACCTTTTACAGAGCGTCCGAGTGGATTGACATGTAATCGCGTGACTTTTGATTGAGTTTTGATTGTGAGTTTGGAGTGATCGGCATTGTCGATGCCGTACAGCTGTGAATCACCACTTGGGTCTTCTGTGCTGTTGGACCAGCTCAAAGGCAAGTCATACGGCTGACATCCTTGACGTTTGAGTGCTTCACGCAGTGGCTCAAGAAAAGAAACCAGCGGTTTTGGTTCATACTCAAAAGGAGTAGACCGGGCTGGTTCGGTGGGGTCGATACCCGAACAACCGTGAACTCTGTATAGCTTTTCAGCTGCGGTGTAATAAGGAGCTAGCTGGTCGTAAAGAATCGGCCAAGCAGGGGAAACGCCTTCTTGAAGAGGTAATTCATTGAAATCCTCTTCGCGCATGCGCTCCAACACTGCGCCCCAGATTTTGGTGTTGCCACCAAGGGAGTAATTGGTTTGTGGAGCAAACGGATCCCCGTCAGGCCCAAACCAGCGTTCATTCTTTGGGTGATAACGATCTTTGCGAAATAAGTCCACATCTGCAACATTTTGATCTTCGAGGGCCATGGCCCCTCCTCGCTCAAGCATGAGAACGGAATGACCTTTCCGACTCAGGGCACCTGCAAGGGTGCCCCCACCGGCACCGCTGCCGATAATGATGACGTCGTAGTTGCGGTCGTCGATGATCATGATTGGAGGAATGACAGCAGATCTAAAAATTCAGATTGATCAGCTGGTACGTTGCCAGACATAGATCAACAGGTAAAGGATGATCCAAATAACGTCTACAAAATGCCAAAAAAGACTTACAGACGTCACGCCCATTTCACCTTTTGCATAATTGTTTGGCTTGAAGGAGCGAAACAACATCAACGCCATCAGCAAGATTCCTGTGATGACATGTAATCCATGGAACCCAGTTAGGAGATAAAACGTTCCTCCAAAAACTCCACTGCTCAAACTGAATTGAAGCTCAGACCATTCGACATATTGGCCGTAAACGAAGTACGTGCCCATTGCCATCGTGAGAAGCCAAAAAGCTCTAAACCCCCATAGGTTCTCTCGATGCAAATAACGCTCTGCGAAATAGGCTACAAAGCTTGAACTCACCAAAATAATCGTGTTGATCAAAGGCATGCGTGTTTCGAGCCCATCAACTCCTTCGGGGAGCCATTCGGGTGCTGTGATTTTCAGGAGCGCAAACCCTGTAAAAAATGCAAGAAAAATGATGCTTTCTGAACACAGGAAAATGATAAAACCTGTGAGGTTATGGCCTTCATGTTGGATATGACCGGGTTGATGATTGATCGGGAATTCGTTGTTGGTTGCTGTCATTGAATTAGGCCTCCATGGAACGGCGGACATAGAATTCCTGGTCCTCAACTAAGGGTTTCCCCAATCCGTAGCCGTAGGGCTCACTAATCACAGTTGGAATATCGTCTTCAAAGTTTTCGGCAGGAGGTGGGGATGGAAGGAGCCACTCCAGGCCGATTGCTCGCCAGGGGTTGGGAGGAGCCTTGGGTCCGCGAGCCCAGGAACTCACCATGTTCAGGATGAAGGGGATCGAGGCAACGCCAAGCATGAAAGCGCCGATGCTTGCAATCACGTTCCAAATGGCGAATTCCGGGTCATAGGAGGCAACACGTCGGGGCATGCCCAGCAACCCAGCCCAGTGGAGTGGAAGCCAGTTGAGTGTGGCACCGATGAATGTGAGTGCGAAATGGACTTTCCCAAGACCTTCGTAATACATCTTTCCAGTGAACTTTGGAAACCAGTGGTAAATACCAGCGAAAACCCCAAAAACAATGGTGTTGAAGATCACATAGTGGAAGTGAGCTACCACAAAGTAGGTGTTGCCTACATGAATATCAATTGGAACTGTGGCAAGCATCACTCCAGTAATGCCTGCAAAAATAAAGTTGATCAGACCTCCGATGCAGAACAGCATCGGTGTGCTCAAGCGCAAATTGCCTGCCCAGAGTGTTCCCAGCCAGGCGAAAACCTTCACTCCAGTGGGTATGGCAATGAGCATCGTGGTGAACATGAAGATGTGACGCATCCAGTTCGGTGTGCCTGTGTAAAACATGTGGTGAGCCCAAACAATCAGGCTGAGAAAGGTGATTCCAAAGGAGGCGATTGCCACAAAGCGATAGCCAAAAAGGGGCTTACGCGAATACACGGGAAAGAGCTCTGAGAAAATGCCAAACACAGGAAGCACCAGCACGTAAACGGCAGGGTGGGAATAGAACCAGAAAAAATGCTGGAATAAAACTGGATCACCGCCACCCTCCGGCCGGAAAAAGCTGGTACCGAAGCTGAGGTCAAACAACAGCATGACCGCTCCGCCAGTGAGCGCGGGTAGACCTATCAACTGGATGGTCTGGGCTGCCCATGCAGTCCAGACGAAAATCGGCATTCGGAAGAAACCCATCCCTGGAGCTCTCATCCGGATGATGGTCGTCACGAAATTGATGGCACCCATGATCGAGGAGATGCCGGAGAGTGCTATTGCAAGGATCCATAGAAACTCCCCATTGATGAAATGGCCGAGTGGATTTTGCAGACTCATTGGTGGGTACGACCACCATCCCGATGAAGCGGGTCCACCGGGGGCGAAAAAGCTCCCCATTAAGACGATTGAAAACACCGGCACGAGCCAGAACGCGGCGGCATTCAGCTTTGGAAATGCCATGTCCGGTGCCCCGATCATCGTCGGAATCAATAGGTTGTTAAAGCCGTTAAGGATTGGGAATAGAAAAAGGAACAACATCACTGTTCCGTGCATGGTGTAGAGGCCGTTGTAGACGCTTGGGTCGACAAGATCAGCGGGAGGCGTGATCAATTCGCCCCTCACGATCATGGCCAGGAGTCCGCCCACGAGAAGGAAGAACAGTGCTGTAGCGATGTATTGGATTCCAATCACCTTTGCGTCGGTGTTGAAACTGAAGAAGCGTTTCCAGTTGTCCGGTGCTCCAGGAACTGGATGGGGTGCCTTGAGAATGCGGAGGTCGTAGGTGTTGCTTGTCATGGCACGTCTCAGGCGTCGTGAGGAATGGAGGGATCACCGGGGTCGTTCACCATCGGTGCGGGAGCTGGCGGTACCGTGGCCCAGCCCTTGTCACCGCGTGCGATGCGGCGGTCATAGAGAGCACGACTTGGATCAAGACCCTGTTGCAGTGGCTGTTGTGCTGTTGTCTTTAACCATTCGGCGAAAGCCTGCTCGGTTTCGACAATCACGTCGGTCTGGTTCTGTGAGAAATAAGCGCCGCTGAACATGGCGTCCCGAAGTCGAAATCGTCCTTCCTTCGTGGGAGTGAGGCTGTAAGAAATGATGCTCCCAGGGATGATGTCTTGTTTGAGCCGGAAGGCCGGCACAAAGAAACTATGCAGAACGTCCTCCGAGATCATGTGGAAATTCGCACGTTGATCAATCGGGAGATGTAGCTCTGAGCTCCGAACTCCGTTGGGATAGATGAATTCCCAGCTCCACTGGCGGGCAATAACATTAATTGGGCCTACATCAGCAATGGGGTCTGCCTCCATTAGGACTGTCGGATCAGATCCGATGGCGTATTTGTGCTTCGGTCCGAGAGTTTGAAGCTTCATATTGACGTTCATCGAATACGTGGCGATCAGAAAGACTGTCACCAGGGGAATGATCGTCCAGGTGATTTCTAATTTGGTATTTCCCTCGATCGGGGCCCCATCGCTTTCGTCATACTTGCCAGCCCTGTTGAACAACAACACCCAGCCCATAAAGCCGGTGCAACCAAAAAAAATGAATGAGCCGATCCCCGTCTCCAGTGCGAATAGGTTGTCGACGTAAGGAGCTGCACTCGAGGCTTGGGGTGGAAACCAACTAAGAGACCAGTTCGCCATCAGTTTGGAAATGGCCAAATTGATCGCAATGGCCATTGTGATGATCACAATCGCACCGATGCTTGGTCCCTTCTTTGGAGTAGCGGTACTCATGGCAACACCTCATTGAGATCGGCACCGGCTGCAAGAAGTTGATCTGCAGTGATATGAACGCCAAATTCACTGGCAAGCCATGCCCCAAGACTTCCATGTACGCCCATGGCGACAAGCACTACAGCTCCGCATCCGAGATAAAGCCAACTCACCTGACGCCCGTAGTCTTTACGCCACAAAAATCGCTGAAATCCTCGCCAGATCGCCATCCCCACAATGATGAGGAGCAGTGCGACCCCTCCGATCGCATGCCACAGCATTGTGTCGATTGCATTTTGGCCAATGATGCTGCGAATCCCTTGCAATGGAACTGCAAGGAGCATTTCGTAAAAGCCAGCGGCAACGGTGAAAAAGGTGATCACGCTACACGCAAGAACGTTGTACCAGCCGACATCATGAAAACCGCTTCGGGTTGCTGGAAGTGCTAAGAAGCGGAAGACCCTTTTCTCTAAGGGATAAAACGCGCCGGCAAAATCAAAGGCTATTCCGATAGCAAATAGGCCAATAGTTAAATGCACTAAATTAGGATGTATCGGAATTGCGTAGGGGAGATCATTTGCTCCTAATTTGTCGGCTATTTCATTCACCGGTGATGGAATGGTGACCCCAAAAATCATGACAGAGCTCCGCTACGCACGGCTTCAACCACGGGCACCGTGTGGAGTCCATAAACCCAAACAAGTTTGTCTCCTAAATAGACCTGACAGAACACCAAAACCGCCAGGATTGAATCAATGACAAGAAATCCTGATGGCAAAACAGTTGGATCTTTTTGCCTGACGACGTATCTCCAACCTGTAAGGAGGCCGAGTACTCCAGCCAGCGACCAGCCAAGGGTGCTGTGGTAATTCAAAATGTCTCTTGATGCTCCATAAGGAGTTGCCAACCCTGCCTCAATCTGTCCGAAGATGATGGCTACGAAGATGGCAACGGTCGCCACTACCAAATTCCAGAAGCTCACCTCAAAGAGGTTGTGTCTCCGAGTGAGAACTCCAATCAGGTCAAACACCACCGTGATCAGAGCCATAGCGATCACGAAATGCACCACGATTGGATGGATAACGTCGATCCATGGAAGATTTTTGTCGTTGAGCGGGGGAAGCAGCTCAAGCATCGCCAAGCCGATCTAGGCCTTTCCAGGATGAACAGCTTTTGCTCAGCAGTCATCCCTTCATCACGGAATACAAGCTGAAGTCATTGTTTAGGTTTGAGGACCTTGGCGTTTTAGTTGTCTCCAATAGCGAGCGGCTTGTACCACGATCAGCACGACAACGGCTGGTAAGACAACACAAAGCATGATGAGGCGAAATTCATCCGACCAAGAAGAGAGTCCGGTGCGGGGTAGAACGTTGTCAGTGATGTACAGAATGTACAAACCAACGAGTAAGCCACCTTCAAGTCTAGAAATTCGTCCTTTTGTCCAGAAGATTGGAAGGCAAGCAAGGCTGGTCAAAATCATCACAGGCATGTCGTCATTGATTAAATCGGTCGTGACATGAAGCCCCTGTGCTCCTGATGCCAACGCACCTCCTGCAAGTACGAGAAGCAGATTCAGAAGACAACTGCCTACAACATTGCCAATGGCGAGATCCGTTCTCCCTCGCAAGGCCGCGACCAAAGAGGTAATCAGTTCAGGCATGGAGGTTCCAGCCGAAACAATGGTGAGCCCGATGACGGCCTCACTGACTCCGAGACTCAGGGCAACGGCGGTTGCTCCCTTCACAAGAAGGTGAGCTCCGAAACCAAGGACAACAATGCCGAGCAAAAGGCGGCCCATTGCTTTAAGCCAGCCTTGTTGTGCGCTGCCTAAGTCAATCTCTGGCTCTGCAGGCTCCATTTCCTCTGGTTCTTCCCTTGCGGTCCGGATTTCCCAGACAGTGTTGATAACAAGACCCAGCAAAAGAGCGACCCCTGATTGCCAGGTGACTCGTCCCGCTGATGCCATGCCCCATGCAGCCGCAGACACGGCTAGGAGAAGGGGAACATCCCTTCTCACCAAACGGCTTTCCACCCGCAGTGGCAGGACGAGGGCGCTGCAACCAAGGACGACCAAAACATTGAAAATGTTGCTGCCAACCACGTTGCTGACAGCCAGAGCATCTGCCCCATGAAGGACCGAACCGATGCTGACGAAGAATTCAGGAGCACTGGTACCAAGTGAAACCACCGTTAGGCCAATGACCAGCTGCGGCACTCCGAGGATGACGGCGAGGATGACCGCACCCTGAACAAATAATTCACCGCCGCCGAATAGGAGTCCGATTCCGACCAGCAGTTCGAGGGCAGAGATCAGAAAGTCAGGCATCGACTGCTTACTTGTTTAGACCTATTTTCCTTGTCGGTCTCAACGAACGCAAAGCGGAAGGGTCTTAGCATCACCCAAATTCAAAGACGAGACTCTGGTGTTTCTGAATTACATCAGCACCCGCAACCTCCGAGGTGATGCTTTTGGTGGGCTTACAGCCGCTGTGGTTGCCCTTCCGATGGCGTTGGCTTTTGGAGTGGCTTCTGGTGCAGGTGCTGCTGCTGGCCTATGGGGCGCTGTGATCATTGGGATGGTGGCGGCTCTATTTGGCGGCACGTCCACGCTCATCTCTGAACCCACTGGTCCTATGACTGTTGTGTTCACTGCAGTCATCCTCAACTTCACCAGCCAAATCCCAGATCGAGGTACGGCTTTGGCTCTGGCCTTCATGGTTGTGATGCTTGCCGGTCTTTTTCAGATTCTGTTTGGTCTTTGTCGCTTGGGCCGATACATCACGATGATGCCTTACACCGTGATTTCAGGCTTTATGTCTGGAATTGGTGTGATTTTGGTGATCCTTCAGCTGGCTCCTTTTTTGGGGCAGAGCAGTCCCCCTGGTGGAGTGATTGGCACTCTTTCCAGTCTTCCCCAGTTGATTGAAGATGTAAGGCCGCTCGAGCTCTTGCTTTCGCTCATCACGTTGTTGATTCTTTGGTTCACACCTGAAGCCTGGAAGCGTTTTTGCCCCCCTCAGTTGCTCGCTCTGGTTGTTGGGACAGGTCTTTCCCTGACCCTGTTTTCGAATATTGAATTAAGCCGTATTCCTGAATTCTCAGCGGACTTTCCCAATTTTCAGCCTCCTTCATTTGCAGGGATAACCCCAGATTTGTTGCGGTTAATGGTTGTAAATGGAGCCGTATTGGGCATGCTTGGTTGTATTGATGCCCTTCTTACTTCTGTGGTGGCTGATAGTCTAACGCGCACGGAACATAATTCGAATAAAGAATTAATTGGTCAGGGACTTGGTAATTTGGTCTCCGGTTTGTTCGGTGGATTGCCTGGAGCTGGAGCGACGATGGGAACGGTTGTCAATATTCAGGCGGGTGGCCGTTCCGCACTCTCCGGAATTATTAGAGCATTGATTCTGATGCTTGTTATTTTGGTGGCAGCCCCTTTGGCTTCACTAATTCCTCTGGCCGTACTTGCCGGGATTGCACTTAAGGTTGGCTTTGACATCATTGACTGGAGTTTCCTAAGTCGGGCGCATCATCTGTCGATTAAGGCGGCATGTATTACTTATGGAGTGATTGGTCTTACCGTTCTTGTTGATCTGATTTGGGCTGTATTTATTGGGGTCTTTGTCGCAAACGTGCTGACGATTGAACGGATGACGTCTCTTCAGTCAAAGGGGGTAAAAACCATAAGCACAACTGATGATGATGTAACTCTTCCTCCAGACGAGCAAGAATTAATGGATAGGGCTTCAGGTCGGCTGTTGCTCTTTCAGCTCACTGGGCCAATGATTTTTGGTGTGGCCAAAACTATCAATCGAGAGCATAACGCTATCGAAGAATGTGAGGCTGTGTTGTTTGATCTCAGTGAGGTTTCTCACCTCGGCGTTACGGCATCACTTGCTCTTGAAAATGCAATTAAGGAAGCAATTGAAGTGGGTCGTTCTGTTTATTTGGTGGTTCTCCCAGGAGCCACTCGCAAGCGCTTGGAGAAACTCAAGTTGCTTGATCTTCTTCCAAAGACTCATGTCAGCGAGAAACGCTATGAGGTGCTTTTGCAGGCTGTGAATCACTTGCCTCAGATTCACAAGAGCTCTGTCTAGATGAAACCTTTAAATCGGCTTGTCTTGCGTCGACCGGATGACTGGCATGTCCATCTGCGTGATGGGGCGATGTTGGAGGCGGTTCTGTCTTCAACGGCCAGGGTTTTTTCAAGGGCTGTGGTGATGCCTAATCTCCGACCCCCCATCACCACTATTGAAGCTGCTCTTGGCTATCGCCGGCGGATTAAGGCCCTGCTTCCTGAAGGCATTGGATTTACACCTTTGATGACTGCCTACTTGACGGATGACTTTGATCCAGACGAACTGGAACGAGGTTTTGTTGAGGGTGTTTTTGTAGCAGCGAAGCTTTATCCCGCTAATGCGACCACCAATTCAGCTGCTGGTGTCAGCGATCTTTCCAAGATCTCGGCTGTGCTGACCCGGATGGAGGCTATTGATATGCCCCTGTTGATCCATGGTGAAGTCACAGACCCTGACGTTGATGTTTTCGATCGGGAAGCCCTTTTCATTGAAAGGCAGTTGAAACCTCTGCGCCAGCGTTTCCCTCGGTTACGCATCGTGCTTGAGCACATCACTACGGAGGAAGCGGCGACCTACATCCGTGAGGCTCATCAGGCTGGGGATGCTCGTCTTGCCGCCACGATTACTCCTCACCATCTCCACCTCAATCGCAATGCAATGTTTGCCGGCGGCCTGCGTAGTGATTTCTATTGTCTTCCTGTTGTGAAGCGGGAATGCCATCGAAGGGCCTTGGTCAAGGCTGCCACCAGTGGCCTGTCCTGCTTCTTCCTAGGTACTGATTCCGCGCCTCATCCGCGGTCTGGCAAGGAGTCAGCCTGTGGGTGTGCCGGTATCTTCAACGCCCTCCACGCGCTGGAGAGTTATGCAGTTGTATTTGAACAGGAGGGAGCTCTAGATCATCTCGAAGCCTTTGCAAGTGAGCACGGCCCTCGCTTTTACGGATTACCTCTCAATACTGACACCATCACACTGGTTCGTCGTGATCAGCTAGTGCCTTCACGCTTGGTGCCACCTCCATCAGCACGGACAGGGCATGATGCGCTTTCTGATAGCGAGTGGCCTGTGCTCTTCCATGCAGGCGAAACACTGGCATGGTGTGTTGAATTGACTGGGCAGTCCGCCGGGGACTGAATAGGGTTCAGAGTGGCGATTCCTACACAATGAGTGAACCTCAGGCCCCAGCAGCTGAGAACTATTGGCATCTGTGGACGGATTCCGATGGAATAAGTCGTCATCAGCTCTGCACGATCAGTGAGTTCACAATTGGGCGTCTCGGACCGAGGAATTCACCTCAGTTTTCTCGCGATCTGATCAAAAACGGCAATGCCTTCGTGACTTATCTTCCTGTGGGTTGGACTGCTGATTGGCATGAGAACCCAGAGCCCAAATGGATTTATATTCTGCGTGGCGCCTGGGCTGTAACCAGCATGGACGGTGAGCGGGTGGTCATGAAAGCTGGTGAATATTCCTATGGGGGCGATCAGGGCTGCATCATGACGACTGATGGTCGCATTGGTCATCTTTCGGAACAGGTTGGTGATGAACCTTGCATGCAACTAATTATTCAGCGGAATGATGATGCCTGGAGGAATCTGCCTCCTGGCTCGTTCAGCTGAGACGACGAAAGATGCAGGCTTTCCGTAGTGAATTTGTCGACACTAAAATTGAGGTTGTCGATTCCCGTTTCCACTCACTGCTGCTTTTTAACGCACAGTTGGAGAGACTCTTCGACGGTTGCCGTTGGCTGGAGGGACCGGTTTGGTTCGGCGATCAGCAGCGACTGTTGGTATCTGATATTCCCAATGACCGAATTCTGTCCTGGGATGAGAGTCATGGCCTAAGTGTCTTTCGACATTCTGCAGGTTTCCCAAATGGGCAAACTAGAGACCGTCACGGTCGCCTACTGACTTGTAGTCATGGTCACCGTGCACTGCTGCGCACTGAACATAATGGCTTGGTTGTCTCTTTGGTGGACTCACATCTGGGTCAGCCGTTGAATACCCCCAATGATGTTGTAGTCAAGAGTGACGGCACTATTTGGTTCAGTGATCCTCTATATGGACTGGTCAATGATTTCGAAGGTGGCCGTCGACATTCCTTCCAGTCGGCAGTGATTTACCGCTTTGATCCGGCGGATGGCTCTCTCCATGCGATGACTTCCCCAGATGTGGTGAAGGGCCCCAATGGGCTTGCTTTCTCCCCTGATGAGTCGATGCTTTATGTCGTCGATACAGGAGCCCCCGATGATCCGAAAGCGGATCGTCTGATTCATCTGTTCGACGTTGAGGACGGCGGGGCTCGGCTCACTGGTCGCCGTGATTTTTACCGAGTCAACATTGGAAACGCTGATGGAATTCGTGTAGATGAGGTCGGCAATGTCTGGAGCAGTGCCGGAAATGGAGTCCATTGCATTGCTCCGGATGGCACCTTGCTTGGACGGATTGTCACACCGCGTCTGGTCGGCAATCTCTGTTTTGGTGGGGTGCACGGTAATCGGCTGTTTTTGTGCAGTTGGGACACCTTGTATTCCATTCATGTCAATACTCGGGGCCTGCAACACGCTTCCCTGCCTTGATCAACCAACATCAACATTTGAATCCATGAGCAGCAATCCCCAACTGGAAGCATTCCTCCGCCTGGTGAAGAATGATTCAGCACTTCTGAAGCGTTTACACACTGCCAGCTGTCTGAATGAAATCGCCACCATGGGGGCTGAAATGGGATTTCAGTTCACAGGCGTTGACATCATGATTCACCAGGCATCAGCGACCCTTCGGCTTCCGCTTGAGGCAATGGAAGCCCTAGCCGCTGGGGTAGAGCTGGATGGACACCTATGGAAAATGGCCATTCAGTGGACCTGAATCAATGCATATGATTCGCTGCTTGGATCTTGCCGATGCGGATCTCATTGTTGATGCGGCCATGGTCATGGCTCAGCAGATGTCAGCACGCGTGTCGATCGCTCTAGTGGATGCCGCTGGGATATTGATCACGTTTCGCCGGCTTGATGGTGCTTCAGTTGCGAGTGTGGAGGCTTCAGCGGCAAAGGCACGCACAGCGGCCCTGACTGGATCGGATAGCGTCTTCGTTGAACAGTCGATTGCAGCTGGTCGCACCGCTTTACTGTCTCTTCAGGGTGTTCTTCATCAGCCCTGTGCCTTGATGGCAGGTGGACTGGTATTTCGCTTCCAGGGAGAGGTAATGGGGGCGATCGGCGTGTCAGGGATGACGCCTGATCAAGATCTCGCGATCGCCCGTGCAGGATTCGAGGCTTTTGAGCTCAGAGTCCGGGACTGCTCATCATGATGCCGCCGTCAGCGAACACGCTGGTGGCTGTCATGTAACTGGAACCGTCGCTGGCGAGGAACGCCACCACAGAGGCGATTTCCTTCGGATCAGCCATTCGCCCCATGGGAATGGCGGCATTCAGCTTGGCAAGCAGCTCAGGGTTGTTCATCGTGGAGTCGTTGATCGGCGTAGCCACTGCGCCTGGGCCCAGGTTCACAATGGATACGCCTTTGCTGGCCAATTCAACGCCGGCGGTGCGGGTAAGCATGCGCACACCGCCCTTGGCTACGCAGTAAGGCGTGTTGTCGGGCATCGGCCAATCCTCGTGAACCGAGGAAATGTTGATGATCCGTCCACCGCTTCCTTGGGCGATCATCTGTTTCGCAGCGTACTGGGTGGCGAAGAAAACACCGCGCAGATTGACGTTCATCACCTGGTCGAAATCCTCAGGGGTGGTGTTGAGGATGGAGGTGCGGGTTTCGATACCGGCGTTGTTCACCATGACGTCTACCCTGCCGAAGGTCTTCACTGCGGTTTCAATGAGGTACTGAAGGTCCTCGAGTTTGGAAACATCAGCTTGGACTCCGATGGCCTGGCCTCCTAGCTCACCGATCTCCTCGAGCAGTGCCTCTGTACGATCGGGATGGGAGCGGTAGTCGATAACCACTTTTGCTCCTAGAGCGCCTACAGCTTCTACGATTGCTTTACCAATACCGGAATTGCCGCCGGTCACAATGACTACTTTATCTCGAAGACAAAGAGAGTTCATTGCCTTGGGAACCTGAGTGGTCATGGGAGTCTGGACAGAACAGACATTCAATAGCGAGTTTTACTGAACACGGCAGTGCTTCGTGCGTAAACGGCGCTAAGACAAAGTCAGTTCTGGTCACATCACCATGGTTGATAGGTATTACCAGGACCTATCTGTTGAAGGGGTGGCATTCAGTTTGCCAAGGCCCGGAAGTGTTGATCCATTGTTGGAAGTTCTTGGCGTTGTTGATGAAGGGCAGTCAGTCGTTCAGGGAGAAGCCCTCCACCGACGTTTTGGGCTCAGTGAGGGCAGAGCTGTGGTTCGACATCACCGGTTGGGCAAGGAACGTCTCGACTATGTGACCTTTGAGGGCGCCGATTCGCGTATCGATACTGACCCTGGTCCGTCCAATACCCTCTGGTTCCAGCACGTGGCGATTGTTGTCAGCGACATGCATCGCGCGGTAGAGCAGTTAATCCCCCTTGTCTCAGCGATCTCCGAATCTCCGCAGTGGTTACCTAACGGTGTGGCTGCATGGAAGTTTCGCAATGCTGCTGGTCATGCCATGGAACTTCTATGGTTTCCTGCCGATCAAGGCGATTCCCGCTGGCAGCAGCCTGATGCACCTCTATTCCAGGGCATTGACCACACTGCAATCGCTGTTAGCGACAGTGATTCCAGTTTGCAGTTCTATGGCGTGGAGCTCGGCTTGCAACTGCGCTACGCCACACTCAACAAAGGTGTTGAGCAGGAGCGTCTCGATGCTCTGACGAACGCGCAGGTGGCGATTCATGGATTGCGTGGTTCATCTCCCTGTGGCGTGGAGTTTCTGCGTTATCTCCAGCCGAAGCCACTACAACCCTCGGCAGCCTCTCTGCTGCCGCAGAATGCGCTCTACGCTCAGATTCTCGTGCATGCACCAGGTGCTGGTGAAGGACGACTTCGAAGCGATCCGGATGGCCATCGACTCTGGATTCAGTCTTAAACGAATCCTTAATGTTGACGCTCTTAAGTGTTTCTACTGTTTGGAAAATGCTTGTTGATCGGTGGACTTTGTTTCCCTGATAGTGCCTCCAGTACCGAATGGTCCGGCCAGTGGAGGCTTGCTTGTTTTGAGGTTGTTCACAGGCCTGGTCTTCATTCGTCACGGCTGGCCCAAAATGATCAATCTGAACACTTGGGCCGCGGCGATGAAGACGCCTGCATGGCTTTGTTTTCTCTCGGCTTTTTCAATGTGGGCGGGAGGAATCGCTCTGATTGCTGGAGTGTTGACTCCCTTGGCCGCAGCGGCAATCGCTGTGTCAATGGTTTATGCAATGGTTCTGGAGATCAGCCTAGGTTCTCCATTCATTGCCCCTGATCCCTTTCAGATCCCTGAGGGCGACTACGCCGGCCCCATGGGAGTCGGGGAGCCGCCAAGCTGGGAGAAAGCTGCTGTCTATGTGGTGATGTGTCTTGTCCTGATGACGAGTGGAGGTGGTCCTTTCAGCTTTGATCTTTTATTTGTGGCCCCTAAGCTTCAAGCCCTTTTGGGCTGATCAACCCAGTCTTTCTTTGAGGTGGTCTGCAACGCGGATGGCATTGGCCACAGCTGTTAAGGAAGGATTCACAGCTGCGCTGCTGGGGAAGAAGCTGGTGTCAACCACGTAAAGATTGTCCAGGTCGTGGGTCCTGCAGTTCAGATTCAGAACTGATGTTGCTGGGTCCTCGCCAAATCGACAGGTGCCGCACTGATGACCTACAGCAGCAATCTCCATCGCTGATGCGAAATAAATCTGCCTTTCCGCTAAATGATTTTTCAAATACAGCTTATCCAGCAAACCTTCTAGTCTTCCCATCAATTCTTTAGAGGCTTGATTGTTTGTAGGGGTGTAGTTGAGACGAATCTTTCCTTGACGATTTACGCTGATCCGATTCTCAGCCCTAGGCAAATCTTCTGTTTGCATCCAGAAGTCAAGTGAATGTTCTGCGACTTTGTCCATGCTCCATGTTGGCGCTAGAGCTGTAAGTCGAGGCTTATAACCTTTCATCATGGCTCCATTTGTTTTGCCTGTCATTTGTACATGCCCCATGGGGAAGTCGAAGTCTTTGTCTCCGAAGTACCAATCATTAATGGCAACCGTTTTTTGAAAGACGGTGTGATTGGGTTCATGAGCTAGAGCCACAACAGCTTTACAGTTGTGATACATATAGTTTCTTCCGACTTGATCTGAGCTGTTGGCTAGGCCGTTAGGATGTGCTTCATTCGCTGACATTAGAAGAAGCCGCGCAGAATTAGCAGCACCTGCAGAGATCACAACAATCTTCCCTTTGAAATGAAGTTCTTTCCCTTCGTGATTTACAACAACGTTGCTTACTTCATGACCAGTAGGGTCGGTATTGAGTCGAACAACCTCGGCATTGGTCAAAAGGTTGACGTTGTCATGCGTTAATGCAGGCCTAACACCCATCACTTCTGCATCCCCTTTGGCATGCACAAGACAAGGGAAACCATCGCACCGGTTGCAGCGTACGCAGTCACTAAATGCTGGAGCAGATTCGTTGAGAGCAACGCCAGTGGGTTGGTGAAAGGGTCTTAACCCCGCTGAACGAAGATCATCAACCAGCTTTTGCATCCGTGGCTCATGGCTGATGGGTTCATAGGGATAGGGAGAGGATGCAGGTGGTTCATAGGGATCTTCACCCCGTAGCCCATGAACGTGATACCACTCTTCCGCTTTGCGGTAATAGGGCTCAAAGACGTCGTATTTAAGAGGCCATTCCGGGGATACCCCGTCAACGTGCATCACCGATTCGAAATCCCGTTCGCGAAGCCTGAAATGGGCAGCGCCATACATTTTGGAAGCACCGCCAACGAAGTAATGACTTCCTGGTTGGAAGGTTGCCCCGTTTTTGTCTTCCCATAGATCTTT
This sequence comes from Synechococcus sp., assembly GCA_047285535.1. Classification (GTDB taxonomy): domain Bacteria; phylum Cyanobacteriota; class Cyanobacteriia; order PCC-6307; family Cyanobiaceae; genus Synechococcus_C. Next base: position 1,127,998 of record JBJBDC010000001.1, on the reverse strand, counting down.
GGAGACGTAACGGTCGTTTTGGAACACTTCGACCGGATCCCAATTCTGAGGTTCTCTCGGAAGCCAGCCACCGCGCTCGAGGATCAGGATCGAATGACCAGAATCAGCAAGAGCCCTGGCCAGAGTTCCACCTCCAGCTCCACTGCCAATAATGACAACATCAAACTCTTCACCCTGGGGTTCGATCGTTGTTAAGCGAGCAGACGACCGGATTTGCTCTTTAGCAAGGGTGTTCCAAGCATGCTCTTGGGCTTGAACGGGGGGTGTTGTCATGGGTGTCTCCAAAAGGGATCTGCTCGGTCTATTGCTGCTTGATTCATCTCGAAAGACGGGCCGGCCGTCATTTCAGGTTCGCTTTCAGGAGCTCTCCTGTCGGTCTCTACGGAAGCAGATTGACGTATTCACTCAGCCGTGTCCAACTTTCTGGATTCGAGGTCATGGATTCATGCATTCATTCATTTCAATTGCAGGCTCCCCCTCATTGTTCAGATGGCTCGAAAGGGTGCCTCAAATCTTTCGAGGAGACAGAGGCCACAGTTGCGTGCTCGCCATCAGCCCAGTGTATTTATCAGGGCTGCATTCACAGCTCAACTACTCGTCGATGATGACATCAAACACCTCATGTTGAATGCAATCTTTCATCGATCATGCGCTTGTTGGGTGGAGAGGGTCATTAGGTTTTAGAGAAAACCATAATTCAACTTTATCGGCGTAGCACCAAGCTGTCTCATGGCTGGTTAATAGGCTGGTGTCGCTGAAGTTGAGTGATCATTTTGGCGACGATTGCCGTCCATCCTGTTTGATGACTTGCTCCTACTCCTGACCCATTACACCCATGAAAATATTCATTGAAAAGGAATAAATCACGCCAAAGTGGGTCCTTCTGGAAGAGCTCAACTCCTCCATTAAAAGCTCTTCGCTGGTTTTGATCGCGCCTAAAGATTCCGATTAATCGTTTCTCCAGTTCGAGGGAAATTTCCCAGAGAGTCATTTCTTCCCCTGATCCTGTCGGGAATTCCATCTTGAAATCTTCGCCAAAAAAGTGCCCATATTTCTGAAGTGCTTCGATAAGAAGAAAATTAATTGGCATCCAAACTGGCCCGCGCCAGTTTGAATTTCCTCCAAACATGGCAACAGGGCTGTCACCAGGGGTGTAGGTAATTGTGGCATATTCATCACCCTGCTGATAGGAATAAGGTTCTGATTCGTAGATTTTAGAAAGACTTCTGATCCCATAGGGAGAGAGAAACTCGTCTTCATCAAATACTCTCTTGAGAATTCGTTTGAGCCTCGCAGGAGGGACGATCGAGAATAGAACGCGATTGCGATGCCAAGCGCCGAGATGGCCTATGGCGTCAAAGGAAGCTCCCCGTTCTTTCCCAAGTTGTTTGAGGCTTTTATTGATATCCAGCGATGGAATATCCTGTACTGTACTGGCATCAAAACTTGCTACAGCCAGTAGAGGGATCAGTCCACTAATGGATCTATTTCTCAAGTAGTCAGTGGAGTTGTCGGGTCTTTTTAATACATCATAATAAAATCCATCTTGCTCGTCCCAGTTTACGTAACCACGACCGCTTGAGCTGTTTAGAGAGAATGTTATCCGGCTGAAATCTTTGATGAATCGTTCGCATATTTCGAGATATTCTTTTCGGTCTTCTTCGGCTAAAATAACGCTTATTTGGAGTAGATTTAGACTAAATAATCCCATCCAGGCTGTGCCATCGGACTGCTCAATGCGGCTTCCGTCTCTGAGTGGATAGCGTCGATCAAAAATAGCTATGTTGTCGAGTCCTAAAAATCCTCCCTCAAATAGATTGTCTCCATTGCGATCAGTACGGTTGGCCCACCATCCGTATTCCAGTAGGAATTCTCGAAGACTTGCACGTAAGAAGGAATAGTCACCTTCACAGTTGTTGCGGCGACTGATTTGAAAAATGCGTAGAGCAGCCCAAGCCCCAATCGGCGGATTGGCATCCGACAGAGCCCACTCATAGGCAGGCGATTGTCCGCTAGTGGCGGTGTAACTCGCCTTCCTAAGCATGCGGGACTGTCGCTTTGCTTCGCCAGGATCGAACTCAGCAAATGCCACAGCGTGAAACATCAGATCCCATTGGCAGAAGTAGGGGTATTCCCAACAGTCAGGCATGGAGATGATGTTTTGTGCGCGCAATGTTTTCCAATACGCTGTTTCGGTTAGCCAACGCTGTTTCGGCGGACTGATTGCGGTGCTGTCTCCTCTTAGCCAGCGTGCGACGTACCAGTTGTAAAACTTTCTGCACCAGAACAAACCAGCTCCGGCGGCGGCATGAATTGCTCGATCTTCTTCATTGAGTCCTGGGGCGATCCACTCCAGATGCTCCTTCCACTCTTGACGGCGCTGTTTGATCAAGCTTGTGGAGGTTGAGGCCTCAAAAGATGCGTTTCCTGTCGTGTTTTGATGACGGCGGAGACGGAGGTCGATGACCCAGCATTCTCCTGCTTTGAGGTTGTGATGAAGATGTAGAGCGGCTTTGCTGCCTCGCTGTCCCTGATTGACCGCATCTCTTTGTCCGTGAATTAGGTATCGGTGAAAGGCATCTTTGACGTAGGGCTGAGGTAGAGGTTGAGCCCATAAGGCTTCGCTGTTGGTTTCGTTTTCGGTGAACAGCCAAGTTCCTGTCTCGCTGCAACTCAGCTCGTAGGAACCAAGCCCGTTGATCGCCTCGGAAACCAGTGTTTCTCCTGAGAGATGAAGGCTTGGTCGGTTGTTGTTGTCTCCCCAGGACCAGGTGTTGCGGTACCAGAGACTCGGCAGGAGATGAAGCTCAGCAGGCTCAGCACCCTGATTGGTGATGGAGAGTCGAATAAAAATGTCCTCTGCATCGGCCTTGGCGTATTCAATTTCAATGTCGAAAAAGCTGTTGTTGGAAAAAATCCCAGTGTCAACAAGCTCAAATTCGGATTCTGCCCTTGAACGACGTTGGTTCTCTTCGCGTAGACGTTGATAGGGAAACGCGCTTTGGGGGTAGCGGTATAGGGCTTTGGAATAACTGCCGGTAGGGGTTCCGGCCAAGTGATACATGGTGTCTTTGATGTCTTCACCATGGTTGCCTTCGGGATTCCCAAGGCCGAACAAGCGTTCTTTGAGGATTGAATCCCGACCGTTCCAAAGTGCCGGGGCAAAACAGAGCATTCCCTGCATGTCGCACAACCCGAGCAGGCCATCCTCCCCCCAGCGGTAAGTCCGAAGATGGCTTTGATCGAATGGGAAGGACTTCCAGGCATTGCCATCCGCGGAGTAATCCTCCCGGACGGTCCCCCACTGCCGGTCGCTGAGGTAAGTCCCCCATAAGTCCCATGGAACCTTCCCGGAGTCACGCTGCTCACAGCGGCGGATTTCGTTTGGTAACTCTTTCTGGGGCAGATCCGAGATTGCTTCGATGGAACTGGCCATCACTCGACCGATGTTCGAGTTCCCAACTTAGGGAGTGTGTTCGGGATTGGCCATTTCTGAACTGATGGGGGCGGGGGGACTTGAACCCCCACAGGCTTTTCAGCCCAAACGATTTTAAGTCGCGTGCGTCTACCGATTCCGCCACGCCCCCGCGCGCCATGCAGGCCCGCTTCGACATCTTAGATTCAGCCCAATCAGGTTGTTTTTTGTGGCTATCGACAATCTCTTGTCTTCGGTCTCCATAGACACCCTGCTTCTGCTCGGTGGCTATGGAGCTTTGGGTGGGCTTTACCTAGTTGTCATACCGCTTTTGCTCTTTTTTTGGATGAATCGTCGTTGGCACATCATGGGAAAGATCGAGCGATTTGCCGTGTATGGGATGGTGTTTTTCTTTTTTCCGGGAATGATCTTGTTCGCTCCATTTCTTAATCTCCGCCTTAGGGGTCAAGGGGAGGTTTAAGACTTTGACGCGTGCTGGTGTGCTCAAGCTCGGCCTGGCTCTCTTCGTTGTTGGTGGAGCTGGGTATTGGCTGTTTCAATCAGCGGGGTTAGAGGGCTTTTCCGCAGGGATTGCTGCTGAGGCCGTTTTGGTGGTGGTGGTCCTGGGATGGACTGGTTCCTACCTCTTCAGGGTTGTGACGGGTCAGATGACCTACATACAGCAGCGCCGCCGATACAGGAAGGAGTACGACCAACTCACGACCGACCAGCTTCAGTCACGCTTTGATGCGTTGAGTGCTGATGAGCAGCAAGCCTTGCTTGCCTCCCTCAATCTTGACCAGTCTGAATCCGAACAGACCATAGAACCTTAGGCTCCGTTGATCAGACCCTCTGCTTTCTGTGACGGATCAACTTTCCAAGATTGAAAAGGTTTTCTCCCAATTGGCGCAGGGGAATCGACTGGCATTGATGCCATTCCTGATGGCAGGTGATCCTGATCTGAGCGCGACCGCTGAGATTCTTTTAAGCCTTCAATCCAATGGCGCTGACATTGTTGAGCTTGGGATTCCCTACAGCGATCCATTGGCTGATGGTCCTGTTATTCAGGCTGCAGCGTTCCGGGCCCTCAAGCAACAGACCACACCAATGAAGGTGATCGAAATGTTATCTGAGTTGAAAGACCAGCTCACGATGCCTGTGATTCTGTTTACGTATACCAATCCGCTCTTAAATCGAGGGCCTGAGCGTTTTTTTGCGGAAGCCGCCGCTGCAGGCGTCGCAGGCTTGGTTGTCCCTGATCTCCCTTTAGAGGAGGCCGAAAGATTGTCGCCTTTGTTGACACAACATGGGCTGGACTTGGTGTTGTTGGTTGCACCAACAACACCAAAAGATCGCATGAATAGAATTGCTGAATCTAGCCGTGGATTTACTTATCTGGTGAGTGTCACTGGTGTGACCGGTGAGCGAGTCAAGCTCCAAGATCGAGTGGCGACCTTGGTTCGTGATTTGAAGTCCTGCAATAGCAGGCCTGTTGCTGTTGGGTTTGGGATTTCCGGTCCTGATCAAGTTCTTCAGGTGAAACATTGGGGTGCTGATGGTGCGATTGTCGGTAGTGCTCTTGTGAAACGAATTGCCGCAGCATCACCTGGTATGGCCGCGGCGGAAGCTGGAGAATTTTGCAGGGAACTAAGGAAAGCAGCCGGATAAAAATCTGCTCTGCTGATGGACGCTACTGCTGAGATATTATTCAAGAGGCTTATAAATATCTCAATTTTTAAAGATAATCTTCCAACTGAATCTCTTTCTTCATCAAAATGCTTGACCCTCTAGGATCCTCAAAGTGTTTCAAAGAGGAAGTCAGTGATGGCACGTTTTGTTCTTTGGGGAACATATTGTGAAGATGCTCTTCAGAAGCGAACGCCATACCGGGACGAGCATTTGTCTCGCTTACGCGAGCTCAAAGAACAGGGGATATTGATCACCCTGGGACCAACGGAGGGGAGCACACATGTGTTTGCAATCTTTGAATCAGATTGCAAAGCCAGCGTTTGTGATTTGCTTGAAAAAGACGTTTACTGGCGCGAAGGGATTTGGACTCAGCTTGACGTTTATCCCTGGGTCCAGGCGTTTTGAGCCTGTTGCCAAACCCATTTGGCAACAATCAAATCACCACCGGGTCCTAAGACTTCGGCATAACCGCTCATCTGTCCGATTCCTTCACGGGCTACTTGAGCGATTGCTGCGCTGTTATCGAGTCCTCGCTGGTTGAGTGCTTTCAGCTTGAGTGTTCGTCCTCTTCGAATGATGTTCCCCCCATTGGGGTGACAGCCGGCGCAATTGTTCTGAAACAGCGAAGCACCAGAATCAAGCGCATAGGTGGTTGCTGGCCAAAAAAGAGTCAGCGAGATCAGGATGGTTGAGAGGAGTCGAATCATGCCAACTACACCCTGAGATCATTCGCTGGCTGTAGTTTGCCGCTTCCATCGGCGGTGTGGTGATGCTCGACTCGTTTGTTGTCAGGATGAGCAGAGAATGATGGCAGTTCAGTTTGGCAGAAAAGGATCTTCAGCGGTTCCTGTACAAGGTGAAGCAATTGAATGCTTTGGTCCAGTCGCTAGATCGGCATCCTGCGCGTCGTCAGCAGCTGGCTTCTTGTGACGATCACAATTCGGTGGTGAGCTTAGCCCGCTGTTGGGGATTTGAGATTTCCCGTCGTTGGGGGGACCGAGAGGATAGTCCTAAGAGCATGCAAACCAACAACCTGTTGTCTGGACCATCACTGGATCCTGGAGAGGAGCAAGAGATTGTCCTTTGCCAGGGGCTGGGATGGCGGTTGCTGCGAATCGAATCATGCGCTGCCTCCAGTCCAAAAGAGTTTTGGTATGACCAGAGTGAACATGAGTGGCTAACCCTGATGCGTGGTAGTGCAAGGTTGAACCTTCAGGATCCAAATGAGTGTTTTGATCTCAGCGTGGGTGATCAGTTGTTGATACCGGCCCATCGTCGTCATCGTGTGGAGAGGACCGATCCCTATCCAGGGACTGTATGGATTGCTCTGTATTGGCAGGAGGATTCCATCCATCAAGTTTCGAGTTTGAATCCTTAGGATTGGAGCGTTTGATGAGCCAATAGGAACCTGCCAGTGCAATAGAAGCAGTCCCTAGTCCAATGAGCAATTGTGGTTTGTTTTCAGACCCTGCAGGGAGAACAATGACTTTTCTTGCAACTGCAGTTAAGGCTGTAACCAGAACAAGTTCAATTTGGATGACATGCTTCCTTAAATAACTGGTTACGTTTTGAAGAACTTCCAGTGCAATCAGTACTGTGAGCAAATCTCCAAGAATTCTGATCAGCCCATCACCGAGCCAGTAGGAATTTTGATCGGTATAAATCAGAGCAAGGCTGACTCGAATGCTGAGCTGGACTAAAGCCGCCACAATTACCACTGCTGTGATGATGGTGAGCAACTTGGCTACCTGTTGTTCTGCTGAGTCGACGAGGATGAGGAATGATCGACGCTTGCGACGGGCCTGAGGCACTGCTGATCAGTTGTTGAATGGGTTGTAAAAAGGCCTTGCAGGAGTCGTGCCAGGTTGATTTTCTATTTTGGTATCACAAGTGATCGAGCCGTCTGAACCTTCTAGGCAATCGGTAGGAACCACGATGCTTCCTGGCCCGCTGCGGCTGTTTCGACCATACAGCCATGTTTCTGTCTGAGCGCTCACCATGCCGGGAGCCAAACCACAAAGACCAGCGCCAGCTATGAGTCCGATGCTGAAGACGAGGGAAGCGGATAAACGCAAGGAAGGTGGGCATCTTTCCACACTTTGCCTTGGATCTTGCTCAGTTGCCGCGATCGTCGCGGATTTCGCGCAGAAGCAGGTCCAACTGACCAAATGGATCGGTTTCTGTCGTCAAGTCTCCTGTTGAAGAGCTTGCATGAGGGGGGGCATTATTAATCCAATCGGTTTCTATCGAGCAGAGTTTGGCGGCCAGCCTATGCAGACCACCAAGGCGATACTCATGTTCAAGGGCTTCTAAAAGAGCGGGCATGCGTGTTGATGTGGCTCGAAGACTTCGACGGAGATCAGCCTGGGTTCGGCCTTGCTGTTTCAGCCAATCCTTCAGCACCGCGGTCAGCTCTGCCTCGACTTCGGGAGACCAATGATTCATGAATTACCGAGGGGAAACCATCGATTCAGTCTGCGTTGTGCCCGCTGTCGAATGTCTGGTGTGATGTGTTTGCCGTATAAACCGATGACAGCTGTTAAAGCGACAAGGTCATCGCTGAATCCTGCGACAGGAAGAAAATCGGGGATCAGATCGGTTGGTAGAAGTAGGTAGGTCAGAGCTGCCATCATCGTGAGCCTCACTTGGGGTGGCGTGGCCTGATCCAGCATCATTTCAAAGGCTTCTAAGGCCGGACAAGCAATCGTTCGTCCTGCACGTCTTAACAGGCGACGGAAAATGCCTTCATCGATGACTGAGCTGTCGATGACCTCGGCATCAAAGACGGAGTCAGAAAAAGATGAAGCATCAGCCATGGGACGATTCAGGTTTGTACAAGCGGATCTATCCCACTATCACTGAACTAGCTGGATGATCAGAGGGCGGGTTCCACTAATCCATGTTGAATACTGGTCTTGCGTAATTTACGTAAGGCTCTTTGAACCACTTGTCGACAATATTCCCGACTGCAATTCATCTGTCGGGCGACTTCGGCGAGGGTGCGCCATTCGTGGCTTCCATCAAGACCGAATCGAAGCATAACGATGGTTCTCTCTTTTGGTGTCAGATTAGAATTGTCGAGCAGCTTCCAGGCTGAGTCTGTGCGTTCGGCGATTTCAGCGCGCTCCATTGGTGGAATTTCGTCGCTTGGAAGGACATCCACTAGCTCGGAGGGATCGGATTTCGATTTGACAACGCCTTGAAGGCTCACCGTGACACTGCGTAGTTCGCAGCCCAACAAATCCTCAACTTCACAGATCGGCAACTTCATGGTCTCGGCCAATTGCTCTGCTGAAGGCGTAAGACCATTGCTTTGCATGAGACGAGCCTTTGCGGCTCGTAACTTCGTCAGCTTTTCGTTCACATTCACAGGAATGCGAATGGTTCTGCTTTGAGTGGAAAGGGCTCGGTTCAGTCCTTGACGTATCCACCAGTAGGCATAAGTCGAAAATCGATGGCCCCGGGTGGGGTCGTATTTCTCAACGGCTCTTGTAAGTCCGAGAGTGCCTTCTTGGATGAGGTCAAGAAGATCTAGCCCTTTGCCTTGATATCGCTTCGCAAGATTCACAACCAACCTCAGATTGGCCGTAATCATTTGATTTTTAGCTTTTTCCCCTCGTTTGATTGTGCGCTTTTCTTCATTGGTATAAATGCATGCTTCACCTTCGCCACCGGCAAGAGTGCAGCGCTCGATGAGTGAAGCCATCGCCTGAACTTTTCGACCCAGTGTTAATTCCTGCTCTGGTGTCAACAACTGATGCCGACCTATTTCGCCGAGGAAGGCGCTAAGAGAACTCACCATCTGCTTCTCGTGATTCTCTTGAACCTAGGGCCAAAGTCTTTCCATTCAGTTTGCGTAATAAAGAGTTCGGAATTTATAATTATGTCTTAATTAATGTTTTTTTCGTTATTCACTATTGCTCCATGATTTCCTTTTGTAACGTTACGACGTCCATGTGTGAGGCGGCTGTGGATGGCCGCGACTAGTCCGGGCCAGCCGCTACGGTCCATCAAACGCATCACTTGTTATGTCGCTGGCCACAGTGTTGACTCCTGAGGTTGCCAAAAGCGCCGGTGTGGCTTATGTGCACTACTTAAGTTTCATGCTCTGCTTTGCAGCTCTGGTCGTTGAGCGTCGCTTGTTAGGTCCCAATCCGGATCGACGCACGGCTACGGCCATGGTGATTACCGACATCATTTACGGAATTGCTGCGCTTGCACTGCTGTTGAGTGGAATCCTGCGCGTCTTGTATTTCGGGCAAGGCAGTGATTTTTATACGACTAACCCCTTGTTCTGGTGGAAGGTCGGCTTGTATTTATCGGTTGGTGCCCTGTCTTTATACCCAACTGTCACTTATATCCTCTGGGCGGTTCCCTTGCGTAAAGGTGAACTCCCCAAGGTGTCTGATGCATTGGCAAAGCGACTGGGATTGATTGTCAACATTGAGTTGGCTGGATTTGCTTTCGTCCCCTTGCTCGCAACCCTGATGGCCCGCGGCGTCGGACTTCCATCAGCTTGATTGAAATCATGCAAGTTGATCCGTGCCCCCCAGTTCAGGCTCAGCAGATTAGGAAGGAGGCTTTGCTTCCGACTGATGTGGTGAATGCGCCAGGTTATGGCGCAAGATTGCCCAGTAGCGCGGTTGGTTACCCCACTCTTCCCAGTTGGTGTGTATGGGTTGAGCCAGCGGAGACTTCAGAACCCAATCGCTGGGAGCGCCGCTGGTTAGGAGCTGTCAATGGGGCTCTCGCTGAATGGTCTGGAGTGCTTCCGATCATCAGGGTTGATGATCCTGAGCGAGCTCACATTCGCGTAGAACGTCGTAGACCGCCTCGGCGGCTTCTGGCTGAAGGTTGGCGAGCCAGCAATGGCCGAAGCTTGCTTCAACTTCTGGAGGTTAAACGCAAGGGGGTTTGGCGTTTAGAGCCAAGTGTCACCGTCCTGGTTTCACCTGAGTTGAGGTCGGAGGCTCAGCAGGCCACAGCACTTCACGAGTTAGGTCATGCGTTTGGATTGTGGGCTCATAGTTCTGTCCCCAGTGATGCGATGGCACCTGTGCAGGGAGCTTCTCCGGTGTTGGAGCTTTCCCCACGTGATCACCTCACCTTGGAGTGGTTGCGTCAACAGCCAAGCCAATTCGGCCAACCACTGTCTCCCATTCCTTAATCAGGCCTGGGGTGTCCGCGCCGGTTTCCCAGAACAGCCAGCAGGTTGAGCCAACTGACGTAGTCGGGAGCCAGGGCGAAGGGCAGTGCAACATTCACTCGGCTGCTTCGCTTGCGATTCCAGCGTAATCATTGTCTTTGCAAGCCCTCACAAATTCGGCTCTTGACACGCCAATTTTTTAAAAATGCGATTGTCATCGCCTGCAAGCATGCGGTTGGAGTAGCTGTTTCCCTCAGACCAGTTGCGGCGCTCTTCGATTCTGCGCATCCATTCCGTGTAGCGAAAATGTTTTGGAAGTTGGTTATGACCAATTCTTGCCCACAGAGGCCAAATCTCGTGTCTCGATCAACTTCAGTTATGCCCTTAGCCAGTGCTTCTTGTGAGTTCAAGGGCTTCACGATTCATCGACGCTTGCATGACTAGGGGCTCCATGGAGCCAGTCTTGAGTAACTCCACCAATCAGCCGCTTTGCCTTGGAGAGGGGTTCGTCAATGAAGGCGGGATCTGAGTCTGGCATCTGGCCTCGGTGCATGTAGATGTAGAGAAGGGCAATTCTCCCTCTGTGTGCTTTTTGATGAGCTGATGTTTTTGCCTCCCACCGGTTTTACATGCAGTAAACATTTCGAGGGGTATCCCTGTTGTCATCGCCAGTGGCAGCATGATGCCCATTGCCACTTTGTGCATGGCTACAGCCGTAGCTTTAGGTTCTGGTTTGCTGCCAATAAGCTAGATGCTTGTGGTTTTGTGGTTGATTTCTCAAGCTTGCGCCCTCTTGAGCAACAGTTAAGCGATCAGTTTGATCACACATTTCTGGTCAACCAAGATGATCCGCTTTTAGAGCAGTGGCGATCTCTTCATGATCAAGGGGCGCTTGATCTGCGAGTGATGCAAAATGTGGGAATGGAGAGTACTGCCCAATTGCTTTGGAACTGGGCCAATCAACTTTTAAGAAAACGTGATAAGGGAAGAACCTGCTGCTGGCAAGTTGAAGCTAGAGAAAATGTAAGTAATGAGGCAACATATTTCTCTGTTCCGAATTGGTTTGATCCTGCAAATTAGGACGTGCTGATTCAGACTGCAAGTTGATGTTTCTAATTGTTGGAATTGTCTTGATCTTGCTCGTGGATGTTGATTCTCCATAAGGGGGATACTGGCATTCCTGCTCGCATTCGATTCACACAGAAAAATATTGAGGCGCTGTGAGCCCATTGGCGGTTGTCTTCTGTGGAGTGAGAAGCAAATAGTAGGCAGCGCTTCTAACCCTTCTATTGATTACTTTTCCTGGTAATCATTTGCCGGAGTGCAGATCTAAGTTGATGGTAGCTTTCCTTCTAGGGCGTCTGGCGTTTGCGATGGGCCTGATATTTCTTGTCGTAGGCGTCAAACCACCACTGAAGGGTATTAGATAAGCATTAATGGACCAGAGGCTCTTGTATGGAGTCACCAAGCAGCCCCCTGGCATCCTCATGGAATGAAATACCCATGGCCCCGATCACAATGAAGCTAAAGAGAACCAGCCTGAAAGCCACTGAGTTAACTCCACTTTTCAGGAGGAGATCTGCGCCTCTTATCTTTGAAACTTTTTAGAGCTGTAGTAAGAAAGCTCTAGCTCAAGATCAGTTTTCCTTCGTTTACATTGATATGAGCAGTCGATCCTTCTGTGTAAAGACCGGCCAGAATTGCTTTCGCAATGGGCGTCTCCAATTCGCGCTGAATGGCTCGCTTCAGCGGCCTCGCCCCGTAAATAGGGTCATAACCAGCATTGGCCAACCAGTCGGTAGCTGCTTCGCTGATCTTGAGTGCTAGCTTGCGCTCACTGAGCCGTTGTCTCAATCTCTCAACTTGCAGGCTGACAATCTGGCGCAATTCATCTCGACGCAGACTGTGGAAGATGATTGTGTCATCAATTCGATTGAGAAATTCTGGACGGAAGTGATTGCGCAAAGCTTCATTCACCCGACTCTCCATCTCCTGATGTCGGTTGTCATCACCTCCTAAATCGAGAATAGATTGGCTGCCAATGTTGCTCGTGAGAATGAGCACAGAATTGGTGAAGTCTACGGTTCGTCCCTGCCCGTCAGTGACACGACCGTCATCGAGGATCTGGAGCATCACATTGAACACATCCGGGTGGGCTTTTTCCACTTCGTCGAACAGAATCACCGCGTAAGGTCTACGTCTTACTGCTTCGGTGAGCTGCCCCCCAGCTTCATAGCCCACGTAACCGGGAGGTGCCCCAATTAAACGGCTCACGGTGTGTTTTTCCATGTATTCAGACATATCGATGCGAATCATCGCGTCTTCGCTGTCAAATATTTGGGCAGCCAAGGCTTTCGAAAGCTCTGTTTTGCCCACTCCTGTCGGTCCGAGAAAAAGAAAACTGGCGATGGGTTGATTTGGATCGCTGAGCCCCGCTCGTGATCGCTGGATGGCATCGGCTACTGCTGTCACAGCTTGGTCTTGGCCGACGACTCGTTCGTGAAGTTGATCCTCGAGCTCTAGCAGTTTTTCCATTTCGGATTGAACCAGCTTTGCGACGGGAATCCCGGTCCACTTTGCGATGACCTCCGCGATGTCGTCTTCGCTGACTTCTTCTCTCAGCAGAGATTTTTCGGCGTTGTCATCGTTTTCCGCTAATGCTTGCTCTTGTGCAAGCAGCTGTTTTTGAAGGTCTGCGAGGGTGCCATATTCCAACTCTGCGGCCTTGTTGAGGTCATAACTTCGCTTGGCTTGTTCCACCTGAAGCTGCACGCGTTCGATTTCTTCCTTCAGTGCGGAGAGCTCATCGATGGCACCTTTTTCCTGCTGCCATTTTGAATTGAGGGTGCTCTGTTGCTCTGACAGTTCTGCGAGTTCGCGTTCCAAGCGTTGGAGTCTCTCCTGGCTAGCGGCATCGGATTCGCGTCCGATTGAGAGCTTTTCCATCTCTAGTTGCAGGATCTTGCGGTCGATCTCGTCGATCTCCTCTGGTTTGGAGGTGATCTCCATTTTGAGCCTGGCGGCTGATTCATCGACAAGGTCAATGGCTTTGTCGGGAAGAAAGCGATCGGCGATGTAGCGACTACTGAGAACGGCTGCCGCGATCAGTGCGTTGTCTGCAATGCGGACACCATGGTGCACCTCATACCGCTCTTTGAGTCCCCGCAAGATCGAAATGGTGTCTTCCACCGTTGGTTGGTCCACCAGGACTTGCTGAAAACGACGTTCGAGAGCAGGATCCTTTTCAATATGTTGTTTGTGCTCATCAAGGGTTGTGGCTCCGATGCAGCGCAGTTCTCCTCGGGCCAGCATGGGTTTGAGAAGGTTACTTGCATCCATTGCTCCACCGGTGGCACCCGCTCCGACCACGGTGTGGATTTCATCGATGAATAACACGATTTGTCCATCTGAGTTGGTGACTTCTTTGAGCACGGCCTTGAGTCGTTCTTCGAATTCACCGCGATATTTTGCGCCTGCAATTAAGGCGCCCATATCCAGCGCAATCAATTGACGATTTTGGAGCGCCTGAGGTACGTCGCCATTCACAATCCTTTGAGCGAGTCCTTCCACGATCGCTGTTTTTCCGACCCCTGGTTCACCTATCAAAACAGGATTGTTTTTAGTGCGCCGACTGAGGATTTGAATCGTTCGCCGTATTTCTTCATCACGGCCAATGACGGGATCAAGCTTGCCGTCTCGGGCAGCGCTTGTGAGATCTCGACCATATTTTTCGAGTGACTCATAGGTTCCCTCGGGATTTTGGTCGGTCACTTTTTGGCTTCCACGCACGGCATTAATGGCGGTTTTTAATCGGGAAACATCTGTACCGGCTTGACTAAGAAGTTGACGGCCGCAACGACCGTCTTCGGCAAGGGCTAGTAGAAGATGCTCAATCGAAATAAAACTATCGCCGTAGCTTTGCTTCAGCGTTTCAGCCCGATCGAGCACGGCATTAATGCCTTTGCCTAAGAACACGGATTCAGGAGCAGCGGTAAGAGTTGGCTGCTGATTGAGATAGCTTTCGATCGCTGTTTGAAGCATTGATGGCGAGACACCTGCTTTATCGAGGATTCGACCGGCCAAGCTTTCTTGCTCCAGTAAAGCCGCTAACAAATGCTCGCTTTCGAGTTGCTGATGACGTCTGTTCTGAGCCAGCTGCTGGGCAGACACGATTGCGGTCCAGGCCTTTTCAGTGAATTGTTCTGCTGTGGGTTGCATGTCCCTTGCTACGTCTTGTTGTTTGGCACCGTATGAGGATCTCTTCTCTTTGTAGAGCGGAGAACCGTTCGATAGTGTTCGGTCTCTGCGGTGTCTACGGTTTACCGACCTGTATGTGTAGGGTCAGCCGATCTCTTTAGACGAATGGAAATCAGCATGGGGAATGATCCTGCCTTAATCAATGCACTGGTGAAGCGAGTGCACGCGCTCTATGGGGACAATCCTCTTGATGTGGAGCGTAAGTGCTGGACCGTTGTCCATGAACATCACCATGGAGCGATGCCAACAGAATATGACATTCGTGAGATCGATGAGGCTTTGTACCTTGCTGTGTTGCAAACAATTCGTGATGAGCTGCAAGGGGTTTGAGGACATGATGGAACATCGATAGACATATGAAAGTGAGTGTGCGGTTGCATCTGTTTTTGCAATCTATTTTATGTTGGATTACAAGGTTTGCGTTGGTTTTGCAGCCTGCCTTAGGGGAGCACGCAAGCAGCCCATTCCAGGTAAATATGTGCCTCCTTGTTGTGCTTTTAAGGCAAAGAATGAATCTGTCGCCGTTCCCTGATAACTTCAATCTTAATTTCTGTTTCAGGATGTTTATTTCGTTCGCCTGATTTGTTATCAGGGATAGCATTTTTTTTGTTCAAGGGGTCTGTTTGGTTTTCCTTAGAAAATCATGAGAGGACTCTTTGATGGGTTTTGTCATGATTAGGGGATGTGTACACTCAGTAAAAATTGATCTAGAGGCTAAAGGATCTTGATGGAAGTCGTGTTGGCTGGAAGCCTTGCTTTCATAATGTTTTCGCTTGGATTGTCCCTTAATCCATGTGATTTTAGTATTGCATTTCAGCAGCCAAAAGCTTTGTTTGCAGGTGCACTTGCCCAGCTTGTTATTCTTCCGATGCTGGCTTTTATCCTGCTCCAATTATTCGAATTGGATGGAGATCTTGCTTTGGGTGTGATGATATTGAGCTGTTGTCCTGGTGGAATTACATCGAATGTAATCACAAAACTGTCTCGCGGTGATGTTGCGCTCTCGATCTCGTATACCGCACTTGCCAGCCTTGTAACCGCAGGAACTCTGCCTATTGTCCTAAGTCTGACGGCTCCACTTCTGGTGCCTCAACAAGATATTAGTTTGTCCATACTGTCTTTGAGCTTAAAAGTCTTTTTTCTGGCCACTTTTCCTGTTCTTCTTGGGGTTTGGCTCAATCAAGTTGCTCCACAGCTAACAGCTCGATTGGTACTTCCAAGTGGTCGCATAGCAAATGGTTTGTTTGTGTTGGTTCTTCTGGGAGCATTGATGAGTCAATGGGATGTGTTTATTATTAATCTCTCAATCCTTGGCCCAGTTCTTTTACTTCTCAACCTTTTAATGCTTGCTATCGGATTAGGGCTCGGAAGTGTGCTTGCTTTGAAACCGTCTCAGAATACTGCTCTCGCGGTAGAAGCTGGTTTTCAAAATGGAACGATTGGTATTGTTGTGGGTTCTCTGATCAGTGAAGAACTGGTTCAGGGTGAATTGAGTCGATTTAGTCTTCCTTCCGCCGTTTATAGTGTCTTGATGATGCTTACAATTATTCCATTCGTTTGTTGGCGTAGGGGTTTCACTGTTAGCCATTAGAAGTTGTTTTTGGCTTGCTCCTGATTTTGCTTCCCTAGGGATACATCGTTTTTTATTTGCTGATTTCTGCCTATAAAATTGTCTATGATTGTAATAATTCACGTAAATTGCTCGAGAAATCGAATGTTTTTTGTTGATCGTCACTGCTTTGCATGATCGAGATGAGTGGGCGGCTGAAGCTGGCTATTCCTTCGATTTAATGTTTAGCTGTTCTGCTAATAATTGTTGCGTAGGATTGCTCTCTTGGCTTGAATGAGTTGATGGACTATGAAAAGTAGGATCGGCTTATGTTGGTGAGGCTGGATTCATAGGGGACTTTCCATTAGCTACCCATAGTGTGATCTGTATTGTTTTGTTTTTATTGTGTTAAAGGATAAACACAGTTCTTTGCATGATGCGCTTTTCTTTTAGCTTGTGAAGAGTCGATTCTTTCGTGATGAATCCTAAGCAAGCTGGGGCCCTTCGTAGAGCTGGAATCTATTTTGTTGTCGGATATGGGGGCTTGGTCCTTATCAATAATAGTGGTCTTGTCCTTGAGAACATGTGGTTCGCTTATTTGCCGATGTTTATTGCTGTTTACTTCTTCTCCCGTTGGGCTGATGCCAGGATTGCATCACGATCCAATCACAAGTCAGAGGACTAACTTGTGACGTTTGACTGGAGATGACATCCTGCTCGAAACCTTTCTGATTTCCGCTGTGTGCCATGTTTGGTTTTGCGATTCGTGGCTCTCTAGTACCAGTTTCGGAAAGAGCGTGAATCAAGCTTCTGGCGTATCAGAATGATCGCTTCTTTATAAATAAGATCAGATTGACACTCGATCCTTTCAATGGGTGTACAGTCTTCCCAAGATATTTCAAAGATTCGATCAAACTCTGCGCTGTTTGTTTCATTCACTTTGATCAATCTGTGAGTGACTAAAGAGATCCGAATCTGTAAAATCCACTCACAGATGTGCAATTAAGGAGCGTCTTTATTGTATCGTGCTCATCTTGAACCATTGTGCGATGGATTCGGCTTGAGCATCGTGCTTGAGATCTTTTAGGCAAATTGCAAATCCACATCGCATACCAAGGTCAAGAACATCGTTGATATCTTTGCAGGCGTTCAGTTCACGTTGTAGAGCTGGACTTCGTTCTAAGGAGTGCAAGAAGTCTTTCCATCCCTGCCTCGTCATCGCTGCCATCCCTTCTCAGCTTTGAGCTCCACAAAACCAGCTACATCAATGATGTCTTGCTCGCTTAACTTGTCGACGAATGATGGCATTGCATTTTTTCCGTTTTCGATTTGGTGCTCTATAGCCTCAAGGTGGTCATCACGATATTCATTGAGATGAGCTTGTAGATCGCTTTTGCTCAATGTTCTCGATGCACTGATCACATTGCCACCGCCCATGTGACAAGCCGCGCAATTTGCTGAAAACAGCTGGCTCCCGTGGTCCAGATCAGGGATGGGACTGTCGGTAGCCAATGCAGGCGAGATGCCCACGAGATTTAAACTGATGGTGAGGACCAATGCGATTAGGGAAACGGGATTGGGCATCGCTATCAGCTTTGTTTGCTTAAACCCTATCCACTTCGAGCCAAAAAAAAGAGTCCGGTGAGCATCTGTTAAAACGCTCACCGGACTTGTGTTCAAGTGCTGATTTAAGGAAATCACTCAACGATGACTTTGCCAACCATGCCAGCGCCACGGTGTGGTTCACAATAGAAATCAAAGGTTCCAGCCTCAGTAAAAGTCTCTTCCCAGGATTCACCGGGAGCGAAAGCTAGATCGCTATGGCTGAGTTCGTCATGACCGTCAAAGACTGCATTGTGAGGAGCAAGTTTGTTGTTAACGAATTTGACTGTATCTCCGGTTTTAATGTTGATCGAGCTGGGCTCGAAAGCCAACATCCCAGCATCTGTTCCTAGCTTGACTTCAACAGTTGCAGCATTGGCTGTGCCAACACCAAGGCTCAGCAAGAGTGCGAAACAAAGCGCGGCTGACAAGAGAGAACGCAAACGGCTGATCATGAGCTCATAAAATTTCCCATAGTTTAACTCTCTTCAGATGCTTCCACGATGAGGAAGCCCTGAATCGATGAGAACTGTTTCGAGATCTGGAGCATGGCTTTGACCGCCGAATCGTTCTGGTTGCGTGATGGGATCATGAATGAAGTGGCGTTGATGGATCGAAAAGCGATCCCAAGCGTTGATTTCGATCGGCAGGATTTTGATCAAACCTTCGATCAGCCAGCTCCACAGCGGTATCCCAGGGGTTCTTGCGATACCTCTCCAGCGACAAAGCGTGGAAACTGCTTCATTCACACTGATCGAGGGTTGTCCCATCACGAGTCTGCGTACTGGGCCCTGACCGCTTTCTGGGTTGGATTGATGTGGAGTTGTAGAGAGAATTCCGCAGATTGCAGCAATGTCGGCAGCGTGGATGAAATGGAAGCTTGCATCGGCTCTCAACCAACGAGCAAGCCATAACCACTTGCTGGCGTCGACTAATCCTTTTGTCAAATAACTGGTCGGGAAGGAGCTTGTTCCATCAACCCTTCCGCCGAACACCAATGTCGGAAACACAGCGACGATTTTTTCAGCTAAGGGGTGATTTTCTAGTTCTCTTAGGCATTGTGCTTTGGTCTGGATGTATTCAGTTCCGTAAGCCAGAGCTTCTTGCAGCGGTTGTAATGATCGATCAAGAATGCTCGCTGTAGAGAAATAAATGATTTGCTCAATCACGATTGGATTCAGCAGAGCGAGCAATCTCTTCACTGCAACGACATTGACCTGATGGGCTCGCTCTGGATCTCCCCATGCAGTCGCGGTGTGTATCACCCGAGTCACGGTTGATAATTCGCTTGCGAATCTGTCTGTTTGGCGTAGATCCCCTACTAATAGCCTCACCCGCGATTGATTCGCTGATATCGCAGTGAGTTTTGAGGGGTCGCGGAGCCAAAGCAGCAAATCGGCATCCGAATGTTCCAACAGCCAAGAGGCGATGTACTGACCAACGCAACCACTTGCGCCGGTAATCAAGATTCGGGATTGTGCTGTGCTCAAGCAGTAACCCCGATTCGGTCCATGACTGTCTTGCCAGCTTCAAAGAAAGCGCGGCCGTTCTCCTCGGGCGTGCCAGGCAGGATTCCATGCCCCAGGTTGAGGATATGGCGACGACCACGCGCCTTACGCACACAATCATCGATTCGATCTCGAATGGCATCAGTGGTGCCAAACAGCAATCCCGGATCGACATTTCCCTGAACTCCTACGTGATCTGGCAAACGTGCGAGCCCCTCTGCCATATCGACCGTCCAATCAAGGGAAATGAAGTCAACACCTGTTCGACCCATTCGCTCTAAGACCCCTGCGCTTCCGGAGATGTAAAGGATCAAGGGGGTATCTGGATGGGTCTGTTTGACCAGATCTACAACTTTTTTCTGATAAGGAGCTGCAAAGGTGTCGTAATCAGCAGGGCTGAGCTGCCCGGCCCAGGAGTCAAACATCTGGACGACTTGTGCGCCTGAATCGATTTGATAGCGCAGGTAAGTGGCAATTGAATGTGCGAAGTGATCCAGCAGTTTGTGAAGGAGTTGAGGCTCCTGAAAGGCCATCTTTTTGATGACCGCATAATTTTTGCTGCTTTTCCCTTCAACGACATAAGCGGCAAGGGTCCAGGGGGCGCCTACAAATCCGAGTACTGCTGCCTGATTACCAACGCTCCCGCGCAGTCTTCCAAGCACTTCTCCCACAAAGGACATGCTCTCTTCAGGTTGGAGAGGCTTGAGAGCCTCGACCTGCCTGAGGCTTCTGATTGGATCACCAATTTGAGGCCCTTTGCTTTCAACAATGTCGAAGTCGATTCCCATGCCGGGAAGTGGAGTGAGGATATCCGAGAACAAAATCACCCCATCAGGCTGGAAAGCCTTGAAGGGCTGCATGGAAATCTCATAGGAGAGATCAGGGTTTTCAGATCGTTCGCGGAAACTGGGGTGACGATCGCGAAGGTCGCGATACACCTTCATGTAGCGACCGGCTTGACGCATCATCCAAACAGGAGGACGCTCTACCGCTTCTCCGCGGGCAGCACGGAGCAATAGGGGCAGGGTGTCGCTCATGGATGCATGAAGATCAAGGCGGCAACCTACCTGAGGGAACTGACCAAATCGCTGTGTTTTTGGGCGATCCGGCCAGTTTTGTCACATCACCTGAATCTAAAGACTTTCTCTGCTGCTGGCTTCATCCAAACTTTTTTTGGGGTCATGCTTAAAAACCATGAGGCTGAGAGGTGGTAAACAGAGATCCAATGAGTTGTCGTAGCCGTGGATTCCCCATTCCTCGGTGTGCTTGCCACCAAGATTGCCAAGGTTGCTGCCGCCGTATTTGGCAGCGTCTGTATTGAAGATTTCTTCGTAGAAGCCAGACATTGGAACTCCCACTTTGTAGTTGGAGTGGCTTTGGGGCGTGAAGTTGGCCACGACCACTAACCAGGAGCCGCGTGTGCTCTCTCTACGCATGAAGCTGATGACGGAGTGACGGTTGTCATTGCAGTCAATCCACTGGAAACCGTATTGATCGAAATCGTCCTGCCAAAGTGCAGGTTCATTTTTGTAGAGCGCATTCAGCTCCTTCACCATCCGTTGAAGGCCAACGTGCGGCTCGTAATTCAGCAAATCCCACTGCAGGTCTCCCCAAACATTCCATTCAGCACGTTGGCCGAACTCCATGCCCATGAAGATCGTTTTCTTGCCGGGATGGGTCCACATGTAGGCAAGCAAGGCACGCGTGTTGGCGTACTTCTGCCAGTCATCTCCTGGCATCTTGTGAAGCAGATGACTCTTGCCGTGTACGACTTCGTCGTGACTGAGGGCAAGCATAAAGTTTTCGGTGTACGTATACCAGATCGAAAACGTGATGTTGTTTTGGTGAAACTGTCGGAACCATGGGTCCAGCTCAAAGTAATCGAGCATGTCGTGCATCCAACCCATGTTCCATTTCAGGTTGAACCCAAGTCCGCCGTGTTCTGTGGGCTGAGTCACCATCGGCCAAGTGGTGGATTCTTCTGCGATCGAGAGAGCTCCTGGAAAGTGCTCGAAAAGAACGTGATTGGCTTGCTGGAGAAAGCGAACTGCTTCGGTATTTTCTCTACCGCCATTCTCATTAGCTAACCACTCTCCATCTGGTCGCAAGTAGTCGCGGTAAAGCATGGATGCCACTGCATCCACCCGGATACCGTCGATGTGGAATTGATCAAACCAGAACACCAGATTGGCAACCAGGAAGTTTCTGACCTCATTGCGGCTGTAGTTGAAGATCAGAGTGCCCCATTCCTTGTGCTCGCCAATCCGTGGATCGGCGTGTTCATAGAGATGGCAGCCATCAAAAAAGGCAAGACCATGACTGTCCTTGGGGAAGTGCCCAGGCACCCAGTCGATGATGATTCCGATCCCCTCGGCATGACAGCGATCGACAAAGGCTCGAAACTCGTCAGGCGTGCCGTAGCGGCTTGTGGGTGCATACCAGCCTGTGACTTGATATCCCCAAGATCCATCAAAGGGATGCTCGGTGATCGGCATCAGTTCGATGTGAGTGAATCCTTGATCTTTCACATAAGGAATCAGGCGATCTGCAAGCTCTTGGTAGGTGAGCAGGCGAGCCCCTGGCTTGAGATCGGCCGCAGGTACGGGGCGTCGTGGGGTGCCATCGGCTTCGATGAAAGGATCGTCAGCAGAGGCGTGAATCCAACTGCCCAAGTGCATCTCATAGACAGAGATCGGTTGATCGAGGGGGTTGCGGTTATCGCGGCTGTTGATCCAGCTGTCGTCACTCCACTGAAATCCATCTAGATGGCTGACGATTGAGCTGGTATCCGGTCTGACTTCATGCTGAAAGCCATAGGGATCGGCTTTTTGATAACAGTGCCCGTTTTGTGTGCGAATTTCGTATTTGTAGAGGTGTCCTTCCTCAAGCTCGGGAATGAAGAGTTCCCAGATCCCGCCAAGCCTTTGCTGCATCGGGTGATAGCGGCCATCCCATGAATTGAGATTTCCGATCACGCTGACACTCAGTGCATTCGGTGCCCACAGGCAGAACATCACACCCTGTATGCCTCCTTGTTGGCAGCGGTGTGCTCCCATCCGACGCCATATGTGATGGTGATTGCCTTCTGCGAAGAGATGGCGATCCATCTCGCCCATCCACTCGTGACGAAAGGCCCAAGGATCGAATTGTTCGTGCTCGATCCCTCCTCGGCTGATATGCAATCTGTAGTTGAGACCAGGATCCCGTGAACATTCTGCTTCGAAAAGCCAAGGGTGATGTGGGGTCTCCATCCCAAGGTGCTGCCCGTCCAGCAGCAGTTCAACAGTGTCAGCTTCGGGAACCCAAGCTCTGACGACCCACTGTCCTGTCTCCAGCTGATGGGGGCCAAGTAGCGAAAAAGGGTGGTCATGCCGGCATTCGGCCAGCCTCTGGCTGTCCTGAACAATCCAGTTGAGAACAGCGCTGGTCATGCAGGGAATGATCTTCGTTGGCCGGGAGCTTAGGCGGAAACCCCGCCTTGTTTACATGGATTCTCTTAGGGTTTTGAGATCAAACCAGATCCTCGGAGAAGTCCACGTTGATGATCCTGCCCTGAGGATCGAAAATGACAAATAGGTTGTCCGTCACCGTTCCGAATTCAATGGTGACTAACACGAGTTGTTGCTCGCCTCCTTGGCTTGCCACAACTGCGTTTTTGATCCGTTTAACCCCGCCAAGCACTCGGCTTAACTTGCTCCACTTGCGTTGAAGATCTTCAGGAGAGATCTCCTTCTGGAAATCAAGAGACAAGTAGTAGCGAGCTGCAATCCAACGTTGCTCTTCTAGATCACGGACAAATTTCAGAGCAGTTGTCTCGATC
Organism: Synechococcus sp.; assembly: GCA_047285535.1. Lineage (GTDB taxonomy): Bacteria > Cyanobacteriota > Cyanobacteriia > PCC-6307 > Cyanobiaceae > Synechococcus_C. Next base: position 1,105,012 of record JBJBDC010000001.1, on the reverse strand, counting down.
GGCAGAGTTTCGCCCAGCCATTTCCAAGCCACGAGCTTTCCGTCATCGTCGAGGACGAGAAGCAGCTCTTTGTTCCCATCCTCGGTTTGAGCAATCACATCCACAGTGGTGTCATCCATGCCTGGATAAATCGCCACCACACGAGTGGATTTGATGCGATGGGCCTTCTTCAAGCGACTTTGTACCTGTTCAACAGTTGTTGCGTTTTGAAGAGGAGTCGATAAGAGATCGAACAACCCCTGCGCATTACGGGTTTGGAGAGCAGTCAAAAGTGCATCTGCTGCCTGCGTGGCTTGGCTGGCGCTCAGTGGGGTGCGGGGGGCCGATATCCCCTGGGCTACTAGCTGTTCTCCTCGGGCCGCTGGCACAGGGAACACCTGCAGCACCGGTGCCGCCAGAGCGCAGACCAGAAGGCAGGAGGAGAGCTTCATGAATGTGGTTCAGTAATGGGGTCAGTTTGCCGGAGTTCATCCTGCTTGGGTCAGAACTAGTGGCGCCATTTGCAGTGTCGCTTTCTCCAGCTGCAAATAAATGGTGATGACTCGGCAATCGCTGTTGGGCGGGCCACAGCATCGCTCGCCATCTCCTGGATTGATGCCAATCGCTGGCCAAGCAGCTCCAGCGAGTGAAAGCCGCAGACGATCACCTGGCTTGAAGCTAGCGAGGAGCGGCTGAAGTTCCACCGTGATCTCGGAGGATGCCAAATCGTTGATCCGGTGAACTCGCAACACACCTGTGGAGAGTTGCTGCACCTGATCTGGATCAGCTTCTTGATCAGCAGGCACTCTTGAAAGCGAAGCGCAGAGATCAAAAGCCGGCTGATCCGCGGTTACCTCAACTCGCAACCTTGGGCGGCCAAAAAGTTGAAGTGATGTTTGAAGAGGTGCGGAGTTGAATACGGCCACGTCAGACCGTTGATCAATGGCGTTCCGATTGAATGGACCAGCGGTTGGGCTCAAATGCCCACCGACGGAAGGTGCAGGACGCCAAGGATCATGCACGATTGCGCACTCTCCTGATCCAGGAGTGGCTGAGTCGAGCAATTGACCATCGTGGACATCAAGGCAAGCAAGACCTTTGCTGCTCAGCTGCCAGGAATGAGCAGAGCATTCGTTTTCGCTTTTGTTCGACCATGTGGCATCTCCTTGGTCCCAGAGCCTGATCGTTGCTGTTTGCTGTTGGGTACTAGTGGGATTGCCTTTGAGATGATGATTGAAAAAATCAAGCAGCAGTTTGGAGGTTTCCGGCCACCACTGCAGATGGCTGGCTGGTCCGATGTGAACCTCTGGGTTGCCGCCACTTGTTCTGGCCTTTGCGAGAAGGTCAAGGAGGCCACGAAGATGAGGGTCCCACCAGCCACCGATCAGCAACATTGGCTGGCATATCCAGGATTCCGATGGACTATGGATAATCCAGTCGGCGGGCTGGTCTGGGTTTTGTTGCAACCAGCGGAGCGCCATTCCATTGGGATCATGACGCTCTAAAAGAGCCACTCCTTCGTGCAAGTAGCGACCATCCACAAGAGCATTGTGAAGTTCATCCCAAGCCTTTTGATCATTGCGTCGCTTGGCTTGCAGAGCGGCAAGCTGCAAGCCCCAGCCAAGACCGAGGTGCCACCAGTGAGCACCGCCATCACAACTCCAATGCTCTCGCTCAGACAAACCGCACATGGCTGGAGCGAGGCAATCAGGCGCTGGGCAGTCCTTTGGTGCAAGCAGCTGGGTCAGACCTTGATAAGAGAATCCAAAAAGGCCAATTCGCCCATTGCACTCGGGTCGTTCTCGAAGCCAAGCCATGGTTGATGCAGTGTCTGCAGCTTCTTGGCTGAAACCTTCAAACACTCCTTCTGAGTCGCCCTGCCCGCGTACGTCTTGAACAAAAACGGCGAATCCCTGGTCTGTCCACCATTGGGGATGAGGGATCGTCACGGTGGATGCAATAGCCCTTCCATAGGGTTGTCGCATGAGCAGGGTTGGCCATGGTCCACCTTCTTCAGGAGTCCAGATGCGTGTCACCAGGGACACGCGATCTGGAGTCAGCAATGTCGCGTCAGCGAACATCCGAACAGTGCAATCCGATCACGTAGGTCGCAAGAATTTCTGCGTCGTTGGTGCTCAGGTTGCGTTGAGATGCAAGTTGCTTGATGGCTTGAGAGGACAAGGCCGATTTCCCCTCGCTGTTCAATGATTTGAACTGCTGGCAGAGTGCTTTGGCTTCCCCGGGATTTCGTTTGACGGTTTCTAAAAGGCTTGACTGAGAAAAACCAGCTGACGCTGTCATCAGTAAGGCGATTGGTAGGACTTTGATCGCCAGATGTCTCAAAAAGAAATCCTTGTTATGAGCCTGATGGAGGGGACGCATGGTTCCTCCTTAATGAACTAAGTTCTATTTGAAACGCATGAGACGACGGTTGCCGCTGCGGGCGGTCAGTTCATGTTTTGCCTGGCTTTTGCTCTAAGGATCCAATGTCGGGCAACTGCAAGATTCACCAATGGAGGTCTCCCACTTCCCAGCTGGCGTTCAAGGCGGCCGGTGCGGTTCATAATCTCTTGCGGAGACGAGGTCGCGACGGAAGCGACGGTTCCAAATCCTGAGTGCATCAGCAAGGCTGCATCCGCTGGAGCAATCTCTAACAAGCAAACGAGTTCGGCCATGCCGCGAAGGCGTTTGAGATGGCTTGCTGTCGAGCGGCCTGTTCTTACTAGACGACTCAGGTTTTGATCATTGAGGACGCGTAGTTGTCCCCATGTGGTAATTCCAGCCTTCTGAAGATCTCGGTGCTCATCCCTAAAACCTTGAGGCAACTCATTGAGAGGGTTGTCTGCGTTCATCTCTGCCTGAAGTCTCGAATGGTTTCTCCCAGCACGACCGGTCTAGAGGTTCCTTCATCAACGGACTGAAGCTGCCGGAGACGAACACGCACTTCAACATTGCGTCCTCCGGGGCGGAGATTTGCTGCTACTTGCTGCAGCGTGGGTGTGATGGCTTCTTGTGGGAATCCATTTGCAGCCTGCGCTACGACAAGATTGATGCCGTTGTCAAACACAATTGGTACTTGCTGTGCCCCCTCTATACGAATCGGGGGGGCATAACTGATTGAAAAAGCCCAGCAGCTGACTGCCAACAGGAACGTAAAACTACTGACGCCAACAAGGCGAAAACGCAGTCCCCATCGCATCAAGAATGCAATCAATGTGATGAGTGAGAGGCCTAGGCCACTCCAGGCCAGCCATTTGCTGGACATTTCCAGCAATTGAATAAGAGGCATGGGCTGGTTAGGGACAAATCTCCTCCCTATATTGCGTCGACCTTGGACGGGATGACGTTCATCAATGCGGAGCAGAAGCAGAGGCGCGATGGCTCCAAGAGTGGTGATCTCTGGACTTGGTTTCACTGTTTTGGCTGCTGCTGCCGTTTGGATCAGTGTTGACCGATTGATCGCGGGTGCTGTGGATCGGCTGCGTCCATCCCTGGAACGACAGTTGGCTAGTCCTCTGGGGCATCCAATTCAGATCGGCTCCTACCGCGGACTTGGCCTTCATGGAATCGGTATTGGACCGATCAGTATTCCCCCAGGAACCAACGATGCCTCGACTCTTCGGTTGCAGAAACTGACCCTGGGGATCGATCCTCTATCCAGCATTCGCCAATTCCGGCTGGTGTTAGTGGCCAGGTTGAAGGGGGTCAATGTGAACCTCCGCCGCAATCAAAATGGACAGTTTTGGGTGCCAGGCCCCAGGAAGCATGGTGAGTTTCATCAACGAGTGGATCTTCGCGTTCGTCTTGTTGATCCGGCAAAAATTCGCGTTCAACCCGGACAGCTTCAGCTGTCGCTGGCGGGAGCAACCCGATTGCGTCTTAATGAAAAGTGGGCAGATGGAGCTTTTAAGGTGCGTCTGCCGGATCGCGGCACGCTGAACTTGAAAGGTCGTGCGCGTTGGGACCATCCTGAATTACAGATCAGTACGCGGCTTGAGCGAATTCGTCTGGATCGATTGAATGGTCTGCTTCCCATGGAGAAGCCTTTTCAGATGCAAGGCCAAGTGGGTGGCAATCTGACGGTTGGATGGAATCAAGGTCAAGCCAGCTGTGGAGGTGCACTATCTGTTGTGGGTGTGAAGGTGAGTGGAGAACCGCTTCAACACTCACTTGAATCTCGCCAGTTGCGTCTCAGTTGCAAGGATGATCGTCTGTCTATTCCGCGTACTCAGTGGAGTTATGGTCCTTATCGGGCCAGTCTTGGCGGTCAACTTCAGCTGAATAAGAACCTTGATCTCCGAGCGATTCTGAAGGAGATCAATAAGGACAGCCAGTTAGCTCTCACACTGAATGGGGAATGGTCACAGCCTCGACTCAGACTGGCGGGGGCATGGCGGCTTCCCTCGTCGAATCTCCTTGACCAACCGATTGGGATTGATCTGCAGGTGCGTGGCGATGGACGTCGTCGCAAGCATTGGAAAGCCACTCTCGATCGCCTTTCTCTTCGAGCCCCAGGCTTAGTCGTCAAGGCAAAGGGACCATTGTTTCCTCAGCTGGATGTCAAGACACAGCAGCTTCTATTGAGTGGTCAAGCATGGAAGGGGTTGCCTTTAGTTCCTGCATTGTTGGGGACAAAGGACCCTCTGAAAGGGGGCTTGAGAGTGTCTGGCCCGACTCGCGCGCCTCGACTGCAGTTGGCCTTGAATCAAATCAACAATCCTTTGCTGGAGGATTGGTCGCTTCAGGTTGATTGGTCTGCGAAACAGGGTTTATTACGTCTGAAACGATTCAGAAGTCCGCAGCTCAATGCAGAGGCTGCCTTGCCTCTTCAAGTTGGCAAGGGTGGGATTCGGGTAGGGGAGTTGAAATCCAATCTGCGACTGGAGGGGTATCCACTCAGCAGGGTTGGTTCCCTTTTGGGAACGGTGATGGACGGCTCGATCGCTGCCAAAGGAAAGATCAGTGGCCCTCTTCAATCGCTCCAGCCTGATCTGCAGATCGAGGTCAATAGCCCCCGGGCGGGTGCCATTCGCCTGGTTGAAAACTGGAAGGGTCGTTTTGAGGGGCGACCTGGTGGTGGTGGTCAGCTGCGGATGGCATCTGTTGGTGCGGTGATCCCAGGCTCGTTTGATGCCCTGCTCGGAGCTAATTGGTTACCGCAAACCTTGCGCCTGCAGCGCAGAAATGGACAGCTTCAGATCAGTGGGACTCCTGCTCTCTACCGCTGGACTGCGAACGATCTGAGCGTGGATGGTTTGGAGTTGGAGTTACCACCGAAACAGCGATGGGAGGGTGTTTATGGCCGTCTGAGTGGTTCTGGTTCTTTGAGTTTGCAGCCCTGGAGCATGAAGGCCGATCTTGCGCTCTCTCAACCTGGATTGATGGGGATTCAGCTGCGGCAGGTTTTGATGACTGCCCAGTACAAGAACGATCGCTATGGAATCAGCGGTGAAATGTTGCCGCCTGACACTGGACAGATCACGTTTCAAGCGGATGGGCGACTTAACGCTGAGGTTGATGCTGAGCTTCAGGCCCGCGGGCTCAGCGCACGGTGGCTTACCAATAGTGCCCTTAGTCTTCCTCAGCTGGCTGAGCAGCTTCCTGCCTCTAAAGGTGATGCAACTGATTTAGGCACCTTGCTGGTGAACACGTTTGGGGGCTCTTTGGATGGGCAGCTCCGGGCTTTAAGAGACGCTCAATTGGCGATCAATGAGGCACGCCGAGACAGGAGAGAGAAGGAAGCGTTTCATCCTGAAGATCTGCGTGGACAAGTGGATGCTGTCATTGATCTTCAGGGGCCAAATTTGACCCGCCTGGATGTTGATCTGAAAGCACGTGGACATCTGTGGATTGATGGTCAGGATGAAGACATCGCTCTGCAGGTGAAACCGTTCATCGCTGAGCTCAAGGGCCCTCTTCAGGGCGGTGAAGGACATTTTTCTCTCGCCCATTTACCTTTCAGTCTCTTGGCTCTGGTTGCACCAGTTCCCTCCGCCTTGCAAGGGGCTCTCGGTCTGAAGGGCAGCTATCAGTTTGATAAGGGCGCTCCGCAGCTAACTACTGAGCTTGTATTGGAGGAGGCACGTGTTGGCCAGGAGCCGATTGTTCTTGATCGCGGTCAGGTGCGGTTTGTTAATAACAACTTGCAGCTTGATTTGGCCTTGCGGGCTGAAGGGGCTGAAGAGCCTCTGACTTTGATTGGACAGGTCCCAATCACCCCTGATCGCTCAATGGATGTAAGGGTTGAGAGTCAGGGCGATGGACTGCGCTTTTTGGCAGGATTTTCTGGAGATGCAATTCAGTGGAGCAAAGGGAGTACTGATCTAATTCTTTTGATTGGAGGCAGCCTCTTAGCACCTGAAGCCCATGGCTTCTTCAAGATCAACGAAGGAGAATTTGTTGTTCAGCAACAGAATATTCGCAATGTTAATAGTTCTGTCTTCTTTGATTTTGATCATCTTGAGGTGCAGGAACTCAAGGGGCAAATTGGTTCGTCTGGAACACTCAACGCCAGCGGTGCTCTGTCGCTGTTCAATCCTGCCACTGAAAAATCTCCATTGACGATCACCATTGAGAAGTCACGGATCAAATTACCTATCGCTGATGTGGCTCTGGCTGCTGATCTTCGTGTGAGTGGAGCACTTGTCCGTCCTGATATTCAGGGGGGTCTTCAGCTGAGTGAAGGGACAATTACACCTAGAAAGATCATGCTTTCAAAAGCAGTGAACGATGACGAGAAAAGCGTTTCGACTGTGAAAGCCATAGCTCCCAACACAGCGGTCACTACCAATGCTTTGCTTGAGGAGAATTGGGATTTTCAAAAACCTCTGGTTTTGCTTGGTCCAGAGATAGAAGGCGATCCAAGCCGGTCGCTTAAGGCCTCTCTCCCTGATTTACCTTTTATTGGATTTAACAACTTGCGTCTGCAGTTTGGACCTGACTTAAAAGTTCAAGTGCAACCTGTAGCCAATTTCACTACGGCCGGATTAATCACTGTGAATGGACCTCTGGACAAAAATATTCGATTAAGGGGTGTGATTCAGTTGCTCACAGGTCGTGTGTCGATGTTTACCACTACCTTTAATTTGGATCGAAGAGCTCCGAATGTTGCAGTCTTTACGCCTTCGCTCGGTTTGATCCCATATGTTGATGTCGCAATGGAGACCAGGGTTTCTGACAGCGTCAATATTGGAATCGGGAGCAATACTTCTTCAACTTCAGTTTTTGACACCAATGGCACAGGCACCCTTGGAGCTGGAGGGCAATTGCGTCTGGTGAAAGTGATGCTTCAGGCCGAGGGACCTGCTAATCGTCTCGCTGACAATATTTTGCTGCGCAGTTCGCCTCCTATGTCACAGGCCCAGCTTCTTGGTTTGATCGGAGGTAACTCTTTGTCTGGGTTAACAGGAGCAGGTGCTGGCACGGCACTTGCAGCAGTGGTCGGTCAATCCTTACTGTCTCCGATCCTCGGAACGTTTACCGATGCCCTCAGTCAACGTCTTCAGTTTGCACTTTATCCCACTTACGTGACACCTGGTGTGAGTAATGAAGGTGAGCGAGTATCTGGTCGTGTTCCACCACAACTGGCAATCGTTACTGATCTCGGCGTGGACATTTCGGATCGGATTAATTTCTCTGTTTTGGCTGCACCTAGTCGAGATGATATTCCTCCTCAGGGAAGCCTTACTTATCAAATAGATCCAAATCTGAGTATCTCAGGATCTGTTGATTCTCAGGGCACTTGGCAAAGTCAGCTGCAGGTTTTCTTCCGGTTCTAAGCCATGAGTTCCACTGAGGTGATTGGAGTTGATTTAGGTGGAACTGCGATCAAAATTGGTCGGTTTGCATTGGATGGCAGTCTTCTGTCTAAACAGGAGATAGCGACTCCTCAGCCGGCCATGCCAGGCGCTGTCTGTATTGCATTGGTTGAGGCCATTGAAGTGCTAGATCCAGATCGTCGCGCGTCAGTTGTTGGGATTGGCCTTCCTGGCCCGATGGATTTGCAAGCTCGTGTGGCCAGGGTTTGCATCAACCTTCCCGGCTGGGAGGAGGTGCCCCTTGCTGATTGGCTCGAGTCTCGTCTTCAGCGTCGAGTGACCCTGGCCAATGATGGGAATTGCGCTCTGGTGGGAGAAGCATGGAAAGGAGCCGCACAGGGTTGTCGTGATGTGGTGTTGCTCACCCTTGGAACAGGCGTTGGTGGTGGAGTGATGCTTGATGGTGCTCTCTTCACGGGACACAACGGGGCCGCGGCAGAACCTGGGCTCATTGGCTTCGATCCCAACGGGCCTGCTTGCAATAGCGGCAATCGAGGCAGCCTCGAGCAATTCACGAGTATTTCAGCCTTGAGGAGACTTTGGGACGGAGATCCAGCCGAGTTGGCAACATTGGCTTCCAATGGGGATTTGACAGCCCAAGAAGTGTGGTCCCATTACGGGTCCACTCTTGGTGTAGGCATCAGCTCTCTGGTGTATTTGTTCACGCCAGAATTGGTTTTACTGGGAGGTGGAATTGCGGGAGCTGCATTCCATTTCCTTCCATCTGTGCGCCAAGAAGTTGAGCGTCGAGTCCAGGCTGTAAGTCGTGAAGGCTTAAGGATTGAAGCCTGTGCGCTTGGCAATGGAGCAGGCCGACTGGGGGCTGCGCGCTTAGCAATTGATCGATTGCTGTGACGTGAACCGTGATGATGAACCAAAGAACAAGGACACAACAATGACCAGTGAGGGTGTGCCTGAACCATCAGCTGATCTTTTGCGTCTGGCTACGGCAGTGCGACATGCTGCTGGTGAGTTGGGACAGAGTTCCAATCCAAGGCGACAACAGGCGCTGTCGGAGATGGCATCGGCTCTTGAGTCTCATGCGGATCGTATCGTTGCAGCGAATTTGGAAGATCTCGCTCAGGCCTCTGCCGATGGTTTGTCCCCAGCATTGGTTGCTCGTCTGAAATTGGATTTGAGCAAACTCACCGGAGCCATTGATGGGGTCCGTCAGTTGTCTGAACTGGATGACCCTCTTGGGGCAAGACAATTGCATCGTGAGCTTGCCGATGGGTTGGTGTTGGAGCGGGTCACCGTTCCTCTTGGAGTTTTGGGTGTGATCTTCGAGGCCAGGCCTGATGCTGTGATTCAAATCGCTGCGCTGGCGATTCGCTCTGGTAATGGCGCCATCCTGAAGGGTGGCAGCGAAGCCAAACACACCAATCACGCAGTGATGCAGTCCTTGAAAGAGGGTTTGGCTCGCACGACTGTCTCAGACGATGCGTTGGACTTGCTGACTACCCGTCAGGACAGCTTGGCTCTTCTTCGTCTTGATGGTCTTGTAGATCTGATTATTCCTCGCGGGAGCAATGAGCTTGTGCGTTTCATCCAGGACAACACCCGGATACCTGTTCTCGGGCATGCCGATGGTGTGTGCCATCTGTATGTGGATGCAGAGGTCGACTTTGGGCAGGCTTTGCGCATCGCCATCGACAGCAAGACTCAGTATCCCGCAGCTTGCAATGCGATCGAGACGCTATTGGTTCATCGGGAGGTTGCGCAGAGATTTCTTCAGGAGGCCATTCCTGCGTTTAAAGATGCTGGTGTGCTTTTGCGCGGCGATGAAGCGAGTAGAGCCTTGGGTGTTCAAGCGGCAGCCACTGCTGCGGATTGGAGCCAGGAGTACTTAAATTTGGTGCTTTCTGTGCGAGTGGTCAAGGATCTCGACGAAGCACTCGAACACATCAGGCGCTATGGCTCTCGTCATACCGAGGCGATTGCCACTACCAATCTGGGAACCGCTGAACGATTCTTGAGAGCAGTAGATAGCGCCGGTGTCTATCACAACTGCTCAACGCGTTTTGCTGATGGTTTCCGTTATGGCTTTGGCGCAGAAGTTGGGATTAGTACCCAGACCTTGCCGCCACGTGGACCTGTGGGGCTGGAGGGCTTGGTGACCTATCGCTATCGATTGCGCGGTGAGGGGCATATCGCTGCTGATTTTGCTGAGGGGCGAGAGCAGTTCAGCCATCGCGACCTTCCTTTGGGACTGAACTGACTCCTTTGGATTGGATTCACATTCAAGATCTGCGCCTCTGGGCTCATGTTGGTGTTCTCGACCATGAACGAAGAGATGGCCAATGGTTTCGACTAGACATCAAACTGGGCTTGGATCTCAGTGAAGCAGCCAAGGCTGACAATCTCAGGGCTACTGCTGATTACAGCCAGGCAGTCAGGGCGCTTCAGCAGATGGTGAGAGGACTGCGTTGCTCCACCATTGAGCGTTTCAGCGAGGAGGTCTTTGAGGAGCTAGATCGTCTATACGGTCCGTTGCCGATTCATCTCATCTTGCAGAAGTGCAATCCACCCATCCCTGGCTTTACCGGTGCGGTTGCGATTGAACGCTGGCGCCATTGGCCACCTCAGTCAAGCTCTTGATGAAATCTCAAGATGCCTTACGACCACTCGTTTTGGTTCATGGCCTTCTCGATACCCCTCGATTGTTTTCACGCCTGGAGCGTCGCCTTGAAGTGCAGCCTCGCCCCTTGTTGTCACCTCATCTGCCCCACCGCTTCGGAGCGACGCCCCTGCGCACGCTCGCTAAACAGCTTGATCAGCAGATTCAAGAACAGTGGGGAGTGGAGAGGCCAATCGACTTGCTTGGTTTTTCGATGGGTGGGGTTATTGCTCGGATTTGGCTCCAAGAGTTCGGTGGAGCCAAACGAACACAACGCTTTATCAGTGTCGGGAGTCCTCAGCGGGGAACATTGACAGCACAATGCATTCCTGGTTGTTTATTTGCTGGTTTGGCAGATATGAAGCGCGGTAGTTCATTGCTGCGCTCCTTAAATCTGGATTGTGCTGCTTTGGAGAGTGTGGATTGCATCAGCTTCTTCTGCCGGTGGGATCTAATGGTGTTTCCTGGATGGCAAGCTGTGCTTCCAATTGGGAAGGCAATGGAGGTGCCAGTAATCACTCATCAGCAATTGATGTCACACCCAAGATCGCTCGATCTCTTGATTGAATCGCTTCGTATTGATTGACTGACAATAATGGCTTGAGTGGTCAAGCTTGATTGTTAGTTAATTTTGATCTGAGCTCATGTGCTTCTCGGCATCTGCGAGTTTCACTGCATCCGCGGTCCTTATGCCCTTAGGGCTGTATTCCCATCATCTCGCTGCCAAGGCTGAACGGCCTGGCTATCAACCGTTAGCACTGGTTCCTTTCTTTTTTGGTCTTCAGCAGTTTATTGAAGGGTTGGAATGGACTGGAATCGTCAGTGGAAAGATTGAACCTTTGACATCGATTGCTGGGCTCGGATTTCTATTTTTTGCCTATTGTTTTTGGATGATTTGGATTCCGTGGAGCGCCTGGTCCATTAGTAGAACAACGGATTCAATAGGGCTTCAACGGCGTTTAAAATGGGTGGCGATTGTCGCTACGGTCTTAGGTATCTTTTTCTACACACCTCTTTTATTGAACCCACCAGCACTTCAGCCTTCTGTATTTAGCAATGGACGGTTGATGTATGACGTCTCTAACCTGAATAGTATTTTTCATAACTTTGTGAACACTGAGCCTGTTGGCGAGCTTGTTTACTGGGGATTTATTGTTTTGCCCTTGGTTGCTATTAGCGATCGGGCTGTTAAGTTGTTTGGGGTGTTGATTTTTGCCTCGATCTTTCTTACTTGGTTGACCTATAGCGCCACATTTAATTCTGTTTGGTGCTTTTACTGTGCCATTCTTTCGATCATGGTTTTGTGGATAGTTAATCGTCCTCAGCTTCAGGGCTCTTGAGCTGATGCTTCAGCAACTCACTGAGTCGCTTGTTTCAATGGGCCAGGTCCTTTTGGCCCTTGATACGGGCGTAGGACTGCTTGTTGCAGTCGGCTTGTCCATGTCTGCTTCTCATTTGTTTTCTCTCCTTGCAAATCGACTTACTCCAAGGCAAATCTTCTTTCACATGATGGTGGATGCTTTGGTGCTCAGTTTGGCTCTTTTGCTTTGCCTTATTTGTCATTGCCTGATGCTGGCTGTGTTGGAAGGAATTCCGTTGCACCCAATTAGTTTTGGAAATCGTATGGCTATAGCACTATGGCCTGGCCTTTTTTATGTGCTGGTTGCGGCCCCTTATGTCAGTGATCTCATTGCCGTTGCTCTTTTAGCTTCTATTCACCTCAATATGATGCTTTTGGTGAATGCGATGTATGGAATACCTTTGCTGCATGCTTTTGTAATTTGTCTTCCTGGATACGTGATTGCTCTGCTACTTGTGGGTGCATTATTCGCTCAGCGTTGGCGTTCGAGTTATGACACTTTGGCTAAAGAAGTTGCTCTTCAAATACAACGATGACCAAAAGTAATGCTGTTATTCGGAGTCATAGGCACGGCATTCGCCTAGGCGCAAGGGTCTTGATTGGGGCCTTGATTGTCGTGGGCATTCTGATGTTGATTGGTGCCGGTGTGGTTCGACGAGATGCTGCTTCGCTGATGCAATCTGGTTCGCTTTTAGAGCTTCTCAGCTGGTCAGGAGCTGTGCTGGTTGTTGTGCTTGCTCTGGTTGGTGTCTATTCGGTCATGGTTGATTTCGTCTTCTGGGAAGGGTGGATGCAAAGCTTTCCTGATGCAAGCGGTTTGTTCGTTGAGAATGAGCAAAAACAGTCAACACATCGCCATTTTTTGGTCTATTTAGATGGTATCCATCAAAGTGAAGAGAGTCATCCGCCTAGGGTTCAAGAATTTTTGAATTGTTTGGAGTCTGAAATTGATAAAGACTCCTTGTTGGTGAAGGGGATTGAAGCCTACACTATTACTGATGTAGGGCTTCGATCTGCCTCATACTCCCGATGGTTCTGGCAGTGGTTGTTTGCTCTTCAAGAGCATCATCCAAATGGTTTTGTTCGTTTCCTTTGTGCGTTTTGCGTTCAGGCAAATAATGTGATTAAGGTGGGTATTTCTTCCGATAGACGTTATGGACCCGTGATGAATTACGAGTTGGCTTTGAAAATTGCAAGGCGATTGGAGCAATTGCATTTTCACCCTGCCCATGCATCTCGTGTTGTTCTGGTTGGTTATAGTGGAGGAGCTGAAATGGCTATTGGCACCGCTGAAATGTTGCAGAAACTCTGCAGCATTCCTGTTCAGGTGATCACGGTTTGTGGGGTTTTTAGTGGTAATGGTGCACTTGAAAGTATCAACGATGTAGCGATGGTGATTGGAAGCAAGGACCCGGTTGCAGCTTTCGGACGTCTTGCTTACCCAGGGCGCTTGAGCTTGTTGCCTCTGACGAATTGGAATCGTTGGCAGCGTACTCATTCTTTGCATCGTTACCCAATCGAGTGCATGAGTCATAACGGTTCATCGGGTCCCTTTAGTCAGGCCTTCCGTCAGAAAGTAGTTGCGGCAATTTGTCGTGAACTGGAACGTAGTGTGATTAGTTCCTTCCCTGATGAAGATGTTGAATGAGGAGAAAAGGGCTGTTTGTGGGTTGACTGGCTAGTAGTCGTCTCATCGCGTCGTGCCGGCTGTCTGAATTGTGATAGAGATCCTGAGGCAGAGTCTCAAGTGCCTGCTTGTAGCGATCAACAGCTTCACTATTTGGACGCATCTTTTGCTCGAGTAATCGATGCAATTGTGAACGCAGTCGTTCGCGCCAAAATCCTCCAATTGTGAGTGGAAACAGGCTGGTGCTGCCTGTTACGGCCTGTTCAAGAAGTGCCGTGGAGTCAATGCAGAAACCGATAGCTCCATATCCACCAAGTTGGAGATTTTCCATGCTGGCTTCGCTGTTGTGAACAGCGCCCATGAGCTCGCAGAGATCGAGAGCATTCGCGAGCTGTTGATCGCGAAATGGTGTTTGGGGGTATTGAACTGTGCCGTTGGTTCGTCCGTTCTGCCAAGGACGATTCAGGTCATTCATTGCGGCCCAACCATTCAAACCCTCTGTGCCTTGGTAGTACTGCAGCAACACGCTTTCTCCCTCAGGTGGTTGTAATTCCATCTCCAGGCAAGCGTGAGGGAGTAAGGCTGCAATTTCTGTTGCGTTTTTGTTTTGCAAGCCAGTTCTATAGGGAACCGCCAGAGGTATTTGACGCCAATGATTGTGATCGTCAGCGGGCGTGCTGGCTCCTAGTCCGAAGCTGGCCACACTGGCACGCACCCTGGCTTGACAATCCCATCCTCGCGCTTTGAGCCAGTTGATCAGATCTTTGCCATTGGTCTGGTCCTCGAATCGATAGGGCTCAAAGTTGTTCCTCTGTCCAGTGAGAAGATTGCTCCCTAAGGCGTTCAATACCTGCGCCATTGTTTGATTCCTTTGTCGCGCCTCTGCAGACTGCAGGTAGGACAGCCCACGATTGCTCCAGGTGATCTGCCCACCCAACGATGTCAGCTGAGCTAGTCCTGATTGAACACGGTTTTCATTGGTGTCGTGTTGTTGCAGAAGGGATTCAGATGCCTGGGATTGCAACTTCTCCATGTCATCAGGGAGTGGCCATTGCTTGTTGCTGGAGTCTTGGATGTAGCGCTGGCACCAGCGATTCAATGCTGAAGGGGAGAAGTTTTTTCTAGGCGGGAGTAAGTGCTGCAAGTCATCGGCGAATGCCGCTAAAAGTAGGGGACTCATCAGACCCTTTTCAAGCAAGCTCCCAAGACCTCGTACTTGTTCTGGTAGAGCAGCAGGAGACTGACGCCAGCCTCGAGGAAGCATGGCAAGAAGCGGAAGCAGCCGTTGATGGTGAACGTCTTTAAGGAGTTCCGCAAGAAAGTCTCTACGGCTGATTCCTCTCTTCAGGCTGCTGTTTTCAAGAGCCTCTGCCAGGGAGAGAAGAGGCAACGACATTGTGCTCAGCGATTCGGAATTGTCCCAGCTGGAACTCAGAGCGAGTAGATCATGCTCCATGTCCGAAAGGTCAATGACTGGCTGCCGTCAATCCGGAATGGCGAATCAACGCTTCTGTGCTGGCATTTCGTCCTCTAAAAGATTTGTACACATCGGCTGGACTCTGACTTCCGCCCAGACTCAGCACCGTCTTGCGAAAGCGTTCACCGGTGGCTTGGACCTTCTCTTCCTGATCAAGTCCTACTTCCTCGAAAGCAGCAAAAGCATCAGCACTTAACACCTCGGCCCATTTGTAGGAGTAATAACCAGCGGAGTAGCCACCAGCAAAAATATGGCCGAAAGCACAAAGAAATCGATCCTCTGGGATGGGTGGCAACACGGTTGTGTTGGCTGCGATCTTCCGTCTGAAATCATCTGGAGTTTCACCAAGCTCTGGAGTCCAAGAACTGTGAAGGCGAATATCGGTCAACGCGAAGTGAACTTGGCGGAGCGTTGCGCATCCCTGCATGAAAGTGCGGCTGTTTCGCAGTTTGTTGTAGTCCTCTTCTGGTAACGGTTCTCCTGTCTTCCAGTGGCGAGCCATTCCCATCAGGGTTTTCCGATCCAGGCACCAGTTCTCCATGAACTGACTAGGGAGTTCCACTGCATCCCATTCCACATTGTTGATTCCGGATGCTTGAGGGAGTTCCACCGTTGTCAGCATGTGTTGAAGGCCATGGCCAAATTCATGGAACAGGGTTTCTACCTCCTCAAAACTCATCAGACTTGGAGTCTCCCCAGCTGGCGGGCTCTGATTGCAAATCAGATACGCCACTGGATTGATGACTTCTCCCTCTGAATTTCGAGAGCGATTAAGACATTCATCCATCCAGGCTCCACCTCTCTTGCTAGCGGGTCGACTGAAGGGATCGAGATAAAACGCCGCGAGTGGTTGTCCCGTTTGATCGCTGACACGGAAAAAGCGCACATCTTGATGCCAGATCGGGGCTTCGCCATCAGCAGCCTGAATCTGGATTGAGAAAAGACGTTCGCAGAGATGGAAAAGTCCGTCCAGTACTTGAGGGAGTGGAAACCATGGACGCAAAGCCTCCTGGTTGAGGTTGAACCGCTGCTGCCGAAGTTTTTCGGCCCAATAGCTCACATCCCATGGTGC
The DNA here is from genome assembly GCA_047285535.1 of Synechococcus sp. Taxonomy (GTDB): domain Bacteria; phylum Cyanobacteriota; class Cyanobacteriia; order PCC-6307; family Cyanobiaceae; genus Synechococcus_C. The sequence goes on along the minus strand of JBJBDC010000001.1, from coordinate 1,089,063 downwards.
GAAATCATCAGCTTCTGCTGCGTTGTGGCTACGAGCACAGTCTCTTAATTCATCAATCTCTCGTTCAGCAACGGGTAGGGCTGCTGCGCGAAGCTCTTCCAGAAGTTGTTCAACGGCAGAAACGCTCTCAGCCATTTTTGAAGCCAGGCTTAGATCAGCCCAGCACGCATAACCCAGCACTGCAGCTTGACGACCTCGCAGGTCAAGGATTTCCTCGATGAGTGGTGCGTTGTCGAGTTCTCCTTCACTGGCCCGACTGACCTGGGCTCTGTAAACAGTTTCTCGCAGGCTGCGATTATCTGCGTAGGTCAGAACAGGTAAGTATCGCGGCATATCAAGACCGAGACGCCAGGGTCCATCCGATGCAGTTGCTTCCCTCCCATCAGCCCCTTGATCTCCTGCCTCCTTCGCGGCAGTCGCCAAGGCCTCTAAGGCTCGATCAGGAATGCCATTTAATTGTTCACCATCACGGACCACAAGGCTCCAACTCTGAGTGGCGTCGAGAACATGGTTGCTGAATTGTGTGGAAAGTGAGGCCAGTTGTTCGCTTGCTTTGTTAAAAGTGGCTTGTTCAGAATCAATTAAGCCCACTCCCCGATTTCGCATTGACAACAACTCGGCTTCGAGAATCCTGCTCTGAGTTGCATCAAGAGGTTCACTTGGGTGCCTTTGAAGGTGTTCCAGTGCCGCATGGATGACTCGGCTCTGGCCTGCGCGATTGCTGAAGCGAACTACGTCGGGTTGCTGAGAGGCATAAGCTTCTCTCAGCTCAGTGCTGTTGCAAACGGCGTTGAGATGGCCAACTACCCCCCAACTCCAGCGCAATCGTTCTCCCATCAGATGGAGTGGTGTCATGACCTCATCCCAGCTGAGCGGAGTTGCTTCTGCTTCTAAGAGACGTTGCTCCAGGTTGCTTTCCAGTGTGCTGAGCTGTTCTTCTAACTGATGTATCAGTTCTGGGATATGGGCGTTCACCTCAGAGGCGTTGATGGCCCCGAAGCACGGAAGGCCATGACCGCGCAACAATTCAGGGGTGGTCATGACTGTCAGCCCGCCGGAAGCAGGGTCGTGAGAGCTACCAGGCTATGAGTGCCGAGATCGGAGGCGAGAGTCTCAGTGGCGGCTTCATAGAAATCCATCGCAATGCGAGGCCAGATTCCAATCACCAATGTGGGAACCATCAGGGCAAGTCCAATCACGAGTTCTCGTGGTCGCATGTCATCGATAAAAGCAAGGGCTGGAATCCTGGGGCCGAAGAACACCCGCCTGCACATGGAGAGGAGATAAATCGGTGTCAGCACAAGGCCGATGGCTGCAATCGCAATGGTGGTGATGCGGAACATGGTGGTGAAATTCTCCTGACTGGTAATGCCAAGGAAAATGGTGATTTCACTAATGAATCCACTCATGCCTGGTAAAGCCAGCGATGCAAGCGAGCTGGTTAGGAAAAAAGCGAAGGTGATCGGCAGAACTTTGGCTAGTCCGCCCATGTTTGGAATGGAGAGTGTTTTCGTGCGTTCATAAAAGCAACCTGTCACAAAGAACATGGCTGCTGCGATGAGTCCGTGACTAATCATCTGCAGCATGGCTCCACTCAGGCTGAGGGCATCTACCGCACCGATGCCAAGCAAAACAAAGCCCATATGGCTCACGGAACTGCAGGCAATACGCCGTTTGACATTGTCTTGAGCGAAGGCATTGAGGGCTCCGTAGATGATGTTGACGATGCCAAGAACGATCAGAGCAGGTGCCAAGATCAAGTGAGCCTCTGGAAGCATCTGAACGTTGAAGCGCAGCAAGGCATATCCGCCCATTTTCAAGAGCACTCCAGCCAGCAACATGGACACAGGAGCATTGGCTTCGCCATGGGCGTCTGGAAGCCAGGTATGCAGCGGGAACATCGGTAGCTTCACCCCGAACCCGATTAAAAAGCCGAGATAACAGAGCAGACCAAAGCTCCCCCCTGGAGATCGAGTCGCTAATTCAGTCAGGTTGAGTGTGAAGGAATCCCCGGAAAGAGCCAGAGCGAGTCCACTGATCAAAATCAGCAAGGAAGCGACAGCTGTATAGAGGATGAATTTTGTTGCTGCATATTGACGATTGCTGCCACCCCAGATGGCGATCAAGAGGTAAACCGGAACCAGTTCCAGCTCCCAAGCCAGAAAAAAGAGCAGAAAATCCTGAGAAAGGAACACCAGTCCCTGGGCGGAGGCTTGAACCAGAAGAAGGCCGAAGTAGAGCTTCGTTTTGTGTTGAACGTTCCAGCTTGCTGCAACGGAAAGAAGTGTGACAAGGCCGCTCAGTACAACTAATGGAGCTGAGAGTCCATCGGCTCCCAGCGACCATTCCAGACCAATGGATGGAAGCCAGCTCACTCGTTCAACGAGCTGAAGACTGCTGTTGCTGGGATCGAATTCCCGGCTGAAGACCACCAGCATCAGGACGAGATCGATGAGAAGAACGCCGATACTCAGATTCCGCGGCAAAGGTGATTGCTGCGATTCATCTTCAGGGAGCAATGGCATGAGAAGTGCCATTGCTGCAGGGAGCAAAACGATGAGGGAGAGCCAGGGGAACGTTGCCTGAGACGCAGTTGTCAGCGGCAAATTGGCGTCCATAGCATGAGACAGAATGTTAATGAACTTATCAGCTCCGGGGGGCTTTCTGGGTAGATCTACTCAGTATTTTGGGGTTGCCAGTGGCTTCCTGCGGTTTGAAGGCTAAGCAGTGGGGCACGGCTAGCAACTCCAGCTGCTTTCCAGGCTTTCACCATGGCGTGACTAACGTCTTCGCCGTTCTCTTCTGAACAAAGAGCCAAAATGCTCGGACCAGCACCACTGATCGCGCATCCCCAGGCTCCCGCTGCAAGAGCGGCCTCTTTAACTTCCTTCCCACCTTTGATCAGCCGCCATCGATAGGGTTCATGAAGGCGGTCATGCATTCCGTCGGAGATCAAATCTCCGTTGCCAGTTCTTAGACCTTGAAGCAAAAGGGTAAGTGCTCCAAGGTTGACGACAGCATCACCGATGGGAACCGATTTCGGCATGGCACGCCTCGCTTCACTGGTGCTGAGACGAATGCTTGGGATGGCAACCACGGCTTTGATGTTGTGCATCCATTCACAACGCACTACTCGCCAGCGTTGAGAAGCAGCTTTCGCTGTCATGCAAAGCCCTCCCAGCAGCGAAGGAACCACATTGTCTGGATGCCCTTCGATGTCGATCGCAAGCTCAAGTAATTTCTCTCGACTCAGCGGTTCCCCGACAAGGGCATTGGCTCCCACGAGTCCGGCCACGATTGCCGTAGCGCTGCTTCCTAACCCCCTGGCTGGTGGAACGGCTAAACGCACCCGAGCTTCAAGAGCCACTGGCTCCTGGCCAGCTGCTTTCCAGACACGCTGTGCGGCTCGATACACGAGATTGTCAGGCCCACCTCTTAAGTGCGAACCCTCTTGCCCCTCGATGATCAGTTCAAATCGCTCCCCATCTCCCTCAATGCGGCTCATGATGAAGCGATTGTTGAGATCCAGAGCAGCACCTAGACAATCGAATCCTGGTCCGATATTTGCGGTGGTTGCGGGAACATCCACCACCACTGTTTGGCCGATGCGCGGCTGCGCCATCCCAACATCTCTACTTAAGACAGTGTCCCACTACTCGACTCAGCCAGGGTCCTGGCTCGACAGGCTGCACTAAAAAGGCCTGCCTCAGGGTCGATGACGGCTGTCACTCTGAGCTCGCTGATCAGGTTGTTAAATCGACCTTTTTGCCGCATTGCATTGAGAAACGTTGCTGACTGAAGTCCAGTCAGTTGTTTGGATGCAGTCCCGCCACCAATCCAAAGTCCGCCTGTGCAGAGCTCCTGCAGAGCTAGATCGCCTGCTGCTGACCCGTAAGCGGACAGCCAGATTTGCCTTGCCTTCATCATTAAGGGATCTCCTTCTTCTGCGGCAAGGCTTGCCTGGGCAGGTAAATCGCAACAATTGTCTTTCTTCCATCGTTTTGAGATAGGGAGCAAGGGGTGTTGCTCTGCTTCGGGCTTTTGAAGAAGCCAATGCGCGATGTGCCCAAGTCCGGTACCGCTCACCACGCGTTCAATCGATAAGCGCTTCAGGTTGAGAGTGTCTTTCAGCCAGCAGGCCAGTTCCCACTCTTCCTCAGTGCGAGGAGCAAATTCTCGATGCCCCCCCTCACTCGTCAGAGCAATGAGGCCATTGCTGGAATGTATTCCACGGGCCATTCCTAAGCCAGTTCCTGCGCCAAGGATTGCCAGGGGGCCTTCATCTTGGGTTCCATCTTGTAGGACAACTTGTTGTTTTTCCTGGAAGTGGGGCAATCCATAAATCAAAACGCCAAAGTCGTTGACCAGTTCGAGTTGCGATAAAGAGGCGTCGGTCGCTAATTGTTTTTCTTTGAGTTGCCAAGGCAGGTTCGTGATCTGAGCCCTGCCGTTTCGCACCGGACCCGCGACTGCAAGACAACCATGTTTGGGTGCTAGGAGATCGCTTGGCCTGTTGTTCAGAAAAGCCTCCAGCATTGGGTTAAGCGATGTCCATTCCTTGGAAATGAAGCGTTGGTGATGGAGCTTAGTGAGTTGCCCACCTTCAAAACCAAATAGAGCAAGAAGGGTTTTGGTCCCTCCCATATCTCCAGCAAGAAGAGTAGAGGTGGCCATAAGAGACATCCCGAGAGGCTTGTTACAGCCTGCGAATAACTCATGCGGCCGGCAACAAATTGTATTCAGGCAAAGAAGTCAAGGGGTAGTGGCCCCCAAATCGTGACGGCCTGCTCATCATTTTGCCCGTGGCCACTAATTAAAATTCCAGATCCCAGGCCGTGTTCAATTCTGATACGGACTGAACGGGTCTTTTGGTTTGCCTTGAGATAGACAGGACCGCTGTCTTCTGTCGTGGCTGCAAGGGGAAGTGTCTCCCACCCCTGGCTAACTTCCAGTTCTCTGTAGGACTGAAGGGCTAAAACATTTGAAGATGCCATCACCCCAATGGTGAACCACGAGTAGTTAGCCATCTCAAGAATAAGTTCGCTTTTTAGAAGATTCTTCTCGCTCAATGTGAGTGAGGGTGCAGTGCGCAATCGATTGAGATTTGAAAGAGATTGAATGGGAGGATGGCTCATGAAAAATGCTCTTACTGTGTGGAGAAACAAAGAGAGGCCAATCGCTCTTCATTTGCCGATTGCGCTGTGCTGATTAGGCGTTCTGACGTCACAGTGCCTAGATCACCATCTCGACGGCTGCGCAGGCTTGCGGTGCCTTTTTCAGCTTCTTTGGTTCCAATGACAGCGAGTACAGGAATTTTTATTTGCTCTCCGGTGCGGATGAGTTTTCCGAGTCGGTCGCCGCTGCGATCAATGCTGGAGCGGATTCCAGCAGCTTTTAGCTTGCTTAGTAGATCTTCCGCATAGCCCATCACCTCGTCAGTCACAGGCAGTAATCGAATTTGTTCTGGGGCCAGCCAAAAGGGAAAATCTCCTGCGTAGTTTTCGGTCATAATTCCGAAAAATCGTTCGAGAGACCCAAAAATGGCTCGGTGAATCATGATCGGTCTCTCTTTGTTCCCGTTAGCAGCTATGTAATCGAGCTTGAATCGCTCAGGTAGATTGAAATCGAGTTGGATAGTTGAACATTGCCACATTCGACCAATTGCATCCTCAATCTTGAGATCGATTTTTGGTCCATAAAATGCTCCTCCTCCCTCGTCAATTTTGTAGCTCCATCCCTTTCGTTCAAGAGCTTCAATCAGTCCTTTGGTTGCGAGTTCCCAAACTGCGTTATTCCCGATGGCTTTTTCAGGTTTTGTTGAAAGATTGATTTCGTAATTGCTGAAATCAAATCTCGACAGTATTCGTTCTGTTAAGTCAAGGATGCGTAAGATCTCATCACTGATTTGTTCGGGCAGGCAGAACACATGAGCATCGTCTTGAGTGAAGCCTCGCACTCTCATCAGTCCATGCATCACTCCAGGGCGTTCATAGCGATAAACGGTACCGAGCTCTGCCCATCGGATCGGTAATTCCCGATAGCTGCGAAGTTTGCTGGCGTAGGTCAAGACGTGGAACGGGCAGTTCATCGGCTTGAGCTGATATTCCCTCTCATCCACCTCCATTGGTCCAAACATGCTCTCCGCATAAAAATCAAGATGTCCTGAGGTTTTCCAAAGGCTGATGTCCGCAACGTGAGGGGTGTAGAGGAGTTCGTACCCCCCCTCAAAATGGGCTTGGCGCCAAAAGTCTTCAATTAAAAGACGCATGCGCGCACCTCGGGGATGCCAGAACACAAGTCCTGCGCCAGCCTCGTCCTCGATGGAGAACAGATCGAGATCTTTCCCTAGGCGCCGATGATCACGACGCAGTGCTTCTTCCTTGCGCCTCCTGTGCTCTGCAAGTTGGTCTGCAGTCTCCCAAGCGGTGCCGTAGATCCTTTGAAGTTGTGCTTTTGTTTCGTCACCACGCCAATAAGCACCGGCCACACTTTCGAGTTCAAAGGCCTTCGGATTGAGCTCACTGGTGTTGGTCACATGAGGGCCTGCACACAGGTCCCACCATTGCTCGCCCAGGGTGTAAAGAGTGATTGGCTCGACCAACCTCTCGAGAATTTCTAATTTGTAGGGCTCGTTTTGGGCCTTGATTCGTCGTTCTGCTTCTGCGCGACTCACTTCAATGCGCTCCAAGGGGAGTTTGCGGCCAATAATTTTTCCCATTTCCTTCTTGATGGCCTTGAGGTCGGCTTCCGTGAAGGGTTCTGGGTTGTCGAAGTCGTAATAAAAGCCTGATTCGGTCCAGGGTCCGATGGTCACCTGGGCTGCTGGAAATAGCTTCTGAACCGCCATGGCCATGACATGACTCATGGAGTGTCGAATTTTCAGCAGCGTCTCGCTGTCGCTGGTCTTGGGCAGAACCACCTGCGGGGATTGTGCTGATGTGGTTGCTGCGTCTCTGCTCACCATTTCCTGTTCAGGGCCCGCCATCCTATTGGTGTGCGTTTAATTCACCATGAATGAAGAGGCTGAAGCACTCCTCAAATCGTTGTTGGATTTTTTCTTTCACGATTTCAGCCTTTTGGTTCCTGATGGCCAGGATCGTTAAAAGTTTGCCCCGATTCGGTATTGGGAGTGGAGAACCTTTAGGCGATGGCCTTTCGCAGAGATGAGAGCCGCAGAGCTATCGCTTCCCCTAGATCTCTGGTGAAGCAGACACCTGCAGCAATGACAAATTCGATGGATATGTTTGCTCGAGGGAATCATCTGGGCATAGAGGTCTGGAATCTCGCCGCTCATATCTTGAAGGCGAATGCCCAGGATTCACATCAAGCGCCCTGACGGAGCTCCTGAAGATTCTTGGAATAAAATCTGGCTAGCTCAGCATGGCTCTTCACGGGCTGTCCATACGCACTTTTCCCAGCGTGGGTTGGAAATGATGCCCATTCAGGCGCCAAACTATTCATGGCTTTTTCAGTAAGGCCTTTTTGATCAACTTCGTTTAGTGCGCCTCGTCTTTTAACCAGATGAAGAGCGGCTTGGTCCTGATGCTTTGGAGAGAAATTGGGTAAATTCAAACTGCTAGACACTTCTCTCCAGGTCGTCGGCAAAAATTGATAGGCGCCGGCTGCAGCACTTGTATATCGCTTAACGATGACCTTCTCTGGATGCTTTGAGAGATCATCAAACTGACCTCCTCCGTAGAGAATCCGGTAACCAAGATCATGACCGTCTTTCCAAGTTCCTTCCGCATAACGAATGGTGTTTAGCAATGCACGTCGTTCTGGAGTGATCTTGTAGGGGGTAGCTTTTTGATCGGTGTCGACGTCTTTTTTCAGGGCTGAGGCCACCCTGGCTGCTTGTTCAAGTTTTTCGGTAGAGCGTTCGGCATGAAGGCTGTGGCCAAGAGCGAAAAACAGCCCCAGGCTTACAGCACTGACACCACTGGCTTGTCTGAAGACTGGTAAGACGGTGTTATGCAGCTTGGTGAAGGGGCTCAACAAAAGGTGGAATTCCGTAGAGGTGGACTCCACCTTCGTCAGTAGTAGAGGGTTTTGGCGAGTCTTCTCCTACCGGCCTTGACGTGTGCCTATGAATTGTGCATGAGCAGAAACACTTAATTTAATCCCTGTTCAAGACTCGCGAGACGCATTGCCTTGGCGAGCTCTCTTGACGTCATTGGGGTATGACGTCAAGCCCTCTTCAAGGGATTTTGTGATTAGACAAACTTTTCAAAGTTGGCCTGATTGATTAGGTCATTCTCAGGAATCCCATCGCGTTGCGCACGCGGTCCACTGTTGCTGTTGCCACGCTTTCAGCGCGATCCTGGCCTTGTTTCAGCACGCTCTCAAGCTCGGCGCGGTCATCCATCAGCTCGTTGTATCGGCGTTGGATCGGCTCCAGAGCATTCACAGTGGCCTCTGTTAACAAAGGCTTGAATCGACCCCATCCCATCTCTGAGCACTCTTCAAAGGCCTTTGATCGTCCCTTGCCGCTGAGAAGGGCATAGAGGCTCAGCAGGTTGTCTGTTTCTGGTCGTTCTGGATTGTCAAACTCCAAACCCATTTGAGGATCGGTCTTTGCCCTTTTGATCTTCTTGGTGATCACCTCAGGGGAATCGAGGAGAGTGATGCGACTGTTGTCGTTTGGATCACTTTTGCTCATCTTGTTCTGACCATTGGTGAGGCTCATCACCCTTGCTCCCTCTCGCATGATTAATGGCTTTGGAACCTGAAGTAGTGGGCTTTCCTCTGATCCGAAGCGAGCGTTGACCCGTTGTTGGGCGATGTCACGTGCCAACTCCAAATGTTGTTTTTGGTCTTCTCCAACGGGAACGAGATCGGCGTCATAGAGGAGGATGTCGGCGGCCATCAGCACGGGGTAGTCCAGAAGTCCCACCGACACGTTGTCGCCTTGCTTCAAAGCTTTCTCTTTGAACTGAATCATCCGCTCAAGCCAGTTCAGGGGGGTGACGCAGTTGAGCAGCCAGCAAAGCTCGCTGTGAGCTCTGACTTGGCTCTGTACAAACACCGTTGAGAGGTCTGGATCGAGTCCGCAAGCCAGATAAAGGGCAGCCGTGCTGAGAGTGTTTTTTGCTAAGCGATCGGGTTGGTGCGGAACGGTAATGGCATGGAGATCAACAACACAAAAAAAAGTGTCGTGATTGTGCTGCAGATCTACCCAGTTGCGAATGGCGCCCAACCAATTGCCCAAGTGCAGAGCGCCGGTTGGTTGAACGCCGGAGAGAACCCTCGGCCGCCCCATTGATCAAGCTCCTGTCTCAGCGTTTTGTTCGGTCGCTTGAGAACCAGCCATCTCGCTCATGCCAACAACTGGTTGCTGTTCTTGTTCAGCGACAGCATCGAGTTGAGGTAGCACCTCAGGCTCAGGGGTTGGCGGTTGGGGTTTGGCTGGCCTGGCAAATGGATCAGGTCGTGGCCCCCGATTCAGATCTAAGCGGTTGGCTTCTCCCCGACCGGCATTGAATCGACGTCCGCTGCCTTGAGAGCGATGCTGGGCCACTAGCTCACTCAGTTGACCGTCCTCCAGCATCTGAGCAAGAGTGCGGACGGCAAAACCAAGGACAGCAACGGTTGAGCGCAGGTTGAAGGCCTCTTGAAGGGACCTGACTGCTCTCATTTCGTTGTCACTGAGTCGGATTCGGAAGCCGCCACCCTCCCTGTTTCCGGAATTGCGGCTGCCACGGGAACCCCTGCCGCCCTCTCCTTGTCTGCCCTGTTGACGGGAATCGCTGTTGGAATCAGTCATGGCCCGAGGCCTGGAATTAGGCGCAAGTGTGACGCATCGCCGAACACAAATTGCTGTTTTTCTTGATATCCCTTTTTATTCGTGTGCTTTACAGAAAGTGATTGAAGGTTTGGCATCGTCCTTTTGCTCGAGAGGAGGGGTGTTGACGATTGGTTCGGATCTGAATCTCAGTCACACTTCAACCAGCTCAATCATTCATCAGCTCAATCATTGAATGCGCTTTGATCAGCTCAAGGTCATGGCTATCCAGCGCAGTGAAACTGACATCAAGGATCGTGGGTCATTGGAAGCTGCTCTGGGGATCTTCATGCCAACCGAACACTCCCGAAAGCTGCGGGTGCAGTTCCTTCGTGAATGCATTCTTTCTTTCTGTGATGAAAATCCTGGTTGTGGGCTCTAGTTAGGAAGCGAATGGCAAACACAATCCAAGTCAACAAAAAGAGCCTCACAGGTGCTGGCTCAATCGTTCTCTCATGCCAGCTGAGCCTGAACTGTTGAGACCGATCAGGTTGATCAGAAAACTGCCTTGCTATCCCTTGAGTCCGCGATAGAGGCTTTTGATGCGCTGGTCAAATTGGTCAACAGTTTGCGTTCAAGGCTGTGCTCATGTTCATTCTTGATGGTCACGAACAACGCCCTTTTGCCCTTTTGTGGACGAGTTTGGGCTTGTTTCAAGACTTGGTGGTTGGTGATGGATGAGTGGTGCCAGACTTAACGCGTGCACAATCTTTGGTCCTAACTAGACAGATTGAGCTAAGGAAGCACAATTTGATGAGTCGTTTGGCTGATCTCTTGCCATCCATCAGCACCAGCAAGCTGATTCCATCCATTGCAGGGAAACTTGCTTTGGCAGGAGGAACCTTGGCTTTGGGAGGCTGGCTTTTTACTGACCTCATCCATATCCCTGGTGGAGGTGCTGGTCTTCTTGCAATAGGGGCAGGCCTCTGGTGGCTTTCCCGTCCCGCGACGCCCGCCCAATTTTCAGAGCCAGCGTCCACGACTGGATGGATCCAGCTTTGTGAAACGGTTCTTGGGCAGTTCACTGAGCTTGAGCACGCTTTGGGCTTAGAGGGGTTGCGTTTGCCCCGTGAACAGGAGCTTGATCATCTCAAAGCTCAGCATGCACCTCTCAGTGTGGGCGTGGTCATCAGTGAAGGTGCCACGCATCCAGGTGCTTCATTACTCAAGTCGGCTTTGGCTGGTGCAAATCCACTCGAGCTCTGCATTGCAAAGCCCCTTGCGGTGGTTGCTGATGGTTGGAGCTGGCCTCAAGAGCTCGATCAACTTGATGTGATTTTGTATGGACTACCGCTGCCGTTGAGGGCAGCTGATCTTCTGAGACTGGAACAATTGCCAGCTGATCGACCTGCGTGGTTGCTCATCGAAAATTCGTTTGAGCGTTCTTCCGAGGAGCAACGGGAGGCTCTGAGGTGTCAGTTACCCAATCCTTGGTCGGATCGTTTGTTGTGCTGGAACGGAGAGTCAGCTGATTTAAGACGCAGTTTGCTTCCTGTACGTCGTCACTTTTCACAGCCTTCTAGGACCCGTGAAATCACAAGGCAGCGCTTGTTGTCATCGCTTCATCGGCGCTGGCAAACGGAGCTAGAGCAATTACGTCGGGAACGATTTCGCTCTCTGCTGCAGAAAAGTCAGTGGATTGTGGCCAGTGTTGTGATTGCTTCCCCTGTTCCAAGCGTTGATCTCCTCGCAGTCGCTGCCGTGAATGGATTGATGGTGAAAGAGATGGCTCAGATCTGGGGATGTTCTTGGAATGTCGAGGTGCTGCAGATGGTCGCCCGGCAGTTAGGAACAGCCGCTCTGGGTCAGGGGGTTGTTGAGTGGAGCGGACAGGCGCTGCTCGGAATGGCCAAGCTTGAGGGAGGGACATGGTTGGCTGCTGGGCTGTTGCAGGGACTCAGTGCGGCCTACCTCACCAGGGTTGTGGGTGTGTCGATGGCTGATTGGATGGCATTGAATGCGGGAGTTGCGGAGCCTGATCTTGAGGATCTCAAGCGCCAGGCCCCTCTTTTGGTTGCGAAGGCGGCAGAGCAGGAGAAAGTGGACCTGGCCTGTTTTGTCGATCAAGCCAGGAAATGGCTCAAGACCGAGAAATACGCGAGCACTTAATACAACTTCATGAACTGTTTATGAAGTTGTCATGAACAATGTTGTCGAAATAATAAGAGCCTTTCGGTTTCGATGAATTATCCGCATCTTTCCATAGCATTAAATCTGATCATGGGTCCCCTTTTGTGGATTTTTGATCGATCCCGTTTTATTTTTTTCTCATGGCAACTGCCGTTCGCAGCGGTCGCTTAAGCAGCTGGCAAAATTTTTGTCAGTGGGTCACAGACACTAACAACCGCATTTATGTGGGCTGGTTTGGTGTGTTGATGATTCCCACACTGCTTGCCGCTACCACCTGTTTCATCGTCGCTTTCATCGCCGCTCCCCCGGTTGATATCGACGGCATTCGTGAGCCCGTGGCTGGCTCACTCCTTTATGGCAACAACATCATCTCCGGTGCTGTTGTTCCTTCCAGCAACGCCATTGGCTTGCACTTCTATCCCATCTGGGAAGCTGCCTCACTCGACGAGTGGCTCTACAACGGCGGCACTTATCAATTGGTTGTGTTCCACTTCCTGATTGGCATTTCTGCCTACATGGGTCGTCAGTGGGAACTCTCCTACCGCCTGGGCATGCGCCCTTGGATCTGTGTTGCTTACAGCGCTCCGCTGTCTGCTGCCTTCGCTGTCTTCCTTGTTTACCCCTTCGGTCAGGGCTCCTTCTCCGATGGCATGCCCCTGGGCATCTCGGGCACCTTCAACTTCATGTTGGTGTTCCAGGCTGAGCACAACATCCTGATGCACCCCTTCCACATGCTTGGTGTGGCTGGTGTCTTCGGTGGTTCACTGTTCTCCGCCATGCATGGTTCACTGGTGACCTCTTCCTTGGTTCGTGAAACAACCGAGACCGAGTCCCAGAACTATGGCTACAAGTTCGGTCAAGAAGAAGAGACCTACAACATCGTGGCTGCCCACGGTTACTTCGGTCGTCTGATCTTCCAATACGCCTCCTTCAACAACAGCCGCAGCCTTCACTTCTTCCTTGGAGCATGGCCTGTGGTCGGCATCTGGTTTACGTCCATGGGCGTGTCAACCATGGCCTTCAACCTGAACGGCTTCAACTTCAACCAGTCCATCCTTGACAGTCAGGGCCGCGTCCTGAACACCTGGGCTGACATGGTGAACCGTGCCGGCCTCGGCATGGAAGTGATGCACGAGCGCAATGCTCACAACTTCCCCCTCGACCTCGCAGCTGCTGAGTCCACACCTGTGGCTCTTCAGGCACCTGCCATCGGTTGATCTGGAATCCAACTTCGGTTGAGATCTACTGCACTTATAAGCCCTCGTCTTCTGGCGAGGGCTTATCTTTTCGCTGTTTTTGAAGACAGGTCGTTTCAGGAGCCATAAGACCAGAAGGTCTCGCGTCGAGCTAAGGCTGGAAATGATTTTGAGCTCAGCTGCATGGGTAGGGAATCAACGCTGATCGACTCAAGGGTTCGCAGACTGAATGTGGTTTCACGCACTGCGTGGGTTTGATGGAAGAGATCAAGCAGCGTGAGACTTGGATCGGATGACTGTTGCCTGCCCAAAAGACGACGGGGGCCGTTTCCCATGGCCCCAAGACTGAGGACCCGCTGTCCCCGAAGTTCGCCCGGATACCAGGCGTGGTGATGCCCCGAGACATAGAGGTCGACCTGATGACGTTGCATCAGATCGGTTAGCTCAATGGCGTCTGTGATGCATTCTCCGACACGATCACGCCCAGCACTGATGGCGGTGAGAGGCAGATGACCCATCACCAGGCAACAATCCTCTGACGATCTGAAGTCTGATGCCAAAGCCTTTTCAAGCCAACGTTGTTGCTTGCCATCAACCTGCGAGGAAGACGCATCAATCACCACAACGAATAAGCCTGGTCGCCTTGCGATGTATTGAAAAGGGTAATGAATGGAGTCTCCGAACTCCAGCCCTAAACGCCTCTTCTGACGCTTCCAAAATCTCTCTGCCTGTTGGCGTTCTCTTGAGAACACATAACGAGATGCTGTTTTCTGGCTGGACGCATCGTGATTGCCCATAGCTGGGATCATTCCAATCCCCTGATTGAGAAGGGGGTTGAGAATTGTGGTTTGAAAGCTGCCCCACATCGCCTCAAGATGAGAATCTGTAAGGCTGAGTTTTTGGCCTGCAACCATGTCCCCTGCACAGAGCACCAGGTCTGGTTGCAGCTCGGAGAGGAGATGCAACCCTTTTGAGACACTGGCGCTGTAACTGGTTGAGCCATAGGGACCATTGAGATCACTGATCAAGCCAAGACGAAGATCTCCTCGCGATGACAAAGCTTCTTTTGGGTATGTCTTAGGTTCAGCTGAGGATTGAACGGCACTGGCCAGGCCATTGGTTAATGCAGCGGTTGCAACCAGCCGGAGAAACATGCGTCGGCTCGTCTGCATCAGCCCCGACCGTCACAACTGGATCAAAGTCAAATGTTAGCCGAGCTTGTTGGAAGTTTGAAGAGTGGAGATTGCAGAGGTGCTAGAAACAAAAGAACTTAATTCCATTTTTAAGACTGGAATAGGGCCAGTATCTTCTTACGCAAACTGGCACGATTCTAGAAGGTCTTTTTTCCCTTTCCCATCGATTAACACCTTTAGGTGGCGCGCAGCGCTAATTATTGTCATCAGTTCAGAGAGTGGGTCATCCCCTATGGAACGTCTGCGTTTCGTTCTGTTTTGGCGATCAAACCCGTCTTGGGTCTTGCTTTATGGGCTTGATCAGAATGACGATGCGCGCCGTTTTTCATGCTTTGGCTAGGTGCTTGGCTTATAAGGTCCGAAATAGGTGGCGCAGGTTGCTCCGCATTGCGCTCCGAGTGCTACTGCGTCCGATGTGGACCACCCTGCCGCTAAGCCTGCCGTTACTCCGGCTGCAAAATTGTCACCGCATCCATAGGTTTCTATGAAGGGGCCAGGAAGAGGAGCCGCTTCAAATCGACCGCCTGGCTGTAGTTGGCCTCCTGCAGCTCCTTCCGTTGCGATTCGCAAACTTGGTGGTGGTGTGAATGCACCGTCTTCGAGCTGCTCACCTGGATCGAAATTGCTGCCGATCAGGGCATCAAGCTTGACGCCAGCTTCTTGAAGAACTGGTAACCGAAGCCGTGGAGTTGCTGTCAACACATTGGCTGCTCTTGCCAGTTGTAGGCCTTGGGCATCGGTGGCAGTGACGAACACGCCATCACAAGCTGCAATGTCATCCCAGGGCAGGGGATCATCAGCTAGAGGTGTTAGCCGATCTCCAATCACTGTGATGGCTCGATCGCCGCTGCTGTCTACAAGGCTGATGCCACGGCGGGTGGGTTGGTCACGCCAGGCCACGATCGGATTAACACCTAACTCACGCAGGCGTTGTTCACTGCGTGCGCCGAGCTCATCATTCCCCAGAGAAGTGAAAAAGTTCACAGTTCGGCCAGTCAGCATCGCCAGTTGGACGGCCACAACGGCACCTGCTCCAGCTGGTTCTTCCAGGGAGCGATGGGCATGGCTGATCTGTCCGGGAGAGGGGAGCTGATTGACGGCAAGAAAGGTGACCCACTCAAGGTGACCGACGACCGCAAGATGTAGATCACTTGGAAGTGAATCCATTTATGGAATCGGCAATATTGATTTGGCCGCATCCCTTAGTCGGACATTGATTCGTCCGCCGATCTCAGTTACCTCCACGGCTCCACCCACGTTCAGTTGTTCTTCATCAGCTGTCCCCACAAGAATGGGATTTTCATCGATCCCTTTCACTTGGACTGGAGCCTTCAACTCATCAACCACAACCTTGCCTTGAACATCTAGTGTTTTGTTGGATTCCACCATCACAGGTTTGGTGACAGCAACGTGGCCTTGCACGGGGAGGCTTCCTGCAGCATCGATGGCAAGTGAACCCTCACTTTTGACACGCACCGCAGCCTTGAGATCGTCAATAGTGACTCCCCCTACAACACGCACGGGGAACGGTTGGTCCAGTGGGAGTCCAATAGGAATGGGTTGACGGAGAATTTGCGTTACAGCTACTGCCAATGCCCAGGCAGCAGCAACAACAGCAATAGGCCAGCGACTGGCCATGAGCAACGTGAACCAGCGCGGATCATTTTGATCTGCCATGGAACAAATCCTTCCCTCGCAATCCAACTGGTTTTAACGGATCCTTATCAAAAGTTCAGTGTTTGAAGGTAGATTTAGGAAATGTCCTACAGCTCATAATCCTCTTCGAACTGATTGAGTAAGCCCTTGTATAAAACAAGAGTTCCTTCACTTTCCTCAGTGATCCCTTCAGCGTCATAGAGCTGAGCAAGATGGGTGCTCGCTGCATGGACCTGTACAAAAGCTTCCGCGTACTCGTTCTGAATATCTTCGTCGCGGATATCTCGAATCAGCGCACTAATGAATTCTACTTTTTTATGGGCTGCCTTGATTTCGGCTTCCATGTCTTTGCTGAGCTTGCGCCTCTTGCGAGCCATGGCTTCGATTTGTAACCCCACAACCCTAATGCTGTGGGGCCGACGCCAAGGTCTGATTTTTGATCAATTTCTGATCAGAAACAGAATGGAAGCATCTGTGTGCTGCATGTCACATACCCGTCAACGAGTGGCCCTAGGCCGATCTGATGGAGAATCCCTTGGCCCGTGAGCCCTTCCGTGATAACTCCGATGACGAAGCCAAGCATGGCAGCTCGGCCATTAAAAAGTTCAACTTTCTTGAGCTGGTCTTGGTGAATGGAGCCTGCTGCTTGGTTCTGGAACCAGGCATCGTTAGCTGACGTACGTTCCATGAGTTGAAATGAATCTCAACAAATTGTAACAGAGGTTTGACTCGCTCTGCGGTTGGAGTTATGGCCTGCGCCAGATTACTGGGCTTCGGCGTTTCGGGTAGAGCTCGCAGCACATCGAGCAAATCGTTCCATCGCATCCACGAGCAGTGCAATGCTCGCGACCAAAATAAATAATTTGGAGGTGAAGCCGGTTCCATTTCTCAATAGGGAAGAGCAATTTAAGATCTTTTTCTGTGCGCTCCACGCTGTCTCCATTGCTCAGCCCCCAACGTTGAGACAATCGATGAATATGTGTGTCCACGGGGAAGGCCGGTACCCCGAATGCTTGAGCCATGACGACGCTTGCAGTCTTGTGTCCAACTCCTGGGAGGGCTTCCAGTTCTTCAAAGTTGCTGGGGACGATCCCATCATGTCGATCGATCAGAAGCTGAGCGAGTTTGAGCACGTTGCTGGCTTTGGTTTTGGCAAGACCGAGCTGGCGGATATGTCCGAAAATCTCGTCTTTGGTTAATGCCGACATGGCCTTGGGCGTTGGTCCTGCCGCGAACAATGCTGGTGTGACTTCGTTGACTTTTTTATCCGTGCATTGTGCGCTGAGCAGGACAGCGATCAGCAGAGTGAATGGATCGTTGTGATCAAGGGGAATGGGGGGATCCGGATAGTGCTCCTCCAGGCGTTTAAGCACAAGGGCGGCGCGCTCTTTTTTGAGCAATGTCTCATTGAGATGTAGGGATGCCATCATGACGGCACTGCTTCTGCGGCCATGGCTTCTGATCGTAACGGCGGGTCTTCGGACGTCACCTCTGCCTATCAGCGGGCGATCGCTCGGGAAGAAAATGAGGCTAGCTCGGACCCACAAGTCACAGATGCTGAAATTCTCCAGGTCGGAATCCATGCCCAGGACCGAACAAAATCAGAGATTGATGCTGATGGAGATAGCGACCTCTACCGCCACCACAGCCAGCAGCAATCACTTGAAGGAGGGTGAAGTTTGAATCCCTTTATTGATACGGTCTTCGGATCAGCACTTTCAGGGTCTCGTGGTCAGGAGTCAGGCTGAATCGCTTTTTTAATCGTGTCTACGCCCTTCTGGATTGCTTCTTTGGGCGCCTCGATCATTTTTTTCTGAGTGTTAGACCAGATTGTGACGGAATAGACGATTGCACCCCCAAGAATCAATGCCGCCAGAACCAGGCCAATGCCAGTGCCGCCGCCTCCTTGTTTGATGACGACTGGCTGTTGCTGATTACTTTCAGTCACTGGTGGCACTGTCCCCAAAGGCTTATCTCTAAGAGGTGTTTAGCTAAAAGCCGTTGGATTGTCAGGCTGATGCAATCAGCCTGACAATCCCTCTGCACAGTGCCTCCTTTTGGATCTTGGCCATGGGACATCCCTTGGAAGGCGATCTCGATCCTAGATGGCTCTGATGAGACTGATGGTGGGCTTAGCGTCTCATCAACGAAACCTTGTGCAAAGGAGCTGTCATGAACAACACCGTGAGAGGGATGCTTTACGTTTCGGTCTGGGTTGTGGTTTGGGGCACCGCCTCCTCAGTTGTTGATTGGTTGTTGCTTGGTGGAGAGGTTTATAAAGCAGGCTCCTTCGGTCAAGTGGCCACTTTTATTGGCTATGGAGCTGCCTGCTCTGTCTTGGCTGTTCGCCTGTCTGGTCGATTTCTTCAGTCCGTTGATGATCAGGAGGATGGCTGATTTGGTTCTCGTGACATAGCTCCAGCAGCTAGAAGGCCAGCTGTGAATCCACTGGCATGACCAATCCAGCTCACACCAGCAGGTGATGCCCATGGCAGCAATCCTGGAAGGGCACTGCCATAAAGAGCAAGCACAATCATGCTCAAAGCGATTGCAACGACTCTTCGTTCGAGAAAGCCGATGAGTAGGAGGTAGCCAATCAGGCCATACACGACTCCTGAGAGTCCATGGCTTCCAGTAGGCCAAAAAATCCAGACCGGTATTTCGAGCAAAATGACGGAGATCCAGATCGCTACATAAGATCGGAGACCTCTGAGCAAAACTAGGTAGCTGAGAGGTAGAAACACAACGCTATTCCCGATGAGGTGACCCAAATCTCCATGGCTGAACGGAGCCGTTAAAAGGGTCCACCAGGGAGTTCCAGGTCCCATGGCTAAATTCCATCGACCACCTAGAAGAAGTTGGTCGATGCCTTCCTGCAGCCAGGCCAGTCCTAAGAGGATGAATGGAAGAAAGATCACTGCACTCTGAACGTCACTCCCATTACGGCGGTGATGTCTTTTTCAATAGTGCTGGTGTCATAGGAGCCATAACTCCCCATTTTGGTTGAGTTCGGCACTGTGATTTGAAATGTGCCTGTGTCGGCATTGGTAATGGCTCCAATGCCTGACCCTGCTTGACGAGCAATCGCAATAGCTCGATCTCGAGCATCGGACGTGGCTTTTGCAAGCATGTCGACTCGCTTTTCCGCCAGTTTTGTGTAGGTATAGGCCGGTGGCTGAATTGATAACGACACGCCATCACCGATGAGGTTGCTGATGCTGTTCGATGCCTTTCGGATTAATTCCACATCCGAGCTGGCAATCTGGATCGACTGACGCACTGTCCACTCTGTATTGGTAAGGCTTCCGGTGACACGATTTCGAATGTCGTTACGGTCAGTCTTCAAAACGCTTAGTTGGGTGCTGCTCTCGGGGATCTCTGCATCGCGCAGGAATGCGAGGGTCCGTTCTAAATCCGGTTGAAGATTCTGATAGGCCTGTTGCTGGCTCAAGCCACTGCCGCTCACTGTCACGGTCCAGTCTGCAAAGTCGCTCTTTAGCCTCTCTGTGCTGGCGCCTGTAACGGTGACTGTGTCGGTCGCTGTGCGAATCCCTCTCACTGCAACAGCCCCAGCAATCACAAGTCCAAAGCTCAACACCACCATGGGAAGCACTAAGGGTGGCGTACGACGCCAAAACAAAAGCTGGGTCTCGCCCTGGGAATTTGGTTCTGGCATAGAAAACTGAAATTTCTACTCATTACAGCGGATTGTCAGATGGGGATATGTCTTGATACGAGCCTAGTTGTGACTGGCTGTGAATCGAATTGTCTATGAAGGACAAAGCAAAGACAGTCAAGTCTTAACTTTTGCCTTTGCCGATGCTTTGGCAAGTTTTCTGTATCTAAGAAAAGGGTTGAATGATCGTCATGAATTGTGCATCACTTGCCAGACATTGTTGGGATGCCGGGTATGCGTTCATGTTCTTGATGTAAAATGGTGTCGGGAGATCAAGCTTAATTGTGTATAGTTTATTGCATGGTATTTGGGTTGTCGATTGCTCAAAGGTCCTGCATTAGAGTGGCTGCTAATGAATGAATTTGCTCATGAATGAATTGTTTGTGAATAAATTGGTGGGTTTTGTGAGTTCGTTAGGCTTGGGTCGTCGGTATTGTCTTGATCTTTGATCCTGAAGCGGTTTTTGTTATGATTTCAACTGAGAGCTCAAAGTGGCCAAGGCTCAAATCTAGTTTGCTTTGGTTGATTCAGATCTAAATTGCCTGATTGCTATGAGGAAAGCAGAGGCGGTGACTAATAAAATCAAGCGGCCATTTGTTCATGGACAGGCTGGTCAGTGATTTTCGGTTTTCTGTGGTTTGAGATAATATATTGAAGGTATTTCTTTCTTTTTAATGTCTGCTATCGCCTGGAAGCGTAGGCTCTTTTTTAGGGGTTCAATGTGACTTTGGTGATCTTTTGTCTGTCTGATTTTGCCTGAGACCAATCGTTTGTCTTAACTACAACGAGAAAGTCGTTAAGGGATCGATGCCGAAAAGCACTGAGGTGATCGTGATAGGCAGCGGTGTTGGCGGCTTGTGTTGTGCCGGACTCACTGCCCGGGCAGGAAAGGAGGTGTTGGTTCTGGAAGCCCATAGTCAGCCTGGAGGTGCGGCCCATGGCTTTGAACGTCATGGTTATCGCTTTGAATCAGGTCCATCTCTTTGGAGCGGTCTGTCCCGCTGGCCCAGCACTAACCCGCTTGCTCAGATTCTGCGTGCGCTGGGTCAGTCTTTGGACGTCCTGACCTACAAGGACTGGGATGTGATGCTCCCTGAGGGGCTTTTCCACGTTGGGGTTGGATGTGATGCTTTCGAGCAGGTGGTGGAGACGTTACGTGGACCTGAAGCTGTGGACGAGTGGCAGCGCTTCACTGATGTGCTTCTGCCGATTGCAGCTGCGGCAGAAGCATTGCCCTTGTTGGCATTGCCAGCATCGCTGGATGGAATTGTTCCTTTATTGCGGCGTAGTGGTCGTCTAGTACGGCATCTACCTGCCTTCCGACATCTCAGTGCTGCTTTCGGTCCTCTGGTGGATCAGCACTTGCAGGATCCTTTCCTTCGGCATTGGGTTGATTTGCTGTGTTTTTTGATCAGCGGCATGCCGATGGGAGCCACGAACGCAGCAGCAATGGCAACGTTGTTTGGTGATTGGTTTGATCCTGAATCTTGCCTCGAGTTTCCGCGTGGTGGTAGCGCGTCTGTGGTGAACGCTCTGGTTTGCGGTTTGGAAGTGCATGGCGGCACTTTGCAGCTTGGATCAAGAGTCCGTCAGGTGTTGCTTGACGGTGATCGAGCTGTTGGCGTGGAACTCAGCAATGGTGAAACGCTGCATGCCGATTATGTGGTGAGCAATGCGGATGCTTGGGGTACGGCGGAACTGCTACCAGAAACGGCTGCCATGGCTTGGTGTCAAGAAATGCAATCCACACCTGCTTGTCATTCCTTTCTGCATCTTCATCTCGGATTTGATGCGACCGGTCTTGAAGACCTTCCGATTCATACAGTCTGGGTCGGAGATTGGGAGCGGGGAATTGACGCTGACCGCAATGCTGTTGTCGTTTCGATTCCTTCTGTTCTTGATCAGTCCATGGCGCCGGCTGGACACCATGTATTGCATGCATACACGCCAGCCAATGAACCCTGGTCTGAGTGGGCCAAGCTTGAACGGGGCACGCTTGCCTATCTGGAAAAGCGGGGTCGACGCTGTCAAGTTTTTTGGGATGTGCTGCAACAACGAATCCCTGACATCCGCAGTCGTTGCCAAGTGGTGATGGAGGGGACTCCTCTGACGCATCATCATTACCTTTCAACACACCAAGGAAGTTATGGACCTGCTTTATCGGCTGCGAAGGGTCTCTTCCCAGGGGTGACGACTCCAATCAAGGGTCTCTTTCAGTGCGGTGCTAGTTGTTTTCCTGGCATCGGTATCCCTCCTGTGGCTGCAAGTGGTGCGATGGCTGCCCATGCGATTACTGGTCGTCGGGCTCAGTGTGAGTTACTTCGCTTCCTAGACCTATAAGTTCTTTTCTCTCTTGTTCAGGAGCCAAATACATTGGCTAGCTCTGTTTGATTCAAGTGGAGTTAGACCTTCAATTTGATCGAAGTGTGATCTCACTTCACCAAAAATCGCTAGAAAATTCTCCAATGATTGGCTCTCAGCAGCCGATGCTTTTACGAGCGACAACAGCAAAAAATGGGTCGCCTTTCCCACCCAATAATCCCCTTATTCCGCTAGCTTTTGTCTGTTCTGCAAAGATCATCACGTCGCTCCAGCCATTGGCTTTTAGCACAGTACCAACATAATCAAGATGCTGGTTGTCATTGCTGTCAGTCCAAACTTGAGGTGCCTTTGTGAAAAACATCCGGTTCGAAAAAGCAACGATAGCTGTACCATTTGGTCTTGTTACTCTAAGCATCTCAGCCGCAACTTCCTCTGGTTGTGTCCAGTACTGCCAGGCTGCAACGGCAAGACAAACATCAACCGACTCATTCTTGAGTGGAATCCTTGGCTCCAGGTTCATATCTTGCACGTAGTAACTGTCAAGCCTTGAATTCGCTTCAAGTTCGGCTGAATTCATACCGTGACCTATAACGCGTTCGTAATCAATATCTTCTGGTAAGTGACTGACCCAAGAGGAACCTAAATCAAGAACAACAGCACCTGAAGGGATGTGCTCTTTGTAGAACATTGTGAGACGATCTCTAAAACCTTCATCGAGATGCTGAACAAATCGAGGTTCCGCATAAAAAATAAGATCAGGCTCGCGATCGAGCTTAAAGCGCTGTGATTCGCTTAGTACTTGAACTGTCATACAAGCATTGTGGCGAGATTGATGGTCGGTCTGCGAGCGAAGAACGTCAGTGAAACACTTGACTGCAATGGCAGCTCAGCGGAAGATCGCATTTAGATTGTGGATTTGATCTGACATGAATGCTTGAAATATTCATGAGGACTTGCTTTGAAAAGTGCTCATGAGACTTGTTCAGAGTTTGATCTCTCTCATCCAGCCTTATGGCGAACCGCGAAGCTTGTTTGCTATAAAAAGCCTTGGTTTGTAGATCGAAGTGGAAGCTCTATTCATTCTTGTGGTGGAAGTTGTTGCCAACCACTAGTCCAAAGATTTTGATTTTTTAGTTGGTTCCACCCGATTCGAATACGAACGCACCGATTGAGGACTGCTTCTAGTTCCACCCAGCGATCAAGACCTTTCCCTCCATGGCTAATTAACATGAAGTGACGAAATCCATTGTGTGGAAGAACGCTGGTCCAAGCTTTGGAGACTTTCCATTTCATGTAGTTGCAATGGCATCATTCAGCTTGCTTGAATGAGCCTTGAGACGTGAAACTTTTTATAGCATAATATCATTGCAGGAACGCAACCAATGGTCAGGTTTTGACGGAAGATGTTGATTGCGAGACTCGTTGCAAACATGACTTACTGCAAATCATTTTATTATGAGGCTTGTTCTGGTTGTGGTGGCGTATGCACAGATAAAAAATAATCATTATGTTTTTTAGCCTTTTCGCTGCGATTCTTGTTGGAATACTTTGATCTTGTGCACTGTCTACTTATTATTGCTTGAGTGGTTGATTGCGAGTAAATGAGCAAGATGATTTCCGTTTTTTGTCTGTAATCGTTTGTCTGTTGTTTGTTTAAGGGGAATTGCAGTGTTGCGATTGGCGGGCTTGTTCATGAGGCAAATCTGTCATTTTGAATAGTTTGTTAAGTAAGTCAGTAAGTCAATGTTTTTTGAGGCCGATGTCTCAAGTGGTTTTGGATTCAACTATGAAGGGTTTTCAAGTTCTTCAGGAGAAGCGGAAGGACATCTCTATTCAAATTGAATGGCCAATCTGGCTTCAATTCATGACTGTTAAATTTTTGATTCCGGTCGCTTTAACCCAAGAGGCCAAAGCCTCAAGATCAGACCGATTGGGAATGCATAAACAGCCATTGCCAGGATCGCAATGGTGTATCCCCAGTCCACTTCGATCAGTTTGGAAACTTGGCTGCAAATTTAACCAAATGTCTTGCCCCGATGGCTCTGGCTGACCCAACTGGTACTCCCCAATGGGGAGTGGGGCGCCATTGCCGGGGCTCCATCTTCGGTCTGCTTGTTGTTTGCTGGCCAAACCACTGACAGCAGGCCACTGCGCTAAGAGTTGATCATCTCCAAAAAGCTCGACGACCCATCGTCGATTGCCATCTTTGCTGAGGGTTTTGATTCGTCGTGCTTTGAGTGCATAGCGATGTAAATGATCAACCTTTAGTAATGATGGAAGAGGACCATTTTTGCCTGAAGTACTTGTAGAAAAAGTTTTATCGGTAACATCTTTTGTATTTGATTTTTTGTTTGCATTCTTTGCAATATTGCTAGAACTGCAGCTCGTCAAAAGTAATATTGATATCGTGGCCAGACAGGCCGCAAAGTAGCAAATCTTTTTAATCATTGCGACTTTGATTTCGCTGGTGTTGTATTATTGATTTGGAATGAATTAATTGCTCGCAAAATACAAATGCTTTTAACCATTGAGTTGACTCTACATCAATGCCCTTGGATTGTTAATGGCTTGGCTCGCTTTCGGCAATAATTGCTTCTAATGTAACTGATTGCGAGAATATTTTTGGACTAATGCGCCCCAATATGACGGGTAATGTAGAAATATTTAGTCGTTGCTGCCAAGTTGAAATTATAATTTTGATGGTCGCTTTTTATGGGGATAAGTATTGATGTACTGAAGGATCATGTTTTTGCGGCTATCATGTACTAAGTGACGCTGGGCTCAGTATTTGGGTTAGAACAAGAAAATAATCTTGCGCCATAAAAACTCTTCTTGTTGATAGCCTATCTTTGAGGATCTAGGTTGTAACAAGGTAGACTTAAGTCTTTGCAACCTCTCTCTTGTAAAAATCTGTACTTTGATTAGGAAAATGCCCAGAAGTAGACCCATCTTAAGTGGTGATTTGTTTGATCAAGCGGTCTCTCTTGCCTCGTTAACACCAGAGGAAGAAGAGTTGATTGACTTCGTTAGATGCACAGGAGTAATTGACGAACTTATTATAAGAAAAGGTCTCTCGTTGCCATCCAAGCCTCCTTCTCTATGCTTGTTAGCCAACATATGTGAAAAGATTGGAGCTACTATTCCTGATCATTATAGGGCTGTGATGGAGTGGTCTGTTGAGAACAGTACTGATGGTATTGCTTGGAAAGGAAACTTGATTTGTGCTATTGCTTGTAATAGTGATGGAGTTGAGCTTTCTCCAAATGCCGGCACCTCTTTGTATTATACGTTTGTTGTTCACAAAGAGTTATTTCTTGGATTGGCATCAACTTAAGGCTAAAGGATTTTTTTATTGACTTTACCGTACAGAGTCGTTCGTGGGTCCTCTGCCTGAATGGCATATAATCTCCACAAAATTATATTCAATGCGTTTTCTTTTTGGTTTAAATTTTTGCCTCTGGGTTGATACTGATGTCAGTATTATGAATGCTCGCTGGAGCAATAGCTCAATTAACTTCGGTCAACATGTTAGAAGATGATAGAAGCTTTTATTAATTCGTTTGGCATTGAACTGAATCCTGTAAGCTGGATTGAGCTCTAAACTTGGAGTTATATAGTGATATGCTTGCTTTTAATATTTTTGGAATCCCTAGGCTTGCTTGAGCTTTTAATCTTTGACATTCGATAACTTATTCTTTGCTGGGCCGATACCCAATTGATGTTGCTTGTCTTGGTAGTCAACATCGAATCGACCATTTCTGTCACTATGCTCACTTGCTTTGAGATAGGAAGATCCCTGAACTTGCAACCCTTTATATCCTATTTAGGGATCACTGGGCTTGGCATTGAATGAACCTGCATCAGTTTTATATTTACAATTGATGCTTTGAAGTGCTTGAAAATAGTAATCGCAAATATCCTGTCCATGATTGTTTTAACGAAAGAATTGTACAGTAGGTCAGTTTTTCAATTGTTCAGTCTAATGGATTTGACTGTCGCCTAAACATTTTCAGGGAGAGTGAGCACGATTTAGCCAATGTGTGGATCTGTGATGGTGCAATGTGGTGGATTGATGCGGTCTGGATTGTGCCAGAAGATTCGCCCAGATCTTTGATGTATGTAATTGTGATTTCCAGCGAGTTCTAATTTGGTGGGGGTTTATTGGCTGATCAATTTGCTGTAACCCTCGTATCACATTGCACTTCTTGGCTGAATGTTCTTCTTGTCTGCAAATCAGATCTGTTTTCAGCTATTTTTAGGTTGATTGATAACATCTGCTCTTCTTGACATCCCACACATGAGATTCATTGCTATCAATCCGGTCAGCTCCTTTCACTGCCCTTCATTGTAGTCATTGTTTAAAAATCACTGGTGCTGACCAGTCTTGTCGCCATGTCTTTTCTTTCAATACTTGCATTACCGGTTTTTGTTTCTGCTTCAACAATCGCTCTTGCTGATGGAGTGTGCAGATTTCTACATGGTGCTGTTGTTGTGTTTCAGGGACATTGCACGGCTAAGCAAAAGGTCCGTGGATCTAAGACCGTAGTGCTGATGAATCTCGAGAACGGTTCTACGTTTTGATTCAGGGGGCCGTCAAAGGATGCTCTCCAATTTGAAACAGCCTCCGGTTTGCATCATGCCCAATACCGTGTTGCTCAGAAAGGATGCTTTTCCCTTGGACTGACGAGATCAGACCCGGAGTTTTGTTGTTCGTTTAGAAACCGCTCATGATCCCAGACCCGGTTGCGAACCGCCTGTCTCCATGAGTACAGGCTCTGCGATCGGAGCTTTCGCTGACGCGGTGATGCAAGTCTGATTCAAGGTCATCCAGGCCATAAGGGCGAGAATCAACACCATCATGCGGAGCCGACGTGTCTTTGAGCTGTGTCCTATCAGGATGGTCCTTCAGGAAAAGTTAATGTTCGTCGAGCTAAAGCTCCCCGGCTTTGTCGTGTCGATGCTCAAGGGCACATGGTTCAGGTCCCACATATTCTTCCGAACGTATTTTTATGAACCTTTTGCGTGTCTGTGTATCGTGGTGAACGTCACAACCACGCCTGAATGGTTATTTTTGTCAAGTAGCAGTCGCTACATATTTCATCGTTCACCTCGTTTTGGCGAGGCGCAGACCGGCCCAAGCCAAGGAACGGGGACTTGGGCTTTCTCGGAGAACATCATGAACACTCTTCTTTACAGAGGTCAGCCCTACACAACCCATGAGTCGCCTAGTGCGAAATCATGTGTTGAGCTTACGTATCGTCACGAGCACTACAACACGTGTCGTGAGCAACTCAGAAATGAAATGCAGCGCCACTCGACTTTGATGTATCGGGGCATTCCTTACTCCAGATAATTGCGTCGTCAACTTACTTGGATTTCATTTTGCCCGGCCTCTGATCGTTGCCGGGTTTTTTTATGTTTAGTCTTGGCAACTGGTCTTAGTCCCAAATGCTCTTGCAATTAGCTCGCTTGTATTGCCGTTTTGCTGTCTTATAGCTTTTGGTTTGCTCTGATAAATCCTCACTCGCTTTGTTAACTCTCAGTTCATCTTTTTGGGTCGAGATAATATGACGATTGATGCTCATTTTTGCTCCTAATTTATTCATGATGCGAGTTAGAAGCTCGCATTCTGTCATGGCTATGCTTTGCGGTGAGTGAAGGATTGTGATTGTTGTAAAGATGATTGATGCGAATGATTTCATTGGTTTGCGAATCTGTATTTATGATAATACAGTTTTAAATCTGATCGATACAGGTTTTGTTTTCTGTTGGGTAGGTTCTTCATTACGTTGCGGCTGTGGATTCGGAAATGTTAGTGAGCAACCATCTTTGCTGACGCTTTTGTCAATGCTTGGTTCGGATTGCTTAGAGGCTTGGGGCTCATGGTGATTACGTGTTGAGTGCTTCGGCTTGCGTTGCTGTTTTCCTGCAGTCTTGCCATTTTGTTCTTGATTCCGTTCATTGCTGCCTGCTGGATCCAACAACTTTTCAGATCATTTATCTGAACAGAATAGTGATTTCACCAGTTGAACTGAATGCTCACTATGAGCTTCTTGATGGCGAAGTTATCCATTAGATTCATCCTGCTCAAAAAGCTATTGCTTGTCATGCAAGCGTGTGGATCGTTGTTGTTGCCTGTGTTGAATTTTCCGTCATCAATCGGTATGGCATTTTTATTTGAAAGCAATAAATGGAGGTTTTGATTGTGATTGTATTGACCAATGGCAGGGTTTGTGCTGCTGACTGCCTATATGTTGTTTCTGATTGTGGTCGTCGTTGTGAGTTCAACTTGTTTACTTTGTTTGTTGTTGCTGAGCTCATGATGAATGGGGTTCCAGATTTCTTTCTGCGACGAAGATCTTCATGTGCTCAATGGGGCAAGGGAATTCTCTCATGTCGTCATTGATGGCTCTTTAGCCTGCTTCAAACTCTTGGAAAGTGGCTGAGTCTCTAAGGAAAGACTAAGCAAGCAAATCTTCTTTTAAATATGATTGGCTTAGGCCAGTGCTATTTATCCTGGCTTTATTTAAATTTGAAGAGTTGATGTTGGCTCTTCTATGCTTTCGGCAAAGCAAGGTTTACCTTGTTGATAGCTTGCTTGATTTTAAATGAATGATTGTATTCAAGAAGACAGCCTTTAGGTCCAGCGCACAGGATCTTTAGAAAAATGATGGAGGCACGAGTCGGCCTCGTTACCAAGGAGATCACGGCTTA
This sequence comes from Synechococcus sp., assembly GCA_047285535.1. Classification (GTDB taxonomy): domain Bacteria; phylum Cyanobacteriota; class Cyanobacteriia; order PCC-6307; family Cyanobiaceae; genus Synechococcus_C. The sequence continues at coordinate 1,060,395 of JBJBDC010000001.1, read as the reverse complement.
TCGTGAGACAGATTGCGTTGAGGGGCAAGGCGAAGGTGCTTCCATCGCCGTCAAATGGACCCTCCACATAGGCTCCTATGCGTTCTGCCATTAAGAAGGCGATGAACAGCACAATGCCGGTAAGGCTTCCGCTCCATGAGATTTCATTCTGGTGGAAATTAAGCAGAAGCTGTAGACCGAATACCCAGCTCAACATGCGAACAAAGACGTCATAGCTTGCCGGTAATGGTGTGTTTCTTATTCTTTCCAGCCCCCCAATTGCATCCATGGTGGCATTGGCAACGTTCATTAATTGTTCTCTTCCTCGGTCATTGATGTGTTGATCTTCGTATAATTTTCGAATGGCGATTGCTCGGGCATGTCCGAGATCTCTGAGAGTTGTTGTGCTCTTCATCTCTAGAGCTTCTAGGAGGTAATCTTGCAGATTCCTCAAGTCCTGGTGGTAATAATTGCGAAGTTGAAAATTTAACTGCCAAATCATTGCTACTTGAAAACGAAATAAATTTCGACCGCGATGATCCATCAGTTGTTCCTCTGGAAGCAGGCTTGAGAGGTTGTCAGCCCAGTTTCTACTCTGGTTGACAATGGTTCCCCACAATTGGCGTGCTTCCCACCAGCGACCAATTGCCTGAGTATTGCGGAAACCAATAAAAATTGAGACAGTGATTCCCATGATTGAGACCACGCTGCTGCTTTGCTGCCAGTTGGTTGGCACTGTCTCGCTCAAGATCAGGGTGCTCAATCCCGCTAGCAGCAAAAGGTCATAGCGCATACGCCACAGCAATAGGGCCAAGACAAAGCTGTAGTCACGTCGGGCTGTGCGCGGTGGACCGCCGTAAGGCCCAGACTTGATTGACATGGATTTGGCGAAGTCTCGCTCTTCCATGATCTCTTTGCCCTTATGACTGTTCAAGCATTGCTTCAGTTGTTGATAGCAAGAATCTGGGTGTTGCTAGCGCAAGAATCACGTCAGTTTGCACTGTTATCAGTGCTGTTGCTGCCATGGACCGAGTTGGCGCTGGCACTTCCAGGTGCTCGCTCTTTAGGAGTCTTGCGATGAGGAGCGTCTCAGCCTTTGGACCATCCTCTTCCCGCCTTACTGCAATGGTATGAGCGCTGTGCGCTTGGTTTTTGCGGAGACTGGATCACCGGCCCCGGTTTTGGAATCGCTGAGGGGGAATTGCAGAGTGCATTAGAGATCTCCGCCCAAATGACTTCGAATTGAAATGATTGATTGTTTTTTGATCGATACAAGAATTTCAGAGTGGGTCGTTTGCTCTGGAACTTGCTTCTTGTTGCGTCCTATCAGTACAAGGCTGATGATTCATGCGATCGAGTGATCGCTACGTACAACTCCACGAAAGTGTGAATGATGATGAATCATGTCAGTGCAATTGATAGCACGAGCTGATGAAGCGGTTGCCTTTTAACGTGATCGAATCTCAATCACGATTGTTTAGCAAAGCCTCCTGCAAGTTCAGAAGTCTTTGTTTGTTAACCCCCAGATCTGACTCTCCCAATCTTGAAATGGATCGTGCTTGCAACAAAGATCGTTCTGCATCGGCGTAGAGCTCAAGATCGTCAGTAAATCCAAAGAGAAGGCTGCTAGCTGTCGCATGCAGATAATCCGAACGCAACTCAATAATTTCGGTTCGTGGCGTTTTTCTAATGAATTCGGCGAGCTTGCTGAGGCTTTTGATCGGGTCTTTGCTCTCCCAATCCAGCCTCGCACAGTGAGATGTTGATTCGCAAACGCTTAATTGTCCCTGATGAACGCCAAGATTCGTGGGCATCGGACCAACAAAATGGAATAGAGCGAGCAGTAGGGAAAAAATGTTCAAGATCATGAGCAGGGCTTCCAATCGCTAAGTTGTTTTTGGTCGGAGTCAGTGGCTTGTGATTAATTCAACCCCGCAGAGTACTTCCTCTTCATGATTGCTTTGCGCGTAAATGTTTGCTTTTTTGGAGTTCATTAACTGCTTACGTCGACGTTCTTGCTCACGTTAAGGAGAGTCATCCGACGATCATGGCTCCAGTTGTCAGACATTCATGCACCCCACTTGGAGTGAGCAATGGTGGCCGGTGATCTATTTGCGTGATCTTGACCGTAGCCGCCCTCAGCGCTTCACCCTTCTTGAACAGGATTTGGTGCTGTGGTGGGATGCTCCTGGCAACAGCTGGCGAGCTTTTAAAGATGTTTGTCCTCATCGATTAGTGCCTCTGAGTGAGGGGCGAATCAACGGGGTCGGTCAGTTGGAGTGTCCTTATCACGGCTGGAGTTTTGACGGAGAAGGGACCTGTCGGCATATTCCTCAGATGGGGGAAGAATCCCGCGCAGAGTCGCGGAGAACGCAGTGCGGAAGTTTGCCCACAGCAACCGGGCAGGGATTGTTATTCGTGTGGAGTGGGAACCCTTCAGCAGCGGACCCTTCAGCGCTCCCTTTGGTACCCGTTCTGGAAGAGCAGGGAGATGGTTGGGCGGACGACTGGATTGTGCAGGACACCTTTCGTGATTTGCCAATGGATGCCCTCACCCTGCTTGAAAATGTTTTGGATGTGAGTCATGTTCCCTTTACGCATCACCGCACAGTGGGCAAACGGGAGAACGCTTCTTCCATTGATGCAGTCATTATTAGCGAAGATTCGAGAGGTTTTGAAGCGTTCTGGGAGGAGGGGCCGCGAAAGGGCAAGCTCGGCTCACAAGAGACTTTTTTTCGTGCACCACAATTGATGTGGCACGACCTTACGGCGAACGGTTTTGCCCGCATCCTGACGGTGGTTTACGCCGTACCGATCAGCCGGGGGCGCTGTCGATTGTTTGCTCGATTCCCGTTCCAGTTCAAGTCAGCTGCTCTTCGTTTGTTGGTGGGACTTCGCCCGCGTTGGTTGCAGCACATTGGCAACCACAAGGTTTTGGAAGACGATCAAGTCTTTTTACATTGGCAAGAACGAGTCTTGGAACGGGCTGGAGGGAGTGCCGCTGCTGGGCGCGCATTCAGCCTTCCTACTGCGGCTGATGTTTATGTGAAGGCACTGCATCGCTGGGTTCAGAGCAATGGTGGTGAGCCATTTGCCGGGCAACCTTTGCCTCCGAGGCAGAACCTGGAGGCCTTAATGGATCGATATCACAGTCATACGTTGCACTGCCGCAGTTGTTCGGTGGCTTTGCGTCGTATCCGATTGCTAAGACCATGGCTCTGGGCTGCAATTTGGTTGTCTGCTGTTTTGGTAGGAGTTAGTCCGTTGAGCTGGCTTTTTGGGGTTGGCGTAGGACTCGCTGCCTTGAGCGGTCTTTCTCTTCTCCAAGCTTCTCGCTGGGAGCAAGGATTACTCGCCGGAGATGGTCAGGCGCCGCGCAATCGGCGATCCTGAAAGACACTGCTGGCTAATCACGATGATCAGCGTCACATCACCTTGTCCAGAGAGCATGATCGTGGCGCTTGGAATCCGTGACTGGCCGATTTGGGGCTGCGATATCAGCACTTTTCCATGGGCTTATGACCAGCGCGAGACTTGCTTGTTGCTTGATGGGGATGTGACAGTGACACCGGATGGGGGAGCACCCGTCCGCTTTAAAGCCGGAGATCTCGTTGTGTTTTCCAAAGGGATGAGCTGCACTTGGGAGGTTCACCAAGCTGTTCGCAAGCACTACAGATTTGATTAACGCGCCTGCATGAAGCGTTTGCTGGAATTTGTCAATTTGTCGTCTTCAGATGTCTGAGTCAGCGCTCCACTGAGGCGTGCAGGGTTGCCAACCGATGCGCAAGAGATCACGCCACAGTTGATCAGCTGTTTGCTGGCTCAAATAGACGCGTGTTTTCAATAAGGGAGGTTCACCTGAAAAAGGTCTCCCTGAATCCAGGAATACCCGTGGGTCCTTGTCCCAGCTTTTTTCGTCGGGGTGGAAGCGCTTCGTTTCAGCGGTAATGGGATCCTGGATCCAGTCCTGGCGAGGCATTGTTTTCGAGGGGTGATCACAGAGGCACGCATCCACGCTTCAGCCTGGAAAGGGGTGTAAGGCGAGCTCGGAGCCATGAGTCTGCTGCTGGTACAGGTGTTCTAGTCAAGTTGCGCGTCAGCGTCAACGCTCAGTTTTGAGGTTTTTAGGTTTTTCGGAATGGCGTCGTGCTGTTTGGCTGGATTGCGGCCATTTCTGCGTGTGACATGGTTTCCCTTCCGGAGCATTTTTGTTTTGGCCAAAGGGTGTCCGTTTTGAATTCACTGCTTTTTCGAGGGTTTTGCGTGTGGTGAGTAGCAGGAATTAATCCGTGCATAGCAGTGATCGAGATGGTTTTGAAATGCGTTTGATTGTCATAGGTCAAGCTGTCTCCTTGCATGGGCTATTTGTCTGCGTAGCAACTGAATCTGCTCTTCCTGAGCGATAAAATTCATTTTGATTGCTGTGTGGTTTGTTAGGTGGATTTCTGCTAATGAATTTGCTTTGCTTTTTTCAGTGCAATCAACTCTGTTGTTGCTTTTGATGCAATTGAGTCTTTGTGCTCCTGATTGCTATTGGATCTGATGACTGAGCAATCAAGTGTTTGGTTGGCGTGAGTTGATTCGTGAGCACTCTTAGTGCAGCATCGGCTTTTCATTCATTTATTCGGCACAGCCGAATGCGATCCCTTCAAGCTTTAGCTTCTCTTTTTTTGCCTGCCATGCAGACGCATAGGGTGCCCACTTTTTCTTGAAAGCGTCACTGTTTCGAGCACTAAGCTTGCAATTCAAATACGCAAATCGTCGAGAGCCTGCAGCTCCTCCTAACCATGATTGGCTCTCAGAGCCGCATCGCTCTTCTACGTGCAGGCGTCGAACTTGTTTCCATGCTTCTTTCTCTTCAGCGTTGATATTCTTGAGTTTCGTTGAAAAGCTGTCGCAGCTGGCATGGACTGAGTGTGCCATTCCTAACGTCAGAAGCAATGAAATCAGGGAAAGGTGTTGAGATTTCATATCAAATTTTCGAACATTGAAACCTAGAGCATCTTCCCATTGGTCTTGATTTTGGTTTGATTGGCGCGACTTTGGTGTTCAGCAGCAATCATGAGATCATCGTCCTTTGATGTGCTCCCCAAGACAAACACTTGATACTTACGGCTGGGGCTCACCAAATTGATGAGGGCGATGGAGTTCTCTCGTTGATCGTGACCACTACAAATGAAAAGATGGTTAAACCCAGTCAATACCTTGTTGCTGACGGTCATATCTATAAACGAATTGACATTCCTAATACAGCCTGCAAGCAATGGAGGCTTGAGGAGTTAGAGCTTGAGGAAGCGATCCGTTTGATGCTTTTGGATTTTGGCGGCTTGGAGTGATGATCGTCGAACCATCAGGACTGAACTACAAGAACTTGTGGCCTTGCCTTCTCTCGGCTTGAGCTGAGGTGGTGTGTGTCTGTAACCAGCAGAAAGCGCTGAAATCAGCCTTGAAACGCTCTGAGTTTCATTGATGGCTCATCCCACTGGTTCTGATCAAGCACAACAAGTGCGAATTCAACTTTTTCTGGCCTACCGCTCAAGTGCAGCAACGTTGCAGTGCTCGGAATCCAAGGTGGCGAGTTTCCTTAAAGCACAATGGGCTGTTCAAACGGCCTATCCCTTGATCTGAGAGGCCATTCCTTTCCTGAGAGAGAGTGCATGGCTGGGTTGGAGGCAAAACAACCCCGCTGCGGTAGTTGGTGCAATGCCCCTGCTGAACAAACTGTGTGTTTTGTCTCCATCTAGGCGGAGTGAGCTGTGCATCAGTGAGCTGATTGGGATTAAGTTCGATTGTTTCGCCAGTCAGGATTCGGTTCCTACTCTCGGGAATCAGAAAACTTCCCTCAGGATTGTTTCACCTTGGTCCCCAAAACAGGGACGCAGTTTCATCTCAAACAAGCAAAGGGGTTCGAGGCGCTGTCGGTCGTTCCCACTATCATGCTTTTGCCCAGTATGGACGTAATCAGGAAGCTAATGCTGGGAGCGTTGATGTTGATCGCTTGGATGTTGATCTGAGGTCAACGGGTGCGGACTCAGGTGAGAATGTTGGCTTTTATGACGCATCTTTTGTCAACTAACTTGTCCATGAGGCCATGAGAGCACCTGCAGAACTTTTGAACTTTATTGGTGAAAACCAGGAACCTGAGCGGGGCGTCAAGCGGTTGATTTTGCTCTTAACACAGCTGGGCGATTTTGATTCGATGGAATATGCCCAAGTCCTCGTGCCAGAACTGTCTCGTTTGGAGCAAGCAGGCATCCAACCCTTCGGCATTGCAATCGGTAATGAGGAAGGTGCTGATCGCTTTTGCTGGTTCACAGGCTTCCCCAGGGCTCAACTTCGAGTCGTTCCCAATGCGGATTTGCACCGCAGTGTTGATCTATCACCTGGTCTTCAGGTGGTCGGCGGCCCCTGGCCTTCACTTTTGTTGATGTGTGCTGGGATCGGCTCACCCGGCACCCTTGCTGAGGTGCTGAGGGGATATACGGGGGATCGCAGTGCTCCAGCACGTTTCGATAATTCATTTCTATTTCGCTTGGCTGGAGGAAGTGGTTTCCAACGACCGTTTGAATTGGCCACGGTTCGTCTTCGCAATATGAAAGAAGTTCTGACGAATTGGAGGCTCTACGTCCCCAGCAACGCATACATCACTCAGCGGGGAGGCACATTTCTTTTGGATGCGCATGACTCAGTTCTCTATGTCCATCGTGATCAAGGCATCTTGGGCTTCTCGGAGACGATGAATCAGCCGCTTGCTTTTCTGGAGCCTTGGCTGAAGAGTGAAGATTGAACCTGAAATGCATGCTGCTGAGCCACTCCCTACTTGGAGACCCATGCTCTAGGTGGCACGACAAAGGGAGGGCCGGGCCCCGGATGTTTGTTGCTGATGGCCAGTCTGGCGATGGATGGCAGCCCGAGAGTGCGCACGCTTGTTTTTCGGGATTGGAGCTCCGCTGATGTGTTGGATCTGCTCACACATGCTCGTAGCCACAAGTGCATGGAGCTCGAGATAGCCCCGCCGGTTGAGTTGTGTTGGTTGTTGCGTAAGTCTCATGAACAGTTTCGGCTTCGCGGTTCGGCCAAACTGATCACGACGCCAGTGGAAACTGTGGCTTTAGATCACCATTGGAATCGACTTTCGCCGGCTGGACGATCGGTTTGGGCTTGGCCCTTTCCAGGACATCCTTTTGAAGCTCAAGGGTCCTGGCCTGAGGAGGTGTCAGAACAGTCAGTCATTCCAGAGCATTGACTCCTGCTTCGGATCTCCTTGCCTCAAGTGGAGAAGCTTGACCTAAAGCCTCATCCCCATCGAAGACGTTGATGGACATCAGCCACTCATGGGCAAGAACAAAGGCTCAATCCTTGAGTCTCCATAGGGCGAGTCCGCCGCCCCGTCCACGGGCTGCCAACCACCCATCAGTGTTGCGTTCGATCAGAGCAAAAAAAGGTGCGCGTTGAGGTGGTGGAGTTGGCAGTTCTTTCGTGATTAAGCCAACTCCAGCGATGCTGACCGACAGCGATTCAAAGTGAAAGACCAGCAACGGGCGCTTTCCCTGCAACGAACCTGGGCCTTCAAATTTGAGTTCAATGGGTCCCAAATTTATAGCGTTACAAAGACGTAAATTTCGGCCCCCTACTTGTGAACCCTCTCTGATCTCTAGGCGGGCATTCAGGTTTCGCAGCATCCATCCGCTGAATGCATTGGCTTTTTGATTGCCCTTGGACCAAACCGTTTGCAATGTCCAACAACCCAATAGATCACTGCCGTTTAAGCCCGTGCCTTGGCGACGGACAGCTTGCTCCCTTGATTTGAGAACGTCGAAGTTCATCAGAACGGATCGCAGTAAGGAAATCGTCGTATTGGAAATCGATCAAAATCCTAAAGATCTTCCTGTTTTGGTGTTGAGTTAGACAATTTTTTTAATTCTTTTAGGTGATGTTTATTGATAGTGAGTTAATTTCTTTAATGGGTGAATATTGCTATCAGAATAATTCATCGAAAATGGTCATTGTTAAATGCATTGGCGAAAGGCACTTTTTTTGCGAAAAAGTTGTGATGCCTTTTGAGTTCTACGTTTTCGAGGCTCCTGATGATGCGCGCCTTGAAGTCTGGTTCCTCAAGGGTGGCCAGCCGATGCTCCACTCCACTGAGGAGGTTAGGGAATACGCCCTTGGGACCTCTTTGAAGGAGTAGTGATCCTCGATCATGAGTAGATCTGAATGGGGGCTATGGCCGATCTGCTCGCTGAATCCTTGGCCCTTAGCTGGAACGAGCTTGAAGACCTGGCTCCAAATGCTGCTGAGCGTTTTGAAGGCTCAGCCAATGCACAAGCCACGTTGCGTTTGTTTGGCCAGTCCGAGTCTCAGGTGCGGGTGACGTTGTTCCGTGATCACCACGCTTGGTGCCCCTACTGCCAGAAGGTCTGGCTGTGGTTGGAGTTTCGCCGAGTTCCTTATCGGATCAGAAAAGTCACGATGCGCTGCTACGGGCCGAAGGAGCCCTGGTTTACGACCAAGGTTCCATCAGGAATGCTTCCGGCCCTTGAGCTTGATGGACGACTGCTCACTGAAAGTGATCGCATCCTTGAAGCTTTGGAACATGCCTTTGGCTCAGTGGGCGTTGGCATGCATGACCTTCGTGTGCGCCGTTTACGCGATCTTGAGCGCTTGTTATTTCGTTCTTGGTGCCTGTGGTTATGTACTCCCAGAATGACTAGGCGTCAGGAGGATCAGGCACGCGATCAATTCCAAAAAGTGGCTCGTGAGATGGAAGCTGCCCTTTTGGTTGGAGGTGGCCATTGGCTTGACCCGGAGGATCCATGCGCTGCGCAACCAGGTACGGCCGACCTGGTGTTTATTCCTTACGTGGAGCGGATGAATGCCTCACTGGCTTACTTCAAGGGGTTTGCGTTGCGTCAAAAGCATCCAGCAATTAACCAATGGTTAAAAGCTCTTGAGCAGCTGGATACGTATCGCGGCACCCAGAGTGACTTCCACACTCATGCCCATGACTTGCCTCCCCAAATGGGGGGGTGCTGGAGCAATGGCAGCCCCGAACAGCAGGACATGGCTCGTGCGGTGGATCAGGGCATCGGTCTCGGTGAACTTGAGAGTTGTTGGTCGGCTCAGATGGGTGATGAGGGGGTGATGCCTCAATCCAGGGCGTTAGAGAGGGTGCTGCGTCATCGCTCTGCCGTGATGGCACGGAATCCTATTGGTCCTGAATTTGATCAGCCGCTGAGGGCAGCGCTGACTTACATGATCACTGGTGAGGTCTGCCAACCAAACCCAGACTCGGCATCTGGTTTGCGTTATTTAAGAGATCGAATTTCGGTCCCGAGAGATATGCCTTTGCTTAGTGCGCGTTTGTTGCGGAAGGCTCTTGAGACAACGGCAGCTCTAGATGGTGAGGCTCAGCCTGCCCCTTTGCCGTTTGATCATCGTTTCGATCAGGATCCCAGGCCGTTTTTGATGACTTAGATGTTTGTTGTCGGTGATCGTGATTGGGCGGGCTGGCAAGCCTTCTGTTTTATGGACTACCTATTCTGTTTTTATGGGTGGTGAAACCAGCTTAGAAGTTGGACCTGATTTGCTTTGTTTGTTCTGGAGTAGGAAATGAACAAGTGTTCGTTTTTAAGGATTTTCTTTGCCCTGAGATGGCTTGATGTTTGAGTTATCATTGCTCAAGTTAAGTTGATTTGCATATCTGCTTGGATCGATTGAAATTACGAATTTCGCATCAAAAATTTGACTCAATATATTTTTAGTCTTGCTTTTAATCTTATGCGACTATGGTGTAGATGCAATGTTGAGATCCTTTTTTCTGATCCTTGGAAGCCTTAAGTTGAGCTAGGAAAACGATGAATCCTTGTTGAATTTCAATCAGAGGGACAAATACCAGCGAACTACATCAGCTATTTGACCTGCTGGTCCATGTCCGCTGATCAATTCGCCAATGATCGAAGCAGCAAATCCCACCATGGCAGTTCGTCCGTTCATCCGTTCTACGAACAGAAGAGATCCTTGGTTCCAGGGACGCTGAGTGGTTAGACCTTCCCCGAAACTTTCTAAGGGTTCGTACTGGAACGTTGGACGTGGCACGAGTGTTCAACCTACGCTTTGATCAGCCTACGCAGAGATTGTGTTTCAATGCATAGGCTTAGGTCACCCTTGAGGCTGAACCTTTGGATCATGAACAATTAAAGGCTTTATTCACCAAGTCTTACGGCCAGCAAGCACCGACGGAAACTCAGTGGAGAGAGCTCTATGACATAAACGTTCGTTTTCAAGATCCAACCCAAGATCGGCAAGGCATTCAGGCCTTTATTGACGCTCAGGATGGCTTGATGAAACGCTGCGATGACGTTTACCTTATTCCTGGCGCAATAGCGATTGATGGCGAGGTTGCTTTTGTGGAATGGGAGATGGGTCTCCAAATTAGAGGTATTGAGTTTATTTATCCAGGCACTACACGTTTGAGAATGAATAGCGGTGGAAAAGTTGTTGATCATCGAGATTATTTTGATTTTGTAGCTCCCACTTTTGGTCCTGTTCCTGTTTTGGGAGGATTTGTTCGTTGGTTGTATAAGCGTTTTGTGGACTGAGTCGGAAAGGTGATCAATTTTTAAAGTTGTTTGGAAAATATTGGAATTTCCTTCGGATTTATTATTTGACTTCCTTGTTAAGAGTTAAATCCTTAAATTTCTGGTCGAAAGTTATAAAAAAGTTGCATTGCTTGAGTGTTTGGCTGCGCAAAATAAATAAATAAGCCAAAAAATAAACCGATTTTACAGCTTTCCCTTAGGTATTTAGTCCTAGAGCAGGGTCATTGAGCGGCCATTTCCACGACTGAAGGCTATTTGGATTAAGGTTTATTGAGAAATGTTGATTCTTGTGCTCAGAGCTCTTGCCACAAAGCCTTTCGCCGCAAATTTTGGAATTTTGATTCTTCGAGTTTTCACAGGAACGCTCTTAATGCATCACGGCTACGAGAAGCTTGCAAACATTAATAATTTTGCAGATGCTTTTGTGCGTCCTCTTCATCTCCCCTTTCCAGTTTTGCTTTCTTACCTTGCGGCTTTTTCAGAGGTGATTGGAAGCTGGTTGCTTATTACAGGGTTTTTGACTCGTATTGGCGCACTAGCGATTGTGGGAACAATTTCAGTAGCCATATATCATGCAATCATCACGGCTGGATTTAATATTTATCTGTTGGAGTTGTTAGGTCTCTATTTTGCATCTGGGTTGGCTGTTTTGGCAATGGGTCCTGGCCTTTTTTCAGTCGATGAATTGATTGTTCGACGACTGAACCCTGATCTTGAGTTGAATCAAGGAGTCTCAAGCGATGCTGTTGGCTCCGAAGGAGTTGCTTGATCAATAGGGTTTGAATATCATGGTAGTGTAAATCCTGATTGAAATTATTTAATCCCAAGCATTATTCATGGTATTCAAATGATAATAACTGTGATTTCGGTATTGCTGTACGTCTTTCTGTATGTCGGATCAGTGATTGGAAAATATTCATTTCGCGCAAGGTTGTGTCCCGATCAAGGTGTAGTTTGCTTGATTTAGACTAAATTATTGCGCAATTCGATGAATTATCAAACAATAAACCTTTTGATCGTACCATCACTTTCGCATTTCCTGAAGACTTTTGACCTGTTTATTGATTTTTGACAAATTCTGCTGTTCAAAAAATCTCAGCCTCTCAGCTCCCATGAGTCTCAAGAGGATTTCCCGAGAATGCTCAGAGATGAATTTTGAGTTCATCGGAGTATTTCTCTTCAAAATTGTTCAGGTGAGTTCAATGAGCAGGTTTGATGGGGGTTTTGCGAATACGCGAATTGGAGTTGGAACAAATTCCAGTTGTGATGGAGTGGTCTCGAAGAGAGGGATTCGCTCCGGGGTTTGGTGACTTCGAGATATATCGCCATACTGATCGCCAAGGGTTATGGATTGCCTGGCTTGATCAAGAGCCTGTGGGATGCATTGCAGGGGTTCGTTACAACCTGGACTACGGATTTATCGGTTTATATCTCGTCGTTCCTCAGCATCGAGGTCATGGATACGGACGAGAGCTTTGGAAACATGCTCTGAGGCATCTATCCGATCTTACTTGTATCGGTTTAGAGGCGGCACCCTCGCGAATTGTTGATTACGCATCATGGGGCTTTGAATCATCTTCATTAACTACACGTTGGCGTTGGTCAAAGGGTGATTGCATTGCCGCCGCACGCGAACTTCCCAAAGGATTGCGCGTGGTTGGGGGGAGTGATGTCCCTACAGCAGCTGTGCAGGTTTATGACGCTCAGCGAGAACTCAGTCCGAGGCCCCATTTCCTTGCCGATTGGCTTGGTCACCCATCAGGTCAGGTGCTCGCGCTTGTTGATGAACGAGGAATCTGTCATGGCTTCGGCAGGATTCGTCCATGCTTGTTGAAGACAGGCCAAGGTTGGCGCATTGGTCCGCTTCTTGCAGATTCCACCGCTTTGGCTTCTTACCTCATTGGCCGGCTGCAGCACCTTCATTCAGGTGTGTTGTTGATTGATACTCCTGGATTGAATGCCTCCGCGAGTGATCTGATGTCTGCATTGGGTTTTGTGGTTGAGTCGGAAACAGTCAGAATGTATAGAGGTCATTTACCCAAAGTATCTTTAGACGATGTGTTTGCTCTTGCCTGTTTGGAACTGGGTTGATGGCCGTTTTTAGGGACTTCAGATCAGGTCTAGGCAAGTTAACTGTTCTGCTTCTTAGCAGCGAAGACGATTGCTCCACCTGCGACGAGCGTCAGAATTCCAGTGGTGAGCAAAAAGCCAACTAACAGGGTGAAGCCAATCAGTGAGCCAAGTAGTGACATCTTCACTCGAAGAAGCTTGGATTTCATCAGCATGATCAGCAGGATCATGACGGTGGCTTTAAGGCCAGCAACTTTGCCTGCGCTGATTAAACAGAATGGGTTGGGAGGAAGCATCGATTTCATCACTAAAGATCTGATAATTCTGGCGAGCCTGATCCTTCTTCCGTGACTGCAGCGCTTGATGATGGAGGCTATGTGTGGTCGTTTTGCACTCACCACCGATGCCGCTGCGCTGCCGGAGTCCATTCGGGAGCAGATGTCTGATGTGCATCTATTGCGCTACGCGCCGCGGGATCTGATTCTCCCTTCTGAACCCGTGTTGGGATTGCGTCAGGATGAGAGAAAGACCGAAGCTGCGCTGATGCTCTGGGGTTTGATTCCCTCCTGGTCGAAAGATCCCTCCGTGGGGCCAAGACCAATCAATGCTCGCTCGGAGACGGTGTCAGAGAAAGCAAGTTTCAGATCTGCCTGGCGTCACCGTAGATGTCTCATTCCGGCAACTGGATTTTTCGAGAAAAATCAATTTGTACGCCGTTTTGATCGACGTCCGTTTTGGCTCGCTGGTTTGTGGGAGCGTTGGCTTGGAGCTGATGGAAGTGAGCTGGATACCTGCACGATTCTCACCACGGCAGCGAATAAATTAATCCAACCTCTGCATGAACGGATGCCGGTGCTGATTCCTGACGGTCTTGAGGAAGCGTGGTTAGACGTTGCGGATGGCAATGAACTTAGGGCCTTAGAACCGCTGCTGACTGGTTGGGATCCTCAAGGTTGGATCGTGGAGACCTGCCAATCGAAGGGAGGCAAACCATTCTTGTCGGCTGTTCAGGGATCGTTGTTTGATATCAATTGAAAATACAACTCGATTTTCTAACTGCGGTTGAAATATTATCAGTCGAATTTGCTGAATTTTAGCCTTGACTATTATTTGTTTAGTGGGGTAGCGAATCGAGACGTGTGTTGATTAATCTCGAATGCGATCTTCTCTTAGCCTGCGCATGCTGTTGCGAGGCATCATTCGATTATCTCTGATTGAGCGAAGTGGAGATTCTTGATTAACTGTTCTGGGGTTGAGGATAATGATCATCATTATGACGAGTAAGCCAAGAAGTGTGAGTCCAGATCTGATTGGGGAATTCATGCTCAATCCTTGGTCGTCGTTACTACTTTTTGTTCAAGTGGTAGCAATTCCTCGTTGCCACTGGCGCGACTCCGAACGGGCGCTTTGAATCCTCGTGCTCGGGGATTCTTGACTTCGAATGGACCTGGAGTGCCGTTTGGTACAGCCAGTCGAAGGGCGAATGGGTGCGACCCTGGGTCCACATCGCCGATTGATCCAACGCGTGTGCGGTTTTGCAGAACCGGCTCACCACTGCGATCAAGGATGCGTGCATAGACATCTGTATCGACGACAGCTCGTTTGCTGGGATTTTCGACGGTACCGCTCAGCACGTAGCAACTGGCTCCCTCTGGGCTTGTGATGTTGTTGCGAGTGTTCCCAAGCGCTTGTACTGGCTGTGCTCCTGGATCTTTGATATCGCAAGGCGCTAGTGCCACCTCACTCAGCCTCAGCTCAGAGGCAAGAACCGGCTCCGTGGCCACTAAGAACATTGATAGGAGCAGCGCAATCAACAAGCCTTGACGCATTTCGCAGATGGGTTTCAGGTCTCAACCATGCCGCAGCTCATGACCTGTCGAAGTGTTAGCACCCGATTGGCCAACACCTGATTGTGGGCCTTCATTATTTCCTTATTGATGGGCCTCTGTTGGAAAGGATCATGAATTGAACTCTCAATCCTGATTGGATTGAGAGTTTCTAAGCGGCGCGTTGAGGCATCTGCCCCACTCCTTGACCGATTAAAACTTACAAGTGATTGCCCTTCTCTCCCTCAGCGTCCCGACTGTGTTTTTTGTTTGAAGTATTGGCGCTACGACGTAAAAAGAAGGCGTTCAAACATATGCTGGCATAGATCTTCAACGAAGTGATTCTTATAGGTTGAAATTAATATGACGTTGAGTGCCGCCTATGATTTTGTTGTCTAATGTCTGTTCAAGGCTGAGAGGTTTGCTTTGGCTTTTTTAAGCGCTTCTTCGCATGCTGATCGATCCTCAGAATCGATCTCCCCCTGACTTCCATTGAGCCGTGCCTCAAGGAAGGCAATCTCTTCGATCCAATAATCCTTTCCTTGTTCCGATGCGTTTGTCATCTGAGCTTGTTTATTTCAACCCTAGTCTGGCTGTATGATGATGATTATGCAAGATTTGGATTGCAATTGAGTCGATTGTTGTTTGAATTGTTCTCGACTCTCTTGCTTTTATGTTTTTAAATGTATGTTGATTTTATTGCTTGAATTTGATCGGATTACTGGCTTTTGTAGATTATGGTGTTTGATGTTTTGAAGTGATTGGCTCTAGTATTGGATTTGGCTTCATGTGACTGAGTCCTTGATCTGATTGTTGTCTCTATGGAGCTAAGCGTGTGATCTCATGGGATCTTGATGTGATTCTATTGTTGGATTTATTACGTCCTTGAAATGACTGCTTCCCTTTGTAAGAGCTAAAATTGGATCTCTTGTTGTTTTTGTTGGGCTTGAACTGTTTGAGGTTCAGGTGTAAGCCCTTCTGTTATTGATTCCTTGTGACGAATAGAGCGGAATCAATTGATGTCTATTGGTGATTTGCAGGACCTTGATTTGAGCTCAATTCCAGGATGTCTCGGTATAATAAACTCTGCTGTTTCGAATCTGCTATTCGAACACGATGTCTTGCCTTGTAAAATCTAAATTCCTTAATTGCGCTTGTTGATGCTATGAATTAATTGGCTTTTAACATTCGTATCGGACCTGCTTTTAGATTGAAATTGTTTGAATTTTCACTATCAGTGCATTTGCGTGGCGGTGCAAATGTTTAAAAAGATTGAAAACACTTTTTATAGCATTTCGCGCCGAGCCGATGGGATGAAGTCATCTTGATTGGGTTTTTAATTCAGTGCTAACTGAAGAGCGCGTCGGCAACTGTCAATGGCCAAGACAATGGCCAGTCCTCTAAGGCAGCGGACCAAGACAGAGGAACTAAAAAGATCTAGTTGTCTAGCTGCCCATTGGGCGGCCACTGCAGCAACACCTCCCAGCATGAGCCCCATCCAGGGAATTCCTCTTCCTTCGTGCAAAAATTGCAGTGACGCTGCACTGGCGGAGCAAAGTACAGCCACTGTGCTGAGTCGAATTGCTTGATGAATCGGTACTGCCATCGGCCCACTCATGAGGGGTACCAGTACAAGACCGCCGCCAAGCCCCAGCATGCCTGTTGTCCAACCTGCGATACAGCCCACGCCAACCAAAAGGAGAGCTGAGGTTTCTTCAATCTCTGAATCAGCTTTTCTTTCTTCTTCTTCTTCTTCTGGTTGCTCTCGCACGCATAAAGCTAAAAACACATACATGGCGGTTTGCATTGTTAACAGCATCCATCCAGCGGCAAGGCCGGCCAGTCCTCCGAATAAGAAGGCTGAGCCAAACCCTCCTAATCCAACGGCTAAGCCTTGCTTTGTTGGGAGACTTCCGCTCTTTAGGTGAATGATTGTTCCTGCTAGTGCTGTTGGCACAATTGCAAAGCTGCTAGTGGCGACCGCTTGATGAGGTGGCAGGTTGAGCCAAAGCAGCAGAGGAGCAAAGATCAGGCCTCCGCCGATGCCTAGAAATCCAGCTAAGCCTCCTGCTAAGAGTCCAAGGCCAATTAAGATTGGTAGTTCCCACCAAGATGTCAAGGCATCAGCTTGCTCGCCCCATCAGCATGCTTCCCACCATTGATCTTGTGGTTCTTCTCAGGGCAAATGGTTACTGAGGTTGTTGTAGATAGGCAAAATCTGACCATACTTGCATAATCCCCTTGTGAAATGTTAAAAAGGATCAATGCGACGTCAAAAATGAATCCTGCTAAGCAGCATCGAAAACTTCATAAACTTCTTTCTAAGGCGGAAGAGTGCCTAACTCGGGATGAGGCTCAAAAGATCTTGAGAAAAGCTGCTAAAGCACAGCGTAAACTTGATAAAGGTCCTTCCGCTCAGGATGAAACGAAGCTTACAGCCTGATTGCAAAAGTGAATTGTTAATTGAGGTTGATATCAGTTTGAGAAAGTATTTTTGAATTAGATGTTTGATTTACCTCTCTTGCCCGATTCGGGTTGGCTGGGTTCTCTTGTGTCAAATTAGCGAGTCGAAATCATTGAGAACAGGTCATTCTTGGGATGTTGTAAGGTTTAACCTTGGTGCATTTCTTCTTGTTATTAATTCTTTTATCAACGTTTCAATGAAATCGCAGCATGAATGATTTTAAGCGAGCGTCTAATTTATTTTTTGAGTGCTTGAATATCTATTCACGTTGGATGGAGTTCGAAGATCAAGCTTTGATTTGGCATGGTTTTTCTTCTTGAGCCCATATCGTCTCGATTGCTTCTAGTTCTCCTAAGGCCGTTAGGTTGCTGATGGAAACTGAGTCCCAAGTTGTCGATGAGTTGGATAAGATTGGCATGTCTTTAGGGATTGTCTTGACTGGATGCTGCTGATCTTGAGATGCAACCGTTCTACGATTCAGTCATGAAAATTGTTCATGGCTTCAGTCTTGCAAGCTTCTGCCACGACTTTTTATCAATCCATGCGGCGCATGGGCAGGGTGTCTTTTTCTATTTCATTGCATGCCGTAGTGATCAGGACATTGTGTCGTCATTTGGTCATTCAGGCTTGATATGGAAGAGTGTGCAAAAACTGAAGCTGATGTCATGAAACAGCTCCCAGGTCGCATTCGCCCCCACTGGCAGCAACAACTCATTTCTGGATTTGTTGTTGGCTTGACGTTGGTTTTGATAGTTGCGTTGCTGCCTATCTTTTTACCGCTAATGCTTATGGCAGGGTTGTTGGCGGCACTTGCCCTGATTCCGATTTTGCGTCAATTGCGCAGTGAACTCGAACAACTTGAGCAGGTTCAAAAGAAGTCTGAGCAACCCATGCCTAAGGATGTAACACCCTGGCAGCATAAGCTTTGGGATAGGTGGAAGGCTTCAGGGAATCGTCGCTTATAGGACACTCTCATCATCAGGGGCTTACACGACGCAGATTGTTCGGGCTCCGAATTCATCAAGAGCTACAGCCCAGGCTGCTGCATTGTCTGAGGCCAATCTCGTGATCGAGCCGAGACTCTCTACCTTGCGTTGGAAGAAAACGATGCATTGCTGGGACATCGCTCTCCAGTCGATACAAAGTTCACTGTGCGATTTTGAGCACGATTGACGTCTCAAGCACGTTCATGTTCGCTAGAGAGTGTGTATTCATTCTCCCTCGGACAACAATCATCATGCAGACCCCTTCTCAGATGCGATCTGTCACCCCTGGAGGACCTGAGGGAGGTCTGGTCGCGATCCTTGGGTTGGTCCTCGCTGCTTTGCTATTGCTTGCGCAGGCCTTGTTCATCGTGCCTGCTGGTGAAGTTGCTGTTGTAACGACACTGGGAAAGGTGAGTGGTGCGCCTCGTCAGCCTGGATTAAATGCAAAAATCCCCATCGTTCAGCAGGTGTGGCCATTCAGTATTCGCACTCAAGTGCGCCCTGAAAACTTTGCAACCCTGACCAAGGATTTACAAGTTATTGAGGCTACAGCGACTATTAAATACGCTCTGCGCTCTGATCAAGCTGGACGTGCTTATAGCACGATTGCGAGCAGTGATCGTGACGTCTATCCTCGCATTATTCAGCCGTCTTTGTTGAAAGCACTGAAGTCAGTTTTTTCTCAATATGAACTCGTCACAATCGCCTCGGAATGGAACGATATCTCAACACTCGTAGCTGAAACGGTCGCCGAAGAACTTGATCAATTTGATTATGTCAAAGTTCTGGGTCTTGATCTCACTGGACTAGAAATTGCTGAAGAATACCGAGCAGCGATTGAGCAGAAGCAAATTGCTGAGCAACAGCTGCTCAGGGCTCAAACTGAGGTTAAGATCGCTGAGCAAGAGGCTCTTCGTTACGACACTTTGAACAAAAGTCTCGATGATCGCGTCCTGTACAAGTTGTTTCTTGACAAGTGGGATGGCATGACTCAGGTGGTTCCGGGTTTGCCTGGTTCTAATGGAGGTATGCCTTCTGTGATTGTTGGATCGCGGAAATAATTTTATTAATGCAATTTGATTAACTTCACTTTGGATCGATTTAAATTAAATTTGAATAACGTCAATTATTGATATCAAAAGGGATGGGTTGGTAGTCATCTCTTCTGTATTGTCATTATTTTTGTGGCCTTTGATTCAATTCGGAATCTCTTTTGTGTTGACATTTTGTTTCATCTGGTTTTGATCCTGTATCAGACTGATCTCTTTGAGGGATGGGATGAAGCTATTAGTGGTGATTGATTTTGGGGGCACGCTCGTCGTCTTTTTTGTGAGTCAATATCTGAAAGGTAGGTTTTGAATGGATTTTCATTTTTTAGCGACACATCTGATTGAGTTGTAATAGTACTAACATAGAATGAAGAATCTGCTCAGGGGTGTGTGAATTCTCGTGTTTTTAGGGGACTATTCATAGTTCTTCTCTTGGGAATGCTCACTTACTGTGCATCAAGAACCCACGTTCGCGTACGCTATCGAGTGATTCCCCAGCAGTCTCCGGAACTTCTGCGGCCTCCAACGATCAAACCATCAATATCACCATCTATTCGTGGATTATTGATTTAGAAATCATGAGTATTTTTTAAGGGTTACGTGGGAAGCTGTTCATATAAATTTTGACTCTTTTTGTAGATGACAAGTCTTGGTAACAATGGCTGGCTTGATTATTATTCCCCTTATTTGATCTTATTGAATTCAAGCGATGCTGTGTTCAGCTAAGCAAAAGGTTGTTAGCAAAGAAGTTTGATCAGATGGAATGGCTACATTTTTGCAGACTGGGTCTTGTCGAATCGGTGCTTGAGCTGTTTCCCCCTTGGCACATCATCTTCAGTTTGAAACCATTGAGCTGTGTAACGTCTAGCTGACGTAAGCCACGAATGGTCCTCACGTCTCTTAGAAAAAACGTGCTCTGAAATAATCATCGATTATGCAGAACAGTTTCAGCAGTGAACTGGCTCGATCCCTTGTGGTCATGCTTCTAGAAATGCAAGCAGAGTTACGGGAGTTTTCTTATCAAATGGATCTTGAGCAACAGCGAAGTGGATCCATTCATGCTCGATCTGGATCGACTGGTAAACCACGAAGTCTTAGCGCCAATTGTCGTGCTGCGAGCAACCCCGGGTAAAATAACTTGGCTCGAGCATTGCTTCTAAACAGTTTTTGCAACAGATTTAAGAGTGGATCGCTCGGCTGCAATTCTTTGCAGAGCATGGATATAGCTTGGCTTCCATGCCAAATCCGATTTCCCTCAATCAACACGGCGCCCTCGTTCAAATTGAATCCTCTTCGCTGGAGATTGTGGCGCAGCTCAATATCTTGCCTCCCATCTCTGATTGTGAGATCCGGAAGGCCCCCGGTCAGTTCGCTTCTAAGCGCAAATGCTTTGCAAAAGGGACAGCCACCGTCATAAACGAGAGTCTTTGTCATACCCCCTAGCCGCTCGAGAGGTAAGTTGATGTGATTGACATTAATTTAGATGGCAGACAAGGAGCTACTCAAAGAGGTCGCACAGGAGTTGTGGGTTTCTGTGAAGAAGCTGCGCCCTGGGTTACCCCGTGAATCTCGCTTGGAGCTCACCCTCAAAGCATTGATGGTGGTTGGCGATCTGTCTGATCAGGTTCAGGCTGCTGTTGTGGTGGGACTGATTGCAGAGCAGGAACCTCCTGAGAACGAACCTGAAGGCAAAGATGTCACAACTAGCGCTGATAGTGAACCTGATGTTGAACAGACGCCCGATGGTCGTCGAGTGGTGCGTCGTCGGTCACGTGCTGCCGGTTAATCCGGCAAGCCTTATTCAATAACCTCCCTTCTTGATCCATTTTGCTCTTATGAAGCGTGTTTAGATTTCCATTGTGTTTAGACCTGTATTGGCTGTTTCCGCTGGTTTGCTTAGCGAAGAAAGGCCCTTCCTCGTTTATGGATGGTGCGTGCATACTCAGTCCATTGACCTTGACCCCAATACCGAAAACAACTTGTCTCAAGCAGTAAAACATGCAGTAATGCTTTTTGATAACTGCTACTTCGCGTGATAGATGGATTACTTTCTACCTCTTGATCGAATCGTTGATGAAAGGATGCGCTGAGATTTTTCATCGGTTCTAGTACATTTTCGTAGCCCTCTACCCAACTCAGATTATTGGTCCAAGAGGCGCCCTCCATCGAAAAGCTGCTGTCGCTTGCATTGAGATCATTGATGGCCTTATCGACCATTTCCCTATTGGGTCGGTCACCCACCTGTTGCCAGAGCTTGTGTTGATGTATTGCCTGTATTGTTGGAAATTCTGAGGACTTGATTCCTGATTGTTCAAGCAGCTCAAGGTATTCGCTGCCGTTGATCGCCACGGTGTTGCCCTGATTGCTTCCGCTAATATCGTTATTAACCATTTTTCGGTGCGCTTGGAGAAAAGCTTCCGGGAATTCGTTCATCATCACTCCTCCGTTTTCTCCATCGGCTATTTGCGTCACGACTGAGGGAAGTTGTTTGCCCTTAAGTGATTGTTTCTCAAGTGTAAGTGACTCGTAGTAGGGCTGCATTTGACCTACGAGTTTGGTGTCAGATCCTTGGGTCTTGATTAAAACTGTTATTTCCGTAGTTTCACCAGTTGAATTGCGTGCCACCAGTTTGTTGGGGAGATAGCGCTGCTCATTGATAAGAGGAGTCCCGTCTGGATTTTCAACACTGTGTTCTTGTACTAATAACCAGCAATATCCGCATTCATTGAGAGCCTGAATGAACGCATAAAGAGTATCGGGGTGGTTTGGGAGATGCATCTCAGGTGGTGAAAACCCTTTCACCCTTTTGAGTACTGCATCGCCAAATAAATCAGCAAACTGATGCTGCCAAGCGCTGATCTGCAGTTTTAGATCTGGAATTGGTGTTGATGGTGCGACCGCATGACTCCAAAACGTACCAAGCCATTCAACATGGCGTTGCATGCTGGGATCACATGCGAGATGTCTTAGCGCACTTGTAATATCTTCTCGTCCCATTTGGTGCACTCCCCAGAGAAGATTGCCGGAATAATCGAGCATGATTCGCGGGTTGCAGCCTTCGTTGATCAGTTGCGGAATGAGATCAGCCATTCGTCTGTAGCATTGGGCAAAGGGTTCAGCATTGTGGTTATCCCCTTCTCCCTGGTGCTCGAACATGTATTGCAGATGGGAGATCAACTCTTCATTGTGTCCGGCTGGGATTGTTGGTTGGTGCATGTGCAGAGCACATGCGAAACCTGAGCTGATGTCATCGAGTTTCAGGTTTGTGTCTCCCAGCCATACGGGAGGACGATTTTGTAAAAGTGATTGCAGTTCGACCTCTCGGCCTGCGATCGATGAAAATTTGAGATCGTTCATGAATTGATTTCTAAAGAATTCAGCCTTAATGCGCTTGATGTCAAGCCATGCTCCTCTATTGCCGCCTTGTCAATACCAACCAATTCAGGTATCCGTTAGTACTTTTGTCTTCTGTTCGCTTACGTTCCCGTTTTGAGTTGTGATTCACTTGACTCTCAAGTAGGAGATTGAAGATCTGCCTTGAACGCAATTCATTTCTTTTGGGAGCATTTTCAAAATGCTTGTCGTTTGGCCTCCACAGCGCATGCCAAACGAGTCCTGCCTGGGTTGCATTGAGTGCAGTGCAGTGCAGCTTATTCTCTCGTCCTGCCAACGCGGTTCTGTTCTGACCAGCAAGTCTCTCAGAGGCATGAGGCTGCTTCGTCTTGATCCTCCCGGCAAATATCGCCACTTTTTTCGCTTGCAGCCAGTGAGTACAAACGCTGATGTACCTCGAACAGGGCCTAGGCCATAACTAAAGGGCCCCATGGGAAGGGCGAGATCAAGCTCAATGAATGCGTTTATCGGGCCGTGACCGGGGGGTACGGCCTTTTTAGTGGGTTGTCGCTTCGCAATGGGTTTTGATCTTCTATTGATTGGTGTTTTCGTTGAATGTCACGAAAGCTTGAAAAATGGTGCGTTTTTGTCTTTAACAGCACATCAATCCTGTGTGATCCCAAAGACTTCTGATCAATATTCGTGGTTTGTTCATCAGTTGAAGGTCGACTGAATACGTTAGTTGCATACCAAGTGATATCGATGTACAGAATTCAAACCCTCGACTCTTCTGGTTGGATAGATCGTGAACCCAAAACCACGGCAATGGAAGCTTGCCGGTCAGCTGATCCGTGTAGCCCGCACGATGCACTGTTGTCGTCACTGCTCAACCCAGTTGAGGGGATGGTTTTCTTGATGAGCCAAGACGGATCGTCAATGGGGCAAAATGATTACACAGTGGTGGCTTGATCAATGGCTTATTTCAGTCACTACAAGCATTTCACGGTGCGCTATAAGCTCTCAGATGGGAGCAAACAGGAAGCTTGCTTCTATGCATCGGATGCATGGGAGGCGCGAATCCTGGCCATGGAGTTTTACGAGCACATCAGGCGTTGGCCGAACAGCATTGACCTCATCCATGAGGTGGGATGTCGATTCTGATCCTCAGCTTCCTAGTTTCCTGTTAGGTCAAGAAATGGCAAGGAATGGACCCAGTAACATCAGTTGGCTCCAAGCTCTATCCATGACCTTGATGCACTGCCCCCTCTGCCTCGGCTTAGCGCTGCTGTCGGCAATTCGAACCACGGCTCATCTCGTGATGATTGCTCAGCTTGAACGTCGCATTGCTGAGAAGTTTGAACACCCCGCCAGCCTGCTGGGTGCCGTTTTTGAACTGTGACTCTTGTTCGGACAACGAGTCAATTATTCGCACAGAAGAATAGCTAGGCATCTCTTTGATCGATTTTCTGCTTCTCTACTGGGCTTGATCAGCGTGAGCAGCTCTTATGGCGTTAGCGTTGGACTCATGAAGGTTGTCTTACTATCACAAGGTTATGAAATTAATATTGGCAATTTTGTGGTAAAGAGAATCTTTACATGCAGTGTTTCATCTGCCTAAAGTTTATCTAGGCATACGCTTATCCAAGGCTGAATCGCAGCTCCTTGTTTTGCATTCGATTCAATGCATTTGGACAATCTATCTCCTCGAGTGCAATCGTTTCTAGCTATGTACCTTTATATCGTTGGGCATAAAGGTATCAAGATGATTGGGAAGTATTAATTGTTCTAGAACCTTTGATCGTTCAATCTCTATCCAATTGTTTTCAGGTGAATTACCTCTCTTCAGTTAATCGTTATTGGATGTGATTGCTAAGTTTCCTTTTTTTACCAATGATGGATTTTGTCGAACAACCTTCGACCCCACTTCCTTTAAATTGTTGCTTTTTGATAGTAAGCCTTTCCGGGAGATTTGGCGTATATTGTTGGATTTTGTAGGTATCTCTTTAGAGGCCTGCCTGGTATTGAGGATCATTTGTTTTATTTAATAGGAGTTAAATGTTCTACTGACTCAAAAAGGGGCATGGAGCTTTTTGATGCCAACCATCTTTTTGCAAGTATTCCTGCGATGACTATGTGTTGCTTGAGATGCATTCCAGCCAGATGCCTGACTGTTTTATGTGCTCCTTGCCATCAGCTCCACCATGGGTTGGCTTTTTAGGTGATTGGTCTTCAAATGGCTGAGCTCGCTGGGTTTGCCTGGAGTTTTGTTTGCTTCGATTCTCGTTAAACGGCTTTAGAGGGTCGCGATTCAGAGCGAGAAGCGTCATTATGTAACAAATTCGTTACACACGCTATGACAGTCGGAGAAATCGTTCTTGAAAGCCTTTCTAGTGGGATCATTACCGAGGAGGAGGTGGCTTGGCTTACTCATCATCAGGAGACTTTTTCGCGATCCGAAGAAGCTGCTGCAATTCGTATAGGCCGGCTCATGGATGAAGGACTAGTTAATCTTGGATGCCGGATCTCAAGTCGATGGTTGCACCACCGTAAGGTGTTGATTGATTGGATTGAACCTCTTAGTCGACGTACTTAGCTCATTGCTTTTAGATCGTTAAGGAATTAAATGAATTGCCTGTTGATATCAACAGGCAATGAGAATCTCGCATGGTTGAGTTAGTTCATGAAAACTTAGGAATTTATCTCTGTATCCACGAATGTACGAAGCTATATCATTAATTCTTTCTTTTGGATCGCAATGAACATGATCTTTGCTTGTCAAACTTCTTACCAGTAGTATTTGATCACAGATCAATTCTCTTCAGGCATTGTTTTTCATGCTATAAGATTATTATTGACTTGTTGATCTTTACGGTGATTGTATTTTTTTGAACTTTTAATTGCTCTTAAGAGTCTGTCTCTATTAGAGAACTTATTTTATGGTTTACGTTTGATCCTCGATGCCATGCTGCTAGCGAGCTCACTTTTCGTATTGTCTAAGTTAGCTTGCGAGTTGTTTTTGGTTTTGTCGTTTTTATCTATGTTGGGATTGTAAAATGAGAAATGGTGTGAAGGCGATGCTTAAAGTATTGGGATTGACTAAAAAGCGTGAATTGCTTGTTGGCATCGCATTTTCTGTGATGGGGTTTTTTATTGGTACGCTTGCAATTGATGGTTTGTCTTCTCGCAAAGTTGAATTGGATTCTCAGCAAGAGTATATTCAATCTGATGATGTTCCTTATGCTGAGGTTTTAGTACCATCTAGTGATAAGACTAAACCGATCTCGGAACCAGTTCCAGATCGAATTGACTCGTCCCCAAAAGATCTTCCTGAGACTCCCTCTTCTAGTTGGAATGAGTTTGCGAATTTATCTTTAGAAGAGAAGAACTGTATTATTTGGAAGAATGCTCATCCTGAAGCTGCCTATAAATTAAAACAAGGCGATGCTTGCTATTGACATGCTTCTGCTATCTTTCGTTAGATGAGATGGTTTCTTTTCAAATTTTTATCTAGTGGTGTTTTGTAAGGTTTTGCGCATTAAGCGCTGCTTCGAGGGGATTGCGTTCAAAGTTTGCCCTTTTTAGATAACTATTTTTAAACTGATTCTCACTTTTTCGAGGTCATTATTTAGTCTTTTGTCTCTTGTGAATCTCTTCAATTTGGTTCATTTCACTGCTGGTTTGTTAACATGCGGTCTAAGCTGAAACAACTTTGATTGAATTGGATAGCTCATATCCCTCTATGGAATGTCATGTCGCACACAAGATAAAGATCTTATGCGGATCAATGCGATCGGTTTGATCGTTCTTTTTACCTCGCGACTGCATTGTTTCGTGTCTGCTGTCTTGGATTCTTGTTTCAATGAGCGTTGGTCTGCGTGGCCGATGTATCAGTAGCAACAAGAACAAACTCTGCGACTATCCTATTCGTTGCTCCTGTGTTCTTAGCGTTTCATAGGCTTTCCACAATCCATCGACTTCTGAACAGCTGGATTCTTTGTTACAAACGCGATACTTGCCATTCCCTACGGCATCGATGGTTGATCCTTTTGATGTTGCACAAATTCTGCTTAGAAAGGCCACTGATTTCATTCAAGTCTCTTTGGTCTAGGTCAGCACGTTGCCAATTCGCCTGTTCCTTTTCAGAACGAAATAGATTTTTGGAAAGAAAAATTTTGTCTTGAAGCAGCGATAAAATTGAGTTCATAGCATTTTGTCCTCATTCACAGCAGGTAACGATCAGGTTGGATGGAATTCTGTTCTCATAACTTTACTGAACAGTGCCGCAATCTATAGTGAATCAAAAATTATGGCTTGTTTCCCAGTCGAGGAACTAACATAAACTATCACACCATTATGTGATAGCTAGGGCCGGGTGAGGGGGATTGCTTGGCAATAAAAACCACCCATCCTGTGGGTGGTTTTTATTGAGAAAGTATCCTTATCCTTTCTAGTAAGCCTTTTCACTTATATGCTGGGCCTTAAACTTATAGCGTTTTAATTGATAGTTGCCAAAGTTTTCCTGTCTGAATTCTTTTTTATACAGGATTCACTGCTAACACATGATTGTTATCTGGTTTGTATGTCTAGAATTCGACCCATTGCTTTTGATTTTCATTGTTTTCTGATTATTACTATCGTTTTTATCGGGCGACCAATCTTGCGCAAGTGTTTTTCTCCTAAGTGCTTCTGATTACAGCTTCAAGGGTCTGTGATTGCTAGTTCTCAGGCTTCTTATGAATCAGTGAATAGTTGCTAGTCCCTTTATTCACAATACTTCTCTATAATTGACTCTCTTTACTATTCTGCTTGGATTCCCGCTAAGACTATGACTTTTCTTGCGATTGTTGCGTCTATTATTTTAGACATTATGGTCTTTCATTTTATAATTGATTTTGCTGATGCTTATTTTTCACCTGAATTGCTGGAGACTATACCTGCTACTGCCCAGTAGTTCTTTTTAGTCGACTCTATTGATTTGAAAATAATTGCTTTTTACAGGTATCTAATGTGATGGTGTACTTTACATTGCGTTTCTCATCGACTACCCGATAGATTTTGCCTGTAGCCATACATTTGGTTCGAGCATCTACAAATGCTTTGAATTCCGTCTCTCTACTTACTTCTGGTATCCAGCATTCGTCTGACAAGTGCTCAATCGTATACATCTTAATTGTTCTTTTCTCAGTATTTTGGCCTTCTTTGGCCTAAAAGCTTGCGATCTACTGATTAACCTTGGGATCAAGATGACTTTGTATTATCTTTATGTATTCCTGAATATTTTATTTAGTTTGGCTTAGCGTTTGAAGCTTTTGTGCGAAGAATCCAGCTATAAAAATCTAGGAATGAGTCTTCAATATTGTTTTGTGCTTTTTGCTGGCTCTAAAGTTTTTGTTTGTTGTTGACAAGCTTGTACCTCACTCAATTTTTTGAGTAGCTTGTGGATGTCATGAGTTGAGAGTTCTCCGTTCGATGCCCACTTCATCGATGACAGTTCATATTTTTGAAGGGGAAGGGGCATCGACGATTTCCATAGGTATATAAGCTTACGTTGGATGACGTGATTTCAATGGGTGACCTTTGTGTTTTTTCTTCAGAAATTCTGTAAATCGATTCATTTCCGATGACTAGCCGTTCCTTTGGTTTGAAGGAGGCGGAATGATCCTGCCTCCCTCCTTCTTTCTTTGTTGTAGATGTCCTCAATGTTCAGGATCTGAGATTTTGACCTGTTGTGTTGACTCCCAACGTCTGGCCTCATTCGGGGCTCATCCTTGAGTGGTTCGGAAATTTTTTTGGTGTTTATTCTTGGTTCCGGAGAACTGAAGGCTTGTTGATACAGCATTTCGCTTTCTTCGGAAGCCTTGCGCCAATGGGGGTCGCAGGAGCATGATGAAGAAAATCTAAAGTTCTTCTCGTCATGCAGGGACCTTGCTGCCCGATAGATCAATCCACACTCGATTCTCCTGACTATTGGACTGATCCAGCCTTGATGCCAACGGCAGCTCCTGCCTCCTCAGTGGAATGGCGTCGTTGGGAACTCGAGAGTAAGACTCGCCATGCAAGATGGGTGTCTAGGCACGGTCAATGACTCTGGAGAGATCGATAATACGGGCCTATGGATCCATTCCCGCCCCGTAAATGACGAATGGCCTTCACTGCTTTAGATTGACCAGTCCATGAGTGATGAGCTGCCTCTTCGCTGTTTGTGTCTATTGATTTCGTGATTTTAACTTGTGCTCATCACATACAGGCATGTGGCTTAGGCACAATGATTTAAAACTGAAGGATTGCATTAATGCTTGATTGTATTTTGTTCTTTGCTCATTTAGGCAATGTTGTTGCTAGGTAAGTCTTTTGTGATATTCGAGTTGTTTTGTGGATCGCTCTTTAATTTAATTCAATAGAAGAATCCCTTATTCCCTTGGTGTCAGGATAAGAAATTTGTTTGACTTCTCTTAAGATCAATTTCGCTTAGAGCCCTTAGGGTTGGCTGCGTTGTAATGGACTCTATTCATCTAGCTTGAATTCGGATTTTTGCCTTGTTCTTGCTCTATCCAGAATTCGTCAGACTCACGGTCATAGTGTGTTTGGCGGAATGCGCTCGGTAAGGCAGACTGGCTATCGGTTACGAATTGGACTCCAACATGGCAACAGCAGAAGAGAAACGGACAATTACCAAGAAGCGCCTTCAGGAACTGCGTAATATGTGCCGTGAGCATTATAACGTTCTCATTGAAGAGGGCACCATGCCTGATGCTGCTGATGTACGCGTTACCAATCAAAAACTTGAAGAATTGATGGAACTTCTTGATGGTAAGGTCAAATGGGATAGTGTTTTATAATTCGTGCGAGAGATGCGTCTGATTTCCAATTTATTCAGAATTGTATGTTTGATTTCTAAATTATATTTTGCAAATTGGTGGTTTCGTTAGTTCATTAGTCTTTGTACTTGTATTGTTTTGATTCTCGATTTAGGTCTCAGGTAATAATCTGTCTTTTGAATTAGTTGTCCTCCCGCTACGCATGCATTTATTCTCGAAAAAAAGAGGCTGGATCAGCCTCCTTTCGCTCGCTTATGAAGGTTTTGTCATTCTTCATTGTCGTCAGATCCTTCGGGGATTAAGCGGATTTGCTTGCGACCTAATTTGATTGTGAAATTATCACCGGGATTGAGATCTAGCATTGCTGTGTAGGCTTTGCCGATTAATAGATTTCCATTGCCTTGCACTTTGGCTATGTAGCTCAGTTTGCGACCACCTTTTCCAACATTCGCTGAACCACCACCGAGTTCAATCCCTTTGGCATTTAGCAGAGCCTCATAGAATGCTGTGAAGTTGACGCGATCACTTCCGTCTTTCTTTTTTGAGACGTAACCGCACTGAGTTGCTAAATCGGTTTTGGATACATCTCCAAGTTCCTTGACTTTGGAGAGAAGCTCTGCGCCAGTAAGCATTTGAAAAATCCCGACTAACTATTGTTAACAGCTTTCCCATGTATCAGTCAATATGTGCCCAGCTTTATTTACCTTCTTGCATTGGTCTAGCTACTGAGTTGTTGTCGTTTTCTTGTTTTGCTCGGCTCTTCTACTGCTAAGGAAGATGATCCTTATCTACTCCTTGCGTGGATGCGGTTTGACAGTCCATTAATGATGATTTTGCGTTATCTAACGGCCCTCTGTGATGATATTTCTATTCCTCCATTCATTCAGGTGGGCTTCGAGTGAATGAGGTAGAAACCCCAACGTGGAGTTCAGTACCTATGAGTTCCTATCGAATTGTATCTGGATACTGGTGATTCAGTAGATCTCAACCCATCCATTGGACCTCAGTAAATGTTTATGGTAATGGCGTAATTGCTTCGACCGTTTACTGCTAACAATCCCTTCGCGACTTCCTTTCTTAGAGTTCCTTGTTATTTCGTGTGTAAGCCATTGAGATGGTCAGTGGCTTCTTTGGGTTGATGCTTTCTCTGCCGATCTATCTGCTTCTAAAGAGCAAATGGATACTGGCTTCATCTTTCCTCAATCTCTTCGTGCAATTGTGACAGCACACGGGCTGCAAGTCCTCGAGAGATCCTTCGTGCGATGAGTAAATTGCAGACCCAGTGGAACAAAGGAGGGTTAGCTGGGTTTTGTGTCAAACGCTCACGCAAGAGAATGAGCTCTGCTTTTGTTCTGATTCCTCTTAGTGCATCAATAAGTGTGTCTTCGCCGGTTGTGAGATGGATCGATTGTTGCGCTGTGCTGGTCATCCGCCAAAGTTATGCTTTCCACTGTTCTGGCACGGCTCAGAGTGTTTCTGCAAATTTTTTTCCAGTCACCATCGAAGCGTTTATCAGATTTAACAGGAACTCCCTGAGTTCCTTCGTGATTTCATGTTCATCACGAAGCCTGCGACAGTGAGCCTGGCATAGTTCGTCGTATCCCTATTAGGGGCTTTTACCAGCAGTAGGCAACGTATCTCCTGTAGGTGATTTCATGTTGAGCTTTCAATCGATCTTGCTTGCGTAAGTATTTGTCTCTACAAGTCCTCCTTAATGTTCAGCAAGCTTCTCAAGTGAATTTGCGGTTCGATAAAGCTGGTGTGATGCTTGAGGACTAATGCCGTCAATGGAACTGGCTGAATAGATGCTTCCGTCCCAGGCCAGATACTGGATGCCTTTGTCTTCGTTCCACATCCAGCCGAGAACATTGATGAATGAGCTGCCGTCTCTTATGGCATGAACGTTGGAGAAGGCTTGAAACTCACAGGGGATGTCCATGGTGCTTCGGATTATCGACAGGCTCATCCCTATCAGCTTGCCAACGGATTTCTTTGATGGCCACACTAGTGGCGAGATGTCTTATTTCACTCCTCTGCAATTGAATTTCCAATTCAGCATGGTGATCCAGAGAGCGATCAGGGTTCCGACTGGGATCACGATCACAAGCAGCTGGCCAACCACCAGTCTCCGTACGTCTGGGTCCATGGTGTACCTCTCCTTGTGACGTGAATTAATGCTGGGTCGGAACAATCGTCATTCCGACCGGAGCTAAGGCAATGAGCGCGAGTTTGATGTGCTGAATGCCGAAGGGAATTCCAATGATTGAGATGAAGCAAGCCAATGCGGAACTCAGATGACCGATCGCTAACCAACATCCTGCAACTAAGAAACAAACTACGTTTCCGATGCGACCCATCGGTCCTGATCCTAAATCGTTCAGTCCGCTCAGCTCACGGCTATTTACTGCTTCAAAGCCAAAAGGCCAGAAGGAGAAAGTACCAAGGACAAAACAAGAGCGGGTCCATGGCATTTCACGATGCTGATTGCACTCAGCAAACCTGCTAGCCACCAACCAAGCGCCATTGGGAGTCCACCTAGAATTAGCCAAAAAATATTTAAGATTGATCTGATCATGTTGATATTCTTACCAAATCCCTGGAATAAGGCAATAACTTGTTGATTCGTAATCAGGATAATCTTGATATTTTGTTCTCATCGACATTTCTTTGTCTCGAATACGCTGTAAATAAAGAATCAGAATCGAAAGTGGAACTAAAAATGCCCATGCCGAGCCCGCTATGACGCTGAAGCTTAGGTAACGCATTAAATCACCAGTATAATTTATATTTCGTACTCCACTCCAGATGCCAGAGCGCACTAGGCCTGCACCACTTAATTTTTCAGTGCTCTTCTGGATGTCAGCGGCGGTATTGATTAAGCTTCCGAAGTAGAAAAGTGGAACCGCTGTTGCAGTAGCTGCAATGGATAATTCTTTATGATTGCTGAAGGCTAGAAATGCAGGCAGTGAATAAAGGATGCCGACGATCAATAGTGCTCCAGCGAAACCGGAAGGTCCTATTTTTTCTGTGAACATCTGTTGAGTGCGATCTGGATAGATTTTTTGCTCTAGTAGCCACCAGCAGCAGTAACTAATGTGCATACATGCATACAAGATTTGACGCTGCCCTTCGATGCCAAATGTAATGATTAAGATAAAAATTATTGCAATTGTTGTTGCTTTAGCCCAGTTGATCGCCACCAGTTGAGTTGTCATTGCTGATTACGTATTATTTTCTAAGAAGTTTGAAAACAACTAAGACTGTGCAGATGGCGAGTATCCACCAAAGCCAGGTAGATCCCGTAGCCCCTGCTATGGCAATTCCTATGACCAAGAAGATCAAAAATTGATTGAGGGTCATTGGTTGGGAGTTTGGTTCCTCATTCTGAATGCGATCAAGCCCTCGTTCAATCATTGATGGAATCTTCTGAACGAGCTTTGCTTTGAAAATGGACAACCATCAGGTCTTCTTCTGTGATGGATCCATTGGTGTCGAGGAGTTCAGGATGGATGGTAAGCAAGCCTGTACGATCTGAATTCTTTGATCTAAAAGGATTTGTGCCCAAGCGCATCATTTGGAAGGCCTGCACTAGTAGTAAGGCAAAAACAATTCCGTAAGCCAAGGGGAAAAGTGTTGAGACCATGCCATAAACTCTTCAATGTTGCGAAATATTAACAAGCTTGCTGCTGGTTTGTGCTTCGGAATCAGCTGGAAACCGGAAGCTTCGGTGGGTTTGCTCATTCTTGGGCCAACGTGAGTGCATGACGATCTCTCTTCAGCTCGCTGTGGCTCGATGCACCGCTCGCGGCCTTATCAATGGCACTGCAGCTGCTGACTATGGCGAAGTGATCGCCCTCCATAGAATAATGCAAATTGAGGGGGAAACCGCGCTCGCGGCTGGCCTGCTGGCTCTTGCGCATTCTCTCGATCCATCAAAGTCCTCAAGCGACTCAGCTGTTCGTTAATCAGGTCTGTCCATAGAGATGAGCCGGCAGATCAAAATCGAACTTTGATTTCAAAGGCTTTGTGAATTGTTTTGGTTCTGTTGTGTATGCACTCTGAAATCTTTGATGCGGCTTTGGTTTTGCTAAATACAACCAATCGTGATCGATTTGAATGTCTGACTGCTGTTGATATGGCTGTCTCTTTTGGTGTTTGTTTGAATCAATCTAGTAATTATCTTTGAATTTGTTCTGCGCATTCTGTAGTAGATGAATAATGAATTGCATTTCGTTCGAGCAAGATTGTGTGATTGCCTCCTGAGTATCTTTTCCTGTCTCGTGCTTTTATCTGAAATTTCTTTGCTCTTTAAATAATCAATATGTGTTGCATCGTGACCGCACAGTATTTATAATAGTTCTTGATGTTGAGCTCTTGACTGATCCGGTATCTCCCAAAAGCAGCTGATGGTATTCGTTGCCCAGTGTGCACATGCAATCTGGGCAAATCTTTGCTCTCTTAGAAAAAATGATTCGCTGACATCTTTTAATAACTGTCCGAACGTGTGTAGCGGAAGAGCAACATCCGATTAGTCCCTGGAAGAGAAAGAACCAGAGCCTTTATGACTTTGAAGTCGGGCAAGGTTTCTCGTGTCTGTGTCAATTTGGTTGGCAATATGACTCAGCCAGTCACACATTCTCGCACCATCTTGAGCACAGGCAGGTTTATCTGGAGGGATGCTCCTGACCGCTACGCACGTCTTGTTTGGTGTCGGGTGCACGTAGGATATGCACTGAGAACGCTGTAGCCCAGTCCTCTTGATTAAAGGGTTGGTTCTAATGCCTTGCTAGGACTTCAACCGACTGGGTTGCTGCTCTTAGTGGCGATGTTCTGTGCGATTTTTGCCAGCTCTGAATGAAACGATTCCAGGCGTGACTTGAAGGCCCAGCGCTGATTTGTGGATTCACTACAGAGGCCTTGTGCTTATGCCCCCACTTCTCAAGTAATGCAAACACCGCCACCGCCATGAGAAGGGTGGTGTGTCGGCGTCGGTGTCACCACCTGCATGCACCACAAGGGCTCGACCATGCAGTTCAGAAGTCTTGATCCTCGCTACCACCATGTTGTTGGTGGTATTTCCATCGCTATCGACAACCCATCGGCTGAGGTCACCTCGATGATCGTTAGCGAAAGGACCGTGGAGAGTATTAATGCCATCAGGATCCCAATCACCCAGTGCCGTTAGTTCTGCAATGCTCATGCCTTCAGCATTGGTTTGCGGATCTCAATGTTTGCCTTCATGTAGCTGGGATCGATGTTCTCTTTCGTTTAGCCCGCACAGCGAAGGAATAATCACCACGCCTTGGTTTGTATCTCCAGCACTGATGGTGTCCCTTGAATCACCGACCCCTTCGCTGCAGATGCTGTTGATTGTGATTTCCATTGAACTGGCCTGTACGGTCGCAGGAATCAGCAATGCCAAACGCAGAGCAAGAAACCCACCAAGTTGGTAGATGTGGTTGATCTAGTTGCAAAAATCATGTCTTGCTTGAGTCCCAAGGTGTTCATGCCTTTAAGATTCAGTCAGCGAGGGTTCTTTCCAATCCATTCTCAACCAGTCAGGATTTTGTAAACAGGTTTGAGTTCATCAAGCCGATAATTTCTTTGCTTACTCCATTAGCCTTCTAAAGGTGACTGCCTCACCCTCAAAGTGAAAGCAAAGGTTTTGGTCGTGATTTGTATTTAGAATCACGACACAGGGTCAAGTTGATTCTGCGAGATTCCTTCCTTTCCATGTCCAGCCTTGGCCAGTCAGGGTTTTATAAGGGGAAACGATTGAGATTGCCCAGATCAAAATGCCTCCGATGCCCATTAGCCACCAATAACATTTCGGCATTGAGAAACGGGCTGCGGTCCAGAGGCGAATACTCAGCTGCATGAGGATTGCGCATAACTCGAGAAAAGAATCAGTGAGCCATAAAATTTGATCATGGTGGCTATAGCCCGCCATCAACAGGCTTGACGGCAGCAGCAACCATGGAGATGTGAACATCAACAGAACCGCACTGCCTGCTGCGATTGATTTGCTGATGTTCCGATTGAGGCCTAGAAACCAGTTTTTGCTCCAGCCTTCCCACAGTTCCGCGAGATTGGCATACATTTGCAAGTCGACTGCATCAATGCCCAGCACGTATCGCAAGCGGAAACCAGAATTCTTAATGCGATGCGCTAAAGCCAGATCTTCTACGACTTCTCCGGCGAGGGCTTGGTGGCCTCCAATGGCTTTGTAGCTTCGCGAGCGGAACAACATGAATGGACCTGCAGCAAAGGCCACCTTGGATTCAGGGTCATTCGCTTTCAGAATCGGAAACCCCAGCCCTAACAAACTCGCCATGATTGGTTGAACCATCCATTCGACCAGGCATCCACAGGTCAATCTGGGCGCCAGGCTCAATAAATCAGCCTTTTCATGAGTGCTCTGATGTAACGCTCGGCGTATGGCATCGGGTGCCAAGGTGACATCAGCATCGATGAACAGCACCCACTCAGTTTTGACCTCTTCCATCGCGCGACTGCAACACCAGTTCTTTCCGACCCATCGTTCTCCCTGCGGTCTCGGTCCGGCCTGCAGCACCTCGACGTTGAGTCTGCGATCACGGCAAAGAGAATGAATCGTTTGTTCGGCAATTTCTATCGTGCTATCGCTGGATTGATCGTCGATGACCAAGACCTTCCAGTGCAAGCAAGGCAGTTCAGATGTGAGGACGTGTGTTAGACACCGCTTAATATTGCTTGCCTCATTGAAGGCTGGGATTACAACCGTAAGTGAAGTGTCTTCAAGGTCCTGTTCGTCGCTTTTCCATAGCGTTGGTGCTGATGAAAACACCTTTTGTAGGCCTAACAAAAGGATCATCAGACCAACAGTTGCTCCCAAAGCCAATACTCCGACAGCTAGGGATAAAATCTGAAGCTGCATGAAGGGTTGGGCGACATCTTCTTTCTACTTTGCCCAGTTTTTGCTTCGAGATTGTCCTTACCCCTTGAGAAAAGCAAAAGCCATTGATATTTTCATTGATAAACGGGTGATCATTTGATCGCAGATCAACTCTTGAGACATCGGTTTGATTGCAATGGGGTTGGAAACAATCTCCTCCTTGATGTCATGGCGCATGAATTTGAGTCCTTTTGTCTCAAAAACAGGATTGAATTAATCCAAATGAAACCATTAAAGCTCTTCCCTATTTGATATTGGCACGTACTGTCTTGACAGTCAGCCCCGCTTCTGTGCTGGTGACGATGGCGAGGACTATGAGGCCGATCAGCCCCACAAGTTGGTTTTGAGTTTCAGCGGAACTCTCAGCGTTCTGGCCTAAGAGAGCACCGGCCATGAACCAAGTTGTCGTCACTAATGTGGTGATCCAGTAGGCCTTCCAGCGCCGTTGATACACATAACCAACACCCAGTCCTGGCATTATGTTCAGGATCACGGCCACCCAACCGGCCGACGCCGCCAGCATTTGCTCTTGTGTTGGGTTCATCGAAATTCTCTGTCTCAACAACACTCTGTCGTGTCGAGTGCTTGGGTGAGAGTAATGGTTAGGTTTGTCTTGAGCTCCTTGATTTCGTTTTGCATGGTTGTGGTGCTCTGCCTCGCTGCAGGGTCTCCTCTGTTTGCAGCCAGCTATTTGTGTGAGGGAGATCCGCTGTCTTCGGAGCGCATCCGTCTTGGCCAGGAAGCGATCGGAACTGTCGTGACACCACTTCCAAACAGTGCTGATGGCACTGTTTCTGGCGATGGAATCTTGCTTCATTGGCGAGGGATGAGCTTGCAACTCCCCCGTACCAACAATGTTGGTGAGCCCAGCTATACGGATGGTCGCTGGTGGTGGAGGGTGAAAGACCCTGAGCATCCTGAATTTCGCCAGAGGAGGGGGACGATCGAAACATATCGCTGCGAGCGTCAGCTGTTTGGAGCTAGCCCCCTGACCAACAGAAATTCATAGATTGCGATTGCTGTGACAAATATTGCAATGGCACCAACTACGACCTTGCCGTTCATCAACACTCTCGTTTCAGCCACCATCATGGAGGCATTCACACAATGTTTGTGCACGGCTCTGCTTGGATCTTGTTGGCTTGGTCTGTTGTCGCTGTCGCTTGCGCAACCCGTTTTTGGCGAATCACCGCGGCCTTTCGCCGCAATCGTTCATCAGCTGAAACCTCCACCAACGCGATGAGGGATCAGCTCGAGCGGGCCTGGGAGCGCAGCCCACGCTGAAAACAACGATAAATTAGGTCCATGCATCCTTCTACAAGCTCTAAAAAACTCGAGCGTGAGCTCAAACAAGCTCAAGACTTGGGGCGTTGGCTAAGCGATGAAGAACGATTGGAGCTGGAGGAACAGGAGTTATCTGAATTGCGCATGATTGAACAGCAGCGCAATCTAAAGTTAAGACTCATCCTTTTGACTCTAATTTGTGTTTTGATTCCGCCGCTTTGGGGACTAGCGGCAGGCCTCAGTTTTTATTTGTTATTTCCCGAGACCTCAAAGCGTGTTGCATGGATTGCTGGTGGGGGGTTGATTGTTGCAACATTATTGATGACTCTGCTCGTTGGAGCTCTTGTTTTGTTACTTGCCAATTTGATCTTTTGAAAAGACGTTGACCATTCCTTCTTGATTGAGTTGATCAATACACAGTTTGCGAGTGGTAGTGCATTGATTATCCTTAATCTTTCGCGTGAAAAGTGTTTAAGATGTTTACATCTTTAGTATAAGCCAGGCTAACAAGCAGCTTGTCACCAGGGAGATGACGCCAGCAATTGCTTTCCAGAAGCGGAGATCATTCGTTCGAAACACTTCACATTCTCATACATAAGATATCAGGATGACAGCTGTGTTGTGCCTGCGCCATCACTCGTTTCAAGATTGTTTCTTGTCGTTTGATTTTGCTCATCGACGGCAGGACTGCTTAAGGTCTTCGTTGTTGCCGTGCTCCCTCCGCTTTTAGTGTGCATGGTTGCATGGAGTTATCTCCAGGCCACGGCAGTTCAGCTTCCGGCTCTTTAATGCTATGTGCCTTGATCAAGGTTCTTACTGAGTGTCTTGATTGGATTCTCGACGCCCAGCGAACTTTCAAGGTGCTTCATTTTTCAAGACATCGGCTGAACCGGAAGGTTTTTGCTAAACCGGATCTATAGGGCTTGATTGAGCTGAAAGCTCTTTTGTCTCATCGATGGATGATCGCCTTCGACGCTACAGCCTTTTTTGTTTGAAGGCACTGCGCATCGCGGCAAGTACCGTTGCAGTGATCGAGTTGCTTCGCATGGATTGGTCCGGTGCTACTGGAGGGGCTGCGGCTTGGTTGCTCTTCATTCAGGTTGAACGTCGCTGGACCGATGACGCTGATTCAGATTCCTAAATCAATCTAGTCAAGTGAGCTATTGCAAATTTCTTCCTCTTTGTTGATCAAGGGATCGCGAGCAAGTATCATTTAGGCTGTTATTTGCTTTGCCAAATTCGGGATAAGTTTTTCAGTTGATTTTCAACTCCAATCCAATAGAAACCGTTAATTGGTTTCCATCAGCCCAAAGATATTGTTTCGGGCTGGTTGATGGAATTGACGAATTCACTCCTTGGCTTCAATCGATGAATGGGGTAGATGATCATTGTTGGATGGTCAGCATTGTTTCCCTTTGAAAACGATCATGGTTGTCCCTGCTCAGTTAGTCTAAAGATTGCGCTTCTTTTTCTGTTCTACTAAGCAGTTTGAAGATGTTTTCTCCAGGATTAGTTATATGCCTTTTCCTCTAGGGTCGAGTTCTTTCAGCGCGAAAGGCTGTTCTGATCAAGCGATAAAAATTTAGAAGTGATTAATCTTGATTAGCATTCGTACGTTTTGATATATGTGATTTTTGGTTTACTTCTTTTGCGCCTTGTCTTTTCCGGTTCGCCTCATCAGCGCTGCTTTGAAAAGCTGCCATCTTGTTGGAATTACATGGCCGTATCGGCCAATATGCGTGAGCCTAAGGTTTTCGAAGTTTTTCCCAGGATCGCGTTTTGCAAAAAACTTTTTAATTTCTTCTTTCGGTGGTACAGAAAGCCATTGCAGTAATTTAAGAGTGATCCCCCCAAAAACCCCTGTCAACACTCCCTTCCAAAACCAATCAGGCATCATTAACAATCTTCTTGAGTGATGGAGTAAATATTACTCGAAGTGGTGCCCATTTTTATCTCTCTCATGAGATTAGTGATGAACTTATTTGATTGTACTAGTCATCTCTTTTCGTGTGTACTCGTTGAAGTCTATCTTGGGTGATTGATCTGATATTTGGAATGGCTAAAGTTCATATGAGACATTTCCTTGCATTGGCTGATGGATCGTTAAATTCAAAACGCCGTAATAAAAGTCAATCATCTTTTTGAGATGATCATATAAGTAGCCGAGGCAGCAGCAATTGCTGAGCTGGTGTAAGCAAGTGCCTCGAGAGCAAAGGATTGTCGGGCTAGACCTGTTTGGTCGAAGTATTTTGGGCTGGCTTCTAGGCCAATCCAGGCAGCGAGAGTGAAGCCAGCCGCAAACGCGAAGATAGTACGGTTCATGGCAACTTCTGGATTTCTTGAGTGACAGTGCTCTTGTTCATCATGGATCTTCGTCTCCTGCTTTTCGTTGTACCTTAATAGGGATGAGAGTCATGCGATTCAGATGGTTCTATTGCAATGCCTTCATCATCTTGCCATCGAGAGATCTTTTTGTTAGTGATCGATGTCCAACTTGTTTATGTGTATAGTTTTTTGGGTGGGTTGAGGGGCTAAATAGTTTTAACTTGATCAGTCTTCTGCTTTTAAAATCATTAAAAATTTTCCCAGATGTTGTGTGCTGGATTTGCTCAAGGTGTTAATCTTTAAGGCTGTTTCACCCTTTTTTCTTGATGCCTAGGAATTAAGGCCTGGAGACTAATCTCTAATCGCTATAGGTTGTAATCATTTCTCTGGTTTGCTAACTGGCGATCCTGAATATTTCTTTTAGATATATTTGTATTTGTGGCTCGATGTTTGCCTTGGACTTAGACTTTTTGAGTGGGCATAGATGATGAATCTCATGCAGTAAAATATCTTC
Organism: Synechococcus sp.; assembly: GCA_047285535.1. Lineage (GTDB taxonomy): Bacteria > Cyanobacteriota > Cyanobacteriia > PCC-6307 > Cyanobiaceae > Synechococcus_C. The sequence goes on along the minus strand of JBJBDC010000001.1, from coordinate 1,020,212 downwards.
TTGTTAATGCAGGTATGCGCTCACGGTATTCTCTTTCTACGGTTATATTGCAACTAGATCGTCTTTGATGTTGCAGGTTTTTGTGGTTTCAGATTTTGCCTCCATTGTTTCCTCCCTGTGTGTCAATTCATTGCTCTTCAGTTCCTTTGATTTTAATTGATTGAGTATCGATTTGATTTATGATTAAATTTCATCTTGTTTGCAAGACTTCGGTAGTCGTGTCAAGCGTACACGATCCGAGAATCTCTACAGCGTTTGTGGCCTTGTTTTCAATGGCGCCATCAATGGAAAGGCGATTGGAGTGATGTGCTCTACTGCTCTGTGCGTTGTAGACGGCGGCGGAGCATAAAGAATCAGCGCATAAACCAGCATCCCTTACCATAGGGAATATATGAGGAGAAAGAAGTGTTTTCCTGTAAGTTTCCTGATAGGCTTTCTTTCAAGGGTATTTTTTCCTCTGTATTTATATTGTCTGTGATTGTCTCTTGTGCTCAGGGAGGAAAATTATCAAACAAGTTAGATGTCGTTAGCGGCGAACTTCCCATTGTCTTGACGACATTCACAATCCTTGCCGACATGGCTCGTGAAGTGGCTGGCGACCGCCTTCAAGTGAGATCGATCACCAAGCCAGGTGCTGAAATTCATGGTTATGAGCCTTCGCCAAAAGATTTGGAGCGAGCAGTTGATGCTGACTTGATCATTGAGAATGGCTTGGGCCTTGAACTTTGGTCTCGGCGATTTGTTGCAGCAGCTGGTGCTGTTCCTACGGTCACTCTTACGGAGGGAATGAAGCCTTTGCTGATAGAGGGAGATGCTTATGCTGGAAAGCCCAATCCCCATGCCTGGATGTCACCGCAACGGGCTAAGGGATATGTGGATCGACTTGTTCTGGCGTTTTCTAAACTTGACCCTGACGGCGCTCAGACTTATCGAAATAATGGGGAAAGCTACAAGCTTCAACTAGATCAGCTGGATGCAGAGCTTCGCAACCTCTTGGCCGTGATCCCGCCAAAGCAGCGTGTTTTAGTGAGTTGTGAGGGCGCTTTCTCTTACCTCGCTCAAGACTATGGTTTTGATGAGGCTTATTTGTGGCCTGTCAATGCTGAAAGTCAGATTAATCCTAGACGTATGGCAAAACTGATCGAACGGGTCAAGCGAGATCAGGTTCCGGCTGTATTTTGTGAAAGCACAGTGAGTGATACAGCCCAGCGCGAAGTGGCTCGTGCATCGGGTGCAATCTTTGGAGGCAGCTTTTATGTGGATTCGCTATCAGAACACAATGGTCCTGCTCCAACGCTGCTCGAGCTTCAACGCCACAATGTAAAACTCATCAGGAAAGGATTGGCTGAATCCGCTGAAAAGTCCTCATGAGTGATAGCGAATTCATGCGGATCAAGGCCGATCAGATCTGCGTTGACTACAACGGCAGAGTAGCTCTGTACGATGCTTCTCTTCATTTACCTTCCGGTTGCATCTGCGGACTGGTAGGAATGAATGGGTCTGGGAAATCAACTCTCTTTAAAGCACTCACTGGCTTTATTCGACCGTCCCATGGTCACATCAGTATTAATGGCCGCAGCGTCGCAAGGGCGCAACGCGATCAGGCCGTTGCTTATGTACCGCAAAATGAAGGCATTGATTGCGATTTTCCTGTCTCTGTATGGGATGTGGTGATGATGGGCAGGTATGGGGCCATGAATGTGCTGCGAATTCCGCGCCAGTCAGACCGAGTTGCTGTACGCGATGCCCTTGAGCGAGTTGATCTTCTTGATCTGGGTGATCGTCCAATTGCTGCGCTCTCTGGAGGTCAACGCAAAAGAACCTTTTTAGCCAGAGCGATTGCACAGCGCGCATCGATTCTTCTGTTGGATGAGCCATTCAATGGTGTGGATGTCCGCACCGAAAAGTTGATGGCTGAACTGTTTTTCCAGTTCCGTAAAGAAGGACGAACGATTTTAATTTCAACTCATGATCTCAGGCATGTCAGGGATTTCTGTGATCTCGTGGTTTTGATCAATAAAACTGTTTTGGCTTACGGAGAAACCTCAGAAGTGTTTACTCCGGAAAATCTTTCTTTGGCTTTTGGTGGCCTGCCACCAGATTTATTGACTGGAAATAGTTCCATGGAGGATGTTTGATCAACTTTCTGCTTGAGCCTTTGCAGCACGCCTTCATGATGCGTGCTCTTCTCATTAGTGCCATGGTTGGTGGCGTTTGCGGTTTGCTCTCTTGTTATATGACCCTTAAAGGCTGGGCTCTAATGGGCGATGCTGTTTCCCATTCAGTCTTGCCAGGGGTCATTTTGGCCTATGGACTAGGCCTCCCCTTCTCCATTGGGGCCTTTGTTTTTGGGGTGGGATCAGTCGCGATAATTGGCTTTGTAAAGCAAAAATCTCGCATTAAGGAAGACACCGTCATCGGCCTTGTGTTTACTGGTTTTTTCGCTCTTGGATTGGTATTGGTTTCGAAGACTCGTAGTAATATTGACTTAACTCATATTTTATTTGGAAATGTCCTGGGCATTTCTCTTTCCGATATTCGGCAAACAGTATTGATATCACTCATTGTCATCATTGTTCTTTTGCTGTTTCGCCGCGACCTGCTCCTGTTTTGTTTTGATCCCACCCATGCCCGTTCAATTGGAATCAATACTGGTTTTCTTCATTACTTACTTCTTTCGGTTCTCTCTCTCGCTGCGGTTGCTGGATTGCAAGCTGTAGGAATTATTTTGGTGGTGTCAATGTTGGTTACTCCTGGAGCAACGGCTTACTTATTGACTGATCGATTTGATCATATGAGTTGTTTGGCAATTTTTAGCAGTATTCTTTCTAGTCTTATAGGTGTTTATACTAGTTATTGGACGGATAGTTCAACGGCCGGGTGCATAGTTCTTGTGCAGACAGGTTTATTCGTCCTTGCATTTCTTTTTGCTCCTAAACATGGGATTTTGCGTTTCCGATACGCTTCGCCTTTGCCGATTCCCAGGTTGCCTAACCGATGAAATCTAGCTAGCAACAAAATAGTTTCTTCTTCTGACTAATGCAGCATTTTCGATCTTTTGTGGCTGGATGTACTGCACTTGGTCTTTCTGCTTTTGCTAGTGCTCCGGGCTTCGCTGAGAGTCAAGTTCAAGTTTTTGACAATACGATTACACTTGATCAGGTTCTAGCCTCTCAGAAAGGATGGTGTGCGGCTGTGCTTGCGATCAGCGATGCCTATCAGGAAGGTGGATTTAAAGCTGCTAAAGCGAAAGCGGAGGCTGTGATCGATACTGCTTATGCATTCCAATTCGGCCCTGTGGCGTTTAAGCCCACTTACTCCAGAGGAGACGGAACATTCCGTCAAGATCGTGCTGGAGCGCTGGCCTATTTCGTTGGTCCTGATCCCTCAATCACACGATTTGGAAAGGATAAGGGTTTTGCAACTTATCGGCATTGGACCAGCTGCGAGATTGTTGATGATGTTGTGCAATTGTTTGGTCAAACAGCAAACACCATGGGTTTCGTTAAGCTTGTTGACTCTAAAGGTGGCGTCGCCAGACCTGAAAAAACTTGGACGTTCTGGAAGACCAAGGCTGGAAGCATTCGCATTGTTCTCCATCACTCATCACTTCCGTTTGACGCGCGTTAACTAGCCATAACGTCCAGTGGACTTTGATGCATCACACTGAACCTTTTACCAACTGATCTGTAATGCCTATCCTCACATCCGCCGGGCTTCTTTTGTCTTTGGTGTCACTCACCACTCCTGTACTTGCTCATCATCAAGCTGGTGATGATCACAGCTCAAAAGTGCTGGCCATGGCTAAAGACCCCTCTCCCTCACCTGGGAGGTCAGAGCCTGTGAAAGCTCTCTATGACACAAAAGCCGAGGCTGAGAAGGCTGCATCGCTGTTCAACTGCACAGGCGCCCATCAAATGGGAACCAAGTGGATGCCTTGCAGTGGCCATAACCATGGCTCCAATGCAGGTCATTGAGGTGCTGTGAACGACGACAATCGAGTCTCTGTTCTGGTGGAGTTCAGTCTCTAGAAGTCACGGCGGGTGAACGGTGAAAACCCGCCACTCCCACGAGTTGTCAACGTTTCATTATCACTGATAAAAAGTCTGAAGGCCTGCCGATTCCTTGTCCTGATGGATGAGGATCGACCACTTTTGGCTCTGACTCCACTCAACATCTCTGATGGCTTCATGATCTCTTGGTCTATTGCTTGTCCATAGCCTCTGGTCTCTGATTCTCAGCCATAGCTCGAAAAAGATTCGCACTGCTCTGGGAGAGCGCCTTGTTTTAGGTGTCTGGCTCGGCAGTGGTCGAGCGAATGCATGGTCGGCAAGAGTTGCTTGATAATTTCCAGACTCATTGCATAACGATCTGCAGCATCCAGATCGCCAGTGCTGCAGATCTCACGAGAATGGATGACAAATGATCTTTGACGTCATGGTTTTTTTGACAAGTGTCGCTTTGGCTTTGGTGTTGATGTTGACTATGCCTGCCCGTGCCTTGGCTTCTGACTTGGTCCGGGGCGGACAAATTTTCAACACCAACTGTGTGGCTTGCCATGCTGGTGGCGGCAATGTTGTAAAAAGTGAGAGGACCCTAAGCCAGTCAGATTTGGAAGCCTTTCTTCCCACTTACATGACTGGTCATGAGACGGCAATCGTGGCTCAGGTCACTTATGGGCGAAATGCGATGCCCGCTTTCTTGGATGTGCTGAGTGAAAATGAAATTGCCGATGTTGCGGCCTACGTTGAAAATCAAGCCAGCCATGGCTGGAGCTAACTGCTTTGAGGCTTGATGGTACGTCTCGCTACCGGTTGGGCCATCTTTCAAGGACTTTTAATCGAAGCGCTTCCATTCTTGCTTTTGGGTGTTTTGATTGCCGGCTTGGCGAGGTGGTTTGTCCCTCAGTCGACATGGATTCAGCGTCTCCCAAACCATCCACTTCTTGCACCAGTGGTGGGAGCCCTACTTGGTTTCGCTTTACCCGCCTGTGAATGCGGGAATGTACCTGTGGCAAGGCGCCTGCTTGCCAGTGGTGCGCCCTTAGGGACTGGCTTTGGCTTTCTGTTCGCGGCGCCAGTGCTCAATCCGATTGTTCTTGCGAGTACTTGGGCTGCATTCCCTGAGCACACTTGGTTGCTCTGGACGCGACCAATCGGCGCTTTTTTTATTGCGCTTGCCCTCAGCACTCTTCTGGGGTTGTTGCCTGAATCGAGTTTGTTGGCCTCCGCGTTGCTTGAGGAGCGGAGATTGAGCCAACCTCTTTCCAGTGTTGGTCTATTAGAACGTCGCAGTGGCTTGATTGGTGTGGCTTCCTCGATGCCTCAACGAAAAACGGAGGATATTCCGCTTCGGCCTACCCAGTTGCTCCAGCACAGCACCCGTGAATTTTTAAACCTGCTCGCATTGCTTGTTTTTGGATGTGCTCTTGCTGCTGCAGTTCAAACTTGGCTGCCGCGAAGTTGGCTTTTGGCATTGGGATCTGCTCCCACGATCTCAGTGCTGGCTCTGATGGTTTTGGCTCTTGTGGTGTCGGTGTGTTCCAGCGTCGATGCATTTCTTGCTCTCGGCTTTGCAGCTCAGGTAACCCCAGGCGCGTTGTTGGCTTTTCTTCTGCTTGGTCCTGTGGTCGATCTCAAGCTGGCTGGATTGTTCACTGTGCTGCTGTCGACTCGGGCGATTGCGATCACTGCAATCGCGGCATCTTTGTTAGTTCTTTTGATTGGCCAGTGGGTCAATCTTGTGCAGCTTTGATTCCATGCGAAGCCTGAACCGTATTCGTCAAACGCCTTTCTTGCCTCCCTTGGTTTTGCTGCTCTGGGGATGGTTACTGGTTTGGAGCAGCCTCTCTAGTCGTTTGGATCTGTTGCTTAATGCACTCTTCCATCCGGTGGTTGCTGTTGCGGGTGTTGTTTTGATGGTGTTCGCCGCTTTGCAGCTGCGCTTCACCCATCGCTTGAAGGCTCCTTCAGCTCCTTTGAGTTGGCTTGTTTCTGCTGCGGTGGCAATTCTTATTTTGCTTTTGCCCCCATCACCCTCTTTTAGTGATTTGGCGGCCAATCGGACCGGTCATTTGCCGGAGACGCCGCAATTGAGCTTTTTTCTACCTCCAGAGCAACGCACGCTGACGGAATGGGTGCGGCTACTGCGCAGTCAACCTGATCCAAATTTGCACGTTGGTGATCCTGTGAGAATTAGTGGCTTCGTGCTTGCGCGACCTGGGGGGACTCCCGAACTCGCTCGTCTTACGGTTCGATGTTGTCTTGCCGATGCCACCCCGGCAGGTCTTCCGATTGAATGGCCCAAGAATTTCGATCCGAGACCTGATCAATGGCTTGCTATTGAGGGGACGATGACGGTCCAGACCAAGGATGGAATCCTCATCAATGTTGTGAAGCCAAGAACGATTTCGGTCATTCCACGACCTGAGCGACCTTTAGAGCCATGAGTTCACCTCTTGGTAGCTCAAGGTCTGCCAAGTTTCGGCTCTTGATCTTCATATTGGTGGGTCTAGGAGTTGTCGCTCTGGTTCAGCAGCAGATCTTGTTGCGTCGGTTGCCGCAGTTGCGATCCGTCGCGATTCAATCCATTCGTTCCGGTGCTGCGGCTCTTGACGTCAGGTTTAGTCGGCCAATGAATCGTGAGTTGGTGGCTGAGAAGAGTCGTCTTATTCCAGCTCAGCTGCATCAATGGTTTGGTCAGCAAAATCGATTTCGCCTGCTGTTAGATCCTGGTGCAGTGGTTCGTTCGCCCCAGCAACTCATCCTTGCTGGCGATGATCGAAGGGGGCTTCCTATGCGTGCTCGCTCGCTTTGGTGGGACCCACGTTCCCATCTTTTGGCTGTGGTGGTCACCAAGGATGGAGAGCAGTTGCAGCTGCGACGCAAGGATGGTGGATGGCTGCCTTTGTCTTCAATTCAAGAGCGCATTCTTCAGTTAGAGCCGCTTGGAAATGGGCAAGGGGTTGCTTTTGTGAGTGACAAGTCCCCCTCCCAACTGGAGGTGTTGCTTCGTCAACTCACCCCCCGCGACCTCAGTGAAAAGGCTGACGGTTTAGCTGATCCTCTTGCTGGTGCCCTTGAATCATTGGCCTCTGGGTCACTTCTATTTGCCCATTTGAGTAGCAATCAGCGCGGAGAATTACTTGTTCAAGTAGGAGGTCTTCCTGTCGGTAGCGATCGTACGTGGATACGTTCTGATCGCGGCAGGCGTCGTGATTTGAATCTGGAGGATTCAGGTGCCATAAGACTTCTGCCTGATGGCAGTGGCATGGTTGTGCCTTCCTATGAAGGCCTTGATCTTCTGCCAATGAATCCTGTTGAAGGCCAGAGCTCACCTCAGAGTCTGCCAGGAAGTCGTGAGCTGAAGGCTTTTTGCACTGGCTCAGGCCGGGCTGTCTTGCTGAGGAATTGGCCTGATTACCGCCGTTCGATAGAGCTGGTGATTCCTGGACAGCCTCCACGTCAGGTTTGGTTGGGTGAGGCTGGGGTGATGGCCACAGCTTGTGATAACGGTGGAGAGAGGATTTGGGTTGTTCTTCGAGAAGCGACGCCTGACATTCAAGATGAATTACTCCTCTTAGATAGCACTGGATCGGTACTACAGCGGAAACGGCTTGTTGGATGGTACTTAGCCTCTGGTGCTGGTCTTGATGTCGATCCGGCTACGAATCGCCTTCTTACAGTTATGCGAGATAGCGATGGTCAGAGAAGCCGAGCTGTACTCGTTGATGGAAGCAGCTTGGATCTAGAGATTCTCAATCCTCAAGTGGTGTTGGCCCGCTGGCTGCCTGCAGGCGGTCAGTTGGATGAATTTTTTCAGTTCCGTCGATAACTTGCAGTCAACTGCACGTCCCTTTTGGCTAATGCCGGTGATGACTGCCGAAGGCATCGGGGTCTGTTATGGAGACCGTGTTGTGCTCAGCGATGTATCGCTGAATTTGTTGAAGGGCAGCTTGACGGCCTTGGTTGGATCCAATGGGGCTGGTAAATCCACCCTGATGAAGGTTTTACAGGGACAGGTGACACCCTTCTTGGGCTCTGTGAAATGCGATGGCCAGCCAATTATGTGTTGCCGTGACCAGGTGGTCTTAATGCCTCAGCGCAGTCGGATCGACTGGTCGTTTCCGATCAACGTTCGCGATTTTGTTGCGCTGGGATCCATGCGCAGTGATGTGATCGGATGTTGCGATCAGGACGCTGCTCTGCAAAGGGTGGGACTAACAGCCTTGGGCGGTAGTCGCCTCGATGCCCTATCGGGTGGACAACAGCAACGAGCCCTTCTTGCCAGGGCTTTGGTTCAACCTTCCAAGGTTCTTCTTCTGGATGAGCCTTGTGCTGCAATCGATCCTCCTTCGCGCGATCAGTTGTTGCGGCTCATGCGCCAACTTGCAGATGCAGGACATACTCTGCTGGTCAGCAGCCACGACTGGGGAAAGGCGCTTGATCGCTATGACCGTGTGATTGCGCTTAATGGACGGATCTTGGCCGATGGCCTTCCTTCAGAGGTGCGGCAATCCTTGAGCGGATTGGTAGATCCAGGAACACATGGCTGTGGATGAATTTATTTTCTGGCTGCTGCCCCTGTTGATGGCCTTAATGGTTGGGCTGCTTTGTCCGATCACCGGCACTCTTTTGGTAACTCAGAGACGGGTGCTCCAGGCCAATTTAATTTCTCATGCCGTACTCCCAGGTTTGGTCCTGGCCGTTGCACTCGGGTTGGATCCTTCTCTTGGCGGCGTAATCAGTGGAATCTTCGGTGCGTTGCTGGCGGAACGGCTGCAACGTGATTCAACTCCCAATCAGGAAGCTGTCATGAATACTGTCTTGGCTGGATCCCTTGGGCTCGGGGTCTTAATGATTCCTCTTTTGGATGTGCGCTTGGACTTGGAGGCTCTGCTGTTCGGAGATTTGCTAATAATTTCTTGGCCTGATTTAGTTCGAGTGCTGTTTGCGGGATTACTTCTCAGTGCACTTCTCACGACCCGTTACCAACAACTTGTCTATTTGGGCGTGGATCCAGATGGTGCTGACGCTGCTGGCTTGCCCGTCCGAGGCTTAAGGCTTGCTTTGTGTGTCGTGACTGCCACAGTCATTGTGAGCGCAATGGCTGCGGTGGGAGTGATTTTAGTGATTGGCTTACTTTGTGCTCCTGTTTTGCCAGGTTTGGCGCAAGCACGAAGCTTGCGAGCAGCCATGATGCAGTCTGCGGTGGTTGGATTAGCTCTGAGCGGTGGGGGGTTTTTACTTGCGCTCCTTTTTGATTTGCCCCCAGGCCCTTTGATTGGAGTTTGCTGCGTCCTTCTACTGAGTGTTCTTTCGACCACAAAGCCTAGACAGCCAAAATGATAATCATTATCATTTTGGCGCAAGGTGTTTTTGTTTGTGTCGCTGATTGCTGCTACCTCTCTTGCGGGTCTGCTAGTTGCTGCTGCTCCTAGCAAGCCTGTCGTTGTTGCTGCTGATGGCATTCTTTGTGATTTGACCAAGAAGTTGTTAGCTTCTCAGGCCAAAGTTGTTTGTCTGATTCCTGCCGGTGCGGATCCGCACACTATGGCGTTAACCCCAGCTGATAGACGCAATCTTTCTCAATCAAAAATTGCACTGGTTAATGGTTACAATTTAACGCCTGCGTTAAACAAAATTAAAATACCTGGATCTGTTGTTTTTGTCGCTGAACGAGCGATCCCTTCTAATCCTCTCAAGGATCCGCATGTCTGGCATGACCCGGCAAATATTGCCTTGATGGCAAATATTGTTGCAGCTAGGACTAAGCCTTTTTTCGATGAAAATATTGACGCTGCAATCTCTCGCCGTCGATCTTCCATTAATGGTGTTTTAATGTCTCTCGGTGACTGGACTAATCAGCAGATTCAGACAGTACCTGAAAAGCAACGTGTAATGGTTACAGGGCATCGAGCTTTTTCCTGGTTCGCAAATCGTTATGGATTGCGTGAGTTGCCTGTTTTAGACAGCTATGCTCCGGGTGGAAAGTTAAGACCTTCTAGTTTATCAGCAATCAGTAAGGCGATTAAATCATCTGGAAGCAAAGCAATATTTGCTGATTCTCTCCCTCCTACTAAGACACTGAAACGTATCAGTCGTAGTAGTGGTGTTCCCATCGCAAAGCAGCCTTTATATCCAGATGGTCAGAAACCCGGTAAAAGTTTAATTCAAACGGCCACAGCTAATGTCTGCACATTTGTTGTGGCCCAAGGAGGCCGTTGTGATCAACCAGGAGCCATTCAATTACAAAAGCGTTGGGCTGCAATCCAGTAATTTCCTTTTTTACCTTTTTCTTTTCACTTTTTGTCTGAACAGCTTCCATGATTATGAATCACTTTTTACGACGTTGCCTGCAAGGGGGAGCAGTTTTTTGTTTTTTATTTGCTGGTGATCTTGCGATTAAATCAGCACAATCACATAGTGCTGCAGGGGGGGAGTCTTTAAAACCCGGTGAATTCAACGCCAGACCAATCGTCACGATTGAGGGGCATGGTGGATTTGAGACAAATCTCGAAGGACGCCCGGAGCACTACGCCATTGATGGTCAATTTGGAGCTGTTTTGGAATGGGGACTTCCCAACGATGGAAGTTTTGCGATTGAGGCTCAGATCGGTCCGGCTCTCGTGTGGGGGGAAGCTGAGCATTTTTATGGCCGTGTTCACGTGGACGATGGAGACCATGAAGAGCACGGGGACGAGCATGCGGACGACCATGACGATGAGCATGAAGAGCACGGGGACGAGCATGCGGATGGCCATGGCGATGAGCATGAAGAGCACACCGGTCATGAAGGTCATGGCCACGGATCTGGGGCCCCTTTCCGCCGTACTGACATCAAGGGCTACGTCTCAGCTCGGTATCAACCAAATGATCGTCTTGCCTTTTCAGTGTCTTGGTGGCCTTACTACGTGACTGGTAATCAAGGAGAAGACAGTGTCGGTCTCAAAAATGAAGTAGGTGCAAAGGTTGTTTATGCCTTTGGAGATGGTGATGTCAACTTCGCACTTGGTGATGGCCTGGAGTCCATTATTGATGGTGTGTTTGTTTCTGTAGAGAACCGCAGTGGATGGGAAACCGATGGGCTCTTTATTGGTAATTACACAGATACATGGCTGGGGTTCGGTTTTTTTGTAGACCAGCTCAACGTCACCCTGACAGCTGGTCCACGGTTTTATACACCCGGTAACTATTCCGGACTCTCTCAAAGGACAGACTGGGGAGGAGAGATTTCAATGGAGTATCCCCTGACTGAAGGCGTGGTTTTATTTGCTCATTGGAAACCTATCTACAGTTCCAAAGGCGGTGAGGGTTGGGGGAAGGGCTTTAGTCATCATGTGGGTACTGGTGTCAGTTTCAGTTTTTGATCAGATTCTGAGCTATTACTGTCAGGATGCTTTCTTTTTACTCGGATGATTTACGACGATCAATCTCGGCGTTATGCCATTAGTCGGCTTAGTCGTAAGCGGGCATATCGCCATCAAGTAACAAACTATGTTGGTGTAAACGCAGTTTTGATTGGAATCTGGGCACTCACTGGATTTGGTTATTTTTGGCCTATCTATCCAATTTTAGGTTGGGGCATCGCCCTCGTAATTCAAGGCTGGAAACTGACTCACCCCCTTCGCCACTCTTTTACCGAAGAGGAAATCAACAGAGAGATAGAGCGAATCTGAATCCTCTTGATTTGTGTTTGTCTCTAGATACGCACCTTCCCGACCTCTGCCTTGAGAGGTTCTTGCCCTGTTCCCACCAGAATGGGTCTTCGAGTAAAAATTTCAACGCGAATCCCTGTTCTGGCCACCACAATGAGGGCTCGACTGAGCAAGAATATTGCGAGCACTGTTGCTGTTGGCCAGCGGATGGCATCAACTAGCGTGAAAAGATCAGTCATAGCAGTGATAAATTTCAATGATAGAGCATTCATTTTAGAATGATTTTTTTGTAGAAAGAGTGAAATGAATTCATCAAGTTGAGGTCTTAGGGTTTATGATGCCGAATAAAATATTGGATTATCCGTATAATCCGCTGGCGTGAGGTTGCTTTGGGTGTCATTGTATTGTTTCGCATGAACACATCTCTAGGGTTAATTCGCGTTATATTTGATGATTTGATTATGCTTTAACGCAATGTTTTACAGGGCTTCTGGTCTTAGTCTGCTAGGGCGATAGGAAATAAGAAATTTTTGTGTTTGACCGTTTGTTCGTTTAATGGCAGTGATCAGATCCTCTCCAGTGTTCCAAACCCAAAGCTGATCTTCATACGTCTTTTCTTGAATTGATGTGCTAATTGGCTTGCCATGTCTAACCCTTAATCCGGCGAGAACTTCCGTCATGTCCTCTATGTTGAATTCATAGGCCAGAGACTCAAGACCCCCTTGCTTGTCCATGTCCATCGTTAATTGAGTAACAGGAAGTTGGTCGAGGTGAACATGACGTGCGATGAGGCGTGGATGATTTTGGCTGTCTTGCCGAATAAGCCCATTTAAGTGAGTATTGATCTCGGCTTCGGGCATCCCCCAGGCCAGTCCTTCGACGCAAGCGATGGCTTTTACTGGTTGAATGATTAACCAGGCCATCAGGGCAAAGGCGAAAAGTGCATAGCGCACAGTTCGGAACATGGCTTGGGGAATAAGAGGTGGATGTCTAGTCTGAACGAACTTGACGCGGACTTTACAAAACAAAAATGAAGCTATACCTCGGATGCGCGTGAAAAGAGGATCAATTTGGCACTATTCATGTGCCTTTTGTTCCAGTCATGCGTCAAGTCCTTTGTTTTGCCTTGGTTGCTTTGATCAGTCTGATGACGCCTTCGTTTGCATTTGCAGCAGATCAGGCCAATGGTGCACAGGTTTTTTCAGCCAATTGCGCTGCTTGCCACATGGGTGGAGGAAATGTTGTCAATGGTCAGCGGACATTGAGCCAAGATGATCTCAAAGCTTATTTAACTGACTACAACGATGGTCATGAGTCAGCCATCATTACGCAGGTGACCAACGGCAAGAATGGTATGCCTGCCTTCGGCTCCAAGCTTGGCAGTGATGAAATTAGTGATGTAGCTGCCTATGTTGAGTCGCAATCTGCTAAAGGATGGTCCTGATTGATCGAAATTGTTGATTTCGAGGTCTAGTTCTGTTTGTCCACCCCCTTCACATGAAATGGAGGGGGGGATTTGGATTCAAGTTGATTTGGATTGATTCTAATAGGATGTCTTGTTTCTGATTTCTAAGACATCACTCGTATCCATCAATTATCACAAATATAAGTGCTCTCGAGGTCGATCTTTGAATTGTCTGCTGCGCGATGCCATTGCATCTTTTTTGTGAAGTCATCAGATTCTTCACTCCCTATAGTGTTGTAATACCAAAGTCTTACCATGGTTTGATCCCTGCCACATTTGACTAGAATCATATTATTATTTGAATCTTGGTAGGCGAATTCAGCTTTGCCTATTTTTTTGATGTTTTTTATGTATACTTTCTCTGTTTCATGAGAATCGCCAATGTAAATCCACTCTTTGTCTCTTATCTCTTCTGAATATAGAGGCCTTGAGATTACTGCGGTCACGCTTAAGCTAAGACATAGTGCTTTTATCCTAGGCTTGAGCTTTCTCATTTAACTCCTTCTCCAAAGCTAATCCTGCATAGCATCGATCCATCCTACCTAGGGCGTTGCCTGAGGAAATGCTTGCATCAATTCAGTTTATAAGTTTTTTGTTGTTTTGTTTTTGACATTGACTTGAGTCAAGATTGGTTGCTGAGTATTAGTTCCATGATATTGCGTCAATAGTTGGTTTTTGATTTTTTCTCCTGTTCAGGATTCGGTCGATGGTGAAGAGGCTTTGCAATGATTTGCTTTTTCTTTGGTCTGAATTCAGGAACCACTTATTGCGCTTCACTAAGATTCCTGAGTTTTGGCCCAATGCAAGATCTTTCGGAATCTTTGTAATGGGTTGTAGTTAAGGGGGTGGGGGTTCCTGCAATTGTGATATCTATTTTACGAAGGAATAATACAATCTCGTCATTATCTTTTATTTGTCTTATCGTCATCCCACCATCCAAGGTGAACAATGCCGGAAATACAAAGACGAATTCGCTTTAATACCATCAGCATGAGCGTGCTCATGATTACAATAGCCGTAGGGGTTATGACAGCAATGTGGAAGTATTCCAACTCACTTGTTTAGTCTTTGAACTCAAAGCCAGCTCTTTGTTCTGACTGCCATGTGATTGCTACTCTTATTTCAAGTCTAGATGAATTTTTAAATCATTGAATCTCTATCTGTATAGATCACTAGTCAATTGCAGGTGTTTTAAGTTCGTGTTTTGGATTTAGCTGCTTGGGTAATTGTTGACTCCTTTTTGGCTGATCGATTTTGATGTTTCGTTTTGAGCTCTCTGGTTGGTTCCTTTTTGCGTCTGTATTGATGATTATTTGCATGGGTTATTGCCCTGGTGAGATGGCTTTGATTGTTCCTATGTCTCGCTAATTGTTGCTAGCTGTTTGTCGTGTCTCTGTATGTTTATCGTCTTTAAGTTGATTGCTCTGCAAGACGTTGTCTTGCTATTGGTTATTTGTTGAAATGTCCATTTTTTGGTTTTGATTGTTCAGCAGTATGATGAAGTTGTTTTTGAACTTCTTCATGAATTTGCTGCTGGATTTGAATTTCATTTGTGCTCACTTTATTTGTTATCATAGAGATTGATTCTTGCCAATGCTTCCAAGCGCTATTTTGTATGTATGAGCATCTCAGAAGATCAGGTCAAGAGATTGGTTGAACAGATGTCTGAGCCCTTAGCGGTGGTTGCTGCTGAGGTAAGGACAAAACTGGTTTGGGATCTTAACTTTCCTGTAGCGGTCATCGATGCCCGTCAAGAACCGCCCTTTCTTACCCAGTCTTCTGTTGGGACTTTGGGAAGTGTACTGCGCGTATCAACGAAAATTGATCATCCACTCATACGGCAATTATTTTCAATTTATCCAGATCGTGGCTCTGAGGCAGCTGTTGAGGAGATGCTCAATGGTCAAAATGGTGACGAGTTTGCTGTCATCTTTGACGAGTATCTGGATGAGAAGAAAGCAGGTCCGTTGATGTGGGGTGCTGATGACCTGGCAAGTTTCGTCGTAAAGTCACGCAATTGTTTTGAGGACGATGAGTTGGCAATAGCCGCTGTTTTTCCTGCAGAGATGGGTGAAGAGGGTCATGCTCTAGCAACCTTCGGCATCCCTTGGAGATATTTTGATCTCTGATAGTATGAACAAAATATGGTTTTCTTTTTAAATTCAGGTGGGGAGAACATTCAATATTTCTGATTAATGCGATCAGCCTGTTGAGATTTGAAACTTAAATAATGCCATTGATTGTCTCTTATTTGTTCATAATGATTGCAGTAAAACCACCATAAGAAGTACTGCAAACCCGATTAACCACCACCTCCATCGACGGTCAATATTGTGACTGACATGTTGTTTGGTTCTACTGATTGGCCCTTGCCCTGCTGGTGTACCGCAACGTGTGCATACTAATCGCCCAGCAAGGGATCGGTCTGCACGGAATGAGGTTGACCCACAACGCAAACAGCATTTGTTGAACGCCATGACAATATGCTCAAGAAACTTATGGGCTCTGAAGCTTTGAGTCAGAAGATGTTCAGTCTACTGTTTCTTCTATTTTCAGACAAGCGAACTGATGACTAGGTGTGAATGATATGGATGGATTTATTGATTCTTTGCTCTTTATATAGCGCTTTTTGCTTATCCCAATGTTCGAGGTCATGACGTTTTTGTTCTTGCGCTATCTTGTAGATGGATTTACGACTCAGTGCATGACCAATCCTTTTTGAGAGACTATTGGTTCCCTTTTTCGAAGTTATGAGTTGCATTTGCTTCGTTGGATTGCATGAGTAAAACATTTTAGTTTATTTATCTCTGTGAGTTTTTGACAGGGTGGAGTGTGGGTGTTGTTGCTCTATGGTTTGACTTATGGATTTGTGTTCGCTCTCTGTATCCACCAGTCTACTTCTTGCAAGCTGATTAGTCTGTGGATTCCTTGCATGATGTGTGGAGTTCTTATGGCTAAGACCTAGGCCAAGAGTACAATTAGGGAAGACTCCCGAGTGGTTTCAATCCTTGATTCTTGAGAGACACACGATTCATGAATAACACAGCCAAAATTGATGCCTTGCAGCTGATGCTGACGGACCTAAGAACTCGTAATGAGCCAATACGGCATAAAGCCGCGTTTCGCGGTTGTCAACCGGAATTTCAAGCCCTTGTTACTAAGTTAATTCAACAACTAGAATCAGAGTTATTGCAAGAAAAGCAACACTTCAGAGGAAATCAAGCTCCAAGGTAATACTCTGAGTGCAACTAGCCGGTTCGAAAATTCTTGATGTCGTTTATGGCCTCTTGTGTTATTTAATCTTTCCTTCTGTTCATTATCCGGGTTGAGTTTGATTCATTGGCATCAGTGCAAGAAGCTTTCCTGATTGTTGTAGTTGTTCCAGCTCATCATATCCACCGATTGACTGACCCTTGACAAATACTTGAGGAAAAGTTGTCATCCCACTTCTTTTCTTGCACTGTTGAAAAGTGTCGTCATTGTCGACAGTAATGACTGTGTGAGCAAGGTTGTACGCATGCAATAAGCGCAAGGCTTTCGCACACCATGGACATCCTGGAAGTACTGCAATTTCGACCTGTGGGAGGCTGCGTTCATCTAAAGCTTCCTTTTGCTCAAGAATTCCAAGCAGTAGATCAACACTTTTGAACACTAAGGATCCCGTTTCCAGGTGCCCTCCCCAAACTTGGCAGGCACCGTCGGAAAGACTCAAGTGGAGATGCACTCCGTCGGTTCCGAATGTTCCATTCAAGGTGATGATCTCTAGCTCACCTTCTAGAACCGTTGTGCTCTCTCTGCCGGGGCATTGAAACGTGGCTCGGGATAGATTCCCAACGATTCCAAGCAAAAAGCCGTTGATCCCTCTTTGTTGCGCTACTTCCGATAACGATTGAAGCAGGTCTTGACCAGGTTCAAGATGCAGCGTCAGCGTTTCCATCGGTGAATCCACCCTCCCTTAGGTACGGAGAAGAATAACCGGGTGCTAGTCACGCCATGTAATGGTATTTTGATACGAATTAGTCACTAAACTGTGTCGGTCCTGGAAAATCTTCTTCGCGAGCTGCAGGATCAGTTGGTCGCTGTCGATGCTCCCATAAGCGCAGGACAGGTTGCAGAAGCAGCTTGTTCGGAGCGCCTCAATGTGACCATCCCTTCTGGGGTGATGAATCGTCTAAAGCAGCAAGCTCTAAAGGAGGGGAGGAGTTGTAGCAGTCTTGCAACATTTTTAATCGAAGATGGACTTCGGAGACACGACGTCTTGACTTAAAAAGATGGTTAATCTAGTAGATCATCTTGGATCTTCTTCGTGTCTCCGTTGCGTTGCATGTCAAGCAGTTCAATGTTTAAGGGGTTTCTAATTTGACTTCCTGTTGGAAGAACAAATCCGTAGGTTTGAATGGCTAAAGGGAAGTTTGCAAGTTTTAATGTGCTTCCTTTGTTATTCTTGAGATAATAGCGAAGCGGAGCTTCGTCGAAAATTACTCCGTCAACTTTACCTTCTTCTAGAAGATTGATTGCCTCGTCTAGGTTTTTTGTTAGAAACGAATCGGTTTCGTAAACTTCACCCCATTTTTGGCTTGTAGTGCCTTTGATTACGGCAATAACTTTCCCTTTTAAGTCTGATTTTTTTTGTATTTTTGATGGCCCTAATCGCGCTAGTGACAATGTAAATGCTGATGCAAGTCCGGCCGTAATTGAAGAAACTGCGACTAGTGAGATGACCATCCAAATCCCTGCAATAGCCCTTCCACTCCTTGAAAGTGGTGCTCGATCGCCGTATCCGACTGTGGTCAGTGTAACCAGTCCAAACCACATTCCGTTGCCGACGCCATGAAGGTATTGTCGAGGGAATTGAGCTGGGTTTTTTCGTCGTTCAGCTAACCAAATTAGATTGCCAAAAATAAATAGAATAGAGAGAAGTAGTCCAACAGATGAAAGTGCAGCCCAGCCTATAAATGGTCTGAGCCTGGCGATGATTCCCGGTGGCTTCTTGGGAAGAAGTAATCCCTCGTGCCCATGGTAATAGGGTTGAGTGAAATCAACTTTTGGATTGGCTAATCGATCTGGAGTGATACTGATTGGGCCGATGGCAACGTCAACGCTTCCATCCATTACGGATTTTATATTTGACTCTGTGTTTGGCTGAATAATAAATTTGTAGGGTTGGTCTAGGCGACTTGCTGCGTTTTTCCAAATTTCAATACTGATCCCACCTAAAGTATTGTTCTGGTTGGTCACGAATGGTGGAGATCCACTCACCCCAACTCGCAATTCCTTTGCGATTGCTGAGATCGGAATCGAAAGAATGACGATTCCGGTAACCACTAGCGTACGCATAGCACGAATTTCCACTTCTTCATCCTCTTTCCAGGCGGCGAATAATCATTCCCATGGCCACAAGTGATCCAAGCAGTGCGAAGAGTAGAGCGAGTGTCATGCTTGTATCACCAGTAGATATTCAAAGACTCTCATTAATCGCTTCCAAATGGAAGTCCTGCCTAACTGAATCTCAGCTCTCTGCAATCAAGCTGTTTCTTTTACGGTGGTGAAGGGCTCCGCTTTTCCATTGTTGAATTTGATGTGTTGCTCTGCTCTGGATTGCGACTACCAGTGCTCAAAGCCTTTTTAAGGAAGAATCTCTTTGAATCCAGAGTGCCCACCACCATCTCAATGCATGACTCAGACCGTTCCCCGTGGACTTTCTTGGACATGGGCTCAAGAGCGTCTGGTGTTTCTTCCGGAGAAGGCGATTTGGCGGCCTCATGGACGAGAATTACTGATTGCAGACCTTCATCTGGGCAAAGCTGAGCTTTTTCAGGCTCATGGCGTCCCTCTACCCAGTGATGGAGATCGAGGCACCTTGAATCAATTGTTAGGCCTTTGCTCACGACTTCAGCCCACGACATTGATCATTCTTGGCGATCTTGTGCACGGATCCTTAGGTCTGACCTCCACGCTTCGTGAGACCCTAATAGAGCTTCCTTCGCTTACTAGGTGCAAAATCAAGTTGGTGGGAGGCAACCACGACCGTTACTGTCGACTGCCAGGCCTGCCGCAGCATTCGAGCTACCAAATCGGAAAACTCTGGTTAAGTCATGAACCAGAACGCACAAGTGATAAAGATCCTTTGCTTAACATTTGCGGACACCTACACCCAGTAGCGAGCCTCAGTTTTGGAGCTGATCACCTTCGTCTCCCTTGCTTTGCCTACGACGATGTTGAGGAGAGATTAGTGATTCCAGCCTTCGGTGAGTTGACGGGTGGGTACGCATGCAGTAACCGTTATCGCAAATGGCTGGTGGCTGAGGGCACCATTGTTGCTTGGCACGACCTCGAACCCCAATCTCGAACAAGAAGGCTGGTCCGGTGAAGCGCATCCGGACTTCAGTTCCTCATGCAGAGCTTTCGTCGCTGCAGAGGAGAACCAAAACGAAGACTCATCGATCGAAACTGCGTCGTAAGCGTTGGTTCATTCTTGCTGTTCCCATCGCCGTGTTTTCGGCACTTGTTGCTCTGGCACCAGCTGTGCCTGATAAAAAGGAGATCTCCCCACAATCCGTAGAGCTTCCCAAAGCTGACGCTGGACCTTTCGTTTACCAGCCTGATGATGAGGTCTATGCCCTTGATTTTGACCCTCGAGACGTGCGCCTGGGTCTTCTAGAAGGCTGGGATCGAGAACAGGATGCTTACGAAGATACCGCCGCTCTTGCTTACGTATCGGGTCCGATGTACGAAAGACATATTGATGAGTTCGGCCAGGAAATCACCGTTCCCCTGGGAGATTTAAAACTGGGTAGTCGCGTCTGGCGTGGACGCAATCGAACAGCTTCAAGACAACGTGCTTACATCGGAATCCTTAAAGATGGCGCTGTCGACTTTGGATATGGAGAGTTAACACCTGAACGAGCTCAGCGTTACGACATGTTTGTTGGAGGCTTGCACAGCATCTACAACGATCTGGAAGCCCCGCCGAGTAGCTACAAGGGTGCTTACAGCATCAGCATGGGACAACGAATTCGGTACTACTTACCAAGAATTCGCATGGTGTATGGCTTGAAATCCGATGGCCGGATTGAAATGCTGATGAGCAAGGATGGTCTCACCCTTGAACAGACCAAAGATCTGGCACGAAGACGAGGCTTGGTTGCTGCTTATATGCCGGATCACGCCTCTAAAAGTCGTCTCATCATTCCTGGAGAAAAGGGCTTCACTGAGGACGATGCGAACTGGATCAGCGGAGGTGCAACCAGTTTTGTGCATGTGCCCTACCTACTTCGTTTAAGTCAGCGACGTGTCCCTCTTCAGGGAGGCCTGATGGCGAATCTGACCCAACGCATTGAGAGCAGTCAACGGTGTGACGGACCTGCTGACTGCCTTTACTACTTTGGCGGTCAGTTGATGGATCGTGCTCTGGCTGGCTTGAACCGTGTCATGGAACAGGGTGTCGAACCAATTGCTCGAATGATCTGGGCTCCTAACTC
Organism: Synechococcus sp.; assembly: GCA_047285535.1. GTDB lineage: Bacteria > Cyanobacteriota > Cyanobacteriia > PCC-6307 > Cyanobiaceae > Synechococcus_C. The sequence goes on along the minus strand of JBJBDC010000001.1, from coordinate 999,610 downwards.
AACCCCGCGGCTAGATCACGATCAAGCCATACCTGGCAATACAAACCTGCCTACGAGGCAACCGCTAAGAGAGCCTCCCATCACAGCCGATCCAATCGTGCTCCGGGAACGTCCTGACTTCGAGGATCAACAGGAACAGTCTTTTCCCAAGGATTCACAGTCTCAGCCCTTCGATCTAGCTTTGCCGCCGGATCTGCCTCCACCCGTTTTGCTTCAGGAGGATCAGACTCTCCCAGAGGATCCAGAAGCCTGGCCTCAGCCCATCCCTCCTAATTCTTCTTTCGACGAAAGGGATACCGTTTTGTCTGCCGAAGAGCCGAAGACCGGCATTTATGGAGCACCGCCCCCGCCGGTGCTCCCTCCTCCGCCGGTGCCCTGATCTTTTAATTCACCGAGCTAACGTTTAAAAAGTCCATTGCAATCACCCTTGGGTGGTTTGCTGAAACACACATTTTCAGGAGACCAGTACCCCACTGCTGGAAACGTCAATCCTTGACGACGGGCTTCTGCATTGACCGCCTGTGCGCCTCGAGCCGAGATCAAAACATGACCTGGTGCTTCGACTTGATCCAAAAATTTTTGCTCTGGCATTTCGCGAAGTGCAGCGTCTTGTGCTTGCAAGGGAGTTGCGATGCAGGCGGAAATGGCAATGCTCAGGAATCGTGAAATACGCATGGGTCAGTGGGAAGTCACAACGACGGGTGTCCCGACGTCCACTTGATTGAAAAGGTTGATGACGTCTTTGTTGAGCATGCGGATGCATCCCAGGCTAACGGCGGCTCTCAGATTGACCCAGTTCGGCCAAGCTGTGCCGTGGATGGCATATTCACCTGGGCCATTCTGAAAATAAGCCATGTAACGCACCCCTACCGGATTCTTAGGGCCTGGGGCAATAATCTTCCCTTTTTTGTGGTAAACAGGCGCGTCCTCCATGCGAATGATCTCGTAGCTTCCAGCAGGAGTCGGCGTTTCGGGTGCTCCAATGGCCACGGGATAGCGTGCAACAACTTTTCCTGAATCCAGAAGCTTCAAGTACCGTTCCTTCAAGCTGATCTCAATCGTTTTCTCAGCGCGAGAAGGAAGCTGTATCGCTGAAGCAACAACAGCTAGGCCAAGGCCAAGCATGAATCGACGCTTCAATGAACTTGACATGCAGCGAGGGTTGAACTCTGCGTATTTTGACTCAATATCAGATGGAGCTACCGTCTCTTGACGTTTGAAGATCTACCAATGATCCGCACACTGCGCCAGAAGTCTCATCAACAACTCCATGGCCGAGTGCTGCTGATCTGCACACTCCTTGCCTCTGCAGTGATCTGCCCACAGAATGTTTTTGCAGGTTTTAGTGAAGAGCAACTTGCAGGATTTGAAGTAACAGAGCTGAAAGGCATTGTCAGGCAGTCTATGCCCAAGGAAAAGGTGATCGAAATTATCGATCCTGAAGGGCATGTTGAGATCTATACGGTTGGTCTTGATTTGAAGCCTTTGCAGCTTCAACCCGGAGATGAGGTGAGCCTTTCCGTTCTCGACGGATTGTTGGTGGACTTAGAACCAAGTAAAGAGAAAGAGCTGACTTTCAGTCGTGAAGACATCATTCTTCCCAATGACATGGGAAGGCTAAAGAAAGGAATGCGGGTTGCTCTTGGCTCTGGCACTGGAAGGGTCGTCAAAATCGATCAGAAGGATGGGAGCCTCAGCCTGATGGGGCCCTTTGGTGGTATCCACAATCTCGACGTTTTAGTGAGCCCTGAGAATGACCCCCTTGAAGATTTAAGAGCTGGAGACTTCGTTGATTTCAGGATGGTTCAGCCCATCGCCGTTGATGTCCGCAAAGTCCCTACTTCGGCTACTCCTCGTTCCGCCTTAACGGCTCCCTTGGATGCCAACCTTCTGAGTTCTGGAAAGACTCTCAAGGCTGAACTTCTGGAGTCGTTCGAGATCACCCACCTCCATGCAACGGTGAAGCGTCTTCTTCCTGAGGAAAAGGTGCTTGAGGTTCAAGGCCCTGAAGGTCACAACGTTCTGGTGACCTCAGCAGTCGATCTCAACACTTTGAAGTTGAGTCCGGGGTCAGAAATAGACATGGAAATTTTGGATGGTTTGGTTGTTGACCTACGTCCTTCCCCGAACAAAGCCTTGCGTTTCGAGCGTGAGGATGTCGAGCTTGCTTCAGACTTTGGCCCCGTGCCCAAGGGCACCCGCGTGGCGATGGCCACAGGCAGTGCAGAAGTCGTCAGGATCTCTCGCATCGATCGAACCGTGAGTCTCCGAGGTCCGTTTGGCAAGGTTCACAATCTTGACGTGAGGAAGCGGATGCCTTCAGAGGTGTTCGATGAGCTGGTGCTAGGAGACATGGTGGAATTTCGGTTTATCAAGCCTGTGGCGATAAGAATCACTCCACTTGCATCCCGCTAAGCCTGACTCGAGGCCAAGGCTCGGACGATGTCACCCCGCGTCAAAACCCCCACCGGATGTCTGTCATCGTCCACCACAATCAATCTCTGTGTACTGCGTTCATGAAGTAAGGATGCGGCTTTAGGCAGGGGCAGACTTTCCGAACAGCTGTGCTGATCACGCCGCATCAGATCGTTGACTTTGGTTCCAAGAACTTGATGAACCTGTTTGTCCCAGTTCAGAGGATTCCGTAGATAGATCACACTATCGAGCAACATGACGTATGGGCCAGCATCCACACCGCTCTCACGGACCATGAGGTCTTGTTCTGTGAGCTCACCAATAAGAATTCCACGTTGATCAACCACTGGGAGGCCACTGATGTGGTGATCGCTCAGCAGACTGACGGCATCCTTTAATTCCGTGTCTGGCGTCACAGTCAACACTGGCGATGACATCACTTCTTTGACCTTCTGCTCAAGCACCATGGAATCCACGCATCTCAATGCATTCTGAGCCTTGATCTCTCCCTGGCGCCTCTGGGCTGATCGACTCACCCTCGCCCGAGCTCTTATGGGGCTTCCTATCCTCCTGGCCTTGGCGACGCAGTACGACGCTCTGGCCTGGTTGTTGCTGCTTCTTGGAGGTCTTAGCGATGCTGCTGATGGGTGGTTAGCAAGAAGAGCCGATGGAGGTAGCAGCTGGGGCGCTCGTCTTGATCCTCTTGCTGACAAGCTTTTGATCAGCGCTCCTCTGATCTGGTTGGCGTCGAATGGAACCTTGCAGGTCTGGGCTGTCTGGTTATTGCTGTCCCGAGAATTGCTGATCTCAGGCTGGCGAAGAGACAGCAGTGATGGGGCACCAGCTTCTACAGCAGGCAAATTCAAAACAATCCTTCAATTTCTTAGCCTTGTGCTCATGATTTGGCCTCCTCAGTGGGGAGATCCAGCACTGGTTCAAGGTCTAAGAGCTGTTGGAGTGAGTTTGTTTTGGCCTGCGTTGATCCTGGCCTTGTGGTCAGCCTGGGGTTACCTCAATCCTCATCGATCAGAGTGAGGTCAGTGCTGAAGTCAGGATTTGATGTAGGCCGCAGGCTGTAATCCCGTTGATAACTGTCAATGAGGCATGCTTGTGCATCAAACCTTGGTTCCCAAGCCAGTTCACGCCTGACCCGTGTGGTGTCAGTCAAAAAATGACTCAGCCTCAGAGGAAAAGCTTTTCGCGCTTTGGGATCCAGTCCAGAGGGGTCGAACGGACGTAGATCTAAAGCCTCAGGGTTTCGTTCACAGGCCACTGCAGCAGCTTCAATTAAGCCTCGGAAGGTGATTCCACGGTTTGCACTGCAGTTGTAGATGCGATTGCAAGCGGCATCCACCTCGATCGATCGAGCCATGGCCTCTGCCAGGTCTTCCGCATGGCCAATCTGAGTCATCGTTTCTCCTGATCCAGGAAGGGGGATGGGGCGATCATGCACAATCCGGTCAAAGAACCATCGTTCAACTGGGTTGTAATTCCCTGGGCCAACGATGTAGGTCGGTCGGAAACTCGTAAAGGGAATTCCTTGGTCTTGAAGCCAGGCTTCGGTGTCAGCCTTTCCGGAATGACGGCTGGCTGGATCGATGGCGTCTGTTTCATCCAAAGGCCATTGCTCAGAGGCTGCATACACCCCTGCCGAGCTCACATAGAGAAAGCGATGCGATGGCGCACCCGTCACCGTTAAGACGCGACGCGTGTCATCCAAGGTTCTCCCTGAGCTATCGATGATTACCTCGAAACTGTGACCCTTCAGCTGATCGAGATCGGCATCAACGCTGCGATCTCCTTTAAGAGATTTCACTCCATCAGGCGAGGGACGATGCCCTCGTGTGAACAGGGTGAGTGAATGCCCCTGCAACTGCAGTTTTGCCACTAAAGGCTTCCCGACAAAGCGGGTGCCACCCATTACGAGAATCTTCATCAACCAGGCGCTCAATCTGATTATTGAAGCGCGGCCTTGACCCATGAGCTTCAACAATGACCCATTGGCCTGCAGGATGGATGAACACAACGTGCCACCGGCGACATGGAGATCATCCCCGCCATTGACCTTTTGCAGGGGAGCTGCGTTCGTCTGCATCAGGGGGATTACGACCAAGTCACACGCTTTAGTGAAGATCCCTTGGCTCAGGCCCGAAGTTGGGAACGTCAAGGTGCTACCCGACTTCACCTGGTTGATCTCGACGGCGCTCGAAGCGGGGAACCAATCAACGATCAGGCCGTGCAATTGATTGCTAAGGAGCTCTCCATTCCTGTGCAGCTTGGTGGCGGCGTGCGGTCTTTGGAGCGGGTTGAAGAGCTGCTCAGTTGTGGACTGGATCGGGTCATCCTCGGCACCCTGGCCCTTGAAAATCCAAGTTTGGTGATGGACCTCGCCTCACGCTATCCCCATAAAATTGTGTTGGGTATAGATGCTCGCAACGGCCGTGTTGCAACGCGAGGATGGATCGAAGAGAGCGATGTCGAAGCCACATCCTTAGCTCAGCGTTTCAGTGAGGCTGCTATCGCAGCAATCATCAGCACCGACATTGCCACTGATGGCACGTTGGCAGGACCGAATCTTGAGGGACTACGCGCAATGGCGCGAGCGAGTTCTGTTCCTGTGATTGCTTCTGGTGGTGTGGGTTGCATGGCAGATCTGCTTGCCCTTCTCTCCTTGGAACCATTGGGGGTTGAGGGCGTGATCGTGGGTCGTGCGCTCTACGACGGTCGCATTGACTTGCATGAGGCCATTCAGGCGATCGCTGATGGCCGGCTGCAGGACCCGCCCAGTGATCAGAGCCGCACTATTGCTTGATCTAAATCTGGGCAATGGGCACCCCGTGATCTTCCGAGACGAACTGCAAAGCTGTGGATTGAGTTTTAAACTTATTTCACTCTTTCTTTATGAGTGGCTGTCGAAAGCTCGAAACAGAATTCAGAAGTGTCCTTTGTTTCCAATGGACTCAACGACACCTTTGAGTTGTGCCAAAAGCTTGGGATGCGTCTCAGTCGACAGCGAAGGATGGTCCTCGATTTGCTCTGGACTGAAGCCAGTCACTTAAGCGCAAGAGATATTTTTGAGAGGTTGAACGCTCAAGGTCGTCGTATTGGACATACATCGGTCTATCAAAATCTGGAGGCTCTCCACAGTGCTGGAGTGATCGAATGTCTTGATCGGGCTAGTGGTCGCCTGTATGGCTATCGACGCGAACCCCACAGTCATCTCATTTGTCTTGAGAGCGGAACCATTGAAGACCTTGATGTCGAATTACCTGATCAACTTATTCTTGAAATCGAGCAACGCACTGGATACAAGATTGAAACTTTCACGCTGCAACTCAGTGGACGCCCAAGGCAGCGAGATGGCGATTGAAAGAATGAGGGCACTGGAGCATTTGCCTTTGCACCGGTACCCTGCGAGCATCGTTAGGCTCGGGTTTTAGAGGTGAACGCGGTACCTAAACAGATTTTGCTCATCGCAAGGAATCTGCTCGCTGAATCTCTGCTGTCTGGGCTGGCTGGCGACAAAGCATTCACGATTGCTCTCTCAATCGATCAACTGATTGGACAACCAGATCTAGTGATCTGGTCTGTTGAAACGGTTGCTTCGTCGGCGCTTCTTCAACATGAGGTTTTGAACCTTCAAAGCCGATGGGGATCAGCACCGCTACTTCTTTTGCTTCCTCAAAAGTTGCCTTGCAATCCCAATGAATTGTTGTCTCTGGAATGTGCGGGATTGCTTCAGGATCCTGATCTGAACCAACTTCAGAAGACCATCGATACCTTGCTTTCTGGCGGCAGGGTGGTCGAACTCACGTCTCAATCACAATCTGAGGAATTTGAGTCTTTCCAGTCACCTGGCCTGGGGGTTTGGTTGTTGATGACTGGACTTCAACAAATCAATCATGACCTACACATGATTGAAGCTCTTTTGAATCCGCCACCCTCGCATCCGATGTTGCGATTCATGCTGGAGGGTCGTTGTCGAGAATTAAAAAGTGCTCGTCAACTCTTGTTCTGGATTTGGGGTCCGTTGCAATTAGGTCTTGAAGGTGCTGTTCCCCTCAAACAAGCGACCTCTTTGAGTGAGCGATCAGGTACGTCGATTCAAGTGAAGTCGAGAAATGGTGCAGCGGTATGGCATTCCATCCATGAACGCCTTGAAATGGCGGTAACAAAAGGTTTAAGCAATGCCACGGGCAATATTTTGGCCATCGAAGGTTTAAATCCTGAGCGTCGACGTGAACTGCTGCTTGCCTTGCTGCAACAGCTGAACCAGGTGCTTCAAAGATTGCGGTTGGATCAGGATGAGCAGGCTCCTATTCCGGGTCAATGGGATCGCGCTCTTTCGCAAAGATGGCAGGCGCTTCAACCTGAATTGCGTCAGCAGGCTCTTCGCACTATGGCCGGCAACTACGTTCGTTTGCCAATGGGAGAAGAATTAAGCCCAGTAGCAGATCACCTTCTCTCGAAGACTGAACTTGGAGATATTGATGAGGAACTTCCGAATCCGAAACGGATGCTCGCTCCGCTTTTGGATGATCAGCCCGTTCTCGTCGAGGGACAGCTGCTTCCCTCCGATGATCCACGCGCTTTGCTTCAGCTTGAAACTCTCGTCAGCAATTGGCTTGTTCGCACGGCCGAACTGATTGGCTCTGAACTTCTTGGAGTCTGTGGTGAATGGCCTGAGCTGAGGCGATACTTGCTGAATCAGCAGTTGATCTCTACAAGAGAACTTGAGCGTTTGCGCAATCAACTCAATACTCAGTCTCGTTGGCAGGCTTGGATTCAACGCCCCATTCGCCTTTATGAAAGTCAGAGGCTTGTATACCAACTCAATGAAGGAAAGATCGCACCGCTTCTGCTGACTGAACCTAGAGACGAAGAACTACGTCGTCTTGGATGGTGGCAACAACAGGTGGCTCTTCTCATTGAGGCACGCGATGCACTTGCACCTCAGATTCAGCTGTTGGTCCGTAGGTTGGGTGATCTGTTTGCGGTTCTGCTCACGCAAGTTGTCGGTCGAGCTATCGGATTGGTTGGGCGAGGCATTGCTCAGGGGATGGGTCGCACCTTCAATCGCAGCTGAGTCCCAGAGGTCAGAATCGTGTTACACCGTTCCACCATGTACCTGTTCAGCACCCTCCCCCTGTTCCTGCGTTCGTTGTGCGTTTTTGGATTGTGTTTTCTGCTGACAGCCACCCCAGCCGGAGCTGCCAGGGATACAGATAGTTATGACGGCAACATTTTTGCTTTGTACGCTGGCAATGGATCACTGGTTCCACCAGCAACGACTTTGAAAGACTCTCTGGCCAGTGGACGAACCAGCGTCATTGTCTACTACCTGGATGACAGCAGCACCAGCAAGATCTTTTCTCCAGTGGTATCTGAGCTGCAGCGGTTGTGGGGACGTGAAGTGGATTTATTGCCTTTCACCACAGATGCTTTTCAAGGGGACGACACCCAAGACCCGGAGGAACCAGCTGCGTATTGGCATGGGACTATTCCACAGGTGGTGGTGATTGATAGCAACGGACATATTGTCCTGGATGAGGATGGACAAGTGCCTCTCGGCACCATTAACGCCGCTATCAGTGCAGCTACTGGAATTCAGGCACCTGATCAGGGCAGTACCACGGTGAGTTTCAACGAGCTCAATACTGAAGTGCTCTCGCGCTGAGCAATCCACCGGAACCCTATTACGCTGCTTGCTTGTCTCTGGTCTGCAGACCGTCTTCCTATGTGCACCTTGTTGCTGATCTTGCTCGTGCTCGGCATCGGTGTGCTTTGGATTGAGGCACGTCACAGGCTCAGACCGTCCTCTCCGCTGCAACTTCGCGCTCACGATTGGCATGTAGAGAACAAGCCCAATGGCCTTGTTCTTGAGGGGTGGTTGACGATCACCAACCCTCATCACCGTATGGAGATCATGGTGCCAGAGCTTCGGGTCGTATCGACATTGCTGGGGAATAACGACCTCGGCTCTATCAACGTCCAAACCAAAATCACACCTCATCATCCTGATGAGAACTCACGTCCTGATGGCTATTGGGCCGCTTACATCGTTAAAGGTCGTAAGAGCACACGAGTGAATGTGCAACTCACATTGAGTGCGGCCCAAGAGGCTGACATCATTCGGCGAGTGGATAGCGTTTGGGTTGACATCCACTGGGTGAATTACGGCCCCTTCGGACGTCTGCATCGGCGCCAAGGTATGGTCGTTCCCACGCATCAACTCAAACAACTGCAGGTTGCGGACGTCTCTTTCCGTCCTGGCGATAGATGCTCAGTTTTGCCTATCAAAACGCACCTTCTCGGTCCACTGGATGACACGGTTGATGTGCTGAGGCATTACGCAGCGGGTCTTCTTCAGCCGGGGGATGTGCTGACCATTGGAGAGACCCCTGTTGCCGTGATTCAAGGCCGTTATGCTCACCCCTCCACTGTTCAGCCCAGTTGGATCGCACGCTTGCTTTGTCGTGTCTTCCATCCCACAAGCAGTCTCGCGACAGCCTGCGGCATTCAAACGCTGATTGATCAGGTTGGTCCAACCCGAGTTCTTTTGGCCTGGAGTGTGGGTTTTGCTTTCAAGCTGGTTGGTCAAAAAGGCTGGTTCTATCGGCTTGCAGGTGAGCAAGCACGGCTCATTGACGATATAACTGGCACCACACCGCCCTATGACCAGACCATTGTCCTAGGCCCAGAGTCTCCATCTGAGGTTTGCAATTCCGCCGCTAAGACGCTGGGTGTTTCTGTTGCCATCGTTGATGTAAATGATCTTGGTCGGGTCAAAGTGTTGGCCTCAAGTCATGGTTGCGATGAAGCGTTGCTGCACCGTGCTCTCAAGCCCAATCCTGCTGGCAATGCCAATGAACGGACACCTCTTGTATTGGTTCGACCCGACTGAATCCTCGGTTACGCCATGTGAGCGATACATTGATGTTGTACAGCGGACGTGATGTGGATCAGGCATCCGGCAGCTTTCCTCGAGTGGAATCTCTCAACGCAGCCCATTTGCGATTGCTGTTCACCTCTGCACCGATTGATTCATCCAACCAATGGGCTGATCAACCGCAGGCTTTGATTCTTCAGACCTTGCTTCTTCGGAAGCTCAAAGTGCTTGTGGCCCTTGAGCCAAACGAAATCAGAGCTGATCGATTACTGTCCCTACTCGTTTTACGGTCTTTAAACCGTCGAGGTAGCTGCTGGCAACTCGAACTCGAAGAACGTCAATCCCCAAATTGCACCACCAGAATTGCGGTGATTCGGCAGTTGCTCCAGAAAGCACTGAACGATGGCGTGGCTTGCTCGAAAAGTTGGTTGATCCGATGCGATAGCCATGATCAGGACCTGCTTGATCTGTCTCGAGAACTTGGGTTTCAACCACTGCGGCGTTTAAGGGTTTGGAGAATTGAAGGGGCCTGTTCTCCAAGGATTCAGATGCCAGCTCTTTCGAGTGAATATCGGTGGAGAGCTTTGGACCACAGCACAGCAAGACAAGTGCTTGCCCTTGAGCAAGCCTGTTGTTCAACGCATCATCGCCAACTTCTTGATCGCCAGTGGCAAGACCTTGTTGATCAAAGCTCAAGTGGCTGCGGACTTCTCGAATGGAGTGGAGATGATCAACGTCAGGACCTTGCAGGTCTGATCTCAAGACCTTCAGGCTTTGCTCGGCCAAGGCTGGAACTGTTCCGTGGGTTGGCTTGGGATGAACGTTTAAGCCATGCCTTACCTCCTGTCTTGAATCGCTTGGCACGCCTGAAACCAGCACCTGAATTGTTGGTTGACGACGATGACGAACGTCTCCAGGACATCGTTAAGGGTTGTGGATTCCAATCCTTTCAGACGCAACTACTCTTGGGCCGAAGCCTCTGGCGCAAAGTGGGCACCCGAGAACTCAGCGGTATTCGCCCACTGGAATCGATGCTGGGTCGTCTTCAACCGCAGCAGCCATCCTTGCCCACGCCATCACTGGGTCGAGAGCAATGATGCTGAAAGCAAAGCAATGATGCAGAAACCATGTCCTCGTTCGATGTTGAGCCTTGATGTGGGCCGTAGGCGCATCGGGTTGGCGGGTTGTGATGGCCTAGGTATCACCGTGAATCCCTTGCCTGCTCTTCCACGAAGTGCTTTTGAACAGGATCTGAAGCATTTGGAACACGTCTGCTTGATTCGCCGTGCAAAGGGTCTAGTGGTGGGATTACCCCTTGATGCAGATGGCCTACTTACCGAGCAAGCTGTCCATTGTCAGCGCTATGGCCAGCGATTGGCGTTGGCTTTAAACCTCCCATTGGCTTTCGTGAATGAACACAGCAGCAGTTGGGCCGCGGCAGAACGTCATGGGTTGGCAGGGGATCGCAGCGGCAAGCTCGACAGCGCTGCTGCAGCACTACTGCTTGAGCAATGGCTTGCTGATGGACCAGAGCCCGAACCGGTCTATATCACGACCCAGTCTCCTAGCGAGACGGACGGCGATGCAGGATCCTGAAGAGACTGATTCCTGAACGATGAGTTCCAGCGGACCGAATAACAGCGGTGACGTACCAACCCTGTTGGTCAAAGACAGTGAAGGCCGTGATCTTCTGTGTTTCCTTGAGCAGCTGATTCCGCTCGACGGTCAGGATTATGCGTTGTTAACTCCAGTTGATACTCCCGTCTGCTTGTTCCGGTTGAAGGACGGGGATGAGCCTCAGCTGATTGACAGCATCACCAGTAATGAACCGATCCTTTCGGTCGCTGACGTTGTTCTCCAGGAACATGATCTCACTCTTGTTCGATCTGCTGTGACCCTCACGGTGAATGGAGAGCTTGATGAGCCTGACCCTGAAGATCTTGATGACGAAGATGCAGGAGACGATGAGTCCGAAACCTATGAATTGCTAGTGAGCTTTTTGGTTCAAGAACAGGAATACGGGCTTTACATTCCTCTTGATCCTTTCTTTGTAGTGGCTCGAATGGATGATGGCGTTGCAGTCTTGGTGGAAGGACAGGAATTCGATCAAATACAACCCAGAATCGAAGCTGAGCTGGATGAGCGTGAGCTGTTCGAGTGATGCGTCGTGACTGGCTTCGACCAGATTGGGATCCAGGTTTAACCCTGCCCCACCTTCCTCTGGAACCCTTACTGGGTAGGGGCATCAGGGCATTGCTTCTGGATGTTGATCGCACCCTTCTTCCAGGGCGCGATGTTGAGTTACCTGCTGCGGTGCGTCAATGGGTTCAATCAGCTCAGCGCCACACCCATCTCCATTTGATCAGCAACAATCCATCACGCCAGCGGATTGGGGCCGTTTCTGATCAACTGGGGATCGGATTCACGAGCTCTGCTGCAAAACCCCGTCGAGGTGCCATCCGTCGTGTGATGGAGACATTTGATGTACAACCGCAACAAATCGCGATGATCGGCGACCGTTTGTTCACGGATGTTCTGGTTGGAAACCGACTTGGTCTGTATACCGTTTTGGTCAGACCTCTGCGTGCAGATGGAAGCCCTTGCCCTCACGATCGCGTTCAATCCTTTGAGAGACAAGTGGCCCGATGGCTGGGAGTAGGTCACGCATGAGCCTACGGGTGGTGAAGATTGGCACCAGCTTGCTTCGTGCTGCGGAAGGTCGCAGCACAGCTGATGCCATCTCAGTCCTAAGCCTCAATCTCGCAAAGTGTCTGCATCGGGGTGATCGTCTTGTCTTAGTGACCAGTGGGGCTGTTGGACTTGGATGCCAGCGACTGGGTTTAGATTGCAGACCTTCATCGGTGAAAGCTCTTCAAGCTGCAGCGGCGATCGGTCAAGGTCACTTGATGGGTCTGTATGAAAAGGCGATGGCTGTGCATGACATCCCCGTTGCCCAGGTGCTCCTGACAAGATCTGACTTGGCCGACCGTCGTAGCTATCACAATGCTTCGGCAACTCTCCATCAATTGATTGAATGGAATGTTTTACCTGTTGTCAATGAAAATGACACAGTGTCCTCTGCGGAGTTGCGTTTTGGTGATAACGACACACTGTCAGCATTAGTGGCAGCAGCGATTGATGCTGATGATTTGATCCTTTTGACCGATATTGATCACTTGTATTCAGCTGATCCGCGCAGTGATGCTTCGGCACGACCCATTTCAGATGTCTATCACCCAGGAGAACTGCAGGCCTTAGAGCGGGCAGCAGGCGATGGTGGCCGTTGGGGTACCGGTGGGATGACAACCAAACTCGCAGCCGCTCGTATCGCCACTGCAAGCGGTGTCACCGTTCATTTGGCTGATGGTCGTGATCAAGGCACGATCGAAAACCTGTTGGCTGGTGGACGTGGCGGAACGGTCTTTCATCCTCATCCCCATCCACTCGGGCTTCGAAAAAGCTTGCTGGCTCATGCGTTTCAAACTCAGGGGAGTTTGCAGATTGATGCCGGGGCGTGCAAAGCGCTTTGCAACAAAGGAGCCTCCTTGCTCCTCGTCGGAATCATTGAGTTGAAAGGAGAGTTCCAGGCCAATCAACCTGTCCTGATTCTTGATTCCGAGGAACAGGAAGTGGCTAGAGGTCTGAGCTCCTTCAGTAGTGAGACCCTTCGAAGCCTCTTGAATCGCCCAGACCAGCCTGAGAGCGAAGGAAACTCCCCTGTTGTTGTTCATCGTGACGAGCTTGTTCTCAGCATGCCTACGCACTTCTCTCCAGACATTTGAATGGATGAATTTTGGGGAAGTCTTGCTTCAACACAAAGTTATTCACTGCAATCTTTCAGGGCCAAGACTCAATCAATCACTTGCGCAATGGTCTGGTCGCTAAGACTCAGTTTATTAGTCGTTGATTTCCGTTGAGAATCCAGGGCCAGGCATGAGAGATGCATAGACCGACATGAAAAGCTTTGCCAACGTTGCTTCCAATCCTTTGAGGAGACATCACACCGTTGAGAGCCTGGAACAGCTCCTGCGGAATTTTCAACCTGTTTAACGGATTCCAGCACGTGTATGGCAAGAAAAGACTTTGCGATGAACAGCTGTTATCGCAGCCTTTCTGGCTTCCTCTCTCTTTTGGTTTTTGTGCATTCACAACACTGAATCCGATTTTTAGTCAGAACAGATTCATGTGAGTAGTTGTTGATCCCTGGCATCCGTGGAGTTTGAATATAAACCTGCTGGCATCTATATAGAATCAGATGATTCAAGTTTTGGCGGCTTGCGACTAACGCGATGTCTTGCAAAAGACATGGATGAATATGGATTTTAAGCGTCTCCGTGCTCACTCTAATGCAGCTTGAGAGGCTGTTTTCGGGGCGCCTATGGCTATCTTTCATGGTTCGCTGGATAGTGCTTTGGGTGGTTGATATTGGCAAGGATGCTGCTCAAGATTGAAAGTATCACGATCCAAACCAGTACCACTGAAAGATCTTTTTGCCTTTTCGTCAGGTTTGAATTCTTGCTAAGATTATTGGCTGGATCATATGCCATATTAAGAACTCAAAACATCCCATGAAAGGAATGTCTCGACGAGGGGCACTGAAAACTAAAGAGAAGAAAAATGCCACTGCTATTGCGGCCATAGCATCAATGTAAGTCATAACTTTTGAAGATCATCCAATTAGAGCTCAAGGAGTAATGAGATGGTTTAGGTTGATTGACTCCTGCAAGTCCTTTGAAACTCCTTGCCACGCCATAGAGGCGTCACTGGCTAGCTAGCAGCTTCAATTTGATTGCTATTGTTGTGTATGATTGAGAAAAAGGACTCAATGCTGAATAATGGGTCCATGCAAAGAAACTTACAATCTGTGAAGACGATCCAACCTCTCCTCTGTGTTGTCTTACTCATGGCTCTTTCAGGTTGTTGGGCTAAGTATTCGTCAAAGGCTGAAGCACTTGAAAAATGTAATGAATGGCAAAGTAAAGGCAAGGAAATCAACTATGAGCAGGAGATGACCTGGAAAGAAAAGTTTTGGGGTTTTAATAAAACAGATCCTGAGCCCTCTATTGAAACACAAGACTGGGAGGAATGGTTTGAAAAAAGAAAACGCTATTTTGCTTCAAACCCAACAAAAAAAATAAGTGTAGCTGCTCGTGAGTGCAAGCATGCTCTGAATATAATGCAGGTTTTAGGTTATGAGAATCAAGCAGTAAGCAAAGGGGTTTGGAAGAATGAAGAAGGACTGAGAGGAGAGTGGGTAATCGTCAAACGCTTCCGCTATTGAATGCATTGGCTTTCCCCGGGCTATGCATCTATTTGTCTTGTTTCGCCAGATAAATAGATGCAATGAGTCTTATCTCCAGCTCACTGACACTTGGCGGGGTGTGAAACCAAGTATTCATGCGTTGAATGGGGAGAGTCTTTAATAGCAAAAGCTTGAGATTGAACGCGTGGAAGTGGTAAGTTGTACAGCATCATGACTTGTTTTCTCGACTGCTCGACTGGATTAATTTGCTGTTGATGACTGAAATAGTTTGTTTAGGATTCATGTCGTACAAGTGATGTTCAATCAGCAATTCAAGTCTATAGAGGAGAGATGGTCACTATCGTGGGATGTAAGGAGAAGTCGAAATTATTTTTTGTTTGAGACTTGTATTTTTCGGGGTAATAAGATTTTATTAGGGCTTATTTTAAGGAGATTGATTTCTGTTGTCTTGTTCTTTCCCTTGACAAGGGTTGAATTAATCAGCAAAAGACTCCATAGGAGAACCTTGGTATTCTGAAAGTATCATCACTTCGTAGGCTTGCTCTCGGCTGTCTTGCATCTCCAATTTTTCACCTTTTTAATTATGAAAACCTGGGCAAAATCTTGGTCTTTGAATCAAGTTGGCCGGATGCATTGTATTGGTCTGTTTGACTTTGATTTGGATTCGTGATGGCTAATAAGCAAAGATTCATTCTCGGTGATTGAGGACATCATCAAATGGACTTCAATTGAATGGCTTAGATAGAGCTAGCTAATTCATAGACTCCGATTTTTGTTCTGTCGACAATCCAGTTCAGCTCTGAACTGATGAACTGTGAGCTTGTATGATAATGGTATGTCACATTAGATTGAATCAGGCGTGTGACTGCAACACAGGAAGATGTTAGGTTAAACGAGTAATTAATGATGAGACAGACATGTCTTGAAATAGCAGTCTTGATTAAGGTCAACCATCTTCGCAACGCATGCCCTGCGAGTATTCATCTGTTGTGTTCATCTATTGATATCTAGTTTCAATATTGAAGATCTACTAGATCTTCAAGTCAGATCTTTTGTCTCATGGACTCTGGGATGTTGGGGCTTCAATAAATGCACATTCGCCTGTCCAATAGACTGTTGCCGTCGAACCTTTGATTGATCTCTTCGTTAATACTTGTGTATTGAGATTCAGGATTGACTTTGTCCTCACTTTTTCAGGGATTTTTGGCCATGATTCCTCAATAATCCATTTGACCCTTCTGAAATTAAAGTGAGCATCAGATATGATGATTTTACCTGATTTTACTGATAGTTGTGAAACTTGGTTTGTATTATCATCTAGAATTAAAATCCATTCAGGTCCTGATCTAGGAGAGGAGAGGCACTCCATATGAAATAATCCTTCAAGGTGAACGGCTTCATTAGGAGTAGGAGTTGTCACCATTAATCCTGTAAAACAACCGATCTGAACAAGAGACATTGGTTTTAACAATCCATACCTCCTCGTCCCGATAGATGTCTTCTTTGAATCTACTGCAAAAAGTAAATAAATGGCCGATTAGTCGTGATTATTTCAAGTGCTTCACTTGAATTCATATTGATCTAAGTGGTGACTCAGGCAATGCAAGAATTCTTGTGGTGATTGTTATCGGTGAATGGGTGATTGTCTGGGGGATGGTGTTGTTTAGTCTGGTTAGACCTAGACAAGTTTAAAGATAATCGATAGCCATCTGGCCAATCAATGTGCAGGTGCATGGTATCAGGATTACTCACCCTGTCTGGATTGGGGATGACCGCAATGATTGGACAAATAATTCTCAAGTTCTGATGCAACTTTGGAAAGAAGTTTGTGACAGTTTTAGGATTTTTAGTGCCTATTAAGAGGCTTTAAATGAGGCGCTTCTGAAACTTAAGTGTTGAATCTCAGTCAGGATTAATGCTTTGGATAATAAGTTTTTGAAGCTCTTGCGTTGTCAGTACTGAGTTTCCTTGTCAAGCTATAGGACAACCCAAAATGATTGATGAATAGGCTTCCGCAATTCTTTGACTGGCGTGGCGAGCTAGGAAGGCATGCTTATTTGAGAAAAATTATACAGAGGATACTGATTCTCATTGCTGTGGGGGCAGTCAATATAATTTTTAGTGCTTTGATGGGCCTAGAGCTTGATTCTCTTGCCTGGTTTGAAGATCAAGGTGGCTTGTTTACTGCTGCTGCGCTCGTTCTTTTCATCCCCATTGATATTAGAAGAATGAATGATATTGGAATAAATCTTTGGTGGCTGGTTGTGTTCGAGTTGTTATCCCTTCTCCCTTACCCTGCTTCAGGCTCTCCACAGCATACGCCCTTCCTGATCTTGGTGGTAGTTCCTCAAATGTTTTGGGCTTTATTCCTTTTGTTGAAACCTGGTAAAGAGTATAGGGAATACCGCCGTCAGAAGGTCTAGATACATGATGAAGTTGGCCATCTAAAAGTCGCTTAGTTTAATCATATTGGGTGGTATTTGTGTGTGTAGATATTTCTTTTTCTGTTGATCGTTGAGCTTGTAATATGTGCATCTTGCGTCAGTTTTTTTAGGGTTGGACTGATCGGATTGTTGTCTTATTGACGGTGGTTATGGGCTCAATGATTTTCCTTTCGAAAATTGAATGCTCTGCGCTTTTTCTTGACTCTCAGTGTGCTTGGCCTCGTTGATGGCCTCAGTTCGTTGCAATCGCCGTCAACAATCTATTTTATCTTGTATTTGCTGTCTTGAGATATTTTTCTTAGCTACCTCGTTGCAGGTCCTGAGCTGGCTTCAAGCTCGCAATGAATGATGAGTGTTTGGCATGCATGCTCCACGTGTGGAATTCAATGAATCCCTTCATGATCTTGCTACTTATCCTCATTCTGTTTTCACAATCACGATTGTGAAAGGAATAATGAGAGTGTACTTAGCTGGCTCGCTTTTGGCTTTGGATTGCTGAGCTCCCAAGTTCAAAGAACCGGGAAAGATTGATTTGGATTTTATGTTGAAGTCCTGTTCACTGAGCTCGCATTCATATTTGTTTAGACTCGTAT
This sequence comes from Synechococcus sp., assembly GCA_047285535.1. Lineage (GTDB taxonomy): Bacteria > Cyanobacteriota > Cyanobacteriia > PCC-6307 > Cyanobiaceae > Synechococcus_C. The sequence continues at coordinate 982,006 of JBJBDC010000001.1, read as the reverse complement.
AGATCGTAAAAATGATACAGAATGAATTGTTGTTTAAGCCAGTCTTTCTTGGCTTCCAGTGTAAATCTTTCTTGCCTATTCACATTCCGGCTGAGACATGCATGGTTCGGTGTTCCAGGTGTCTCCCCCGTTTAGCCTGAAGAGTCCTACGCGATCTCACAATTTTCAAAAGACACGCTAAGAGTCAACCATTAGCTTTTGAACGTCAGCAATGGCATCTGTTTACAGCCAAATGAATTGATCCCATGCGTTTCAGCCAGATAATCGTCGCCCTTCAAGACGGCGAGGCAGGGCTGCTGGAGCATCAGCTCGGCAGCGATCCAGATCTCCGCAGTGCTGGATCCCTGGAGAAAGCAGATTCAGAGCAACTCAGTTTTCTCGAAAAGGGGAATGCATTAATACAGAGCCTGAAAAGCAGCCATGCTGGCGCCGTTTTAATTCCAGATCAGGAGGATCTCAAGCTCTTGGCAGAGCAACGTGGTCTGGCTTGGGCCGTGATGCGTGACCCTCGTCTGGCGTTTGCAGAAGCATTGGACCAACTCCATCCGCGTCCTAGACAAGATGCCATCATTCATCCTTCTGCCGTGATTGGCGACAGGGTTCAGATTGATTCTGGGGTCTCGATCGGTGCCCATGTTTGTATTGGAGACGACACACGCATCAAGGCTCACTGCACAATTCATCCAGGGGTCGTGATTTACGGAGATGTTGTGGTTGGTCAGAACTGTGAACTGCATGCGAATGCAGTGCTCCATCCCGGAGTGCGTCTTGCCAATCACTGTGTGGTTCATTCCAATGCAGTCGTTGGCTCAGAGGGATTCGGATTCGTCCCAACGTCAAAAGGCTGGCGCAAAATGCCTCAAACGGGTCTGGTGGTGCTTGAGGAGGGGGTTGAGGTTGGTTGTGGCAGCACGATTGATCGCCCGTCCGTTGGAGAAACCCGCATCGGTGCTGGAACAAAGATCGACAACCTCGTTCAGATTGGTCACGGCGTCGTCACCGGTCGCGGTTGTGCCCTGGCCGCACAGGTTGGGATTGCGGGCGGAGCTCGCCTCGGCCATGGTGTGATTTTGGCGGGACAGGTTGGTGTGGCGAACCGAGCCGTGATTGGTGATCGTGCGATCGCGAGCTCGAAGAGTGGAATTCACGGGGAGGTGGAGCCTGGTGAAGTGGTGAGTGGCTACCCGGCGATTCCCAACAAGCTTTGGCTGCGTTGTTCAGCTGTTTTCAGCAAATTGCCAGAGATGGCCAAGCAGTTACGTGAACTGAAGAAAGTGGCTCAGTAACCTTCCTTGTTACTCCCCTTAAGCCCAGTCAATGCCAAAGCATTCCGTCGTTTTGCTTCCGGGTGATGGCATTGGTCCAGAGATCACTGCTGTGGCCAAACAACTGCTTGAAGCTGTATCGCATAAACACGGCTTCAAGCTTGAATTTAGTGAAGCGCTCATCGGTGGTTCTGCCGTTGATGCCACAGGTGATCCCTTGCCTGAAAGCACCCTTGAGGCCTGTAAAGGAGCCGATGCCGTACTGCTTGCAGCCATTGGTAGTCCTCGCTTTGACGCCTTGCCTCGAGAACAAAGGCCCGAAAGTGGATTATTGGCCCTTCGCTCGGGCCTAGAGCTGTTCGCCAATCTTCGTCCAGTCAAAATTGTTCCTGCCTTGATTGCTGCCAGCAGCCTGCGGCCCGAAGTCATTGAGGGGGTGGATCTAATGGTGGTGAGAGAGCTCACTGGCGGGATTTATTTCGGAAAGCCAAAAGGTCGAGTCAACGCTGATGGGGAAGAACGTGCGTTCAACACCATGACTTACTCGGATTCCGAAATCGACAGGATTGCTCATGTGGCCTTCAAGCTCGCTTGCGAACGCCGCGGCAAGCTCTGCTCCGTGGATAAGGCCAATGTGCTTGATGTCAGCCAGCTTTGGCGTGATCGGGTGGAGGGAATGAAAGGTGGTTATTCCGATGTGGATGTCAGTCATCTCTATGTGGACAATGCGGCCATGCAACTGGTGAGAGATCCCCGTCAGTTTGATGTGGTGCTGACCGGCAATCTTTTCGGAGACATTCTCAGCGATATTTCCGCCATGCTCACTGGTTCGATCGGGATGCTGCCTTCGGCCTCGCTGGGGAGTCAGGGTCCAGGTCTGTATGAGCCAGTTCATGGTTCAGCCCCTGATATTGCAGGTCAGGACAAAGCCAATCCAATGGCAATGGTGCTTTCCGCCGCCATGATGCTGCGCACTGGTCTCAAACAAAGCGCCGCTGCAGACGATCTCGAACAAGCCGTTGATCGCGTTTTGGCAGCCGGTTTCCGCACTGGTGATCTGATGGCTGAAGGCTGTACTTACCTTGGCTGCCAGGCGATGGGGGAGGAGCTTCTTAAGACACTCTGATGCGACATGAAAGGAAAAATGTGGATTTCGCCCTTTGACCTGCCAAACTCATCGGGCCAGATCTTCCTCCGTCGATGTCGAAGCGTCACCCCGTCGTGGCTGTTACGGGTTCCTCAGGTGCCGGAACAAGCACTGTTAAGAGGGCTTTTGAGCACATCTTCGCTCGGGAGAACATCACTCCCGCAGTGGTGGAGGGTGACAGTTACCACCGCTTTGAGCGGATGGCGATGAAGACAGCTATGTCTGAAGCGCTTGCGAAGGGTGAAAATTTCTCCCATTTCGGTCCTGAAGCCAATCTCTTCGACAAACTTGAAGAGCTTTTCCGGCTGTACGGCGAAACTGGAAGAGGTCAGAAGCGTTATTACCTTCATAGTCCAGAAGAGGCTGCTGAACACAACGCTCGCCTCGGGGTGAGCTTGGATCCAGGTCAGTTCACTCCATGGGAAGACATCCCTGGTGGCACTGACTTGTTGTTTTATGAAGGCCTCCACGGCGGAGTCGTCGGAGACGGATACAACGTCGCTGCCCACGCTGATTTACTTGTTGGTGTTGTTCCGATTACCAACCTGGAATGGATCCAAAAGATCCAACGTGATAATGCTGAGCGCGGGTACTCCGCAGAAGCGATCGTGGATACGATCCTCAGACGTATGCCGGACTACATCAATCATATTTGCCCTCAATTCAGCGAAACTGACATCAACTTCCAGCGGGTGCCAACGGTTGATACGTCCAATCCATTCATCTGTCGCAATATCCCAACGGCAGATGAAAGTTTCGTCATCATTCACTTCCGTAAAGGAGCTCGTGAGAAGTGGGGCATTGATTTCACCTACTTGTTAAGCATGATTCATGATTCCTTTATGAGCAGTCCGACCAGCATTGTGGTGAACGGAGGAAAGATGGGCTTTGCGATGGAACTCATCCTCACGCCGATCATTCATCGCATGATTGAAGAGAAAAGCTAACTTTCCTAATTTCTCATCGTCAACACTTTGAGCAATCAGATCTATCGTGGCCTCATCTGAAAGATCAGGTGGGTCCCTTTCTTTGTCCTCTCCTTCCTTTGAGATTGCAGGTGCTCGTGGATCCACAACCGCTACACCGCGTTGGGACAGAGTTGATAGTCGTCGTCTCATCGCACTAGCTCGACGGGTCTATTTCCGTTTTTTAAGTGACGGCGACCAGCAACTTGAGCCCATGGGTGTTGTGGTGAATGAACAATTAAATGAGGGCAGAGTTGTTTTCGAGCCCCCCACACTCCTGTTTCAAGAGCATTTCATCAGTCTCGCCCTGATGGGACGGCGTTTGCGTCGCCCGCGTGGATGGAGAGAACGGCCAAGGGGAGGTGCGAATTGACAAGTTTGCTTTGTATCACCCTTCTCCTTGGGGGTGCATGTCTGGGAAGTTTCACCAATGTGGTGGCTTGGCGCTTACCCCGGGAAGAATCCGTTCTCTGGCCGGGAAGTCACTGTCCGAAATGTGGACATCCAGTTCGCTGGCACGACAATGTGCCCGTGTTGGGTTGGTTTTTGCTTCAAGGACGATGTCGTGATTGCCATCAGGGCATCCCCAGCCGGTATCCATTGGTGGAAGCCTGTAGCGCCATCCTCTGGCTCAGTGCTTTTTGGGGTCGAGGATTGCTTGCTTCTCCAGATCAGCCAGGTTTGGCATTGCTCAATCTGTTGGCGGGGATTGTCCTGATCAGTGTGCTTTTACCACTGGTTTTAATAGATATTGACCATTTATGGCTTCCTGAACCTCTATGCAGGCTTGGAGTAGTGCTGGGCATTGTGTTGACAGGTGCTCTTTATCTGGTCATTCCCTGGCCTGCAGCCAGTTCAGTGCTTCTCAATCACCTTTTGGCCGCATCTGCAGGGTTACTGGTACTGGAAGGATTAAGCGCTCTTTCTGAGCGCATGCTTGGACAACCTGCACTCGGACTTGGCGATGCCAAACTGGCCGCCTTAGCGGGAGCTTGGCTCGGCTTAGGGGGTGTTTGGATTGCTTTGGCGATTGCGGTCTTCAGCGGTGCCTTCGTTGGGACCATCGGCCGTCTATCTGGACGCCTTGGACCTCGACAGCCATTCCCTTTTGGCCCCTTTATTGCTCTTGGAATTTGGCTGACCTGGTTGGTCGGCTCTGAGTGGTGGCTCAATCAATGGATGAAATGGTTTGGAGTGTTCTGAAAGATACGAACCCAGTACAAGAGGATCGTTGCGGTGAGATTGCTACAACCCTGTCTTAGCCTTAGCTAAGTGGTGGAATGCTCAGGCCTTTGGCTTGACCGTTTGTGTCTAATGAGCTCCCAAAATTTGGCGTTCCTACAAGCCAAAAGCCCCTATCCCAACTGGGAACTGCTGTTGCCATTCAGGAGTAATCAACCTTGAGTTTGTTCGACTGGTTTGCTGACCGCCGTAAAGGTCAGTTCGTCGGCAAGGTGAATCAGGAGCCTGATGAAGGGGATGGTCTCTGGAGCAAGTGCCCCGAATGCTCTCAAGTGGTGTATCGCAAGGATCTGCTCAGCAACGCCAGTGTCTGCGGCAACTGTGGTTACCACCACCGCATCGATAGCACTGAGCGCATTGCTGTTCTTGTGGATCCAAACAGTTTTGTGGCCATTGATCAGGAGCTGGAACCAACTGATCCGCTGGGATTTAAGGATCGCAGGGCCTATGCAGACCGGCTTCGGGAGACCCAGGCCAATACCGGTCTTCGAGACGGGGTGATCACCGGGTTATGCCAAGTAGAGGGGATTCCTTTGGCTCTCGGCGTGATGGATTTCCGCTTCATGGGCGGCTCGATGGGGTCGGTTGTTGGTGAAAAAATCACTCGTCTGGTGGAACGCGCTACAGCCAAAAAGCTGCCACTTTTAATCGTTTGTGCATCAGGAGGCGCAAGGATGCAGGAGGGCATGCTCAGCCTCATGCAGATGGCGAAAATTTCGGGTGCTTTAGAACGCCACAGGGAAGCAGGCGTGTTGTACATGCCTCTGCTTACGCACCCCACGACTGGTGGTGTCACGGCAAGTTTTGCCATGCTCGGTGATCTCATTTTGGCGGAGCCAAAAGCCCTCATCGGTTTTGCTGGAAGGCGCGTGATTGAACAAACCCTGCGTGAAAAATTGCCTGATAATTTTCAAACAGCTGAGTATTTACAAGATCACGGCTTCGTGGATTCGATCGTGCCTCGTACTCAATTACGTTCCACCCTTGCGAACCTTCTTCGGCTGCATGGCTGTGAAGCTCAGGTCGCGGCATCATGATCAGCATCACAGCCATTCGTATCCGAGCTGTTCTTGCTTTTGGCTTGGCCATCATTCTTCTCGCTGCTCCTGTGTGTGCAGGTCAAGTGGAATGGAGAGAAGTTCCTTCAACTGGGGATGGCCAGCAGTGGTGGGATGCGGGCAGCCTGCGGTTGAATAAGACTGGCACCGTGTCAGTGCTCAGTCGCTACAGCTTGCGGCAGGAGGATGATCGACCTGCCTTGGGAACTCTTGTGGTGATGGAGATCGACTGCAGCCAAGAGCTGTATCGAGATCAGCAAAAAAATGGGTTACCTCAATTCAAGGCCGAATGGCAACCATCAGGGTCTGATCCCCTGATCGACGGTGTGATTTCAGCCGTTTGCGCGTCTGAACAGTTTTCTTCGCTTTCCTGACCTCACTAGGCCTCATTTATGGCTGTCCCCTCTTCAAGCACTTCAGCTATTGGAGTCGCGATCGCTGGTCTTGGCTTTGGAGAATCGGTTCATCTCCCAGCCCTTGCAGCTCAATCTGATCTCCAGGCCGTTGCACTTTGGCACCCACGACGGGAACGATTAGATCAGGCTTGCCTTGCGCACAACCTACCTGGCTACAACGATTGGGGCGCTTTGCTCAGCGATACTCGCGTAGAGGGAGTGATCATTGCCACACCACCGGAGCCACGTTATGAACTTGCGCGTCAAGCGTTGCACGCTGGCAAGCACTTATTGCTTGAAAAACCTGTAGCTCTCAAGTCGGAATTGGTGGCAGATCTGCAACGGATTGCTATGCAGAAAGGCCTCAGTGTGGCAGTGGATTATGAATATCGGGCAGTGCCATTATTCCGGCAGGCTGCTCGGATGCTTGAGGCTGGTGCTGTCGGAACGCCTTGGCTTGTAAAACTTGACTGGTTGATGAGCAGCCGAGCTGATGCTTCTCGAGCATGGAGCTGGTACTCACAACGTCAAGCAGGTGGAGGCGTTATCGGTGCTCTTGGGACCCATGCCTTCGACACTTTGGCATGGTTGATCGGTCCGATTCGATCCGCCCATGCTCTCAATAGCGTGTCGATCAAAGAGCGTCCTCACCCCAATGGGGGAATGGCGCCAGTGGATGCGGAGGATGTGTCGCTCATTCAGATGGAGCTGGATTGGCAGGGGTGTGACAATCAAAGGGTTCCAGCCCAGGTCAATTTGGCTTCAGTGGCTCGCAATGGTCGAGGCTTTTGGCTCGAAATCTATGGATCTGAGGGCAGCCTTACTCTCGGCAGCCCTAACCAAAAAGATTACGTCCATGGTTTTGGACTTTGGTACACCTCAAAGGGAGAAGCCACTCGCAACGTTCAGGCTGACGCTGATTTCGTTTTCCCAACCACTTGGAGCGATGGCCGTGTGGCGCCGGTGGCCCGAATTCAGAGCTGGTGGGCTCGAAGTATCCAATCTGGTTCCCCCATGGTGCCTGGCTTGTCAGAGGGCCTGATGAGCCAGAAAGCTTGTGATCAATCGAGCGATTCGGACCAGCAAATTTGACGTTTTGACGAACTAATCAATCAAGTGCTCTGCGACCTTTGTCACTAAGCCTAGTAGCAAATATTAATTAGGCCCTAAGGTTTGGTCAGTACTATTTCGGCTCTTTCGCAAGCAGAGTAATCACTATGTCTCTTTCCGCGCACTCTAAGGAATTGATTGCTACCGCCAATGCTTTAGCAGCGTCTGGGAAGGGCATACTCGCTGTTGATGAGTCTACGAAGACCATTGGCAAGCGCCTTGGCGGTATTCAAGTGGAAAATACGGAGGCCAATCGGCAGGCCTATCGAGGAATGTTGTTTACAACTGCAGGCCTTGGTGAATTTATTAGTGGCGCAATCTTGTACGAGGAAACACTTTTTCAGCGCCACGCCGACGGCGAAACGATGGTTGAGAAATTAAATCAAGCTGGCATCATTCCTGGCATTAAAGTTGATAAAGGTCTATGTCCTTTACCTGGCGCGCATTCCGTCGAAACGGTTTGTACTGGCCTTGATGGGTTGGTGGAACGTGCCGCTGATTACTACGCCCAAGGTGCACGGTTTGCCAAGTGGCGTGCTGTACTGCAAATCACCGCCGATGGTTGCCCATCGGATCTTGCGATCCATGAAAATGCATGGGGTTTGGCTCGTTACGCACGTTCTGTGCAGGAATCAGGCCTTGTTCCCATTATTGAACCTGAAATCTTGATGGATGGTGCTCACTCCATTGAAGTGACTGCAGCCGTTCAAGAACGGATTCTCAAAGAGGTGTATCACGCTTGCCAGCTCAATGGGGTTCTCTTAGAAGGCACTCTTCTTAAGCCCTCAATGACGGTTCAAGGTGCTGATTGCCCACAGAAATCAGACCCTCAAACTGTTGCCGAAATGACAGTTCGAACCCTCGAGCGAGGTGTTCCTGCAAGTGTGCCTGGAATTGTATTTCTTTCAGGTGGTTTGAGTGAGGAAGCAGCATCGGTGTACCTCAACAACATGAATAAAATTGTGAAAAAAGCTCAATGGAATCTTGGCTTCTCCTATGGAAGAGCCTTGCAACATTCCTGTCTCAAGGCTTGGGCTGGAACCAACCAACAGGGAGGCCAGGCAGCGCTTCTTGCAAGAGCAAGGGCAAATTCAGAAGCATCACAGGGTCGTTACGTCCCTGGCTCTCAACCGTCTTCTGACGAGCAGTTGTTTGTAGCTGGCTATACCTACTGAGCTATCACCTCACGACACTCCACCGTAATTTCTGCCACGGAGTGTCGTGACATTTCGTACGAATCGAATGTAAAGTCTCGCGGCTACGGACCAATGTCCGTTTATCGGCCCTCATTAGGACTTCACTATGGCGCTCGTTCCGCTTCGACTTCTGCTTGACCATGCCGCGGAAAACGGCTATGGCATTCCTGCTTTCAATGTGAATAACCTTGAGCAGGTGCAGTCGATCATGGAGGCGGCTCACGAGACTGACTCTCCCGTGATCCTTCAGGCCTCGCGAGGAGCCAGAACTTATGCCGGTGAGAATTTCTTGCGTCACCTCATTCTGGCTGCTGTTGAAACGTATCCAGACATCCCTGTTGTGATGCATCAGGATCATGGCAATAGCCCAGCCACTTGCTTTGGAGCTGCTGCTAATGGCTTTACATCCGTGATGATGGATGGATCCCTTGAGGCTGATGCTAAGACTCCTGCTAGTTACGACTACAACGTCAATGTCACCAAGGAAGTGGTTGATGTGGCCCACGCCATTGGCGTGAGTGTCGAGGGTGAATTGGGATGTCTCGGTTCACTAGAAACCGGTAAAGGCGAAGCCGAAGATGGCCACGGTTTTGAAGGTGAGCTATCTAAAGATCAGTTACTTACCGATCCAGCCGAGGCTGCTGATTTTGTTGCTAAGACCAAAGTTGATGCTCTGGCGATCGCAATCGGTACCAGTCACGGTGCTTATAAGTTCACACGTAAGCCCACTGGAGAAGTACTTGCGATCAGCAGGATTGCTGAAATTCATAAGGCCATTCCCAATACCCACTTGGTGATGCATGGCTCCTCCTCCGTTCCCCAGGAATGGTTGGAAATGATTAACAAGTATGGCGGTGCTATCCCCGAAACCTATGGGGTACCAGTTGAAGAGATTCAAGAAGGAATCCGTAATGGTGTCAGAAAGGTCAACATCGATACGGATAATCGCTTGGCGTTCACTGCTGCTGTTCGTGAAGCTGCCGTGGCTGATCCTGCCAACTTTGATCCTCGTCACTTCAACAAGCCAGCTCGTAAGTACATGAAACAGGTTTGTTTGGATCGCTATCAGCAGTTCTGGGCTGCGGGCAACGCCAGCAAGATCAGGCAGCGCGACATCAACTTCTATTCCGGCCTTTATGCAAAAGGCTTGCTTGACCCCAAGACAGCAGTTGCTGCCTGATTGTTCGTTCAAATCCAGCAAAGGGGGGGCTCGGCTCTGCCCCCTTTTTAATGGCTTCAACCATGCGAGCGATATGGAGGCAGTTTCAGCGTTCCTTGATTGGCGTTGAGCGTTGCTTCTACACCAAGGGGGAGAGCCATATTGGGAAGTCCATGACCAAGGGGCAGATCCATGACCAAGGGCACGCCTAGATCAGCGAGTCGCTCTTCGAGGATCCCATCCATTGAAAAATCACCTGGTTCCACCTCCCCTTTCCAACTAAATCGCCCCGTGGCCACGCCGGCAAGGCCACGAAGCACTCCTGAGCTTCGCCATTGCGTCAGCATTCGATCCACTCTGTAGGGCGCTTCTCCAACATCTTCCAGCACCAGGATGGATCCACGCAGATCAGGGAACCAGGGAGTGCCAATCAAATGGGTTGCAACAGTGAGATTCGTTACTACGAGAGGCCCACTTGCCACGCCGGTGCGCACGGAACGTCCTAGGAGTGGGGGGACAGGTTCTCCTTTCAGGAGGTGGACTGTTCGTTGCCATTGTTGGTCAGGTCCAGTTGTGGATCCATGGATGGCTCCCCGCAATCCAGCCGACCATTGAGCTATCAGCATCGAGCTGGTGTCAGAAAACCCCAGGGTCCAGAGCGGGCGATTGGGGAAGCGAAAGCCAGCCTCTAAAACTCTGGCGCCTCCCCAGCCAGCACCGACATAAATCAGACCAGCCAGTGAAGGATTTTTCCAGGCATTCTCAAGATCATCCGCTCGTTGTTGATCGGTTCCCGAAAACCATTGCCATTGCCGTTTCACCGATTCTGGGATTTCTAATATCCAGCCCTCAGCTTCACAGCGCTTCACGAGGGGGCCAAAGTCAGTTTGAGGATTCAGCCACGTTCCGGCATTGACTGCTCGAAGCCTGGAGCCTTTTTTTAAAGGACGAAGTGGGGACTGCTTTTGAGTCGATGCCGCCCAACCATCAGCGGAAAACGGAACGGCTGCGCTTACGGCCGCCGAAACTCCCAACGTCAAAAATGATCGACGACGCATCAAAGCGCTTCATCACCAATTAATGCCAGTCTGACCACGCAATTCGATGAATGCTTTCAATAAGCTCCATAAGTTAATTCTGAAATCTCAATTGCAACAGTGAAAGATAAGTGCTTTGACGCATTTATGCGATTAATGGTGCATTCATGTTTCTTGCTGTTTTATATTTAAGCCAGGTTGATTGTGTTCTGGTTTGCATGTGCACATTCTCCTTTTGTTTAATGGATTTTGAGTGATCATCAGCTAAAAGATGAAACTCAGGCCCCTGTTGGTTTTTGGAACTGGTCATGCCCTGTCCTATTGATAAATTAGGGCCTCAATCAACTGGCGTCCATCTGTTCCGCCTGTTGCAGGATCGCAAGCTCGCTCCGGATGAGGCATCAGTCCAAGAACATTGCCCGCGGAATTTGTGATTCCTGCAATATCGGCAACGGAGCCATTGGGATTAATGTCGTATTTCAGAGCGATGCTGTCATTGTCTTGAAGAGATTTGAGTGTGTCTTCGCTGCATTGATAACGCCCTTCTCCGTGCGCAATGGGCAGCTTGATCTCATGTCCGACTTGCAAGTGAGCCAGCCAGGGAGAGCGAGAACTTGCCACCTTGAGTGGGGTGTCTTCGCAGATAAAATGAAGACCGCTATTTCTGGTGAGTGCTCCTTGCAATAAGCCGAGCTCAGTGAGAATCTGAAATCCGTTGCAGATGCCGAGCACTCGCCCGCCTTTGTTGGCGAAATCGACTAGAGATCCCAGCACTGGGGCGAATCTGGCGATGGCACCGCAGCGCAAATAGTCGCCGTAACTGAAGCCCCCTGGTAGGACGACTGCCTCGAGGTCGTTGAGATCTGTGTCTTCATGCCAGAGGTATCGGGTAGGCATTCCCAGGCACCCTTCCGTGGCCCATCGCACGTCCCGGTCGCAATTGGAACCAGGAAAGACAACAACACCAATACTCATGACAACTTCAGTTCCAGGGTCCAGTTTTCAATTACGGGATTGGCCAGAAGTCGATCACTCAACAGCTCTACCTGTTGGCGTGCATCTGCTTCATCAGAAGCCTCCAGCTCTAGCTCCACAGCCTTTCCGATGCGTAGGCGTTCGATGCCTTCCACCCCTAATCGGCTTGCGGCAGAACGAGTGGCCTCACCGGCTGGATCCAGAACAGAAGGGCGCAGATGGACCAGAACACGAGCTTGATATCGAGGCACGGGCTCGGAGCGGGAATCGTTAAATCTTGGCAGGCCAGAGTGCCTTGCCAGCCAGTTTCCCTTCAGTATTTAAATGATACATATTGTAAAAATCGATCAAACGTATCTTTGACCGCTAAATGCGTCCGGATCGTTAGTGTTTGTTGATTTGATTTTCCTACTAGTAATGGTGATCTGTTGCTGCAGTAAGTCGATCATTCATTGTTGTTTTGCCAATGAGCGCTCTTTTGAGACTGATGATCATTTGATGTGGATATACTCTCCGAATAAAAAACTCCTGGTGATGCCAGGAGTTTTTTTTAGTCACCTCAGGGTTCCTGAAAAGATTATGCCTTGGATTGGGCGTTCAAATATGAGTGATTTATGAGAGAGCCGTGAGTAAATGTTTCTGACGTCGATCATTCATTGTCGTCTTGTCCAATGAGCGCTTTTTGAGAAGATGCGGATATAGTCTCTCAAAATAAAAATCCTCCTGGTGCAGCCAGGAGGATTTTTTTAGTCACCTCAGGGTTCCTGAAAAAATTATGCCTTGCATTGGGTGTTCAAATATGAGCGTTTTATGAGAGAGCTGTGAGTAAATGTTTCTGACTCGGTGCTCCAATATGTTTGATCCATTTGAAACTCGTAAATCATCGCATTTAAGGCTGTAAAAACTATCAACTTTAGTCTTACGTTTAAAGAGTCAATGGACGTCTTATTTGATTTGTCTTCATGCATGTCTGCGGCTCGGTCAATTTTATGGTGGTATTGATTTCTTTGGCTCTTGCTTGATGCAGCGAAGGCTTCGTTTCCTTCAGCTAACGCGATAACGAGTTCGATGTCTAGGCGTACGTCGTTCACTTCCGATGAGTTGAGTGGTTGAAGCGATTGATTCCCGTCCCTGTTTGATTGAGTTTTGTGTGCTCAATTCTTTTTTTCTTTGGTGCATACCCATTGCTGAACACCCAGAAGAGTGAGTGTTGAACTAGATCGTTCACCAAGAAGATGGGGGCAAATGCTTCGAACCCGTGAATCTCAAGAGTTTGAATTGAGTTTGTATGTCAGCAAACCATTGGCTGACATCGTCGCGATTGCCTTAATCACTTCTCTTCAGCTTGAAAATCGTCCACCTCTTCTTGCCCTTTGTCTGTGATCCAATCCATCGGATTCATACTCAGGCTTTTTGTGCCACTCGTGCTGATAACACCTGGCTTTGTACGGCTTGTTCATGCTGAGTCAATGGTCGTCGATGTGGAGTGTCGCTGGAGCCATGAGGATTGGGAGCCATGCCGCTTTGTGGCCGATTCCGTCGGTAGTCGTTGGAAATTGGCTTTTAAGGATCAAAAGATTCAGTTCGAGCATGACGGCACAGGTTTAATGCGTATGAGGGTTAATGAGCGCCCTTCCTGGGAGAGCGTTCAGGCCAGTTGGAGTGAGGAGGGATCGCTTTGTTGGGGTAAGGTCTGTGCGCGAGGAGACCTGCCGATGGATTAACTCCTGGCGATATCCATGGAAAACAAATGCCTTCCTTTAAAGGCGCCAAGGCAACAGGTTGATTGGCGTAGGAGTTTTCAAGGTTGGGGTCTGAGCTGGAAAGGATTGCTTGACAATCAAAAGGGAGAGTGGTGGCTGATGGCTCAACTGGTCCTGATCTGCGCTCATATCCTTCCGTCCTGGTCACCTGATTTTGGCAAAGGCTTGCAGTGGCCTCTAGGGCTACATGTCACAGGTCTGCTCGTGTTTGGAGTTGGGCTTGTACAAGCACTGCAGGGATTTCGGGCTTTAGGAGCCAGCATGTCTCCTCTTCCAGATCCCAAGCCCTATGCATCTCTGATCACTAACGGTGTCTATGTCAGTTGCAGGCATCCTCAGTATCGAGCCGTTCTGATCTGCTCCATTGGCGTTGTGATTGCCAAGGGAAGCCTGCTTCATCTGGCACTGTTTGCCAGCCTCATTGCTGTCCTCATAGGCAAAGCTCATCGTGAGGAAAACCGTCTTTGCAACCTACATCCTGAGTACCTGAAATATCGCTTAGACACCCCCGCCATCTTTCCACATCTTCCCTGGCTTGATTGGCGAACGGGCTAGGGCCAGCTGGATAACCGTTTATTTTTTTTGAAAAAAATAAATAAACCCCTTATGAGAGTGATTCTTTTTGCTCCTGTTGGATGGTTTTGTCTGTATTCCTCCAGATGATGACGAGCAAACGCGCTCGATCCGTGTTGCTTCTCGTTGCAGTCTTTGGAGGGATCGAGATCAACGCTTCGAGTTATGCCAAAGACATCGATCTCGATAGACCTGCCGCAAAACAGGCTAGATCAGGACTTTTAGCCATACTCGAACCCTCAATTCCTAGACCTGTTCCTCGGCCTCAACTGGTTCTGGAGCGCACAGAACGAAGGATCCGTTCAACTGGTGATCCAATCTGGGATTTGCGTTTGGAGATTCCGGGACAACCTGCTCGTCATTACGACGCTTTGAGTGGGAGGGCTCACCGACAGAATGCCAACCGTGACCAAATGGGTAGCAGGGCTCCTTTGCCCTCAGGGAGATACACCCTCGGACCTGTTGAGCCTCTGGCAGAAGGTGCTTATCCGGAATTAGGACCCGTTTGGATTGGAATTGAACCGAACTTCACCACGGGCAGAAGAGTTCTGGGTATTCATCAGGATCCCAGTGCTGGACTCAATGGCAACAGCGGCACATTGGGTTGCATTGGACTTATCAGCAAAAAAGATCTACTCGAACTTTCCGAACTTATTCGCATCAGTAATGTCCAACTCTTAGTTGTTCAAGATTGAAATGCATAGAGGCAAGTGAGGTTTGGGTTGACTTCTTGATAGGATGCCTTAAAGGGCACAATTTATCTTTATCTTTATCTTTATCTTTATCTTTATCTTTCCATTGGGTGTCTTTGTTTAATGCGCTGTCGGAGTCGGTTTCCAATAGTTGTTTGATAAACAATACAGATTGAATTCTTGTGATAGCAAGCCCTTGCGCATGAATGCCAAGCTGACATTAAGTCTAATAGAGTTATGTGATCTTTAAGATCAATTAACAGCCTGCGAGTAATTACCCTCAAGATGCGTTAAGAGCGACTTTTAGTTTTTCAGATGCTGTGGAGTCAAATCCAATAACAACTAAATCAACACCAGACTGAGTATTAGGCATCCACGCTTGATCTGGTGCTGCTTCAAACCAGCTCTCTAAACGAGGACCAACCATCTGAATTTGCAAAGGAAGTGATTTACCAGGCAACCAAACTCGTCCTTTCAGGCGTACGACCTGATGTTCAGTTACAAAGGCTGGAAGTATGCGTTCCAAATCTCCACGGTCAACAACCCCTTCAAAACGAACAGCGCCACCAACAACATCCACGTGTCGATGGTCATGCTGTTCATGTTCATGTTCATGTTCATGTTCATGTTCATGTTCATGTTCATGTTCAGTGGTGATTTTGATAGGACTCGCGCGCTGAACATCAAAGAGAAGAGCTGGCTCGACTTGCCCGCGTGACATACAGACCAATGAGGTGCCGGTTCTGACCTTGGGTAGAAGTGACTGCTGAATTTGCTCAAGTTCGCTTGAATCCAACCGATCAGAGCGACTAATTAAGACCAAATCAGCTGATTCGAGTTGATCCTCAAATAATTCATCAATCGCTGTGAGGTGATCCAAACTTGGATCTTCTTTTCTCTGCTGTTCCAACGCTTCAGGATCACCCACAGGACTTCCGTGGATGAGAGCTTCACCATCCACAACAGTGACCACACCATTCACGTGCACTCGTGCCCGGATCGCGGGCCATTCGAGTGCCTGCAGGAGAGGCCTTGGTAGTGCCAACCCACTCGTCTCAACAACGATTCCATCAAGCTGATTTGATCGGGCCAGTAGTGTCTCCATCGTGGGTAGGAAATCGTCCTGCACCGTGCAACACAGGCACCCGTTGTTCAACTCAACGAGACGCCCATCGAGTTCATCGTCTGGACAGAACCCACAACTGCGGATGAGATCTCCATCCAGACCAACGGTTCCAAATTCATTGACCATCACTGCGAGGCGTTGGCCGCTATGGATCAAGAGATGGCGCAAAAGGGTTGTTTTCCCGGCACCAAGAAAGCCGGTGATGACGGTGACGGGGAGTCTTGAAGACATCAGCGACACCCCAGACTTTCGCGGGTGCTAACTCCGCTGCGACTGTTCACTCCATTGGCACGGGTGCACAGGGCCTTCATCTGCGTGAGATCGATGACGGCATCCGTGAAGTCTGTTCCTTCAATCTGCGCATTCACAAAACGGCTCTGCATCAACATGGCGTTGGTGAAGTTCGCGTCGCTCAAGTCAGTTGAATCAAATCGGCTGGAAAAAGCGACCACATCCTCAAGATTCGCGCCATGAAGATCAGCCCCCTGAAGTTGAGACGTGTTGATTACAGCACCGCGTAGGTCGGTTTCACTGAGATCTACCCCACGAAGATCAGCTTTTAAAAATTCTTTTTCTTTTAAATCAAGACCATGCATGTCAGCGCTGATGTCCTTCACAGCGAATTGACCTCGCAATTCAGGCGCTGTAATGGCAAGAGCCGACTGAGGAAGGGAGATCAGGCTTGAAACAAGTACTAGTCCAATCAAAAACGCTAATACGTTCTTATGCAACGACTCGGGAACGGGCATCAGAATAAAAAAGCAGTCAGCTTCTGGCTGCAGCTGCCGTAGCTTGAATGGTCACGTTATGGCATAAACCTGCCTCACCACGTGCCATGGCCAAAACCCTAAGGGTGGTGGTTCCCCCCCATCCACTCATTGCTCATTGGCTCACGATGCTGCGCCACGCCGGCACACCACCGTCGCTTTACAGAACAGCTATGGAAGAGCTTGGACGCTGGCTTACCTACGAAGCTTTAAGGGATTGGCTACCTCATCGGCGTGAAGAGGTTCAAACCGTTCTTCAGCAAACGGAAGGAACTGTGATCGAAACGGGTGTTCCACTCCTTGCCGTGCCCGTTCTCCCAGGTGGTCTCATGCTCTGGGAAGGAGCTCGAAAAGTATTGCCTCATGCAGAACTTTGCCTTGGCGGTCTACCTGAATTGATCGAAACCAATGCAGGACTCGTGCTCCTGATTGATCAAATTAGTGATGCCGAAAACCTTCTGCCTCTCATGCATGAACTTGTTGCTAAAGGTGTCGAGAGCCAAAGGCTTCGTGTGATCTCAGCATTAACTGCCAGCCCTGGGTTGAAACGATTGGGTGAGAGTTTTCCTGAACTCACCATTCACGCCGCGTGCATTGATGCTGAACTCAATCAAAATGGTCAGATCTGTCCTGGCATCGGCAACACATCTCAACGGCTACAAATCAGAACTCCTTCCTCCCACTAGGCTTAACAAAATCCATCGACAGCGATGAGCAGGCAGCAGGAGTCAAGATCAGGAACACTGTTCACACTGCTCAGCGGAGCTTTCCTCGGCGCCGCAGGTTTGGGTTGGTGGCTTCTCTCTGAAGCAGAACGCCGCCAGAGAATTAAGCGTCAACGCTCCATGCTCTATGCCCCAAGGATGCAAGATGGCAGTGAAGCCTTAGAAACCAAGCAAGCCGCAGAGCGTGAGGGGCAACTAGAGCATCGTGTTGAGCAGCTCAATTCAGCAATTTCAGATGTGCGCCGTCAGCTAGAGGACCTTGGCTCAAGGAACTAATCACGACAGCCGGTAGGTTGGCTCCTGTCACCATCTGCGTTCCCTTCGTTGCCATGCTTCGCTCAGACGCCGTTACTCAAGGGATACAACGCTCGCCTAATCGGGC
Organism: Synechococcus sp.; assembly: GCA_047285535.1. Taxonomy (GTDB): domain Bacteria; phylum Cyanobacteriota; class Cyanobacteriia; order PCC-6307; family Cyanobiaceae; genus Synechococcus_C. The sequence goes on along the minus strand of JBJBDC010000001.1, from coordinate 964,429 downwards.
AATGTTGCGAGCAGTTGGTTTCGCTGATGATGATTTTGGGAAGCCGATTATCGGTATTGCCAACGGTTACAGCACAATCACTCCCTGCAACATCGGGCTAGATACGTTGTCGCGTCGAGCCGACGCTTCCGCCCGCAAGGCAGGAGGTATGCCACAGATGTTCGGCACAATCACTGTGAGTGACGGCATCTCAATGGGGACCGAAGGGATGAAATATTCCCTGGTCAGCCGTGAGGTGATCGCCGATGCCATTGAAACTGCCTGTAATGGTCAGAGCATGGATGGCGTTCTTGCTGTTGGTGGTTGCGATAAAAACATGCCTGGCGCCATGTTGGCGATGGCCAGGATGAATATTCCTTCGATCTTTGTTTACGGCGGAACCATCAAACCTGGGAAACTTGGTGGATGTGATCTCACCGTTGTGAGTGCTTTTGAAGCTGTTGGGCAGATCACTAGCGGGAAGATCGATGAAGACCGGCTCATAGCAATTGAGAAAAATGCATGCCCAGGCGCTGGAAGTTGTGGAGGAATGTTCACAGCAAACACAATGAGTGCTGCAATTGAAACAATGGGTCTAAGCCTTCCTCATAGTTCCACGATGGCTGCTGAAGATGAAGAAAAGGCAGAGAGTGCGGCCCGCTCAGCTGAGGTGCTTGTAGAAGCCATCAAATCCAATATTCGGCCTCTGGATCTACTCACCCGGGAAGCCTTTGAAAATGCCATCAGCGTGATCATGGCAGTGGGGGGATCGACCAATTCTGTGTTGCATTTGCTTGCTATTGCGCGCACTGCAGGCGTGAATCTCAGCATCGATGATTTTGAACAGATACGCCAACGCGTTCCGGTGATCTGTGATCTCAAACCGAGTGGCCGTTATGTCACCGTGGATCTTCATCAGGCTGGCGGCATTCCACAGGTGATGAAATTGCTTTTGGATGCAGGATTGCTCCATGGCGATTGCCGCACGATTGAAGGGAAAACATTGAAAGAATTGTTGGCTGATATTCCTTCAACGCCTCCTGAAGGACAAGAAGTGATTAGGCCGTTAAGTAACCCCCTTTATGCCAAAGGGCATTTGGCCATTCTGAAAGGAAATTTGGCAAGCGAAGGAGCGGTCGCCAAAATCAGCGGCATCAAAACGCCTGTCCTCACCGGTCCTGCTCGCGTTTTTGAAAGTGAAGAAGATTGTTTGGCTGCGATTATTGGGGAACATATTCATGCCGGTGACGTGATCGTCATCCGCCAAGAAGGCCCAGTGGGAGGCCCAGGAATGCGTGAAATGCTTGCCCCTACGGCTGCCATTGTTGGACAGGGACTTGGAGATAAGGTGGCCTTAATTACCGATGGTCGATTCAGTGGAGGCACCTACGGTTTGGTTGTTGGTCATGTGGCACCAGAAGCTGCTGTTGGGGGAAACATTGGCTTAGTGCAAGAAGGGGACAGCATCACGGTTGATGCCAATCAGAACCTTTTACAGCTGAATGTCAATGACAATGAACTTGAAAGACGACGTCGTGCTTGGTCAGGACATACGCCGAAATATCGCACTGGAATTCTTGGGAAATATGCTCGACTCGTTTCGAGTTCTAGCCGTGGTGCAGTGACTGATCAGCCTGATTGAAGTGATGCATAGGTGGAAGTTATGCAATTCATTCCTTGATGTGAAGTGTCTTTTTGAGTTGAGTGTTGTGTGTTTGGAGTGATTTGAGGATGGATGTGCTTTTTGATCTCTTTCTGTGCTGTTAGATGATCTTGATCGTACTTTTCTCAGGGTTAGTGAGAATGAAGAAAAAAGATTTGATGTGATTGTGGTTTTTCAGTGGTTTAAAAAATAGTCATCTCAATCGATGGGATGTTGATTGACCAGTTGTGCTCGAAGCCGGCGTGCCATGGCTTCCAAGGGTTGGCCATCAGATGGCGCAGAGCAGCGCATGCCACTGTCTCCATCCATCCAAACAGGATGTTGCCCCTGCCAGAGCATCGGTCGGTCGCTTTGATCACACCAACTCAGCATCAGATTCAAGTCATGACCGCTGCGATAAATCTCAAGTTCAAGATCCATGCATTCCATCCGTTTACCAGAAGCATCACGAGTTTCAATGCGAACCAATAGATCTTCAGTTTTGTTTGCTAATTCATCCTCATGCATCGGAACAACCGCATGCCGATAGGGCTTGCGGCATAGATCAGCTATATGGGCGATCGCAGCTGCTAGATCGATCATGCATAGGGTTCGATCGAATGGATTAAAAGACGTATCGGACCGTCTCGGAATCCTGAATTTGTGGATCCGGCTTCATCAAATCTTGAATGAAGCAATTGCAAGCGGGTGATTGCTGACGAATCGAACCTCACTGGAAGTCCTACTGGCTTGGCACGAATTGCTGGTCGAAGATCAGCAAATGCAATCTCCACAGTAGTTCTACCTTCTTGTTCCGTTGGAACGGCTGTGACCCAGCGGAGTCCTCCTGGGATCAATTCTGTAAGACCCATCACTCCATCGGAGCAGGCAACGGCAAATTTCAACGTTCGACCTTCCCCTTCCACCACCAAGCGCAACCCGCGGAAAAGAGAGAGATTGAGAGGTGGACGAAATAGCGGTGAACGGCAACTCACAAAGCCGCCGCCATCAGCTACGACCTCACCTTCAAGGAGTAGCCCTTCCGGAGTGAGTTTGCAGCCAGCTCGGCTTCTCCCTCCCATGATGGTGTCGTTCAGAGGCGTCCACTCATGGAGTGAGACACGAGAAGTGCTCATCGCGAGTTCCTCCTCCTAGACAACAGCCAAAACATTTAAAGCCCTTCACTAGCGGCATGGTCAGCAATCACGATGATTTCGGTGAGAGGGGTGACCAGCTTTGCCGGGGTTCGATCTGAGGATTCCTCAGGATCGAGCAAGCGACGAAGGGCTTCCCTTTTACCGGCTCCGCTGACTAAAAAGACCACGTTGCGAGAAGCACTCAGTACGGGAGCCGTCAATGTGATGCGCTCTAACCCTTTCCCACGACCAATGGTGGTTGAGCGGTCAAGGATGCCCGGTGCCTCAGTCCCTGGAAACAGAGAGGCGGTATGCCCATCATCACCGAGGCCAAGCAGCATCATGTCGAAGACAGGTGGCTCACCAGAGCAGATTGTGCTAACCAGCTCTGCGAAGGCATCGGCGCTGGCTTCAGGAGAGGGAAGCTCAACTGTTGGCACAGGATGGAAGCACGCTGCTGAACCTGGGCTGCCTGCTTGAAGCAAGGTTGAGCGGAGCATGCGTGCGTTGCTGGATGCATCATCGCTAGACACCCAACGCTCATCTCCAAGAAACACATCAACGCGATCCCAGGGAAGATGTTGATGGCTCAGTTGTTGATAAGCCTGAGAAGGAGTGGTTCCGCCGGATAAAGCAATCTGAGCACGATCTCGTTGATCCAGCGCCAGTTGAATGGACGTGGCGATATGTTCGGCAGCACGTTTGGCTAAATCCTGCGAATCACTAGCCCGCTCGATGCGATAAGAGGTCATCGGATCAACCTCAATCCAACCACTCGGTGTGGAAAGTTCCCTCCTTATCGATGCGCTGATAGGTATGGGAACCGAAGCAGTCACGCATCGCCTGGACTGCGTTCTGAGGTAGTCGAGCTGTCCGGTAGCTATTGATGTAGTCAAGCGTGCTGCTCAGGCAGGGAACCGGAATACCTGCTTCTGCTGCACCAGCCACGACTTGGGCTAATCCGGGAAGTCGGGTATTGACCTGATTCGCAAACCAGGGATCGATGAGCAGATTGTTCAGATCTGGATTGGTTTTGAACGCATCTTGAATACGTTTGAGAAGACGGGCGCGGATGATGCAACCACCTTTCCAGATCTGAGCAATCGAGGGCATATTCAAGTGGTAATCATGCTCTGCGGATGCGATTCGCAGAAGTTCCATACCCTGGGCATAGCTGGCCATAGAGGCAAGCACCATGGCATCCATGAGTGGAGCCATTCCATCGGCAGGAGTGCCCATATCAAAGGGTTTGACTGCTGGTCCTTTAAGGATCGATTCAGCCTTCACGCGCTGATCTTTCATTGAACTCATCACGCGGCCATTGAGGGCTGCGTAGATGGTTGGCACTGAAGCTCCCATCTGCAATGCGCTGACCACAGTCCATAACCCAGTGCCCTTCTGGCCTGCTTTGTCCTGTATCTTTTCGATCAGATCTGTTCCGTCCTCGGGATCCTTGGTTCGAAGACAGATCTCTGTGATCTCAACGAGATACGAAGACAGCTCTTCTGTGCGGTTCCAGTGGGCCAATACATCGGCCATCTGGGTTCCGTTCATACCCCCAACCCTCTTCATCAGGTCATAGCCCTCAGCAAGAATTTGCTCAATTCCGTATTCAATTCCGTTGTGCACTGTTTTCACAAAGTGTCCTGAACCGCCAGGGCCGATGTAGGTCACACAAGGTCCATCTTCGACTTGGGCCGCCATTTTGCAGACCAGGCTTTCGATTGCGTCATAGGAGGCTTTGGTTCCACCAGGCATCATGCTCGGGCCTTCTAATGCACCTTTTGCACCACCAGAAACTCCCATGCCAATAAATCCGAAGCTCTTGCTTTCAAGGTCGGCAACCCGACGCTCTGTGTCGTGATATTCAGAATTTCCTCCATCAATTAAGAGATCTCCTTCTTCTAAAAAAGGGGAAATCTGTTCGATCACGGCATCAACAGGGCCGCCTGCTTTCACCATCATCAAGATGCGGCGAGGTCTCTCTAATTTGTTCGCAAAGTCCTCTAGTGAGGTAGCACCTTGGATGTTTTTTCCAGCACCGCGACCTTTCAGAAAGTCTTCCGTCTTTGAATAGGTGCGGTTGTACACAACACTCGAAAAACCGTTTCTCTCAGCATTGAGAACTAGGTTTTCTCCCATCACGCCGAGACCGATAAGACCAAAGTGGGACTTAGACATCAAGAGCACCTTTCACTGGAGTCAGTGTGACCACGGGATCAATGATCGGCTGCGAAAAGGTGCACCTCTGTCAGGAATATGAGATGGAACCACTCATGGTCAAATCACTGTGCCATCAGCAATCGAAGCATTTTTCACAACAACGATGATTCCATTGCGAATGTAGAAGCCTTGGTCTGATCGATCAGCTTCCTCAACGTGATCTTTGTTCACAATGGTGACGTTTTTGCCGATGCGAGCATTTTTATCAAGGATGGCTCGCTTGACCGTAGTTCCTTCCCCAACTCCGACAGGTATACCTCCCCGTTCTCTCAGAGTCTCGCGTTCGCTTTGAGATTCAAAAAAGTCAGAACCCATTAATAAGGAATCCTGAAGAACCACATTATTTTCAACACGACTACGAACGCCAAGTACGGAGTGGTGAATGCTGCAGGCCTTGAGGATCGAACCCTCACCAATAATTGACTCCGTAATCTGACTGTCTACCAACTTGCTAGGTGGCAAGTAACGAGGGCGGGTGTAGATCGGGAATGCTTCGTCATAGAAACTGAAGGGAGGTGTAGGTTGTTGAGTGAGAGCAAGATTGGCCTCATAGAATGCACCGATGGTGCCAATGTCTTCCCAGTAGTCATCAAACACATAGCTTTTAAGGCAATCCCCACGTGAAAGAGCTTCAGGGATCACTTCCTTGCCGAAATCCTTATGGCCGGGATTCTCATGAAGGAGATTAAATAGGGTCTCACGACTGAAGACATAAATGCCCATGGAAGCGAGGTAAGGACGCTCTTTGGACGACTCAGCGCTCAGGCCAAAACGTGAGGTATCAACAGCCATCTCCTTTAAGGCATCACCTTTTGGTTTTTCACGGAATTCTTTGATATTTCCGTTCTCATCAGTTCGCATTAAGCCAAAGGCTTCAGCTTGCTCAGCATCCACAGGAAGAGCAGCGACAGTGAGATCTGCACCAGTTTTGCGGTGATGCTCTACAAACAGGCTGTAATCCATCCTGTAAAGCTGATCACCGGAAAGGATCAAGTATTCGTCAACATCCCATTCACTAAATAGGGTTTGATACTGACGGACTGCATCCGCTGTGCCTTCGAACCAGGACGGGCTATCAGGAGTTTGTTGCGCTGCTAAAACCTCGACAAAACCTTGCCCAAATCCAGCATTGAGATTGTAGGTCTGACTCAGATGTCGATTCAGGGAAGCACTGTTGAATTGCGTCAATACGTACATCTTGTTGATGCTCGAATTGATGCAATTACTGATCGGAATATCAATCAGACGATATTTGCCCGCCAGAGGCACCGCGGGTTTGGCTCTCATCTTTGTAAGTGGATAGAGGCGAGTTCCAGCTCCTCCCCCGAGAATGATTGCCAGTACTCGCTTCATGCAGGTCCCGCCTATCGGCTACGCGCTGCAAACTTACTGGACTGTGTGCCTCGAAAACCAACCCTTGGGCCAGATCGTCGAGATTTCTGGTAATCAATCTTGGACAGCTGTTCCAGATTCCAAATCAAAGATTCGCTCAACGACCTGAAGGGCCTGTTGACGCTCGGAGCGTTGTTGAGCACTGCGAAGCTGAGTGACCGGTGTGTGAAGGATTTTGTTAATGATTCCTTTGGTCAGCGCTTCAACCACCTTTCGCTCTCTGGCCGAGAAATCGGGTCCCATTCGGCTCAGTGCCTTGGTGAGTTCCTCGACACGGATGTCCTCGAGAGAGGCCCTTAATCGGTTGATGGTTGGAACCGCCTCAAGGCTGTCCCACCACTCGAGAAATAAACGCCCCTCAGCAATAAGTAAACCTTCCGCTTCCCGTGCAACCTGCTGTCTGGCCTCTTGGTTGCGCTCCACAACCTCTTGTAAATCATCAACATCGTGGGAGTCCACGCCTGGAATATCGACTACATCTGATGCGATGTTTCGGGGCACGCCAATATCGACCAATCGCAATGAGCTGCGGCGGTTCAGACGGTTCAGTCTGCTGGCATCAATAATGGGATCGTCTGCTGCTGTGCTTGTAAAGACCAAGGAGCAGGTGCTCAGGCACTGATCAAGATCTTCCAGTCCACGGCATTGAATGGGCAGGTTGGGAAAGTCAGTCGCTAATGCCGAGGCACGCTTCATGGTGCGATTTAGCAAGACCAAGCCCGAGGCGCCCTTCGCTTGAAGATGTTGGATTAACAAACGGCTCATTCGACCAGCACCGACAACGGCGATCTGTTCGCTTTCAAGTGTGACCAACTCATCCTGGCCACGGGATTGACCTAGTTTAAGTTGAGCCAATTCAACAGCAGCTGAACTCACAGAAACAGCCCCGGTGCTGAGATTGGTTTCAGAGCGGACTCGCTTCCCTGTGCTTACAGCCTGAGTGAGAAGACGGTTAAGGATCGGACCGATGGATTTGTGCTCTTGTCCCAGGCGCATCATCTTCTTCACCTGGGACAAAATTTGCCCTTCGCCTAGGACAAGGCTGTCGAGACCTGCAGCGACGCGCATCAAATGCGCGATGGCTTCGTCATGGTGATAAGCAAAGAGGTGAGGAGATAAATCAACGCTATCTAATCCGGAATGGCCACTGAGAAAGTCACGTACGGCCGCAATTCCAAGATCTGGATTGCGCACCAGGGTGTAAATCTCAAGGCGATTGCAGGTGCTGAGGATAGATGCCTCAAGCACCTGCTCATGATTTCTAAGCCTTTGTAGGGATTCCTCCATGGTCTGCTCAGGAATACTGAGCTTTTCGCGCACTTCGACCGGAGCCGTTCGATGACTGAGGCCGACAACGGCGATATGCATGGAGAAATACCTCTGTTGCTGCGAATCGTGAATCAGTTCAAAGCAATGCTTTGAGCACCATCCTTCATATGGATGGTGTTCGTGAAACTGCAGGTGTTGTTCAGGTTGCTAATAATCAAGCTGCTCGTGCGGGTGCAATCAGTTTCGAACTTAACGCCGTTGAAGAGAAGACCATCTGTGATCCCACTGCCGGCGAATACAACGTGCTCTCCACAGGCGAGCTCATCGGCTTCGTACACCTTATCTGGGTCGGTAATGCCCATTTCTTCAAGGCGGGCGAGATTGCCTTCCTTCGTCATATCTGCCCACTCAGAAGTCTGAGCAATGGCTGGGTCATACACAAGTTGTCCTTGGAAGTGTCCGCCCAGTGCGCGCATAGCTGCTGCAGAGATCACTCCTTCAGGTGCTGCACCAATGCCCATCAAGCAGTGAGTCCCGGTTCCTGCAAAACCACAAGCAATAGCGGCTTGCACGTCACCATCGGAAATAGGCTGAATCCGCGCACCCGTGGCACGGATTTCAGTGATCAGATCTTTGTGACGGGCACGATCCATCACAACGATGGTGAGCTCATCAGGAGCCAGACCCAAGCACTCGCTAAGGATTTTGATGTTTTCAGTCGCAGATTTGCGAATGTCAACCTTGCCCTTTGCTGCCGGTGGAGCCGCCAACTTCTTCATGTAAAAGTCTGGAGCATTAAACAGCCCTCCACGGTCGGAAGCAGCGAGAACAGCCATTGATCCGCGCTGGCTGAACGCACAAAGATTGGTGCCTTCGCAAGGGTCAACAGCAAAATCAACGCCTGGGCCGTTGCCGGTACCGACTTCTTCCCCGATGTAGAGCATGGGAGCTTCGTCTCGTTCTCCCTCACCAATCACAATGCGGCCCTGCATTTGAATTTTGTTCATGCGCTTGCGCATGGCATCAACAGCCAAAGCATCAGCTTCATCCTTCAGACCTTTGCCGGAGAGCGTGGCGGAAGCGATGGCGGCCTGCTCGACGATCTCGAGAATTTCCTGGATGAGAGTGCGATCCACGTAAGTGCAGCGGGGGTTAAAGAGAGGCTTTGAGGAGAAAGCCTGCAGTAGCAGGGATTTCTATCTCATATGCGCGGCTCACTGTATCAGTGGTATCAGCGCTCCCTACAATCTTCCGATCCCGTAGCCCCCTCAGTCATGAGCACCAAGCCCCTGGTGATCTCTCCATCGATCCTATCTGCCGATTTCTCACGCCTTGGTGAAGACGTCAAAGCTGTCGATGAAGCTGGTGCTGATTGGATTCATGTTGACGTGATGGATGGTCGCTTTGTTCCGAACATCACGATTGGCCCTCTTATTGTAGAAGCCTTGCGTCCGGTTACTAAGAAACCATTGGATGTGCACCTCATGATTGTGCAACCAGAAAATTATGTAGAGGATTTTGCAAAAGCAGGTGCAGACATTATTTCTGTACAGGTTGAGGCTTGTCCTCATCTGCACCGCAACCTTGCACAAATCAAGGATCTCGGCAAAATGGCCGGTGCTGTTCTTAATCCAAGCACTCCTCTCGATACGCTCGAGTATTGCTTGGAACTCTGTGATCTTGTGTTGATTATGAGTGTGAATCCAGGTTTTGGTGGTCAGAGTTTTATCGATAATCAAGTTCAGAAAATCCGCGATTTACGTCGCATGTGCGATGAGAAAGCTTTGAATCCTTGGATTGAAGTTGATGGTGGTGTGAAAGCTGGGAATGCATGGAAGGTGATTGAAGCTGGTGCAAACGCAATTGTGAGTGGTTCAGGGGTGTTTAATCAGCCTGACTACGCTGCTGCCATCCAAGGAATCAGAACTAGCAAGCGGCCAGAAGGCGTTCTGGTTTAAAAATATGAGAAAAGTCTTCAAGACCCAACTTCATTTTTGTCAAGTTCATGGTTGTGGTGGTTTTATAGTGTTAATGATTTATTGATTGAATCTGTTAAAGTGTTTAGAGTTCTTTCCATAGAGAATCAACGTCTTTTTTGACGAAGCTCTTTTACTTGAATCCTTCCTGCAATTGAATCATGTTTCTTTGATGCCTGGTAGGCAGTATTGTTTGTTGTTGATTAATGTTTTGGGGCAGGGATTGGTGTTCTTTGCTCTGATTATTGAGAGTGGGCTTTGGGGATGTGACCAGTTTCCGAGAATGGGTCGATTCTTGTTGGTTTGACTAATAGGTTATTGATCTTGAAGGGTAGATGTTTTGAAAAGGTCGTTAGGCTGTCAGTTTGATGGTTGGGGTTAGGTAGTCAAGTGATCAACTGCTTGGTTAAGCATATGCACATTGGTTTAAGATATTGTTGTTTATTTTTTCTGTTGGGAGAGTGTTTAAGGTAGAGTGCTGTTCCCTCAGGCTTGCTTTAGGGATTGAGTAATTGAGTGATTTTAACGAAATAGAATTAAATTCTTTTTTTCATACTCTCTCTGTATTCTGTGCAATTGTAGGGGGAATGGGTTGTTCGAGCATTTTCATTGATTGCACAGTTAAAGCCATCTCTAAAGGCAGCACGTTTCATTTCTTCGACCCGAGACACGGCATAAATGCCTAGTGCAATAATAATAAATAGAGAAATCCCTGCTCCAGTCCCTTTTGGATATGGTCTCATGGCTAAAAGAATAATTCTAATTTAATAAGTGCAAAATGATAATAACATTGCACAGCTACTCGCTTCAAGGTGGCTGTTGTGCTTGAGTTTATAATGCATAACATTCAAGCTCTTAATCCTTATGGTTTTTGCCGACGAGCCAAGCGCTAAAGGCAAGAATCAATACGCATCCGCAAAATTGCAGTAATTCTGAAATTGATTGCACTCTAAAACTAATCATAAGTTTGAATGCTGTTACGATCAGTGCAACAATGATGACGTTGGTAAGCTTTTGTTTCAGCGCCTCAAGGGAATTGATGCTGAGAATATTTCGACGTTCTTCAGTCATGTCCTGAATGCGAGGATCAATGTCAGAAATAATCAGCTCATACACCCCATAGCCAAAAATAAGCAACGCTATGCCGATCACATAATAATCAATTCCGCCTATAACTTTTCCTAGCAATAAAATGTTTTGATTTGAATTTAAATGACCATTGATCAGTTTGTTCAGTGCGCTCAGCTCTTCCTGTGTTCCGAGTACAAAACAGCTCACACTTCCTAATAGACTCATCACAACAGGCAGAATGGTTACTAAGCGAAAACGCCATAGGAGTCGCTCAAAACGTGATTCGAATCTGGCTCTTTTGTTGTTTTTGCGTTCAGGCTCTGTGATGCGTTTGGTCATGATTGATGGTTGACAACTTGCTCATTGCGCTAGACAGTTTGAGCAGGTGGTTTGGTTTGAGGAGGTAGCGGCTGGGGTGAAAATAATGCTGGCATCGATAGGGCGATCAAAGCGGTACCAACTGTTAGTAACACACATAGTGGGCCCAGTTTAACCAGGGGCTGCTTTTCTAAAATACATCCACAACGGAAACAGATTGGTGTGGCTCCAGGTGGCGGATGTAAGACAATTGCAGGCCCACAACAGCATTCTGGGCAACGAAAACGGGGCATGAGTTTTCTTAGAGAGTGTGAGAGTCTGGTCAAAAAAGATTCTTGTTACTGAGTTATAGGACAATTTGTCGGTGTTTGAAATTGTTTGTTCTAAACAGGGAAATGAAAAAATATATTTTTATTGGGTTTGTTGCCAACTTGAGGTTCTGGTAGGCAATTTGACAGTGCCTGAGATTCAATAGCGGTTAAATTTTCATCTTTTGTGAATTTCCTGAGTGCTGTTCTTGTATCTTGCTGATTTTTGTGATTCAAACCTGATGGGTGTTTATCCCTGCCTTTGTTTTCAATGATTTGAAAGAATTTAGTCGGTTTCGTTTTGGAACTATCTCTTTTGCAAGTTGATTCTGTTTTATGATTAATGTTCATGGTTTGCTTTTCTGCCTCGTGCCGTGAATGATTGCGCATGCCTTTTTGGCGCTAGATGTTGGTTTTTTATTGTGCACTTTGAGCTTGTGCAGGATTTATTGGCCTCCGGGCCTGATTTTGGGTAATTAGCTTTCTGTGTAAGTTGTTTGGCCTTGACATGTGTGGACAGATCTTGAACTGTACTCTGATTGTTTAGGTAAGATTATGGTGGATGCTGGTTTGACAGCAACACAATTAACTCAATTTTGGTGTGAGGACCGAAATGAAACTTTTCCACCAATTGCTGGTGGCGCCAGCGGCTTTGGGGCTTTTGTCCCCATTGTCTGCTGTTGCCTCTGATCTCAACATTCGTGGTGTGTCTGACTACGCCGCCACTGGAGAGCGTTCCATGGCACGTACTCCCGTTGGCAAAGGATCGGTGTCTGACTACACCGCCACTGGTGAGCAAGTCACCAGCATCACTCAGTTTTCTGATGTGTACCCCACGGATTGGGCCTATCAGGCCCTGAGCAACCTGATCGAGCGTTACGGCTGCGTCGCTGGATACCCCAACGGCACCTACCGCGGCAACAGGGCGATGACCCGCTTTGAAGCGGCGGCTCTGTTGAACGCCTGTCTCGATCGCGTCACCGAAGTGACCGACGAACTCAAGCGCCTGATGAAAGAGTTCGAGAAGGAACTCGCCATCCTCAAGGGCCGTGTGGACGGACTGGAAGCCCGTGTTGGTGAACTGGAAGCCACTCAGTTCTCCACCACCACCAAGCTGAAAGGTCAAGCCACCTTCGTGATTGGTGCGAACAGCTTCGGTGGTGATGCCATGGTTATCAACCCTCCGTTTGTGGAAATACCTGGTACTAAACTTCTTTCTCCGGAAAAGCGTGCTGATCTGGCTGCGGCCCAATCTGGTGGAACTTCCTTTAACTACGACCTTCGTTTGTTCCTTGATACCAGCTTCACTGGTAAGGATCTTCTCCGCACAATGTTGCGTGCGGGCAATTTTGGTGGCTCAGCCTTTGGGGGAGGTGGCTATGTCGGTCTAGACGCCATGGAAACTGCTTTTGAAGAACCTTCAGGAGCTAATAGCGTTGCTGTAAACCGCCTTTGGTATCAGTTCCCAGTTGGCAGCAGCTTCACTGCAACCGTTGGTGGTTTGGTTCGTCAAGACGACATGCTGGCTGTTTGGCCCAGTGCATATCCTGCTGACACCGTTCTCGATTTCTTCACCTACGCCGGAGCTCCTGGTGCCTATAACTTAACCCTAGGCTCTGGTGCTGGTATCTGGTGGGAATCTAACGATTTCAGTGTTAGTGCTAACTATGTCAGCTCTAATGGTAATGAATCAGATCCTAATTTCGGAGGTATTTTGACAGAGGGCGCGGGTACTAGCGCCACGGTTCAAATTGCCTATTCTCCTGAAAATTGGGGTGTTGCAGCTGCTTATAATTTTGCTAATGGCCAGAATAATAATACTGGAGTATATCCAGGCAACGCAACGCCATTGGCTAATGCGCTGTCCAATATAGGAGCAGTAAGTTCTGCTGGTCTAAGTGCTTGGTGGACTCCGGAAGAGTCTGGTTGGATTCCAAGTGTTAGCACAGGGTGGGGGATTAGTAGTTCGCAATCTTTTAAAGATTCTTACTTGCAAAGTCCATATCTTAGCCCTTCACAGAATGCGGCAAGCGCTGAAGTTGGAGTAAAGAGTTTCACTTCTCAGTCTTGGTATGTGGGCCTCCAATGGTCAGATGCTTTCCTAAAAGGAAACACTTTGGGAATGGCTGTGGGTCAGCCCACCTTTGTGACATCTGTTGATTACTCCTCAGATTCTGAAAGTGATTTCGTAGCAGATGGGAACTACGCATGGGAGTTTTGGTATGCATTCCAGGTAACTGACAATATTACGGTAACTCCAGCTATTTATTATTTAAGTCGACCATTTGGAGATTTGACAAATGGTGCTGGTGATTCTGGTAATCGATCAGATACGTTTAATAACTTTGGAGGCCTTTTGAAGACCACCTTTAAGTTCTGATTTGGCTTCGAGCTCCTCGGCTCCTCCTGTTTTGGAGGGGCCTTTTTAGTGTGTATTGTGGTTTATTGTTGAATTGAGTTTGTTTTGATTCTGGTATAGATTGACAATTAAGTCTACGGCTTTTTGTCTTCTTATTGCTTCTAAGATGTAGGTTGTATGATTTGGTGTTGATTCGTTTCTGTTGGGTTTTTGTTGGTTCTTTGCTTTTGTACTTGTGGCTCTTTCCTTGTGCCAGCATTGTTCCTGGCTAGTATTTGTTCTTGTTCAGTGGGTTTGGTTATATAAATTTGACTATGTGAGTGGTCTTGATTGACTAAATTCTTAGTGCACTTTATTCTTTTACTGATGAGCTTTTGTCTAGACGAGTGGTTGTATATTGGTTGTTGATGAACTTCATTTTTCCAAGGTAGTGAAGATTGTGCTTCTTGCCTGTCGGAATAGCAACGTTTATTGAGTTCTTGGGTTCCCTTTTTGTCTTTGTCCATTTGATTGTGGATGCTCCGACGGTGGGTAAGTCTCAAAAGTCCTGCCAAGTCTTTTTGGAAATCTGTGGAGTTCAGAGGTGCATTCAGCATTGAGTCCGTTCCCTTGACAGACTCTTGTTTTGTCGACAGTGGTTCCGTCATGCCCCTCAGCTCTTTGGTGCGTCTGCTGCAGACCTCAGTGCTGAGTGGTGAGCTTTGTGAGCGCACAGAGCGGGATCAACGCCTGTTGATGAGAGGAGCTGGAAGGTCAGCCAGGGCATTGGTTGCCAGTGCTTTGGCTAAGCGCATGGATCAGCCTTTACTTGTGGTAGTCCCGACATTGGAGGAAGCCGGTCGCTGGACTGCTCTGCTTGAACTGATGGGTTGGTCGAGTGCCCAGCTTTATCCCACGAGCGAGGGATCTCCCTATGAACCTTTTGACCCAACGACGGAAATCACTTGGGGGCAACTTCAAGTCTTAAGCGAACTCCAGACAAACCGCACCAGAAACGACTTGGCAATTGTTGCCACCGAGAGATGTTTGCAACCGCACCTTCCACCACCGCAATTCCTTGCAGAGCATTGTCGAGCTCTACAAAAAGGTGATGTCATTGACCTTGATGAATTCTCCGTCTACCTGAGTCAGTTGGGCTACGAGCGCGTCTCGACCATTGATCAGGAAGGCACCTGGAGCCGCCGTGGTGACATCGTTGATGTGTATCCGGTGAGCAGCGAGCTGCCAGTACGACTGGAGTTCTTCGGGAATGAACTCGACAAGCTTCGCGAATTTGATCCGGCCAGTCAGCGCTCACTCGATACTGTCGACACTCTCATGCTCACTCCTACGGGTTTCAGCCCTCTCATCGCTGAACGCCTGCGCGAGCAAATGCCTGACGATCTTGATGGGTTGTTGAGCGAGTCCCAACTCACAGAGCTGCTGGAGGGCGGCACCCCAGAGGGCATGCGCAGGCTGATGGGCTTGGCCTGGGAATCTCCTGCTTCGCTCCTTGATTATTTGCCGGCTAAATGCTGCATTGCGATAGACGAAAGGCGCCATGGCAGTGCCCATGGTCAACAGTGGCTGGACCACGCCATTGAGCAACACGCTGATTTGAGTCTCTCGATTCCCCCTCTGCATCGACCCATCAAGGAAGCGATGGCGCTTGCGGAGTGTTTTGGCGGTTTTGATCTGGCTGAGCTTCAAGAAAACGACAGTTATCCCAATGCATTTGATCTTGCTAGTCGCCCGGTTCCGGCGTATCCAAATCAGTTTGGAAAACTAGGTGAATTGATCAAACAGCATCAGCGTGAGCATCATGCCGTTTGGTTGCTCTCAGCCCAGCCGAGCCGGGCTGTTGCCTTGCTGGAAGAGCATGACTGCATCACGCGCTTCGTTCCTAATGCCGCCGATAGGCAAGCGATTGAGCGCCTGATCGAACAGGGCACTCCTGTTGCGCTTAAATCTCGCGGTACAGCCGACCTTGAAGGCCTACAACTCCCTGCTTGGAAGGTCGTTCTTCTCACCGACCGTGAATTTTTTGGACAACAGTCCCTGAGCAGTAGTGGTTACGTACGCCGGAGGCGCAAAGCGGCGAGTCGAACGGTCGATCCCAACAAGATGCACCCAGGGGACTTCGTGGTGCATCGCAACCATGGAATCGGCCGTTTTAAAAAGCTCGAGAAATTAGCGATCAGCGGTGAAGTTCGGGACTACCTGGTGGTCCAGTATTCCGATGGCATTTTGCGAGTGGCTGCTGATCAGCTGGGCAGTCTTGGGCGTTTTCGAGCGAATAGCGATACGCCGCCTCAACTCAGCAAAATGGGTGGCTCTGCTTGGGTGAAGGCCAAGGAGCGTGCCACCAAAGCTGTGCGCAAAGTTGCTCTTGATTTGGTGAAGCTGTACGCCGAGCGACACCAGGCTCAGGGGTTTGCTTTTCCGAAGGATGGACCTTGGCAGATCGAACTCGAAGACTCTTTTCCGTACGAACCCACCTCCGATCAACTCAAGGCCACGGTGGATGTCAAGCGAGATATGGAAAAACCAGAGCCTATGGACCGTCTGGTTTGCGGTGATGTGGGCTTCGGTAAGACCGAAGTGGCTATTCGAGCCATTTTCAAAGCCATCACGGCTGGGAAACAAGTGGCAATGTTGGCACCTACGACGGTGTTGGCTCAGCAGCATTGGCGCACACTTTCGGAACGTTTTGCTCCCTATCCGATCAAGGTGGCCCTTCTAAATCGCTTCCGAACAGCCGGTGAGCGCAAAACGATTCTTGAGGAGTTAAAGAAAGGGACTATTGACGCTGTGGTCGGTACCCATCAGCTGTTAAGTAAAAACACGGCATTCACCAAACTTGGTTTGCTGGTTGTTGATGAAGAACAACGCTTTGGAGTGAATCAAAAAGAAAAAATTAAGGCATTGCGAAAGGACGTTGACGTGTTGACACTCTCGGCGACGCCCATTCCTCGCACGTTGTATATGAGCCTCTCTGGAGTGCGTGAGATGAGCTTGATCACGACTCCTCCTCCCTTGCGACGTCCGATCAAAACTCATCTGGCGGCTCTCGATGATGAGGCGGTGCGCAGTTCGATTCGCCAGGAACTTGATCGAGGGGGCCAGGTGTTCTACGTGGTCCCTCGCGTTGAAGGAATTGAACAAGTCGCTGCCAAGCTTCGGGACATGCTCCCAGGCCTCAAGCTTCTGGTCGCTCATGGGCAAATGGCCGAAGGCGAATTGGAGAGCGCCATGGTGGCCTTTAACGGAGGGGAAGCTGATGTCATGCTTTGCACAACAATTGTCGAGAGCGGGCTCGATATTCCTCGTGTCAATACGATTCTGATCGAGGATGCCCATAGATTTGGGCTCGCTCAGCTCTATCAACTCCGAGGACGCGTCGGGCGCAGCGGTGTTCAAGCACATGCCTGGCTGTTCTATCCCGGTGATGCTTCGCTCAGTGAAGCGGCAAGACAGCGACTTCGCGCGATTCAGGAGTTTGCCCAGCTTGGCAGTGGGTATCAATTGGCGATGCGAGATATGGAGATTCGGGGCGTTGGCAATTTGCTCGGTGTGGAGCAAAGCGGGCAGATGGAGGCCATCGGTTTTGATCTGTACATGGAAATGTTGCAGGAATCCCTGGCTGAGATTCAGGGGCAAGACATTCCTGCTGTTGACGACACTCAGGTCGATCTCCAGGTCACTGCGTTCATCCCGGCGGATTGGATCGTCGATGCCGATGAGAAAATGTCTGCTTATCGCGCCGCATCTGATTGCCTCAGCTCAGAGGCGCTGGTGGAATTGGCTGCTGGCTGGGCTGATCGCTACGGGGCCCTACCAGGACCCGTGCAATCCCTGTTGCAATTGATGGACCTTAAGCTTCTCGCTAAACGATGCGGGTTTGCTCGGATTCGCCCTGAAAAACCAAATATTGCACTCGAAACTCCGATGGAAGAACCAGGCTTTCGGTTGTTACGTCAGGGTTTGCCCCAACATCTCCACAGTCGGCTTGTCTATCAGGCAGGCAGCGGAAGCACCGCAAAAGTTCTTGCGCGAGGACTTGGGGTCTTGCCGATGGAGAAGCAGCTTGAGGAGCTCAAAGGTTGGCTTGAGCAGATGGCATCACAGATCCCCGATTCCGATGGGTTAACGCAAGACCAACGCGAACAGCAACAAAAGGAACGAAATGAAGCTGTTTTAAAGGTGTGAGCCACGGCCCGAAGACTGTGGCCCAGAAAGTTCAACACATTTCGCAATCCTTCGTTACCATGGCGGTATAAAACCTGGTATTCATGGCCGAATTCATCGATCCAATTGCTACGGGAAGTTCGTTTGGCCTTCTTGGCAGTTTGGTTGGTGTGGTTGCCCTCGGAGTTTTCGCACTCTGGCAAAGCGATTCGGAAAATGATGATGATGACTCGTCTCCTGGTGGTGGGTTGATGCAGCCCATAGCTTGAAGCTTCACCTCAGTGACATTTAGTCATATTGATTACCCGGTTCGGTTATTTATTTGAGCCATTGTCTTAGATGCTGTTAAGGCATCTAGTGCGCGGGCGATGCCAAAGCCGCTTTATTTATTGAAGCAAGGGTTAGTTCTTTTTTTGATAATGCCGTGGGTGTTGTTGTCATCAGCACCAGTTCATGCTCAAACATGGGCTGCGATTGATGCCTTGCGAAACAAGCTGACCGCCCATGGCGTCAGGGTGCTTCAACGTGATTGCTCAAGACGGGGGTTGCAGGGGGCTTATCACCCGAAAAGCGACACGTTGATCGTGTGCCGCAACCACCGAAATGCAGCGCAGGTCTGGAATACCCTCGCTCACGAAGCGACCCACAGAATGCAGAGTTGCTCTGGTGGATCCATCACTCATCCACAGCATCATTTGATGATGTCTCAAGTTTTGAGACGTGAAGCGCGTCAGGAATGGCGCTCGATCATGGCCTACCCCCGCAATCAGCATGTGGCAGAACTCGAGGCACGCTACACGGCAAGACTTCCCGCCCATGATGTCCTGAAGCTGTTCGATCGCTACTGCGGCTCAACCGTTCGCGTTTAAGACAATCCCACCCACCATTCCACCAATACCAACCATCCTATGAACAATCTTCTTTTGCAATTGGCAGTCGCAGCTCTCGGGCAATTGGGAGGAGGTGGACTCGCAAGATCACCTCTTGGCATTACCTCGATGCCATCTCCCATCATCCGACAGATTCCTGCTGGTTACCCGACGCGTACGGTGCAATCGCCCAATCTTCAAGTGGCAACATTGGCCACCACCACCTGCCTGATGCGATCAGGTGAGATAGACCGTGCCGAAGCGATTTCGTTGTTGCAACGTCAGGGACAAACCTGGGGATGGCCTAGGACTTGGGGGCAACGCATTCCTTTGAGCAGCGTCGACAATGCAATTCAATCAGCCGGTGGATGCAATGAATTGGTGCAAAGGGCCCGTGAGATTTCGCCACCTCGGACAGCCGTTATTCCCGCAACTCAGCGAGGTTTAAGTTATGGGAGAACTCGAAGTGAGCAAGAAGGTTTTGGATTAGCCCCTTATCGCTGAATGATTGAGTTGGTGATGAACTCGACGAAATCACTAGGTGCCAATCCGTCATCACTTGGTGCGTCAAACTCTATATCTCCACTTTTGATTTTTCCAAGATCTCTTCTGGTTTTAAGCCTGCCGGAGCATTCGTTGTTATCTGGTGGTAGGTCGGGAATTTTGCAACCCAAGAATAAAGTGCCATTTAAGGGGGTAGGGTCTTTTGTGAATTTAATTTTAATCAACCTTGGGTTTCTGGTAGTGTCTAAACTATTGATAGCTTGAAATGTTGCCAAAGCCACTTGCCGATAGCCTATGACTGGTGTTTTGTGAAATGGTTTATATAACAAGGTTGTGTTGGTTTGGTTTTTGGAATCACTCTCCTTGTGATTCGCATGTTTCTATGTAGGCTTTGGTGTTGTGAAGTCTTGTTGATCTGTTGATGCATTTCAGTGTTTGTTTCTTTTGGCTCTGTTGTTGAATGAATTGTTTTATCCGCGCATGGATGTTTTTAATTGATCCGCTCTAGTCCTCGTTAGATGGAGTGGAGGTAAGTTTTCCGTTTGAAAGGTCGCACTGGAGACTGCAGAGCCTCTAGGTCGACAGCGTTGGAGATAATTGATATCCATTCGAATATGTTTGAAGAAGTCTGCTTAAGTAATTGTAAGTAGGTGGTTGTTGGTGGTTTGCGTCGGTTTCTATTGGTGAGAACCTTTCAGAATGAGAATGTCATCAACATTCTCATTCTGAACTCATTGAGTCATCTATTCCGATTATCAATGCTGAAGTGCAGACTGGAGGTTGGCACGTCCTGGTTGATAGGCGTTTCCAGCTTCAGGTGCTTTCAAGGCTTTGATTAAGGTGGTTTCTGCCACGCGGTACTGACTATCTTTATTCGTCCCTAATTGTTCAACAGTCAGGTTTTTGATTTCTTCCTCGCTCATCTCGACAGGCACATCTGGGCGTATCCCGTTCTTATGGATATCAGTGCCATTTGGGGTGAGGTACTTAGCGATGGTGACTGTCAATCCAGAGCCATCGGAGAGCCCTCGGACAGATTGCACAAGCCCTTTGCCAAAGGTCTTTTGCCCTACTAGTAGCCCTCGTTCATTGTCTTGAAGAGCTCCTGAAAGAATTTCGCTAGCACTCGCTGAACCTTCATTGACGAGGACTACAACAGGACGGTCAGTTAACGCATTTCCGGTCGCACGACGGACATCTTGAATGCCCTCACGCGTTTTGGTGCTGACAATCGTGCCTTCATCTAGCCACTGACGTGCAATGTCAACGCTCGCTTCAAGAAGCCCTCCCGGGTTGCTGCGTAGGTCAAGTACGTATCCCTGAGATCCCTGCTTTTCCAGATCTCGTATCGCCTCGCGCATCTCTTTTGATGCATTCGCATTGAATTGCTTCAGTCGGATGTAGCCCACCTTGGTGCCATCGGGACTCGTATTGAGCTGACTGTCAACAGCATGGATTTCAATCCGAGAACGAACCAGGGGCACATTGATGACACTCCCTTTACGGCGCAATCCCAGTACTACCTTGCTACCCTCTGTCCCACGGATCAGCTTGACAGCATCTTCAGTGGTCATTCCTTGCGTGGTTTGACCGTCGATCGAGACGATGACATCCTTGGGTTGAACTCCTGCGTTTGATGCAGGTGTGCCTTCGATGGGAGACACCACAACGATTTCTTTGGTGTCTTTGTCTAAGGAAATTTGAATGCCGACACCCGTTAATTCTCCCGAGGTGTCAATTTGCATCTCCTTGAATTCTTTAGGGTCAAGGAATCGGGTATACGGGTCGTCAAGACTCGCAAGCATGCCTCGAATGGCTTCATAGGATTCTTCACTGCCTGCATAGGATTTGGAGAGCAAATCCTTGCGTAGATTTGACCATTGATTGAGGTCATATCCACCCGAGGAGTCTAAAAAATCTCGATATACGATTTGCCAAACCTGATCAATCACCTCTTTTGGGCTATTAGTGATTGATGAAGAAGTCGTGCTTGGCAAGCCCAGGCCAGGATTAGCTACAACCACCGCAGCACTGACAGCACCAGCTCCGAGTACCAGCAACACGCTGCGACGTTGAGAGGCTTTGAAGCTGAATTTTTTAGCAGGCATGCTGTCCACTAGGACCTTGCGTACAGCCTAACGACATCAGTCAGGTTCAACCCAGCGACCATCGTCCTTGATCAACTGAATCAAGGCTTTAACCCCCTCCGATTCGGGTACTTTTCGAATCTCTTCTCGACTGCGATAGAGGGCGATCACCCCAGGACCCTTGCCGACATAACCGTAGTCAGCATCGGCCATTTCACCGGGTCCATTGACAATGCAACCCATCACAGCAATGTCTAGACCGGTTAGATGAGAGGTAGCATCACGGACCTGATTTAGAACTTCTTCAAGATTAAACAAAGTGCGACCGCAGCTCGGGCAGGCCACGTATTCCACCATTGTCTTGCGGATTCCTAGCGCCTGCAAAATAGAGAAGCAGACAGGTATTTCCTTCTCAGGGGCTTCGGTTAATGACACGCGCAAAGTGTCACCAAGACCTTCAGCCAATAGAGTTGCAATTCCTGCAGTGCTCTTGATACGGCCGTAATCGCCATCACCTGCTTCTGTGACACCAAGGTGCAATGGATAGTTGAATCCCTCTCGATCCATGGTGTCGGCCATCATTCGATAAGCAGCCAGCATCACCGGAGCACGGGATGCCTTCATCGAAATCACGATGTTGTGAAAGTCGAGTGAGTCGCAGATGCGTACAAACTCCATGGCCGATTCGACCATTCCATGAGGGGTATCTCCATAGGTGAACAACATTCGTTCGGCCAAGGAGCCGTGATTGACTCCGATTCTTAAGGCCTTGTTTTGTTGCCTCAACACCTTCACCAGAGGAGCGAATGTTTCTTTAATGCGATCGCCAATGGCATCAAACTCTTCTTGGCTGAATTCCTGGCGATCGGGGTCAGGTTTATCAAAAACAAATAATCCTGGATTGATTCGCACTTTGTCGACATGGTTCGCGACTTCAATCGCAATGCGCGTTCCGTTGTGATGGACATCAGCCACCAGAGGCATGTTGCATCCCTGGGCTCGAAGCGCTGAGCGAATCTTGCCCATGGCTTTGGCATGAGCGATTGAGGGTGTCGTCACACGTACGATTTCGCATCCTGCATCTGCTAAGCGAAGAATGCCGGCGACGGAACCGTCGATATCCAGCGTGTCTTCATTGATCATTGATTGCACCGCGATCGGATGCTCACTTCCAATTGGCACATCGCCAATCATCACGGTGCGTGTCTTCCGTCGGTGAATCCGTGTGTCGTAACGCTGCGAGGCGGTCATCCAGGATCGCTCGAATCAGGCCATAACCCTGACACAGCCCCGTTCAATCCGCGCTTTACGCAGGCCAGATCAGCCAAGAACAGTGATCGGGGTTTACCAGGATCTCGCGAGGGATTTCTTAACAGATATGAGGGGTGAAAACTAGGCATGACATGGCGTCCTTCCCAGCGCGTCCACTGACCTCTTAAGCGACTAATCGGTGTTCGGCACTCCAGCATCGTCGCCGCAGCAGTCGTCCCGAGAAGCAAAAGGATTGCTGGATTGACCTCAGAAATTTGATGATCGAGCCAGGGCCTGCAAGCCGTGATTTCTGCTTGGGTTGGGCGTCGATTCCCAGGAGGGCGGCACTTGATCAAATTGCAGATATAAGCATCTTCCGCTCGATGCAGACCCACTTGTGCAAGGCATTCATCTAAAAGTCGTCCGGATCGACCGACAAAGGGACTTCCCTGAGCGTCTTCTTCAGCGCCTGGTGCCTCACCAATCACCATCAGCCGAGCAGAGACATGCCCGCGACTGATCACGACTTGCTTGCGTTCTTTTGCTAATTCACATCGCTGACATTGGCGACACGATGTCTCGAAGTCCTCTAAAGACATTCGTCCGGGTTGATCCACCCAAGACCTTATGAGTCAAAGGAACCCTGCTGCAGTATCAGCGTGAGAAATGGCTGTCCCTCTGGATCCTCCATCCAGCATTCAGCGCCAAAAGATTCGAGTCGAGAGGATTCACGCCGCCGCGCCCCCAATGATTCAAGGTGCTTGACCCACTGCTCCAGATCAGCTTCTGGATTGTTGTCGATGCCGCTTCGCTGAAAACAAGGAGATAGCGCAGCTCCTCGAACAGGCCAGGGTCGCTGACTGGAAGGGCGGTAAACCTGAAGCATTTGTCCGTTGGGTAGCGACACCATCCAGTGATGCTCAGACAGTCCAGAGCGGAAGGAACCTCCAAGAGCTCTGGCATAGAACTGCGCGAGAGATTGCGGATTGTTCGCCGCTAAAACCCAACTCAGGGAGGTCTCGCCCTTTGTCATGTTCAGCAAGATCAACATGTCGATCCAGGCTGTCATCCGTTGAACAGAGTTGTCACTGTCGCTGTATCAGGCAGGATGTTGTTGCAAATACCCCAGCACCCATCGAGGGGGTGCCGCGTTGATGCCAGGCCCCCCATCTCTCTCTTACCGAGCTTTGGCTCTGCAGCCATCGCTCACACTTGCCATCAGCGCCCGAGCAAAAGCCCTGCAGCAACAGGGTGTTGATGTTTGCAGCCTGAGTGCAGGAGAACCCGACTTCGGGACGCCAGCGTTCATTGTTGAGGCGGCGATTCAGGCCCTTAGGGATGGCATCACTCGGTATGGCCCGGCTGCTGGCGATCCAGAGCTGCGCGCTGCCATCGCTCAGAAATTGAGTCTTGAAAACAACATCCCCACCGAGGCCGATCAGGTTTTAGTGACCAATGGCGGCAAACAGGCGATTTACAACCTGTTCCAAGTTCTGCTGAACCCAGGTGATGAAGTCATCATTCCAGCCCCTCATTGGTTGAGCTATCCAGAAATTGTTCGATTGGCAGGTGGAAATCCAGTCATAGTGACGTCATCAGCTGCCGATGGGTTTGGACTTGATCTACATAAGATTGAACAATCCATCACCCCGTTAACCAAGGTTCTGGTGCTCAATTCACCGGGCAACCCAACAGGTCGTGTGTTGAGTCTCAGTGAACTAGAAGCCCTGGCAGAGCTGGTGCGAAAGCATCCCAACCTGCTGGTGATGAGTGATGAAATTTACGAATATCTGTTGGAAGAGGGTGAATCCCACCACAGCTTTGCCGCCGTAGCCCCAGACCTCAGAGAGCGGTGTTTTGTTGTGAACGGTTTTGCTAAAGGCTGGGCCATGACCGGTTGGCGACTCGGATATCTCAGTGGTGACAGCACGGTGATTAAGGCTGCGGTTGCCCTGCAAAGCCAAAGCACAAGCAATGTATGTAGCTTTGCTCAACGGGGAGCACTAGCTGCACTGCAGGGATCTCGAGATTGCGTGCGCCGCATGGCCGATAGCTACAACACGCGTCGACTGGAGCTATGCGCGGGGCTTCAACAAATGAATGGGATCACGCTCGTCCCTCCGAAGGGTGCGTTTTATGCGTTTCCGAGGTTGCCTGATGCCATTCCGGATTCGCTGGTCTTTTGTGAGCGTGCTCTCGAGGAGGAAGGACTGGCGATCGTTCCCGGTGGTGCCTTTGGCGATGATCGCTGTGTCAGGCTCTCCTGCGCTGTTTCAAGTGAGACGATCGCAGAGGGGCTGAGTCGCTTCAAGCGATTGCTCCGTCACTCCTAAAACAAGACACTGTCGAACGATGACAATCCAGCTGACTCCGGTCAGACAAAAAGGGGCCGTTGTCCTTTTGGCTCTTCTTTGCAGTCAGAGTGCCACGGTCTTTCCTGCTACTGCGAAAGAGACATTACGCATCGGTGCGATTCCAGATCAAAACCCAGAGCGATTGAATCGTCGGTACGGCCAACTTGCCGATGAACTAAGCGACAAACTGAATGTGCTCGTGCGCTATGTGCCAGTCAGTAATTACCCAGCAGCCGTCAGTGCCTTCAGGACAGGAAGTCTTGATCTTGTCTGGTTTGGTGGGCTTACAGGCGTTCAGGCACGCCTTCAAACACCCGGTTCCAAGGTTCTGGCGCAACGGGCAATTGATGAGAAATTTAAAAGTGTTTTCATTGCTAACTCCGCCACCGGTTTGAAACCAATCAAGGGGATTGAAGGTCTGAAAGCCTTTAAGGGAAAGCGGTTCACCTTTGGGTCAGAAAGCTCAACATCAGGGCGATTGATGCCTCAGCATTTTCTGGCCAAAGCCGGTGTGACGCCGAAGCAATTTTCTGGTGGACAAGCTGGCTTTAGCGGCAGCCATGACGCCACCATCGCATTGGTCCAGAGTGGCTCTTACGAGGCGGGTGCTCTCAACGAGCTGGTCTGGAATGTCGCTGTAAAGAATGGGACCGTGAATCCCGACAAGGTGCGAATGATCTGGAAAACACCTCCCTACGTGGATTACCACTGGGTGGCGCGACCAAATCTGGATCAACGATTCGGCAAAGGATTTACGACAAAACTCCAGAAGGTCATTGTTGGGTTAACCCCAAAGACAGATCGACAAAGAACCATCCTTGAACTGTTTTCAGCCAAGCGTTTCATTCCGGCGCAGGAATCGGAGTACAAACCCATCGAGGAGGTGGGTCGAAAACTCGGCAAGATTCGTTGAAATCTCTTCTCGACTTGACTGAGGTCAGCCTGGCTGGACCGAGGGGCGATCGACTTTGCTCCATCTCCCTTTCGGTCTACGAAGGAGAGAGAATCGCCTTGCTTGGACGCAGCGGGGCTGGCAAGAGCACATTGCTGGCTATCGCTAATGGCAGCCTCCGCTGTGATCAGGGACATGTGCGTTGGTGCGGTGAGTCGATTCGCTCAATATCTCGACGCAAAAAAAAAGAAATAGGAATGCTCTGGCAAGACTTACTTCTTGTCGAAGAGCTCAATGTGGGACAAAACGTCAACTGTGGGGCCTTAGGCCGTCACAACCTGATCTGGGGATTGGCCAATCTGTTATTTAACATTGATCAACCTGCTTGCAGGGACTGTCTGCAGCGGGCAGGGCTGGATGCCGATCTCATCGATGGTGGATTGATCGATGCTCCGATTCGCCAATTGTCAGGGGGGCAAAGGCAAAGAGTGGCCCTTGCGCGTTTGCTCAGACAACAACCGCAACTGATCCTGGCGGATGAACCTGTAGCGAACTTGGATCCCGCCATCGCCTCTGATCTATTGGATCATTTGCTTGATCGCACGCCGCAGGGTCAACTTGATTGTGGTGCTAAAGCCATTGTGATCAGCTTGCATCAACCCGAACTGATCCATCGCTTTGACCGTGTGATTGGTTTACGTGAAGGTTGCCTTGTGCTGGATCAAGCTCCGGAACAAATCACGTCTGCGGACCTTTCCAAGTTGTACGAGGCGGGATGAACCGCCTGAGTCCAGCGGCGCCAGTGCTCACGTTGTTGCCAGCCATGGCGCTGGTGCCAGTGCTGATTGTGACTTGGACAGGTCTGCATGGAGGT
This sequence comes from Synechococcus sp., assembly GCA_047285535.1. GTDB lineage: Bacteria > Cyanobacteriota > Cyanobacteriia > PCC-6307 > Cyanobiaceae > Synechococcus_C. Next base: position 937,758 of record JBJBDC010000001.1, on the reverse strand, counting down.
GGCCTTTCTATTTGGCAGCAATGTCTCTCAGGGGCCCTTCATCCCTCCTTGGAGGCTGACGTTGTGCATGCGGTTGTGCATGGCCTTTGCATCACGATGGCCACCGCTTTGATGAGCTGGAGTCTCAGCTTGATGTTGGGTGTTCTGCTCGGCACGGTTTGTGCAGATGTGGTGTGGAGAACCTGGCATCTTCCTGCTTGGCCGGCGCGCGGCCTTCGTGGGCTCCTTGCCGTACCAAGAGCCGTCCATGAGTTGGTGTGGGGTCTCTTGCTCCTGCAAGTTCTGGGGCTCCATCCCTATGTCGCTGTAGCCGCCATCGCACTTCCCTATAGCGCTCTGGTGGCAAGGATTTGGAGAGATCAACTCGATAGCGCAGAACACGGTCCTCTTCATGCTCTCGTCAGCACAGGGGCGCATCCGATATCAGCCTTGATGACGGCGCTTAATCCAGGGATGACGTCCGTCCTGATGAGTTACGGGGGATACCGGCTTGAGTGTTCACTCCGAAGTGCCACATTGCTCGGGGTGTTTGGTCTTGGAGGTCTTGGCACCGAGCTGCAACTGACACTTCAGTCCCTACGGTTTCGCGAGTTATGGACTGGCTTGTGGCTCTTAGCGGCTGTGATGCTGATTCTTGAACAGCTGTTGAGGCTTTGGCGAAACCGTTCTGGAGTCGGTGTGCATGGTCAGCGTCGATTGTTGTTGTTCACCACACTGACCTTGGTGTTGGGCGTGATTGGGACGCTTTGGTTGGGATATCTCGTTCCTGACCTGTCCTCAGGATTCAACTGGATCGGTATCGAAGCCCCCTCTTGGACGGAACTCAACGCCGCTGCGACTGAACTTCCCTGGCTGCGCATGATCATGGAAACTCTCTGTCTCACAGTTTTGGCTGCGGGCATTGCGATTGGACTTCCCCCCCTGGCCTTGCTTCTCTGGCCATCACCGAGGTGGCATCAGGTCTGCTCCATGTTCTGGGCTTTCATGCGCTGGATTCCACCGACACTGTTGGTTCTCCTTTTGCTTCTGAGCAATACGCCCAGCTTGGCCATTGGTGCCTTGGCAATCGGTCTGCATAACAGTGGAGTGATGGGTCGGCTTCTTCTCGAAGGTTTGCACCAGCAAAATCGTCAGCGGCAAACGGCCCTGAGAGCAATGGGGATTTCAGAACGCATGAGTTGGCTCTACGGATTGCTGAGTCCTCAAAGTCCCAGTTATCTGGCCTACGGGGCTTACCGCAGTGATGTGATTCTCCGTGAAACGGTCGTGGTTGGAGTGATCGGGGGTAGCGGTCTGGGATGGCAGCTGCTGGAATCACTGAGTTCCTTCCATTGGGCTGCAGTGGTGTTGTTGATCAGTTGTTACTGCGCTCTAACAATCGGTGGCGAATCCTTGAGTGATCGCTGCCGTTTGGTCTGGCTGCAAAGCTGACGTCAGGATTGTGTGACCGAGACAGTGAAGACACCAGTGCTTCGGCAGCTTGTCGTGATCGGCGATAGCGGTGTGTATGGCTGGGGCGATCAAGAAGGAGGTGGATGGTGTGAACGATTGAGGCGTCAATGGATGACGATCCCCTCTGCTCCAGTTGTTTATGGCCTTGGCGTGCGGGGGGATGGACTGGAGCGCATTGCACAACGTTGGCAGCAAGAATGGTGCTGTCGCGGTGAATTACGTCGTCAGCAGCCTGATGGTCTGCTCTTGTCGGTTGGACTGAATGACAGTGCTCGTATCGGACGGCCTGATGGACGACAGCAATTAAGTTCTGACGCTTTTCGCTTTGGTCTTGAGCAACTGCTCATGGCTATGACTCCTGTGACGAAAGTCATGGTGATGGGACTTGGCGTTGTGGATGAAGCGGTTATGCCTTTTGCCAACTGTCTTTGGTACAGCAATGAGGCCGTTGCCATTCATGAGGCCCAATTGGAGGAGGCCTGTTTAGAAGCTGATGTTCCTTTTTTAAGCCTGCACAGAGCGATGGAGGCGGAACCTGATTGGTTGACTTGGTTGGAACCGGATGGGATTCATCTCAACAGCAATGGCCACCACTGGATTCATCAGCGGCTGCAGAATTGGAAGCCACTTTTGAATTGGGCCGGATTTGAGCAGCAGCATCAACTCACACCCGTGGTGTAGTGGAGGTGAGCCTTAGGGCATCTGGGAACGGGTAGGAGAACTGCAATTCTTTAAGTATTGAACGACCTGAGCAACGTCACGTTTTCATTGTTTAGGGAGCTGTCTTGTGTCGATTGCATGAATAAGACTGCTCGTGCACCACTCCATCAGATCTTCCCGTTCTTCAGTTGAAGCGTCTTCTTGTTCTTGATTTCAATCTTTTGTCTTTGTGGCCTCAGATGAGACTCTTTCAGTCCAATCCTGTTTTAAATTGAAAAAGGCCCAAACCCATTCGATGAGTGATTTGGGGTGAACATCGTAGTGCCTGATTGCAGCGCATTCGTTTTCTTGCGTTGCTTGGATATGTTGAGCGAGCCTGCGTCATCATTCATGTGAATATTCAGATGCCTCATTGACTCATTGCGATCTAAGTCAGCATCAGTTGCTCGCGTTGACGTGAGCGGTTGAAGTCTAAGGTTTGTGTTGAATTGTTTGGGAGGACGAGCGCTGCTGGATTGCGTTAGTTTTTGGCTATAGCTTTATGGGCAATTGGATTGGGTACATCAGTTTAGCTAGGTTGTTTCTTTCATAATCTCTTTAAAAAGAGGCAATTGGGTTTTAGGTAGGGTGGCTTTACCTTTGGTGTGAAGGCAATCCATTCCAGGTCTTCTGATGCCTGTTGTTTGTTGCATCGATTTCCCATTCCGCCTGCTGACGGGAATGGATCTCGCTAATGAGTGTTTGGCCTTGTTTCTGAATGGTTATTCGGCATCCGGAAAGTTGGCGCAAGGCGTTGAGCTTCTGCCTCCAGGTAACTGATCTGGTTGTATAGCGCCAGAGCGATAAAGCTCGCAAAGTTGTGCTGGAGGACGGCTCTCATACCAGTCATCAATGGAATCCTCCGCCTTTGTAGAAGCGCCCTGTGTGATGGCTACTCCAAATACAAGAGCAGAATAAATGAAGGCCTTAAGGGTGTCTTTGTGATTCAAGATCATGCGCGCAGCTCTTTCAATAATAGATCCAGGATTGGACCTTATGGCGACAGGAGTTTTTCAGCGCTCTTGCAAGGAATTCGATTGAATTTCGATCCATCGTTTCACGGCAGCTGCTTTCAAACTGGGGAAGTTTCAAGAGTGTCCGAAGTGAACCAGTCCATGAGTGCTCTAGATCTTCCTCGCCCCAACATTGGCTTGCTCTTTTGAGGTCTGGGATTTCATCCTTTTGAGTGAAGGACTTCATTGGAAAGAAGGAGGGTCGAAGTCGAGATGAAAGCGACGTTGATGGGGTTGCAGAGGATCACACTTCATGCCTTCCACTCAGAGCCTTCAACGGCGCGAGCAGCGCAGAAAACTTCCTCAGTCAATTCTTGATCGCAACGATGCTGTGATTCAAAATCTTGGATTGGCTCATTACGCTGCTATTCATCATGTAAATCAATACCCAGGCGAGCAGGACGATTTAATTCAAGAAGCTTGCTTGGGGTTGATCAATGGAGTGGCCAATTTTGACCCAAAGCGTGGTTTTCGTCTGAGCACCTATGCCTTGGCCAGGGTTCATGGCCAAATCTTGCATTTTCGTCGCGATCGTCAGCACTCACTACGCATTCCTTGGCGATTGAAGGATTTGCACAGTCGCGGTAAGCGGCTGCAGGCTCAACGCCTTCAGACAATGCTCGAGCCACTGGATGAGAAAGGTCTGTCTGAATCTCTCAATGTCAGTCTTCAGCGTTGGAGGGATGCCGTTGTTGCACACGCCGTCGGGAAGGTGAGCTCGCTTGATGTTGTGCTTGGCACCCATGCGTCAAGCGGTGAACAGAGTGGCACTCTGCTTGATCAGATCGAAGATTCTTCATCAGTACAGGACCAGGTTGATGAAAAGGCTTTTGATTGGTTGCAAGACGCCCTTTCTGATCTGGACCCGAAACAGAGTGACTGGCTTCGTGCTCGCTACATCGACAACGTTCCCATTAAAGATCTTGCTTTGAGAGAGAATCTCAACCCGCGTCTGCTGCGAAAAGCAATCCGAGTTTCGCTAAGCCAGTTGCGAAAGGTGGCAGCACAGACTGAAATCACCCAGTAATTCCTAGCCACACAGAGATCAGCATTGCTAAGACTGCGGACCATGCGGTTTGCAAGCCGTTGACGAGTTCATTGGATAGCCAGCTGATCTTCTCTTGAGCCAGGGCCCCAATCAGGCTTTCCAGCAAGGTCCCAATCAGGCCCACAATCGCTACCAAAATCATGGCTGAGGGAGATGTCACCACTGACAGCATCGCCATCGTTAATGCCATGAGCAGGCTGCCAAAGGCACTCGCTATGGTGCCTTCCAAGCTCACAGCCCCTTCGGTTCCTGCTGGGACTCTGCGAAGAGTGGTGATCAAAACGGTAGTTCTGCCCCAGCGTTTACCTATTTCACTGCCGAACGTGTCAGCCAGTTTGGCAGTGAAGCTGGCTGCAAAACCAATCAATAAAAGTGTTGTAGAGCCAACGCCAGCTCCAATGACTAAGGCAATGACTGTGCCGGTCAGGGCAGATCCCCAGACGTTTGCGGGTCCCCGCCTGCCTTCTCTCGCCTCCGCTAGACCCTGCTGGAGTTTCTCAGCAAAGCCAAGGCGTGTCACCAGTGATCCAAGCACCAGGTAAAGAACGACAGCCAACCAGCCTCTCCAGCCCAGGCATCCCCAAAGGATCGTGCCAAGGATGCCGGCATGCATCCAACCCTTTTTCGTCAGGACTGGAAGCCTCTGGGCGAGGGTTATCAACAGGCCATTGATGAGAAGGGCAACACCCCAAGTTGTGATGTTCTGATCCGGCAAAACTATTGAACCGTGTTGCACTGCCCTAAGCATCAGTCCATTGGGGCTCTTTGGGTTGGATAATCAGCCCACGTTGTCCACCGGAACCCGGCATGGTGCTGAAGCGCAAAGGCTTTTTCCTCAACCTCGAGGAAAGCACCTCGAATGAGCAGGCGATACAGATGGCGCCTGTACGAGAGCTCCCCGATGAGAATGGACAGGAGGAGGAACCTGTTGCGAAAGCGGTGCCTTCTCCAGCCGCGCTTTCCTCACCAGCACGCGCAAAGCAAAAGACGGATTCAAAACCAAAGACAAATCTGCAGAAAGAGGACAGCTCATCCCTGTCTTCAGCCAACCTCACCACGGCCGAGGCCATTGCCGCTGAATTGGCAGCGGATGCGGCCGCGCGTCCTGCAGTTTCGCTCAGCACTTTTGCTCCAGAGATGCTTCGTCCCGGTCTGAACCTTCGTTCCTCCCGACGCAAGCCCGGTAGCAATTTGAAGGGATTTCGTGATATGGCCTCTGATCTATTCAGAAGCTGATTCCCATTGATGAGACCGACGCCAATTACTGAGTGTCGCAAGACCTGCAACGGCTGCTGTCGATGTCCGCAGGATGTCATCACTCAAACTGATTGGTGACCATCCTTCCGCGATGGCTTGAGCCTGTTCTTTTGGATCCCAGCCTCCCTCGGGACCAATGGCGATCCAGACACAAGAGTTTCTAGGGTGCTTGCGTTGCAACCAAAAAGTGAAGTCGTTCAGACCCTCTACACGGGTGGTTGCAATCGCCAGCATTTCTTTAGAGCCTGGTACATCCCACCATTGATCGGAGGAGATCAATGGTAAAAGCTGTGGCATCCAGAGTCGTTCGCACTGTTCTAGGGCTTCTCTCAAAATGGTCTGCCAGCGCTCGGGTCTGTAGTCCGCTTGAGGTGGCGATCGCTTTGATCGAAGGGGTTGGATGCAATCCACGCCCAACTCACAAGCCATCCGCATGACATCGTCCATGCCTCGACGCACGATGGAAATCGCTAAACCAATCTGCGGAGTGCTTTGTAGTGACGATTGCGGAGCGATGAAGGGAAGAAGGAGATCTCCTTCCGTCTGAAGCCGTCCTTGCAAAAGATGGCCGCGGCCATCAACCACAGCTACAGCGGCTCCAGGACGCAGACGTAGAACACGGCGGAGGTAATGACGTTCTTCCTCACGGAGAACAAGACAACCATTGGTATTTCTCTCGGCCAGCCTTTTGGGCTCGATCAGTAATCGACGCAGCTCTGCCACTTCTGGATTTAGTTCAAGCCTGCCTGACGAGCTTCGCGATAGAGCGCTTCAACACCGATTCGGTTGAGGGGGAGACGCAGCAATTCAAGGGCCAGTGATGGCTGTCCCCGTTGAATGAGCCAGGCCATTGCTGGTCGGAGGCTGTGTTCATTGAGGAGACCTCCAAGAGTGAGTAAAGCCCAGAGCAAACGATGTAACCATGTGAACTGAATAATGAACCGAACCCGACGACTGGGGTGTTTGCGATAGAAGACCAATCCCATGCGCGCGCGTTCACGCTCGACGCGAATCAAGTCTGGGATTTGATCGAGTCGAAACGCCGGATGCCAGTGATAGCCCACTGCTTCAGGACACTTCACGAGTTCAACCCCCATCTGTCTCAGTCGCTCTCCGAGCTCCAGATCTTCCCAGCCGTAGAGACGGAAACCAACATCAAATAATCCAGAACGCTCCAAAACCCCACGATCGATGGCTACGTTTCCCGTTGCGAAGTAAGCCCACGACAAATCGCGCAGTTTGTGCCGCTCCTTGGTTGGATGCTCAAAGTTGGCCGTATTGATTACGGCTCCATAAGTAAAACAGAGTCGATTGCCTTGGCGATTCCAATGACGACTCAAGGCTCGGGAATGGCAGGCCAGGAAGCCTGCTGTAACCACTAAATCGCTGTCAATGAAAACAATTACATCTCCTGCGGCATGATCTACGCCCCGATTACGCCCTTCTGCCGGTCCCCCATGCTCTTGTTCAACAAGACAGACATGAGGGAAGCGATCAGCGTTCTGACGTAACCACTCTGGAGTGCCGTCACTGGAACCGTCATCGACGACAATCACTTCATAGTTCTCGATTTCTCCGCTTGGATCTTGTGTCTCAAGAGCCTCTAGACACTTTTCGAGAATCGGGCGCCGGTTGTAAGTAGGAATGACGACGCTAATGAACATCCGTGCGAAAAAGGGCACTAGAAGTCCAGACTAAAGCCATTGAAAAAGGAGGGTTCAACCCTCCCTTTTTTTGCTACAGATGCAGGGTTAAGTTGAACTGATCAATCTGCCGCGCCACCGTTGTTGGCTGTTCCTGTTACTCCGTTGCCAGCACCTTCACCACGGCCATCGTTGCGGAGCTTGCGCTTTTTGAACTTGCGGGCATAAGCGCGATTGCGCTCCTGCTTTTCCTTTTTGAGGTTTCTGCGCTTGGACATGCGTTTTGGAAGATTCCAACTCTTGGATTCAGACCAATTTAACCAATCGTCTGATAGAGATGTCCATCCTCCATTCGAACAAGACGATCTGCTACATCAAGAATGCGCGGGTCATGGGTCACCATCAACACAGAACACGATTGATCCCGAGCAAGCCGCTTCAATAGTTCCACAACTTCACGACCAGTTCCGCTATCGAGAGCGGCAGTTGGTTCATCTGCAAGCAGGAGCTGAGGTTTTGCTGCAAGAGCTCGTGCAATGGCAACCCGTTGTTTTTGCCCCCCGGAGAGGTCATGGGGACGTTTGTTCAATTCGTCTTCAAGACCAACCGAGCGCAACCATTCCCTTGCTTGATCGCGACGCGCCCGATACCCAAGATTGGGTAACAGATCCGCCCCCATCTGAACATTCTGCTCAGCCGTTAGGCAACGAAGCAGATTATGACCTTGGAAAATCATGCCAATGCGCCGCCGTAAGCGTTGGCGTTGGCTTCTTGCAGCACCACGGAGCTGCTCTCCAAAAACTTCAACAGTTCCCTCCTGAACCTGTCGTAATGCTCCAATCAGGGTGAGCAAGGTCGTCTTCCCGCAACCGGAAGGACCGGTTAGTAGCACGACCTCCCCTGCAGAAATTTGAAGGTCAACTCCTTGCAAGACCTGACGACGTGTGGAGCCTTTTCCATACCAATGACTGAGCTCATGAATCTCAACTGAAAGTGAGTTGTGCGCCATCGCTTTAGAAAATCTCTGCAGGATCGGCATCAACGAGTCGGCGCATCGCCAAACCAGCGGAAAGCATGCACATGATCAAGATCATGCTGAACACACTGACGGCTCGAACGGTGTTCATCGACACGGGTAACTGGGTGGCACTGCGTACTAGGAGGTAAAGGCCTTGTCCAGCGGCATAGGCCGGCAAATAGCCAAACACTGCAAGCAATAAGCCTTCTCTCACGACCACCCCAAGCAAGCTTTTGAGCGTGTAACCCATGGCCATCAAGGTGGCGTACTCAGGTAAATGATCGCTGACGTCTGAATAAAGAACCTGATAAACAATCACGCATCCAACTACAAAACCCATCGCGGCGCCGAGGGTGAAGATGAAGCCGATGGACGTGCTCGTTCGCCAATAATTTTGCTCGAAATCGATGAACCCCTGTTTGGTGAGGACGGTCACATCGGCTGGTAAACGTGCCTGGAGCTGGTGTGCAAATCGATTTGCATCACTTCCGGGCTTAAGACGAACCAAGCCAACTTCGATGCTCCCTGAGGGAGTGTTGGGAATTAGATCCAAGAATGTTTCACTGCTTGTTAGCAAGTTGCCATCAGCACCAAACGACGCGCCAAGGCCAACAAGACCAACCACTCGCACTCTCTTGCCTGCAATCTCGCTTTCAACAGTTCGTCCTTCACGAAACCATTGAGCTACGGGACCAAACTCCGGCCTTGATTGCTCGTCAAAGAGGACCCTCCCTTTTTGCGTTAAGAGTTTGGCTTTTGCGGCCAATGTTGGATCCGTAAATAAGGGATGTCCGGGTTCGAAACCCAACGCAAGAATGGAGCGAGTCCCAAGAGTTTCAGGATTTCTCCAAAGCAACAGATTCCAGTTCACGGGTGTGATTCCTTCAACTTCAGGAGACGCCATGGCCTGGACCAGTCGCCTGCGAGGAAAGCCCGCCATGCTGACTGAACTGGTTGAGCGCGGGCTGATCAACACGACGTCAGCATCCAAAAGACGATGAACGGTGACGCTGGCTTCAAACAAACCATCGCGGAAACCCAGCTGCATGAACATCAGAATTCCGGCAAAACTGATCCCAGCAAGAGCAACCACCAAACGAACGGGCTGCCTGATCAGCATCAATGACGCCAACGGAATCTTGCGCCGTTGCCAGAAGGCTCGGATCATTGGGCCTTAAAGCGGGCAATCACCTTCAAACCTGAGAGTTGAGTCACTCGCTCGGCAGATTCAGGCGCAAGAGCCACATCCACTTCAATGACCCTGGCATCTGCATCACCAGTGGGATCTGTTGAAAGCACTTCCCTTTGCCGTACTTGAGGAGAAATGCTCTGGACACGGCCTTCAAGTGTCCCTTCAAATCCACCGTTTTCGCTAATCAAGCTCACAGGTTGTCCAATGGAAATCTGATTGATGTCAGATTCATAGACTTCAACTAGGGCTTCCATGGTTTGGTTGGCCCCAACCTCCAACACCCCATCAGGACCTGGTCGTTCCCCTGCTCGACTGTTGATTTTCAGAACTACACCATCAATGGGTGAGATCAATGCACTGTCAGCCAGCTCAGCCTCTAGCCCTCGTCTTCTGGCGATTAACTCCACTCCCTCCCGTTGAAAGCTGGTGAGTTCGTCTTGCTTTTCCTCCAACACAGCCATGGATGATGCACCGACCTTTGCCGCGGCGGCATAGCGCGCGACCTCACGTTTTTGATTTTCTACATCGATCGAAGAAGTTCGTATTTCTGCATCAATTTCAGCGAGGTCAGCTTGGATTTGAGGTCGGTTATCAAAGATCGCCAAGACTTGCCCTTTCTGAACACTGTCGCCTTCGTTAACAAACAGTGAGGCCACACGAGGAATACCGCCAAAACTGCCGCTTGGAGCGGCCAAACGCCGCACATCACCAGCTGGGTTCAGTTGACCGAGGGCAGCTACCGCTTCAGGCGCGCGCACGTTTTGAACTGCAGCTGAGGAAACCGTGGCTGTTGATGGCCGTCGCGTGATCCATAGGCCAGCACCTAGTACAGCAGCTCCAAGGAGTCCAACTGCTAACCACAGAGGAACACTCTTCATTGAAGAGGAGGAGGATCGTCGAACAGCATCTCCGTGATGTAGCGATCGGCCCAGGCGTTGCCGAAGGCTTTCTCTAGAACTCGTCGGGTTTTGTCGTTGCGTTTTTGTTGTTGGCAATAGGAAAGTTGGCCTTGATGCCGATTGATCGTACTGAGTTCATGAATCTTATTGGGGGCGGTGCCCACAATGGCTTGGCGAAGAATCTCGAGATATTCGGCAACGAGATCAACGAACCAGCTTTGCTCTTCTTCGTTGATCGGACGAATGAACTTGACGTAAGGCGAAAAAATAGTTCCCCACGCAGGCAGGTCTCGCACTTGCTGAAATGGCGGCAACTGAAGAGCACTGAGCGGTTGGCTGATCGTTGGAGGTAGTGCATCGCTTACGGGCGACAGATCAACGATGGCAGCGGATATCCCTGCAGGACTGGCAACGATATCGGCACCGAAAATGGGTAAGTCAAAACGCGGATCAGGAAAAAAGACGCAGTGAAGGATCTGTAATCCCATGCCCAGTCGAGCAATCTCAAGATGCAGTTTTCTGAGACCAAGGCATTGATGCAGCTCGTTACGAATGAACAGCGATTCACCATCCAGCATGCCGCTGATTGCTTCTAAGGCCGGATCTACCGATAGCGGACTTAGATCAGGCAAAGCCTTCCTACAGGTGCGAATTTGCTCCGATAGGGAGATCACCAGCGGATGCAACTCAAGGCCGTTGGTGGATTCGGACATCAGTCCAGCGAGGGACAGCACAGAATGGAGCTTCGCTGACCTGTCAACTGATTGGCTCTGTGACTGGGTTTTGCTAAACCCTCATTCACTGAGTTGTCAGTGATGTGTCAGTTTTCGCTATCCATTCATTGGATGCTTCAACCTACTCGAGGGAGCCGAACGAAGCTTGTTCCTGTAATCACAAGATTTAATTTTAGGAACCTCTGGGCGCTGGTAACAACACCTTTCAGGCTGCGCTCTGATAATTTGTATGAAATGGCAGTGTCATGATTGATTAGTTTCTATGGTGACCAGCTTGGGAATCAAATTTTGATGTTAAGTTTTTACATTTAAGAAGCTATCTTGATTGACAGCCCAAGCATTAGTTTTGCTATTGCCTTTAAAAGCTCAGTGGGTTTCACGTCTCTAATAAAATGACATTTAAGACGTTAAGAGCCTTGAGTGTCATTTTATGATAAATTTCAGCTGACCATTCGGCCTGATTCATATCAGCAAAGTATTTCCCTCATTCACTATAAGCAATGCAGTCTGGCCGAATTCGATAGCGCCAAAATTCAAGTTTTCCAAGGAATTTGAATCGGCAGGTTTTATGAATTCAAAGCCCTCGAAACTCATGGTCTCAGAGAAAGCATCAATACCTTCGTACGATAAATTAGTTACATCCCAGCTGATACTTCCTGTCCCTTCGATTAAATAGACTCCATCATAGGGTCGCCACGTGTCAAATCCTCTTCCTCCAACCGCATTAATTGCTCCAAAACCCCAAGCTTCGTCCTGACCATTTCCATAATTGATGGTCCCATCACCTCCATAATGTCTGGATACTGAGGCATCGTTACCCCTACCCATACGCGCTTCCTTCCCAACATGCACATAAATACCATCCTTGGGCATATCTATGCCAGTAATAGCATCTATGCTCGATGGCATATCTGAAACAATAGAGGAGTCTATAATGTCATTGTTTATGTCAGTAAATAATGATGCTCGTATAATGGTTTCGGGCTGGAATGGGGACTGATCCTCAGTTAGAGACTGACTGCTATCCGTTAAATTTCTTTCAAGACTAAACCCATCTGATGCTGAACTCCCTTCTGTTTCACTATCAGACAATATGCCGGATAAAATATCATCACCTCCATACAAATTAAGAGCTCCTGAAATTTCAATTCCTCTCATTGTCCCACTACCTTGGATAACTTGACGTTGATTGTCTCCTGCTAGTCTTCCATTCATGATCAGGCCAGAAAAACCTCCATCTGATTGAAAATTTGTGTCACCTCTGAATTCCGCTAAGCCTCCCTCTTGAATCATGGTTCCTATGGTGTCACCAGCGGCAGTTATGAAGCTTTGCCCAGACGTTATGACTTGAAATATCCCTGATGAATTGATATTCATCCCATATGTATTTCCGACCGCATTAACCGTATTAGTACCACCTTTGATTCTAAGTCTCTTATCGGTTGATGAATCCTCATTGTTGCTTCCAAGAGTAATACCTGAGATATCTCCATAAGCCTCCAGCTTGTTGATTTGACCTTTCATATTCATATGGCCTGATTCGATTTCTAACCCATGTCTTTTTAACCCTATAACTTCATAGAAAGCTTTGTTAGATCCACTTATGACTTCACCCTCTGCTTCTATTCTCATGCCCGATTCAAAACCATAAGAAAATAGTTTAGATGTGTAACCAGTTTTAAACAAACCTTGAACAAATACCCCTGTTCCATTTTCACTGTAAGCAAGGGTGTCTCCTATGGGGCCACTTTCTATGATAGTGATTTCACCATTCTCACTTTCTTCAATCAAAGTCACAGGCTTATTTCCTAAGCTTAAAATAGCATTATCTGTTACAAATACTCCTGAACCAAGAAACGATCCGGGCGATACACTTTGCGACTCATTTCTTGCGTACAAAGCATTTAAACGCCCTGAACCAAAGTCTAATACTGCATTATTTTGAACACCAACACCTTCTTGATGTGCGTCTATTAGATCTTGCGATCCACCCCTTAAACTTGCTTTGGCATTATTAATTACTCTGAAACTATTTGTTGTAATTAAATCGTTATCTCTGCTGAGATTTATTTCAGCAGAATCCCTGGCTATGAATCCTCTGGAGGTTCCGAAGAATCGTGAATTGTTGAAACCTCGATTGATGTTAACTTGAGCATTATCTGCAAAGTAAGCGCCATACTGTCCCCCTGTTCCCTCAAGTGTTAATCCATTTCCAGAGCTTAATTGAGAATCACCAAGCATTATCAATCCTCCAAGTGTTCCTGGTTGGCCAGTAGCTTCTATTTGTAAGCTTGCATCCTTACCTGCAATCAGCTTCGCTTCATTGTCAAGATATATGCCCGATGAATTAGAATTAGTCCCGCCAACTCCTCGTATTATAGTTTTCCCTTCGATTCCAAATCTACTGACTGAATTTCCGCTCAGATAAATTCCAGTTTCACTAGCACTTCTGCCTGAAATATAATCATATAGGTTTGCATCATTGCTGTTCACGCCAAGTAAATTAATACTCCCTTCGCTGTAAATTCCGTTGCCATTCTCTGAATAAGCATCAATGAAGTCTTGAGCAAATTCCGTCGGTAGGTCTTCACTAGCTAAATAAGTACGGCCGCCAAAGATTGAACCTCCACTAGCAATCTCTAGAGCATTTGAAGATGTGGACTCTATTGTAAAATTATTAAGACCTTCTTGTAGTAGGATTGAACCCTCAATACGAGCACCAATCTCCAAGCCCGTAGCACTTAATCGATCATATGATTGACCGCTAGATCCAATTATTATGCCGAAGGGGTCAATAAGTAGGCCTATGTTTCCGTAGGCGTTTAAAGTATACTCATTGCCAAAAAGAAGATTGGAACTATCACCCGCAGTATTTATTTCGCCAAATCGGATGAATCCATTGCCTCCACCTTCTTCGGGCTGGCTTACTCTGATCCCATATTCAATGTCTGAAGACAGTGAACCTCCCTGAATAGTATCGGGTCCGTTGAATGTAAAAATTCCAGTATTGATGAGCCAGCCATTCGCAGAAAAAGCGAAGTTTGGATTTTCATCAAAGATAATGCTCGACAAAAAATCAGGAGCCACTTTAAACAAAGCAAGTCTTTGTTCATTCAAGTCTCAGGTAAATGCCATAACATTGGACTATGATGAGAAATTTGATTAAAGGTTGGTGAAAGTATGCAGTAAATTTGCTTAGCCGGTCCGGTTATTGCTGGAAAGATGAGAGCCGCATGAAAACGCTGCCCCTAAAAGAATTTTTTTGAGTTTTTGATTTGCATGTATTTTGATGGTTTGGTGTTTGCTTGGAATTCATTTTTATCGCTTCAGATTTTCTGGCTGAAGGTTAAGGCTAGTTTCTCATGATAGCTTTTTGGGTTGCTGTTTGAGAATGAAGAGGCCTTTCTCTCGCTGGTGAAAGTTAATAGATGCTGGTGTGCATCTTCTTGGAGAATCCAGTTTTAACCCTATGGAGAAGATTGATTCGTAGTGGATTAATTATTTTCTTGCTGCTTCTTGAGCAACTTCTGAATAGTTTTTTATTGTTTGAGCTACAAAGAATTTGTAGTAATAATCAAACTGGTACGCCGGGTCTAAGCCATGACTCTGATGGCTGTAGACCAGTCGCTCCAGTCGATAACGTGGTAAGGCTTTGCCACTGGAACCTGACTGAGATCACTTCTGGCCCTGGGCTGCAGCATCAGCTCATGAAGAACGGCTGCCGAACCGTGAGTGCACTGATGCCAGATGCAGCCCTCACCTGTCTTGATTTTTGGTGTCGGGGCGGCAGCACCTGGGAAGGTCAGGGTGAGGAAGGTCTGGCTCACTTCCTTGAGCACATGGTGTTCAAGGGAAGCGCAACCCTTCAAGCGGGTGAATTTGATCGTCGTATTGAGGCACTAGGCGGCAGCAGCAATGCAGCCACAGGTTTTGATGACGTGCACTTTCATGTTTTGGTGCCTGTTGATTGCGCCCAGGAAGCGCTCGACTTGTTGTTGGATCTTGTGCTCAATCCGGCACTGAGGGAGGAGGCCTACGGCATGGAACGGGGCGTGGTGCTGGAAGAGATCGCCCAGTATCGCGATCAACCCGATGAACAAGTATTCCAAAAACTTTTGAGCCAAGGCTTTGGACAACACCCCTATGGTCGGCCAATTTTGGGCTGGGAAGAAAGTCTGATCAACAGCACACCCGAGTCCATGCGTCAGTTTCATCGCAGGAGGTATCGCGGCCCAAACTGTTGTCTGGCGATCAGTGGGGCTGTGACATCAACCTTGTTGGAGCACATTCAGTCGAGCCGCCTGACCCAGCTTGAAGGGAATCTGTCTGAAGACATCCAAGATGAGTCCGACAACTCGATCTCCTTTCAAACGGGACGCCAAACCATGCGCTTCCCCCGCCTTGAAGCAGCGCGGTTGCTGATGGCTTGGCCGATGGCCGCAGCCAATGATCAAGACAGGTTGATGGGTGCGGACTTGGCAACCACCCTTCTTGCGGAAGGGAGGCGCAGCCGTTTGGTGCAACGGTTAAGGGAAGACCTTCAAATCGTGGAATCCATCGATATGGATGTCACCGTGCTGGAGCAGGGAAGTGTGGTGATGCTGGAAGCCTGCTGCCCTGAAGATCAGATCGAGCAGGTTGAAACCGTTATCCATGATGAATTGAGACGTTCACTTGTGGATGAGATCAGAAATGATGAACTTCATCGGGCCCAACAACTTGTAGGTAATGGTCTTCGTTTCAGCCTTGAAGCCCCTGGATCAGTTGCTGCTCTAGCCGGATCACACTCCCTGTGGGGACGCACCCAGAATTTGCTTTCTCCGCTGGGTTACATGAAAACTTGGACCATGGAGAGGTTGCAAAGTTCCCTATTGCCCTTTCTGCAGAGCGATCAAGCCTTCACCCTCGTGGCTTTACCGGAGCAATCTTCGTGACCACTACTGATCTGGTTCTGGATCCTGTGCAGACACCAGGAGTTTTAGCCGCCAAATTGTGGATCGGCAGGGGTAGCGCAGCTGATCCGATTGGCCAGAGAGGAGCTCATCAATTGCTGGCATCAGTCCTGACACGAGGCTGTGGCGCGCTCGATGCAATTCAAATGGCCGATCTGGTGGAGGGATGTGGAGCCGGATTACGTTGCGACACCCATGAAGATGGTCTGCTGATCAGTCTGAAATGCAGAGATCTGGATAGCCCTCAACTGCTGCCCTTGTTGGCTTCGATGTTGTACGAGCCCCATTTACACGCTGATCAAGTGAATCTCGAGCGGGAGCTCAGTCTTCAGGCTCTGCAGCGTCAGCAAGAGGACCCATTTCACCTGGCTTTTGATGGCTGGCGCCAGTTGGCTTACGGCTCTGGCCCTTACGGCCATGACCCTTTAGGCGTCGCCGATGAACTGCAACAGCTCACCACAGAGTCCCTTCGGCCGATTGCCAAGTCCCTCAGCAGAGACGGATCCATCTTGGCCTTGTCGGGTTCCATCCCAGCAGGTTTGTTGGACCAACTGCAAGCTGATGGAATTCAAGCTCGAGCCAAACGAGATCCATCGACTGCGGGAATCGATGGCGCGAGTCGACCAGAAGCGCTGTCCTCGAAACCAACCGTTCATCTCCATTCTCTTCCCACAGAGCAGGTCGTGCTGATGCTTGGTCAGCCCACTCTTCCCCACGGACACCCAGACGATCTGGCGCTTCGTCTGCTGCAAACGCATCTTGGTACTGGTATGTCGAGTCTGCTCTTTCGCAGGCTTCGCGAAGACCATGGTGTGGCTTATGACGTGGGCGTTCACCATCCCGCAAGGGCGATGGCCTCACCTTTTATTTTGCATGCATCCTCTGCGATTGATAAGGCCATTACGACCTTGGATTTATTGATCATGAGTTGGCGGGACTTAGTGGAACAAACGCTCAAGACCTCCGATCTCAATTTGGCTTGTGCGAAATTTCGGGGTCAACTGGCCCATGCCTCGCAGACAACTGGGCAGAGAGCAGAGCGCCGCGCTCAACTCAGAGGGCTCGCTTTGCCTGACGATCATGATCAGCGCTGTATGGAGGCTTTGGAGACTTTGGATGGCCCGGCCTTGCGGGTTGCCGCATCGCTCCATCTCACCAACCCTCTGCTCAGTCTTTGTGGCCCCGGATCGACCATCGAACCCCTGGCTGAGCGCTGGAACATGGCCTTTGGCGCTTAGTTGTCCTCTTCTTCGTTTGCAGGGCAGAGGCGATTAATCGGAATTAAGAATGTGCCGCGACGAAAGCGAACTGCAGCTGTTTCAAGAGGATGCAGTGCAACCACCGAGCCTGATTCGTCACTTCCAACAAGATCGGATGGCCGAAGCATCGGCATCGGATCTGCTGTTTTGAGATAGGGCATCGGGCTGATCAGTCGGACTTGGTCACCGATTGAAATGCTCATAACACCTAGGCAATCACTCTTTACTAGAGCAGGATGGTTGTAGTTGTTGTTTGCCCGTGCGGGCTCTTGCCACGTGGAGCGGCGCGATCGCTGGGCTTCTATTGATCCTTGTGGGAAGTCTGATTCCGGCGGCTGTTCTCCTGCCCATCGCGACATTACCTCCTCAGATCCTCAGTTTGCCCAGCACTTGGCAGGTTCCAGCGCTTTTACTTTGTGCTCTGGTCTGTGGCCCCCGTGCTGGCGTGATAGCAGCTGTTGCCTACATCACAATTGGTCTTGTTGATCTGCCAGTTTTTCATGACGGTGGAGGCTTCGGATATGTATTGACCCCCGCTTTTGGCTATCTGGCTGGCTTTGTGCCAGCAGCTTGGCTCACCGGACGTCTCGCTCATCAACTTCGGATGAACGATGTGTTGCTCCTCACCTTGGCTGGGATCGCTGGCGTGATTGCGATTCAGCTATGCGGAATTCTGAATTTGCTGCTTGGAGCGGGTTTGAATCGTTGGAGTGAATCCTTTCCTGAGCTGTTGTTCAGTTACAGCCTTGGCCCACTGCCAGCTCAACTGGTGCTTTGCGTTGCAATCGCCTTGATCGCTCTGCCTCTTCGTCGTCTGCTTTTGATCGAATGATCAGTCGAAGCAGCCGTTTGATTCGTCGTCGTCTGGTTGTTGTCATCAGCCTGCTGATCGTGATGTTGGATCAAGTCAGCAAGTACTGGGCTCGTTTTAACCTTCCTCCCGGACTGTCGCAGCCGTTCCTGCCTGGATTGCTTCAATTTCGGCTGGTTCGCAACACCGGAGCTGCTTTCAGCATGTTGAGCGATGCGACACCCCTGCTTGCCGTCCTGAGCCTGCTCGTGTCGATTGGATTGGTGGGCTTGATTTGGCGATCCAAGCGCCTCAATTTCTGGTTAGGTCTTGCCTTGGCTTTTTTGCTTGGAGGCACTCTGGGCAATGGCATCGACCGTTGGCAATTCGGATATGTCACCGACTTTTTGGAGCTGGTTCCGGTTCGTTTTCCCATTTTCAATGGAGCGGACATCGCCATCAACCTTGCAGTCCTCTGCTTTGCCATCGACGCTTTCTTTCAAGGGCATGGGCAAGCGAAATCCTGAAGCCCGCGCCATCGCTCAGCTGATCATTCATCAGCCAGATCAAACCGATCGCATGATTCCATTGCATGGCGATGGGTATCGGATTGGACGGGAAGGTCCGCTGGAGCTGACCATCAAGCACCCGGCCGTCAGCCGCCAACATGCCTTTCTGCAACGAAAGGGACGGCATTGGATCCTCCATGATTTGGACTCCACCAATGGCTTGTGGTGGAAGGGCCGTCGCGTGCAGACGCTGGAACTCCGAGATGGAGACCGTGTTCAGTTTGCGCCTGCTTCTGATACGGGTGCACCCTTCCTTGAGTTTGAACAAGCCACGCAACGACACCGACATCGGTTCGAGCGATCCCTTGGTCTGGTGGTGTTGGCATGCCTGGGAGGCGGTGGGATCCTGCTGCTCTTGTCCACTCTCAACATGCCTCTGCGTGGTCAGTTAGCGCGTGTGCGCGGACCGCTTGCGATCTATGACGGCAACAACAAACCACTGGCATCGGTGGACTCAAGCCGCCATCGCGAGCTCGGTTCACTGAGCGCTTTTTCGCCTGTTCTTGTGAACGCTTTGCTGAGCAGTGAAGACAACCGCTTCTGGTGGCATCCAGGGATTGATCTCATTGGAACGCTTCGAGCGTTCAGCACCAATTTAATTGGTGGACAAGTGTTGGAAGGAGGCAGCAGCATTACCCAGCAGCTGGCGCGGAGTCTGTATCCCGAATATGTGGGGGATGGAGACACTTTGCAGCGGAAATGGAAGGAACTGTTAGTGGCTCTCCAGCTGGAAAGTCGCTTCAGTAAAAGCCATTTGCTTCTGAGCTATCTCAATCGCGTGTACTTGGGGGTTGGTTGGGGCTTTGAAGATGCCTCGCGCATTTTCTTTGAGCAATCAGCAGCGGATCTGAATGTGCAGCAAGCAGCCCTGCTTGTGGGTCTGTTGCCATCACCCAATGGGCATGACCCCTGTCAGTTTCCCCAGCGAGCGCTGAAAGCACGCAATCGGGTGATCAACAAGATGGCTGATGCCGGTCGGTTGTCCTTAGAGGAGGCAAGAGTGGCGCGTCGTCAGCCGATTCAGTTGGCATCAGGGGCTTGCAGTCGCGAACAGATCAGCCGCTCCGCTCCCTTTTACACCGATCAGGTTCGTCGAGATCTCACAGCGCTTGTTGGCCCTGATGTTGCTGATGAAGGCAACTTCCTCATCGAAACCCATTTGGATCCGCTGCTGCAGGCGGTTGTCGAACGCCAGTTAAATCGTTTGCTAAGCAGCCCCTCAACACATGGCGTCCGAGAAGGGGCCGCTGTGGTGTTGGACAGCAGGAATGGGGGCGTTCTTGCCATCGCTGGCGGTCGTGACTACCAGGTCAGCCAGTTCAACAGGGCCTCGATGGCCATGCGGCAACCAGGCAGCACCTTTAAATTGATCACTTACTTAGCGGCGTTTGAGCAAGGGTTACAACCCAGCGACACCCTGGATTGCAGCCCCCTGAGTTGGGGTGGTCAACGCTTTGACAGCAGCTGCACAGGCAAGTTGACCCTGGCCAGCGCCTTTGCATCCAGCCATAACACTGCAGCCTTGCGCTTGGCCAGACGCGTGGGGCTGGAGCGGGTGGTGCAGCAGGCCAGACGACTGGGTATCACCACCCCTTTACAGGCCGTACCGGGGCTCGCCCTTGGGCAGAGTGAGGTTCGCTTGATCGAACTCACAAGTGCCTATGCGGCTGTTGCCAACGGCGGGATCTGGCAGCAGCCCACAACGATTCGCCGTCTTCTTGATGCTGAAACGTGCCGCTCGGAGGGTTCACGCGGCTGCGGCAGTCTCAATGGAGATGACCATCAGCGACGTTCAGCTCGTCGCGTTTTAAAGCCGCAAACCGCACGGCATATGCAGGGCTTGATGCGATCTGTGATTCGCAGCGGAACCGGGCGTGCAGCCGCTCTCGGGGGCCAGGAAGGAGGCAAGACTGGCACGACGAACGATGGTCGCGACTTGCTCTTTATCGGCTATGAACCAAGCCGAAATTGGGTCCTTGGCATCTGGCTTGGAAATGATGACAACAGTCCTTCAGCCAGTTCGAGCGCGTTAGCGGCTTCTCTTTGGAGTCGGATTATTCGTGCTGCGGGACGCGGCAGTGTTTCAGGCGGATGAAAGGAAAAAATCGCTGGATACTTCTTGGAGCCGCAGGACTGATTGTTCTGCTGGTGCTTGGTCTGGTGTTGCAGGCCATTCGCAATCTGCTCTGGGATCTGAGTTACATCCTTCCGCCTTGGCTCCTGGGTCCAGTTCTGCTGATCGGCACCATCCTGGTCATAGCGATGGTGGTTCAGGTTGGGTTGCCGTGGTGGAAGGGTTGGAAAGGCCGTCACTCAACAACCAACACGAACAATCAGAGTCAGGCTCCCTTACCCCCAGGAACCCGTCGTCAAGCTGCTGAACAAAGCCTGCAAAGTATCGATCGTTTGTTGGATCGTCTTCAGGACGATGTGGCCCGTCAATCCCTTCACCTCGAAAGAGAGAGAGTCGCCCGTGAGCTTGCCCGCGGCGATTTGGTGGTGGTGGTCTTTGGCACTGGTTCCAGTGGAAAAACATCACTGATTCGTGCCTTGCTCCAAGACATCGTTGGCAGTGTTGGTGCACCGATGGGTTCCACCACCGGCAGCCAGACCTATCGGCTGCGCCTCAACAAACTGGAACGGGGCCTTCAGTTGGTGGATACACCAGGAATTCTTGAAAGTGGTCTTGATGGAAGAGAGCGGGAACAGGAGGCCCGAGAGCGTGCCAGCCGTGCTGATTTGATGCTGGTCGTGGTGGATGGTGATCTTCGATCTGCCGAACTGGATGTGGTGCGCAGCCTCGCTGGCTTGGGTAAGAGACTGCTTTTGATCTTGAACAAATGCGATTTACGCGGAGAAGAAGAGGAGAAGCGCTTATTGGCCTTGCTCCGAGGTCGTTGCAGAGGTTGGCTGGCTGGCGAGGACGTGATCCCCACCAGTGCATCGCCCCAATCCTTGCCAAGACCAGGGCAGCAACCCTGGCAACCATCACCTGAAGTGGCCCTGTTGCTTCAGAGAATGGCCGTTGTGCTCCATGCCGATGGTGAAGAACTCCTGGCTGACAACATTCTTCTGCAATGCAGAGATCTGGGTGACAAGGGTCGATCTCTTCTCAACAGGCAGCGTCAGACAGAGGCACGACGAATCGTTGATCGATACAGCTGGATTAGTGCAGGCGTCGTGGCCGCGACGCCACTCCCCGGCGTCGACTTGCTTGGTACTGCAGCTGTCAATGCCCAGATGGTGATGGAGGTGGCAAGGGTCTACAACGTGCCGTTGACACGTTCCAAAGCTCAGGAGCTGGCCGTGTCGGTTGGGAGAACGCTTGCAGGACTTGGTGTTGTCAAAGGAGGTGTTGCTCTGATTGGTACCGCCCTTAGCGTGAATTTGCCCACTCTGCTTCTTGGGAAAGCTGTTCAGGGTGTTGCTGCAGCTTGGTTAACGCGCATCGCAGGAGCCAGTTTCATCACTTACTTCCAGCAGGATCAAGACTGGGGCGATGGCGGCGTGCAGGATGTTGTGCAGCATCACTACGACCTCAACCGTCGTGATAGTGCCCTAAAACGATTTTTAGAAACGGCACTCACGAGGGTGGTGGAACCACTCCAAAAGTCATCCAGGAGGCGCTTACCACCCCAACCAGAGCCTCGGGCGGAGGGGGGCGCATGGGGCCGCGGGCATCGAGAACAGTGATCAGGCCTAAATAGGCCACACCAATCAGGACCGACAGGATGCCTGTCGCGATGGCCACCCAGCGGCCCCGTTGGCGTTTTGGTTCCGCCATTAGAGCAAGGTTTCCACGGATCGATTCAGGGCTAGTGCCAGTTTGTCCAGCAAAATGCAATCGGTATGGGGATTCCCAAGAACAGCCTTGAGGAAATGCCGTCCTTGATGCATGGGCCTCGACAGCATGATGCCTTGATTCAGCAATTGTCGGCGAGTTTCGATCGACCAGGTTTCCTGTTGTGATCCAGGGCAGCACAGGGGGCCGCAGGCAAGCAGATGCAATGGACCTGTCAGCACTTGCAGCCTTGTGGAATCAAGTTTCTCCTCGAGATATTCACGTCGAGAAATGGCGGCTGAAAGAAGCTGTTCAATTCCTGATTCACCGAGTTGCCGCAATCCCAGCCAAAGTTTGAGGACTTCTGCGGGGCGACTCCCCTGCAGGCCCAGTTCGCCACCGTGATCGTGTTCAAGGGCCGGTTCCATGTAAGGAAGACCTGTGGAGAAAGGCTCAGCAAGGACGTTCTCATTCCTGACCAGCAGTAGTGACGACGTTTTGGTGATGCCGAGGACTTTCTGGGGGTTGATGGTGATGGAATCAGCTCTTGAGATCCCTTGGAGTACATGCTTTGTTGCGGCGCTCAGAGCAAAAACAGCACCGATCGCCCCATCTACATGCAGCCATAAGCCAAAGCGGTCACAGACATCGGCAATGGACGAGACAGGATCGATGGCTCCTCTCAATGTGGTTCCTGCCGTCGCAACGACTGCGATACAAGGGCGCCCTTCCTTTGAGAGTTGTGTGATTTCGACTTCCAGTTGGTCGACATCCATGGAGCCCTGTTGATCGACGGGGATTTGGCGGATTCCATCGATTGGAAGTCCCATGACGCGGGCAGACTTTTTCCATGAGACATGGGCATCAGCACTGACCAACACCACGGCATCTGGAGTGTGGTTTAAACCAGCATGATGTCGCGCTGAGACCAAGGCGATCAAATTGCTGAGGGTGCCACCACTCGCCGCCACACCAGAAGCGCCAGCAGGAAATCCAATCCGCTGAGCAAACCACGCGCAAACCTGACGTTCAAGATGACTCAGGCTGGGAGAAAGCTCCTCTGCTAGGAGGTTGTTATTCAATCCCGCGCAGATCAAATCGGCTGCGATTGAGGCCGTGATCGGTGGTGGATCCAGATGAGCAAGTGCCCCAGGATGTGAGGGCTGATAAGCGCCATCCATCACGTGTTGAAGGTCATCCAACAGTTGATTCATCTCCCGACCATTCGGTTCAGGTGCAGCATCAGGAAGCACGCGTAGTGCTGGCAATGGCCCCCGCTCTGCAGCCGTGCCGATCCAATGGCAAAGTCGCTCGGAAGTTCGCTCCAAAAACTGAAGCAGCTGAGGGTCAAGCGTGTCGGGAGAAGCAAATGCCGACAGAGCTACCGGTGCGGGATTCCTAGAAGGTCCGACCAAGAAGAGAGGATGGAGTATCAACATTCTCTCTTGTGGTGGCTCATCGAACGACGCGCTCCTCAAAGAGTCTGATTTTGCCTCCCCCAATGGACCTGACGCCCGAGCAATCGGATTGCTGGATGGGACGGTTGATTGAGAGGGCGCGGTGTCTGGGAGAACAAGGAGAAGTCCCTGTCACTGCCATTGTTTTGGATCACCAGGGCCGCTGTATTGGACATGGAATGAACACAAGGGAACAGCGCAGTGATCCTCTTGGCCATGCGGAGTTGATGGCGATTCGTCAAGCCTGTTTGCTTCGGGGCGACTGGCGTCTTAATGACTGCACAGTGTTGGTGACGTTGGAACCCTGTCCGATGTGCGCGGGGGCTTTGGTTCAGGCGAGAGTCGGACAGGTGATTTTCGCCGCGACCGACCCTAAGCGTGGGGCTTTGGGGAGCACCATCAATCTGGCAGATCATGTGAGTGCTCATCACCGAATGACAGTGATCTCTGGGGTGCGTTCTGAACAAGCCAAAGAGATGCTGGAGCGCTGGTTTAGGCAGCGGCGGCGACGTTCTGACGGAACTGAGGCAAATCAGTTTCAAACAGATTCAACAGCCTGTTGACATTTTCAGGGTTGGAGTTGTAACCCATCAGGCCGATTCGCCAGATTTTGCCGGCAAGAACCCCAAGGCCTCCACCCACCTCAATGCCGTGGGTGTTCAGGAGGTGCTGGGTGAATCCCTTCCCATCAACGTCTTCGGGAATGCGAACTGTGGTGAGTGTGGGAAGGCGGAGTTCCTCGGACACATGCATTTCCATGCCCATTGATTCCAGACCGGTCCAAAGTGATTCGGCGTTTTTCCGGTGTCTGTCCCAGGCCTGATCCAAGCCTTCTTCGGCTAAAAGTCTCAGTGCTTCCCGCATGCCGAAATTCATGTTCACCGGTGCTGTGTGGTGATACACCCTGTCACTACCCCAGTACTGATTGAGCAGTGAAACATCAAGGTACCAATTGGGAACCTTGTCTTTTCGAGCAGCGAGCTTCGCTTCTGCACGGGGACCCATGGTGAATGGGCCAAGTCCAGGAGGGCAGCTCAGACCCTTCTGACTACAACTGTAGGCAAGATCTACCTTCCAATCATCGAGATAAAGGGGAACTCCGCCAAGCGAGGTCACGGTATCCAAGAGGAGCAGGCAGTTGTGTTTCCGACAGAGGTCTCCAATCCCATCCATCGGCTGACAGACGCCTGTAGAAGTTTCGGCATGCACCATCGCCAGAATGGCTGGTTTGTGTTCGATCAGAGCAGCTTCCAGTTCATCTTTGGAAAAGGCTTCACCCCAAGGTTTTTCAATGATCTTCACGTCAGCGCGATAGCGCCCAGCCATGTCAACAAGGCGATTGCCGAAATATCCCTTCACAGCAACCAGAACCTTGTCACCAGGTTCAACGGTGTTGGCAAGGGTGGCTTCCATCGCTGCACTTCCCGTTCCACTCATTGGCAGGGTCAAGCGATTGTCGGTCTGCCACGCATAGCGGAGAAGTTCCTGCACTTCTCCCATCAGCTCGACATAAAGTGGATCGAGGTGACCGATTGGAGTCCGAGATAAAGCCTTGAGAACTGTAGGGTCTGCATTTGAGGGTCCTGGTCCCAGTAGCAGACGATCAGGTGTGTTGATCGGGGCAATAGCCCTTCGATGGGACGAATCAACCAACAGGGGGGGGTGCGTCGTCGCCAAAGCCTGGATCACCAATCAATGGGCAGAAGCCTACGCATAGAGAGGACCAATCAGGGAGCTGAACAGCTGGTTTGCAACGCCTGTTGAAAAGAATGCGCCTTGCGCGATCAGCGCTGACGAACATCAGTAACGGAAAGCCCTGAAGCAAGATGATCGAAGGGCTTACGAATCATCTGACAATCAGCCGGGTTGCAGCCTTCAGCCACCATCCGCTCGCAAAGAACATCAGCTAAGAGAATCATGCTTCGCACTGTGGGTCCCGTCGGAACCCCAAGACTCTTGTAAGTGTCGTCTAAACCGTTCAGCACCCTTTCGTTCAGGATTGTGCTGTCATCAGCGACAAGGGCATAGCTCGCGTAGCGAAGGAAATAATCCATATCCCGGAGACAGGCTGCTAAACGTCGAGTCGTGTATGCATTCCCTCCTGGTAAAAGCAGTTCTGGGTCGCCTTCGAAAAGCCTTTGGCTGGCTTCTCTTACCAGCTCAGTCGCTTCTCGGTTGATCAACTCCACAGCCCTGAGTCGCAGCTCGGCTTGATCGAAATAGCCCTCAATACTATCAATTGCGGATCGATCGAAGTAGCGACCCAATTGGTCGTAACGACCGATCAACCCGGTGATGGCATCACGCATGGTGGGGGACGCTAATGATCACTGGCTGGAAGGTAACATCACAAAGGTGGTCAGAACGCTTTCATCACCTGGGATCCTAGGAATCTGACAGAAACGGTTACCAAGTGGTGACCTCTGCCTGGCAGCCCAACTGTCTGCAATCAAAAAAGTGCGTGTTGCTACAAAAGCGAGTCAGATCAGTACCTACGGTTAGAAAAGATACCTTCGGCTTCAGCCTTAATCATGGCCAAAACTGCTCAGGACGTTCTTCGTCAAATCAAGGACGAAGGGATCGAGCTGATCGACCTCAAATTCACCGATCTGCACGGCAAGTGGCAACACCTCACCGTGTGTTCAGACATGGTGGATGAGGACGCTTTTCGTGATGGTCTGGCCTTCGATGGATCTTCGATACGCGGCTGGAAGGCGATCAACGCTTCTGACATGGCCATGGTTCCAGACCCCTCCACGGCATGGGTGGATCCCTTCTACCGCCATAAAACAGTGAGCCTGATCTGTTCGATTCAGGATCCACGTACGGGTGAACCTTATGGGCGTTGTCCTCGCTCTCTGGCTCAGAAAGCATTGGCCTACCTTGCTAATACTGGATTGGCAGACACTGCATTTTTTGGTCCAGAACCTGAATTTTTCATTTTTGATGACGTTCGTTACAGCTCCAGTGAGGGAAGCTGTTCCTATAGCGTTGACACCATCGAAGCCTCCTGGAATAGCGGGAGGGTGGAAGAAGGAGGAAATCTTGCCTATAAAATTCAACTGAAAGAAGGTTATTTCCCTGTTTCTCCAAACGATACGGCGCAGGATATTCGTTCTGAGATGTTGCTGATGATGGCTCAATTGGGCATTCCAATTGAGAAGCATCACCATGAAGTTGCTGGTGCTGGTCAGCATGAATTGGGAATGAAGTTTGCGGAGCTAATTCAGGCTGCCGACAATGTGATGACTTATAAATATGTTGTGCGCAATGTGGCAAAAAAATATGGTAAGACGGCCACTTTCATGCCGAAGCCAGTTTTTAATGACAATGGAACTGGAATGCATGTGCACCAGAGCCTATGGAAAGGCGGCCAACCCCTATTCTTCGGAGAAGGGACCTATGCCAACCTCTCTCAAACAGCTCGTTGGTATATCGGCGGAATTCTGAAACATGCTCCATCGTTTCTTGCATTCACCAATCCCACCACCAACAGCTACAAACGCCTGGTGCCAGGTTTTGAAGCACCTGTGAATTTGGTGTATTCAGAAGGCAACCGATCTGCGGCTGTTCGGATTCCACTGACAGGGCCTAGTCCGAAGGCGAAGCGCTTGGAATTCCGCTCTGGTGATGCCCTGGCTAATCCGTACTTAGCCTTTGCTGCCATGATGATGGCAGGCCTCGATGGTATTAAAAACCAAATCGATCCAGGTGATGGTTTTGATGGCGATCTCTTTGAACTTCCCGCTGAACAATTGAAGGATATTGCCACTGTTCCAGCCTCTCTGAATGGTGCCTTAGAAGCACTCAATGCTGATCATCATTACCTCATGGAAGGTGGTGTCTTTAGCAAAGATTTCATCGATAATTGGATCAACATTAAATATGAAGAGGTGCAGCAACTGCGTCAGCGTCCCCACCCTTATGAATTCACCATGTACTACGACGCTTGATTTCAGCGGCTTTGTGCCGCTGATTCTGAGCTCCTAAGTGAATCAAGAAAATAGTTATGAAATGGTCCCCCCATCAAGGGGATCATTTTTTGTTGGTAGGGAGCGTCCCTTGAGATTGAACAGTTCTTCGTGTGGGCAGGGAGGCCGTCTATCGCTCTGCACAATGGGATCAATATCATCTTCGTTAAAAGACCTGGCTGTTCAAGCCAAGAGGCATCCCACCGTATCAATACCCATTGATATCAAGGAACAGATCAAGAGATCACATCAAGCTTCATCATCAGTCTAAATTTGGCTGAGACCTCTTGCTATCGCAGCAATAATCAGATTGATGAGAATCTCTTCTATTTAGGAGGCGACACCGCTGATTGCACCGGGCCAGAGTTAGAGGCCATCGCATAAGAGCTCGCGATAGAGATGATCGCTGCTAACCGTAAGGATTGAATCTTCGTAACTTGAGGTTCGAGCGGTGGTTTCTCATTTTTGGATTTGGATCAAGGCCAGTCTCTGAATGGATGCGAGAGACGGTCACTTGCAAATTTGTCCTGGGCTTACCTCATGAAAATCAACTTAATAATTGATGAAGCACAGAAGATTCTTGACCTGTCTGCATTTTGATAAGTCAAAAAACGATCGCTAATTTGGTATTGAACGCTAATGAAGGGGGCAATCCCCTCTTCATTAGCGTTCAATGCCGTCAGTGGTGCCGCAGGTGGGCGATAGCGCTGTTTTGGAGATGTTTTTGATGGGCCTGGCGATTGGCCCAGATGCGCTGCTGCGCAACGGCACTCTCTGAATCGAGGAGGTCGGGATGATGTTCGATCTGCGCTTGACTGGATTGGCTCAGCCTTTGCTCATGGGCGTGTTGGTCTGCCCAGGCGAGAAATTCAGCTGCAGCCTTTTGGCGTCGTTCGAGCACATTGCCGGTGTAGGCAATCGGAAACGAACGAATGGCGACTCTCATGGTCACAGCCTCGTCTAACTGAAAACATTCTGTATTGGTTGATACCGAATTTCCTTGATCTTCATAATTCTTCCCCTAAGAATTTGATTATCGGCCCCGCTTCCTGGGCTCATCCTTTGGAATAGGCGTATTGACTTATTCACAGCCCCATGGCGTCCAGCCTGACCGAATTTGCTTATCGCACCATCCAGCAGGGGCGCACCCTGGCAGGCCTGGCCCATAAGGAGCTGACCACAAAAGCGATGGAACTGTTGGCACCTGATGTTGTCCCCAGTACCGAACCTGTTCCTCCCGAAACGCTCGACGAATTGCGCCGTGCCTCAGCCGCCCTTCAGGATCTTGATTGGCAAGAATCAGAAGAAGGGCTTTATCCCCCATCACTTTTATTCGATCTTCCTTGGTTGGAATGGGCCGAGCGTTACCCACGCGTTTGGCTTGACCTTCCATCCAACTGGGCCAGACGTCGTGCCCGTGATGTTCAGGACATTCCTGAACATCACGATGAAGAGCTCTATCCCGACTACTACCTCCAGAATTTCCATCATCAAACAGATGGATATCTCAGTGATCACTCTGCTGAGCTGTACGACCTCCAGGTCGACATCCTGTTCAATGGCGCTGCCGACGCCATGCGGCGGCGTTTGATCGCTCCACTCAAACGAGGCTTGAGAGGATTTAGTGATCGGCCCGAAGCGAGTCTTCGGATTCTGGATGTAGCGACTGGAACCGGTCGGATGCTTCATCAAATCCGTGCTGCACTTCCTCAGGCTTCTTTGGTTGGTCTTGATCTGTCTGAGGCCTACTTAAGACAGGCCAATCGATGGCTGAACAAAGGAAGTGAGAGGCTCGTTCAGCTGCTTCAAGGCAATGCTGAATCCATGCCTTTTGGAGATGAAAGCATGCAGGGTTTGACCTGTGTTTTCCTGTTGCATGAGCTTCCAGGCCAAGCGCGGCAGGCTGTTCTTGATGAGGCTTATCGATTGCTAGAGCCAGGTGGAGTTTTTGTTCTTGCTGACTCCATTCAACTCATGGATTCACCGCAATTCAGCGTGGTCATGGATAATTTTAGGCGATCATTCCACGAGCCCTTTTATAGGGATTTCATTTCAGACGACATTGAATTGCGCCTCAGTAACGCTGGCTTCACGGGGGTCTCAGCTGAATCCCATTGCATGGTGAGAGTTTGGACGGCCAAGAAGACTTGAAGTGATTCCCTGACATACCCGTATTGATTCCTTTCAGCTCCCCATAAGGTGCAGCTACCCCTATTGAGGGCTTTGATGATCAACCCCTTCTATGTCCGCTGGTTGAAAGGCTGGACATTTCAGTTGGTGCTTATGGAGGGAAAAGTTCAGGTGGAAGCCCAAGGTTTTGGAATCTGTCTTCGCACTGCGCTTTTGCATGGCGAGACTCCACAATCAGCCGCTGACCGACTCGTGCTCGAAGAAGATAAACGTCGTCATGCACTCCATCAAGCTTGGTTAAAAGGACTAGCCATTCTGCCTGATTCCAATGCACTTCCTTCCCCGCATGACCACGCAACCCAACCACCGGACTCACTTGTGATTGTCCATCACAAGATGCTTGTTGATTAATAGGATTGATTCATCTTTGTCAAGATGAAAGTTTTGCCAGTACACATCCAAGCAAGAGTCCAGGTCCTCCCCATCGCAACGCTCGCCAAAACAATTTGTTTGATTCGGGTCGCCGCATCCATTTCAAATTGTTTTGGCCTTCAACGAGTTGTTGAATAAGGCGACGACGTTGCAATCTTCTTCTCGAACGTACATCTCTTGTTTCCCACTGCCTTGGCTGAATGTGAATCAACGTGGCCAGCGCATGTAAATGTCGTAAACGAGAGCGACGCAAATCTGATCCCATGGAGATGTGTCCATCATTGACGTCACAGCTGTCGACGCAAGGCTTCAGGATAAGAACAACCGATCGCCAGAACAAGATGTCAAGGGCTGAGTCGCGATGGCCAGGGCAAGCTACTGAGCTTGCTAAGGAACTCCATGGTTGCTTGAGTCTTGGTGACCGTGATTGGCATCGCTTGAAATCCGATGCTGACCGTCGTTGCGCTGAACTGATGGCTGCTGCACTCTCTCAGTTGATTCAGGGAGGCGAGCGTCACGATGTGGAGGAACTCACAGAACAAGCACTTCGCTGGATCAGAAGGGAAGTGAAAGACCCTGGTTGTCCCCATCGTTGATTGCCGCCATTCGTTAATTACGCTTGCGGCTTGCCAGTTGCACTCGATTGCCGCGACGACTCCAGCGCACATCGTCAAAACACTGATAGATCAAAAACAGCCCTCTGCCCTGATTTGCCTCTAAGTACTGAGGCAGCTCCCCTTGACGGGCATGGGTTGGTAACCCCTGACCTTCATCCTGAATCTGCCAAATCATCCATTGAGGAGTGAGGATGCGACGTACGCGCAAAGACTTGGAGGGATCGTCAGAATTTCCATGACGGACAGCATTGACAAGCGCCTCCTGGAGTCCTAATTGGAGACGAGAAGCCGTTTCAACACACTCCACCGGGTCCAGCAGTAACTCCAGCAACGGAGCGAGTTGGAGTGTTGAGGGGAGAACAAAATCCGCCCAGCGCGTGCGTTGAACCGAGGGGATGAAATTAAAGCTGAACGACCCTGAAGTCGATCCAATCCTTGATGACATCCGGGCCGAAGCATCCTGTTTTGAACATAACCCCCTCTTTAATTCATGCCACTAGGCCTTGGATCCTCGCCGAGCAACAAGGGCCGGGTGGTTGAGCAAAGCATCGATCAGTCGTACACCTCTCAGTTGGTTGATTAACGGTAGATGCCCTTCAGGAGCCTGAAGGGACCAATTGAAAGATCCTGGGTACCGGGTCCAGACACCCTCCTGTTTCCAACCGATTCGAGGCCAAAGTTTGTCATAGCGGCCATTGAGCGTTGTCAGCAAACGGGCTTGCACTGTGAATCCAAACCGCCCCTGGGAGTAAGCGAGCCAGAGACGATCGATTGTGACGAGATCAAGCCCACCCATTGATAAGACTTCGCTGAAATAGACGTATCCTCTGCGCTCAGCTTGTTCACCAGCGAGACGACGAAGGATTGCACTGGTGAGCCGATCCGCATCTTCGAAGCGCTCTTCTAGGAGAGCTTGTTGGAGAATGGAATAATCCACATCGCTTGCTGATGCAGTGGCAAACCACCCCTCGGATCCATCCAGAAGAGTTTTAAGGGCTGACGCTTGATGACGATGCAGCGTCTGAAGAATCCAGCCTGCTGCCCATTCTTCCCCTTCACGATCGAATGAGGCCAGAGCAGTCGCTCCCATGGCTGCAATCTGATCAGCAGCTTTCTCAACTGCAGGAATCAGAGAACGCTTTTGACGTGAGGAGCCGTTAGAGAGTTTCTCCAATAGCTGGTCGACGCTGAGTTCGGATGAAGAAGAAAGACCTGAAAGCATGACTAACAACCGGCTCTAATTAGCTCGGCGTTCAACCACTATGTCAGGGATGGGACCCACAAACGTGAGCGCTATTGATCAGTTCCGGGCCGCAAGCGGGACCCTGGTCGATGTGCGCACTCCATCAGAATTTGCTCGAGGCCACTGGCCAGGCGCGATCAATGTCCCTCTGTTTGACGATGATCAGCGATCCCTCGTTGGTCGAGCCTACAAACAACAGGGCCGGAGGCAAGCCATTGAACTTGGCCTCAGCCTCATCGGCCCTGCCCTTGCAGATCTTTCCAAAGCTCTGACGCATGCCGCCGGAGGTACAGAGCAAGCTCTTCGAATGTATTGCTGGAGAGGGGGAATGCGTTCCAACAGCATGGCCTGGCTTGCTGGGCTTCAGGATCATCCGACCCTGGTGCTCGAAGGCGGTTACAAGGTTTATCGTCGCTGGGTGCTGCAGCAATTTGAACGTCGCTGGCCCATTCACCTCCTAGGTGGAAAGACGGGCACAGGCAAAACCGATTTGCTTTTGGCACTGCAGTCTCTGAATGTGGCTGTGGTCGATTTGGAAGGATTGGCTCACCATCGAGGCAGCAGCTTTGGTGGTCTGGGGCAACCTGATCAGCCCACAAGTGAGCACTATGAGAATCAACTTGCAGAAGCTCTCGTTCGCTATGGGCAGCAAGGCGCTCATCAGATTTGGTTGGAAGCTGAGAGCTCCTCGGTGGGCTGCTGCCGCATTCCGAAAGCGCTCTTCCTGCAGATGCAACAGGCTCCGGTGCTCGAAATCCGCCGCAGTCTCTCAGAGCGAATTGACCAACTGGTTGAGGTCTATGCCTGTCAGGACGCTGATGAGCTGCTTCGAGCTACGGAGCGGATTCATCGAAGACTGGGCCCACAACGTACCCAGCAAGCGATCGAAGCGATCCGCAATCAACGCTGGCGTGATGCCTGCCGCGCCATGCTGGACTATTACGATCGCTGTTATGACCACGAATTAAATCAAGCCAGTACAACGTCCCACGTTGATCTCAATGGACAAGATGCACAGGTTGCAGCCATCGAACTGTTGAACATTGGTCGCGTTGAACCCATCGAACCCCCTTAAGATCCCGCTTTGGTAACGAAGCAGCATTCATGGCAGACGAAAGCAAGGCAGTGATCCAGTTCTTTCGTGGCGTGGATGAGCCGGTGGTTCCTGACATCCGCATTACTCGCAGTCGAGACGGCCGAACTGGACAGGCCATCTTTGTGTTTGAACAACCCCAGGCTCTGGCTCCCGAAACGATGGGAGACATCACAGGGATGTTCATGCTCGATGAAGAGGGAATGCTCGTCACTCGTGAAGTGAACGCCCGATTCGTGAATGGCAAAGCAAGTGCCTTGGAAGCCACCTACACCTGGAAATCAGAACAGGATTTTGAGCGTTTTATGCGCTTTGCGCAGAGATATGCGGAGTCTGCTGGTCTTGGTTATTCGCAGGATCCAGGCGATGGTGAATCCAGCGGCGACGAGAACGGGTGAAGCTCCAACACTGGCTTGGACTTTTCGCCATTCTTGCAACAGGTTTGTTGTTTTGGAGTCTGCGAGAAGTCCTGATTCATCTCTTTGCAGCCATTGTTTTAGCCATGGCTCTTTGCACACTCGTCGGAGCCCTTCGACAGCGCTGGGAGATGCCCAGACCGCTGGCTCTCCTGATGTGTGTGCTTGGACTGCTCCTCACTCTTGCGATTGGTGTGACCGTCATTGTCCCGCCTTTTACAAGCCAGTTCCAAGAGTTGATTCTGCAGTTGCCAACTGCAGCGAAGGCATTGAAAGAATTAGTCCTGCAGACGTTTTCATCGGTCAGCTCGACGCTCTATGGCAGTGCCAGTACCAGTGACTGGAAACAATTGCTGTTTCCAAAAGGCTTGGCTGATGGACCTAGTGCGCCTGCCATCGCATCCAGCGTGAGTGGAGGACTTCAAAGTCTTCTGGGATTGGCTGGCAATATTGGCAGCGGGTTCTTTCAGCTCGTCGTTGTCTTAGCCGTCACGCTGATGGTGGCTATTCAGCCCCATGCCTACAAGGATGTTGGCATTCAGCTGCTCCCTTCATTTTATCGGCGGCGAGCTCGTGTGATCCTGAGCATGTGCGGTGATGCACTCAGCAGCTGGATGATCGGCGTCTTGATCAGTTCGGTTTGTGTGGCTGTGCTCGCCGGAATAGGTCTTTCTCTTCTGGGCGTGAAGCTGGTCATGGCCAATGCACTTTTGGCTGGTCTGCTCAACATCATTCCCAATGTTGGCCCCACATTGAGCACAGTCTTTCCGATGTCGGTGGCGCTCCTCGATGCTCCTTGGAAAGCGTTGGCTGTACTTGGCCTTTATATCGTCGTTCAGAACCTTGAGAGCTACGTCATCACTCCCTCGGTCATGCAGCGCCAAGTCAATTTGTTGCCAGGACTCACCCTTTCAGCCCAGTTCGTGTTCACTGTTTTGTTTGGTCCGCTTGGATTGTTGCTTGCTCTGCCCTTAGCCGTTGTGTTGCAGGTGCTGATTCGTGAAGTTGTGGTTCACGATCTTCTGGACCCGTGGAAGCGGCAACGACTTGCTTCATGAAAGCCCGCACTCTGCTTATTGCGCTCACATTCATTCTGCTCACACTTTTGGTCTGGCAGCTTCGATGGGTGTTACTGATTCTTTTTGGATCCGTGGTGTTGGCCGTGACACTCGATGTTCCGATTCAGAAGTTGATGGAACGATTTCGGTTAAAACGCCCAGCTGCTCTTTTGATCGTTCTGGTGGTTTTGTTCTTGGGAGGAATGTTGGTCTTTCAACTGCTTCTCCCAGAACTGTTGGGCCAATTCGAACAGCTCACCACTCTGCTGCCCACTTTGATCAACAAAATCAGGTCGATCATTTCCAGCCAACCAAGTCTGCAAGACCTCAACATCAGTCCATCTGAATCGCTGAGTTGGCAGGGAATTCAGCCTGTTGGGGCTCAGCTTCTTGGTTATGCGGGTGGAGCTGCCAATGGCTTGGTTCAGGTGCTTTTGATGAGTCTTCTCGCCATTCTGCTCGCCCTTGATCCAAGCTCACACCGACAAATGCTGATCGCTATCAGCCCCCGCCCAGCGCGCACTCAGGTCACGGACCTGCTCGATCGATGCCGTGATGCTCTCGGCGGATGGCTTGCTGGTATGACAATTTCAGCCAGCACTGTTTTTATCCTCACCTGGACAGGTCTTGCCATCCTCGGTGTCCCCTTAGCCCTTTTGAGTGGTTTGTTGTGTGGGCTACTCACCTTTGTACCGACCATTGGTCCTACAACGGCGACTCTTCTGCCGATGGGTATTGCCTTACTGATTTCTCCCTCTCTGATGGTGCAGGTTCTGGTGCTGCGATTAGGACTGCAAAACTTTGAAGCTTTTGTTCTTACTCCCGTGCTGCTCAGTCGAACAGTCAATCTTCTGCCAACGGTGGCTTTAACCGCTCAACTCAGCCTGGGAGCCCTGCTCGGGCTTCCAGGAGTTCTATTGGCTTTGCCGTTTGTTGTGGTGCTTCAAGTGGTCATGCAGCAAGTGGTGATCAAACAGATCATGGATCGTTGGTAGTTAGCCCCCGTACTGCCATCCCGTGCTGCTGAGTTCAAGAGCAGCTCCGTCACGATGGAGAACAGCTGATTTCACTTGTCCCAGAAATACGGTGTGATCTCCATGGGCAAGCTCACCCACGAGCTCACATTCCACGGCCCCAAGGGCGTCCTTGAGAATCGGCAAGCCCAGTGCACCGGTTGTGAAGGGTGCAGCTTCAAATCGGCCTCCAACCGCTTGCTGTGGCTTGAAAAAGACAGCCGCTAGATCCTTCTGATCGGCGGCCAAGACGTTTAAGGAAAAACGGCTCGTGCGTTGAATCATGCCGTTGCTGGTGCTGTCGGCACGCACAGCCATCACCACAAGAGGAGGATCAAACGACCCTTGGGTGACCCAGCTGGCGGTGAAGCCGTTGACTTGATCACCTTCTGCCACTCCACAGATGAACAATCCGTGAGGGATTTTCCTTAGCAGAGCTTTCTTGGCGTCTAGATCAAGCGACATGGTTCCTTTGAAGCGGTGAACTCAACCTAGGAGTCAGACCTGAAGCCGACACGGGAGCCATAACGACGCCACATGGAGGGAAGGAGGATGATCACCACAACAGCAAGGAGATGATGCCTGACAGCGAAGATCAGGCTTGTAAGAGTGAAGTGATCGAAGAGGAGCTGAAGCTCTACGCGAAGATCGAGGAAGGCCAGTGTGGCCAGCAATAGGGGCACCCAGCGTTGGGATGAGCTGCCTGCTGACACGGCCAAATTACGCACCTGCCGTGCGTTGATTGGGCCAGATACTCAGTAGGGATGGCGCTAGAGCAATGCTGGACCAGCTCCCCACAATCACTCCTACGGCGAGAGCAATGGCAAACCAGAACAAGGTCGAACCACCAAACAAAATGAGTCCCAAGAGCGGAAGCAAGGTGGTGCCACTTGTGTAAAGGGTGCGGGTGAGAGTGGCTGAAACGGCACGATCAACTTGAGCATCCAGCGGCAAATCGCCATCTTCTTTTTGGCGTTCTCGAATGCGATCGAAAACCACCACGGTGTCATTCACTGAATAGCCGGCGATCGTCAAGAGTGAAACGGCGAAAAGACTATCGACTTCTAAGCCGCTGATCAGTCCAAGCCAGGCGAACAGACCACACACAATCAACACGTCATGCCCGAGGGCGACCAGTGCGAGAACGGCATAACGACCGTCGTAGCGAATGCTGATGTAAAGGGCGATACCTGCAAATGCAACCAGCAGAGAGATCAAGCTGCTGCGGAGTAGTTGGCCGCCAAGGCTTGGTCCAATGGTGTCGACGGATTGACCGCCAACCTCAAATGGACCAGCGATCGGTTCAAGAGTCTCGATCACGGCTTGGCCTTGTGCAGCCGATAAAGCAGGCATCCGCAACACCACAGACTTTCCCCTATCGAGTAACTGAACTCGTGCTGTAGCGAGATTCGGGAGTGTTTCAACTCCCTCATCGGTCACTGTCAGAGTCTCTAACTGATTCTGAATGTCGATCGCCTTAATTTCTTGGCAGCTTTCTGCGCACACTCTCTCAAGTTGAATTTGGGTCCCGCCTGTGAAATCGAGTCCAGGTCGTAAAGGGGAGCGAATCTGAGGATTGGTCCAACTCAGAACGACACCAAGTGTGCTGATGATGAGCACGACCAGCGAAATCAACCACACTTTTCGCCGTTGTCGACTTAAAGGAAAACGCAAAGGGCGTTCTTGACCAGTTGAAGAGGGCACAGCCATGGATCAAGCAGCGGAGGAAGGCAGCTGCCCTGCGGGCAGGAAATTGGTTGGGCGCCGTAGCGCTTGATAGCTCATCAAAAAGCGCAAAAGCGTGCGGGTGCAGGTGAGGGCCGTGAACAGGCTGAGAAGAACTCCGATTCCAAGCGTGGCCGCAAAACCTTTCACCAACCCTGTTCCGAGGAAGAACAAAGCAGCGCAACTAATCAGGGTGGTGAGATGACCATCAACAATCGAAGAAAAAGCCTGAGAGAACCCTGTTTCGATGGAGCGGATCAATGTGTTGCCTCGCCGTAACTCGTCTTTGATTCGCTCAAAAATCAAGACATTGGCATCAACGGCCATACCAATGCTGAGGATGAATCCAGCCGTACCAGGCAAGGTGAGAGTGACCGGAATGAGGGAGTAAACCGCCAGGTTGAACAGGGCATAAAGACTTAGAGCAAAGACCGCCACCGCTCCCGCCAGGCGATACACGAGCAGCATGAAGATGGCAACCAAGATCAGTCCGGCTAAGGCAGCAATGAGGCTGCGCTGCACATTTTCGGCACCAAGGCTCGGGCCAATTGTGCGCACTTCAAGAATTTCCACGGGAAGTGGAAGCGATCCACCGCGTAGCTGAACTTCCAGATCTCGAGCTTCCTCTGCGCTGAAATTGCCAGTAATCACGGCAGAACCACCCGTGATACCCGCAGCTCGGAACTGATCACCAACACTGGCTTCACTGATCGGACGGCCATCCAGCACGATTCCCAGGAGTCGCCCGGTGCCAGCGATGGAGCGGGTTAGCTCCGCAAATTTCTCGCCGCCTTCTCGATTGAATGTGAGGGTGACTTCCCAACTGCTGCCATTTTGCTGCTGTTGACGACCAGCGGTCACAAGATCCTTGCCTGTCAGTGCAGCTGGTTCAAAACGTTCAACAATCTCTTGATTGGCACGCTCCAGCAGTTGTTCCAGTTGTTCTTGCTCGGAGGACGCACTTCCCTCAAGACCTAAAGCCTTCTGAGCCTTGGCTAACTGCTCACGGGTGCGTTCATCGTTTTGAGCTTCGGGCTCAGAATTGGTCTTGTTTTCGTTCAAAGCCAGCACGCTTTTCAATTGGGCTCTGAGTTGAATCAAATTCCGTAATTCTTCTTCTGAACCTGGTTTCTGTGCCCGAAACTCAAGCAAAGCTGTGCTGCCAAGTACTCTGGCTGCTCTCGAAGGATCGGTGACTCCGGGAAGCTGCAAGACCAGTTGGTTTTCGCCAACGGTCTGAAGGGTCGATTCCGCGACACCAAGGCCATTCACTCGGCGATCCAGCACCGCTTTCACCGCTTCCAGTTGCTCAGCCTTTACTTTGGTGATGTCACCCGATGGCTGCACCTCCAAGGTGAGTTGGGTCCCCCCGCGAAGATCGAGACCCAGCTGAAGAGGGAAGCTGGTGAGTACGGATCCAGCAGCAATGGCCAGAGCGAGGATGAGGGCAAACCACCCCTGTTGACGGGCCATGAATCAGAGCCCCGTGCGCACGATGGCCTGGGCCGTTTCCACAATTTGGTGGGGCTGAATAATCGTCAGATTTTCAAGATTGCCGTTGTAAGGCGTGGGAATGTCCTGGCTGGACAAGCGAATGGGCCGGGCATCGAGATCGTCGAAGCAATGCTCCGTGATCAAGGCAATCAGTTCTGCACCGATACCGCCGGTCTTCATGCACTCTTCCACCACGATCACCCGATGGGTCTTACGGATTGAACGGGCAATCGTTTCCATATCGAAGGGCTTCAGGCTGATCAGGTCGATCAACTCAACACTGATGCCATCCGCTTCAAGCTGCTCCACCGCTTTCAAGCAATGGTGACGCATGCGTGAGTAGGTAAGGATCGTGACGTCACTCCCTTCCTTCACCAGATCGGCTTGATCAAGAGCGCAGATGTAATCCCCTTCTGGCAGCTCTTCTGTGAGGTTGTAGAGCAACACGTGCTCAAAAAAGAGCACTGGGTTGTTGTCGCGAATCGCAGCCTTCATCAGCCCCTTGGCATTGGTGGGCGTGCTGCAAGCAACGATCTTGATACCTGGAACGGCGTGGAAATAGGCCTCAAGGCGCTGACTATGTTCAGCCCCTAGCTGACGACCCACGCCACCTGGACCACGCACCACTGTGGGAATGGTGAAATTTCCGCCACTCGTGTAGCGAAGCATCCCCATGTTGTTGGAGATCTGGTTGAACGCCAAAAGCAGGAAGCCCATATTCATGCCTTCCACGATTGGCCTCAGGCCTGTCATGGCGGCACCAACGGCCATGCCCGTGAAACTGTTTTCAGCAATCGGCGTGTCTAAGACGCGTAATTCACCGTATTTCTCGTAAAGATCCTTTGTGACTTTGTAAGAGCCGCCGTACTGGCCGACGTCTTCACCCATCACGCAGACGTGGGCGTCACGGGCCATTTCTTCGTCGATGGCCTCACGAAGTGCATTGAAAAGAAGCGTCCCTGCCACGGCGTTGCTGCAATCCCGGCCAAGCCGGCGTGAGTGGCCAAGCTATCTCAGCAGAGAAAAATCAGCCCCCTGCAGCAAACGTCGAAAGCAGGAGTACCGAGAGGAGCAAACCTGGTGAAAGCAGAAGCACCAGCTGACCAAGATCGTGGGGAGTCATCACCAATGACCGCCTAGGGCCGTTCAGGACAGTGATTTGAGGCTAGGCAGCATCGGCTTCTTTGCCTGTGAAAAGACTGCGAATAAACACCACAAACAACCCAATGCCGATGAAGGCACAGCTGAATGTGGCCAGGAAACACAGTCCTATGAGTAACGTTTTGAGCGCCGATGCGATGCTTTGAGCGATCGCAGAGCTGAAGTTTGGAGGACGTTGCGCGAAATAGGCCACCATTCCTTTGCTAAGTCCCAAACACAGCCACCCCAACATCAAGCTCGTCAGGGAGCCCGACAAAAAACTGATCGGGCCTTTTTTCGGTTCTGAAGAGACCTTTTCCGTCTCCCTTTTCGTCTCGATGTCGTCAGTCCTCATGAGATCAGCTTGGCGCCATGTCCAAGAAATGAACAACTCCATGCGGCATAACCAGCTTGGTTGAACTGATCACGGGCCCCTGTAAGCGCCTCATTCGCTGAACTGAGATCTGGGAAGAGGGCAAAGCAGCTGGGGCCCGAACCACTCATGGCTGTTCTCAGTTGCCCAGGAAGAGTCTGGAGCAGACGAATGGCTGTTTGCACCGAGGGTGTCTGAGGCATTACCACAGCTTGTAAATCGTTGCGCAGTGGAGGTGGCTCATCCGCTCGTACAGGGTGCAACCAAGGGGATTCGCGTAAAACCTGACGCCGCTGAGCAAAGGCCTCTTCACCCATGCGATATTGATGGCTCTTTTTGCGACGAAACTCGCCATAGGCCCAAGGTGTTAAAACACTGACCGTTGGGTCTTTGATCAGCACAACACCGAGAGCTTCCTCTGAGGTCGCGACGGCTTCCAGGCATTCACCACGACCAAAGCAAAGCTGAGTCCCGCCGGCAAGACAAAACGGCATGTCTGAGCCAAGTTCAGAGGCCAGGGCTCTTAATTGCTCTGGGGTCTGTCCGAGGCCCCAGAGCTCGTTGAGAGCGACGAGAGCTCCAGCACCATCGCTGGACCCTCCGGCAAGACCAGCGCCAATCGGAATGTGTTTGTGCAGATTGATGTGAGCGCCAAGCTCAGGAAAACCAGACCGTTCCTTCAAGAGTTTGGCTGCGCGCATGATGAGGTTGTCATTACCGCAACTGAGTCCTGGCTGTGTGCAGCTGAGCTGAATCAAGCCGTCAGCCCGATTGCAACACTCCAACTCATCAACAAGGTCGATGCTTTGCATCACCATGGCCAACTCGTGAAATCCATCGGATCGCTGACCGAGCACCTCCAGATGCAGATTGATTTTGGCGGGAGCGGTGACGCGAACCTTGGCGGTCATCCGGTCAAGCAGCAGAGTTGGTTTGATTCAAACCCTTCGCCAGGGCAGTCCAAGCCTCTGGAGACACTTCCTGGGGGCGTTGCTCAAGGCTGATGCCAGCTGCCTCTGCTAAGGCTTGCAGGCGGTTTGGGGGACAGGCCGCGGCCAAGGTGTTACGCAACATTTTGCGCCGACTCAGGAAAGCCATCCGCAAGAGACTTTCAACCCGACGGGCTAAGTCCGGAGCCGGTCGCTGTTCAGCTGGAAATGGCTCGATGCAGATCACTTCTGACTGCACCTTTGGAGGCGGTTGAAAGCAGCGAGGTGGTACAGGACAGACGTGGCTGCATCGCCCTAATAACTGCATGCGTACACTCAGAGCACTGTAATTTCGATGCCCAGGGCGAGCGCGTATCCGATCAGCGACCTCCTGCTGCACGAGCAAGACGAGACGTTGGTATGACGGTTCGACAGGACGATCCAGTCGTCCGATCAGACGATCCAATAGGGGACCGGTGATGTTGTAAGGGATGTTGGCCACTACCTTTGACGCTGCTGTTCCATCGATGAGTTCCAGTGGGACTGAAAGCACGTCTCCTTGCTGCAGCGAGAAACGCGGACTGCTTCCAAATCGCTCCTGAAGTCCAGCCACCAGGTCGCGATCAAGTTCCACGGCATGGATTGCCGCTGCCGGTGAAGCCATCAGACGTTCGGTGAGAGCCCCACGACCGGGCCCTACTTCCAAAACACGATCACCCTCGTGGAGCTCTGCAGCCTGAAGGATGCGATCGAGCACTCGTTCATCTTTCAGCCAGTGCTGTCCAAAACGCTTGCGTGGTCTGTGGCCTGAAAACGTCATCACTTGTCAAGCGTTCTTTTACTGTGAACCAATGACAGATTCAGCCTTGGTGTTCGTGGCTGATGGGATGAGAGAAAAAAGTTGATAGGACATGCTTGCTGAGGGATGTCCTTTCTTTTTGGACGCCAAAACGGCTGATTGCTTCTGATTTAAAAATCTTGCGGACATTGACCCATCTCCCCATTAGCGCTCGGATGGACAGGAAGAAAAGGCAGAACAGGTCCTGAACCGAACCTCTGATTACGGTTAGCCCACCTTTTGCTCTCAGCACTGCAGCAATAGACCAAGCTCATTGGTTTTAGTTCTATTCCATGACCACAGCAAAATCCGGTGTGCCAGCCATCGATATCGGTATTCCGGACGCACAGCGTGAAGAGATCGCTGCTGGTCTCAGTCGCCTGTTGGCAGATACCTATGTGCTTTATGGCAAAACACACGGTTTCCACTGGAACGTGACTGGGCCGATGTTCAACACGCTCCACCAAATGTTTATGGGTCAATACACTGAGCTATGGAACGCGCTGGATGAGATTGCAGAACGAATTCGTGCCTTGGGCGTGGTCGCGCCGCATGGTGGAGCGACATTGGCAAGCCTGGCTTCCATTCAAGAAGCAGGCAAACAGCAGCCAGCCGCCCTCGACATGGTGCGTGAATTGGTGACAGGTCACGAAGCGGTCGCCCGTACAGCCCGTAGCGTTTTTTCATTGGCAGAAGCCGCGAATGATGAACCCACAGCCGATCTGCTGACTCAACGCCTTCAGATTCATGAGAAGACGGCCTGGATGTTGAGGAGCCTCCTTGAAAGTTAGTGCCACTTAATCCCCTTGCTTGTGATTTTAATTAAGCCAAAATTTGTTGTTATTATTTCTGTCTGAAATTCTCCACCTGTATGATTTAAAATACTTCTAAAGTGTTGGGATAATTGGTTTTGACTCTGGACTAGCAATAAAAGATTGGATATAAGCTTTGCTATTGTTTCTGGCCGAATGGTTCCATTCTGGGCTCAGGCTTCTTGTTTGCGATCCTGGAGATTGATTCTATTCAGACTGCTGAAAGCACTGCACAGGATTATTTATGACGTGGTGATTTTTTGGTTTAAAAGTTTTGATGTAAAACCTTTTGTGCTGCTCAGATTGAGAATGGCAGGTTTCCAGGTTGCCATTTCATCTCGTTACTCGTTTTTGAGATGATGAATTGTTTCGCGTACGGATTCAACCTTGATCGGTTTAACGGGCTGTAATTTGCTTCACTTTTGGCTTGTGTCCTTTTGGCTGTGTTGAGGCATTTCGGTTTGCATCTGGTGAAAAAGTTTTTTAATAGTAATGGCTATTCAGAGGGTTGGGAGGATGAGAATGCTTCTTTGCCATTGGTTCTGACGCGCTTGGTGACGCGAAAAAATTTTTAGATTTCGGATGGAGGTTGGGCTCTGTAGTCATCTGCTACAATGCCTGCTTATCCAAGGATGTATTGGTCACTGGGTTTGACACTTGTTTGTAGATTTAGTATGGAGGATTTGATGCCCTCGATGGTATTTTTGATGTCTGCGCCAAACCGTTCTTTCATTGATGTTCATTCTGTGATCTGAGGTTGTATTTTGTTGGTTGCTTTATCGAAATAACTTGTTAAACTGTTGCATTGGGTAGGGCGCTTCTTAATGAATTTAATGCATTAAATGCGTTTTGTTGGGGCATGAAAACTGCCTTGTTATTGTCTTTTCTTCAGTGTCTAAGGTGCATTGCAAATTGCTATAAGAGGGAGTGAATGCGCACAATCCGTGTCAAGAACTTATAGCTCACGTTTTCTGGTGTTTTGCAGCCGGATAACAGATAACAATGTGGCTCTTGTAGCAGTCTTGCCTGATTTCAGGCGTAGGACTCCAGTTTCGACCCCATTCCAGTCATGAGCACATCTGAAAGCATTATGACTCCTTTATTTGACCTGTGCTTAGTCATCTAGAGGATGAATCAGCGGAGCTGGTTGTTCTGTCCAGGTCATTTTCTTCCTTGGCCGGTAGACCAGAGGTGCCTCACTCGTTTGAATAGAACCATCGACATCTCTACAGGATGACTCTCAACGGACTGATCGCTTGAATGTTCGTCGACCTGTGGTCTGCATCGGGGGACCTTCCGC
Organism: Synechococcus sp.; assembly: GCA_047285535.1. Classification (GTDB taxonomy): domain Bacteria; phylum Cyanobacteriota; class Cyanobacteriia; order PCC-6307; family Cyanobiaceae; genus Synechococcus_C. The sequence continues at coordinate 893,411 of JBJBDC010000001.1, read as the reverse complement.
TGTTGGTAAAACCAGCTTCACCATGCAACTTGCAGAAGCCCTTCTAGCCCTCGATATTCAGGTGCTCGTGATGTGCTGCGACAACTATTACCGCCAAAACTGGCACCCCCATCCACTGTTTGGATTCGACACGGTGGATGCCATTGACACCGATGCACTGCGAGCTGATTTAGGGCATGTCAGGCAAGGCTCGGCCAAAAGCTTGCGCACCTATGACATGCGTACACGAGCAGTTGCTCGCAAAACACTGAATCAAAATTATCAGCTGGTCTTGCTGGAAGGAGCCTATGGGCCTCAAGATTTGCTTGAGGCCGGCTTGATCAATGCCTTTTTCTATCTAGAAGAACCATTAGTGCTGCGCATGATTCGCAGGCTCCGTCGTGATGTCAAAGAGCGTGGTCGAAATCGATTGCAGATTATGCAACAAATGCTGTTTCAGATGATTCCAGGAGAACTCACCTTTATTCGTCCGCTTCGCTCTGCTGCGTTGCTTGTCATCACCAACCCTCGCCACGGAGTCGTTGCTGCGCTGCCGTTGATCAAGGCTTTGCTCATTAAATAATGGGCAATCTCATGAGTACCTAGTGCCATCAAGTTCTTCGATGTTGATCCAGCGCACGGCGCGGCTGTGAAGTGGAAGCGCCACTAATGCCAGTACCACGATGCAATGACTGTCCCTAATCGATGGATTGGCTGCCTGCCAGCAGACCACGCTTCTTGCCAAGCATTTGCGCTTGGCGCTATTGAATGCGCCCGTACCCCAGCCATCCAATCCTGCATGGTGTCTAGCTTTGACTTCAACAACCAGTATTCGGCGCTTCCTCGGGGTCCCTTTCGTTAAAAGGAGATCAATTTCGCCGTAACGACATCGCCAATTCTCTTCCAGCAACCGCCAACCTTGAGCGATCAAGATTCGTTTGACATGCTGCTCTGCCTTTGCTCCTTGAACTTGGGATCCAGACATAAAACTCTCAGTACTTGCTCTGAAGTGTTCCCCCTAGACTTACTTTCCTCATCAATGGTCGAACGCTATAAAGATTAAAAAGCTGGAGAATTGTATGCGAATAGCTATTACTGGTACGCATTCACAGGGGAAAAGCACATTCGTACGTGACTGGATTCAGCGTCATCCCGATTATATTTTGGAGGAAGAGCCTTTTCGCGTCCTTGATAGAGAAGGATATGATATTCGCTTTCGTCAAGAGAGTTCTAGGCTGCATAATGGGATTCAAATGTATTACAATATCAGTAGAATTCTGGCTTATTGGCAAGAGAATAATTGCGTTATTTTTGATCGATGCCCTGTTGATTATGTCGCTTATTCGCAATACACTGCCGATCATGGAACCACCGATATTGATGATGCTTTCGTAGAATCTTTGGCCTCACGAGTTCGTAATTCTCTTCAGCAACTCGATGTATTGGTTTTTCTGCCCATTACAACTCAATGGCCAGTAGCCATGGAAGATGATGGAATTCGCCCTGTTGATCTGCCTTATCGTGATGAAGTTGATGCTATTTTTAAGCAGATTTATCGGCATCAACGTTTTGATGTGATGCCAAAAGAGAACCCACCACAGTTGATTGAACTTTGGGGAGCAAGGGAAGACCGCCTGAACAGCTTGGAAGAAGCCATCAAAGTTGGATCAAACAAACGGATCTCAAAGTCCTAGGCTGAATCAGCGATCTCTACTCCCGATGCGTTTGCGCTTGTTGGCACCGCTGATGGCACTTTTGGTCATGATGGCTTTACCTGTGGACCCGGCCTTGGCTGCCATGGATTACGCCAAGCAGGTGTTGATTGGCGCCGATTTTTCAAATCGGGAGATGCAAGGTGTCACATTCAATCTTACGAACCTTCGTGATGCCGATCTGTCCGGCAGTGATCTACAGGGTGCCAGTCTTTATGGTGCCAAACTTCAGGACGCCAATCTGAGTGACAGCAATCTCCGCGATGCCACGCTTGATTCGGCAGTCTTCGATGGAACCAATCTCACCAATGCCGTTCTTGAGAACGCGTTTGCTTTCAACACGCGTTTCGTCAATGCCATTGTAGAAGGTGCTGATTTCACCAATGTGCCTTTACGCGCCGATGCGCTCAAGGCCCTTTGCGCCAATGCCGAAGGTACGAATCCAGTGACTGGTAGAGAAACTCGCGAAACCCTAGGTTGCTCATGAGCTTTGATCCTCGCAGCCTGGAGCGCCTCAAGGAGTTGGGCCGTACGTTGCCTGAGCCCATTGCGGCACCGGAGCAGAAATCCGTTCGCCCTAGCAAGGCGTCTGAAAAGCGTCATCCTGTTGAAACGGAAGACAACCCTGAACGGTTGTTTCAGGAGCTGATGAAAGCCAGTCGTGATGGCACGGTGCCAGAGCATTTGATGGCTCGTCTAAAACAGGCTGAGCGCGATGTTGCTGCTCAGAGGAAAGCAACAGTTGAGCCCCCTTCGTTGGCCAAACCTCTTTCTGAGCAACCGCCTCGCGGCGGCCAAGGAAAAACCACCCGCCCTTCTCGACCCGATGTGGCTGCTGGGAGTGAAGAAGAATCCTTGTATGTGGCCTTTGGGCAGCTGCTTCTGGAAGATGACGAAATCTGATTTCAACGTCAATCAGCTTTTTGATCGTCAGGGATGAATCCTTCCCGTTGCCGCATCATTGCCATCGGCAAAGTGCGAAAGACTTGGGTCCAGGAAGGCATCGAGCTTTATCGCAAACGTCTTCCCGGACTGACGATCACCGAGTTGCGTGACACCAGTTCGGAGAAGGAATCTGAAGCGATCGGCCAGGCCTTGCGATCTGATGAATGGCCTGTGATTCTGATGGAGCAGGGTGAAACGATGACCTCAATGGCCTTTGCTGAGCGGTTGCGCAGCCTGGGATCTCAGCGCCTTGCCTTCGTGATTGGTGGAGCGAATGGGGTGACTGCAGAGCTGAAGGCTCTGGCTCGTTGGAAGCTCAGCCTCTCGCCGATGACTTTTCCTCATGAGCTGGCAAGACTGCTTTTGATGGAGCAACTGTTTCGCGCCCAATCCATCCACCAAGGAAGTCCTTACCACCGAGCTTGAGACAGGACATTCGGGATTGCTGTATTTCTACTCACCATGCCTTCTGCCGATCAAGGCTCAGGTCTTGGTTGAGACCAGTCTTGGCCAGAGCCCAGACTCATTCTGTGCTTTGCAGAACCCAACTCAAGGGGCATGGCACCTGCTGGTCGTGGTCGGTTGCCATTGCGAACAGACTGGCCCAATCGTCTCGAGCATCAACTCAATGGAATCAGCCCTGACCATCAGTCCAGGAGTGTGATTGAACAAGCCTTGAATTCAGGATCATCAGTGACGGATGATCCTCTGGAGCTGTTAATGATGGAGGCGATCATCGTTTTAATGTCAGATATCACTTGCTTATTGTTTTACACAGTTGTAAGCCAAATGATGTCATTGTTCTTAGGCTTGGGTTCAATGATTGCAATCGTTGTTTAATTTTAGGCCTGAACTGATTATGGCCGGAGCGAAAATTCTGATTCATGATGTTTGTACTGTCTTTGAGTGTGGACCACGCCATGAGAATCGACATCTTAAAAGTATTTAAGCCAGATCTGGCTTGATGCAAACGACTCCAGTCTCCCTGCCTTGGAGATTCAAAGGGGCGACTGAACAGTCCCGTTTCTTCGTTTTTTTATCGCAAACTCGCCGAAGAGGAGTCGGGGTATTTTATTTTTGATCCACAAGCTGGTGCCGAGACGTGTCCTCGAGACGGTATTTACTTGGCTGCTGATCAGCAGGAGACAAGTGTTATTGGATGAGCAGAATTTCTCACAACTATTCCTGAGTTGGCAATTTTGAACTTTTGATTGTGCGAATGTCCATTTTCATGCTCTCACTTTTGGTTTGGAGTCCCAGCTTCAAGCGCGCTAAATGTTATTGGCTCGAATTTGGCGATGCTCACGGTCCAGCACTTCGAGGCAATGGCCAGCAGTCCCGCCTGAAAGGCGTCGCTATCGCCTGTTGAGAGCCAGGCCGCTTTAAGGACAGGTAAGTCTTCGGGTAAGTGTTCCATTGCTAATTCAACGATGAGCAAGCTTGCTGGCCCCGCTCTGCGTTGCAAAGCCCCGTCTTCACTGCGTTGCCAGACGCGGAGCAGTAGTTCCAACGCCAGTTCCTGGGCGATTCGTACAGGAACGCCCGCTTCATCCTGTGTCGTTTCAGGCGGCAGGGATCTTCCAGCGAGGGGCATCGCCCTTTTTCCGTTCTGCTCAAACAGGGCTAGTGCTAGGAGATAGGGAGAGTTGGCCATCAGCAACGGCTTTCAGTGAGAGAATCATCCTGATCGATTCAAGATCGCATCCTCGACTTTGTAACTGTTACACCCTTCTGAGAATTAAGTTTGATCGGTTGCAACTGGTTTCGCAGGATCTGTAACTCAACTTTTGTTATTTCAGAAGGCATCCATTCTCTATTGATAATCCTAGAATGAACCCATCTTGCCTCAGCCTCGTCAACCCTTAGGTTGTCAGCTTAATCAGTGGTTTTTTGATCACAAGCATTCTCCATTGATTCTTTTGTTACAGGTAAAAGTGTAAACAATACGGGTTGGCTTTTGTTACCTTTTGTGTTTCTTGCTCTTATTTCGCTCGCTTTGTCCTCACAATTCGCTTAGGCCTGAGTTTCTTACTTGAAAAAGCCCGAGATTCCTTTGAATGAGTCAGAAAGGCTGAAGGCTCTTAGTGAATATAGAATTCTTGGTACAAAGCCTGAAGAGAGTTTTGATGATATAACTAAAATTGCGTCACTTACATGTGAAACGCCCATCGCATTGCTGAGTCTTGTTGATTCGAATCGGCAATGGTTTAAAGCAAAAGTTGGTATTGAGGCTAAAGAGACGGTTAGAGATTGGTCATTCTGCGCCCATGCGATTCACTCCTCAGAGCCTCTAATCGTTGAAGATGCTTTGAATGACGATCGATTTTTTGATAATCCTTTGGTGAAGGGAGAGCCGAAAATTAGGTTGTATGCTGGTTTCCCTCTTCAAAATGATAGTAACCATAGAATTGGAACTCTCTGTGTGATTGATAGAGAGCCTCATGGTCTTACGGATAAGCAATTCAGTATTATGCAGGCTTTGTCCAGGCAAGTCGTTGCGTTTCTCGAGTTAAGGAAAAGATCCATCAATTTAATTGAATCTTACTGCTCACTCGACAATGTCGGAGGTATTATTTCAACCTGTTCTTATTGTAGGAAGGCAAGAGATAATGATGGCCATTGGTCGCATCTTGATCGGTATTTGTCTAAACGTACTAATTTAAATTTCAGTCATGGTATTTGCGATTCCTGTATGGAAGAGCATTTTCCAGATGTCCTCGAGGTCTGGGGCGCAGAAGAACAGGAGAAAGCCAAGGCATTGCAGTAACGACGTGATGATTGGCAGGATTTTGCGAGTGGCAAGATTTTGCTTTGAAGATGCATCGGAATGGCTGAATCAATGGATGAGTGTCCCTAGAGATGGGCTGTTCGTTTTCCGACGCGTGATTCGTCAACGGCAGCAATGGCAGCATGAAGCCGCGTTTGAAGGCTTGCCTGGCTAGAGCTTGGGCTTCCATGTCACGCGCCATGGCCGCAGCAGCGCACCTGATGGTTTATTTGTACTATTAAGTGGTTGTCGGGGTTCGCTTTCGTGAGATTTGATTGCATCTCGCTGCACTCGCCTCAGCCTCTGCGGGTGCAGTGCCAACGACTCAGCCTCCCTCTGGCTAGCGAACAGGTGGCTGCCGGTTTTCCATCTCCTGCTGACGACTACATCGATGTTGGGATTGATCTCAATGAACAACTGATTCGCCATCCAAGCAGCACCTTCTTTCTGCGTGTCAGCGGCGATTCCATGACTGGTGCAGGCATTCATCATGGCGACTTGCTGGTGGTCGATCGCAGCCTTGAGCCCTGTCCCGGACGTGTGGTGGTGGCTGTCCTTGATGGCGCTTTCACACTTAAACGTCTTGCTCGCCATCGCGGGTCCCTACGACTGGAAGCGGCTAACTCTGCCTATCCCCATTTGGATTTGCGTTGTTGCGGTGACGTGCAGATTTGGGGTGTCGCGATTCACGTCATCCATTCGCTTTAGTACCGAATTCGTCGCGATGTCCCAGGTCACAGCCCTGATTGATGCCAACAATTTTTATGCGTCTTGCGAGCAGAGCCTTGATCCGGCCCTGATCGGCCGTCCCGTTGTGGTGCTCTCAAATAATGATGGCTGCATCGTGGCTCGTAGCGCTGAAGCACGAGCGCTTGGGATTGCGATGGGAACACCCTATTTCAAGGTCAAGCGCAATCTGGAACAGCAAAATGTTGTGATTCGCAGCTCGAATTACGCCTTCTACGCCGACATGAGTCAGCGATTGATGAGTCTGTTGGAGCGTCAGGTTGAGGATCTGGAGATCTATTCCATTGATGAGGCATTTGCACGCCTTGGTCGTCCGTCTGACGGAAATCTCCATCCATGGGCAAGGCACCTGCGGGCTTTGGTGCGACGCAATCTCGGGCTGCCGATCGCCATTGGCCTTGGCGCTAGCAAGGGTCAGGCCAAGTTGGCTAACCGCCTGGCGAAGGTGGTGCCAGCCCATGCTGGACTCTTTGATCTTGAAGTGTGTCGTGATCCAGATAGCTGGCTGGAAACGATCTCGATCGAAGATGTCTGGGGTATTGGTCGAAAGCTTGCGCTCTGGTGCCGAAGGCGAGGAGTTGTCAATGCCCGTGAGCTGCGTGACATGCCCTCCGGATGTCTGCGTGCCAAGGCTGGCGTCGTGGGCGTTCGGATCCAGAGAGAACTGCAAGGTCATGCCTGCCTGCCGCTTGATCTAGAACCATCTCCGAAACAAGAAACTTGTGTGAGCCGTAGTTTCAGTCGCCCAATCACCAGCCTGGAGGAGCTGCGCGAAGCTGTGGCGACCTATGTGGTGCGAGCTGCTGAAAAATTACGACAGCAGCATCAACGCACAGCGGCACTCACGGTTTATACGCGTACGAGTCCATTTATCCCAGCGTTTTACAGCCGAGCGGCTAGCACTCGCCTTGACTTGCCCAGCAACGACACCAGCGTGTTGTTGGAGGCTGCCTTGCCCTTGGTGAAAAGGATTTTTCAACCCCACCGCCCCTTGGCTAAAGCAGGCGTTCTGATGCAGCACCTGCAGGGTATGGATCAACTGCAACAGCACTTATGGGTCCCTTGCACTGAGGAGCAGCAGCGGAAACGGGAGATCTTGATGGCCACCATTGATCACCTCAATCAACGCTATGGACGAGGCACGGTTCAATGGGCAGCTTGTGGCCTCCATCCGGGCTGGGCGATGCGTCGCGAACGCTTAGGTCGAGCGAGTACAACGCGCTTGGATGAATTGCCAACGGTGCATTGTTAATCCTTACTGGGTTTGTCGAGATGAAATGCATGGCACCTGAATCTGCTCGGCTGATCGGGTGATGCTCATGAATCATGCAATTCAACACTCGAAAATAGGGGCTTAAATGCTATTAGATAGAAGGGGAATAATCTTCTGCACTGAGTGTAAATGTTTAAAGTATGCATTCTATAAGCGCTTGTTGTGTCTTGGAGAGCTTGGTTTTGAGTTGTCTTTCTTGGGTTGAGTGATAGGCCAAAACCAAAAGATTTGATCATGTCGATGAGATTTAACTGTCTATATTTAAAGATCAGATGTTCTCATTTTTCTGTGTATGGAGATTGATGGAAGTGGATCGTTGTGTCTCGAGTCCTATGTGTTGAATGCGAGAATCAGTCATTCATTGATGCTCACATTCCTGTCCTCAAAACAGTTATAAACCACGCAGAATGCATTTAGAAGACACGGCTTGTTGGAGATTGTTTATGCCTGTTGCAGCAACTGTAGGCATTGCTCTCGACGGCTGAAGAGAAGCACCATGCGATGTCCATGACCGTTGAGACCTGTTTGCTCACGCAGTAAATCACTGCTGGCTAAGGCTAAACCACATGTTTCCACAAATAGTACAGGCAAACTGCCTCTTTGCCCGCTCATCCCTTGAAGATCTAGGGCTTGACGAACTGCCTGCTGTGCTTTTTCAGAACCCAGGCGCTCCACAAGAGCAGGCCACAGATGATTGACAGGGGTGCACTCTGAAAAATCCATAGTTGGATCAGGAATCAAACTGCTAATTGTGCAATGACAAGGTTAATTTAGCATCAGTCATAATATGCATCGTTGTGAGCCCAGTTGTTGAAAAGAATTGCCAAAATCAATGGCCTCTACTGTTTAAGATAATGTTTGAAGAAAATATTTTCGGACAGGTGCAGTCAAATGGCTGACAATGAGCTGTGTTGAATGTGAACGATGGGTAGCCGCTGGGTCAAGCTTGTTGAGGCAGTGCGGATTTTTGGCGCCGCTGTTGGCTTTTCGCTGGCTTACGGAGCTCTTGACAATCCGCCATCAGTCAATGCAATTCGAATTTTGGCCCTGACCTACGCGATCGCACTTTGTGGAACCTGCGCGTTTGAGGGACTGTTCCTTGCGAAGGCGTCAGCCAAGGAAAAAGGCTATGACACATCGCCGGAGGGAAGAATTAATCCGTATCACCGTCAGAACACGATGTGGTTTCTCTCTGCGACCATCGTCGGAGTTGGCTGGGCGGCAACCCCCACGACAGACGCGGGAGCGTTTCTTTTGTATGTCGTCTTAATAGGCGGCTTCTTTGTCCTTTCAGCACTCAATCACACGTGGGAAGCCATCGCCCATGGTAATAAGACCTGGCAAAACCTCAACAGACCAATCCTGTTATTGGCGATGGCTGGCGCTTCGATACAGATTCTTCTCGCCTACCGATGACTGGCAATTCGAGTTCACTCCCTGCCAAATTGAGCGTCACTCTGATTTAAAGTATTAGAAGCCAAGGCCAATAGCGACCGGATGAGAAAGAACGGATGGACGTTAAATTAGCCTCATTCGTCCTTGCTTTCTTAGGTTGATGATTATGGTTTGTAGGTCTTCAACACAAATCAATGTCCAGTTGACCCTTGGCCTAAAGCACTTGACATCACAAAGGAGTACGCATTCTCTTATTGCGAAGGGTTCTTAATCGGTCTTTTGAAGGTTGGTTTGATTTGGCTGGTTGTCTAAGTATTGAGTGCTACTAGATCCATCAACATAATGCTAAGGACTATATGGTAAAAATAGATGAAGTTCTCTGTTTGATGTACTTCTTTAACTCGTCAAAGAATGAAAATCATGGTGACGCATATTGCCGCTAAATCTTGTGGGAAATGCATCGTAATCGTATGAAGGGTTGGAATCGTTTTGGTGATTGTAAGTAGTGGAGCGTCTGTCGATTTATTCTCTGCATGTTTACTTGCGCCTCCAATGCGATTGTGATCTCAAAGAGTTATAAGTTTGCATTTTGAGTTATTGATTGATGACACGTCTTTGTTGTCATTATCGCACAAGTTTTGCCAACCTTCTGTTTGAATTTAGCGAGAGAGGATCGCCCTTGTTGATGGCATGAGTAGTATTATTATTTTGGAATAGTCACGTTTTTCTCTGCCGCTGCTAACTGAAACTTACGCATGCTGTCTTCATTTTTGGAATACAAATTCTCCTTGCATGCGTTTATACGTTTGGAAATGAAAAATTGATGTACATCTATGCATTGTTAATGCGATGGATCCGTTATGCAGTGAATTATCACAGGCACTACGGCTGTGAAACAGAAGTTCTAGCCTTGGATGTGTTGTGGATTTCGCTTTATCTCTTGCACAGGTATGCTTCGGTGGATTTCTTTGTGTGCTCGTTATTTGTTTATCTCGATGAAGCTACGATGTTTGATTGCTAATTCAGCAAGCAGGTTTTTGCTTAATTGTGAAATTGGGTTCTTCTATGCCTGAGCGGCTCCTCTTCTGTTCAGAGTGAGGGGCGTGATCAGACCTAAATGCTGATTCAAGCTTCAACAAATAGAGCAATCCACAATGCTGCAAACGATTGAAAGGCTTTGGTTGTTGAGCTTCTAATGGTGAGACAGTCGTTATGGGGAAGCATGGTGATCTTGATTCATCACTGCATCAGGCTGCTGTCATGGCTGAATATCCATCTATCTTGCCATCTAATCATAGTGATTGCAGAATTTAGATATAGACACATTTTCTTTAAGTCCTAATTTCTTCAGTATCAATGCATCTGAAGACTTGCTATCGCTTAAATGTCTTGCACATGTCTCCCTGTAGTGCATCTCCTCAATCGCTTGTTCCATGAACACAATAGTTTGACAGGCTACAATCACTAGGGCAACACCACCAACGCCTGCAAAGATACTGAGTAAATAATGCTGCATGCTCTTAGGATATTTGTAAGTATGTTAGTCATGCAACCGTCATGACCGTTGAATAATTGCAGGACTTAATGTCAGAAGAATTGAGTGTCAATCGCCTTCAAGGTGACGTGTTTCGAAGAGTCTGATATTGGTCATCACGGATGAGATCTTTTTTCTTTCATTGAATTTCCTTCTTTAAGTCTTGCTTATGGTGCTATTGACAAACACGTGGGGGCTTTGTTGAGTTCTATATGAACCAGTGCATGCTCTATTGGTAACTGCATATTGCCTGCTCTTCTGTGACCTATGAAGTCATGGTAAAACTGTGTTCTGGTTAGTATTTTAACGAGATTTAATGATTTATTACGCACCTGTTAGTGGCGCTATGGATGATTAATTTCTCATTTGTTCATTAGTCATTCTGTTAGCTCTAAGGGGTAGCGCAGTTGGCTGTTCAAGGCTTGATCAGGCTGTTGTGCGCTAACTAATCACAAGCACATCGATCAACCAAAGCAGCCTTCCCCAGAAGTGTTAACGATGAGCAAAAATGTCTACGGACAGATAGGTTCCAGAAGATACATAATGACCATGAAGCCTGGGGGGAAGACAAGGCTTCAAATCAAAAAAGACGGGCTGGTGTTTAATGACCGTCTTTTTTTATGGCTCCACAGGGCTTCCCTGCCGTGGAGTGACCTTCTGCCACCCTTGCTTGCGTCAGTGTTTCCTGAGTTTTTCGGCATCCACTCGTCTCATGTGCTGCCTGCTTTTGAGTAGTGCTTGCTGGCCATCTTGCATGGCACGTCCAGCGTCAACAAAGATCTTCGGATCAGAGGTCACGAACGTTCTCCTTGATGAAAGCGCTTGCTCCAGTAGCCGTTTGCGTCAGTCAGCCAACCCTCCACACCACCCAGTGGTCATATAATACAAAGTTACTATGAGGTCTGGATTGGGTGCGGCTTCTTCTTCGTGACCGGGATCGCGCCTGCCCATGATTGGGATCTGGGATCATCGCCATGACTGAATTGCCTAGCGGTGGTTCCGAGGATTGATTGGTTCTCTTGGTGAAAACTGTTTTTGCGCTAAAAGCCTTACTTTCTGTAGTCAAGCCTGCGGTAAGCACAGCAGCAATGGCCAGTAGGGTTTGGTTGGGGCATCGATGAGAATGTCAGTCTTCAGTTTCAGCCTGAGGATGTAGTAAGCAAAATGACTATCAATAGCGTCATGCGATTCGTGGCCCATTGCAAGTTGGTTGTCGAGATACACATCCTTTCGCTGACAAATGGGATCGTTAAGTGATTCAGAGGAGAGCGGGATCTGATTGAGCAGATTCAAAAGCAAAGCCAGACGTGATCTTCATTGCGGAAAGAATTTTTCTGCCTTTGATTTGGTAATGGTTTTGGAAGTAATTCTCGTTTTCCTGAAATTTGAAAAATCCATAGTTGGAGCAGGCCTTAAACCGGTAATTGTTCAATTGCAACAGCAATCATTTGTGGAGTCACGGGAATGCGTTCAAGAGCATCTTCATTGTCGAGATAGGAATCGAAGGAAGCGAAGCGCTCGATATGGGGATTCGCACCCTCTGCGGAACAAGCCTCAATCCAATCGTTGTTGTCTGGCTTCACAGCCACATAGGCCTGAAGGGCTTCATCAAGATTGCCGCCATCCCCGATTCCTTCTCCATGCCAGATCGTTTCAAAAAATTCAGACATCGTTGTTGTGAATTAGAAGTTGATTGCGGGTGGGTAGAAGCTCAGGGCAACTCTCGTCCTTGCAAGGAGTCAGGTCAAACTGGCGCCGACTCGGATTGATCAAGTCTGCATTCAGGAGAAGGTCTTGATTCAATCATCCCTTTTTCCTTGTTGTTTGCCTAGCGGATGAAAGCATCCGCGCGACGCCATGGAGGATGCGGAACGGTTGTTGAAGGAAGGCCCAGGAGCCCTAAGACCATTGCGAAACAAGTGGAGCGGTCAAGCGGCCTCGGAAAGATTTGGCCAAGGGGGAGAACGTGCCTCTCCTTTTGCCTGGACTAAACGTCCATAAGCTAGAGAGGTTTCAGTATTTCATGGATTGTTTATGAGAAATTTGACGGTTTAATCAACACAAGCCATCTAATTTGTTGGTGGAATTGTCACCTGTTCGTCCAAATGAAGATCCAAGGAGGCGAATCACCAGGAGAAGAGGTTACGGGTGGGGGATGGCCTCTGATTGCAGGCTGGGCAAAGGCGTCATTGGGACGACGGGGCACAAGACTGTGGAAAACGCTAAATCACAACAGTGCATGTCTCTCATGTGCATGGGGAACTGGAGGTCAGAACGGTGGTTTTCGCGATGAACTTGGTGAACCCCTCCAGCGCTGTTTGAAGAGTGTTGAGGCAATCCATGCTGAACTTCAGTCAGCAGTTCCTCCTGATGTTTTTGACCGTCTCACTCTGACGGAGCTGCAGCAGATGGATTCAGCGTCATGTGACCGGCTCGGTCGCCTGGATCGTCCTTTGATTCATCGAGCTGGAGAGGATTTCTACGAGCCGATCAGTTGGGAAGAGGTTTATGACCTCCTAGCCGCTGCTTTCCTTTCTGCGCCTGCGGAGCGAGTGGCGTCCTACAGCTCTGGGCGTTCATCCAATGAAGCTGCCTATCTGCTCCAACTGCTGATGCGTGCGTATGGGTCGAACAATCTCGCCGATTGCTCCGATCTCTGCCATGCCCCATCGAGTGTGGGCCTCACTCGGGTCTTTGGAAGCGGCACTTCAAATGTGAGCTTAGAGAGCCTCCGTCATGCGGATGGAGTCGTGTTGGTCGGTTCCAATGCTCCGGCGAACCATCCGCGCTTGATGAATGAGTTGATTCGCCTCAGAAATCGTGGTGGAACCGTAGTGGTGATCAACCCTGTTTTGGAGGCTGGTCTTCTCAAATTTGGTTCACCTGCATTTCCGATTCGCTCCTTGTTGCGTGGTAGTGAGATCGCTTCTTTGTTTTTGCAGCCGATCCCAGGCTCAGATACCGCAGTGTTTCTTGGATTTCAAAAAGCTTGGTTGGAGAGTGGTTCCATCGCCTGGGACTTTGTGAAGGCCCATAGTGACGGCTGGGAGTTATTGCTGGAACAGATTCAGACCACCAGCTGGGAGTCGATCACGGATTGCTGCGGTCTCAGTCGTGAAGAGCTTGAACACACCGCTGCTCGATTAGCAGATTGCCGTGCCGTGGTGTTTGCCTGGGCGATGGGCATCACGCATCATGCCAATGGCACAAGCAATGTGCGTGCTATTGCCAATTCAGCTGTTTTGAGTGGCAATGTTGGCCGCCCTGGGGCGGGAACGATGCCGATTCGCGGTCACTCGAATGTGCAGGGATTTGGCTCGATGGGCGTTTCGGTGCGGTTGCGAGAACCGATGCGACAGGCGTTAGAAGCTTTGCTCGGGCGCCCGATGAGCCCTACGCCTGGGTATCACGCTCGTGATTTGATTGAGGCGGCAGACCGGGGTGTGGTGCAGACCTTGCTTTGTCTAGGTGGCAATCTTTACGGAGCCAATCCCGATAGCACTCAGGCCCGTCGTGCTCTTGGTCAGGTCGACACCATTGCCTACCTCGCCACCAAACCCAATCTTGGGCATTTTCAAGGCCTTGCGGCTCGGACAACGTTGCTCTTGCCGGTGTTCAACAGATTTGAATCGCCGCATCGCACAACAGTGGAATCCGGCAACAACTGGGTGCGGCTGAATGAGCCGGGCAGCACCCATCTGCGTGATGCCCAGCTCACCAGTGAAGTGGTTTTTTTGGCTGAGTTGGCCCACCGTTTGTTTGGTGCTGATCCCATCGACTGGCGGGGACTTCAGGACCCTGTTTACGTCCGCGCGTTGATTGCTCGCACTGTTCCTGGATATGCGGCGATGGCGGAGATGGATACAGCAAGTCGTGAGTTTGAAGTGAGTGGAAGAGTGTTTCAGACTCCGCACTTCTCGACTGCTAATGGTCGAGCTCAGTTGGCCTTGACGCCGTTGCCAGATCTCAGCCTCCCCTCGGTTGATCATTTTGGAGGGTTGGCTCACGGTGAGCGTGGTCTTCTTCTGAATCTCATCACGGCTCGTAGTTATGGCCAACACAACACAGTGGTGTACAAATCCGCCGATCGCTATCGCGGCATGCCACATCGACAGACGCTACTGATCAATCCGGAGGATCTTCTGGCCGCTGGTCTGGTGGCTCATGAAAGGGTCACGGTTCAGGGTGAAGCGGGTCGACTGGAAGAGATTCAATTGATTCCTGGATCCATCCGTCGGGGTTGCGGGTTGATGTTTTATCCGGAAGCCAATGTGTTGATGCGAGGTACCGCGGATCCAGTGAGCGGTACCCCAGCATTCAAACGCGTGCCCGTTTTGCTGAGAGCACCAGCACCAGCCTCTGCTCCCCAGCTTTGACAAGGGATGCTCTTAGATCAAACCCCCAGATTGTTAGCGGTAACGCCAATTCATCAAGCTGCTGGAGGCGTGGATTCGGGGGGGGAAGCAACAGCAACCTCATAACCAGCGCAGCGCTGTTGATCAAGATGCTGAATGTGCTTCCTTTCGGAGTAATAGAGCTCTTGCAATCGAAGAGCATCTGCATTCAGCTGTTCGAACATCGTTTGAATACGGCCTTCCATATCCACCTTTTCTCCCGCGCCCGCCTGCTCCTGTTCATCGGCAATCAGCGAGGCGATACAGCGCTCCAGGGTCTCGAGCCTTTGTCCACCCCAGGCCTCAAGCAAATGACGGCAGCGCTTATGACTCTTCTGACGTTCCAGAATTGCAGCGGTGCCACGTAAGACCTCCATTGGACGGGCCAGGGCCAGGCGCTGAAGTTCAGCGGGTTCTAGCAGCGGTGTTAGCCGGGTTACTAAGTCACTGTTTTCCAGCAGCAACTGATCGGTGAGCAATCGTGGAAGATCAAGATCGGCCAATTCTTGACCAGGGTCCTTGCCCCTGCTGATCGCCTCTAGCCGTTCTGATCCGATGTTGCCCTCCTCAAGATCTGTGATCGTGGACCACAGCAGACGGTGATGCTGCAGGGCGAAATCCTCCAATTCCCGTTGCCGTAATTCGAGGCGCACCCGGGCGCGATGAATCGGACAATGCAAGTAAATGCGAAGGATCTCAGCTTCGCAGCGCTCTCGCTGGCTGATTTCTCCAGCCTTTTCATGCCGAGCGGAACGTCCATGCCAGCGCTGCCCCTGAACCTGCTGGCGCAGATCTTGCTCCAACTGCAACGCCAAACGGCCTTGGCCTCCACTCAATCTCTCCGCGACTTGCTGCAGGTAATGAGTCCGAATGGCCGACTGAGGGAGCTTGCCCAACAGCTCCACCAAACCACTGACGGCCTGTTGAAACTGATCAGCCTTACTTAAATCACGGTCTTCGAGGACTTGCTCGATCTGCCAATCGAGCCAAAGAGGAGCCTGATCGAGCAAAGCGCGATAGTCACCGGCGCCGTGGTCTTTTAAGTACTCATCCGGATCTTTGCCGGAGGGCGTGTGAAGCACTCGCAGCTCCAGTTGTCCTTGAAGAGCAAGCTGCTCTACCTCCCCGATTGCCCTGTTGGCAGCTCTGATTCCTGCTCGGTCAGCATCAAAATTGAGAACGATCCGCTTGCCATCACTGCACCGGCAAAGCTGGGTGATCTGCTGTCCGCTGAGAGCCGTGCCAAGAGAGGCGACCGCATTTGTGATGCCAGCCGCATGCAGTGCAATGACATCGAAATAGCCCTCTACGACGACAGCTCGATCGTCTTTTCGGATCGCATTGGCCGCCTGGTCCAGACCAAATAGATGTTTTCCCTTCTCAAAGACTTCCGTTTCTGGTGAGTTCAGGTATTTCGGATCACTGCCATCAAGACTTCTTCCTCCAAATCCAATGACCCGGCCCTGTCGATCGCGGATCGGAACCATGACTCGACCACGAAAGCGATCATAAAATCCGTTTCCCCCCTTCCTGGGAACAACCAGGCCCGCAGATTCGAGTAGGTCGGGCGATAGGCCCTCAACGTGTTGAAGATGCTTGATCAATCCGTCCCATTGATCGGGGGCGTAGCCGAGCTGAAAGGACTCCATCGTGGCTTCGCTCAAGCCACGCTGATCGCGAAGATAAGTCAGGGCGTCAGCGCCGGAAGAACTCTTCAGCTGACTGCGAAACCAACCTGAGGCAAGAGCCAAAGCACGATGCAACTGATCACGCCTTGACAGTTGTTGACGAAGTCGCTCCTGTTGCGGTCCATCAACCGTCTCTACAGGGAGTTGGTATCGACGCGCTAAATCCAGTACAACATCGCTGAAGCTCTGGCGTTGAAACTCCATCAAAAACTTGATGGAGTTTCCTCCTGCTCCGCAAGAGAAGCAGTAATAAAACTGCTTCTGCGGAGACACCGTCATCGAGGGCTTGCTGTCGTCATGAAACGGGCAAACGCCAACGAACTCTCGACCTTTCTTTTTGAGCACCACGTGCTCACCGATCACATCGACGATGTCGGCTCGCTCCTTGACGGCGTCGATGGTGCGGGGATGAAGACGGGGCATCGCCATGGGACCATTCTGCGAGACCTGAGCCCATCGTGGTTGTTCACCACGATGGGACATCGGTGATCGAGGGCCAATCCGGCTCTTCAATCATGCGGGCGTACTCAACCACTCGATAGGGAGAAAACTTCTGCAACATCTGAAGGAGTGACTTAAGACAAGTCCTCAACACCAGTGCTGAAGGACAACTCCTCGCTGGGGCTGATGAACATCGATGCTGGAAACTTCACCGATGGGCTCCAGATACAAAGAACAGCTGTCCATCTCGTGGGGCAACAGGTTCTTCTTTTTCGCGACTGAGTTTGCAATGCGTTTCTGCCATATCTAGTCTGATGTGCGACTCAAGCCTGCCTTGCCCATTCCGCTAGAGAAAACGGCTGCTCAGGTCCATGGATGTGGGCTGCTGAGGAAGATCTGCTGTCAATGATATCCATCAGGTAGTCACGATCGACTGCAGTAACGAAAGCTAGGTGTCTCTATTCTGCGTGCAATGCTCTCGATACTCCCCTGCTATTCAAGCCAAAGCTGCATTGTTGCGAATCGGTCTCATCGCAAACGCAGGTGATGTTAATTTGCTGCAAAATGGATGCCTGCTGTTTCATAAGCATCATCCAATGCATTAGCGATTAAGAAGATTTGGCTAAAAGATTGAAGATATACAAGTCACCCTCTGCTCTATTGATCAGCAATTGTTCGGGATGCTTATGGCAGGCGATGGTTTGGCACGCGTCATTTTGGACGGTGCGAGGAGGAATGTCTACGAAAACGGTACATTGCGTTCAGGTGATTCCATTGGTCTTTTTGGGATGCCTAGGCTAAACGCCAAGGCTTTGTGCGATGTCGTGGCCGTCAGGACAATTGCTGGTTGCTGGAACCCTGGGTCTTGGTTGGGTGCCTTACCCAATTTTGAGTCCATTTATTGGATCATCACTCGATTAGTGATCAAAATAGCCGTGCTGAACGGTTGCTTATTGAGTTAAGTGAGATCAAAGAGTTGTATGTCAATAAGGAGATTTCGCATCCCTTGCAAGATATAAAATATGCTTCAGATAAGGGTGAATCCGTCGTGCCTGAATTGTCAAGCGATTGAGTAAATTAAAAGCCTGTGTCGGCTTCTCTTGTCTGATAATGACAAATCAATCCAATGAGGGGCAATCTCTTTGCCGGGAGGAGCGATATTACAAAAATGCTGGTTTTCATGGGTTTCTACACTCCTGGTTCCTATGGCAGGAAGAAGAAGTACGAGAGAAATTTTTAGGTCCCAGCTTTGATTGGATAATGAAAAATAATGTGGCTTCCAAAATTTTTGGATGCTAAGCATTGTGGTTAATTAGATGGAGCTTTAATCAACAGAATTCTTTGAAGCTGATACGCCGTGTGTGATCGGTAGTGATTCAAAAAATTGTAGGACTACAGTGATGAGTTGCTCCTGCTTGGAACAAAAACATCAAAACATGTGATTGGATGATTTCGAATCTAGATCAGTTTTTCTCGGTTAACGATGCAGACATGACGGCTGCTAAAGCCATGCAACCAGCGACAAGCAGAAATCCCATAACAAGTATTTGTCAAAAAAGAAAATTAATCTTCGAGACAGCTGTTGGATGTCTCCATTGCGACTAAACGAACGATCGACGCCATGTGCCATGGATTGTCAGGCATGAGAAGGGCATGCCATCCAGTGAATGCAGGTCAGATCAGCTCACCCTCAAGGCCTGACTGCATTCGTCTCTCCTTCTCGTCTGAGGCTGGGAGTATCCGGTTGCCCCTGCAATTCTTGGATGCCTGCTTGCTCCTATGGCTAGATCCCTTCGCCATGTGCCAATCGTGATCAATGCAATCGTCTGATCTACTTGTACAAGCATCGTGTTGCAACGGGGCCGTACTAAAGCCAGGGGCTCCTGCTTCCTTAAGAGTGCTCTGATAGCTGGGACAGTTCAGTGATGTTTGTAGGTCCGCCTGAACCGCTGCGCAGTCTTGGAGTGCTCGGATCAAGTGTGTAAGCACTTAAGCTGATCCAGCGATCAGTCTGTTTACAATTCTTCACGAAAAGACTAGGCTCTTTGCGTGACTTCATGAAGTATGCCAATGGTTGACTGCATAACTGCGTTCATTGGATTGCTTGGCTTCACCGCAGTCATTTCTGCTGCTGTGATTTTTGTTCTTGTGCAGCCCTCTGACCTCCCTGTCGTCAAGAAATCTCAAACTCAGGGATGATCAATGTCGATTGATACAAGGTGTAAGGAGCAACAGGTCATTGCTGATCGAATGTTTATGGATTTTAAGTACACTGATCCCGGTTCAGATGAGCAAATTCGGGCGCTCAACACTTTCAATGTCCTGGTGAGCATGTGGTACGAATTTCTCTCACGAGAAGCAGAACGCATGGATTCAGCAAGGATGTTGGAAGTCCGTATCTAATGGATGTTCCGAGCTTTCAAGGCAGGACAGAATATCGTTCGATCATATTTTGCGTTCAATCTCTGGATTAGATACTCCAAAAAACCCCTGATGATCGTCCCCACCTCACGAAGTTTCACTCTGGAGTTTTAGCCCGGTGTTTCAATCATTGGGTCATACATTTAGAAAAGCCTGTAAAAGCAGGCTTGTACTTTTTTGAAAGCTGTTGATCAACCATGCAAGGGCTGCTACGCGCAATCAAAGGCAGCCAGACGGCACAAGAATGGCGCGCCTGCGGTCTTCTGATTGCTTGTGCACTGGCTTTCAGTTTGATGACCGTCTGCGTGAAATACCTGGGAGGACGTTTACCAGTGGCGGAGGTCGTGTTGGTGCGCTCTTTGATCAGCATTGCCATTACCTTGGCAATGCTTCGTCGCCTTGGGGTCTCACCGTGGGGAGAGCAACGGAGATTGTTATTGGTACGTGGGGGGCTTGGAACTGCAGCTCTGTTGTGTTTTTTTGACGCACTGGCAAGACTGCCTTTAGCAGCGGCCACCCTGCTGCAATACACCTATCCAACCCTGACAGCTTTGGCGGCATGGTTGCTGCTGGGTGAATATGTGAGACGGCGCCTTGGCATTGCAGTGCTTTTGGGGCTGGTCGGTGTCACTTTGGTTGTGCAGCCACAGTGGGTCGACAGCACAACGCAAAACCTGCCAGTAATGGCAGCCCTAATTGGCGTGAGCGGAGCTTTGCTGACGGCACTTTCATACGTAAGTGTGCGTCAACTCTCAGTGAAAGAGCACCCGCTGGTGATTGTCTTTTACTTCCCATTGGTTTCTGTGCCCGCGACTCTGCTGTTGCTTTGGGGCCAACCCACTCTCTTGCCAACACCAACGGAATGGATCTGGCTACTGGGGGTTGGTTTATTTACTCAACTTGGGCAAATCTGGTTAACCGAAGGCCTTGCTGCTCTTCCCGCAGCCCGAGCCACCTCGATCAATTACGTCCAGGTGGTGTTTGCGTCTTTTTGGGGAATGTTGTTTTTCGCAGAGCCGATTACCGGCGGCGTGGTGCTTGGTGCCATGTGCGTTTTAGGAGCGACCTTGATCAGCTTGAGCGCGAGGTCTTCCAGACAACCAGAGGCCTAACGATTTGATCGTTGGGTTCAGGGCGAATCTATCGGTAGCGGATGGGTGATCCAATCCTGAGATGTTCCATCGCTGGAGCCAACAGGTTGAATCAATTGCCAGCTTTCACCCTGTTCACCACGCTCCAAGAAAAGTTCAAAAGGACTGTCAACACGTACGGGGTCAGCTGGCAGTCGCCAGTCGAAACGGCCTCTGAGATGGATTCCGCGTTGCTCACCCAAGCGAATGGACTCTTGATTTTCTATGCGCACACGACTCACCTCCGGGACCCCAGCTGGCTCTAACTCCAAAGAGTGGGCAATCGCCGTTTGGGTCAATTCAATCTGTAGACCAAGAGCTTTCAACAGCACACTTCGTGGCGGTTGGTCGAAGGGCCCACACCCGGTTAATCCCACGCTTAGGAGCAACACCAGCGCTAAAACCAACAACCCCTCAACGAGGCGTTTGGAAGGAACAATCCAAAAGTTTTGACATGAAAGGCCAGCCAGGTCAGTCAACATGAGCAGATGAGGTCTTTGATAACCAAATCATGGATTTCTGTCGTTCCGATCATAGATGGTGTACGGATTATTTGATTGAGATTACTAATTCAGGATAAAGGGTAGGTAAAATCTAACGAGAAGGCTTGGTCCATGCCAAGTATTGCTGTGTCTTTGCACTCAATTTCATCAATCGATTCAGATACGTTCTGAACGGACTAGCCTATGGCAGCTCATCAGTGTAGTTAGTTTCTGGTTGTATTTTTTTTGATAAAATGGGAGTTTTGTTGTCATACTAGGAGGTGGCCGATGAATGCTTTGGCTGGGAAATTTGTTTATGTGATTGTTGTTGCACTGCAGTCGTCTTTTGCGGGAATCGATTTTTTACGGCGATGTAAGTTCAGGTTCAGTGAGATCTGGTTTTGAAGTGAGAGCTTGTCCATTCAAGCTCTTCTATGCTCATGCAATAATATGATTTTGGCAAGATTTTTCGTGATCATCGCTTCAGTTGTGATTTTTTCGTGACTATTGAAACCAGGCCTGATGCAAATCAGGCCTGGACATATCTAGAATTTAAATGAAGTTTTAACGAGTCCTCCAAGCTGTGAAAAAGTTGCGCCATTGCCAGCAAATTGCTCAGTGAACTGCTCAGTGAACTGGCCAAGTGGACTCGAGAGATAAAACAATGCAGGTGTAACGCTAATATTGTCTGTAACCTGGAATTGATACCACCATTCCCATACATAGTTGCCGTCTCCTGGAGTGAAATCTCCTTTCTGTCTTGTGGCAAAAACGGGTTGACCAACGGCCATACCAGCATTGTTCCCCTTAAGGAACACATCATTCCACTGCAGGCCTACAAGCCAGGATTGGCTCCCTGAAACTTCGAAATCAATGTTTGCCTCTACAGTGTTGTATCCGTATCCAGCAGAAATAGAGGGGATCCAGCCACTCTCTTGAGGTTGCCATGAACCACCAATGCCCCATGCATTCATAAAGGCATTGGAGCCAGTGAACACTTCATTAAAAGTCGTACCAAACCCTCCTATTAGTTGTGCTGAATTCTGGATTCCAGAATAAATAGCGGCTATGTTCCAGTTCTCTGATTCATAGGCAATTTGAACTGTTCCAGAGGACAATGAATTCCTGGTCGCAATTCCACCTTCCCTGGGATTTCCAATGGCTCCATTCGCTGCAACGTAGTTAGCAGAAATGCTAAATCCGCTTTCTGTTGCCCAGCTCACACCCGCACCTGGCCCTAGATTTTTGTTGTAAGCAGCTGGCGCGCCATTGAGAGTCGTTACATTTAAAATAGTTTCACTTGGATATGCACTTGGCCAAACAGCCAGCATGTCCTCTTGGCCTACTTGTCCACCCAAAGTGAAGGTGAATGAGCTGCCAACTGGGAATTGATAAAATAATTTATCGATCCCTACGGAATTAGGGCCAGAGTCTTCTTGGAATGCGGTTTCCAAGGTGGATAGTCCTGTTGGTCCACCACCATCACCAAATGCAGATGTTTCAAAGTTTCCAGATCTTAAGACCGTAAGGAGTAGATCTTTTCCTGTGAAACTTGTTTCAAGGCTTAATTGAAGGTCGTAATTAAACGTGGTGCCTCCAAACTCGCGTTTGCTTTCACGAGTTAATGATTTCGTTCCATAAAAGTTATTAGCGCCAATGGCAAAAGTCGCTAGACCTTTCAGCTTGGTGGTGGTGGAGAACTGAGTGGCTTCCAGTTCACCAACACGGGCTTCCAGTCCGTCCACACGGCCCTTGAGGATGGCGAGTTCCTTCTCGAACTCTTTCATCAAGCGCTTGAGTTCGTCGGTCACTTCGGTGACGCGATCGAGACAGGCGTTCAACAGAGCCGCCGCTTCAAAGCGGGTCATCGCCCTGTTGCCGCGGTAGGTGCCGTTGGGGTATCCAGCGACGCAGCCGTAGCGTTCGATCAGGTTGCTCAGGGCCTGATAGGCCCAATCCGTGGGGTACACATCAGAAAACTGAGTGATGCTGGTGACCTGTTCACCAGTGGCGGTGTAGTCAGACACACCGTTGATGTTCAGCTCAGTGGCGTTCGCAGCCACAGGGGCCAGAAGACCCAGAGCCGCTGGAGCCACCAGCAGTTTGCGAAATAGTTTCAAATTAAACCTCACACAAATATAATGAAAGCGATAATTATTTCCATTATTTCTTTACCTTAACAGGTCAGGGTTTCTGCGTGGATCAAGATTAAAAGCTTGAATCGATGATGTGCAGGTAATCGCCTTTTTTGTGGATTCAAAGGCATTGTCTCCATATCCGGTTGATTGGGGCCGTGATTGACGAGTTTGTCCTGTGTTGGTTTTGGCTTGACGCTTTGATTTCAAGAGGTTCTGATGCACATCAGTACACAGTAAGGTCTGTCAGTTGCAACAAACCTCAGAGCATCAGCTTGTTGACTCATTGGCTCAGTGTTCCTATCGATGGAGAAGCCATCTCCTCACACGATTTGGTTCCTCACACCCCTAAAGAAGGCTTCCTGGCCTTCTTTTTTATGTCTGTCGTTTCGTTGAACCGTTGCTCCACTTCTTTGGGCATGCTGCCATTGCCTTTTCTGAGCATCTTCGTGATCGATCCAAACGTTCAGAGCTCCACGACTGCTTTGGAGCTCTTATGAGGGACTTTGAGAGTCAGTTTCCCTCCTGCGCTCCTTTGATGAGCAGAAGAAGGCTTTTGTGATTTTTTGACCAAAGACCAGATCTTTTCTATGGCTCAGGTTCAGTCTGGTGGTAACAGTGGTGCGAAATTCAGTTCTAAAAAGGAACAGATCAATGTGCGTCTTGCTGGGTTTTTCTTACGGATGATCGAGCGAATCTCATTTCGCAGACTGACCATCCTGTGTGAGCTGGCTGGTCTTGGCTCACAGGTTGATTGGTCTGATTCCTTCTCATACTCAGTGCCCGAGCAAATGTTGATACAGCAATTGGACTCTTTCGCATGATCGGTTGGCTGCAAGGTGAGCGCATCGAACACTGGAGTCAGGGCGGACGTCAGGGCTTGGTTATTGCCTGCGCTGGAGTTGGTTACGAAGTCCAATTGGCTTCTCGATACCTGCAACCACTCTCCGCCGGTACGATTTGCACCGTTTGGATTCATCAGGTTCAGCGGGACGATGGATCCAGTTTGTTTGGTTTCCCTGATCGAAGGGAGCGAGACCTGTTTCGAGTTCTGATCAGCGTCAATGGTGTCGGGCCCCAGATGGGTCTTGCATTATTGGAGTGCTGTAGGGCAGAAGAGCTGATTGAAGCCATCATCGATGGTGATCTGCGCCGACTGACCCAGGCTCAGGGGGTTGGTAAACGAACAGCTGAGCGGCTCGCTGTGGAACTGCGTGATCGTCTTGGTGCCTGGAGTGCGCAGCACGAGAGTGATTCTTCCGGGCTTTCTCTTGTTGATCGGAGTGACCTCAAACAGCTACCGATTCAGCCTGACCCTCTTGAGGATTTACAACTCACTTTGAGCGCACTGGGCTACGAGGACCTGGAGATCCGTCGAGCCATGCGCGCAGTGGCGGCAGGAAGTGATGTCCCGGCCTCTGATGACGGTGATGGTTGGTTACGGGCCAGTTTGCGTTGGTTAAATCGTCCTTCTGCGTAAGACCTCTGGTGCATTCAATGGTGGTACTAAGACTTGCTCGCTGACTCTGGAGAAATAGAACTTGAGCTCTAATTCACATTTGCATTGATGCTAAATGGCAACGAAGGGATGACAATCAATTCCTTCTTGTGAATCGTCTCAATCTCTTCAGAGCAGTTCAAGAGCTGTGAGTTCGACTTTGAAGCCATGCCTGAAACTTATTCTGGGAGCTGTCCGTCCATATCGCCAGACTGCAAGCAACTCATTGCTTGGAAAGCGACTGCCGATCACTGTTGATTAAACCGAACTCTTGATGGTCCTGAGAACTACGCCATCAGGGGTGGACCTTGGGCAACTAATTGCGACTGCTGAGAAGAAGAAAGTCCTTGGAAGGTTATTGGTTTCTCCAGATGGATTTCTACAGAGCTCATCAAACCCTGTATCAGAAGGCAAGAACTGGCTTTCATAAGGCTCTGAACCTTCAACGTATGGCAACTGCTGTTGAGCAGCTAAAAACGGATCTTGTGGTCGGTCCAGTTCGAGTGGATGGACAACGGTGTTGCAACAGCAAAAGATGTTGCTGTGTAAGACCGCATTGGCGATCACTGCCCTATTGATGAGAGTTTGGAATAATCTGTGATTCAACAGCTGTTGATGGACGAGCTTTGGAGCCCCTGGCGCCAACTCGATATGCCACTCCCCTGTGTTGTTCAGTGGTGGTATTGCCAAAGGGCCAAAAAGTATTGGCCCAATGGCGCAAACGACAAACCGCCAGGTTGGCGGAATGACGCAACCCAAAATTGATCGATTTTCGATCAAAGCTGTTGAAGCTAATCAGAGTATTCGAATTTCGTACAACCCAATACGACATTGGTTCAAAAAAACATTGGCGCGAGCAACAGATGCAAGGGTCTAACCGACAATGGTTGGCAGAAGAACCCCACACTCACGACTCAACACAAGGAAGAAGTCAATCCATGGAATCTGTACAATTCGTTTAGGCGCCGAGCGTTCAAACCTTAGGAGTTCCACGCACCTCCCAGACTCGGGCTCTTCCTATGGAACTAAAGAGTTCGCCCAACAGTGAGAGCGATTGATGGAGACAGCGCGAACTTCTTGCGATCCACGGCAAAGAAATTATTGACTGCCCCATTTAAAATAAAAATATTTTGGATCGTCATAGTTCTGTTCATCACTATCTTTTTGGAAACAATTGAATTGTTTCTCCCGGTAGTCACTTGATAGATGGCAAACTCGATTATTAGGATCAGCTTTCTGCCATTTTTGGCTTGCCTTCCTGGCTTCTATGCGTGATCCATAAGTGCCTCCAGACCAGCCACCAGCTGCTAATACAATGAAAAGAATAAGAATGATTTTTTTCATGTATTGACGTTACGACAAAAGAACGCCCTGGGCCTTGAATCCCAGGATTTTTAGGTGTTCCCCCACATCTACCGAAGCAAACGCGAGCTTTGTCATCAGCTTGGGGATTTTGTCTGCTGAGATCGCTGTCTTGGATTGGGTTGATGGATGCTCCCACGCTGATCTCGAAGAAATGCTGGGACCTGACTGTCAGTGCTCGGATTTTGCAATCGCGGAGATCCATGTCTCACACAACGATCCTGAGCAGTAGCACCCGTTTGTCGAAGCAAGGCTGCCCGCGTCATTGCGTCTAAGCGCACTGAGGTGCATCTGTGGACGTACCACGGAGCCGCAGGCTTGACCTCCGTCCGCCCTAGCGAGCTTTGAAGCTGAGCCCATCGCTGCACTATTCCTATGGGAACAGCCACTTGGTACAGCTACCTGTGGACTTGTTTTCCGTCAAATCCATTGATAGGACTTGCTTACGTAAAGTCTTCCTCATTCTGCACATGAAGAGGTAAATTAGATCTTTGCCCTGAAAGGTCCGGACGCCGCGCATGTCGCTTGATACCACTGAAAAGCAGCAACTCATCAACAGCCATCAAACCCATGCCACCGATACAGGATCGGCAGAGGTTCAGGTCGCCATGCTGAGCGAGCGCATCTCGAAGCTGAGCAGCCATCTTCAACAGAACATCCACGATTATTCGTCTCGTCAGGGCCTGTTG
This sequence comes from Synechococcus sp., assembly GCA_047285535.1. Lineage (GTDB taxonomy): Bacteria > Cyanobacteriota > Cyanobacteriia > PCC-6307 > Cyanobiaceae > Synechococcus_C. The sequence continues at coordinate 866,819 of JBJBDC010000001.1, read as the reverse complement.
AAAATGATTGGACGTCGCAAGCGTTTGCTTGGTTATGTTCGTGGCAAAAGCGAACAGCGCTACAGCGATTTGATTTCTAAGCTTGGAATTCGCGGCTAAGCAAGCTGCATTTGAGTTCAAGACCCCCATAGCCATGGCTGACCGACGCAACTCCTTGCCTTTTGAGCCGCGACGATCAGCTGATGGATCCAAATCTCAAGCAAAACCTGGCAAAAATTCAGCAACATCTGTACGTAGCCAACCCATACCGAAGGCTGTTGCCAATCGCATGGCACGTCGGGTAGCAATAGCCACCGGGATTCCTTCCATCATCGGAATGGGTGTCTTTGTAGCCAGTTACTTTCTGGTTTCTCGTCAAATACTGGATGTTCCTCCTGGTGTCACATTGATTGTCTCAGGAGGTTTCTTTTTGTTGGGGCTGGGTGGACTGAGCTATGGAGTTTTATCTGCCAGCTGGGAACAAGAATCGGGGACATTCCTTGGGCTGGAGAATATCAAGATCAATTTCCAGAGAATGAGAGAATCGATTCGTACTCAACAACAGAGTTGAATTGGCTTTTGTTTCAGTTTCAGTTTAATTCTCCCCTTTAATTGAGAAGAGGTTCACTACATTGAACCTTGAAAGAACGTTCTTGTAAGTGAACGGCGGCAGCGGAAGCATCACGCACGCAGAACTGAGGACCAAGTCGCACATAGCGAACAGCTGTGCCTTGACGCACTGCAGCGATGACTGGCACTCGCACACCTAATTCCTCCTGGTCAGGGCGATAAGCCTGAAGACATTCACGCAGTTTGTGCTGTACAGCTACATCACTGGCCTGCTCAGGATCAAGTTCCACCATCAGCAAGCGCAAATCATCGATGGCTCGACAGTCATCAATGATCAGTTGGACCCGATCGTCACGGCGATCGACAGCTGCCCAGACAAGCAGGCGAGCTTCAGCGACGAGGTGATCCGATAAACGTGCATAGCTTTTGGGAAAGACCACGGCTTCACAAGAACCAGTGAGATCTTCGAGGGTCAGGATTGCCATTCGATCTCCCTTTCGAGTGGTGACCTGACGCATCTCACTGATCATGGCGATAGCGCTGACCTTGGATTTATCGGCTTGTTCTTCAAGACTTCCGAGGCCGATTGGAGCCAATAGCTTCGCGGGCGGAGTGAGCTGTTTTAACGGATGGTCGGAAAGATAGAAACCCACGAGATCCTTTTCCAATCTGAGCTTTTCCGTGGGGTGGTAATCCTTAACTGCAGGGGCTTTGGGCGCCAGGCTGAGATCCTTGACCGCGGAATCAGCACCATCACTCGGTGCTGCCATCAGATCAAACAAATTTCCCTGACCACTGGCTCGATCTTTGGCTCGTGATGTGGCCCAATCCAGAAGAAGATCCAAATCAGCCATCAATTGAGCTCGATTGGCTTTCGGCTCGAGTGCATCCATTGCTCCGCAATGGATCAGTGATTCTATGCTTCTTCGATTCAACACTGAAGAAGGAAGTCGATCGCAGAGATCCGCTAAGGACTCGAAACATCCTTCCTCTTGCCTGGACGCAATGACTGCGCGAATGGCTCCGTCGCCGAGGTTGCGAACAGCAGATAAGCCAAACAGGATGCGCTCACCTTTGGGAGTGAAATCAATTCCGGATGCATTGATATCCGGAGGCATCACTTCAATGCCCATGGCATTGCAATTTGAGATATAGCGCTGCACCTTGTCACTGGCTCCAGCGTTAACCGTTAGCAAGGCAGCCATGTAAGCCACCGGGTAATGCGCTTTTAAATATGCAGTCTGGTAAGTAACAGCTCCATAGGCAGTGGAATGACTCTTGTTGAAGCAATATTCAGCAAATAAAACCATTTGGTCGAATAATTCATCAGCAACCTTTTTTTCGACTCCTCGCTCAGCAGCACCCTCGACAAAAATGCCTCGATGTTTCTGCATTTCTGACACTTTCTTCTTGCCCATCGCGCGCCTGAGTAAATCCGCTTCGCCAAGCGAATATCCAGCCATGTCTTGAGCAATTTTCATGATTTGCTCCTGATAAACCATGATTCCATAGGTCTCTTGAAGGATTGGTTCAATCGAATGATGAGCAAAATCAATGACTTCACGACCATGTTTTCGATTGATAAATTTAGGGATCAATCCTGCATCGAGTGGACCGGGGCGATAGAGCGCCAAAATTGAAGAAATATCTTCAAGAGATGATGGCTTGAGGTCGCGAACGATTTGCCTCATTCCAGTGGACTCAAGCTGAAAAATTCCTTCAAGATCACCACGAGCTAAGAGAGCAAATGTTTCCGGATCCTCCGATGGAAGTTTGTCTGGATCAATGCGTTCTCCAATGCTGCTCGCTACAAGTTCCAGAGTTTTATCGATCATCGTGAGGTTTTTAAGGCCAAGGAAATCCATCTTCAATAGTCCCATGGACTCCACATCTTCCATGAAGTATTGAGTGATGATCTGTCCATCGTTGTTTCTTTGAAGAGGTACGAGTTCATCCAAAGGGTCTGCTGCAATCACAACACCTGCCGCGTGAACACCGAATGTTTTGTTCGTTCCTTCAATCCGCATCGCCATATCAACCCAACGCTTCACAGTCGGATCTTTTTGATACTTTTCGCGAAATTCAGGATTGGGAGATTCGTCACTGATCATTGCCGCCAACTTGGCAGGTTTTCCCCGAACCACTGGGATTAACTTTGCAAGTCGATCCGCATCGCCGTATGGAATGTCGAGCACTCGTGCTACATCTTTAAGTACCGCTTTGGATGTCATGCGGTTGAATGTGATGATCTGAGCCACCTTGTCATCGCCGTAGCGACGAGTGACGTAATCGATCACTTCTCCGCGACGTGCGATACAGAAATCGGTGTCAATATCAGGCATTGATTTGCGTTCTGGATTAAGGAATCGCTCAAACAGAAGGCCATTGCTGACAGGATCAATATTGGTGATGCCTAGGGCATAGGCCACAAGTGAGCCTGCAGCAGAACCTCGTCCTGGACCTACTGGAATTCCCTGCTCCCGTGCAAAACGGATGTAATCCCACACCACAAGGAAATAGGTGGGGAATCCCATCTGCTCCATGATCTTTAATTCATGCTGGAGACGCTCTTTATAAATGAGATCAATCTCTGTAGTGCTCTTAATCTCCAGTCGTTTGCATAGCCCCTGTTCAGTGACCTCGCGTAGATAACTAACAGGAGTGTGTTGCTCTGGTATAGGAAAACGAGGCATCTGATAGTGACCGAGAATGTCGTAGTCCTCAATTTTTTCGGCAACTTGCACTGTGTTGCTAATGGCTTCCGACACCACATCTGGCTCAATGTGGTCAGTAAATAGTCGCTTCATCTCCTCCTCACTCTTGAGATATTCAGTGCCTGTGTACCGCAACCGTTTGACATCGCTGATGAGTTTGCCTGTCAGTACGCACAGCAAGGCATCGTGAGCTTCGACATCATGACGTGTGAGGTAATGAGCATCGTTCGTTGCAATCAGGCGAATTCCAAGATCCTTCGCTATTTTTACAATTTCTACATTGACAATCCGATCTTCAGGTGATCCGTGATCTTGGATTTCAAGATAAAAGTCATCGCCAAAAGTTTCCTGATACCAAAGGGCTATTTCTCTCGCCACGTCAGGTCGATTACGCATGATTGCCTGTGGAATTTCACCACCAAGACAAGCCGTGGCCACGATTAAACCCTCTCCGAACTGCTTGAGGAGTTGTTTGTCAATACAAGCACGTGAAAAAATTCCTCGCCCACGCATTCCACGGAGATGGCTGATGCTGGTTAGCTTGACTAAGTTGCGATAGCCAGTGGCATTCTTAGCCAGTACTACAAGGTGATATCGGCGCTCTTTTTTGGGTTGGGGGTCATCAATGGATCCATTGATGACATACATTTCATTGCCAATAATCGGCTTGATTCCGGCTCCCTTGCACAACTTCAGCAGTTCAATGGCTCCGTACATCACGCCGTGATCCGTAAGGGCCAGAGCTGGCATCCCTAATTCCTTCGCACGCTCCACCATTTGGGGGAGTTGCGAGGCTCCGTCCAGAAGGCTGTAGTCGCTGTGGTTATGAAGAGGAACAAATGCCATGCGACCAGACTAAGCGCATCCGCAAGATGCAGCGGTGTCAATCTCCTAAAACGCTAGATGCAGGGGTTGAAGCTGGTGAGCTCAGGCTGGAACAAAACTCCCCCTCGGGCGCTGCATCATCACATTTGCAGACTGCTCGTACTGGTGAGCGACTTGGAGCAGCAGAGATTCCTCAAGCACATTGCCAATGAGTTGAAGACCGATCGGCAATCCCTTGTTGTCGAAACCGCAAGGAACATTGATGGCTGGTAGTCCAGCAAGGTTGGCAGGAATGGTGAGTAGATCCGCCAGGTACATCGCTAGGGGGTCATCCGCGTGTGTTCCAGAGGCGAATGCAGTGGATGGGGCGGTCGGTGTCAACAAGACATCGACGGAGGCAAAGGCTGTCTCGAAGTCCTTACGAATCAAGGTTCGAACCTGCTGAGCTTTGCGGTAGTAAGCCTCCACATATCCTGCTGAGAGGGCATAGGTGCCAATTAAAATTCGACGTTGAACCTCGCTGCCGAACCCTTCGGCTCGGCTGCGTGCCGTCATGGCAGCAAGGCTGGAAGCATCGTCGGCACGGAAGCCGTACTTCACTCCGTCGTAACGCGCCAAGTTGGCTGATGCTTCTGATGGGGCAATGACGTAGTAGGTGGCAATGCCGTCGTTAAATCGTGGGCAACTGACATCCACGAGCTCGGCTCCTAGTGACTGCAGCTGATCGGCAGCGCCAAGCACTGAGGCTTTGACCTCAGCGTCCAATCCTTCCTGCTCAAAGCATTCTCGAACCACCCCGACCCGGAGCCCTTGGATAGAGCGACCAATGGCACTGCGGTAATTGGGTACAGGGGCTTTCAGGCAGGTTGAATCTCGCGAATCTTCCCCAGCGATTGCTTGTAGCAATTCAGCCGCATCGGAAACTGAAGTGGCAAAAGGACCTACTTGGTCCAGTGAGCTTGCAAAAGCCACCAGCCCGTAGCGGCTCACGCGGCCATAGGTGGGCTTCAGGCCAACAACACCACAAAAGGAAGCTGGTTGTCGGATCGATCCACCGGTGTCAGACCCGAGAGAAGCCATGCATTCACCTGCCGCAACAGCTGCAGCACTTCCGCCAGAACTACCTCCAGGTACGTAGTCCGTATTCCAGGGATTGGCTGTTGGACCAAAAGCAGAGGTTTCAGTCGATCCGCCCATGGCGAACTCGTCAAGATTGGTCTTCCCGATCAGAACTGCCCCGGAACGCCAGAGTCGATCACTGACTGTCGATTCATAAGGCGGAACAAAAGACTTCAGCATCCGACTGGAGCAGGTCGTCCGAACTCCCTTCGTGCACAGGTTGTCCTTGATGGCAATGGGCACTCCCGCAAGTGGAGGTAGCGATTCGCCTGCTGCTCGAGCCTCGTCAATCCGATCGGCATCGGCGCGAGCTCGATCAGCTGTGACCTCTAGAAAGGCATGAACGCTTGGATCAATGGCCTCAATTCGAGCCAAATGATGATCGGTCAGCTCCCTGGCAGATACATCACCATTTTCTAGTTGCTGACGCCACTCGGCAATCGCCATCTGCAGGATTTGATTTCCAGCAATGACGCTATCAGTTTCATCCCTGAGCGTTGATCGTGAAGGGTTCGGATCGACGACAGCGAAGAATCGAATGATCCAAAGAGGTGGGCGCTTCTGAAGAGAGATCTTCAAGAAAAGCAGGCAGAACCTTTTCTAAGCCGCTCTTTGTGACAAATGGACCGAACCAATAGGTGACATCAGGTCCGTGCGTGTGGACACGCGCCCACCATGCGAAGCCGAGACCGTTGGCGAGACTGCGCAGGGGCCTGATCAGGGGGCTCATGCAAGAGCTGTCGAGGTCAAATCATTGTGCCTTGCTGCAAGGCGTTTCGTTGAAATTAGAGATCAATACTCACTCCAAAAGCCTCAGATCCTGACATTGGAGAAGCTTCTCTCTCGAGATCAAGACTGACCGTTACCCTCTCGGAAGGCTGATCCTTGAGGCTTTCCTCCACGGGCTGGGGATCAACCTTGTCGGGTGAAGGTGAGGATCCACTTAACTGAGGCCTGGTGATTCTTGGGGATGGATTCTGCCCCTTAATTCCCTTCATCCAACCTCGACGGGCAACTTCATACATGCAGAGTGCTGTTGCAACCGATGCATTCAGGCTTGGAGTTACCCCTCTCAAGGGAATGCGAATCAGCTGATCGCAATGACGACGCGTCAACATGGACAGGCCTTGGCCTTCTGAGCCGGTCACGATGACAAGAGGGCCGTCCAGATCCACCTCTTCGAGGGTGAGGTCACCTTCCTCTGCCAATCCGATCACCCGATAACCAGCTGATTTCAAGGTTTCAAGGGAACGATTGAGATTCACGACACGAGCGACAGGTAGATGCTCCAGTGCTCCGGCCGCAACCTTGGCTACAGAACCAGTCAATCCAGCACTTCGTCTTTGCGGAAGAACGACGCCGTGTGCTCCGAGCGCTTCCGCTGAACGGACAATCGCACCTAAGTTTTGGGGATCAGTCAGGCCGTCAAGAGCTAACAACAGAGGCGCTTCTCCCAAGGAGCTGCACCCTTGCACCAGATCTCCTAAATCAAAGGTTTCTGCTGCTGCAGTCTGTAAAACAATGCCCTGGTGAACAGCTCCACCAGTCAGTTGTCCCAGTCTTGCCCAGGTGACTTCTTCAACTAACACTCCGGAGGATTTGGCCTCTTTTAGAAGCTGAAGGAATTTTGAGGAACTACGTAGTTCAGAGGTGCACCAGATTCGATGAATCGGTCTGCAGGCTTCCAAGGCAGCTTGTGTGGCATGTCGACCCCAGAGCAGATCATCGGCTACGGGGTCAGCGGCATGCGGACTGGACTCACCACGCGGCTTATCTTCCTGTCGTGGTGATGATGAGCGCTTGTTTTTGGCAGAGTTGTAGGGACGTCGCTCTTCAAAATGTGGTCGTCGATCTCCATTGGTTTGATTAGGGAATCGGCGATCAAAGGACGGGCTTCGATCTCTCGGACTGGACTCTCGAGAGCGACGTTCCGAAAAACTGCCTTCCGCAACACGGCCTTCAGATGAACGCTTTTCAGAGAAACGCCGATCAATTGAGGGCCTGCGGTCAGTAGAACTCGAATCCAAAGCTGAAGTCCTGCGGTCTGAGAGACGTCGATCAGAGGGGGGACGGTTTGTTGATCTGCGCTCCGGTGATCTGCGGTCAGTGGGGCGACGGGAAGAAGAACGTTGATCTGAAGAGCGACGCTCATCAAAGCGAGAATCCCTAAAGCGACGGCCTGAGTTCCCAGCCTCAGAGCGTCCACTCCATGTTGCATCGCGATCGCGACGCATAGGCGGTGGTCCATCGCGAAAAGGACGACGACCGCGTGCACCTGAGCCGCTGCCAGAACCTTGGGAGGGGCGGCGTTCGAATCGTGAGCTCATGGAATGGGTTGTTATGACAGGGCGTTGTCGGTCTCCTCGAGGCGATCCAAGAGCTGCGCAAGCCGCGCTGGATTTTGCAGAAAGAGCCAGCCCACCATTGTCTCAAATCCTGTTGCTCTGCCATACACACCTGCATCCCCACCCTTGGGGCCTCGACCAGCCTTGTTGCGTCCTCGTCTGACAAGATCCAGTTCCTGATTGGTCAGAAATGGTTCAAGTTTCTCTAAGGCCTTGGCTTGTGCATCGGCCCGCACTTGAGAAACCACAGCCTGATGAAGATCATGCGATCGCCCCGGGGTTTTGCAGAATTTAAGTCGCTGATGCAGTTCCCAAACGGCGTCTCCTAGCCAGGCCAGTTGCAAAGAACCCAAATCTCGATCGGGTGCTTGCGAAGACTGGAAGCGAATCCAATCGCTCAACTTGCAAGTTTGTTAACAGCTTCCTCGAGATTTTCCATTAAGTGGAGAAAGTCTTCAAGTCGTACAAGTTTGACGGTTTGAATCACGCGAGCATTTCCCACCACCGCGAAACGCCTTTTGCTGTCTTTGCACTGCTTGGCAACCTGCACAAGAACGCCAAGCCCAGAAGAGTCAAGGAAATCAATCTTGACGAGGTCAATCACGGCCGGTGACTTGTTCGTTTTAAGGACATCAGTCACGTAGGTCATGAACTGACTCTCGGAATAGGCATCAAGCTGACCAGTGAAATGAAACACCACGCAGTCACGTTTTTGCTCGAAGCCACCCCGAAGCGAAACGGTTAATCGCTGCAGTTCAGTAATGGGACCAATCCCCCGGATTTCTGTTGGAGCAAATAATAGTGAGATGGGCACGTTCTCACCACGATTCAGCGGCGATCAGCCATCAAGGTTGTAAATCGGGCGAAATGATGATCAGCATCATGGGGGCCAGGGCTGGCTTCAGGGTGATATTGAACGCCAAACACGGGTTGATCCCGATGCTCCATTGCGGCTACCGTTCTGTCATTCAGATTGAGATGGGTCACTGCAACTTGATCCGCAGGTAATGAGGCTGCGTCGAGAGCAAATCCGTGGTTCTGACTCGTGATTTCCACGTGTCCACTGCTGCCACATGGATGATTCAGACCGCGATGGCCGTAGGCCAGTTTGAAGGTTTTGCCGCCTAGGGCAAGTCCCAGGATTTGATGACCAAGACAAATCCCAAACATCGGTAAATGGCGTTGCTCCAGCAAAGCGCGTGCCAACCTGATCCCAGATTTCACAGCCGCTGGATCCCCAGGTCCGTTGGACAGAAAAACGCCCTCAGGTTCATGGGACAGCACGGTGTTGATCGTCGTATTGGCTGGTAAAACAATGAGTTCACAGCCATGCCCGACAAGCCGATTCAAGATGGCTCGTTTAATGCCGAAATCAAGAACTACAACGCGATACGGGCGATCAGGGCGTTTCTGAAGTCGTTGATCAAAACTTACGCGACATGGCTCGCTCCAGACATAGGGCGTTCGGGTGGAAACCTGATCGGCAAGGTTCAGTCCCTCCATCGAAGGGGCCTGATTCAGTTCTTCCAAAAGCTCCAGAGCTGAACGACCGTCGCTACTGATCACCCCGTTCATTGGTCCCAATGCACGAAGGTGCCTCACCAAAGCACGGGTGTCGACACCCTGGATTCCAATCACATCGTTCTCCTCCATCCATTTTGGAAGGGACTGTTGGCTCCGCCAGTTGCTTGGTTGAGGAGCCAACTGCCGCACAATCAATCCACGGGCATGGGGCTGATCTGCTTCTTGATCATCAGGATTGACCCCCGTATTGCCTATCTCTGGATACGTGAAGGTGATGAGCTGGCCGGCATAACTGGGATCGGTAAGCACTTCCTGGTATCCAGTCATTCCCGTGTTGAATACCACCTCGCCAATGACGCTTCCTCGCTGACCGCAGGCAAAGCCTTCTAGGACCGTTCCGTCATGCAGGACCAGACGCGCCGTGAATGGATGAGTAGCGGTCATCAGCAGAAGCGATGGACGGGCAAGATCCCCTTCATTCTTCCTTGCGACCCCCCAGGGCCTGACGCAGAGACACAAGTCGATGCCAAGGCTCACCCTCATGCAAGCTTGTCGAAGCCATTTTGACCCCCACAGCAAGATCGGATTGAACTCCTGCCGCCCATAGGACCAAGGCAGTGTTGAGAACAACGACGTCATGATGAGCATGAGGCGCTTCTCCCTTGAGAACGGCTTCAAGCATCTGTTGATTGGTGACCAAATCCCCACCTCGTAACGCCTCGAGAGGAGCAGGAGTTAGGCCAAAGTCAGAGGGGTGGAGTTGATCAGAACGCACGAATCCATTTTCAAGGATGCGCAATTGATTGGGGCCTTGGAGGGATGCTTCATCCAGTCCTCCAGACCCGTGCACCACAACGGCTCGATTCAGCTCGAGTTCTTGCAAAGCCTCAGCCATGGGATCTAATAATTCGGCATTGGCTACACCAAGCACTTGGGCTTCCGGTGTGAGTGGATTCACTAAGGGACCAAGCAAATTAAAGATTGTTCGCACTCCCAAGCTGCGACGCAGCGGAGCCAGGTTCACCAGGGCTGGATGCCATGCCGGTGCGAATAAAAAGGTGACTCCTGATGAAGCCAAAGCTCCTACGACGGTTTCCATGGGGGAGTTGAGCTGTAATCCCAGTCCTTCCAGGACATCTGCAGAGCCAACCTTTCCGCTAGCGCTGCGGTTGCCATGTTTGGCGACATTGGCACCACAGGCCGCCGCTGTGAATGCCACCGCTGTAGAAATATTGAATGTGTTGGCCCCGTCTCCTCCGGTACCACAGGTATCGACAAGCGCAAGGTCTGGTCGAGGGCCTGGCAACGCACAAGCTTTACGCAGGACCTTAGCCATTGCGGAAAGCTCCGATCCTTGAATTGTTCTTCCACGCAGAGCGGCAAGGAATGCCCCTGTTTGCACTGGAGTGAGTTCTTCCACCAGCCAAGCTTCCATTAAGGCTGAGGCGTCCTCTTTGGATAGAACCTGGCCAGCGAATAGCTGTTCAAGGAGTTGGGGCCATGGAGCTGAGGCAGTGACCATCGGGGAAGTGCAATCGAAGGAGTCTGGTCAGAAAAAAGCCCGGTGTGCTGATGCACGCCGGGCCGGGTGATGGGGACATCTCCACTATTACTCACAAAAGTCTCAATTACCAGATCGATCAACACCCAGCTCCACCGTGTCCTGTGGTTGCCAAGGCCTCCACTTGACAAGGAGAGGACTGCCTAGGTTGATGTTTGTTCTGCACCAGGCATGGCTGCCCTCCGTCTCGATTTAATCGGTCGCTATCTGAGGCCGCACCGACGCACGGTCGTCCTGGGAGCGCTGACTCTGGTTCTGGTGAACATTCTCAGCGTCACGATCCCATTTGAAGTGAGGCGAGTGATTGATGATTTGCAAGATGGATTTGCGATTGCTGATGTTCTGCGTCAGGCCGGCTTGATCGTCCTGCTGGCGACGAGCATGGGCATTGCGAGGCTTATTTCTCGCCAATTGGTGTTTGGAGTAGGGCGGCAGGTTGAGGTGGAATTACGCCAAAAAGTATTTGACCAGATGTTGCTCCAGGAACCTGGCTGGGTGCAGCAGACCGGAAGTGGTGAAATCATCAGTCGAGCCACCAGTGACGTCGAAAATGTCAGAAGACTTCTCGGCTTTGCGGTACTCAGCCTGACCAACACAGGTTTGGCTTATGCCTTCACCCTGCCTGCGATGTTGGCCATTGATCCAGGACTGACCATTGCTGCGATCTCTTTATATCCAGTGATGCTTGGGGCGGTGCGCTTATTTGGTGGCCGAATGATGCGTCAACAACGGCGTCAACAGGAGGATCTTGCAGGTCTTAGTGAACTCATTCAGGAGGATCTCTCCGGTATTGCGGCCATCAAGATTTACGGGCAAGAGGCACCGGAGCTTGATGCGTTCGGAACGCGGAATAAAAGCTACAGGGATTCAGCAATTCGTTTGGCCCGCACCCGCAGCACCCTTTTCCCTTTGCTTGAAGGAATTTCTTCCATCTCACTTTTATTGCTGATTGCTCTAGGGAGTGGACAACTTGAACGTGGAACTCTCTCGATTGGTGGATTGGTTGCGCTGATCCTGTACGTGGAACGCTTGGTCTTCCCGACAGCCCTGCTTGGCTTCACCCTCAACACGTTCCAAACGGGCCAGGTCAGCCTGGAGCGAGTTGAAGAGCTGCTGTCTCGTCAGCCTCGAATTGGAGATCCATCGGAGCCGGCCAATCTCCAAGACCGTACGCAGGGTGCACTGGAAGCAAGGAATTTGCATGTTCGTTACGACGGCAGCGACCAAGACACGCTGAGGGGGCTTTCCTTCCACATTGCACCGGGCGAATTGGTCGCTGTTGTGGGTCCAGTCGGCTGTGGAAAAACAACCCTGGCTCGCGCGCTTGGACGCATGGTGGAAGTCCCAGAGGGCCAGTTGTTTCTTGATGGTTGCGATCTCACGAAATTGCGACTTCAAGATCTGAGGCAGCAAATCGCGCTCGTTCCTCAGGAGGGTTATCTGTTTACGAGCAGTCTTGCCGACAACCTTCGCTATGGCGATCCAGACGCTGGAATGGATCGGGTGAAAGCAGCAGCAGAGCAAGCCCGCTTGCTGGATGACATCAAGGGTTTTCCCGATGGTTTTGAGACGTTGGTTGGTGAGCGGGGAATCACGCTGAGCGGAGGGCAACGCCAACGCACGGCACTGGGTAGGGCTCTATTGATGACTTCACCGTTGCTGGTGTTGGATGACGCCTTGGCCAGTGTTGACAACAACACTGCTGCAGAGATCCTCGCTTCTGTTCGCCGGCAAACCCAACGCACGATTGTGATGATCAGCCATCAGCTATCGGCCGCTGCGGCGTGTGATCGGATTCTGGTCTTGGAGCAAGGAAGGCTTGTGCAACAGGGGCATCACAACGAACTCATGTCTGTTCAGGGGCCCTACCGCAGCCTTTGGGATAGGGAACAAGCCGCAGAACGTTTGGATGCGGTGGCGTGAACATCATGAAACGCTTATCCATAAAATCACGACAAATCAGGCGTTCGGGGCTTAGCTGGATCAAAAGCTTCTTGCGATGTCTTCCAGCTCTCCCTTCGCGGTGCGCTGCACCCTCACTTTCGGTGACATTTATGGTCAAATTCTGGCCTGGATGGCTGTGATCTTTGTGAGTTTGGCCTCAGGGCTTGCTCTCATGGGTTCATCAAAGCCTCTGTTCGCTCTTGTCGGTGTTGGCCTGATTCTTGTGTTGAGTTTGCCCTTTCTACTGTTTGCGTTCGTTACGACATTGCTGAATCACATCCAGCTCGAACCCAAATCTGGTGCCTAGGGTTTCGCCATTGGCTTTGTTGCAATGCTGCCCTCTTGGCTTACAGGACAATCGACGTCTTCACCGCAGTCCAGCGATCAAGGTCGGCACGTTGTTCTCGGCACTGCTCTGAACGCTCCGCTGATGGAGGATCAGCAGGAGGTTTTGTTTGGCTGCGGTTGTTTTTGGGGGGCAGAGAAAGGGTTTTGGAGACTGCCAGGTGTGGTGTCAACAGCTGTTGGTTACGCAGGCGGTGCGGTTGAAAATCCAAGCTATGAACAAGTTTGCAGCGGGCGTACCGGACATTCAGAGGTCGTGCGTGTGGTCTGGAGCAGCACAGCTATTGACTTCAGTGATCTCCTGAAACTGTTCTGGGAATGCCATGATCCAACCCAAGGTGATCGTCAGGGCAACGATAGAGGCAGTCAATATCGATCAGCGATCTATACCTTCACAGATCATCAAGCTGAGCTCGCAAAAACAAGTCGCAATTGGTATGAATCAGAATTGAAAAAACGCGGAGGAAACAACATCACAACAGAAATTGCGGCTGATCAAGTTTTTTTTAGAGCCGAAGAGTATCACCAACAGTATTTGGCCCGACCAGGCAGCAGGCCCTATTGCTCAGCGATGCCAAGTGGTGTGTTGCTTGGTGACTTCCCTGGCGCGAACTACAAACTTCCAGGCTCTGTCTGGAGTCATTACGACTGGTCAGTCAGTCATTGTGTTTTGCGCGGAGATAATAATCCAATTCCCTTGATCGAAAACTCATGAATAACGCATTGCCTGACAGGGTCGTCATGGGGGCCATCGCTCTCACCCTTGTCTTGGTGTTTGTTTTGATCTTCAGCTTGAGGCCAAATGCAAAGAATTCACAGCCATTTCTCTGGCGAGACCAACCTTCACCCAGTTCAAGCACCTTGGCGATTTGATCACAAATGGAGGCTTTAAAATGAAATTGCGGTTATTTAGAACCCTCAAGTCAGATCCAGAGGTTCGTGTCGCCCTCACCTGATCCACGCCAGCGTCGCCGGCTGCATCCCTTACCCAAGGGATTGGTCGAGCTGTATGGCTTGATTGCCGTTTTGGTTGTGCTCATTCCTGAGTGGTTGGCTGATGGCACCCTTTCTCTGAATCAGCTGCCTAGTCGCTCGGCAATGCCTTTGACCAGCAGAGCTTGGCGCACTCTGCCGGAGCTGCAGCTGGCTTCAATGTCGATGCAAGAGCTTCGAACCCTTGCAAGAAATATGCACCTCTGGGGGTTCAGCAGTGACCCGCGTGAATTATTGACAGAACGGCTTTTGAAACGGATCAGACGATTCAAGAAAGTAGGGAATGCGCTGTGATAGCTTCAAATCGCCGGGGCGTAGCGCAGCTTGGTAGCGCACCACTTTGGGGTAGTGGGGGTCGTGGGTTCAAATCCCGCCGCTCCGATTGATAGGCAGACTGGCGAAACTCCAGCATTCAAGCCACTTCTCAGTGATGAGGGTGGCATTTTTATTGGCCTGAAGGTTGGTCTGAGGCCGTGTCATCAGGACCAATGTCGCCCTTTTTCGGGACGTAAACCGACGAATCTCACGTGCTCCTGCGCAAAGTCCGTGTAAAAATCTGGGCATGGCTGGAAGGCTCGACAAACTCAACAGCGCTCTTAAGCACTGCCGTGTGTCGGAACGATCTAATCATTTTTTGATCAGAGCGACCCTTCCCACTAAGGCAGATACACGGAAAAACACGTACCAAACCATCAGCACGGGACTTAAAGCCATTCCCGAAAACGTTGTCACGCTCAAGGCCATGGCACTGGGACTGGACGATCAGATCCAGCGAGGGGCATTTGCTTGGGAATTATGGAGTAAGGAGGCGATCAAGAAGCGGTCAAGAGGTATCACTCCTGAAGACATCACACCAGCTGAATTTGCGGATGCCATTGTTGAAATGTTTGAACATAAATACCCCGGTGTTGAAAGAACTTGGAAATCGATTTGGGGCAAAAAGTATTCACCTGCGTACAAACGAATGCTCAATGCCTCAGTTGTGGTCGTCACTAATGAATCAATTAGAGAACTTCTACTGAGTAATCAAAGTCTTGCTGCTCGAAAAACAGATGGCAGCATTTTCAGCACGACCATCACATACAAGGCATGGCGACAGTTTGATCGCAGTTACATCTACGAAAGTGCAGCTGGTTACTCAAGTGCAGAACTGACCCCAAGGGACATATCTTCCGATGAAGAACTGCTCAGTTATTACGACAAAATCGAAGCACCGCATTGGCGTTGGACCTATGGCATTGGCTTGACGTACGGGATTCGCCCACACGAAATTGCCAACTGCATGGTCACAAGTGACGGGCGATTGGAGATTTCAGGTGGAAAAACTGGTTCTCGCGAAAGCTGGCCGCTCATGCCGCAGTGGGTTGATGATCTGAAGCTGCGCGAGATGCATCGACCAAAGCAGTCAGTTGATACCGTTGCCAAAGCGGCATCCGATTACTTCAGAGCAAAACCCGCTGGGCGACCTGGCGTTAGAACCAGACCTGCGCGATTGCCTTTCAACCTCTACGTTCTTCGCCATTCTTGGGCGATTCGTGCAATGCGCGAAGGATTTTCAACCAGTCTTGCCGCAAAATTATTAGGACATTCAACGCGAGTGCACGAAACCACCTATCGCAGATGGATAAACAAAAGCCAAATGGACGAGATGTTCAGTCAGCATCAAATGAAGACGAGATAAACGGTATCCAAATTAATTCAGCAATTGGAATTTATTCCGTATAGGTATTGAAACTGATGACCTCCAATCGCTGTGTCTGCAAATTGATGGTATTAAGAGGTCAATATGACAGGACTCCGTATTGAACAGCTATGTCAACAGAGCAATGATGAATTGCTCCAATCACTTGCTGATCACAGGAGGCATCTTGGATCTCAATACGAACCGCATATAACGAGTTGCGTGATAGGCCATTTTCTAGTCACACTCTGCTGCTTGAGTGATGCAGTCAGATTTGACCTGTTGTTCGATTCAATCGCTTCTGATCAGATATCAACTCGATAAACGACATTTCTTTGCTCCACCTGAGCCTTGAAGTTCCTGCCCCTGGACTGACCTCCGTTGGTTCAGGGCTTGAGGACTTGCGTTGGCCTGGCCAGTCCCCAGCAAAACCTCTACACAACAAAGCAGCTGCTGTTTCAAGCAACTGTTTAATTCCTATGCTTTCGCCTAGCGGCAGGGTGTGTTCTTTTGCTCCTGTGAGCAACATCACAGCTGCTGGTGAGGCAGGTCAACGCTTGGGCAGCTGATTCCGCAGATGCTGGGTTCATCGAGAGGGGATGCCCCTCCACTGCTTCCCAAGCAATGCCCCACATCACCACCTTCGACAGTTTTGCCAGCAAGGGCGTTATCCAACCCGTGGCCGACGGCTCCATGAAGTGGGATGACACTAAAGCTGAATTCGTTCCTGTTGAATCGCGTGTGACAGATACAGACGTCGCGTATGGTCCTAGTGAATCGCGTGTGACAGATACAGACGTCGCGTATGGTCCTAGTGAATCGCGTGTGACAGATACAGACGTCGCGTATGGTCCTAGTGAATCGCGTGTGACAGATACAGACGTCGCGTATGGTCCTAGTGAATCGCGTGTGACAGATACAGACGTCGCGTATGGTCCTAGTGAATCGCGTGTGACAGATACAGACGTCGCGTATGGTCCTAGTGAATCGCGTGTGACAGATACAGACGTCGCGTATGGTCCTAGTGAATCGCGTGTGACAGATACAGACGTCGCGTATGGTCCTAGTGAATCGCGTGTGACAGATACAGACGTAGCAAGTGAACACATTGGCCGTACTTCGTCTGGTTTGATTGAACCCGAATACGATGACTTAGCGGGGATCCCCTGTTACACCGAATTTTTTAACTCAACCCAAGTTGATGGAAGTCGCCATCCTCTAGAGAACGCCTTTGATGACCTAACAAACCGCGCCACCGGGGCAAGCATGGCCACGAACTACGGCGAGAAACAACCTGATACCGGTGAAAATTTGTGCACTGGTTGTTGCTTCGACGGAGGGGATCCGAAAGGCACGATCGCCACTGTCATCGAACCAGAGTTTGGGATGTTCAGTCTTGGGGAAACTCTGGATGCTGGCTTGGATCCAATGCGTGCTCACCTGGAAAGCGAAAACGTCTTTATCCAGAATGACAAGCAAGCGTTCTTCAATTGATGCAGCACGAGCGAATACCTCTGCCTAGTGTGTTTAACAACTATTTGATACCTGGACTGAGTCTGTTGAGGTTGCAATAGTTGGCAAAAGTATCTCAAGAACTAGGAGAAGAGGTCAATAGTTGAGATTGCTATTGCTTTATTTTTCTGCATTTACGTAAGTTGCTTTCAATAGCATTTGCCTTGTATTCAAACTCTTTTTTTCGCAAGGAGGTGTCTCTATTTAAGCTTGCATGCAGGCGCTCTTGTTCAGTAACACATCTTTCAACCCTCTCATCTGTTTGTTCTGAAGAGTATTGGGATCTTATGCCTACAGATTTTATCCTGGCTTTTGATGTGTCTTTAGGACTGATTCTAGGCTTTGATTTACCCAGGCATGCCACCTGATTGCCGACCTGTATTTTATTAATACATGAAGCACTCGCTTTCTCAAGGTTGGTAGTGAATAGAAGTATGGAGCCGATTCCTAGGACAAAAGAACGAATAATGATGGCCACTCTTTAGGTATAAAATTCATTGTACTTTCAAGCTAAGCTCACTTGTTTCTGGCCTCCTTAGCTTGCCCTGATCTTTTTCTAAAACATCTATTAGGAAATACTCACTGACGTTACTCCTGCTATCTCTGTGAATGTGGCAGTATTTAAAAAGATTTTTGCACATTCTCTTTCTTCATATCAATCTGAAGATCCCCCATGTGGGCAAACGTGTTCCCAGTTTGAACCCTAGATCACTTTTTCTGTCACCAAAAATGAATTTACTTGCTCTTGCTACCTCTATCACTTCTTCAGCTTTGGTTGCTATAGCAATGCCTGTGTCTGCTAAGGCATTCTGGCAACCTCCTGCAACACTAACTTGTCAGTCCAATCAATTCGAAATTACTTCTGCCTACGCCAATAGTGAAAGTAGTTCCCGAATAAGGCGGCCAATGTGGTCATGGATTATCCATATCTATGACAATTCAGTTTCTATTGCTGCTGATGTAAATGGAAGCATTCGCGAGCCTAAAGTTGTCAGAGCAATTGTTAACAAGGATTGGGTTAAGTTTGAGAATATTGGCAAAGAAATTACTATTAATAGAAAAACCGATCAAATAACAAGTTCTAGTAAATGGGGAAAAGCTTTGAAGTCTGATGTGAGTCGAGGGAAGGGGTCGTGTACACGGCTCTATCAATAACCAGTAGAAAATGAAAAAGTTCTTTATAAAATTCTTTCAAAAAATTCTTGCTCGAGCCGTATCCTTACAGTGGTGATCACTGAGGCTTTCTGAACTCAATGATCGAACATACACTAAAGCTTGAGGGCTATGTATGGAAATAAAGTATTCACCTCTCCAGAACTATTATCTCGTCAATGGTCATTAAATGAACCTGTATCTGGAATGGATCAAGCAGATTTGCGCAACCTTTTGCGTAGTATCTAAAGTCGTGCTTGACCTTAATCAGGCAGCAGTTTTTACAGCATCACCATCACTCATAAGGGAGCGTGTTCATTGGATCGAGGCAGCATCCAGGAAGCAAGCGCTGGGGATACCACAGCTGAGCTGAGACCAAGGCCCATCTCATGGGATGAGGACTGACTGGTTTGATATGAGGGGACTCAAAGTCTGAATTGGCAATGGCCTTAAGGAATCATGCGTTCGGACACCATGCGTGGTCAGGAACTGTTGACTCAACCATTCTGAACCCATGTTGGTTGCTACAGCGCCGGAGGTAGTCGTGCGGGCAGTCTCCCCATGCGAACGAATGAAAAAGTCATGTTCTAGGGGTGATCCATTCCTAGTGTTCTTTTAACGCCATCATTAGGACACGATGTTTCCTCTGTTAGTTGCTGGACTAGCGCCTGTTATTCCATTCACGACAACGGCGTTTGCTCACCAACCTGCGGAGATAAACGTTCGAACCTCTCCCGTCTCTAAGCCCGTCTTGATCAGCGGACTTGGGCAAGGCTTCTGTTGGGCAAAAATCCCCTATCCCAATGGGACAGTAACGAAATTAACCAACTACTGCGGAGGGGGAGGAGAAGGAGCAAAAGATATCAGCTGCAGCCCATTCTCCTATCGGCCCTTTCAATATAATCTCGACAAAAATCTGCCGAATCCATGTGGAGGTGGACCCTACGACAACATCATTGCCGGCGCCCAATGGCAGATGGGGGCACGAGCATGGGCCAGCTTCCCTGCAGAGAATCGGAGTGATTATTGGGTGTTTCACAACTGCGATGGGGCAGGCATTCAACCCGACTGCTTAGGTGACATCAAATACATCGAACGTTTTGATGGCCTTACATCACAACACCCTGGCTGTGAGAAAGGTCCCCATGGCAGAAATCATTGCACCTTCACCCATCCCAACTCAGGCACAACATTTGGGCGCATGAAGTATTGGGCTGGCTGGTATCTCAATGGTGACGGTGTAGAAACTGGGCAGATCTGCGGTGCAGGAGGCAATCTCGATCGCCCCTGGAATCAGGATGTTTGCAATAAAATTCGATCAATCAATAATGGGACTAATCCCTATAACAATGTAGCAAATGTCAAGCATACGTTTACTTTTGCCTTGTATCCCTGGGTCTGTGAAGCAGACGATTCGATGCCAAACACCAACTTCACATCACCCAGCATGGATTCTTATGGTGTGACTAATGGGTGGAAGTGCTACGCAGATAACGAACCTGGGGGCGCCGGTGGCTGGCCACCTTTTATTGAGATTTATTTCGCTGGCCTCTTTATAGAGAGTGGTGATAAATATGTGCTTAGGCTCGATAAGTGGATGATAAACAACAGCGACACTCCAGAACTTATTGGGAAAGGGTACGCCCTTTATCCTTGTAACAGTGGTGACAACTGTGAGCGTTAGTCTCCTTAATCGCATCCTTTCTGGACGCACTAAAAACACCTGCTTCTTGATCGACGATAATAAAAAAATTAAGTGACTAACCACGTAAAATAAAAAATAATAATTGAATGATCGTTGACGAATCAAGTTTACGTTGAATCAACCTTTTACTGATTTCTATTTAGCTATGGATTCAATCATTCGCTTTAGTGATTACTAGCTAAATGCATTTGGATGAAGGCGTTATTCCTTGTTCTTCGATGGCTAACTTGGCTTACCATAGGCAAAAGAAAACACCCAGATGCTATCGAAATCATCCTTTCGCCAGGTAGGATTGAGAGTACGCTACGAGACTTTGCGATGGATTGAATCATGCTGTGTCTCGACACTAAAAGTACCGTGCGGGATTTTTTCAGTAAATGTATGGTGATCTTCGCATGAGCTTTTCCGTCTAATTCGCTGTTGATTCTTAGGTTGTACTTAATGGCGGATGGGATTATCGCCTGAAACATTCTGGCGTGAGTTGTGGATGTACCGAGTCTCAAAGAAGGTACATAAGTATAGTCTGGTTTTAGGGATTTCTTGGAGAGCATGGATGCGAGTTGTAGGGTGCGCTTCTTCCTTTGCATGAGAGATTTTTGCCCTTTTGGCGCTTCTCTCTGTGCCGAATCATCACCAGCCTTAAGCTTTCATCTGGAACCGATTCACTGATACTTTGAACTGAAGAGACGGTCGCTGTTGTTCCAGCGACGATGGATCGTAGAGGTAGTGCTTTGAAGATCTTATTCATCTCTGCAATAGTGGAATCAATTGTTTTTCAATCATATCTGACTCGTTGTTCAATGACGATTGTTTGTAGCAACATCGCTTTGATCGAGTTCATCCAGGGCGAGTCTTTGTTGTTCCTACTTGCTTAAAATTGATCCTTAAACAATGTTTTGATCGTTATTAGTTTGTGTCTTTTGGTCAGTGCTTTATTGATTTGGCAAGGATAAAATGCTCCAGGTTCATGATGGACCTTGTTGGAACTGTTCTGTCGACAGGACTAAAGTATATTGAATTAAGGCTCTCAAGTGTTGTGTCTTCGTACACGGTAAAACCATTGTGAGATAATATTTTTTCAATTTCATCTGCTGAGTAGAATGATATCCAGGGTTCGCCAGCCTTGGCTGCCAAACCTTTTATTAATTCAGCTCTTTTAGCTGCATTTGGGTAACCCATGCCAAAGCAACTTTCGGGCTTTGTGTTTAGGTGCTCGTCAACGTAAGAGATTACTAAAATTGTATTCGTGTTTTCAGTCAGTATAGCCAGCTCGTTGATTATTGAAATGAATGCTTTTTTAGAAATGTATTGCGAAAGCCCTTCAATGGTAAAAATAGTAAAATTATTTTGATTGAACCCTGCGGCTAAAAGTCTTTTGGAGAGTGACTGGTGATTGAATTCAATGCTTATATGGCTTATATTTTCTGAATTAGGTAATCTTTTCGGAAGTTTAGAGCATTTTCTTGCTTGAACTTTAGGCTGATCAACTTCATAGATTTTTAATGCAGAGGGCAGTGCAAGACGATACGCCCGCATGTCATAGCCTGCGCCAAGAATGACGTATTGCTCTGCACCAATAGCCACACTTTTTTGGACCTGATCATCAATAAAACGTGTTCGGCAAATTAAATGTTCATGAAAACCAGGTGCTAATTTTTGAGTTAACCAAACGCTCACCGCATGTCCCATCAGCTTGATCAATCCAGCTCCGAATACGAATCTCTCTGCATAAGGGTCATTGATGATGCGTTTACCTGGTGTGGCAAGTGTTTCAATCAGTCGCTGTTTTGCCACCCCTTGGGCGGTACCGTCGTTTTGGAATATTGAATTATTCATCGTTTTCTTTGTCGGAAGCTGATTTAGCATTCCCTATTGGAAATGGTATGTTACTGGACCCACTTCTATTCCTCCGTATACGAGTCCATAACAAATCTCATTACGTCTCAGCTTGTGGAGGTATCGCAACTTGTAGGATCTGCTTTGGTTTTGTTGATCACTTTTTTCGAATTACTCCACTCTTGTTACATCGCTCATCGTTCCCAGTTTTGTGAGTGTTTAAGTAGATAAATTGTGCTTTTTTATTTCTTTGATGCGAATTTTTACGCCTGAAACCTTACTGGCAGGGTTGTGAATGCCAGTTCTGAGAAAACAGATTAAAAATGAATAGGATTTGAAATGAATGGATTGGGAGAACGACTGTAGACTCTTTAAATGCTGTTCAATTATCTTTTAATCGAGTTTTAAGAACGGGCATGTTGTTCGAATCCACTACGGGGTGTGATCTGATTGATTAACATTTTGATCCAATTTGAGATGAGTTGGCTTGACCTGGATTTTAAGAAATCTTAGTCAAGCGATGGATAATGAGTATTTATGGTCTCGAAATCATTTATTTGTGTGATTTCTGTTAGTTGTTAAGTGTATTTAAGTATGATTGATGGTTTTATTCGTCTAATTAACATGATGCTTCTTGCTGAATCTCTATGCCATTGTCTTTCCATAAAATATCGAGCCTACTCAGATTTTGCTAGGTGACCAGACCAAATTAAAAACAAAAAGCTAGAACTCAAGGCGGTAAGGAAAGCCGGCGGGATTCGCTTGATACGCGTGCTTGTAGCAATTGTAATCTGTAATACAGGTCCATGGTGTATTGGCAACGTTCTAAGGGTTGGCATTCCATTAATTTTCTATCGGGAACTTTTAAATCCCGCATTTCATTCGTTTTGGTGTGAGGACCGAAAATGAAACTGTTCCGCAAACTGCTGGTGGCTCCAGCAGCACTGGGCCTTCTGGCCCCTATGGCTGCGAACGCCACTGAGCTCAACATCAACGGTGTCTCTGACTACACCGCCACTGGTGAACAGGTCACCAGCATCACTCAGTTTTCTGATGTGTACCCCACGGATTGGGCCTATCAGGCCCTGAGCAACCTGATCGAGCGTTACGGCTGCGTCGCTGGATACCCCAACGGCACCTACCGCGGCAACAGGGCGATGACCCGCTTTGAAGCGGCGGCTCTGTTGAACGCCTGTCTCGATCGCGTCACCGAAGTGACCGACGAACTCAAGCGCCTGATGAAAGAGTTCGAGAAGGAACTCGCCATCCTCAAGGGCCGTGTGGACGGACTGGAAGCCCGTGTTGGCGAACTGGAAGCCACTCAGTTCTCCACCACCACCACGTTGAAGGGTAAAAGTACCTTCGTGATCGGTGCCACCAACGCTTCTGGTGATGGTTCAGATGATTACAACGGTGCATTCGGAGCGACAACTTTTAACTATGACCAGCGTTTGATCCTCAATACGAGTTTTACTGGAAAGGATAAGCTTTTAACTCGTCTTAGGGCTGGAAACTTCAGGAGAGGTAAAAATGCTTTTGCTGGATCTGGCGTTAATCTTGCAGCTCTGGATGTTGCTACAGATTCTGGCGCTGTCGACAGCAATCTCAGCAACAACATAATTGTTGATCGTCTTTACTACAAGTTTCCTGTCGGTGATCAAATCACCCTAATTGCTGGTGCTGTGGCTCGAAATACTGAGTCTTTGGCACTATGGCCTTCTATGTACAACAAAGGAGGTGCCAAAATTCTTGACTGGACTGCCTTAATGGGTACCAGTGGTGTTTACAACAAAGAAACGGGTCAACTGATTGGTGGTTACTGGAGGCAAAAGGTTGATAAGGGTGCCAATGCATTCAGTGTATCGGTCAATTATGTTGCGGACGATAAAGATGGCAATGTTTCTGATCCTGGAGCAGGGGGTTTTATGACTGCGAATTCGGAGGCTAGTCTACTCGCTCAGTTGGGTTATGCAGGTCCTCGTTGGGGTGTTGCTTTTGGATATCGATATGGCCAGTGTGATAGTGGTAACGGTTTTCGTCGTGGCACGTCATTTGCAAGGAATGATAAATGGAACAATGAATGTTTCTACGAAGATTCTAATGGAGATAAAAAACGTAGCGGCAGCTCCACTAACAGTTATGCCTTGAACGCTTATTGGCAGCCAGAAGAAGCTGGATTTATTCCATCAATTTCTTTGGGCTGGGGTTTGAATACTGTTAGTACTGCAAATAAGCAGGATGGAACACCTATCCAAACACAAAGCTGGATGGCGGGGTTAAAGTGGAATGACGTATTCCTCAAAGGTAATGATTTAGGTTTCGCTGTTGGCCAGCCTACTTTTGCCACTAGTCTTAAAGGTGGTGATACTCCGTTCGATGGCAATTATGTTTTAGAGCTGTATTATAATTTCCAAGTTACAGATAATATTGCAATTACACCTGCCATCTTCTATCTTTCCCGCCCAGAAGGTCAGGACACCCAATCTCTTGTAAAGAATGGAAGCGGTTATGATGGACAATTTAATGTCTTGGGCGCTCTAGTTCAAACTACTATAAAATTCTAAATCTTAGCTTTCTTCATAATCGATTCTTTCCATTCGAATATGGGCTCCTCGTATAGAACGAGGGGCTTTTTTATTTGACACAGCGCATATTTTCCTCAAATTACCAGACGCTTTTTCTCAAGTTTCGCTCAACTATTTCCATCTTTCATGTTTTGTTCGTCGTTTTGTGATACAGGCTCAGCAAATATTGCTTCGGCCATTCGTGTTTTTATATTGTCTTCTGCTTTCTGATGGGGTTCAAATCGTGATGCATTTCTTTTTTCGTTTGATTTGAGATTATCGCCACCATTGCAGGCCTCTTAGCGTTAGCCTATAGGCATTGCCGAATTTCTTTTTTTTAAGAATGGTTTCGAAGGCAAATGATTTTTTTGATGTTTATAGTCCGGCCCGCATTCTGGTTGTGACTGTTGACCATTCGTTGACTAAATCTCTAAGTGCAATACTCAATAATGAGGGCTTCGTTGTCACGACTGCTAAGAATGGTCTACACGCTTTGAATTTAATTCAAAATGATGAATTTGAGCTCTTAATATTCGATTGGAAACTACCAGACATCAGTGGTATTGATCTTTGTCGTAAGCTAAGAATGCAAAATAACCAAGCTCTTATTTTTCTACTTAGTGATAATGATTCTGAATCTGATACTGTATTAGGACTGGAGTTTGGCGCCGATGATATTTTGATCCACCCGTTTGGAATGCGTGAATTTGTGGCTCGCTGTAGAGCGCTTCTTCGTCGGTATCCTTTTGAAATGGCTACTTTTAGCAAATTTGAATGTTGTGATTTGGAGCTCGTTCCTGACGAGTGTAGAGCTTGTCGAAATGGCCACGATCTTAATCTTTCACCTAAAGAGTTTAAGCTACTTGAGCTTTTTATTCAGAATCCTAAACGAGTTTGGAGCAGGGACGAGCTCCTCGATCAGGTTTGGGGAGTTAACTATATTGGTGATAAAAAAACAGTCGATGTTCATATCCGCTGGTTGCGTGAAAAGATCGAAACTAATCCTTCCAGTCCTACAAAGTTATTCACTGTGCGTGGATTTGGTTATCGCTTCTGTTGATTGTATACATGTTTTTTATCCACTCCCTTTGGTTTATCCAATTTTCTGGCCTCTTTTTGGCCGCCTTTATAATTGCTTTTTGATTTTATTTCTCTTTTAACTTATTCTCGGAATTTATCCATTAGTTGGTATTACTTGAATTAACTATATTGCTTGGATGGACTTCTGAAATTGATTCTGTCTTCCTTCAGGCGTATTAATCATTCGATATAAAGTGAGCTTTTCCATCTTGTCATGATTACTTTGCTGTTGAAGTTTCTTTTGGAATTCTATTTTTTCTTTGATGATTTAAGGTTTTATGGTTCAGTTGTATTGTTGTTCGAAGTGTTTATTTAGGAATCAGCGTTTTGGTAAGTGGCTCACTATTATCTTTTGTTGTTGATCAATTTGAAGCCAACCTTCATCTTTAAGTCGCCCCAACGCTTTAGTCACGGTGACCCGTGTTGTGCTCACAGCGCTGGCGATCTCCTGATGGGTTAGGCGCATGTTTAGCTGCAATCCCTCGTTACATGGCTGACCATAATCTTGTGCTAGTAATTCTAGAAAGCATCGCACACGGTTTTCGATTCTACGTAGCCCCAAAAGAGCAATAAGTGCCTCAGCCTGTCGGGTTCGAATCATCATGGCTTGCATCAGATCTTTGCTCAGATGGGGAGTGGATTTCACCTCCTGCATCGATATGCAAAGCAAATCACAGTCGCTAAGCGTCGTGGCCTCGTATAGATCTAGATGTGTTAGTGGTTCTCCGAATGTTTCGTTGGCTCCAGTGACAGCAATCAAGACCTCTTCTCCTTGCTCGTTGAGGCAAGTCAGCTTGACTATCCCCCGGGTGACAATCCAGATATGGTCATGAATTAAGGGAACTCTGGCCCCAGTTGTGAAATGAACGAGATTACGACGTTGATAATTGTCTTCTATGTCTCCGAGGAAACCGCTTGAGCTGCTAGGTGTGAAGACCATTTTGCAGATGCTCGTGCTGACAATTGACGTTATGCGCGATTCCTAAGTTTGAAGCAAAGACTTGGTAATGGTTTGGTTAAGGTTTCTATTGGCCTGCTGTTCATGACGTAATATACAACTAAATATTGGCATTAATTTATAATTTTTCAGGATGACAAATGGTTTTTGTCTGTATGAACTGATTCAGGGGAGCCATCACTCGATTATCTATATTTTGTGTAGCAGGTTGAGCCTTTGTAGCCATTACGCAAAACCTTAACCAGTCCTGAACGCTTTAAGGCAATGGTATGAGTATAACTACTTTCGGTCTTGGTTACAGTCTCGATGCGAATCGGCATTAATGGTTTTGGTCGAATAGGTCGGCTCGTCTTTCGTGCCCTTTGGGGCCGCTCTGATATTGAAATTGTTCATGTAAACGACTGCGCCGGCGATGCTTCCATAGCAGCTCATCTTCTTCTATTTGATTCTGTCCATGGCCGTTGGCATCAGTCGGTGCAGGCTAATGAGAGAGGCTTTCTTGTGGGTGATCAGCAGGTACGGTATACATTTGAGAGTGATCCCACTTTTGTTCCCTGGAAGGAATCGGCTGTGGAGATCATGCTCGAATGCAGTGGTCGCTTTAAAACGCCCGAATCTCTTAAACGATGTCTTGATTTACTTGATCTGAAGCGAATCATTGTGGCTTGTCCGGTAAAGGGATCTGTTAGCGGTATTGAAGTCCTCAATATTGTTTATGGCATTAATCATTTAAGGTATAACCCTAAACAACATCGGATTATCACTGCTGCCTCTTGCACGACTAACTGTCTTGCACCCGTTGTTCAGGTCGTTCATAACAGCTTCGGGATTAAGCACGGTTCGATTACTACACTGCATGATGTCACGAATACACAGGTTGTTGTGGATGGCTTTCATAATGACTTACGACGTGCTAGATCCTGTCTTCAAAGTGTGATTCCAACCACGACTGGATCAGCAAAAGCTATCGGTCTTATCTTTCCTGAATTAGAGGGTAAATTGAATGGTCATGCGGTGAGAATTCCACTTTTGAATGCATCCCTTACTGATGCAGTGTTCGAACTGGAGACAGAAGTGAGCATAGAGGACGTTAATGGAGCCTTTGAATCCGCTGCCAATGGAGAACTTCAGGGCATTCTTGGCTATGAAACCCGTCCATTGGTGTCTGTTGATTATGTCAATGACAGTCGCAGTACCATTGTTGATGCGTTGTCGACCATGGTCATCAACAGCACTCAAATTAAGGTCTATGCCTGGTATGACAATGAGTGGGGATACAGCTCACGAATGGCGGATTTGGCATGCCATGTGGCCTGTCTCGAGGAATGAGGTTTTCTTCGCTGCAGCAATACAGCATTGTGACTGCGAATTATTGGGCGTTCACGCTTACTGATGGTGCCTTGCGCATGTTGGTGTTGTTTCACTTCCATGAACTTGGTTACTCCACTCTTGAGATTGCGTTTCTTTTTCTCTTCTATGAATTTTTTGGCATCCTTACCAATCTCTATGGTGGTTTGATTGGTGCTCGCTATGGGTTACGTCTTACGTTATGGATTGGTACTTTGCTTCAGGTCGTTGCATTGTTGATGTTGATACCTGTTGCTGCTAGCTGGCCTAAGTTATTGAGTGTGAGTTACGTAATGGTTGCTCAGGCAGTAAGTGGTATTGCAAAAGACCTCAACAAAATGAGTGCTAAAAGTGCAATTAAGGTCGTTGTTCCCGTGAATGCAGATGATGTGCAGGCGGGTGAATCACAACTGTTTAAATGGGTTGCAATTCTGACTGGTTCCAAAAATGCTCTCAAGGGCGTAGGTTTTTTTCTGGGTGGTGTGCTTCTCACCTCCTTGGGCTTCAATGCAGCAGTTGGCTGGATGGCTGCGGGTTTGGCATTTGCATTCCTGCCAACCTTGGTTTTGCCAGCTGATTTCGGCAAGATGAAGGTCAAACCGTCGTTTTCTGCACTGTTATCTAAATCTCAGGGGATCAATGTCCTGTCTTTGACTCGTTTTTTCTTGTTTGGGGCCAGAGATGTTTGGTTTGTGGTGGCTTTGCCTGTCTTTCTAGAGGCGTCTTTGGGGTGGAACTTCTGGGAGATTGGCGGTTTTCTGGGCCTTTGGGTGATTGGTTACGGCATCGTTCAGGGCTCAGCTCCTGCTTTACGTCGTCTTTGGGGGAAAAACACTCCACCTGGTGTTTCATCTCTAAAGTTTTGGAGTGCCTTATTAACAGCGATACCGGCTCTCATCGCTGTAGCGCTTTGGCGCGAGGTGGATGTTTCGATTGCAATCACTGCTGGTTTGGCTGCTTTTGGAATTGTGTTTGCGATGAACTCCTCCATTCACTCCTACATGGTGCTTTCGTACACCGATTCTGAGAGCGTCAGCCTCAACGTTGGTTTTTATTACATGGCGAATGCAGCGGGACGTTTAACGGGGACATTGTTGTCTGGAGCTATTTTCCTGCTAGGTGGAATGCAGGCTTGTTTATGGATGTCTTGTCTTCTTGTTGGTCTAGCATTTTTGAGCAGTTGTAAATTACCGTTACCGCCTAGGTATAGCGTTAACCCTATTCGTTCTGTGTAATTGCTCGAGTTGATTAGACAGTTCTGATGGGTTCTATGACTGTATTCCTTCTTTATTTTGACTGGCTATATTGGCCATTCGTGTCTTTACCTGGATAATGTTTGTTTGTTATTCTTTTTTGCTTTTATGCGATGTTGAAGTGGCGCTGTCCTGATTTTCCCGGAATTGATCTGGATCAGATCCCGGGCAACATGCATTAGGTTTCTGATCATTAAAAAGGGGGGATAACATATTGCTCCCCCTTGACTTTATTCTTGTATGTAGCTCTGCTAAGGATTACTCCTTAAGTGTGTTGACCGCTTCTTTTGCTTTGCTGACTACTTCTGGAGGAAGGGAAACATAGCCCAGTGCGGGGGCTAGCGACTGAGCTCTTTTAGAGAGCATGAAGTCGAAGGTTTTCTTCAGCAATGGCGTCTTTTCGCCATTGTCATTGGCGTAGGCCAGTACCCAGGTGAAGGTGACGATTGGATATCCACCATCAGGGTTTGGATTGCCGCCGATCAAGTCGGGTCCGAGATCGATTGAACCTAGTGCTTCGCTTGCAGTCGCGTTGGTAGGAACCACTTGAGCTCCTGAAGCGTTTTGAACGGCAGCTGCCTGCAGATCTCCCCTCACGTACGCCAGCTCCACATAACCAATACCACCGCTGATCTGTTGGAGTTGCGCTGACACGCCTTCATTGCCCTTGGCTCCAACGCCAGTTGGCCATTGCACGGATTTGTCAGCACCAATGTTCTTGTCCCACTCTGGGCTGATGGCGGACAGATGTTTGGTGAAGTTATAGGTGGTGCCTGAGCCGTCGGAGCGATGCACGACCTTGATAGCTTTGGCATCACAGCCAAGATCGCTGAAATTATTGATCTTGCCCAGGAAGATCCCCGCGAGTTGATCTTGAGTGAGCTTCAGCTCACAACCAGGATTGTTGTAAGCAACAGCGATGGCTCCTGCTGTCATTGGGATCTGAACCACTCCTCGACTTACCTTGGCGATGGCGTCGGGTTTCATTGGTTTGTCTGATGCTCCGAAGTCAACGGTGCCGGCTGTGAACTGACGCACACCAGCACCGGATCCCACTGATTGATAATTCACCTTGACTCCTGAAGGAGCTAAATCCTGGAACCAGCGTTGATAAATTGCCGCTGGAAAGGATGCACCTGCAGCAGAAAGAGTACCTTCGATGGTGCTGGTGTTGTCTCCGCTGGACGTGCATGAGGCAAGACCTAACGCCGCACCAAGACTCAAGAGAGAGATGCTGGAGCGGATCAAGGATGGAGAACGCATGCTGCGATATGGCTGCATGCGCTTTCTAATTCGTTGGCATTGCCTGGACTTAAAGGCAAGTTTAAGAATTGGTTATTGCATACAAATTGACAATATTGATCAGACCAAGGTCTCGCTTAAAACCAAACAAGGATCTCAGATTCATTCATCATCAGTCATGGTTTGGCAGGAGTGATCTTTACGTTGTTGATGGCAGTTCAAGCGCGTGGCAACGGCATATCGAGTGAGCCAGCGGTTGACCCTTAGACGCTGTATCGGTGGCACTTCCTCAAGGAGCTGTGAAAGTTCAATCGCCCCAAGACGTCTTAGTTCTCGTACTTCTACATGCCAGAGAGATTCAGCCTCACGGATCAGGCGTGCCCACGTACGCACTTGTTGCCAGCGACGGAGGCGACGTCGCAGGGGATCCAGGGTCCTGTGTTGGCAATGACTGAGAGGCCTTTGCACGCTGGCGTCAAGGTAGGGATCAACCGTGCTTGCAGCCTGATTCCGTGAGCTTGCTCAGATGAAAATCCCCCATGTGGCTTCGGATTGTTGAAACAAAACAGGGGGGTTGATGTCAAATCTCGTCTTGCGGCACGACTGGAAATGGCAGCTCGTCCACTTCACGTTCGCTTAGACGCCTGGTCCAAGCCCCCTTTACTGGATCATTCCAACGGAAGCCTGCATCTCGAGCTAACTGGCGATCGTCATAGGAGATCTGAGCTCTCACTAAGGAACGGGGTTCCAATCCACGTTCAATGAGTTGTTCCAGTTGATCGCAACGGTGGAACACTTCTGCCAGATAGATGCAATCGGTTAAAGCTCGATGGGCCGCCCAAACCGGAATCTCGTAGGCGAGTGCCAAGTCACGGACTGAAGGTCGTGACTTGAGTTGCTTGTCTTTTGGCCAACGTATGTCTTCCATGCTGCAAAGCCAGGGCAGATTTGTTGCAGGAAGATGGCCCCTCCCAAACCATTGCTGGTCGAAGGCCGTGTTGTGTGCAACCAGAAGATCAGCAGCATTCAGTAGTTCCTGGAAGTAGTCGAGTCCTGGTTGCCAGGGTTGTGGCAGGCGAGTGACTGCGGCTGGGATGCGATTGATGGCCTCAGCCGCATTGGATTCAACGGGTAACAAGCAAGACATCTGAGCGAGCACCTGCCGGCTTGGGACATCGAACAAAATCGCGCCAATCTCGAGGCATTGATGTGCTTCAGGTTCCAGGCCTGTGGTTTCCGTATCAATGATCAGAAGGGTTTGAACGGGTGCTTCATCGCTCTTTTTGTCTTGTTGCATCGGAAGAGGCACCGGCTCTTCAACCTGGAATTCACCCAGGAGATTTAATTGACCAGGAACAGTGCCTGATTCCATCACTCCAGCTCGCGGGTTCTGAAACTCATTTTCCCGTCTTGCCCCAGGTGCTTCCTAGGGTGCCGCCAATTCTTGATTTTCTCTATGGCTCTCAAGATCGGAGACCGGGCGCCAGCCATTGCTATCGAAGATCAGGATGGCGTCCTGCGCCGTCGTGATGAGCTGAAAAACAAAGTGTTGGTTTTGTTTTTCTACCCCAAAGACGACACCCCTGGTTGCACGGCTGAGGCTTGTGCTTTCCGCGATACCTACTCCTCTTTCGAGGCTCTTGGTGCTGTTGTGTGGGGCGTGAGCAGTGACGATGCAGTGAGCCATCGCAAATTTGCCCAACGCTATGAACTGCCGTTTCCCCTCCTGATCGATCAGGGACAACGACTTCGCAACAGTTTTGGGGTTCCAAAAGTGCTTGGATTCTTGCCGGGGCGGGTGACCTACGTCATTGATGCAGAGGGCATCATTCGCCACATCTTCAGCAACATGCTCGATGGCCCGGCGCATGTGCGTGAGGCCGAACGCATTGTGAAGGAGTTGTCAGAGGGATGAGTCGTTGGCAGCGACAGCAGGGTTGCTGGTGCCTCTGGCCCGCTTCAGCTCAAGGACTCATTGAATTCATTGGTGGCAGTTATCTCGCCACCAATCCACAGATCAGTTACCGGCGCTTGCTGGAAGGGTTGGCAGCCCGTCAGCTTGCCATTCATGCCTGGAACTTTGTGCCAGGTTTTGATCATCAGCTTCAGGCGCTAGAAGGGTGGCAGGCCTTACGCAGTTGCCGCGCAGCTTTAAAACAGCGTTTAGGGAAAGATCTTGTTCCAGTTCGCGTCGGTCACAGTTTGGGTTGCAAGTTGCATCTCTTAGCCCCTGATGGTGGACGCAACAGTCTTGCCTTAGCCGCGCTGAGCTTC
Source organism: Synechococcus sp. (assembly GCA_047285535.1). Lineage (GTDB taxonomy): Bacteria > Cyanobacteriota > Cyanobacteriia > PCC-6307 > Cyanobiaceae > Synechococcus_C. Next base: position 834,296 of record JBJBDC010000001.1, on the reverse strand, counting down.
AATAACTTCACGGCTGAACGGTCGATACCCCTGCTTGGCACATTGGCGCCAAGTCTTGGCGTCGTGACGGAATTCAGTCCTGGACCTGAGGAAACATTGCGCTTGATCGAGCGTTACTACCTCCAGCCCAACAATCTGGTGATTCGTTTTGGGAAGGATCAGCTCGATCAAAGTCAGGATCTCATGGCAGCGTTAAGTAAAAGGGCTGAAGATCAAAGTCAGTTCCAACAAATGCAGGGAGATCACCTGACGCCTGCTAGTGCAGGCTTACGTCAAGGTTTGCTTGGAGATTGGGCTGACGATCCTTCCAGGGCTCTTGTGATCAGCGCTCTGATTCAAAACATTGGGGACCTGGGACTCTGCAGGAAACCTCAGCCATGATTGATCAAACTCTTTGATGACTCGTGGTGATCGACAACACTCAAAAAGTTCTTCTTGAGATTGCTAGGTGCATTGCACTGAGTGATGGAACAATTTCCGAAGAAGAGGAGCGTATGCTCAAAGAACTCCCCGAGCGCTTGTACTTAGAGGAGGCTTCTTCAGAGAAGGCAGCTTCAGTTGATCTGGTGAATCGACCTCGCACTCAGCAAAGTTTGACTGAGCTTGGCAAGTCTCTCACCAATCACAATGACCAGTGTGCAGCAGTCAGAGTTGCCTGTTTGGTGGCGGGTGTTTCACGCAATCTTGGAGATGACACTGATATCAATGCAAAAGAACGCGTTGCCTATCGAGAATTGATTGAAGCGCTGCAAGTATCGGATGAAGAGTTAAGCGAAATTCAATGGGCTGCACAAAAGGAACTGCAACAAAAAAGATCACTTCTCAACGTGATTATGGATGCGATCTATGGAAAAGATGGATGGCCGGATCAGTCATTGCTCCCACCTGATTTTCCAATGATTTGATGCTTGTCTTGGCAAGAATCGTTGCAGAAGCACCCCTGGAGTGCTTCTGCAACGGTTCTCTAAGCGCGTAAACGATCCAGCACCGAACGATCCTCAAGCGTGCTGGTATCACCAGTCACCGCTTCACCAGCAGCGAGGGCACGCAAAATCCGGCGCATGATTTTTCCACTGCGGGTTTTTGGAAGCGCATCGCTACAGCGGATCTCATCGGGCCTGGCGATCGGACCGATCTCCTTGCCCACATGGGCCCGCAGCTCGGTGATCAGAGAATCCTCAGGCTCCCGTCCCACTTCAAGAGTCACGAAGGCCACAATCCCTTCACCTTTGAGATCATCTGGACGACCTACTACTGCTGCTTCGGCAACCGCGGGATGGCTGACTAAGGCCGACTCAATTTCCATTGTTCCGAGTCGATGGCCGGAGACGTTGATGACGTCATCGACGCGACCCATCACCCAGAAGTATCCGTCGGCATCGCGACGGGCTCCATCTCCGGCAAAATAGAGGTATGAACCATCAGAAGGACGAATGGTCTCCCAGTAACTGTCGCGGAAACGTTGGGGATTGCCATGAATTGTCCGCATCATTCCTGGCCAAGGTGCTCGAACGGCTAGGTAACCGCCTTCGTCAGGTCCGCAGCTGTTGCCCTCCGAGTCGATGACATCAGCCTGAATGCCAGGTAAAGGCAAAGTGGCCGACCCAGGCTTGGTTGGGGTTGCCCCAGGAAGAGGACTGATCATGACGCCGCCGGTTTCGGTTTGCCACCAGGTGTCAACGATGGGGCAACGTTGACCGCCCACCACATCGCGATACCACATCCAAGCTTCTGGATTGATTGGTTCTCCAACCGTTCCGAGGAGACGCAGGCTGCTCATGTCGTACTGATCGGGCACCGAGCGGCCGCTTCTCATGAAGGCGCGTATCGCCGTTGGAGCGGTGTAGAAAATACTGATTCGATGCTTCTGGATCAATTCCCAGAACGCTCCAGGTTTTGATGGACGTGGTGCTCCTTCATACATCACTGTTGTGGCACCGTTGGAGAGCGGTCCGTACACGATGTAGCTGTGCCCGGTAATCCAACCCACGTCGGCTGTGCACCAAAAAACATCCTCGTCACGGATGTCGAAGATCCATTGAAACGTCAAATGGGCCCACAGGTTGTAGCCGGCAGTGGTGTGCACCACCCCTTTGGGTTTTCCCGTGGATCCAGAGGTATATAAGACAAACAGTCTGTCTTCACTCGCCATCGGTTCAGCGGCGCAATCAGCAGATTGGCCGTCTACCAGGTCGTGCCACCACTGATCGCGTCCATTCACCATGTCCACAGGCTGGTCGGTGCGTTTCACGACGAGCACGGATTTCACCGTTGGACAAGCCCCATCGGCTAGCGCCGCATTGACGGCGGGCTTCAGTGCTACAGGCTTGTCTTTGCGAAAACCGCCATCTGCCGTGATGACGGCTTTCACTTCACCATCAATTAAGCGATCACGAAGGGCTTCTGCTGAGAACCCACCAAATACAACAGAGTGAGGAGCACCAATGCGAGCACAGGCCAGCATCGCAATCGCGGCCTCAGGAATCATCGGCATATAGAGGGCGACTAGATCGCCCTTGCCGATCCCCATGGCCTTGAGGCCATTGGCTGCACGGCAGACCTCAGCATGCAGTTCTTTGTAAGTGAATTGACGAACATCACCAGGTTCACCCTCCCAGATCAGAGCTGTCTTGTTCGCTTTTGGTCCATGCAAATGTCGATCAAGACAATTAAAGGAAAGATTGGTGATCCCTCCCTCAAACCAACGGGCAAAGGGTGGGTTGTTCCAGTCGAGAACGGTGTGGAACGGTTCAAACCAATGCAGTTCACGCCGTGCCGCTTCGCCCCAGAATGCATCGGGATCAGATTTGGCAGCCTCAGCGAGCTCGCGATAGGACTCCATACCCGAGATCCGCGCCGCTTTGGCGAGATCTGCTGGGGGATCGAAGACACGCTGTTCCTGGAGCACGCTCTCAATCGTGGAATCCTCACTCATCACCTGCAGCTCAAATGCACTGTCAGCACAAGACTATCGATGGTTTCAACATCCGGACTAGTCACGTTGTCAGAATCCACAGAAGAGTGACAAGGAGATGATGAGCAAGCCCCGATCCCTGTCAGCACCCAAAGCATGCCTGTTTGATCTTGATGGCCTACTTCTTGATACCGAGCCATTGCAGGCAGAGGCTTGGAAGGCAGTAGCAAAGCGCTTTGACGGATCCTTATCGAGCGAACAACTGAACCAGCTCAAAGGCCGTCGCCGCGAAGACAACGCGAACTTGGTTTGCTCTTGGTTGGAGCAGCCTGTAACAGCTCAGCAACTACTGAATGCCAGGGAGCCCATCGCTAAACGTTTAGTTGCGACAGCTTTAGCGATGCCTGGGGCTGAGAATCTCATCAGATTTTGCGCTAAACAACAACTCCCCATGGTGCTGGTCAGTAGCAGTAACGAAGGTTCCTTGCTTCACAAGACATCCGGCCATCCTTGGCTGGACTTGATCCAAAAGCGAGTACTTGGTGACGATTCCGATTTGCGTGCGGGTAAACCTGCTCCAGATCCCTTTTTATTGGCGACAAAACGATTAGGTATTCCGGCAAGTGAATGCTGGGCTTTTGAGGATTCGAGGGCTGGATGTCAGTCGGCTTTGGAGGCAGGCTGTTTGGTTTGGCAACTGATCAATGACGCCAATGAAGCTGAGGATTTCTATCACTCCCGTCTGATTACAATCAAAACCTTAAGTGAGGGAGAGAAGCAATTGAGACGAAGCCTCAATTCAGTCGACCAAGTACAAAATTAGGGAGTGCAAGCAGAGCGCTACGCGAAGGCGAATCTGGTAACCAAGTCAAGGATTCTCGAGCTTCTCGTGCGAAGGTTTTCGCTAAGTCCCTTGTACGCGGAATGGCCTCAGATTCACGCACCAAAGCCAAAGCATCTTCAAGATCACCATCTTCATTGAATTCACGTTCAATCAAACCAGTCAGAGAAGGCTTCTCTTCAAGGGCGTAAAGGGCAGGTGCAGTGAGATAACCACTGGAAAGATCACTAGCTGCTGGTTTTCCGAGCTGCTTGTCGTTACCAGTGAAATCAAGAATGTCATCCACAATTTGAAAGGCAAGACCGAGCTGACGGCCGTAGTGATAGAGCGACTCAAGTTGACGCTCAGGTAAGTCACTGAGTACTCCAGCTGCTTTTGCACTATTGGCGATTAATGATGCCGTCTTGCAATAACTTTTTTCGAAATAAGTTTCAAACGTTTGACCAGTGTCAAATCGGAATAAGCCCTGCTTGACTTCACCATCTGCGAGATCCATGATCACGCGGCTCAGCAATTTAACAACGTCTAAATTGTCTAGATTGGCAAGGTGCCAGCTCGCTTGAGCAAACAGAAAATCACCGGCCAGAACGGCAACTCTGTAATTGAATCGGCTGTGGACGGTTTCAACACCACGTCGGGTTGAGGCTTCGTCGACAACATCGTCGTGAACTAAGGAGGCGGTATGGATCATCTCAGTGATCTCAGCCAAGCGTCGATGGCGTGAACTCAGCTCGCCATCTGCTGATAGGGCTCTGGAAATCAGCAGGACGATTCCAGGCCGCAGGCGCTTGCCTCCAGCACTGAAAAGATGTTCAGCTGCGGCCTGAAGAATCGGATGGCCGGCTCCTATCAGGCTGCGTAGATCACTGAGCAGGATCTCAAGATCCGCCTCGACCGGCTGCAGCAACTCGGTGACGGTGGCCATGAATCCTCTCGGTAACCAGATCCTAGGAAACGCAGACCTGTTGCTGCAGATCCACAAGGTCAACGCAGGGTCTCTGGCCGAGCCAAGCGGTGGCCCGCTCCGCAAATCCATCGGGGTCTTCCGTCACGCAAAGACGGGTCGCTTCCAGTGACACCGGCTGATTCAGGCCTCCTGCCAAGGGTTGGCCGAGAAAGGCATCCAGTTGACTCGCGACCGCAACAGCAGGATCAATCAGACGCATGTGAGTCGGCAACAAGTTGGCAAGGAGCGGCACCAGGAGCGGGTAATGCGTGCAGCCGAGCACCACGGAATCCACCGATGCTTCAAGTAACGGCTGCAAATAGCCAATAGCAGCTTGACGAAGCTCATTCGAGTGGAGATCGCCTGCTTCGATCAGGGGAACAAAGTCTGGACAGGCCTGCTGAACCACAAGCGTTCCTGGGCGTAAAGCTTCGATGCTTTCGCGATAGGCGCCGGATGCCACCGTTGCAGGAGTCGCGAGAACGCCCACTCTTGATTCCTTGACCATGGCAGCGGCAGCACCGATCAGCCCAACGACAGGAACGCCTGCCTGACCTTCTGTTACGTCCCTTGCAAGAGCATTGGTTGTATTGCACGCCATCACAACGGTGGAGACACGCTGGGTTCGCAACCAAGCCACAACTTCAGCCGCAATCGAGCGAATCTCAGAAGGAGAACGACTCCCGTAAGGCACGCGAGCGGTGTCGCCCAAATAAGTGACTGGGACCACACCATGACGCTCGAGCACTCTGCGCAGCACCGTCAGGCCGCCAATGCCGCTGTCGAACAAACCGAGACGAATGGTCAACGCACACCTTGTAGATAATTGAGAATGCCGGTGGCAATCGCCAGAGCGAGACGCCTCCGATGAGATGAGGTTGCCAGACGCGATGAATCGATGTTCCCTGTCACAAAACCCATCTCCACCAGCGCCGCTGGCATTGTGGTGCGTCTGATCACAAAGAAACGACCACGTTTAACTCCACGATTCGGACTGCCGGGCGACACATTAAGCATTTGCTGCTGGAGATGAGCTGCCAATCGTGCTGAACGACGATCGGAATAGAAAAAGGTCTCAATGCCATTCACATCGGGTCTGGACATGCTGATCGCGTTGGCGTGAATGCTGACAAAGGCAGTGGCACCAGATCGATTGGCAATCGCAACCCTGGGCGGCAGATCCACATCAACTTCAGCCGTTCGTGTCATGGTGACCTGAACGCCCTTGGCTTGAAGCAACCGAGCCACCTGCAGCGAGACATCAAGAACAATTTCACTCTCACGGATTCCTCGGATCCCTACAGCTCCAGGGTCTGGACCTCCATGGCCTGGATCGATGACAACGCGATATTTTCCTCTGGTGACATTGGGTAATCCTGATGCATTAACTGGTGTGCGGCTGGGTTTGATTCGCACGCCACCTGCCCAGGAACCAGGGGAAGAGCGGATGAGATTGCCTTCACCGATCGCTCGCAATCCAGAGGTGGGAAGCCCCTTAAAACTGAGCTTCCAGCGATTTGCCGCGGTGCCGACCAATTTCAATTGACCAGGATCCAGAGTGACCCCTGGCTGAAACTCCACCACCAAACGGGTGGAACCTCTGTTGGGCTTTCCCAGACGGATTTCTCGCACGGGACCAGAACCTGGAAGGCTTCTGGGGCGACTGAGCTCTCCGGGAAAATCGATCCACACCCGCGGACCTCGCTGCCGATCCCCTGCGTCGAAGAAGGCTTGCAGTCTTGCACCTGCAGAGGTTCGAAGCAGAAGCTCACCAGAGGCATTGAGTTTCCACGCCGCAAGCGCGCTAGCAGCCTTTGCAGGCAAGCTGATCATCAGGGTTGAAGCCTGTAGAACAGCCGCAAGGAAGAGTCCGCTGTAGCGGAAGGGCAGCAAAGCCATCACCTTCAGAACAATGCAGGTCTGCGGTGCTGCAGGCTCGGCATTTGCGCACGAATACGTTGAAGATGGCTCGGGTCAATCGGGGCCACTGCCGCTCCTGGAGCAACCCCTGCATCTGACAACACAGTTCCCCAAGGGTCAACAATCATGGAATGACCATGGCTTTGTCTTCGTTGGTAATGCACACCTGTCTGGGCAGGAGCCAACACATAAGCCGTGTTTTCGATGGCTCTTGATTGGAGCAGAACTTGCCAATGGTCTTTACCTGTAAAGGCCGTGAAGGCGGCGGGAATCATTAACAATTCAGCTCCGGCTCCAACGAGATGGCGATACAGCTCAGGGAAGCGCACGTCGTAGCAAATGGACAGCCCTACGCGACACAGTCCAGGCACATCAACAACAGGAGGCGAGCTGCTACCAGGACTGAAGCTGGCAGACTCCCGATACGAGCTGCCGTCGGGGAGGTCCACATCGAAGAGATGGATTTTGTCGTAACTCGCCAAAATTTGACCATCTCGCCCTACCAGCTGTGACCGTTGAAAATGATGTTGACCATCACCCACTGGCACGGGAAAACCTCCACCCAGGATCACCACCTGGTAGCGGCGAGCCATCGTGATCAGAAAACGCGAAGACTGTTCGGACAATCCTGGAGCGATCTGGAAACGCTGAGCGTCGTCCCCCATAAAGGCGAAGTTCTCCGGCAAAGCAATGAGCTCAGCTCCTCGTCGAGCCGCCAAATCGATTTGTTCTTCAGCAGCTGCAAAATTGCTTTCAGGGTCCGTTGTGCTGGTGAGTTGCAGGGCCGCAGCCAAAAAGTCACTCACGTACGTTTCATTCAGTTGGCAAATGGTATTGGCCTTACAGGCCGACGGCTAGATCGATGTGGCACGTAAAACGCCTGGTTCCGCTTGCATGGGAACCACCGCGAGTTGGTCCAGCCCAGCACAGCATTGAAAATCGGCGTCATGATTCCCCAAACGAATCAATCGCTTTCCGTGAGAAGCAACTCGCAGACAGGCTTCAGGACTGTTTTTCCAGTGAGCCCATAATGCGAGTGCCGCCTGCATTTCATCGTTGGCTACAGAAGCTCCCGAGGCGACGAGAGATTCGGCCAGTGCCCCAGCTGCCAAGGAATCTTCCAAGGAATAGGTGCCCTCCCAACCGCTTCCCACCATCCAGACTCGATCGGGTTGATCGTGGATCAGTTGTTGACCCACTGCCTGTCGATTAGGTAGGGCCATTGTCAGCACACAGGACACATCACGAACCCTTTGTAAGGAACGAGTGCCGTTTGTGGTGCTCATGAACAGTCTTTTCCCTTGAACGGTTTCTGGGACAACAGAAACAGGTGAGTTACCAAGATCGAAGCCTTCAAGCTTGCGGCCACCGCGTTCGCCCACCAATAAGCGTTTTGCGTCTGGCCAGGACTGTGCGCAAACCTGTAGTTCGTCGAGATCAGCAAACGTTTGCACCGCCTCTGCTCCGTTGTGTAAAGCCCAGGCGATGGTGGTCGTGGCACGAAGCACATCAATCACTACAGCAGCGTCTGGAGCCTCTGGACCCTCGATGGTGTCTGGCACCTCAGCAGCCACGTGGAAATAGGACACCTGCATGGCCACGATCTCGATCAGCGTGCGTCACAGTAACCACATCGCTACCCGCTTACCCGTCATCTCCATGGCTTTGTTCGGATCCGGCCTTGGAACGAGAGATTTGCGTGCCTTCATCAAGTTGCTCGACGAGCGCGGTCAGCTTCGTCGAATTCAGGCACCGGTTGATCCAGATCTGGAGCTAGCGGCGATTGCTGATCGCGTGCTTGCCGCTGGGGGGCCAGCGCTTCTCTTTGAGAATGTGATCGGCTCAACCATGCCTGTAGCCGTTAACACGCTCGGAACCGTCGAGCGTGTTGTTTGGAGCATGGGTCTGGAACGGGCTGAACAGCTCGAGGAGCTTGGATCACGACTGGCCATCCTTCAGCAACCCAGGCCTCCAAAGGGCTTCAAGGAATCCAAACAGTTCGCCAGGGTGTTTTGGGACCTCGTGAAGGCCCGTCCTGATCGGGATTTAATGCCTCCATGCCGTCAGCAGGTTTTTGTTGGAGAGGAAGTCAATCTTGATCACATCCCCTTGATCAGACCTTGGCCCGGTGATGCAGGTGGTGTGATCACCCTGGGACTTGTGATTACAAAAGACCCTGAAACCGGTGTCCCGAATGTGGGGGTCTACCGGCTTCAACGCCAATCCGTCAACACGATGACAGTGCATTGGTTGAGTGTGCGCGGCGGAGCACGTCACCTACGTAAAGCAGCGGCCTTGGGCCAAAAACTAGACGTTGCTGTGGCGATTGGCGTCCATCCGTTGTTGGTCATGGCGGCAGCCACACCCATTCCTGTACAACTGAGCGAATGGCTGTTTGCAGGAATTTATGGGGGAGAAGGAGTCCGCCTAACGCCCTGTAAAACCATTGATTTGCAAGTACCAAGCAGCAGTGAGGTTGTCTTGGAAGGAACCATTACGCCCGGTGAGGTGAGCTTAGATGGCCCTTTTGGCGATCACATGGGTTTTTACGGAGGAATAGAAGAGTCCCCATTGGTTCGTTTCCACTGCATGACCCAGAGGCGGTCACCCATTTTCCTCACCACGTTCAGTGGTCGGCCACCAAAAGAAGAAGCAATGTTGGCAATTGCTCTGAACCGAATTTATACGCCAATTCTTCGTCAACAGATTCCAGAAATTAAAGATTTTTTCCTTCCCATGGAAGCCTTGAGTTATAAATTAGCAGTAATATCGATTGATAAAGCTTATCCGGGGCAAGCCAAGAGAGCTGCTATGGCTTTCTGGAGCGCATTGCCTCAATTCACTTACACCAAGTTTGTAGTCGTGGTGGATTCACATATTAATGTGCGTGATCCTCGTCAGGTCGTTTGGGCGATCGCAGCACAAGTAGATCCACAAAGGGATCTATTCGTGTTGGAAAATACGCCTTTTGATACCCTTGATTTCGCCAGTGAGCAACTTGGCCTTGGCGGCAGAATGGCCATTGATGCCACAACCAAAATAGGACCTGAAAAGAATCACGAATGGGGTGAACCACTTCGTAGGCCAGCGGAATTAGAACAGAAAGTATCGACTAGGATGAAGGAACTTGGCCTATCCGATCTCGATCATTCAGATCCGGATCCAGTGTTGTTTGGATACATATTGGATACACTTATTTCCAGCCAGCCGCGGTCATGAGTTGGATGGCCTCTTTGTTGTAGCGGCTCAAATCTGATACTGTCACGCGATCAGGCGTGAATTTTGTCATGCCTTTAAGATAGGTCGAACCACCCACTCCTTGTAAAGGAAATTCGTAAGTCGGACTTGCAAGACCTGCACTTCCTTTAGGAGACGCAAGAAATTCTATTAATTTGACAGCATTTTTTTTGTTTTTAGAATAGCGTGAAACAGCCGCAGCACTAATATTTACGTGAGCTGGTTTAGGCATTACGATTTTGACCTTATTTGCAAATTGCTGATCTTTCTTTCCATTCACGCCGGCTCTCATGCGTGCTAAATAGTAATGATTTACCACTCCAACGCCACACTTCCCTTGAGCTACAGCACGAATCAAGGCAATATCACCACTGAAATAAGGCTGAGTTACATTATTGGTCACTCCTTTTAACCATGATTTGACTTTAGAGGTTCCGTTTAAAGCTAATTGATCAGCGACTAGTGATTGGTTGTAGACATTTTTTCGCTTTCTTAGGCAAAGTTTACCCTTTAAGGCAGGACTTGCTAATTTTGAATAGGAGTTGACGGATGAAGGCGACACGAGCGAGGGATTGACAATAATTGCTCGCACACGACGCGTTAATCCAAACCATCTTTGCTTTGGATCCCTATAGCGAGAAGGAACATCTTTGGTTAATTGAGATGAATTGATTTGGCCAAAGAGCCCTGCATTTGCCGCATTATTAATGCGTGCTGCATCGACCAATACGATGACATCTGCTTTTGTATTCGCTCCCTCACTTTTTAAACGTTGAACCAAGGAAATCCCTGATGCTTCAATTAAGCGAACTTTGATGCCGGTTTGTTCTGAAAATTTCTTGTAGACTTGGCGATCAGTATTGTAATGACGACCTGAATAAACACGCACTTCTTCGGCAGCAAATGCTGGTGTAAAAAAAACAAGTGGAAGAAGATATGTGAGAACTACAGGGCGTGTCATCTTGATGAAGCAATCTCTTTTACTATAGAAGCAAACGCAACCGGCGACGGATCATTTGTCACATGACAGCCTTGACTAACCAAGTGAAATAGGAAGAGATTATGAACCACTTGCACTTGCAATTGCTTGACTCTGAAACCTGTGAAAAGTTACTTCTAAGAATTAGCCATGAAGGGCAATGGGAGGATGGTGCTCATACAGCGGGAAGCCATGCAAAGGCTGGGAAACGCAATTTACAAATGAAAATGGATTGTCAGTTACGAGAGGATCTGCATGCGCTGGTAGAGCAATCGATGTGGACTATGCCTGCCATTAAAGGCTATTGTCTCCCTAGAAAACTGCATCGATTCTTAATCAGTAAAACAGATAAAGGAGGTGGATATGAAAGCCATGTTGACAATGCTTATATGAGCAGTGGTAGGAGTGACTTGTCTTTTACTCTGTCCTTAACTGATGATCAAAACTATATAGGTGGTGAACTGGAGATCGATAGCATCTCTGAAACTTATAGTTTTAAACTTAAACAGGGAGAAATTATTATTTATCCTAGTACAGCGCTGCATCGGGTATGTCCGGTTAAATCAGGATCACGAATCGTTTGTGTTGGGTGGATTGAGAGTTATGTGCAAAATGAACATGACCGGACTTGCTTGTTTCAGCTAGAGAGTGGTGCACGTGGGATTCTGGCAAAGCAAGGGCGCAGTGAGGAACTGGATATGATTTTTCTGGCTTATACAAATTTCCTTAGGCGCTTAGGCAGCTGAGTATGTATCAAATAGGTCGCTGGGTGCGTATCAAAAGTTTCTCGCGTAAGCATTGAATTATTTATAATAAGCCATATCATTACACGTCATGAAAAAGTCTACGGCTCTTTCTCTTTTCCTTGCTAGTTCTGCAGCATTGACTGGGCAAATTGCTCTTGTCGATACCGCCCTGGCTGATCAAGACACATCTGGCGGCCTGCAGGAATGGACGACAGACCAAGACCTTGATGAAGAGGCAAAGAAAGACAAAGAAGCAAAAGCAGCAGCTGAAAAAGCTAAAGAGAAGAATATTTGTATTCCTATTGGTGAAGGAGAAAATTGTTGGTAATTCAAATTGCCTTATACGAATCAACGGAGGGGGTCTGATGACCCCCTTTTCCTTGGCAAAAAAAATGGAGGGTAGTGTTACCCTCCTTCGATTCAATCAAGTGGCGATTAAGTGTTTAGAACTTAAATGTCGTCAGCAATAGACCACCGAAGGTGTTGAAGGTGTCAGCACCCTTACCACCATACTTTCCGCTATCTCCAGTTCTTTCGCCGAAGGGACGACTCAAGTAAAAGAGGGCTGGGGTCAATGTAATGTTATCGGTGACTTGGAAGTCGTAATACAGTTCGAAAGCATAGTTGCCATCATCTGCATACTTCTGGCCGTTTTTGCCCTGACCCTTAACTCCAGTGACAAACTGTGGTTGACCAGCAGCAAATCCTAGACGATTGCCACGCATGAAGGCATCTTTCCAGTTCAGGCCCACAAGCCAACCTTGGGCTTGATTACGAGTGCCATTGGCAGCACCTTTTTCCAGATTGAAACTTGTGAGACTCCAGCCAACGCTGATGCTTGGGATCCATCCTGAATCCAGGGGCTGATAGTACGCATTCAGATTGAACTGATTGGCATCAGCAAAGTCACCGGTGGCTTTGCCAAGTGGAGTACCACCACCACCTACAGTCATGCCCTTCTGAGAATAGGCATAAGCTGCTGACACTTGCCATGCCGGAGTTCCGTAGGCGATTTGGCTCAGGAACTTACCTTTTGAACCGTCTGCACCAATACCACCATTACGGGCATCACTCTTCATGCCGTTCTTGGCCACATAGTTGACGCTGACTTTGAACTTGGGATCACTGAAATTAGAATTTCTATTGCTGATCCAGTTGATACCAGCACCTGGTGATGTACTGGCGCCGTAGGCTCCGTAATAGCCACCGAGCTTGAACTGTTTAAGCACATGCTTATACACGCCTGGAGTGGCAGCCAGCATGTAATAGTTTTCGATGAGGGGACCGACAAATACCTGGAAGTCACTTCCGAGAGGGAATTGATACCAAAGCTTGTCGACTTTCAGACTATTAGCACTACTCTTCGAAGCTTCAATTTGACTCTGGCTTTTGGTGTAACCTTTGCCTGAGAATGTGTTGTCGTTGAAGTTACCCGTTCTTAAGCGCGTATAGAGTAAATCCTTACCCGTAAAACTGGTGTTTAGATTGAGGGTGGTGCGATAGGAGAAAACTGTGCCGTCATCACCTAAGTACTCCCCAGTTTTAGGGTCAAACAATTTGTTTGTTTTGTCACCACCGTAGGAGGTGGCACCAATTGTGAACTCAGCCTTACCGGTGAGCTTGGTGGTGGTGGAGAACTGAGTGGCTTCCAGTTCACCAACACGGGCTTCCAGTCCGTCCACACGGCCCTTGAGGATGGCGAGTTCCTTCTCGAACTCTTTCATCAAGCGCTTGAGTTCGTCGGTCACTTCGGTGACGCGATCGAGACAGGCGTTCAACAGAGCCGCCGCTTCAAAGCGGGTCATCGCCCTGTTGCCGCGGTAGGTGCCGTTGGGGTATCCAGCGACGCAGCCGTAGCGCTCGATCAGGTTGCTCAGTGCCTGATAGGCCCAATCCGTGGGGTACACATCAGAAAACTGAGTGATGCTGGTGACTTGCTCACCAGTGGCGGTGTAGTCAGACACACCGTTGATGTTCAGCTCAGTGGCGTTTGCAGCCATAGGGGCCAGAAGACCCAGAGCCGCTGGGGCCACCAGCAGTTTGCGAAATAGTTTCAAATTAAACCTCACACAAGAAGACGCAAAATGCGTCGAGCGAATCTTAAGCTCCAGGCAAAATCTTCTCCGCTCAAAAGAAGACAACACCTGTGGATTCATATACAGACTTGCCTGTCAATTGGTATGCAGACGCATATCATTTGATACGGATTGATCTGCTCTCTTTGTTCCTTCTCGTTTGTTCAGGCTTTTCATCCATTGTCTGGATGTTGAAACTATGACTGTTCAAGCCTGCATATCTTTTGAGTCGATAACACAGAACAAACTCAAATGTTTTCGAATTCATGGCTCAAAGCAGTCTCTGACTGCCTTTGCTTGAGCAGTGGGTTCCGATTTGGCTGCTTTCAAGTGCATGCGAATCAGCACTTACCAGAATCAACAAGATAACGCTATTGAGAATCGATTGCATAAAGCCCTGGTTCTGTGTATGTTGCTATCAATTCTCATTAGCGATTAAGACTTTCCGTGAGCTTCCGCTTCCTGCCAGATGACCCGACGTCATCGATTCAGATCCCAACCGGCCAGACTGTTCTTGTTGATACACACGGACGTAGCGAGTGCATGAAATTGAATGTGCTCGAAGGAATTGCCAGGGTTTATTGCCCATGTGAGGAAACAGAAGGTATGACACTTGCTTTTTTGCAAACCGGAGATCAGCTAAGAACTGATTGCCTTTGCAGCGATGGCATCTGCGTTGAGGCCATGACCCCTTTGAGGATCGAAACCAAATCCTTGGAGCCATCTCCCAACGGGTATGACTCTGTGAATGAATGGACCTTGCAACTTTTAAGAATTCGGCATTTGGGTCAGGCGGAACAGCGTCTGCATGCTTTGCTCAGCCTTCTCGTTAACAGGTTGGGCAAACGATATGGCGAATGGTGCAATTTGCCATTCCGCCTCACTCATGATCGTATTGGAGAACTCATTGGCTCTACAAGGGTCACGTCTACACGCCTAATTTCCAAGCTTCGTAACGGCGATCTGCTCGTGACGAGTTCAGGTGAAGCATCAATGAAACTCTCTCCAAGATTGATTGAATCAAGTCCATTAGGCTTTTAGATGTCATGAACCAACATTCAAGCGATTGCTTAGTTTTGGCCTTGAGCAAGGAAATTGAACATCTTTCCAATTATCAAGGTAAAGCATTTGAACGAATCCTCAATTCCATTAATCCAAAACTCCGCGAAAGATTGAGCAAAGATCTTCTGGGAGTTCACGAAAGATTGATGGCATTACATCAATCAGCAATCTTTTTAAATTTGAGGCGTTTAACTATCGGTTCAAGTTTGCTTTATGAGCAAAGCAAGCGAGCGGCACGACGTTCAGCCTCTTTGAGCCTGACCTGTTCGTAATGCGTTATCAATGTCAGGCAGAGCCGCTGGGTCCCCTTTTGCAAAGCTAACGTGACCTAATAAGGTAGCCAACTGATCTTCTGATTCGATTTGAGCTTTAACCAATGGGTCCAGGAAAACGATCGTTCTCATATCACTGTTTCTTTCCGCCATTGCCTATAGAGCTTTCAATGAAAGATGTAGTGTCAGCTTCGATCTGAAATGCTATCTCGAGTAACGAGGCTAAATCGTTCGATGCGTGTCGAGGAGCATTGAGTCACCGCAGCGCATTCGACTGATCTCTTGCTATTAAATACTGAGTAAGGTTAACGACGTGACTTTGAAGCTCTTCGCTTCAGAATCAAAAAATTGGCAAAAACCTGCAAGCTCTTGCTCTCCACACCAGATCGACATGGCTAGATCATTGACGGAGGCCTATCTTTCTATGGTGATGTGTTCTTGAAGAGCGGTAAGCAGATCAACGTTCTTCGATTCTGCTAGCGCTCTGCCATGGGGGCCAAGCAAAACGCCTTTTGAAATTCCTGGTGCGGGACTGGGAGCGATCATTTCAGACACTTTCTTGAATCATATGGCACATCGAGATTATTGATTTTTTTTGCTAATGCGTCCAAGGGAATTGTCTTTGAACCATTGCACTTTTGACCCTGTATAATGAGATTGAATCTTGAGATTCATCATATGACACGTCTTCAAAATGCGAAGGAAATCCTAGGCATTGATAAAGCCACCAAGCGTTTGGCTGTCAAAAGCCAATTCAGTAAGAAAAAAGGTTGTAAAAAATCAAAATGTTCAAAGTGGAGAGGTGGCCATTGTCGGTGTGGACGCAGTTAATTCATGCATGACAATGATCCCAGCCTCTTGGCTTTGTATTGATAGATTCAATAAGCCCTTTCCCTTGATGATTCATTATTGAATGATGCTTGGTTAAACCCGCGAGGCGCTCACGCTTTATAGCAATTTTTTCGCTGACTTAATCAATTTTTGTTTTCTTCCCTTTGACTGAAGCTGTTGCTCGGGAGTTTTTCTAATGGTCTTGTCTTGGCCAGTGCTGCAGGGTTTGATGGCTCTAGGCGATGGTTCAGGGGGCAAGCTTGTTTCATGCTTTCCAGGGTGATCACTCGCAGTTCATGTCATTGCCACTGCCGCTTTTATGTTGTCTTTCCTTTTGATAGTAGCGCGATTAAAGATTGATTTGCTAATGGAGATGATTCTTCGCTCTAATTGCGCAGAGCGTCTGAGGATTCTGGTTTTGAACACAGAATCAGGCTGGAATTTATGCCTTTTGCGCTTTGGGATTCAACGCTGTCAATGGGATTGACTAGTAATATTTTGTCCAATCTCTCTAGAGCTTTTTGCTTTCTTATGAGTACGTTGGTTTTTGATATTGCTTTTTCTGTCGTGTTCTCTATTCGCTTTCAATGTTGGGTTGTTCTTGGTTGATCATTGGCTCATTGTTGTTTTGGGTTTGCCTTGATTGTCCTTTTAATGTCTGTTTGGCTTTTCGTGTTTTCTTGTGGGAATGTATTGGTTTCTGTTTTCAATGTGTAAGGGTTGTCGCTGCCTCGGATTTTGCTGAAGGGCTCATCTTTTTGCGATTACCTCAAGGATTTGGTTTCAGTTACGTGTTGCTTTTTCTCACCTCTCTCGAATCTCTTGTTGTGCCTGTGGCTTCAATATGGCCTTGCTGACATCTCAGCTCTCGAGAAGAGAATTTGAAGAGCCAGCCAATAGGATCGTTTTTATCCAAAAGCGGCTGTTCAACGGTGTCCGGATCAAATGGCTCTCCCAGGGATCTGAAGGTAGGTGGCAGTTTGAGTGGCCGAGTACGCGTTCCAGGAGATAAATCAATTTCTCATCGAGCTTTGCTGTTCGGTGCGATCGCGGAAGGTACGACCACCATTGAAGGACTTTTGCCTGCAGAAGATCCAATCAGTACGGCAGCTTGTCTGCGCTTGATGGGTACAACGATTTCGCCCATCACGACGGATGGACTTGTGACCGTAAAAGGAGTGGGGCTGGATGGCCTGCAGGAGCCCGACGACCTACTGGATTGCGGCAACTCTGGAACCACAATGAGGCTGATGCTTGGCCTATTGGCCGGCCGTGAAGGGCGTCATTTTGTACTGACTGGAGATGCTTCATTGCGCCGTCGGCCTATGAAAAGGGTTGGGCAGCCTTTATCGGTACTGGGAGCCGAAGTCCGCGGCAGGGATCATGGCAATTTGGCTCCGATCGCTGTGCAGGGCCAAAAGCTCAAGGGCGCTGTAGTTGGTACTCCTGTGGCCAGTGCCCAGGTGAAATCGGCTATTTTGCTGGCAGCTCTCACCGCAGAGGGCAGCACCAGCGTGATTGAACCTGCACCGTCCCGTGATCACAGCGAGCGGATGCTCAGAGCCTTTGGTGCAGACCTCGAAGTCGGAGGTGAGATGGGACGTCACATCATGGTTCGCCCTGGCGCGACATTGACCGGACAACATGTTGTTGTACCTGGTGACATCAGTTCGGCGGCTTTTTGGCTTGTAGCTGGTGCCCTCGTTCCAGAAGCCAAGATCACCGTTGAAAATGTGGGATTAAATCCCACCCGTACGGGGATTCTTGAGGTGCTGGACATGATGGGCGCTTCAATCCATGTATTGAATCGTCGTGATGTGGCGGGCGAACCTGTTGGAGATTTAGAGGTGACCCATGGTCCATTGAAACCTTTTCAATTTGGAGCGGAGATTATGCCCCGCCTCATTGATGAAGTGCCGATTCTGTGTGTGGCGGCTTGTTTTTGTGATGGAGAAAGTCGTATCAGTGGTGCTGCAGAACTTCGTGTGAAAGAGACGGATCGACTTGCCGTCATGGCACGTCAGCTCAAAGCGATGGGTGCCGACATTGAGGAACATCCAGATGGCCTCACGATCCGAGGTGGTCAATCGTTGAAAGGAACGGAATTGGATAGCGAAACAGATCATCGTGTTGCGATGAGTCTTGCTGTTGCAAGCTTGATGGCCGATGGTGATTCAACACTGGCGCGTAGTGAAGCAGCGGCCGTGAGCTATCCAACATTCTGGGATGACCTTGAGCGACTACGCCATTGAAACCGGAGGGCTGAGTCCACATCTCACAGAGGACGGCAGTTTCAGTCTTTACAGCAATCGTTTTCAGGAACGCTTCCACAGTTCTGCGGGTGCTCTCCATGAAGCCAACAGCAAGTTCGTCTTACCGGCCCAACTTGAACGCTTTGCTCCGAGCCAACGGGTTCGTGTTCTTGATGTTTGCTTTGGCTTGGGATACAACACCGCTGCAATGCTGGTTGCTCTCCCCTTCGCTCCGGGACCAGCGCTTGAATGCTGGGGGCTGGAACTCGATCATCGCCCTCTCAAGCTGGCTCTCGCAGAGCCGGGATTCAAGTCGCTTTGGCCAGATGATGTCTTGAGTGCGCTCACGGACATTTTGAACCATGGATGTTGGCAAGCTCCGCAGCATCGACGATCGTTCCAGATGCTCTGGGGTGATGCACGCCAACAGATTCGAACACTGCAATCAGATCTGCAGTTTGATTTGATCTTTTTGGATGCATTTTCACCAGGAAAATGCCCTCAGCTCTGGACTGAACAGTTTCTGCATCACTTGGCTGATTTTCTCGTGCCAGGTGGACGATTACTGACCTATTGCCGTGCGGCAGCGGTTCGCAACAGCTTGTGTCACGCGGGTCTTGAGTTGCGCTCATTGCTTCCGATCCCAGGAGTGGGAAAGGCTTGGAGCTCAGGGACCATGGCCTGTTGTCCTGAGCCGGTCCACTCCTTGCCAGAGACAGGTCCTGGTTGGCGAACTTTAAGTGTGATGGAACAAGAGCATTTGGAGACTCTTGCTGGTGTGCCTTACAGGGATCCCACGGGGAGGGACGATTCGGTTTTGATCTTCAAACGACGTGAAAAGGAACAGGCCCTTTCGAATCGACCGAGTACAAGCGCTTGGCAGAGAAAGTGGAAGTTGGTTCGATAGCCTTAATCCCCATGGACTGGGCCTATGGTTTGGGACCCATGGGTATGACTTTTTGATCAGTGTGGTTTTTCGTGAGCTTGATCATTGTTAGATCCCTGCTGGAATTGATCTATAAGATTTAGTCGCTCATTGTTTGAATTGTATTTGAATTATTGATATCCATCGGTTTGATTTTATTGCAACTGATTCGCTGACATTGATGCTGCTTATCCGGATTAATGATTAAAGGCAAGGAGCTATTGGGTTTGATTGAGGTCGTTCGTGATTCGCAAGATTCTGCTCGTTATTTTGTGAACACCATTGCTTCATGGACCTTCTTCTGGTGCTTGTTCGGTATTCAATGATCTGAACACTGAGGTGCGCTATAAGGAGCCAGGTGGGCTCAAAGCCAATGGCACTCAGGATGGCTTTGGCTGGCTTCAATCCGACGAAGGATATATCACCCTAAAGTGTCTGATGATTTTAGTAGCTGCAAATAATCATGGTTGCTACTTAACTTGTTTGTTGGTCTACGTGTCGTGCGTCTGGGAGTGTGTTGTCGCTGCTGCCTGTTTTGTTGTCAGTCGTGGTGGAAGGCATCGTTCAATGTTTCAGCTGCTGATTCAGTGTCTGCAAGCTCCGCATGCACTATGTAAGAGCTTTCAATAACAAACAACTGATTTCCATGTCAGTGGTTTTAAGAGACAGCAGCCATTTGAGTACCCATAAGGAGCATCTCCCGGTAGATTTCTGCCGACTTGCACACTTCGCATGCTCGCTGTTGCGGTTCTAGCTGCTGGGAAAGGCACCCGCATGAAGAGCTCCCTTCCAAAAGTTTTGCAGCCTTTAGCGGGTGCGACCCTGGTGGAACGCGTGCTTGCTAGTGCCCGTCATCTCGGCCCAGAGCGCCGTCTGCTCATTGTCGGCCATCAAGCGGAGCGGGTGGAACAGCAGCTCAGCTCCATTTCCGGGCTTGAATTTGTCTTACAACAACCTCAAAACGGAACAGGTCACGCTGTACAGCAACTTCTCGATCCTCTCCAGGGATTTCAAGGAGAGTTGCTTGTCCTGAACGGTGATGTTCCTTTGTTGCGGGCAGAAACGATTGATGCCTTGGTTCGTCACCATCGCACTAGCCATGCCGATGTGACCTTGCTGACCGCGCGACTTGATGATCCAACGGGATATGGCCGTGTATTCACTGATGCCGGTGGCCGGGTTACCGGCATCGTTGAACATCGTGATTGCAGTGAAGAACAACGCTTAAATAATCTTACTAACGCTGGTATTTATTGTTTTAATTGGGAGAAATTGGCTCAGGTTTTGCCTCAGCTGACCACTGATAATGATCAAGGTGAGCTTTATCTGACTGACACTGTCCAACTTCTAGATGTTGCTACGCAGATGGAGGTCAGTGATCCAGAT
Organism: Synechococcus sp.; assembly: GCA_047285535.1. GTDB lineage: Bacteria > Cyanobacteriota > Cyanobacteriia > PCC-6307 > Cyanobiaceae > Synechococcus_C. The sequence continues at coordinate 813,910 of JBJBDC010000001.1, read as the reverse complement.
GAGGTGAACGGAATTAACAACCGCAGGCAACTTGCCCAGTGCGAGTGCGTTTTACAACAGAGGTTGCGTGAGTACTGGATGGATGAAGGTGTGACATTCGTGGATCCTGACAGTTGTACACTTAGCGAAAATTGTAGTTTTGGGCGCGACGTGGTGATCGAACCACAAACCCATCTTCGTGGTACATGTCACGTTGGCGATAATTGTCGATTAGGTCCTGGTAGTTATCTGGATAACGCAGAGCTTGGCCATGATGTCACCGTTTTGTATTCTGTGATTTGCAATGCACGTATTGGTGACAATGTTGCCGTGGGTCCGTTTGCCCATTTGCGTCCTCAAGCGGATGTCGGCAATAGTTGCAGGATTGGAAATTTCGTAGAGGTCAAGAAGAGTGTGATTGCTGCTGGTAGCAAGGTCAATCATCTCAGTTACATCGGAGATGCAGATTTGGGTTCGAACGTCAACGTAGGGGCTGGCACTATCACCGCTAATTTTGATGGCACGAGTAAACATCGCACTGTGATTGGTGACAACAGCAAAACAGGTGCTAATTCCGTCTTGGTTGCACCAGTGGTGATCGGAAAGAATGTGACCATCGGAGCCGGTTCGACGATCACCAAAGCTGTTCCAGATGGTGCCCTTGCCATTGGACGTGCTCGTCAACAGATGAAAGACGGATGGAATCGATAATTCAATTCATCTCAAGCAAGAAATCTTCCAGCTGAAATTCAGTGTGATGTGTTGAAGTTTTGAATTAACACACTTTTTTCACACATTGGTCTTGGCTTTAGGTCTTTCATGCGTGAACTTTGAGCTACAGCTCTCTCATTCCATGCCGGATTTAAAGCGCTATACCGTCAGTTATCGCGATGCGACTAGTCATCGCTTGGAAGAGTGCTTCTATGCAGCTGATGCTTATGAAGCAAGGGTTTTAGCCATGGAAAACATTCGCTACATCCACGATCACCCCCACGCCATTGATCTCATCCGCTGTGAAGATCATGTTGTTGTAAAGACTGCGGCTTGATTTACAACCGCGGTAGAAATGGGATTAAACGTTCCAGTTCAATTCCCCGACTTGCCTTCAAAAGGACAGTGTCGTCAGGTTTGAGCCATTCCCGCAGCGGTTCAGCGGCTAGTTCTGGCTTGTCCACAAGCCTAAACCTGGCGAGTGTTGAGCCAGCTTCCATCATTATTTTCGCTTCGTCTCCAGTCGCGACTACTACGAGCCCATCAATGTCCAGACCTGTGGCATGGTCAACGACAGCTTTATGCAGCTGAACACTGTCTTGACCTAACTCCAGCATGGTGCCGAGTACAGCAAAACGTCTCCCTGGCTGAGAGGCGAGTAAATCCAAGGCTGCAATCACAGCTTCTGGGGAGGCGTTATACGTCTCATCAAGAATCGACAATCTGCCGATTTGCAGCTTGCGATTTCGTCCTCCTGGTACTTCTACCTCGAGATGTTCAAGCTTCTCGGGTGTGACTCCCAGGCTTTCTGCCACTGCAAGTGCCAGCATGAAATTGCGTGCATTGTGTCGACCTTCAAGCGGACAACAAAATGAACGATCTGCTTGGTTGAGCTGTCCAGAATCGGGGTCATAAGATCCAACATCATCAATGTCTACACCGGTTTGATTTGGATCGTCTGATAGCGCTACACGCCGAATGGCACCGCTCCATGATCGAGCCAAAGCTGCTTCTAAAAGAGGATCCCCAGCTGGTATGACCACAAGGCCATCAGCTGAGAGCCCAGCAGTGATCTCACATTTGGCAGCTGCAATCGCCTCGCGACTCCCCAAACGGCCGATATGAGCTGTGCCGATATTCGTAATTACAGCAATCTGTGGTTCGGCACAAAGCGATAAACGTTTAATTTCACCTGGTCCTCGCATTCCCATTTCCACGATCACTGCGGCGTGATGCTCCTCTACACCGAGCAATGTGAGTGGTACGCCAATGTCATTGTTGTTGTTACCGATGCTGGCTTGAATGGCTCCAAGCGGTGCCAGTGCGGCACGAATCAGTTCTCTCGTTGTCGTCTTACCTGCTGATCCGGTGACAGCCACAACATGGCAGTTCAGATTGCGACGAACTAAACGGGCAATCTGTTGGTAAGCGTCGAGGGTATCGTCTACAACCCAATGCACCAATGTGTGCGGTACAGGTGCTTTGCTGTCTTTGGCCACAACTGCAGCCTGGATGCCTTGCTGAACAGCAGATTCAAGGAAAGAGTGGCCATCAAAATGCTCACCTCGTAAGGGCAGGAAAAAGGCTCCTGGAGTCAACAAGCGGCTATCCGTGCAGACAGGCCCCAAGGGTTGTTGGAGGTTTGGCTGGGTTCCATCCCCTCGCTGGGGTGGGCCCCAGATAGAAACAAGATTAGCCAGATCAAGCATTATTGCCCCTCTTCTGATCGCCGAGGAACAGCAAACTTCTTCCTTTCATTGACGTGACCGATGATGCAAGGTGGATATCTAGCTTCTGAGAGTGGCCGTCTGGAGCTGTCGTCGTACCTGTGCCGCTTGTCATGCCGTCATTCTATCCGGACCTCGTCTGTTCACTTCGAGCGTCAATGCCTTAGTGATGTCTTTGCCTATTGCTCATCGCTGCAGCGTCGAATTGGTTTTGAGGTGAATGCGCGGGAGCCTCTTGAGGATTTGCCTTTTTAGGCGTAACCAAAAGAAAACCCCGCCAAAGGCAGGGTTTCTCGGCTTCTCTTTGGGCGTGTTGCCTTGTTTCCACTCCGAGAAGAAGCCCTCCTCACCCCTTAATCATGGCTCATGAATGGCTCTTGGCAAGTCTCAGCGGATCAGTTACTTGACTGATCGGAACAGCGTCATGAAGATAGAGACAGCCAACTCCTCACAAGGTTTGGCTCCTCACACCCCCAAAGAAGGCTTCCTCGCCTTCTTTTTTTATGGCTTGAGCCAAACCATGGCCATCGGCTTCAGCTTTCAGATGCCCTTCCGGCTTGAGATCAAGCCAATGAAGAAGAGACGGATTGCCTTTTTTCATGAGGCACGTTCATTCATTACAGCTATTGAGAGCTTTTCTCACGAACGGTGACGAGGCTTGCCGGGAAGATAGTCGGGTGACTCTTGGACGGGGTCAACGGTCCCACAATCGATCAACCTCTCGCGATTTAGAAGCCCGCGAGGGGTTGAGGGGCTTTGACATCTTTTATGCAAAGACCGAAACTTCTAGACGTTATCTGTTTCCAGTCTCTTCCTGAAATTTTTCATCTTTGGAATGCAGCACGATCTGCAGGGTTATGCAGGAATTCAAAATCTGCTTGTTTTGTTGTCGTGATAGCCGTATTGGTTTGAGTTTGAAGAATGCCCTGATCCGGTCATACGTATTCTATAGAACCTTCACGCACTCGATCAATTCGCCATGACCTGCAGATGTGCAATCCTCTCAGGTCAGGTTCTTTTTGATCTTGCAATTTATGGTCTGTTTGTTTGAGGTCACGGCGTCGAGAGTGTTCGTTGATTGTCTTTCATCCGTAGGTTGATAGGCCTTTGCCTCAATCAGATTGAAGTCTTGCTTCTCATGCCTTCGTTGTTTTTTCGGAGCATCTTGAGGTATTCGTAGATTTTCGCCGCTGCGGATCAACGGCTTTATCAGCTGAAATTCACCGCCAAGTCTGTCTTGCTCGATGACTGATTGTTCTATCTTGAGAGACTCAATATGTTTTGCATTTTGATCGTTTGCGGCCTCATGTCTATTTGCTGGTGGATATGATTTGTTTCACAGGAACCATTCGCAGGATTTTGTGTTGAGTGTTTCGCGCTCCTTTTGACGTCATGGGTTGTGTTGCTTGCTTACCGTTGTTTGATCTTCTATCCATGCTTTTCATCAGGTACAGCTGAACGTATTGGTGTTGATTGACCCCGTTTTTTGATTCTTTGCTGCTTTACATGCTGTTTGGATTCAGAACAATCATGCCTCCGCCGATTCTTGCCGGTCGAGCCAACAGGTCTTGTTCCGCATTGATCAGGCGTAGATCTCCGTAACCTTGCTCTTCGAGCCTCTCCCACCATCCATCGGCAAGTTGATGGCGTTCGTCTTTAGAGAGTTGGATCCATTGAGCAGCATTGATTGTCAAAGTCACTGCATTGCGTTCTGGTTCAGGTTGGGCTGAAACAATCAACGCTGACCCATCAGTACTTTCTGCGTTTCTATCATCAGCAAGAAACCTCAACAGTGGATCAAACCGCATTGGTTTGGGATCTGGATTCAACGAAGTTTTCTCGAGAACTGACTCTATCGGGGCCGATGATTTCACAGAGACGTCCAGATCGTCTGCTTCGTTTTTGACGGGGGAAGTGATGGCAGCCTCAGTCTTGACGATGGAGTCGATGTCGCCTGTGCTTGGTAGGGGCTTTGCTTTGGGTAATGCTTTGGGTAATGCAGTGGTTTGCACCCTTTCGACCTCTGGTGGAGAGGGTGCCTTGCTGTAGGACAGTGCAGTGCACAGTTGAAGCCCGCCCACGATCAACAAGGCAGTGGCCAATATCAGCAGGACAGGCCAAAACAGGGGTGCAAAAGTCCTGGGCCAAAACGCTGGAACAGAAAGATTGCCCTCATAATTACGACGCCAGATTTCTTGAGTCCGAAGACGAAGATCAGCACTGACAGCCCTCAGGTCTTGGCTGAGTGCTTTCCATGGGCTGTTGTACGGAGACGGTAGGAAGCTTTCCTGTTCAGAGTCAGATTGCTTCCCTGTGGAGGAATCCTGCATGCGTGATTGTTGTCAGCATCAGAGCCGCTGGCCGCCAAACAGTCTGGCTAGGGGGTTGCGCGATCCTTGTCCCTTAGGCAGATCCATGGTGTTGTCCGGCAAGTTCATTGGAGTTTCCAGTTGTCCTGAACGCAGTGAGGGATCTGCCTCCTGGCCCTGTGAAAATTGCTCGACGGCAGCTGCATCAGGGCCTGGTTCTTTGATGCCACACACCTCCCGGTACATCCGGTCATATTCCAGAGCTGAACGAGCCCAGCTGTAGTCCTGCTGCATGCCTCGCTTCTGGAGTTCACGCCAACTGTCTTGATGGCGGAACGCTTCCCAGGAGCGCACCAGAGCTGTGTAGAAATCCACAGGATCGAACCGATCGAAGCAGAAACCGGTTCCAGTCTGATGAGCAGGATCATGCGGTGGAACCGTATCCACAAGTCCACCCACCTTCCTCACCACGGGCACGCATCCATAGCGCATGGCCAGCAACTGGCTGATGCCACAGGGCTCAAATCGACTGGGCATCAAGAAGGCATCACTGCCGGCATAAATCAGCCTTGACAGGTCATCGTCGTAGGTCAGAAAGACGGAGACACGTCCCGGATAGCGTGAAGCGATCTGCCAGAGACCAGACTCCAAGCCGCGATCCCCTGTTCCAAGCACAACGATCTGGGTATCGGTGTACGCCAGCAGACGATCTGCAACTTGAAGCAACAGATCAACTCCTTTTTGATCCACCAGACGGCTCACCATGCCCAGCAGATAGGCATCAGACCTGACTTCGAGGCCCATGCGTTCCTGCAGGACCTCCTTGTTGCGGGCGCGACCAGAGAAATCATCCGCACTGAAGGTGGCGGGCAACGCACGATCGGTGGCGGGATTCCAGGCCTCCAGATCAATCCCATTCAGGATCCCACGCAATTTTCCAGAGATGTAATTAAGCAATCCTTCTAGCTTTTCTCCGTATTCAGAGGTGCGGATCTCACTGGCGTAGGTGGGCGAGACCGCATTCACTCGATCGGCATAGAGCAAGGCAGCCGCCATCGTGTGATCTCCCTGCATGTACCAGGGGCACCAGGTCATGCGATCCAATTTCCAACGCCATGGGCCTTGGTATTTGAGGTTGTGGATCGTGAACACGGTGCTGATTTCTGGGTCCTGATGCATCCACACCGGCATCATTCCCGTGTGCCAGTCGTGGCAATGCAGCACATTCGGTTTCCAGACATTCCAGGAGAATTCTGCGGCGGCACTGGCAAAAAACGTGAAGCGCCAATCCTCGTCTTCACCGCCATAGATCCGTTCAGGATCAAACACGGGATGACCCACCAGATAGATGGTGATGCCATTGGTGGGGTGACGGGTTTCGAACACCGCAAAATCGGTTCCCATCGTCTGGCCCCGCCACATGGGCTCTGTGGGAATCTCCAATCGCGACCAGAGCTTCCCGTAGCCAGGCATGATCAACCGCACGTCGTGGCCCAGGGCTTTCAGTGCGGGGGGGAGGGATCCAACCACATCACCCATCCCACCGACTTTCACCATGGGGGCGCATTCGGCGGCGGCAAACAGCACGCGCATGGACGATCAAACCTTTCAGCCGCGAGACTTTAAACGCATTCGTGCCTTGCGATCCCTTTCATGGCAGCACGGTCACCTGAGTGCCAACCCTGACGAGATCGAACACCTGTTGAACATTCTCTTCATAGAGACGGACGCAGCCATGGGAGACGGCCCGTCCGACCGTCCAGCGATAAGGCGTGCCATGAAAGCCTGCAACGGTGCAGCCATCGATATCGAGGTATTGCTCACCATCCCAGCCTGACCGTCCCTTGCAATCACGGTGGAAGCCAATCCAGCGCGATCCCAGTGGATTTTTGTCGCTTTCAGCATCAACAAGATCACCACTCACAGGATGGGTCCAGACCGGCTCCTTGACCTTCTCAAACACTCTGAAGCGACCAGCCGGGGTCTCCCACCCTGTAGTGCCAACCGCCGCTGGAAACCGCTGCGTCATCAAGCCATCTCTCAGCACCAGCAGCTGTCGATGTTTGCGGTCAAGCACGAGCTGTAGTCCCTTGCGATTCATCACATCATCAGGAACTCGCGCCAGCGATGCTGCATCACTCAGGGGGACCGCCAGGGGCGGGATCGGATCCGACTTTCGTGCTTGTTGATCCGTTTGAACATTCTGCTCAGAGCTCATACCTGCGCCTGCGCCTAGGAGATGCAGCGATGCTGCAAACAGCGCTGAACGCAGAGCCACCATGGATTCATCGAAACACTCAATAATTATTTTTAGCGTCAACAGCGGCTATGGAAGCCAAGGGGAATCGGAAAAGTCAGGATTTCGTTTCTCCAGAAAGGCATTACGCCCCTCCTGACCCTCCTCCGTCCGATAAAACAGGTGGGTGGCCTGTCCGGCCAATTCCTGGATGCCAGCCAAGCCGTCTGTTTCTGCATTGAAGGCTGCTTTGAGGCAGCGAATCGCCGTTGGGCTGTGCTGCAACACCTCCCTGGCCCAGCGGACCCCTTCAGCTTCCAAGTCATCCAGGGGAACCACGGCATTCACAAGACCCATCGTCAAAGCGTCCTCTGCTCCGTATTGACGACACAGGAACCAGATCTCCTTGGCTTTGCGTTGACCCACCACTCGAGCCAGATACCCCGCTCCAAAGCCGCCGTCAAAGCTGCCGACCCGAGGTCCCGTCTGTCCGAATCTGGCGTTCTCCGCTGCCAGGCTCAGGTCGCACAGCAGGTGCAGCACCTGTCCACCGCCAATGGCGTAACCCGCCACCAAGGCGATCACCACCTTGGGGAGGCTGCGGATCAATCGCTGAAGGTCCAGCACATTCAGCCGAGCCAGACCTGTTTCATCGAGATAACCACCATCCCCACGAACACTTTGATCGCCGCCTGCACAAAAGGCGTAACCACCATCTTCAGCGGGACCGACGCCGGTGAGCAGCACCACACCGATCGCGCTGTCATCACGGATGCGTGCGAAGGCATCGCAAAGTTCTGAAACCGTTCGGGGCCTGAAGGCATTGCGCTTGCTCGGTCGATTGATCGCCAAACGGGCGATACCGTCATCACACCGATCCAGCAGGACATCTTGGTAGTGGCCCCAGGGCTTCCAGTTCACCCCACTGGATCCTGGAAGCACCTGTCGTATGACCGGCTCAGGCATAACGATCAGGGATGGCTGATCTTCTGTTGTACTGCCTCGCGCAAAGCAAGGCGAAGCTCTGCATCCCTGCGGCGGTCGGTGCACACCCTCAGAAGTGCTGGTCCTGAACTCCCCCAGCCCCATTCCAGAGCTGCTGGTAGATCCTCCAGGCACGCGAGCTGACGAACAGGAATGGAATGGGCTGCAGCAAGGGCGAGATGATCCACCCGTTGAGGCATCGCAAACAGGTTGTCAAAAGCATCCCTGTCGGATGTCTCGATCGGTAGTTGTTCAAAAATGCCGCCGCCGGCGTTGTCGATCAACAGCACGAACAAGGGCAGAGTTGCAGCGGCGGCCTGGAGCCAACCGTTGCTGTCATGCAACAGCGCCAGATCTCCTGTGATCAACAGCGTTGGGCCCAGTTCGGCTGCCAGGCCCAAGGCCAGGGAGAGGGTGCCATCAATGCCGGATGCACCTCGAAAGCTGTAACAGCGGCGGTGACCGGTACTCCCTGCTGCAAAAGCTTGCCAATCGCGCACCGGGCTGCTGGCAGCCAGCATCACGGGAATCTCATCTGAAATGAGCTGCGTCAGGGCGAACATCAGTGCTGGTTCCGAGACGGCTCCCCGAGGCGGCAACAGATCAGCAAGGCGTTGCTGCAGATCAGCATCAGCAGCTGACCAGGCCTGGAGGGCTGATTGGCGACCTCCTGTGGCTCCATCAGGCTGCCTCACGGAGATAGCCTGGAGTCCTGGGCTGATCTGCTGCCACCACAGGGCCAAGCCACCACTCCATTGCTCGGCCATACCGAGAGGATCCAGAGGGCGTGGATCTCTCTCGGTGATCAACAGCTGTGGTCCCTCTCGGCTGGCCAGCCAGGCTTCGAGGCGACGACTGGCTGGCATCGAGCCAAGCCGCAACACCTGGGCGGATGGCGGCAGGTTGCTCAAACCTCTGGGAAGCAGCAGGTCCCAGTGACGAATCACGCCGTTCAGGGCGCTGGGAACGGCTGCGATCGGATCGGCGAGAACCGGCCATCCACTGCGCTGCTGCCAGGCGATCAAGGCGTCCTGATAGGGCTGGAGATCGGTGTTCAGACCTCGCCAGGGGCCTGCAATAATCACTCCCGGTTGGTCGGGATCCAGGGCTGGCGCCTGATCTGTGGGAGTCCAGCACGCGTGATTGCACTTCGCTTGTTCGAGAACCGGCTCTTTGCCCTTCCATTGCTTCCAAAACAAGAGCTGTTGATCCAGATCAGGAAGCAGTGGCTCTTCCAATGGACAATTGAGATGGACTGGACCCGGCAGATCATGAAGCTGTCGCCAGGCGGTGAGGGCCAGAGCTTGCAGCTCGTGATCCATCCCTCCTGAGAGGCCATCCAGCGGTCCTGTGCCACACCATCGGCACACCGGGCTTAAAAAGTCTTCCTGATTCACGGTTTGATTGGCTCCCCTGTTCTTGAGCCGCAGGGGTCGATCCGCACTGATCAGCAGTAAGGGCTGGCCGGAGCGATCCGCTTCCACGGCGGCGGGCAGCAGGTTGGCCACTGCCGTGCCGGAGGTGGTGATCACAGCCGTCGCAACGCCAGAAGCGGTGGATTGACCGAGCGCTCGAAACCCGGCAGATCGTTCATCGATCACTGTGGTGAGCTTGAAAAGCCCGGCTTTGTTCAAGCCAGCGGCGGCAAGGGCGAACGGGCCGGATCGACTGCCAGGACATAGCACCACATGCCTCAGCCCCTGTTGCTGCAGGGTCTGAAGCAGCAGGACAGCAGCGTGCAGGTTGGCGAGTGCTTGCGTCAGGGAAGAGACGATGGCTGATGCGATCCTCGGTTAACGCATCACCTGCTATGGCCAACACTCCCAACACAGAACCCAAGCGCAACAGTTGGCGAGGCCTTGTGGTGTGGGTGCTGTTGGCCCTGTTGCTGCGTTGGCAGGTGATTGAACCCCGTTGGATCCCATCGGGTTCGATGTTGCCCACCCTGCAGCTGCAAGATCGGATCCTGGTGGAGAAGGTGACGCCAAAACTCAATCGCCAGCTGCACAAGCCCATCGGTCTGGATCAGATTGTGGTGTTCCAAGTCCCGCCGCAGCTGATCGAGGCCGGTTATGACCCGAATGCGGCGTTGATCAAACGGGTGGTGGGACAACCGGGAGACAGGATTGAAGTGCAAGGCGGCCGATTGCTGCGCAACCACGATCTTGTGCAAGAGGACTGGGTCGCTGAGGGCATTGATTACGACCAAGGGCCGATCGTCGTGCCGCAAGGTCAGCTTTGGGTGCTAGGTGATAACCGTAACGCCAGTCTCGACTCTCATATCTGGGGGGCTCTGCCTGAACAAAGCCTTGTTGGAACAGCTGTTTGGCGCTATTGGCCACCCAAGCGGTTCGGTCCGATTCGGTTCTCACACCACGATTCAATGGTGTCGCAGAACGCAGCTGCGATAAGGTCCAGTGACTGACGAATGGTTGGCAGGGTGTTTAATCCAGAGTTCCTAACCACGGAAAGCCCGGACGGCCAGCCCGTTAACAGCTTGATCCAATATCTCCAGGATCAATCTCCAGACGTGCTCCAGCGTGTGGCTCGCTCGGCCAGCAATGATATTCAAGACATCATTCGCCATAACGTTCAGGGACTTCTGGGAATGCTCCCCGGTGAGCAGTTTGAGGTGAAGGTCACGGCTAATCGTGACAACCTGGCCAATATGCTTGCCTCCGCAATGATGACTGGATATTTCCTTCGTCAGATGGAACAACGGAAGGAATTGGAAGAAGCCCTGTTCGCCGATGATGAAATGGCCGTGAACCCGGATGAAGACCTCAAGCTTTGATTGTCCTTTGCTTTGCAATCAAGGCATGATTTTCTAGGCTAGTTGATGCGAACTTGATCAATTTCAGTCTTTGCCTTCTCAATTTGAATATTTCTTTTTAAGAGGATCGTCTGGTACAAATCCAAGTTCTAAAAGACGTTGATCAATATTGGCAAGAAAGGTCCAGTTGCCTTCGTTTGTTGCCCAGGCCTTGTGTCGCAAGTCCGTTTGCAAAGCGGATGCCTGCAATGCCGTGAATGGCAGAGGTGCGCTGTAGTGGGCAGGGATCAGCCAGGCAAGATCAGAACATGATTCCAGTTGTTCCAGCCAGGCGATGAGGGCCCGTTGTGCTCTCGGCAATACCAGTCGTTCCAGAACAGGAGCCACTTGTAATTTGGCTTCTTCTTCACCCATCAGGTTCATGGCATCATCGTGCCAGCCGTCTTGCCAATCGAATGGATAAAGCCCGAAGTGGGCTTTCCCTGTTCGTAATCCCGGCCGGAATGCATGGCGCAACAACTCGGCGAGGCCTGGTACACGCAATTTGTAGGGCCGCAGATAGGAGGCGAACAGCACCAGACGGGCCCATCCTCGCCGCCGTGCCTCGGTTGAATCCATCAGGGGTTGATCGCCACGGTTGCGAGCGTGAAACAACAACGGCGTGGGATCGCGATCAAAAATGGCTGGGGGTTGGGCGTGAATGCCAACCAGGGCATCGGTGATCAGCAAGGCGCCACTGGGTCGATGCAGGCAGCTGATTTCCTGGAAACGACCCACGCCGAGATCAAGAGGGCCAAGGGAGATCCATTGGCACATCTCGGGATGGGGCACCCCATCCGTGAGCAAAACTTTGGTGCGTGCTGCCGGTACTCCGAGCCAGTTCAGGGGCAGCTGCACGGGGAAACTCCACTGGCCAGGGCAGACCCAGATCTCGGCTTCAGGGAAAGCACGAGCCAGTGGCCCCAGCGGAAACTTATGTTCCAGACCTGACGCTGTCGGCAACACAATCGTGCAGACCGATCCGTGCTGAGCTTCAAGGTCCGCTAAGCCGGCACATAATTCCTGTGTTGGTGGCAGTGGGTTGACCAGCATCAAGCCGCCGGGCACCTTCACCACGGTGAGCCGAATCGGCACAGCCACGTAATAGACGCCCTGGAGCTGTTCAAAGCTCCATACCTGGCCCGGGATGAGCTCTTCAAAGTGGGTGGCACGCCTTCCATAGGGATAGAGCGGCAGCAGCGGCCACCAACCCCAACGCTGATCAGCAGGATTCACACCAGCTCCAGCCACCATGCTCCCCGTCAATGCAGTGATTCTGCAGAGGAATGGATCAGGCCAGGGTCAAACCACCCACTCCGGCGCAAAAAACAGCACCACACGCCACGCCGGTTGCCGCTAACTCACCAACAGAACAAACGCCACCAACGCCAGGCTGAAGTGAAGGCTCAACGCTGGGGCACACCTTCCATAAACGATCGCCAACGCTTACTCCACCCAAGAAAGCAATTGCGTCACAAACAAGTCAGTCGCTTCAAAAGGTTCACTTTCACAGAATCAAGCCAAGCTGAAGAAAAAGGGGGGGATTTAGGGTTCGCTTCACTCAACCCCCGCAATTAGAGAATCCAGACTGTCAGCAGCAGCCACTCAAGGCAGAAGACCTAACTGAGGTCAGGTACTAATGGTCTTTAAAACGGCACCCTGGCATTCAAAGAGCACATAGGGTTGCAAGAACAGCCTCTTTGTCCCAGAGGCATCATCCACGGGAAGCCAGAGGAATGTCAACGCAGAACAGAAAAAATGATTCGATGATGTCATCATCCAAAATTATTCACATTGGCCTTTGGAAAATCAAGAAAGACGTGAGTCCAATTGCAATTACAGATGTGGACAAGCAGGTTAAGTCATTCAAAACCAGAATCCCAGGGGTTGAATTAGCCCACGCCGGCCCCTTGGAAACGTTTAACTTCCCGCAGGAAATTGTAGATACCTTCGGTATTTCGTCTGATGCGACATTTTTGGCCAGGGGTTACAATCACTGTTTGTTTATTGTCTTTGAAAACAAAAGTTGTCGCATTTCATATGACACGTCAAAACCTCATCTTGATTTATCCCCAGTAATGATTCCACTCATCGAAGGCGGCATGAACGGCGTACTAACTGTTGATTTTTGCTTGCCCAGGATGTAGTCACAGACTACGAACATGATCAAGCAGTCGTCATACACAAGACCACGCAAGAGGCTCGTTTATACATCTTTCGCGAATAGGTTTTCACTGCTTCGTTTTTGAGTATGGCCTTCACATTGTCCCGAGTTGCCTTTGATCACGTCCACTTGCACACACAACTCTCGGGAACTTAGTGACCAGCTTTCAACCCCATAATCAGTTTGTCGCTTGCTAGAAGCAGCAGCGGAAACCAAGGCCATCACTGATCTCTTCAAGTCGGCAATGGTCACTACAACATCAACCGTCTGCCGCCTCCCCGTGCAGCCGCGGAAACGGGGTGGTCTGCAGCAGCGAGTAGATGCCGAGCCTCTTGCGCCACCCATCGAGAGGGGTTTCCCAGCCCTCCTCCCAGCGCTGGGCCAGCAGGGGGCGGGCCTGGGCCCCAAGGTTGAGGCCGTAGGCGATGGCCACACCCACATCGACGTCTCCTTCGGCATCGGCTTCAGTGGTGCTGACGCGATGGATCAGGTCAGCAGCGATCAGGAGTGCACTTCCTGGCCAGCGCAGCTGTTCGGTGGTGAGACCGGTGGCGGCCGCCTCTCCGGCGAGGTTAACGGGGAGTCCGGCGATCACATGCCAGAGATCGTGGGTGTAGCGGATGCGCATCTGCAAGTAGGCGTCGTCGCCTCCGACCCCTGAGGGCAACACGGGAGCGGGCAGTTCACTCAGTCCTTGCGATGTGATGAACAGGCCGTAGACATGGCCCAGCGATCCTGCCGGCAATGCCACCAGCTCAGGCAGTGCCGGCCAGTTCCCCCAGTAGCGCTCCTGCACCAGCGGACGGATGTCCGGGTCGTTCTTTAGGCGGTCGCGTGCCGCCTGCGCCACCTCAGTCCCATAGGTGGCATTGAGCAGGTCGAAGGCATAGTCGAGATTCTCCGGATCACTGCAAAGCTCAGCCAGATCCACGGCCAGGCGCTTCAGCAAGGTGCGGTTGGTCGATGCCACAGCAGGTGCTCCTCATTCGCTTCGATCATCCGACAATTCGGCGGATGGCCGCAGCTGTCTCAGATCAAGGCTCCGACAACTGACACATCTCAGCGGCTTTGGCCGGATCCACAGGTCCATCCATGCTCGACTCAACCGTACCGAAGTGATGGGGGGGTGGACTTTGAGGACCTGGATGACGCCTTGGACGACGCCATGGCGCTGCGGCGGTGGTGTGATGACCGCGCCAAGAGTCATCGGGGAGAAGTCCCAGAGTTCGAGAGGTACGCGCTAGTTGTCTAGGTCCATCATTTGTGAAGCAGGATTCAAAGCTTGGTTGAACCACTGGGAGTTGCACGCCATCCTGCCCAGTTGCTCAAAGAACAGGGATAGCTCAGAGACATGTCCATTAAAACCATTGCAATCAAAGACTGCTGACTGGCATCAGAGGTCACCAGGCCCAGCGTTGATCAGCTGGATCGCTATCTGCACCCATGCTTGATCTTCAGTTCCGCCGATATCACCTCTTGCACCCTTAATCAAGGCGCTGTCGTTGACGTCATCGTCCTGAAGATTCAGGATCTTCAGGCTGGTTGTGTTTGCAGCTCAGACCAGAGCTTCAGTTGATTGTGCAAGACATCAAACACCGAATCGATACGATCGGATTCCGGTTTGGCAATCGAGAGAACCAGAGCCAGATGATCCAGATGTTGGCGTTCCTCGGGCTCGTAAGGTCCGTCAGATCGCATCAACTCTGATGCCATGGCGTAAGCGGTGAGTGATTGGCTGCTGTTCAGCGCCTGAGCCGCTTCAAGCATGAGCGCGTTGTTACCGATTTCACGGCGACGTGTCAGGAGGCAATCGATGAGATCAACCATGGATTGCTCACGCATGTTGCAGTAGGGCTCGCGGTAATCGAGCGCATGGCGGAAGGCCCGTCCCCCCGCTGGAGTGAGCGAGCCATCCCAAGCCACAGCTGTCAATCCAATGGCAGCAAAAGCAGTCAGCGAGTCCATAACAGCAGCATTTCGGTGTCTGTTTTCAAGGCCGGCGTCAACATGGTGATGATCACCGATTGATGCCCCAGCACTCTCAATGTGCTCTTCGCTGTTCAAGTCTGATCGTGCTGTTGATAACCATTTGAAGCACTTGAGTAGAACCACCCACTTGCCTGTGTTTCCTGAGCCTGCGGTGGCTTGTGTGCACTGCTGCTAAACCAAGGGAATCAACCGAACTGACATGGGCCTCTTCTGGGTAAAAGCCCCTGCTGCACTCTTGCTGTGTGGCGCACTTCTCGGGGCTGGTTTTCCTCAGCCCGATGCCAAACGCATGCTGGGTACCTGGGTGCTTACCGACAATGACAATGTGCCGTTCAATCTGATCCTGCGAGCCGATGGCTCTTCGCTCACAGTGATCGGCAAACGTCATCCCGATCTTGGAGAGCCGCAACGCATGACGCGTAATCAGCTGTTGGAGACCGGCAGCTGGCAGGCCTGGGGTAACGGCATCCGCTCGACCTATCGAGACGGTTGGACCGACACGATTCAACTCGGCCCGGCCGGTCTGGTCCAGTGGTCGTGGAAACCTGGTGCCTCACTGAATGGAGGCCCCAGTAATCACGGCAAGGCGGTGCAACTCACTCGTCCGATCTCGGCTTGGGTGGGAGCGTACAAACTGCAGCCAAGCCAGCCCGAGAAACCCCCTTATCTCGCGGTGCTCACCTCCTCGGGAATGGCTTTCAACAACATCGATCAAGTGGCTGATGGCTCCTGGTCGCTCCGGGACAATGGCAGCGTGATGATCAAGTGGACCAGCGGCTGGCGCAGTCAGATCAAGCCACCAGCAAGCGGCATCCCGGCCCCAAATCAAACGTTCTCTGTGCAGCATTGGAGGCCAGGAGTGCCGATCAGCGAACCCGCCAGTGCTAACCGCAGCGGTACTCGGCTCTGATCTCCAGGCCAGCAGCCTTGGCAACGGCCGCTTGCACCAGCTGTAAGGCGTCATCCACTCGTGAGGACTAGCCAATGTCCAACAAACGAAGCATCGGAGTTCTTCGCTTTGAAGGTTTTGAACTTCTTGATGTCCTTGGTCCACTGGAAATGTATGGAATGGCAGCAGACCATTTCGACATCCGCCTGGTCTGTGAGCCTGGCGGCGTGATCGCCAGCCGCCAGGGGCCCAAGAACATCACGGATTGTTCCTTCCGTGATGTTCTTGGCTTCGAGCTGCTGCTGGTTCCGGGCGGACCAGGCACACGGCAGGAGGTTGGCAATCAGCTGCTGTTGGATTGGTTGAGGGATCAGTCGCAGCGCGCCACTCTCGTGACCTCCGTCTGCACCGGCAGTGCCCTACTTGCCAAAGCCGCTGTGCTGGATGGGGTACGTGCCACCACCAACAAGATGGCCTTCGATTGGGTGACGTTCCAGAGCTCCTTGGTGCAGTGGGAGAAACAAGCGCGTTGGGTGGAAGATGGAAAATTCTTCAGCTCGACGGGAGTCTCGGCAGGGATCGACATGTCCTTGGCGGTGATTGCCCAATGGGTCAGCCCCGAGCTGGCAGATCAGGTTGCGACTTTCGCCAAATTGCACGGTCTGGTTGATGGTTGATCCCTCTATGCCTCAGTGATCGTCTCCGCTTTGCTTCTGTGAGTTGTCTTGGGCATCTTTGCCACCGCAGCTTCGGCGCCGGACATAGCCCTGGCTTTCCGCTAGGTGACTGAGGTAGACGATTTGATGTCGATCAGCCAGGGCCAGCCCTGATCGTCTCGGGAGATGCCCTCAGTTTCACTCAGATTGCCTGCCATCACTCAAATCAGCTGTGTCCATGGACTCTTTTTGTGCATGTGGGCAAAACCTTGTGCAAGTGGTTTTAGGGACAATTCAGGGAAAAAATTGGCGGATGTACAGCGTTGTTCCTAGATGACAGAGACGACTGGGCAACGCCGTAACAACGCAAGGCTGAAGTGACTCTCCAAGTATCTCCGTCCCATTCACTCTGATCGATACGGCCTCTCGTTACGACGAAAAACCAGGCCGTCAGGGGAAGACCTGATCGACCTCTCCTTCAACACCCGAGCTCACGGATCGGGCGATCAGAAGTGGCTGAAGCTGACCTCCACCTCCGAAGATCCCGATGTTGCGATCTCAAGAGCAGTCGACCAGGCACTGGCGAACTTCGACAAAGACATCAGGCGCAACGCAGGCGGTCCAGTACGAAGTTCATTGGGCGTCTATCAGCGGAAAGGACTGAACCGAATCGAAGCCTCGGCAAATTCCGAGAAACATGCTGCACGAAGGGTGAAATCCTGCGTGCAATGGCTCAGCGATCAGAACGGTCGAGCCACCAGCTGTGAAAACCTAATGAAATGGATCCAACATTGGCCAGGAGAAGCCAGAAGCCGGCGCGATTCCATCTCTGCGGCATGCCTCTTGTGGATAGCGCAACGGATGGGAAAAGACTGAATCCGGGTCAAGAAAACGCTTACAAGGAACCAGCAGCAGTGCAGGGATAACCGGTCGACCCCGCAGAAATACACCGCATCATCCTGGGCCTTTGGGAGCGCTCTCAAACCTCTTACAGATCCGCAATGATCGCTGGAGCTGAGGACTCTCCACCGACTGAAAGTCGATTAGAGGTCTTTTGGGAGCAATCCGCGAGAAAGTTGAGGAATCCCTGCTGAATTAGCAAAGTTCCTCTGGGGCAAATTACGTGGCTTCGTGGCCTGAAGTTGCTTTGTTAGATGGAGCGTTTAAACGTTGGAGGAGTTCTCCTCTACCCAGAGCCACTTCAGGCTCAGATCAGTTTCTGCGATGAAAGCTCTCGGAACACGTCGTTCAGCATCACCAGGTCATTGAAGGAGCGGCGCAGCTCTCTGAGTCGCCCGGGATCATGCAGTCGGTGGGGATCGAAGTTGAGCAAGCTGCGCACACTCTTCGGAACGGACAGGAAATCCACGAGCTGCCTCAGCACTTTAAGGGATTCATTGAGTGCTGCCGTCAGCTGCTGACGTTCGCCGATCAACCGCTGCTCTGCTTCCTTCAGCTGAGGTATTCCAGGTTCCAGCAGATCATTGCCGGGAGCCAGTTTCAGTGTCTGCCGCAGGTCGGTCTCCATTTGCTCCAACGTGCCGAGGGCTTCACGGGTCCAGATCAGCTCCTTAAACCAGGCCTCTGCGGTTTGCATTGCCTCGTGTTCCACCGCCATGTCGTTAACCAGCTCCACGTCCAGCGAACGCAGCTGTCTGTTCAAGGCCACAGCCCAGGCCTGGTGAGGGAAGGCTGCGCCGGGCAGAGGTAGCTCAAGGGGGGTAAAGCTGGCGCCACTCCCATCGGCTTCCAGCAGTTTCAGATTCAGCACCAGCTCCCTGCTGCTAACGGGTCCGCGCAGCGTCAACGCCTCAATCAGACCGTGGCGGTTACCGTATCGGCAGTAAGAACCTTTTCGCCTGGCCAACCAGGCCGCCACGTTTTCCTGCAGCATCAGTTCGCGATGGTGCCTCAGGCTTTTCACGCCAAAGGCGATCAGCCCGGCGGTCAGCGTCAGTGGCCAGAGTGCCAGAAGCACAGGGAGGCAGATCAGTATTCCGAGCACAATCCATTTTTTGCGGCTGTTCTCAGCCATCGCCTGGGCTTCCATCGGCGCACCAGCGATGGGCACGCACTGAATCGCCGCATGCGCAACGCATCAGATCAGCCACCGTCACAACCGCTAGACCCTGCTCGCGGGCTTCGCGCATCTTGCAGGTCGCAAGCCTGAGGCTTGTGCTGAGCAGGAAAGCGGGCGGGGTCCGTTTAGGGATGTTGTTCCGTTTTTTGTAGTGCAGACCAAGTTGTTCTCCGTGGGCCTCGCCCCGGCGGATTTCCGTGTCGACACCCTTTGATTTGGGCCCTGTTGCCATGAATTCCAGACCTGGCTTGAGATCCAGCGAATGGATGACCCATTCACCTGTTCTGGTTTTCGGCTGTGCCGGCTGCGGCTGCTGATCCTGTGCTCTGTTCGAATCCGAGCGCGTCAGTGCTGCGCTGTCTCCAAGGGGAGGGAAGGCGCCAGCGGTTGATGCGGCAACGCTTGCAGGCCTTAGATGACCAGGTTTGCTGCACAGCAGAGCGGCTAGTGCCCTGGTGTCGCCAAGCGCTGTATGGGCATCGTCATCCTTCAGCTCGATGCCGTGTTGTCTGCACAGGGTGCTGAGTTTGCGGCGAGGGTGAGGCATCGTGTCGATGCCGTCACCGAGCTCAATTGTCAGACCGGGCACCTCTGCGAAATGCCGTTTCAGGATCGGCAGGTCGTAGCTGTTCAGGTTGTGGGCAACCGGCACGCGGCCATGCAGATGGTTGGCGATTGTCTGTGCCAGCGCTGCGAAAACAGGGGCTGAACGCACCATGGCATCGCTGATTCCGTGAATGCTGCTGTTACCGATCGATTCCTCTGGATTGATCAGGCTGACCCATTCATCCGTCACCGAACCATCAGGATCGACAAGCACCAGGGCGATCTCCACGATCCGTGCGCTGTGGATGCTGAGAGCGGTTGTTTCCAGGTCAAACACCGCGAAGCCGCGTGCGCCCTCAGGCAGCAGCTCACTGAGTTGTTGTTCAGGGGCAGGTGCAACCGCAGCTGATGATGCAGTAGCTGAAGATGCAGTGGATGCCGAGGATGATGTGGTCTTCGGGCGGGGATCCGCTTTCCGGCGTCGACGACCGATCTCCAGTCGCCGCAGCAGTTCGTTCTGGATGGACTCGGCACCTTCGATGATCCGGTTGTGCTCGACCAGTTCAAGGCGAAGCATGCGCTCCATCAGGAATGGCTTCACGAATCTCTCGCCGTCCAGCCTCAGGTTGACGAGCCGCATCCCGGCGTCATCGGGCCTGCGGCTCAGCATGGTCCCCTTGTATTCACCGATGTCTCCTCCGCTCCTGCGGTAGTGCAGCCGAACGACCAGCGGGCCACGCTCCGGCGCAGGCGGCACCGCTGCCGAGGAAGTCATTGCTGCTGCTGGTCTGGCAGGTGCTTCGGGAAGCGGCACATGCTGCGACGGCATCACCAGTCCGGTTGCTGGCCTGGCGGCTGCTTCCTGCTGCTGAGTCGGCCCTTTTGTGGGTGTGTGAGTGCTGTTCTGGCGTCTTTGCTGCTGAAGTAACCGGTGGATGAGGATGCCACCAGTGAATGCAGCCACCGACGCCACAACGATGCCAAGTGCGCTGTTCATCCCAGCGCTCCCATCGACTGCTGCAGCTCAGTCATCGACTCTGTCCTGCCGCAGGGCTTCGATCCAGCGGTTATTCCAGTGGATGCGCCTGGTGATCGCGGGTGTTGGTCGACGTGCATCAAGCAACGCCAAAGGCAATTGGCCAACTGGATATCAGGGCTTTGTTGTGTAAGAAGACCAGACTCCGACATTAATAGACCCTCAAAACAATCACGCCATGATCCTGAAATGGGAAGTTGCCTGCTTGGCAGCAAGAGACCACTGGGATCTTGATAACACCATGGATGTCGATGGATTCTCTAGCACCGATGTAGTGGATCTGTGCCTGACAACCCAGCGATACATCTCAACTGGGAGGTTGTGGTGCTCGGATCGCGAGCGGTGTAGCTACTAGCTATGGCAATCAATACCAACGGATTGAATCAGGCTCCTGTAGTGTCGATGAATAGGACGAAAGATGCCAAGACTCTTTCCTCAAAGTTCACTGAGTTCATGCTGAGAAGCAGTGCAAATTCCCTGTTGGCTTCTGTAGAAAAAAGGCTTGAAGTTCAACAAAGTGCGCAATGGAAGGGGATCTCCAGCAAGCCAATCCTGATCAACTCGATCGTTCAATAACGACATTGAGCACCAATGCGATCCAGCCCCAGATCGAATGCAAAGGCATTCGCTACACCAGTGATTTCCAAAGGATTTGTCCGGACTGACTGCGCAGCAAGCGCAGAAAAGCGCTTCGGCAAGGTTGCGGAGGCAAAGGCTTGGATTGAAAGCCAAATCGGACCCGCTCCTAAAAAACCGACCTGGGCGGTGATTGTTCAGACCTATCAAAGCGGTACCTGGCCTGTTAAAGCCACCACGAGTTGCAGCCGGAGCAAGGCTCTCAGTGAAACGAAATTCGAAGAACGGCTCACCAGCCTTGAAACGAAGCTCGATCAACGTCTCCAACGGATCGAATGGTTGTTGGCAATGCTGTCTGAGACCAATGCAAAACACCAAGCAAGCCCTGATCAGCAGGATTCACACCAGCTCCAGCCACCAAGCTCCCCATCAATGCACTGATTCTGCAGAGGAATGGATCAGGCCAGGGCCAAACCACCCACCCCGGCGCTAAACAGCATCACTGGCCACGCCGGTTGCCGCATCGGTGGCATGCCTGGATCGCGACGCACGAACACCCATTCGACAAGCAATCAGGCATTAATACTTAGTACCCAGGAGTACAAAAAAACCTAGGTTTTACCTAGGTCTGTTCAGCGCTTTGTTTTGAAGCTGGCCTGATCTGTTGGGGGCCGCCGACAAGCTCGCCCCCTCCCAACCTCAGGCTTTCGAAGGCTTGCTGGTCAAAGCTGTGGACATGGCAGTGGCCAAAAGCATGCAACCAGCAACAGCAAGGAATCCCATCGGTCAAAAAATAACTGTGCTGATCATTCCCGTTCTCATGCCCTTCCGCCTGTCGCGGTTGCAACAGAACTGACAGGAGCCGGCCATTCTTCGCCGCCCAGGCGGGTTCCAACGCCGCAATGTTGTCGCGACTCATTTGGTTACTGCTGTCGGCGATAGGCACCATCAATGGCCGCCGCCTCACCCCACCTTCCTCCCGCAAAGGTGGTGGCCCGGATATCCGTTTGGCGAACTGAAGCAGAACCATCCAGTTCACAGAACACAAGCGCTGGGAAGAAAAACTGCGCACTCCTGAACCTCAAACAATGCTGATTCCGAAAAGAACAACAAACAGGCTCAGCACGCCGAGACTGATCGCAGCCAAACAGCTCATGGCCGGGCCAAATCGGTCTTGAGGGGCAACTTGACGGCTCTGCATCACCCGCCAATTCATCCATGCCAGAACCGGTGTGGTCACAAACGACACCCACATCGCCAAGGTGACCAGCGCACCCATCGAACCAGACCACCACAGAAGGACAGCAGAGGCCAAGGCGAAATGCAGCAGCATCCAAAGCCGCTGGTTGCTGTTGTTCAGCACGGCCATGCCGCGATGACCTTGCAGCAATCGAACCGATGCAGACGCCGAGCGCGGGTAGCCATCAAGGCAGGTGAGCACCGTGCTGAACATCGTCAACAGCGCTGCCAGTGCAATCAAGAGATAGGCCCAAGCTCCCAAGCTGACGGTGTAAAGCTCGATGAGCTGCTGGGAGAAGGCTGCTCCAGCCTGGGAAAACTCCGTCCCGGTGCCATGCATCACCCACGCTCCCAGCACCAGAAACAACACCGCCATCAGCACCGTCGCGGCATAACCGATGTTGAAATCAGCCTCCACTTCAGAGCGGCTGCTTGTATGGCCTGAATCCTGTTCTCGGGCATAAATCCAAAGCGATGTCCAGGCGGACAGATCCAGCGGGCATGGCATCCACCCCAACAGAGCAACCAGAAACGGCAAGGAGCCCCAGGTCCAGGGGCTGGGGGTGAACATCACGGCAAAACCAGCGGCTGGGCCACGGATCAAGGTCGCCACAGCTGCCACCAGGGTGCACAAAACCAGTAGAGCCACGACTGCCTTACTGAGCCGATCCAGGCTGCGGTATTGCCCCAGCAGCAACACCACTAGGCAGATCGACAGTGCCAGTAATCCCAGAGCCTGCGGGGAGCCTGGAACCAACGCAGTCGCCAAGCTGCCAGCCAAGGAGCTGACAGCTGCGATGTTGGCAACTCCCGTGCTGAGGGTGATCAGCAGGTAGAGCGGTAGAAACCATGGGCTCTGGTGCTGATAGCCCTCCAAAAGACTGCGGCCGGTTACTGCGGTGAAACGGCTGCCGATCAACAGAAAGGGATATTTGAAAAGGTTGGCGAGAAGCAGCAACCCCAACAGACCCAATCCGTAGAGAGCTCCCGCCTGGGTTGAGGCGACCAGATGGGAACCACCGATCGATGCCGCCGACAGAACAATTCCCGGTCCGAGGGCTTTGAGAAATCCTGAGCGCATCAGCGGCCTGGTCAGACTCGCCGTATGTTGCTCAACGGAGACGTTGCGCGCCAGTTGGCACCAGTGGCGAACCGTGGTGATTGGGCCTGCTGTTGCGCTGCTCGGAGCTCCGAGCTTTGCGATTCCAGCTTTTGACTGAATTGCGTCAGGCCCTGATCGGCCTTCAGGAGGCGTTCTTTCAACAACCGGATCTCACTAGAGCCATCACCGATTCTGCTTCGGCCAAACATCCGGCTGAGGATGAAGCCGGCAATCAACCCAGCGAGCACGCCGGTGATGAAAAGCAGAACAGGAGCCATTGAGAGAATTTTGCTGTCGCCAGGTTCTTCTTGACTTGCCCCTTAGACATCTCCCGTATAGGGGATAGAAAATCAGAATTGACCTGGAAAACTCGAATCAAAAGAGTGGCTTTGTAGGACGTTCTATCCGGAGAGAAGGAGCCATGGATGTTTAGAAAAACTCTTCATCTTGAATCTCCAGCTCACAAACCTGTCGAATCCTTGCTTGTGACAGCGGCTGATCAAGCTCACAACGCTGCAGACATGATTCTGAATGCCCGCAGAAATCAAGACATGTGGTCGAAGTTCAATGCTGGTTTAGACAGCACTGCCTGGTACTTGATGCGCATGCATCAAGTCCTCAGTCAACAACTTCCAGCAAGTCGATCAGTACAACGTCCTGCAGAAGCTGTGGCAGAAATCTTGACCAGCCAGGCCTACCAGCTTGTAGTGACGGACAACATGGCGGCTGAGAGTTGGGCTCATTTATATCCCAAACGACATACGGCCTAACCCATGGGATAACCATCACCGTGGTGGAGTGGCACAGAACTCCTCAATGAAGCTGATGATGGTCTTGAAGAGCTCAGTGTCATGACCACATCCAGCTTCGTGGAATTCAGCCAACAGGCCGACTACTCCTTGATGCAATCGCTGCGGGCCGACCCCGAGGCCAGCAGCGATGGAGATGATCATGTGCTCAGGCAGGTGTACTCCGGTCACTACGTGCCGGTGACGCCAACGGCGATTCCTGAACCGGAATACCTGGCCCACAGCAGCGAGCTTTTTAAGGAGCTGGGCCTCAGCGATGGGCTAGCCCAAGACGAGCAGTTTCAACGCCTCTTCAGTGGTGATAGCCGTGTGGCCACTGCCCCCATGCGGCCCTATGGCTGGGCCACGGGCTATGCCCTCTCGATCTACGGCACCGAATACATCCAGCAATGTCCCTTTGGTACGGGCAATGGCTACGGCGATGGGCGGGCGATCTCGATTTTTGAAGGCGTCTTCAACGGCAAACGCTGGGAGATGCAACTCAAGGGTGGCGGCCCCACCCCCTATTGCCGCGGCGCTGATGGTCGCGCTGTGCTGCGCTCCAGCGTTAGGGAGTTTCTGGCCCAAGAGCTGATGCATGCGTTGGGCGTGCCCACCTCGCGCTCTTTGACGCTCTATATGTCGCGCGCTGAGAACGTGCGGCGGCCCTGGTATTCGGAGAACTCACGCTCCTTTGATCCCGACATCCTGGTGGACAACCCAGCGGCGATCAGCACCCGCGTGGCCCCATCGTTTTTGCGCGTAGGTCAGCTCGAGTTGTTTGCCCGCCGCGCCCGCAGCAATGCCCACCCCGAGGCGATGAACGAGCTGCGGATGATCGTGGAGCACCTGATCGAGCGGAACTACCAAGGGGAGATCGATCCAAACCTGCCGTTTGCTGATCAGGTGGTGGAGCTGGCGCGGTTGTTCCGCGGCCGGCTCACAGCTCTGGTCGCCAACTGGATACGGGTTGGCTACTGCCAAGGCAACTTCAACAGCGACAACTGCGCCGCCGGTGGCTTCACGCTCGACTACGGCCCCTTTGGGTTCTGCGAACTGTTTGATCTGCGCTTCCAGCCTTGGACTGGCGGCGGCGAGCACTTCTGTTTCTTCAACCAACCATCGGCGGCAGAAGCCAACTATCAGATGTTCTGGAAGGCCCTTCGGCCGCTGCTGGCTGACAACACCGCAGCAGAAGCCGAGCTCGATGCCGTGCGTGATGGCTTTGGTGATGCGATGGCAGACGCGATCAATGCGATGTGGGCCAGCAAGCTGGGCCTGATGAGCGCCCCAGCCCCTGAGCTGTTGCAGGAACTCCTGGGGCTGATGTTGACCTCGAAGCTGGATTACACGATCTTTTTCCGCCAGCTCTCCGAGATCCCCGAAACGATCGAACCGCTCAAAGCCAGCTTCTATGAGGGCAGCACAGATGAGCTCGATGGCAAATGGAGCAGCTGGCTGCAGCGCTGGCGTGCGCTACTGGAGAGCCAAGGCGATCTGGATGGTGCCTCAGCTGTGATGAAACGCGCCAACCCAGCGATCACCTGGCGCGAGTGGCTGGTAGCCCCGGCCTATGAGCAAGCCAGAGAGGGCGACACCACCTTGATCAAGGAGCTGCAGCGGGTGTTCAGCACGCCCTACCAAGCCCCTCCTGCTGAGCTCGCTCGCTACGACCAGCTCAAGCCGCGCGAGTTCTTCAACGCTGGTGGTGTCTCCCACTACAGCTGTTCGTCGTAAGGAGGGTCAGCCCTGAATAGACAGCATTGAATGACTAGCCATCTGGGCGTTCGTCGCTGTCAACAAGCCGGGCTGAGGCATCACAGCAAACTCTCAGCCTGGGCTCAGGCGACTCAAAATTCCCTACTTGAGCTGCGGTGACAACCTGAATGCATCCGCTGGATTGCCATGACTTTTGATCAAGGTCTTGATTCGATTCAGACAACACTCAACGAATTTGAAGCCCATCTCATTGCCGAAAAAGACAAGCTGATTGGCTATCCCTGCAATGGGGACTTCAATTACGAAGCCTTGTACCGGTTTCTGACCTATCCCATTAACAACATTGGCGACCCATACGTCCCCAGCAACTATCACCTCAACACCCATCGCTTTGAGCTTGAGGTCCTGAAATTCTTTGAAGAGCTCACCCAAGCTCCTGCTGGGAAAACCTGGGGTTACGTCACCAATGGCGGCACAGAAGGCAACCACTATGGCCTATTTCTGGCCCGGGAGATCCTGCCTGATGGCATCGTCTACTACTCACAAGAAACCCATTATTCCGTTGGAAAAATTCTGCGTTGCTTGAACCTGCCAAGCATCATGATCCGCTCCAACTCTGACGGGACAATGGATCTCAATGATCTGCGCGAGAGCCTGCGACTGAATCGCACCAGCCCGCCGATCATTTGTGCCAATGTCGGCACAACGATGAAAGGCGCTGTTGATGATATCGATGGCATCAACGCCATCTTTCACGATCTGGCGATTCCCAGGAAATATCTGCATGCCGATTGTGCGCTTAGCGGCATGATCCTGCCGTTTGTCAACGATGCACCAGCCTGGAACTTTGCCCATGGCGTCGACAGCCTTTCCATTAGCGGCCACAAGATGATCGGCTCACCGATTCCATGCGGCGTTGTCTTGGCCAAAAAAGACAACATGACGCGGATTGCGCAGAGCGTGGAATACATCGGCTCGATGGATACCACCTTGACCGGATCACGGAACGGGATTGCCCCACTATTTCTCTGGTATGCGATCAAAAAGTTTGGTCAATCAGGCTTTTGCCAGCTCATTCAGCAGTGCCTGGAGCGCGCTGAGTACGCCGTTCGCGAACTCAACAAAGCTGGGCAACATGCCTGGAGGCACCCTTACTCCAACACGGTGGTGTTTGACCGGCCATTGCAGTCCGTTGTCGAGACCTGGCAATTGGCAACCCATGGTCCTGTATCGCATCTGATCACCATGCCCAATGTCAGCACTGATCAGGTGGATCGCTTGGTGGCCGACATCAAGGCCAAGCCCGTAGCAGCAAGTCAGCCATCATCAAGCCGCCTGGTGCCGATTGGCTCGACAGGCGAGCGAACTCAGCCCTCGCAAGAGATCATCTTGATTGGCAGCTCCGGTGTTGATCTTCTTGATGCTGTGGCAACGGCCATGGGCAATGCCGGGATTTCAATCCTTGATATGAAGTCCTCCTCGATCGACGAGGGCTGCCTGCTGATCTTGACTGTGGAGGAACGGGACAGAGCGATTGAGATAATCAATCTCCTGATCAATGAGAACAAGTACGGCTCAGCGCGGGTGGCGATCTGCGATCATGACTCCTCTGTGATCAGCCAGATGAATTTCAGCCAGGCTGGCAATGATTCAGCTCTGGTGAAAATTGACGACCATGCTGGTGCGCTTGGATCACTCACCCATCGCTGCCAGCAAGCCGGGATCAAGCTCAATTCAGCTCGCATCGTCTGGCGAGGAGACAAGTCGACGGTGTTGGAGCTCACTACACCCAACTCAGGCGAGCTGAACCAGATTCTCGATGCCTCTCAAATCCTGATGCTTCCGGCTCAGGGCTGAGGCAGCGCTGCCAACGAAAGTCACCAAGAAGGACCCGCTGATGAAGCGCAAACGAACCATTGGCGTTGTCCTCTTTGAGGGCTTTGAACTGCTCGATGTGTTTGGACCGTTGGAGATGTTCGGCTTGGTGGCCGATCATTTCGAGATCCGCTTGATCTGCGAAAACGGAGGCGTGGTGGCCAGCCGCCAGGGCCCCAAAAGCGTCAGCGACGATTCATTCACCACCGCCCCTGCCATCGACGTGCTGCTGGTTCCAGGCGGCATTGGCACCAGACGGGAAGTCGATAATCCAGTGCTGCTCGATTGGTTGAAGGAGCGCTCGCAGCAGGCTGAACTGGTTGCCTCAGTCTGCACCGGTAGCGCCCTGCTGGCCAAGGTGGGGGTGCTCGATGGGGTCCGTGCCACCAGCAACAAGCTGGCCTTCGCCTGGGCGGCCTCTCAGAGCGCCAACGTGCAGTGGCAACTGCAAGCGCGCTGGGTGGAAGATGGCAAGTTCTTCACCTCATCGGGTGTATCGGCTGGCATCGATATGTCGCTGGCGGTGATTGCCAAGCTGGTCAGCCGCCAGGCCGCCGAGCAGGCCGCCAATTTCGCTGAATACGACTGGCACTGTGATGCTGATTGGGACCCCTTTGCTGCAGTCGTAGGAGTGTCTGAATCGGCCTAGGCGTTGGCGCCAGGGGCGATCACAGCAGACTGCACGGTCTGCTAACAACCCGTGCAGACCTGGTTTTCAGCCACGCTTTGCCTGAACTTGGTCCTTTATGGTTTCATCGTCTACGACCAGGTTGTCTTGCCCAATCGCGGCATCGACAACCGTGCGTTTTCACTGCCGCAGCTGTGGCAACCCGAAGCCATCAGCGCTCCGAAACTTTGATCGCTTACTCAAACTCTTGCTTCGCTTTGCCGCCGCACTGATGGCGCGGCTCATAGCCCTGGGTTTCAGCCAGATGCCGCAGATACACGATCTGATGGCGGTCGGCCAACCCCACCGCAGCGATCAACCCCAGCGGACCAAAGATCAACCCAGCCCAGAACCAGTTCTTGCTGCTGCGGGCCTTCTGCCCAGCGATGGTTTTGCTGAAAAAGGCACTGGCAACATGAGCCACCACAACCATCACCAGCATCTTCAATTCCATGGGGCTGCCCATCTCCATCACGACAGCTAGCCAGCCAGGGATCTGATGTCAGCCTCAGAAGGGCCAGCGGAATCGATAACTTGATCGCCTGCGCGCCTTTGGGTCCATGCCTGCCAAGCCTCTGCCCAACACCGGTGCGGTGAGCGGCCTGAAGGAAACCCTCGATTTCTTTGGCGATCCGAGCTTTGCCCAACGGCGCTTTGAAACCTATGGCGATGTCTTCGCCACCAAGCTGCTGGCCCAGCCGATCGTGTTCATCCGCGGTGAGCGGGCGATCAATGATCTGTTCAGCCAAAGCGAGTCGTTAGAGGGCTGGTGGCCTGAGAGCGTCAAAAAACTGCTGGGCAGCCGCTCCCTGGCCAACCGCAGCGGAGCCGGCCATAAAGCCCGCCGGCGCGTGGTGGGTCAGCTGTTCTCCAGCGCAGCGCTCGCCCGCTATACCCCATCAATTATTGGCCTGGTGGATGAGCTGGCTGATGAGCTGATCGGTGCCGATGGCTCCGTGCCCTTGGCCGGGCGCATGCGCCGCTTTGCCTTTGCCGTGATCGCCACCACGGTGCTGGGACTCGATACAGCAAGCAGGGAAGCGCTGTTCGCAGATTTTGAGATCTGGACCAAGGCCCTGTTCTCGATTCCCCTGGCGATTCCTGGCACCCCCTTTGCCAAAGCGATGGGCGCGCGCCAGCGGCTGCTGAACCGCATCAAGGAGGTGCTCAAAGAGGGGAGCAACCAAGGCGGCCTGGATCTGATCAGCGGCGGCCTTGATGAAGCCGGCATTCCACTCGATGATGCCGATCTGGCTGAGCAACTGCTGCTGCTGCTGTTTGCCGGTTACGAAACCACCGCCTCATCCCTGAGCTGCCTGTTCCGCGCCTTGCTTTTGCATCCAGAGGTGATGGAGTGGCTCCGCAGCGACGTGATGGCTTCCCCGTGGCCGGCGGCCACATCACCGCAATCCGAAAAGCTCGATGCCACGGTCTTGGAGGTGATGCGGCAAACACCACCAGTGGCCGGCTTCTTCCGCCGCAGCTTGCAAGCCATTGAGCTGGCTGATGTGGCGGTGCCGGAAAACAGCGTGATCCAGGTGGCGCTGACGCCAACAGCCGCCACCAGCGGCACGGATTTGAGCGAATTCCGCCCACAACGCCATCTCGATGGCTCGTTTGAGCAAACCCTGCTGCCCTTTGGAGCAGGCGAACGCGTCTGTTTGGGCAAAGCATTGGCCGAACTGGAGATCCGGCTGATGGCTGTGGGCCTGCTGCAGAAGGTGCAGCTGCAACTGGTCCCTGAACAGGATCTAGCGCTGCAGCAGCTGCCGAGCCCCACACCGCGCAGCGGGCTGATGGTGACCGCAACAGCCCGATAGAGCCATGCGCAGCTTTGAACCGGAAGAGCTCGATCGCATCATTGAGATGGCCTGGGAAGACCGCACCAGCTTTGAAGCGATCGACTACCAGTTCGGCCTCTCTGAGCAGGAGGTGATCGCGGTGATGCGTCAATCGATGAAGGCCTCCTCGTTCAAGCTGTGGCGCAAGCGGGTGAGCGGCCGCAAGACCAAACACGGCGCCAGCAACCCATCGAATCGCTTTCGCGCCAAGTGCCACAAATGAGTTCAAGCGCGGCGCGTCAGGCGAGCCACTGATCGGCATCCATGATTTTTTTGATCAACAGGCCCAGACGCTTGAACTCAGCGAAGTTCACGTCTTTGACGGCCTGATCCAGGCCGCAATCAACCCATTCCTCACCACGCTTTTCGTAGATGGTGAAGTCCTGCTCGAGGGTCTCGCGGCGGATGCAATAGGTGATCCCGTCCTCGTGGATGAACTCAGCGGATTGCAGCTGCAGACCCATCGATGCGCCATTGATCAATGGGCTGATGCTGGCGCACCGCTGCCATCAGCGATGATCTTCCCACTGCCGAGCACCCCGTGGCCCTCGATCAACTCAAGGCATTCCTGCGAAAGATGCAGCAAGAGGAGAGCCTCAAGCAGCAGGTGCTGGCAGCCTCCACAGCCGATGATGTGGCCCGCATCGCCTTTGGACTGGGCTTTGAATTTTCAGGCGATGAGCTGCTGCGCTTCTCCGGCCAAAAGGTGGGGCGAGTGACCGTCTCGAAGCAGGAGCACCCTGGGGAATATCACTAAAATCGCTTGATCGAAAAACTCTCAGCAAGGACCCAGGGGAATCACTTTTGCCGTGTTGGCGATGGCGGAGTTCTCCGACATGGCTGTTCACCAACTGGTGGCCGAACAGTTCGCCCTGGTGCAAGCCAACCGCGATCGCCAGGCAGCCATCGCCGCCCTTGACGCCGATGATCTGGAGAGCGCCGAGTCATGCCTGACGGCCATTGATCATTCCCTCACTTGGGTGCCCATTAGCGATGCTGCGTTCAAGCCTGACTGTTTGAGACGAGAATCACACCGCTGAGGGAGATGACATCAGCATGATGTCGATTCAGCTGCCTTGATGACGTCTCCTCAAGCCGTGTCCTATTGGCTGCTCCCCGCTCCGGAGGCCCAGGCGGTGTTGGATCAACTTTCGGCGCTGGCCAGCCAGGCGCTTGTGGCTTGCAGATTGCCTCCGCACATCACGCTCTACAGCGAGCATCTCGATGGAGACCGTGGCGTCAGTCAGGAGCAGGCCATCGCTCAACTTGAGCAACTTGCCGCTTGTCGACAGCCTGTTCTGCTCAGGCCCAATGCCATTGAAGCGAGACTGTTGTTCACGCAGAGCCTTGTGCTGCGCTTCAACGCCGAGGCGATGGCGAAACTGCATCCCTGGTTCAGCCAGTTGCGTCGTCGTTCAGCGGCTGAGCTTGGCTATCGGCTGGATCCGCATCTGAGCCTGCTCTACAGCCAAGATCCCTTTGAATTAAGGCAGGAGCTTGCCCAGCAGCTGCCGCTTCCAAGTGATCCGCTGCTGTTTGGGCGCGTGAGCGCAGTGACCCACCCGCTCAAGATCAGCAGTCCTGCCGACATCGCAGCCTGCACCATGCTCCATGCCTGTTCGTTGTCTTGCTGACGCTGATGAGCTGGGCAGCGTCAGCTTCGCGGCATCTCACCTGTGAGCAACGGGAAGGGGCTGTGGCGTAGAAGCGTGCGGATCCCCAACGCTTCCCGCCAGGTTTTTAGAGGGGTCTGCCAGCCCTCCTCCCAGCGCTGGGCCAGCAGGGGGCGGGCCTGGGCCCCAAGGTTGAGGCCGTAGGCGATGGCCACACCCACATCGACGTCTCCTTCGGCATCGGCTTCAGTGGTGCTGACGCGATGGATCAGGTCAGCAGCGATCAGGAGTGCACTTCCTGGCCAGCGCAGCTGTTCGGTGGTGAGACCGGTGGCGGCCGCCTCTCCGGCGAGGTTAACGGGGAGTCCGGCGATCACATGCCAGAGATCGTGGGTGTAGCGGATGCGCATCTGCAAGTAGGCGTCGTCGCCTCCGACCCCTGAGGGCAACACGGGAGCGGGCAGTTCACTCAGTCCTTGCGATGTGATGAACAGGCCGTAGACATGGCCCAGCGATCCTGCCGGCAATGCCACCAGCTCAGGCAGTGCCGGCCAGTTCCCCCAGTAGCGCTCCTGCACCAGCGGACGGATGTCCGGGTCGTTCTTGAGGCGGTCGCGTGCCGCCTGCGCCACCTCAGTCCCATAGGTGGCATTGAGCAGGTCGAAGGCATAGTCGAGATTCTCCGGATCACTGCAAAGCTCAGCCAGATCCACGGCCAGGCGCTTCAGCAAGGTGCGGTTGGTCGATGCCACAGCAGGTGCTCCTCATTCGCTTCGATCATCCGACAATTCGGCGGATGGCCGCAGCTGTCTCAGATCAAGGCTCCGACAACTGACACATCTCAGCGGCTTTGGCCGGATCCACAGGTCCATCCATGCTCGACTCAACCGTACCGAAGTGATGGGGGGGTGGACTTTGAGGACCTGGATGACGCCTTGGACGACGCCATGGCGCTGCGGCGGTGGTGTGATGACCGCGCCAAGAGTCATCGGGGAGAAGTCCCAGAGTTCGAGAGGTACGCGCTAGTTGTCTAGGTCCATCATTTGTGAAGCAGGATTCAAAGCTTGGTTGAACCACTGGGAGTTGCACGCCATCCTGCCCAGTTGCTCAAAGAACAGGGATAGCTCAGAGACATGTCCATTAAAACCATTGCAATCAAAGACTGCTGACTGGCAGCAGCGGCCGCCAGGGCCAGTGCTGATCCACCGATTGGATGCCCTGTGCCGCCACTCAGGTCAGGTTCTCTACTCACGACTCTGCACCGAAGTGGAGTCGAGCTGTGCTCAGTTTCTTGCTGAACCCGCCGCAAGTCTGTGGGCAGACAACACAAATCCCATGCATAAGCAAAATCCACAACTCATCGCATTGAAAAGTGACTCTTAATACCTCATCACGGAGTGTCCCATGGCTCCCTGGGATGACCACAATCAGACTCGCCAAGTGATCCTCAACGCCGACTTGATGACTGCTTCTGTGGTGACTTATGCCCTCGATCGCTTAGCTGATCTTGGAATTGGCCACGTGTTTGGTGTACCGGGCGATTATTCCTTTCCAATCAACGATGCGGTGGAGGTGCATCCCAGGCTGAGTTGGGTGCCATCAGCTCATGAGCTGAATGCGGCTTTCGCGGCTGATGGCTATGCCCGCCGCCGAGGGGCTGCCATCGTCTGCACCACTTATGGAGTTGGCGAACTGAGTGCACTCAATGGCCTGATGGGAGCCATGGCTGAACGTCTACCCGTGTTTCATCTGGTAGGCACTCCCAGTCTTCGGATCGTGCGACAAGGCCTCATCTGTCATCACACCCTCGGCGATCGAAACTATGACCGCTTCGAGGCCATCTCCGCTTCTGCAAGCTGTGTCAGCGCCAGGCTCACGCCTGAAAACGCTGTCATCGAACTGGAGCGGGTGATTGATAAAGCTCTGGAGGAATCCAGGCCTGCTTACCTCACCTTCCCGATGGATCTGGCTCTCATGCCGATCACCGGGACTCCCATCCAAGGCTCTCCTCTTGGTGTCATCGACCAGCATGACAGTGTTGCTGGTGAACTTGAGGCTGTCCTTGATCTCCTGGAGGCACGGATTGCCTCAGCATCATCTCCGGTTGTGCTCCCCACCATCACCCTGAAGCGTTTCGGGCTGGTGAATGCATTCGAGAATTTCCTCAAGGCCTCCGGCCTGGCCTATGCAACGACACCCATGGACAAGGCACTGCTCAGTGAGCAGCACCCCGCTTTCCTTGGCATGTACAACGGTGGTCGGTCCACCCCAGCTGCCCTCCAAAGCGTGGTGGAAGAGGCCGATCTGCTCATCGATCTTGGAGGGTTGGTGCTGGAGGACCTCAACACAGGACTTTGGAGTGGGTCACTCGATCCCAACCGGATCGTTGCTTTGCACGCCGACTGGGTCCAAGCCGGTCATCAGGTGTTCACGAGTGTGAGCATCAGTGATGTCCTGGCAGGACTGACGAGACGCTTTCAGTCAGCGTCGAAACGCCTCTCCTATTGGGGAGAGCATCGACCAGTGCAGCCCGCTCCCATGCTGCCCCTTCTTGGAGCTCCAGATCAGCCCACCGATTCAGCAAGCTTCTACCCCCGCTTGCAGCAATTCCTTCGCCCCAACGACCTCTTGGTGTCGGATACCGGCACATGCCTTCTGAAACTCAACGCCATCCGATTACCGGATGGCGTGACAATGGAAAGTCAGACCCTCTGGGGATCGATCGGATGGGGCACACCGGCCGCTCTGGGATGCGCTTTGGCTGAACCCGAGCGTCGGGTCGTTTTGGTCACCGGTGATGGCGCCCACCAGCTCACGGTGCAGGAGATCGGGGTGATGGGCTTCACAGGGGTCAAGCCTGTGGTGATCGTTCTGAACAATAGCCTGCACGGGATAGAGGCGTTGATCAGTGAAACGGGCCATGCCTACAACGATTTGCCCCCTTGGCGCTACGCAGATATTCCCGCTGTTCTTGGATGCAGGGGTTGGTGGTGCGGCCGGGCTGCAACCGTTGCGGAACTGGAGCAAGCATTGGCCGCAATCAGTGCTCATCAAGGAGCGGCTTACCTCGAAGTGCTCATTCCTGCTGAAGAGAGCCAGCCTTTGGCGGAGGAGGTGATTGAAACCATGCACAAGACGATGACCCCGAATCCAACGCTGTCTGACTGATGGGCTCACGAACGCCCTCAGCTCATGAATCATCGATGACCTCTGGGGGTGTTTTGTGGGTCATAACGCAGACTTGCCATTGATCCCGGCAAACACTCCTTTGACTTGATGCGTAGCCATCAAGAGAGACGGCTACGCCAAGAGAGGAATCATTCAGTTGCACATCACAGATACCAGTGGCGTAAGTTTTAAATGGCACAGCTCAGGGGCAATCATCTGAAATGAGTCCTTGATCCTGGGCTGCACTAGGCAGCAGCGGCCACCAGGCCATGGTTGTTCGTCTGGCGAGATGCCCTCAGTTGCACGGACTATGACGAGTTGTTCGCGCTGTTGAGTCAGGTGTTGCCTGCAGAGACGTAGGACTGCAGGTGTCCGGCCAGGGTGCGCACCAAACGGCTGCGGGACTGGCGAGAACTCCAGCCCATATGGGGACTGATCAACAGATTGGGTGTGTTCAGCAACACCTTCAGCTCAGGACCAGGGGGTTCCTCCGGCAGCACATCGAGGGCGGCGCCAGCGAGCTGACCGTGGCGCAGGGCTGCGCAGAGATCCTCGAGATTCACCAGGCCGCCGCGGGCCATGTTCACCAGCCGGGCGCTGGGTTTCATCCAACCCAGCCGCTGAGCATTGATCAGGTTCTGGGTGTGCGGCGTCAGCGGGGCATGGAGGCTGAGCACATCGGCCTGGCGCAGGGCCCTCTCCACCTCAGCGCTGCTGCTGCGGCTGGTGAGGGCGAGGCACCTCATCCCGAAGGCCTCGCCGATGGCCAGCACCCCACGGCCGATATCACCGGCACCGAGCACCACCAGGGTCTGCCCTTCCAGTTCATCGAACTCCGGCTCGATTACGGAAAACATCGGGCTGCACTGCCAGCTCCCAGCGAGCAGATCCATGCGTCGCTGATTCATGGCACAGCAGAGCTCGAGGATCAGGGCCCAGGTGATCTGCACCACCGACGCACGGCTGTAGCGCCCTGCGTTGCGTACGCGAATGCCAAGCTCTTCGCAGGCGGCATGGTCGATCTGATCGGTGCCGGTAGCGGCCACGCCAATCAGGCGCAGCCTGGGCAACTGGCGCAACAATGCGCCATCCATCGGAATCTTGTTGGTGATGGCGATCTCGGCATCGAGCAGGCGCTCCAGGCGCTCATCCAGGGCGGTGGAGGGCCAGGCCTGCAGATCACACCATTGCTGCATCGGCGTGAGATCCACCGGCCCCAGGCTGAGGGCATCGAGGAACACGGCGCGGGGAAGGGGAGTACCAGCCGCTGTTTGGCTTCGATTCCCCGTCATTTGTTGAGATTTCAGAGCCTTCAGTCTGGTGGATTTCGTCCTGGAGCTCAATCCAATGCGCCTGCACTCACCTTCTGCCGAATCGCTCGTAGCAGTTTTCGAATCAACTGCTCATTGGTGGAGATGCCACCACTGTGACGATCACGACGGGCTTCAAAAAACAAAGCAGAGCGCAACTCAGTGAGCGTTGCTGCCGAACCGGAATTCGCTCGATCGGCGCAGGGTTCAAATCCACCCTGAATCTCATAGCCATTGATGGTGTGCGCGAAGCGGACCCAGTGAGTCCAGTTGCCATCCGGATCGGGGATCTGATCCAGTTTCAGATTCTGATTGCTGATCGGATTCATCGATTGGCTATTGATTGGATGCGGCCTCGCGTTCGGGCCCGCCGAACCATCATCAACAACCTGGAATCTCAGTTTCAGCACCCAGCGCGATCGGGGTCTGGAGTGGATGGAGGCGGCTGAGATCAAATGGAGATCCAATCGTGAGGCTGATCAGTCAGATTCAGTCATCAGTTCAGAGGTCGTTTTGGCCACCAGGCTGGCGACAGACAGCCCATTCAAAGCAGACTGGTATTGATCTCCCCTCTCTTGTTCAACCATGAGCCGCGAGATTGATCCCTACCGGATTCCCAAGGCCCGTTGGGAAGTCGCGCCAGCAGCGGGCCTGGCTTCCATTGATCTCAACGGCAATGGCGGTGCCTGGAGCGGCCGCGAGTTCATCGGTGAATCCACCCTCGGTGGCGTGGCGGTTTATGCGATCTATCAGGCCCTGCTCACGGCCCTGCGAACGGAAGCGCTGCGCAAGCGGGGAGCCATCGATCGTCCAACCCAGGTGCAGGCGATCGCCTCCAGCGTCTGGGAGTCGGCCAAACATGGTGCGGTCGTGAGCCTGGTGCTCAGCGTTGTTCTGCTGGTCTTCCCCTGGCTCGGTGTGCCCCTTGCCCTGGTTGGGTTCGTGGGCCTGGGCAAGGCCTCGGTTGATCTGCTCCATGCCTTCTGGGATGGCCTGGACGATCAGCAACGCCAGGACCTGCACCGTGCCGCCTATGAGGCAGGGGTCAATCTGAATCGCCTGCTGAACAATGCTTCGGCAAGTTCCAACACCTCTTTCGATGTGGGAACGCCCGCTGGCACCATCCCACCCATCTGAGGGAGGTGCAAAACCGTAAACCCCCGGGGCAAGATCAGCTTCAGTCTGGTGAAGGCTCCAGCAGTGCGCCCCAATATTTTTTGTGGACCCAGACAAAGCTTCTCAGCTCGCGCTGGATGCAATCCCCACTTTCGTCTTTGTGCTCCTGCCGCAGATCAGGAGCATTCATGGAGATGATTCAGGTCTGATCGGCACCTTGAGGGCAGCGGCCCATGCACATCGCGTTCAACAAGCCCACCATCAGCCTGCTGCTGTTCGGAGCCTGTGGCGCCGGGCTGCAGATCTGGTGGATTGCGGCGCTGTTGCGCCGCAATCGCAGCCGACGGTTCTCTGCACCGCTCTCAAGCCAGGATTTTCGCGCTGAACTGGAGCGCATCTTCAGGAACGAATCCTGAGCGGTTTCCCCAGGCCGATGCGGTCAGGCTCTGCTCGGGGCTCGGCGATGCTCCAGCGTTTCGATCACTTGCTGCGCGTTGCGGCGTAGGCCACCGCGCCGCCGGCCACCAGGGTGAGCAGACCGGTGCTGATCAGAAAGCCCGTCAGCATCAGTAGACCCAGCAGGGAGCCAAGCAGCGACATCTTCAGGCGCAGCAGCTTCGACTTGAACAGCAGCATCATGAGTAACAGCACGGTGGCCTTGAGGCCGGCGATCTTCGCCGCACTGATC
The DNA here is from genome assembly GCA_047285535.1 of Synechococcus sp. Classification (GTDB taxonomy): domain Bacteria; phylum Cyanobacteriota; class Cyanobacteriia; order PCC-6307; family Cyanobiaceae; genus Synechococcus_C. Next base: position 776,090 of record JBJBDC010000001.1, on the reverse strand, counting down.
GGACAGAACGGATTGCAGGGAAGCATGGCTGGAACAATCAGACTCACAATCTGTCGCGTGTTGGAGTCCGCTGTGGATGTCGTTCCGATGAACCTCCGATGAACCGCTGTTGTCGTGCCCTGCTAGGGCTGGTGCTCACCCTTCAGTGGATGCTGGCGATACCGCTGCCGGCGGCGGCGGACTGGATCTGCGAGGGCGACCCTCTCAGCTTGGAAATTATTGATCTCGGGCAGGAGGCGATGGGGGCCCTGGCGGCGCCGATTCCCAATACAACGGCCGGCACCGTGCCTGGCGATGGGCTGCTGATTCACTGGCGCGGCCTCACGTTGCAGCTGCCCCGCACCAATAACACTGGTGTGCCCAGCTACACCGATGGTCGCTGGTGGTGGCGGGCGTTGGACCAGGACCATCCCGAGTTCCGCCAGCGCCGTGGGGTGATTGAAACCTATCGCTGTGACGCCATCACGCCGCAAACAGCAACGTCCCAGAGGGACTCACTCCCTCAGGTGGGGGCTGCGCAAAACCGGGGGGCAGAGGCATCGTAAGGAGGGTTGAGCCCTCCCATGCCCTCTCGCCTGATCACCTGTAGCCAGCTGTCGCTATGTGCAGTCGGTGGCACGTTACGGCCCTATGCGACCGATCAGTTTTGGGCGTGATTTCAATATTGATGGGCCTTGAAAAACCAATCGCGCCACGATCCTCGAATGGGAGGTGATCGTGCCCGGATCGTGAGCGGCGTAGCTTGCTATGGCAATAGGTTCCAACGGATTGAATCAGGGTCTGGGTATTTGCGCTGTCGAGGACAACCGCTGCCAAAACTGTTTCCTCAAAGTTCCCTGAGTTCATGCTGAGAAGCATTGCAAATTCAGGGGTGGCTTCTATAGAAAAAAGACTTGAAGTTCAACAAATTGCGCAATGGCAGGGGATCTGCAGCAAGCCAATTCTGATCAACTCAATCGTTCCATTACGACATTGAGCACCAATGCGATTCAGCCACAGATCGAATGCAAAGGCATTCGCTCCACCAGTGATTTTCCAAAGGATTTGTCCGGACTCACTGCGGAGCAAGCGGATCACCATTACAAAGCAATGCGCAATAGCCACGCCTCGCTCATGCGCTCCCGAGGCCAGCTGAAACGGCGATCAAGGGAGTTCAGCGAAGCTCGCCTGAACTTCATCAACACATTGAGAACTTACGAAGAGCGTTTGGTGGCGATTGGAGAGGAAAAGGCAGAGGCCATGCGTCTCGCTCAAGACATGCACAAAGAACTGGAGGGATTTGAGTACAAACAACAAGCTCTAGACGAGTTGCTCCATGATCTGGAAGAGGCCAAAGAGCACCCTGGTTTCTGGTCGATTCTTCAGATCAACAAACTGATTGAGCAGATGAAACTGCTGCTTCGCGGTTCCAAATAGCATGGGAGATCTCAGCAATCGCTTCGCTGAGCTCATGGCTCGAATGGCCAAGAGTGACGCTGATCTGTATCGCACCATCGGAGAACAGAACGGCCATGTGCGGCAAATGGTGGATGACCTCATTCCTCCAGAGGAGCCGGGGGCAACAGGCAGTAAAGCCCTTGCAGCAGCAGGTCTTTTACCGGCCGACGAATGCGAGCAGCCGGCGCTGAAAAAGCGCTTCGGCAAGGTTGCGGAGGCACAGGCTTGGATTGAAAACCAGATCGGACCCGCTCCTAAAAAACCAACCTGGGCGGTGATTGTTCAGACCTGTCAAAGCGGTGCCTGGCCTGTTAAAGCCACCACGAGCAGCAGCCGGAGCAAGGGTCTCAGTGAAACGAAATTCGAAGAACGGCTCACCAGCCTTGAAATGAAACTCGATCAACGTCTCCAACGGATCGAATGGTTGTTGGCACTGCTGGCTGAGACCAATCCAAAACTCCAAGCAAGCCCTGATCAGCAGGAGCAATCCAACGCATGACTGGATTGCAGACCCCATCAAACGCAGTCATCAGCGGCAAGCCAGGCCTCAAGACAACCTTCTGCTGCCCTGACCTGATTCAGCTTTTCAATCAAAAGAATGGGGATGCCACGATCACGGGCTTGCGTCATTTTTGTGGATTCAAGCTTGAGGCTGGTTGCGAGTAAAAAATCAGGGGGCGCTTTTTTGGTGATCCTTTCCAACTTCCTCAAGCCCAAGTTCTCCGCATGGGCAGATGCGCGATGAATCGGTGTGTCCAATTGCCTTGAACGCGGCCCGGTGCTGACGAAGCACATTCTCCTCTCCAAAGAAAGGCTGGTTGGTCTCCAGGATGATTTCTCCTTTGCCTCGAGCATGGCCCGGGTGAACACCTTGATGGGCTCTTTAGGAGACTGCAATCGCCTCGTTGCTACAGCTGCGGTCGAGGCTTGCAGATGGGCCATCCCTTTGATCAGCGCCTGAGCCAAAGTGAAGAACATCACCGAGGGCGGAGTGCGCCAATTGAGGGTCAAATTCAACACTGTGGAATGAACAAAGGTGCTGCAGTTTTTTGCTGTAGGCATTCGCAGGATCGCCGCCAAAGCCACGCAGGGTGCAGATGCCATCACCAAGATCCAACTCCAGATCGGAATGATTCCTGAAGTGGCGTTCGAGAATGGGGAAGTCGTAGCTCAGGTTATGGGCCACCAGAACATGCTGATCAATCTTTTCAGCTAACAGAGCGGAAATATCGGCAAAGGCAGGGGCTTGAACCACATCCTGATTGGCAATGTTGTGCACACCAGTGGCTGCTTTGGGAATCGTGCAGCCTGGATTCAGCAATGTTTCCCAGGTCTCCGTGATACTGCCGCTGGGATCCACACACACCAGTGCAATTTCAACAATTGAGCAGGCTGATGTGTTCAGGCCAGTGGTTTCCAGATCAAAAACAGCGAAGCCCTTGGCACCCTCTGGCAACAACGTTGGCAGCGGTTTGACAGCTGCTGCAGTGGCTGGTTTTGGCGCAGCGGAGGGGGTGGTGCGCTTCCGCAACTGAGCCGATTGCTCTACGCCGGCGCGCTTGGCTTTTATTGACACACGGCTCTGGCTCTTGAGTGGAAGATTGATCTCAATCCAGCTCTTGATGTCAGTGGGGGAGCTCAGGATGCGTTCCAGAGATGCATCAAGAAGCTGCAATCGCTCCAAACCACTGAAACGAAGGTTTTCGTTATTTGATTTCCTGGCTCTCGAATGGTGATGGCGTGGAGGGACCCTTGCTTCATTACCCGGCTGTACAGCACCACCTCCCGTTCAGAGCGAAACCCAGTGGCTGTTTTGTAAGTAACAAGTGCGCAAATTTTTCCCTGCGGCGAGATCGAACTGTGGGCTTCGACAGCAGGTTCCCGGGAGACCTCAACCGACGAGCTCTTTTCCGGTGGTGGTGCCAAGGGCTCGGGGGGAACGAGCTTGGTGGGTGACGGCGCCAGGGGCTTGGCTGCTGGAATCGTTGGGGCCCGTGATGGCCTGAGCTCCGTGTGGGCCTTCTGCCGCTTCCGAGCGGTTTTCAGAGCAAGCGCTAATACTCCGATCAGAACGGCCAGGGCAATCAGACTGCGCCATGCGAATCAACCCATGCCTTTTCTCGAACAACGCCGGCTACGAACAGCGTATGAATCCCTCGAAAAGCTGGCAGCTGGTTGGTTTCAACCATCTTGAGCAGCCCGACTCACCGGATTACGCCTTCATTGAGACACCATCACGACATCGGATCGGACTTCCGAGAACAGCGAACAGCTATGGAGTGCAAATTGGCTGAGTTCAGCCAAGGTGAGCAGGAATTGATGTGCTCATGCCCTCTCGCCTGACCACGCTAAGCCAGCTGTTGCTGTTCAGTATCAGCCCGGTGATCGGTGATCGGTGATCGGTGATCGGTAGGAGGAGCTGCAGACGCAAAAGCTGTTAGACGGCAGCAAGCCGGCTGCGAAACCACGCTCGGCCTCCACCGAGCTTTTCCATGAGTTCCTCCTTCGAACAATGCGCTGCTCAGCTCTGCTTGAACCATCGAGATGCTGAAAGGTGCCAGAGAAAACGGTTTCTTGGCAGCGTCCGATGAACTCAACTGTCCAGTGCAATCATCTGGTCAGTGAAGCCGCTGTACTGGCCTGGATCACAGGTGAGCAGAATCACCTGCAGACCCCGATCCACAGCCGTCCCCAGCATCTGTTTCACGATCTGCACCCGCTCAGGGTCCGAGTTGGTGAAAGCGTCATCGAACACCAGGGGCAAGCAGCCGTCGTGGTTGCCCTTGAGCACATCGGCCATCGATAGCCGCAACGCTGAGGCCAGCTGTTCCTTCATCCCACCACTGAGTTGCTGGAAGTCATAGAACTCGCTTCCACGTCGCAGTTGCAGACCCCCCAAACCCCTGGACTGGTCGTACTCCAATTGAGCCACGGGACCATCGGGGATGAGTGGCCTCAGGAACGTTCCGATGGATTGGGCCAGGGGTTCGCTGTAACGGCTGGACAGGACGGCCTGGGCCTCCGTGAACAGCTGCTGAAGCAGGCGATGGGCATCGGTGACGCGCTTGAGGCTCCTGTAGTCGCGCTCGGCGGCTTCCTGTTGGACTCTGGCCTGTTCAACAGCTCCATAGGGGTCCTCATTGCTGATGCTGTCGCAGCGTTGTTTGGCAGCGCCACGGCGATCCAGCAGGGTTTCGATCCTGAGCTGTAGAGCATCAAGCTGGCCATCGAGGTCCTTCAGCTCCTGCTCCTGATCGCCACTCCCCAAGGCAGCGCGTTCCGCTTGCAGCTTGCCAAGCTCTCCCTCGGCCTGTCGGCGCTGCTGCGCGAGTTGCTCCACCTGAGCTTGCAGTGCTTCCCGGGTGCCGTAGGCCTGAATCAGCGCATCCAGCCGGCTCTGGCGATCCAGACGTTCGGCTTCCGCCACCTGCAGCTGACTGGCGCCTTTAAGTGTGCTGGCCTTGAAGTTCTCCAGTGCCGAGCTGGCTTCGTCGAGATCCTTTTCCGCCTGGGCCAGGGCTTTTGCTGTGTGTGTGAGGGTCCTCGCTACGCCTTGCTGCGAGGCCTCAAGGTCTGGCAAGGACGATGGCAAGGGCTGCTCCTGCTCGAGCTCCTGTTGAACTGATCTGAAAGCGGATAACTGCTTGGAGAGATCGTCCAGGCGCTGCTGAATGCGTTGCAGCGCTTGCTCCTGCACCGCCACATCCTGCTGGGGAGCTCTCCCAAGAGCAAGCAGTTGTTGCTCCAGCCCACTGCGTTGCTCGGCGATCTGCTCCGCGTTCTCCAGGGAGCTGGCACCCAGGCCGGCAAGGGCCGACTGAAAAGCAGCTTCTGCAGCCGTGGTTTGCGCATCCAGGTCGCCCAGGGCTTCCCCACCGCCTGGGGTGATCTCCAGGGCCACGCCTTCACCAACCTGCAACTCGAACACCGAGCTGAGTTGCTGCTGCTCACCACTGGCAAGCGCTTCACCGTTGATACGAATCAATTGATCCGCACGCAGAACACGAACACCCGCCGCCATGGCCTGCTGCCGCGTTGCCGCATCACGCCAGGCCTGCTGCAACTTCCGAAGCCGGCTGAGTTCAGCGCGGCCGATCACGGGGCCGGCCGCCAGTTGCTGTTCCAGTGCGCTGCGTTGCGCGGCGCTGGCGCGCAGCTGCTCGATCTCCTTGTGCAGCCGACCATGGCTTTCACTCAGACGTGCACGTTCCACCAGCAGTTGCAGGAGCTGATTGCGTTGATCCAGCTGTTGCTTCTGGGCATTGAGCCGCAGCCGCGCCTCCCGTTTCGTTTCAGCGGCGTGCGCCAGCGCCTGCTCCCTGGCCTCAGCACCCTCCTGGCTCTGCCGCAGGTCCGCAAGACGCTGATGGGTTGCCTGGAGCTGGCCAGCCAACTGATCGCCATCAGCCAACTGTTTGCTGGCGCCGTCGTGCCGCAGGCGCAGGGGTTCCAGCCCTTTGGAGCCCAGCTCGATGGCCGCATCCAACTTGGCCAAGGCTGCAGCTCCCTCGGTGATTAACTGGCGGCGCTGTTCAAGGGCAGGGAGCTCCTGGTTCTGCAACGTCTCAAGTTGATCGCTAATACCGGCGAGTTCGGCTCCTGCCTCGTTGTAATCACGCAGACCTGCCAAAGCCCGTTCCAGGGACAACTCAGCCTGCTCCAGCTCCTCCTGACGCTGCCACAGCGGCGAGTTTTTCTTGATCCCCCGCGTCGTGAAGTTCTCATCCAAGGCCGTTTCAACCCGCTGAGCGACCCGTTGGTCATGGCTTGATTGCTGCACCACCGCACCACCGCTCTGCTCCAGTTGCTCCAGCAGCGCATCAAAGTCGTAGTGGGCTTTGCCCGCTTCCAAAAGGTTGTCGCCTGCCGCCCCCTGCATCACCCAGAGATGGGCCCAGCGGGTGGGCAACACCGTTGTGGCCTGACGGCTGCCCAGCGTTTCCTTCACGCCCAGCAATTTAGCCAGCATTTCCTCGGCGACCTCACCATTCAGCGACTGAGCACCGGAGTCGGCTGAGAGGCTCACCTGCCCTGAACTGCCGCTGAAGCGTTTGCGCAACGACCAGGTGTCGCCTTTGGCTTCAAAGCCAACACTGATGGTGGGTTGGCCGATATGCAGCCTGGACTGCAAGGCTGCAACCGGTGCACCTGTGGCTTTGGCCTTCAGAAACAGGGCCCGGTGCAATGCCTCCACCAGCGTGCTTTTGCCGGATTCATTGGCACCACCGATCAGGGTGATCTGCGGCGAAAACTCCAGGCTCAGGTCGCCATGGAGCCTCACGTTCTGCAGCTGGCAGTTGAGAAGACGCATGCTGATCAGAGGGTGGTGAAGCGGAACAGCTCGCAGAGGGCCGTGCGAGCCAGGGCGGCTTGAGCGGAGTCCGGGTCATCGTTTCGTTGCAACCGCCCCTGCAGCTGTTCGGCGACCCGGGCGATCAACGGGTCTTCAATGCGGCCGGTGAGTTGCTCGAGTTCCGATGCTTCCGGAGCTTGTTGGCACTCCCCCTTGAGGCGAAGCCGGAGCAGACGGCTTTCCAGATCGCCAACAATCTGGTCGTAACGGCGATGGCCCGCGAGGCTGAGACTGCCGCTCACTTCAACGCGTAACAAGTCACGCGATACCCGCCCAGCGGTGAGCTCCTCCACCTGCCGTTCAAAACGATCGAGATCCTCATCGCTGTTGAAACGACAGCGGATGTTGTGCCAACGGATGCGGCCCGTGGGGATCGTCTGGACCTGTGGAGCTGAGCCGCGGCTGACGTCCACGGCGAGCACCTGACCGCGCTGGTTGTTTTCCCCCTGATCAAAGCGATCCGGCTCAGGAGTGCCTGGATACCAGGCGCACTCAGAGACCTGTTTGAGGTTGTGCCAATCACCCACGGCGATGTAGTCGATCTCGTGCTGCGGAAGGGCATCGAGATCGATCAGGTTGTTGGCCCCTGCCTGTGCCTCGTCATCTGCCCCGTACTCACGGCCGCCAAAGCCATGCACACCGCCGTGGGCCAGAACGACCCGAGGCTTGCTGGCATTCAGCCCCCCCCAATCAAGGGAACGGAGCCAGAGCGTTGGATCGCTGCTGTCTTGATTGCGCAGCAGCGGGCAAGGCAGCAGCACCACCTGATCGAGTTCCACGGGTTCGCGCTCTAGCAGCAACTGAAAGTTGGGTGCCATCTGGCGCTGATGCCGTTGGAAATCCTCGCGGTGCCACACGGTGCCCAGGGCCCCATGGTCGTGATTGCCCGGGATCACCAGAACGGGAATCTCCATCTCACCGATGGCTTCCAGCACCTCGAGCACCGCCGTCGCCGGAGGCGTCGGCGAATCAAAGAGATCACCGGCCACCACAACGAAAGCAGCGGCTTGGATGCGGGCAGCATCGCGTATGCGGCCGATGGCATTCAGGCGCTCCTGCTGCAGCTTGAAGCGCTTCTGCTCATCGCTGATCTGGCGGTAGGGCTTGCCGATCTGCCAGTCGGCGGTGTGGATGAAACGGGTCACGCGCCAACCTCCTGGCCATCGGTGGTTGAATCTGCATCCATCAAGCGGCACAAACGGCTGAGGCGTTGCCCATTCTCAATGCTGTTGCTGATCCCTGCGGCCAACTGCGGTGAGCGCACCACGATCGAGAGGCACTGGGCACGGCTGTTCGCTACAGGGGCCTCCCGCTCCTGGAATGGGTCCACCGTGCCGATGCTGGCCTTGTGGCCAATGCGCTTCTGGAGCCGGTTCACCTGCATGTTGTTGGGCGCGGTGATCAGGATGTCGTGCTGGTCAAGTTCTCCACGCACGGATGGTGTGCTGGTTCAGCACGGTGCGTGCTTCGCATCGTCATGCTCGCGCAGGAATCGCTCAAGGGAAGCTCCATACACTTCAGGCTCTTCCATCAGGGCGTGGTGTGCTGCTCCGGGAATGATGATCAGACGCTGGTTGGCCAGTTGTTGCCATGCCTCTATCGAGCGGGGCGTGACGAAGTCGTGTTCCCCAGCGAGCAGTAACACCGGGAGGGTGAGAGATCTCAGGCTTTGCTCCGTCGCTGCCCAGTCCGCAATGACGTCAACGCCGCGCCAATGGCTGCCGGCATGACCCTCTGCATAGGCAGCGAGCAATTCCGGTGGACGAGGCGTGGCTCTGCAGATGTGCGTCGCATCAAAGCGGGCAGCGTCTCCATCAAGAACCTGCATCAATCCCTCCACCTCTTCAAGCAGCAAGGGCACTGAGCTCGGCACATTGGAGAGGCAGAGCGAGCGGGGATTGGGCAGGCCAGTGTTTGAGGTGAGGGCTTCAAAGGCCAGGATTCCGCCGAAGGACTGGCCGTAGAGGTGATAAGCAGGGCGGTTCTGCTGCAGCGGTATCAGCGCGTTGGCGACCAAGGCTTCGATGACCTCCACAAGGTCCTGAACGGAAGCTGCGATTGAGTACTCCTCAAGATCGGGGCTGGGCCGCTCACTGCGCCCACAACCCAACTGGTCGAAAAAGATCACCGGTCGTTGCAGTTGCTCGCCCAGGGGAAACAGATAATCGCTGGGGACTCCTGGACCTCCATGACACACCAGCAGGGGCAGTGCATCCGCATGGGTGGCTGGCAGGTGTTGACCAGCCCAAACGTGACAGCGACCGGAACGCACCGGCAGCATCAGCGAGTTCGATTCATGAACCGCGGCTGTCTGATCTGCTGCAGCCATGACTCCAGTTATTACTCCTCAAGCCCTTTGGCATGGGGTGACATTACAGAAAAAACCCTTTAGGCGGTGTGATTTCGAGCTGTCAGTGATCGATTGCGTGCTTCAACAGGTCAAGCAGGCCACTCAGGCGACTGAAACTGAACGCTGTGAAGCGATCACGCCGCAAGCTCCCGGGGACTAAAGGGTCTCACTCACTCAGGTGGGGGATGCACAAACCCACGGTGCAAGGTCATTTTAAGGAGGTTCAAGCCATCCCATGCCCACCCGCCTGATCACTCCCAGCCAGCTGTCGCTGTTCAGCATCAGCCCAGTGATCGGCGCCTGGTGGGAGGAGCTGCAGGCGCAGAAGCTGTTTGAAGGCAGCAAGCCAGCGGTGAGTGAGCTGGATCAACAGCTCTTTGCCGATGGCCTCCGGCACGAGCAGGTGCTGCTCACCAAGCTGGAAAAGGCAGGCCACAGCATGGCCCGGCTGCCCGGCAAACAAACCGACGCCGACTACGCCGCCACCCGTGAAGCGATGGCGGAAGGCGTGGAGTTCATCCACCAGGCCTCGCTCTGCAACGACGAGATGCGCGGCAGTGCCGACCTGCTCAAGCGCATTGATCGCTCCTCGCTGCTTGGGGAGTGGAGCTACATCCCGATCGAGTGCAAGCTCGCCAGCAAACCGAAAACCACCTTCCTGGTGCAGGCCTCGGCCTACTGCGAACTGCTCACCCCGCTGCTTGGGCATCGACCCGATCAGTTCGAGCTGTACCTGGGCGGCGGCACGTTCCAGCCCTACGCCACCGATCAGTTCTGGGCTTGGTACCAATCACTGAGGCAGCGCTACCGCCAGTTCCGCGAGGGCTTCGATCCAGCGGTGATTCCCGAGGATGCACCGGGGGATCACGGCGGCTGGTCGACGTTCATCGAGCAACGGCTCGAGGAGGCACGCGATCTGATGCTGGTGGCGGGCATGCGCCAGAGCCAACGCAAGAAACTGCGCGCTGCCGGCATCAGCATGATTGAAGAGCTCGCTGCTGTTCCTGACGGCACAGCTATCCCCGGGCTGAATGGAGAGGCCCTGCATGAGCTGCGCCAACAGGCCGCAATGCAGTTGCAGCCCCTGGATGCTGATGGCCGGCCGGCCTATCGCCTCAGGCCGATTGAAACTGGCAAAGGCCTGGCAGCGCTGCCGGCTGCTGATGCCGGCGATATCTGGTTCGACATGGAAGGCATCCATGACCCAGTGAGCGGCAACAAGCTCGAATACCTGTTTGGCGCCTGTTACCGAAACACCCCAGAGGGAAAGCCGTTGTTCAAGGCGTTCTGGGCCCACAGCGAAGCGGAGGAAAAACGCGCCTTCGAGGCGTGGGTGGATTGGGTGGAGGAACGACGGGTCAAGTTCCCGGGCCTGCGGATCTACCACTACGCCGCCTACGAGAAAACGGCGATGCGGCACCTGGCGCAACAGCACGCCACCCGTGAAGCCGAGATCGATTCCTGGCTGCGCAGCGAACTATTGGTGGACCTGTTGCCAATCGTCACCAGCTCAATCGTGCTGGGCGAACCCAGCTATTCGATCAAGAAGGTGGAGCACCTTTATATGGAGGCCCGCCAGGCGGGGGTGACCAACGCCGGTGATTCCGTGGTGGCTTACCTGCACTGGCAAACCTCCGGTGAACCCGCCATTCCAGGCGATGCGCCCCAGGCCAGTCCAAAGCTGCAGGCGATTGAGGACTACAACCACGAAGACTGCGAGAGCACCGTGTTCCTGCACGACTGGCTTCTGAAGCTCAGGCGTGAACAAGGCCTGCCTGAGCAACCGCTGAAGCTCACCACAGACGAAGAACAGGAAACACGGGAGCCCTACCCACTGGAACGGCTCAGCCAACGGCTGCTCGATGAACTCCCCGACCCACTCACGGACCCCGAAGCGAACGGCCCGAGGGGCTTGAGCTGGAGAGCCCAACAACTGCTGGCCCAGTTGCTGCCCTTCCATCACCGCGAAGCCAAGGTGGGCTGGTGGGCCTACTTCGATCGCAGTAACAAAGCGCAGCTCAGCCCCGATGAACTGATCGATGACGGCGAAGCCATTGCCGCTGCTGAGTGGACGGGGATGGAGGAACGCCCCAGCGCCCGCACCGGTGCCGACATCCACCACTTCCGCTTTGATCCCAGCCAACCGCTGAAGCTGCACGGCGGCGATGGCGACAAGCGCCTGCAGCTGGAGCTGTCCGAAACAGGCCTGAAGCTGGATGTGGATGCCCTTGATGCCGAGCAGGGGCAGGTGAGCCTGAAGCTGCCCTGGAGCAAACGCGATCAATGCATCGCCAATGGCGACGGCGAAGGCATCCCCAAAGGCGCCACCAGCCTGATCAAGGTGCCGGCAGACATCAGCAAATCGATCAGAGCAAGCCTGGAAGAGCAGGCTGAAGGTTGGGTCGATCGCAACCAAAAGCTCCCGGCTGCGATCCAGCAACTGCTGGAACGCCAACCACTGCCCGCGCTCAAAGCACTGAACCGCGAACTCAAGGGTGATCCCAACCGGGTGAGTGCACTGCTAACGGACTTTCTCGCCAGCAACAGCGGCATCACCCTGGCCTTGCAGGGGCCGCCGGGCACGGGCAAATCCACTGTCACCGGCCAGGTGATTGCCCAGCTGGCCAAGCAGGGCCAACGCATTGCGATCAGCTCCAACAGCCACGCCGCCATCAACAACCTGCTGAAGAAAGCCAAGAGCACCTGCGCTGACGCCGGGGTGATCGGCCAGGTGGTGAAGTGCAGCAACTCCAAAGAAGAGGCGATGGCCGAGGCCGGCATTGTTGTGCTGAAACCCGGCCAGCTGGATGCCAGCTCAGCGGTGGTGGGCGGCACCACCTGGATGTTCTGCAAGGAAGAGCTCGCCGATCAATTCGATTGGCTGGTGGTGGATGAAGCCGGGCAGATGTCGCTCGCCAATCTGCTGGTGATGGCGCGCTGCGCCCGCTCGATCCTGCTGGTGGGCGATCAACAGCAACTGGCGCAGCCGTCCCAGGCCGATCACCCGGGCGACTCCGGCCAGAGCTGCCTGGAGTTCTGGATGCAAGGGGAGGCCGTGGTGCCGGACGATCGCGGCGTGTTCCTGCCCACCAGCTGGCGGATGGAGCCGAGCCTCACGGCGATGGTGAGCGAGCTGTTCTACGAGAGCCGCCTGCAAGCCCACCAAGGCAATTGCGCAAACTGCATCACTTGGAGCAAGCCCTGCCAAAGCAGTGATGGATCGCTATACCCAGTGCAAGGCCTGGTGTTTGAAGCGGTGGAGCACAGCGGCAGGAGCGTGCATGCCCCAGAGGAGATTGGTCGCATCGAGCAGTTGGTGGATGCACTGCTGGGCAGCCGTTACGCCATCGCCCGCGGCAACGGCACAGAAGAAGGCGTGCTTGATGCCAACACCATCCTGGTGACAGCGCCCTACAACGTGCAGGTGAACCGGCTGCAGCAACGGCTGCACGGCAAAGCCCGGGTGGGCACGGTGGACAAATTCCAAGGCCAGGAGGCCCCGGTTGCCATTCATTCGCTCACCGCGAGCAGTGGTGATGAAGCACCACGGGGTCTGAGCTTTCTGCTGGAACCCAACCGCTTGAACGTGGCGATCAGCCGGGCGCAATGCCTCTCGATCGTGGTGGGATCACCCGGCCTGGCCAGCGGTGTTGCCAACACGGTGGCAGAGGCCGAGCAAATCAATCGGTTGTGCGAACTGTTGCCCAAACAAAAGACTAAATAATCCAAATGGCATCACTAACCGAACTCACCGACACTCTGATTGCACTAATTCCCGAGGATGGCAGCCGGATTAGCAATGCAGATCTAAGGGCAGCACTTAGCCATGAATTAAACGATGAGATTTCCGACGAAGAATTCCACGAAGCAAAGAACATGGCTGTTGCACTTGGGGCAGCAAAAAATGCAAGTGGACCCGATGGTGGCCTTAGTGCAGTAACTAACGATAAGAAACCTGCAAGCAACAGGGATAACAACCTCGCAAAAGAGTCAAATTTGAAATCAGCACTTTGGGAAGCAGCCAATATCCTCAGAGGTTCTGCCGTCGATCGCACTGACTGGAAGGGATATATTTTGCCGATTCTATTCTACAAACGCATCTGCGATGTGTGGGATGAAGAATACTCGAGAATGCTTGAAGGATATGGAGAAGACTTTAAAGACGAGCATCGTTTTCAAATACCCGAGGATTGCCACTGGGATGATGTGAGAACAGCCGCAAAGGACGTTGGAGCAACTCTAAAAAATGCTATGCAAACAATAGAACTGAGTAATCCAGAGACCTTGAATCGTGTTTTTGGCTCGGGAGATTGGGGAAACAAGGAGAAGTTTCCAGACGAACTTATCAAGGATCTGATTGAAGGATTTTCCGCTATTAAGTTGGGAAACCAAGCTGTTTCCACTGACGTTCTTGGTGATGCTTACGAATACTTAGTCGGGAAATTTGCTGATGTGACTCGCAGAAACAAAGCCGGCGAATTCTACACACCGAGAAGCGTTGTGCAGATGATGGTCAAAATCCTTGACCCAAAAGAGGGTGAATCGATCTATGACCCCGCCTGCGGAACCGGTGGAATGTTGCTCGCTGCGATCGATCACGTGAAAGAAAAAGGAGGAGACCCACGCACGTTCTTCGGCAAGATCTACGGCCAGGAGAAAAATCTCACGACCTCTTCAGTCGCGCGCATGAACCTCGTCCTTCACGGCATCGAGGATTTCAAGATTGTCCGTGAAGATACCCTGCGCCAGCCTGCATTCACTGAAGAATCCGGAGGGCTAGCAAAGTTTGACTGCGTGATTGCCAATCCACCTTTTTCACTTGAAGACTGGGGGCAAGAGATTTGGGAAAACGATCCCTGGGGGCGTAAGAAATACGGCCTGCCGCCCAATAGCTACGGCGACTACGCCTTCGTCCAGCACATGATTGCGTCAATGGCCGATGCAGATTCAAGCCGAATGGCCGTAGTGCTGCCACAGGGTGCTCTGTTCCGAAAGAGTGCCGAAGGCAAGATCCGCGAAGGCTTGCTCAAAGAAGACTTAATCGAAGCAGTGATCGGCCTAGCTCCAAACCTCTTCTACGGCACCCAACTCGCCGGCTGCGTGGTTGTCCTTCGACGCAACAAGCCCGCCGAGCGAAAGAACAAGGTGCTCATCATCGATGCACAGCACCTTTTCCGAAAAGGCCGCGCGCAGAACTTTCTCGATTCAGAACACGGGGAACAAATCGTCGAGTGGTTCCAAGCTTTTGAAGATATCGAATATCGAGCCAAGGTCGTCAGCCTCCCTGAGATCAAAGACGAAGGGTGGACGCTCAACATCTCCCGCTACGTACTGCCGCCCATCGACGAAGACATTCCACCCCTGCCCCAGGCGGTCTCCGCTTTCAAAAAAGCACTCACCGAAGCACGCGCAGCTGAAGACCACCTGCGAACTGTGTTGATCGAAGGAGGTTGGATCAATGACTGAAAAGCTCACTCAGCTACAACTCGAGTCTTACCTTTGGGGGGCTGCCACCCTGCTACGTGGGCTGATCGATGCCAGCGACTACAAGCAGTACATCTTCCCGCTGCTCTTTTTCAAGCGGCTCTCGGATGTCTGGGACGGGGATTACAACGAAGCCTTTGCAGATACCAAGGACGAGGGCTACGCCATGGCAACCGCCAATGACCGTTTCACCATTCCCGAGGGTGCGCACTGGAACGATGTCCGTATCACCTCCGCTGATGTGGGCCGAGCACTCCTCAACGCCTACCAAGCCATCGAAGCGGCAAATCCGGAGCGTCTCAAAGGTGTCTTCGGAAGTGCAGCCTGGACTGATAAAGCTCAAATGCCGGATGAGACGCTCAAAAACCTGATTGAGCACTTCTCCACGCACACCTTGAGCCTCGCCAACGTTCCCGAAGACGAACTTGGGAACGGCTATGAGTACCTAATCAAGCAGTTCGCCGACGACTCGGGCCACACCGCACAGGAGTTCTTTACCAACCGCACACTTGTGCACTTGATGGCGCAGATGCTGGAACCCAAGTCAGGCGAGACCATCTACGACCCAACATGCGGCACTGGCGGCATGTTGATCTCATGCTTGGCCGAGGTGAAGCGCAACGGCGGAGATGCCCGGACCATCGGCCTCTATGGACAGGAACTAATCAACATCACCGCGGCTATCGCCCGCATGAATCTCGTCTTGCACGGCGTAGCCGACTTCGACATCCGCAGCGGAAATACGCTTCACGAGCCAGCCTTAATCGAAAGAGACCGATTGAAGACCTTCGATGTGGTGCTCGCCAACCCTCCGTACTCGATCAAGAAGTGGAAGCGGAGTGCTTGGCAAAGCGATCAATGGGAACGGAACTTTCTCGGTACCCCACCACAGAGTCGTGCCGACTACGCGTTCTTCCAGCACATCCTCAAGAGCATGGATCCGAAGACAGGCCGATGCGCGATCCTGTTTCCGCAGGGCGTACTCGGCCGTAACGAGGAAGCAGAGATGAGGCGAAAACTCATCGAGATGGACCTTCTTGAGTGCGTATTGGGTCTAGGACCCAACCTTTTTTACAACTCTCCGATGGAGGCCTTCGTCCTAATCTGTCGCTCCGCGAAGCCATCAAATCGCAAGGGCAAGATCCTCTTTATTGATGCCGTAAACGAAGTTGCCAGAGAGCGATCTCAAAGTTTTCTCAAGCCGGAGCACCAGGCGAGGATCCTCGACGCATATCAGAACTTCAACAATCAACCTGGCTTCGCCGCGGTCGTGGCAAACAAAGACACACTCGCCCAAAGTGGCAACCTCTCCGTTCCTCGGTATGTCGAGAAAGTAAAGAAAGCAGTGGGTATTGGTGACTCCAGGAACCTTTCCGTCGCGTGGACCTCATTTGAAGACAGCGAGCAGGTTTTCTGGTCGGGAATGGACTCACTCGTAGAAATGCTCGATGGCCTTGCAGCAGAGGAGGCGGGTCATGCCTGACATCACCAAACTCACCACTGGGACAAAGGTTGCCTTTGGCGATGTCGTGCAACTCTGCAAGGAGCGTTCGAAGGACCCGGAAGCAGATGGGTTCGAGCGATACATCGGGCTTGAACACCTGGAACCGAGTGATCTCAAGGTTCGAAGCTGGGGTGATATCGCAGAAGGAGTAACGTTTACGAATGTCTTTCGCCCCGGGCAGGTGTTGTTCGGGAAAAGACGCGCATATCAGCGAAAGGTGGCTGTTGCGGATTTCAGCGGAGTCTGCTCAGGAGACATCTATGTTCTGGAACCCAAGGGTGAACAACTGCTACCAGAGCTCCTGCCATTTATCTGCCAGAGCGAACCCTTCTATGACTACGTGATCAGAATGTCGCAGGGCGGGCTTTCGCCTCGTGTGAACTGGAAGGCGCTCGAAAAGTATGAGTTAGCCCTGCCACTAATGGAGGAACAGCGGCGAATTGCGGAGGTGCTGCAGGCGGCAAAGGCGTCATGCGAAACCTACCGCAGCCTCGCAGATTCAGCGGCTAAAACTCGGCTGGCATTGATATTCGCATTCGAAGCGCAGATCCTCGACCGTCAAATGACGACACTCGGCGAGGTCACCAGCGGACTCCAAGCTGGCAAGAGCCCTCCGAGCCCAGGCCACGAAGCAGCGGAAGACGAAAAAGGGGTGCTTAAAGTGAGCGCGGTTGGAGACTGGGATTACAACCAGAATGAAAACAAGGCGATTGCCAACGATGCATTCATTGCTGATCTCGAAGTCAAGACTGGGGATTTCCTAGTAACACGTGCCAATGCCGCCCCGGCCTCGGTAGGCAGAACATGCATCGTAAAGAATACTCGCAGCAACCTAATGCTCTCGGACAAGACATGGCGGCTGAGGTTTCACGATGACCATGCATATGAGCCTCACGCTGTGCTTGCCTGGACGAAAGCTCGCGTATTCCGCAAACACATCCGGAACAATCTCAACGGCACTGATGCTAAGAACATTTCTCAGGCAAACTTCCTCGCTGGGCCTATCCCAAAACTCGGCTCAGCATGGACAATATTTTGCGAACGTATCGCAGAACTCAGTCGCGAAGTTGTTCAACTGAACTCTCGTGCTAACCAAGTGGAGCATTTGGCGCAACTTCTATTGGTGGAGGCTCTCAAGAAATGACCTTCAACGAAGCCAACACCGTCGAAGCATTCATCCGCGATTTGCTTTGCGGGGGAGTCACCGATAACACCACTGTCGCCCCAGGCCTCGCTCGCCATAACGAACAACTTATCGGCCTCGGCTGGCACTACCTCTCCCACCATGACCTTCCTCGCCAGCCCCAGGAGGCACTCATCGAGGCTCATCTTCGCGAAGCGATTATTCGATTAAACCCCTCGATCGCCTCCAACCCTGAACGAGCAGGAGACATTCTTTATCGGTTAAGAGCCATCATTATGGGAGTGCGCAGTGATGGCCTAGTCAAAAGCAATGAAGAATTTACTTCATGGCTTACTGGTGAAAAGTCAATGCCCTTCGGAGAGAATGGTGAACACGTCACAATCAAGCTGATTGATTTTGATGAGCTCGAGAGGAACCAATATGTTGTCACTCAACAATATACGTTTAGAGCAGGCAAAGAAGAAAAGCGTGCTGACCTTGTCCTACTGATTAATGGAATTCCTCTAGTATTGATTGAAGCCAAGACACCGGTCCGATCATGCGAAAGCTGGCTGGACGGTGCGCTACAGATTCATGATCAATACGAGCCGAACATCCCCGAACTCTTTGTTCCGAATGCATTCTCAATCGCAACAGAGGGTAAAGAACTTCGCTATGGCTCCATTCGCATGCCAGTGGAATTCTGGGGCCCTTGGCGAATTGAAGAAGAAACTTCCTTACCAACGCTTGAAGCGATAGGTAGACAAATCAGGTCGATGCTACAGCCACATGTAGTACTTGACTTGCTGATGAATTTCACCTCTTACGCAACTCATAAAGGCAAACAACGGATTAAAATTATCGCTCGCTACCAGCAATACGAAGGAACCAATAAGCTGATTGAGCGAGTCATCAAGGGGCACCCCAAGAAGGGATTGATTTGGCACTTCCAGGGCTCTGGGAAGTCTCTATTAATGCTATTCGCCGCTCAAAAACTTCGCCTTCACCAAGCGCTCAAAAACCCAACACTCATTATCCTTGTCGATCGGGTAGACCTTGATAGCCAGATTAGCAGTACATTCTATGCAAACAATGCCGCAAACATAGTAAAAGCAGAAAGCCGCAAAGATCTTCAAAATCTATTAGACAAGGATGCTCGTAAAATCATCATCACAACGATTCATAAATTTGGCGAAAGCGAAGGCGTATTGAATAGCCGTTCAAACATTATCTGCTTAGCAGACGAGGCACACCGATCCCAAGAAGGTGATCTAGGCAGAAGGATGAGAGAGGCGCTTCCTAATGCATTTCTATTTGGGCTGACAGGAACACCGATCAATAAGTCAGATAAAAATACATTTTATGCTTTTGGTGCAGACGAGGATGAGTATGGCTATATGAGCCGCTATGGCTTTGAAGACTCAATTCGAGATGGCGCAACAAAAGAACTTCATTTCGAACCACGATTGCTCGAACTACACGTTGACAATATTTCAATCTCAGAAGAATATCAGGAATTAACAAAAGATCTTACCGACGAAGAGCGCGATAAATTATCGAAGACAGCAGCAAAGATGGCCGTACTTTTAAAAGCGCCCAAGAGGATAGAAGCAGTTTGCCAAGACATTGCGAAGCACTTCAAAGAAAAAGTACAACCAAATAATTTTGCAGGCCAAGTAGTTACCTTTGATCGAGAAAGTTGCGTTCTCTATAAAAAAGAGCTTGATCGGCATCTGCCGGCAGAGTCATCAGCGATCGTGATGTCCGTTAATAGCGGAGAGGCTGAATACATGGAATACAAACTCGACCGCGATGCAGAAGAAAAGCTACTTGACCGATTCAGAGATCCAGCAGACCCTCTGAAGTTGATCATTGTTACATCAAAACTCCTTACTGGTTTTGATGCACCGATCCTTCAAACCATGTATCTCGATCGGCCATTACTAGACCACACTCTCCTTCAGGCTATATGCCGCACGAACAGGCCATATGGCCAAAATAAAAGCCATGGATTAATCGTTGATTATCTTGGTGTTTTTGATGACGTAGCACAGGCCCTCCAGTTTGACGAAGAGGGAATCACTAAGGTTGTTTCCAATATTGAAGAGTTAATCAATAAGATTCCAGAAGCTATTCAAAAATGCCTTACATACTTTCAAGGCGTCGACAAGAGTATTCCTGGATACGAAGGATTGCAAGCTGCTCAGCAATGTCTGCCAAGCAACAGCATTAGAGATGAATTTGCAGCAGACACATCGTACTTAATGCGCTTATGGGAAGCCATATCACCTGACCCTACTCTCTCAGAATTTCAATCCGATTATCGCTGGTTGATTCAAGTCTATGAATCGATTAAACCAGTCGACAATACTGGCAACCTGTTATGGCATCGTCTTGGCTCTAAAACAATCGAGCTTATTCATGCAGGTGTCAATGTCAATAATATTCGCGATGATCTGGACACACTTGTCATCGACGCCGATTTACTTGAAGCAATCATGGGGTCACCAGACCCGGATGGTGAAGGAAGAAAAGTTGAAATTAAAATTGCTCGGCGGCTGCGCAATCATCTTTCCGATCCTCGTTTCAAGGCTCTTGGCGAGCGTTTAGAAGACCTACGAAACCGCCATCAACAAGGATTGCTCATCAGCGTTGCCTTTTTGAAAGAACTACTGGACCTCGCGAAAGACCTTGTCGCAATGGAGAACTCAACTCCAAAAATCAACACTGCAGACGAAGCCAAAGCTGCATTAACCGAACTTTTTGAAGAAGCCAAAAACGAACATACTCCAATCATTGTCGAAAAAATTGTGAATGATATCGACAGAATCGTAAAAGAAGTTCGATTTGAAGGCTGGCAAGCCACCCATGCAGGTGAGCGAGAAGTCAGAAAAGCACTTCGAAAAACACTATTTCACTACAAACTCCACAGTGACAAAGCACTATTCGCGAAAGCGTATAGCTATATCGAGAAGTACTACTAAGAATCCTCTGATCTTATTCAGCCTGAATCTCACGCACCACCTCATCGATCTGATCGCCCAAATCAAGCTCACCGCTTTGCCCCGCCAGCTCTGCAAAACGCCGGCCCTGAGGCAGCAAACGACTCTGCGCTGAACCCACTGCCGCATTGAAGCTCTTGTTCAAACGGGTGATGTTGTTGCCGATGTCGTTGAATTTGTCGATGAAGGTGGAGAAGCGCTTGTGCAGCTCCACCGCCTGAGCCTGAATCTCGTCGATGTTTTTGGCGATCTCCGCCTGCTGGATCGTCATCGCCAATCCCTTGAGGATCGCCAGCAGGCTGGTGGGGAAGGTAAGGATGATGTTCTTGCTGAAGGCGTACTCCAGCAGCTGCGGATCCCGCTCCAACGCCATAGACAAAGCGCCTTCCACCGGGATGAACAGCACCACCCCATCCACCACCTGGCCCAGGGCACTGAGCTTGCCGGCGTAATCCTTCTTGCTCAGCAGATCGATGTGGCTGCGCACTTTTTTGAGGTGCTCGTTGAGTGCTGCGTCCCGCTGGGCTTGATCGTTGGCCTGCAGGGCATCGAGATAGCTCTCGATCGGTGCCTTGGAATCCACAATCAAGCGGCGTGAGCCGGGAATCGTGATCACACAGTCCGGCCGGTAGGCGCCCTCATCGGTGCCCACATGCACCTGCTCATTGAAGTCGCAGTAGGCGATCAAGCCCACAAACTCCAGGATCCGGCGCAGGTTCACCTCTCCCCACTGACCCTTCACATTTGGCGAGCGCAGGGCTGAGGTGAGCTGCTGGGCTGCGCCCTGCACGTCTTCACTGCGCTGGCGCAAATCGCGGGTTGTTTCCGCCAGCACCGTGAGTTTGGCGTTGGAATCCTTCTGCAACGCCTCCACCTGCTGGCGCAACTGCAGCACTTCCTTGGCGAACGGCTCACTTACCGTTTCCTTGGTGCTCTTGAGCAACGCGTCACGGGAGCCATCCAGCATCTGACCGCTCAACGAACGGAACTGGGTAAGCAGATCCGTGCGGGCCTGCTCAAGGAACTGGGTTTGGCTCTCCTGGCTGCGCAGCTTCTCGGCCACCTCCGCCATCGTTGCCGTGAGCTGTTCTTTCTCACGGCGCAGTTGATCCATCGCGGCCAGTGCACTGTCATGGCCAGCCTTAAGCGCATCGCGCTCCTGGCTCACGCCCTCCAGTTGCGTGCGGCTCACAGCAGCCTGTTCGCTGGCCTGTTGGGCCTGCTGCTGCGCTGAGCGGAGCTCGGAGCTTTGCGCTTCCAGCTGCTGGCTGAATTGCGCCAGACCCTGATCGGCTTTCAGAAGGCGTTCTTCCAAAAGCCGGATCTCACCGGAGCCAACACCGCTTCTGCTGCGTCCAAACATGCGGCTGAGAATGAAGCCAGCGATTAAGCCGGCGAGCACGCCGGTGATGAACAGAAGGGTGGGAGCCATCAAGCAGCCGCACTTGTGTATTCAGATTGCACCAATGCTGTGGTTGTTCCATCTCTCATTTAGGGAAGACCTCAATGAGAATCTTCTAAGAAGGCCACCTGCTCTTGAGCGTCTCACTTGAACGAAGCGAGGTTGTGATTAGGGATTCAGACTGCAATTTGGGTTCATTGCTGCTCCCGAATTGGTCGCCAAACCTGATCCAATCAACGGCCCTTGCATCCTCGGCATCGACGCCGCCTGGACGGCTCATCAGCCCAGTGGGATCGCCCTGGTGCAACGCACCAATGCCGGCTGGAACTGTCTGGCCCTAACCCCCAGCTATGAAACCTTCATTGCCCAGGCGTCAGGCCAGGTTTGGGATGCGCAGCAGAAGGCCAGCGGCAGCAGACCCGATCCTCAGGTACTGCTGCGAGCCTCAAAGCAACTGGCCGAGGAAGAAGTCAGCTGCGTGGCGGTCGACATGCCTCTGGCCACGACGCCGATCACCAGCAGGCGCAGGGCCGATACCGCCATCTCCAGCCGCTTCGGGCCACGGGGATGCGCCGTGCACAGCCCCTCGGCCGAACGGCCCGGCGCCATTGCCGACCAGTTGCGCGCCGACTTCGCCGCCCTTGGCTACAGGCTTCTCACCAGCGGCAGCGAACAGGCAACCCCTGCCCTGATCGAGGTCTATCCCCATGTTGCCCTGCTGGCTTTGCTCAATCGCAATTACCGCGTGCCTTACAAGGTGAGCCGCTCAGGCCAGTACTGGAAAGCCGAGCAGTTCTCGCGCAGTGAGCGCATCGAACGATTGCTCGATCAATTCCGGGAGATCAAAACCGGACTTGACGCCCACATCCGCGGCATCCCGGAGTTCATCCCCGAGCCATCTGAGGTGACAACCCTGGCTTCGCTCAAGCCGGTGGAAGACATGCTCGATGGCCTGATCTGCGCCTGGGTCGGCATCGAACACCTCGAAGGTCGAACCGTTGGCCTGGGGGATCACACCGCCGCGATCTGGATACCGAACGATCTCTAAGGAAAGAATAAGGAGGTTGTGTCAGCCACCAGCGCCAGTGTTGATCGCCAGGACTGACATCAGCCATGGCCACCGCACTCCCCATGGATGCAGTGATTCTGCCGAGGCATGGCTCAAGGCAGGGTCCTTCCTCTATTAACAGATTGCTGAGGATCGTCATTCTTTTGATGCCACAAGCCGTCAAGATCCATCGCTAAAATGACTGCAACAGCTCGTAGGTTGTTAAACCTGTGGCTATCAACCCCAAGGGCGTAACAATCTCAGGCAAATTGGACGACTTCAAGGTCGTGGAACACTGCGAAACTTTCTGAATTCGATGATCAACATCGATCGATGGGTGCTGGTCACGATTGCACTGGCAACTGTCTTGCTAGGCAGCAACCCAGTGCTGGCCCATGGCAAAGGCCTCTACTCCACAAAGGCTGAGGCTCAGACGCGAGCCGATCAACTTGGCTGTACAACCGTCCATCAAAACAATGGGAAATGGATGCCTTGTGCGGATGAACGAGAACTACACCAACACCTGCGCAAGCAATGAAACCGGGAGTTCAGACCCAGCGCAAAGCACGACGCATCCATAGGTGGTTGGTGCCTGTCGCTGCTCTACCGCTTCTGCTCACAGCCAGCACAGGTTCGCTTTACAGCCTTCTTCTTGAACAAGGAATTGATGCTTTTTGGCTCCTCAAGGTCCATACGGGCCAGTTCGGCTGGCTCAATCTCCAACCTGTTTATCCGATGCTGCTGGGGGTGCTCACCATCTTTGTCACAGTGTCAGGTCTTGCCATGCTTCTGAAACCCTCCAGATAAGAGACATCGCTGAGCCAGCTGTGAGATCAGTCGCTTTCAACTACTGGCAGCAAGGCCTACTTGGCGACTCGCAAAAAGCTCTCAGAGAGCACCATGACATGCTACACAAATTAATGCCTCAGTTCACGACGAAACAGATTGAGCGTATCAATGAAATCAATCCGACCATGCACTACGCAGCATTCAAAATCACAACGCCAGAAATAATTAGTGCGAGACCTATCACAACACGCCAATTAAAAACTTCGCCGTATATCAAAACCCCAAGCAACGTGACGAACGCCATGCCAAAGCCCGACCACAATCCATAGGCAATCGCCAGCGGCAGGATCGCCAGGACCTGACCCATCATCAAAAAGTTAACGACATATCCTGATAGAGCACCAACAACATAGACAGGCCGTCTTAGACCATTCGAACCTTTTAAAAAGGTGGTACCAAGATTTTCAGAAAAAATTGCCAGGAGAAGAATCAAATAAGTGTGGTACATCGCCATCAACCTCTCTGACCAGAATTCAAGACAAAAATACCGCCTGCAATCAGAAGCAAACCAAGCACTGACTCTCGACTCAGGACTTCACCAAACCAAAAAAAGCCAATCATGGAAGCGACAATCATTCCCAAGCCAACCCAGAGCGCATAAGCGAAGCTCATCGGCAAAACCTTCATGCTTCGTGCAAACCAAAAAATAGAGGAGAGATAACCAACTACCGCAAGGAGTGTTGGCAGAAAAATAGAAAATCCCTGCGAAGCCTTCATGGCCGAGGTTCCAACCTGCTCCGATGCAATCGCCAACAAAAGTTCAAATAAGGCACAGGCTCGATGCTGCAAACTGCATACAGAGTCAGGTGATTTCATTGTGAAAACCAACTCAAACAAAACAACCATAGCGATGGCTAAGAGATCCACACAAGCACTGAAATGCCATCGTTTTTCTTCAGCAATAAAGAGATGAATCGTGATAGGCCGCGAGCACAAAGATTCATCTGTGATTGCTTTTTCTGTGCATAAGCCTTGGCTGGTCATCCAGAGTAAATCCAGAACAAGAAGAATTCATCAAGTCCTCATGAACATTTTTTTACGCCATACCAACAGTTGCTTGAGGTGAAGAAGGGGGCGGATCGCTCCAGTGATTGAGCACCGCTAGCATTCCTCAACAGAAGCCAATCACTCAGCGCTGCACTGGGTGTTCGCCAATTCGCAGGACTCCATCCTTGGCCACTTGTGCCTGAGCTGCATCAGCACAGAACCCAGGAGCATGGTGGGATTCGACATGAGATCAGTCATGCACTGATCTGCGATCAACCACAGATCTTTGTCCACGGTGATGCCGGCTATGGCGAGTGTTTTGGATTTGTGCTCCAGGCAGCCCTTGCCTTCTAGCCCTCATGCCCATGGTCTCAACGATTGGTTTGGCAAGGGATCGTCGGCAAAAAAATGAACGACAACGCAGTAGCGAGATTCGCTCTCACCGGGTCTGATGCATGCTGACCATGGCTGCCGCCTGCTGCTAGGAGTTCAGTCTCCTCACCATTTCGCCGGGCGGTAACGCTTCGTCGCGTGCTTGAAAGGCTTGAGAGTGGGAACGCTCAGTGTCTTCTTGGGGCCTTCTCCAACACTCTCTCCAGGAGGATTGCTCTGGATACAGCCGAGATAGTGGCCATGTTCTGGTCAGTAAGTTGACAAAAGATCATCACTCAGGCCAGTCCTGAGACGTATTGATTAACTTCAAGGTACTTACGATGAAATCGTATTGAGGGATATCTGTTGTGAGCCATGGGTTGGGTCCTTTGTTGATTAAAATCACAGCTCCTTTTTCACCATTGATTTCAATGATTGAAAGGCTTAGATAACCCGTTCCCGACCCTGAATGGAATAGATAGTGTCCTCCCGCTTCAGGTTGAGCATCGCGGTTTCCGATAAAGAATCCAAGACTGCGCGTGGCCGTTGAACTGGGAATGATCAGCTGTTCTGCCAAGGACTTCTCAATCAGCTGGTCTCCTGATTGAAGCGCCCGAGTGAAGGCCAGGTTGAATCGGGCCAGATCGCTCGCCGTGGTCCACATCAACCCAGTGGAGAGGATTGAATTCCGCATCGGTGCCCGGGTATGGGGCCGATCATCAACGGCGTAGGGAATTGCAATCGAGCTTGGATCGTCAAGGAAGAAGCGGTTGTCGAATGTGCTGCTCGTCATCCCCGCTGGTGTGAGTACCAACCCCTGTATCAGTGTTTCAAAGGATTGTTGGCTGATGGATTCCAGCGCGAGCTGCAGCACTGTGTAACAGCCGTTGCAGTAGTCGTAGCGAGTCCCCGGGATTCGCTCGACCGTAAGGGGTGGATTGGTCGCCGGAGGCAGCCCGTTCAACACCTGTAGAAGAGTGGGGAGTTGTTCCTTGGGACCACAGCAACCGTCCGGGTAGGGATTGCTTAAGCCAGCGGTGTGGTTCAACAGCATGCGAAAGGTCACCGGAACTGTTTCGGTGAACTTGTTTTCAGGAATTGACCATCCCTTCAGGTAGCGATTCACCGGCTCATCCAGCGCAATCCCTTCCTTGGCGAGAAGCTTCACCGTTGCCAGGGCCGTCAGCGTCTTGGTGATGGATTGTGCTTGAAACAAGGTGTTGGCAGTGACCGGACGGCCAGTGGCCAGGTCCGCCACACCGAAACCCTCGGCCCAGACTATGGCTCCTGCGTCAATGACGGCGACGGATGCACCGGGAATCCCATCGTTTTGCCGGAGGGTCTCGATCTGCGCTCCCAGCTTGGCGAAGCGAGCGTCCTCCTGATTGGGCTGAGCGACGGAGACATTGGCGAGGCAGACAAACGCAATCGCGAGGGTCGCCCCGCATCGACTGGGTCGCTCCCGAATCATCCTGTTGATCGTTTGTTTCTCAAAACTAAGGATCTCCAGAATATTTGGCAATCAAGACTATTGAGAGCACCTCGTTGATATGAATTGGATGCTCTTCTTGAACTGATCCGTAGGCTTTCTGATCCGGTTGAACATTTTGTAGCTAAAGACCCTCAGCACCTGCTGACATTTTCAGACCTCGATGGCACAAAAAACCAGAGGAACTCAACTTCACTGCACTGAAATCCACTGCACATTTTGTCTTTTAAGTGAAAAAATTGGCCATCAGAGTCTGCTTGAATCGACAGAATTCACGCCAGTTCAAATCACCACAGATCGCCATGATCTGCATTGATTCAGCAGAAGCGCATGGCTCAACGACTCAACGACCTGAAGCAGGAAGCAGCCAGCGCCCGTAACGGGCATACAGGGCCGGGATCACCATCAGCGTGAGCAGGGTGGAGGTGATGAGACCTCCGAGTACAACGATCGCCAGGGGCTGAAGGATTTCATTGCCTGCTCCGAACGCCAGAGCAAGCGGCAACATGCCCAGCGATGAAGTGAGAGCCGTCATCAAAATTGCGTTGAGGCGCTCAAGGCTGCCGTTGCGGATCAAGTCCAACTGCGGCTCACCGCTTTGATGGCGACGATTGAAGTTGTCCACCAGCAGAAGCCCGTTGCGCACGGCGACGCCGAACAGAGTGATGAAGCCGATCAGTGACGCCACAGAGAGCACACCCCCGCTGAGCAGAACTGCGATCAGACCGCCAACCAGCGCCAGGGGCAGGTTGAGCAGAATCGCCACCATGGCTGTCCATGAACGAACGGCAACCAGCATCAGAATTGCGATCAGCACAGCCGCAAGCAGGCTGTAGGTCACCAGCGTGCGGGTGGCTCTTTGTTCCGATTCGAATTGACCTCCATAACGAATGGAGTAGCCGGCAGGCAGCGTCAACGCTGTGCTCACATGGCGGCGAATGTCCTTCACCACTGGACCTAGAGGCCGTTTGGCGACGTTGGCGGAAACCACGATCCGCCGGGTAACATCCTCACGATTGATTTCGTTCGGACCACGCGTTGACTCAGCTGTGACGAAATCGCCAAGCGGTTTCAGTGCACCAGTGGCTGTGCGAATCGGAATGCGACGCAATGCTTCCAGGTCTCCTCGTTGATCTGGCGGCAGGGTGACAACCACGGCACGGCGACCACTCGCAGGTTGAGCTGGAGTGAGCAGCTCACCGTGCAATGCCACTTCAGCGGCCTTGGCCAGCGTTGCCACGCTGACACCTTGTTGCAGCGCCAGCTCATGATCAATCTTCAGCTGCACCTGGGGGACCGGAAGCTGGGGCTCGAGCTGAAGATCAACCACTCCGGGGATCTCAGCCACCACGTCACGCACCTGTTCCCCAAGATTGCGCAGTTCGTTGAGATCTGGTCCTGAGATTTTGATCGCGATCGCGCTGCGCACGCCTGACAGCACCTCATCCATTCGATGGGAGATGAACCCTCCGATGTTTGGTGCCACCCCGGGCAAGGCGAGAAATGCCTCACGAATTCGTCCGATCGCAGCCGGGCGATCCTTCATGGCGTGAGCACTCAGTTCAAGATCCACGTGGGCAATATTGACGCCTGCACCATCGGCATCCCCTGGGGCACGGCCGGCTCTCACCTGGACCCAGTTGACATCGCCACTGGATTGAAGTCGTTGTGAAAGAACCGTTCCGGCTCGGCTGGTCATCTCCAGAGAAACACCGGGATACAGGACCATTGAATTGACCAGCGATTGCTCGCGAAACTCGGGTAGAAAGACGCGGCCGAGGCTTGGCAGGATCAAGACCGCAACCAGAAAGGATGCCAGGGCCAGAGCAAGAATGCGTCGTGGGCATTGCAGAGCTGTCTCGAGTAATGGCCGATACCAACGATCGACTCCCCGTTCCATCCATGATCGATGGCTTGGCAGCGGTGCGCGGCTGAGCAGAATGGCGCAGAGGGCCGGGGAGAGTGTTAAGGCAACAAGGGTGGAGGCCAGGATCGATAGAACGTAGGCGATGCCCATCGGCATGAAAATCCGGCCTTCAACACCGGTGAGGGTGAAGATCGGTGCAAAAACCACCACGATGATCAAGGTTGAGAACAACACCGGCTGACGCATCTCCACCGACGTTTGGAACACCACGTCCAGAGGGTTCTGTGGGGATGACAACTGCCTGTTCCGGCGAAGCCCGCGATAGCAGTTCTCCATGTCGACAATGGCATCGTCAACCACCGAACCAATGGCTACTGCTAGGCCCCCCAGGGTCATCGTGTTGAGCTGCAGACCGAGCCCACGCATCAACAGCAGACCCAACAGCAGAGACAGGGGAATGGCACTGAGGGTGATCACAGCGGTGCGCCAGTTCATCAGGAACAGCAGCAGCACCCCGGCGACAATCACCACGCCCAGAAGCAGGGATTCGCTCACATTGCGAATGGCGGTGTCGATGAACTGAACTTGACGGAATGTCTGGGTCACCGCCACATCCTTCGGCAGAGAGGCACTGAGTTCTCGAACCCGTTGCTCAACAGTCCTCGTCAGGCGTGGGGTGTCCACATCCGGTTGCTTGTTGATCATCATCACCACCGCCGGCTGAGCGTTGAAACTGGCTTCTCCCCTCCGAATGGCTGCACCGGGCCGAACGGCAGCGACCGTCCCCAGGGCAGTGATTTGCCCGTTTGCCGTAACCACGGCAGCACGTACGAAATCGTCGCGATCTGCGTTGTTGCCTGGGGGATGAATCAGACGTTCCTGACCACCGGCAATCTCAATGCCACCGAGTCCATCGAACTGTGCCTCATGGGCTGCCCCCACAACTTCAGAGAGAGCGATATTCCCTTGTTCGAGCGCCGTCAGATCCACCTGTACCTGGGTCTGTTGGAGATCCCCGCCGTAGATCGTGATCTGAGCGATGCCGGGGATGGCGAGCAACGCATTCTCATAGGTGGTTTGAACCAGAGAACGCAACTGAAGTTTCTGGTCCTGCGTAGCGTTTTCGGGGAGCGTGAAGGCGTATTGCAGGATGGTGCCGAGGGGTGAGAGCGGAGGCGAAATCAACGGTGGACTCGCCGACTTCGGCAACTGAATCCTCACCTGCTGCAGACGTTCGGACACCAATTGGCGAGAACGCTCCAGGTGGGATGCGTCTCGGAACACCACCTGCACCATCGAGAGGCCAGGCTTGGATGCCGATCGCACCACATCCACACCGGCCAGCCCGTTCATGGCCGCCTCGATCGGCTCACTGATCTGCTGCTCCACCTGTTGCGGTCCAAGGCCAGGGGCTGCCGTTTGAATCTCCACCTGGGGCGGAGCAAACGGAGGAAAAACATCCAGGGGCATCTGAACAAGGTTCAGCACACCCCAGGCGCTGATCAACAGCGAACACAGAACAACGAACCACCGGCGAGCAATCGAGCCACGCAGGATGCTGTTGAGCAATTGGGTCAACATCAAAGGTTCTGGTTAATCGGCTTTTGGACCCGCACCCCGGCCACGCAGCCCCAGAGCCGCTGCAAGCACGACAATCACCACAACGCTGATTCCACCGGGGAGTAGCCATGGGGGAGATAGGGTCTGAGCACGGGCCGTTTGGTCCTGTTCACGGGCTGGAGGATTTGGTTTGGCCTGAGCAACCGGAACACGATCCTTTTTCTGTGATTCGGCATAGAGCGAAAGAGCTCCTGAGACGACCACCTGTTCATCAGCGGTTACACCGTCGAGAACAACGCTGCGATCTCCAAGGGCAGGCCCCATTCGAATGAACACGGGGTCGTAGGTGCTGCCACTGCGCACGAAGACAAGGGGCTGTCCTTCGGCATCGACGATGGCCACACTCGGCACCGTTAACTCGCCATTGTCAGACACCTGGGGTGGAGCTGTGGAGATTCCCAGCAGCTGGTCTTGCTCAGGCATGGACTTCACCTGCCCCACCACACCGTTCTCAACAAACTCGTCCCCATGACCTGAGTGAGCCAGCGCGGTGGGAGCCAGTAGACCCTGCATCCCGCCACAAAGAAGAGCACAGCCAAGAATCAACGCGCGCATGACCACCGGAAGCTTGTATAGGCCTTGTATAAGCAATGATCGGTAGGAATTGGTTGTGGAGCAAGCACGCGAAACAAGCTTGCGAAACAAGCACGCGAAACAAACTCGCGAACCAAGCCGAGGTGCCGATCACTGAAGGATGGCGAGCAACAATCCAAGAGGCCTGATCGGTTGCATTCCATCGAGTGCCTTGCACTCCATTCGAAAGACAACTCAGGGAATCCCCTCTTCAATCGACGGTCATCAGCAGCTGTCCATTGGCACTGGGGTCTGAACGGACAGCGTCGGTCGTGGTCTTTGACAGATGATTGAACAGATTGATTGAACAGATTGTTTGACAGGACCGGAGGAATGCAGGGAAGCGTCTGATCTCCTCGACCTTGGTTGGCGACCTCCAATGACCAGGCGGTCCCGGCGACCTGAGATCAACAATGCAAAAGGACTGCCGCGATTCAGGCAAGCTCTATCTCGAGCCACCAAAGCCCACTAAGATTTTTCTTGATATTGATTCCTGATCCCAGCGGTGCGCCGTGCCGATCTCTTGAGCTGTGGCCATGCATCATTTGATCGGCCATACTGAGAATGGTTCCCATTTTTGATGTGGGATCTGGCGGTGAGTCGATCTGAAATTTCTGACTATGCATCAGACCTGGTTGATCACTGGTCCCCCGGGGTGTGGAAAATCCAATTGGATCCGCGACGCATTGCTCAGGCATGAGGGCCCCTGTGCTTACCTCCGCCTCAACAGTTCCAGGATGGAAGGACTGGATCACGGGCCTATCGCCGGGATCGACAGCGCCTGGCTCCGGGACCAGATTCCTGAGCTTGAGGATCTTTCCAGGCAACCATCGCGGGCCCTTCACGCCAAGAACGGACTTGTGCTGATCGAGGTTCAGCAATTCCAGCAGCCAAAGCGGAGCGAGTCGCAAGGGCTGGATCCGAAGGTGAAGCAGCACTTGGAGCAGCTCAACCTCCGGCCGGATCGGACGCTGCATTTCGGCTTGGACCCGGAACTGCCTAGCCATGACACCCTGGATTTCCAACGTCTTGAGGCCTGGGATCAGAATCTCCAGGGCTGCGTCTGGGATCCGAACAGCCTCAGCAGTTTCTGGTTCGAATTGGTCAATGGCGCCTATGGCGATGTCTATCGGGCCAAGGGGCTCATGAACCTGCCGGATGGCCGTTCGTTCTTCTGCAATTGGATGGTTAGCCAAGAGGGATCACAATTTCTCCCTCTGGACTCGGTGGAACCCCCGAAGGGAAGGCCTGAGCGCACATCCCACCTGGTGGTGCAGGGTCGGGCGCTGAATTGCTCTGGACTCCAGTCGACGATTGATGACTGCCTCCTTAGGGACGACGTTCTCGAACTGCATCAGGCCCAACTGAGGGACCGACAACACGACCTTCAACCCAACAGATAACGATGGCCCACGCCGTGATCTCCTGTCTGCATGCCAATCTCGCGGCTTTCGAAGCCGTTCTGGACGACATCGACCAACAAGGCATCACAACCATCACCTGCCTCGGTGACTTGGTTGGCTATGGCCCCCAGCCCAATGAAGTGGTGGAACTCATACGGCAGCGCTCTATCCCGACCTGCCAAGGATGCTGGGATGAGGACATCATCGAGGGCCTCAATGCCTGCGAATGCAGCTATCCCTCTCAGCTGGCGGAACGGCGCGGTCATCAAGCTCACCACTGGACCGCCGAGCGCTTGACGCAAGAGAACAAAGCATTTCTCGCAGAGCTACCACTCACCCTGCGCAAGGACCAGTTGCTGTTCGTGCATGGAAGTCCTAACAGCCAGCATGAATATCTTCTGCCGGACATGAATGCTTTTGCTGCTTTGGAGCGGGTGGAGACGGCAGGAGCGGAAACCCTGTTCTGTGGTCACACCCATCAACCCTATGTGCGTGAGCTCAGCTGTGGTTCCATCCGGGTCAGCGTGCAACAGAGCGGTAGTCGAACCGCCAGCGAACAAGAGATGACACTGCCCATACGCCGTATCGTCAATGCCGGCTCTGTTGGTGAGCCGAGACATGGCAATACCAAGGCGACTTACGTCATCCATGAAGACAGCACTGGGGAGGTGAGCATTCGAGAAGTGGAGTACGACGTTGGCAGAACATGCCAGGCAATAGTCGAGGCCGGATTGCCAGAGATATTTGCATGGCGATTAAGCCATGGATTCGAATATGCCGAGCGTGCAGAAGACGCCAGCCATGTGTGTGAGCGCTGATGGAACGTTGGGCACTGGTGAGTGGACTTCGCGGAGACCTGGATCTCTATGAACGAATCCAAGCCGACCTCAAGCAGCACTGCGGAATGGCGCACTTGTTTGTGCTGGGTGACATGGTTGGCCCCAATCACACTTGCAATCGCTTGTTGAAACGGATACGCCAACCGAAGCGTGGTGATCTATTTCCTCACTGCATTTACGGATGGTGGGAAGAGCAGCTTCTCATTGACTACGGCTACCGGGGTGATGAGAAGAAGAAGGCTCTACAGAATCACCACAAGGCATCGACCCTTCAACAATTGCGTGAAGCCGTGGATCAGGGACACCTCAACTGGCTGGCTTCGCTCAATTTTGGTCTGATCGAACTGGACTGTGGACTGATCCATGGCAGCTCAGCTGATGTTGGCGACCAGTTACTTGAGACAACATCACCCTTAATCCTGCTCGATCGCCTCACACGGCTGGATGTGAACCGGCTATTCACAGCTCGTAGTGGCAGGCAATTCCGACTGCAGCTCACAGGTGGCCAGATTCAGTCGAAAGTCAAGGATCACGCCCATGAGCAATTGCATCAACAGTTGGTTCCAAAACGCAGCGTGATTGGGATTGGTTCCGGGACGAACTACACCCTCTACGACCCTGCAAGTGATCACATTGAGTTCCTCTGCATTGCCAAGACTTCCCAAACTTTGCGCCGTGGCTTTGGATCATTCAGAGGATGAGCATCAGTCAGCCAGTCAATCAGTCAGTCAATCAATAGAAACGCATGATCGACAAGCATGGCCCGGTTGATTGCCCATCAAAGTTTGCGATGAAACAGTTGTCATTAGGTTGTGTCGTTGAGCAACTTTAGAAAGACTGCGGCAGCGAGTGCTATACAACCAGCAATCACAAGAAGTCCCAAGAGAATGAATCGTAGAATCTCTATGCTTCGCCTTTGAGGAGCCTGTTGTTGTATCCGATCAAACGAAAGGTTCAGGCTTCAGATCAGGATCATATTCTCTCAACAAGAGTTCACAACTGAGCAGCAGCTGTCTGCAATCAGTGCTGACACCATGAGTCATCGGTTGCCAGAGTGAACTGTGTTTAGCTTCAGGCACAAAAAAAGCAGGTTAGATCAGGCCTGCTTCAGTATGAGGAAATCGTTGAGTGAAAGGTGCTGGGAAATTTCCTCATGATGAACTTAAGCAAAATCGATACGATTTGAGGTGGCTGTTGATACCCATTCGTTTCAACTGTAAGGTTGAAAAAAACGAATGGCATAAAAAAAGCAGGGCTCCAATCCTGCTTTGATAAGGGGAAGATTTTTTGGATGCTCTTCCCACCCCTCATTCAGTACTTTATCCAAATCAACCAAAGCTGACGTAGCGATTGACACCTAATCGGACCCTGAAGGGGTTCATTGGCCTGATGTCTTTGCTGGCCAGGTAAATGTCTACAAAGACTGTGAATTGATAATGCATGGCCATAGCCAAGGATGCCCCTGTGCCTCTCAATCAAAGCAGGTGGAGCATGTCTGATTGCTTTCGGTTGTGAACGCTTTGGAGATTCTGCAAAAAAAACAGGTGGTTCAGTCTTGCTTCTGTATAAGGAAGGCCCCTGTGAATGTTGTTCCTGCTTCCCTGGAGATGATCTTGATCCCTGGACACCAAAGCCGTCGTAGTCGTGAACACCAAATCTGTTGTTTCGGAGCTCTCGCGATTGCTGCAACCCAGGTCTAGGTGTTGACCCATCACCACGTTGCTGTCAAGGACATTGGCCCTGCTTCCCCAGTTGGTGTGTAGGACTGGTCACGCATGGACAAGCCTGCGTTGGACCACAGCTGGAGACAGCTGTGTTGCATCACATCTCAGCACTCTTTAACGGCCCACACCGTCATGGCCGAACGTCGCTGGCTTGTAGCTACAGGCCCCAGGCCATAGCAGCTGCAACAGGCTGAACATCTTTTCAAGATCAGTGAACTGCGGTCACCAACCTGGACAAGTGCTGGAGGAATGTTGCGCTTTGCTGAATGGATCTCGCAGCGATCTGGATCTCTATGAACGACTGCAATGCCCGATCAAGCAACAGCGCGGAATGGTGCCTTTGTTGGTGCTGGGTGACATGGTTCTAACACAATGGCAATCGCTTACCGAAGCGTCTACGTCAACCGAGTGGTGGTGATTGAAATTCTCATTGCATTGACTGATGGTGGCAAGAGCATTCTCTCTGGAATCCAGCTGTCGTTGTGATCAGAGGAACGATTCCCTACAGAGCGATCTCATGGCGTCGACTTCGTTCATTTGGGTAGGTCCAGTCGACAGCACCATCACGCATCGAACTGGAGATCGAGCAGGGCAACTTCGGCGCTGAGCCCAGGGCCAAAGGCCAGTGCCAGGCATGGACCTGCAACAGCTCGCCGACGTAGCCGATCGAGAATAAACAGGATGGTGGCGGACGACATGTTGCCGTGATCTTTGAGAACGGTTCTGGATTCAGCCAGAAGATTCGGGTCCAGTGAGAGCACATCAGCACAGGTCGAGAGAATCCTGGGTCCGCCTGGATGCACGGCCCAGCTGCGCATCGCCGCAAGATTGGTGGCTTGATCCTCTAGCCAATCTTGCAACCAGGGCAACAGGGCAGATCCCACTGTTTCCGGGACAAGCGCCGACAATCCCATCGCGAATCCATGATCACCAATGTTCCAGTGCATGAGCTCAGCGCTATCAGGGATCACCATTGAGCCGCTGCGTTGCAAGACGAGCGATTGATCGGAAGAGGGCGGATTCGCGGAGGCGACAACGGCAGCTGCGCCATCAGCAAACAAGGAATTGGCTACAACTTGTTCGGGATGCCAGCCATAGGACATATGGAGGCTGCAAAGTTCCACAGCGCAGAGCAGAACCACAGCATTGGAATCCATGGCGGCGAAGGCATGGGCGACACGCAATCCGTTGAGTGCGCCGTGGCATCCCATGAAGCCCACATGGGTTCGTTGCACACTGGCTGTCAGTCCCAGTTGTTCCATGAGGTACAGATCAACCCCAGGAGACTGAAAACCAGTGCAGCTGACGGTGACCAGATGAGTGATCGTCTCGGGCAAATGAGCCGAGTCATGGAGCGCCTTACGGGCAGCCTCTAAAGCAAGAGGGCCTGCATGATCGTCGTAGGCCTGCATCCGTTCCGCGGTACTAGGACTCTCGGGGCCATAGAAGCCAAGACGTTCCTGGATCGTGCCGTGCCCTTCATCGGTCTCGAGCAGCACACTCCCGCGGGAGAGCACCTTGGTTTTTTGATAGATCCGTGCCATCAGCCTTGCTTGCTCGGGAGTCTCGGCATTGATCCGATGCGCTATGTCCAGAGCTTCCGTCTGGCTCAAGCGCTCAGTTGGTACTGCCGTACCCAGGCCATGGAGTGTCAGAGACATGGATCAGGTTCAGCGTCATGGAGCGAGAGCTGGTTGAGGCTGGTGATCATCCGCTCCGGTATTGCAGGCCATTGGCATCCCAACCTGAACAGTGCGGTCGTGGCGAGCGGTTGCCGCAACACTGTCGACAACAGCCGGCAGAGACGCTGACGATTCACCGTTAGATCCTCCATCCTCCTCTCCCAGCGTTGCTCGAGATCCGAAGTCCATGCGTCCTGAGCGTCCTCCACGAAAGGAGCCACTGCTGCTCCAGCGCTGAGAGCCCAGGCCATCCCCTCTCCGGTGAATGGTTCCACATATCCGGCGGCATCGCCGAGCAGCAGAAAGCGTTCGCCGGCAAGCCGTCTGGCCCGTCGGGTCAGCGCTGGGGTTAATTGCCAGCGCTGCGACTCCAGGCTGCCAGGCATGGCAAAGCCAGCCTGCTTCAGAACTTGGTCTGCAGCAAAACGAACACCCCCTGCGGATTTGAGTGCGGAGCGGTCGAAGGCTGCAGCCAGGTTGAGGGCACCATCCTCACGTCGCACCAGTCCGACGTATCCATGACGGCCAATGGCCATGTGGATCGCCCCTGATTGATAGGGAGCATCGTCATCGTTGATGACGCACCCAGCCCCAAGCCTTGATTGCGGCGCGATCCGGATGTCGTCTTTGTGCAAGGACGAGACGACCTGGTTCTGGAGTCCGGCGGCGACGAGAACCACGCGGGCTTGCACCAGCTCAGCTGGTGCTCCACCGCTCGGACGAAGTCGCACCATGCGTCCCCCTGGGGCCATCTCCTCCAGGACGGCGCCGGTCTGAAACCGCAGGGTTGCACCAGCCGCTTCCGCCGCATTCACCAAAGCCTGATCAAAGCGCTCCCGTGAGAGCGCCCAACCCCTGGGCAAGTCCAGATTGAGGGTTCTGCCGCCCCAGCCCAGACGCAGGAGATCGAGAGGCACACCACCCTGATCGCTGATCAGGTTTGGAAGCCCCACAGCCTTTAATGCCGTCAGGGCATTGGCATTGAAGCAACAACCACACACTTTCCAGCGGGGAAACGAGCGTTTTTCAAGGAGCAGGACCCGTAACCCGCGGCGTGCGCAGTCCAGAGCGGCCAGACCACCGGCAACTCCTGCCCCAATCACAATCACATCCCAGCTGTTCTGCATCTCAGTGGGGTCTCCAGCAGAGCCGGTAACGCTCAGGCCAGGTGCGCTCTAAAGCAGGGTTGTGCAGGCCGGCTTTGGCGGCAAGCTCGAGAATCTCCGCAGACGTGAACGCCGCCTGCACGGACAGGGGGCCATCGGTGTGCACAACCCAGGATCGACTGAGCAGGCGGGTTCCGGTCCAGGCCAATGCATAGCCCAGGCGGCTTCGGATCAGATCATCGACCAGAACAAGGCGACGAGCCCTGGCTGCCATCACGGTCAGCAGACGCACCACATCCGGGGGGTCCAGGTGATGGACGAACAAGGTGCAGTACACCACATCAACCCGTTCAGGTCCTGGAGAAGCCAGGGCATCCGCTACAAACAGATCAATCTTGCTGTTATTGCGCGCCGCATTGCGACGGGCGATACGCACTGCTTCAGGATTGAGGTCGCAGGCCTGGATGGACAGATTCAATTGACGCCGAAGGGCCATCGCTTCCAGCTCGATGGCCGTATCCGCTCCACCACAGGCGAGCTCCAGCACACTCAATGGGGCATGTTGTGTGTCCTGGGAAAGCGCCTCTAGATGCCGGAAGATGCCAGAAGCACAGCGGCTGATTCGGTTAATCCTGCGCAGCCCCCGCAGGGCATGGTCATGCTCGATGGGGTCTAACCCAGGCTGATCCATCACCTCGGGTTGCCGATTCCGTGGCATCGGGACCTGACCCAGAATCATTGCTGAGGGCTGATGATCTTCTTCAAGGCTAGGAAGCCGGAACCATGGACTGCAGCAGTCCGATCACTGGGGATCACACCCCCCTTTCGTGGTCTCGTTGTTGCGCGTGGTGGATGCACGATTGCCGGATGAAATCGTTGAATGCTCCCGATATTGTTTGTTCTCTGCTGATGGAAATCGTCAAGATTGGTTGTGATTGCAGGGTATGAATTCTCAATCACAATAAAGCTTGAAAAAGGTCTCTCGATGGCTTCCTGTGCTCCATTTTTGATCATCTGTTCTGTGCTTCAAAGCAAGGCTGGACTTGTCTGCACAATCTGATTGATCTTTCCTATTGGAGCCAACCAATCGCTTCAATCCTTTTTTGATTAAAAATGGATGAATGAGGCTCTATCAATCAGGAGCCGGCAATCTTTGCCCCAGCCATGCCGCTTCCTCTCGCGCTTCCGGGTAGAGCTTGCGCAACAGCTCATCAGCTGCCTGATCTCTGGTCTCCAGCAATGTTCTGTAGCGGCTCAGCGCTGAATTGGGGAACAACAACAAACCGGAGAGGAGGGCCACACTGCTGCCCAGAAGGTAAGCAATCCAACGATTCGGGATGTACCAGGCAATCAATGGGCCATAGCCAGCGAAGGCCACGCCGGTGGAAATCAATGCAGTTCTCAAGTAGGGCCCTTGATTGAGCACAGACACCAGGGCGGCAGTGCCGCCCATGGCAAGGGCGAGCCCCACGCTATTGATGCCGATCGTGTTGAACACCAGTAGTGGCATTAAGACCCCCAGGCTGACTCCCACCATCCGGTCGCGAACGCGGGCCAGGGTGGCGCCGATACTGTCGTTGAGGAGCAGTACAACTCCGAAATAGAGATATTTTGGAGTTGCCGTCGCCAGGCCTTTGCCGATGGCCAGAGCGAGGGCGGCCAGCACGAGTTTGCGCCAGAAAACCCCACTGCTCAG
The DNA here is from genome assembly GCA_047285535.1 of Synechococcus sp. Classification (GTDB taxonomy): domain Bacteria; phylum Cyanobacteriota; class Cyanobacteriia; order PCC-6307; family Cyanobiaceae; genus Synechococcus_C. Next base: position 737,180 of record JBJBDC010000001.1, on the reverse strand, counting down.
CGCCAGCCGGTAGCGCTCTGCCAGCGGGGGATCCGGTCCCTCAGGACCACCCGTCGGCGCAGGTTGTCCATAACCCGCCGGCGTCAGACCCCATTGCAAGGCGGTGCCGATCGCCAAACCCAGTGCAATGGCTTCCAGTTGCTGACCCAAGCCGGACCAGCTGGCTGATGGACCCAGCAGGGGCAAGACCCCAGCAGCAGCAACAGCATTGTTGAGCAGGGCCAATTTGGCTGGAAGAGCCACAGCGAAGAGCTGCATCAGCACTCCAACGACGCCGAACCACCACACCTCCGGACCGGCGGGAAACATCGAGCGCACGCCTAAGCCCACGGCCATCGACAGACCGGCGAGCACTAACAGCACCGGATACAGCAGGGATGGCCATCGGCAGAAATCCGGTCGAACCACCAGGACCGCCACCACCACCCCGAAGGCCGCCGGAGTGTCCCCCAAGCCGAGGGTGAGGCAAATCAAGCGGGTCAGGCTTGCCGACAGACCAATCGCAACTGCCGCTCGCAATTCCAGCCGCTGGGTCTCAGCCACCATCGTCAGAGCCAGGTGGTAGGTGGCGCTTGAACGCCTGCACCCATCCCACCAGAAGCACGATCACAAGAAGAGAAAGCCAGAACCAAAGACGGGGTGCAGTGCTGGACACCGTGATCGCCAGCAGCACAAGCGCAATCCAGGGGGCGGGCTGTCGCAGGGCAGCCAGCCAGGAAGCGTTGGGAGAAGAACGGGCCATGTCGGTCAGCGGTTGATGCCTGCGAGCCAGCGCAGAAAAGGAATGGTGTAACTCAGCAGCGAGCGCCGTTCCACCCCAGCCCGTGCCTGGGCTGGTTGCCCCTCGTCAAATTGAAGATCGGGCCCTCGGCCGCCGCTCCAGCGAAGCCCTGAGGGAGTGTCTGCCGGCGTCAGCTTGACCCGCACCAGCATCATCGGCGCCGTCGCCTTGTCAGCAAGGATCGCCAGTGGATCACCCCCGTCTCCATAGGCGTCCTGTCGAGCCCGGATCAACAGGGAGGCGGCCAGATCAGCCTCTCCCACCACGCTGGTCAGGGCAGCCACATCCAGGGATGTGGGTGAAATGGCTGTGATCGTTCCTTCCACTCCGCCATAGCGCTGCGCCGTACCGCCGTACTGATTTCGGCTCTGAAGGATGGGTTCGATCTCAATCGCCTCACCCACCTTCAGGCGGGTGGCATCCGCCTCGGTAAATACAGCCATCGCTTGTCGTGATGACGACTTTGAGCGTTCAAGTTCGAGGGTCCCCAGGCGTTGACCCGGCAGCACGGGCTGACCCACCTCCACAGCCCAGCTCAGCAGTCTCCCTGGCTCCGGTGCTCGCAACTCAAGAGCGTTGATTTGGGCTTTGAGCTCTGCGCGGGAAGCCCGAGCCTGCGCCTGTTCGGCCACGATCAATCCGCGATTGGCCTTCAACTGGGCGATTTTGGCTTCCAGAGAACGGATGGCAGCTTTGTTCCCGAGGAAAAGATCCTGTGCTGTGACCCAAAGCGGGCTGTAGGTGGGAATGACCTTTTGGTCACGCAGCGTTTCCAACGCTGTGAGTTGCTGTCCAACCGGTTGGTTACTGACCTCAAGCGTGCTGATCTGCTGGCGAACGGCCGCTGTTTCTTCTGTATTGGCTCGCAATTGCAACATCAGACCATGTTGCTTTTCGGCGTTGGCCTCGAGTTGGCGATCAAGAGCTTGCGTTTGCCCTGATGGAACAGTTCCGTCGGGTGCTGCCTGGTCGATGCGATTCAGGCGCGCCAACAACTGATGATTCACAACCGTGGCGCCCACTGGAACGGTGAGGTTCAGCACCTGACCAGCAGAACGGGTGTAGAGGCCCCGGCGATCACCAGGGGCCAGCAGAACCGCTGCACCTAAAACCTGCACTTGAATCGCCGGCAGCACGGCCCAGATCGCAGTGGCGCCTGTGACCAGGGCGATTGGCCAGCAGCGCTGCAGCACTTCGCCCATGAATGACCAGAAACACGACTATGCTACCCCCGTTTTTCGAGGGCTCCCAGCCATCCCTACCTCCATCGCCGGCCTGTTCGGTCGAAGGTTGCTGATCCAGCTGATGGTGCTGGCTGGATGGGTTCTCCCCGTTGATGCGGCCCCGTTAGCACTGAGCCTGGATCAGGCTTTGGAACGCGGTCTGAACGCATCGCTGACGCTGCAACAGGCGGAACTCCAACAAGAGGCTGCGGCTGCGGCTGTTGGCATCAGCCGCAGTCAGTTTCAACCGAAGCTTGATGTGGTGGGCCTGGCCAGCTGGGCGCAGGTAGGCAGTTCAATCGGTTTCATCTCCAATCTGCCCACCGTTGGCGATCTCAATTTCGATCTCAGCGGCAATGGCTACGCCCTGATCCAGAACAGCTTCGGCAACATCGGACTCGCCCTTCGCTATCCATTGGTGGATTTCGAACGGGGACCATTGCTCGCAGCCGCCAAGGCCCTCGATCAGGCCGCTGACGCTCGCTTGCTGGAGCAGAGGCGTCAGAGTCGCTTTGCGATCACGAACGCCTACCTGAATCTGCAGCTTGCTGATGCGTTGATTCCCATCTGGTTGCGTTCGATCGATCTCTCCGCCAATCTCCTCAAGGATGCGGAAGCCCTGCTTGAGGCTGGCCTGGGGGCACGCATCGATGTGTTTCAGGCCCGTGCCCTCCTGTCCACCGATCAAAGCGGCCTCAGTTCCGCACAATCGACCAGAGCGATTGCGGCCAGCGCCCTGGCCCGTTTACTGGACCTGCCGGCCGAGCAACGGTTGGAGGCCAGTGATCCGCTTCAATCCTTTCCAGCCTGGCCACTTGATCTGCAGGCTTCCGTTGTCGCTGCCACCAGCAACCGGCCTGCTCTGGACGTGATCCGTCAGGCTCAGGTCGCAGCTGAAGCCAAGGTGCAAGCTGCGCAAGGCAGCAGGTTGCCGCGCATCGGTGTGCTGCTTGGAGGTGGGATCAACGGCGACCGTCTCAACGTGCCGGTGCTCAATGGAAGCAGCAGCCTTGGCAATGTTCCGATCGCTGGAGAGGTGAACCTGCCCGCAGTGAGCAGCAGCGGTAGTGCAAGTGGAAGTTTCTACGACTACGGCATCATGCTCAACCTGCGCCAACCCCTCTTTGATGGTGGTCTGGCGACTCAGACCACGGCTCTGGCCCGTAGCCAAGCGCAGGAACAACGACTCCTGCTGCAACAACGTGAACAGACAATCATTCAGGCGGTGGAAACGTTCTGGCATACCAACCGCAGTGCTGGTGAGGCCATGAAAGCTAGTCTTGATGCGGAGATCGCCAGTGAGGAAGCGGTGCGTGATGCCCAGCTCCGCTACCGAGCTGGTATCGCGCCGATCACCGAACTGCTGCTTGTCAAGCGCGATCTTCAGGCCGCTCGCAGTGCCAAAGCCATCGCGATCCAGCAGTGGAACTTCAGCCGGGCTGGCCTGGAGCTAGAGACCGGACTTCAATGATCAGTCCCACGGTTGCTTGTAGGGATTGAGCACCAATGGCCTATTTTTTCTTCTCACAACAGCAAAGTTGTTGATCACAAGATTGCAGGCCCAGTTTGCAGTGCTCAGCGAGGTCTGTTTCCATCAATAGGGCTCACTCAGCGATCCATACGGACTCAGGAGTTGTCGCCGGCTACACAGTTCTGCAGCTGCTGACGCAAGGAGTCGTGATTGATGTCACGTCCGATCATGACAATCTGATTTTTGCGTTCTCCAGTCCAATCGCTGTCATTGATGGAGAAGCGCTTGCCGGTTAAGTGGAACACATGACGGCGTTCACTTTCCTGGAACCAGAGAATTCCCTTAGAGCGAAACACCTCCTGAGGGAGCTGGTTGTCGAGAAAATACTGAAATTTTCGTAGCGAAAAAGGCCCATTGCTCTCGAAAGACAGGGAGGTGAAGCCTTCGATCGCCTGATGGTCCGGATGGCCCCCGTGATCATGATGGCCGTGATGGTTGTGGTTGTGGCCGTGATGGCTGTGGTCGTGGCTGTGGTCGTGGCTGTGGTCGTGGCTGTGGTCGTGGCTGTGGTCGTGGCTGTGGTCGTGGTCGTGGTCACTTGCATTGACAACCTTGTCGGTTTCAAATAATCCGACGCTCAATAACAAAGCAAGGGGGACTTCCCCTTGGACGGAGTGAATGATGCGGGCATCAGTCTTGATGTCGCGTAGTTTTTTCTCAACGGTTTCAAGGCGTTCCTTGGAGACCAGATCACATTTATTAAGCAACAGGATGTCGCCATAGATCACCTGAGATCGGCCGACCTGGGTGTGCAGTAAGTCATCATTAAAGTTCTCAGCGTCGATCATCGTGATGATCGAGTCGAGGCGTGTGGAGTCCCGTAATTCACTGGCGCCGAAGGTCATCGCCACAGGCAGAGGATCGGCTAAGCCCGTTGTCTCAACCACGATGTAATCCATCTTTTGTGGCCGTTCAAGAATTCGCTCAACAGCCTCTTTGAGCTCGTCATTGATGGAGCAGCAGATGCAGCCATTACTCAACTCCACCATGTCATCATTTGTTGTCACGATCAGGTCGTGATCAATGCCGATTTCACCAAACTCATTCACCAATACGGCCGTCTTTACACCCTGCTGATTGCTGAGGATGTGATTAAGCAACGTGGTTTTCCCAGCACCTAGAAACCCACTCAGGATGGTGACGGGAACCTCAGCGTTGGTGCAATCTGACATTCTGAGAATGATTCTCAATACATGATGGCAGTCCGAGGACTGTTTCGCTCTTCGTTCAGCTCTGTTTGCTGAAGCCGGGCGCTCGGCGGCGTGATATGACCTTTAAACGCTAGCTCCGCAGGCGCCTGGATGTGGTCTAGTCGGCAAGCATCGACGAACAGCTTGGACGATAATTCTTCCCATATTTAATCCTCGCCAAGGCTCAGCCCATGAGAATGCTCAACGGCTGATGATCCACACCACTTCCCTGGCTGGTTCCGCAATCGTCCTCACAATCTCACCCCAGGCCTGTGATTTAAGGGGAAGGCGCAGCACGGGGCGTCAGATTCTTTCCATGGCCCTCGAGCAGGGCAAGCTTCCTGCGTGGATGGAAGCAGAACTCGTTGACAGTCCCCCAGGGCGTTAGTTCCGTTGGCGATTGGGTCCTAGGGATCGCCCCAACTGCTTGATGCATTGCGCGCAATTACCGAGAAATGGCTAGATCTGGCTCAACCTGGAACGGCTCGACCGCCCAAGTGGACAACTCCTCAAGGACGGAGTGACCGGATGCGCTCTGATCTCGCAATGCCAAGAGCAGGTGCTTTTTGAACGGTGGAATGCGGCGTTGCTAACCAAGGACCCAGAGCAAGTGGCGAAGCTTTACAGCCGTCACGCAATCCTGCTGCCCACACTGTCCGACTTGCCACGTACAGATCACGACACCATCGTTGATGATTTCAGCCATTTTTGAGTGAAAAGTCCCAAAGGATCAATCGATCAACGAGAGATCCTGATTGGCTGCCATAGGCTTCAAGATGCAGGGCTTTATCGCTTCACTTTTGCTGATGGCACGACAGCTGAAGCCCGCTTGAGCTTCATCGACATGCTTGAAGATGGAGAATGGAAAATTTCCCATCACCACTCCTCTCTTCAGCCAGATTCTTGACTCTCAAAATGCATCTTAATGATGGATACAAATGATTCTCTGGTCCAAAATTTGATGCGAGTATTGATTGAATTGTATCAGATATTTATAAGCCCATTTCTAGGCGGGAATTGTCGTTTTACTCCGATATGTTCGCAGTAGGCGATTGAAGCTATTGAACTGCACGGTGCGTTCAAAGGGTTTTGACTGGCGTTATGTCGCCTTGGTCGATGTCACCCTTTCCATCCTGGCGGCTATGACCCAACTCCTCCCAAAATGAGCGACTGAACAATCCTGAATATAAAGTATTAGTCTGATTATTCTATCTGGCTCTAATCATGAAATAAATTGCTTTGGGACTGAATTCTTTCAGGGTTCAAAATAGTTCTCTGAACTAGATTTGGGCTATGGCTCTTAAATAATCGCTTTTCGAATCCTTTTTATGATTGCTGAAGTGATCAAGTGATCAAGTGAGCCAATTCAAGGATTGATTGGTTCTCGTAATAATGCTGATGGCTTATGGCTGAGAAGTTCAGTGTCGGCGTGGTGCTCCCCGTCTCTGGGCTAGCACTTCTTGCACATCACGCCAGCTCACGCCGTGATGGGCCAGGGCCACCTGCATGTGGAAGAGGATATCGGCCGCTTCGCCTGCCATTTCTTCAGGGTTCTTGTCTTTGCATGCCATCACAAATTCGGCACTTTCTTCGCCGATTTTCTTGAGGATGCTGTTGTCTCCTCCTCCGAGCAATTTATTGGTGTAGCTGCCTTCTTCTGGGTGGTCGCGACGTCCCTCGATCACACGCATCAATTCCGTACAAACGTCCGCTGGTGGTTGGAGTGCATGAACACCTCCTGGGCTTGACCGATCGCCATCATTGAAGAAGCAGCTCCGTGCACCGGTGTGACAGGCCACATCTCCCCGTTGCTCGATCGTGACCAGCAGCACGTCTGCATCACAGTCGTAGAGGATGTTCCGCACGCTTTGGATGTGCCCGCTGGTGGCGCCCTTATGCCAGAGCTCTTGTCGCGATCGACTCCAGTAGTGGACTTCGCCCGTGCTCAGAGTGAGTTCGATGGCTTGCCGATTCATCCATGCCACCATCAGTACCGCACCGTCGAGCCAGTCCTGGGCAATGGCGGGGATCAGGCCAGCTTCATTGAAGCGAAGCTGATCGATAAAGGCTGGGGTGATCGACTGCATTAGGCCTTGGGAACCTGAGCCCATTGTTGACCCATCACAAGGGCAATGGTGATCAATGTCAGGTTAGCTGTTGTCAGCAGTTAGAACCGTTGAGGTTGGGTTGAGAGGACGACTCACTGATGCCAGATCAAGACTGACTCATTCGAATTGCTCGAGATCTGACACTCCATTGGTCGATGTTTCGCATTCACTTGGATCAGTCCAGAGATAGAACCAATAGCAGCAATGATCCGGACTCGTGTCTTCACCTCGGCGGAGGAAAGAGCGTCCAGATTTCAATTCTTTTGAATCTCTAAGCTTGTAGAGGCATTGCCTGCTGCTGATCGTTTTAGGCAACAGGTTTCATGGATTTCAACTGTCCCAACCCTTGAGTCCTCCAGCTACGTCAACTTTGATTCGACATGTACTGCGCGTACTTCGATCAGGCCTGGATCGCTACTGAAACAGGGTTGATGGCTCTTTTAGGCCATCGGTCTGACAACGGGTTGATCAATTGTCATGCTGACGCTGTTGTAACAGCCATTCATGGCCACACCCATGGCGTCTCTTCAGCAGTGGTTGAACAGTTTTGAAGCGGCTTGCACAACAGGAGATCCTGCTGAAGTCCTTCCCTTCTTCGCCGAGGACTGCTTTTGGCGTGATCTGGTTGCTTTCAGTTGGAACCTCACCACCGAGGAAGGTCATTCCGCGATCAACGCGATGCTCTCGCAACGCCTTGTGGATGTTGCCCCCAGGGGCCTTACTGCATTGGCTGACGTGTCGGAGCAGGATGGCAGTCTTGAGGGCTGGTTCAGCTTTCACACGCGCGTGGCCACGTGTCGCGGTCATGTGCGGCTACGAAACGGAAAGATCTGGACGCTGTTCACGGCGATGGATTCACTCCAAGGCCATGAAGAGCGCCTGGGTGTGAGACGGCCCATGGGCTCTGACCATGTTGTGGAGCGTGGCCGGTTGACATGGCTGGAAGAAAAGCAGCGTGAGTGCGCCAACCTTGGGGTGAGTGAACAGCCGGAGGTTGTGATTGTCGGCGCCGGCCAGGCTGGTCTCAGTCTCGGAGCACGCCTGGCATCTCTGCAGGTCCCTACGCTGATTCTGGAAAAACAGGAGCGGCCAGGGGATCATTGGCGGCGGCGCTACAAGACGTTGTGCCTGCATGACCCGGTTCATTACTGCCACTTTCCTTACCTACCGTTTCCAGACGGTTGGCCGAAATACACCCCGAAGGATCAACTGGCCGATTGGATGGAGGCTTATGCCAGCGTGATGGGATTACAGATCTGGGGTTCCTCACCGCTGCGCAAAGCTCATTTCGATCCAACCAGTGATCGTTGGCAACTGGAGGTGGAGCGGAACGGCAGCTGTCAGAGGTTGCAGCCCCGTCATCTCGTGATCGCTCTAGGCGTTGCTGGGTATCCTCAGATGCCAGAAATCCCCGGGGCGGAAGCTTTTGCAGGGGAACAGCATCATTCCAGCCAGCATCGAGGACCCGATGCCTACCGGAATAAGCGTTGTGTTGTAGTGGGATCCAATAATTCAGCCCATGACATCGCCGCGGGACTTTGGCAAGCGGGTGCCGCCGAGGTGACGATGTTGCAGCGCAGCTCCACCACGGTGGCACCGATGCAAGCGTTGGAGACCTACGCCTTTGCAGGCTCCTATTCGGAGGAGGCGTTGGCAGAGGGCATCACCACGGAGATGTCAGATCACACCATGGCCTCCATTCCTTACAAACTTCTCCCTCAGTGGCAGAAGCCGATCTATGACGCCATGCGGCGTGATCATCAGGATCTCTATCGACGTCTTGAAGACGTTGGCTTCCTGCTTGACTTCGGCGCCGATGACTCCGGCGTCTTCATGAAATTTTTACGTCGTGGATCTGGTTATTACCTGGATGTTGGTGCCGCAGAGCTGGTGGCGGATGGTCGTATTCGCCTGAGAAGCAACGTTGAACTGGCTCGATTCCGCGAGCATTCCGTTGTGCTCAACGATGGCAGTGAGCTGGACGCTGACCTGGTGGTCTTTGCCACCGGGTTTGGTTCGATGAATCTATTTCTTTCTGATCTCATCTCCCCAGACGTAGCAAACCGTTTGGGCAAAGTTTGGGGGCTTGGTTCAGACACTCCAAAGGATCCCGGACCTTGGCAAGGTGAGTTGCGCAATATGTGGAAGCCAACCCAGGTGGAGAACCTATGGATTCATGGGGGCAATTTGCATCAATGTCGTTATTATTCCCATTACTTAGCCTTGCAGATCAAGGCTAGAGTTGTTGGTTTGGATACACCTGTGTATGGTCTCGCTCCAAGTTTTCATTCTCATTGAATGTTCTAACTTACCTGGATTGATGTCATGAAAGTACTCACTCTGAGTTTTGCACTTTCGAGTGGATTGTCACTACGATCAGATGGATAAGCTTGATTTGTTGATCAGATTCCTTTAGAAGCAATTCTCGGTTCGAGGTCTTGTTGGCAATGTCTTTTGGGCGAACACAGGATTGACAAATTCAGCAAGGTATCAGCTGAGCTGATTCAAATCCTGATTGGCTCCTGACTGTGGGATGGTGCATGGACATCATGCTGCGCTGCGATCTGATTGCGACGTGCCGTGTGCTGAATCTTCTCAAGTGTCTTCTCGTCACAATCAGTTGAAAGAATGTGCCTTCCCACCCAGCTTGAGGTATCCAACGCAACGATGGCTCGCTCCTGGTGACATCTTCGGCTCGGATCACGATCTGAGCCTGAACATGCCCTGGTGATTCCTGACGGATCATTCGTTGGTTCAGTGGAGTCCTAATCTGCGTCTCTTTGAATTTCGATGGCAGTGGGGAAAGGAATCACGATCTCAGCAGCCGCAAGGGCACTCAGAAGTTCCCGGTTAATCTGATCGATTGCGTCCTTGAATTGTGTGTAGGTCAGTCCCTGAGAGAGCGTGTGGCATTTGAAGTCGTAACTGAATTCAGCGATATCCATCAACCGGCAGGCTTTGAGCTCGAAACCTGTGATGCCATCGATGATGGCTTGCAGAATTTCAGGAATCTTGGAAAGCTGTGCATCTGTCGTGTCGTAAGAAACCGATAGAACAAAATGTGATTTATCAACTTGAACAATGAGTTGATTGAAAGCAAGCGTAAGAGATTCCCGTAGCTTGATGTAATCTCTCCAACCGGATACTTTGATCATGCCGAGGCAGCGAAGCATCTGCTCGCCTCCAGGTTTGATCTCAAAAGTAAGACAAGGATTGATGAAATCAACACGATTTTCGGCATAATCCCTGGCCAAAAACAGTAGATCTGAGATCTGATCAGGGCTGAATGGCGCGTCGGTTTCGAGATCAAGCTTGAGTTCCAGACCCTGCATAAATGGAGCATCTGGTCTGAGTTGATTGCGCGACAGATTGTTCACGACACAATCTTCGGCAACAGCATTTGGAATCGTGATTCTTCCCGTTGCTGTTTCAATTTCAACCGAACGTAAACCGATTTTGGTAATGAAACCCTGGTCATCACCAATCTCACAGAATTCACCCACGCGCAGAGGTCGGTCGGTCTGAAGTGACAGACCAGCAAATAGGTTTCCGAGTAGCTTCGAGGCACCAAGACCAATGGCCAAGCCAGGAACGGTAGACAGTGCAAGCACGACCGTTGGGGAGAGTCCGAGCTGAAGCAGCATGCGGTAAATCAGAAAGATGGCAACAACACCCGAGGCAACACGGCAGACAGGCATCACGCGATTACTGGTTCTGGACAGCTCCCATACCTCCCGGTTCCCAGACATTCGCACGAGACCCTCAGAGACTGAACGCCCAAACGCCTCAAAAAACAGGAAAACAAAAACAATAAATAGTAAGAAATAAATAATCTCAAATGCGATTGTGCAGATCAATAAAGGTAAACCAGTAAAGTTAAGGTATTCATCAATGAATATCTCAGTCAATTTTGCTAATGGCACCAATGGCAGTATGAGTAAAGTGCGCTTCCAAGCAATCGAATCAAGCATCCATGCCCTGGATGGATCCACTGACTTTTTTTGATAGGAGCGTATTAATTGTCGGAATAAAAGTGCGCTAATGATGGCAAACCCTATAATTGCAGTGGTGGATAGGATCAGCTGGACAAGTGTTTCTCCCAAAAAGACTTCTGTTTCAATGATTCCTCGGAAATCCGAGGGGAGCATTAAATACCACTTCGGGGGAAACAAGTGTCCGGGAGTGTGAATAAAATCCTGATAAAAAGTTTCCGTAACAAAGGATTGATCTTTTATGTTCCCCAACTGCTGACGAACTTGTTCGTACATTCTCGCGGCATTCTCTACCGTCGATGCGGAGAAATAATAGTCACTGTTGACTGGATCGTCAGCAAGCTGACTCGTGAGCTCAATGGATGATCCAGGCAAAGTCCATGATTGCGTTTGCTTTGATCGTTGCTCATTCAACGCCTTCATCCCACTGGCGTCGGGTAGGGAGATGATCTGGCGGCTGTTATGAAAAATAAAATCAAGCACATGCTTGAGCTGAATAGCCGCTTCATCTTTGAGATAGCTCCTCACTCCCAAAGGAAACGAGGAACCATCCAAAGCATCCACAGCTGCATCAAAGAGGTCCTCTGCTTCGTGGATCTCAGCCAATGTCTGACGATTCCAGAACAGACCAGGATCATTGAGGTGTGATGCTGTGATTTCATCAATTAAGAGTCCGACATCAGCCATCACCGTATAAAAGTTGAGCAAGGTATCTTTTGGTGTATCTCCAACCACCTGGCCTAGCGGTGTATGGAGCCAGAGATCGGCCCGTTTGATCAGCTCTGGGTAAAAGGGTTGATCCTCAAGCGCAATGATTGGCAGAGAACTCTCATGTCTGAGATTCAAGGGTTGATGGCCACTGCTCTGGGACTCTGCCAATGAGGGAAAGCCAGACAAAAGAAAGACGCAGCAGAAACCAATCAAAAAAGAAATAATCAGATTTTTTCTTCTCAACACCAGGACCAGTACACGACACTTCCACTCAGCATATGGAGCTCTTCCCTGCAGGTCTAGCCATTTGTTCTTTCAGATTGAGTTGAACACTCTTGCAAGTCTCAGCTTTGGATCCAGCTGCGGCTATGAACGCCTCATGATCCTTCAGATTTAATGACGCCTGCTCGTTGCACTTCCATCAAGCTGAAAGAGCGAATTAGCACATCGCAGTATCTAATCTGTTATTGATTCAGACGTTGCTATTCATATTCTTGATAGTTATCGGTTTTGGATTTAGCCGATCGTATGAATGTGCAACCGCATTCAACAATGCCAAATTCCACGGATAGTTTGTGAAGCCTAATGAGTTGCTGATCTATTTTAAGGGCGATCTAAGGCTCAATGGTGTTCAAAATCCTCCCAACTTCTATCCAGCGATTGAAGGCTTCAACCTGCCGAGCCCGTCAATCTGCTGTTTCAGTGTCAATCCGTCGAACTTCTTCCATAGGCGTTAGTCCTGAGTGTTGATGGTCTTGTTTGCTGGTGTTCGGCTGATTTCGACGCTCGTTTTCGTTTCCCTTCTTCAGCGGCTGTTTGTCGCGATGGTCAGGTTGAAGCCGTTCAAGCTCCGCTTTGTTGGGTCTGCGGCCGCTTTGATGATGTTCGTTGCTCATGAGTGATGTCCTTCCCGAAACGAAGCTGGGCCCTGTTCGTTGAGTCGTGAATCGGTTTGCTCATTGAGCTTTTTCAGCTCTTCAGGGCTAATGGCATCGTTTGGAAGATGGTTCACACTGCGGTTTTTTTCTTGCTCAACCTTTAAGGGTGTTGATTGAGTGCGATGACGTTGATCCTCGTCATGACGCCTCGCATCCTGACTTTGACTCATCTCTTTGAATGGGGGGTCTGATGAGATCGTAAACAGAATCAATTCCATCAGCCATGAAGGCAGTTGAATTCAGACGATGGTCCGGTTGGACTCGTTGATCGGCCTAGGTGCCAGCTGTTTGCCTATCGGAACTTGATGGACTGTCGTTCTGTTCTGAGCGACCTTGCTTGGCGCACCTACGTTCGTGTGACCAATTGCTACACGATTCAGTCCCATTGAAACGGGCACCAATCTGTAGACGATGAAGTCTTTAATCCTTCAGCAGGGTTGATCAAATCTGCTTCAGAACATCCTGCTAAAGGTTTGCTGTTGGATGCCGTGCAGTGATGATCCTCGATCTATCAGCAATGATGCAAACAATGGCTCGCGTGTTCAAGAGCAGCTAAAGAGTTAGCAGACCATTCATTTTGCGCAGGTGAATCCGATCAGGGTGTTGACCTGTATGGACTTTCAGTAATTCGTTTGTTGCCTTGAACCAACGCGCCTTACTCCCTGTACTGCTCTCTGCTGCCATTCTTCCACTCACATCAACTTTGCTTCCATTGGCTGAATTGACCATGATGGCTTCGTTCACGCCAACGGCTCGTGCTGCCAGTGCTCTGGCTCCATCACTTCAGGGCAAGCCTGTGATGGTGGAAATTTATGCATCCTGGTGTACAGCCTGTAAGCAGCTGAAGCCAGTGCTGAAGACCATCCATCAGAAGGAAGGAGATGCCTTGACCTGGATCCGCTTCGATGTTTCAACCTCAGCTGCTGCGCAACGGTCTGCAGCACGGGCCGAGAAACTAGGCCTGGGGCAGTTTTTTAAGAACCATCGCAGCCAGACCAGCCTGGTCAGCATCCTCGATCCTCGAACCGGCCTCTCCACTCGGACCTTCTTGGCTCAGACCGAGATTGAGCCCTACATCAAAGCGATCTACACAACACGTTCACTGATGCGTCGCTGAAGGCCAATGTCAGCTCTCAGTCAAACGCGTTGGTCGTCACGTTTAATTCTGCTGTTATTGCTCGCTGTAATCGCAGCCGTCGTAACGGCCTCTGCAGGTCATCTTGAAATGGTTGTCCTGTCCAGCAGTCAACGTTATGCCGAGTGGGTTACACGTTGGACCGATAGCAGTAGCTGGGCTGTTCTAGGGCTTCCGCTGCTGGCCTTCACAGGTGGGCTGATCGCCAGTGTCTCTCCCTGTGTCCTTGCTCTTCTTCCTGTTCAGCTTTCCTATCTCGGTGCTCAACAGCAGCAACGCCCCAATCCTGGAACAGTGCTGCAGTTTGCTCTTGGAGTGGTCACGGCCTACACCATCTTGGGATATTTCACTTCACTGGCAGGAGCACTGATCATTGATCATCGTGGGGTTTTGTTGACCGCTGCAGGGGTCATCGTGATTGCCATGGCACTTCAGCTGAAGGGTTGGGGACCGCATCTGTCCTGGCATCGTCTCAATCTTGGAGTCTTTGCTGAAAAGACATGGATCAACAGGTTGTCATCAGGTCCGTTCCTGATTGGATTGACCTTTGCCCTGGTGACTTCCCCCTGCGCCAGTCCGGTTCTTGCTGCAGTGCTCAGTGCCTCCGCTGCAGTTGGATCACCCCCTCTGGCTGTGGTATCGATGGTGTTATACGCCCTTGGTTACAGCATGGTGATTTTGCTGGCGGGTCTGGGAGTGGAACTGGGTGGTCTGCGCCGCCGTCTGCTCCAACGAGGCGACCAGATCTCGGGGATCAGTGCCATGGTTCTTTTAGCTTTTGGTACGGTTTATCTCTGGACAGGACTCCAGGATCTGTTTCTACAGGCCCAGATGTGAGTTCTAAGGATGCCATCAGCCCGGAAGAACTGGCCCGCCTGTACGACGATCATGCCGCTGCGGTGCACCGTCTTGCCTTCAGCCTTCTGTCTCAACGACAGGAGGCTGAGGATCTCACCCATGACGTGTTTCTCCGTCTTCAGCGCGGTGGCTTCAATCCGGATCGTGGGTCCATCCGTCATTACCTGCTGTTGCTCACGAGATCAATGGGTATCAACAGGATCAAGAAACGACGCAACCGTCGCCAAATTCTCGAGAGCTTCCGCCCTGGCCATGGTCAGCACGATCCCATTGATCTTCAGGCTGTTGATACTTGCGTCAGTCTCGAACGGGCCCTGGCCGAGCTCTCAACCCGTGAACAACAGATTCTCACCATGAACTATCGCCAAGAGATCAGCCAGAGTGCCATTGCAGCCGCGCTGCAACTGCCTCTTGGAACGGTCAAGAGCATCAGCCGAAGGGCTTTGCTCAAACTGCGCAATGCCCTTGCCTCCCAGGAGGAGAGTTGATGCCTCAAGCACGCTTCTACGACCCCGAAGACGGCATCAAGCGCGATGAATTGCTCGCTGGCAAGGTGCTCGGCAACCTGAGTCCTGAGGAAAAGATCGCTCTGTCCGGCGGCGGGCCATTGTCAGCTGAGGAACAATCCCAGCTGCAGGAACTGATCACAACGCAGAGTCGATTGGAACACCATGTGGCTCCTCCTCTATCGGATGCTGTGCGGGAACGGCTACTTGAGTCAGCACGTCGAAGCCATACAGTGACTCCAAAAAATTGGCTGATTGGAGGCCTGCTCTTGCTTCTCGCCGTTACCGGTGGAGAGCTATATCGTTCCAAGCTTCAGCTGGCCAGGCTGCAATCTGAACACCCATTGATGGCACGACATCCAGCCGATCAAGCCGTGTCGCTGCATGCAACGACAGATGGAGAGATGCAAAATGTTTTTGGAGAGGTGCTCATCCGCCCGGGTCAACCAAGCAATCTCCTCACTTTAAATCGTCTCCCTCAAGCACCGGAGGGACGACTCTATCGCCTCTGGGCAGTCACACCTGATGGGATAAAAGGCTGTGTACTCTTCCATCCCGACAAGGGCGGCAACGTAGTCATGATGATTCCATCCCAACCCACAGACGCTGCATCGCAACTGTTGGTCAGTCTTGACCCTCTCTCGTCACTTCAATCGGCTGGTGCACAACCAAGGCAACTGGTGCTGTCTGGCGCTGTTTAGCTGTACCAAAGCCGGTACACCTAGTTGCCGTATGTAGATACTTAGCTATCAATTTGAGCCAAATTCAAGACATTTGCCGATCTTGTGTCGTCTCAGCCCGCTTCGAGATCATTTGATCAGCTTTTGATCCATCGACCTCTTTTGCCCTGTCGCAGGGGCAGGCTTTTCGGTTGATGTCTCTGGTCAAATTCAGTCATACGTTTCAAGGATTGAGTCAGATCTTCGTCTTCAGATGGGCGCAACGTGAGGATGTTGTTCTCGTGGCCTTGATCCACGCAGATGCATGATCCAAGACCTTTTGATCTGGCCCAATGATGACGTTGTCATGTGGACGGGCGTCGCAACAGGTATATACGGCTCACTACCAGGTCGCAGTATTGGTACTCCCGTTGAGGTGTCGATTCTTCACCTTGAGTCCGGACAATATTGGCGGCCGAATGGTGAGTTCGGGGAGGCGATGAGCCATACAGGTTCGGTTGTTGCTTCTGATGGACACTGGCGACTATCCGTTTCTCCACCAGCGGGAGGAACGTACCGTCTTGTGGTGGTGGCGAGCGCTTCAGACGGATCAGCGGTTTCAGCCACCACGGAATTCAGTGTGATGGGTGAAGATCTGATCAGTCCATTTGTTAATGCTTCTGCAGAAGACCTTGTTCAGGCCAGTGCTGATTCATCCACGACCCCTGCATTACCTGAGACTGCAATATCAGACAGTTTTCCGATTCTGGACGCAGCATCGAGACAGTTCTGGGACGGTCGCCGGGGAATCGGATTTTCAGTGGATTCGCAGGGGCAATGGCTCACTCAGCAGCGGCTTGAATCGGCTCTTCAGGAGGTCTCATCCCTGGGATTTGACACGATCCGCACGTGGGGAACCAATGACTACACAGGACGAATCCTGGCGGCGATCGATCAGATGGATCTTGATCTGAAGGTCCAGGCAGGGATTTATATCACGAATGGAAGTAATGCAGAGCAATTAATCGACCAAGCCCTGGACGTTATTCAACCTTATGAACAACACATTCTGGGATTAAGCCTTGGGAATGAACAACTAGCTGACTGGAATCCCAGTGCTCTGCAGGTTTCCGATGTTCGCGAGCATGTCCAGATGTTTCGTGAACGCAGTGATTTATTAATTACTTATAATTTTGCGGGGGAAACGTTAAGGCCTGAAAGCAGTTTCTGGAGCCAGCAAGGGGAAGCACTTCTTCAGGATCTTGATTACATCAATGTGCATTCGTATGCAGGTTTTTTTGATAATCGATTGAATCCTGAATGGACGCCTCAACGCCAATTGGAGGTCTTAAAAACAGATGAAGCTTTGTTCCGTAGTGTTCTAGATGGCTTCAATCTTAATGATACGCCATTGATTTTGGGTGAAACAGGATGGCAAAGCGGCGGTTATGCAGAGGAAGTCACCAACGCCATCAATATGGAAACTTATTTCCAAAATGTTGACCAATACATCGCCAGTGATGCGGCAGTTTTTGATAATATGTTTTATTTTAATTTTAGTGATGAATCATGGAAAGGCCCTGATGATTACTGGGGGCTGTTCACTGAAGGCAATGAACTTGGCCTTGGTAATGCAAAGTTTGATGGGAGTATCAACTCTCTATTGATCTCAGCTCCTGCGACAGATTCAACCTTGAATCTGAATCTGACGTTGATCTCAGATTCCGGTAGCGCACGTCTGCTGGTGGATGAGAGCACAGGCCTGGCCTATGTGCAGAAAGGCGAGGATGATCCAGTGGTGATCCAGCGAAACGACGACTACTGGAGCGATGAGGTTCCAGTTGAGCGTGGGCAGGCTCAACTTGTTGCAGCGGCAGTGGATGATCTGGGTCGTCTCCGTGTTCTCGATCGAAGTCAGCAATGGGGCGACTTCGGCTGGATCCTTGATGACAATGGTTATTTCATCGGAGAGGAGGGACCTGGAGACACCACAGTGGCGAGCAATGAAATCCTCTTCCTGAAGGATCTGGATGGGGATCAGTTGATTGGCACAGAAGAAGTATCCACAGATCTTGAGCCGATCGCTGATCAATCACCTCCACCATCTCCACCTGAGACAGATTCAACCTTGAATCTGAATCTGACGTTGATCTCAGATTCCGGTAGCGCACGTCTGCTGGTGGATGAGAGCACAGGCCTGGCCTATGTGCAGAAAGGCGAGGATGATCCAGTGGTGATCCAGCGAAACGACGACTACTGGAGCGATGAGGTTCCAGTTGAGCGTGGGCAGGCTCAACTTGTTGCAGCGGCAGTGGATGATCTGGGTCGTCTCCGTGTTCTCGATCGAAGTCAGCAATGGGGCGACTTCGGCTGGATCCTTGATGACAATGGTTATTTCATCGGAGAGGAGGGACCTGGAGACACCACAGTGGCGAGCAATGAAATCCTCTTCCTGAAGGATCTGGATGGGGATCAGTTGATTGGCACAGAAGAAGTATCCACAGATCTTGAGCCGATCGCTGATCAATCACCTCCACCATCTCCACCTGAGACAGATTCAACCTTGAATCTGAATCTGACGTTGATCTCAGATTCCGGTAGCGCACGTCTGCTGGTGGATGAGAGCACAGGCCTGGCCTATGTGCAGAAAGGCGAGGATGATCCAGTGGTGATCCAGCGAAACGACGACTACTGGAGCGATGAGGTTCCAGTTGAGCGTGGGCAGGCTCAACTTGTTGCAGCGGCAGTGGATGATCTGGGTCGTCTCCGTGTTCTCGATCGAAGTCAGCAATGGGGCGACTTCGGCTGGATCCTTGATGACAATGGTTATTTCATCGGAGAGGAGGGACCTGGAGACACCCCAGTGGCGAGCAATGAAATCCTCTTCCTGAAGGATCTGGATGGGGATCAGTTGATTGGCACAGCCAACGAGTCGAATGCTTCTCAACCATCTCCTGACCAGATCAATCCCTTCGACGTAACGGGTTTCTCTCAGGGGGAATTCCTCTCAACCATTGCCTTCAGTCACAGGGCCACAGCCGATCCGATCGTTGCCCCTGGAAATGCGAATTTCATGCATGCCCATGATTTCTTTGCGAACACCAGCACGGATGAAAACTCTACGGTCAGCTCTTTACTGGCTGCCGGCAGTACCGCAGCACAACCCAGTAATAATCTCTCCACCTACTGGGCTCCCAGCCTGATCGATGAGGGAGCGGATGGACTTGGAGGTGAATGGAGCTACATCACCCCAAAGGCCACATCGATTGCCTACTACAGCGTGCTGTCGCCCAATGATCCTAATCAGCTGGTGAATATGCCCACCGGACTGAAAATGATTACTGGATCAGCACGCCCCATGGAGAGGCAATCCAGAGCCCAGGTGTTTTGGAATTACATCGGTGAATCTGCTTCCTATGACCACATTCCGCTCGGTGATGAGTGGCGTGATCTCCCCCTGCAGGCTGTGCTTCTCTTTCAGGACCACTGGAATGGCGAACAGCTCGATAGCAGTGACCATAAAAGTCATCTCGCCTTCGGTGCTGGTTCGGATGAGCACCCCCTATTGATCCCCCAACTTCAGCTTCAGATTCACTACGGCCGTATCGACAACAATCTGCATCTGGTGAGCTCCGATTACATGAATCTGCCTGAAGAGGGCAGTGAACTGAATCGACGGCTTCGAGAGGCCAGCGAGGTAGATCTCAGTTTCCGAAATGATGAAGCTGGATTCGCTCCGGGGTGGAGCATGCATGCCGACCACATCCACCTTCCATGGGAGGAGACGGCTCCCAATGGTCAGCAGGTGGATGGGTTTGCAAGGAGAGAAGTGGATGCTCTGCAAAACACACCTCTGTTTGCCGGGATTGACGGTAATGCGGTGCGCCCGATTCCTACAGGGATCTCCCAGCCCTATTCCAGTGATCTTGCCATGCTTCCCATTCTTGGTACTCCAGGGGTGGATGTATTGATCGGAACAGATGCCGATGACCGAATGGAGGCTCTGGAAGGGAACGACACATTGATCGGGGGATTGGGAGGGGATCACCTCGTCGGAGGAGATGGTGTTGACTCCTTTGTTTTCCAATCAATCAATGATTCAACTTGGGTCAATCCAGACGAAATCATTGGCTTCGCCGCTGATGATCGAATCGACCTGAGCGCCCTCAACTTGGCTGCAGATGTCATCCAGTTAGAGCAGATGAATCCAAGCTCATGGATGCTGTCTGCCATTGGGACCGATCTGGCCGTCGAAATTCGGACTGGGCAAATTGGCCTCGAGCAAATTCTGTTGACTTGAAGACAGGCCCCATTCTTTGGTGACATCACAACTGAACACGAGTTGACAGCACCAATGGGACCGGTCTTGGGACATTCTCATCATTCGACTCCATCTGTTGCTCAACATTGGTGATGGATGGAGCGACTGCATGGACTTTTTGCCTAGCAGTTGAATCGTGATCAGTAAACTTAAGACTACCCTTCACTAGTAGATCAGATCGTCACTCTGAACGCATTGACCGTTGTGTTCTGATGAGGAGAATGATCAACCCCCGATACAGTCCCTGGTCTCTAAAGATCATTGTGTCTGTGTTGTCCTTTGGCTAAACTGATTGATATGAATCATGCCTTATTCTCAAGTCTACCGAGCAAGTGACTTGCTTCGGAGATGCTCATGCTGAGCAGTGATGGCGAGGTTTCTCTTTGACTCATTTCTGGCTATATTTCCACAGCAAAGATCTGTATCCAATCAAGGAGTTACTGACTTGATAACGACAACAAAATGGAAACATACGAATAATGCAAATTAAGGATTATTTAGAGAGAATTGACTATACTGGTCCGGTGGAGCCCACATGCGAATGCCTCTGTGGCATCCACAAACAGCATCTTTTGAAGATTCCTTATGAAAATCTTGATGTTCATCTAGAACGGCCTCTTGATCTCAATTCTCAGCATATCTTTGAAAAAATTGTTGAACGGCATCGTGGTGGTTGGTGTTATGAAATGAATGGTCTTCTGTCTTGGGCTCTTGAGACGATTGGATTTAAGGTGACGAGAGTTCAGGCCGGTATGTCACGTTCGCTGATGGGTGATGTGACCATGGGAAATCATCTTGTCCTTCGTGTTGATTTTGATGAACAGATGATTGCTGATACTGGCATTGGAGACGGAATACTTGAGCCCTTAAGGCTGGTGGAAGGTGAGCAGATTCAATCTGATCGTACGTATCAGTTGGAACGACTTGAACACGGATTTTGGCGATTTCATAATCATCCAGGACATGTCCCCTCTGATTTTGATTTTCTGCCTGCACACCCTGCAGATGAACAGCTTTTGGAACGGACTTGTCGACGGCTCCAGGCCGATGCCAACTCCATTTTTCGAAAGAACCTGATCTGTATGCAACCAGAAATCAGTCAAGGAATGAAAGTGTTGATTGGCAGGGTGCTTATGCTTCCGGGTCGGGAGAAGATACTCATCAACAATGCAGACCAATTCTGTGAAGTTCTTGACACTGTTTTTGGCCTGCGGGATCCAGCCTTTAGCCTTCTCTGGCCAAAAGTCGTAACACAACGTTCCGGTAAGTTTGCTGAGTGACGACGTGCTAATGCATGTGATGAACCATGCCACTGGAGTCAATAGATGGAATGAATATGTGATTTAGTGGTGTGAATTAATTCCGGATTCATATGGCTTGTTGTGCTCGCTATTGGTTGTATTATTGCGCATTTGATTTTTGCTGTTATTGCATTAATTGATGTCGAAATGCCTGGGAAGATATATTATGATTGCTTCGATTGAGCATTGCTTGACTTGAAATTTTTGTAATTGTGTTCTAGTCGCTAGGTCATTATATTTGGTTTCAGATGCCACGCCTCCGATCGCAGGTTTCCGATGGAGGTGTTCCGATGCAGCTGTTCTGATGGAAGGTCTCTGATGGAACCATTCAGATATAATTCTGCACTAGATGTTGTTAGATTTACGGTCTTGTCCTTGGGTGTTTCACCTGTGGAGAGTCTCAATGATGTGGCGTTGATGGAGAAGAACATTTTGTCACTATTGCTATCCATCGCGCTTGATCATGGTTTTCCCAATGGTTCAACCATCTGAGAATCGGGTACAGCGCAAAGGCTTATCTGCGCTTGTTCTGCTCGATCCTGTTGGAGATTTCGGTCGTCATCAACCAGTCAGCTCTCAACTAACTTAGGTAGTTGATTCCTTGGCATCCCTGAAGGAACTGTCCACCTACGTGATCGGCCGCCCCCGCCGCGGTGTGGTGGGATCAAGCCGATATGCCTGCCGTCTGCGCCAGAGCCTGATTGACAGTTCCCATGATCAGGAGCGCAGACCGCTGATGATTCGCGGCGAACCAGGGTTACAGAAGGACAACCTCGCTGCTTTGATCCACTACGGCTCCAGTGAACGCCGCCGGTTACTGGTTCGTCTGACTGCCACTGATTTGAAAGGCAGTGGCGTGGAGCTGCTTGATGCACTGGGCGAGAACTCCCTGTTGGTGAGCGGCGTGGATCGGATCGATTCGAATCTGCAACAACGCTTGCTGGCGATGGCTCGATGTGAGCAAACGGGGTTCAGCGGTCGAATGCTGTTCACCAGCGAAACCACCGATCCGACACTTGATTCGGTTTGTCAGGTGATCCGGGTGCCACCGCTGCGTGTGCGTCGTGCCGACCTTGGAGACTGGCTGCGCTACGACCTGAGGCTGCAAAGCCCCGGGCTGGGCTGGTCTACGCCTCCTGCAGTTCCTGAAGAGGTAGTGCGTCGTCTACAGAACCATGACTTTGCGAACAATCTGAGCGAGCTGGAAGCTCTGGTTGAGCGAGCCTTGCGTCAGGTTCGGCTTGAGAACCTCGAGGCCCTTCCTGCCTCTTTGCCTGAGGAAGTCTTCTGGACAGGCAATCCCCAACGAAAGGCTCGCTTCGACCTATGGCGCTGGAGGCCGAAGCTGCGTGAGTGGATGAGGGCGCCTGTGCTCTGGAACAGCCTGTTGTTCGGTCTGGTGAGCTGGGTGTTCGTCGCTGTGAATCTGGTCCTATGGATTGGGCCTCAGACACGCCCTCTCAATCCTGCCTTGAATCTTTTCTGGGCGTGGTGGTGGCCCCTGATCCTGCTGACCTATCCCTTCGTCGGCAGGCTTTGGTGCGCCATTTGTCCGTTCATGGTGTGGGGGAGGATCGCCCAGTGGATTGCACCCTGGCGTCCCCGCCCCTGGCCCCATCAAGACAGTGACCGCTGGGCCTCTCCTCTTCTGGCGGCAGGCTTCGCCATGATTCTGATCTGGGAGGAGGTCTGGAACCTGGATAACACTGCCTGGCTCAGCAGCTGTCTGCTGCTGGTCATTACCGCTGGCGCGGTGGTGGGCTCCCTGATATTCGAGAAGCGCTACTGGTGCCGCTATCTCTGTCCTGTAGGAGGTATGAATGGTTTGTTCGCCAAGCTCTCGATCCTGGAATTGCGAGCGGAAGCAGGGACTTGCAGTGGCAGTTGCAGCAGTTATGCCTGCTTTAGGGGAGGTCCTGCCGAAGGTGAAGGACTTGCCACTGCAGGCTGTCCCCTCGGTACCCATCCAGCTCACCTGAGCGACAACCGCAACTGTGTGCTCTGTATGACCTGTACCCAAGCCTGCCCTAACCGATCCGTGCAGCTACGGCTAAGACCCCCTGCCGCTGATATTCATGCCGGACTGCATCAGCCGCATGGAGAACCTGGTCTGATCCTTGTGCTGGCCGGAGGGATCACCCTGCATCATTGGCAAAGGCTGTTGGGTTGGTTGCCGATGGCTCCGGCTTCCTTGCATGAGGGGCCCCTGCTTCCGCGACTGAGCATTGCTTTGTTTGCCTTGGCCATCCCTGCGTTTGTTGGATTGTGGCTGAATCGTCGTTGGCTGTATGCAGCACTGCCCCTTCTCTGGGCTCTGCTTCTGGCGCGGCACCTGCCTCTTGGCCTGCTGGAGGCAGGCACCCTGCTGCCCACTGGTTGGCCTCGTTGGTCTGCCGATCCCCATGTGCTCGGGTTTTGTCAGACCTTGGTTGTCGCGTTCGGCTGGGTCACCAGCGTGGTGCTGACACGTCGATTGTTGGCCCTTAATCGTGTGCGCTGGATGATCGCAGCGGCGACCTTGCTTCTTCTTGGTTTCGCTGGCCGCTGGCTTGTGGCTGCCTGATCCTTCATGCCTGGCTCGCTCCACGGGGGAGGATGACAGCATGACTGACAAAGACCGAAAAGACACACACGAACAATGGGCAAGGCGAGACCTCTGGACCTGCACTCGATGGGCTATCGAGAACAGCTAAAAGCCCAACCAGTAACTTGACGGTCCCTCTGATTGTTGGCTTGTCATGAAACAATGGCTCTCCGATAAGCTCGGACCTGAGCACTACGCAAGGCTGAATTGCATCGTTTTATAGGATAACGAAGCCTATAAAAATCCCCCCCAAGTGATGGACCAATCTGTTTCAATTCATCCATACTTTGTGATTAAAACTGGCTGCTCAGATCAATTTCGCGAGGTTTGCGATCAGTTCATTGAGAAAACATCGAGCGAGAAAGGTTGCTTAAATTACGGCTTTTCTTTTGCTGGTAATCAAGCATTCTGCCGTGAAGCGTATGTTGATGCTCATGCCGCGCTGTTGCATTTGGACAATGTAGGCGCCTTAATCCAAGAAGCTCTCAAGTATGCCGAACTCGAGCGTTTGGAAATTCACGGCAGCGCAGATCAGTTGGAGATTCTCCAGGAGAAGGTAGCTGCGCTGAACCCAACGTTATTCACACTTGAAACAGGCTTCCGTCATTAAAGACTCCTCACGAAAGCTTTGTGTCGCCAGCCGTCATGTCCACGGCTGGCCCTATGAAGTCCAAACACAAGCAGTGCTTCAAGCGCACGGTATGTCTTGACAATGCTTGAAGGCAGATCTTTTTGAAACTGTACCCGCAGCAGCCATGAACCAATGGTGCGCTAAGTGAAGAAGATGCGCCAAGGCAAGGATTCTTGCCTACCTCTCAATCTGGCATCAACGTCTTCAAGGATTTATGCCCAGGTTGTTTTTACCCTTCGGTATGGATGACGAAGGTTGGAGCCAATGCTTTGCCGGCTTTGGGATACAGACATTGTTATTGATTCCTGGAACCATAGCCTTCGATGCTGCAACTCTCGAGTGCCTCATGGTGATGTTTGGTTGGTCCATGGCCAGTCAGCCTCCCATTCCCACAGATGGGTAAGCAATTCGGTGTGGTGTATCACGACTCCGTCGAACAGCGATAGCACGTCGGGGAGCATGTTCGAGTGTTGCTGATGAGTGAGAGCAGAACCACTTGCGACGTTCTGCACTTCAGTAGAGCTCATTCATTCAAAACCGAAATGAGTGTTCGGCCTATCGCATTCGCATCCTCCCCTAAAGAAGTTTCTCGTGCAGGGCTTACTGACGTTGTTAGCGAAGGATTGCAGCTTGCTGGCCCTATGCCGCATAAATGTGAGTGAATAGATTCATAACTGCCGTTGTTCCCTCGCTGACCACATCACATGACTTGTTTCGATGCGTAAGGTGGAAACAGGCGTCGAAGAGCCTGACTTATTACTCGCAGCAAGAATCCAATACTGCGTTTTGCTTGCAGCAGCTCTGCATACGAGCAGTCCAGGTCTTTTAGGACACCGATTTTGAATCAGATATTAATTGTCTGCAGCTCAATAAAGATGTAGAGAACAGACCAAGGCCAAGAGCGACAGCAGCAATCTCAAACAAATTGGTATAAGAGGCGCCATGCTCTAGGAGAGTTGACATACCAGTACTTCCGATACTCAAACCAAACGCAAAAATCAAACTCAGGCTGCCCCAAACTCTGGGATGTTGATCAGGACCTACGCACTCCATCGTCCTCTGAGAGGTCGCTGCTACCATCCCAAGAGCAAAGAAGCCTGCAAGTGCAGCTGAAATAGCCAACAACCAAACCTTCTCTGTCATCAACACAATAATCAAGCTCGCGATACCGCTTGAATACATGGTGAGCAATGTTGCACGGGTTCCATATTGAGTAACGAGAACTCCGCTGCATGCTGCACCCATGGCGCAGCCTAGTCCAAGAAAGCTAAAGACCTGACTCGCTTCGGCGATTGCAACCCCTAAATCACGATGCAAGTAATCGGTCATAAAAAGAGTGGGCGGCTGCATCCCTATCGCTCCACACGCATAAGCAAGAGAAAGTCCAACTAAAACTTTTTTCTGGTTCCCAGTGAAGCGCTCTGACTTGGCTCTTGCGGGGAGGGGCTTTTGAGGTGCCCGGGTTATCAATGGCCAAACAGCTAGAGACGCAATTACAACAATCAATGCTTCGTAAAACCAACCAATTTGAACTTCTTTTGACAAAACAAATGGAAGTGTTAATGATACGAACAGAGTAAATAAGCCAGAGCCAGCAAATGCCAACCCAGCTCCAATCTTTTTAAGTTTGTCTGGCAATTGAGAGGCTAGAACTGCAGGAGTCAAAACAACCAAAGGGGCAGCTGATAATCCAGCTGTGAATCTCGCAAGAACAAGCCATAAAAATCCGAAGTCAAATGCTGACATGAGGACACCCAGCAAGCTAAACCCAAGCCCCAATCTCATGACAGATTGAACCCCATAGCGTCTCGGTAAAAATATTGCAATAAAGCAACTTGCGATGTAGCCAGTACAGTTGGCTGCTCCAAGAAATCCGGCCTGGGGAACATCGACCCAGCCATCTCTAATCAGCGCTGGCACCAAAGGCGTATAGGCAAATCTAGACATCCCAAGCGCAATACCAATCGCACATACTCCTGCAAGTATTGACCTTAAAGGACCTAGTTTTGACTGGAGCACCGGAGACGCAATCAAAATTCTAGCTTCAAGCTACATGTTATCTAGCAATTGATATTATGCCTTAAAAAAGAGCAACCTGCTCACATCAGTATTGATTTAATGATTGAAATCATGAGTGCACGATCCGCTTCATGCATATCAAGTTAGAGCTGGGCCAGTCAAGCAGGATCAGAACAACAAGCCGATGAACTCCGTTTAAAACCGCATTCAACAAGCGATGCCTAGGTCCAGAATGGAGCGTCCCGATCGTGTGCAGTCGCGTGGGCGTGGCAGCTACCATCTGTGTGGAGCTTGCCCACGGGCTGTGTCCGCCCACTGCTTCATTCGACCCGCAACGGCCTGACAAGTCATGGGGCCATCCAGGCGATGAGAAGAGACGAGTATTGCTCAACTCCCAACACTTGAGCGGTGCTCACAGAGTCCAGCGGCCTTTGGGTCGTCAGTTTTGTGGTAGGTGATTCTGCTGAGTTCTTTGTTCTTTAAGCGAAGCATTATTCATTAAGCGTCTTCTTGCAACCTTTTTCATCTCTCCTTGAATGTGCTTCATAGCTTTGATGTTGAAGGGAACAGACCTCTCTCTGGACCCTTCAACACCCCGGGGGCGGGGGTCTGGGAGAAGAGGGGCCAAATCTGCTGAAGCGAGCAACAATGCAGATACGGTCCCTGAAGCCGGAACTTCAATGCTGATGGAGTCCTGATCTCAGATGTGATGGACGATCAAGCTCTTCGTTGCCGCACTCACATTGGACGTGGGGGCTTTTGAATGGCATGAGCATGACCAGACAAGCCTGGATGTCATCAACCCAGCAGATGAGAGCTGCTCCCTATGAATGAAATGAGGGAGTCGGATGCATCTCGATGCTTCTCGCCTTGCAATGACCCTATGTCAGATCTCCAAAATTACAGAAACTGCCATCGCTGCTGGTTTTATGGCCCCTTGAGCAAGATCAAAGCGTTAAGTGATTGCAATCATCGTGTGGCACGGCTCATCCAAAGAAGCTGATGGGGCTTGAGCCTGTCGTGCGTCTTCCACAGGTTTGTTGATGACCTACCAACAACCAGCAAAGCTGAAACTGCCTCTTGCTGCTGGCATCAGCATTACGCGTAAGTCAGCTTTGGTTGATGCCCAGCTCTGAGTCATGCTGCGGCAGATCACTGCAGGGCTTCTCGCGACTGCTGCATTCTTTTCATCATTGCCTGCAGGTGCGAAAAAGAAGGCAGAGCAGATGATCTCGGGATGATCAACATCTCCCTGAAGGATGGGGGCCAAGCAATTCTTGGTTTTCCAAGGGCATTGCATGGAGCAGGAAGACCCAACCAAGCAGGAATGGCAAGTTCTTGTGGCTGTCTGTTGTCGACACCAGGGTTTGGTGTCTTGAGTAGCCCTGTAACTCTGATCGGATTGGCTTCGTCCGGAGGCTGTCTGAGCAAGGTTCTGTAGTAACAGGGCCAAAGTCACTGATTCCTTTTCAGGTAACCCACCCATTCCCGCTGGTTGTCATCCGGCTCATCATGCAGTTCTGACTTGGTGGATCAGTGATGGAACACAACGTGACTGACCAGACCGTGAGAGACCAGCCATCGAAAGACCATAGCGATAGTGATCAACGCACCACCCGCTGCTGTGTGGTTGGCGCTGGGCCTGCCGGCATGATGCTTGGTCTGTTGCTGGCTCGGCAGGGGCTGAAGGTCACCGTGCTGGAGTCGCAACTTGATTTCGATCGGGATTTCCGCGGCGACACCATCCACCCAGCCATCCTCGAGGCCCTTGATCAAATCGGTCTGGCGGACAGGATTTTGGAGCTTCCCCATGGCCGCATGGAGATGGCCCAGCTTTATTCCGAGGGAACACTCACCAAACTGGCGGACTTTCGCCGTCTCAACACGCGCTTCCCTTTTGTCGCCGTGTTACCGCAGGTCAAGTTCCTTCATTGCCTCGCCGAGGAAGCTAGTCGGTACCCAGGCTTTGAGTTGCTGATGGGTGCCCGCGTTGAGGAACTCATCCAGGAGAACGGAGCGATCAGCGGCGTGCGCTACAAAGATCGTCAACATGCTCTGCATGAGGTTCACGCTGCGCTCACTGTGGGAGCTGATGGGCGTTTCTCCAAGGTGCGCAGCCTCTGTGGTGCTGAATCTGATCGCACCTCACCACCAATGGATGTGCTTTGGTTTCGCTTGCCCCGCAGACCGGATGATCCCCACGACCAGTTTCGTTTCCATGTGAGCAAAGGACATCTGGTGGTCCTTTTGGAACGTGATCAGGAGTGGCAGGTGGGTTACATCCTTGTGAAGGGACAGTTCGCTGCTACCAAAGCCGCCGGTCTCGAGACGTTCCGTGCTGAGATGAGCCGACAGGTCCCGTGGCTTTCTGACCGGGTCATCGCGTTGCAGTCCTGGAAGCAGGTTGTGGTGCTGTCAGTGGAATCGAGTTGCGTGCGCCAGTGGTATCAACCTGGGCTGCTGTTGATTGGAGATGCCGCTCATGTGATGTCGCCGGTCGGAGGCGTGGGAATCAATGTGGCGATTCAGGATGCGATTGCGACTGCGAATCTGCTCACTGAGGCGTTGAAAAATGAATGCATCAACCCTGATCAGCTTGCGGCTGTGCAAAGGCAACGGGAAGGAGCCGTCCATGCCATCCAGAGGTTTCAAACACTTGTTCAGAAGTACATCATCAGCAGTGCCCTTCGAAGCGATCAGCCGTTTCGGGTGCCTTTGCTTCTTCGGTTGTTGCTGAAATTGCCAGTGCTGCGCAATTTGCCTGCGCGGATGATTGCTTTTGGGAGCCATCCGCCTCGTCTTTCAAATGAGTTGATTCAAAACCTCAAAGGACATGGCCATGATCAGTCGAACTAAGCTGGCCAAGCTATACATCTAAACCATGCATCTGTCTCCTGCGTGGGTCAGTGAATAGTTAATTAGTTACCAGTATAGAAAGCAGGTTTTTAGGCTAGATAAGTAAAAATGGTGATAAAAAATAATTTCTCAGCCCATGATGTTGAGATCTTTATGAGTCAATTTTCGCTATTTGAATCTAGGGTTGGACCTGGTATTTCTGGCATAAACATCTGATTGATTGGAAAATATTAAATCTATGAGTGTGAATCCCTCATCTTTGCGATAAATGCTTCTTCTTTTTCCTTGCTGGCTAGAGCTCCGTCATCAACAATAATAATCCGATCAGCCACATCAAGAATCTTGTTGTCATGAGTGACCATGATAATTGTTGTTTGGTTTTCTTCCGCCATCTGTTTCATGAGCTTGACCACCTGCCGACCTGATTCTTTGTCTAAGGCTGCAGTTGGTTCATCTCCCAGAATGATTTTGGGCTTGCTGACCAATGCTCGTGCAATCGCAACCCGTTGACGCTGTCCGCCTGATAGATCATCAGGCATGTAATCAACCCGTTCTCCCAGGCCAACTTTCTCAAGCATCTCTGTGGCTAAATGATCCATGTCATGATCAAACTGCTCATCATGAAGTTCGAGAGCTAAACGTACGTTTCTTTTGGCATTCATGAACATCATCAGATTGTGGGCCTGAAAGATAAATCCCACATTGAGCCTTAGTTTGGAAAGTTGACCTTTGCTGGCTCCGCGAAGTTCTTCTCCAAGAATTTTTAAACTGCCATCCATGCAGGAGCGAAGTCCACCCAGCATGGTCAGCAGTGTTGTTTTTCCTGATCCTGATGGACCTGTGCAAATGACAATTTGTCCTGGATAGATGTCAAGTGAGATGTCCTTAAGAGCGTGCTTTCTGCTTTCCCCATGGCCAAACCAGTGGTTGACATTTTTCAGGGAAATCACTGGATCCTGATGATGATCAACTGATTTGGGTGAACTGGGTGAAGTCATGATTAATACGACAATGAAGAATTAAACATTCAGAACACATCTGCAGGATCAAGCTTGATGAGCTTTCGAGTTGCTAGCGCTGCAGATCCGGTACACATGACAAGCGTAAGAATAAGAACTTGCACAGCACGGTTTGCTGTCATGGCGATTGCCAGATTGGTTGCATTAGCCAGTAGTGAGTACAAACCTATAGAGCAGATCACTCCAGGGATAAATCCAATCACAGCCAAAATTGCACCTTGTTGAACCACCACTGAAATAATGTATCCATCGGTATAACCCATGGCTTTAAGGGTGGCAAATTGTGGCAAAGAATTCATGACATCACCAAACAGAATTTGGTACACGATGATGCTGCCAACGATGAATCCAACCAGAACTCCGATCGTGAAGATAAATCCAATCGAACTACTGCGGCGCCAGTAGTTTAGTTCCAATGCAGATAATTCTGAACGTGTAAGAACCATGACCTGGTCACCAAGGATTGGACGCAGTGCTCTCTGTACTGCCAGCGGATTGACACCGTTTTTAAGTTGAATCAATCCTAATTGGATTTGGTTCGGTTTTTGATTGGGAAAAAGCAATGAAAAAGTACTTTCGGAGACAATGATATTTGCATCGGCGGCAAAGGTTGCTCCAAGTTGAAATGTGTCAATCATGTTCAGCCGTTGCTGGTTGACTTCCACTTGTGCAGAACCATCCTTTGCAATTAACTCACCAATGGGTCCATAGTGAGATTTTGTCCTGCTATCGAATAGGGCATTGCGAAGCTTGCGTATTGAAACAGTATTTTGTCTGAGCTCTGGTATGGAAAGTGATGGCCCGGAAGGATTGATGCCAAAAACATTAATGAAGTAAGAATTTCCTGTATTTGGAGTCACCCAAGATGCTCGACTGATTCGCATGGGTGAGATGGCCTTAACCCCTTCAACTCCAAGAGTCTGGAATAAACGGCTTCTGTTG
This sequence comes from Synechococcus sp., assembly GCA_047285535.1. Classification (GTDB taxonomy): domain Bacteria; phylum Cyanobacteriota; class Cyanobacteriia; order PCC-6307; family Cyanobiaceae; genus Synechococcus_C. The sequence continues at coordinate 705,875 of JBJBDC010000001.1, read as the reverse complement.
AACGTTTGAAGTGAGCCAAAATTGGAATAGCCAGAACTCACCATAAGAAGTTCTGCATCAAGCTTTTCAATAGGCCTTAGCTGACTGTTGTAAACACTATCTAAAAGGCCTAATTGGAAAAATATCAAGATGTTTGAAAAGCTTACTCCAGCTATTCCAATCACAAGTTTAACGGGATTGTAGCTGGTCTGAAGCCAAGCAACAGGAGTGCGTTTGATCCATCGATAAATCATTCGATTCATGGTTTAATTGTTTATTTCTTAGGTTCGGGTGTAGACGTGCTCGGATCAAAAATGACCTGGACCTGCATGTTGGAGCCCAGTCTTAGACGTTCACGTTGCTCTGGATTTGGGTCTAACTTTAGCCTAACGTTGAAGACTCTCTGATCTAAATTTTCTCCAGGTGTATTAGAAAATGTTGCTTGACGTTGTACCTGTGGAAGAATTTTCGTAAGCGTTGCTTGAACACTTCCATCTCTGAATCCTGGTGCTGTAACGGTTGCTCCCTGGCCAACCTTCAACAAGTCCAAATCTGTCTGATAGACCTCAGCTGTAACAATCATATTGTCTGTGTCAGCCATCTCAAGGATGCCCTGATTGCCGATCCGCTCACCAGCGCGAGCAAAAATCTGCAGGATCTGTCCGTTCTCTGGAGATCGTATAATGGTTTCATTCAGTTCCTGTTGGGCTCGATCCCTTTCTGCTTCTGCTTTTAAGAGCGCTTGACGCGCCTGATTGATATCCTCTGGTCGAACATTTTGGAGCTCGGCAACCCTACTCCTTGCTGCGGTGATCTCAGCATCTAAACGAGCCTGAGATCCAGAGCTTTGTTTTTGTAGTTCGTTTAAGCGCGCATTCGCTGTTTCAGCCTTTTTTCTGTAGCGATTACGATCAAGTTCTGAAATCGCATTGTTTTGGAATAACTGCTCATAGCGCTTGGCTTCGATATCAGCTGTGGACGCTCTTGATCGTGCTTGCTCAATCTGACGTCTGAGGGTTTGCTCTACAGTTTTTTTCTGCATCAAAAGGCTTTTGACCGTTGCTTTTTGAGCTGCGATGGCATCTGGACCAGGCCCAGCCTTAATATTTTTCAGCTTGCTCCGACTCAATTCAACTCTTTGTTTCGCAAGGTTGAGTGAGGCTTGGCGAGTGGATTGACTGCTCAGGTAAGCCAACTCCTGGCCTTCCTGAACTGTTTCTCCTTCTTTGACAAACACGCGCTCAACGCGATCATGACTTAGGGATGCTGGACTTGTGATGCGTCTGATCATTCCCTGTGGTTCAATTCTGCCAAGGGCTGAGACACGACGTGAGACTTCTTGTTGTTCAATGCCGGAGTCTTGTGGTTTTGTTTTTGAGCAGGCATTAAGCATGGGAGCGATGAACACCGACAAGCTCATGAATGTTGTGGCGGCGACCCTTTTCAGCTGGACTCGGTTGTCTCTTGCCCTACGAGCTCTGGCCATGCATTTCAACAATTTGCTCAAGTCCAGACTCTATAGAGGAATTGCGGAAAAAACATTATTGCCTTCTGATCCATTTCATTGCCTTGTCTGCTGCTTCTAATGGGGTTCCTATCAGTTGTTTTGATGTTGTAGCGAAAAGGGGCTTCGTTGATTCTCGAATCCAACCTTGAGCATCAAAGAGATCTGAAAACTCATCATTGGGCTAACCTGAAGATCAACGTCCTCCCACGATTAATTGATGGTTTGCTGTCTCATCCTTATTGATTTTCTCCATTGATAGAGCAAGTGAATTGGCTGATTTGGCATCCGCTATCCTCCTAGGTCACCGGGTTTCCCCTCGAAGTGATGAGCCATCATTCGCGCAACGACTCCGCAGCTCCTAATCACCAATAGCTGATGCGAAGTCTTCTTATTGGAGTTTTTCTTGTCTTATGTGCTTTTGCATCGGCTTCCTCGTCTGCAGAATGCCAGATCAAGACTGATCAACGCCGCAATGCTGATGGCTCGCAAGTGCGAATTAGAAAGAAGCAATGTGATGATGATCAATTTAAAATACTATGGGTTGAAATCAAACCACAGTCTTCCGCGGCATTTACAACTGTGCTGAAACGCACTCAGCTTTTGGATCAAATTCCTGCTGATGGTGGCAGTCTTCAGGATATTGATGGCGATGGAATCTATGAGTACGTTGAAGTCATGAGCTGCGGAGCTGGACCTAATTGTAGACATCAGATCTTCAAGATCGATTCACAATTACCAAAGGCCTATCTTTTGTTTGATGGTGCTTATTTCAAATTTAGAACCATATCAGGCTTTTATGTTGCAACCGGACGATCGAGTTGTTGTTCCTGGGACCATCAGGTTTACAGAAAGCCGAAGATGAACCGCATGATCAGCGAACAGGATCTTCTCTACACAATCACAGTCAGCATGGATTCAGTGGATTCACCCGTTGCGCAGTGTCTCATCACCAAACGTGTTGGTAGTTATTGGCTTCCAACTGAACTCAATGACAAGAATCTGCTCCAACTCTGTGAAGTTTATGGCGATCGCTATGGGGTGAATCCACCGCAATCATGATGAACAGCAAACGCCAGCATCGTTGACTTGATGAATTTCTTCTCATTGATGCTCCGGCGTCATAGTGATTTCATCAGCTTTCCTGGCTTTGTATTGATTAGTTGTTGTTGGCGATCATTGTTTTCTGAGATGATTTTTCGATCCCGGTTTTGGGTGACGGCCCTTAAGTCATCCACAGATCATTGTTGAATGATCGCCAATGTCAGCATGGCTTTCGACAGCATCCCAACGCAATTAATCCAAGGACCTCTGGTGTTCAGGTGCCATCGGATCACTCTTGGCAATCTGCAGTGGGCTGGCTTTCAGATGGAGGGTCAGCACGTAGGGAAGATCACCCCCCTGTCGCCTCAAGCTACGTTTCTCGCGTATCAGACCAGGATGCTCCTGCAGATGCGAGCTCAGCTGACGACCACAGCCCGAGTCGGCCTGTCCAAACAACTGAGCATGTTGCGCGAATCCGTGTTCATCCCAGTGATGTCTCCATCTTCCAATGTAGTGCAATCGGTTGCGGTGATTGGCTTTGCGATCTGTAGCGCTCTTCGTGTCGGCTCGGTTGCAACCCGTCAACGCCCCGCTTAATGCCACCCGGATCGATCCGAGTGGCGGTCATCACGACTTAGTGGAGTCGCAGAAACAACGGTCACATTCCAGCATTAACGATGTTTAGACATTCCCATGGATCAAGCCGAAATCAACAACTGGAAAACCATTGCTGAACAGATGGCAGCCAATGGCGACACCACCAGCTGGTTTTATCTGCGGGCTCGAGACATTGCTGATGGGAAGCCTGACCCGATGCCAAACGTCACTGAGTTGATGCCTGAATCGGTTTGATCCGGTTCAGAGACCGATGGTATGGAGCAGCCCTTCGCCGCTGATGAGCTCTGTAGCGATGGCAGCAATAAAGCCGAGCATCGCTAGTCGACCGTTCAGCTTCTCTGCACGCTCGTGGAATCCCCAGCCGGCGTCAGGGCCAACCATTTCCATCGGTGTCTCTTTTGCGTAGACATTGTCATGCCCTTCCAGATCGTGAGTCACCAGTCCGGTGGGCGTGTGAAGAGTGGTTGTTGTCATGGGTGTCTCCTAGTGGGACCTGCATGGTCTATTCCCGGTGCTGATCTCTTAGGAAGCAGGGACAGCCGCCCAGACAGGTTCGGTTTCATGACCTTGTCTGATGGGATCTTCGTGAGCAATTTCACCGGCTTCATACCCTTGCTCATCCCATCTGTTAGGGCCAGGCCAGCACCAGCAGAGTCATTGAAAGAGTTTGTCCTTCTTGACTAGCTGCAGTTGCACGTGATCAGTGAGGCCAGCTCAGGCAGGACCTGATGTCTCAGTTTTCGAGCCAAGTAATGCCGGCCAGAACCCAAGTCGTTCGAGTCATGGCTTTGACGTCGGCTGTCACTGGCTTCGACCTGGCCAGAGCAGGAATGACGGATTCTTCTGTTTTCGACGGTTTGTGCAGTCTGGAGCTGGAAGGGGCAGAAGGTGGTGCCGTTCCGCCAGCAATGGATCACCACTGTCACGATCAATGTCCACTCGAGCTGCCTGGTGGGCTAAGGAGTTAGCGCAGAGTCTTTTCCCTTCTGCTGAGCAGCCATCCAATGGCTGATGCTGAGCACACAGTCGTCTGTGGATTCGTAGGGCAGGACATTTCTGCCAGGGATGGTCTCGATCACAGCTTGAGGAAGTTTGAGCCGGTAGGTTTCGAGTCGCTCGCTGAAATTATCCCAGCTGCGGGAACGTCCGATCCCCGTGGCTGAACTGCCGAACACCACCAACAGCGGAATGGTCAGACTGGTCAACTGCGGTTCCCAGTCTCGCCGCCAGAAGCCGGCCAGAAATGAATAAACCGACCAGCGGGTGTTCATCGCCCGTGACCCCTCCTTCAGAGTCTGCAGCCATTCCTCGTCGACGGACTTTGCCTCCGCGAACAGATTCTTCTCTGAAAAGGAGCGCAGAAACTCTCGGCGACGCGCATAACGATAGAACAGGTTTCCGGCGGGACCGCTGAACAGCCAGCGCCAAAGCCGATTCGCCCTCGCAATCGGCGTCGCTTCCGACAGCACTCGCCAACCCGGTGGGCTGACAGCCACCAGTCCGTTCACCAGTTCAGGTGCCTGCTCCAGCAGTGCCAGGGCGATCGGCAGCGAGGTGCCCTGGGTTACAAGCACTGCCGGCCCGGAGTTGCGTTCTCGCAGCAGTCTGATCAATGGTTGCGCCCAGTCTTCGGGGGTGAGTGGTTGGCGGCTGAATTCCCCTTCGCCGCAGCCGATCAGATCAGGTGCGAGCAGCACGGCGGCAGGATCCTCATGCTTCCAGCGCTGAATGAACCGGTCCCAGAACCGGGAGGAGAGTCCCACTCCGATGGGATGAATCAGAAGCAGGGGCGATCCGGAACCGTTGGCAGAGGCCATCAGGGCTGAAAGCTTGGTATAAAGATGATGGCGCTAATTGACAGCCAAGAGCAGTGGCCTCCCCACAGCAGCTTTAGGGCAGAGCCAGAGCTGTTCCCTCCCGGCGCGGGTCGGCAGCGCCATGCCAACGGCTGTTGATCCACTGCACCAGAGCGGTGCCACTGCCGATGCGTTGCAGGCGTTTTTGTGCTTCGTGGCTGTCGAGATGCTTCAGCGGCAGTGGCCATGGGAGGGGTGGATTCTTCTCGAGCACCAGCGTGCGGCTGCGGCTGGAGAGATGGGGAAGGCCGACGGCCCGCTCAGGCGATTCATTCCAGATCAAAGACGCGAGCAGAACCCGGCTGAGCAAATGGGGAATGCTGCGACCGCCTGGGCTGCCGAGTGCAAGCACTGGCCTGTCGTTGCTGAACACCAGCGTGGGAGCCATTGATGACATCGGTCTGCGACCAGGCAGACGACGATTGGCTACCGGCTTGCCCTCAATCGTGGGCTCAAAGGCGAAGTCGGTGAGCTGATTGTTCATCACCATCCCAGCCACCAGATGCCTGCTGCCGAAGACCGTCTCCACTGAAGAGGTGTAGCTGGCGATGTTGCCGTCTTTATCCACGATCGTGATCTGAGTTGTTCCCTGTTCGCGACCTTTTTGAAATCGACCGAAGGGATAACGATCAATCCCCGCTGGCAGTCCTGGTGCGGATTGATTGGCGGGTAATGTCTGCATGGCTCTGGCGCGATTGCTGATGTAACCCGGATCAAGCAGGGTCGCGGCTGGGATCCTTGCATCGATCGGGTCATGCACCCAGTAGAGGCGATCTGCATCGGCCCAGACCTGAGCGCTGGCCAATTGACGCCAGGTCTGCGGATCACCAGCGTTGGAACTCGACAGATCAGTGGTTTGATTCAGCAGTGCCAGGGTCTGCAGCATGGCCAGTCCGCCACTGCTCGGCGGTGGCATGGTGCAGATTCGATGCTGCAGCTGTTCGCTGCAGAGAGCTTGCCGTCGAACCACGGAGTAAGACGACAGATCTGCTTCGCTCCAACCTCGGAATCCGGGTTCTCTGAGCTGCAGTGCACTCATCTGCTGCAGGATCTTTTGGGCCAGTGCTCCCCGGTAGAAGGCAGGGCCGCCGTTTTGCGCCAGAATCTCCAGCGTGCGAGCCAGGTCTGGATTGCGGAAGACTTGATTGGACGGGGGTGGTTGACCTCCCGGCAGATAGAGCGATTGAAAGGCCCTGCTGTGACTCACTCCGATCTGCTGGGCCATGCTGATGGAGCGCAACAGCCGCGGGCTCGGCCTGAAACCATCTCTGGCCAACTTGATGGCTGCTTGCAGAGTGTTGGACCAGGGCAGATGTCCAAACTGCTGATGGGCTTCCCAAAGTAGGGCCACCGTTCCGGGGATGCCGATCGCATCCAGCCTTGCCGTTGCCTCACGCCAGGGCACGGGGGATCCGGATGGGTTCAGAAGGTCGTCTGGATGGCTGCGTATGGGTGCGACTTCGCGGCCATCCAGCACCTCTAGCGATTGGTCATGAGCATCCCAGTAGAGAAGAAAACCTCCACCAGCGAGACCGGAGCTCTGTGGCTCCACAACCGCCAGTACGGATTGCGCTGTGACCAGGGCATCAGCTGAGGTCCCTCCGTTTTTGAGAACGGATAAAGCTGCAGAACTGGCCAATGGATTGGCCGTGACGACAACAGCAGCACCTGCGGCCGTTGAGATTCTCTTCCGGCCGGGATCGGAGGATTCCGGGTCGCTTCGGCTGACCGGAGCCGCTGCTGCAGCTCCCATGACACTCCAGATACGCAGCATCAGCAGCAGAGCGAGTATCGGGATAGGACTTTGCAAGCTGAGATGTTGGCTACGCAGACCAGCTTGGTCAGCCTTGATCGTCTCTGCAGCAGCATGCAATCGAAAGGTGAACAGCCCCCAGCCACGACCCTCGATTGATGATCAATTTGCTGGAGTCATGCTGGAGTCAAGCTATGGCCGCCACCCCCGACGGACATCTGTCGACATTCAAAGCTCAACCTGATCATGCGCAGTTCGATGGGAGTTCTTTCGATCCAGTCTCGCAATGGTTGCCTCGATCAGGTTGGCGTTGCAGGTTGGCTGGACAATCTGTAGGAGTCATTGCTGATCCAGATTCGGCAATGCAACCACAAACAGAAGGTGTAGTTGGTTCTTCTCTGCCTCCGTTGGTTCGCCCGTCACCTCAGCTAGCCCATCAAACAGAAACTGAGGAGCCACATTCGATGCATTCAGATCTGGACCAACTTCCAGACGATTGTCCAGAGATGGTGTTATCCACTGCTTCGCTGAGCGGAGGGTCTGATGAAAGGGGTCAAGAACAATGTCTCTCTGATGAAGCAGTGATCAAACAAATTTGTAGCAAAAAAACATTGCGACAGACAGCTGTATCAATCACCACTGATTTCAATGATCAAAGAAAGTCGCATTGATCATCATCAACATCAGATTCATAAGCCTGAATTGCTAATGCCGATAAAGGCAGCAATAAAGCAATTCCAATCAGAATTTCCACAGACAGTTTGCATAACTCTCTCAATCATGAGGCTGGGGATAAGGCGTCGTTGCGTCAATATATACCGTTTTCAAAGTGTATTTCTTGTCACCGAAACATACTCGCCCAATAGAATTGCTATGAAGACCGACGACAGTCCACAATTTCGTGAGAGCGATGGTCAGTATCCTTCTTCTGCTCTTTTTGATGGACACTCATGAAGGAATGGGGCCTTTGCTAGGAACGATTGGCCACAACAAACTTTTGGGCACATCAAACCTTGAAATGGCTCATGTATACCTTTTCGGATGAATTAGAAAATGAGTTCGCTGTGGTCGTTGTGGATTTTGAATAAAAGTAGTTCTACAGCAGACGTTCACAACATGGGTCGGGTCTCCTTTTGTGATGTGGATAGAGCAAATTTCGCCTCTACAGCTCCAACCTGTCCAATGCGGAGATTTGGCCCTTGAGCAGCTTCGCGATCGAGCTTAGGAGTTGGAGATGGCATCCTCACTGCTTCAGTACCACTTGGAAGGAGGCTGGGGCGTTTGGTTCATTGCCCTGCCACAAATTAGATTTCAAAACTACTAAACCTTGAGAAGGTTGTTTGTATTGTTGATCCCTGTTCAATCTTCACGGCTTTCCATACAACTGATTCTACAGACTCTCGCCAATGTGGTAGTAAAATTTTTGTAACCGTAGCTCATAGTTAAATCAAGTCCGGAGGTTTTGTTCAAGGTAGCTATCTATTAAATTATCCATTTAAATTTTAAAATTGATCTGGTGGCGAAATCTTCTGAGTCTATACCGATTATTGAAAGATGTTAGTTGATCTGGGGTTGATGTTTTGCGATATCAGGCAATTTCGCGCAGATTCCCCGTTGTATAAACTCTCAATCAAGCTTAGAATTGAAATCAAGCTACTGAGATCGATGCTTTTGTTTCAACTGTACTGATGAAGTGATTTTGGAATTTGGCATTCGTTCATGATTGTTATTGCTAGTGAATCAATCATTTGATGCCCCTGTGAGTGAGATCACAACTTGCCTTGAATCAGGTCAATGAAGGATCAGTAGATTGAGGCGATAGTGACTCTATCAGGGGTAGAGATGCCTTTTCGATGCTATTCATTAAGGAGTGATCCCATGCTGAAGATTCAACGATCGTCGAATAGTGAGATCAATCAATTACGGTCAAAGCGACAAGCTCTGGACTTTGAATATCAAGACGTATTAGTCGGATTGCCCCAATACAAACGGCGGAACCTTGTAAGCATTTCTAGTGCAAGAAGCAAGCCTTATTCATCCGTTAATTCACCACTAGATTCCTATGCATCCGTGAAAAGATGGTGGGACAAGCTTGTGGGTAGACCAACTGTGTGGACTGAGAGCGACGACACATTGGTCGGCAATTCATTAGGGATTGGTATTGCAATTACGGACACTGGATCATTAAATATGCGTGAAGGAAATGATATTATAAGTGGTATTGGATCCGGCGTTGGCTGTGGTGGAATATGCAATCACGGAAATATTTATACTGAGTCTGGAAATGACTTTATAATTGGCTATAGTCAAGGGAAGGCTGAATACGGGATTCGGAATAAGGGTTTAATTGATATGGGCACTGGGCAAGATCTTTTAGTAGGTAGCGGCAGGATTATTGGTTTGCATAACTTTGGATATATCAAAACTCAATCAGGGTCCGACACAATTGTTGGAACTGGAAGCCTCGACGGTAATCAGTCTGACAACCTGTGGGGGATCAAGAATCATGGAATGATCGATACCGGAGACGAAAATGACAGGATTAATGGAAATGGCAAATTGGCTGGCATTTGTAATCAAGCCTTGTTCAATACAGATAAGTATGTACTTGCTCATGAGCAAGGTACAATCAGTATGGGTAATGGAGATGATCAGTTAACCGGCCATAGTGAGCTCGTAGGCATCGATAATAAGGGGAGAATTGAAATGGGACATGGCAATAACATCCTTGTTGGGGATGGCGGGATTGTTGGCATTCAAAATCAGCATTTAATTTCCTTTGGCAATGGAGATGACCAACTTGGTGGAAAAAGCTCAAGTTTACAAGGAACTGCATTTCACAATAATTATTTGATTGATACTCACGGTGGAAATGATATTGTAGTCGCTGTTAATGGACAATTTGTCAATAATGGTTCAATCAAGTTAGGTGAGGGAGACGATATCGTGGCTGCTCATAACTCTGCGGGATTTATGGGTACTGGAACCATCTACCTTGAAGATGGTAATGATATTTTGACCGGATTTGGAAATGGAGAATTTTTGGGAGGAAGTGGTACCGACACTCTATTGCTGCCTGAAGGGTCGTATCATATTGCTGGTTCAGTTGTTACTGATAACTTTCAGGTTATGTCTGTCAATGGTTTTGAAAGACTTGGGGGCATATCAGCTGCGACTGGATTAGAAGCAAACCATCCCTTTGTTGCTTTTGCTGATGGAGTGCTAACCGTTAACAGCGCGGGGGATGCAACATTTCAGGGTTTAGATCTTTTCAGCCAAATTCAGATATATAATCCTTGAATCTTGATTCACCATTCTTCATCTCATTGCAATTGTTAATGATGTTTTACTTGTTGATGTTCCAGCAAGTTAATACGGTATTAATGCTATGAGGCTGTAATTGAAGCTGAACTATCTGCTTACTGCGTAGAAAGTATTGTTATCCTTTGGCAAGGATTACTCTGATCATCACAAAAATGTTGTTGCCATCGTGTAGCTGCCCTATATTTTGAATTTGATCAACAGATGAGAGCCTTTTGGAGAATCTGGCTATGAAGGCGCAACTTGGCGGCAATCTTGAATCAGTAAGATTTACTTATGATCAACAAGAGATCCAATTGATTGTTGAAAGTCTCGGTCCAGAAGAAGCTCCCTTGTGGTTATTGTTGCCAGCTTTGAGTACAGTCTCAAGCAGAAGCGAATGGATAGAGTTAGCACATGCTACCAATACAAAAAGGCATGTGGTTAGTTTTGACTGGCCAGGATTTGGTGAGAGTGATCGACCGCCGATCAAATACGACAATGCACTTCTAAGGCAGGCTCTACTCGCTATATTTAAACATCTAGCTGAAAGAAATCTCAAGAAACCTACACTATTAGCCGCAGGCCATAGTGCATCAATTGCTCTTGGTCTTGCTTCTGAATGTTCGAAGAATTGGGACGAGCTGGTTCTCATAGCGCCTACATGGCGGGGTCCTTTGCCTACCATGACTGGATGGCATCCAAAGTCATTCGCGTGGGTGAGATGGCTTGTGTCTAATCCTGTTATTGGACCTGTTCTTTATCGACTCAACACCCACAGAGCTGTGTTGAAAGCGATGCTTCGTCGACATGTATGGGTCAATACTAATCAGTTGACGCCTGAACGTATTCAGGAACAACAACGGTTAAGTCGACGATCAGGTGCTCGTTTCGCCAGTGCCTCTTTTGTTAGTGGCGGTTTAGACCCGGCGGGAGATCGGTCCTGGTGGATTGCGCAAGCCAAAATGCTCGAATGTCCAATGCATATTGTTCTTGCAGATGCAGCACCACCCCGTTCAAAGCAAGAAATGGAGTTACTTGCTGATTATGCGAACAAGACAACAAGAATGAATGGTCGCTTGGGTTTACATCAAGAATTTGGGACTAGTCTGGGGCAGCGACTCCTTTCCGCATGAGTTGATTTCCGCTGATGAAAAGAACTATCAAAAATCCTATGAACTGATCCATCACAACTGAAGGTCCTGACGGCTGATCAGTAAGGCCCGATAATAAAAGTCCTAGCAGTGTATAAGGGCCTCCATGAATTGCTGAAGTAAGATTATCATTAGGGAAGAGACGAGAGAATAATCGACCAGCACAAGCAGGTATTACGACAAAAGCACTAATAAGCAGGATACCAACAGCCTTGATTGATACAGCGACAACAATCGCTAATAAAATAATAAAGGTTAAACGATGCCAACGTGTTCTCACATCCACTGCTCCTGCAAGTTCTATATTGAGAGTCAGCAAAAATTTGAGCTCAAATGCTTATGCTTAAATCAACGAATCTGGCTAGTAAGAGTATGCCGACAATTATTAAATCCAAATTATTAATTTCTAGGACGTCTCCGAAAAGAAATTGTTTTATTCCCCCACTGTAGGTATCCATGCGGCTGAGAGCCAGGATTGCAGCAGCTAGCGAGTTTGAATACACGATATTGAGTAAGGCATCAGTAGCGAGAGAACTACTATCAACAAGTTGAATGACGAAATGTGCAAATCCTATGGCGAAAGGAATCAGAACCAACATCGGATTCACATCAACCAAAATTCCTAGGGTGATGCCTAACAGCAATTTTGTTGACACCTGAAACATTCCGACTTCAATTGGATAGCTTGTTAAAATAGTTGACTGTCCTTTCTAAATTTATGCTGATCACTTATGAGTTACTTCTTCATTGATATAAATTCAATGGCACCAAGACAATTGTAATGATATTTTGGTGATCGATTGGAACTACTGGTTCATCAGTGTAATTAGTAAATAAGAGCTTAGCTGTGCCATTTTGTAGTATCTGATTCAATGACTTACTTCTTTTAAGGCTAAATATTAAGCATTCATAGTCCACTGAGATCTGTCCTTATGCACGGAAATTTAGTCTTTTTAGCGTTGGCGCTGCACTCGGTCGACTTCGAATGCAGGGGGCAGCTCGCGGTTGAGGGGTAAATAGTTGTAAAAATGTGTTGACTTGCAGCCGTTTCATGTCTTCATTCGCTGTTGTTGGATGTGGTTATGTGGGAAGCCATGTTGCAGCATGCCTAAAATCTCAGGGCCACTACCTCACCGGTACTACCCGTTCTCCCCAGCGTTTTTCTGAACTGCGAAGGGTTCTGCATGAGCCGATCACCCTGGATCTAGAAGATTTCAATTCCGATTTCACTTTTCTGGAGCATCAACAAGGCTTGTTAATCAGTGTGGCTCCCAGCCAATCAGGAGACGGCTATCGCGAAATTTTTTCAGGGGGTATCAAGAACCTTGCGAGAGCATTGCTTCGCAGAACATCGACTCAACCGATACATGTGACTTACATCAGTTCAGCTGGCGTCTATGGAGATCAAAAGGGTCAAACTGTCACAGAAGAATCGACTGTGGATTGTTCCAATCCCATCAACGCGATGTTGGTGGAGGCGGAAAGGGTTCTGTTATCGATTGACCGCCCCGATACGCGCATTTGTGTGTTTCGTCTAGGCGGTATTTATGGTCCAGATCGCGACATGGTTTCGATGATTAAACAGGCAGCCGGTGAACGGATTGCTAAAAATGGTAATGACGTACCTGCTTGGAGTTCTATCTTTGACATCACAAGGGGGGCAAGCTTTGCTTTCAGCAATCAGCTTGTGGGCATCTACAACTTAGTCGATGACATGCAACTCACTCGCCGTGAACTATCAAATCAGATTTGTGATTTTGATGGGTTGCCTCCAGTGATTTGGGCTGATGAAAATAATTCTTCAACCCGAACGATGAATGCAAGAGTATCTAATCAGAAGATTAAATCAACAGGATTCACGTTGTGTACACCTTCGATGTTGATGCCGATATCTATTTAATCTCTTTGATCAACTTTGTGTGATGGTATTTGGGTTGAAGCATAAACTCTCTTTCTTGAACTTTCACTTTTATGAGATTGAGTCATTTAGATTCATTACCATGGTAGTGTCTCGCCGTTTGCATGCCAAAATGTTCCGCTTGATTCTAATTTAAGTTCGTTAATCCGTTTTAAAAGTCCCTCCACTGCGCTTTTTGGGCTGATGCCCCTTGGGTTGAATTTGATCATTCTTGTACGTACTAGTCCTGGGTGCAGGATTGCGACGGCTATGCCTCGATCTTTGAGATCAATTGACAACGATCGTCCGGCAATATTGAGAGCCACTTTTGACATTCGATAGGCGTAAGAGCCTCCTGATGTATTGTCGTCAATCGAACCCATGCGGCTTGTAATCAATACCAACTTCGCCCCTTGAGGCATCTGCGGTACTAAGGCTTGTGCCAACATCAACGGAGCCAAGGCATTCACCTCAAACTGGTATCTAATTCCTTCGGGATCTAAATTCTCCAGGCTCATTGATTGAGCTGTACCAGCATTCAGGATAACTCCATCAAGTGGCCGACCATCCAAGTCATCCACTAGATCCCTAATTGAGTCTTGGGACGTCAGTTCGATGCCTTGTTTGATCTCAACATCAAGATCCTCCAGTTCTGCGCATGATTGGCGACATACCGCAACGACCTGATCCCCGCGAACCTGCAACTGCCGACAGAACTCAAGACCGATGCCTCTGTTTGCACCGGTGACTAAAAAAGTGGCCAAGGATCTTCTTGATTCTGTAGATAGTTTGCATCAAGGCTTGATTGCGTTTTGAATTTTGCTGCCCTGATCTGTTGTCTGTGTGCCCTCACAGATCAAGTCTCTCAATGTTGTTTCATCTGATCTGCCTGATAGGTTCTTTCATCTAGTTTTGCTACAGGAGTCCATCTGTGTTGGCTTTTTATTCCTGAGTGTTGTATCCACAGGCTTCACAAGGTTCCGATTGATGATCTGGTAGAGCGCTTAGCTCTTGTTGATGGCCACGATCGCATAACGGCTTTATCTGTAAGAGCGTGGGGCTTGTCGTTCGAGACCTTAAAGGAACGCTGTTGAGACTTCGGCTTGTCATGGCTATAACAATGGCAGTGCCTTTTATATGATGCAAGATCACAAATCAAAGCATTTCCAGTTGTTGAAGCTAGAGGACGCATGGATGCTCAAATCAACCCATGTGACCAAGGATCAGGATGGTGATTGGATGGTCACAAATAGTGAACTTCATGAACTTCTTGAACTACTACAATCGGCCACAGATGATTTTTGACTAGCGATTAGAAAATAGAACGTCCTAGTGCATTACTGAGTTCAATACATTCTATCCTTAATCCTCAAGCCTTGAAATATTGTTCGTCCTTGGTTTTATTAATTAGTACGTATTGAATGATTCCTGTTATTACAGGCTTCAATTGTAAGATTCCATCCCGCGTCATGGTTTCTACGTCCTTTCTATTTGTTTGTTGGTAGAGCTTGAGCCAGAACTGTTGTGACCGCGGTATCCACACTTAGCGTTCGCTCACCAAGATGGATAGGTTTTGCAATTAAGGAGGTGGCTAATTGGATCTCAAACGGCACAAAACCACCTTCAGGGCCAATCATCACTACTGCCGATAGTGCATCATTGTCCGTTACAGAAACAGTAGCATTCTTGTCTGCAAGCAAGCAAGGACGATCTTTGCATAATTCTGGCAATTGATCTTCAATAAATGGCCTGAAACGTTGATGTAAAACTACATTTGTAATTAGAGTATCGCAGGATCTCTCCATCCCTGAAATAAGAGCGGCATTGATTTTTTCAGGTCTCAGTAGTGGACTTTGCCAATAACTCTTTTCTACTCTTGCACTGTTGATTAAATGTAGATTCTTGACTCCAAACTCAGCAACGGTTCGTAAGATTCTTCTCAGCATTTTGGGTCTTGGCAACGCCAAGACAATGTCAAATGAATGGCGAGATGGTGGAGCTTCATTCAGGACAACATCCAAAATCACTTCGTCTTGCCCAATCGTCGTAATGATTCCGTATCCCCGATTTCCTCCACATAAGCCAAGTTTTAAGGAATCGCCGGTATCAGCTTTCAGTACAGTCCTTATATGTGTTAGTCGTTTGTCATTAATCACAACTCTATTGGTGTGAGGTATAAAATCTCCATTTTGGATCAGAATGATATTCATGGGATTGATTTGTCAAGATAGATGTTTTCTTGTGTTAGGGATTTGTTTGCTGCCAATGCTATTTGATTAAAAGTGTTGTTATACTATCGCTTTTTGATCTTTTCACTCACGAACTCATAACATACCTTATGGCAACACAATGAGTCCCGTCCTTTTCTTTTTCATGCAATCATCCAGTCTATAAACAGCGATCCTCTCATCTCCTATCCTTGAGGAGGTTATTGTTTTTGAACATTGACTGATGATCCGAATCTATAGCCTAATCCCCATTGATCTGCGTTTAACGCAAAGGATTCGCTTCTTAGCTCATGGGCTTTGATCCTCGAAGCTGGTCTTCTGCTTCAGCCACGAACAGAGGTCATAACGTTACAAGCAACGTGGATGCTCTTCTAGCCGAAAATGAGGCTCTGCGTTTCGAAATTCAGGAACTTAAACGCCAACTTGCTCTCCTTCGTCAACATCAGCAGCTCCATACTCAATCGAACCACCCCAATTCGTCTGATCAGCCTAGACACTCCGTTCCCAAGGTCACCTTGGTTCAAGTTGAGCGTTGGGGTGAACAACTTGCCATCCAAAAAGGATGGAGTCTCTTGCGTCTTAGAGAACTCGAGGCTTTGATTGACTCTCTGAATCGTAAGAGCTTTCATTCACATCTCAATCTCCAGGATCGTTTAGATCATTTGGTTTCTGGTCTTGGATCTGATTTATTTGCTGCTATATCCCGACCCATCACGAAAAAACGATGTGCTGTCCTTGCATCCTTTGCTCTTTATGGCATTCGGTCCTGTGAATGGCTAGACGAGGATCCTCAAAGAGTCGTTCATGACTTATGTAATCAACTCCAAATCATGCGACATAATCGTCGTACTCGATCTGATCGACACGAATCTGATCGCTATACATCGTCCTACCGTTCCTATCAGGCAAATGCTGACTGCACACGCTCTTTTGCCCTTCATGTGCTTGGTTTAGAGATGGGTGCATCTCAGGCATCTATAAAAAATGCTTATCGACGATTAGTCAAACAACACCATCCTGATGTTGGTGGAACAGATGATGCATTCCAGCAACTTAATCA
Organism: Synechococcus sp.; assembly: GCA_047285535.1. Taxonomy (GTDB): domain Bacteria; phylum Cyanobacteriota; class Cyanobacteriia; order PCC-6307; family Cyanobiaceae; genus Synechococcus_C. Next base: position 689,482 of record JBJBDC010000001.1, on the reverse strand, counting down.
AGCCTATCAGTTACTGATTAATGAGTAGTGAATTTGTTTTAACCATTGTACATCTCGTCATAAATTACTTAATCATCATTTTATATCTATAGAGTTAGTTACTGCTGAGTCCGTTTCATGTTTGTGACCACATTCATTCTACTATCGGCTGATTCTCGAAACTGTCGCCCATCATTGCTTTGCATTGAAGTGTTTTCAGTGCCAACCCGTTCTCTTGTTAAGAACGCCTGTTCAGTTTTTCCCATGCATCGCTGTGTCGAAACGCAGGCCAGGCAACAAAGTAGTAAATAAATAGCGGAAATAAGGAATATTCTGGATGAACATAGGATCCATATAAAAGCCAGTATCCACCTACCGCTATGGGAAATGCGATCAGCTTTGGTCCATTTCCGTAATCATCTTCTGCCCATCGAGCACTCAAGGCTTTACCAACTATCCACGGAGACAAGATAAGTAAAATTGCCCAATGCAAAACGAATCGATAGAGGCTCAAGCATGGCTTGAAGAATAATGAAATAATGACACCAATGGCAAGATAAGGGAAAATCAATCGCTTTATCCTGGCAGACTGCATACTAGCCATCGATCAGATGGTTTCAGGCTATCGGTTTGAGATCAAGCACGTATGCGTATTTACTGGATTGTTTTCATGATATCAATTTAGAGCTGCTTATGATATTTCATGCTTTTGCGATTAGTTTTTCTATCCACAGCTTTTCATTATGACGTCATTTGTGCTGATCTGCCGACAATACTGACTTTCAATTATGAGTAAATCTATTTTCATCTCTGGAAGGCCCCCGATCTCTTTATCCATCTAATTTAGTCATTGTTTTTTAATCCTCTTCTCTTCGGTTCGCGCTTCACGAATATATTCGAGTTTTACCATCCTTTGCCCGTTGAGTTTTAAATTTCATTCGCTTGATCAATTATGGGTTTCCATGTTTTAAATAAGTCATGCCTAGAGTTGATTGATCTGGTGACTTTTGTTTTTTACTATTGATTCTATTTTTTCATCTTGTGTTTTGTCTTTGCTGGCTTTTGCACTGTCGATCTCTCTCTTTCCAGGAAGTGGCTAAGTGCTACCTTGAGACATTCCTTCTATCTCACTTCTACTGTAACGAGTAAACCATTGTCTTTCTTATCGACGTGCCGCAATATTTGTTTCTTGATTATTATCCTTTCTAAGCTTACGGCTTTTAAGCGTTGAGCAGTACCTGATGATATTGATTTTAATCGTTATTTCTTTGATCAGCTTTATCTCTCTGTTTTTCCTGATTCCTTTCGTCTTTTATCATTTTTTCCTTGTCTCAACCGTTTCCTCTGGGAACTGCCCATAAGACAGTTCCTATGTCTTTGTTATTCATCCTTGTCTGCCTTGGTTAAGAATGTGACTCAATCCGACGTCGCCCGTGGCTCGATCCTCTCTCTGATGTTGATCAGAATCGGCTTTTATCCTTAATACCATCATTGGATCTAAAATGGATTGACGCTTTGCCTTTTATGGATTCATGCTTTGCTGCTAAGGTTTGTCTTTGATCCAATCTTTAACGTCTAAGTCATGTCTTTTTAGCAGGCAGAAAAGAGTGCCTGCATTCCCACGGCAGATTCGCAATTCTTCATTGGCTGTGGTGATATCTAACCACGCAGGATATGTTTGATTTATCCTTACAAGTAATTTAAGTCTTCCTTTGTTATTCATTGATGGGCCTAGCCATCCTCCACGTATGAATTTTACATTCACTCGTTTGCTGTCTACAATTGTCAGCTTTGCTTCTACCGCTATTGCTGCAATGGCTTTCATTGGACCTCGAACTCTTAGCACATTCATGCCTTGCCCCTTCAATGGATCTAAGATCTGAAGGTTTTCCAGCCATGGACCCTGCTTCAGCCATGGTTGGGTTGAACTACTCCATCTCAGTTCCCAGACCCCTCTCAACAGGTGTGAGTCTGTCTTCAAATCGAACTTGGAGTTGCTTTCAACTTCCGAAATCAAATTTCCTATCGTCTTACTGTTCGGATCTGTCCGTAATAGTTTGATGAGTTGATCGCTTTGATTCATTAGACCAACTCTGGATGGTTTGGATCACCCTTGAACGGGCCGACTATCCAACTTGTGATCCATCCTCCATAAAATCTTCCTGGCTGTGGCCTTACAGACTCGCCTTCGATTTTGCAGGAATCAACCATCTCTGGATAAAGGCTGATCCAATTTCTAAGGGATTCAAACTGTTTTGATGGGTTGGGGTAGCTCCATCCAGCTTGTTTTCTCAGATCACTACCATCTGCTTTACTTAGATCCCAATAGGAGGCTATTCCTTTCCACTCGCAAAATGAGCATTGTCCTACTGCGATCTTCAACGTACCGTCATAAAATGCTTCTGGATTGATGTAAATGCTCGGTGGATGATACGTTTCACATACTCGGATGTATTGATTATCCTCAGCAATGATTTCCTCTCCAATCTCCACTATTACCGGACCATTGATCATCTCGATCCGCGGTGGTCGCGGGTAGTTCGCAACCGTTTCTAATTCCCTCATGGTTTTGAGCAAATCTAGGGTGTCGTTTCTTATTTTTCATTCTAGGTGTTTTTGATTGAGGTTGACCCTCGATACTGCTCATGTGTCTGAATGAATGTGCGGAGAGTTCATTGTTTTGGTAGTTCGTTCTATTCTTTAAGCTCCATTGAACCTGCTGTGTCCGCCCTAGAAACCGAATAATCTTCGTCGTTTCTCTTGTTTTTAATGTTAGGTGATCTGTCACTGCTTGATGCAAGAGACGAGAGTTCTTGATATTGATTTTTTGGCACCTAGTTTTCGTTCTCTTGTTTTGCTATGTAATTTGCTTATTCTTTTTGTGTACGTCAGTCTTCCAGTCGCATTGCTGCTCTTTGCATCCTCTTGATTCGCTCCAAGAGTGATTCATTACTCATTCTCGAATTCAACCTTTCCACAAGTAAGGGAAAAGCCAGTGGTGTAGGTCTTGGAGTGGCGCTGTGGATTATCTCCGCTTTTCCCATTCGATCCAGCGCAGCCTTCAAGCGCGGTAGCTCGAGCTGCTCATTGAGTACTTCGTTACGCGCTTGACTCAGCAATCGATTGGTTGGTTCATGTCGACTGAAGACATCAAAGAGCAATGAACCGCTAATTTGCAGTTGTCCTGTGTTCTTTTTTTGTCCGGGATAGCCTGTTACCAGAAGTCCAGCGATTTGAGCAATACTGCGAAACCTTCGTTTGCATAATTCGGAAAGATTCAGTGCTTGCTCGAGATCTTCTTCTAAATGTTGAACACAAAGGAGTTCCTCCATTCGCTTTTTCATTAATTCTGCAAATGGATACTTGCTCGGCCCTAGCAATTCAAATCCGTAATCATTGACTGATACTGTGATGGTTCCTTTTTCACAACGTGTGAGACGTGTTGCGAATAGAAAACCTAATCCCTCATGCACAAATCTTCCTTCAAACGGATAGACATAAAGGTGGCTACCCTCCCTAGTGTGACAGGTTTCAATCAGAAGCTGGTCAGTTGTCGGCAAGGTAGAGAGATCTTTTTGTCTTTGTAACAGTGGTTCCAGTGCCTTCAGCTCCGGGGAATCCAAGTCACCGTTGTGCGCCCTGGCCACTTCATCTCTTAGGTGCTGCGTCAGTAGATCTGAGAGTGCCATTTGCCCTCCGCTCCATGCTGGAACGGTGTTGCTTTTGCGTTGACTGGTCTTGACGTAGGCGGTCATCTCGCGAAGTCGAACGAACTCCAGTTGCCGTCCGGCGAAGCAAAAGACGTCCTTTGGCTTCAATTGGCTGATGAACATCTCTTCGACATGCCCGATCACTTCACCTCGAATGAACCGAACCCTGATTGCATTATTCGACGAAATCGTGCCGATATTGAGCCTGTGCAATCTTGCGATCGCACTCTGTTTAACCACGAGGCGACCATCCTTCTCAGCTTCTAATTTTCTGTAACGCTCGTAAGCCCCGAGGCAAGTACCACCCTGTTCTAGAAACTGAAGACACCAGTTCCAGTCACTCTCGCTGAGGCCTTTGTAGGTTTCGGTACTGCGCACAGTCTCAAAAACCTGTTGTGGTAAAAACCCAGGTCCGCAGGCCAGGGTCGTCAGATGTTGCAGCAGCACATCCAGGGGCATCAAGGGTGGTCGGCGCTCTTCAACCAGACCCTCGTTCAGTCCTCTGCGCACTGCGCTGAGCTCAAGCAACTCCAACGCATTGGTCGGCATGAACACCATCTGTGACTGTCCTGCAGGCAGGTGAGCAGAACGTCCTGCTCTCTGCAGGAGTCGGGCCAGGTTTTTGGGAGAGCCAATCTGAACCACCCTTTCCACAGGTTGAAAGTCAACACCTAGATCGAGAGAGCTTGTGCAGACCACCCACTGCAGATCTCCGCTCTTCACTCTGGCTTCAATCGCTTCCCGCTCCTGTCGATCCAGGGAGCTGTGGTGCAGCGCGAGCATGCCATCCATTTCCGGACAGGCGTATCGCAGGCATTGATACCAGCGTTCGGCTTGGTTGCGGGTGTTGGTGAACAGCAGTGTGCTGATTCCAGGAGCAAGTTTTGCGACCAAGTCTTCATAGCGACGAAGCCCAAGGTGACCGCCCCAGGGAAAGCCATCGATGGGGTCGGGAAGGATGCTGGTTATCTCCAGAGAACGGTTTATTTCGCTTGTAATTAAGACCGGTGGATCCTGGCCTGTGTGATGGCCGTGTGCATGGAAAGACGCTGTTTGCAGATTGCCGATCGTGGCACTGATCGCCCAGGTCTGCACTCGTGGGTTTTGCTGTCGCAGCCAGCTGACTGCCAGTTCAGTTTGTGTTCCCCGTTTACTTCCCAATAATTCATGCCATTCATCAAGAATGACTGTCTTGAGTCCTTGAAACAGTCGTTCAGCATGACGGCCCGCAAGTAACACGCACAGGGATTCAGGTGTGGTGATGAGGATGTGAGGTGGCGACTTGATTTGATGATTTCGCTCAATGGTGCTTGTGTCACCGTTGCGGATCCCCACCCTGAGTGACCACTGCATGGTTGCGATCGGCTCTTCAATGGCCAGAGCCAGGTCTCGGCTCAGGGCCCTTAGGGGTGTGATGTACAGGAGCTGGATTCCCTGCGCACTGTTGTCTTTGAGGTTGCTGTCCAGCATTCTGGCGATCGGAGCCATCGTGGCGGCATAGGTTTTGCCTGAGCCGGTGGGGACCTGAATCAGTCCGGAGCGTCCGCCGAGATGGGCTTTCCAGGTTTGTTCCTGAAACGGCAGGGGTGTCCAGCCTTTACAGCCGAACCAGTTGCGAATCGGTGTCAACAGGGTGGACGAGGTGTTCATCGCACCGCATCGTTCTCCATTCTCAGTAATTCCTGGGCGCTGCTCAGGCTGTCGGCACTATCCGGGCAGCGATCATGACGCCAATTCAAGATTCGGGGGAACCGAACAGCAAGCCCACATTTATGTCGCTTTGAGGGTTGAATGCCTTCAAATCCGATCTCGAATACCAGTTCAGGATCCACCATGCGGGTGGGTCCGAACCGTTCGCGAGTGTGGCGTCTGATCCAGCGATCCAGTACAAGAATTTCCTCGTCGTTCAGGCCGGAATAGGCCTTGGCGAACGTCACCAGATGATGGTCTGCCGGATCCTGCGCGGAGCGGTTCCAAAGTGCAAAGGTGTAATCGGTGAACAGATTGGCGCGCCTGCCACTGCCAGCTTGCGCGTAGATCAACACCGCATCCAGGGTCATCGGATCCAACTTGTGTTTCCACCAGTGACCTCTTTTACGGCCTGCAAGGTAGGGCGATTGCAGATGCTTGATCATCAACCCCTCGGCACCTCCTTGTCCGGCTGCTGTTCGAAGAGGTTCCAATTGCGCCCAGCTCACCAGAGCTTGCCCGCTGCTGCGTTTCAACCGCCAGTTGTTTTTGCCATTCAAGGTTTGACAGACACTGTCCAGGAGATGCAGACGTTGGTGCAGAGGCTGGGAACGCAGATCTTCACCCTGATGTTCCAGGAGGTCATAGGTCATGAATTGCACCGGACACTCTTGTTTGAGGCTTGCTCCCACTCGTTTCCTGCCTAGACGGCGTTGCAAGCTGGAAAAAGCAAGAGGGCGCTGATCATCTCGCTTCCAACAGAGCACTTCCCCATCAAGCACTGTGTTGATCGGCAGGTCTTCAGCCATTTCGATCAGTTCTGGAAAACTGTCATTCACCAGCTCTTCTCCGCGGCTCCAGAGATAGACCCCATCCATCCGTCTGATGAGCTGACCTCGGATGCCATCCCACTTCCATTCGATCCACCATTCTTCTGGCGGACGCTTCATCGCTTGATCCGTTCGTAAGGGGCTTGCAAGAAAAAACGGGTAAGGGATCGCTCCTCGATCCAGACGTTTTCCCGCTTGAGGAGCCTTGAGCTGGGTGAACCAGTCGCCCTTGGGTTCCACGCCTCCCATCAGACGTTCGATGACCTGTGTTTCCTCTAGAGAGAAGGCTTTCGCAATAGCTTTCACGACCAGACCTCTTGCCACACCAATCCGGAATCCGCCAGTCAGAAGTTTGTTGAGCACAAAATGCCGGCGCTCAGGCACGGCTAACCAGACTGACGCCATTGCCTGGTTCTGAAGGTCTCCTTCGCTGGACGCTAAAGCTGGCATCAGAATCTCCATCCACCAATGCAGTGGTTGGTTCTCATCAATGGAGGCGATCAGTTGGCTGAGTCGCTCATCACGAATTGATGGTGGAGTGGTGAGTTGTTGGCTCAACTGTGGCCAGAGCAGGCTCACCGTTTCTGCGGAATCACCTACATGGCTGTGGCAGTCATCGAATAACCAGTTGGGAATGGCGACGCTCGACTGAAGAATGTCACGCAGCCTTCGACCTGTAATCAGACGGCGCTGACGTTGGTCAAGCAACAGTGCAAGAGCCCAACCTCCATCCTCCGGTTGAATTTCTCTCAAATATTGTGCCAGCAGCTCTACTTTGCGACTGGATCCGCTGCTGCGATCCAGTGTGTCAACGAGCTCAGCGAAAGCCTTCAAAACTCAGGCCTTTGTTGAAGTGGCGAGCATGATTTTCGCAATTAACCCTTTAAGATCAGAAGCTAAATCAAACGAGCACAGATAGTGGGTGAGCCTCTACGCCCTGCACTTCTCTCAGGTAGCGGGCGAAGACATCGTCCTGCCCGTGGGTCACATAAACACGTTGGGCTCCAGTGTCTTTGACGGTTTGGATCAGACCCTTCCAGTCAGCATGATCGCTAAGTACGAAGCCGCGTTCATAGCCCCTGCGTCTTCGAGCACCACGTACAGCCATCCAGCCAGAAGCGAAGGCGGTTTGAGGTGCTTTGAATCGGCGCATCCAGCTGGAGCGATGTGCTGATGGTGGCGCTAGCACTAAGCGCCCGGAGAGATCATCCTTGCGGGGAAGCTCACTGACGGGTCGGCTCGGGACCATCGGTACCTCTGCAGCGCGATAGTGACGGGTCACGGTTTCAACGGCTCCATGGAGAAGCACTTCTTCCGAGACCCCGATCGCGTGCAGCTCCGCGAGCAAGCGTTGTGCTTTCCCGAAGGCATAACAAAACAGCAGGGATGTTCTGCTCCGATCGCCATACCACCAGTTCCGGATCTGCTCAGCGATCCGCCTACCTGGTTCCCAGTTGTAGATGGGTAGCGCGAAGGTGGCCTCGGTGATTAATACGTTGCAGGGCACGACTTCGAAGGGTTCGCAGCTGGGATCTGGGCAACGTTTGTAGTCACCTGTCACGACCCACACCTCGTTTTCAACCTGGAGGCGGATTTGTGCAGAGCCCAGCACATGTCCGGCGCTGTGAAATGACACACATGCTTGGTTCAGCCAGAACGGCTGGCCATAGGGCATGGGATTCAAGGTGATGTCACCCCCTAAGCGCTGCCTGAGAATGCCCTCACTTTGATCAACAGCCCAGTATTCCCCGCATCCAGGTTTGGCATGATCGGCGTGGGCATGCGTGATCAGAGCTCTCGCCACTGGAGAGGAAGGGTCGATCCAGGCATCAGCTGCTCTGCAGTAGAGGCCGCTCTTGGTGTTCTCAAGCATTGGCATCAGATGACTCTGGCAAGGCGCTTACTTGATGTGTTGTGTTCAGTCCATCACGATGTGATGGTCGATATTTGGTCAGTGACCTGTTCCCGGAAGTTGCTACTCGAAAAGCATGAATTTGTCAGCGCATTTTGGTCTCTTCTGTGTTCATCAAAGAGTTTCTGCTAACGAACATGGCCGATAAAAACCTCCCTTAAATGCACGCTTCGTTTGTATAAATAATTGTATTTTCTTGAGTTGTTGATTTGTAGAAGCAAAGATGTCTGTACTTTATTGCGTCATGAGGCTGGATTCGGGTTGGACTGTTAACGTGATCACCTGTCGTTAGTGGCTCATCTCAAGCATTCTTTGCATGGGCTGCAAAGCCTTCACTCTGTCAGATTCTTTCATTGAGATTTCCGGCTTAAGTGTGTACAGACATCTCCATAATTTCTCTAGGGTGTTGAGCCGCATGTATGGACAGGCATTGCAGCTGCAGCCATCTAGACCTGGAACGTCGATGAATGTTTTATTGGGAACTGCTTTGCTCATCTGATGAATAATCCCTGGCTCTGTTAAAACAATAAAAGTAGTTGAAGAGCTTTTCTGGCAATAGGACAGTAGTTTGCTTGTAGAGCCGATAAAGTCAGCTAGGTCTAGTAAGTTTTCCTGGCATTCGGGATGAGCAATAACTTCTGCTTTTGGATATTGTAGTTTTAGTTTGATAAGAGCTTCTTCGCTAAATGTTTCATGAACTACGCATCGTCCTGGCCATAGGGTGAGATCTCGTCCACTTTGTCGTTGAACCCATCGTCCCAGGTTTTGATCAGGAGCAAATAATATTGGCTGATCAATTGGAAGCTGTTTCACTAGATCTACTGCATTGCTGCTTGTGCAGATCAGATCGCTTTGTGCTTTTACGGCTGCTGTGCAGTTGATATAGCTCACGACAAAATGGTCGGGATGTTCAGCCCTAAAGGATTCGAATTCATCCGCCGGGCAATCGTCGGCTAAGGAGCATCCCGCCTCGATATCAGGCAATAACACCGTTTTTTCGGGGCTCAGGATCTTTGCAGTCTCTGCCATGAAATGCACACCACAGAACACGATTACATCTGCACTGGTGTTGGCGGCTTTTCTTGATAATTCCAGTGAATCTCCGATGAAGTCAGCAATATCTTGGATCTCTGGCTCTTGGTAATAGTGCGCCAAAATAATTGCATTTCTTGTCTCTCGTAGCTGATTGATGGCGCTGACGAGATCGTCTGGTGGTTCAGTCATCGTCCTGACCTGTTGACCTGTCTTGGCATGAACAGCAGACATTCTGGTGCTATCAGTCAGGATGTTCAAAGCCTAGGCACGACTGCTGACCAGATTGCGCCTCGCCATAGCAGGAGATCTTCATGGAGATTGGAGCTGTCAGGACGAGTATCTGCTCGATCGGTTACGACCTGATGCCTTGTTATTCGTTGGAGATCTGAGCGACGGGGACCTGCGTTTAGTGAAGGCAATCACACGCCTCCAGCTCCCCTGTGCAGTGATCCTTGGTAATCATGATCGTGGTCGGGATCGCAGCGGCGAACAATTAAGGCAGCAACTTTCAATGTTGGGGGATCTGGATTGCTCCTGGAAATTGCGTGATTGGCCAAGGCCAGCTGTTGCCGTAGTGGGTGCTCGACCTTGCAGTGCAGGTGGTGGTTTTCATCTCTCTCGGGCAGTGCAAGCTGTGTTTGGACCAGTTACACAACAGGAGTCGGCTAACCGCATTGTTCATGCGGCATCCCAGGCCCCTGAGGATTGGCCATTGGTGGTGTTAGCCCATAGCGGACCTGCCGGACTCGGGTCGGACGCATCCAGCATCTGCGGCCGGGATTGGAAGCACCCATATATCGACTGGGGGGATCTGGATCTCACCATGGCTCTTGAGACCATGCGTTCAAGACGCGCGGCTGATCTTGTGGTGTTTGGCCACATGCATCACAAGCTCAGAGGCGGAAAGGGCGAGCGAACGACGTTTCATCGAGATCGTTATGGAACGGCCTACGTCAATGCTGCCTGTGTCCCGCGGTCTGGTTCCGATGAAGCTGGACAGCCATTGATTCATTTCACTTGGGTTGAATTTGAAAAACGTGATCTCTGCCTTGTGAGTCATCGCTGGTTTCAGCCCAATGGAAAACTGGTTTATGAGCAAACCTTGTGGCGCCGACCCAGTCCTGAATCAACTTCATGCTGATCTATGTCTGTCTAAGCAGCCATGGTTTTGGCCATGCTGCGCGACAAGCAACTGTATTAAGAGCCTTGCATCGGCTTGAGCCGTCGTGGAGGTTGGTTGTCAGCTCTGCTGTCTCAACCGAGTTCCTCTCGTTGGTTTGCGGCGACATCCCAGTGGAACAGCGTTGCGTTGGCTGGGATGTCGGGATGGTTCAAGCCGACGCTCTCGGTGTAGATCAACACAAGACATTGCAGTCTTTGAGAGATCTTGACAAGAGGCTTCCGTCCCTCCTGAATCAAGAAGCTGCCTGGCTTGCGAAGTTCAACACACCCATTGTTGTTGTTGGTGATATTCCACCTGCGGCAGCAGATCTAGCTGATCGACTTGGAGCACCTTTGATCTGGATGGGGAATTTCGGTTGGGACGATATTTACGAACCTCTCGGTGACCTCTTCCTTGATTATGCGGCCGCCGCTAAAGCGAAGTATGAGTGCGGACAGATGCTTCTGCGTTGCCCTTTTTCTCTTTCCATGAACTGGGGATTAGAGGAGCTGCAGTTAGGACTCACTGTGCCGGAATTGCGGGACCTGCCTGCTGATTTCCACGATCAGCTTGTGCAGATACGAAAGCCTCTTGTTCTCGTTGGTTTTGGGGGTTTGGGCTTCCAGTTGGATCCCGTCTTATTTCGACTTTGGCCAAATCACCATTTCTTGATGCCAGCTCCAGTTTCTTCAGACCTGCGCTCGCTGTTTGAATCGGAACCCAATGTCACTTTTCTTCCTCAGCATCTACGTCCCTTTGATGTGATGCCTTTTTGTCAACGACATTTGGGTAAGCCTGGATACAGCACCTTTTGTGAGGCACTAAGTCTAGATCTAGGTCTGCACGTGGTTGAGCGTGATGGTTTCGCAGAAGCTTCCGTACTGATGCATGGCCTTCGACAGTTCGGACAACACAGGATTATTGGTCGTGAATCACTCAACAACGGTGCGTGGGAGTTGGATCAACCCTTGGTGAAATCGATTCATCCGGCGCTCCCCAAACAAGGAGCAGAAGAAGCAGCCAAGTCTGTTGTACGTGTCGCACTAAGCACTGTTTAACATGACTCATTACAGCCATAATTTTTATTAATCTCGCTCCAAACGTCCCGCCTCCTCTTGCGTTGCCCCTTGTTGCGTCCCATCTGAGTCTCGGCTGCGTTCGGGGACGGTTTTTTGCCTGGCACATCAGAACTTGGGTCTCCCGAGTGAGTTCGTCAAAGTTCCAGCGTCTCCTATACCTTTTACCTTTCAAAGACTAAATCTGATATTCCCTCAGCTGTCTCCAAACAGCGTGATCAATTTCTCATCTGGTCAATCTGCCTTCTTATTGCTCATGACTTTCCTTGCGAAAACAGCCGTTCGTTGTTTACCTACGGCCCTTGCAAGTTTTGTCCCACTTCTAAGTTCCCAGTCTGCTCACGCCGTTGTCGCCTCTATTCCAACTCTTGAATCCTCGCGATCTGGGCTGATCACGACTTCAGAGGACTCTCAAGCCAGCGCTCTCCCCTATGTCATTACTCCTGAGAGACGCGCTCTTTTAAACACAATTCGCTTTGCAGAAGGAACCTGGAAAAACGGTCATGACATTGGCTACCGCGTGATGTTCGGAGGAGGCCTGATGAGATCGATGGACCGCCATCCCGATCGCGTCATTTATTCATCACGTTATGCAAGTGCAGCAGCTGGTGCCTATCAATTTATGCCGTTCACATGGGATCTTGTGAAACGAAGTTTGGGAGTTCGTGGTTTCGGTCCTGAAGCTCAGGATCAAGGGGCGCTGTTTTTGGTACAAAGACGTAAGGCACTTCGTCTGACTGATGGCGGTGTGATGACTCCCTTGCTTGCAGCCAAACTTGCACCTGAGTGGGCGTCATTCCCAACACTTCGGGGCCATAGCTATTACGGACAACCTGTAAAACGATTCTCCAATCTCAAATCGTTTTATAATTTTAATTTAAGCCAGCTTCGGCAAATCAGAGATAAGCGTCAAGCGTCTCTCAGCGGAAAGTCAAAGACAAATGGCCCTGTTGCTCCCGTTTGTCATGGACCAACAATTCTCTGTGGTATGCCATGACTCAGTTTTAATGATCTGAATCTTCAGATAATTTTCGGCCAACGGTTGCTTGGGCTATGAGGTAGGCACCCGCCATTCCTCCAATAAATCCCATCCCATTTCGGATCAACGGAAGCAGATCGTTAGTTCTTGTCACCACAGGCGCAATCCCAAAGACTCCAAACAACATCACCCACAAAGGGGATAGCAGCAGGACCCACGCCCAGGCGATGCGTTCATCCTCCTTGCGTGGATAGGCGGCAAATCCTGCGATCAATCCACCAAGAACAGATGTTGCAAGGGTTAAAAGCCATTGTTCCTGAGGGAGACCAGGCACGAACTGACATCCACCACGATCAAGACAAAGCTCCACTGCACCGATCGCTGCAAGAATGGAACCATCTTCTCCGTTGTCCCGAACATAATACTGGTTTCCATAACGCGTCTGAAGTTCCACCCACCACGTGCGTGGCATCAATGCAAAAAAGGCATCCCCCACGTTGAAATTGAGGAGGTTGCCGCCGCGAGGATCTCCCACAATCAACAAACTACGTTCATCTAAACCCCAAAAGTCTTTAACAGCGAATCCAGGAGTGCGTTCGTACTGAGTGAGCACTCTCAGCTTCCAACCACTCCTCTCTTCAAACTGATTCAGCGATAGTTCCAGTTCTTGCCGTTCATTGTCGCTGAAGGCACGTGCCAGGTCGATGACAGGAGTTGGGTGATCTGGAAGGAGATCTGGATTATCACTCGCTAAAACAGGGCTTGCGATGTTGAGCAAGAGAAATAAGCTCATCACTGGGAACAGAAGTCGAATGAAGCGCTGATGTGTTCCCATGGCTCTGACGCATTACAGGCATTCTCACCAATGAACGGTCCTGCTGTGCCCTGTCCCTCCTGGCTTCAAGAGCGTTTTGACGAATCTGCAGGGTCTGTTCCCTTCTCTCAATTCATGGCCTGGGCTTTGCATGACCCTGAGCATGGTGCTTACGGCAGTGGGCGACTGCGAATTGGCCCGAGTGGTGATTTTGTGACCTCAGCAACTCTGGGGTGTGATTTTTCAGCGCTCATGGGTCGTCAGATTGTCCAGTGGATTCGGAATCTTGCCCTGACTCACACCACCGAAACGCTGTCCATCGTCGAAGTTGGTCCTGGCGAAGCTGCGATGAGTTGTGATCTCATGGACTATCTAGCTGATCAGCTTCCCGATTTAGTCCCTCGATTGGAGCTTGTTCTGGTCGAAGCCAACCGTGGGATGGAAAGCCGCCAACGCGACTGTCTGGAGCAACATCAGCGAGCCGGTGCTTCCTATCCACGTTTGCCTTGGCGTTGGGCTTTGTTGTCAGAGCTGAAGAAGAAGCCTGTGATCGGAGTTGTGATTGCTCATGAGCTTCTGGATGCCTTACCTGTCGAGCGTCTCGTGCTCCGCGATGGACGGTTCCATCGTCAGACAATTGAGTCTGTGCGAATGGAAGGTGGACGTGTTGGTCTGATTTGGGGAACAGAACCGATTCCTGAGTCGCTTCAAGAGCGAATCGATTCAACCCTGGCAGCAACCCAGATTCCTTTACCCCCGGATGGTGCTGAAGAGAGATGGACAACCGAATGGCATGACCGTCTTGCTTGTTGGTTCGCCGAAGCCTCTGACGCCCTGATCTGCGGCCATCTTCTTGTTGTTGATTACGCACTCGAAGCTCAGAGGTATTACGCACCCTTTCGCAACCAGGGCACCCTGATGGCTTATCGGAACCAGCAAGCGAGTCACAACCTTTTGGTTGATGCAGGAGAGCAAGATCTCACGGCCCACCTCTGCATTGAGACCATGGTGCATCAAGCCACTACCAATGGTTGGTCTTTAGAGGGGCAATGTCGCCAGGGTGAGGCCTTGCTGGCCTTAGGGCTTGCAGAGCGTCTCAACAGTCTCCAGCAGCTTCCAGGTCGACAACTGGCTGAAGCTCTACAACGACGAGAGGCCATCTTGCGACTCGTCGATCCTGCTTGTCTTGGAGACTTTCGTTGGCTCTCTTTTCATCGTTTGAACCCTTCCTGCCAAAGAAAAGGAATAGAGGAGAAAAGCCTATTTCTACGAGAACCAACTGGCATCAGCGCAATCAGCCCATCGCACTCAGACAGCATGTGATCTCATCACTGCTCACATCATCAACAATCGATACTGAGCCAATTCTTGAGGGCAACACAAAACGAATTTGACCGTGACGGACTTTTTTGTCGCCTTGAAGAGTTTGCAGCACCGATTTTGGATTGAGATCAGGCCATTGAGTCGGTAAACCGGCGCTTTGAATGACCTGCATCTGACGATCAGCTTCGTTTTGTGGGAAGAGTCCGCGTTGTACTGCCAATACAGCTACAGCCATCATTCCGATCGCAACAGCTTCTCCATGAAGCCAGGTTCCGTAGCCCGTCAAAGTTTCAACCACATGCCCGAAGGTGTGCCCGTAATTCAGAATTGCCCGTTGACCACCCTCCTTTTCATCTGCAGCCACAACTCGTGCTTTCGCTTTGGCAGATCGTTCGAGCATCGTCTCAAGCAGATCATGTGAAATCTTCGAAGGATCGGCAAGACAATCGGAATCCTCTAGAAGTGCGAAAAGTTCAGGATCTCCAATCACTCCATATTTGATCACCTCAGCAAGACCAGCCCTAAATTCTCGAACTGGAAGAGTCTGAAGTGTCTCTGGATCAATCATCACCAACCGTGGCTGGTGAAAAGCGCCGATCAGGTTTTTTCCCCCTGGATGATTGACACCTGTTTTTCCTCCGATCGCTGCATCAACCATGGCCAGGAGCGTCGTGGGAACTTGCACCACATCGATGCCACGCAGCCAGCAGGATGCTGCAAAGCCAGTCATGTCACCCACGACTCCGCCACCTAAAGCAACCATGAGTGACTGACGCTCGAGGCTCTGCTCTTTGGCAGCGTCCAGAATCTTGCCAAAGGTCTCCAAGGTCTTCTGATCTTCACCCGCGGGAATCGTCAACAGTGTTGGATGAAAACCAGCATTGCTGAGGCTGGAAAGACATCGTTGTCCATAGAGAGCCGCGATCTCTGGATTGCTCACGACCAGGATTTTTGTTTCAGGACGAATCCCCATTCGTTGCAATTCAGCTCCGAGTTGATCCAACCCACCGGAGTTGATTACAACGTCATAAGGATTTCGATCAAGTGCAACGCTCAGGCGTCTAACCCCTGTCGATGCTGCTGTGCTCGGTTGGGACTTAATCATGCCGGCCGCTGTGATGGCCTTATTCTCCTGCAAACCCATCGGCGCCGGTGATGGCCTTACCTTCAATCTCTAAACAGCGGCCGACGCTCATTGCCTGGGGGTTTCTGGCACCAGCTCTTTTCCTTTTGAGTCTGTCCGTCTTGGTTCCGGCATTAATGGCCTTGGTCATTAGCTTCACCCAAACGGGCCTGGATGTGACCGAACCCCTCAAGTTCATCGGATTTGCAAACTTTCAGAGACTGCTGGCTGATCCGATGTTTTATCAGGTTCTAGGCACCACACTGATTTATTTATTTGGTGTGGTTCCCCCCATCGTGATCGGAGCCTTAACTCTGGCCGTTCTTGTGAATCGAATCCTGCCAGGTGTGCATATTCTCCGTGCCGCTTTTTATACCCCAGTGTTGGTGTCGATCGTTGTGGCTGCTATCGCATTTCGTTGGCTTTATGCAGAAAACGGCTTGATCAATGGTTGGTTAGCGGCACTGATTGGACAAGGATTTATCCCAATTGATTTTCTGACCAATCCATGGCTTGCCCTTCCCTCGGTCATGCTCGTCACGCTTTGGAAAGGGCTGGGTTACTACATGGTGATTTTTCTTGCTGGGCTTCAAGGGATTCCAACTGAACTGTATGAAGCGGCTGAGCTTGATGGCAGTGAAGGTTGGAGGAAGCATGTTGATATCACACTGCCGTTGCTGCGTCCCTACGTCACCTTGGTGGCGGTGATCTCAGCGATTGCAGCAACCAAGGTTTTTGAGGAAGTCTTTCTGATGACCCAGGGGGGACCTGCAGACTCCACACGTACATTGGTTTATTACGTTTACGACCAGGCTTTCGCTGAGCTTGAAATTAGCTACGCCTGCACGGTTGGCTTGGCCTTATTTGTGCTCGTTTTAGTACTGAGTGCCGTGAGAGTTGCTTTTGGAGGAGAACGATCGCTGATCTAGAGCTCCCATCCTCGCTGATGCGTCAGGATGGCAACCTGACACCATTCGGACTGCAATAGATGCCCAGCACTGACAACACAATTGGGGTTATCGGTGGCGGTCAACTAGCCCTAATGCTTGCTGAAGCAGCTCAAACAAAGGGCTTGAAGCTTGCGGTTCAAACCTCAAAGGCTGAAGATCCAGCCGCATCTATAGCCACTGAATTGGTTCTTGCTGATTCCAAAGACGTAAGTGGAACCAGACAGCTTTCTTCACACTGTTCCGGTATCACATTTGAAAACGAATGGGTGGCTGTAGATGCTCTGATGCCCCTAGAGCGTCAGGGTGTTCATTTTACTCCCTCACTAGCAAGTCTGGTTCCACTTGTTAATAAATTGTCCCAGCGAAAACTTCTTGATGATCTTTCAATACCTAGTCCAGATTGGATCTCTTTAGCTGAACTTAATCCAGGATCTCCATCTTTACCCAGCGGATGGTGCTTCCCTGTAATGGCGAAGGCTGCTTACGGTGGTTACGACGGAAAAGGGACTCGTGTAATAGAAAATTTAAATGATTTGACTCGACTTCTTCGTAATGTGGATCCCAAGGATTGGTTAATTGAATCCTGGATCTCCTACGAGCAGGAACTTGCTTTGGTCGTGAGCCGAGATTCACAAGGCCGCATTCGAAGCCTGCCTTTGGCCGAAACTCATCAGAAGAATCAAGTATGTGACTGGGTCATTGCACCTGCATCTGTGAGTCAACTTGTTGAGGCAACGGTCTACAACATTGCTGCATCTCTACTGACGAAGCTTAGTTATGTAGGGGTGATGACGTTGGAGTTGTTCTACGGCTCAACGGGCATTTATGTTAATGAAATCGCTCCTAGAACTCATAATTCAGGTCATTTTTCCATTGAGGCTTGTTCCAGTAGCCAGTTTGATCAACAGCTTTGTATCACTGCGGGGCTGGAGGTGCCTAACCCAGAATTGGTTGCTGACGGTTCTTTAATGGTTAATCTGCTTGGATTGAATGCTGATTATGGCGAACCACTGGAAGAACGTCTTTCTAAATTAAGCATGATTGAGGAGGTGTATCTCCACTGGTATGGGAAAGAAGAAACTCCTGGGCGAAAAGTTGGTCACGTTACAACCCTTCTCAACGGCAACACAGCTGAGGAGCGCGGAAAGCATGCACAACAAATGTTGGAAACGATACGTGAAATTTGGCCTCTTCCCTTAAATTGGTAGAGAACTGCTTTGTTGGTGACAGCCTTTTTCTAGTGCTCTGATCTGACTCTCTTTCGACTTGGGGTGACTGTCGTGTTGGTGCCGTAAACCGGCCCTGTAGCTGGAAACGAATCCTCACGAAATCTTTCACCCCTTCTGGTAACTCCAGGTCGAACACTGGGGCTCCCACGGCAGAGCGGTTCACCCCAATGATTGCAATAGTTCTCAAAGTTTAATCGTAACGAAACCCTCCTTGAACCACTAACCAAACCACGAACTAGAGCACTACCGGAAGGGGCTGGCTCCATAAGCTGTGGTGATTGGATTCGATGTGATTGTGAAGGTTTGGGGCTAGTGAGTGCTGTGATCAGTTCACTTGTGACCCGCTACTTACATGGGCATTTGCAGTCAGGCCAAGTCATATCTCTAGGTTCACCTCCAGGAAAACACCAAAACTTAAACTTACGAGGAATAAATATGCTAGAGGTTTTACCTAATTGGTTTATCCATATGCCCTCTATTTTTTTCCATTCTTTCTTTTCACCAAGCACGATTATTTTCATTCCATCGCAGTCAACCCTTAGAGTTTCGATTAAATTCGTTTGGGGGTCTTTTTCTTGAACATACAGAATGCGGTCGTGGTGACCAGCGTATCGATATAGAGTTGGGCGATGAGACAATGAAGTTCTATAAATTCCCCATGGTTCACCCGCATGTACTTGATTAGCGGCGAACATTATTCCAACCGAGAAAAAGCTTATTAAATTGCGCATTTAGTTCTTTTAAATTCTTTCATGAAACCTTAAACAATAATAGTACCTCTAAGGCTCTACAACGCGTTGCATTTGTGATTGATTGATATACGTATTATTCTTTCGCTGCTTGCAGAGGCTTGTAGGCGTGTCTCAGAGCGTTCTGGATTAGCTTTCTTGATTGTTATTCAAAGTGGACCGATACAGGATCGATATAGGGGTTCTGTATAAATGCTTAGCGGTTAAACGATCAGTGCAAATACTTATATGATGGTTAGCCGAACAGTAATAATACCGAGGCAATGTGTTGCATAAGTGATAATCATTTTCGTACAGGTGCAGCTTAAGTTGAACGGGTAGTGCTCACCCAGTTTTCTAGATGAACACTGGGGCTCCCACGGCAGAGCGGTTTACCCTAATGATTGCACACTGTGTTGCGAAGTCTCACCTGCGACAACTCTCACCACATCCCACTTAGGAAACCTTCGCAAAAGACCAGCCACATTTATGGTTTCAGCGGCTTCAAGAACATCAAGACATGCAACACTCCAGCCTCGTCATCAGCAATCTTCTGCCTCAAAGTAACAGCGATTAACTTCATGCTCTGTTCTCTTTACTCAGCCTTCTTGATAGGTTAAACAGAGAAACATCTTGTATTCTTCGATTCTCAGCAGTGGTTTGCTGCAAGCTTTTCTTGCACTCTTGAGATCAATTGGTACCTAGAGAGTTGCTTCAATATTTTGAATAGTCAATGTTATGTGATTTGCATTCTGTTTTGAAGTCTGGATGTGAGACAGGACGGTTGATTTTTTCCTGGATTATGCATTGAGTCATGAGACGACTTGGTACTGCAACCGGTCCAAATGAAAGTGAAGCTTTTTCAGCTGATATAACAGCTGGAGTACCAAAGAACTGAAGAAGAAATGATAGTGATATAAATCTGAATGTCATTTCCTTAATTCACTGGCGATGATGTGTATTGAACGCTTCGATATGCAGGTAGCTGTAAGGTTGTCCGCTACACACCTTATCGATGCATCACTCTTGGATTGACTGATCTCAATGCCAATTCCCCCTAGGTTGTAACTCAGTCGATCAGTGCGTATTCTCCTTAAATTGACTGGATGTAACAGGCTCTCAATGTTGGACTGGTGCACTGACAACTAGAGACTGCAACTACTTAAGCGTAAATATCAGCGTTGAGCGAAATCAAACGCATTCAGGCGTTTCACGAACAAAGGTTATTCGCTCTCAGTTTGATTGAAATCATGTCATTCGCTTAGCGAACATTTTAAGCACATGATTGGGATAGTTTGGATATTGCTCGGTATTGAGTTTGCTTTTTTGACTGCATGCGATGTCAAGTGTGAACCAGAGAGGGATTTTGTTATTCTGTCGGGGGTCAGACATTAGTCTGTCTATATTAAGGTTGGCTAAGTTTGCTATTAGATTGATTATCTTGACAAGAAATCAATAAACATCTCCAGAGACGAAGACAAGGCTAATGTCCACGGTGTTTTGAGCAGTAGAAGGGAGTGATATCTTTGGAATAGCCGGTATTAAGAATGTGTCTTCTTTACTCTATCCCTTGGAATTTGAATAACGCTAGATGTTTGCTTCTAGCTCTAGTGCAAAATCCATTCTCTCTACCTCATGTTTGAGGAAGTCAGACCACATGCCGACTAAAAAACTCAGGGTTATCAGTGCACGTAGCTGCTCATTAGAGCCAGGTTTGGTGTGCTTGAAGTCGATAACCATTTGCTTGGCTGTTGTCTGTTGCTCCTTGCAGCGGTTGTCTATAGACATGGAAAGCCCCTAGTGATTCCTGATAACGTGAAAGTCTGTTCACCTCTTTAGTGCGATCATAATCTATAATCCAATATTTGATGGGGAATCGTTTGTTTTAAAAACCAATCCTTTCAAGATTAGGTTAAAATATCATTTTCAAGGGCAGGCTTCTTTGATTCAATTGCAGTAAGTGAACTATTGCTTGGCTCTAACGAGCTTGTGTCAGCCATATTCCGCTGATTAATCTATTGACATTATCCGATTTTATTACCGCCTTTTTCTGTGAAATACAAAAGATGATCAAATGATTCATTGTCATGCCTCGAATACTTGTCGGTTGAATATTTGAAATAGCCTAATACTTGATTCAGTGCGAAATTTTAATTTCATTGATTCTGGATCAACTATGTCGACTTCGTGATAGTTATAATCAGTCAATAATTAGTCGATTTGGTAGATGCAATCCGATCGATCAAGGCAGGTTTATCGAGAGTCGTGATAACAAAGACCTCCTGAGCGCTTCCTCCTCGACGTGCCATCAGTTTAAATCCCCCTTTGATCGGGATGGAGGGCCTCAGTGTTAGCTCCTGGCAACGACCTTTGACTCGTGCAATCACTCCTGGTGTGATGGTCTGCACTTGTGGATCACTTGCCAGTTCCCTAAGCCAAGGAATCAACCCTTTCAAGTAGGTGCTGTGTGTGACGACAAGACGACCCACCCTGGATTCAAAATCTAGATTGTTTAATTTAGCCAATTTGGCTAGAGAACAGTTAGGTGTTCAATGTGAGTCATGCTCCGATCAGTCGATTCACTCAGGAATGAGGTCTCAGGTCCTCTGAGATCGCGCATGGGTCCAAAAGCCAAAATTCTGACCACCGAAGTTCATGGTGACGAAGTAAGGGGCCTCGCCCTTTGTCCAGGCAAAGTTGTTCAATATGTTTTCACAGCCCAGCACCAACGACTGCGAACCAAGGCTATGTTGTCCTTGACCTGTTCCTCTAGTACACCCGCTGCTTGACTCAACCGTCTATTTCCGCCATCAAAACCATCTCAAGACGTTGTGTTGTCGTTTCCTTGAATTTGTTGATGCTGAGTTGATTTAATACAATCAGGGCACAAGCCATCACAATAATTTCTATTGAGAACACCAGTGCGTAACCAGCCATAGGACCGGCATTGGGTAGGACGTGTCGGCCAAGATCGAGCAGACCGCCACCAATCACTTTTCCGAAACCGCGGGACAGAGCCTGAGCTAATCCCCAAATTCCTACAAAAGTACCTGCCATTTCAGGCAATGTCAGATCAAGCATTAGGGTCAATGCACTGTTTGAGCTGATACCAGCGGCTAGGCCGAAGATCAGCATCACGACAGGCAAGAACCCAGAAACTTGCCGCCATCCGCTGATCAGCAAAAGCAACAACGATCCCATAACCAGCCAGCAACCAAGTCGTGCTGTTGATAGTTTTCCAATTTTTGGTGTAATAAACCAGCCAGCTGTCATCAAGCCCACAAGTGTTCCTGATCCCCACCATGCATTAAGAAGAGTGGTCTTTGAAACTGGCATTGCAAAGACTTCAGCTCCAAAACTTTCCAGAATTGGATCTTGAAGAAAAAGCCCGAGAGTGAACAATACAAGAAAGCCAAAGAAGACCATGATCTGTCGACTCGTGCTGATCACCCCCCAGGCATCTCGAATGGTGATTAGATCCTGAATGGCAGAAGTATTGCCAGTTCCTGTTGGTTGTTCCACTCCCCATGTGGAGATAATCGCTAATGACATGACGATCGCTGTGATGACAATCATGAATTTCTGAAGCCAGCTTTGCAGGATTATTGGATCTGAAATGCCATCGATCCTGCGGACGGCAAGACTGATGGCAATGGCTCCGACAATGATTCCAACCGTGAGCATCGACCAGATCACAGCGATGCATCTCGATCTTTGTTCTTCGGTAGTGCGATCGATGACGAGAGCTAGATAACACGTGCTTGCCATGGACGTGCCAAGTCCATACAAAGCGAATAAACCACAGAATGCAGCAATTCCTGCGCTGGCTAGTAGGGGAGAACCACTATCAAGGGCTTCTTTCACCCTGAAGCTCACCGGTACACTGAGAATCGCTAACAGGCAGATCGCAATCGTTCCTAAAAGAACATAGGGAGTTCGATACCTACCAAACAATGGATTTGAGTCACTGAGATGACCGAACAGCACTCGGGCTGGTGAGACAAGTTGTTCAAATGCAAGTCCACCGCCAGCAAGGAGAGCTGGAAACGAAAGTTCTGTGATCAAAATTCGATTGAAGGTACCAGTAAAAAGTACCGCCAGGGTTCCTAAGCAAGCTTGAAACAAACTCAATCGGAGCAAAGTGGACCAACGAAGTCCTTTGAAACTGTTCATTTCAATGGAAGTGGTCATTTTTATTAGTTACGCTCAAGTGGAGCCATGGTGAGTCCCTTACTCGTGAGCTGCTGGTGATACAACTCTGCGGGTTCGAGAGGACCCGCCCAGACTTCTGAGGCACCCTCTTGATCAACTTGATGAGCGAGTGACCAAGCTTTATCGCTGTTCATTCCGGGGATGATTTTGCAAAGACACTCCACCACATGTTCAAAAGTATTGAAGTCATCGTTCAGAACGATGACTCTGGCATTGGGGTATCGCATCGTTGTGCGTTCTTGCTGAACAACGCTCGTAGTTCCAGGAGTGGTCATCGTCATAAGAAGTAAAGGAATGAACAAACCAGTCAGTTCACCGGAAGAACCTAGGTAAACTGTTCCCATTCAAGCGTCATTTCAATGTTGTTTACTGTTGCCTGGGCATCCCTTGCTGCTGTCTTCAGCTTTTCAATCGCGATGGTGGTTTGGGGCCGTAATGGTGATGGCACGCTGAACTTCTGAAGTGAGCGAAACACTGCAAGCTCCCATCGTCAGTCAGGTACTGGCGCTCATCGCTTCTGTCCTTTTGGTTTTTGTCAGTGTGATCGTCGTTTATCTTTCCGCTGTTGAGTGGAAGGATCGTCGTCGAAGGCGTTCCAGTGGTCCCAACTGACTCCCCTCTGAAGATCTCCAGCTATCGATCCACAGTTCAGTCTCTGCCCGTCACTTCTTTGGGCTTAGCGACTGTTTTGTTAAGCGGTTTTTTTGGCATCCTGCTGACCGACCCGGTGCAGGAGGTCACAGGCATCCCTGCTGGATTGAGTCGTGTTTCTGCTGCTTTCAGCTTGATTCAGGCTTTTCAAGGAGATTCAGGTCGGCCTGCTCCACAGCTTTGGAATCAGCGACTTGGGCTGACTCGTGCTGCCGACTTATGGAGACGACAGGGTCGTTCCGTTTGGTGGCAGGGATGGTCAGAGGATGGCGATGCCTATTTAATCCTTCCCGATCATCTCATCGCTGACAACACTAAGAATCTTCGCAAGCATCAAGTTTTGGGATTGACGATGCTCGGCTCTGATGAGCTACATCGTCAACAATTGATTGAAAGGCTCAAACATCAGCCAGAACTTCCTGCTCAACCAAACTCGCTTCAGAACCGCTGTATGCAGCGTCTGGCCAAGGCTCCAGCTGTTTACTGGACTGGCGATGCTCTGGCTGTCATCAGCGGGACAATGGCACCGTTGCTGCAACAAGCCCGTTACGGCTGTCTTGCGCTTCGTTTAAGTGGCAACAAGCTCATTTGGGGTGGAATCGTTGGTGACAGATCGCTCGCTGTAGCTGCAGTGCAGCCGAAGAAAGGTTGGATTATTTCTGCTTCTCATCGTCAGATGCCTTCTGATCTGGACCAGACCAGCCTGATGGAAGTTCATGGTGAACGTGTTGATTTAATGCTCGGGACGTTGCTCAATCGGCAAATCATTCAGCAGCCTTTGGAATCGCTGTATGGAGTTGATCAATCTGTTCGTGCAGAGCTAGCCAATGCACCATTCTCGCTACGTTTAGAGCAGCAGGAGCAAGGTTCTTATCGAGCAGGCCTTCAATTTCAAGCCCCTTTACCCGGAGGGGCAGCTACTTGGGGATCGGTGCTAAATCGTGTGAGTCAACGCCTTAAAGAAAGGGGCTTTCAGCTGCAAAAACCCTCTCAAGTCAAGGGTCAACCTGGGAGTACAAAGATCTGGACTGACAACCATGATGGAAAGTCTCGAATTGTGGGCGGTTGGCGTTGGTTGCAACAAAGTAATCATCCAGAACTTTTAAGTGCTGGACTGGCGATACTCCCTGAAAAGAAACCCTTTTATCACAAAATTCCAGCTCCAGATCATTCAGTTTTGCTATTCAATGCACGACCTCGAGGCCTTTCTTCTCTGGGACTCATGAGTGGTTCCTGGCCTGCTCTTCTTAAACAAGCAGATTCTTTGACTGTTCGCATCAAACCGGCTATCGCGTCTTTAGATCCGAGTGCCAGGAGGCAGCAATCTTGGTGGGAAATCCGTGGTCAATTAGTGCTCACATCAGAGGGTGCCTCATCTGAGCCTGCCACTTCAGAGGCTTCAGACTGAGCACCACTCTGTTTGCGGTCCCTCTTGCGTCGTTCTGCTGCCAAGGTTTCCTCAATGAGCTCAACGGCCTGAGCCATTTTTTCAAGGTTTGATTTGTAGAGGCCGAGATCTTTATCGAGACGGGGCTTGGATAGGCCCAACTGCTCACCAATTTGGTGAGCCAGATTTTTGAGATGTTCTGGATCGGATGGTTCCCCTCCTTGGGCGGCGGAAAGCAAGCTCAGCAAGCCGACGGCCATCAATCGCGAGTAGTGAAACGATCCCCCACCAACGCTGGCAAGACCGCTCGCCAAAGGTTCAGGAGCTCCACTTCCTCGGTTGGAAAGCCATTCCCGAACCTCATCGATGCTGTGACCTGAGACCGCTGATGTAGATCCTTCAGCCAGTTGTTTCAAGACAAGCGGATCAAATCCATTGCTGGTGCAGAGAGCTGAATAGAGTTCTTCCAGATGGGCTTCAGGCTTGTACCCCTTCGTGAAAGCAGTAAAAACCTGTCGCAAGCCAACAGCAAATAAGGCATCGCTTTTGAAATGCTGTTGATGACTAAGAAGATGCAGCTCTACCAAGAGCTCGTCTGCCGTCCTCCTGTAAAGGGAAGGAATCACATAGGGAAACGCTTTATGGAAGGCACGCTTGCTGTCAGCGATCGTTTGATGATCCGTCAAGGTCCTTCAACCCGATTTTGACTTAAGACCATAGCGCCGCTGATGCCGCCGTTAGGATTATTCCAATTGGCACTATGCAACATGATCCCGATCGTGATCGAGGAATCTGGACGAGGAGAAAGGGCTTTTGATATTTATTCCCGTCTCTTAAGAGAACGAATCATTTTTTTGGGTGAGCCCGTCACGAGCGATTCCGCGAACCGAATTGTGGCTCAGCTTCTGTTTCTTGAGGCGGAAGACCCTGAAAAGGAAATCTTCTTGTATGTCAATTCTCCAGGTGGCTCTGTTTATGACGGACTTGGAATCTTTGACACCATGCAACACATCAAGCCAGATGTTCATACGGTATGCGTTGGACTTGCGGCCAGTATGGGTGCATTTCTTCTCTGTTCAGGAGCCAAGGGCAAGCGAAGTAGTCTTCAGCATTCAAGAATCATGATCCATCAGCCGTTAGGAGGAGCGAGTGGTCAGGCCAGTGATATTCGAATTCAAGCTGATGAAATTTTATTCCTTAAGGATCGCCTGAATCGTGAATTGGCTGACCGAACAGGTCAGGCTCTGGAAAAAATACAAACAGATACTGATAGAGATTTCTTTATGTCACCTCAAGAAGCGATGCAATATGGTCTTATTGATAACGTGATTGATAAAAGTCCTGTCCATTCTGTTTGAAATACTACCTCCGATGATGTTGGTTTAACGCCGATCCTGATTAGTACAGAACCTGAACCATTTAAGTAGACACTAATTGGTTCAGGTTTTTCTTTCGCTCAAGCAAGAAGGGGAGTAAAGCGCTCTTTCCCAGGAATATCGGTAAATTCAGAAACGACAGCTCTAAATTCATCTCCATCCATTGTCTCCTGTTCGATCAGCTGCTCCACCAATTTGTCCATGGCTTGGCGATGCTTTCCCACGAGTTCAACGGTTTCTTCATAGCATTTCATAACGATTAAACGAACTTGCTCGTCTATTTTCTTGGAGATTGCATCAGAAACATCACTGCGAGTCATCAGGTCACGCCCAAGAAAAACTTCTTGATTCCCACCTTCAAGGGCCATTGGACCCAATTGACTCATCCCAAATTGAGTGACCATTTGGCGGGCCATTGACGCCACCATTTGGATGTCACCCCCTGCACCAGTCGTTACTTCTGAGCGCCCAAAGACCACATCTTCAGCTGCTCGACCTCCAAGAGCACCCATGATCCGCGCTTTGAGTTGTGCGCGAGACACAAGCATTTGCTCTTCGTCTGGTGAAAACCATGTCAATCCCTGGGCTTGACCACGAGGAATCAAAGTCACTTTCTGAACAGGATCATGATCTTTCACAAGGGTGCCCACTAAAGCGTGACCAACCTCGTGATAAGCGATCAGTCTCTTGCTTCGACCATCGGTGAGTGGGTGACCTTCCATGCCAGCAATGATGCGATCAACAGCATCATCGATTTCAGAAATTCCAATGCTTTCCTTGCGTCGTCGAGCTGTAAGAATGGCTGCTTCGTTAAGCAAATTAGCCAGATCAGCACCCGTAAATCCAGGAGTCCTACGCGCAATACTTTCGAGCGTTAGGTGTTCATCGAGTTTTTTGTTTCTGGCATGAACTTCGAGAATTGAAAGTCGGCCCTTGATATCTGGTGCATCGACTGTGACTTGGCGGTCGAAACGTCCAGGACGCATCAACGCCGAATCAAGAACGTCAGGTCTGTTGGTGGCTGCAAGAATAATGATTCCACTATTTCCTTCAAAACCATCCATTTCTGTGAGTAATTGATTTAAAGTCTGTTCACGCTCGTCGTTGCCACCGCCGATACCAGCTCCTCGTTGACGTCCTACAGCATCGATCTCATCAATAAAGATAAGACAAGGGCTATTTTCTTTAGCGCGTTTAAACAAATCTCGGACACGGCTAGCACCAACTCCGACAAACATCTCAACGAATTCAGAGCCTGAGAGTGAAAAGAATGGGACTCCAGCTTCTCCTGCAATCGCTTTTGCCAATAACGTTTTGCCTGTGCCAGGTGGTCCAACCAACAAAACACCTTTGGGGATTTGTGCTCCTACAGAAGTAAAACGTTCAGGTTGCTTCAAAAATGTAACAACTTCTTCCAGATCTTGCTTTGCTTCACTAACTCCAGCTACGTCGTCAAATTTCACGCCAGTATCAGCCTCCATTGCAAATCGGGCTTTTGTCTTCCCAAACTGCATCGCTTGACCAGGGCCACCAGGCATTGAATTAGAACGACGTGCTAAAAAAATAAGTGAGCCTATGAGTAGCAACGGAAAAAGTAGGTTCCCCAAAATTCCTAATGCTGGTGGATTGGTCTTAGGTGGGTGAATATCAAAACTGATACCTTCCTCTTTGAGTGTATTAATCAATTCTGGTGCTAATCCAGGAAGATCAACACGGAGTCTTTGAACTCGATTATCAAGATCAGGGTCTACAGCCTCCACGACTGCATTACGACCGCCGTCAAAGATGTCGACTGCGGTGACTCGACCAGACTGAACGTAGTCAAGAAATCGGCCATAACTCATCCGAGCTACGGCTGCGTTTCTAGGCGCAACTGTTGTTCCGCCGCTTGATGAACCAGTTCCAGCAAGATTATTGAGCGTTCCGCTACCAACAAACTGCCACACCAGAAGTAAGGCAACGCCTATTGGGAGAATCCAGAGGGCTATCTGACGCCAACGCTGATTCATAGATTCACTGAGAATGCACAGACTGTAAGAGTTTCCTCCGCTCAACCGTTGCTTCAGCGGCTTGACTACAGGCTTCTCAAGGCAACGATCGGATCGAGCATTGCTGCTCGTCTGGCAGGGACGACACCGAAAAACAGGCCTATTGAGCCAGAAAGCCCAACGGTGATCGCAATCGTTGAAACGCCAATCGTGGCTGGTAAGGGAGTCAACAAGGCAACTGCAGAAACGGTCCCAAGGCCAAGAGCTGTACCGATCACACCGCCAAGACTCGCCAGAACCAGTGATTCGACCAAAAACTGTCTAAGAACGTCCGAGCTGCGTGCGCCCAGGGCTTTGCGCAGACCTATTTCTTCCGTCCTCTCACTGACCGATACCAACATGATATTCATGATTCCAATACCACCAACCAGTAGCGACACACCTCCAATAGCAGCGAGCATCAGGGTTAGCCCGCCGGTGATTGTGCCAACGATGGTGAGGGCGTCTTTCTGAGATCTGACCGCAAAATCATCTTTACGCAGGATGCGATGCCGTTGCCGAAGCAAGTTGGTGATTTGAAATTTGGCGGCTCCAGTGCTTTGCTCATCCTGAGCTTCCACGCTGATAAAGCTAAGACTCACTCCATAGGTGGGATCACGGCCTGTGAGCCGAGAGACCATTGTTGTCAGTGGGATGTAGGCGTTTTCATCTTGATTTGAACCGAAGACGGCGCCCTTTGGCTCCATCACTCCAATCACTTTGAAACTTTGATCTCTGATTCGGATGCTCTGCCCAACGGCTGAACGTGAGGGAAACAATTTATCGCGCAGGTCAGGACCAATCACTA
This sequence comes from Synechococcus sp., assembly GCA_047285535.1. Lineage (GTDB taxonomy): Bacteria > Cyanobacteriota > Cyanobacteriia > PCC-6307 > Cyanobiaceae > Synechococcus_C. Next base: position 660,482 of record JBJBDC010000001.1, on the reverse strand, counting down.
CAACGGTCTTCGCACTTTTTTCATCCTCTGCATTGATGAACCGCCCTTGAGCGACCTCATAACTGCGAACAGGCAAGAAATCAGGGGTTATGCCTGAAATGGATGCACTAGAGCTTCTGGCACCAGCTTGAACGACTTCATTGGCTGTGATTTGAGGAGCAACACGTTTGACACTCGGCACTTGTTGAGCAATCGCCTTGGCATCCTCAAGCACCAGTGTCCGAGGAAACGCAACTCCTTGCCGACGAGTGTCGTTGGTTCCAGGAACCACAAACAACACGTTCGCTCCAAGACTGCTGAGTTGATCCTCTGCAAGGTTCTGTGCTCCTCGCCCCACACCAACGAGCGTGATGACCGAGGCATTGCCAATCACAATGCCCAACATGGTGAGAAAGCTTCGTAGTCGGTTCGCCTTAACGGTGGTGAGGGCCATACCGACGATGTCGGAGAGAGGCAGCTTGCTGGCCATGAACGCAAAAGACCTAAATCAGAGCATGGTGTCTAATTTCATCGAGAGATTGCTGCTCGTCCCACGATGAACAACGCCATCTTTCACGTGCAAGGTCACCACTTCTCCTTCCCGTAAATCACTTGTGGCATTGGCCACACCTGTAATTACCGGTACGCCAAGACGTTTCGCTATCACGGCAGCATGTGAGTCCTCTCCAGGCTGTTCGGTGATCACTGCAGCGGCATCGCGGATTCCATCTAAGTATTCGGCTGAAGTGTCGCGAGCCACAAGAATGTCCCCTGGCTCAAGTCGGGCACAATCACTAGCAGACATTGCAATGCGCACCTTTCCGCTGACTGATCCACTTCCAAACCCTGAGCCTCTGCCCAGGACCGCACTCACAATGCCCACTTTGATGAGATCTGTAGATCCACTGACACCTGCCAGTGTTCCAGCTGTTTGCACGCAGAGATCGCCATCGTTAAGCACACCCATCTCTTGGGCACAACCCATGGCGAGAGTGAAGGTAGCGGTGGTGCTCTTCTGCGTTTCAATCAACAGAGGTGTAACACCCCAAACCAACTGAAGCTTGCGGGCCACGCTGATTTCACTGGTGATGGCAAGGATCGGCGTTGAGGGTCTGAATTTACTCACGTTGTGAGCAGTTGCGCCACTTTTGGTTAAGGGCAGAATTGCCGCAGCGTTGAGCTGGCGAGCAATGCTGCTCACCGCACCACTAATCGCATTTGGAATCGTGCTGGGCAAATGGCTGTCGATCGGACGCTGAGGATAATCACGTTCGATCCTCCTGGCGATCGTGGCCATTGTTTCCACTGCTTCAACTGGGAAGTCACCAACAGCTGTCTCGTTAGAAAGCATGACCGCATCTGTGCCATCAAGAATTGCATTGGCTACATCACTCACTTCAGCCCGAGTCGGTCTGGGGCTGGAGGCCATGGAGTCAAGCATCTGGGTAGCTGTGATGATCGGTATCCCAAGGCTGTTCGCTTTTTGGATGAGATCTTTTTGCAACAGTGGAACTTCTTCTGCAGGCATCTCGACGCCTAGATCACCACGGGCAACCATGACCCCATCGCAAAGTGGCAAAATCGCGTCAATCTGATCGATCGCTTCAAATTTTTCGATTTTTGCGACGACAGGTGTGCTGTGCCCATGCTTGCGGATCAATTCTCTGATCTCTTGCATATCAGAGGGATTGCGGACAAAGCTCAGTGCTACCCAGTCCACCCCTTGATGAAGGCCAAAGGCGAGATCCTGCCGATCCTTTTGTGTCAGTGCTCTTACAGAAAGCTGCACATCTGGAAAATTGACGCCCTTGTTGTTCGACAGAACACCACCAACTGAAACTGAGCAGTGAAGAGTTTGGTCAACAGCGTCAACACGCTCAACCTTCATCTCGACACGTCCATCATCCAGGAGAATCCGACTCCCTACAGAGACTTCTTCAGCCAGCTTGTCGTAAGTCACTGTTGCAATCGTCTGGTTACACCTCACCTGCTTGGCAGTCAGAGCGAATTGATCACCCTTGGCAAGAGTGATCGGTCCTTCTTCGAATCGACCTAATCGGATTTTCGGACCCTGTAGATCCTGGAGAATGCCAATGTGAGCGCCCAGTTCGTGGGACACCTGTCGGATGGTGGCAATTCTTTCTGCGTGCTCACTGTGATCACCATGAGAAAAATTCAATCGAAACGTCGTCGCGCCGGCTTGAACCAACTCTCGAATCCGTTCAGGACTTTCCGTTGCGGGCCCGATGGTGGCCACGATCTTGGTTCTACGGTTTAGATCGATCTGAGCCATCCACAGGACTTGAAGCTTGCGGAATCTACCGTCTAGCCCATGGGCTCTCGAAAACTTGTTGAATGATGACTCTCTTCCACATGAACTGTATGGACCTCAATGGTTATCAGGTAGCAGCTCGAAGAACCGCTCTCTACCCAGATGCAGGAAAAAATCCGATCTATCCAACCCTTGGTCTCAGTGGTGAGGCTGGGGAAGTTGCAGATAAAGTGAAGAAGGTGATTCGCGATCGAGCCGGGCACTTTGATGATGAGGTGCGAGCTGAGATCGCACTGGAGCTCGGTGATGTGCTCTGGTACGTGTCTCAACTCGCCAGTGAACTTGGGTATCAGCTGGAAGATGTGGCCATTCAAAACCTCAAGAAACTGCGTGATCGCTCAGATCGTGGACAATTGCAAGGGAGTGGTGATGACCGCTGAGCTCATGGGCTTACATCCTTCTTAGGCGTAATTAACAAACCCACCTGCAAAGGCAAAGCTGGCTGACATCAAGAGTTGCTGCATCAAGCTGAGGGCTATGAAAGCGAGAATTGCGGATAAATCCAGGCCTCCCAGAGGAGGAATCAGTCCTCGAAAGGCATTGAGGTAAGGGTCAGTGATCGAACTCACTGTGCTGAGCACTGGGTTCCCCATATCCACATTCGGGAACCAGGTGAGAAGGACTCGCACGATCAAGACAAAGGAATAAATCTGCAAGGTCTGCGCAATGATCTGGAGAAAGGTGGAAACAAAACTCAAATCCATTGGTGGTTCTCGACTGTGGGGAATGAAGGAACTTTATGCAGCCTGATCAGGTTCTGAGTTACCCCGATCAGGAAGAACGGAAAATGTGCGGTGAAACTTTTCAGAAAGACTGAGCCAATACGAGCGCCCTTCGCTTTGCCGTTTCCGTTCAATGAAGTTCTGACTCAGAAGTTCCTTGATGTGGTCATAGGCTCCTGAACCCCGTAAGTCCACAAGCTCCGACTGCAGAATGCGTCTTTTGAGAGCGATCGTGGCGAGCGTTCTCAGCGTGGCTGTTGAGAGGTTGACGGGTAATAGGTTACGAACAAGTTCACCGAGGCCAGCCCTTAGTTGAAGGCTATAGCGACCACTGTTCTCATGAATTTCTAGGGCCGTGTCTCTTTGTGCGTATCCGGCTGCTAGGGCTAACAAGCCCTGCTCAGTTTCCTTTTCAGTCGTGTCGGCAAGCGCTGCAAGTTCAGCAGGGGACATGGCTTTGCCTTTTAAATAAAGGATTGCCTCTAGACGAGCAACAAGGGAGAGATTGAACTCCGGATTGTTGCTTCGTTCTGATGGTTCTGCCATCACCGCCCCCTCAAAGCCTTCATCAAATTACCGCTGAAGGCCGTTTTGGCCATGTGTGACTACGAATCATCCACCAAGGAAAAGTTGATATGCGGGATTGTTCGTTTCTTCCCAACTGCTGTAACCAAGATCATCAAGAAACGATTGCCATTCCTTGAGGTCGTCGGCACTCACAAGAACTCCAACGACGATCCTGCCAACATCAGCGCCGTGATTTCTGTAGTGGAAAATGCTGATGCTCCATTCAGGATGCAGGGCTGTCACAAAGCGCATCAAGGCTCCAGGTCGCTCTGGAAACTCAAAGCGATAAAGAAGTTCTTTGGCATCACTTTTAAACGAGCTGGCTGGAAGCCGACCTCCGACCATGTGTCGAAGGTGCACCTTGGAGAGTTCATCGTTACTGAGATCCAGGCAGGCATAGCCATGGGTTTTGAGATGTGAGATCAAGGCTGTTCTGTCATCGAGACCGCTGACCTGAACACCCATAAAAATGTGAGCTTGCTCCCCAGCCCCCATGCGATAAGAGAACTCAGTGAGGCTGCGATTTGCCAGTAATTCGCATAGCATCCGAAGACTTCCTGGATGCTCTGGAATTTCTACCGCGAGCATGGCTTCGCGCTCTTCACCGAGTTCGGCTCGTTCCGCGACGAAACGCAAGCGAGCAAAATTAATATTGGCGCCACAGGCGACGGCAACAAGATTTTGATTTTCAAGTGATCTCCGACTTACATCAGTTTTGAGGCCAGCCACAGCGAGGGCGCCAGCTGGTTCAAGAATTGATCGGGTGTCTTCAAACACATCCTTTATCGCGGCACAGATTTCATCAGTGCTGACCGTAACGATGTCATCGACGTACTTCTTGGCCAATTCAAACGTGTGTTCTCCTACCTCTCGCACCGCTACACCATCCGCGAAGAGCCCAACCTGTGGCAAGCGAATCCGTTGACCTGCCTCTAAGGACAGGGTCATGGCTGCGGCATCATGGGGCTCAACGCCGATGATCTGAACAGCCGGCCAGAGACTTTTCACATAAGCAGCTATCCCCCCGATCAATCCACCGCCACCGACGGCCACGTAGATCGCGTCTGGAGGTTGATGGCATTGACGAAGAATTTCCATCCCAACAGTTCCCTGTCCAGCGATGACTTCTGGATCGTCAAATGGATGGATAAAACACAGATCTTCTGCTTCGCTTTGAGATCTGGCTTTTGCATAAGCCTCGTCGTAAGTCTCACCATGGAGCACAACCTCTGCTCCAAGCTGGCGAACGGCATCGACCTTGACACAAGGAGTGGTAACGGGCATCACGATCACAGCCCTACATCCGAGATGCGCTGCGCTGAGAGCGACGCCTTGGGCATGGTTACCTGCACTTGATGCGATCACTCCGCGTTTGAGCTCGGTTTGCGAGAGTTGAGCCATGCGGTTGTAGGCACCTCGCAACTTGAATGAAAAAACAGGTTGGAGGTCTTCCCGTTTCAACCAAACGCTGTTGTTCAGCCTTCGGCTGAGAATTTTCGTGAGTTCTAAAGGGGTTTCCCGGGCCACGTCATAGACACGGGCACGCAGGATCCTTGGCAAGTAATGATCCATCTCGACAGTCTGACAACCCCAGAAGATCGCGAAGGGGCGGTGGGGCCCCTAGATTGAAGAGATCGGTCAAGAGATGGGAATGCATCTGAGCGAAATAACCCATCCGAATCAGCTGCAAGGACTGCCATTGGCGCAGCTTGAGGAGGTTGCGCAACAGATCAGAGACCGCCATTTGGAAGTGGTGTCCAATAGCGGCGGACATCTTGGTCCTGGATTAGGTGTCGTCGAATTAACTCTGGCTCTGTATCAAACCCTTGATCTCGATCAAGACAAAGTCGTCTGGGATGTAGGGCATCAAGCCTATCCACATAAGTTAATTACAGGACGATTTGAACGATTTGACTCCTTGCGTCAGCAAGGCGGGGTTGCTGGATACCTGAAGAGATCAGAAAGCCGATTTGATCATTTCGGCGCCGGGCATGCCAGCACGTCCATTTCGGCAGCCCTAGGGATGGCTATAGCGCGTGATCGTCTGGGCCTTGATTACAAATGCGTTGCTGTGATTGGGGACGGTGCGCTGACTGGAGGGATGGCCTTGGAGGCTATTAATCATGCTGGCCATTTGCCAACCACTCCACTGCTCGTTGTGCTTAATGACAACGACATGTCGATTTCCCCACCAGTTGGTGCGCTTTCGACCTATCTCAACCGGATGCGTCTTAGTCCTCCTCTCCAGTTCTTATCCGGAAGCGTTGAGGAAAGTGTTCGCAATCTTCCATTTATGGGTGGGGAGATACCACCAGAACTCAATCGACTCAAAGAAAGCATGCGTCGACTAGCAGTCCCCAAAGTTGGTGCAGTATTTGAAGAACTTGGTTTCACCTACATGGGGCCAATCGATGGTCATGACATTACTGAGATGACGCGCACATTTCAGGCCGCTCATCGTGAGGGTGGTCCTGTCATGGTTCACGTTGTCACCAAGAAGGGCAAGGGATACCCCTATGCCGAAGAAGATCAAGTCGGATATCACGCTCAATCAGCCTTTAATCTCAGTACAGGTAAAGCAAGACCTAGTAAAACTCCTAAACCACCGAGCTATAGCAAGGTCTTTGGCCAAACTCTAGTCAAACTTTGCGAGCAGAATCCTCGCGTTGTAGGAATCACAGCCGCTATGGCGACAGGGACCGGTTTAGACATTCTTCAAAAGGCTCTTCCAGACCAATACATCGATGTTGGCATTGCTGAGCAGCATGCCGTGACCTTATCCGCAGGAATGGCATGCAATGGACTCAGACCAGTTGTTGCCATCTACAGCACCTTTCTACAACGTGCTTTCGATCAGCTCATTCACGATGTAGGTATTCAAAAATTACCCGTGACTTTTGTTCTTGATCGGGCTGGAATCGTCGGAGCCGATGGCCCGACACACCAAGGACAGTACGACATCAGCTATATGCGTGCGATTCCTAATTTCACGGTGATGGCTCCTAAGGATGAAGCAGAACTTCAGCAGATGCTTGTGACTTGTCTCAATCACGATGGGCCAACTGCCCTAAGAATCCCTCGCGGCCCAGGAGAGGGGGTTCCCCTCATGGAAGAAGGCTGGGAGGCACTCCCTATCGGCTGTGGAGAAGTCCTACGTGAAGGAAAGGATGTTTTGATCGTTGCCTATGGCGCAATGGTTCCAAAGGCCATGGCAACTGCTGAACGCTTGTCAACAGTTGGCGTGGAGGCTGCAGTCATCAATGCGCGTTATTTGCGTCCACTGGACGAAGCGATGATTCATCCAATGGCGCAACGGATCGGCAAGATCGTCACGATGGAGGAAGGAGCATTGGCGGGTGGATTTGGCTCTGCCGTTCTCGAATCACTCCAGGAGAAAGGACTAACTCTGCCCATGCTCCGGATCGGAATTCCCGACCAGCTGGTTGATCACGCCACACCTCAACAAAGTTTTGAGGCTTTGGGTTTGACACCTGATCAAATGGCGGTGCGCATCAAGAATCATTTCGTGCTGACTACAGCTGGCTCACTCAAACTCGAACAAAAAATGCCAGCTGAGGTGACCTCAGCTGGCTGATCGCGAAGCTTCTGATTCCAGGAGGTTGAACTTAAAGAACGCCTCGAGCTGCTAACCCCTGAATGGCCCCAATTCCAATCACGTGTCCCAGACTCGTGGTTGCGACCATGCTGGCGTGGCTCATACCACCAAAGAAAGAGGGGTTGGGCAATTTGAGGCCCACGTCCTGATGCTTAATGGTGGCTTTACCAATCGCGATGGCGATGATGTTGCAGACGATCATCACAAGGGCAACTTTGGGTGACCAGGAGACGGAGGCGGGGGCGATAGCGAGAAGAGGGGTGAACATGCAGCGCAACAAGCGACACCTTATCTTCCAATTTCAACGCCCCAAGGACTCCTCCTCGTAAGAGTTATTTACTGGTTTATCCGATTTAGCTCTGAATAGACCGACCACAATGCAGCCATTGCTCAAGGTGAGAAAGGACTCAGCACCACCGTGCAGCCAATCCACAGCAACTAATTCAGAGTGGTAGTGAACTACGGCTATCACTGAAGCCGCGATGGTCACAGCAACGAAAAGCAAGGTGAGTTGAAATCCAGTAACGGTCAATTTTGGAAGTTGTTGGCTTCGCCCCAGATAATGAAGAAAGGCAAGGTAGGGGAGTAGTGAAATTGCAAAAAGTGGTGCCGGATCAACATGCATTGTCAACTCTTCACCAAAGATTCGCGTTGTAGATTCCAGGCTGCAATGGCCAAAGTGACGTTTCCCAGAAGGGTCGTGGAAGCCTGAAGAGTCACAAGCCAGCGAAGACTCTCGGAATTGTCATAAAGATGCCACGTGCATGCGGCCATAGCACTTACAAGAGCTGGAATCATCGCCGCCGAAAGCCAGATCATGCTTAGTTGAGATTGACGGAAACCGCGTTGAGCAATCAGAACCATCGCTAACAACCACTCGAAAACCGAAGCCACGTGGATCCACCATGTTGCCAACGAGAGGTCATGCATAGCGTCAGAATCAAAAGATGGATCCAAACTAGGAGTAGCAGGCCGACGATAATGGGACTATCCATGTTCTGATGAATGTCTGGCTTGGCTCAAGCTTCACCGATAAGGCGTGTTCTGCTCTGCGGTTACTACGGAGAACACAATCTTGGAGATGATGCCCTCTTAGAGGTGTTGATTCGTCAACTGCCAAGCACATGGCAACCGGTGATTACGGGCCATGACTCAGAAGCTGTTCGTAGGATTGTTCCCAATGCTGTGGTAGTCAATAGACGATCGCTCAAAACAATTATAAGGAGTATTAGCAAGGTCCAAGTGGTTGTACTTGGTGGAGGTAGTCTGCTACAGGACAGCACCAGTGTCAGAAGTCTTATTTACTACTTAATTGTAATTCTAGCGGCAAGAGTGAATCGAAAGACAGTGGTTTTATGGGGACAGGGACTAGGTCCATTGAAGCATTCATTCAGCCGTTTTCTGGTGCGCAGATCTCTGAATTATCCATCATTCATCACGTGGAGAGATGATGCATCGATGGATTTGGCCCGATGGCTAGGAGTAAAAAGATCAATGTCAGTGGCTCCAGATCCAGTCTGGAACTATCCAATGCATCCTCATCAAGGAGGAGGGAATATTGTGTTGTGTTGGAGACCAACGTCTTTACTCAGCGACAGAGGTTGGTCAATTTTGCTTCAGGCAGTCGACAAACTGTGCAAAGAAACAGGTTTGAGCGTTACATGGTTAGCCTTTCATGGACAACAGGATGTCGATTTACTGTCATCACTTTGTTCCAGAGGTTTAGTGACAGAAACACTTGCCAAGCAATCATCAACAGTGATTGCAAAGGATATTCAACATGTGCAGGCAATTTTTTGTGAGGCAAGTTTGGTCATCGCCATGCGATTGCATGCTCTGATTTTGTCGATGATTAGTCAATGTCCTACTTCGGCCTTGAGCTACGATCCAAAAGTGGAGGCCGCAGCCAGAACAGCAGGGGCGCCATGGTCTGATTTAAATGAGCTGCCAGATCGTGAAGCATTATTCAATCAATGGAGGCGATGCTTGTTAAAGCCACCTTCACTGGTGATGCTTGAGTCCATCCGTACAAAATCAATGGAGCATGAGAGAGTATTAAAAATGGCTTTGCGTATGAGTGATTAAAAGGTAAGGGCAAATTGTCTACGCGGCTAATGACAATGACGTAAAGGCAATAGATAGATTCATGACTTATGAGTAAATAAATGAATAACAAAATGAACTGACATCCCAGTTCTCTATCTATAGTCTAGATCTCTAGAGAGTGACATCAAGTAAGACTAGTAACAAGCGAAAAAATGATCGATAGGTTTCACCATGATCAAACATAGGAGTTAATTGATCCTTTGACCTGTCAAAGAATCAAAATGATGCTCTGATGATGAATTCCAGTTGACTATTAGAGACTCAGGGATCTCAGTGTGAGTTGGGCATGCCATTCTTAAAGGACCTTGTGGTGATTCTAAGTAGAGAAGTTGAGAACTTCCAAGCCATTCGCGTGACACCAATTGGCAATGGATTCCCTGAGGAGAAAAGTAAATATCTTCAGGCCTAACAGCACGAATGATGTCCTGTTGAGGCAAGAGACAATTGATCTGTGGGCGCCCAATAAATTGAGCAATAAACAATGTCTCAGGATGATGATAAAGTTCCTCAGGAGTAGCCACCTGTTCTATATGCCCGGCATTGAGCACTGCAATACGATCAGCGACAGCCATCGCTTCATGCTGATCATGAGTGACATGAATGACAGGTTTATGACGATGGAGCACCAGACGACGTAATTCAGGCCGCAATTCCTCCCGTAGTTGTGCATCTAAATTGCTCATTGGCTCGTCGAGTAAATAAACATCTGGATCTCTCAGTAAAGCCCGGGCTAAAGCGACTCGCTGACGCTGTCCTCCAGACAACTGGGCTGGCAAAACCTCAGCTCGGTCATTGAGCTGCACTAAATCGAGCATCTCACGAATACGATTTCGCCTTTCAGAAGCTCGAACACCTCGAACTCGAAGTCCAAGTTCAAGGTTTTCTTTAACACTCAGATGAGGTAGTAAAGCATAACTTTGAAAGACCATTCCGATGGCCCTCTGACGAGCATTGAAGCGCGTTACGTTGACATTATTGAGAAAGATATCTCCATCTGTTGCCTGGTCTAGGCCCGCAATCAGTCGTAAAGTGCTGCTTTTACCGCAACCACTAGGCCCGACAAGTGCAACACATTCTCCATCATCAACATGAAGATTAAGATGGCGAACAATCCAGTGCTGACCAATACATCTCCCCAAATTTTGAATCTGAAGAGTCATCCTTTTACAGCTCCGCTAGTGAGGCCTGAAACAATAGGTTTCTGGAAAATCAAAACCAGTAAGACAAGGGGGATTGAACCGAGAACTGTTGCTGCAGCGTAAGCACCAAAAGGGACTGAGAAAACCGAAGACCCAGCGATCCTTGCCATGGCAACTGGCAGCGTTAATTTGCTGGATTCACTGATCCATGTCAATGCTATAGGATATTCATTCCAGGAAAAAAGAAAAACTAATATAGCCGTGCTTGCAGTCGCTGGTGCAATCAACGGCACTAAAACCCAACGTAACCGTTGCCAGAGACTAAGACCCTCCAGTTTTGCAGCATCCTCTAACTCACTAGGAATATTATGAAAGGCGCTGCTGAGTAAAAGCACCGCAAGAGGTTGTGTTAGAGCTGCATAAGGAATGCTTAAAGCCAATAGATTATTGCCAAGGTTAAGATCACGAGCAATCTCTAATAATGCCAAGAAAAGTAGTACATAGGGAAATAATGCTGCTCCTACCAGTCCCAAACGAGCTGTCGCAGCAATCTTTGTTGAAATTTTATTCAATGCATAAGAGGCAGGTATGGCCAAGAATAAACACAGAAAAGTTGATGCAACGCCGACAATGAAGCTGTTAATTAAATAGCGCCAGAATGGAGGATTGGAAGAGAGAATGCTATGATAATGAATTAAAGTCCAGCGTTGATCAATGGAAGAAAAAGGTTGAACGAGAGCTGCCTCGGTACTGAAGGAAGTATAAATTTGCCAAAATAACGGGCCTAAAGACCAGACCAAAAGAATTAATATTAGAAAACGTTTGCTCATGATTTAGTGAGCTCCTTAGGCAGTGAATGCTGAGGGAAAAATGCTTTAATACAAAACCAAGCCACTATGCAAGTCATGCATATAAAAATAAAACTGCTAATAATTAGAGTGGCGCTGTAGCCGAAATCTAGAAATCTAAGAGCATTCAAATAGGCGTATAAAGCAACACTTTCCGTGCTGCCTGCAGGACCTCCACCAGTGAGGACTTGAATCAAATCAAACACTCCAAAGGCTTGAGCTAGTCTGAATAGCAATGCTAGGAGAATATAAGGACGAAGCAATGGAAGAGTTATGCGACGAAGGATCGATAATGATTGTGCCCCCTCCAGGCGAAGAGCTTCGTAGAGATCTGAAGGGATCGTTTGCAGCCCTGCAAGGATAATTAAAGCTGCAAAGGGAGTTGTTTTCCATACGTCTGCAAAAACGGTAGCCAACCAAGCAAAATTTGGTTCACCGAGGATATTCAATGATCCGATACCAATCAAATTGGTGAGATGATCGATAGGCCCGTAAGGTGTATTGAAAATCCATCTCCATCCTAAGGCCATCACTGTTGTTGGGAGTGCCCACGGTATCAGTGTTATTGCCCGCACAACACTTCGACCTCGCCATCTCTGATCCAAAAGAAGAGCGATACAAAGTGCAAGTACCAATTCAACACAAACAGAAACCCCGGCAAATCGAAAGGTTTGACCTAGCGCCTGCCAATATCTTTCATCACTGATCAACCTGACCCAATTAGCACCATGGTTAGGAATCGGAATTAATCCTGTTACAACCGAATCAGCATGAAAACTTAACCACAAGTAGCGAAGCAAGGGTACAACAAAAACAATGAGAAGAAGTAGCAATGATGGAATTAATAACAATATGATCATCGTTGTTCTCCGGCTGATATCAGGATTTCTTGCGTATTACGTGTGGCTTGTGACATACCCTGTTGAGGGGTTTGCTCAGCTGTTAGCACTCCGCTTAATTGACGCTGTAAGACATCACTGATTTGTGCATAAAGGGGAGTTTCAGGCCTTGCTTTTGAAACATTTAGTGCACGGTCTAGTTCTTTCAGGATTGGCTCTTCTTCAAGGAGTAAAGGGTCCTCAAATATACTTTTTTTAGTAGGTGTATAACCATGTTGAAGAAATAGTTGCTTTTGTGAATCATTATTAGTGAGAAAACGTATTGCCTTGACAGCAGCCTCAATATGACTGGATTCATTCAACACTGTTAGACCCCAGCTACCGTTGGTGGATGTTGAATATCCAGGGTTTGCAACCATAGTAGTAACACCAACTTTCCCTTTAATGGGACTGTCAGGTTGTTGGAGTTCTGACCAGGCATAAGGCCAATTACGCATGAATGCAGAATCTCCTGCTCTAAAGCTCTGGAGAGCCTCAGGCTCTGCAAAATTTGTGACTGCCTCTGGACTTACACCCTGTTCAATGAGTGAATTGAGCCATGCTGCTGCTGTGACGCCCGCTGATTGATCCAGGCCAATCCGATTATCATTTGGGTGATACCAGAATCCGCCAAAACCTTTAATCATTTCTAAATAAACACAACTTAAACCTTCATATTGACGACCTTGCCAAACATATCCCCATTCAACCTTTTTTTCTTTTTGTATGGATTTGCTGATTGAAATAAGTTCCTGAGGTGTTTGAGGAGGAGCATCCATCAAATCAGTTCTCCAATACAACAATCCCATATCGGCAGCCAATGGCCACCGATATAAATGATCATTGTAGAAATTACCCTCTCTTGCACCTTCTGCCAATGAAGTCACGTCATTCTCATCAAAATATGAATCAAGTGGTTCAATCCAACCAGCCGCTGCATATTTTGGTAACCAAGTGACGTCCATTAGCAATCCATCAAATGGTGCACGACCTAAAAGTAAACTGCTAATAGCTAAATCAGACACAGCATCAGTGGCAAATGGACCACGAATAATATTGAGCTTTATCTTTCCATGGTTTTCTCGATTGAATTGTTGAACCAATTCACTTGTAGCATCTGCATATGGAGCTGGAAAAAGAAAGGATATTGACTCTATCTCTCTTGCATTAGCTAAACGAATGGTGGCAATGAAAATAATGAGACCAGTAATGATTGCCAGTACTCGTCTTCGAAGGATTAATCTTTTCACTATTCAGCTGAGGGGTGATTGTCGAGTGCGCTCATTTGTTCGTTGACCCAATCACTAACAGTAAAACTTTCAACGGCACGACTCATCCTGCTCATTCTTTGAATTTGCTCTGTCTCCGGCATTTCCAGAGCGCGTTCAATGGCTTCATCCATTTGACGATGAGAGTAAGGATTAGTTAAGACAGCACCATTCAGTACAACTGAAGCTCCAGTGAACTCAGACAACACAAGAACCCCACCTCGATCCTTACGAGCAGCTGCATATTCCTTGGCGACTAGATTTAAGCCATCACGAAGAGGCGTGATCCAGCAAATATCAGACCGAGTAAACCATGCCACCATCTCTTCATATGGAATTCGACGTGTTGAAAATCGTATTGGCACCCAATCGATAAGACTAAATCGTCCATTAATTCGTCCTGCAGTTTCTTCAATGGTTCGTTGAGTCTCTTCGTAGATCTTCATTCCACTTGCCGCTGCAACACAAGCAAGCATTAGAACAACCTTTCCATGCCAATCCGGACGACGTTCTAATAGGCGTTCAAATGCAAGCAGAAGTTCTTCATTACCTTTGGTGTAGTCGACACGACTGGCCGATAAAATAAGCTTTCTCCCTTTTTTCGTATCATCATCGATCTTATCGGCAAGCTCTCGAACATCATCTCTGTCAGCCAGTTTTAAAATAACATCAGGTGATGTTCCAACAGGTGAAGACAAAAGTTTAATTTCACGCCCCTTGTAAAATAAACAAGGTGTTTCCGAAGGTTCTGTTAATGCTGATCCGATAGACACAAATCTTGCATTAACAGGTTGTTTTGAGCCTTTCTTTGCACCTAATAGACAATTAGCTGCACGGGCAAAGTTCTCTGTATATCTTGGGATATGGAAGCCAACAACATCGCAACTCAACAGACTTTCAACTATTTGCTCACGCCAGGGCAGTATTGCAAAAACATCGTTACCAGGAAATGGAGTGTGATGAAAAAATGCAATTTTCAAGTCAGGTCTTAAGCTTCTAATGTATCCAGGAACGAGCCAAAGGTTGTAATCATGTACCCATACTGTTGCTGATTCAGCAGCCTCATGGCAGGCTGCTGTTGCGAAACGAAGATTAACCTCTTCAAAGATCTCCCAATCCGCATTGTTAACATCAAAATATGTTGGAAAAGTATGAAGAATGGGCCAGAATGATTCCTTTGATGTAACATGATAGAAACTAGATATTTGATTTTCTTCAAGTGGAATCCTTCGTAATGTAAAAGGTTTTGGATTTGACATCGCGATGCGTTCATCATTTGAATCTTCGATTGCATCTACTTTTCTCCAAGCGATCCATGTACCGTTTTCTCGAGTACGAAATAGGTTTCTCAGTGTAGGGATAATTCCATTAGGACTTTTTTGATCGCACCAAACCCTGTTGCCATTCTCATCCTTGCCTTCATCGAATGGAGTTCTGTGATATAGAAGGATAAAAGGACTCTGCCCTTTTTCAATCGCCATAGCAGAATCCTCACGAGCGGCTCCATTGAGCCAAGTTCAACTCCCTACCTCTAACACGAGCAGAATGCTCAATTGGCCTTGAGTTCACGAAGTCGATTAAGTACTTCCTTGGCATGGCCAACAGGGCGCACTCCAGTCCAGACTGCACGGAGCACTGAGTCTTGATCGATTAGAAACGTATGTCGCATGGAGTACGGAGCCATCCAGGATCCGTATGCCTTGCTCACGTCACCATTCGGGTCGGACAGCAATGGAAAAGCCAGCTTCTCAGAACTGCAGAACGATTCATGATCACTAACAGAGTCAGCACTGATTGCTGAAACCTCTGCCCCTTCCAATTTGAACATTGGCAGTGCTTGTTGAAAGCTGTGCGCTTCGATCGTGCACCCAGAAGTGAAATCCCTTGGGTAGAAATAAAGCACCAACCAACGCCCTTTAAAACTCCTGAGATTCCATTGAGTCTGTTGGGGGGCAAGAATGCTTACACCTGGTAACTCAAAGTCAGGAGCTAGGGATCCTACTTCAGGTAACTTTCCACCTAAGGCTAGTGAGCGTTGGGGGCGACTTACAAGGGCTAGAAATCCAAAAAAAACTATTTGGATGAATGATCGCCTGTTCATCTATACAATTCAAGTCGCGAAACTCTAGAAAGAATCAGAGTTTGGCGAGATTGATGCCAAGAGAACGAGCATATGCACCTAAACCTTTCTTTTGAATTGTTTTTAACGCACGTGTTGTGATGCGAAGGTTGATCCAACGCTTACCCTCTGCCCACCAAAGACGACGTTGTTGCAAATTGGCCTGTTGCAACTTTTTTGTTCTTATGTGGGAGTGGCTCACAGCCATGCCGTTATTAGCGCGAGTACCTGTGAGCTGACACACCCGTGACATAACGAGGACCTTTAGAAGCGATGGGTATTAACCGTAGTCATACCTTAGCAAAGTGGGTGTTCAAAGACCTCTTTCCATTAACTGCGACATTAATTGAAGGTTCTTTGCCTGGAACGCAGCTAGCTCCCGTGGATCTAGCCCTCCTACCGATAGCTTTGCGGTGGCATAAAGATGTTGAGCCAGATCTCTTGCAAGTTGTTCACTAGGCGACTGACCTGAATCACCAACAATCACACCGCCTGCTTGTAACTTCAGCAATCCTTCCACAAGGGGATGTTTTTGGTTTACTAGCAGCACATGATGATCTGGTAAGCCAGGGAGTTTCTGGTCCATCAATGCACCTATATCATTCATGCGTCGCATTTGCTCGGGAAGCAAAATTAATGCAGCTGGACTCTCAGATCCGGATTTAAGCGATTGCACCTGAATTGTTACTTTATCATTAGAAAGTGCTTCTTTGATTAGTTTTCGAATGCTCTCACTCTTGGTTTCTCCATCGGCATCGCTAATTTCGGGTAACTCCTCTCTTAGTGAATCGTCTAATTCTGCATCAACTCGCTGAAATGTAAATTCATTATGGCGAGATTCCAGCCATGGGATGAATTGACTATCAATCACTGTTTCTGCAAATAAGACTTCCCTGTCCTGGGATGTCCACAAATTTAATGCTGCAGACTGTGATACTTCATCTGTACAATACAAAATCTTTTTTTCATCACTTTTCATTCTCCCTCGATACCCTGCAAAGGTTGTGTAGGCGTGCTCTTTGCCTGCAAATGGATCTCCGCCATCTTCCGTTGAGGGATCAGCGCTGGTTGCAAATAGAATAAGTTCTTCCACTTGCTCTGCAAATTTATCATCCTCCATAGCTCCTATCTTTACAAAAGGGGCCAAAGATTCCCATGCATCTGCATATAATTTGGAATCATCTTTTTTCAGACTACGAAGACGATCAGATACTTTTTTCGCAACAAAATTACCTATGGATCTTACTCTTCGATCGGTTTGCAAGGCACTTCTGCTTACATTTAAAGGAATATCAGGCGAATCAATCACGCCTCTTAAAGGAAGGAGGTACCGAGGAACAACCTCCTTTATCGAATCACTTACAAAAACTTGATTGCAGTAAAGTTTGATCTCTCCTTTCTCCCAATCAGCTCTGCCAGTTTGTTTTGGAAAAAATAGAATTCCTTGTAAATTGTAAGGATAATCTGTGTTCAGATGAACCCAAAGTAATGGATCTCCTTGAAATGGATATAGATAATGATAAAGATCTATATAATCCTGATCGGTTAATTCACGGGCGCTCTTGCGCCAAGGAGCTATCATCTTATTAATAGTTTCACCTTCAAGTTGAACTGGGATCGACATAAAGTCGCAATAAGTATTAACTAGGTTGCGTATTCTTGCTGGTTCAATATATTCCAATTCGTCTTCCATCAGATGAAGAATAACATCGGTACCGGGTTCAGATCGATCGCCGCTTGTAATGGTGAAGTTAGGCGAGCCGTCGCAACTCCAGCGAACGGAATCGTTGTCAGGTTTTGCGGATTTAGTGACCAGTTCAACGCGATCCGAAACCATAAAGCTTGAATAGAACCCCAGGCCAAAGTGACCGATGATGGCATCGTCTTCTTGTTTGTATTTCTCTAGAAAGTCCTCTGCACTTGAGAAGGCAACCTGATTAATGTATCTCTTCACTTCATCGGCTGTCATGCCGATTCCGTTATCAGAAATGGTTATGGTTTTAGCAGATCGATCCACATGAATCTTGATCAGACCATCGTCTCCTTCGCTGCAATCTCCTGCCATTGCAGCCATGCGCCTTTTACTAATCGCATCGACACCATTACTAACCAGTTCACGCAGGAATACTTCGTGACCAGAATAAACAGCCTTTTTGATGATTGGGAAGATGTTTTCGGTGTGGATCTTGATCTGACCCTGCTCTTCCATCACCGCCATGATCAATGCCCTAAAAAAAGAATTTTAGAGATGCGGACAGTTAAAGCACAAGATGGAGTATTGGGGGTTCCCCGAACCTCTTGATTACGCTTTTAGCGCGTTGATCGCCCTAGTTGTCATGTTCAGCCTGGTTTGTTCCAGTATTAGGAAGCCTAGGTGTATAAGCAATAGAGAATCCAGATTAATCATATTCCTCCTCAATAATACCACGGCCGGCTATTGTTTAGATCCTATTCATTGATCGCCATAAATATTTTTTGAATGAATGCATGCTTGGTATTCGATCACGATTCGGCTTGTGTTTAGCTTTAAGATTAGCTTTTTAAGATTGCTGGAAGTTTCAAGTCAGTTCTCCTTGTCTGAATTGTATTGCTTAAATTCTAATGCTATGAGGCAGGATCTACAATTTCCAGCAAATAGGCAGACTATATAATCCTGCTTGGTTTGCTCTGTGATCATGACTGATGTTATGTGTTTCTAGTGTTTGTCCAAAAATTAGAAACGTTTATACAACTTGTTCTCTAAGGGTTAAGAATGAGATTGATTAGCTTCTCGTTAAATACTTGCTTCCCCACATTCAGTGACGTGTTAGTCAGCTTTTTGGAGTTCTGGGCATTCATCTGGAATAATTGCGCCTCCAACTGGGCAAACCTGAAGGCAAATGCCACAATCAATACACGTATCAAAATTTATGAAATAGAAATCTGTTCCTTTTTTATTCTTTCCGCTTCCTGGCTGGATGCATGCAACAGGACAAGCGTCAACACAGTCAGCTACTCCTTCGCAGATATCGCTGATGATGGTATGCGCCATGGTTTCACACCTTGCTATGTCAATAACAATCTAGTCAATCAGCCAGTCAAATGAGCTGCAATTCGACCTCTCAAGCTTTTGCTCGGCTTCTGTTCGGTCGTTGCAAGCCGTGAGATCACACAGAGCGATTCGACCATGTGCATGCCAGTTTTTCTGTTTTAATAACGCCTTCTCAAGACTCGAATTCTTGCTCCAGCAGATCAAAATACTATCCTGCTTAGGTTTCTCGTCTGAAGTAGATGCTGGAAGATTACGAATATCATCCAAACAGAAACTAAATCCTACGCCGGCAGCGTTCTTTTCGACTTCTCCACATCGCTGCACTAATCCATCGTATCTTCCCCCACGGGCAATCACCACAGGAGCTGAGATCCCTTGGCAAACAACTTGAAACACTAATCCATCGTAGAGCTCATGATGAGGATGAAAGGTTGGATCCAATTGGATTGCGATGGATTGTTCATCCGCAAGGGGACTTAGATGCTCAAATAAGCGTTTCAAGTCTGCGAGCACTTGTTGGTTGCCGAAGTGGCCTTCCAACAGTTCAAGTATTTCTTTCGGTTGTCCGCGATAGTCGAGTAAATCCACAAGCTCCTTCAATGTTGAGGATTCGATCTCCATTGCTTCTAGACCGAGGCGATCATATTGAACCAAACAGGTTCGGATCCGCTCTCGGGATTGTGCGTTGATCGGGGCCAGAGCTAAATCCATTAAGGAGGTATGTCCAATCAGCAGACGAGGCTGATGTTCAGCGTCTAGAGAGAGTGCATTCATCGCTTGCAGAAGCAGAGTGAGGAGTTCGAGCTCAGCTCCGAGTTCCTTAATGCCAAACAGTTCGACACCGCTATGAAGTTTTTCTTCTATGCAAAGTCCACCTTCTTCAGCTGTCCGACTTTCGAAAATAGTGCCGCAAGCCCAGAGTCTCAAGGGTCTTGTACGGTCCTTCAGCCTCGTACAGGCAGCTCTTGCAATCGAAGCTGTCATCTCTGGTCGCAGTCCTAGAGGATCGTCAGAGACCAGACGCACAACATCGTGACTGGCTATTGCTCCACCGGCCATGAGTGTATCCAGACGTTCTACCTGAGGTGGTGAGACTTCGTCATACCCCCAGTGGCGATAGACCACCGCCAATTGTTCACGTAGCTCCTGATTTTGTTGGACCTGCTTAGGATTCAGATCTCGGGCGCCAGTGGCGGGTTGCAGTGCCATCCAGCTACTGAATCAATCACGATCAATCATCTTATGACGTTGTTATTCAGGCACCGTAGCTCTCTGGATGAAAAGCTTTGACTTGATCAAGCTCTTGCCAGAGTGGCTGATGCAGCTCCGGTGATGTGGCAAGAATCCTGCCGTTTGCAACATCAAATTCTGTCGTCTTGTAATCGCTGACACTGCCTCCAGCACAGCAGACTAATGCTGCTCCAGCAGCGAGATCCCATGGGGCTAAACCCCTTTCCCAATATCCATCCAAGCGCCCTGCTGCAACGAATGCAAGATCCACCGCAGCTGCACCACCACGTCGCACTCCGCGGCATCGATGTGTTAACCAGCAAAATTCGGCGTAATTATTATCTTTCACTTCACGACGGTCATACGCAAATCCAGTAACTAAAAGACTTTCCTCCATTTTGCTGCAATCCGTCACATGAATCCGTTGATCAT
The DNA here is from genome assembly GCA_047285535.1 of Synechococcus sp. Classification (GTDB taxonomy): domain Bacteria; phylum Cyanobacteriota; class Cyanobacteriia; order PCC-6307; family Cyanobiaceae; genus Synechococcus_C. The sequence goes on along the minus strand of JBJBDC010000001.1, from coordinate 640,215 downwards.
TGAGATAACTCCCTTGGCTGGGAGAACACCAATAAATCTCTTCAAGGAATGGCACTGACACCGAACCCAAAACAGGATGTCCGTTCCAAACCAACCCTACTGACGTGGCAAAAAAGGGATAGCCGTGGGCAAAATTTGTTGTTCCGTCGAGAGGATCAACACACCAACAAAGCTGACCTGGAACTCCACTCGATCCAGATTCCTCGGCAAGGATCCCGATGTGAGGAGTCTGCTCCCGTAGAAATTCAAGAACAACTTGCTCAGCAGCAACATCAGCGTTAGTGACTAAATCACCAACACGTCCCTTGTTTTCGATACGGCTGAGTCGTCCATAGTGATTCATGAGGACTGCTCCACCTCTGTTTGAGGCAGCACGAGCGATCTCTGCCAGGTTGTTTTGGGTGCTGGTGTCGAGTTCAGCGTTTCGAGCGGTTTGTAAGCAATCAAGCACTGTTTGCATCATTCATCCTCTAAAGGAAGACCAGGCCGGACCTGGCCAAGACCAAAATGACGTCCGAACTGAAGTTCGTAGACCTCATCTTCATCTTGAGTGACCGCTTCCACTGGGCCAAACGCTTTGGCCACGCAAAGAAGTCCATAGCCCTGTTTCCTGAGCTCTTTGGAAAGGCCCATCGCCTCACTTTGATCCAAGCATCCACTCCGCACCCGCACAGCACAAGTCGTACAGCAGCCGTTACGGCAGGAAAAGGGAAGGATGTCTCCTTGCTGTTCAAAGCTCTTCAAGATGTATTCACCCTCTGGTACTTCATGCGAGATTGTCCGCCCCGCCTGTGGCCAGTGGATTGTGACTGTGTGTTTGGGTCTCATCTCAGTCCCTAAGGAAACGCCCTGCTACATTCTCATTCAAGCCACTGGAGAGGTGGCCGAGTGGTCGAAGGCGCAGCACTGGAAATGCTGTATAGGGGCAACTCTATCGAGGGTTCGAATCCCTCCCTCTCCGTTCCAGCCACAAACCCCTCGCCAATGAGGGGTTTTTTAATCCCAATGATTGATCAAGGATTGGGACACACGTGTTCACCTGCTATTCAAATCAAAAATCATATTGTCTCCATAAGTTGAAAAAAATAATTCTCCTATCAAATGAGGGAATCCATCCTTTTGATTTGCGATTTATTCTTTCCGAAGACAATGAACTATAACAACACCAGAGAATTAAATAATAAGATTTCAGATTCCTATTTTCCGAAATGGACTCTATTGCCTCTCTATTGATAGCATAAGTTATTCATCAAGAAGGGCTAAAAGCAATCATCTTTTAATTTGGCTGGAAGCTGCGCTTTCTTGTATTAGTAGGCAAAACTGAAAAAATATTATTGACAGCAGCATGGCTGATGACTTTGAATCGCTATTGATATACAACAGAACAACAGCTCTAACACTATTGCAATAGCGAAGACAATGACAGCACTCTAATACTGGGCTTATCATTTACGAGACGCAAATAATTGAGTCTATTCTTGTTATTCATGGCTTGGATATGGACCACTTCATTAATAGAGTTCACTGTTTACTATTGATCAATGACATCGTCACTCTTTACGTTTCTCTGTGAGACTAGGGACTAGGGACTAGGGACTAGGGACTAGGGTAATCATCCAAAACGCCCGGAGACGTAATCCTTTGTTGCTTGCTGCAAAGGTGAATTGAAAATCCTGTCTGTGTCATTGTATTCAACAAGGTAACCGACTTTCCCTGATCCGCCTTGAACCGCTTCTGCATTGAAGAAGGCAGTCATGTCACTAACACGAACAGCCTGCTGCATATTGTGAGTGACGATGACAATAGTGAATCGCTTTTTAAGCTCGTGCATCGTTTCCTCAATTTTTAAAGTTGAGATTGGATCGAGGGCTGAGCATGGTTCGTCCATCAGAATGACCTCTGGCTGAATGGCGATCGTACGTGCGATACAAAGCCGTTGTTGTTGTCCACCTGAGAGTGAATTTCCACTTTGTTTTAGCTTATCTTTGCATTCATCCCAGATAGCAGCTTGACGCAATGACTGCTCTACCAATGCATCCATATCACCGTTATATCCATTGATTCGTGCACCAAAAGCTATATTTTCATAGATGCTCTTAGGAAATGGATTTGGTTGTTGGAAAACCATACCTATTCTTCGACGCACTTCTACAGGATCTACTTTTGGTCCATATAAATCAACCCCGTCAAATAAAATACTTCCTTTGAGTGTACAACCATCAATTAAATCGTTCATACGGTTTAAAGCACGTAGTATCGTTGACTTGCCACAACCTGAAGGGCCAATTAATGCGGTAACTTTTCCTCTTGGGATGTCACAATAAATATTTTTAACAGCTTCAAAACCGCCATAACTAATTGTTGCGTTTCGTATTGAAATGCAAATGTCTTGCAAGGGATCCTCTGGGGCCTTGGGTGATGAGATTGTCACTTTGATGTCTCGTGGAGAATGATTTGATTAAATGCAAAATGTGTAGTCATGGGTTTGTTATTGTCACTCTTTGAATGATTTTGTCAGCCATCTTGCACCTATATTCGTTATTAGTATAAAGGCAACAAGAATGAATGATGCGGACCAGGCAAGCTCAATTTGAGCTTCATAAGGTAATGATGAAAAATTATAGATTAAAACAGATAAAGTTGCAATCGGCTCAAGTATTCCTCTTGGCCAGAATGGGGAAAACAGTGCAGTGAAGATCAAAGGTGCTGTTTCACCAGCGGCCCTCGCAATCGATAATACGATTCCAGTGACAATGGGAGCAAAGGCTTTGGGGAGTGTTATCTGAGTCACGCTGACAAATTTTGATGCACCCACGCCCAATGCCGCTCTCCTGAGGTCATCTGAAACCAATTTCAGACCTTCATCAGTCGTTTTAATAATTGTTGGTAACATCAATATAGAAAGTGCGACTCCACCCGCTACAGCGCTAAACGTTTGGCCAAAAAGTAACCGTGTTGAGACGATCACTCCATAGACAAAGACACCAGCAATAACTGATGGGACCCCGGCAAGTACATTCGATCCAAATCGGATTAATCTGGAAAAGCCACGAGCAGTTGAGTATTCAGCTAAGTAAATACCACCACCAACGCCAACCGGAACAGCAATTAAAGCGCCTAAAATAGTAACAACAATGCTACCAATAATTGCATTTCCAATGCCACCACCTTCCAGCCCCGGAGGCGGTGGAAGGTGTGTGAACAGAGCCAGGTCAATACGATCAAAGCCTTTGTATAAAATATAAGACAGAACTGCTAGCAGTGGGACAACTGAGACCAATGCAAATAGACCTGATATCAAGGAGAGCAAGCGGCTCGAGATGTTCCTTTGTCTCCAGCTCTTGTAGTTGAGATCTGGAACTCCTTGGGATGATCTGGAAATAGTTGTATATGTCATTTTAGTACTTTAGGCTCATCCGTTTGACAAACAACTGGGCAATGATATTGACAATTAATGTCAGTATCATTAAGACAAATGCTGCGTACATAAGAGACGATAGTTGCCCAACATCGGCTTCACCAAACTGATTTGCAATCATTGCTGAGATAGTGTTACCTGGAGCAAGTAGTGACCAGCTAAAAACATTTGAATTACCAATAATCATTGTCACTGCCATGGTTTCTCCCATGGCTCTTCCAAGGGCAAGCATGACTCCGCCAGTAATGCCAGAGAATGCAGCGGGAAGAATGACGTGGATAATGGCTCCCCATCTTGTTGTGCCAACGCCATAGGCTGCTTGACGAAGTTTAATAGGTACTTGATTTAGGCAGTCACGTGTTATGGCGGTTATGATAGGTAAAATCATGACAACTAAAATTAGAATCGCAGGGGCGATTCCTGGGCCTAGTGGTTCTGTATTGAAGATAGGTATCCATCCAAAATGATTATGTAAAAACAATAGGAAGGGTCGAATAAAGGGTTCTAAAATAAATATTGCCCACAATCCCAAAACAACAGAAGGTATGGCTGCCAATAATTCAATCATGAATCCGATAGCTCCCCTAATCCTTTTTGGGATTATGTTTTCTGTAATAAAAATCGCTGTTCCTACACCCAGAGGGACGGCAATGAATAAGGCTAGTAAGGAGGTAACCAGGGTTCCATAGATTGCTGTAAAAGCACCGTATTCGTCTTTAACAGGGTTCCAATCAGAGGTCACTAGGAATCTCAGTCCGTACCTCCCCATAGATTCAAGAGAACCCCATAAAACTACGAGAAAGATGCCGATAAGTATCACGGCAACCATGGAAGCCATCAATACCACTATGTTTTTGAAACTTACATCGACGAACTTCTCTGATGCTGGCCTATGTCGGAGAAGAAATGAACTCTTCTGAATTGACATGTTGTTGAATAACCAACACTCAAAATCTAGCCCCTCAGCTGCACAGACCTCTGATTGTTTTGATACTTGAGCAAAACTCCCTATGAGGTGGTTGGTTCCAGGGGGCTGGACCGTTAGCTTGGAGTCACCAAAAGCGAGGTTATGGGCCGGATCGTCGGAATCGACCTAGGTACTACTAACTCTGTAGTGGCCGTGCTTGAAGCTGGTCGGCCGGTAGTGATTGCCAATGCCGAAGGTACGAGGACGACTCCATCTGTCGTTGGATACACCAAAGATGAAGAGCTGTTGGTTGGGCAGCCTGCACGTCGTCAATTGGTTCTCAATCCACGCAACACCTTTTCAAATCTCAAGCGATTTGTAGGTCGGGATTGGGACGAACTGGACGACAGCACACTGACAGTTCCTTATACGGTCAGAGCAAATCACCAGGGAAATGTCCGAGTAGCTTGTCCTCAGACAGAAAGGGAGTATGCCCCCGAAGAACTGGTGTCCAGCATCCTGCGCAAGCTTGTCGATGATGCCAGTACCTACTTAGGTGAATCAGTTGATACCGCAGTCCTCACGGTTCCTGCCTATTTCAATGACGCTCAACGTCAATCCACCCGAGACGCTGGCCGACTAGCAGGCTTATCGATTGAACGCATCCTGAATGAGCCGACTGCAGCGGCTCTTGCCTATGGTTTTGACCGTAGTGCAGTTCGTCGTGTCCTCGTTTTTGATCTCGGTGGAGGAACCTTTGACGTCTCCCTTTTGCGGATTGCCAATGGTGTCTTTGATGTAAAGGCCACTAACGGTGATACTCAACTCGGTGGAAATGACTTTGATCAACGCATTGTGGATTGGCTCGCTGAGACATTCCTCAAACAGCATGAGATTGATCTCCGTAGAGATCGTCAAGCCCTTCAACGATTAACTGAAGCCGCTGAAAAAGCCAAACAAGAATTATCGGGAGTGTCTACGACCCCTATTTCACTTCCTTTTATTGCAACTGGTCAGGAAGGACCTCTTCATATTGAAACCACTCTTGATCGCAAAACATTTGAGAGTCTCTGCCCAGACTTACTGGACCGACTGTTGACACCTGTACAGGCTGCTCTGCGGGATTCAGGATGGCTCGCTGAGGACATCGACGATGTTGTTCTTGTTGGTGGTAGCACCAGGATGCCAATGGTGATGCAACTTGTGAGAACATTGATTCCTCATGATCCCTGTCAATCAGTTAACCCTGATGAGGTTGTTGCTGTTGGGGCAGCGGTCCAAGCTGGAATCATCACTGGTGAGTTGAGAGACCTGCTGCTCAATGACGTCACACCACTGTCTCTTGGATTAGAGACTGTTGGTGGTCTGATGAAAGTTTTAATTCCTAGAAATACGCCCATACCTGTGCGTCAATCCGATGTGTTCAGCACCTCAGGTGCTAATCAGTCGTCCGTGGAAATACACGTTTGGCAAGGTGAGCGTCAAATGGCTCAAGACAACAAGTCTTTGGGACGCTTTCGCTTATCAGGTATTCCTCCTGCTCCCCGAGGTGTACCTCAGATTCAGGTTGCATTTGACATTGATGCCAATGGAATCTTGCAAGTCAGTGCAACAGATCGCACAACGGGACGAAAGCAATCCGTTGCGATCCAAGGTGGCTCTAATCTCAATGAAGAGGAACTACAAGCCCTTCTTGCGGAAGCGGAAGCTCGTTCTGATGACGACCGACGGCGTCGGGCCGCGATCGAGCGTCGCAACGCAGCCCTCACCTTGGTCGCTCAAGCTGAGAGACGATTACGCGATGCTGCCCTTGAGCTCGGTCCATACGGCGCTGAACGGCAACAGAGAGCGGTAGAGATGGCAATGCGCGATGTCCAAGATTTTCTTGAGCAAGACAACCCACAGCAATTGGAGCTTGGCGTGAGTGGCCTGCAAGAAGCCCTTTTTGGATTAAATCGACGACTCTCCGCAGAACGAACTAGCGAGGGGGGCCCATTACAGGGGATTCGCAGCACACTCGGGACGCTGAAGGATGAACTATTCGCAGACGATGATTGGGATGATGACCCTTGGTCCACAGGACCTAGTCGTTCTGATGAACGCATGAGAACGGGACGTCGAGGAATGGATCCCTGGGATGATGACTTCTATCGCTGATCCCGACTATTGGGCACTCCTTGGCCTAGATCCTGGCAGTGATGGGGAATCACTGAAGAGTGCCTTTAGGCGGGAAGCCAGGCGTTGGCACCCCGATCTCAATGGTAATGATCGCCAGGCAGAGGAACGTTTCAAGCTCGTCAATGAGGCCTATGCCGTCCTGAGTGATCACAACAAGCGGATCGCCTGGGAACAACGTCGCAACGGCCAATCCAGTACTCAAGACCCTTTTGCATCAGGTTTTCCAGACTTTGAGGAGTATCTGGCCGTTGTTCTTGGGATAGATACGCGTCAGGAGCCTCCAGGATCCCATCCCCTAGATGATGATCCTCATGAGCCACCCGAGCGCAGACCTACGGCATCGCCTCAACCACCTCCTCCGATTCGCTCGCAAGAAAATCTTGAGACCACAGTTTCACTGACCCCCGATCAAGCGCTGCACGGCACAACAGTGAACCTCGAACTTTCAGATGGCACTGTCATTGAGCTGGATACACCTCCTTTTGCAGGAGACGGCTGGAGACTTCGGCTGGAGGGTGTGGCGCCCGGCGGTCGCGATCATTTTTTACATCTTCAAGTGGTGACTGAAGATGGGCTTCGCATAGATGGATTGCGAGTTCATTACCGCCTAGAGCTATTCCCACCCGATGCAGCACTGGGGTGCGCTGTCGATGTACCAACGTTGTCGGGTTCCGTCACCCTTCAAGTTCCTCCTGGTTCTTCCAGCGGCCGGTTGTTACGACTTCGCCAACGTGGTCTCGCCTGGGACGACAAACAAGGTGATCAACTCGTGGAAGTGGTCATCGTCATTCCTGCTCATCTGAATGATGATGAACAGGCTCTTTATCAACGACTTCAGGAATTGAGCTTGGATCAGGGGCGTCTCTAAACCAGGACTTGCGATGAGAGACTGAAACTGACGTCACACACCTCATGCTTGTTCACGTCCTTCTTTATGACGCCGGTCAGGACAGTGAGGGCATTCATTCCCTTGAACTCTCTGGTCAGACCGTGGTTTTGATGTTTGAAAACTGCGACGATGCAGAACGTTATGCAGGCCTGTTGGAAGCACAGGATTTTCCAACCCCAACCGTCGTAGCTCTCGATCAACATGAGGTGGAACTCTTCTGCAAAGAAGCCGGTTACGAAGCTCGACTCGTGGAGAATGGCTTTGTTCCGACAACTGATGACGAACGCTTGATGCTGGCTCCACCCAGTTCGAATCGAGATGTTAGTAACTGGCAAATGGAGGATCAACCGATCGATGACGTTCAGTCCCAAGAGGTGAGTGATGGTCTCGATGATGTGCGACGACGCTTGGAGGGTTTGCTGTGAAACCTTCAGAGGATCGAGGGTTTCTCACGACAGAGCAGTCGAATCCACGCAGCACTGAATTGGATGTGTTGTCGACTTCAGATTTGGTGCACCTCTTCATTGAAGAGGACCGAAAACCCCAACAAGCTTTGGAGGGTGCTTCTGAAGCTCTAGCGGAAGCCGTTGATGCGGTGGCTTTGCGTTTGAGCCAAGGCGGACGACTTTTTTACATTGGTGCAGGAACATCAGGACGCCTTGGTGTCTTGGATGCAGCTGAATGTCCGCCAACCTTTTGCAGCCCTCCAGAGCTTGTGCAAGGGGTACTGGCTGGGGGCGCGCCAGCTCTTCTTCGCAGTTCTGAGGGGCTTGAAGATCTCGAGTCTGCGGGAGTGGATGATCTCAAACAGCATCAATTCGGCAAGAATGACTGCCTGGTAGGGATTGCAGCTGGCGGGACCACCCCATATGTACGTGGTGCGCTCCAATTTGCGAAGGACATCAATGCTTTGGCCATTGCAATGGCATGCGTTCCAACAGAACAAGTGCCCATGCCTTGCCATATCAACATCCGCTTGATCACTGGGCCTGAATTATTGACAGGTTCCACCCGTTTGAAAGCTGGAACAGCAACAAAAATGGCTCTTAATATCATTTCGACTGGAGTGATGGTCAAATTGGGAAAGGTGTATGGCAACCGGATGGTTGATGTAGCAGCTAGCAATAGCAAGCTTGTTGATCGATCACTGAGAATCCTTTCTGATATGATTGGATTATCACGAGAGAAAGGACTCCCACTGCTGAGACAGGCTCACGGATCAGTGAAATGTGCACTGCTCATGGCAGCAGGATCCATGGAATTAAGAGAAGCTCAAACCCTGCTTCAAAAGCATGAGGACAACCTACGTGACGCGCTTTTGGCGCGCGGCATCCAGCTGGATGCCGCGCGTGATTGATTCATCCCTCGGCTGGGCCCCAGTAGGCACTGGTCAATAGATCAAGGCGTTTTCTTGTTTCTTCAGGAACAGCTTCTTTTGGGGTCATCAGGGCGTCTTTCAGGGCGCTATGAGCAGACGATGAGGGCCTTTCACAGCGTAGTTTCTCCATTAAGGAAAAAAGGATTGGTGCTGTGGCCGTTGCATTGGCTTTGAGATTACCAATGATCATTTCAACGGTGACGGCATCATGATCCGAGTGCCAGCAGTCAAAATCAGTGACCATGCTGAGTGAGGCGTAGGCAATTTCAGCTTCTCGAGCTAAGCGGGCTTCAGTGTGATTCGTCATCCCGATGACGTCACAACCCCAGGTTCTATACAGTTCACTTTCAGCTTTAGTAGAAAAGGCAGGACCTTCCATACAGAGGTAGGTGCCACCTCGGTGAAGTTGATGTCCAGTTGGCATCGCACCGAGAGCTGCTGCTGCCAAAAGATCACTCAAATTTTTACAGAACGGCTCGGCAAGACTGACGTGAGCGACGCACCCTTGTCCGAAGAATGATTGTGGCCGTTGCGTGGTTCTGTCGATGAATTGATCGGGAACCACCATGTCTCGAGGTCGCAGATGTTCTTGAAGTGACCCCACCGCTGAGAGTGAAATCAACCAGCGCACTCCTAATGACCTCATGGCCCATAGGTTTGCCCGATAGGGCACTTCACTTGGAAGTAAGTGATGTGAACGTCCATGACGGGCAAGAAAGACCACATCAACACCATTGAGTTGTCCAACTCGGAGACAATCAGAAGGGGGGCCAAATGGCGTATCCAAGGTCACCTCCTCAACAGTCTCGAGCCCTTCGATCGAATACAAGCCGCTGCCCCCGATAACGCCTACTCGCGCTGTGTGGAGAGAAGAAGGATCTGTGCTCATGCTTTCAAAATGAGAGACTTTGCGATCCATCCTGCTCGCTTGCCTAAGATTGACCTTTGCCATTGGTGCCTTGACGACAGTCCTGATGAAGACGGATGCCGGTCAGATCAAGCTGGAAATGTTCGATCAAGATGCGCCGAACACCGTCGCAAATTTTGTGAAGCTCGCTCGTGAAGGCTTCTACGACGGGCTTGCCTTTCACCGCGTTATTGATGGTTTCATGGCCCAGGGAGGCTGTCCTAACAGTCGTGAAGGGGCGAAAGGGATGCCAGGAACAGGCGGGCCTGGATACACAATTGATTGCGAAATCAATAGTAGAAAGCATGCGCCTGGAATACTGTCTATGGCTCATGCTGGCCCAAATACTGGCGGTAGCCAATTCTTCATTGTTCATGAAGCCCAGCCTCATCTTGATGGAGTTCACACAGTTTTTGGGCAAACAACTGACATGGATGTGGTCTTAGCGTTGAAAAATGGCAGTCGAATTGAATCTGTTACGGTTACCGACTGATCATCAAGACCAATGAATCAGGATTGGCTGGTTAGCTTGAACTGACCAGCCAATCGAATCATTTCGAAGAAGATCTATCAGATTCTTGTCCTCTCGATTGAGTAGTAAAGAAGGATGTAAACGCTGTTCTGCCTTCTCAGTCTTCAATAATCCAAGTCGTTTTGTTTCACTCCAAGACGCCAGAGTTTTGAGGAACGAGTTGATGGCAGAAGGATTTCCAGCAAGGGTCCAGACGAACTGAGGACGTTCCCATAGGGCCAGGAGTCTTGGTGTTTGTTCCGGTTGAAGTGAGAGGCCTAGCTCAGATGCTGATTTTTCTGCTTTACCAAGAAGATCTGGAAGGTTTGCACTTAGCTCTTCTCCACAATCCCAAGCCAATGTAACAATATCATCAGAGCTCTGCTTATGAATCAAATGCCCCATTTTGTCCCGTTTTGTTGCTAAGTAATCAGCATTGTGATTACTCGGGTTGATGATTAAAGGGATCCTACTGACTACTTCAAGGCCATAACCACCAAGACCTGCAATCTTGCGCGGGTTATTGGTTAACAGGCGCAGTCGGTGAATTCCTAGGTCTCCAAGAATCTGAGCACCAACTCCGTAGTTTCGTAAATCAGCCCCAAATCCAAGCTTTTCATTCGCTTCAACGGTATCTAAACCACCATCTTGCAGGCTATATGCTTTCAACTTGTTGATCAGACCGATGCCTCTTCCCTCCTGTTTCAAATAAACAACAACACCTTCGCCCTCTTGTTCAATTTGCCTCAACGCAGCCTCTAGCTGTGGACCGCAGTCGCAGCGAAGGGAGCCGAAAGCATCACCTGTGAGGCACTCAGAATGCATGCGAACCAGGACAGGTTCCTGCAATTGTCCGGGGATACCCTTCACAAGAGCGACATGCTCGCTGTTGTCCAGTTCATTACGAAAGCCAATCGCTTGGAAACGACCGTATTGACTGGGCATCTCGGCATGCGCATGCCTCCGAACAAAACGTTCGTTCTGGAGTCTGTAGCTGATGAGGTCGGCAATGCTGATGAGACGCAGGCCAAAGCGTTTTGCGTAGTCCTGAAGTTCTGGTAGGCGGGCCATCGAGCCATCGGCATTCTGAATTTCACAGATCACTCCTGATGGGATAAGCCCGGCGAGCTGGGCGAGATCAACAGCCGCTTCGGTATGTCCTGCACGTTTAAGAACTCCTCCGGACCGGGCTCTGAGTGGAAACACATGCCCTGGACGTCTCAAGTCTGAGGGCCTCGCATCGGATTGAAGAACAACCTGAATGGTCCGAGATCGATCTTCTGCAGAAATACCTGTTGAAACTCCATGCTCAGGCCCAGCATCAATGCTCACCGTGAAAGCCGTTTGGTTTTCATCTGTGTTGCGATCAACCATCAAAGGGAGATCGAGGGCATCGAGCCGATCTCCCTCGAGGGCAAGACAGATCAACCCTCGTGCCTCTGTGGCCATGAAATTGATCTGTTCAGGGGTCGCAAACTGCGATGCGCAAATCAGATCACCTTCATTTTCACGGCGTTCATCATCGACCACAACAACACACTCTCCATTGCGGATAGCGCTTAGGGCTTCAGGTATGGAATCAAAGATCTGATCCATGGGCTCGACAGCTTTGGCTGTATCGCTCAGCGTTCTAGGTATCCAACAAGCACTCATCATGATCGACGCCAGTACGATCAGCCGATCTTTCTGCTCAGTGATGGCAATCAATCGAGTTGCGGTAATCGGAGCATCCGGTTATGGGGGCTTGCAAAGCCTGAGGCTGTTGCAGTCTCATCCAAATTTTGAAATCACCATGCTCGGTGGTGAGCGGAGTGCTGGTAAGCGTTGGAGTGAGCTCTGCCCCTTTTTGCCGCTTGCAGATGATCTTCGGGTAGAGAGTCCTGATCCAGCCAGAATCGCCGATCGGGCTGATGTGGCCTTGCTCAGCCTTCCTAATGGGCTGGCCAGCGGCTTAGTGCCCAACCTCTTGGAACGAGGGGTGCGTGTGGTTGATCTCTCTGCTGATTACCGATATCGCTCGCTTGAGAAGTGGTCGAATGTTTATGCCCAGGAAGCTCGCCTTTGTCATCGAGAGGATGCTGCACTGTGCTCTGAGGCGGTATACGGATTGCCTGAGTGGAATGCTCCTGAAATCGCAATGGCTCGACTGGTGGCAGCACCTGGATGCTTCCCCACTGCCAGCTTGCTACCTCTATTGCCCTTTCTCAAGCAAGGTCTCATAGAGCAGGATGGTGTGATCATTGATGCCAAAACAGGTACATCGGGAGGTGGTCGCGCTGCCAAGGAGCATCTGCTGTTGGCGGAAGCCTCTGAATCGATCACTCCCTACGGAGTTGTGGGCCATCGCCATACATCGGAAATCGAACAGATGGCAAGTGAAGTCGCTGGGTGTGCAATTCAATTGCAATTCACCCCTCATCTCGTGCCAATGGTGCGTGGTTTGCTCTCAACCGTTTATGCGAGATTGCGCGATCCAGGTCTCACTGCAGAAGACTGCACGACCGTCCTAGAAAGTTTTTACAGGCATCACAAGTGTGTAATGGTTTTGCCTGTTGGGACCTATCCAGCCACGAAGTGGGCCAAACACACCAATCGAGCTTTTTTGTCGGTTCAGGTGGATAAAAGAACTGGCAGGCTGGTGCTGATGAGCGCCATTGATAATTTGATGAAAGGACAAGCAGCTCAGGGGATTCAATGTCTCAACCTGATGGCTGGTTTTCCTGAAGAGACAGGATTGGCACTTTCACCTTTTTACCCTTGACGTCATCAGCCCAAGTCCATCTTGATTCCCCGCCATTTCGCTCCGGCAATAGCAATGGCCCATGGCAAAATGCGGTGCTCCTGGGAATGAATTCGTTGAGCCAAAGAGGACGGTGTGTCATTGGCACGAACTGGAACGGCTGCTTGAACAAGAATCGGCCCCTCATCCACATCAACTTCCACTAAGTGCGCCGTGCAGCCACTGACACGTACAGACGCTTGAAGAGCTTGACCAATGGCATCCAGCCCCTTGAAGCTAGGAAGAAGTGATGGATGAATGTTGAGCAACCTGTTGGGAAAGGCTTCGATCAGAACTGGCGTGACAATCCTCATCCAGCCTGCCATAACAACCAACTCCACATCAGCCTGCAAAAATGTCTTGACTAGTTCTTGATCGAGTTTCTCTCTATTTTCAAACTTACGATGATCAATTAAGTTGCATGGGATCTTCAAACGCTCGGCTCTTTTTTCAGCTCCACAACCTTGATTATTAACAACAAGCTGACGGATCTCGGCCTTAAGCATTTTCGCTGAAATGGCATCATGAATAGCCTCGAAATTACTACCGCTACCTGATGCCATTACTCCTAATCGGAGCTCTGGATGAAATTGAGGCCATTCCTGTATGGAAGGGGCGATCAGGTCTGCAGTGGTCTTGAGTGAATCCTGAACAAAATGGCTATGGTTCAAAGGCTCGGGCATCAAATGATCATGTCCCACCTGACCATCCTGCCAACCGTCATTACAGACCTTGAGCTTCTTGAGGAAACTCTGTTGTCCCAGCAGTACTTGGTGCAACGTCCTGGGCTGATCAAAGCCTTTAGCCAAGAGGTCTATCCAGCAGAACTGGTGGCAACGGATTCGCGTGGATTGCAGATGGGCTGGAGATGGGATAGCCATGGATCGTTGGCTTTGATGGTGGATCTCGCTCAGAGCAGAAATTCAGCGCGTCATCAAGTTCAATTGCAAAAAATTCTGCGGGCTTATGCCCTGAGGTCAGCACTACGTTCTGCAGATGGGCTGACATTCAACCCTGTATTGAGGACGGTTGATCAACAGCAGATCGATCCAGCCATTTGCGAATGAGCGGCGTCAAAATATCAATTGATCTTTGCCAACCAGAACGCCAGGAACTCAAGGTGCAACTGGAGTGGATACCTCGTGTTCATCACCAAAGCTGGATTTTGCCCGTTTGGACACCTGGCTCATACACCGTTCGTGACCACGCACAGCATCTTCATAGCCTAGAACTTCAGCAAGCAGGACGAGTTGTTCGGCCAAGACGAGTTGAACCATCGCGTTGGGATGTGGAGTTGCCTAGCTTGGACTCCATTCGCTTGAGTTACATATTGGAAGCGAGACTTTTAACGGTCCGCACCAATTATCTCGATCCAGACTTTGCATCACTATGTCTTCCTGCTGTTGTCATGCTGATCGAAGGAGAACGATGGAATCCCCATTATCTGCAGTTGTCTTTGCCTTCTGATTGGTTAGTGCATTTGCCTCTTCCTTGCAAGAACGAGGTATACGAGGCAAAAGATTTCGACCATCTTGTTGATTCACCTGTTCATGCTGGTCCGTTCCAGGCTCGACCCTTCTCTGTTTGTGGCTATCAACATGAAGTACTCCTTATTGGTGAGCCTCCCATGGGTTGGCCGCTGACCCTGGAATCAGATATACAAGACGTTTGTCAAGCCGCCTGTCGGTTGATGAAGACCCCACCACCTGCTGGTGATTGCTATCAATTGGTAATTCAACTATTAGATCAAGGATATGGCGGCCTAGAACATGATAACTCAGCAGTTTTACAATTTCCTTGGGAGAAATTAACAAAAAAGGATGGATATAGACAGCTTTTGCAACTGATTGGTCATGAATATTTTCATCAATGGAATGTGCGCAGGCTCCGGCCTAGTGCCTATATTCCATATCGATACGATCAAGCCCAAATTAGTGATGGACTTTGGTTTGCCGAAGGAATCACTAGTTATTTTGATTTAGCCTTGACTCTTTTGGCAGGTCAGTCGGATCGACAAACTTTCCTTGAGGACTTAGGGAAGGATGTTTCTCATGTACTTCTCAATCCAGGACGAGAGATTCAATCCTTGGCCGACAGCTCTCGTGAAGCATGGTTAAGACTGTACAAGCAAACACCTGCAAACTCTAGTTCCCAGATCAGCTATTATCGACTCGGTACTGTATTAGCCTTTTGCCTAGATGTACAATTAAGGCAAGCAGGTTCCTCACTCTCAAATGTTTTAAGAGATCTTTGGGAACACTTTGGGATTCCTAGGAAGGGCTATGAATCATCAGATATAGTTGATGTTATCAGTCGTCATAGCGAAATTGTAGCTGGGAATCTTCCTTCATGGCTTGAAAATAGAGTCGCTCTTCCGATTCAAGACTGTTTAGGCGCGATTGGCCTTCAAACAATTGCTGTTCAGTCGCAATTGGCTGATGCAGGAATGCAACTTGCTGAGCAAAATGGCAAAATTGTAATCAAGCAAGTGAATCCTTTAGGTCCTGCTGAACAGGCTGGACTTGTTCCAGGGGATGAAGTGATCGGAGCTCATCATTGGAAGCTTAGGGGGCTCGAACATTGGCAATCGCTGTTGCAAGGTCCTGAAGAAATGCCAGTTCTATATGCACGTCGCGGACGGCTTGGTTCCACAATCCTGAAGAAAAACGATCCAGTTGTGGAACGTTGGGACATCGCCTGGGACGCTAGGGCTACATCTTTTCAAAAAGACCTACGTGATCGATGGTTTGCGATCGTGTGACTCATACATGGAAGCAGCTCAGGAATCGCTTCAAGCGTCCGGGAAATGCCTTGCTCCTTGGCAGTAGCTGTCTTGCGTTAGGTATTGGTGTTCTGGCTTGGCTTGGCAATGATCAAAGTGGTTCATTAAAGGCTAGAAGTACTCCGTCTCTCCTCGATCTGCTTGATGAGGTCGGCCATGACGCAACTCAAGAGCGTCAAAGCGTTGATCCAAGCAATCCTCCGAAACCCCCCAGGTCAATCTCGTGGTCTTCCCCTCTGGCCAGACAATGTTCTGGCATTGATTCCAAAGTCAAAAATCGTCTTCAAGCACAACAACGCTCGCTTGAAGACAGGAGAATATCGGTAGCAACAGATCCTTCAAATTTCGGAAAGCGTTATCGCACGAATCCTTGGGGAGGATCCCTGAATCCCGATCCAAGAGTCGTGGTTCTGCATGAAACGGTCTATTCACTTCAATCGGCGGTGAACACCTTTATGACTCCCCACCCCCGAGATGAAGACCAAGTGAGTTATCACACCTTGATTGGCCTCGATGGAAAAATTGTTGATCTTGTCGATCCTCTGATGCGTGCTTATGGGGCTGGCTATTCTGCTTTCCTCGGGGAGTGGGCTGTGACAAATCCCAAAATCAAGGGGTCAGTCAATAACTTTGCGCTTCACTTAAGCTTAGAAACGCCTCGAGATGGGGCTAATAATCAATCGACTCACAGTGGATATACAAAAGCCCAGTATGACTCATTAGCCCTTGTTTTAAATAACTGGATTGATCGCTTTGGTTTTGATCCAGCAGCAATTACGACCCATCGTCATGTTGATCTTGGAGGAGAACGTGCTGATCCAAGAAGTTTTGCTTGGCATCAGTTACAAGTTCGTCTTGCGGCACTGGGGACCCTTTGCTCTTAATGCATAGGATCCAGATCTGCTAAACCAGTGGCTGCATCACTGTGCGTCGTTCTGAATAGATCAAACCATGCAACTCAGTATCTTGCATGTAACGGTGCACACGCCTGGGATAATCAAGTTTGCCGTTGTGAAGATAGGCCAGTGTCGATATTGCCTTCGCATCAATATAGGATCGACTGGCTATAAGAATTTGATCAGAGGGAAGTCCAAGTTCTCTTTTTAAGCGGGCTAATTTAGCCGCAAGCAATTCAACATTGGCTTCAGAATTCATTAATAAATTTCTAGCTTGTGCAATTTCAATCCTTGATGGCTTTTGAGGCAGCCTTCCTTGATGAATCAACTCACTTATCCCGAGTTGAGCTGGACCATGCGTTGACACTAAGCCCGAGTGCACAACAAAAGGCAGGTCTTCGCCTGGTTTGGAATGCTGTATTTCATCGAACAAAATGGCTGTGATCAACATCGGATTGACATGATGGCGGCGAGCTTCTCGCTTGATGACCGGCTTAAGAGCTTGGAGTCGGTTGACTGTTTTCGTTCGTAGGGGTTGGAACTGATCAACACCACGGGTAAATAATTGAGCAAGTTGAGTCTGAGGACCATGGACCCCAAACCGACGCTGAAGGAGATGAAGCTCCTCTGGGCTGAAGACGCTTGGATCTCCCTGAAAGGGTTGCGTCTGGATCTCAGCATCGATCGATGGCAGTTGTGCAGTGCTGCGTAAGTAGGACACGGACAAACAAAGGAAGCCCAGAGCTCCTGCCATGACCATTAACTGACGTCCAAAAAGACTCACTCAACACAGTTCACGATGTTGCGGAGAGAATAACCGCGATATTCCAATTCATGGGCAACTCGGAGAATCACGGATAAGTTCAGAGATGAAAATTCTCGCAAGAGATGAGCTTCCCGGATTTCAGCGCCATCGATAGCCAGACCCAATGGCAACGCTTCTGCGATTTGCTTTGGTATCACGATGATCTCGGCATATGGCTTGATGTCAGTCGGATGCACCTCAATAGCTCTGATCTCGAGACACTCACTCCTCGACTGGAGCAGGCCTTCAAAGCGATGGAGGCTCTTGAGGGAGGCGCCATCGCAAACCCCGATGAAGAACGACAAGTTGGGCACTATTGGTTACGTCATCCGCCACTTGCTCCCGATCACAAGGTTGGTTTGAGCATTTCTGAGGAAATCGACGCCATCGATGAGTTTGGCAAGGCCATTCTTGATGGATCGATTAAGGCGCCGAATGGAGAGAGTTTTACTGACGTTTTGTGGATTGGAATTGGTGGCAGTGCGCTTGGCCCCCTGCTCATGATCCGAGCGTTGCAGGAGCAAGACGTTGGTCTGCCATTTCATTTTTTCGACAATGTCGATCCAAATGGCATGAACCGGGTGCTTTCAGGTCTTGGAGACCGACTACTCACCACTCTGGTCATCACTGTCAGTAAGTCTGGTGGAACACCAGAACCCCACCTCGGGATGGAACAAGCCAGACACCGACTCGAATCAACCGGTGGTATCTGGCCTGAGCAATCTGTGGTTGTCACGATGGCCGGAAGCAAGCTCGATCAGCAGGCTCAAAAGGAGAATTGGCTTAAACGGTTTGACATGTTCGACTGGATTGGCGGTCGAACAAGCATCACGAGTGCCGTAGGCCTTCTGCCCGGTGCATTGATCGGTTGCGACATTCGTGGTTTTCTTGCAGGAGCAGCGCAAATGGATGAAGCAACCCGCGCCTCTGATGTGCGGAAAAATCCCTCAGCACTCATGGCTGCGTCTTGGTATGTCGCTGGTGAAGGCAAAGGGAAGCGGGATATGGTGGTCCTTCCTTATCGAGATCGACTCGAAGTCTTTAGCCGTTACTTACAGCAATTAGTGATGGAATCGCTTGGCAAGCGCCTCGACCGTAATGGCGATGAAGTCCACCAGGGTATTGCTGTGTATGGAAATAAGGGCTCAACTGACCAACACGCCTATGTGCAACAACTCCGTGATGGAATCGATAACTTTTTCGTCACTTTCATTGAAGTGCTGCGTGATGTAGAAGAGATCCCACCAATCAATGGAGAGCGGCCTGGAGATTTCCTCGATGGTTTTCTTCAAGGAACTCGTTCAGCTCTGACTGAAGGTGGACGACAAAGTTTAAGTATCAGTATGCGAAACTTTGATGCCCGTCGTTTAGGTGCATTGATTGCATTATTTGAGCGGGCAGTTGGTTTTTACGGGGAACTGGTCAATGTGAATGCCTATCATCAGCCGGGTGTCGAAGCAGGGAAAAAAGCGGCAGCAGCGGTCATTAACTTGCAAGGGCAGGTGGAAGAGGTTCTATCCGATGGTGGATCAAGATCGGCTGCGGAAATCCAGCAGGCGATTGGATCAGGGACCAATGAGGCAATTTTTTGGATCCTTAGACACCTCACAGCCAACAATCGTGGATATCTGGCACAGGGAAGCTGGGACAGACCAGCATCCTTGCGCTTCAGCAAAAGCTGAACTTTTAGGTGCTCGGCACCAAGTTGACGAGCTTCCCAGGAACAACAATCACTCTTTTTGGGGGGGTCCCACCTAACCAACGCTGAGCAACATCGCTGGCAAGAGCCAAGCGCTCCAATTCTTCCCTCGAGCAATCGACTGCTACCGAAATCGATCCGCGAACTTTTCCCTTGACTTGAATCACAACATCAATCGACTCCTTGACGAGCGCTTTTGGATCGAGCTCCGGCCAGGGCTGAAGATGAACGCTCTCTTCACTGCCAAGGAGTCGCCAAAACTCCTCAGCGAGATGTGGTGCAAATGGAGCCAACAAGCGGATGAGTACCGACATTGCCTCTTTGCGAACTCCATCTGAGGCCTGTTGAAGGCCTGAAGAGAGGGCATTACTGAGCTTCATCAGCTCAGCAATGGCTGTGTTGAACTGAAATTCGCCACTGAGATCCTCGCTAACAGCCTGAATGGCTTGATGCACTGCTCTCCTGATCTCTGTGTCTGCTTCTTTTGTTGGATTGATCGTGTCTTCTTGATTGATCTCCGAGGCGACAAGTCTCCAGAGACGCTGCAAAAATCGAAATTGCCCCTCTACATCGGCATCATCCCATTCCAAATCCTTTTCTGGAGGAGCTTTGAAAAGGATGAACATACGAGCTGTATCAGCGCCATAACGATCAATAACAGATGCTGGATCAACACCGTTATGCTTCGACTTCGACATTTTTTCAAAGAGCACATCCAAGGGGCCTCCGTCATCCGGGTCTCGCGGATCTGCTTCATCGATCAGCGTGGGAGTGGAGACATAACGACCAGTTCGAGGGTTCTTGTAAGTAATGCCCTGCACCATGCCTTGTGTCAGCAAGCGTTCAAAAGGTTCATTCACATCTAGAAGATCGCGATCTTTGAGCGCCTTGGTGAAGAAACGTGCATACAGTAAATGAAGTATTGCATGTTCGATTCCGCCAACATATTGGTTAACTGGTAACCAATCTCTGACTGTTTTGGAGTCAAATGGCAGTTCCTTGTTGTGAGGATCTGCAAATCGCAAGAAGTACCAAGATGAACACATGAACGTGTCCATGGTGTCTGTCTCACGACGAGCATTTTTTCCACATTTGGGACAACTCACATTGACCCATTCCTCAGCTAGAGAAAGTGGGGAACCGCCTGCACCGTTGAGATCAATCCCGGTAGGAAGTTTGACTGGTAGTTGCTCTTTTGGGACAGGAACTGCACCACAAGAATCACAATGAATGATCGGAATTGGGCATCCCCAATATCTCTGTCTGGAAATCAACCAATCGCGAAGTCTGTATTGGCGTTTAGTTCGAGCCCAACCATTTTCGGCCCCATGATTCACAATAGATATCTTAGCCTCTTCATTGGTCAAGCCGTTAAAGCCAGCTGATTGAATCAAGGTGCCTGGTCCTATCCAGGCTTCACCATCATTGGCGTGCTCATCGGCTTCGGGCACTTGAATGACCTTGCGCACGGGCAATTCATGTTGCCGAGCGAAGGCGAAATCTCGAGTGTCATGGGCTGGTACACCCATCACGGCACCCGTTCCAAAATCAGACAGGACGTAATCTGCGATCCAAATGGGAATTGATTCACCATTGGCTGGATTAATGGCACTTGATCCTGTTGGCACACCACGTTTGGGTTGATCATCAGTCGTGCGCTCTTCATGACTAAGTTGGGCCATCAAATCTCTGAACGCAGTTACCGAAACGTATTCATTTTCAGTTGTAAGTTGAGATACAAGCGGATGGTCAGGAGCCAAAACGAGATAGCTCACTCCATACAAAGTATCTGGACGTGTTGTGAACACAGTGATTGAAAGATCTGGATGTTGATCAACTTGGAAATCAATCTCAGCACCAGTGGAACGACCAATCCAATTGGCCTGCATGGTGCGCACCCGATCAGGCCATCCCTGCAGGTGATCAAGATCATCAAGCAGCGCATCGGCATAGTCAGTGATGCGCAGAAACCATTGGCGCAAGTCCCGCTGTTCAACGATCGCACCAGAGCGCCAGGAGCGACCATCGGCATCCACTTGTTCGTTGGCAAGAACCGTCTGGTCAACAGGGTCCCAGTTCACGGTTGCCTCTTTTTGATAAGCAAGTCCGCCAGCATGAAGTTCCAGGAAGAGCCATTGGGTCCAGCGGTAGTAATCGCTATGACAGGTAGCCAACTCTCGATTCCAGTCGATCGACAACCCGAGTCGACCCAGTTGACCTCGCATCTGGGTGATATTCCTATCGGTCCATAGGCCGGGCTCTACCTTCCGTTCAATGGCAGCATTTTCGGCTGGTAAACCAAAGGAATCCCATCCCATGGGATGAAGAACGGCATCACCACGCATGCGTTGAACGCGGGCAATTACATCTGTGATGACGTAATTGCGAACGTGTCCCATATGCAACGTGCCCGATGGGTACGGGAACATGGACAAGGCATAAAACGGACGTTGCCCAGGCTTGGGATCCTGCGTTTCATAAAGACGCTGTTCCTTCCACAGCGCTTGCCATCGATCCTCGATTTCAAGGGGTTGGTAACGATCACAAGGCGCCGCAGCTGTGCTGGCGGATGGGAACGAGGAAGCCGTCACGGCAAGGGAACATTTGGACAGATCGTGACATAAATTCCGTTTTCAAAGCCCAGCAGGCAACGGACGCACCAAAAGCATGGCTGCACGGCTGACCAAAACCAGGTCGTCAGCATCAGTTGGTTGAAGCGCCAGACATTGATGGTCTTGCCAGATCAGAACACCAATCAGGCGCCGACCATCAAGCAATTCCAAGCTGAGAATTCTGTGTTCACGAATCCACATCTGCAACAAGCGAATACTTGGCAGACTCGGATCGAAGGAACTTTGGTCCATAGGATCAGAGAGGGATCGGACTTGTCATGCTGCAATTCAATAAAGTCTGTAGCTAAGAAGCCAGAAGAGCACTGTCAGCAACTGATTTCAGGGACGCCTGGACCTAGAGCCTGGGCCTAGATCGGTGACCAGAAGATGGCTAACTATCTGAAAAGCAGGAAGGGCCACAAGGAATGGTTCTTCCAATGAAGCGTGCCGCCTGATTGCCGTGATGTCATCGGCAAGGCCCCATGGATACGCAAAGCGGGCGACTCCCTGTCCGAGGTCAAGAGGAATGCAGCTGTATTTCTGGAGGAGTCAGAGCAGCTGATACGTGAGGCAAGGGGAAAGCAATTAAGGCCTGCGCAAAGCTGATATCCCTCATCCCAGATGTTGCTAAGGCACCTACAGATCTTGATGGACATGACCTCGTCCAGCAAGTCAGCAAAGAGCCCATGCACCTGGATGACGAGGGAACGATCAACCCCAAATACGCGGAGCTGCAGGACATTGCCCAAGGTGTCCTGAAAGGCGCCGCTAAGGCCCTCACAAGCCCCGATCATCTGATGACCAGGTCAACGCCTCCTAAAGGACCCTTCAACAGGCACTGCGTACGAATGGAGCCGCTACCTGGGCCAGCTCATGGAGCACAGCGGCAGGGAGTACATCCAGCAGGCCATTGGTGACGATCCACTGGCTTGGAGGGCTAATGAGCTGAGCAGGTGCCAACCCTCAACCGTCAAGACTAGTCTGCATTTCCTCAATGGACTGTTTGCTGTGTCCCTGGAAGAGGGCTGGGTTGAGAGCAACGTCTTCGAAGGACTTACCAAGAGGGTCAAGCACAAAGAAACGAAGAAGGATGTTGTGACGCTGGATGAGGCAGACCAGAAGTGGAAGCAGTTGCCGCGACACCAGCAACTGCTTTGGCACATCCTGCGCTTTGCAGGTGCTCATGCTTCAGAGGTAGGGGGTCTGCGCTGGGAAGACATTGATCTTCAAGAGGAGACCATTCGCGTCAAGCGCCACACGACAGGCTCACTGAAGAACGTCTTCCGAGACAGGGTCATCCCGATTCACCCGCACCTGCTTCCAATCCTTCGGCAAGAGAAGCTCGACGAACCATGTGGGGGATTGATCTTTCCCGGGCCTACAGCCCCAAGCGTGGTGGTCGGTCGTGTGAGGCCATGCACTGGACCAAGCACATCGGGGTTAACCCAAAGGCGACCCGTGATTGGGCAGCCACGTGTTTCAGATCAAAAGACATCAATGAGTCAGTCATCGGCGGGTTGTTTGGTCACACCCCGAAGACACAGACCTGTGTCTATGGAGCCGTTGATATGGACACGATGCGGAAGGCACTGGGTCAACTGAACTGAGTGCTGCGCATGAACACTGGAATTCCTTTAAACCCCAGATGGTGACGGGATAAGTAAACCTAAACACCAGCAAAACGATGGGAAAAGGACACCAATTCGAGGGCTGACCTTGCTGTATCTCACTACTTTCCCTCATTCACTAGCGAGGGCGCCCAAACTGACACATTGAGTGGCACATGAAAAAAGATATGAGCCCAATGCGATCAAGAAACGTTCAAGTGTTGCTTGAGCTGACGGAACTTATTAGCGCCTTGCATCCTCCAGGTCCTGATCACTTGCTGGAGAGTGAAAACCCATTGAGTCATTCAGACAAAAGGGAGGCCGTGGAGGGTCATAACTCAACAGATCCAGAAGAAGGCCGCTTCTATCAGATCATCTATCCAAATGGTTAATCTGTCTAAGAAAAGCCCCGCACGTGGCGGGGAAAAATGAAATACGATAAGGCTGCAATTGGAGAGCAATTATTTACATGTGCTTCGAGGTGCATCGAGAGCTGAGTCCCTAGATCATCAAAAATATAGTGATGATGTTATTGCAGCATTTGGTTGAACAGCTGACCTAAACTCCTTCCAAGCTCCCTATATGGCTGATTTGGATCAAGCTGTGGAGGCGAATAAGGCCCTGGAGTTGAAGTATGAATAGTTGGATAATGGGGGCGGTGATACCCAGGAGGCTGATATACAGGAGGCTGATATACAGGAGGTTGATGAACTACAGGAGGTTGATATACAGGAGGTTGATATACAGGAGGTTGATATACAGGAGGTTGATGAACTACAGGAGGTTGATATGCAGGAGGCTGATATACAGGAGGTTGAGTAACTACAGGAGGTTGATATACAGGAGGCTGATATACAGGAGGTTGAGTAACTACAGGAGTGTCTTGATATCGAGGAGGTTCAATTGGTTTAGTTACACGAGGCTGTATTGGTTGAGTTAGGTTTAGTTCAAAAGCAACCGCTGGGCTAGCAAAAGAAGGAAGCAAACTTGCCAAAGCTATTGTGATAGTCCTGACGCCAATACGCATTGTTTTTCTCATTGGGAATCTAAACTCTTCTACAGCCTGGCTTCAAGATTCAATCGAAAACAAGTCTATCCAACATTTCTTATAATTTGCATTATTTTTTTCTTGGCGGGAGAATAAAAAATGCCGCATAGTCTGCTCTGCTCGCAAGATAAATGGTTGATTTAACTTCATATTGATTGTCTTTCTAGAGCCTCATTATTCGGGAATAAATCCAAAATTTCGAGTTTTGAGTGGTTAATGCTGATGCTTTCTTTAGCTTCACCATCCTTTCCATAGGGTGCCTAAAGCTCAAGCACCTCGTGTTTTCCTCGCGCTCGCTTTATGAGGCTTTTTTCTTGCCTTCCGTTTGCCTCGGGTCAAGCCCTGTCAAGCGGCTTTCATGACACCAAATGTACACAACAAATTCCATGGCAATCCGCAAGAACGAGTCATTAGTTCTGCGAAGGACACGACTCAAGGCAGCACGGCTCTCACTACGGAGCACGAAGAACTGCCTCAAACACCCAGACCTTCCTTCTTAGTACATCAACGATGAACTGATGGAGGAAAAGGACAAGATGGTCAGACTCATCTAACGATTGGAAGATCTGATCGCTGAAGAAACCCAACGAAAACAACAACAAGCCCCTATTAAGGACAAAAACTATGACCATCACTACAACTTCCTGAAGATCAACTGCTGGCCCAGCAAGTAGCTCGTGAGCTGCGCAACCTGGATGCCGGCCAAGAGGCTTAGATCGATCGGCAAGTGCAGTGCCTCGAGCTGGGAACAGAGAAAGCTCAACGGAAGACAGACAAACAGGAAGGAGAGAAGGAGTATTCCCGGATGAACTATCCAGATCTAGGACCACCTATTCCCTAAGACTCCAGGCTGTATCTACGATGCAGGAGGAAATGGAGGGCTTATTCTCAAGAACGAATTGCAAATGAGAATCCCCAGTGGCGATTCAGACTACCTCGCGGGCCTGTTCTCCTAAATTGCTTCATCTATTGATTGGCGTTTTCGAATCAAGTTATGGGCCTAGACCTTGGGCCTAGGCAGCAGCCTAGAGCCCCTTTCATCACTGGAGTTTGAGTCCATGCTTTCGTTCAGCAAGTATCAGGGTTTAGGCAACGATTTCGTGCTGTTGGAGGGTCGCGCAGGTCAACTACCCATCAATATCAGAGATCCAGATCCCATTTG
Source organism: Synechococcus sp. (assembly GCA_047285535.1). Taxonomy (GTDB): domain Bacteria; phylum Cyanobacteriota; class Cyanobacteriia; order PCC-6307; family Cyanobiaceae; genus Synechococcus_C. The sequence continues at coordinate 614,637 of JBJBDC010000001.1, read as the reverse complement.
GGTTCGCCAGCTGTGTGATCGCCGATTTGGCATTGGCGCAGATGGTTTGATTTTGGCCCTGCCTGCACAGCATGGCGAAGAACTAAGGATGCGCATTTTTAATGCGGATGGAAGTGAAGCTGAGATGTGCGGCAATGGCATCCGCTGCCTAGCCCGTTTCCTTGCTGATAGTGATGGGGATCAGCCTGGAAGAACTTGGAGAATGGAAACCATGGCAGGCGTTATTGTCCCCGAACTCCAGGAGGATGGTCAGATTAGGGTCGATATGGGATTGCCTTTCCTTGATCCCAATCAGATACCCACAACACTCTCAACAGGCAGCTCTGGACTTCCTCAAGGAGAGATCAATCTTGATGGCATAAAACATCAGCTTGCTGCTGTTGGCATGGGGAATCCTCACGTGGTTGTTCCTGTAGAAGACATCGAAGCCATTCCTTTTGATCATTGGGGATCCCAATTAGAAGTGCATTCCTTTTTTCCAGCAAAGACAAATGTTCACTTCTTGCAAGTCATTGATCGACAGACTCTTCGTATACGCATTTGGGAACGTGGTGCTGGTCCAACCCTTGCCTGTGGCACGGGTGCCTGCGCCACGCTTGTTGCCGCTACCTTGCTTGGATTATCTGACTGTGAGGCCAAGGTCTGGCTACCTGGAGGAGCTCTTGAGATCAGTTGGCCTGATTCCAAAGGATCAGTGTTTATGACTGGACCAGCTGTCTCGGTCTTCGATGGTGTCCTTAATCCTGACTTGTTGCCAGAAACAGTATCCACTCAAACAAGGCAGACAGAGATCACGTCTTCAACTTTTGAAGACCAAGGAAACACAAACAGTGTTGAGAACTCCACGCCGCAAACAACTCAACCTCAACGCACGGACAGCTCAACGGACTGCAACGATGACTCCGTCGACCCAGATGAGTGCCTAAGTGATGAGGATCAAGCTCGAGTCCAGCAATTTTTATCATCCACTTCTCTGGACGACATCATCAACATTGCAAGTGAATCATTAGAAGCACGAACCCTGTCCCGATTGAATCGTGATGGCTCATCCTGAAGAGCGTTATTTCTATGTTGATGGATGTGCCACAGCGCCCCTTAGAGAAAGCGCGAAGTCTTCCATGCTGGATGCGCAGAATGGGTCATGGGGTAATCCATCAAGTCTGCATCGCATCGGTTGTGATGCAGCTGAATCATTGGAGCGAGCACGCCTTTCCATCGGTCAAACGCTTCACATTGATCGATCAGAAATCGTGTTTACATCTGGGGCTACCGAGTCGGCGCATCTCGCGTTGCTTGGACTGGCCAAGGGAGAATCTCCAGGACGACTGGTCATTTCTGCTGTTGAGCATCCCGTTGTTAATGCTGCTGCACAACAATTAAACGCGTTGGGATGGACAGTCGAAACATGGCCAGTAGATGTCTTTGGCCGGATTCAGATGCAGCATCTGGATCGATTGCTTGAGCCTCCCACAAAACTCGTTTCCTTGATTTGGGGGCAGAGCGAAGTTGGAACGATTCAACCGATCCAGGTCGTGGGTCAAGCCTGTCGTTCGCTACAGATACCCTTTCATACTGATGCCTCCCAAGTCCTGAGCCAAGGCTGCCCAAGCTGGAGTGATCTTCCAGTGGACCTCTTGACGGCCTCTGGTCACAAATGTGGTGGTCCTAGAGGTATCGGTTTGTTGCTCTTAAGACATGAAATGGTGGAAAGGATGAAGCCCTTATTTGCGGGAGGGCAACAAGAAAATGGTCTTCGCGCTGGAACTGAATCCCCGGTCTTGGCACAAGGAATGGCAGCTGCCCTGCAGGAAATCGGACCCTGTCAGGCAGATCAAATCAATGAAGCAGGATCAGGAATCGCATCATTACGCGATTGCCTCCTTGAAATGCTTTGTCAAAGAGATGGAATCCATCTCAGTGGCCATGCCATTGATCGTCTTCCTCATCATCTTTCGTTGCTGATCTGCGATCGACGTGGTCAGCCAATGTCTGGGCGTGCCTTGGTACGTGCTCTTGACCTTCAAGGCGTCGCAGCCAGTAGTGGCAGCGCTTGCACATCTGGTCAGGACAGTGATAGCCAAGTCCTTGAAGCGATGGGAATTAAACCTCAGTGGCGGCGATCAGGGCTGCGGCTCAGTCTTGGCTACTGGATTGATCCATCGGAGCTGGCTCTGATCAATGACCGTATTCAACGGGCGATCGATCTTCTGGAAAACAATCTCTCTGCCGTTTAAGTACCGTCCACCAATGACTTTCGAGGACAGTTTGGCCGTCTTCCTCCCCGCCGATCTTCTACAAGCCGAGGCGATGACCCTCGACTCCTTAAAAAATTCTCTAGCTCAATCTCAGCATCAACGCTGGACGGTGACCTGGCGATTTGAGGGACTAAGGCTTTTGATGCCAGTCATTCGCATCGCAACTGCACTAAAAAATGATGGATATGAGTTGATGATTGCTTGGCCTGATGCCGGATCAGCTGCTCTTGCCAAGAGAGAAAGCGGTGAACTCTCTTCCCACTGCCTGGCACTCAAGGATTTATCGCTCGGTATTGATCCTGAGCTGAATAATCGCTTGCTTTTGGTGATTGGACCGCAACCAACCGACTACGAAATGATTGAAAGTGTTTGCAATGGATGGCAAGGACCTGTTGTGCTTATTAATGGAAAACTTGAAGACGCCGGAGTAGGTATTGGCAGTGTTGCCCGAGGCCGAAGGCAAGGCTTTCTCTCAATCTGGAAATCTGCCTTCCATTTGGAGCCACTTTCTGAGGGGGCATTACTACAAACTGAACAGGACCTCTGGAATTTGTTCAAAGCCCATCCAGATGGTTATCGATTCCTCTGCGCAATGCCTTCAAAACCAGATGCAGAAACAATTGCCCTGGCGCTGAACGGCGAGAACGATAGTTTTGGTCGTCAACTTGGTGCTGTAGATCGCTTCATTGACGATCTGCGAGGTTGATGTTCTCAGATAACGCTTTTAGTGTGGTCAAGTCCACACAACCGGTATGGCTTTAAGAGACCGCTTGAGAGGGTTGTCACCTCTTGATGCAACTGCTGGACTCATCGCATTGCTTGCCGTTGGGGGTGTGCTTTGGAGTCCGAAGCTAAGCAACACATTTGCGAAGGCAACCGGGTCGGTCAAACCTGTCGAAGTCATGGTGGACGTTCGTCGTCTCAGTGCTGCTGATCCTGAGGGTCTGATTAACAACGCGCTTGCATCCGGTCGAACAAGCATCATCATTCGAAATCAGCCCGCAGGAAGCGTCAGGCTGATTCGCATCGACGACATCACGCGTGTTCTTGCAGCTGTTCAACCGGATGGAAGTGTGGTGACAGCACCCGATCCAAACCGGACCACCCATAGCACGTTGAATGCTCGCTTTGTTCTCGAAGGCGATGCAACGGTTTCGAAATCAGGCATCGTTCTTGCCGGTACCAAGTTAAAAGTCGGCACACCTGTGGAGCTTGAAGGCCCCCTTTACCGCATCAATGGAACAGTCAGTGGTGTGAAGGTTCAATGAAAAAGGCCGTACTCATCCTGTCGTTGGCACTCGCCAGCACAACCTCACTACCAGTCGCAGCAGAGCCTTCTTTTCTCTCGCTGCCAGAGCCCCCTTCTGGTCAGCCTTTTCCTCAACTTAAAAAACTTGGACGATCTTGTGCTTCTCTTCAACAAGCATTGAATCGCTTACTTGATCCAGTTTCAAACGCATGGAGCGTATCAGTTGTCAACAGTGATGGTGATTTACTGAGTGACATCAATGGTGCGAAGGCTCGCATTCCAGCATCCAACCAAAAACTCATCAGTACAGCCTTCGCGCTGGACCAATTAGGTCCAGATTTTCGCTTGCGTACCCAGTTAGTGCAAAGACCTGATGGCACTCTTGAGCTCAAGGGGCAAGGTGATCCGGATCTAGGGATTGCAGGTCTCCAACGTTTTGCTTTGGCAGCAATGGGGCAGGGAGGTGCAAGAGGTACTTCCACTGGAGCTGTGAACCTGATGGTCAGGGAGGAACCTCGACGAAACTGGTGGCCTAGTGATTGGCACCCTGCTGATCGCGCCTATGCCTATGGGGCACCGATAACTCGACTTGCCTTAACCAGCAATTCATTGGGAGGCGCGGTTAGTGATCCCTATCGCCGTTTAGAGACACTTTTTAAAAAAGAGGTGAAACGTCGTGGCGGAACCATCGAGGTCAGACAGGCTCTACCCAAACCGGAGATGCAGCATTCAAACAAGACAGAATCGCTCATCGTCCTCCATGAGGAAACCTCTGCACCAATGCATGCTCTACTGAGTCTCGCGAATACTGAAAGTCATAATTTCACCGCAGAAGTGCTGCTAAGACAGGCCTCAGACCAATGGGATGTCAGAGCGGCTTCGGCTGCTGCGCACCTTTGGATGCAGAAACAAGGGATACCAGTAGAGGGGCTAAGAATTGCCGATGGGAGCGGCCTTTCGCGTAATAATCGCGTTTCAAGCCAAACCATCGCTGCCTTGCTAATGCGTATGGATCAACATCCCTATGCCTCTTATTACCAAGCCTCGATGGCCATTGCAGGACGACGAGGCACTCTTCGCAACTATTTCATCGGTTCTCCGATCGAGGGGAAATTCTGGGGAAAAACAGGAACAATCAGCGGTGTGCGATCGATTTCCGGGATACTCCAAACCCAGGATGGACCTCGGTATGTGAGCATGATTTCAAACGGTGCAAGCCGACCGAATGCCACGATCGGCCAGATTCTGAGAGCAGTGTTCAGGCTTAGCCCGTGCCCTTCAGTGACTTGAGGCGAGACGCTGCGCGTCGAGCCTTGCTGATGGATTCAAATTTCCCATTGCGTGTGTTGGATTCAGGTCTGTCGGTTGCATGATGAAGGCCTTCAGGTCGAATCATCTGAATTTTGACGAGCTCCTGTCGACCCGCCAAAACCACCTGGGACATCTCTTTCAGCCTTTGTTCAAGCTCACCAAGCGTTTGCTCCGCATAACGGTTGGCACCATCTTGAACAGAGGCTGCATCTTGACGCGTGCGCTGGATCAACGATTCACATTGTTGCTGAGTCTGTTGTCGAAACTGAAGAGCGTCTTGATGGATCCGCTCGACTTCAGATTGTGCATCCTTCTGTAGTTTGACTCCCTCGTGGCGAATCTGCTCCAACTCTTGAACAGATTGCTGACGATTGCGTTCATGGGCCTCAGACAATTGGCGCTTAAGTTCAAGCGCTTCTTGATCAAGTTGTTGACGGCGTTGAAGGGCCTCTTGTTCTAACTGCTGCCGACGGCCAGCAAATTGTTGTTCCAATTGGGCCTGCTTTGACTGCATGTCTTGCTCCATCTGCGCGGCCTGCTGACGGGAACCCTGGAGAAGCTGTTCGCATTGCTGGCGAACCTGATCCCGCATCTCGTTGACTTGACGCTCAGCCTCCTGTCGCACGGCCGCGGCACTGACAAGTTGTTCACGTTGCTGTTGGGCTTTTTGAACAATCTCATCGGCCTGACTACGTGCCGATGAAATGAATTCATCTCGTTTTTGCAGCAGTTGATCTGCCTGAACAACCTGCCCAGGCAATGATGCTCGAACGTTATCCAAGATCTCGATTGCATCCTGCTCGTTGACCAGCCTGCCCCCACTGAAAGGGATTCGATTGCCTTCAAGGACAATTTCCTCGAGCTGGTCGAGCTGATCGAGCACGGTGAAGCGAATCTCGCTCATCACAACTGGCTTATAAAGCCGAATTAAAGAACCTCTTGAGGTCTTCCGCCACCACTGTGGGAACCATATGGTCAACTTGACCTCCAAACCTGGCCACTTCTTTCACAACCGAACTGCTAAGAAAGCTGTAGTGGGCAGCGGTGCTAAGGAAAACAGTCTCAAATTCAGAGTCCAACGATCGATTGGTGTGGGCAATCTGGAGCTCGTACTCAAAATCACTCATCGCTCTGAGTCCACGCAAAATCAAGTCCGCCCGTTGTTGCTGAGCACAGGTGACAGTGAGCCCGTTGAAGCTGGTCACCGTGACTCCTTTGAGATGAGACGTCGCCTTCGTAATTTGATCGATTCTTTGCTCGAGACTGAAAGCCGGTGATTTTCCCGGGTTCTGCAAAACAGCAACCACCACCTCGCCGAAAAGACTTGAACCGCGCTCGATTAAATCGAGATGTCCCAGAGTCAGTGGATCAAAACTGCCCGGATAAAGAGCTCGCATCAGCCATGCAGTACTCATTGGATCCTATGCAGAGCAAGGTCTTTAGATTCAGCTAATGCAGCGTCCTTTGCTTGAGCAACCGCAGCGCCTTGAGCGGCGCTTGAAGGAAATCCCTGCTGAACCAGGGTGTTATCTCATGCGCGATGCTGAAGATCGATTGCTTTATGTCGGCAAATCAAAAACATTGCGTAGCCGAGTTCGTAGTTATTTTCGCAACAATCATGATCTGAGCCCACGCATCCGGTTGATGGTGCGTCAAATCTGTGAGATTGAGTTCATAGTGACAGACAGCGAGGCAGAGGCACTTGCTCTTGAATCCAACCTCATCAAAAACCAGCAGCCACATTTTAATGTGCTCCTAAAGGACGATAAAAAATATCCCTATCTTTGTATTACCTGGAGTGAGGACTATCCTCGAATATTTATAACTCGGCGGCGAAGATTTCGGAGTAAGCTGGATCGATTCTATGGGCCGTATGTTGATGTTGGATTATTAAGAAAGACCCTATTTCTGGTCAAAAGAGTCTTTCCGCTTAGGCAACGCCCTAGGCCTCTCTATCCAAACCGAACTTGCCTAAATTATTCAATAGGACGTTGCCCAGGGGTTTGTCAGCAGAAAATCAGTCCTGAAGATTATCACCGAATATTACGCAAAGTTGCGATGGTTTTTCAAGGGCGTAGTGAGGAGCTTAAGCAACTCTTGAATCAACAAATGGAACGCTATGCGGAGCGCCTTGATTTTGAGTCAGCGGCAGGGATTCGCGATCAACTGATAGGAATTGATCAACTAACCGCTGATCAGAAGATGAGTCTTCCGGACTCATCAGTGAGTCGAGATGTTCTTGCTGTCGCTCAAGATGAAAGGTTCGCCGCAATTCAATTGTTCCAGATGCGTGCAGGCAAGCTTGTAGGAAGACTTGGCTTTGCAGCGGATGCAGAAGATCTCAAACCTGGCCTGATCTTGCAGCGTGTGATGGAAGAACACTACAGCCAAGTGGAATCTGTTGAAATTCCACCGGAAATACTAGTGCAATATCAACTCCCGCAACAAACCTTGATCACAGAGTGGTTAAGCGAACAAAGGCAACGCAAAGTTAATGTTTTATATCCACAAAGGCGACAAAAAGCTGACCTGATCGACCTTGTAATGCGGAATGCTGAATTTGAACTGGGACGAGCTCGCCAAAGCAAAGAGCAACAGGCATTGGCCAATGAAGACCTCGCTCAACTGCTTGAATTAACAACAGCACCAAGGCGAATCGAGGGATATGACATCAGCCATATCCAAGGCAGTGATGCCGTTGCGTCGCAAGTCGTTTTCATCGATGGGCTTCCCGCAAAGCAACATTACCGACACTACAAAATACAAAGTAGAAGCATTCAGGCTGGTCACAGCGATGATTTCATGGCCATGGCTGAAATCATGCGCAGGCGTTTTCGAAAGTGGGCTCGTGTGAAAGCCGAGGGAGCTGATTTGCTGACGATCAGACGTCAGTCCACGAGTAGCTTGCATCTAGATGGGCTTCATGACTGGCCCGATGTCGTGATGATTGATGGTGGCAAAGGTCAGCTTTCAGCCGTCATGGAAGCGTTACGCGAGTTAGATCTTCATGAGGATCTTGTTGTTTGCTCATTAGCAAAACAACGAGAAGAGATTTTCCTGCCAGAAGCGAGGCATCCAATAGAAAGCGAGCCCGATCAACTAGGTGTTGCCTTGTTGCGTCGTTTGCGTGACGAAGCACATCGTTTTGCTGTGAGTTTTCACCGACAGCAGCGAGGGCAACGGATGACTCGCTCACGGTTGTCTGACATCCCAGGGCTAGGTCCTAAAAGGGTTCGAGATCTTCTTGCACACTTTCAATCCATTGATGCGATTCAGCTGGCCAGCGTGGACCAGCTGAATCAAGCACCAGGGGTGGGACGCTCGCTCGCAAAGCAGATTCGTGCCTATTTTCACCCACAAGATGCTGAAGACGATGAGGTCGTCATGGCAGAAGAGGAAAGCGTATGAAGCGAAGGATCTCCCAATCCATCACCCTGATCCTCAACCTTCTGATATTGATCGTCATGGAGGTGTTCAGTCCTGGTTTCGCGCATGCTGCGCCTGGTCTTTGCACAGGTGTTGTTTGCGCCGATGAGATTACCCGAAGTGCAAAGAATCACTGGCAACTGCAAATGCGACTTGAGGATCAACAAGGTCATCGAGAGCGTGTGGTGATGGACTGTCGTAACCAACAAATCAGTCCAAGAGATGGCCTTGTTGATCGCATTCCATCAACAACTCTCGGGCAGCGTGCTTGCAGACTTGCTGGACAAGCCTCATAAGTTTTCATGGAAATCACCCTTGTGTTTCCGCATCAGCTCTTCGAACATCATCCAGGTGTTCGTGCCGAACGAACCATTGCACTATGCGCTGACGGTTTGATCCTGGGAGGAGATCCTTTGTGGCCTCTTTCGATTCATCCACGTAAACAGCGGTTCCATCTTCAATCCATGAAGGCGTATCAAAAACGCCTTGAAGACGATGGATACAACGTCATCAAGGTGGTACCAAAGCAAGGTGAAAAAACCACCAATCTTCTGGAACGTCTTATCGCAACTGGATATCAACAATTCTATCTTGCTGATCCCATCGATGATCTTTTGCTCAAGAGAATACGAAAAACAATTAAGCACCACAAATGCAATTTAACCATTCTCCCTACACCAATGTTGCTCACACCAATTGAAGTGTTTGAAAAGCATTTTCAAGGGCGACGTAAACCCATGATGGCCAGTTTTTATCAAATGCAACGAAAGCGACTCGGCGTGTTGGTCAATCATGAAGGGGCTCCAGTTGGAGGTCGCTGGAGTTTTGATGCTGATAACCGCAAGCGTCTACCCAAAGGAATCTCAGTTCCAGATGAGCCCCCTGTTGAATTACCCACTGATCATCGCGAAGCCCAACAATGGTTGGATCGATTTCTTGAAGAGCGACTTTCTGGCTTTGGCACCTATGAAGATGCAATCAGTACAGATCACCGCGTGATGTGGCATAGCGTTTTATCGCCGATGCTGAATGTTGGCTTGCTCAATCCAAAACAAGTTTTGAAAAGAACGCTAGAAGCAGCGGATGGCAGTTCCATCCCTCTCAACTCTCTTGAGGGTTTTCTTCGTCAAATCATTGGCTGGCGTGAGTTCATCGCTGCGATGTATTTGCATCACGGAATCAAGATGCGCAATGGCAATTTCTGGCTACATGAAGACAGACCCATTCCAGAAGCTTTTTATAAAGGCAAGACGGGAATACCCCCAGTTGACGATGCAATTAAAAGGGCACACGATACAGGCTATTGTCATCATATTGAACGTCTGATGATACTGGGTAATATGATGCTGCTTTGCGGATTTCATCCCACACGAGTTTATACTTGGTTCATGGAACTTTTTGTGGATGCATATGACTGGGTCATGGTACCAAACATTTATGGAATGAGTCAGTTTGCAGATGGTGGCCTATTTAGCAGCAAGCCTTACCTTTCTGGGTCTAATTACGTGCGAAAAATGTCAAACTACAAAAGCGGAGAATGGTGTGGCATCTGGGATGGATTGTTTTGGAGCTTTATTCATCGTCATCAAGACTTCTTTAGATCTCAGCCAAGGCTGGCATTGATGGCTCGTCATCTCGATCGCATGGTCCCTGAGGTCCTGGAAACGCATTACACCAAGGCACAACAGTTTCTTGACTCCCTCAGCTGAGGGTTTTCTATTGTCAAGGTGCGATGGATGGGTTCATGACACTGACGCTTCCTCCCGAGGCTTACCTGTGGTTCAAGACCCTTCACATCATTGGGGTTGTGGTTTGGTTTGCCGGTCTGTTTTATCTCGTCAGGCTGTTCATCTATCACGTGGAAGCGGAAGATGAGCCGTCGCCTGTCCGCGAAGCCTTTAAAGCCCAGTACGCCGTGATGGAACGCAGGCTCGCCAACATCATCACGACACCGGGATTAATCCTCACGGTTGCTATGGCCGTTGGTTTATTGATCACCCAACCATCCTGGTTACAGCAAGGATGGATGCACGCAAAGCTGGGATTTGTGGCTCTGTTATTGGCCTATCACTTTCTTTGTTATCGCCTCATGGGGCAACTTGAGGCCGGAATCTGCCATTGGACTGGTCGTCAACTCAGGGCGCTCAATGAACTACCGACGCTATTGCTTGTCGTTGTAGTGATGTTGGTGGTGTTTAAAAACCAGTTTCCAACAGGTGCAGCGACGTGGTTGATCGTTGGGCTGGTGGTTTTCATGGCTGCAACCATCCAACTCTATGCGCGTTGGCGACGCCTTCGAGCCTTATCACTGGCTCAGGAGTCGGTCCATGACGCATGAGCAGCAGCCTCTGCGTGCTGTCCTCGAGAGCATCGGTCCCGAAAGTTGTCCAGGCACACTGAATTTCCATTGCCATACGCTTTGCAGTGACGGGTGTCTTGAGCCCGTGGCTCTGATTGAGCAGGCCAGTGCTCAGCGGCTGAGTCACATTGCGGTGACCGACCACCATTCCACTGCGGCCTACCTTCCGATGGTTGAATGGCTGAACAGAGCTAAGGATCAAGGCGACGTCACGCCAACGCTTTGGAGTGGAATTGAAATCAGCGCAATCCTGCGCGGATGCCTGGTCCACGTCTTGGCCCTTGGATTCATTCCAGGACATCGTTCCCTTTTGCCCTACACCACAGGTGATGCTGCTGTGGGAGCACCTCTTCGTGCCGGTGAGGTTTGCAAAGCCATTCACAACGCAGGAGGGCTTGCAATCTTGGCCCATCCCGCTCGCTACAGGTTGGGTTATAAAGACTTGATAGATGCTGCAGCTGAACTGGGTTTCGACGGGGGTGAAGCTTGGTATGACTACGACATGCAAGAACGTTGGTCATCAACTCCGGTGATCTGTGAAGCGATCGACAAACAGTTAAAGAACCTTGGCCTTTTGCGTACCTGTGGCACCGATACCCACGGTATCGACCTAAAAGGCCGCTAAGTTCGTCACAGGATTTGGATCTGAGACATGGGCCTCTTTGATCGACTGCAGAAAATGCGTGGCAAGGGTGACGGTCAACAGGGAGAGGCCAAAAAAAGTGCCAAGCCAAAATCTGAAGCCTTTTACCTTGACTCGGACTCATCCTCTTCCTACGGAAATGTGGACTACATGCGAGAGTCCAAAACAATCCGACGCACCTTTCCAGGCTCAGCCGACAATCCCGGCAATAAAGAGCTGGTGACCGAAGTTGATGCAACGGATCTCAAAGTTGGTTCTCGTTCCAAGGGGTTAGGAGCTGAAAAACCCAACCAAGAGCCTTCAATCCCCTCAGTTGTTTCAAGTGGCATTCCCACCCCTGTGAAAAAGACGTTCGCCGAGGCGATGTCAAAGGATCAGTTGAATCAGAGACTCAAGGGCAATGCGTTGAGCCAAGCTGGGGTGAATACACCGATGGCTCCGAATGCGGCCCCTGCGGCGCGCAAAGAAGCTTTGAAACCCGAACCTGAAATCAAACCATCGGCCTCTTCATCCCCTCGAGTTCCATCATCAAAGCCTGGATCGATTGATCCCTTCAAAGCCATGGTCAAGGAGCTCAACAGCTAAGGCCTCCTTTCTCGACCGCTTCTTCTGCATGAAGCACCAATCCCCTCAGTTTCACCAGCTGATCAGGGGATGGTTTGGTCCATAGATCTCGATTAGCCGCCTCTAACAAGCGTTCCGCCATGTCCCTAAGCACCCAGGGATTCGCTCGGCTTAAAAAGGCTTGAATCTCGGGTTCAAGCAGCCATTGGTCACAGATGGCCCCGTAACACCAATCAGGAACGGCATCGGTGGAAGCGTCGTAGGCAAATAAATAATCGAGGCTTGCACCCATTTCAAAAGCACCCTTGTATCCGTGCTTTTGCATGCCTTCGATCCAGCGAGGATTCAGAAGACGGCTTCTCACCACTTTGTCAATTTCGCGGCTGAGTGAATGAATTCGAAGTCGCTCGTGACGAGAATGATCAGCAATCAGGGGTTTAACGCCTGATCCACCGGAACGACGCACAGCAGCAGTCATTCCCCCATGAAATTGGTAGTAGTCGTCTGAATCGAGTACGTCATGTTCACGATTGTCCTGGTTATGGAGTACGACCTGCACATGACGGAACGCCTTTTCTAAACCAGAACGATTGGCATGGGCATTCACGTGTCCGTCATAGCTCCAAGAACTCCATGCCAAAAAAGCCTCTCCCAGTTCAGCTTGGCTCTCCCATTGGCCTGAATCGATCAACGCTTGCAATCCGGCTCCATAAGCACCCGGTGCAGACCCGAAAATCCTGGATTGAGGACCGTCACGGCGTGTGATGGCGGCAAGCGGATTGTCAACGTCGGGTTCATCAAGATTGGAGACCATCTGTAATGCGCGATCCACCCAAGCCACGAGCTGAGGGAAGGCGTCTCGAAACAGTCCTGACATCCTCAACGTGACATCCACCCTGGGACGAGCCAAGACACTCAAAGGAATGACTTCAAGGTCAACCATTCGCCTCGTCGGACCATCCCAGAGAGGGCGAACCCCAAGCAGCGCAAGCATCTGAGCAATATCTTCTCCCCCATTGCGCATGGTTGCTGTGCCCCAAACAGAGAGAGCAAGATGCAGCAAAGGTTCGCCTTCTTCGAGCCGATACAGATCCAGCAACTGTTCAGCACTACGACGGCCAAGATCCCAGGCCGCTTCGGTTGGAAGACCCCTCAGATCAACGGAATAAAAATTACGTCCAGTCGGCAATACATCCGGACGAGCACGCGTTGGTGCACCGGAAGGTCCACTCGCGATACGACGACCATCCAATGCCGCTAAGAAAGCTTGTTTTTCACTGGAGCCACAAGCCAACAATTTTGGTATTAATTCAGTTTGGAGGCGCTCTAAACAAGGATCACTGTTGTCTTGAAGCCATTCATGGAAAGCGGGTGACAGGGGTGCCGAGGTATCTCCAGAAAGGTGTTCCAGTAAAAGAAGAGCTTGATCATCCAGCCAACTCACTGCGGCAGACACTCGCCTGTTTTGCTCGCATCCAAGTTGTTGAAGGATCCTGGAATCGTGACTGCTCAGAAGTGCCCCATCTTCATCTGACCATGGATCGCATTCCAGACCAATGACTTTGGCCATCGTTTGCGTGAGGCCTTGACAGCGAGCAGATGGTGATCGAGCAATGGCCAAAAGAAGTTCTCTTTGAATCGATGGCTCTGGCTGTGTTCCTAAACAATGCAAGCCTGTTCTGATTTGAGCCTCTTTCAACTCGCAAAGGTAGGTCTCAACTTGATCAAGACAAAGGCCCCAGGCGTCATCAGCTTGTTGACCTGGGTTGAGTTGATTGCTCGATTGCTCCGGCAATGAGGGCCAATCAAGGCCTTTCAGCAACAATCTGAGTTGCTGTTCAAGGACATCGCAACGGGAGGCTGCGACTTGCCTTGCCTCCACGTATTCGTCAAGCAGGGCTTCCAAAGCAAGGAGTGAACCATGGAGTCCAGCCTTTCCCAGCGGAGGTGTGAGGTGATCAAGGATCACCGCATGACCCCGACGTTTGGCCTGAGATCCCTCGCCTGGATCATTCACGATGAATGGATAAATGTGAGGGATCGGAGCGAGGGCAAGCCCTGGGCCACACGCTTCACTCAAACCAACAGACTTGCCTGGTAACCATTCAGCGCTGCCATGTTTCCCGACATGAACAAGCAACTGGGTTCGATGCACCTCCTGCAACCAGAGATATTGAGCCAAATAGCGATGGGGAGGAGGTAGATCAGGAGAATGAAGATCGCTGATTTGATCGGGGTCATAGCCACGACTGGGCTGGATCAGAACTGCCACATGGCCAAACCTCAGGCCATGCACTGCAAAGCCTTTCTCCTCCAGGTCTACCGCCTGTTCCGGCGACCCCCAGCGCTGTTCAATCACGGCTCGAGCTTCAGAGGTGAGCCTTCGCCACCAGCGCAAATAGCGGTTGAGCGAGATGTAGGCCAGAGGCTGAAGGTGCGAGCTCTCTGGATCGTTAGTACGACTGGAGAGAAGCTGGGCCATGAGCGCCTGGGACCCATTAGGAAGAGGGTCAGAACCAAGATCCACCCCGGCTTCAGCAAGCCAATTCAGGATGTTCAGAGTGCTTGCTGGCGTATCGAGTCCGACGCCGTTTGCCAAACGACCATTACGCACGGGGTAATTCGCCACCACCAGTGCCACAGACTTTTGTGTTGCTCTTGTTTGACGTAGATCAACCCAGCAACGGGCATGGTCTGCTAACCAATCCAGTCCCGCAAGGTTGGGAACCAAACCTTTGATCGCCGTAGACAAACTGGACTCAGTTTCCAGCACTTCCCGGAATGCACCAATTCTCGTGGTGATCCGTCCATCCAACTCTGGAAGCACAACTTGAAGAGAGAGATCAATAGGATCCAGCCCCTGAGAGGTCGCTTCCCAGGACTGCTTTGAGCGTCCGGACGTGAGGAGCTGCAACACAGGACAATCAAGATCGTCCCAAAGGGGAGCACCGAACCCGGCTTCTTGAAACTGCACAGAGGCAAAGGCCGTGGTGCTGACCACTACTTGAACCTTTTGAGCTTGAAACTCACGCAGTACAGCCTCTTGAATAACGGGATCTCTGACACTGCTGACCCAAAGGGCTCGAGGTACTAATCCACGGTGTCTCAAAGCCTTCAAAAGCTCTTGGCACCATTCGGTATCAGCTGAACGGACATGGGCGCGGTAAAGCAGGACACCGACCCTTGGGCCTGATTCACTTTTCCAATCGAACCGGGCTGGATCTGCCATGCGTTCGGGTTCAAGAGACAGGGATTCGGTTCGGGGTTCAGGCTCTTGGCCGCTGGTAATGAAGGGATGTATGGCGCATAAAAACCTGGTCATATTGATGACACCTCCTTCTCGCAACAACAGGGCCAACTGATGGGAAAGGGTGGATGAAATCGAGCCAATTGGATGGAGTTCTTGGTTTTGATCTGCTGTTCCAGCCAGAATCAGCAAGCTGCGCCTCTGAGCAGAAGCTTGCCAAACTCGACATTGTTCAAGTCCATAACTCCAGTGACCACGTCCTCCCAGCAGACGAACAACAAGGACACAAGCAGTGCTTCCCGTCGTGGCTAAATAGTGGTCAATTTGAGCTGGATGTTGAAGACAAGAGAGAGGCAAAGCTCGTAATTTCTCCCTCCAGTACCCCATGTGTGATTGCCTGACACAGGCTGCAAGGGTGCTGATATCTGTGGTCGCGCTTGTCAGGAAAAGAACAGGTGCAGGGGATTGCTCGACAACGGTGAAAACCTCGTTGCTTTCTGCGCCTGGAAGACTGCTCAGTCGATGCATTCCTCCATTCTTGACCAATGGCATCACGCCAGCAGAACGAGGCGAGTGAGAAAATTTTGTTATTGACCGGTTAGCGATGCACCAGTTCCTTCCCTATGCCTGGTTTGAAGGCCGCTGCATGCCGTTTGACCAGGCCAAAGTGTCGATTGCCACGCATGCTCTGCACTACGGAACAGGAGCCTTCGGTGGCATGCGAGCCATTCCGGATCCCGATAAACCAGACGGCATGTTGCTCTTTCGCCCTGAACGGCATGCAAAAAGGCTGTCGCAAAGTGCAAAGCTCCTGCTCTCTGATCTCACGGAAGAGACAGTGATGACGGCACTTGTCACCATGCTCAGGGCAAACCAGCCCAGTACTCCCATTTACCTAAGACCTTTTGTTTACACAAGTGATTTAGGCATCGCGCCCCGTCTTCACAACATTGAAACTGATTTTCTTATTTACGGATTAGAGCTAGGCGATTACCTCTCTCCAGATGGAGTGAGCTGTCGGATCAGTAGTTGGACCAGGCAAGAGGATCGCTCTTTGCCTCTTCGTGGAAAAATCAGTGGTGCCTACATCACAAGCTCCTTGGCTAAAACAGAAGCCGTGACAAGCGGTTTTGACGAAGCTCTCCTCATGAATACTCGGGGAAAAGTCAGCGAGGCCAGCGGGATGAACCTTTTCTTAGTGCGCGACGGTGATCTGATCACTCCTGGAGTTGATCAAGACATTCTTGAAGGAATCACCCGTTCAAGTGTCATTGAATTGGCTAAACACATAGGCCTAAATGTAATAGAGCGACCTGTCGATAAAACCGAGCTATTCATCGCTGATGAAGTGTTCCTCACTGGCACTGCGGCGAAAATCACTCCGATTCGTCAACTTGAATCCACCGTTCTACCGACACACCGACCGGTGATGAATGCTTTAAGAGAGCGTCTGGTGTCGATTACGGAGGGGAGAGACGCTGAATTCAGCCATTGGATTACCAGGATCGAACTCAAGGCTTAGAGATAAGGCTTTGGATCAGAGTGCGATAAATAGAATCCCTTGAGAGAAGCGGCCAATCGATGCAGGCAGATAGTGAAACAACAAATTTGCTCACATCCCGCTTTTTAAAGCGTCTGCATGATCCGATACGCCCGGTTTTGGTGTTCGACGGTGCCACGGGCACTTCACTGCAACAGATGGATCTCGGTCCTGATGACTTTGGTGGTGCCGCCCTCGAAGGCTGTAACGAGAATCTTGTCGTAACAAGGCCCGATGCTGTGCAGGACGTCCATCGGCAGTTCCTTGAGGCGGGGTGCGATGTAATCGAAACCGATACGTTCGGTGCCACCTCACTGGTACTAGCTGAATACGACCTGCAAGACCAAGCCTACGAACTCAATGTTCAGGCTGCACGGTTGGCAAGGGAAATGGCTGATCGCTACAGCACTCCTGAGAAACCACGCTTTGTGGCGGGATCGATGGGCCCCACCACGAAGCTGCCGACCCTCGGCCATGTGGGGTTCGATGAGATGAGGGATTCCTTCGCCCAGCAGGCTAGGGGCTTGCTGGCAGGTGATGTGGACCTTTTCATCATCGAGACTTGTCAGGATCCCCTGCAGATCAAGGCGGCTCTGGCTGGCATTGAACAAGCTTTTGCAGTGGCCGGTGAACGGCGGCCGTTGATGGTCAGCGTCACGATGGAAACCACCGGCACGATGCTCGTCGGCTCCGACATCGCAGCGGTGGTGTCGATCCTTGAGCCTTTCCCCATTGATGTTCTCGGGCTGAACTGCGCCACCGGTCCCGAGCAGATGAAGGAGCACGTCAAATATCTCAGTGCCCATGCCCCCTTTGTGGTGAGCTGCATTCCCAACGCGGGGTTGCCAGAGAACATTGGTGGTGTTGCCCACTACCGCTTGACTCCGGTCGAGATGAAGATGGCAATGCACCACTTCATCGAAGATCTCGGCGTTCAGGTGATCGGCGGCTGCTGTGGCACCACCCCCGCCCACATTGCTGCTCTCTCCGAACTGTCGCAGGAAATGCGTCCGGCTGACCGGTCGGTAAGAACCCCACTTCTCAACAAAGAACGTCCCCTGCTTGGGGCTGAAGCCTCCGTCTCCTCGATTTACGGAACAACGCCGTATCACCAGGACAACTCATTCCTGATCATCGGTGAACGGCTCAACGCCAGCGGCTCCAAGAAAGTCAGGGAGCTGCTCAACGCTGAGGACTGGGATGGGTTGGTGGCCGTTGCTCGCGGCCAGGTGAAGGAGAACGCCCACGTACTTGATGTGAATGTC
This sequence comes from Synechococcus sp., assembly GCA_047285535.1. Lineage (GTDB taxonomy): Bacteria > Cyanobacteriota > Cyanobacteriia > PCC-6307 > Cyanobiaceae > Synechococcus_C. Next base: position 596,778 of record JBJBDC010000001.1, on the reverse strand, counting down.
GACTACGTGGGTCGTGATGGCGAAAAGGATATGCATGACCTGGTGAGCCGTTTGGTCACCAACGTCAACTTGCCATTGATGCTCGATTCCACCGAGTGGCAAAAGATGGAAGCCGGCCTCAAGGTGGCCGGTGGCAAATGCCTGCTGAACTCAACGAATTACGAGGACGGCGACGAACGCTTCTTCAAGGTTTTGGAATTAGCGCGCACCTATGGCGCTGGGGTGGTGATCGGAACCATCGATGAAGACGGCATGGCACGGACAGCGGAGCGCAAGTTCGCCATTGCCCAGCGTGCTTACAGGGATGCCGTCGAATTCGGGATCCCCGCCCACGAGATCTTCTACGACCCTCTGGCGCTGCCGATCTCAACAGGCATCGAGGAGGACCGCCGCAATGGCTGTGAAACCGTCGAAGCCATCCGGCGGATCACCACGGAATTGCCCGGTGTCCATGTGGTTCTTGGCGTGAGCAATATCAGCTTCGGGCTCTCTCCAGCGGCTCGGATCACCCTCAACTCCGTCTTTCTGCATGACTGCTGTCAGGCGGGAATGGATGCAGCCATCGTTAGCCCTGCCAAGATCCTGCCGCTGATGAAGATCAGCGAGGAACATCAGCAGGTCTGCCGTGACCTGATCAATGACCGGCGCCGATTTGACGGCGATGTCTGCACCTACGACCCGCTGACTGAACTCACCACGCTGTTTGAAGGTGTCACCACCAAGGACGCCCGGGCTTCGGGACCCTCTCTGGCAGATCTCCCCGTTGAAGAGCGACTGAAGCAGCACATCATCGATGGCGAGCGCATCGGTCTGGAACCGGCCCTTGACGAGGGCCTTAGCCAATACAAGCCCCTGGAGATCGTGAACACGTTCTTGCTCGATGGCATGAAAGTGGTGGGAGAACTGTTTGGTTCAGGCCAGATGCAGCTGCCTTTTGTGCTCCAGAGCGCGGAAACCATGAAAAGCGCGGTGGCCTATCTCGAACCCCATATGGAGAAAAGTGAGGGGGAAAGTTCAGCTAAAGCCAAATTCCTGATCGCAACGGTCAAGGGTGATGTTCACGATATCGGCAAGAACCTGGTTGACATCATCCTCACCAATAACGGCTATGAGGTTGTCAATCTCGGGATCAAACAATCAGTAGAAGCCATCATCGAAGCTCAGCAGTCGCACCAGGCTGATTGCATCGCCATGAGTGGTCTGCTGGTGAAATCAACCGCTTTCATGAAGGACAACCTGCAGGCTTTCAATGAAGCCGGTATTTCCGTTCCGGTGATTCTCGGCGGTGCTGCACTGACCCCACGGTTTGTTCAGAAGGACTGCCGTGAGGTCTATGACGGCCAGGTGATTTACGGGCGTGATGCCTTTGCAGACCTTCGATTCATGGATGCCCTGGTGGAGGCCAAAAAGGGCGGTGAATGGGATGACAACAAGGGCTTCCTGGGTGCCATTCCAGAAGGTCTGGGCCTCAACGGCGACGCCAACAATCGTGAGACTGAAGCTGCTGATTCGAGCGCCAAGGAGGAAGAGGCCAAGCCCAAGGCTCCCATCAGCCGTGAACGCTCAGAAGCCGTGCCGGAGGAGCCGGCCCTGGAGCCTCCGTTCTGGGGTACCAGCGTGCTTTCAGAAGAGGAGATCAATCTGGAAGAGGTCTTCGCTTACCTCGATCGCAATGCTCTCTTCGCCGGTCAGTGGCAGATGCGCAAAAGCAAAGATCAGAGCCGTGAGGAGTACGAACAGCAGCTCAAGGAGAAGGCCGAGCCCGTGCTGCAGGAATGGCTGCAGCGCTCCCGCTCTGAGCAGTTGCTGACCCCGCGAGTGGCCTATGGCTATTTCCCCTGCGGCAGGGATGGCAATGCCGTTGTCGTGTTCAAGCCTGATGATCCAAGCGTTGAACTGGGTCGCTTCGAACTACCCAGGCAGCGTTCCGGCAACAGGTACTGCATCGGTGATTTCTATCGGGATCTCTCTCCCGAAGGCGGCCCCACCGATGTTCTGCCGATGCAGGCCGTCACCATGGGCGAAAAGGCGAGTGCCTTCGCCAGGGAGCTCTTCCAGGCCGACCGCTACAGCGATTATCTGTATTTCCACGGCCTGGGTGTGCAGATGGCCGAAGCACTGGCGGAGTGGACCCATGCCCGCATCCGACGTGAGCTGGGCTTCAGCGGCGATGAACCGGTAGCCCTGCGCGATGTTCTCGCCCAGCGCTACCGCGGCAGCCGCTATTCCTTTGGTTATCCCGCCTGCCCGAATGTGGCCGATTCAAGGCCCCAGCTCGACTGGCTTGGTGCTGAACGGATCGGTCTCTCCATGGACGACAGTGACCAGTTGGAGCCGGAACAGAGCACGACAGCGCTGGTGGCGCTCCACAGCCAGGCCCGTTACTTCAGCGCCTGACGTGCCAACGTGAGGTGCTGAAGAACGGACTTTCCATGGCAATAGCAGGACCCGGTGGTGTCGATGAAGCCATCGAAGCTGGCCTCGATCTCGATGGGACACCGATTCCGGAGCCCATGCTTGAGCTCTACAAGGAGGTCATGGAACTGGAGAGCCATCGGGCGCGCAGCGGTGTCAAGAAATCGATGCGCAACCGCATCGTCAAGACCGGAGCGAAGCATTTCGATCAGGAGACCCTGAACCAACGGCTGATCAAGGCTGGTTGGGATGGTCTGAAGAACAAGGAAATCAGCTTTTTTTACAGCTAAAACCCTGACCAACTGAATCTTTATGCAGGATCAGTCTTGACAGAGCTTTTCCATGGTGTCGATGACTTCCTGCTGAAAATCATCGAGCGCGCTGGATTCGCTGAGATCAAAACCTTCTCCCGCAGCGTTCTGCGCAAGATCTTGAAAATGGAAGGCTCCTTCACCATTGGCGAGGAACTCCATAGCCGATGACTCGCCACTTTCGCGGAACGAATCGCAGAGGGCGATAAACGCCGCGTCTTCAGTGAACTCCCAATCCATCGAGGAGGCATAACTGAACGACCTTTAACGCCTAACCCCCTGGATCCGTCAACTATCTCGTTTCAGAATGTGCCAGTCATTCGGCAGACTCCTTAGAGCAGATGCACCAAAATGGACTCAAAACCACACCAACAAAAGCCTGATGAGCAGGTCGATCTGAACGTTTTAGGTGGAGAGCTTGAACGCTGCAGTTGTGAACCCATGACAGGTTGGTTTCGAGATGGACTGTGCCGAACCGATCCAAGCGATTTAGGTCAACACAGTGTTTGCTGTGTCATGTCAGAAAATTTTTTGACTTACAGCAAAGCCCAGGGGAATGACCTGAGCACACCAGCTCCAGGATTCGGCTTCCCTGGACTCAAAACCGGTGACCATTGGTGTGTTTGCGCCCCAAGATGGAAACAGGCTTACGACGATGGGATGGCCCCCCCTGTGCGGCTTGAGGCAACAGATCAAACTGCACTACAGATCATTCCACTTGAGATTTTGAAGACTCACGCTCACCAAGGGATCTCTTGACCATCCCAAGCAAGGAAACGGCCGGTATCGGCGACCGTCTGCTTGAGCAGGATCTCGAGAAGATTTTTAGCGGCTTGATCAGGGCTGAAAAGAGTGTCGGGACGGACAAAGTTCTGAAACGGCTTGGAAAGCGCTGTATCCGTTGTTCCAGGGTGCAAAAGCGTCACTGTGGTGTTGGGATAACGCCGAGCCCACTCAACGCTTAAGGAACGCAGGTACATGTTCTGAGCGGCCTTCGCTCCCCGATAGGCATACCAACCGCCACTTGTGTTGTCAGCAATGCTTCCAACACGAGCACTGAGGCTCGCAAAATGAAAGGGGAGATGGCGAGGCAAAGCAGGTTCGACTGCTTTGGCCAGCAGCAAGGGACCTGCAGCATTGATCGCAAAAGATTCCATCAGATTGCTTGCACAGACCTGCTGCAGACGCTTCTCAGGGGCCAGGGAGGGGGAATGAAGTAGTCCTGTGGCATTAATCACCAATCGCAAGGGCTGGTGATCCTCCTGGAGCCTTTGAGACAGCATCTCGAGACTATGGGGACACTCCAGATCCACAGGCCATTCATTCAAGGGTCCAGAAGAGCGACCACAGAGCATGACGTCGAGAGATGGCTGACGCCGTTGAAGTTCCCTTGCTAAGGCCGTGCCGATGCCACCTCGACCCACAATTAAGGCACGACCAATCCAAGCAACTCTGCTGATTTCAGGCATGATCTAAAGCCAACCTGGAGGGAAAGTGAGACAACTAACCCCACTGTTGCTGGGAATGGCCGCCACTGCGGGACTGATCAGCATGGTGGTTACGAGTGTCGCTGCCTTGGGTCGGTTGGAACAACAGAGAGTTCAAAAGCACACCCTTGAAATGTTGCTGGAGAGCTCGCCAGAGGAGAACACCGCATTCAAACCATCCGAGTCCTCAACTCAACCCTCGTCTGGGGGTACAGGCAGGACTGCAGCCACTCTCAATTCCTTGCCTGAACCAGAACCCAGCAACCTTCCTCTGGGAGCTCCAGAAAATCCTGTTGTAAGGGTTGCGCTGCTCAGTCAATCTCCACCAAGAACTGTTGCTCTAACTGGCGAAGTAAATTGCACAATTAATAATGGAAATGTCATTAATACAACCGATCTTCAAAACATTCTCGCTGGTGATCGAAACCATTTGATCACATGCAAGTCAGGCCCGAATGGCGCAGTTGTAGTGAATCAACGACCTTATCCAGAGACGATGTTATTTATCAACAGAGGGGCTGGATGGATGGCTATTAACCAGGTCTCTTTGGAAAGTTATGTTGCATCTGTAGTTGGCGCAGAGATGCCGAGTCACTGGAATCCTGAAGCATTAAAAGCACAAGCAGTCGCCGCCCGTTCCTACGCTTTAGTGCATCTCGTTCGGCCAGCTGATTCTGATTTCAACCTTGGAGATACAACGCGATGGCAGGTCTATGCGGGACTCAAAAGCCAAAACATTTCTACAAAAACAGCTGCCAAAACGACTAAAGGGCTCGTCCTGAGTTTTCAGGGAGGGCTTGTTGAATCCCTTTACGCCTCGACTAGCGAAATTGCCGCTGAAGCGCATAGTCATCTAGGAGCCAGCATGAGTCAGCACGGAGCTCAGAGGCTGGCGGCGAAAGGCCTCAAGTTCGATGAAATTCTTGGCCGGTATTACATCGGAGCAGCGCTGGCAAAGCTAAAGTCAAATGAGCTCTGAGCATTATTTAAATCAAGCGATCGAGTGCAGTGATAGAGCACTGATAGAGGGTTCTCTTATCCCCCTTAGAACCTCATTAGAGATTGTTGTGGGCGAAACTGATGTCAATTTCGAATTACGTAAACTTAAAAGTCACTTGCCGAAACATTTGCGCAAGGAAGGACCAAAGCCAAATCCCTTCAGCCCATGGGATCGACAATTGGAAGTCGCACGTGTGGATCCTGATCATGCACTAATCCTTAATAAGTATCCAGTACAACGAGGGCATATGCTGTTAATAACGAAGGATTGGGCTGCGCAAAAAGGTTGGCTCACCTTGTCTGACTGGAGATCCTTGGTTCGGGTAGATAATGACACGCCGGGACTATGGTTTTTCAACAGCGGGCCCATCGCAGGCGCCAGTCAGCCACATCGTCACCTTCAACTTCTACCTCGATCTAAGAATCAACGCTCCTGTCCACGAGATCTTTGGTTTCACGAACAGATTGCATCAGAAAACAAGAACACGACATCGAATGATCCATTGATTCAATACTGTCATGTCATAAAAAGGATAAAGGGTCACCACAACGAAGAATCTTCAGCTCATTATTTGCATCAAAGCTACATTTCAATGTGCAGAGAACTTGGAATCGGAGATCCATCTCAAGATCCCTTGCCTAAACAATACTACAACCTCTTAATGACACCGGAATGGATGGCACTTTTGAGGCGAAGTCAAGAAGGCGCCTTCGGTTTTAGTATTAATGGCCTCGGATTTGCTGGCTATCTATTAGCAACTGCGAGTTCTGATCTTGCCTGGTTAAAGAAGCATGGACCTGAGGCATTACTGCGGAGGGTCGTCCCCGAGATCCGTGGAAACACTGTTGCAGAGAAGAGCCTCTAGATGCCTGTCTGAAGAGGGAGCAACGGCGATGTCCCAATCTCCTCCCTTCACCATCATCAAAGACCATGCGCAACAGAATCAGGAATCAAAACATTGAGCGTCATCTGAAACTGGTCGATCCAATTGCGAGCCATTACGCAAACCGATCAGGACAAGATCGCGATGATCTCAAACAAGTGGGAAGGTTGGGATTATTACGAGCAGCTGAGGGATATGAGCTGGGACAAAAGAAGCCATTTGAGGTTTATGCCAAACCGCACATCCGTGGGGCAATCCTTCACTACCTCAGAGACAGCATTGGATTGATTCGACTGCCAAGACGCCTGCAGGAACAGGCTCAGAACAGCATCAAGGCATGCTGTGCAGAAACTAAAATTTCTAAACCAAATACTGCGGAAAAGGAGCTGAATTTACTTGCCTATCGAGGACGTCAATCCTGGGAACCCTTAGACGAAAACAGAGTAGAAGCTTTACAACAAGAAGGGTGGCAACCATTGCTGCACAACGAGGAGAGACGTCGCATTTGGAAAGCAATCGACACTTTAAAGAGCACGGAGCGGCTAGCACTGCTTGAAGTGGTGATTGAAGGTAACAGCCTGCGCTGTGCTGGGAGAAAGCAAGGAGTCAGTGCAATGACGATGCAACGCAGGCTGAAAAGGGCATTAGCTCGGCTGAGAGAGAAACTTGCCGATCAAGACTCTTCGGACTCTCCGTGTTGATCGCGTTGAATCTGTCCCTCAAGTGTGGTCATTGCTGCTGTGATGGCAGCAAGTTGACGCTCCAGACCGTCACGCCAGAAACGAAGCATTGCAAGCTTGCGTAACTGATGCTGACTCCGCCATTGAGTGGATTCACAGGAAGAGGCGCAGAAAAAGGGGGGCAGCATGAAAACCACGAGGACTGATCTCAATCCTGGCGAATTGCTCAAGCAATCGGGTGTTCTAACGCTGACTTGGCGTAGAGGGATCGGACGATTAGGTTTGGAACTTGCGGCGCTCTTGGCCGCCCCGCCTAAAAACCAGTCTCGAGTGTCTCACAGAATACCAAAACTGGTCCTAGCCTGCGTCGCAATTGCGACGCATGATCTTGGCTGCATCCAATCTGCGCGAGCCTATGTGCCTCTTATGGCTGGGCAGCGAGCTCGTGCTCTGAATGGCGTGTTTAATAACGTTCCTGTTCTTCATTCAAACCAGCCAGAGATTGTGAAAGGGCCGGGAATACTTGTCAATACGGCACCAGGTTCTGCCATTGCAGCAGAAAATAATCAGCCTCTCAAGAATGCCGAATTTACATTTAATGGGGAATTTGGTTTGCACATGCACCATAAATATTATCCGCAAGACAGTAGTAAATTAGGCGGGAGAAGATCTAGAGGATTACTCACAGTGGCTGCGATAGCAATCAACCCAGGGAGTAAACCTGTCACACTAAAGTTCAAACGAGGATCCGTTAAGAACAGTTTTGAGGCTCCCTATCATCCCAACCGTTTGATGGGAGTAAAACCTCTGGGTCCTAGGCCATGGAATACGGGTCCTGGAGATGCAACAGCGGTACAAATGCTGAGAGGTGAATTGGATCGGAAACTACCTCGAGAAATCACGATTCCCGCCCGTAGTCGCAAAGTAATTGTGAGCTCGGTTTTGCCAGCCAGAGGCATTATGAATGGATTACTCAGAGGTCAAAGCAATGGACCTTTCCAACTTGCAGTCATAGCAGCAGAAGAAACAAATCAGGAACAAGCACTCCTATCAGTCCTGGACAGCAATAAACTTGCTCCAGGGCGAATTTATCTCAATCGTATCAATGAAATTCGTACAGGCAAAGTCTTTTCAAGAGTTGCTGGAGTGGCCCTTGGGGATGAGTACAAGGCATCCATCAATCATGATCTTACTCAAGGTCCTTTACACATACCATTAACAAGCACTAGAAAACACCACTTTGGAACGAGAGATATACAAGTCAATCCATTATCAACACGAATGATTGACTCTGCGGTCAACAATATTGGAACATATGGAGTTCGTTTTGACGTCGAACTAAACCTCTCTGGGGTAGGTGCTCATGAGTTAGTTTTAAGTCATCCAGTGGCTTCTGGAAGAAAGCCCTTCACTGCCTTCCGAGGATCAATCGGGATTAAAAGCGCTGATGGATACCGAGAAGTGCATGTCGGGATGAAATCTGGACAAAGCCTCCCCCTCGGCCAAATCAAGGCGAAAGCAAACACTGTGAACCCTGTCACGGTCAGTGTTGTTTATCCAGCCGATGCAACTCCAGGTCACTTGCTGAGCGTGGTGCCGGTGACCCAGTTAGCCATGCTTCGTCGCAGACAAGAGATGATTGAAACCGCCAGAAAAGCAGAAGCTGTGGCTAAAAAAAGAAAAGTTGTTCCGACAATTCCCCCCCCTGCTGTCAAGAAAAAACAAACCCCAGTCGCTCCACGAGCTGTGACTTCGCCTCGTACCTCGCCCAAGCCAAAACCGATGCTTCCCCCACCCCCTGTCCTGGTCGCACCTGCGGGTGGCATGAATCAAATGCCTCCAGCGATGATCATGCCTCGGCGAGTAAATGACTCCCTCGAGCAACGATATCGGGAGGCAATCAGGGCACAGCAAGAATGGTTGCGCCGACTCAAAAATCGATAATTTCGTTCATGATATTGATTCAGATCATCACGGAAGGCTGAATGGAATGGGGCGTCGGATCACACTTGAACTTCCCGATCATCTCGTTGATCGTCTGGACGAACTGAAGAAGGAGTGGTGCATCCGAGCCAGAGGAGAATGCTTAACGCGCATACTGGAAGAAATCTGGACAGATGAAGCTGAAGACGATCCAGACGTTACTACCAATGGAAAAGAATCATTTTCTGCTGAAGTTCAAAAACAACAACTGAGCGATAACTCCAAAGCCTCGCTTGGTGAGAAATCAGAAAAGAGTCAAATTAAACAGTCCTACAATGAAGATAAAGCCATCGTCTTAGTCAAAAATGATGATGAGCCTACGAATCAAATTTTAGAAGAAACTCATAGCGACGAGAACAGTCAACAAAGGAGAACCAAAACGAAAAGCCGAGGGATCGATTTACCTGGATTTGTGCGCAGTCGAACGCAAGCCATCCGAACTAGCTTGCAGAAAGATCAGGAACCTGGACAAAGAGACACTCCTTTTGTGCCAGTGGTGAATTTCGAATATTTGACGACTTGCTGCGATGTAGCAATCAATCATTGGGCCAGTCTCTACGGATCGAGGCCTGGAGCCACTGTTCTGGAGGCAGTAATGCTCTGGATGGCTAGGGACATTTGGCCCCAATTGGATGGAAGTGAAGGGCGCACCTTTACATGGACCCAGGTCAACCAATTAATGCAGGATTTCTGCTCTGACTGGGCAGTGAAATCTCCAAAATTTGAACATGTGATTGTGGCAGCCGCTGTTCTTGAGGATCCATTTGCTGCAGGTAGCGTTGCTGATCGCATCCCGACTTTGATTCGACGGTTTGTGAATCGATTTAAACGGAGTCGCCGGGTGACATCGTTTGAGACCTTGGAATCCACTATGACCCTGCACGGAGCCCTGCGCTTACTGGATCTACCCACGCAAGCTGGCGAGTCGCTAACGCTCCGTCGCATACGAGACTCTTACAAGAAAAAAGCGATTGAATCTCATCCAGATGCAGGTGGATCGACTGATGGAATGAGACGGTTGAACGAGGCTTATCAGATGCTGCGCGAGCTTTACAGAGAAAAAGAGTCTCAGCAGTCTTAACCGCAAACCTCTCAAAGACTCATCAAGAGTCCAATCTAGGAGGCCTGAGTCTCAACAGCATCATGCAAGACTCTCCCTCGGTCCGGGAACTGGTCTCAATCGAGACACGAAACCCTGCTGAATGATAAAAATTGCATTTTCCATTGTTTTAAATGTAAGACCATAGAAAAGCCTCTGGCTCAAACGCCAGCTGTTTTAATCAACAAAGAACCAGAACGATGAAAAATGCGCCCAAAGGATTCAGATCACGATCGGGTTTTCGACAAGCGAGGCGTCCAGACCCCTCTTAGTGTTGTCCATTGCATCTTGGACCAAGCCAAAAGCCTTTAAAACAAAGACTTTTTCTAGTTGCGTACCTGCTATAGACACAGTGACGCAAGTGCTCCATCGTTGCGTCATCGTCCTAGAGCCATGGCTGACAGATCAGAGCCAAACACCAATCAAGCGGCTAAGCAATAAATCGTCTTACTGGTCTCAGTAGGGACCCATGCCTGGTCTCACTGCAAGTCCAGAAGAAGACAATAATGACTGCATGATACGGATTCTCTGCATAAAAGAAGCCGCCATAGCGGCGGCTCAACAACCATTCATGGAAACTATTTTTATGCCGGTGTCTGCATGCCTTGAATCAGGTAGTCAAAATACGGTGCCGCCAGGGATTTCTGATCCTCAGAGAGAAGGGACAAAGAAGCCTCTCTCATGCAGAGCATGGCTTCTACCATCCCAGGCATTGGGACTCCAAGACTGTTGTACATCTCACGGGCACCGACAAGACCGATCTCTTGAATCAGTTCCGTACTGCCGGCAAGAACTCCATAGGTCACTAAGCGCAAGTACCAGCTGTAATCGCGAAGACACTGAGCACGTTGTTTCTGACCAAACGCATTGCCTCCAGGGGCGACATATTCGGGTTTCCTGCTGAACAACTGCTTTGCAGACTCAGCGACGATTTTTTTTTCGTTTGCAGTGAGACTACGAACAACTGACAGACGACTCGAACCTTGGCTGAGATAATCAACCATTGATTGCAATTCACCGCTGCTGGGGTAACGCAGATCATCATCTGCTTTGAGAATCAGATCGCGAACGACGCTCATTTCAGCTGCCAAGCTTGAATGAGTCTAAAGCCATCGACCGCTTCGCACGACGTTGTGGTGAACGGTGTTACGCCTTTGCAATAGCCCAGCCTGTGAGCAACACACCAAAAGCTGGTCAGGTCGTCACTGTCGTGGGGTCTGATCTCAACCATCAGGGACTTGGACTAGCTCGTTGGCAAGGGTGGGTGGTGATCGTTCCTTTATTGCTTCCAGGAGAGGAGGCCTCGGTGCAGTTGGTGCAACGCAAGAAGGCTCAATGGCATGCACGTCGTCTGACAACCATCGTTTCAGCCCCAGGATCCAGGCAACCTCCTTGCAGCTTGGCCAACGATTGCGGGGGATGTTCACTTCAACACTGGGATGATCAGCGACAGTCCGAATGGAAGCGCCAACGTCTCGAACAGACCTTGCAAAGAATTGGCAAGATCACTGTCAATGTTCCCACTCCACTGGGTGAAGGGACCAGAGCCTTGGGCTATCGCAATCGAGCGCTCATTCCAATTGTTCGAGAAGGTGATCATCTGCGCTTGGGCTATTACCGACGCGGAAGCCATCGCATCGTCAACCTCAGTCGTTGTCCTGTGATGGACCCACGCATTGATGGCTTAATCCAACCACTGAAAGAAGACCTTCAATCCAGCGGCTGGCCTGCGAATGCCGACTTAAAGGGGGAACCGGGTCTTCGTCATCTTGGGATGCGCGTAGGGGTGCGCACAGGGCAACTGTTGATCACTCTTGTGAGTGCCACGGATCAGCTCAAAGGAGTCAAAGAACTAGCGCAACAGTGGATTGAACGTTGGCCCGCCATTGCCGGCGTAACCCTAAACCTGCAACCACAACCTAATAACACCGTACTGGGTGAAATTACCCATACGCTTGCTGGCAGGGACACCATCAGTGAACGCTTCTGCAATCTTCAGCTCCTGCTTGGCACCACCACCTTCTTCCAGGTCCATACCGATGGTGCTGAACAGATTGTGTTGCTTCTGCGAGATTGGTTGCTGACTCGGACCCATTGCAATCGCCTGATTGATGCCTATTGCGGTATCGGAACGATCAGCTTGCCGATCGCCGCTGCAGGTATTCAAGTGATTGGGCTCGAAATCAACCCTGCATCCGTTCAACATGCGATTTGCAATGCTGCTTTAAATGGAATTAGCAATGCCACATTCCAAGCAGGTGATGTGGGATCGCTACTGAGCGCTTACTTGCCGGAGAATGATGCACTCGTCGTGGATCCACCACGAAAGGGTCTGGCACCGAATGTTCTCAATGCAATTTTAAAGTCTCCACCAAAAAGTCTGGCCTATCTGAGTTGTGACCCAGCAACCTTGTCAAGAGATCTGGCACATCTAATCGTTCCACATGGTCCCTATGAGATCGATCGTATCCAGCCCGTGGATTTCTTTCCTCAGACCACACACCTCGAGTGTCTTGTTCTCATGCAACGCATCAACTGCGAAGCTCAACTTTGAATTGCTTGACTAAGGCCTTGCGAACTTTTTCATGGGCCGGTTGAAGTTGATCTTCCGTCAAAGTACTGTCCTTAGCTCGATACCGAAGACGGAATGCCTGACTGCATTGATCAGCTGGGAGTTGACCACCCTCAAACCGATCAATCAATTCAACCGTTTCAAGGAGCGGCTTTCCTGCTTTACGGATGGCTTGCATCAGATCAGCTGAAGGAAGCGTCTTGGCCACGATCATGGCCACATCTCTCTCCATTGCAGGAAGAGTTGAAAATGCTTTAAAAGTCGGCACCCAGCGATTGCGGCGGGTCACGGCTTCTAATAATCGTTGAAGTTCAAGATCAAATAGATACGTGCAATCCGGGAGCTCGTAATGGTCGCAGAGGTTCGGATGGAGTTGACCGAAGCACCCCACGCTGCGCCCTTCAACCACCACAGCAGCAGCTCGTCCAGGATGGAGACGTGGATCATCCGTAAGGGTGCGGTCGTGAGTTTCAAGCCCCATTGAGTTCAACGCCGTCGCAAGGACTCCACGGGCTGTGAAATAGTCAGGACACTGGGCCTTTCCGCTCGTAGCCCATTTCGAAAGACGTCTTTCCCCACAAATGACTCCACCGAGTCGCACTGTCTGGACAATTTCGCGATCATCAGGATGGAAAACATGGCCAATTTCAAAAATCCAGCAACCTGACTGGGAAGCCTGAAGGTTGCGTTGGCAAACCTGTAAGTGCTCTTGCCAGAGGGCAGTTCTGAGATAACTGGTTTCCGCCAAAAGAGGGTTGCTGATAGCAATCCTGGCTGGATCTTTGGAGTCAGCTCCAGTTAGAGACAAGCAGTTGAGCTCTTGTAATCCCACAGATGTGAGCCGCCGACGCAAAGAGCGCTCTGCCTGTTGGACGTCTGTCAGTCCGCCTGGAGTGAGGGGATGAGGTAAATGCGCCTCAAAGCAATCGAAACCAACGAGACGGGCCACCTCCTCAATGAGATCCACTTCTCGAACAAGATCCATACGACGAGACGGAGGAACCACCACATTCCAGCCGTCCTTGCAGGCGCTGAGCTGACATCCCAGAGCCGAGAGGCAATTGTCCACCTGTTCATCACTGATCCTTAGGGCTTCTGTGCCATCAGAAGCAAGCGGACCAAGTAATTGATGGATCGCATCACGACGAAGAATCACCACAGGTTCCGGACCTGACTCGGCACAGCACTGCCAACTACAACCAGGCTCTCCTCCTAATAGTTGTTCCATCAGTTCGAGAGTGCGACCAGCTGCAAGCAACGTCATTTCAGGGGGCAATCCTTTCTCATAACGCGTACTTGCGTCTGTACGCAGTCCTGTCGCGCGACTGCTGCTTCGAATAGCAGACGGAGTGAAGAGGGCCGATTCCAGCCAGATTCTTGTGGTTTGAGCGTTCACTCCTGTCTCGGCACTACCCATGACCCCTGCAATCGCGACAGGGCGATCACGACAAGTGACCAACTGCACTCGCTGATCAAGTTTGATGTCTCGACCGTCTAATCCAGTAAATGGTTCGTTGTCACGACCTTGTCTGAGACCGAAATCCGAAGGCTTTAAATCCTTACCGCAAAGCTGCTCCAAAGCATCTACATCGAATGCATGAAGAGGTTGGCCTTGCTCAAGCATTACCAAATTTGTGATGTCAACAATGGCGTTCACAGGATTAACCCCTGCACGATTCAGCCTTTGTTGAATCCACGCGGGCGAATGCAAGCTTCCATCAAGCCCACTCACTTCAGAAAGGGCATAGACCCCACCTTGTTTCATGGCCTCTTCATCATCCGGTGAAGGATCTAACGCTTTCGAGGATTTGGGTTTAACAGGTTGCGGCAATTGAAGGCTGGCTCCAGTGAGGGCAGCAACTTCCCTTGCGATACCGACCATCGACAAACCATCGGGTCGGTTTGCAGTGATTGCAAGATCCAACACGGTGTCGTTCAAACCAAGGCATGCAGCCACTGCCGTACCTGGAGAAGGAATCGTTTCCAACAAATCATCCAAAATGGCGATACCATCGAGATCCGTTGGCTGACCGAGCTCTGCCAGGGAACAAATCATTCCTTGACTCGCCACACCCCGCAGCTCACCAGCCTTAATCGTGAGATTGACAGCAGGAAGAACTGCGCCAATGGTGGCAACGGGTACGTGAATGCCTGCTCTCACGTTGCTGGCACCACAGACAATCTGAAGAGCTTCAGACGCTCCTACATCAACGACACAGACGCTCAATTTGTCGGCATTGGGATGTTGTCGGTGTTCAAGGACTCGACCGACCACAACACCCTGAGCCAAAAGACTTAAATCATCAATTTCCTCCACCTCAAAGCCAGCCATTGATAGGCGCTCAGCTAAGTCACCAGGTGCTTCATTGACCTGAACCAGTTCCTGTAACCAGGAGAGTGAGACCCGCACGTCAACGATTCAATCAGACATTGATCCTACGAAGGACTCACCAATCCATCGTCGAAAACGGGAATGGTGCTCGTCGAAGCTGTAAAGTAGTTGTTTGTCACTACGCTTCGCTACTGCGGCGCAACGTCCTTTATGGCTAAGAACAAGGGCGTCCGGATCGTGATCACCCTCGAGTGCACTGAATGCCGGTCCGCCTCCGCCTCTGAAAAGCGTTCTCCCGGCGTGTCCAGATACACAACGGAGAAGAATCGCAGGAACACAACTGAACGGTTGGAGATTATGAAATTCTGTCCCCAACTCAACAAGATGACCCTCCACAAGGAGATCAAGTGACCTTGCAGGTCTTCACCGTTCAACAACGTTCCTGATTTATGTCAAGTTCCTTCTTTAAGAAGCGTCTTTCTCCGATCAAACCTGGAGATCCCATCGATTACAAGGATGTGGATCTACTCAAAAAATTCATTACGGAACGGGGAAAAATTCTTCCTCGGCGCCTTACTGGTCTAACTGCAAAACAGCAGCGTGACCTTACCAATGCGGTCAAACGTGCCCGCATCGTTGCGTTGCTGCCTTTCGTTAACCCAGAAGGCTGATCCACTGGCTTCACTTACTCTCCAACCTGGAGATCTCGTCGGCGTTCAAGAGTCGAAGAGCACCCAAATTGCTGTCGTTGATTCTGTTCAAGGCAGCAAAGTGCGTTTGAAACTGGGATTCGACCGCAAATCCACTGTTTTGCCACAGCGGCAAATACAACTCATTTGCCCCCTGCCTCCTGGAATTGATCTTCCAGATGGGCTGGGGGCTTCACCATGGCAAATCAAAGAAGAGCAACTAAGCCTAGGCAATCTCAGCCGTCGAAACTGGGGCGCAGCATGGGTCCTGCTTCTTGAATCAGGCGAGACAATTGAGATTGACTCCTTCAGTGATCTTGTCTGTGGAGGCACTAGTCCAGCCCAACTTGCCTTGTGCTGGCTGGCATTGATGGGACCTCAGATTTGGTTTCGTTACAAGCATGATCAGATCAGGGCGCGATCGGCAGAGGAGCTGAAACCCCTGCGCCGTCAACAAAGGCTTCAAGCTCTTGAGCAACAAAAAGACCAACGTTGGAAAAACCTCTTAAAAGCAAGGCAAAGGATTGAGCCTGAAAGTCTTCCCAAGAGCCTTCGAGCCAGATTGGAACAATTGCAAGACCTGGCATTAGGTTCGATTGAGTTTGAGCAACTCGATGCTCCGATCCAACAGAGTTTGACCGGAATGCGTCTCGGTCATGACCGAAGTGAGATTCGACTTCTGTTGGTAGATCTCGGAATCTGGGATCCTCACCAGTTGGTTTCGATTGCTGGCACACCCTGGTCATCAGGATTTAGCCCTGAACTTCTAGATCAAGCGGAACGCTTGATGGAGCTGAACTCAAGCGAGCGCCCCGGGGACTCGTCCCGAATCGATCTTTGCCATCAGCGTTGCGTGACGATTGACGACGAAGAGACCAGAGATATTGATGACGGTCTCGCACTCGAACACCGTTCAGATGGCATCAAACGCATTTGGATTCATGTCGCTGACCCTGGGCGATTGATTGATGCTGATTCGCCACTGGATCTTGAAGCAAGACGCCGTGGCAGCAGCCTTTATTTAGCCCAGGGGAATGTACCGATGTTTCCGGAATGCTTATCAACAGGGCCTTTTAGCCTAAAGGCAAGGATCAAAAATGCTGCTTGGAGCATCTGGGCAGAGCTGACCGACGAAGGAGAACTCGGTCATCACGGAATTGAACGGAGCTGGGTCAAGCCCACCTTCCGACTGAGCTACAACGACGCCGATGAATTGATCGATTTAGCGCCACCAGAGGATACAGATTTGGCGGAATTGGATGCGTTACTTTCTAGACGACGTCAATACAGAATCAGGCATGGTGCGCTGTTGATGGATCTACCAGAAGGACGAATCCGTTGCAGAGACAATCAACCTTGCTTGGAGATCACTGAACCTGGTAGATCGCGGCGGATGGTGGCTGAAGCCATGATCCTTGCTGGCGCCGTGGTGGCCCGAATTGCAGAACTTCACAATCTCGCCTTGCCTTTCCGGAGCCAACTTCCAGCAGAGCTCCCATCTCATTCTGATCTTGAAGCACTGCCCGATGGCGCCGTTCGCTTCGCTGCCATTAAACGTTGTCTCAGTCGTGGATTATTGGGCACACAACCTGCGGCACATTTCAGCTTGGGACTGGCGTCCTACGCACAAGCCACATCGCCAATACGCCGCTACGGAGATCTCGTTGTACAACGGCAACTGCAAGCCCAATTCAGCGACCAAGAACCACTTAATCGTGATGATCTTCAATTCCTTATCAATGACTTTGATGCCTCGATTCGGGATGGAATTGGAATTGCCAGAGAAGACCAACGTCACTGGCAGCAGGTTTGGTTTGAAAACCATCGCAATGAAGTTTGGTCAGCCCAGTTCTTACGATGGCTGCGCCCTCAAGATCAACTGGGTTTGGTGAGGATTGAAGACTTGGCAATGGATATCGCAGCTGAATGCCCCAGAGATTCTGAGCCTGGTCATCATTTAGTGATGAAGGTTCACCAGGTGGATTCAATCCGTGATCAACTCAGACTCATTGCGATGAATCAGTAACTTTAAGTTATAAGTTCACCTTTTAAGTTATCGATAAGTCATCCAGGTGGATGCCACGCAACCATGGCCCCCAAGGGTTAGCTACTGCGGTTACGGCAACTGATCTAGGACGATCCTGATCAGCAAGCCAATGTCTTAATTCTGGTTCCAGGGTGATCAGTGGCCAGCGCTGGCCACCATCGACTTCGAAGTCGTATCCATCTGGGGAATTAGGCAAGAGTGTCCCGACCCAAACCTTTTGATGAGGTTGCTTAGGAGGTTGAGACGCAATCTGGTCATCTGGACCGAGCCACGAACCCTCAGGGCCTAATAGCGATGGATCATCAAGACAAGCTCGCTGTCTTTGACTCCATTGCGGATGATGCCAAGGCGTATCCCAGAGAGGAACGATTCCTGATGGCGCCACAGGATCTTCAATCAACAGATCTTGAAGAACTCTTACGGGTAAAGCTGCCAATGGGCAACGACAACGAATCGCGAGTGCCGCTGCTGCTCCTGCTGCCTGTCCCACATTGAAAATCAGAGGTTGCAGTCTCGTCGCACCATTCGCCATATGACTGGTACTGAAGCATTTATCCGCAGCGAGGAAATTTTCAAAATCGGCACTCACAAGAGCTTGATAAGGAATGCAGAAGGGAGTCCCCGTCCAGCGACCACCCCAACGACAGCTTTTTGGAGTCAGTGGCCAATCCGGACCAGGATAGTGATGGTCATTGGCATAATTTCCTACAGCAATTGATTCAATAACACCAACATTATTCAAAGGAAGAGACGCAATCGATTGCCCTGGCCCTTGAGGGAGTATGTCCTGTTCAACAACTGTTTGGAGACCAATCATGCGACGTCCTTCTCTCCAATAAGGCATAGAAGCCAAACAAGAGGATTTGCTTCGTGCTTCACGAGGGAAGCCTTCACCTCGCTTTAACCAACCATCACTACAACGCTGAAGCTCATCCGCAAAACGAAGACTGTGGGATTGCATTTCTGCAAACAGTTCTTGTTCAGCCCTGGAATCGCCGTTAAAAGCTCTTTCTAGTCCAAAATGCCAGTCATTTCCTTGTAATGGCCAGTTCAACATCACCAGTCCGCCAGGTAGACGCCCGTACGTGATGGTTCGTTTCAGACCGAATTGATCACAAGCGCCATCGAACGGAGTAGATAAAACTGTTTTCGCCGTTCCACCTGGTTGAGGCACCAAGTCGTGAGGAATCTGGTCGGATTGAAGCTGGCCGATCACCACCCAGGTTGGTGATTGAACAGGTGATTGAGTAAAGAAAGGGTCATGGTCCAATCTTTGTTGATCTGGGGCACTCGGTTCCTGCCACTGTTCGCGGGGCTCCCAGCCCAAACGGTAAGAACAGGCAAGCATCGGCAGCACATCGCCACGATCACTGCCATCGATCAAAATGTCGCACTCAATGCGATAAACAACATCTGATCGTTGTACAAGCACTGATTTAACAAGCGATCCCGATCGTTCCACATCGAGAAGACAACAATTAGCCCACCACTGAAGATTTGGAAGCTCCTGGACCCAGTTTTGAAGAATCAACTCAGCTGTTCTTGGTCGATATCCAAAGCAACTGACCCAATTTTGATCCAGGCCATCAGGTTCAGATTGATACAAGGACCGGAGAAAGGCTCCCCATAATCCCGTTTGCCATGAGGCGAGTTCATTGCCATCGGGACAACACACTCCAGCGGTACTGACCATTCCCCCAAGCCAAGAGCCTGGGGTTAGAAGAAGCGCAGTCCCACCTGATCGAGCCGCCTGAATGGCAGCTGCAACGCCGCCTGTACCGCCTCCCCAGACAACAATTGGACTATGGAGAGTCTGAATAGAAATCACGCGTGAACCGACTCTCGTCGGGAAAGACGCAATTGCTCTTCCAACGTGAGATGACCCAGACAGCGAAACCGAAGAGCAACAAGCTGATCAAACAACGGGTTGACCTTGCACAGCGCTGGAATATGGACCAGCTTGTGGCCAAACAAAAGGATGTCTCGTTCAAAGGGGCACTGAGGCGGAATGAGTTGAACAATGAATGACGCAATCCTCTCGTCGCAGGGGTCGAAGGCATCGAGCCATTCCTTGACGGAGTCCAGCGGAGTCCAGCGCTGAGCGCTTCGATGCGAGCAGGGAATCAAGCTACCGATCAAATCACTGTTCTCGAGAGCTGCGCCGGCCCAAGCCTGGATTAAATCCAGCTCGCTTTGACTGAGATACCCGTCGGCTAACGCCACAACAACGGCAGATCGCAGAAACTCTTCAGCAATCCTGGGGTTTGAGGAGAAATGCCGATTGATCTCATCCAGATCAGGCGCCTGACAATGGCTCCAATCAAAATTTGGCAACGGACAGTCATCATTGAGCTGATCCGCCAGTACCTGCTCCTCCGCACGATCAAAATCTCCATCCACAAGCGCTAGCTGATGCAACGCTGCAAGCCACACAGTCCTGGCCTCAAGATCAAGTGCTGCGTTCAACATCGGGAAGGAGGTGTAATGGGGTGTCGTTAGGATCCAAGTCCAGAAGGGGGCAAGCCCCGAGATGACCATGATTTATACCCTTACAACTCCTCTTTACTACGTCAACGACAAACCACATTTAGGGAGTACTTACACGACTGTTGCCTGCGATGCACTGGCACGTTTCCAACGGTTGGAAGGTCAGAAGGTTGTCTTTGTGACTGGTGTTGATGAACATGGTCAGAAGATCCAACGCACAGCCTCCGAGAGAGGAATCAGCCCCAGTGATCACTGTGATCAGGTGACGACCAGCTACGAACTGGCTTGGACTAACTGGGACATCAGCAACGATCGGTTTATTCGGACAACATCACAGCGCCATTTGCCCCTTGTCCAACAGTTTTTCAAACGCTGTGAACAGGCAGGTGACATCCGACGTGGTCGTCAAACCGGCTGGTATTGCGTTGGCTGCGAAGAATTCAAAGATGATCCCGCTGAAGCGAATAATCCATTCTGTCCGATTCACCAGAAGCCTCTTGAATGGAGAGATGAAGAAAATTTGTTTTTCTGTTTATCTCATTTTCAAGAGCAAATCGAAGAGCTAATCAATCAGGATGATTTCATCTATCCAGCGAGCCGACGCAAGGAAATTCAAAATTTTGTAGCTGGGGGTTTGCGAGACTTCTCCATCTCGAGGGTCAATGTTGACTGGGGTCTACCTGTCCCCGGATATCAAGGCCATACTTTCTACGTGTGGTTTGATGCGCTGCTTGGTTATCTAAGTGCTCTTTTAGATGATAACGGAAGTATCGATCTAGATCGTCTTCTGGACGTTGGCTGGCCAGCAGATGTACATGTCATCGGCAAGGATATTCTGCGCTTCCATGCCGTGTATTGGCCAGCGATGTTGATGTCAGCCGGTCTACCTATGCCTAAAAAGGTCTTTGGCCATGGATTTCTAACAAGAGAAGGCCAAAAAATGGGAAAATCCTTAGGCAATGTTCTTGATCCAGACGTTTTGCTGAACCGATGCGGTACGGATGCTGTCCGCTGGTATTTACTACGAGATATTCAGTTTGGTGAAGATGGAGATTTCCAGCAACAACGATTTGTCAATCTTGTTAACAACGATCTGGCCAATACAATTGGAAATTTACTGAATCGCACTTCATCGATGTCTCGCAAGTGGTTCAATGAATCAACTCCCAATGTTGATCAACAGGGCAGGTGTGAACATGCTCTACGCGAGCGTGCTGAATCCACAGTTAAAACTGTACGAGAATCCATGCCATTAATGGCATTTCAGAATGCTGCTGAGGCTATTCTTCAGCTAGCAATCGAAGCTAACGGCTACCTGAATGAACAAGCGCCTTGGAGCAAGATGAAGCGAGGGGGCCAAGAAGTTCAAGTCGCCATTGATCTTTACGGAGTTCTTGAGTGTTGTCGACTTGTGGGGTTATTGCTTAAACCTCTCGTTCCCGAGTTGAGTGATCGCATTCTCAGCCAGCTCAATCAATCAACAACATCAGTTGACTGGACAAAACAGCTTCCCTGGGGACTACTTGAATCCGAGCATCGCCTTCCCCAGCCTCAACCGGTGATGCAAAGACTGGAGCTAGAAGAAGCACTGTGATCAGTGTTCCTCCACTCCACGCAGCAAAAGTTTTGAAGAGACATCTTTGGATCAGCTCGTTAATGCTCAGTACTCTGGTACTGAGTTGCAGCTCATCCACTGCAAACAGATCCGAGAGAGCAGGACCACCACCTTTTGTGTTTCGAAAACTGGAGTTAGAACAAAAAAAGCCCAATGGAGATATCGACTGGATACTCTCAAGTCCTGAGGCTCGCTATGAACTAACGCTAAGAATGGTGCGAGCCAAAAATCCCATTGGGACTCTCTATAACAACAACAAAGCCACGTTTCAAATCAAAGCAGATTTTGCAGTTGTGATCAATGATGGCGAGCAGATATTGCTCGAAGGAGATGTTCAATTAAATCAACTGAATGGACAGAAGATTGTCATCAAAGGAGATCGACTGCGTTGGACCCCTGAACTTTCTCGTCTGGTGATGGATCAACAACCCAGAGCCTTTGATGCAGACTCACGGATCATCGCCGAGATTGCCATTCTCCAGCAAGATACAAATGATCTCACCCTGAATGGCCCCGTTCAGCTTGATCGTTGGCGCGATAAGTTTGATCTAAAAATCAAACCCGATACAGCGATACGCACTGGCAAGGCTATTTGGAACTTGCAAAATGGATCACTCCAAGCTGATGGCCCGGTATTAGGTCAGCGCCGCGATCAAGAAGGGGTCGTCTTGGAACAACTCGAAGGTCAAGAATTGATTGGCAACACCAAACAAGGATTAATCACTGTAAAATCACCTGTAATTGTCAAAATGCCAAAAAACAAAGGGCTTTTACGGGCCAAAGATACAAGTTGGAATTTCCGCAAACAAACTCTGATTAGCAATGAACCATTTCAGGCATTGATTAAGCAAACACAGATCAGTGGGGATAGTTTTTTGGTCCAACTGGAAGAAAACTATGTCCTTATACGTGACGGTTGCCGAATCAATCAACCAGGAGAAAACTTGAAGGCCCGACAATGTCGCTGGAACTGGATCACTGATGCGGTCTTAGCAACAGGAGACGTGCGCCTGGAACGAGAGGAGAACAATCAAATCACTGAAGCGCAAATGCTTCGTGGAAATGTCGGCAAAGAGGGAACACTGATCTTCATGGCTCCCGGTGACAAAGTCCGTTCTCAGGTCACGATTGAGAAAGAGAAGACGGATGAGGCCCCAACAACACAGCCGTCTCAACCTCCAGTGTTGTTTTAAGGCGCTCCGCCCAACCACTGAGCCAACGCTCATCAGAACGACTGAAACAACGTTCTGACCAGCCCCCAATCACGACCCAACCACTTTGACCCAAAGGTTGAATCATCACGGCAGGCAATCCCGGTAAGACAGGGTCAAACTCAGCTTTACCAGGGTAGAGAGTCGTTTTAACAAGCGAAACAAGCCTTTGTGTTTGCTGAGATCGACGACAGATATCGCCAGGTGCAAAATCCCCACGACCCATAAGCCCACGTCTTAACAGGACTGAACCTTCCCAATAAACAAGAATCGTGGCTGCAGAGGTCGCTGTTAAAAACTGATGGCTTCCCCAGGCCAGTTCAGCTCGAACAGCGTCAGTCAAATCTTCGGAAAGGACAAAACCCTGTTCACCTTCAAGATCAACAGCCTCTGGGCTGCGTGGAGAGGCTCGAGTCCATAGGGCAGAAACAAGCATCAATCCAACACCTGCCATTCCTGCAAGGACATCAGCTCTCTCCAGACTTGGAGTGACAGTCTCAGCACTGCTGGCGTTGAGAATGGCAAGCCCCAATACGAGGCACCCTCCAAGAAGACACCATTGAGAGGATCTCAACATGAATTGGGCCCTACTAGCAGTCAGATTGGCTGACTCTTGCTGAAATGGTAGAGAAAACTCCAACGCCAATGACTGACTCCGAAGCCTTTGCTGCCATCGCGCTGGGGGCTGTGGCTTGTGATGGAGTGCTTGGAAAAGATGAAGCGCATGCGTTGAGACGAGAGCTCGAATATCGAACTCCATACAAGGAGCGAAGCGAAGGTGAAATGGCACTGTTGTTTGATGCACTACTTCAACGCCTTCGGGAAGATGGTTTAAACCAACTGATTCAAGATGCGCTGCCTCAACTCACCGAGGAACAAAAGGAAACAGCTCTTGCCGTTGCTGTTCATCTCGTCCATGCTGACCGGACTGTTTCCTCCGAAGAACAAGCGTTCCTTGATGAATTGATCCAAAGAGTTGATCTACCGGCGGGCAAAGCGAAGACCGTGATGGAAGCGATCATTGCCTTGAACCGCGACAGCCTCGCCAGCTAACGACAGACTGCACTAATGAATTTCATGACGCTGAGCTTTTCCAAACTTTTACAGCTACTTGTTGCCACTTGTATCTGTCTTCTAATTGCAGTGCCCAATGGGTTGGCGCTGGCTCCCCAGGAATTACCCTCATCAGCTCCTGAGGACCCCATCCTTGACGCAGCTGAAGTACTTAGTCGTTCTGGTCGCAATGAAATTGAAGGTCGACTGAAGCAATTGGATACGTTTCGAGTAGACGCAAGAGTGATCACTCTGCGGCGCCTGGATTACGGGTTAAGTCTCACAGGATTCGGGGAAGCCTTGTTGGAGCGTTGGTCGGACAATGATCAGGATCGTGATCGACCTCTGATCCTTTTCCTCGAAGAAACACAAAACAAACAAGCAGCAGTAGTCGTTTCAGCACAGCTGAAGGATCAACTTCCTGAATCTCTACTTCGTAGTACCGGTAGGACCACGATGAGCCAACCCATGCGAAATGGAGATCGATTCCGACAAGCCTCACTCAATGGAATTGAACGCATCGCAGTTGTACTGAATGGTGGAGAAGATCCTGGCCCACCTATTGAAATCGATCGCACCAGCATCCCAACCAATGTCCCCACCATGGAGGAAACTCGTGAGAGCAATGCCTTCACTTGGGTGATTGTTTTGTTGGTGGTTGGCACAATTGTTCCCATGGCGACCTGGTGGGTTTTCTCCCGCTAAGCATCTATGGGATTTCGTAACTGGATTGGAGCCTTTGGGAAATCCAATGCACTGGATGTGAATTCAGATCTTGATCGGGGTTATGAGGCGGCCCTTTTGATCCAAAGCCTTGAGCTTGAGTATTACGGAGACCGACCAATCCGTCCGGATCTTGAACTTTCTGTTCCTAGCTCCGTTCAGGCAACCGTTCTTCGCAAATTTCGAGTTGCCATTGGTGTTTGTCGATCATCACTAGATCAAATTGAATATCAACGAGCTCAGCTCGATCCCCAAGAGCTGCGACAGCTGCAGCTGATTGAAAGTGTGGTTAGTCGTTATAGCCCAAAGAGGATTGGATCCGCTCCGAGCATGACACGCGCACCTGATCCTTTGCCCCGATCATTGCTTGGAGTTTTTGACAAAGTTCGCAGGCAACTCAATCCGACAGGTGAAGCCACTCTCGTGGCTGGCTTTAGGAGACGTAGAGATTCAACCCTGATCTCCTTAAAGGTACTTTTACTACTTATTCTGGTGCCACTATTGGTACAACAAGTGAGTCGTACATATATCATTAGCCCTGCAGTGGATCGGTTTGCTCCGGATCTACCATTTTTAAGCTATCCAAAACCTCAGCTGGAAGAGCAGGCTGTGGAAAAATTGAGAGTATACAAAGCAGAAATTGAGTTTGATGCACTCTTAAGAGGTGACACTATCCCAAGTCAAGAGGAGCTTCAACAAAAGCTGGCCACGAAAGCTAAAGAACTAAAAGACGATGCCGATGCAGAAAGTACTCACGCAGTTAAAAATGTTTTAGCCGATATTGCAGCCACGATCGCTTTTGTGGTTGTGTGTCTGTTCAGCCGTGATGAGTTAAGAGTGCTAAGGGGATTTTTCGATGAAGCTGTTTACGGATTAAGTGATTCAGCGAAAGCATTTGCAATTATTCTTTTTACAGATATTTTTGTTGGATTTCATAGTCCAGAGGGTTGGACTGTTCTTCTAGATGGAATAGCGAATCACTTCGGATTTCCAGCAAGAGAAAATTTTATTCTTTTATTTATCGCCACCTTCCCTGTGATTTTGGCAACCATCTTTAAATATTGGATCTTCCGTTATCTCAATCGTGTCAGTCCTTCCTCTGTGGCCACTTTGCGAGGGATGAATGGAGGCGGATAAGGCCTTGCAAGACGAATCCAATTTCCCAATGTTACCCAAGGGTTTGATCCTTATTAGTGGGCCCAGCCGTGGAGGCAAAAGTCGATGGGCAGAACAGTTAATCAGCACTCAAAATCACGTCACGTATGTTGCCACGTCATCACTTCGCCCCAATGATCTGGCTTGGGAAACGCGGTTACGAAAGCATCGAGAACGACGCCCCTCGCACTGGCTTCTTGTTGAACCCGGGGAAAATCTCTCAAAGGCTATTCGCGATGAAAAGATGAATCAAACCCTATTGATCGATTCCCTTGGTGGATTTACAGCTGCTCTACTCGAACTCACTGATCTTGATTGGGAAAAAAAATCAGAGGAGCTAATTCAAAGTCTGCTGTCACGACAAAGCCCAACCCTAATGGTGGTGGAGGAAACAGGTTGGGGTGTTGTTCCAGCTACAGCCGTTGGTGGATTATTCAGAGATCGCCAAGGATTACTTGCCCAACGCCTTGAACAACAAGCGACTCAAAGTTGGTTGGTTCTCCAAGGTAGAGCCTTAAACCTAACGCAACTCGGCATTCTTGTTCCGTGAAATACCTCCAAGCGAATCAATCTTTAGAAAATAAACCCCTGAGAGTTGCTTTATTAGAACCTCAAATACCTCCAAATACTGGAAATATTGCTCGTACATGCGCTGCCTTTGGCTTGCCACTTGACTTAATCGAACCTCTGGGATTTAGCCTAGAAGATCGTTATTTAAAAAGGGCTGGCCTTGATTATTGGCCTCATGTTGATATTAACATCCACAGAAATTTTGACGACTATTTGGATGTGTTATCTCCACCCTTTAGAGTCATTGGCTGCAGTCGCAGAGGAGGTATCTCCTTGCAAAAGATGCATTTTGAACATGGAGATGTTCTGTTGTTTGGTCGTGAAGACACTGGTCTATCAGAAGCCACAAGACATCGCTGTACGGAGATCACCACAATTCCCATGCCTTGTAGTGCCAATAAGGATGGCCAAGGAGGAGTTCGAAGTCTCAATCTTTCTGTGGCTTGTGCAATCGTTAGCCACCAGGCCGGCTTACAACTCAAGCTGTGGTGATTATCAAGCTGACACTTGAGCTCTTGCGCAGCCGACTTACACCCGCTACCTTCGGCCAGTTCCTGAGCTCTGGTGGCTTATGCAGGAGCGTTCTCCATCGCTGAATCAGATGAAGCCACTTTTCGTTCTAGTTACGGCATTCGTTTCGGGAACGTCATTATCTGTCCTCTCTCAGCATCCTGGTTTTGCAGATGGAGATCACGCGCAACAACCAGTTCTTTTGGCATCTGCTCCAACGACGCAAAATCGTTTTTGGATCAGAACTACTAAATCCAGCACTCTTCAAGGTATAGCCGCAGATCTTGGGCTGTCCTCAACTGACTTACTAACACTTAACGACCAAACTGCTTCTGAGCGGATACAGGCTGGTTCCTGGATCGTTTTGCCTTCTGATGCTGAGCACAAACTTGCAAGTTCAAGTCAGTTAGATGCGGACAACATTCTTCGCTCGGCACCACTAAACACTCCCCCCCCTCCCAAACCAGTTGTTCGCATCAAATCCAACCAGTCCTTAGCCACTTTCGCGAAGGATCATGGTCTCACCGTGAGTGAAATCAGATCCCTCAACCCGGGATTGAACCTAGCTCGGTTGGTTGTGGGAAGTGAGGTCCGGATCGCTAAAGCCTCTCCACGTGCTCTTTTGGCTATTCGTCCAACACGTTCTGGTGGATCAAGCTGGCCATCACTGCCTCAGTTACCAGAAGGATCGTATGATCAACACCATCAGCAGACTTTTATCTGGCCAACCAAAGGGGTATTCACCTCAGGCTTTGGCTGGAGATGGGGTCGTATGCACAAAGGCATTGACATTGCAAACAACGTCGGCACACCAATCGTTGCCTCCAGAGATGGCGTCGTTAAATTTTCTGGATGGAGTAGTGGATATGGCTACCTAGTTGAATTAACTCACTCTGATGGTTCATCTACACGTTATGCCCATAACAGTCGTCTCTTAGTTCGCAAGGGACAACTGATTCCTCAAGGAGCAAAGATTTCACTGATGGGAAGCACCGGAAGAAGTACTGGACCACATCTCCATTTTGAAATTCGTCAGCATGGTGGTTCAGCAATGGATCCAATGGCACAACTTCCTCCCAGAGGTCGAGCCTGACGCTGTCAGGTGATCGTCTAAAATACAGGAGTCATGGCTCGGTAGCTCAGCCGGTTAGAGCGTGGGATTCATAACCCCAAGGTCGGGAGTTCAAGTCTCCCCCGAGCCATTGAATAGAAGGCTTTAATTGTGATTCAGCGGTTTATTCGTTACCGCATCTCTATGGCATTGAGTCGCTCTCTGAATGACTTAGGAGTATCTTTTATGGTCTCAGCAGGAGTGAAGATTGGTTGATCTTCAGGGACTGGATTGGGTCGTCGTTGCTGTCGAACAGATTGTCCGTGATGGGGCCTTGCCTGCAGGGTGAGCTTCCGTGTCTGAGTGTTTCGATTGAGAGGCTGGCTTTTAAGTTCGCTGCGTACTTGGTTCAAGAGTCGGAAGTGACCAGTACTGCTGAATTTGCGAAGCAAAGCCTGATCCCAAGACATTGGTTGATCATTCATCAATTCATTTTATAACCTCATCAGCAGAATGCTTGCCTAGGCTCAGCTCCATACAGAGAAGCTCATAAACGTGATAAATTAAGGGATGTAACTTGAAGTCGGACTGACTTTGGAATGAGTCTGGTCTCCAGCTTCCGTCACATAACCACCGCACCTTCATCATGACCGACAACGGTTGCCTCCGCGTGGGCCAACAGGCCCCCGATTTCACTGCTACTGCTGTAGTTGATCAGGAATTCAAGGAAATAAGTTTATCGCAGTACCGCGGCAAGTATGTGGTGCTCTTTTTCTATCCTTTGGACTTCACTTTCGTTTGTCCAACTGAAATCACTGCGTTTAGCGATCGCTATGCAGATTTTTCCAGTAAGAACACAGAAGTGCTGGGCATCTCAGTTGACAGTCAATTCAGTCACCTAGCTTGGATTCAAACGGCGAGAAATCAAGGTGGTATCGGCGATATTAATTATCCTCTCGTTTCAGACCTGAAAAAAGAGATTTCCACTGCATACAACGTGCTTGACGACAACGAAGGTGTTGCACTTCGTGGTTTGTTCATCATTGATCCCGAGGGGGTGATTATGCACGCCACAATCAACAACCTGCCTGTTGGCAGAAATGTTGACGAAACCCTGAGAGTTTTGCAGGCATTCCAGTATGTGCAGTCCAATCCAGACGAAGTCTGCCCTGCAAATTGGACACCAGGAGAAAAGACAATGAAACCTGATCCTAAGGGCAGCAAAGAGTTCTTTGCTGCAATTAACTAATCACTCTCTTTAAATGAAAGCAAAGCCCACTGTCAACAGTGGGCTTTTGGCTTATTGGGGATCTTGTTGAGGAGCATGATCAAGCTCCTGTACAACCACGTCCTTGGATCCACTCCCCTGGAGAAGAGCTTCAAGCCCAGTGCGCAAATCCTTAGCCATGGCGACTCGACTACCGTCACTTACAACAACGCGAGTAAGGGTCGGGAGGCCACCGCGACGAGCTCTTAAGTAAATTGGCTCAACGTAAAGAAGAGAATTACCAAGCGGTAGCACCAATAGATTCCCTTGCACAACCTGAGAGCCTGCACGATCCCATAGACCAAATTCTTGACTAATCGACGGATTCTGATTGATCAGTGCTTGAATTTGCTCAGGGCCAAAGATTGGGACATCACTGGGAAATCGCAACAAAATGAGCTCCCCATAATGATCTCCATCATTTCTGGCAGCTAACCAACCAGAAAGATTAGGACGAGCCAGAGGAGTTAGAGGCTGTAACAATAAAAACTCGGAATCAACACTGGGCTTTACTTGTGCAGTAATATGATAAGGAGCCACTGGAATTTGAGTCTTGCCATAGAGTTCTTCGGGAACTTGCCAAATATCATCTCCGCTATAAAAAATCCTAGGATCAGTAACATGATAACGCAGCAATTGTTGCACTTGAAGTTCAAATAAAGCGCTAGGAACCATCAGGTGCTGACGCAATGACTGAGGCATTGACTCCAAGGGATGAAACAGTTCAGGGAAAATCTTTTGCCAACCAAGTATCATTGGATCATTGGGTTCACTGATATAAAGAACAACAGTGCCGTTATAGGCATCAATAATTGCCTTTACTGAATTGCGTACATAGCGCAACTCTTCCCCATTTGGAAGCGTGGATGCATAAGGATAAGTATTGGAACCAGTATAACCATCAACTATCCAATACTGATGCTGAGACGATTCAAACAGTTTGTTATTAGATTCCATCGGAACTGAAACAAGATAAGGATCGCCCTTGATCTGTAAAAAAGGCGCAAGGGCTTTCACTCGCTTTTTTACATCACGGCGAAGCAATAAACGTGAATCAGGCTTCAAAACACCTGTGTTCAGCAGTCTCGGATCACGAAGATATACTGCGGCTGCAATTCGCTGTGGCAAAGAGGCCAGAGGAACACCAGCCCTGCCAGAATAATGATTATAGGTATTTTGATCTCCCTCAGGATAATTAAATTCTTCAATCTGTGTAGGAGTTACTGCATAAGGAGATGGGAGAACGCCAAAGTAAAGTGCAGCTCTTCCTATTGGCACATTTTTTTTGACATCGTCACGACTGATTCCTAGTGAATCATTGCCATCAATGCGTGTAGAACGTCCTAAATCACTAATAAAGTAATCAGGTAGTCCATCAGAAGCTCTGGAATTCACTGGACTTAATGTGAAACCAAAACCATGAGTAAAAACAAAATGTCTATTTTGCCAGGTTCGCGAACGCTTTGGCAGTGCTGTCTGATCTAATTCACGGGCTGCAAGAATAACTTGTTGGCGCTCAAGTAGATCAGGACGCAACGGATAGCGATCGACAGCAGCGTTGCTAAATCTGTAATAGACTCTGAGCTGTTGAAGCTGTCTATTTGTTGCAAGAAGGGGTTGACTATCCCACAACCTAATATTACGTAAAGTGCTAGCCCCTTCCTCAAGATCTTCAGCACTTAAACGGGGAGAGGGATCGATTCTTCTGGTGGTAATTCCATCCAGTTGATATGCATGGCGTGTGGCTTCAATCGCTCGACTGATGAAAGGACTTTCGAGTTGCAATTCTCGTGGCCGCACCACAAGCCAATGCAGCAAAGGGAGCATCACTAACTCCAATCCAAAACACAAGAAAGCAATAGAGGCAAGAATGAGCCTCAACTGACGTCGTCGATTAATGGAGAGTGGAGTTGGTAAAACAATAATTGCCAAGACCAAAAGGGCGATTGCACTTACAGAGCGCAAAGGAAGAAGCAAATAAACATCAAGCCATCCAGCACCTGCGACGATTCCACTTTGAGTCCAAAGTAACTGGTGCCTTGAAAGCCACATAAGGCCAGAACAGATAATTAGTACAAAGGCAAATCCTGGTCTGAGACCATGACGTTCGCGCTGACTTAACCCTGGGAATACCCAATCAGAGAGACACTTTGAACGTGTTAATCGACTCCACAGAGCTGTGCTCAGCGTGAGCAAAAGCTGCAACAGCACCAATTCAAGAACGAGCGCGATTGCTGAAAAGCGACCGAGTCCAAAGCTCACATCAGCCCCAAGCATCGGATCCATTCGGCCCATGGTTGGAATCGCAAAGGCAAGACTCCAGAGTCCCCAGCTACGCGCCACGACCAAACAGAAACAGACGCTTCCATAAAGCTGAGCAAGGCCCAATCGACGACTGCGCGTAAGGCCGAACACAATGAGGGTCAGCGCAAGAATCGAAAGACTCAGCAGGGGCCAACCAGTCTCAAAAGGAAGCCCCCACCAATAAGACAACGCAAAAGGTTCGCTCCAGGCCAGCCAGGCCAGACGCGTATCAATTGCCAAAACCAAAAGCAATACAAGCAGGCATGCCAGTAAGCAAAACCCATACTGATAGCCACTTAGAACGGGATTTCTCTTTTGCTCTTTGGATCGGTCAGGACGGAGCCAAAACTGTCGCCAAAGGCCACAACATCCCACAAACACAAAGGCAAGGAGTGCACCTGCTAGTTGCAGCCATAACCGTTTGCCATAAACGGATCCAAGATCAAATTGATCAAACCAAAACCACTCAACCTGCAACCTGGAGAGAATCCAAATCAATGGGATCAACAAGACCCCAAAACGCACAATGAAGCGCATGGTCTGCGCCACTAAACTTACGCGAATCAAGTCTTGGCAGCCTCTTGTGCAAGAGCGGCTTTTTTGTTCGGGTGGTCAAGACCAGCCAATTCATAGAAGCGCTCACTTGGGAGCGTTTCATCAGAAATCAAAGCCTCAACAAGAAGATCCATGACTTCTCGACGAGGTTCCAACAACATGATTGCCTCCTGAAGAGCTTGTGTAGCCAATTGGCGAACACAGTGATCTATTGCTTTACCTGTACTTTCAGCATATGAAGGGCGCGTATGAACCAAATCTCTGCCAAGAAACACCTCCTGATCTCCACCTTCCAGTGCAACGGGACCCAAGGAAGAGAAACCAAAGCGAGTCACCATTTCTCTAGCGAGATGAGACACCATCTGCAGGTCTCCACTAGCGCCCTGCGTGATTTCACCAGGCCCGAACACCACCATTTCTGCGGCCCGCCCACCAAGCGCCATGACAAGACGGGCCCTCAGGTAGGCCTTGCTCACAAGGCCGGAATCAATCACTTCCTCATCTGGAAAGAAACGAGTAAATCCACCCACTCCTCCACTACGTGGGAGCAACGTCACCTTATCAACAGGATCCGCGTGAGCAGTATGAGCAGCAACCAAGGCATGTCCTACTTCGTGATAAGCGATTAAACGTTTTTTCGCGCTGTCTTGCAGGGGAGACGCAGATAATCCCATGGTGATGCGTTCTAGGGCTGCTTCTAGTTCCGTATTACCTAAAAATGAGCGCTCATTTCGAGCGGTAAGGATGGCCGCTTCATTGATGAGATTGGCCAGGTCTGCACCAGAGAAACCTGGAGTCCGAAGAGCCCAATCTTCAAGAGACACTTCATCTGAAAGCGGACGACTACGGGCATGGACTGAGAGGATTGCCTCACGACCTTTACGATCGGGGAGATCGACATGAATGCGTCGATCAAAACGACCTGGTCTCATCAAGGCCGTATCCAACACATCAGCCCTGTTGGTTGCTGCAAGAAGAATGACACCAGAATTATCTGCAAAACCATCCATTTCTGTCAGCAGTTGGTTCAGCGTCTGCTCTCTTTCATCATTTCCGCCCCCGATTCCTGCTCCACGTTGACGGCCAACGGCATCAATTTCATCGATGAAAATGATGCAAGGGGATTTCTCTTTTGCTTTGCGAAACAAATCACGAACGCGACTAGCACCTACACCAACAAAGAGTTCTACAAACTCAGAGGCTGCAATAGAGAAAAAAGGGACTCCAGCCTCTCCCGCTATGGCCTTAGCAAGAAGAGTTTTTCCTGTTCCAGGAGGGCCTACCAATAGAACACCTCGTGGAATGCGCGCTCCAAGACGAATAAAGCTTTCTGGCTGTTTTAGGAATGTCACGACCTCTTGAAGTTCTTCCTTAGCTTCGCTGATCCCTGCCACATCCTCGAATCGAACCGATATTTCGTCTTCGGGGCGGATCCGCGCTTTGGTACGTCCAAAGCCCATCGCTTTGTTGGCAACCTGGGCCGATCGTCGGAGAAGAAATGAGAGACCGATCACGATCAACGCGATCAGGGCAAGATTTCCTGCTAAGCCTGCTAAGGCTTCTTCCTGACGAACATCTTTGACCGTCAGCGGTACCCCAGCAGCTTCGGCCGTACGCAAAATCAATTGATCATTGGCCAGAGTTGAAACAGATGTTTTACTTCCATCTTCGTACTCAACAATGACCTCTCGCCGGCCAGGAACCAACTGCAAATCCTTGACTTTTCCACCTGAAATTTGAGTCAACAACTCGCTGTAACTCGGCGGTGGATCCGACTTGAACCGAGCGAAGGGACTGAAAAGCCTGTCCTTAGAATCGTTCCCAGATGCCTGGGAGACGAGGTTTTCACGATCTGCCGGACCTGAACTCACACCGTTCCTGCGATGTATTAAGAGTAGCGATTTGACGGGCGGACTCTCAAAAGTAGATCATGGGCGTTTGGTTGAGTACTGGTTGCAATGGCTGTCCCGAAGAAGAAAACCTCTAAGAGCAAGCGCAATCAACGTCACGCTGTTTGGAAGGCCAAAGCTGCCTCAGCCGCTCAACGGGCCATGTCCATTGGAAAGTCTGTTTTGAGTGGAAGGGCTCAAGGCTTCGTTTATCCAGTTGATGAATCTGATGACAGCGAGAGCTGAGCTCATTTGACACGA
The DNA here is from genome assembly GCA_047285535.1 of Synechococcus sp. Classification (GTDB taxonomy): domain Bacteria; phylum Cyanobacteriota; class Cyanobacteriia; order PCC-6307; family Cyanobiaceae; genus Synechococcus_C. Next base: position 562,629 of record JBJBDC010000001.1, on the reverse strand, counting down.
ATCTCCCCTACAACCCTTTCTTTTGTGAGATCAATCACAACGTCAGCTTGATTCAAATCCTGCAACCAAGGCGCTGGGATTGCAGTTTCGATCATCCGGACGAAATTCTTCAAGTCGGATTTTGGTAGTTGAACCCCGGTTCGCTTCTTCTGAGTGTCCATCTGTTGGTGCTTCCAAAGTCGGCTTGATGAGTTGCGCTCCGCTCTGAGGTGCCAAAGCCTATCGATCCGATTCCAGATCGAACTATAGGTAGGCAATATTTGAATCAAGTCTGTGCGAAAAGCAAGCTCATCACTTGTTAGATGATGCAAATCAAGAAGCTGAGGGGAAGGAGCTTCGTCGGAGATAACTGCTCCAACAAACCAGCCTTCCAAAATGACTAAATCAGGTGTCGATCGTACCCAACCACTGCGATCGCCTTTACCTTGACGAAGGGATTTGTCAAATCGGGGTGCAATAAGTTCTCCTGTTTGCCTCCATTGATCGAGCGCAAGTGCCATCAACTTCAAATCGTGACTTCCAGGCAGCGCCCTCGGCACACCCCATGGGTTTCCAGCCATACGTCGAGCTAGTTCCTCACCTGGCCAATAAAAATCATCAATGGAAAGGGACGCGACCGACCATCCGAGAGTCTTGCTCGCTAAGACAATCCAATCGCAAAGTGTCGTTTTTCCACATCCAGGGAGAGCACTGAGACCTAACAAATGGCGTCCATGCTGCTTTAAAAGGGTTTCAACCTGTGAGAGCAATGGGAAGGCAACGCCATACAGCCAGTCATCGCGAATGTCTGAGGGCCAGAGGCATCGACCAATCTCTAAACCACCGCGCTGCTGCCAATGATTGAACCAGCGATCTGGATCGGACCAACCAAAAGTGTCCAACAATAAAGACAAACCTTTGAGTTTTTTTGGATGTATCTCAGGAGCCAAGCTTGAAAGCCTCAATCACTACGGCATAGACCGCCCCTATGCGAATGTTGTCAATTGCAAGCCACCCTAGCGGCCAAGGTTCTCGCTTGACGTAGGACCTAGCCCTGACCAGCAACTCAATAATCGCAACCATGGAGAGGACAACCACGGGGCGCTGTCCAACTCTTTGAAACCAATACATAGTAAAATTGCTGCCGAGAATAAATCCCAGCAATAAGGCAAGAACTCCCAAGCTGCGTCGGCGCCAAGAGCCCATAAATGCTCTTGTGAGCTGAAGACCAATCTTTCGTTGAACCTGTTCATACCGAGTCAGATGTGTCGACATCGTTTTGGGAGAACGAGAAGCTTCTGCAAATACTCCAACGTGACATAGCCATCCAGACAAGGGGGTCCGCTGATCACAGTGCAGGGATTGTGAGCATTTCCAAGATGATCGATGGCCGCCACGGCGTGATGTTGATAGCGCTGAAGGTCTTTATCCCATGGGGAAGGCATGAGGATGCATCTCAAACCTGCTTCCACTGCTGATTGAAGACCCGGAGCTGAATCTTCAAATACCAACGCAGCATCCGGATTGGTGTGGCTGCGTTGAAGTGCCTGCAAGTAAGGCTCAGGGTGAGGTTTGTGCCGATCTACATCATCAGCACTAAGGACACCATCGAACGGATGGTCGTCTCCTGGAAATATGGTTTCCAGCAAAGCAGATACAGAAGGGCTTCCACTGCTCGTCACAATCCATTGTGAAATGGAGCACGTCTGAAGTTCCCGAAGAAGTCGTAGGACACCGGGCCGCAGAGACACATTTCCTGAACGCACCTCTTTCAGATAATGATTTTGTTTTGATAATCGCAACACTTTCAACTGGTCATCACTCAATAATTCACCACGCTGTTCCGCATAGGTTTTCATGCGAAGGAGACCTCCAGGAATCTTCAGCAAACGCATGTAGGTTGCACTGTCCCAGTTCCAATCCAGGCCCTGCTCAACAAATGCACGGTTAAAGGCTGGTCGATGGCCTTGCATTTCAGTGTCTGCAAGGGTGCCATCCACATCCCAGAAAACGGTCTTCAAGCCAGACATGAGCTCCTGCAATTCAGGCAACAGATTGAAGGACAGAGCACAATGCAGAGTCATCATGCACATGCCAGTTGCCGAGTGCCTTTCCCTTTCAGCAATGGCAACTGCCAAAGGGCGTTGACACCACTGCCTTGGATACGGTTCGACTCCCAGAATCCTTGCGAGCCTTGCTCTTGCGTCGTGGATTCACGACACCAGATCAAGTCCATGCCCTTCTTCATGATCCGCCGCTCCCTAAGCCAGAGGATCACTTCCCGGAGTTGAAAAAGGCCGTTCAAAGATTGAGTCAAGCCTGTTTAAGCAGGGAGAACCTTGCCATCTGCGGCGACTATGACGCCGATGGAATGACCAGCACTGCGCTGTTACTGAGAACTTTGCGCAGCCTTGGAGCGGAACCACAGGCAGCAATCCCAAGTCGTATGGCTGATGGCTATGGATTGAATTGCTCCATGGTGAATGAGCTCCATCGTTTAGGTGTCCGCCTCATCGTGACCGTCGATAACGGAGTGGCAGCGCATGAGGCGCTTAATCGAGCAGAAGTTTTGGGTATAGAGGTAGTCCTTACCGATCACCACACGCTCCCGGAGACACGCCCAAAAGCTCTTGCTTTAATTCATCCAGCCACAACACCGCAGAACTCTCCCTATCGAAGTCTTGCCGGGGTTGGACTGGCCTATGTGCTCGCCAGCGAACTCGCAGTGCTGATGAACCAACCAACGGCCATTAAGAGTGCACGAGATTTGTTTTGCATTGGCACGGTCGCAGATATGGCACCGCTCACGGGGGCAAACAGGACCCTTTTGAGAGAAGGACTACTGCATTTGCATCAAAGCGACTGCCCGGGAGTTCGTGCTCTTCAGCAACTCGCAGGACTAGGTGATCGGCCTCTTCGGTCTGATGACATCGGTTTTCAATTGGCCCCGAGACTTAACGCAGTTGGCAGGATCGGCGATCCCCAGTTGGTAGTGGATTTGTTAACGGAGGACGATCAAAACTGCGCTATTGAGCTTGGGCGAAAATGCGACAGTCTCAACCGACAACGCCGAGAACTGTGTGATGCCATTGAGGCAGAAGCCCTTGCTTTATTGGAGTCCGACCATGAACCCATGCCACCGTTTCTGTTGCTTGCACAAGGACATTGGCATCACGGTGTGATCGGCATCGTCGCAGCACGCCTTATGGAGAAATTTCAAAGACCGACTGCATTATTGGCCGCTGATGGAGGAGGACTGATGCGTGCTTCAGTGCGTGCACCAGAAGGATTTGCTGTAGACAAGGCCCTGGACCATTGCACAACCCTGCTCGAGAGACATGGTGGCCATCCCGCAGCGGGTGGATTCACGGTGAGGGCAGACCAAGTTCACCGTCTACATGATGCTCTCAATGCAATGGCACAGAGTTGGATCCAAGATCGCGGAGAAGGAATTTGGGTTGAACCTGAAGCACTTCTGGCTCTTTCAGGAATTGATCACGAACTCTGGTCTGCATTGCTCTCATTAGAGCCATTTGGTGTCGGTCATCCTGCACCGCTGTTTTGGTCAAGAGGCTGTGAAGTGGCATCAAAACGATTCTTGCGTGGCGGGCATCTGAAACTCACCCTTGTTCAAGGCAACTTTGAGCGTGAAGCCATCGCTTGGAGATGGCAACAGAACACACCTTTGCCCCAAATTGTGGATGTTGCTTTTCGGATCAATATCAATCGATGGCAAGGGGAGGAGACATTGCAACTCGAGATTCAGGCGCTTCGAGAACACCATGCCACCCTTGATCTTCACCGCAGCAAAGGGATCTACCGCTGTCGTCGGCAGGAGGGAAACGCAGTCGAAATCTCTAACCCATCTGGCGAAAGCCTGTCTGGAAGTGTCAACCGTCAGGGGGTCGTCCAAAGTGAAGACAACAGGGCAAGGCACCCTTATGTTGCTGAGCTCATTCGCGACGCTTGCATTGGTCTCGGTCTCATTCCATGACCCTAGATAACCAAAACAAATTCCTGCAGAACTTCAATCTCTCAACCAAGCTCAACGAGCTGACAAGACAGGTCCGCCATTTTATTGGCTTACTTGTTGTCGGTGTGTTGATTGGCCTGGCCTGCTTACCGCTGAATCTCGTCGATCGAATTCAAGAGAGGCTTTTTGGCTTTTTACCAACGAATGGTCAAACCAGTTGGACCGTTACTGGCCTACTCATTGCTCTTTCCCCATTAGTGGTGATGCCTGTCCTTTTGATTCTTCAAAGGGGGCCATGGCGTGCAGGATCTGGATCGGGAATCCCCTCAACGATGAATGCTCTGGAGGATTCATCGTTAATGCCAGAGGCAATGGATGCCACCAGCACTGTGCAACGTGGAGTGCTTTGGTCTATCGCAACAACTGCAATGTTCCCTCTTGGACGAGAAGGGCCAGTGGTTGAATTCGGTGCTGCAGTGGCAAGGGCTTCTCAAAAGCGATGGGGCAATTGGATGCCATCTCTCACCGAACGACAAATGGTCGCTATCGGCGGTGGAGCAGGATTAGCCGGAGGATTTAACACACCTCTTCTTGGGGTTGTGTTCATGATTGAGGAGCTCACAGCTGAATATTCAATAGTGACAATCTGGCCAGCTCTAGTGGTGTGTGTTGCAGCAGCTGGATTCTCAAATCTTGGAGGTCAACCTATCTTCGGATTAGGACTGATCAATGTGTTCGCTCCAGAGAAAGAGCAACTTCTATTAGCAATCCCGATCGGAATTGCCGCAGGACTCGTGGGTGGATTTTTTAACCGTGGATTGGTCTGGTGCACATCACGTTTAGCACCAATGGTTCGCCAACGACCTCTGCGCACAGGCCTCTGTCTTGGCGCAGGGTTAAGCCTGCTGGCTTTGCTCAGCTGGGGAACCAGTACTGCAGATGGAGAAGCACTGATCAAACAGCTGCTCGAGCAAGGATTGCCCCAACTCGGTTCTGAACACAATGAACTCAACTCTGGTCTCATGAGCATTTGGATCACCGTTGTGCGTGTCATCGGCCCAATGCTCGCCCTTGCTCCTGGAGTACCTGGTGGCCTCATCGATCCATCTCTAACGTTTGGGGCCGTTCTTGGATACACAATCTGTGCCGTCATCGGGTTCAGCACTCAAATCGGAATCGGCCTCGGGCTGGCTGCAGGACTCGCTGGAGCCACACAGCTACCGCTTGTTTCACTTATTTTTTCTTGGCGCCTTGTTGGCGATCAAGAATTATTTGCAGGTGCTTGTCTCACTGCTGTGATTGCGGCCTACACCGGCCGCCTGGTCTGCCAAACGCCGGTGTATCACGCACTCGCAAAACTTCAAAGAGCGCCGCGTCGATAAAAGAGAATGAAGATCACTGCAGGGCCAGCAAGCGTTATCAGAGCAAGAGCTCCAAAATTGGCGATCAGGTGGATATCAAATCCCATGGAACGAAAGCAGTTGATCAGCATAATGCCTCAAAGAGGTTACGAGACGTTCAACCTCATTCCCCTCAACGGCAGTCATCTCTGTGATGCGTTGTCACAGCGCATCGTGAATTAATCCCATGAGCCGTCAACTTCATTGGTCATGCCTGAGTCAATGTGGTGCCTGTTGCAGACTTGCTCCAGCTGAACGACAGGAAGCCCTGGAAGCGCTGAATCCAGATCAACAAACCCTCTACCTGGAGATGGTTGGAGAGGACGGATGGTGCCAACATTTTGATCGTGGAGGGCGTCGTTGCCGGATTTATGACCACCGACCAGACTTCTGTCGCGTTAGTGCACTTCCGGATTTATTTCATGTAGACAGCGAAGATTTTGATGCATTCGCGATTGGATGTTGCCGAGATCACATCAGATCAGTCCATGGTGGAAGAAGTCTCGAACTACGTAGGTTCGAGCGATTGATTCGTTCGTCACAGGATTCCTGATGGCTGAAGAAGAAAGCAAAGGCAAACTTGGATTTAACGCTGTTCTCTTGAGCACTTTTACAACGGTTTTCCTTGCCGAACTGGGAGACAAAACCCAACTGGCAACTCTTCTGCTTTCAGCTCAATCAGGTGAACCATGGTTGGTTTTTATAGGAGCCGCCATGGCCTTGATCTGTTCAAGCCTCGTTGGTGTGCTGGTTGGACGTTGGCTCTCTACCATCCTCGCTCCTGAACGGCTGGAACAAATGGCAGGGGTTCTTATGGTGGGCTTGGGACTATGGCTGGGTAGCCAGGCCTTGAAGTCACTTCTTGAGACGCAGTCATTCTGAGGACGTCATGGATTTCACCCTTCTCCTCTCCACCTTTGCGACTGTTTTTTTGGCTGAGCTCGGGGATAAAACCCAGTTAGCAACTGTGGCTATCAGCGGCACCTCCAATCGTCCTTTAGCTGTGTTTCTCGGATCCTCGACCGCTTTGGTACTGGCCAGCCTGATTGGTGCTTTAGCTGGAGGATCCTTATCTGCAGTAATTCCAGCTGAGTGGTTACAACTCTTGGCCTCCACTGGATTTCTGGTCATCGGAGGTCGCCTTTTGATGCCGATGCTGCAAACCGGACAAGGATCAACACAGACTGAGGAGTAGCACGAATGATGATCCCTGTCGGGCCATTAGAGTTAGTGCTTCAATCACTGTTTGCACTACCAACTCTTCAAGTGCGACTTTTTTGTCTCAACTCCCGGTCCTGAAGGCCGGTTTCATTCACACTCCGATGAAATTCACGGTCGCCGACCTTCTCGACCAGGTCCCTCAAGACGTTTCCCTTGAGATCAGCAAACTTGAAAAAATTCTTCGATTAAGCAATCGAGCTGATAAGCATTCACTCGAGATTGCTCTCAAAGGCCTTGACCGTCTTGGCGTACTGAGTCTTGGAGAAGAAGGTTCCATCACCCGAAGCAATGACATCGGATTCATTGAGGCACGTTTACGTTGCAGCAGCAAGGGATTCTGTTTTGCCATTCGTGATGATGGTGGCGAAGATATTTACATTCGCGATCACCAGCTCAATCATGCTTGGAATGGTGACCGCGTACTGGTAAGAATCCTCCGTGATGCTGGACGCCGTCGCTCTCCAGAGGGAGGTGTGCAATGCATTTTGGAACGAGCGACCACAAGCCTTCTGGCTCAGGTGGAACAACAGGATGAACGATTGCTGGCGGTTCCTCTAGATGATCGGCTTCTCGCTTCCATCGAATTACATGAAAGTGACAGCCAATATCAGCAGGAAGGGGCTCCTACATCAGTTGTGGAAGTAGAACTGGATCGATACCCGATCGCTCAGCATCCAGCGCGCGGTCACGTCGTTCGATCGCTGCCTTTGAATGGTGGAGTTGATGCTGATCGAGATCTTCTTCTTACGAAGGCCCATTTACACAACAGGGCTAGTGCACCAAGAACCACACTTAAAGCTCCCTCGGTCAAAAGACGCAAAGACCTTACGGATCAACCTTGTTTAGTTTTTAACAACTGGGCGATTGATGGTGCTCCTCACCTCCCAGCAATACATGTCATCCCCTACGAAGGAGGAACCCGGTTATGGATTCATGCTCCTGCCATTGCTGAACGTGTCAATCCAGGAAACAGTCTCGACCAATGGCTGTATCAACAAAGTGAAGCACTTTGTTTAGGTAATAAATGGATCCCCCTTCTGAGCGACAATCTCTCCCAAGCATCAGCATTCAGAATTGACGAATCACAAGCTGCTGTGAGTCTTCGCATCGATTTCTCTGCTGATGGAGAAGCTCGTGATTGGGAATTTTGCCTAAGTCAGATTCAGCCAGTTGCTGAAGTGAGTTCTGAGGCCATGTCAGCTTTAGCTGGTCGTAAACCCCGCTCTCGAGCCATACCTGCAGCTCTTAAACCAATCAAAGCACAGATCGGACAACTAGAAACACTGTTGTTCTGTGCCAAAGCTCTTCACGGAGCTGATCTGAGAGATGGAAAGATCGAATTGGATCTTCCGGAACCAGACTTGGATTCGCTGGGAGATCTACGCGTAACTGAACCAGATGGGGGCAATGGTCAATGGATCGAACCTCTGAAGGAGGAGGACCCTTTCTCCATTTTGTCGGTTTTTGTGCGAGCAGCACACAAAACATGGACTCAACATTGCTTGGATTTAAATCTTCCAGCTCTCGTGATTCACACGAACAATCCTGAAAGTGGAGCGCTTAACGATGTCGCTAAAGCAGCGATTGCTTTGGATATACCTATTCCTCTTGATGATGAGGGAACAACCTCGGCTTCAGAACTAGCGCAAGCCTTGATCGGAAGCCCATCAAGAAGGGTCCTGAATCTACAGCTTCGACAAACTCTTCCAGACCCTCAGTACCGTCTGATTCAGTCTAAGGAGAACCACCAGGCAAGCACGAATGAGGAGGACTCTTCAGCAACCGAAACGAACGAGATTGATCTAGACATCGACCACGAGCTGAAAATTCCGCTAGCTAAGGATGGATCGACACAACTACTAGCTCCTTGGTGCTGTCCAACTCTCCATTATGCGGATTTGTTGAATCAACAAGTGTTATGTCAACTTTTAAATGATGGCAAGGATCGTCCCAGTGTGCGTCAGAAACAAACTGTAAGTGTGGGTAGCAAAGGTGCCGCATCACGAATCACTTGGCCCTTATTTAGCGGGTCCATAAATCAGAGATTGCACGATCTTATTCAAAAACGATATATTCAACGCCTCAATTCTCGTCGTCGCCAGCAAGCGGAACTGCGCAGAGATGTGATCTCAATGGCACAAGCAAGAAGTGCACAGCCGATGCTCAATAACGAGCAACAAGGTGTGATCAGCGGAGTTCAAAGTTATGGGTTCTTCGTAGAAATTGCACCATCAATGGTAGAGGGCCTGGTGCATGTCAGCTCTTTAAACGACGACTGGTATGAATACCGTTCTCGTCAAAATAGGCTTGTGGGCCGACGCAACCGACGCATTTACAAACTGGGAGATCCTGTTAAGGTCTGCGTGACCAAAGTTGATGTTCTGCGTAATCAGATCGACCTAGATGTGGTCACAGTGGTTAATGAAGACCAAGACAATTCATCCATGGACGTCTCATCCATGAATGTCGCATCGAGTGAGGATTAATTCCGTGTCCGCGACTGAACAAGCTGATCGTCCATATGTCCTCGGGGTAACCGGTGCATCGGCTCAACCTCTAGCAGAACGTGCTCTTCAGCTGTTGCTTCAGCAGGAACGAAATGTTCATTTGATCATGAGTCGTGGAGCTCATGAAGTTTGGTCAGCAGAGCAATCGATCCAAGTGCCTGTTGATCCTGATCTTCAAGAACGCTTTTGGAGAACTCGGCTGAATGTAAAACGAGGTTCACTCACTTGCCATCGTTGGGCAAATCAAGCTGCCACGATTGCCAGCGGAAGCGTGGCAACCAGAGGCATGGTGATTGTTCCCTGCTCAATGGGCAGCGTCGGACGCATTGCAGCTGGAGTGGCTAGTGATCTGATCGAACGTTGTGCCGATGTTCATCTCAAAGAAGGTAGGCCGTTAGTTCTGGCTCCCAGAGAAATGCCGTGGAACCTGATTCATTTGAAGAACCTCACATCACTAGCTGAAGCTGGAGCAAGAATTGCTCCTCCTATCCCAGCTTGGTATACCAATCCTCAGAATTTAAGTGAGATGGTTGATTTCTTAGTAGTGAGGATGTTCGATTCTCTCGGTGAGGATTTGAGTCCACTTCAACGTTGGCAAGGTCGCCAATCATGACTGAAATTAGGCGGTTGCTTCTGATTCCATGCCTGAGCCCAGTGCTGTTGATGTTGTTGATTGCAACGCTCAATTTTTCACAACCATCATCACTGCGAGTCCTTACATGGAGATTGCCAACACTGCCTATTGGAGCGTGGATTGCCATCGCGACGTTATTTGGCTCAGGTGTCAGCGCTGCGAGCGGACTAGCCATGGTCGGCACGAAACCGGCTCTTCGCCGAGAAGTCCGACGTCCTGTCAAAGAACCAAGCTTTCAAGAGCCTATCCCGAGTGATCAACCACCACGATCACAACAATCAACAGCCGTAGCCTGGCCCGAACGTGATGTTCGCGATCCTGCCCCAACCGTTTCGGTGCCATTCAGAATCGTGCATCGAGGCAACCAATTCCATGGTGATACAAACCAAGAGCAGGGAACGACTCAAACACAGCCAACACAAACAAAACCCCAGCCAATCGCTGTAGAAGCAGATGACTGGAATCAACAGATTGGCGATGATTGGTGAGAATGCACTCTCCTGTCTACAGTCCGCGCAGCAACCAAACTCCGGTGAGCGAAACTCCTCCAAAACCTAAAGCTGCAGACAAACCATCTGCAAAGCCTGCACCCAAGCCCAAGCCAGAGGACAAGCCGTTTAATGAATTCATTCTGGACGATTTAATTCCTTCACTCATCAAAGCGCTGAGCACAAACCATCAGATCACTGCATCAATGGAGTTGATCCAAGGAGATCGCCCTGTTGTGGGAGGCCAATGCTGGATGGTGTGCGGTGTTCTACCAGGGGATCGACGATTCTGGCTCTGCTTCGAATCCGACTCGATAAAGTCAGGTAAAACGATCGCTCTTGCAGAGTCAGGCACCGAACCCAGCCTTTTGGAGTCCTTTTTGATTGATGAAAAGCGAATTAATCTCGGCTTGCTTCAGTCTCGCCTGCTTCAACGACTGAATGGCCAAAAATGGCTTGGTGGGAATTAACAGAAAGCTCTTAACAGTGGTCTGCTGTGATCGGAGGGCGACTTACGATGTGCGGAGTGACTGATGCAAGAGATGGTTCCTCCAACAGCAGTGACCGAAGCCACAAGCACAACTGGATCCAACGTTTCGACGAAAGAGCCGACCAAGGACACGATCCTGACCCCTCGCTTTTACACGACCGATTTCGAGGCCATGGCTGCCATGGACCTACGACCAAACGAAGCTGAACTCGAGGCCATCTGTAACGAATTTCGCAAGGATTACAACCGCCATCACTTCGTACGGAATGGAGAATTTGAGGGAGCTGCAGAAAAACTAGATCCAGAAACTCGGAAAGTATTTATTGAATTTCTAGAGCAAAGTTGCACTTCAGAATTTTCTGGCTTTTTGTTATACAAAGAGCTCAGCCGTCGAATTAAAACGAAAAACCCTTTGCTGGCAGAATGTTTCTCACATATGGCTAGAGACGAAGCACGTCATGCTGGCTTCCTCAATAAGTCAATGAGCGATTTTGGCCTGCAACTTGATCTCGGTTTTTTAACAGCAAACAAAAGCTATACATTCTTTAAGCCGAAATTTATTTTTTATGCCACTTATTTATCTGAAAAGATTGGATACTGGCGATACATCACAATTTTTCGCCATCTTGAAAAAAATCCCGAATGCAAAATATTTCCAATTTTCAACTTCTTTGAAAATTGGTGCCAAGACGAAAATCGGCATGGAGATTTCTTTGATGCCTTGATGAAAGCTCAGCCAGACACTGTGAGGGGATTACGTGCGCGCCTGTGGTGTCGATTTTTCCTTCTTGCAGTATTCGCCACCATGTATGTCAGAGATGTAGCCCGAAAAGAGTTTTACGAAGCCTTGGGGCTAGATGCACGGGAGTACGACCGCTTGGTCATCGACAAGACCAATGAGACCTCTGCCCGAGTTTTTCCCGTCGTTCTCGATGTCAACAATCCTCGCTTTTTTAACGGTCTTGAACGTCTGGTCGATAACAACGCTGCATTAAGCGCAGTGGATTCAAGCCAAGCACCTGCACTTTTCAAAGTGCTGAGAAAACTTCCTCATTGGCTTGCCAATGGAGCAGAGATGGCATCACTGTTTTTGATGGCACCAATTCGCAGTGAGCAATACCAACCCAGCATTCGGTAAAAGTGCACACCAGATCCGAGCCTCTGTCTAGGATTGTCAGTACGACTCTCCATAATCAGATCAAATGCAGACAAGGGGCTTGGTCGACACCCATCCCGACTTAAACCAGACATTAACTCTGGATCCAAGCCATACTCCTTGGAAAGATCGCTTGGAATCGTTGCTCCAAACTGGAGTTCGGGCTGGGGCTGATCTGGTGGAGGTGTTTTTAGAACGAACCGACCACCTTGGGGTTCTTGCTGAACAGGAACAAATTACAAGCGTTTCTCCTTCGTTTGGCATGGGAGCAGGGATACGAGTCTTTCTGGGACACCGAGACGGCTTTGTCAGCACTAACGATCTCAGTAATTCGGGCCTTTCCCAAGCACTGGCTCAAGCTTTGGCGATGCTCGAGTTAGAGCACAGTGATCTCTCACCTGCCAGAGATTTTCAGGGCTTGAAACCACTCAAGGATTTCGGGGTCTACAAAGATGAATGGCTCGACAACTCTCCTTCATTGAGCGAGATCACACAACGACTTCTTGATGGGACTGCGCGCCTTAATGCTCTCGGACAACATTTAGAAGTTCGACGTGGAAATTTTTCGCGTGACTGGCAGGAGGTTCTCGTCGCAGCTAGCGATGGGACTTATGCCCGCGACATCCGCTTACATCAATCCAGTGGGCTCAGTGTCTTAGCTGCTGACGGTGACCATCGCGCCAGCATTGCGCGTCGGTTTGGATCAAGTGATCGACCGGATGATTTGCGGGAATGGGATATTGATGCTGCTGCTCATGAAGTTTGCACTAGTGCAGCGACCATGCTCCGTGCCGATTATGTGGACGGAGGACAAATGCCAGTGGTTTTAGCCAATCGATTTGGTGGTGTGATCTTCCATGAAGCCTGCGGACATCTTCTCGAAACCACGCAAGTGGAACGAGGAACAACACCATTTGCCGATCAAGTTGGAGAAACAATTGCTAACCCTGCTGTGACCGCCATCGATGAAGGTTTAAGTGCCGGTGCCTTTGGATCCCTCTCGATGGATGATGAAGGAATGGAATCGCAACGTACAGTTCTGATTAAAAATGGAGTCTTAAAAAGATTTTTAAGTGATCGTGCTGGCGAACTTCGCACAGGGCACGCGCGTACAGGAAGCGGCAGGCGACAAAACCATGGATTTGCTGCAGCGAGCCGTATGCGCAACACCTACATCGCAGCAGGCCCTCATAGCACCCAAGATCTAATCCAATCCGTAGACCAAGGTCTTTATTGCAAGTCCATGGGTGGTGGAAGCGTCGGACCCACCGGTCAATTTAATTTCTCTGTAGAAGAGGGATACATTATTGAAAATGGTCAACTTGGGCGTCCAGTCAAAGGAGCAACTCTGATCGGAGAAGCCAAAGAGGTGATGCCGAGAATTTCAATGTGTGCGAATGATCTTGATTTGGCTGCTGGTTACTGCGGCTCGATCAGCGGCAACATCTTTGTCACAGTAGGGCAACCCCATATCAAGGTTGATTCAATCACTGTGGGGGGGCGTTGATCATGTCTATGCATCCTCTTAATGTCAAAGAACTGCGCGATCAGCTCAACGCCCTGGCCCATGGGAAGGGAATCCGTCAATGGGATCTCGGAGCTAGCCGTGGAATGAATGCTTCAGTCCAGGTGGATCGAGGTGTAGCCAAACAGATGAAGGCTGCCCAGCGGAGCTCAATCACTGTTCGAGTCTGGAATAAAGAAGGACTCGTAGGTGTTACCAGCACCTCTGATCTATCTCCTGGTGGTCTGGGAAGAGCCCTAGACGGTGCATATCAGGCCAGTGCATTTGGCAATGCAGACGACATTCCGTGCTTCTCACCACTAGCAACAGCACCTATCTCAGACATTGATCGACCACTGAAACCATCCCAAAGCATTCAAACATTACTCAGCACGCTCAAGGACGTTGAGTGCGAACTCCTTGCCAAGCATCCTGCGATCCAGACGATCCCATACAACGGTTTGAATGAAGGCAGTAGCGAACGGATTTATCTCAATAGTGAAGGTGCACTACGTCATATGCAGCGAACTCAGGCCAGCCTCTATCTCTACGCACGGGCGGAAGAGAATGGAAGAAAACCACGCAGTGGTGGTGCGGTGCGAGTAGCTCTTGGGAGTACAGACCTTGATTTAGCAGGCTGCATCAATGAAGCTGCCGATCGAACAATCAGCCATCTGAATTACAGACCTATCGACACTGGTCGCTATTTGGTTTGTTTCACTCCAGAAGCATTTCTTGACCTGCTCGGAGCGTTCAGCAGCATGATGAACGCGAGAGCCATTCTTGATGGTGTAAGCCTTAGCCGTAAGGAATCACTTGGTCAACAGATAGCGGCCCCGTTTTTTTGCCTCCATGACAATGGTCTGCACCCAAAGCACGTAGGAGCCGCCGCATTCGACGGTGAAGGGACACCCACCAAACGACTTTGTTTAATCAACAACGGACAACTACAGAATCTGCTTCACTCCGAAGCAACGGCAAGACAATTTGGTGTCAATCCAACCGGACACGCAGGGCTTGGGGCCAAGGTATCTGTAGGGCCTGATTGGTTTGAGGTTAGTTCAAGTGAGGGGTTCAACAATCAATCCGACCATTTGAACCATCAGAAACTACAAGACACCTTTGTTTTAATTGAGAACTTGAACGCACTCCACGCAGGAGTGAAGGCCAGTCAAGGAGCATTTTCTCTTCCTTTTGATGGCTGGCTCGTAAAAGAGGGGGAACGAATTTCAGTTGAAGCAGCAACAATCGCTGGAGACATTCGAGATGTGCTAAAAGGAGTGATTCACCTCGAAAAAGATGAAATTGTGACTCACCAGGGAGTCTCCCCACATGTCTGGATTGATGGATTAGCGATAACAGGCGAAGCCTAAACAACAACGATGAGAATCCTGTTTTGGGGAACACCACACTATGCAGTTCCAACGTTGATGGCACTGCACAGTGAGGGTCATACGCTTGTAGGTGTAGTCACCCAACCGGATCGACGGCGAGGACGCGGTAAGACGTTGATGCCATCACCAGTGAAAACAAAAGCCCTTGAATTAGGGCTTCAAGTATTCACACCTGAGCGAATCAAAAAGGACGAAGCCTGTCAAGAACAGCTAGCAATGCTGGGAGCAGAGCTATCTGTCGTGGTTGCATTCGGACAAATTTTGCCCAAAGCAGTCTTGGAACAACCCCCCTTGGGATGCTGGAACGGCCATGGCTCGCTTCTTCCCCGTTGGCGAGGAGCAGGACCAATTCAATGGGCATTACTAGAAGGCGACGCAGAAACTGGAGTGGGGGTCATGGCCATGGAAGAAGGGTTGGACACAGGGCCAGTGCTGATCGAAAAAAATCTCACAATTGAATTGCTAGACAACTGCCAATCTCTAGCTGAACGCATGAGCATTCTCACTGCTGACCTCATAGTGAAAGCCATGCCATTGATTGAATCAGTAGGCATGGGATCTGAGAACGAACGCAGAGCAAGACTTGAAGTCAAGGAGCAACGTCATAGTCCTAGAGAAACAAGTTATGCACGCATGCTCACAAAGGAAGATCATCAGATCCAGTGGTCTGGATCAGCCCTTGCGATCCATCGGCAAGTGATGGCTTTGTACCCCAATGCGGTAACCCTTTGGAACAATAAACGTCTCAAACTGCTGCGGTGTGAACCCCTGATCGAACGACTCAAAGGGCAACTATCAACTGATATCCGTCCGCTACTTGGACGATGGTCCTCTAAAAGTCATGAACCAGGAACAATTCTCGAATGCATCAAAGGCATAGGCCTGGTCGTCAGTACAAGCGGTTGCCCAATTGTGATTCGAGAAGCACAACTGGAAGGTAAAAGGCCATGCAGTGGAGATTCTCTGATACAACAACTACTAGCGTCGCGCTCGGACAGTTTCGGCCTATTTAAATGACGATGTGCCTTAACTTCTCGAGGGTCTCCTTGGATGCAGTCAAGACGTCGGTACGAACCTGAAAACTGCGTGGAATGTCAGCCAGACGGCGACGAGCACGGCGACCATTCAGGTCAGAGGTGGAGCACTAAGAACGGTGGATGCAAATCCAGGGACGAGCTCTCGACCAAATGATTCACCTGTCAAACCGTCAAGCGACTTCAAAAGCAACGAGTCCTCTGCAGCCACAAAAAAGTTGGCATGACCAATGTCATCAGCTCTGCCGGTACGAACAATCCTGGGTCCATAGTCTTCGGCAACATGAGGGAAATCAAGAGTCCCCATATAAGGAAGCCTCTCTATGTCAATTCCTATGGCAGCAATATTGGTCGCAACAAGAACTCGCACTTAGCGTCCTTAGAGCATGCAAGGAAAGGATTATGGCTCCCGGTCATTGATTTCCATGAATAGCAGCATCCAAAGGTCCTCGTTGGCATAAGCATTTGGTAATGGGATTTACGCCAGGCTTGGTACGGGAGAAGGCAAAAACTGACACCAGCCTCCAGTGCAAATCAGAGATGAAAGCAATTCAATCTTACGAGTGATATCAATGGGATGAACGACCTGAAGCGCACTCTTAGCAGTGTGATTGGCAGGTGAAATTTTAATATGAATAGGAGGAGACAGAAGCTCTCTAAGCAACTTTTGTAGAGGTCACCAGAAGGTGGCAAAGAATATCAAAGTCTGCCGACGATTAGGCAGTCGAGAAAGCACTCACCTAATGTGATGAACAACACCCGTATCCAGCATTCGGTCTACCACAGCATGAACAAAAAACTCAACTCGATCAAACCGAACAGCACCTTACTGAAGAAGATCCAGCAACAGTCCTGGAGTTACAACAATCACTTCGACCACCGTTTGAAACTGTTGGATTTAGAAATGATCTTCGCACGAGCGAACACACCATTGCTGCTGAGAGAAAGATACTAATTTATTATCCCTTTTACGTGATCCACAACAAGGACTACAAGCTCAAGAGTAGCTGTGAAAACCAGAGCCCGAAGTTGTCAACGACCTGGCTTCGCTTCATGGTGAACCACAGAGCAGTTGAAGAGTGACACCTAACGTCTGACAGTCCAGTTTGAGCTGCAGACATCACATCACGGCAAAATCACAGCAGGTATGGCCTGTGCCTGTATGGGGATGGAGACGAGTAAACCTTTGCCTTCAAAGCATTGTGAAGTAGCTGACTAAGACCAAGAAGAACCAAATTTGATGGATACGGACTCCATGCCAACTGGGGAAGCTGAAACAGACAGAAGTACGTATGTTGCAGGCTCAATCCGCTCCGTCAGATCTCCGTATAAAGAAAACGTGCTTGGTTCCAAATCTGATCAAGATCTTGATCAGAAAGGCAGAGAGACTGCGGATGAACCACTGTCAACCACTGACGACGGTCTAGCGGAGTTAAATCATCAAAAAACTCGGGTCCAGCGGATAAAACCCTAAATTTAAGAAACTCAAGCAAGACTGATCGCGCTCTAAGGCGCTCAACTTCATTCACCACAGGAACGACATCAAAGTGGGCAATACTAGAGAATGACAGGAGATCAAACTCCTCATACACAACATCAAGACCATCAGAGACAAGACAATGCATACATCAAAAAACGCGTAAAAGAGAATTAGATGTATCTCTAGGCACTAAAGAAGAAAAGAGCACTACAAAGAGCGATATCATCATGACCCTTAAAACAGGAGAAGATTAAAATCTAAATAGAAACCACAGGCCGAGACAAAACAGATGAAATATAGGTAAAGGCTTGTGGATACAAGATCAATATTTCTAATACTATAGCTTGTATCAATTCAACCCGCATCTGGTCGAGATTCACGATGGACGCAAGAGTCGCAAGGGCCTTCTGGCATGACGGCACAGCGAAGTAGTGGGTTTCGCGCATTGAAACGACAATCAAAATCGCCAATCACCCAGCAGTTATCGTATAAATGAGCGTCAATTGGCTTCTTGGAGTAAATGACCATAAGCACAATGGATGCAAGCTCATACCGACCAAAGCGCAATGCATAGCGATGGCGCTTTTGCATCACAAAAAATGTATTTGCATCGCGGGAGAACCAAACACCTGGCATTGGCGGCTCGTCGAAGTCGACTCGATCAATCAATAGATCAGTGGCAGCATGTCTAAGCTCAACAAGCATCAGACTCAGACTCCTTCATTAAATGTGGATTGTCGCTGCGAAAAACCCCAAACAATCAATAAAGAGACAATCAAAAAAGTAAACCATTCTGACGGATGGAAGCCAGAGAAAATCATAAAAATAATGAGCTTAAAACCTACAAGCGCTACTGCAACATAGCCAGCTGTTTCCAAGCGTGGAAAAATTTCAAGCCAATGCAGAAACAGACCAGACGTCAAGCGGAGAGCTAAGACCCCTATGAAGGCTCCAATAATGATCAGACTAATTTGATCACTAATGGCAACTGCGGCCGCAACACTATCAACAGAAAATGCAAAGTCAGTTAAGACCAATGTCAAAATTGTTTTCGCAAAAGAAACAACAGGCATGGACTCTGAATCGTCTGAATCAGGAGAATGATCACATGGATAAATCCAAAGATGAGAAATGCATAACCATATTAAGTAAAGACCTGCCAATAGTTGTAACGGACGGAATTCCAAAACCCATTGAGACATTAGTATCAATGCGATTCGCAGAAAGAAGGCGATACTAATCCCAAAATTGAGTGCTTTTCTTTCCTTAACAGGGTCCCTCTGCTTCCGGACAACAGCGGCCAAGGCAATAGCATTATCTGCAGAAAGCAAAATTTCCAAAGCAACAAGCACTGGAAGAAGTGGCAAAAGCTCAGACCATCGATCGACTCCATCGAAAAGGGGGAGTAGAGAGTGAAGGGCAGCTGTATCCATTGCTTCAGCTTAGAAATGATTTCCACTATTCAGAGGCATGAAGACAAAGGTCGAGGTTTGCCACATCGATGCCAACCGATGTGTGGTCAAGGTCATCGGCTTCGATGGCGAACTCTTGTTGGGTAGCAGCTTGGGAGAAGCAGATAATGCAGAACTAGCGGAAGACCGCGCTCGACAGCGATTGATAGATCGGTTCACGACTGTCAAGGAAGGTCAGAAATCAAAAGAAGCCAAACCTACAGTCATCAAAGTGGCTGCAACAAGCAAAGACGAATCCAACGCCATTAACAAGATTTCTGAAAAACCATTGAGTGACCATCCGGACAAACCAATAGTTTCATCGATCAAAGGAATCGATAAACCCGTTGCAGGCATGGAACCTAGTGAAGCACCAACCGATCCAGAGGATTGGAGCGAAGAACTTACATCGATTGATATGCAGCTAAAGCGCATTGGCTGGAATCGAGAAAAGGAGCATGTTTTTTTAGAACGTGCCTATGGACATGGAAGCAGGCACAAACTTACGCGGTATAGCGATATCCTGGCTTATCTCACACAGCTGTCAAAACTGGAAAAAGGAGCAAATGAAAACACGGCTCCTTTACCCATAAGACGAAGTGACTTGATCGTGCAAGGAGATGCAATGCTCACAGAACTGGGGTGGACACAAGAAAATGCAAAAAAATTCCTTCAAACAAAAACGGGAGCAACAACAAGACAGCAATTAAGCGATGAACAATTAGTCACATTCAATTTACTACTTGAAGAACAGCTTATTCACAACAGATCCTAATCAAAACTCAAAGAGAAGCCGGAACAAAACCACACGACTATATATTGATCTCCAAGCCAGCACACAACCACCCCTGAATGAGTTGACTTAATGTACAAAGAAAGCTTGGTCCTAGCGAACTTTGGAATGATATTGGTTCACAAATCACGTACTGACTACTTCCAGTTACAGACCAGATAAAATAGACGAATGGGTGTCCAAGCAAGACCCACAAAAGATAATGGAGATAAGAAAGCAATACATACCAAAAAGTGCATCGCAAGATGCATAACCGACGAGAAACGAAGCCAAACCCAAGCAGCGCCTTTAGATTTGCTTCATATTCCGCAAGTATTGTGGCTTTTATTACAAAATTGAGCTAAAGAGAAGTCAGAGTCGGAAGAATGTATGAATTACGAAGCCAAGGAACGCACACCTTTTCCATATGGTCAGGTGGCTAGCCAGTCCTCCCTAAGAGTCAAAGCAGGCGACTATATTCTCGTCAAAGGTGAGAATCAAGTTGATCTCAAGAAGGATCGAAGTTGGTGGATGGGCCAGGTAGTCTCCTGCAACAGCACAGCAAAAGATGCAAGTGGAAAGTCAATCATTCAAGTGGTTGATGTTGATGATGATAAAATTCGCTGGATAGATGTGGAGGAGGTCTCACATATACTTTACGGATTAGATGGATTAGTCAACGAAAGTTGAGCTTCATTTCTCTAGCCATAATGACGGAAATTATTCCAAATTCATAGCCAGACAATGCAAGAACAACATTCCCTCCGTTGATCGCAATAAATTCTCGAGACGGCGATTCAGGAGATTTTAATCTCTTCATTATGACCGAGGATCCACCACAGGCCTATAGATATTATCAGTTTCTGAAAAGTTCTAGGCCTACAGAATACATATAATTAAAAACTCAAAAAATGCAATCTTCGACTGCATGAATCAGTACAAAGAAACAACTACCTAAGCAACTCAGCACGAAAAAGCAGAGATATTTATTGGAGAAACTGACTCAAGGATAAAGGATGAATTTGGCTCAAAAACTTCTCGTTAACGAGAAATCAAGGACTTTATAATCAACAATAGAGATAAGCAATAAGGATTACTCAAACTAGTCTTGCTGAGCGCTAATCAGGTTGCAGATACCGTCACTATAGGCTCAAAACCAAAAACAATGTTTGAAATCATAAAAGATCTAATAGCGGTATCTTTTTACGATTTCCCACTCTCCTTCCTTCTCCATCCAACGATAGTTACCGCTAGCAATCTCCTTATTCTCCTTACCTAAAACCTGATTATTATCTTTATCATTGACACATTCTCTAGAATGTAAGGACGTATAAGTATGGGTTTGTGGTTGAGACATCCATTCTCTTCTTTTTTCCTCAACATACATCCAATTTTCAGCAAAACCAGAACCATAGTCTGTATCAATATCCCATGCTCGTTCCATCTTCTCTGTTTGCTCAGGTTGAATAGTTATAGTTCCAGTAGCCTTTGTTCCTAATTTTTCCCATTTAGCACAAGCCATCTGAGCCTGTGCCATTGAGGTTTGCTTGGATTCGCAACTGGCAACACCTATTAGAAACAGAATTGTTCCAATTAGTTTAATACCGTTCATCGGAGAGTGGGTTTTGCCAAATCCATTATGGCTTATCCAAAAAGTATAAGCATCAGCCGATCTAAAAGCTCGACGAACTTTCTGGAGTATGTATAACATTGATTATTCATGGAATGAAAAGATTTAAAATCTCTTCATGGGAAACAACGAAAGGTTTAACAAGCATAAAGAAAGGGCAAACACAAAAAGTATGAAGAAATCTGCTAACCAAAGAACCATCCATAGCTATGGAGGCCAATACCAAGAAGATTCACTCCGATATAACAGACACCAATCACTATCAATCCTGCACTCGCGACAAGGGCAGGACGTCGCCCCTGCCATCCTCTGCTCAACCGCGAATGCAGATAGGCTGCATAGACCAACCAACAAATCAGTGCCCAAGTTTCTTTGGGATCCCAGCTCCAGTAACTACCCCAAGCTTCATTGGCCCACACGGCGCCACTAATAATTCCAACTGTGAGCAATAAAAACCCAACCGTAATGGTGCGATAGCTAAGACTGTCCAACAGCTCATTCCGAGTGAATTGCACAGAAGACAAATTCAGCTCTGAGTTCGTGAGACTGCCAAGGTGAGAAGCCATCGCCGCACGTCGATAACCACCACTTCCAATTGAGCTGCTGCGTAACTCCAAAGATTGTCCCCTGTCTGTTACTAAAACAGCAACAGACAACAGAGAACCAATCAACAGAGCCGCGTAACTCACCATAATCACGCTGACATGCATCACAAGCCAGGTTGATCGAAGTGCTGGGACAAGAGGTGACGCCTCTTGCAACTGATCAGGAAGCGCAAAGCTCGCAAAAGCAATGCATCCCAAGCCCATAGGAGTCGCAGCAGCTGCAACGATGGGCGTAGACCAGGCTCGCTCAACTAACAATTGAGTCATGGTGCATGCCCAAGCCAAGAAACAAAGCGATTCGTAGAGGTTGCTGATCGGGAAATGGCCTGACTGCCACCAACGAAAAACAAGCTGTGCCGTGAAGGCAAGATTGGCTGCTGCAACTAAAAGAGTCACCACACCAGAAGTTTGCTCTGAGCTCACTGTCCAGAAAGCCAAGGGCAAGGCGAACAAAAGGAAAGCAAAAGCGAGTAAACCAAGTCCGAGTACAGGATCCATACCGGCCATCTCCATGATCGACGACATCTAACAGATTGATTCTGCCCTCTTTCGCTACCGGCTGGCCTGACGTAGCAAAAATCCACCTCCTGCTAATGAGATTAAAACAGGGGACCAAGCAGCAATCAAAGGAGGCAAAGTTCCCTTAACCCCCAACGAACTGAAACTGAAACTCAATACGTAGTAAACAAAAATAAGAACCACGCTGATTCCAAATCCCTGACTTCGACTTGTACGACTATTGGGTTTAGCTCCAAGGCTCGATCCGATTAAACCAAACACTAGGCAGGCCATCGGAACCGTGAATTTCTCTTGTATACGAACCCTTAGCCTACGAGACTCTTTTCGATCACCAGCATCAGAGAGAAGGCTCTCCGCCTCAATAGCTTCAGCTACGGTCATATTATTGGCATCTTTAGGCAATTTGGCTATTCGCAAAGGCGCTGGACTCAGTGGGTACAAGTAACGATCAAAATCAGCTGAAGTAGTACTACCTGATGGAGTCAGTGTAAGGATTTTCCCTTCCATAAATTCCCATTTTGCTTGGGATTCATTCCAATTAGCTTTATCGGCAACAAGCATTTGAGTAAAACCAAGTCTTGAAAAATCTAGAACAGTGACTCCAATCATCGTCCCATCCTTAAACTCGCGCGCATAAAATAATTGCGTTAATCCCTTACCCGCATCACCATCAGGTCCCGATACACGACCAAATCTTGAATAGACAATATTATCTCCTTTTTCAGTAGCTATGGCCTTCCCAAGAGCTCGCTGCAAAGTATATTCAGCGGAACGATTTGTTCTTGGCACAATAACATCGTTAAACAAAAAAGAAAGACCTGTCATCACAAGAGCTACTGCAATTGCGGGTGCAATCATGCGACTGGCGGTGACACCTACGCTGCGTAATGCAGTGAGTTCACTGTTAGCTGAGAGGCGACTGTAGGCAAGAAGCGATGCCATCAAGGTGGCCATCGGAAATGAAATCACTAGAAAACTTGGCAATCTCAGCAGCAGCACTTGAATTGCAATAGTCCATGGCAGATTGGATTCAACTATTTTGCGTACCAAATCAAACATCACGCCGACCGATAAGGACACAACGGTGAATGCTGTCAGGGCAAACAACAGTGGACCGATGAGTTCCCCAAACAGCCAACGGTCAATCAATGGAATCCGTTGCAGAATTAAACGTATTTGACGTTGAGAGGAAATAAAGATGTCACTATTCACAGCTGAAAATCCTCACCGAGGTAGTGACGTCGGACCAGTGGATCGTGAGCCACTTGGTCCGAACGGCCTGCAGAAAGAATGCTTCCATCCGTCAAAATGTAGGCTCGATCTGTAATGGCAAGTGTTTCCCGAACATTATGGTCAGTGATGAGGATGCCCATACCTCGTTGACGTAAACCATGGATCAGTTGTTGAAGGTCAGCCACGGCCAGTGGATCAACACCTGCAAAAGGTTCATCGAGCAGCAAATAACGTGGACCTTCAAGACCAACTGCGAGGGCGCGAGCTACCTCGCATCGTCGTCGTTCACCACCTGATAGCTGATAACCAAAGCGATGAATAAAAGGCTCTAAGTGGAAATCATCTATTAATTGATGCAAGCGATCGCGACTATCAACTTTAGATAATCCACTTTGAGCCAGCACCAATTCAAGATTTTGCCGAACTGTCAACTGTCGAAACACACTTGGCTCCTGCGGTAGGTAACCAATTCCGAGACGTGCTCTCTGCGGCATCGAAAGGTCAGCTACAGGGTGACCATCAAGAAGAACCTGACCAGAATCAGGACGTAGCAACCCAATGACTAAGTTAAAACTAGTTGTCTTGCCTGCACCATTGGGGCCAAGTAAGCCAATCACTTCACCAGGCTTCAAGTTGAGTGAAAGAGAACGAACCAACATTCGTCCTCCAAGGGTAAGAGACACCTGTTCAAGACTCAAACTCATGGCGATAAAGGAGTTTGCGATGACGGACTCCGCTGCAAAAGAAGCGTGGAGTGAACTTGCTGGCCTGGGGAGGGGTCCGCTAAGGCACGTTCGTCATCAAGGTTGTAAGTAACTCTTTCAGCACGAATGCTGTTGCCATCTTCTTGGACCACATCAACATCGCCACTGAGAACGAGCAATGCTTCCTTGCTGAAATACTGAGCCTGACGAGAAGTCGCCACCATTCCCTTGGCAGGATAAACAATACGAACGTTCCCTAAGGCAGTGACCACACCAGTAATGTTGTCAGCGCTTTGCGTATCTGATTCAATCGTGATCAATCGATCGTCGTCTGTCTCGATCTGAGCTTTGGCAGGAAGAGCATTTGAAGAGACGAGCAGTAGCGTTGTTAAGGAAAGAATCTTCGATAGAGAACTTTTCATTGTGAGCGCGATGGAGCGTAAAAACAATGGATCGCTCTCGTCAGTAGAGCCAATGTACCCAGAGATTCAAGTGTGGTCACGCAATTTCGGAACGGGAAGTTGATCAGGATCCATATCCTGTTGAAGGGCTTCAAGCCTTAAGCGTGCTTGATTGCAAAGCAATGGGAGATTTAAACCAAGATCTCCTGATGATGCTGCAGAGAGTCGACCAACTGCCTCACCAAGGAGCATGATGGCTCCTCGGCGGTTGCCCCGTTCAAGATGAACATGAGCCACTGCAATTTGGATGATTCCCTGCAGCAATCGCCGCTCTGGACTGGTCGTTTCATGCCAAAGCTCTTCAAATGCATCATGAGCTTCGTACCAGGCACCACGATTAAAAAGATCGATGGCCGGAGGAAAACGGGGATCAATCTGAACGCTCAACGCTTAGCCATTTTTTTTGCTGGCAACTTACGCAACCGAATAGATTCAGGCGTAACCTCTAGCATTTCATCAGGTCCTATGTACTCCAAGGCGCGTTCCAGAGTCATCTGAATAGGAGATTGAAGTGAATCTAAAACATCTGCACCAGCAGAGCGAATATTGGTCACTTGCTTTGCTTTACAGATATTAATTTCCATATCCTGTTGCCGAGTATTCTCACCAATGATCATGCCCTTGTAAACTTTTGTACCGGGAGTAATAAAGAACTGACCTCTGTCTTCTGCACCCTTTAGGGCGTAGAAAGTGGCAGTGCCTTCCTCAAAGGCAATTAAAACGCCATTCCTACGGGTATCAAAGTCACCGACCATTGGGCGATATTCAAAAAAGGAATGACTCATAATTCCCTCGCCTCGTGTGGAGCGAATAAATTCTCCACGAAAGCCTATGAGTCCACGGGAAGGCACAACAAATTCCAGCTGGGTGCGATTATCAGCCCCAGTTTCCATGTTCTGCATCTCGCCTTTGCGGGTCCCAAGCTTTTCAATACAACTGCCAACTGCTGCCTCAGGTACATCCATTACGAGGGTTTCCACTGGTTCACAAGGGGTACCGTCGATGGTGCGGAAAATCACCTGCGGCTGAGAGACTTGAAATTCATAGCCCTCTCGGCGCATCGTTTCAATCAAAATGCCTAAATGAAGTTCCCCTCGACCACTAACCGAAAACCGATCAGGCGAGTCAGTATCTTCAACACGTAATGCGACATTGGTTAGAAGTTCACGCTGCAAACGGTCTCTAAGCTGACGACTCGTCACAAATTTCCCCTCTTTACCAGCAAAGGGAGAATCATTCACAACGAATGTCATTTGCAAAGTAGGTTCATCCACCTTGATCAGAGGTAATGCTTTTGGTTCATCGGGACAAGCAATTGTTTCACCAATGTTGACGTCATCAAATCCCGCCACAGCAACTAAATCACCAGCAGAAGCCTCTGAAATATCAACCCTCTGCAATCCTTCAAAGCCAAGTAATTTGCTAATTCGACCCTTCTTGACGTTGCCATCGTCTTTAATCAGAGCAGCATTCTGACCTTGTCTGATGATGCCATTGTGGACCCTACCAATAATAATACGACCCAGAAAGTCTGAATAATCAAGAGTAGTAATCTGAAGCTGTAAAGGCTTCTCAGCATCTCCAACCGGTGGAGGTACATGACGCAAAATAGCGTCAAACAGAGGGCGCATATTGTCACTCTCCGTTTTCATATCTGGCTTAGCAAAGCCACCTAAACCACTACCAAATAGATAGGGAAAATCGCACTGATCATCATCAGCGCCGAGATCTAGAAATAAATCAAGAACCTTATCAACTGCTGTCTCTGGATCTACACGAGCACGATCTATTTTGTTCACAAATACGATTGGCCTTAAACCCTGCTCCAGAGCTTTTTTGAGGACGAAACGGGTCTGAGGCATAGGGCCCTCATTAGCGTCGACGATTAACAAGCAACCATCCACCATGCCAAGCACTCGTTCAACCTCCCCCCCAAAATCAGCATGTCCAGGAGTATCAACAATATTGATTCGCGTATCGTTGTAGGTGACAGCTGTATTTTTTGAAAGGATAGTAATTCCCCTCTCTCTCTCCAAATCATTGGAGTCCATAACGCATGTTGGAACAGCCTCATTATCCCGAAAGATTCCTGACTGACTGAGCAAAGCATCCACAAGAGTGGTCTTACCGTGATCCACGTGGGCGATGATCGCTATGTTGCGGATCGCCTTGTTCGGGGCGCTCATGAGGTCCGTATCGTTCTAAGGGGAGACTTTGAAGGCCCGCAGGCGCAGCTGCGACATGCTATCTCAAAGTGAGATTGATCAACATGACTGATCGCGTATGGATGACAACCAATATCCAATCTGCCACGCATTACACCCAATCGGTGTTCCAATGACTCCCATTGCCAACCATCATCTTCAAGTATTTGTCTCAAAGGTGCTTCGCTGAGCCGCTGAACGTTCTGGGACGAGAATTCTTGTCATGTTCATTCAGACGGCTGAATCAAAACCATTGCATCAAGTGGCCATCAACACGGTCAACTCCTCTTCTCAGTGCAACAACTCAGGCAAGCTTTGTTAACTCAACGTCCTAGAGCTAGCTGACGAGCAGGTTCGAACTGGCGAAGAGCCTCTGCTGAACCTTCAAAACGCCAATGCCATGGTTCGTAACTCACACCCTGTGAATTCACTTCAGGGAATGAAAGTGTGAAGTGATAACTAGCGGCGTGATCCTGAAGCCAGCGAAATGCTGGGGTCGTCTCGAAGGAAACTGAAAGATTGGTATCAGGGCGACTACCATCGCCGAGATCAATCGCATAGCCAGTGCTGTGCTCGGAATAACCCGGTGGTGCTGACACCTTGGCTCGCTCTGCAGCTGTCTGATTCCTTTCTGATTTCACATCAAAGAAAATTGTCTTCTGCAAGTCATGAGAGCGGTAACCACTCAATAGCCTCAGATCAATTCCATCAGCAGCAGCAGCTCTTCGCATCGAATCCAGGGCAAGTGCCGCGTCCTGATGCAACTCGATGCCAGCTTCTACTGGAACAAGTTGCGTAGAAATTGCTTCGTCATAGGGAAAGTGTCCGAGTAGTCGACCGTCTCGATCCGGACGAGTCTTGATTCCTTCAACAGCTTCAAGAGGTTCAGTGGAGCGCAGGGCCATTAATTCTGGCCCCAACCAAACAGCAGCCAAACTTCCCACTCCCACCAGCAGGCAAGCGAAAACGATCCCCAACCCGTTACCCCGCTTTCGAGGAACAGGTTTAGACCGACGGGCGACAGGAATGTCATCCCGGGTGCTACGACGCGTGGCGACGACCCTTCCCAGAAAATTCATGCAGTGTTGTTTCAATCGTAAGGGGGTCCGCTAGACCCCAGTGCCACTTCTGGGGTTGAGTGATTAGTTTGAAATCAATGATCCGGCGGAGTTTGCGGAGATGCTGAGAGTGGCCGTGGTCGGAGGGGGACCAAGCGGATCCTGCGCTGCAGAAGTCCTTGCACAGGCCGGCATCAAGACATGGTTGTTCGAGCGAAAGCTCGACAATGCCAAGCCTTGTGGTGGGGCAATTCCCCTGTGCATGGTCGAAGAATTCAATCTTCCTGACTCGATCATCGACCGCAAAGTACGGAATATGAAGATGATCTCACCATCCAATCGGGAGGTGGATATCAAGTTAGATCCCCTGGGGTACGACGCCAATGCCTATATCGGTATGTGTCGCCGTGAAGTATTCGATTCATTTCTGCGAGACCGAGCAGCCGATTTAGGAGCCACTCTCATTAATGGATTGGTGCAAAAAATCGACACTGGAGACAACCATCAAGGTCCTTACACCATTCATTACGCGGACTACAGCGCAGGCGGCGCCACCGGCGAAATCAAAACCCTCGAAGTAGATCTGATCATTGGGGCCGATGGAGCCAACTCCCGTGTAGCAAAAGCCATGGACGCTGGAAGCTACAACGTGGCAATCGCCTTCCAAGAACGCATCAAATTGCCAGCAGAGGAAATGGCTTACTACGAAGATCTCGCTGAGATGTACGTAGGTACTGACGTTTCTCCTGATTTCTATGCCTGGGTGTTCCCAAAGTACGACCATGTGGCCGTAGGGACCGGCACAATGCAACAAAATCAATCCCTCATCAAAGGACTTCAGAAAGGCATTCGCGAACGCGCCCGTAAACGTTTATTCAAGGGTGAAGTCATCAAAGTTGAGGCACACCCAATCCCAGAACATCCTCGTCCTCGAAGAGTTGTGGGCCGCATGGCTTTGGTTGGAGATGCCGCTGGCTATGTCACCAAAAGTTCTGGTGAAGGCATCTACTTCGCTGCGAAAAGTGGTCGAATGTGTGGCGAAGCAATCGTTGAAATCTCAAAGAATGGGAAGGAATTACCAACGGAAAAGCAAATTAAAAACACCTACCTCAAGCGTTGGGATCGGAAATACGGAGCGACGTATGTCGTACTCGATATTCTTCAGAGAATTTTCTATCGCAGCGATGCTGCCAGAGAAGCCTTCGTCGAAATGTGTGACGACAGGGATGTCCAAAAACTCACTTTTGACAGTTATCTGTACAAGAGGGTGGTGATGATGAATCCTTGGCAGCAGGTGAAACTCACGCTGCGAACCCTTAGCAGTCTTCTTCGTGGCCAAGCTTTAGCGCCCTCCACCTATGACTCCGTTCCTTCAGCCGTAGGTCGCTCCGATGGTGATTTCCTTGCTGATGAAGCGGCACAAGCCATTAAAGCTCAGACCTCGGGACATGCTGCTAAGACAAAGGAAGCAGGCATTGAAGAAGAGCGCTCCAAGGTCACGTCGAGTTGATCCTGATCGCCTAGCGATCAGGATTGGATGCAGTCAAAACAAGCAAGAACTGATGCCTGATTTCTTAAGACCCCCAACAAGTTGAGACGATTACGGCGGACATCGAGATCGTCTGCCATGACCATGACGCTTTGTGGTCCATCAAAAAAGACCTCCAGTGCCTTAGCGGCACTCTGAAGACCATCGGCTAACTCAACGTAATTGCAAGATTGTGAAAGAGGAGCAAGCAATTCGAGTTCTTTTAAAAGAGATACTTCACTCACGGATTGGAACAATTCACTCTGAACGACTCCTACAGGAGTGAGTTGATCCATTTTTAGATCACCCTTCTCTGCCAGTTTTGCAGCACGTTGCACCACAGCCTTTACTCCCTCCAAGCGACGGTCACGACGAAGTTGATTAAGCAACTCAAGACGTTCACGTCCATCGACTGGATCTCCGAGAATCCGAACATCGCCTATGGATTCCCCAGCAACAGATTGAACCAAATCAGCGGGAAAACCATCTTCTTCAAACTGAGAAACCATTCGCTGGCGCAACAACAGCGAGAGATCTGCGACCAACTGGTCAACATCCACGTCAAAGACAAGAAAAAGTTCCGACCAATGACGCGCTGCATCACAGAGCAGGGTCTGCAGAGGAAGGCGCCAGCCACGATCCCAGAGGATCTGAACGATGCCGTTCCCAGCACGACGCAGGGCATAGGGATCGGATGAACCGCTAGGCCGGTCACCCTTCGCATAGATGCTTAAAAGCAATTCCAGCCGGTCGGCCAAAGCAAGTAGAGCACCTGCTGCGCTGGATGGCAGAGAATCACCAGAACCACGAGGCTGATAGTGCTCAGCCACTGCGAGAGCAACTTGTCTGTCTTCACCCTCCTCCAACAAATATTTTGCGCCCATCACACCCTGCAACTCAGGAAACTCGCCAACCATTTGACTGACTAAATCATGCTTGCAGAAATAAGCTGCTCGTTGGGCATGAGCAGCCGTATCTGAAGGAATGGGAAGGGATTGAATCAGGTAGTCAATCAGCCAAGAAATGCGATCAGATCGATCTCGCAGGCTTCCGAGATCTTTAGCGAAGGTGACTCGATTGAGGGCTTCACGACGTTGATCGCTAGGGCATTTACGGTCAACGGTCAGGAAAAATTCTGCGTCAGCCAAACGGGCACTTAGCACCCGTTCATTACCACGCACAACCTTTACATCGGCACTTGCCAAGCCATTGCTCACGAGCAAAAACTTGGACAACAACACATCTCGGGCCTGCAGGGCCAACGGATCGGCGCGTGTATGACTTCGCCTTAACGGGACATAGCGCTGGTGGGCCTGCATCACAGTGACAATCACTTCTGGCGGCAGATCGAGATAACAGTCAGAAATTTCGCCGCTTAACACTCTTGGAGCTTCAACAAGATCCACTAGCTCTTGGAATAGTGCTTCCGGACAATCCACTGTGGCCGAGCTTGCAGCTGCCTGATCGTTCAAAGACGAGCGAATTAGCCGCTCCCTCTGAAGTCGATCCACCATGACCCCAGCCCTCTCCACAGACTTGAAATAGCTGTCTGCGTGATCAATCTCCAATGTGGATTGAAGAAGACGGTGTGCTCGACTTAATCGACCGCCGTTAACCGGTGGTTGCGCGGCAGAAAGCGTGACGGAGACAACCTCTGACCCATAAAGGGACACCAACCATCGAATAGGGCGGCTAAACCTCTGATCTCCATCGCCCCAGCGCATAAACCTTTTGCCTTGAAGGTCATCAATCCAGGCCGGAATCCGATTCGTCAGCAATGTAGTGGTGTCTTCTCCAAGCGTCCTCACCAGAGCAAAAAGACATCGCCCTTTTGGGGTATCACGAGATTTGAGCTCTAGAGGATCCACTCCACACCGCTTGGCAAAACCAATCGCAGCTGGACCGGGTTGACCATCCACCATCGCTTGCTTAACGGGGGGTCCTTTGCGTTCTTCCTCCAGATCAGACTGACGATCGATCAAAGACTCGACCCTTACGACCAACCGTCTGGGAGTACCCGTGACCGTAACCTCGCCATGGACCAAGCGAAGCTCAGCCAAATCAGACACCACAGTTTTCTTCAGCTGATCCAGGGCCGAGCCAACAAACTCTGCAGGCAGTTCCTCAGTGCCGATTTCAAGAAGGAATGTTGAGGGCACGCCGATTAACTATGTAGGTCTTGACTGTATTGACTGTATTGGAAGCCGCTTCGCTAGTTTCAAAAGACCTATCCTTTGAATCCGTGAACAAAGGTTTGACGACCACCTCAGGAACGAAAGAGGCAGGCCACGTTCAGGGGCTGGATGGGCCTACAACACCTACTGAATCGATTGATACCGCGTTATCTAAGGCTGAGAAGAGAAAGCTTTATAGCGGACATCTACGAGAACCATTACAGACTGAACTAGGCAATGAAGAGATCCGATTCAGTGAGGACGCGGTTCAATTACTGAAGTTTCATGGGAGCTATCAACAAAATCATCGGGAATTAAGAAAAATCGACAAAGTAAAATGCTGGCAAATGATGCTACGCCTTAGGAATCCAGGAGGTCGAGTACCAGCACAACTATTTTCAGCTCTTGATGATCTCTCTGATCAATATGGGAACGGAACATTACGCATAACAACTCGGCAAGCATTTCAGATGCATGGCATTCCGAAGGCTGACCTAAAAACCGTAATTAGCTCCATCATCGAAAATCTGGGATCAACTTTAGCGGCTTGCGGTGATATCAATAGAAATGTTATGGCTCCGGCAGCACCATTCGAAAATCATGGATATCCCGCTGCCAGAAAACTCGCTGATGACATAGCGGATTTACTCAGTCCAAAAGCAGCAGAAGGTTCCTACTTAGACATGTGGGTCAATGGTGACCTTAGTTATCGATTCAAGCCCTCAAAACCAGTCAAGCTAGCCCGTAGTCGACAGCTTGATGATGGTGTTTTCTCAGGAAGCCATGATGAACCTATTTACGGTGACACGTACCTTCCCAGAAAATTTAAAGTTGCAGTAACCGTACCTGGAGACAATTCGGTCGATCTTCTCACTCAAGATATCGGCCTAGTATTGTTTACCAATAAAAATGGTTCCATTCGTGGCTGCAACGTTTATGTTGGAGGAGGAATGGGGAGAACACACAATCAAGATGATACTTTTGCGCGCTTAGCAGACCCCTTAGGTTACATCCAAGGTGATGACATTCTAGACCTCCTGCAGTCAATCATGGCCTTGCAAAGAGACCATGGAGACCGCGAAATCAGGAAGCATGCTCGCATGAAATACTTACTTCATAAACGTGGAATCTCCTGGTTCCGCCAGACTTTGTCCAAGGACTATTTCAAAGGGAAACTTCAAAGTTTGCGCAATGAAGCACCAGCAAAATTAATGGATTACTTGGGATGGCACCGACAAAAGGCGGGAATGTGGTTTGTTGGACTACCATTTGTGTGTGGTCGATTAGAAGGAAACACAAAAAAAGGCCTGCGAGAAATCATTGAAAGATATCAATTAGAAGTTCGCCTTACACCCAACCAAGATTTGCTTTTGTGTAACATTGGAACCAACCAAAAGACTTCTATAAAAAACGATCTTGCGGAATTGGGATTTAAACTTCCTGCCGAAGTAGCACCCCTTGCACGCCATGCCATTGCCTGTCCAGCTTTACCAACCTGCGGACTTGCCATTACCGAGTCAGAACGAGTTCTGCCCAATATTCTGGAACGACTGGATTTGCAGCTGCATAACTTAGAGATCAACAAACCAATCCTGATCCGTATGACCGGATGTCCAAATGGTTGTGCTCGCCCGTACATGGCAGAACTAGCGCTCGTTGGTAGTGGAGTAAACCAATATCAGCTTTGGTTGGGCGGCAGTGCGAATCTTCAGCGACTGGCCAGACCATTCCTACAAAAGATGCCCCTCGAAGATCTTGAAACCACGATCGAGCCATTGCTCCGCAGCTGGAAAGAGGCTGGCGGCCGTCGCGGCTTCGGTGAGCACATCACCCGACTTGGTGATGAAACAGTTCAAGGGATGCTTAAGGTTTCAAGCTAAATAAACGTTGGTCACGCCCATAAATGGCATGGTCTGCATTAACAGTCCACGCCCAAAGCTGGTCACCGAAGCTAAAGTGCCACCATTCATTGGGATGACGAATAAATCCAGCTTGCCTCATCACACGATGCAGCAAGCAACGCCTGCTGTGAAATAAAGCGGCCTTCCCACCAGGATTCTCTGATCCTGCATCAGCATGATGATTTGGAAGAGATTCAGGTCCAATGGCATCGATCTCACCACCCATCTCCAATCGACACCCTTTCGCATCCATGAGCGTGAGGTCAACAGCTGCACCCGTGCTATGTGGCGGCGGGGTGTCCAAGTCAGAACAAGGTGGAGCCCAAAAACAGGACACCTCGGCACGAACTCTCTCAAGACAATCCCTTTGATCAGAAGCATCAGGGTTAATGCCCTGACGTAAACACTCCTGCTCAATGGCGTAATCCACCATGAAGGCCTGAACTGGCAATGGACGCCAAGCATCAAAAATAGCCAAACGAAGTGGCTGACATCCGTGCCTGGTCGTTAAAGCATTGAGATGAAGCTGAGCAGCAAGCAAGCGGCTTCTCACGCCTTGGCGAAGACAAAATGGATTAGCGCCCTCCCCGTAGGGCGCTCCCAAATACAGATAGGGATGTGGCTCCATGCAAGTCACAAACGATTGCAGAGGGCGCAAGGACTCACCGCAATCATCAATCAACACAGAATGCCATGGACGCTGCATGGTCTGATCGCGATAAGGAACAGTTTCAGCAGATTGCCATTTCTTCGGTTGATACGCATCTCCCAGGAACCAATCATCTTGATTCCCAGCTTTAAGAGAATTGAAATTTGCACCTCTGCGCGGTTGAGCAGAAAGATTTCGTACAACTATGAAACTTTAGAACTAGTACTTGATACTTTCGCCTCAAAACAGCAAAGACCAATAAATAAGAACTAGGAATAATTAAATGGACTGGCAATAAATCACATAGCTCTTCAGCGATAACAGAGATTGCAAACGAAAGAAGCATAGATCGGGGGAGGCGATCCCCTCGTCGCTACTTACAGATCCCTAAAGGATCGACAATGAGGATTCATAGTGAGCGGATCACGGTGTTGAGGCTATCTTTTCAGATCTAATTTTGAACTTATTTTTTTCCATGCAGAAGATCCAGATAAAGTTTTCACAAATACCATCATGATTAGCATTATAGGTCGTACAGATAAGATTCTAATTCGTGTTCGCATCTCACAACTTACAATAACTCGTATTATCCAATTTTCAAGATAACGCTGTCTGGTTCAATTTTCAATGGCTCTGGCGTCAGAACCTTTTCTGTCCTGAACGAATGCAAGGGCGAAATGAAGGATGCGTTAAAAGAAAGGCTATTTGGAGTGGTGATGTTATTTGAACGATGATTCATCCAATCATGGATTAGAAGGGGCTTTGATCATGTCTGTTAGCTTGACTGGGGTAAGGGAATCGATTGTGCAAGAACGATCAAAGGGTGAAGGGTGTTTGCGTTCTTCTCTCCTTTTGGATTAAATGTTGCAACCCCTCAACAAGTTGATCTGAATGGGGCATCTTGTTTTGTTTAATTTATGACATCTCCTGCAATGCGCGATGAACTTCAGTCCATGACCTTATTCGAGGACCTTACGAATGATCAGCTGGATCAGATTCTTGATCGGCATCGTGAAACTGGTCATCATCCCGATCAGGTGATTGTGATGGAACAGGACTGGGGCGAATCTTTGTTTTTATTGCGGTCCGGCCTGGCTAAGGTGCGTACCTACACCGCTGATGGTGAAGAGATCGTGATGTCGTTGCTCGGAGAGGGGGATCTTTTTGGAGAGATGGCAGCCCTCGATGGCTCGGCACGTTCAGCTGATGTGGTCGCGCTGACATCATTGAAATTGGTCAAGCTTCGGGTGGCACCCTTTGCTGCGCTTCTAAATAAACAAGCTGGATTTGCACTAAGGCTTGCTCGCTTAGAGGCTGAGCGTTTACGTGATCTCAATCGAAGATTCGCTCTTCAGAGTGGTGATGCCACATCCCGTCTTCTGGATGCTTTGGCCTATCTCGCCAAGAAAAGTTCCGGTCCAGCAAGTGACCCTCAGGCTTTGATTCCCTCCCTTGCTCAGAGAGAGCTCGCATTACTGGCTGGTCTTGCACGGGAAACGGCGTCCCGCACCCTTAGCAAGCTTCGCCAGAGAAAGGTCATTGTCGAAGAAAATGGTGGTTTGCGCATTGTGGATCTACAGCCGCTCCAGAAGCGTGGACTGCTCGACTAAACAATCTTCTTGCGAAACAGAGGTTAGAAACGAAAACTCACCTTCCCATAAAGCCCGCTGCCGAGAATCCAGTCGTTCCATACGCCAATGTTGTTTTCTGCATTGAACTGGTCTATCCAGCCGAGCTCAACATTCCAATGTTGTCCATTGAGCCATCGGAGCAACATTCCTCCTGAACCGATCGTGTCCGAAATGGTGATGTCGTCCCTTCGAGTAGAGATGCCTCCGATGCCCAAAAAAGGCACTAATTGCAAGGCGTTCTGATCCTTTTGCCAAAAGGTCCAGCTGAATTCAGTATTTGCGAGCCAGCCATCGTCTCCGCTGATCAACGACCCCGGTAAACCACGGAGTCCTGTATCACTGCCCAGGGAAAAACCCATATCATTAGTGAGTTCATTGAAGGAAATCTGTCCAGCAACCCTCAAGGAGAGTTGAAGGGTTCTGCTTAGGGACCATCCATTTGTCATGATTCCGCCGAGAGCCCTTGACTCGCCTGGATTCACACCAAAAAAGGCCAAATTGCTTAACTCATCGGATGTGCTGAAACCGGCAAGGCCCTGGAGACCATAAACCTGTCCAGACCACGACCAAGAGCCATATCGTCCTGCATTACCGAGCCCGAAGCGTAGATAGCCGGTTGTGAGATCACCATCAAGACCGCCACCAATGATCAGAGGAAAGGATTGATCATTGAGATAGCTATTTTTGTGATTCGAGCTGAGTCCCGCAAAGGCGTAGCAAGAGTGGTGAACATTTTCTGCAAAGGTCCATTGAAGTTGGCCTAGCCCTTGGTATTGACGAAAGCTCAAGCCATGGGCCAGTCCACTGACTTCTACAAAATTGCGGCGACTGGCTCCAAACGAACCAGTGAAGTTGACATTGCTGGCAAGAGGAAAGGTATAGCTGAGCGAGCCAATAGCTGCACCAAATTCAGGGTCACTATCCACATTCCCTTCTCCATAAAGTTGCAACAGATCACCATCGGTAAAAATATTCTGTTTTTGCAAAATCGTTATGGCTCGCCATTCACCACTCCCAGCATTGCCATCATTACGCAAACTGAGATCGCCCCGCCATGGATGCATCGGTGCGGTGACAGTGATACGAAGCACACCTTGAGTGGGATCGCTTCCCAACTTCCCCAGAGTTCCGGAAATGCTGCCTACCACATTCTGCTGTTTGAGTTGGCGAAGTCGTGATTGCAGTACTGGAAGTTGTAATGGCTCCTGAATAAGGTTGGACAGAGCTGCTCGAACACGTTGTTCTAGAGAAGGAGTGCTCGCCTCGACCTGGAGTTCAACCAATCGACCCGTCACCACCACAAGACGACCAGGGGACGGTTCCTCCTCCACAAAAACCCGTGAGTTGACGTAGCCGTCAAGTTGTAAACGTGCTGTGATCGCTTCAGCGCAGCTCTGCAGACGGAGGGCTGAACTGCTCTTAGAACAGATGCTGAGAATATCTGAAAGTTCATCGGAGCTGTAGGGAGCGGATCCTTCGATCGTTGGTCGCCAAGGAGCTGTCGGTCCCCCCTTTTGTTTTGAAGGCTGGGCTTTGAGAGGCAACTGAAGTGATTCTGGATCAAGAGGAACCTGGTCAACAGGAGGAGACGGAAACTGCTCTTTTGGAACTGGTTCCGGGATACGAACGGGACCGGGCTGCAGTGGCGGAGCAACCAACTGCGCCAAAAGCAGCAGCATGAAGGCGTGGAACGATTAATGCACGCGAAGATTAGTAAGTCTGGAGAAGCATGCCTAGGGTTAAGTGCTGTTTATTTGAAATGCATCTCCTATGTTTGATTTGGTGCCTTAATGAAAAGGCTACGACTGCCATTGCTTTTGTTGTTGGCGTCGATCCAGGCCGGCAATGTTCGTGCTGAGGTGAAGGCAGGGCCAGGGCTTCAGACCCGAGTTAATGGGGTCATGGGGGGGAGTTGCAAGACCGGGGTATGCCATCTTGATGGCGGAATTGATTCAGGACGTAATCGCTTTCACCGGCTGAGTCACTTCGACACCCGCGGAGCTATTCGTGGTGTAGAGATTCAGAGCGATGGCATTCAGAATCTTGTGTTGGGTGTCACCGCTGCTGAGGGCAGTTTCATTGACAAAGCAATTTCACTCACTGCACCGTCCCATTTATTTGTGCTTTCACCGGGTGGCATTCAGATGATGCCCGGTGCCAGGTTTCTGCAAATTCCTCAACTGACCTTAAGCACGGCTAGTGAACTTCATTTCCCCGGTGGGGTTTTCGATGTATTCAAGACACATCAGGCTGGCCTTTCTTCCTTGGATAGTGATCCACTCTCTGGAAGTCTTGGACTCCATGGCTCTCGAAATGGAGACGATCGACCCTGGATTCGTATGGAGGGTATTGATCTTGATGTGGAGGAGAGTTTACTGATCGATGCACCGGAAGGGCGCATCGACATCAAAGCCAGTCAGTTATCCGCAAGCAATGACTTCGGTGATGGAGGTTCGATTGCACTGTCTGCGGATCTGATCAAGGTAGGTGCCGAGACCCGGCTGTTGGCCACGGGTCGGGAGAATGGTGGGGAGGTCCTCATTGGCGGAAGCTGGCAAAACAGTGACCAAACGGTGCGTCAGGCCTTGCAAACGTGGATGCAGCCTGGTTCCTTGGTGAATGCCTCCTCGACCGGACAAGGGAATGGCGGCACAATTGTGATCTGGAGTGATCTGGATCACGCGTCTGGCGGCACAGTCGCAGAAGGCACATTCCTTGCGATGGGTGGGCCGCTAGGGGGTGATGGTGGGCGGGTTGAAACCTCTGGAGCAATGCTCATTGCCAATCCTGAGCGGGTGGATGTCAGCTCGGTAGGTGGGCTGGCAGGTGAGTGGTTATTGGATCCATTTAATATCACGATCAGCAACGTCACGGGAACAATCACTGCTGATCCAAGTGGCAGTAGCAATAGCAATGTGCTGTTTACTTCGACAGTCAGCGCATCAACGGTTGATGAGCAAGCGTTGAAACAATCACTTGTGGATGATGGAAATAATGTTCGCGTTCTTACGGGAAATGGAGATCCCACACAAGGCGGCAACATCACTTGGGCATCGGGTGCCGATCTCAATTACTCCACAGCAACAACCGTGCTTACGCTTGATGCATCAGGGTATATCCAACTCAGCTCTGATATCACTACGGGTAGCGGAGGGCTGAATCTTAATGCTGGAGCCGGCTTTGTAGAGGGAGCGTCCGGTAGCCAATTAATCCTGAACGGCCCACTCCATGTTTCCACTGGTGACTCCAAGATCGGAACACCTACTTATGGCTCTCAGGCGTTGGCATCGACGCTATCAGGAAGTGGTGATCTCACCAAATCAGGACATGGACGTTTGATTATGTCGGGGAATAATGCCGGCTGGTCTGGTGAGGTCACGGTCGAATCAGGAGCACTACGTGTGACCAATTCCAACGCTTTAGGAGCAAGCAACATTCCCACAACAGTTAAAGCTGGAGCCACTTTGGAGCTGAGTGGCGACATCACTTTGGACGAGCCTGTGGTGTTGGAGGGTGGCGTTCTACGCAACTGGTCCGGGAACAATTCACTGAAGCAAACGTTGACGCTGAACGGCAGTTCAACTGTTGACATGACACAAGGTGAGCTCAATCTCAATCCGACGACTGGTAATTCTGTATCGGTCTTAGCAGCCTCTACAGCGTTTAATTCGGACTTGTCATTGGAAGGTTCCGGTGATGTATTTTTCACTCGACCGATCAATCTTCGTGATGGACAAAGCACCATCATGTTCGGAGATTTACTTCATAACGGCCCAGGTACAGCAAGATTTCAAGAGACGCTCTTCGTTCAACGTCTCATCGCGACCGGGGATAGCATCATTTGGTTCGACCAAGCAAGTGGAGCTGAAGTTATAGGCGGTGCCTCCAATCCACAAATCATTCTTAATGGAGCAACATTGCGTCGTGATGCCACTGAAGCAGTCAACAACATTGAACTCCTGCTGAATTCTGGTGGGGGAGCAATCGATGTAAGGGGATCAGCCTCAACTCTCACCTGGGATGCTGCCATCTCTGGGAATGGCGACTTCATCAAAGAAGGTGATGGAACCCTCCAATTCTCCCCATCTGCAACCATTACCTACACCGGTGAGACGTTTGTAAAAAAGGGTTCTCTCGATGTGCTGTCGTCATCGCCTACTTCTGCAACTTGTTCGGGAGGTGGATCATCCAATCTTTGTAGTTCAACACCAACACCCACACCTGAACCAATACCCACAAAAGAATCGCCCCCTGAAATGGATTCAGATGTGACCCGTCAAGATGACGATCGTTCGCAGCGATTGATTGGATTCGATCCATCGGCAGAGGTAGCCCTTCTCCAAACTATCCAGCAGAACCAAAGCCAAGCCCCTCTTATTGATCAGAGTTCTACCCTGCCCAATGGTCAGGTTGTCGGTGTTGAATCCTCCAACAACTCCATTCCCGTCGTGGTCAATTTTGGTGAAACGAGTGGGATGCTTGCTGTGTCCCCCCAAACTCAGAACCCAACGGGGTCTAGGGCTTCTGTTCCGCTGAAACTCCCAGAAGATCAGGCAGCGCTGCAACTACAGGAATCAGATGGTCAGGCAACCCTTCGCACGGTGGCAGCCCTTGACCTGGAGGAAAGCCTCAATGGCATTGCTCCGGAAACTCCATCAGTGTCGCAGATTCAGCAATCGCTACGTGAAGTGCAACAGCAACAGCCAGGAAGAAAAGCCCTGGTCCCAGCTGTGTTGCAGGTGCGTTTTACCGATGCTCAAACGGGATTTCTGGATCTCACCTTCGTTCCTCCTGAAGGTGTCGTTCAGGCCAAGCGTGTTGAGATCTCAAGAGCACGCTTTGCTGAACTTCTGAAAGATCTCTATCGACAGTTGTCCCGTCAAGAATCACTGGAGGTCAACGACCCTATGTCGCCGTCTCGGCAATTGCATGATCTTCTGATTGCTCCGGTTCAATCAAGTTTGGACACACATGACATCACAACCCTTTTGATTGCAGCCGATCAGGGTCTCCAAGCCGTACCATTCTCAGCTTTAAATGATGGCGCTCAATATTTCGGAGAACGTTATGGTTTCGCCCTCTCTCCTTCTTTGGCGCTAACCGACCTCAGTGCTTCGAATGGCTCCCAAGGACTTCTTGCCATGGGTGCTTCTGAATTTGAGACAATGGCCCCTCTTCCCCTGGTTCCGCAGGAGCTCAACAAGATTCAGGACACCTCCAGCACCGATCGATATCTAGACGACGCGTTCACACCGCAAACCTTGCTCGATCGTGCCAGTGATCCGCGTTATTCCCGCGTCCACATCGCCACCCATGCCGATTTTCGACCAGGTGGTCGAACAAAATCTGTTTTACACACAGGGCAGGGACCGATGTCGATGGCCGATTTTGCGGAACTACGTCGACAACGTCGTAATCATCCCCTTGATCTCGTGGTCCTCAGTGCCTGTCGCACCATGCTTGGAGATCAAGAGAGTGAGTTGGGATTCGCAGGTTTAGCTCTACAGGCAGGCTCCCAAAGTGCAATTGGCACACTTTGGTACGTCGATGATGTCGTGACATCGGCTTTCTTTGTTCAGTTTTATCGCTTTCTTGCCGAAGGGGCTTCCAAGGCAGAAGCTTTACTACGCACGCGTCAGATCTTTGCTCTGGGATCTGTTTATCTCCAAGGTGATGAGGTCATTGGACATGGTGGAGAGCCTTTACTTCAAGATCTTGATCAGTCTCAACGTCAGCGCATCAAAAGAGGTGTGAAGAATCCCTTTTTCTGGGCTGGAATTGAATTACTTGGTTCTCCCTGGTGATTGTCTTTATGCCGCTTGTGATCTGAATCACATTTGAAAATGACCGAAATCAAGGCCAATTGCTAAAGATCGGGGCATTCTGCAGCCATAGAGTCGAAATCCTGCCGTGATCTCGCCCATTCGCTCCATTGTGACGTCTGCAGCCTTAATGGTTCTGGGAACAGGCATTCACCCTGAGCAGAGCTGGTCCCAGTCTCGTAATAGCTTTCCTGGCAGAAGGGTTGGCGGAGGAACGCGAGGAGAATGCGTTTCGCGTCTAATCGTTCACCTGGTTCCAGAGTCGAGTGTGTTTGCGCCAGGGAAAGAAGGCGTGATTGGTTGGCTCGAAGGGCCGTCTAGAGATCCCAAACCAATTGAAATTTCGCTTCTCAAGCGGAACAAACCTGTTTTCATGCGGTCCATTGTCTCTTCAGGTCCCCGACTTGTGCTGTTGCGACTTCTCCAGACTCAACTATTTCCAATAGTCTGGGAATCAGCCTATAGGTGTGCTGAATCACAAGCTGGTGACGAATTTGGTTTTATCGGTGTGGAGAGTCCACCAGCCAAGAGTCTGCTTGTCGATGAGTCGCGTCTCATTGATTCTGCAGTTCAAGATCAACTTAAGGAATTGCTACTAACCTGCGATTCGAAAGTCCCACTTTCCAAAATCAAACTCCTCTTTGGACTTGAAGATGTAATCAATTCTCAGTGGCCTCAGGAGGTGCCTGTGATGTGTTTCTAAAACAATCTTGAGTCATCAGTTCAAAGGCTATCAGGGGTTCTTGGCGCCCTTTAACATTAATTAGCCCCCATTCCTTCAAGTTAGTTTGATGAAGACTTTCTCCAGCTAAAAGAAGAGTAGTAGAAGAGACCAGAACGCGGACAAATCCTTGGTTGTTTTCCTTGCAGAAACTCTCTAAACGAGATGCACAGTTCACCGTATCTCCAATAACGGCGTACTCCAGCCGCTCACGACTACCGATTGATCCAGTGATAACCTTTCCAGAATGAATGCCAATTCGCAGACGCAACGTTGATTCACCTCGGGACATTAGGGTTTGATTCAGATTAAAAATTGCAACCTGAATAGCCTTTGCAGCGGCGAGTGCTTGCTGAGCTTCAACTTCACTACCAGCGGAGACAGGTGCACCAAAAACGGCGAGCATTCCATCCCCGGTAAATTTATTCACCATGCCCCCATGGCTGGTGACCGCATCAACACCAATCGCTATCCCTTGATTTAACCAATTGATCAACTCTGCTGGGCTGAGTTGCTCTGACACCTGAGTGAAGTTGCAAATATCACTGAATAAAATTGTCACTAATTGCTCTCTACCAGTGAAGCGTCCGTCCTGAATGAGCTCTGTACGCTGGTTCCATAGCTGCTGTGCGACAGCTGGTGAAGTCGCTTGACCGAGAAGTTGGCGCATCTCTTTTTGATGGTTCTGACTGATAGCCCCTCGCCTCAGAATGCCGCTGCTGCCAAACACAATCAGACCAGCCAGGGGCATCGCAACACCAATCCAGATGCCTTGAATAAGGACCATGACCACGG
This sequence comes from Synechococcus sp., assembly GCA_047285535.1. Lineage (GTDB taxonomy): Bacteria > Cyanobacteriota > Cyanobacteriia > PCC-6307 > Cyanobiaceae > Synechococcus_C. The sequence goes on along the minus strand of JBJBDC010000001.1, from coordinate 519,511 downwards.
CACCAATGAGGGTGCATCCACACAGAACAAGCAGAAGAGCACTTCGTCGAATTCCTGACGGACGTTCTGCCAAGGCAATGCCTAAAAGAACCATGGCTGCCAACAAAAGTAGACGATGTAGAGGTGAGGCCACACGGATCTGGGCCTGGTTATGAAGTAAGAGGTTTTGCAATGATTCCAATCTCTGAGCATGGATCTCGACCCCAGGCAGCTCAAGAAATCGATCACCCTGATGCCAACGACTGTTGGGAATCTCAAATTGATCTTTGAGGGAGGCAGCAGTGCTTCCAATTAGAACAATTCGGTCCTGAAGTTGGTCAGGGTCATACCGCCCATTGAGGAAATCATGTAAACCAATGATGGGATATCGGCTTGATGGGTAGACAGCCAACATTGTTTGGTAACCAGCAGAATCCAGACGCTGATAACCGCCAGATCCTGGCTCTAACCAGATGGACGACTCCATGCTTTCAAGTCGTTCAGCCAGATTGTGATCATGGCGTGCTGTCTCTAAAAGACGTAAAGGTAAGGAACGTGTGCGTTTGTCCTGTCCGCCAACGTGAACCAAATCGCGACGTACCACCCGATCCGCATCCACAACGATGTCGTTGAATGCCTGTTGTTGAGCTGGAGTATTAGGAATGGCTGGAATTGATTCTGCAATGTTGTGAATAGAGATCAGTCGGGGGTTATCGGCTACGAGTTGACTTAGGCAGCGGTCAGAGGTTGGGATGCTCTGGTTTCGGTAGAGATCCAAACCGATCGCTTTGACATCAAGTAAATCCAATTGGCGGATTGCATCACAGAGATAGGAATCAGCTATCGGCCAGTTGTAGCGATCAATTTCGGCCTCATCGATCGCAACGATTGCGATGTCATTCGGAAGTTGAGGCGAGTACCTGCCACGCAAGGTGCTCACAAGATCGTAGACAAGCAAGTTGAATGGCTCTACAGCAGGTGAGTATTGAAGTCCGAGCAGCAGCGCGCTTGCGAAGGCATACGGCGCTAAGCGCTGGAGCCAGAGCTTCATGATTGCCCCATGCTTGTCTGGAGAGACTGAATGCAGCCGATGAGTGTCTGGATTCGAGTTTCAGCCCTCTCTTCGCTAATCGATTGCAAAGTTTGCCGACGATGAGCCATAAGAGTGCCCATCGTCTCAAGATTCTGAGGGTTCTCCTCTATCTGTTGGATCAGATGTAGTCGTTGAATGTCGAGCAGAACACACTTCACGTTCCAAATTGCATTGGCTGATCCCGGTGCACCCTTGCATAAAACCATTTCACCCAAGACAGCAGCCCACGTCAGAGTGTTCACCAGAACAAGTCCTCCTTGGGGTGTATTGCGCATGACATCGAGGCTTGCGCCCATGACGATCAAAAGACTGTTGCCTTATTCAGCTTGGCTTATAACACGCTGACCAGGATCGTAACTTTTGCGGCAAGCTGGCTTAGCGTGTTGAAGGAGCTGATCGGTGTGAACTGACTAAAAAGTTTGACTTGAACTAAAAAGGATTGAAGGCACTGCCGATTTAACGTTTTCGATAGAAACTTTGCTGTTGAGGCCTTTACTTGAAAGTCGGGGATGGGCAAAGGTATTCACTGAGTTGATACGTTGAAGGCAGTATTAGATTGGCTCGATCAGATCAGTGCACCGTTGGTGCTGCTCCATGGCCAGGCCTACCAGGTGCGGATTTTTTAGACAAGAGTGATGTCTTCAAAGTTTCTGAGCCAAAGCATTGAAGCCGGAACCATGTACACCTTTCTGTTGTTCATCAGCGCGTTTGAGGAGCTCGATGGCTTGGAACTGAGCAGGCTGCAGTCCATCCGATCTCGAAGATCAGACGCAAGGCTCTGATGACTTAGTTCGGCGGAGGCCTTCGAAGGAGATATATCTCATTGGCAAGACGGTGATGTAGACCTCGCTGGTGCGTCAGCGCTCGACATCCGACGCAGAGGAATGCCTATGCCACGGGTGAAGGCTAAGTCGATTCAGCCGCCCTGATCAAAAGAGGAGTCAACCGGAAGAGAAACAGCGGCAGAGAGAGGTTTGAGTGTTTTTTGGACAGAAAGAGCGACAACCTCGGTGATGAATGTTGAGGTCGCAGCAAGTCCAGCTAAATCAACCTTGAAATCTCGGTCAATCACAATCAGGGTGATTGCCGTTGCAACCACCAAACTGAAGAAGTCTTGGACAATTTTTGTGATGGTTTTCCACAACCCAGTTCAGAAGGAAGAAACAACAATGACCAGCTGAAGAGTCCTACGACACTGAACAGCCCAAGACGATTGATCGATGTACGTAGAGATTGGGTCAGCAAGCACAGGTATGTTCTTCAACTACATCACCCTCAAAGTGAGGATGAGAATCATCAGCGAGACGATCAAGGAAAGACTCAACGGTGGAGGCGGAAGTTGATGAGTCAATCAGACACTTGGCAGTAACAAAGAGACAATCGTCAAGATGCTGAGCAGATTCGCCTGGATCCTTAGGCAGGGCTCTGGGGGATAGTTTTTCCCAGATTCGATGCAGCAGGAACAGGCTGAATGAAAACCATCAGACAACCTCCTCTAAAAGTTGAACGTAAGGACCAGATTGATCATTAAATAATTCTTCGTGTGTTCCTTGTTGAATGATTTGTCCTTGCTTCATCACAAGGATCTGATCTGCATCTCTGATCGTACTGAGCCGGTGCGCAACAATGATTTGAGTGCACCCCCTCATACGTAGATTGCTGATGACGCGCTGCTCTGTATCAGCATCTAAAGCAGCGGTGGCCTCATCCATGATCAAAATGCTTGGATTGGTTACAAGCGCACGAGCAAGCTCAAGTCTTTGGCGTTGCCCCCCTGAAAGGTTCCGTCCACCTTCAGAAAGAATAGTGTCGAGTCCATCGGGAAGTCCTCGAACCACATCAAGAATCTCCGCATCTCGGCAAGCTTCCAGCAAATCTCTTTCTTGAATTGCTTGGTTCCAAAGGGTAAGGTTGTCACGAACACTGCATCCGAAGAGTTGAATCTCTTGCTGAACCATGGCAAGGGAACTCACCGCAACGGCTCTTGGGATTGTGAGAAGAGTTTGATCATCGAAAAGAATCTCTCCCCCACTGGGCTGGTGTAGGCCAGCAATCAATTTCGCCAGGGTGCTTTTACCGCTTCCACTCCCACCAACAAGAGCGATTCGCATGCCTGGTTGAATGGATAGAGAAATGTCTTTGATCAACGGTGGTTGAATCGCTACGAAGCCAAAGCTGAGGTCACGAATTTCAATAGCCCCGCTCAACCGAGAACGTTTGGAGTTGAGAATCAACTCAGGATCACTCTCCAACAGTGGGTCACGAGGTTGCTCGAGAACATCTTCTAATCGCAGAACACCTGCTTCAAATTCGGGTAGCTGCTGGACAAAACCAATCACACTTTCAAGTTGGCCTTTCAGGCTGAAGGCAATCGTTTGGGCGGCAAGAAGCATGCCTAAAGTCAGCTGACCGCGAATCACGAGCAAAAAGCCAAGCAGCAGAACCGTCACTTCGTTGAAAGTGGTGAGGGCATTCGGAATGAGCCGCAACTTCGCATTACGAAGCTGAAGATCTTGAAGCGTGTTCAGCAATCGGCTTTGATAGCCAGCAAACCGACGAAAAACGTCCTGCTCGATTGCGGCAGCCTTGATGGTTTCGATGTCCCGCATGGCATTGACCACCACTGAACTACTTTTTGCTGCATCTTTTTGAATCGTGAGGCTGGCATCCTTCTGCGCTCGCAGATTGAGCCGTACTGCTATCGCATTAATGGCTGTACTGCCAAGAATCAGGGATCCAAGCCATGGGCTGTAGAGGAAAGTCAATATCAAATAAAAGATCAGCAAAACCAATCCAGTGACAACTGGAATCAATCGCCCTCCTATGAATTCAGCGATGTTGGCGTTGATTTGCATCCGCCCTGCAATATCAGAAACATGACGCTGGCTGTAAAACCTTTCTGGCAAAGCCAGGATTTGGTGTTCAAAGCCAATCGAAAAACGGCGTGTGAGTCGTTTTTCCAGTCTCCTGGTGCCGATCAGTTGCAGATGTTTCAGCACAACCTGTAAACCGATGGTTAAGGCCATAGCCCAAAGCATTGGCTTGAGCCATTGGTTCATGCTGTTACCGATCACCTCATCTAAATAGATCTGGGCATAAATGGGCATTACCAGTTGGGGAAGGATCAACAGCAGTCCAGCGATCAGGGAGAAAAGAACACCTGACGGCTCACTCGTGAGCCGTCGGCGCACGATGGGCCAAAAGGATGGAGCCTGACCACCCCGAACAAATTCGGGCCCAGGTTCCATGGTCAGAACAATGCCTGTATAGCTCCGATCGAAGTCTTCTCGAGACACGGTCCGCGGACCTAGTGCGGGATCATTAAGAGCGACACGGTCATCTTTGAATCCTTCAAAGACTAAAAAGTGATTGAACTCCCAAAACAGGATGGCGGGGGCCTTCATCTTTTCCAAGGTCGATAGACCTTTTTGGAAGCCCTTAGCCTCGAGTCCAAATGTGCGTGCGGCCAGAATCAGATTGGCCGCATCCGTGCCGTCGCGCGACACACCACAAAGCTCCCTTAATTGAGTAAGCGGGACATAGCGACCATAGTGCTGAAGAATGATACTGAGCGAGGCCGCTCCACATTCGGTGGCCTCCATTTGCAGAACGGTGGGAGTTCGCTCCATCAGTAGATGCCCGTTAGGTCTCTCATAATTGGGATGACGTAACTGATCGGTCGCCGTTCCTCAACTAATACCCTCACATTGGTTGGTGTTCCGGTAGTGAGCGTCAAGTCAGGCCCTACACTTCCACCCCAGTCGTAGCCGCTCACGGTCGTTGGATCACGTTCTAGAGAGGTCTTCACCTCGATCAGTGGTCCCTTTTGTTCACTGCGCACAGCATCTAAGAGAGACTCCAGACCAAGGCGTTTTATCAGCGCCTTATCGCTCACCGGCAAGCGCCTCACGCTGAGCACTTGGCCCTGTATGCCGCCATGGCGTTGCTGATTGGTGCTGGTGGGACTGATGCGCACCCTCTGCCCGATGCTGATCCGTTTGCCGTCCCCAGCTTGAAAGAAAGCCAAGCTTTCTAGCGGGGTCTGTCCAGAACCTGTCTCTAAGGTGAACAACGTATTACCAGGCTGGACAACCTCACCCCGGTGCACATTTCGATCGATGACACAGCCATCGATCGGCGCCCTGATCTGAGCGATACGCTCGATCTCCTCGTTGCGGGCATTGATGCGTGCCTCCTGCTGTTTGATCTGCTGTTCACGCTGACCATCACGAGCTTCAAGAGAGTCCTCCAAACCGCTTAATTCTTTCTGGCGCTGACTCAATTGATCGATAGAGATCGCGCCGGATTGGGTCAACTTCGCGATCCGGGAAATTTCTGCTCGTAGCTGTCGAATACGGATCGCTCCAAGGTGATCTTCCTGCTGGTCCTGGCTGATCAAATGATCCAGCTGCATTTCCGCTTCCTTTTTGCTGATTTCCTGGGAAACAGGATCGATACGAGCCATCAGCTGCCCACGCTTCACGCAATCACCGATGGTGAAGTTCAGCTCAAGGATCCGTCCTGCGGCCTCGCTCTGCACCACCGTCAGGCTATTGGAGCGGATCAATAATCCTTTGCCGCTGATACGGACCGGGAGACGTCCAAACACCGCCCAGATGGTGATCGTGATGCAGAAACCACCCAGGGAGAGCAATAGCAACCATTGCCCGGGACGAAGGAGGCGAAGAGGTTGATCGAGTTTCTCCGGACTAGAGAGATGATCTAACGCGTTCTTACGGAAGAGGCTCATGTGATCTGGCGCTGCATCATTCGAAAGAACAAGCCCTTGCGTTGCATCAACATGTCGCAGGTGCCCTGTTCAAGGACCTGCCCTTCGTTTAGCACCACAATTCGATCCGCACGACGGACTGTGCTGAGGCGATGAGCTATCACGAGACGAGTGATCGCCAATGATTCGAGGCTCTTAGTAACAATGGCCTGAGTACGATTGTCCAGGGCGCTGGTGGCTTCATCGAAGATCAGAATTCGTGGCTGACGTACCAGCGCTCTCGCGATGGCGACGCGTTGTCGTTGACCACCAGAAAGGGTTCCTCCACCGTCACTCACTACGGTTTGGAGTCCCATTGGCATGGCTCTAATTTCATCTGCTAGACCAGCAAGCTCTGCTGCGTGCCAGGCCTCCTGCTCTTCGATCAGGCTACCTCCAGCAATCGCTTCTTTCAGGGTGCCGCCAAACAGGGAGTTGGTTTGGAGAACTGTCCCAATCTGGCGGCGCACGCTGTCCAGTCGCAGGCCGTTAAGGGGTTGGCCATCGAAACGGATCTCACCATCTTCGGGATTAGCAAAACCGAGTATTAAGCGCACAATTGTCGATTTTCCGGAGCCAGATGGCCCGACGATGGCGAGCATTTCTCCTGGATGAGTTTCAAAGCTCACCCCATCCAACGCAAATGGCAGTTCTTGGGAGTAGCGATAGCGAACACGATCGAGCTGAATTCGACCCTCCAAAAGGCCTGCTTCATCTCGAAATTCCGTAGTTTCAGGATTGGTTTCGAGAATCGGTCTGGCGCGCTCGTAGATCACCGGCATGTCAAAAGCGCCGATGAGCAGACCCGCAAACCCTGCTGATGCACCGATAAAGGTTCCGAAAGCAGAAAAGAATCCAAGCAACTGACCCACATTGGGGGCGTCCAGGCTTGACGTGCTAGCAGCTTCTGCAATCAGACGAGTCACCACCACGTACACCAACAAGGTGCCGAGATTGGGCATCACAGCATTCAGGAGGGAAGCACTGGCTTCTTTGGCATCAAGGGCATTTTCCAATGAGACAATTTTTTGGAATTCTGCGCCCCACCAACGAGCAGCTGCACTCTCGGAACCGGCCAGACGCAGTTTGGAGACGGAACCGATCAGTTCTAGATTTCGGCTCTGCGCTTGAGCTTCTGCCTCCTCTTGATGGCGTTGCAGGGGCCTTGATTGCAAGCCGATGAGAGCTGTAGGTATCAGGATCAGAGCTGAAACAACGAGAGCTAATGCCGTCAACTTCACGCTGATACGCAGCATGAAAAGGATGTAGATGCTGGTGAGGACCAGCCTTAGAAGACCACCCTCAAGCAGCTGTTGAATTTCGCCACGTAATTGATCGAGGGCTCCGAAACGCAGTTGGAGATCGCCGATATTGCGTAGGCGAAAAAACTCACTTGGCAAGCGCAGCAATCGATGCATGCCAGCAAGTTGAGAGCGGGCCGCACCTCGCTGCTGACTGAGTTGAACAGCCCGACTTTGGATCCATTCAAAACAGACCCGGGTGACTCCCGCAACGACCAGAATCAAACTGATTTGTAGCAGGAGCCCTAGGTCTTGATCTGGGAGTGCATGATTGGTAATGACGGTGTTGAACGTGGGAGTTAAGAGCGCAAGAAGTGTTGAAAGAAGCATGACGGCAACGCCCAATCGAAAGCCACCGCTGAGAAACCCAAGAGTGGTTCCTGTCAGCAGACCGGTAAAACCCATGCCGAAGATCCAGCGTGCAGCGCCCACCTCTCGTCCAATCGCAAGCAGAAAGCCAAAAATGATGCCAACAAGTAACCCGCCGATCACAAACGTCGACGTATTTTGGGGTTTCCCGTAGGCAAAGCGCAGTAGCCCGAAGGTACTGAGGTCGTCAGGTCCGAAAGCTGGACTGATGGAGAGCATCCTGGGGGAAAGACCATCCAACAAACCCCAGCATTGTTCAATCGGAAGAGGTCGGGGCATTTGGCAAGGTCGCCAGGCCAGATAGCCCTGAGACGTTGATTTCAGAACGACGACTGCATTCTCGTCATCATCGACAAAACCAATTAAGTCACCACAATCCTGGTTGAGATCAGCCCGATCGAGAACGACTTCTCTGGCAAAGAGATCAGTGCGATCGAGAAATTGCTTGAGACGCTTTTTAGGATCAGGGTCAGTTTTATGCGGGGGAAGCGGTAGCAGTTGCTTGTCTTTTCCAAACAGCAGGGTGAGTCCGCTTAGGAGAGGGTCTTGAGCCAACTGGTTGGACGAGGATCTTGCCCGTATGGATGGAATCTCACTACTACCAGGAGCACTCTCCATCTCTGAGAAGAGATGAGCTTCATGACGAGCATTGAGAGGGCGGTGAGCATCCAGCAATATCTGGTGGAGTTCATCTGCTTGGGCATGCAACGCATTAAGCTTCTGCAGGATCTGCTCGACTGATAAGGCTTCGGTTGAGCTATCGCATGCAAGATCACTACTGAGATGTCGATCGAGCCAGAGTCTTCCAGGCAGGTCATCTTCAACCTTCAACAAGGCCAGACGACTGGGTTGGATGGCGCGAAGGTAAAGCCTGATAGGTGCTCCAGCCTGATCGGGAAAACCTGGGTAAACGAGGTTTCGCTCCAGTCGCAGAAGTCCGAACTCTCTACTCCCTCTAGAGACCAGTAAGACTTCCCCTTTTTTGATCCGAAAGGCTACCGAAGGCCACAGAACATCAGTCCCTGCGTTCCAGTTCATGACCGCACCTGATGCCCAGTTTGGAAATGCTGGCAAAGCCAATCAAAATGGCGCGCTGCTCGACTAATTCCTCGCAATTGAATCGTGTCAAGTCGATCATTGTCGAACAATTCAGATTCATGACTGACGGTATTGACCTGCCTGCTGAGAAGTTGATGTCGACTGCGTTGAGACAACATGCACGCCAAACCTCTGTAGAAGCGACAGGAAAGATATGGATCTTGGTCGAGTGCCTGACGTAAACCTCTGCGATCAAGACGCAGCAAATCCATTCCATCCCTCGAGCGAACGTCAGCTGAGGCACCTGATTGGTCCTCAAGGAGAAAGGCCATGTCTCCCAGCAATTCTCCCCTACAAGCACTACCAACAAGTTGAGTGTCACCAGAGAGAGTGAAGGTAATCTCTGCATCCCCGCTCATAACGAGATACAAGGCATCCACATCGTTCCCTTGCTTAAGGAGGCAGTCACCTGGTTGAAGTTTCTGCCTTTGTCCCAGTTCAGCAAGACACTGAATGTCTTGTTCATTGAGGCTGGCAAAGAGTACGAGAACATTCCGAAGGGGGGCTTCAGGGAGTGTGTTTTCCTTGAGACGATGCACCCAGATATTTTGCTCTTGGATTTGAAGCGCAAGTTTTTGAGCTAATAACCGATTCAGTTCGGCCGCGATTGCAGGGTTGCTGTTTTGAAGGCTATCCAAGCTTTTGAACGGTATCTCTAAAACCATTGCACCTGTCTTTGCCGTTGTAGTTGCAAAGGCAGGCTGCTGTTCAAGCCAACTCATCTCTCCAACAAGGTCACCAATACTCAGATCTCCCAGAACATCGACTTCTCTTTTCAAGATCGTTGAAGTGAGGATCAGCTGCCCTTTGAGCAGCAGAACAACCTTCTGATTGATCTCGGCCTCTCTTAGGAGTGGAGTGTTTTTTTCAATCGATTGGACTTGAGCTGTTTCGTGGAGCCAGTTCAGCAATTCCGCACTGGCACGCTCAAGGAGGCTAAAAGAAGACATGTAGCCAGCATGTCTAAGAAAGCCATGTCTGAATACAAAATGTCGAACAATGAAAAACTGCAGATGATTCTCAGCAGGCAATACCCAGCCGTTCTGATTTTGTGATAAAAACCTTAGCGGTGAGAGGACTCATTAAGCCCGACCAAGCGGCCGGTAAAACCTGACATGGATTAGCGAAGTAATTATTTAGACAGTCAAGATAAGATGAATGACACGAACAAAAGCTTGCACAAAATGGAAACATTCACAAGGTAGAATCAAGCCACAGTTTAGTCGCCATGAATTTCAAATAATTGAAATTAGGCTTACAATCTAAGCCCAATAGATCTCACTCCCTCATTCCATCTACCCCTCCTTGACCGGCAAACAACAAGCCAAGTTCGCCAGAAACATAGAATCCACAACAATCCAAACATGAAGCATTCGCCAGCAAGCACGATCACCTTCAACGCTAAAGCCATAGATTCAAAAGCTAATCCTCAAACACTATCAATGCCTATCACCAAAACTCAAAGAAAAGAACTTTTTTCTGTGATGGGAGTTCTTGACGACAAAGCATCAACAAGCAATGGCGTGCTAAGCATTCAACCCACAAAACCAATTTACATAAACCCTCCCTATAAGAACCATAACTGAGAAACACAACTTCCCAGAAGCAATCAACAATATTCCCAAGAGACAACTTAATCTTCATACATACAATCACTTCAAAAAGCGATTAGCCCCCTTCAGAGAATCACTACTGCCACCCTCAAGGCATTAAAAATAATAGCCAGATTCATTTCATCGACGACAGATCGACCCAAGAGAAATCATGAGCTCATTCATACTACAAACGAGAGCCAACAAAAGTCATAGGCAACTGAGTTCCAACTATACCTAGACACTGGCAGGCTTGACAGAAACAGTTCATACCCTTATTCGTATTGACTCAAAACGCAGTCGAATACTTCGATCCCACAAGAGGAAAACGTCGCAACAACGCAAAACAATGACTAGGATCCAAGCCGAAAACAAAGGACAAAATACATAGCAAAAACTTAAATCCCGGAGCGAAAATCACTCCAAAAAATAAATGTATTACAAATAAAACCCTTTGAACTGTTACCCGAGGAGCCGTCAATCCAAAGAAAATAAGGCAAATCAACCCGAGAAAGTTCGAAAATCTACAGGAATACTGTCAACATTAATCACAGAAAGAGTAGATCGCAAATCTAACTCTGACTTCAATCCATCTGTCTTGTTTGATGGCCGCAGGCAATAGGTGGTGGAGACCATTCCCAACAAAAAAGTACCGTTCAACACTGGGCTTAGCCATGACTAGTTGAGCTGCGCAGCAGCTGCCGCACGCTTTCGTTGATCTTCTAACAGTAAGCGAATTTGACCATGGTCAGACAAATCTGGGTCTTCATGAAGAAGACTCGCAGCTTCATCCCGGGCTTCTTCTAAAACAGCACCATCATCAGCCAAACTGGCTAGCGCCAAATCTGGCAAACCTGACTGACGAGTCCCAAGAACTTGTCCTGGCCCTCTAAACCGAAGGTCCATCTCCGCAATCTCAAATCCATCATTCGAACGGGCTAAGACCTCAAGACGTTGCCGAGCTAGGGGGTTGCGGCTGTCATTGACGAGCAAGCAATATGAGGCGGCTGCACCACGTCCAACCCGTCCCCGCAGTTGGTGCAACTGGGCCAGACCAAAACGATCGGCATGTTCGACCACCATCACACTGGCTTCAGGAACATCCACACCCACTTCGACAACAGTGGTGGACACCAAAATCTGAGTCGCACCACTAGCAAAATCAGCAATGACCGATTGCTTATCAGCACTGGCTAAGCGTCCATGCAGAAGCCCAACACTGAACTCAGGAAAGACCTGTTCGGACAGCTGACGATGCACATCGACGGCAGAGCGAAGATCGACTTTTTCTGATTCCTCCACCAAGGGAAGCACTACATACACGCGCTGACCTTGCAACACCTGAGCTCGAATGAGCTCGTAGGCTTCTTCGCGATCAGAGCTTTTCACCACCGATGTGCGAATCGGGGTTCGACCTGGAGGCAATTCATCGATCTGACTCACATCAAGATCACCATGAAGTGATAACGCCAGCGTTCGTGGAATCGGAGTGGCTGTCATCGTGAGCAAATGTGGTTGCAATCCCTTATCGAGCAGGCGATTGCGCTGACGGACCCCAAACCGATGTTGCTCATCCACAACGACCAATCCCAAGCGATCGAAGGCGACAGGATCCTCCAATAGAGCGTGGGTTCCTACAAGAATGCGCAAGTTACCGGCAGATAGATCATTCAGAATCTGACGTCGATTGCGGCGAGTTGTTGAGCCGGTGAGCAGCTCCACCGTTACGTGCAATTGAGGCAACCAACTGCAAAGACTGCGGTAATGCTGTGCCGCTAACACTTCTGTTGGGGCCATCATTGCCCCTTGCCAGCCGGCTTCCACCGCGCGGAGTAAAGCAGCAATGGCCACCACAGTCTTGCCGCTACCCACATCGCCTTGCACAAGGCGAGCCATCGGTTCAGGGCGCTCAAGATCGTTTTCAATCTCAGAAAGAACGCGCTTCTGAGCATCCGTAAGGTCAAAAGGAAGAAGGGATAAAAAACGACCGCTCAAACCTTCTCCATGCAAGCCTGCAGGTAGCACGGGGGCTGAACGTTGACGGATGGCCGCTCTTCGTTGCATCAAACTGAGTTGCAACAGCAGAAACTCATCAAACACAAGGCGATGACGTGCTTGCTGTAGTTGCTCGCTGGTCTCCGGTCGATGGATGGCAACCAAAGCTTGATCACGAGCTAAAAGGCCGCGAGCCTTGCGACGTTGCGCGGGCAAAGGATCAGGCCAAAGACGAGCTGCTGGCAAAACCGCGTCCACCAAGCTTCGAAAGCGATCAGCCGTGAGTCCTTCAGTAAGGGGATAGACGGGCAAAAGCCTTCCAATCTGACGAGAACGAACTGGTGCAGAGGCGCTCTCCATCACTTCAATCAACGGATCTTGAAAACTGAACCCATAAGGCCCACTTTTGACCAATCCACTCACAGCCACGGTGGAACCAATGGGGTACTGACGGGTCTGACCATGCAAATAAGAAGGATTACTAAACCGTCTTCCAGCCAAAAAGCGAGTGACTTTAATTCGACCGGTGGGGTCTTGAAGCTGCAGTTCAATGATCGATAGATTGGGATTGCGTGGACTGGTGAAGCCATGCGAGCGACGAACCGTGGCAACAATCGTTGCGGTCTCACCAGCCTCCAAATCGTTAATTCTGCGCATAGCCGAGTAATCGACATAGTCCCTCGGATAGTGCTGGATTAGATCTCGAACCAGAAAAAGACCAAGACTCGCCAAACGTTCGGCCAATTTGGGACCAATGCCATGGACTCGAGCAAGGGGGGAGTCCAACCCCAAAGTGTCTGATCCAGATCCGGGTTGGACAACACCTTGCTGAGTGGTTGCTACTTTTAAACGAGGAGGGGCCATCGGGGTTGATGGTTCCATGCGAGCACGCAAACCATGGAGCCACTGACGCGTACCACTGACAAGGCGACGACGGCCCGCATCAGCAAGGTCGGGATAGGACGAAAATTCGCTGGCCAATGAACGCAGACGGACCAGGCTGTCGTTTGGCAGAGCCACAGGGGGCGGGCTCGACAGTTGACGGCTTAGAAAGGCATGAAAGCATTCATTGCGACCTTGAAGGTCCAGAAATCCTCGTTCAGCCTCAAGGGCGAGGGACTGCTGTAGCGGGCGAATCCAGGCCTGCAAACACTCCAACTGCTGACGATCGAGCCTCGGATTCAGTCCTGATGTGTCGTCGGAGGATTGGGCCACCACTGACTCTGCACCTCCTGACTGTTGAGACGATTTTGCCAATGCCGCTGTTGACGCACCATTGTCAGCAAAGTGCTGCGATATTGACCTAACCGGTAACGACTTTGCCGCAGAGAAACGTTGTCAAACTCAAGATCCGCAGGTTTGACCAACACGCTAAGGATTTCCAAGTTTTGTTCTTGGGATGGAATGGGCAGCGGGAGCTTGAGCCTTAGAAGATTAGAAGGTGAGGGAAGAGCCTGTAGCTGTCCTGAGATTGCAGCATCGAGAAGGGAGGAAGGAAGAAGGCTGCTGATCAAACCAGCCCTCAGCAACTCAACATTTAGAGCATGGGACAAATTTCGAATCCTGCGGCTCAGTGCTAACTCTTGGCCTTCAAACCAGTTCAGCAAATCCAAAGGCATTGAGGGAAGCAATTCCTCAGCCACCTGCTCAGATTGAACAACCGATGAATCAAGTCCAGCCGAGTCCGATTCCAAATTCCTTGCCTGAACTTCATGATCTCCCTGATGCATGGCTTCCCCAGCCATTAGGAAAAGTGAACGCAAAAGATCCAAATCAGTCGTTGTTCCATCGACAGATGAGTCGCGATCAATCGGATCCTGAACAGATCGCTGCTGTTCATCCGCCGCATGGATGGAAGAATTATCACTCTCAGATCCATCCTTGTTGCGAGGTAGCAATCCAACTAGGAGATCGGGATTCTCAATAGGAGGTGTGAGGCTTAGCTCAATACCTCCTCGAACGATTGCGTTTTTTTCAGTCTCTGAAACATTCTGAAGAGATTGATTCACATCAAGCTGGAGCTGCTGCCTAAGTTCCAAGGCCTCTTTCTGAAGGCGCCGGGAAAGATCCATGAGCTGCTCAACAGTCAAAAGGCTATTGCAACGTTGAACAAGTCCGTCCAATTTGTTTTGAAGTTCGGCTTGTTGCTCCGAGGACATCCTCGACAACCGTTCTCCACGTTCACAAAGCAGATGACCGATTGCATTACGGACACCTGGAACCAACAGCTCCCGCAGAATCTGTAAATAAAGAGCTTGTTCGCGATACATCAAGGGAACAATCCGTCGGCTTAGTATTTGAAGCCGACGGAGCTGTTCGTTCGAGTCGTAATCGCTGGTGGAATGCGTATCAGCCGTCAAAATCAGCCGTTGGTCATAGAAGCCACTTCAGTGGCAAAGTCAACTTGTTCAATTTCAATACCTTCTCCAAGGGTGTAGCGGGTAAAACGTCGTACCTTCACATTTTCCCCGATTTTGCCTGCAACTTCCTTGACTAAATCGGCCACCGACATCGAACTGTCTCGAATAAATGGTTGATCCAACAAGGACAATTCCTTCAAACGTTTGCCGATGCGCCCTTCGACAATCTTGACCTTCATTTGTTCTGGCTTGCCATCAAGATCGTCGCGACCCATCTCGATGGATTTTTCACGATCAATAATGTCTTGAGGGATTTCATCAGTGCTGACATATTCCACATTCGGACAAGCAGCGACCTGCATCGACACGTCACGGAGCAACCCTTGGAAGAGGTCACCTCGAGCGACGAAATCAGTTTCACAGTTCAGCTCTAGCAACACACCAACACGAGCTCCCGTGTGGATATAACTGCCAATCGCACCTTCTGCGGCTGCACGACTTGATTTCTTTTCTGCACTGGAAATGCCTTTTTGACGAAGCCATTCAATGGCTTTTGTCGTGTCGCCACTGGTTTCTGCCAGGGCTTTCTTGCAATCCATCATTCCTGCGCCAGTCTTGTCGCGCAGTTGTTTAACCAGCTTGGCTGAAACGGCCGCCATGAGGGGAATTTAAGTGGTGGGATCTATGAGGATGCCGCTGCGGCGATTGACATGCAACGGCTAGGAATCATTATTGAGTGGCTGAAGATCAGCCCTAACCATCATCGCCCCGGCCATCCTGGCCGCCATGACGACCTTCATTAATCGCATCAGCCAAGCGGCTCAAGACCAACTGAACCGAGCGAACCGCATCGTCATTGCAAGGGATCGGCACCTCACAGAGGTCTGGATCGCAATTGGTATCCAGCATGGAAACCAACGATATGTCGAGCTTTCGAGCCTCAAGAACCGCGTTGGTCTCTCGGCGTTGATCGACAAGCACAACAACATCTGGGAGACGGCGCATATTTTTCAGACCGCCCAAGTATTTCTGAAGCCGCTCGAGTTCACGACGTAAAACAGCCCCTTCCTTTTTGGGACGCATCGCGATAGCTCCACTGGATTCCATGCGCTCTAGATCTTTCAGTCGATCGATCCTTGCCTTCATGGTGGTCCAGTTGGTCAGCATTCCACCAAGCCATCGCTGATTGACGTAAGAGGATCCACAGCGCAGGGCTTCATGAGCCACAACTTCAGAGGCTTGCTTCTTGGTTCCCACAAAAAGAAAACGTTTTCCACTGCGTGCAGCGGAGCGCACCCATTTATATGCGTTATTCATGCAGACAGCAGTCTGCACAAGGTCAATGATGTGTACACCGTTACGCGCGCAATAGATGTAGCGCGACATTTTGGGGTTCCAACGACGGGTCTGGTGTCCAAAGTGGGCACCAGCTTCCATCATCTCGGCGAGAGTGACGACAGCCATGTTTTGTTGTGGGTTTCGGGTTCGCCTCCACCTGCCAGGTATGGAGTGTGAAGAGCAAAGGCTCAGATCACAACATCCAGCACCCGAAACGGACAGGTGTGCGGGATAAAAATGGACTCCTTAATTTAACAAAGAGTCAGTTCAGGTTGGGGAACACGCTGTCAGGGTGATCCTCCACAGGCCAGTCTTCATTGACGCCACCAATCAGCAATTGATCGATCTTCACAACATCAGCATTCAGTTGCTGTAAAGCGTTGATCAAAACATCTAAACCAATGCCATCACTCGTGCCCAAGTCCAACCAGCAACGGGCCCACTCCTCTTGGTACTCAAGCTGACCCATGTTGTGCATCAAGGCCGGCATGACAGAGGAAGCCTCGTCATTGTCATAACTCATCCAACTCAGATCTTCTGCCTCTTCATGCACCTGAAGATTTTCAGCATTGAACCCACCGAGCCGACCAATGACATACCAGCTGTCAAAGATTCCATCGACATAATTACGCTCACCTTGACTGGGAATCTCACTGAAGCGAAGCCACACCCAGCAATTGAAGGGATCGACCTCTCGGAAACGAACGTGCATGACCTCTTGGAGACTGTTGCATCATCGCTGTCTAAAAAGAGATCGGCCACGGCCTTGATCGATCATGCTGATAATCGACCTGCCATCAAGAGAACCACCTAAGGGGCATGCTGGAGCTTCACGACATCCAATTCCGGCCTGCGACCTCCGAGCGAGTGGTGCTTCACAAAATCAACCTGACAGCGAACGCAGGGGAGCCAGTGCTGATTTCCGGGAACAGCGGAAGTGGCAAAACAAGTTTGCTTGAAGTCATTAGTGGCCTCGCGAGCGCACAGCAAGGCTCCATCCATTGGAAGGAGGAAGCGTTAACGCGACGGCAAAGGAGGTGGCTCTGTGGTGTGGTTTTTCAGTTTCCAGAACGTCATTTTCTGGGATTGAACATTGCTCAGGAATTAAAACTTGGCCACCGGAGGCTGACGAGTCAAGAGCGCAGTGATGTTCTGAGGCGAGTCGGTCTGGATGAAGTGGATGTGCGACAGGCACCAGAACGCTTGAGCGGAGGCCAGCAGCGACGATTAGCACTAGCTGTCCAGCTTCTTCGCCGTCCCAAAGTTCTACTGCTCGATGAACCAACAGCTGGACTTGACTGGTCTGTCCGATCTGAAGTGCTCGAACTGCTTCAAGATCTTGCCCATGATCGCCCCCTCATTGTGGTCACCCATGAACCAGATCTTTTTGAGGGTTGGAGAGGCCAGCATTGGAGATTAAAAGAGGGCCGTCTCCACACTCTGTCACCATTGCCGATGAGATAATCACACGCCATGGGTGACTGCCTTGTACGGGCCACTGCCGCGGGCGGTGGCATCCGACTCGTTGCTGTAACGACCACTGAAACCACACGCGAGGCCAGACGTCGCCACGGCTTGTCTTATCTCACGACGGTGATGTTAGGCCGGGCCATGAGTGCTGGGCTGTTGCTGGCCAGTTCAATGAAGGTGAAACATGGTCGCGTGAATATGCGCATTCGTTCCGATGGACCGATCGGAGGACTGTTTGTTGATGCTGGTAGAGACGGACGCGTGCGTGGATATGTGGGTCATCCAGAACTGGAATTAGATCCCATTGAGGATGAGACTGGTCACTACAGTTTCGATTTCAAGGCTGCAGCAGGAACGGGCTATCTTCACGTCGTCAGAGACGAAGGCAAAGGGGAACCCTTCAGCAGCACGGTTGAATTGGTGCGCGGTGGAATCGGAGAAGATGTCGCTTCATATCTGCTTCATTCAGAACAAACGCCCTCAGCAGTATTTGTAGGTGAAACAATCAATCATGAAGGGCTGGGATGTAGTGGAGGACTACTAGTTCAGGTACTACCCAAAGCCGCGGAGGAACCTGCTCTTGTTGCATTACTAGAGGATCGTTGCCGTGAAATCAAGAACTTCAGCAAGCATTTGAGGGATTGCCAAAATCACCTAGAAACTCTGCTTGAAGAGGTTTTCCCAGATCTAGACCCACAACCGATTCCAGCTGGGGAATCGATGCAAGCCATACAATTTTCCTGTCCTTGCAGCAGAAAACGAAGTCTTAACGCTCTGACGATGCTGGGGAAAGAAGAACTCAACAATATGCTACTTGAAGACAGAGGAGCTGAACTTACCTGCCATTTTTGCAGTGAGGTCTACAAGCTTGATGAAACAGCTTTAGCGGCGCTAATCAATACTCTGTAAAGACTGATTTAGAGGAACAACAATGAACCAGCAAGAAGAAGTACATAGGCTGGTAAGGCTTGTAACTGAAATGGACTAAGAGGTAGCCCCGAAGCGGGACCCAACAAGCTGGTCAGAGCCGCACCTAAAAACAGACCCAAAGCCACAAGGGCCAGACTCCAACCAAGAGAACCCAGTGGTTTTCGCCCTCGTTTGACCTGAGAAAGAATGAGGCCAATCGTGGCGAGAGCAAGTACAAGGTCAACACCTGTAGGGACCAAGATCAGCAACAGCAGGCCGAGGCCTCCTGTGAGCAATCTCACAATCAAGCCCTGGCCTTGAACCAGGCTCAGACTGGGGAAAAAGCCAGAAGAATTAAAGGATGAGGTTGGCAGGGATAAGCTTCGGATCCTCGTTAATAGCGCAGGTGTATTTCCCTGAGCAGATGAAGGACTAGCATTTTTTTGACTTTCGATACGAGATGCGTTGACCGCTGCAGAACTAATCGTTCCGGACTGCCTCTGACGCAAACGCCCCATCAACACCGCGTCGTAAGCGGATTCAATTCGAGCTCTCGCCAGTGGGTCTTCACCGGCAGCCTTCAAGGATGCTTCACGAGCTCGTTGAACGTCCTCAAACCCCGCATCAGCTGAAATTCCAAGCCTTTCATAAGGGTCTTGGGACTCTGAGCTGGAGCCAAGATCAACCCCCGATGCCATTAGATCGATTCATTCTGTATTGAGCGTATCGAGCAAAGTGCTGGATCGGGAGAGATGCGTTGAATCAAAACAGTGGCTGGCCGTGTTTAAAACCTTGAACGTTCTGCAATTGATGACAACAACCTGGCACATCAATGGAATCAAGCCATGTTCGACGCTTGATCAGAGGCATTTGAGGAGGAAGGTGGTATCCCTCAACGACCTCAACACGATCCTGCTGGGGGCGAAAGCAGACATAGTCTGTGCCTCCATCAGCACAAGGACGTAGCAGCCAAACGTGACGGTGCAATAGCAGATTCATAGCAACCAGTCTGGCAATTGTGAAGCAATGTTGTGACCGAATCGAAAATTTTTCCGGCTTTTTCCCGACTTATTAAAGGCTGATTGGTTCGACACCGCTGACCACCGGTGCGACAGAACTCAGAGCAAGATCAGGATGCTCTTCGATGAGTTGATTCAGATTCCATTCATTTTTAAACAGCAGGACAGGACGATTCCAGGCGTCGCGTACGGTTTTGCAATTGAAAATTCGACCTACATCCTCTAGGGACGACCATCCACCAGAAACCCAACGTGCAACTTGATAACCAAGTGGTTCAAGCCGAGTTGCTACCCCATACTCATGTTCAAGACGGTGCTGCACCACTTCCAGCTGTAATTGTCCTACTGCCGCCAGAATGGGATCGCGTTTGCTTTCGTCTGTGTCGTAAAGGATTTGAACAGCACCCTCCTCGCGAAGCTCATTGATGCCTTTACGGAAGTTTTTGAACGCTGAAGGATTTGGGTTGCGTAACCAACTAAATATTTCCGGACTAAAGCAAGGAATCCCTTCGTATTCAACTTTTAAACCGGTATAGAGCGTATCTCCAATCGAAAACATCCCAGGATTATTCAAACCGATCACATCACCCGGATAAGCATCTTCAACAACGGCTCTATCTTGGCCAAACAATTTTTGAGGTCGCGAAAGCCGAATGGTTCGGCCAGTACGGGCATGACGAACAGACATATCTTTTTCAAAACGGCCACTACAAACCCGGACAAAGGCAACGCGATCACGATGACGCGGATCCATATTTGCTTGAAGCTTGAAAACAAACCCACTGAAATCTTGTCGCAAAGGATCAACAGGTCCATCAGTACCGAGACGCGCAACAGGCTTTTGGGCCATATCCATAAAGGCATCAAGAAATGGACGCACTCCAAAGTTGGTCATTGCGGATCCAAAGAAGACCGGGGTGAGTTCACCGGCATGAACCAATTCGAGATCAAGTTCTGCGCCAGCTGCGTCGAGTAACTCAAGATCTTCTACGGCTTGTGCCAAAAGATCTGGCTCTACTAAATTTAATAAATCAGGGTCATCCAAATCAAGTTGCTTCTCGTGGGACTGTCGACCTCGCTCAGCACGGCTGAACAGAACAACCTGGCGGGTACGACGATCAATCACACCTCTAAAGAAGTCACCACTGCCAATGGGCCAATTCACAGCCCAAGGGGTAAGACCGAGTTCAGACTCAATTTCATCCAATAGAGACAAAGGCTCTCTTCCTGGACGATCCATCTTGTTGATGAACGTAAAGATCGGGATCTCGCGCATCTTGCAGACCTCAAAAAGCTTTCTTGTTTGAGGCTCTAGACCCTTGGCTGCATCTTCAAGCATCACTGCGTTATCAGCTGCAGCGAGCGTTCGATAAGTGTCTTCAGAGAAATCCTGGTGCCCAGGTGTATCAAGCAAATTGATGGTGCTGCCGGAGTAGTCGAACTGCAAGACAGTGGAGGTGATTGAGATGCCACGCTGTTTTTCCAGCTCCATCCAATCGGAGGTCACCTTTCGCTGCTCACCTCGAGCCTTTACCGCACCTGCCTGTTGAATCGCACCTCCGTAAAGCAATAACTTCTCAGTCAAGGTGGTTTTACCAGCATCCGGGTGGGAAATGATCGCAAAGTTGCGACGCCGAGCCACTGCCCCTGCGAGATCACTCTCACCTCCGCGTGATTCGAAGGCATTGCTGTTCTCAGTCTCTAATCTGGTAGCCATGATCTCGATGTTGAGAGAACCAGCCTGACAGGCAACAGCCTCTTCCAACGCCAATCAAGGAAACCACCAACCGAAGACCTCGAGATAACGATCCCCAAGTTCAACAACATTGAGATCTCTCAAACCAGTCGCATGGAGCTGTTCACGGACTTCATCAGCACGAAAGGCTGCCTTGAGAGACGCGCGATAGTCGCGCTTTAAAACAGGTGGGGCATTGTTGACGTAGCGATGACACAGCGCCTCAACCTCCTGCTCATTTGCAGGACGGCGAAGATCACGGTGCAACATGAAAGCACCAGGTTGGGCAAGTTTCTTAACTGCCAACCAAAGGTGCTGGGGATCATGAAGATGATGTAACACGCTATTACTTACAATCAAAGAAGCACCTTTACTTATACCGACACAGTCAAAATCAATATTTTTAAGATCTGCAAGGACATATCTTAAATTATGAGCAAGAACAGGAAGCGACTTCATGCGCTCGATAGCAACGTCAATCATGGTAGAAGCACCATCAATTCCAATCACATCCGATAACGGCCAGAGAGGAGCCAAACGCTCGGCAATATTTCCTGGGCCGCAGCCTAAATCAAGAACAATGCTACCTGGCAAAAGAAAATCGTCCTGATGAAAAATATGCTCAGACAAATGATCAACGAAGGACTGATCGGATTCACTAAAATTAGCGCCGGCATAGGCAGCAACCTGATCAGCCGAGATCATCAATTCCGGCTCTGGAATGCGTTGCATGCAGACAAAAGTAAAACTTGCAATGAAAAGGATAAAACAAATAGCATCAGCATTAAAACACAGAAAAAAACATCAAGCAAGCATTGGCGGACGGAATAGAAACGCATCCACAAGAGATCTTTGTACAACAAAGAGGAGATGATTAAAAATAAAATATCTACGCATAAATAAACCGATCAAAAGCCTAAAAACAAAGGCCTAGGGAATACAAAGTGAAGAAACTGGTCGTACCAACACCCATGAGAAAACAGAAAGGCAGGCCAGAGGCAGGCAGATGGAACATTCGATCCAGAGCCGAGCCATGGAAACGCTGCTGATAGTGCTCTGACAGGGTTGAAGACTCCATGGGTGGAGTTAGTATCTCGGAAAGATCGGCGGTAAGCTCTAGTGACACTCACACCAACCCGTTCAGAAGAGACCATTTCTCAAACGGCAGGACACGCTGCAACCCATGGTGATTTCCCTGCAAGTGCTCCTGCCGCCAACCCCGTTTTTTATCGGACTTACAGCCGTCGACTTCCCAAGGGGAGGGAAAGCTGGAATGAAGTCAGTGAACGGAATCGTTCAGGTCTTCAAAAACTGGGATCTCTCAATCCCGAGGAGATCAAGCTGATTGCAAGGATGCAGGCTGAAAAAAAAGCTCTTCCGTCTGGACGTTGGCAATGGATTGGGGGAACACCATGGATAGAACAACCCGAAAATTTTTCTGGAGCCTACAACTGCACCTCAACAAATCTTGTTGATTGGGAAGCGTTTGGGCTGATGATGGACCTGGCGATGATGGGTTGCGGTACAGGCGCCATCATCGAACCTCATTTCATCGATCAACTTCCGGTGGTGAGTAACCCAATTCAAATTCTAAGTGTTTCAGATATCGGAATCACTCCTGCTCAGAACAGGCAAGAATCCACATCTCATACAATAACTGGGGACACAGTATCAATCAAAGTTGGCGATACACGGAGAGGATGGGTCGATAGCTATCAGCTGATATTGGAGCTTAGTAGTGATCCTCGCTTTGATGGAAAAACAGTAAAAATCAACATAGATCTTTCCGATGTACGTCCAGTAGGTGAGACCCTCAAGGGATTTGGAGGAATGGCTAATCCAGTCAAATTAAAAGATCTCTATGGACGCGTAGCAAAATTACTGGGAAAAGCCGTAGGGCGACAACTTACATCAATAGAATGCTGTTTATTAATTGATGAAGCGGCAGTGACGATTGTCGCCGGAAACATCAGGAGAAGTGCTGGCATGCGCCAATTCGCCTCTGACGACACAGAAGCAGCCGGTGCAAAGGAAAATCTATGGCAGCAAGACTCAAAAGGGAATTGGAGAATTGATCCAGAACGTGATGCACTTCGGATGGCGAATCACACGCGTGTCTACCACACGCGTCCCAGTAAAGAGGTCCTTCTAGAAGCGGTGACACGGCAATTCCACAGTGGCGAAGGAGCCATTCAATTTGCCCCTGAAGCCATTGCTCGATCCAATGCAGACTTACTGACAACGCAGGAGTTGCGACGAGAATTCATCGAGATCTACTGCGATCAAGGACGTGATGAGGCAGGTCGTTGGTTAGAAGAAAACCATGGGCCAATTCCGAAAGAAGAGCTAGAACATCGTCTTAGCAGGTATGGACTCAATCCCTGCGGAGAAATTCTTGGTGCCGATTTCCACTGCAATCTTGCAGAAGTTCATCTGAACCAAATTGATCCACACGATGATGAATCACAACGGGAAGCCTTTCGTGCTGGCGCACTCTCTGTGGCCTGTTTGCTCAATCATCGGTTCGAAGTTGAACGGTACCGTCAGAGTCGGGAGTGGGATCCGATTGTAGGTGTGAGTTTTACAGGACTCTTTGACTTTTTCGTTCATGCATTTGGAACACCCTGGCTGCAGTGGTGGGAGGCTGGTCGACCAGAAACAACAGAAGGTCTTGTCTTCAAGCAACAGGAAGCATCGTACCTAAAGCGTTGGAAAAACATTGTCAATGAAACCGTCTGGGATTATTGCGATCGGCATGGCTTACGTCGTCCAAATCGTTGCACAACAGTTCAACCCGCAGGTACCAAAAGTCTTCTCACTGGTGCTGCACCTGGATGGCATCCCCCCAAAGCTCAACGCTTCATCAGAAGGATCACATTCCGCAAAAACGATCCTGTCGCTATGGCCTGCATGGATTATGGATACACAATTGTTCCATCACAATCAGATAAGGATGATCAAGGGCGTCTGCTCAATGATCCTTTTGATGCACGTTGCACTGAATGGCTGGTAGAAATTCCAACAGAAGTGAGCTGGGCCAATCTTCCTGGAGCTGATGCAGTTGACATAAATGTATTCTCTGCACTGGCTCAATTTGATTTCTATATGCAGGTCCAATCCCACTACACCGCACACAACACATCCGCAACAATCGAATTTCGCGAGCATGAGATTGAAGCCTTAACGGATGCTCTTCACAGGACAATTGAGCACAGTGGTGGGTATATATCTGCAGCTCTTCTTGCCCGCTTTGACGCAAATGCCACCTTCCCTAGGCTGCCATTTGAACCGATCGATGCAGATACTTACCAAACCCTCCAAAAACAAGTCATTGAACGCAGAGTAAATAATGATTTCTTTGATGCCCTGCAACGTTACGATATTGGTGAACTAGAGGAAGCAGGTCCAGCGGGATGCGATTCGGATAAATGCCTCTTGCCATTAACAAAGCCAAACAGCTAGCAAATAGAACAAATAAAAAGCTCTAGAAAAAGCTTGAGTCTTGTCACATTGGCGGATCAAATGGAATCGACAAAAAGATTCCAAACTGACACTCCTCCTTGAGAACAGTACGAACACCGCCTTATTCCAAAGCATGGCTCAAGCAGTTAATTCTTGTCTGAACGTTGAATACAGAAAAATATATTGCCTCACCAAAAAACAACATAGCAACCCATATTACGACTCAATCAACAATCTTCATTGTTCCTCTATAAAAAATTAGTACGCAAACCAAGTGGGATCCTCATTATTACAACAGATTAGCTTCTGAAAATTAGTAAGCAGATCTCTCATGCCACCTGGCAAGATGATAATATCGATGCACTGGAGAGGTGGTCGAGTGGTTGATGGCTCTGGTCTTGAAAACCAGCGATGTGAAAGCATCCGTGGGTTCGAATCCCACCCTCTCCGCTCCTAAATAACCAAATATTCCCAGTCTCAGACTGGGATTTTTAATGTATTAAAGGATTACGAGTAGCCTCTGGTAGGGAATTGAGCTATTTCAGTATCGCCTAGACAGCAAAAATTCATAAAAAAGTCGCTGCTTATGGAAGTTAACTCTTCATCGCAAGATTGGCTCATGCTTATCCGGATTGCAGTCACTAGCCAGCTGTGTAACCAGAGGAAGCAGTTTTTGAACAGGTTATACCGCCCTTATGAGAAAAAAGGCCCGTGTCATTAAAAAAGGCATTGTATGCCAAGATGAATAATCAGGATTAAGCAGAGGCCACAACCTTTTAAGTACTCATCGTGACCAACTTAATCATCAGAACAGGCTCGTGAGCACTACTTATGTCCAAACTGTTCGGTAGTAGAGTGTGATGAATCCGTGGGCAACCAATCTCACAGTCAACAGTTGGAATGCGCATAGACAATGACATTTCTCATACTCCTACGACTTAAAGACAACCTGTTGCGTCTTGCACTTAGGGGCCAGTCAAGGGAGCAGTTGATAAGGAATCCAACTAAATTAAGGTTGATTCTGGATAGTGAGATTACCTTCTGTCGTCATCAAGTAAGCGTACTGGAGCAGTGAAATCAATAGGAAGATCCTGAGGATTAAAGAGACCGTATTGAACCAGCAGCCTCTTGATCAAACTCCATAGGATGAAGAACTGATGAAAACAGCTATGAAACTGGAGGCAATGAAAATTTGCAAAGCGATGGCGATATTATTTAATGGTCTAGCACCTAAAGTAAGCTGTCTACGAGATAGCGCCAGCATGTCCCAGAGCGGATAACGTCGATGGGGGGAGGCAAGGTAGGTTGAGGAACATAAGGATAACTGTATATTAAATCTTCCGCAGCCAGAAAGGAGCAGTGAACTGGATCACTGAAGGCATTGATTTCTAATAATACGCGCATCTTTGAAAGGGGCGATAATGAGACCACAGGATGGAAAGCTTCCTTTGCGTGACAAACCATGCGTTACAACCTGACCATTGATGCAGCCAGTGGAACAAATGATGTTCTACTGGACTGAACTAAAGCTACGAAACAGATCTTTCAAATGCTCAGGGAGGCCTTTCCATCCTGCTGCTAACCGAGATCTAACGATCTACGAACCCATAGTGGAGGTTCTCTTGATCCAAAGGATCCTCTACCAGGACCTGTCTGCGAAGAGCCTGTTGGATCAACGCCGACTTGTCCAGACGAACCTGGTGACGACAGCGGTCATCCATCAGCGCCATAGACAATTTAGCCAAAACACGAAATAACCACATTCCGGTTTGAAGCCTCTTCCCTTAGACATGGCACGATGGAGTGCGTTAATAGGACTACAACTGATAGAACTGCTCTAGAAGAGCTACTCATTTCAGATGAAACATCCATGCATCCCACGCCCACATTTGAGAAAGAAGTAAATCATTAAATCAGTACAAGTAGATAGGTAGAAGGCATTCAGCGCCTAACGAAAAACCTCTTATTGACCCCGCCACCTGCGGGGTTTTTTTATTGACTCACACCATTGGGGGACTCTTTACCACGAACATTAGCCCTTTTGGGGGATGAGAAAAACAGCAAATCAAACGATGGTTAAAACATCGGAGAAAACAGTCTCCTCCAAAAAATGGTCTAACAAATGAAATCAATAGCATTGACACTATCTCTGCTTCTGCAGCTAATGTCGACCCCATCTACAGCACTAGCGGCCAAAGGAACAGTTGGATTTGGACCAATACAAGTTCCAGATCCTGCCGTTGCAAAATGCCTTCTTCAAGAGAAAAGAAGCGTACCAAACTCTAGTGCAAACTATAATCCACAATGCAAAACAATCATCAACAAATACTCGGGGAATTAACCTATTAAGACTGAGTCGAATCAAAAGAACAAAAAAGTCACAACATAAAGCAATTGATGAAAGCGAAACGAACAACAAAAGAGATAAAATCAAAAACAGAGAGGCATCCAGGCAATGCAGAATAAAATAAAAGATTTGAGTTACAACTAAACGGAGCCGAAATCAGAGCCAAAGGCAAGCAAGGCTTGAAACCTATAAAGTGAATGCAACTACGCTACATGCTTAATGATTCTCAAAACAACATAAAAGAAACCTGTTAGAAGGGAAAAAGCCATAGGCAAGTTATCTCCTATAGGTTTTATCGCTTCAGTAGCGTTGCAAGGTTTGACAATGCAGGCGCAACTACCTGTTCCACAGCCTTAAGAGAAGACGTAGCCAACCATGACTTAATGCACAGGCCTAGCGTAAAAAGACTATCAAACATTGTTCTGACAATAATGAATGTATATAAGCAGTGGACACCAAGCAGATCAGACAAATTAGTTAAAAAATGACGCCTGCAATTTTGCGTAAAAGAGACGTAATAAAAGAAAGATAGATTCAATCAAGGGCTTAGCAAAAACAATGACGGGATAACAACTTTGATCCAATTCACAGAACAATCAAACAGTTAGAATTTATCAATTTTGCCTCAAAAGGAAATAAATCATTACAAAAAAGAGGAGTATCGGATTGAACAAAGACTGCAAAAAAAGAAAACAAAACACAATTCCACCAACATCACAGCCCCTAGCAGATCACAGTATTCAAATTCATAACATCTCTAGACAGCTAGAATACCAGTCACCATAATGAAAAGAGATTAATAAGGAAGGGTGAGTAGCAGTATTGAAAGACAGCAGAAAAGCACTGAGCCAGTTCAGGAAATATCACAATCAACAAGAATAGGGATAGATTTATGCAAACTATAATTTTAAAATCAATACTATCTGTCAAAACAAATATGAAAGGTGGTCAAGACTTACTGAGTGAAAACGTAAGTAGTTGGAAAGGCTGAAAGCTCATAACAGTATGATCTAACGTAGGCAGTGGAGCAGCTCAAATCTATATGAACACAAACAACTGAAAGCTAGTTCATCAATCCTGGCGGTTAACCGTAAATCCTTGCTCGGATTTAGGTATCGCCACCTATGCAGAACAGATCTAGGACAAGAGTTCAGGCACGGAAACCCGATGGCAACTCGAACGGAATTACGAGAAGACGCGATGAAGTTGGGATTGAGCATCCTTCAGTCCGCAAAAGATCCGGATCATCTTCTCCAACACAACAAGTACCTTGGCACGATCCTCAAGTGGGACCTACAGAAAAAGACGTTCAAAAAACTCCTAGAGCACCCTCAAGTCAAGCCTCTTATTGAAGAACGCTACGTCGGGACCTGGCCATCGCCTGTAGAAATGGGCGCTATGCCGATCAACAGTCTTGGCTACTGCGTACAACAAAGGATGAAGGGCCTAGGCATCGATGAGCTTTCAGCGCAAAACAAATCCGTTGAAAAGATTATAAAACGTGGTGATGATGAAGAGTATTTTAATAGCCGAATAAGGATTACTCATGATATCCATCATTTAGTGCTCGGTTTCCCTGTGTCAATTGCTGGGGAAGCAGCAACTAGCGCGTATTACGCTATCTCAATGCAGGAGGCAGGCGTAATAGCCCCACTAGCGACGTGGATGACACGCAGCTTCATGGAACCAACCGAACATCGCATGATCTGGGCTGGCATTAGCTTCGGCATTCAAGTCGGCCTTGCTGGTACGTTCATCGAAGGGTGCCGATGGGAAGAAGGGTGGGAACGCCCCCTGGCCGACTGGAGGGAAAAACTAGGTCTTCTACCTCTACTGGAAAAATCACCCTTTCAAGATGAACTGCATCGTTGGGAGTCAATGCCATCCTGAAGCTGATGACGAACAGCTGAAAAGAGAGCAGGAAAGCACCCAGAACAGCCATACCTACGTCCCACTACGAGCAACACATCAATTTTCAAGGTTCTAGGGATCTCGGTGTAGATCGCTCGACCTAGCCAATGAGAAAGGATTGAAGATTTGAAAGTCGAAGAAAGAAGCATCCAAAGGGGGAGAGAGATTCATCGCCCAAACCACTTCAATGCGAAATACTGTGAGGACTACTTTGCATGCATCCCCAAATCAAAGGACACAGGGATCTGGTCAAGCAAAAAATTCTGATCAATCAACATTACTAAAGCATGGTGCGAACAGCATCTGAAGAAGTTGAAGAAAATCATGCCTTTTCATCCGTTGCATGGCTGGAACCAACAGAGGCACTGGACACCTAATAGAACAGTATTCATATCGTGCAGCTGCGCTTGAAACTGAAGTGGAATCGATCCTTGCCATCAAACCAACATCCATCCACTAGTGGGAAACCGGATCAAATAGCCATCATCAAGGTGCCAAAACGGAAGGCGACGTTAAAGGATGCATTGCTGTTCACGCTTCATGAGAAGGGACATCTCATCTGTTCCCGATGGTGGTGATATGAGCCAAACAAGGAGTCATGGCCATTAAGAATCATCCTGATGACGTCAAAGTGGATGGAACAACCGAGGACTGAACTCGCCTAAAGCACTGCTGGGACAAGAAGAAGGGTTGCGTCCAGCATGAATCAGTGATGGTGAGGTTGAAAGAGTCGCTGGACCGAACAGGGTCAACAACCACTCAAGCGAAGCCCTGCCTGGGGGTTAAGCCTGGATTCTCAAGGGCAAAAAATCATGTTGATGGTCGCTCGCGAATGTCCGTCCCGATACAGCAGAACAAAGAATTTGAGGGTGTGGTGGAAACAACCATGCAGAACCGCCTTGTCTAAGCAATAGCCTCTGGTCCTCGTATGAGGTCTTAAAAACAAACCAGAAGGAATATCTCAGACACAATTAACTTCGGCTTCCTGCCTATTAGTAACACATTAAAGAGCAATTGAAGACATCTAAAGTAGCTCATACTAAACACTCACCGATTACTCATATGAACGACATCTAAAAGCAATCACGTGAACTCCTCAGCAAGCACTCATTTATTCAGGACCGAAATGAATGATTCTTAGTACATCAAGCCAAGGAAACGAACATGAAATTCGCAATCTTATCGATGGGATTAGTGATCAATTTGTTCAATGCATCACCAACACTTGCAAATCAGAGTGCAACTGTATCGTTTGGTCCACTTGTTGTACCAAGCCCTCAAGTAGCAGCCTGCATGATACAAAAAAAGAGAAATCTTGGAATCTCAAATCGGAACTACAATAAGGATTGTGGATCAATACTTGCTGCCCATGGCCACTGACATAACAAACAAGAATTAGCAAAGAGCAATAGTATGTCACAAGACATCGCATACAAAATAATTACAAACAACCAAAACATGAATCCTCATCAAGTAGAAAAAACAGCGAATATGGTTCAGGAGCAAAAATCCTAAGACAACAAGGATGCAAACAGAGATTGAACCCAAACACATAGATTAAAGGAATCCCCAAAACATGACGAGACAGAATAGACGAGCCAGAATGTAGTAACCTAGGAGCATTAATACCAAAATAATTATTCAAAAGCGCCTTATTATTCACAATCTAAATCTCCTCGCAGCCATTGAATAACAAGAGTATGGTTAAACTGACAATAAAAATAAAGGTATCAAGATCCGTTCTAGGTAAAATCACAAAAGAGAAAAAGCCTTGACGCAAGGCAAGACCAGAACAACAAACCCAACTCACATTTGTTGAACAACAGAATCATAATGACTAGTGCCGTATACATAAAATCAACAGAAAGAAATCATTGAAGTCAATCTATCTCTAAATAAAACAAGGAAGACTTAATCCTGAGAACGCATATCGACTCGAATTAATCTCGAAAACTCGTCATTCACTACAATAGGTATTATCACCAGTTAGAAGAATTATGTAGTTATTGAAGCCAAACCCCTCAATATCGCCTATTAAATTGAAAGCACTGACAACACAAGCCATGAAGTTTACAGTTCCAGCACTCTCAATCGGTATTGTTATATACGCATTTTTTCACCTCTTCTTGTCATCCATAATCCAGCATTGAACATCGATCGGGACTAAATCCGCTAAAAGGGTCTGATTTCCCTTACAACGGTGAAGAGTCAACAGCCAATGAAAAAATAGAACAAAGCTTCAAGGAAGGCTTAGTACAAGGCCAAAATCAATTCGAATTGAGCATATCAACCTAGGAACTATTTATATCGCAATAATTAACTTGTCAATAAAGAAAAACCGTCGTATGCAATTGGAAGACGAGAGAATCTAATGAGAGCGTTCAAGAATGAACACGCATGCAAAACAATCACAGAAAGATGGGATGCGGTCGATGCTTATTTGGAGTGCGTCACAAGTTGCGGACTCAACGATGGAGCCTGCGTAACAATGTGCATTACCAAGCATCTTGAGCCAGCAACCAATACAGGGGAACGACAACAACACTTCTTAGAATCGTGAGGTTATCACTGATAAATAGCTGGCTAAGGCGATCATGAGGGATTTGCATTGGCGAGAATGATTCAAGCGATCATTAAGGACGACTAGAGAAGAAAAACTTGATCTCTATGGTGAATACGAGAGGAATCTGCCCCTTCATCATTCATTCAAAGCTAAGATAGACTGTCATCGGAATAACCTTAACCAGAGTATCCGACCATTGCAGAACTGCTGCTAACCCACAATCACAGCCAAAAGACTGAATTGATCCCCGACAGTTTGAGGCGTGGAAGGGTTTGAAAAAGGTCTGCATAAAGCAAATTCAGTTATCGGGAATCGTCCAAAGGACAAGGAACTCGCTCGACTAAAGAAAAATGACGGGCGATGGACTGCTGATCATGGAATTCATCATTGCCCAAAAGTGCACGATACAGTTCTATATCATCAGCTTCGGGGCATAAGGCCTAGAACAAACAGAGCATTGAGCATAAAACACGGTTCGAATCAAGGAGAAATTGGCAGTGGCATAAGACATTGAACAGTATTAAAAACTTGTCAATATCACATAGGCAGACTTATCTAAGATTCAAAGTCAATAGTAATCAGGGCAAATTACATTCAACTCAGAGTGAATAGCTAGGATCAAGGACGCTGATAAACATCATGTTATGGACCATAACCAGAATCACTCCATCATTAGCAATCAAGGAGGAAATGGAAACGCCATTGCTTAGTTCACAACGGCCTCACGCCTAAGAATGATTGCCTCTTCCATAAAATTGCCATTTTTCTGAAATCATTGAGGATTACTACTCATACCTTATTTCACTATGAGGAACAATAGATGACATGCGGATCCCAAGGTCAACACATCATTGGAGCAGAACAACTCTAATGATCAAAGTCGACGGGGTGTCAAGAGTCTCGAGATCCCAGATTGACCTGAACACCAAATTAAGCCGAAACAGTCGGCCATTACCAGAAGAGAGAAGCAAAAGCAGGCAACGAATAATGCGTACTAGAATCAGGATAGAAACTGACGCATAGTATTGAAGAAGATAGTGACTACGGCAAATGCAAATATAGGTGTGGAAGAGAGCTCTCTAAAAATAATTAAATACAGATCAAGGTAAATATAAAAAGGGACCAATATCAAAAAAGGGTTAGGTCTAGTTTACTAAGCGAGCAAACGTTTAAAATCCGGAAATAAAAAGTCAATTGAAAACATCAATACGAAAAAGCAAAGGAAAAGGACCTAGGTATATACAGTTTGCTTGCCAAAAAGATACTATAACGGGACAAAAAGTACATAAAGCCTAGGAACTCAATCTGTTAAATTCAACTAGAATACCAACCACGAATTCCCACTTTTCGTTTAAAGTCTCTGTCTTGAAAAAGCCAAATATCAGCTGTTGATACAGAAAAACCAAATTCATTGGCAATTCTGACTACATCATCATCATTATTGGCAACACTGATCCTATCGCGTAGAACAAAGTTTCTAGCAACCTCATCCAAGAAAGCTGTCGCTTGCCTGCGACGCCTAGCTGAGTGATAAAGAGCAAAGGGCTGTACTTCTTTTAAAAGCATGGAGGATGGAAAAGGCATCTCAACAATAGGCAACAAATAGAAAGCAATATATAAAACGACTTATAACTTATACCTTCGAGCAAAAAATAAAGACATGAAGAGGATAACTGAAACAATAAATCATCAATGGTGTAAGTCGATCATCACTAAAAATATAATTACCATTAGTGTTAGAGGAAGCCAGACGAATCCAACCATCAACTCCATTTGAAATCGCTAAAGTATTGGTATTGTCATGCCTGATAACCCGAAAAGTCATAGACATATCAACGCCTTAAACCAGAAAGATATTACTATTTAAACGATCAAAGAAATCTCAGTTTCGGACACACAGTTTCCAATAACAAATAAGGCAAAATTAGATAATTGACAAAGAACTATCGAAAAAGTTAGTCCCATAGCAGAACATGGAAACCCTGAAAGAAGATTGATAAGATGCTCTCGCTATCTCAGTAAAACATCGAAAATTCTGTAAATATAGACCTTAAATATAAAGAATGAGCAGGCGACAAGATTTTTCAGTATGGATGTGAACACTTTTCTTGCTTCTTGCCACAACCTTGCGAGAAACTGCATGTAGTAAGTAAAAGTACTCATGGTCAATATCGAGAGGCTAACGCCAGATGGATGGAAATCCTGTACCAAGATCGACAATATTCATGC
Source organism: Synechococcus sp. (assembly GCA_047285535.1). Taxonomy (GTDB): domain Bacteria; phylum Cyanobacteriota; class Cyanobacteriia; order PCC-6307; family Cyanobiaceae; genus Synechococcus_C. Next base: position 485,973 of record JBJBDC010000001.1, on the reverse strand, counting down.
TGCGCTCATGGAGGCCAAGGAGCTCTGTACAAAAAATGCTTCTACGTATAGATTAATTAGAAGCGATGAGTTAATATGCATAATCAGAGATTCTGGTATTATCTGGATCAATGCCAACTCGGATGTGACGGAACCTGAGACGTCTGATAAAGCTTTTGAATTAAATCAAACAGTATCAATTAGCCCTAAAACTGAGAAAATCTAGCAAGCAGACACCTACTAAATACTAGAGATAAATAATTACAATTAGTTTTTGAGTGAAAGACGATTCACATAAATCAAGAGTTACGCTCTTATAGTCATGAATCTTGGCCTAGAGTCCTAAAATAAAAATTGATATCAGCATTACTAGAAACAAATACGAGTTCAATGACTGCATACTTGCAAATACAAAGATCTAAAGCAAGGTTATATTAAAAGTTGCATGAATCGCTTGCATATTGAATCTGGTTTAATCGACAATAAGCTGGAATTGAGGCCTATGAAGAACATAAATCACTAGCAAAATATGTTAATAAAGTGATATTGATAAAATGAAAAGCAAGTAATGTATTCAATTTCAATACTAGAAACAATCACAGAGTAAGTTTGCAAGGATAATTAGGACCTAAACAGCAAAATAACAGAACAAAGGACGTATATGCCAGGTTAACAATCCTAACAAATATTCCACAACTAAAAATTAATTGCAGTCAATCAAACCATGATGATCATAATAGTGATATGACAACCGAAGGCAAAGTGATAAGTAAAAACTACCATTTAATTAGAGGCATAGTGCCGGAAAAACTAGAGATTTACAGATATATTCATGAGAATAGGCAGTCTAATATACATTTAATAAATCAAATATCGTTCACGCGGAAAAGAATAGATCAATATTTGCCGAAGCAGTAAAGCTTATGGCTGCGTAGAGACTAAAAACTAGATCAGTGGATAGTTATAGAACTAAAAATATGCAGATTCAATATATGATAATAAATATGAATTGGTCTATTGTTTTCCTATTCTCAACACTCGATAGTGCAACGTTGAGGGAAGTATGGCCGAAATTGCTCAATACCATTAGAGCCACTGGCAGTTAACATCCTGCAACAAAAATCCCCGCTAAGCGAAGGCTAAGCGGGGTGGGTGATGGGGACCACAAGCATGACATACATTCCGCTATTTTCCACAAAATTAGCCAAACAACACTATTTACCCAGCATTTTCCCCAGGCTGTGGGAAAGAGATCAAGGTCTTGCTCGATTTGTGGAGTGCCTGCATAAATTGGTGGAGAACAAGCATCCTTCCAGAAAAGACTCGATCTAATATTTGATGGGCTGGGTGATGGGGATCACACCGGTTGCAAAAACCCTCCACTTGGGGGGTCATATCCAATACAGAGATGTCTATACGAAAATAAATATCTTCCACCTATAATTACGATTCATTCTTGCCTAGTTAATTGCAATTTGCATTAAAAGATCTCACATTAGATAAAACAAATACAACAAGCAAAGGCTGTCATCAGCGTGAATGAAAATTGCTTAGTATTGCAATGTTATTGAATTGAATGAAAGGTACTTAATCACTATATTTTTAGTCGCTAAATAAAAGTGATCAGTCATTTGGTTGACTTGGGTGAATATTTATATGGTTATAAATTGTTTAATTAAGGAAATGGACTTTTAGCGGTTTATCAATCTAAATGTGAAATCCGACTCAATCTGATAGAAGAGTCCAAATGCAAAAAATATAAATTATTAAGAATATTACACAATAAAGAATACTCATAATACAACAGCATGAAAAGTATCAACTTATATCTTGACTGGAAGGATGAGCACCTGAGTATGGCATTGGACGTAACTTAATGCGTATAAAACCTTATTGAGAAGGGAATAAAATCTCTATGACTACGAAGAACAGACATAAAATAGACGATGTATCACCCTTAAACAGCGAAGTTAAGTTAATAAAAATGAACATAATAACGAAAGGCTATCTACAGATAACCAGGGTATCAATCGTATCAGCGTAAATATTTGACAAGAAGGCAGAATTTGATAGAACGAACACTATTTCTTTTTGAAAATAACAAAAATATTATTAGCAGGTAAATCTTCAATATCCATTAGTTCCATTCCATAGTAAGTACAGAGTTCCACCACAGACTCGAGGTCACGCACACCCCAAGAGGAATTACGTTGTCGTAAACTGTGATCAAAAATCTCATTACTGACACTGATATGTTCACCATTTCGGCGAAAAGGCCCATAGAAAACTAAGCGACCGCCTACGGGAAGGTATTCCGATGAATGTTGGATCACAGATACACAACATCTCCAAGGAGCGATGTGGATAAGATTGATAGAAATGATGATCTTCAGTTGAGACAATACGATCTCAGGTATCATCCATGAATTGTCGAGAACATCGAGTTCCAATGGTTGCGGCATCACGGAAGAGAGATTTTCATGATGAATCCAAGCAGCAATACTTTTACAGTGAACTGGATTAGAATCACTGGCTTGCCAGAGAATCCAGGGGAAAAGGCGCTGAAAAACGACAGCGTGCTCTCCACTACCGCTCGCTATTTCTAAAATCGAACCTGTATCTGGCAGGATTTTAGACAGTGCGTTCCCAATAGGAACACAGTTCCGCTCAGCTGCTGGAAAATAAAGACGATCATGTTCAGAAGAAATAGCCATTATTAAAAAAAAAAGATTCAAAATAAAAAAGTTAAATTCAAACGGGATCTATAACATAAGCCAATCTATACTTGCCAGAATGTTTCGGGATGTATTTTTTGAGAAATATTTCTCACGTTTTAATATCTAAACAAATCATCAAACCGAATCTCGAAGAAGACATTACTTGTACAATCAAATAAAGATAGACAGGTCAAACATGATGTAGATTCAAAAGATTGTATATGCTCCTGACAGATGCGATGAATTAGAAATATGTGATGGGTTGGCGTTCAGCGTAGAGTCTCACTTAGGGAAGACGATTAAGACACCTGCGTGGGAAACTTGCGAGGCCATATCCGTCTCTTCTCCTCATATTCCATCAATTCAACAATTTAGGCCAAAGACATGTAAGGAAGTTATTGCGGTTGAATAAGTCAGAAACAGGGATGTAATCAACTTGAAGAGAATCAAAATCGTACTGACTAAAGACGTATTCTAAATTGTGGGACGAGAGATCTACGATATGGGCAAGATGAATATAGAAGATCCAGTATCTATGGCTCATTCCATGAGAGAATAGGTAGTTAACAACGGAGATCACTATTACGTCCACGTGTTTGATCTCCTGACAAACTCAACACTAGAAAAGATTTAATATCATCAGTTAGCAGAAAGAAGCACCAGCGCTCCATGATTTTCCTACAAATAACTCGTAGAAAGAGAACCTGATCCAAACTCAGTTCCAAATCGGGGAATTCGATCAAACCCCAAAGCACGTGTTTGTACTACGAGGTACATCACATGAACTGTAGACATAATGCATACGCCAAATGAAGTAAGGCATTATATCTACAGTGAATTCGTGAGATGGACAACTGTGGCACTAGAGACAAATTCCAATGCTACACTCGAATTTGGCGATGAATGGACAAGGAAAGCGAGTACTATGCTCGCTCGGGACTACAAATTGCTAGGCAGATAATGGTTCATGCGATGGTGAGCAGCAATAGATCCTAATGGCTAATCAATTATCAAAATTCGGTCCAGATCTTCCTCTCCCTGGCAGATCAATAGTTGGAAGCCCCTGGCCTAAGTGCCAGCAATTCGACGGTCATGATTTTGATGCCATAACTAAACACAAGCAGGTGTAGATGAAGAATGTGTGAATTAGCTGTATAAATCGGAATACCAGCAAAAGAGGAGTTAACGAAGTTGCACCAGCTCAGTTCGAGAATGGCTCTATCCATGAGACTGGCAACGTCGCGACAGATCATCAGCCAATAATCATGACACTGCTGAGCTGCGCGGGCAAACTTCACGAGTTCAAGTCGTTATACATGAAAATCCATTTTCAAGACTTAAAAATTCTGGAAAACATGTCAATTGATATGAGGACAACAAAGCAAGGCAATCTTTTTGATCCTAGAGATACAGCACACAACAATTTGCAGTTCCTGCTTTGCGAAGCCGCAGTAATCCAAGGTGTTCATGGAAATGGTCCATGGCTTAGGGCTATGGTCACAGCCGCTGGTGACGATCAACGACATAGTGCAAAAGAGGCATCACCGGCGATCAGTTCAGTGGATCTCGACCATCATTAGAAAAGTTTTTCCAGCAGTTTCAACATGGCTAAGTGACTGGCAGCAGAACAGGAAATGTCATGCATCTCGGAGTCTCCAGCCTTCCCGAGTTCAAAAGAGATGCAAGCAAGGGAATCGAATGACGCCCTTTGCATTTAATGTCAATAGATTTGAAATCAGAGCAATGGGATCAGGTGAGTCCTTATCTGGACCGCTCATTGCGATAAATACTGTGATGGCTGCGTAAATTGAATGGATCAGCGACCAAAAACTTGATAGTCTATCGAGACGCTTCTGATGTCTTAGAAAGTGATGGATATTCTGACGTATGGCATCAAGAAGCAATGAAACAACAGGGGTTGGAACATCTCAAGAACACAGCCGAAGACTTTCCAGTCCTGCAACGTGATGAAATAAGAGATCACATCCAAAGACACAGACTGATGACTACGATTGAGCAGGAGAGTCGTTACAAGGTCTAGAACGATCAATACACCCAGACTGTAGGGTTAAAGCCAAAGGTTAATAGCATCGAGGACAGACAAATAAGCACCACGGTTCAACAACATCAGAGGTCTCATGCCCGAACAAATGCAGAGCTAAAAGCTGTAGGACTGAATCCCGATCATCACTCACTGCAACGGGTAACTGAACTACAAACACGGAGGCCAGCTCAGACCTCAACACTTGAAGATGAATTCCATGAGCTGCACCGAGGCGAGCCAAGAACCTCAATGAGCCAAGCTGATGCTGTTTTGCTGCCACACCTCCTTGAGCTGCGCAAACTTGTTGATGATCTTGAAGTCTTTGTCGATGACAATGCCTAGCCACATGCGTCATATCGAGAGATGCTGTTCGTTAGTTGAACAAAATGAAGGTCATGTCAGAAAACAGAATGTCCATAGCAAAAGGAGTAATAATTTTCCTTTTACTCATAGGAGGAACGCCTGAGGCATTAAACGCAGATGAATCGCATCCCACCCAAGCTGTCACTGTACTTAGGGTGAACAATGGTCAAGAAGTGCTGGTTGAACTGAATGGAGAAGGGAGAGCCGTTCGCCTTGCCTGCATACAAGCCCCCCTGTTTCAACAACAACCTTGGGCAAACGAAGCCAAAACGGCGCTGAGAAAGCAACTACCTGAGGGCTCAATCGTGCTGATGGAACTACGAGCTCGCGATGTTTATGGAAGAATTGTTGCACGACTTATAAATGATAAAAAAGATGTAACGGCACCACTCGTAAGCGAAGGTCACGTGTTTGCTTACGATGGTTATCTGGGTCGTTGTGATGATCTGAACTACCAAAACCTGGAAACAACAGCAAAGCAATTCAAAGCAGGCATATGGGCCATCGAAGGTGGGATAGAGCGACCTTGGGATCTCATTGAATCCAGCAATCAACAGCAAGAACCATAAGCTTTTGTCATTTGGTAAAAATGGCCACAATCCTATTCGCAGCAGAAAGGCTGAATGGTTAGAACTAAAGAAAAATCATGAGTTACGAGCCTGGAAGCACCGATTGCCGGTTACTGATTGAAGCCAAAGTCAATATTGAAAATGCTCTGTTGAGTTTGTATGCAATGCCCCATACCGATCACATTCAGAGACAGCTGAAAGCGGTTTATCGCCAACTCGAGGGTATGCATGATCTGAAGCGCGCAGGTGGATCCCAAGTGTCGTTTCAAAGAGCTAATTGGCTTGGTGCAGTGCCAACGCAATGAAACTTGGGCTGCTGGCTGAACCAAGCAGTGATCAAATCAGTTGATCATGCGCCAGAATTGATAGGTTTGATGCACCGATTCGATGTTTGAGAAACGAGATCGTCCAGCCTGGCTCAACTGGCTATTCCTCGCCATTTTTCTATGGAGCTCTTGGCAGCTTGCTGGATTCTGGTTCATACAGCTACACGGCTAAGTCCCTTAAGAATAAAGTCATGGTAGCTTCAACCTCAAACAGCAGGACTAGTTGATTGCCACTTCTTAAAAGTATTATCACATGACTAGACTATAAATAAAGAAATAAGAGACAAAATCCCAAACCCCAAAAGATAACACAATACATTATTTAAAACCTACATTAATACATTGCATGGGATTTACCCGAAACACCAACAGCCTCATCGCCAAATACAGCCTAGAGGTATCTATTGATTCTTCAAAAATGCCAGACATTCTTGTGGCTATCTAAAATCGCAAGCCAGAAAAATCTCAAGCAAGTAAATAGCGAATCAACTTAAAACCAGAAACTAAGAATTGTGACCAATTTCATAACTCATGGACTACATTTATACGTCTACATGTGTCCAATAAATCACTAAAGCATAATGGTAAATGCTTAAAATTTTACACACTATTCAAGACTCATGTCTATGTCACTTCCTCTGAGATACTATCCAAGATCAGCACAAAATTCAAGGGTTGAAGGCCTACCTGAAAAGGGACAAGAAGCAATTAAAGAGCAGGAAAGTGATACTTTTATAGAAAAATGTTATAGACAAATATTTTTTCACATAACATCGAGAGATCGCGAGTTCTACCTAGAATCACAATTACGCAATAAATCAATAACAGTACGTGATTTTGTGCGTGGTTTATTTCTTTCAGACCGTTTCAGAAGAGGTTATATTGAATGCAATAACAACTATCGTCTAGTCGAACAAGTTATGGCCAGAGCACTAGGAAGAAACGCATACAATGAGCAAGAAAAATTAGCATTGTCGATTTTAATAGCTGAAAAAGGGTTCATCTATTTCATAGATTTCATCTTAAACTGTGAAGAATATATGACAAAATTTGGATATGATATTCCACCTGGCGAATCAACTCGCGTGTTACCAGGGAAGCAATCAGGTGATGTACCTCTATACCAGAAATATCCAAGATATGGACTTAACTGGCAAGAAAAACTAATAGCCAACAGGCTAATAATGTCTATTTCTGATCACTTGCGATACAGCAAAACAACATCTGTGGAAAAACTTCTTTACTCTAAGCCTACTGGTATGACTCTGAAGATCTGGATCCTCACTCTTTCTATAATAATACCTGGCATAGCATGGATATCAATTCTAATTTTAAGAACAACAATCTCAATCAACTAGTAAACTTTGAAACTCAATATCTATGTGTTGAACAGCAAGATCAAGAATAAACGTTCAGGCTAAAAGGAAAGAAGAGACAGCAACAAACGAAAGAAAAGATTTTAATTAGACTATAAACCTCTATCTTTGGCACAAGCAGATGCAATCAGACCACTAGCCACAAATAGCAGTCCAGTGAGTAGCCAGAACCAAAATCATTGATTTTTAGAAGCTGCCATAGCCGCACTGATTAAACAGCAAGGAATCAATACAAGAAAACTATCATTAAAAGATAGGAATTCATTGATGGCCCAACAGTTAAAGAGTGTATAGATTCTATATCCAAAAAGAATCAAATTAAAAAGAAAGCCATATAGCTTATCTCAGCAAGAAATGACAATGCCTCTATGATTTATTTAGAATCTCTGTCCTCGTTGAGCACGGCTCCCCTAGCAATCTTCATGCCACCCATTATTTCAAGTGCTAATGGCTGCGTATGCTTAAACCATCTTTCTATTGCTTCAAGTTCTTCTGCCTGATATTTTCCAAGCAATTCAACAAGACGTAAATCCATGATTTATGATTTATTTACAAATAAATTCTAACCTCCCTTGAAATGAGAATGGGATTATTCACTACCAAGAGGCACGACAAATGTAAACGCTGATCGTATCTGAGTCTTAATACTCTGTCCATCCATCATGAATGGCTATCAGCTCCAATAGCAGCTTATGATCTTGCCCATTTGCCTTAGTGTGACTAATTGAAATGCGTCTGCAAGGAAGGCTATGCCGCTGAGGATATCAATAACCGCACGCTCCCTCAATTGAATACAAATCGGATGACAATAAGGCTGTACATCAACAGTCACTTGTGTTTTGCAGGCGTCACTGATGTGATCTGCTATGAAGATTTTTCCAAATTTGGGAAGGGGAGACTGACTCCGGTTTTGTAGTCCAAATTGCTGAAGCTGCAGATGAGGCATTAGCAGCAGGGATTAACTTTAAGCCTTCAGAATCTGTGAATCACCGACCATTCTTCAATGGTAATGCCTGCTTGTCTTTGCAGCGCAATGGAGCACGGATTAATTACAAACTAATGCAGGACTAATGCAAGAAGCGTAGTCTGACATTGACATTGCTCATGAAGTCTCCTGTGGGATCTGGGCAAGTCAAGATTTCGTCGTAGGAAAAGTCTTTGTAGATGAACATTGTCATTTCGTGTGTAGGAGGATGGTTGAGCAATTATTCCTGCAGAAATGCCAGAGGATCACATTGGACGAGCAGAAAGGATCCACAAAATGATGTTTTGCTGAAGTCAATCCCCAGCAGACGGTCTCTGTGATTGAGGTAGTGGCTGACGCCAATGCCTGATTGACCAAAATCTGGCTAGACCACAGCGAGTAGCAATTTGATGTTATGTTGCAAACCCTAGGCCAAAGGATGCATCGATAGTGCTCTAAGTCTCATCCACAAAGACTTCATCGATCCATCCATCAACAGTTATACAATACGTAGCATGGTAGGGGGAAATGGATCAACAATCAGACAAACAAGATAAGCGATATACATTTTCCTGTCGTAAATATTGTATTTGTTAATTGTATCTTTATTTATTTCCTTCCTATCAATTCACTCCAGCTGATTAAATCAATACCACTGTCAATAAGTTCCTTGCATAGCTGATGTTCGAGCGGGTTTTCATCAGGGCGACTCAGCGCGTTAGATGCTTTGCGTAGGCGCAGGTCTGATCTGCAAAGATATTCTTCCTGTGCATCAAAAACTGCGGGTTGATGATGATGTTTTTGTGTTTCCATCAGTTTGGCAAGGTTATAGGCTATTAGGATGAGAATGCATGGAGAAGATTTATGCAATTGTCTCAATTGCATCATCATAATCCTGGAGAAGGAGCGATAGTCCATTCAAATAAGAATATAACTCACCTCGAAGTTGTGCATAATGGATAAGAAAATCATTGCTTCGTTCTTTTTCTAACTGCTTTTCAAGGTTTTTAGTGAGTCTGTCTAAGGCTTGATGAGCAACGAACAGATCTACGTATATCAAGCCACTCTGGTGATCGGAAGTGAATTTGTTAATGACGTCAGTTTCATTGCTAGAATTTGCATCGATTAACTGTTTGCGAAATGCTTCGATGTCATTCATGGAATGTGAAGACCGTTGCTTTCAAAAATATTACTTAGCTTTCCAAAAAGCGAGCTATCAACGCTACAAGCAGATGTATTAAGCAATACTTAAAATGCGATCTACTGAAAATGGTTTCGTTGCTGATGAATTCAAACATCTCTAGGTAAAATCATCAAACAGCAGTCCTCCTCACCCAAGAAAGGTAGGGCGTTCCATCTTCTTCTCATCCTGTTGATGGTAGATTGATCGCTCATTTGATTGAATTCCCCGAGTCAAGATGGAGCTTATGCGGCTTCATCGGATTGCAGCCAATTCAATTGCAAAACCGCCGCCCTGATAGGAAAGTCTTTCTGATTGAGAATTAGAAATGCCCCGCAAGTGAAACGTCACCCAAGCGAACAGTCAAAGCCCTGACTGCAGTGTGTCTGCCTGGCCTAAGTACAGGGAGGTGGTTCGAACTCTCCAGCTGCCTTCTCGAACTGTTAACGATGGGAAGGAAAAATGACCTCCCTGCAACCTCAACGAACACAAACCTAAGAAGGAAGTACTGGGAACCACGGCATAAGAAGTCAATCAAAGCCACTGCAGGTCGACTCAGTGGAAAATCATTTCGCCAGGCCTTAAATACCGATCGTCCTGATCTAAAGCATGTTGATCAGGCCTGCAGCAGCTGAAATTGGTCACAGCGTTGACGTCGACTGCATCATTACGACGAGTGGGTTGATGATGCAGCTGTTCAAACTGCCTAAAGTACTGACCGTGATCGTGTCGAGCTGGTCTTGATCAGCACACAAGTCTCCACCGAACGCAGATAAAGGAATAACCACACCTCAGAAAAGCTTAGAGCTGAACTAAATAATTCTGATTTTGTCTTTTGAGACGGGAAGTCTTAGTAACCGCCGAAGTGCAAAGCAAGTTCTAAAGCTCCATAGCCAAAGAGGAATGTGCTTCCAAGCAGTACTATCTCTTTTTTTGAACTTGCCATAAAAAGCAGGGTTGAACCCACCAACAACGATCCAAAGAATCTAAAGGGAATCTGAAGTTCCAACGTTTCGAAACTTTTCAATTGGCCCATTATGCCAGCTCTGTTTACTCAACTTCATTAAATAGGTGTAATGACCCATGCTTTAGGCCGCTGTCGCAATCTTTCTTAATCTTCTCGGAAACTATAAAGGGTATCTGGGTCTTGATCGCTCCTTCTCGGATGCGCACGCTGCTTCCTTTGTCCATGGTTGTGCCCGTAGGAGCAGTGCTTGTTCAGATGACCGCCATGACGGAGCTATCGCGGGTGGAGGTGGCAGGCCAAAAATCGTTCGGCAATGAAGATCCGCGCTTGGGTGATGTGCTGAAGGTCAAACCGATTTGGGCTCTTTGTCAATTCTCCAGAGCCCTTTCATTCTCAAAACCCATGGCCCCTCCACGGCATTGTTCTGTAGTTGAAGAGTACTGGCACTCTGCAGCGGACGTAGGCATCAGTCCTCAAGGTGCGTCACCCATCAGTGGATTGTGTGATCACCATGATTAAAACCGAGCAGGAGACAATCAATGAATCCTGTGAATTCAAACCTGATACGTGATGAGTTCGAGACTAAAACCTTCAGTGAGATCACATGAATTGATGCTGAAGGACTGAGAAGTGACTAAGCCTTGTTCGCTAGATAATTCAAAGAAAAATCTGTCTTGGCTCCTTTAGACTGCAATAAGCTTGATCACTTATGTCCAAGGGTACTGTGTTACAAAATGATGTATTCATAAGAACCCACTAGGTTTGGAAAACCTTTGTGCGTGTCTTCTCGGGTTTTCACAAAGCTAACAGTCGGGATGGATGGTAGACCTGCATGCCCGAGGGATCATTCCTTCCCACCCAGCCCATTCAGGAGCAGCATCAACCAATCGAATTCATCAACTCGTATTCATCAAACGTCAGGAATCCACTTCTGTCGAGATCAGCTCTTCTGAAAGCAGTTTTAGAAACTCGAGCTTTATAGGCTTTTGAAAGACTGATTTAGCCGTTACCGTCTAGATCAACACCAATGAAGGCAGGCTTCGACGGAGGCTGAGCGAGAAGAGGGACAGAGGAGGGAAAATCAAGTCAGAAATCATTCGCATGATTCATAGCTGTAGGTTGAAGCCGTATACAGATTTTCAATACTGATCACCTCTGTCAAGAATTAACAAATTCTTGTTTTTATGGTGGATGGCCTATGCTTAGCTGAATATCTTCCCATTCCTTTTTCATCTGACGATTGTTAGAACAGACTTGCCTTGGACTTTCGTCTGCTACGTCACTTCCAAGTAGTTTAATGGCATTCGCAAGCCAAGCCTTCTAACCATCAGCATCATGAACTCCAAGATAAGTACCTAAAGTAGAAAGATAGTCACAGGCATTTCGGCATCATCAGCAAGAGACAATCAGGTCAACGATTTCCCAATATCGACAAAGATTCGAATGGAGAAAGGCGATCAAATCCCATGCAAGCTATCTCGATTGAAGGCAAAACAATTCGAATCTCAATTCGATGCCTCTAGAAATCAATACTATTTTTAGAGATTCCAGGAGATTTGAACAACGCAATCCAATAGTACTGCAATGAGGTTGCTAGCTGTAGCTTTAAAGATAACAAACAGACCAATGTTTAGTTCCATAAATTTAGTGAAAGACGGCGGAGGTCTCTACGATCACCTTAGCTTTTTTACTGATTAAGACTATTCAGTCCTAAAAACCAACCGCTCTAGACGCTATGGTCTTAAATTATTTCGTGTTTCGGTTTTAGGCTAAAACCAACAGCCGCTACGCAAAGCTGCTCCCTCGCAGTTGGCCACCAAAAGAAAAGCGCCACCATTGGGTATAGGCAGGAGTCAATTTTATGATCAAGGTTTTTTCAAATCGGATGTGGGACCTCATTGACAAAGAGGTTCAAATCGAGCGTGTTGCATCCGGCTTTGAGTTCACCGAGGGACCGATCTGGCATCCTCGCGATCATCACCTTCTGTTCTCGGATATACCTGGGAACGTACGCTTTCAATACTCCCTAGATGGAACGACTCTAGAAGTGCGTAACCCATCAGAAAAATGTAATGGAATGACCTATGACTCTAATTTGAATCTTTTGGTTTGCGAACACCTAAGTTCGTCACTGGTATTGGAAGGGGGAGATGGACATCGAGAGGTGTTGGCGTCCCACTTTGATGGGAAGGAGCTCAATAGTCCAAATGATGTCTGTATCCGATCTGATGGATCCATTTATTTTTCTGATCCGGCTTATGGACGCATGCCCTGGTCGGGGGAGGAGCGCGCGCAGGAACTGGACTTTCAAGGTGTTTTCCGCTTAAAGACTCCAGGAGAGCTAGAGCTTCTTGTCGAGAAAGATTGCTATCAGCAGCCCAATGGTTTGTGCTTCTCACCAGACGAGTCATTGTTCTATATCAATGATTCACCAAAGGCCTTGATCGACGTCTATAAGGTCGCTCCTGATGGAAGCCTTTATGACAAAACACGTTTTGCGGAAAATATAGGAGATGGGACTTTCGAGGGAGGAGTTCCCGATGGCATGAAGTGTGATGAATACGGAAATATTTGGGTCACTGGGCCAAATGGTCTCTGGATTTTCAACCCAAAAGGTGAGAAGTTAGGCGTTATTCAAATCCCAGAGCACACCGCCAATCTTCATTGGGGTGGAACGGATTGGCATACATTATTTGTAACAGCTAGCACTTCGGTATATGCACTTAAAACAAAAGTAGGGCCTCGTATTGAAAGCTTCATGAGAATTTAAGGTCTTTCTTTAACCTCTCAGCGAAAACGAGAGGCTGTGGCTCAATTCACTGTCATTAACAAACCTCCGCCCCAACAGATGTTTGAGAACTCATCCTGGGGATTGATCCCTGCTGAAGGTCACGTAATCATCAAAATTGATATTCGCCTTAACTCCAAGTCAAGAACCAATAAACTCTCCAAAAGCAAGTGTTAAAAGCCACAGATGTCTAGCTGATTTGGTGTTGATGCTGCTTCCAATGGGCCCTAAATCCAAAGATTGGCTAGGCCAAAATCTTCAGACTAACGCTGATCACTCCATGGTCTTGTACCCTCAACTTGAAAGTTTGCTTGCAGGGGGTGGTTTCAGCAATACAGCGATCTCGAGAACTGATGCAGTGCAATATCAGAGCATGACTGAGGGCTTAGCTTCAAACCAAAACTGAAGCAGTTAAAAGGCCGATGCCTGCTTCATTTGACACATTCAGATTTTGTAGTGTATGAGTAGAGAATAAAAAACTATATTTACCGATAATGAAGAATGTTGTCTAACAACTAGTGGATTGACGTCATCAGCAATCTGAAGTCTCAGATGCATGAAAGGGCTTGATTCTTGCCTGAGCGAGCGCTTCAGATAGGCGCCGTCGTTGATTCATCAGCAGCACTCAGATGTCACGTTATAGGACCGAGGCAGTGAGCTGCTCGTCACGACGAAGACATCATGCATTCCATGGCCGATGACTGCATCGAACAGACGTTCAGCTGCATAGATCATGCCTTTATGCTCGACCTTACGCGTCGACTCCTGAGAAGAGAAGACTGTTGCCCATTGCAACCTGCGCTTTGCCTACGCGCGATCCAATGGCTGAATCAACGCTGCATCAATTTCAGCATTTGGATTGAGCTTCAGAACCATCCACAAAAGCATTGCTGAGCATGCCTTGTCATCAGCTCCATAATCATATTTCCAGTCTTTGACCATGCTGACAAGCTCCTGCTGAGCCTGGGTTATGAATTCATCCGTCCATTCCTGCATGTCTAGATTATTGATCTAATAAACTGATAGTTACACGGACTGCTTGGGATGCGGAGCCATTGGCATACCGCTGGGCATACCAGCAATTAAGGTTCGACGCATCCTGGCCTGTGCATGAAGTGGTGGGTTGAATCCCTTTGGTTATCCACCACAAGTGCAGCCACAAGCGCCAGCCTTGTCATGGCATGGCTCATTGTTGGGATGGCCGCTTGCACAGGCATCAGAGCAGAAGCTTTGTCCATTTTTGAAAACGGCAGAGGAACCGCTCGTTTCGCAGTCGCACCTTGGGCAGGCGCACTTCATGGTTGCTGTCGTCATGAATTGATTACGTCTACAATCTTTCTAACAGTGGATTGATCTGTCGAGGCAAAAATGCCCGAGAGTTACATGATTTCAGCAAAGCGATAATGATTATCACTCCTTGTTCTGTGACTGAGAGAGTCATTATTGGTTTTGAAGTGAGTCAGGGTTCAAGGCTCTCAGCTCAGAATGATCATGTTCATTCATTTGATTGAGGAGTCGTTCTGATTGGTTTCATGGTTACTGGCGTAATCTGTGCCTAATTAAGGGTTCGCAGTCAATGGGAGCAAGTTGACCTGCGGCGCAAGCCCTGCGGATGACTTGAAACCGTTGCTCACTGGTGGTGGCACCATGGCTGTTCAGAAGCTCATAAACAGCAGGGCTGATCAATTTTTCCTGAAGGAGTGTTGTATTCGTCATCGCAGAGGCTGGAGTTATCAGTGCCGACAGTGCTGCTGATAAAAACAGCCGTGTTGTAGAAGAATGGAACATGATGAAAGGGTCCTCTTGGGAAGCCTCAGATAAGACTCATGGCGGGGATAGAAATTCTGATGATTTCAACGGGAGTGAAACTTCCGTGGATCTTCCGCGCCACATCAGTGCAGCTCGTGGTCTTCGCCACTGGATTGAATCATCCAGGAGGAATTCCTGGATGACTGACAGGTTATTCCAACATGAAGATCTAATTTAAAAAAAATTTCTGCTCCACGATTCAGAGGCATCTCCTACACGAGGGATTGATCTTCCTTACGGCACCGGCAGTTCCGGATCGAAAGTACACTACCTTGATCGCAAGTTGAGTTCGTTCTCAGTATCACCAACTGGAAATAGGACTTAGGTATTGAAATTCCAATGATTGCAAACAACTTCTGTGTTGCCAGGCATATTGGCCGCCAGTGAAACGAAGAAGACAAACCTTTCAATCTCGCTGACATTGACCCTCTATCCGTCCTCTAACCCTTCCCTACAGTTGTGGACGATACCCTCAGATTTCTGACTTAAGGACAACGATCAATTCGAGTGAAGACGCCATGGCACTTGTGGTGGTGATGATCCTGCTTTTGACAGCTTTGGGCTGGTGGCTGAGCCGCTCTACCACCTGGGGTCAGAAGCTGGGCATGACGATGGTCGTGCTGTTGTTGGGGCTCTTGGTAACCAACATCACAGGCTGGCAGCCGAATAGCGAAGCAGCCGGCTTGATCACTGGACCACTCACTTCTTTAGCGATTGCGCAGTTACTCCTGGCGGTCGATCTCAGGAGGGTTTGGCCTGATGCCCGCCGCTTGATCACTCCCTTTGTGGCTGCTGTTGTGTTCACCCTGATGGCTGTGTTGATGGGCGGAGTCTTGTTGGGGCCCTGGCTCGGTGAGCAACGCAGTGTTTTGTCTGGGGTGTTCACCGCCACATTCACCGGCGGCAGCCTCAATTTTGTTTCTGTTGCCAGGGCATTGAATCCGCCGAAATCGCTGCTGCTGCTCGCCACCGCTGCTGACCATGTGGCTTTTGCAATTTGGTTTGGCGTCAGCCTCTGGATCGGTCAGCGATGGGGACGACCTGAGCTGGCAGGCGCTGGTGAACCGAAACCTCAGAACCACTTTCAGACGAAACAGCCAGTGAGGGTTTATGGCTTTGCTTTGCTTTGGGGGTTGGGAGTACTCGCGGCATCGCGCTTTCTTGAGCTGCTGTTGCCTGCAGTCCCCTCAATCATGATTCTCACCACCGTGGCTCTGATCACTGCGCAATTCCCGGGCCGTTTCAGTCGCCGCGGTTGTTATGAAGTGGGGTTGTTGTTCATCCAACCGTTCTTCACTGTGATCGGATTGAGCTCACCCGTGGGGGGCTTGCTCGGAGAAGGTCTGCCGGTCCTGACCTATGCCTTGCTCATTGTGGCGATGCAGGCTGTTGGTTTGTTGCTGTTACGCCGGTGTCGCCGATGGCCCCTGGCAGAAACCTTGGTTGCTTCGCAGGCCTCGATTGGAGGCCCGAGCACGGCTTTGGCTTTGGCTACCTCATTCAAGCGCCCTGAATTGGCGTTACCTTCGGTGGCTCTAGGCCTTTTGGGGTATTTAGGAGGCACCTATCTGGGTTTGATTGCCAGTGCTGCTTTGTTGGCGTCACCGGCGTGATGACCACGCAACGTTGAAGAGAAGCCCATCCGCTAGCAGTGGTAGTGGTGTCGAGTTCTTCGGGACGATTGGAGTCCCTCAATCGCCATTGACCCGGAGGCCTGTCCCATCCTCAACATGATCAACCTGAAGCATTGTTGAAAGCTTGGAGTCTTTTCAATCTCTAGAACGTGCATCACATCGACCATCCAGCATTGGCCCGTTATTAATCACTTGCCAGAAGCAAAGCTGAAACTAACTATTGCAGCAGGTTTGCTAGGAGCCCGGGAGCAAAATCACAGCGAGTGTCTGAGAGTTCAACGAGTGGACTCGTGAATCCAGAGATGGTGAGTTGACAGGAGGCGAAAGTTTCCAAGTTGTGTCATCTAATTGAGACAACCATCAAGGATTTGGCGTGACGTTTGACGCAAGCGTGAGTCTCTGTTCCAAAGCTGAAGGAAAGCAAGGCATTGTGCTGTCCACTGGTGATCGACTTTTCAAATTCAGATTAGTGTTTGCCAAGCAAACCAATCAAACTCTTTTCAAGTTTTGTCTCAAGCGTTAAGCGCATTCTTCAGATGTTCAGCAACCAGTTCATTGAAATCCAGATTTGATTCAATAGTTGGTTTTGGTGGTCTCTGCTTCTGCTGTCAAGGCTGATTGAATCGTTAACTCCGCAGATGGCAGCTTGATGTGATTGGTTACGTTTGAGTGAGGTCTTTGATTGAGCTGTTCAATCGTCTTGACAGCTCCTGACTCACCGCTGGTTCAATGAAACTGATGATGAGATAGTTTTCTTGATATTAAGCCAATCATCAGCCAAAACAAAACCCCGCCAAAGACAGGGCATCTGCGCTTCACCCAAGGCATGTTTCCTTGTTTCCACTCCGTGAAGAAACCTTCCTCAAGGGTTCATTTCGATTGCCTGCTGAAACTCTGAAGTGTTGACTTGAGACTTGGTCGATTGTCTCCGTTTCGTGGTTTCACATGGACGATGGGCTTTTTGGAAAAGCTTGACCTTGCCCTAATAGACGTGGATGAGAGGACATTTGTGCTCCCCTGGCGCGACCGGCTTCATGGTTAGAACTTTGAGGAACTCGTTAGTTTTTAGGCTGGCCATGTTGCTCAATCCTGAGCAGAAGGAGCGTGAACCATTCCATGTCAGAACTGATGGCCGTTACGAGGAGATGTTGAGTTAGGAGTCATTGGAATCTCTCCGCTGACTCCAGCTAAGGCCTATTTATGGCTGAAGTCCAAGAAGGTAACCATGCCTTCCTGAAGTTCATTAACCTCCATCAACCTGGCACCCCACTAGGGCACCTGCTGCACCACCAAGAGGTACTCCAATCCAACGTCCTTCTCCTCTGGATAACACCGCGCCGAGACCAGCACCTAAAAGTCCACCAATGACACTTCCCTCAACACAACTATTGGTATCAGCTCTGCTGACTTGAGTCCCATAGCGCTCGTGCCGATAACGATTGTCTTCAGGCCTTCTGTAGCTTTTGATGACTTCGCGTTGAACAGGATGCTTGTAAATCCTGTTCGACCTTTGTTCAACAGGAAGCCTGTAGCTAGTCACGACATCTCTTTCATAAGGGCGCGTGTAAATTCTTTGATACCTCTTTTTTGTGGGAAGTCTGTAGGTTGTAACCACGTCCCTCTCGAGAGGACGCCTGTATGTTTTGACAACTCGTCTCTCTGAAGGGCGACGATAGTGGTAGTTGTGGACCTCATCATGGTGACGGTCGTAAGCACCACGATGGTGGCGAGGATGAGCGATTGCAGGTGCCGTTGATGAGACCATCAGCAATAACACCGCGATGATTCTTTTGGACATGGCTCCTTTGCCAGTACGACTTGAGAGTGCCGAATTTTTGCAGTCAGCAGGTAACTCAATCCCTTCTTCATGCAGCTGGATATGACTGCCGCCTTCAATCCATCTCAGAACAACGTCTTTGGTGGTCAGCCATGTGGCTGTTCAGCGTGTGGCAGTCCTGGTGAGGTGCCACTGCAGGTGTTGTCGGCCGGCAGTTCAAGCCATGAGAAACGATGGATCATCCATTCCTTCAAAGCGCATCAATAGTGTTGATAGAGCAAAACATCAATGGGATAAAGACTGTTCTTCATCAGCTCTCAACCCTCAAGCCACCTTCTCAGTGACTGTTCAAAAGGAATCTGATCAACTAGGTGAGCATCATTTATTGTCTGCCGATCAATTCCTCCCAAGTGATGAGTTCGGGTTCTTGCTTGGGTTGCTTTTGCTTACTGTCGCTTGAAGCAGGCAAACCTCTTTTGGCAATGAGTGTTGTTTGATTCATTGATTCAACTTTATGGTTCGCGCTCAGTGGTCCCTTTACTGGGTTCTTTGGCGTACGTTATATATAACACATTTGGCTGACTTATGCATCGGCTTTGTCGTTGGCGGCCACCGATCGCGTAAGCAGCAGCTGAGTTGTGTCTTGATCATTTGGATTTGATGCTGGGTAAGGCGAGGTTTTCATGCAGCTGATACTGGTCGCAGTCCTTAGAGGGCTAAGGCCGAAGGGGGCGCCATGAGACCTTCCTTAAGGATGGGACAAGGGCTAAGAGCAAAAGCAATCGAACAAATCAAGACTCAGTAGCGACGAACGTGCAGAGTTGAAACATTACTCAATCCACCATTATGAATTCTCGGATTTTTAGTCATTCTCAATATCAATAGAAACCAGCAACGTTGGCACCAAGTGAGCATCCAATCAAAACTTTGCCAAGGTTTGAACGTTGTGATCTCTCGTTATTCGGTGGAAAATTGCTGAAGATAGGATGTGAGCTACGATTGTTAAATCACAAACATCAAGACGTGAGGATCAATCCATCTGAACAATCAATGAAGAAGGCCTCAGCTGTCTGTCAGAAATTATTGGCACACAAAAGGGTATTAGTTTGTTCAAAAAACCGCTTGACGCTCTCCGCGCTTTGCCTTTGCACTCCTATTTTGCAATCACTCGTAGGCGGAGCAACAACTGAAGATGAAGCGCTACAAATTCAACAAGAAAGCAACCCACATATCTTGATTACCAGCGAAGAATTAGAAACGGGCTATGGAATTAGGCTCGTAGAGACTGCCAAAAAAAAATCGTCAGAACTTAAGGCCATGATTTTTCTTAATAGGGAGACGCCAGAGGTTGTTCAAGAAGCAATGGAAGCAGGAGCTGATGGAGTGATGTTTAATTCTTCTATTGGTACTGGCTCAGGTGATTTCATTCAAGCCTTAACTGTTACCACTAGTGGTGGAATTTACTTCCCAAAAGCTGTACGCGAAGTTGCTACAGCAAAGGTAAAGCCATTGCCCACGCTTGTTGACCCATTGTCAGAAAGGGAGCTAGAAGTCATTCGTTGTATCATTCAAGGAATGAAGAATAACGAGATTGCGCAAAGCCTTTTTCTTTCAGTAGAGACAGTCAAGAGCCATGTGAGTACAGCGATGCAGAAGTTAGGGGTTAGAGATAGAACTCAAGCAGCTGTTTATGCCTTGACCCATGGACTCGTCGAGTCAAATATTTGAACCATACCGACCGCCAAGATAAGTTTGTAACTCGTTGTACCGTGGCCATTTGCTTGTGGTTTGAGGATCGAAACACAGGGTTGATAAACTCAACATTTTGGATGATCTGATTGAAGAGATTTTGAGCTGTGATTCATGTGTCTATCCTGTGATAAAACAAGACATATTGTGCTTATGCGACAAGCATGAAGAGCCAGGGTCTCAACGCTTCAGGATTAAAACAAGTTAGCAATTCAAGGCAATTATTAAGTTGTCAGACCAACATATATTGACCTATCTGACCATTGTTCGAGTCTCATTTAATACGTATTTACGCGCTTTTTGCGTTATTCAATTTAACCTAATTTTCTAATTTTATTGATGAACTGGTCTCTCAGGGCCGGATTTGATGTGCTCATATTTGAATGTGTGGATTGCACGTGAACAAAGAGCATAGACTGCCTAAGTATTATTTATGGCTTACAAGGCCGAAAATTATTGAACATTTATTGTTGAGATTGAGGAGTTGTATTTTCAACGATTGTGGAATTGAGGTTTGAAATCTATCTATCTAGTCACTGTGGGACCTTAGATACCTTTGTGAGTGATTCAGTGCATACACCGCTGCATATAACTTGCGCACAACAAGCCTCCCTAAACATGGTAGAGGCCACTGTAATAGCGCCTGTGAGCAGGATCACAGTCCAACGTGACAGAGATCATCGGTAGGACGAGTGAATCCAGACAAACTGAGGGAGTCAGGGGGAAAGGACAGCGCTGATTCTCAGCACTTCCGAAACAGACTCAACCAATTGTGTCCGCAACGGGTAGCAGCCATCCCTTCTGATTTTTTAACTTCACATACTGAACACCATGACTAAAATCAACTCACAAGCCTTTGATCAATCTCCAGAGGCTTCAGAGCAAATAGACAAAGAAATTAATTCGGAAACCTTAAGTGAGCTTTCTAGCTTATCAGGAGGCAATTTCAAACCTATGGCTCCGAGCCAGTCTTTTCGTGCTAGAAGTTTTAAAACTAGGGAATTAGAGCTTCAAATCGATAAGTTTGATCCTTCTAAAATCCGCGAACTAGCAGGTGATAATTGCACTGCGACAAGTGATACTGGAGTGATGGGCTGCCCTGGATAATTTTAACTTTAATCGAATTAATATAAGAGTCTCTATTGATCCCCATCAACTATCAATCGATGGGGGTCAATATAGCTGTTATCAGCCAGCTAAGCCATTTATGGTTTACAAGGTGTCTATGGTAATGGCTTGTTATTCAAGTTGATTCTCGGAAAGAAAGGAGGCTAGACCTTCTCGAAACTCTTTCTTAGGCAATGCTCCCTTGATTACACCTAAGGGCATACCTTTTTCTCCATCGATGCGAACTAAAATATATGTTGGCCAGCCGGCAACTTCTGAATCTTGGAAAAAAGAATAAAACAACTCACGATAATGCTCAAACTCCTTAGAGCTGGTTTTAATTTCCACCATATCGATGCTCATTTTATTGGCCACTACACTGTCAAAATGAGCCATTTTATAGCATAATCCACAACTATCATCAGTGAATTTTAAAAGCATCAAGCTACAATCTATTTCTGGAAAGTTTGAGAATGGCATAGATGATTGAAAAGTTGTTAAGTTTCTGTTGGCTTGCAACATTGATTGGCTAGAAATCTAATTAGTTGATACAGTCTAGTCGTCATGTCCACTTTTGACAGCAGAGAAGAAGCTCACAGCGAAGCCAATAATGAGCTGTTAAAAGAAATTGATTATAGTGCTTCTGGAGGTCAATTTAAGCGGTCTGCAACTAGCAAGAATTGTATCGAAAAGAGTTTCAAGGCTCATGAATACAGTTTCAAACGAACAAGTTTGAGCCATCAAAAGATTCTAAACTAAAAGGTAACGATAATTGCACAGCTTCAAGTGATACAGGCTTGATGTGCTGCCCTAGCTAATTTTATTCCTTTTGCCAATAAACAATATGGATTCCCAACCTCGTTGTAGAGTCATCAAAAGTTGTTACCACAAATCGAGATCTTTTGTTCCAGGATCACAGATTGCTCATTTTTGGATAAAGGGGTGTGTAGAGGATGAGCTGAATAACAAATGGCTTATTTTTTCGGACAACAATCTTGTATCTTCCCTTCATTTCGGTGATTCTTTTGATGGCATCACACATGCTTATTGCAAGCTTTCACACTTTCTAGACATAGATACACTTTGTCATTTAATTGTTAATGAGTGCCTGACACCTGCAGAGGTTATCAAAGTCAATCAGGCTCAGGCCAATAAGGAACTCTTTGAAGCCACCTTTGGAATCCATTACTACTTTTGCAAGAAAAATAAAATCCCTGTTACGTGTGGATTTCTAGGCTCATTTCCTTATACGATGATGGGTTTTGGTCGATATGCAAGATTATTTATAATGAATATGAGACCATCATCCAATTGTATTTCTTCGTTAGTTGGCACAAATAAATCGGTTTGTAGATCGTATCTTAAGTCTTTCGGATTACCTGTAGCGGATGGAGCAACAGTTTGGGGATATGATATGGCTCACGAGGTAGCCTCAACCTTGAAGGGGCCAATTGTCGTCAAGTCGCCTACATCTTCGAATTCTGAAAAGGTCTTTATTGGTATTCAGACATCAGAGCAATTGACACACGCACTCAGAAACTTGGGTGGTCATATGGATCAATATATTATTGAGGAGGAAGTAAAAGGTTGTGAATATCGAGTTTATTTTAGTAATGGTAAGCTCCACTCAGTATGGAGGGGGAAACCTAAATCAGTTACTGGTGACGGTTGTTCAAGCCTAGGCAAGCTGATTCACGATAAATATCCACAACTAATGAACGAAATCGAGACTAATACACATTTAAGAGAAAAACTTCTAAAGCGGACGATTGGCTATGAGGTTTATTCCTTAACGGATTTGAACGTGTGTATTCCCGAGAAGGGAAAATCGATTCCTCTTTCTCCAGCGATAAGTGCATCAACATTACATCTTGTGGAGTCATCCATGATTCATGAGGACGATGTGAAGACTATTGAGTCCATGCTTGCTACATTAGGGTTCCCTAGCTGTGGAATAGATCTAATACTAAAGAATGAAGACTCAAAATTAATTGATTCTGGTGTGATTTTAGAAATGAATATACCATGTGGCTTTGGTTACCTTAACGATCCCAAGTCGGTTATCGAACGAGAGATTAAAGAGGAGCTTTCTGCTATTGAAGATTTCTGGAGCTGTCAAGGTGACTTGGATATTGGGATTATTCACGCTGATGAGGTTTTCGATGAAAATAAAAACTTTACATCCTTCTTTGAATCACTATCAATCAAAGTTCGCCAAAACTCCGGTAGTGTTCTGTTCCCAAAAGGTATTTTTGAATGGAGTATGTTGTTAAACAATGACTCTTCAAGTTCATTCCTTTTGGTAGTTGATGATGATGTTATTATTGACAATGGACTTCCTGGATCTAATCGCCTTATCTGGCATACCCTCTGTTCCCTATCAGAACGACAGAAGAGATTCCCTTGGTTAGCATCATTTATGGAGACCAACCCTAATCCTTGTTAGAGATCAAGTATTGGCTATTTGCGGTTCAATGAGTTTCACTAATCCATTTTTATCCCCTTAGCACAGCTGAATCATCATCAAAGTATCGGTATTTTATGTTGGCCTGAGTAATTGAAGTCACCACAAACCTTGCTTTATCTGATAGTCAGACAAGTACTACTAAGATCATACGATGTGATGTCATTCGTTGTCGAAGTGGAATTTGCCGTGTTCTGGACAGCGTCGAATCTCTCGATTAAACCTATCTTCCCCTAACTAACAACGATCTGTGATCAAGCCTGGACTGTTTGCTCGTTACACCACTGGGTCCTATTGAAAGCTCTGTGGTTATTCATAGCACACCCTATTGTCTGTTAACGGAGCGACAATGCGGAAATTCTCGATTGTACTGATTCTGTCCTCTGTATTCAAAATCACAGAGCAACATCATCACGAATCACGTATGGCCGTCACATCCGTTCAGTCTGTTGGATTCAGAAGTACAGCAAAGAGCTGATTTCTCATCGTTTCCTCAGAAGACTAAGGCCATTTGGGTCTAAAGAGGGAGTGGCCATCTCTTTTGGTTCCAACACTTCAAGACACCAAACACCATGACCGAACCCAAACCACAATCTCTAGAAGAGACACCTGAAGATTCAGCGCAGCTTGACGAGGAAATTAAGCCTGAGACTTTGAAGAGGATTAGCGGTGGTTTTGGTCGGTCCTGTTATTCCAGTTACAGTAGTAGCAAATCCGCGAGCTACTCCTCGAACTCTGGTAGCAATAACAACTCAGGTTAATTGACACTGCTCTTTAAGCAAGATAAATGATAATTCGAACCATCTGCATTCGTGTTTGACCCATGTATTTGTTCTTTCAACAATACGAACCAGGCCTTGAGTAGATCGATTGAATCTAATCGACTTTAGGATGCATTAACTGAGGCAATATTCTTCATAGGTTATACCTTTTGAACTCGAATACACAGGAGAAGAGTACAGCTTTGGGCAAGACATTGTTTCTTTGATGATGTTGTGATCAATATCACTATGATTAGTGATTTGGATCATCGCATTTCGGATTGACCTCAGCGATGTTGTGTATGCCGAAGTCAAACACTTCTACTACATTCAAAACCATGATTGACACAACAACCCTCAACCAAGACTCAGTTGATCAAGAGTTAAGTCTTGAAGACCTTGCGTCATATAACGGTGGTGCTGTCCCAATTTTGCCAGCCCTCGTTCTTGGAGGTATTGGTTATTTGGTCTATAAAGGAGCTAAAAAGATTCTCAAAGAACTTGAAACGGTCGATCAGAATCTTGACTCCTGTGGCTCCTGTGACTCTGATGGATCGAACAAAACCAGTTATATTGATGGTTTCAAAGATGAAGAAGATCCCTTTAATGGGGCCATTACTGGAAAGAGCTGATATTTCTATTACTTAAAGTCCTAACGATAGGTTGGGAATGTTTGTTGCTTGCTATTTCTTTCATGGTAACGCTAAAACTGCCTCCGCTTAATGGTGCCTGATGTCTGGGATCCTGTGAGCCAAATCACAGAGCTGCTTGATTGACGGCATCGGCTGGCTTGTGAAACCAGAGAATCTATGGAGTCAGGTATCAGTGAGGACCATTGGATCCCGCTCATTTTTAGACTGATTTCAAGCAAGAGCTCGAAGTATGAGTTTCGCCACTGCTTCAAATGATCGCGGGTTCTGACCGGTAATCAGATTGCCGTCTTGGCATGTATAAGACTGCCAGTCGCTACCTCTCGAATATTTGGCACCATTAATTAGCAATCATTGTTGGCTCTGGAAGCCGAGGCACAATTTTGCTGAGGCCTATAGCCTCTGCTTCAGAATTGGTGAATCCAGTCACTTCTCGTCCTTTGACAATAGGCTCACCATTCTGATCTTTAGCGATGATGAAAACGATTGGAGCATGGCATACAGCGAAGATAGACTTGCAATCTGCCCAGAAATCTTCAATCAGTTGAATCGATGATTCGCTGTCTACAAAGGCTTATAGAGGAGCGAGTCCTCGGGGATTAAAAACTGCGTCAAAGTAATGAGCTGAAAGGAAGTACGGCCTTGCGCTAGTGGCGAATGATCGAGCGGCTAAACAATCAGCCTTGAACCGTCAAATGGTTTCTGTCTCCGTGTCCAAACTGTTGCTCTTGGGTTCGATTGTCGGCAACTCTCCTTGCGGGGATGCGAATGGGATCGTTGCTCCTGCTTCATTGAATATGAAATATAGAGCAGCAAATTCTTCGAACCAGAAGCCAGTGGTGTAGCCCGTCTCTCCGAGTTATCCGTGCGGGGTCATAACGACGAGAATACTGATCATCCTGCTCGTTGCATTTCCATCATTGTGGGTCTCAGTGTCGCTTATCCATTTGGCTTAAGCAATTCTGGAGTTCATGTTGATGAGAGTACCCTCGATCAACTTATCTGGTAGTTAATTAACAAGTAAAGAGTTGACATTATGAGTCCCTACGTTCAGACCTAGAAAGCTCATGGACTGATAGCTCAGATTGTTGTGATGTGTGACGTGCGGATTATGTTTTCATCTACTCTCGTCTAAAAACGTGTCTTGCATCGAGCTGCATGAATTTGCAGTTCGCCAGCAAAAGACTCGTTTGATGGGCTGTAGGCATATGGTGCTTTGTTACCTGAATTCAGTTCTCCTGCAGAACAATTAAAATTTTTCTGATCAATTTCAAATTGGAAATTTTCCACCTTCAAGCCAGGATGCTCTTTTGGAACTGGCTTTTCAATTTCAATAGGAAGCATTGGGGGAGGAGGTGGACCTGCAAGAAGAAAAGCAGCAGGAATCACACTCAAGACGGTCCCTTGAACTCCTTGCCAAATTTGGATTGAGAGTCTAGGACTAGCGTTGTTCATGACTTCAAAAGTGTGGCTTCTGTTTTGGGGTGACCCTGTATTAACAACATTTGATAGAAAAAGAAAGTCTCATGACCTTGGGCATCAGCAAATGTGACGCGATTGGAAAACAATAATCTTTATTCTAGAACCATCGATTACAAGCCTCAATATGGTTTTGAAAATCAGTATCTGATTGCCAATTCGTGCTGGTAGCTTCTTTACTTTTACCAGGACTTAACAGCCCACATCTCCAGTTCCAGCTGGAATTAAAAACAATCAACCCTTGTGATTAGAAAGGGCCATTGACGCAACATCTTATTAATTTTTAGCTCAGAATACCTCTCTATGTTTTTTGGCTTAAGATTGATATACATGTTAAAAGTTATGCGATTACGATCCTTGCTCTTAACCTTTGGCGCTGGAATTGAGGATCGCCTTTATAACGATATGAATTTCGCGCTATTTCAACAGTTCATTCATAGGTATTGATTGCATTATATTTTGACGCTAAAGCGGGAACAGTGTACGAGTCGGCCTTCCGTTTTATCCTCATAAAAGCGACTAAAAACTTTATAGTGATCTTTTTAGATATCCTGATTGAATCGGCGAGAGCTTAACAGCTGTCTGAGTTGAAGCTTATGGATGAACATTTGGATGATCATCATGCATCACTCCTTCATAGGACTCAGGGTGAATTGCCAACTGTGATTTCAAAGTATTGAGATGGATCGCTGGGGCAGGAGCTGGACCAACATGTTTTGCTTAGATTGTCTATCGCAATGAGGTTAATCCCTCTGCAAAGCTAAGCGAAACGCGCATTAGCCAATGATCATATCTAGCACGCATCGATTTACCGCATCAATGGTGGCAGCAATCAAACACTTTTTGTCTTTACGATGGATTCATTGACATTGTAATGGATTTAGTAACTCCCATTTCTAATGACTGCATATTGCTGATGAGATCTATTCAAATCACCCAGTTACTTCTCGCCGCTCTTGTCATTACCCAAATCCCGAATCTTATCGGTTTTGTCCAGGGTTTGAACCGCTATGAGTCTCCAGAAGCTGCGTATAGGGCTTGTCAACAATGGGCATCATCAGCTGAAAATTACACCGTGAAGAGAACTGGCATATGGACGACGTATTCGCAATATCCTTCGAGGTCATGTCAGAAAGAAGGTGACCATTACGTGGGGTACGAGATTCCATTGGACGGAGCGACGAAAATTAGCCCCCAAGCTGATGATCCGAACGGATTCAACTCTGGAAGTGTTCCAAAGCGGGAGGTGAGCAGCAATCGTTGGTGGTTCAGACGTAATAGATGGTCCATCGTGATCCCTTTTTAAACTAAGCATCGTGAAGGTATTGATTACTTGGCCAGCACAATCTGTTGGAGCTCAGTGGCTTTAATCAACAACCCCGCTCGTAGCGGGGTGGTCAGGTCACTCAGAGATGTCAGTTTCTACCGTTTCTACCGTCATCACTTGATGCAGCGGTGTAGCTAGCAGAACGGTTGTTGCTGTAGCTGTAATAGCAACTCCTTCCCCAGCCACCAGAGATCGCATGCAGGTCTTCCGGCTTGATTTCCTGATCCATCTGTTCTGAATCCACGGGTGATTCATCCATCGCTTTTGAGTTGATGTCAGTCATGGTGATCGGTGTCTTGAAGTGAACGAACCAGAAGGGATGGCTCCTCCCTTTTTGTAGATCCAAATCGCTTGAATCTTCTGAGGAAGAGCTGAGAGTTCAGCGCTGGGCTGCCCCCCTGACTCCTTCAGCTTCTCTGAACTCACCGCCTCGCTCGCTGATGGCCATCACCCAGGTCTGTGATCTTGCTTACAGAGTCCAATGCAACCAACTAAGCGATGGTGGACAGCTTCAGCTGTTCTTGTTGACGACCAGCCCTCTCCCGAGCTAGTACATCTGTACTTGAGAGCTGATCATGGAGGAGTGGAGCTATGTGGACGAGAGGGAACTCAAAAACTGCCGTTGCTCGAGTGTTTGCGTGGCTTGCCAGCACTTCAGGCATGGCGTGGACAAGCATTGCCATACCCTGGTGGGGTGCAACATCAGGCAGCAACTTCTCCAGCAGGGTCAACACCTCACCAAAACCTGCAATCTCTGGGCACCCACATGGCAAAGCACCGCAGGCTGGGCACCCGAAATGGGTTGAGCCAAGGCATAAAAAAAGATCTCCTTCCACAGAGACCTTCTGATGTGATGAGAACCTCTTCCCAGAGGAGTTCACGATCCCGTGTTCAAAATCGTTTGTTTATTTTATCGCCATGATGACGCTTTGTAAAGCACGCTCGCGGTGGTCAGCCAATCCTTAGCCACCAGGTTGATTGACTTTTCCCTCCTTTCAGTTGGAGCGCGCTAAGAATTGCTGCCGTTGACAAATTTTTTTAGGCTGTTCATTTTCTCGATACAGCAAACATAGCTGCATCAGAATCGGATGACTTAGAGATCGATAAGCGTACTCGTAGTTCAACATGAACTCGGTCCCATTGCTGGCCTGATGCTCACCTGAAGCGAGAGCACGAATCACCAAATCGATAGAACGAAGCTACCGAAGGCTAATTACTGGTTCAAAGGGAGCTTGGGAGGCGATACCTCTGCGAGCAGGGAAACTGATGCAACATCAGCTGCTCTATCAACATTGTGACCTGGGACATCAGGAGAAGTAAGAAGTTAAATCCCTTCAGCCGTTAGCAAGGACGCAGTCTCGTTAGTTGTTTTGGAAGGTAGGCTTCACAAAATCAGTCTGCAGTAAAAAGGTGTCCTGTAGAACAGATAGAAAATGAATTCAACACACTCAATTTCAGACGAAGACTTTAGTATTGATAGTCTTTTGCTACTGGAAGTTTCAATGCCTCTAAGACTACGCCACAACGGCGACAGGTCGTCTTGGCGGACACAAACCAAATTAAACCTTAAATACGGCATGTCCATGCAGAATCTAATGATAATGACCAACATAAAAATGACAACTCCTTCATTATTGCCATCGCGTTAATGTCACACTTCAGTCATAGTGTGAGGAGTCAATGAGCATGCGATTAGGCCTTTCTCACCAATAATTAATTCATTAGTCTACAAGCTGTTTATTGAAAGCACTAGATTGTCATTGAGTATGATTACTTTCAGACAACTCTATGCATCAAGGGCGTCAGAACTCTTAGCTGAATGGCTACCACCTAAGACACTATCGAACCAAAGTAGGAAAACTTTTGGATCTTAGCGATTCTAACGAACTTTGCTAATGACAACAATGGATAGGTACAACGGACTTACAATCAATCCCAAAGCCTTCTATAACGGGAGCGAGGCTGAGCATATCAATTTCGATAAGACTCAGATTGAATGGGCTGGTTCACGGGAACAGATACTGCAAGAGTTCAACCAATTAGAGAAAGAGCTGCTTCGACAAAACGAACTGATTGGAGAGTTATCGACAGAATATTCAGAGCTAAGCTCTGAATATTCTGTCGATGGAGAGCGAGCAGATTTCTACATTGACCAACTGCAAGATCTTGTAGGAGGGTATGACGAATACTGGAGTCTAATGACCTGGGCAGAAGAAAGTTTAGACGAAAATGTAATTACTCAGTATGATCAACTGATGGTTAGCAACGAACACGAAGAGAGAAGATCTAATCTTCTAAACCTATACACGTTATACCAGAAAAGCCATCATTTTTCTGATAACTCTCACCAAGACTATTACGAATCCAACAATGAAGGGGACGTCCCCTAATCATGGCAGCAAGAGGTAATCATAAAACCAAATTGGGAGCAGGGTTGTTACTCACTGATATCAATGAATGTCTTGATTGCTTATTTCAGTGGCATGGGTATAGGAGTAGCCTAAGCAGTAGCTGTACGACAATCTCATACCCAGTCAACTGATTCCTCACTCAAGGACTCCCGTTTGATTTCACCATCCAGCAACCCTGAATGCCCTCTTGAGGAATCAATCGCTTGTAGTGACTAGGCAATAACTTCATTCTTATGTTCTAACCCATCAACGGCTTTAAACGATTCAATACTTAATACAGAAATTCTCTTCATGGATATCCATTGAACCCCGCAGAGACTGCACAAAGCACTGGAAAAGAGATCTCTTGATCAATTAGCTCTGAATCCCTTTGAGATTCATCCATCAGTTGTGCCGTGTGTTCCGTCATGGTGATCGGTGTCTTGAAGTGAACGAAACAGGAGAGCTGGCTCCTCCCTTTGTTTAGAGCCAAACCACTTGAATCTTCTGAGGAAAAGCTCGAAGTGCAAGGCTGTGCTGCCCGCCCCTGACTCCATCGGCTTCTCTGAATTCACAGCCACACTCGCTAATGCAATCACCCAAGTCTGTGATCTTGCTCACAGGGTCCTAGAAACCTGCTGCTGTAGCCAATTTCTGTGTTGGTGGTGAACCATCTGCCGCCTCTTGTGTCAACACACGCCTACTAACCAGCAGCCATGGAGGAGTGGAGCAATGGGGACGAGAGGAAACTCATAAACTGTCCTTGCTCAAGTGGTTTCGAGGCTTGCCAGCAAGTCAGGGATGGCGTGAATCAGCAGTGCCACATCATGATGGCGTGCAACATCTGGCAGGAACTTCTCCAGCAGGGGCAACACTTCACCCAAACCTGCAATCTCTGGGCAGCCTCATGGCGAGCACCGCAGACTGGACACCTAGAGGGGTGAAATAAATTTCAGCAGTTATTTTTGTTTGGGGAAGATAAAGGAATAGAGCGCCAGGACCCAAAAGTTGCTGTTACGCCTGTTTCCTGAAATTACGTAAACAGAGGTCCTTGGGACAGGTGAATGGAAAAATCTCGAAACGTTGAGCCTTCAGATTTCCTTTGGATTCTTTCGGTCGTTGGTGATGGAGTCAACCCTGATCTTTATGGCAAGCTCAAAAAAAGAGATAGCACTGCTTGGAAGCACTTTCCTATTTGGTTATGGAGCCTTAGAGCTTGCTTTGCGCTTCGGTGGTTATTAATAGAGGCCTACTACAAAGACAGACATCGAATTCTTAAGTCGTTGATTCAAACCCTGCCTAAAGAGAAGCCCGGGGGTGAGGGCTGACGAGTTGATCAGCAACAACACAGCAGCTAATCCAAATCCGACGCGATACCCCCACCCTGCACGATCAATGCGGAATGGTTACCTCCTGTCGCCACTCACGACTAGTGGGCAAGACCTCAGACAGAAACAGAGGGTGTGTCACCAGGGCATCGAGATGAGGATCATCCTGCAAAAGATCGGTTGGCAACGCTACGCACCAATCAACTTCGTCTTTAATTTTGAGAAATAACCGGCAAAGATGAAACTGACCCCAATCGATTGCACGCAGGATGCGTAAACGGGATGGTTCGTTGGCACTGTTGAGGATCGAAGCAGTGCGTCTGAGTAACGCAAGTTTTTGGTGTGAGGACCGAAAATGAAACTGTTCCGCAAACTGCTGGTGGCTCCAGCGGTACTGGGCCTTCTGGCCCCTGTGGCTGCCAACGCCACTGAGCTGAACATCAACGGTGTGTCTGACTACACCGCCACTGGTGAGCAAGTCACCAGCATCGCTCAGTTTTCTGATGTGTACCCCACCGATTGGGCCTATCAGGCACTGAGCAACCTGATCGAGCGCTACGGCTGCGTCGCTGGATACCCCAACGGCACCTACCGCGGCAACAGAGCGATGACCCGCTTTGAAGCGGCGGCTCTGTTGAATGCCTGTCTCGATCGCGTTACTGAAGTGACCGAAGAGCTCAAGCGTCTGATGAAAGAGTTCGAGAAGGAACTCGCGATCCTCAAGGGCCGTGTGGACGGACTGGAAGCCCGCGTTGGTGAACTGGAAGCCACTCAGTTCTCCACCACCACCAAGCTGAAAGGTCAAGCCAGCTTCGTGCTTGGGGCTCCAAAAGCCTCGAGCAACGTAAGCGCAGCCACCAAGAACTACAACGGCAACTGGGGAGGCACAGTTTTCAACTACGACCTTCGTCTCTTCCTCGACACCAGCTTCACCGGCAAGGATCTTCTCCGCACCATGCTGCGTGCCGGCAACTTCGATCAATCTGTCTTTGGAGGTGCTGGTGAAGTCGGAGGCAATACATTCAGAGGAATACTCCCAATCGTTGCCACTGGCCTGACAGCATTGGAGACTACCTTCCAAGAGCCTTCAGGTGCTAACAGTGTTGCTGTGAACCGTTTGTGGTACCAGTTCCCCATTGGCAACAATTTCACTGCAACCGTTGGTGGTTTGGTCCGTCAAGACGACATGCTGGCTGTTTGGCCCAGTGTCTATCCGGCAGATACGGTTCTTGATTTCTTTACCTACGCTGGCGCGCCGGGTGCTTACAACCTGGCGCTTGGTCCCGGTGCAGGCTTGAGCTGGTCGAACAATGGTTGGAGCATTAGCGCAAATTATGTCAGCGCTAACGGTAACGTTTCGAATCCAAACAAGAGTAGTACGAATAACTTTACTGGCTATGATTGGCTTGAGAATACCAATGTCCTAGGGCAGGATGTTGATGACAATTGCGGAGGAATTGCCACTGACTGTTCCGCATCTAGCGGAACGATTCAGCTGGCTTATACGGCTGATCAGTGGGGCATTGCAGCTGCGTATAACTACGCAGCTGGCGATAATGGCATGAGCTTATCTTTAACTAACAGCACCCCTTTTGCATCAAGCCTTTCACAACTTGGCACCACTAATTCTGTTGGTGTGAGCGCATACTGGTCTCCTCAAAAGTCCGGCTTGATACCCAGTGTCAGCACCGGCTGGGGGCTCAACTCCACCAAACTGGATGTAGACCGTTTTCCCTCCTACAACACCACGACTTCTCAGTCATGGTATTTAGGTCTTCAGTGGGCTGATGCCTTCGTGAAGGGCAATACCCTTGGCCTGGCAGTTGGTCAACCCACTTTCGTGACTTCTATCGAAGCTGATGGGACAGACCTCTGGGTCGGCGACGGAAACTACGCCTGGGAATGGTGGTATATGTTTCAAATTACAGACAACATTTCTATCACCCCTGCGCTTTACTATCTCAGCCGTCCTCTTGGACAATTCTCTTACGCTCTTAACGAAAGTAGAAACGACACCTTCAGCAATTTTGGCGGTCTGATCAAAACTACTTTTAAATTTTGAATTTCCGATCAAACTGATTCGAGGCTTGTCGCTCGTCCCTGAATCAACAACAAATCACCACCCCCGCCACGAGCGGGGTTTTATTTCCTACTAAATAACAGTAATGCTGAAACTGCCCACTCAGCGAGTTGAGTCGGAACCTTGAGCTTGCTCACAGGATGTCAGAAAGCCCAGAACTATGCACATATAACTTTCAACAAAGGCAAGTTCCAGGGCATTCAATCATGCACTTGCAAGCTCCTACACATTCAAAAGTGCCTGTGCTTGAAGCAGATAAGGCCACGAACAAAAAAACAACTGTTGCTGAAACTAAAACCACAGGCCAAAGCTGAGTATCAGGATTCAATGATCAAACCTGAGGATCAAGATTTATTTTCCCCCTACACAAACAGGGTAGTGAGAGACCACGGATGCAATTTGACTATTCGTTATCCAGTCTCCAGCCAGATTCTCCAACGGTCTATATTTCGCCGCTGTACTGATGATCAACGCAGACAGTAGCTGCTGTATTTCAATGGACGAAACAACGGCAAAGAAAGTCTTTACTGCAATCTGGCTGCACTTACACTTTCATCGCCCAGGTTTGATACCAACCAGGACGCCGGGCGAAGCCCCTTGGCCGGAGTATCCAAAAACTAACGCGGATGCAAAAAGTGCTGTAAAGATCATGTACTCATTATGTATCTCACTGGAGAAACCTTCATGCCACTGCGCCCTGTGTTTTGAGGTGGCGTAGGGGGGGAGTCCTAAGGGGAATAGGGCCAGAAGGTGATCGAGTAGCCAAGGCCCGAGGGCAAGAGCTGCTGAGAAATGTGTTGTGAGAATCATTATTGTGAGAGATTATTGAGTCATTGAATCCATGGGCAGCTCTCCCACAGTTAGGCCATAGCTGTCGTTGGTGATCCTGCGCAGGCCAACACGACGACCCATGACCAGGGTTCGGAGATGATCACGCGCGACAGGCAGGACTGGTATCGGATCGGCACTCCTGCCCCTGAGCTCTGGGTTATCGATGCACGCCAGCATGATCTTCTATCTAGTTGTCGTACGACAGGTATCGCCGTCGTAGAAGTCACGGATGGTCACGATTGGCATTGCCAAGGAGAGGGTCGAAGCCCCCAGAAGCATCATTGCCAATCCGGTTGCAATGGGTCGAAGTCACATCAGTTCTGCCCTGCAACAGAGTCTGGGCACACCATTCCCACTATTGGAGGTTTTGCCATTGAAGGCAATGCGCGATTTGACCGATGGCAAGAACCCTGCTGAGGGTGGAAAGTATGAGCAACGAGATCGGAGGAGCTGATGACAGC
The DNA here is from genome assembly GCA_047285535.1 of Synechococcus sp. Lineage (GTDB taxonomy): Bacteria > Cyanobacteriota > Cyanobacteriia > PCC-6307 > Cyanobiaceae > Synechococcus_C. Next base: position 450,853 of record JBJBDC010000001.1, on the reverse strand, counting down.
CGACACTCCACCAGCGCAGATCACAGAAGCAGACTGACTTTCTGGCCCCTGCTCCAACAGTCTCAACAATGACCTGGGTTGATCGCTTGGTAGGTACACATCAGATACGTCACGCCATCGACGCTCCGCTTGCACCGCCCTAGGTGCCCTAGGAGAAACCGACCCAACACCTAGAGCCATGGCCCCAGGGCGCCTCTAGCCAGAAGCTTCGACCTTTCATCTTTATCTGTCGTGATGGGTTGAGCCATGCATAAACGAGCGAGTTAGGCCGTCTTTCCACCAGGAAGGGCGGCCTTCCTCCTGCTGAGCAGAACAACGCCCGCCCAACGCTGGTTCAATAGTGATGAAGGCAGAGGGATGGCAATAATGCCGGACATGACAGCCGACCAATGGCAACAGGCACAAGGACCAAAGGCATAGAAGTCCTAGCTGATAAACACCGTTCTTCCAGCAGGTTGCTGTGAATGCAGACCAACAAAGCGACCCATGGGGTGCGAGCGTCTATGGACGAATAACCATTAGGGAGTATAGCTATAGCTGAGGCAATGTTTCCTTGACAAATAGTAATTACGGAGCATAACTAAAACAATTCACGAGCCTGATCTTAAAACGATCCAAGCCATTGATTATCATCAGTGGTAGTTTTTACCATCATGCTTGCGAGCAAGAAGCAGAGAACTTCAAGAATCTTGATGAAGTTTCTGGTGTTAAAGCTCGAATTGAAAATGACATCAACTAAAAAAAGAGTGAACTTCTAATCTGCACTTGAGTGCTAGCCATTAGCTGACAGGTCTCAAAGCGCAAAAAAACAAACTCAAGATCCAAGAGTTGAGCCCTAGCAAGAACCTGCCTGTCGCGAATATTGCCGAATCACTGGGGCAAACGATGAAATTTGCCTCAAGAACTACGGCAGGTTCAAACCATCAGGCACAGGCAAGCTCTATGCCGAGGCGAATGTTTCACGAGGAAGAGCAAACAACAATTACCATCAAACCATTTTCACAGCAGCTCTTGCATGGGCATGCTCTGTCATCCCAAACATCGCTTGGCAAGCCTTCAGCAGGAGGCCCCTATGGGATCTGTTCTACATGCTGCCGACAACTTTAGTTGGTCCAACTGTGTTATGGGTTGCCGCATTTTGGGTAACTTTGTTGGTTTGGGCGATATACCGAGTTTGGAAGACGTAGGGCTGAAGGAACAGGGCTCATCCATAAGGGCCATGTGTCTCAACCTTTCGAGTGAGTTGGTCTCACCGGTTGGGGGATAGGGCCGCAGAGAAGACCACCTGAATGAGAGATGTAAAGAGTGAAGCCAACTGGTTGAATAGAGGGAAAATATCGATCAGAAATGAAGAAGCTTGCTGGACCCATCATTGGATTAGTCACCATCCAGTAATCGTTATCGAGATTGCCACTATCGATACAGTGTATCTGGCGAGAAGTTTATGGAAAACTTACGACTTGCCAAAACATAAGGCAAGAGGCTGGGACAAAGTTGCTTTTCGCTAGCTTAAAACACAAAAATACTAACAACAATTCTCTACCAAATACTACACGCTAAACATAAAATACAAATAATGCGCTCACTTCCCAACCACTTCATAGCAAAATCCATACTTTCAAACAATGCAATAAAGCAAATAAAGTCAATCCTCCTCAGCCAAGATTAAGAAAATACTCATCCAGTACTAAGGGCTCAGCTCACGGCTTTCGATTATCAAAATGTAAGAGTGAATAAAACCCTATGATGAAGTAAGGCCAGATAGGTTCTCAGGCAGATTCCTTATTCCAGTTCTTAAATAAAATGATTGACGAGCTAATTCCACTGATGAGTTTGTCCCACACCACAGCTTATCAATGGGACATTAAATGCTTCTAGGCCGCAAATCCAAAGGACACGACACCCAGGATTTTCATGAAAAGAATCATTCTTTCTACTGCTATTTTTATTTCCATAGCTGCTCCAGCAATAGCAGGCAAGATCACGAGACATTGCGACGCAAAGATCCATTGGGAAACCACTGGGGGTTCAGTATCTGGAAATTATGCAAAGAAAATGGCAAGTCACTTAAAGGACCAGCCATTTTCGGCACCTGGAACATGCGGCAAGGCCAAAGCCAATAAGTGCCGGCAACGAGCAAAAGCTACGATCATTCGATGCCTTGCGGCGCATCGCAATGCATATACCTCAGCTGACAATCCACCCGAGTTTCCGAGTGAATGTAACAGCATGAAAAATTACGATTACAGCTTCGGGACAATCGCAAAGAAAGACTTTAAAAAGCGTCTTGATGCTGAAGTATGTTGCCGCAATCATGAATCATATCCATACCGACCAGAGAACAATGTGCGGGTCAAAGTGTGGGCTCAGACCAGTGGTCAGAATAAACACTGCAATGGAAGAGTCGACCTTCACAATGACCTGAAAGTAAATTGCACAGCAGCACGGAGGGCCTGTCCTGATATCAAAGATTAGAGGATAAATGAGGCGTTAAGGCTGCAGTTCTCTCTGACTACAGGGATGTTGAAGACAAAAGGTGAGGCCCCAATCTTACCTCTGTTGTTGGGCATCTCTTCCCAAGGCTCAATCAGTCGGATGGCCAGAGCCCTTGCATTCGCTGGTGGTAATACCGCGGGCATCAACTCGATTATGTGATTCAAAAACGGCTGATAGTTGCGTTCCAAGGTAGAAGCAGAGATTCGCCACCGATTTCATATAACACTGGCAGCTCAACTACAATTAATTTTGATGTTCCGTCTTCCACGGACAGTGTAGGGATTGATCGTAAGAAATTCGCGATCTTTTTTCATTAACCTCCGCCACTTACCTTGATTATCCAAGCCATAGTACTTTCCATTACTTCGTAATGAAATTTTGTATTCTGGACTGAGGCCAGCAGCAGGAATCTTCCAAGAGACTGTATTAAATTTCGCTCCTACCGGGTCCAGAACTTCGGAATGACTCCAACTCCCAAAAGAATCTTTTCCGAATATCTCGTACGGCCTCAATACACGCTTCGGCATGTGGTAAATATCGCCATTTTTCCTTCTGTACCTTACTTTGACGCCGACTTTATACCTACATATATTGGTCACAGTGATAGTCGGCTTTGTTCTCTTACATGACACCTTTTGTTCTTGCTTACATTTTTTTCTACACGCCTCCTTAAAGAAGACTTTTCTACAGTGGTAACGACAGCTGACATCGCACGCAGCTCTTGCCTGTGCCGGTTCCAGGGTCGACTCTGGGAGCATAAAAGGAGCCCCAAGAAGTAAAGACGTTCCAAGCAGTAACCGGGACAGTGATTTGTTCATAGTTGAACTCATAATTGGTTGAATTCACCATCGCCTGCTTTGTATTTCTGGTTGTTGATTGCACTCAACCTGATCTGTGATCTTGCTCACTGGGTTTCAGAAAGCCTTTTGAAATAGCCAGTTTCAGTGTTGCTAGCTAACGAGCAACACACTACCGAGCCAGTACATCTGCACTTAAGAGTGGTCATGGAGGAATGGAGCTACGTGGATCACCGGTAGCCACAGAACTGCCGTTGCTCGAGTGTTTGTGTCGCTTGCCAGCACTTTCGGCATGGAGACGACCAGCACGGCCGAACATTGGTGGCGTGCAATCTCAGGCAGAAGCAATTGGAACAGGGCCAACACATGACAAAGACTTGCAAGCTCTGGGCATCTACATGGAAAGCACCGCCGGATGGGCACCCGAGATGGGGTGAGCCAAGGCATAAAAAAAGATCTCTTTTCACAGAGACCTTGACTTGAATTAGGTCCTCTTCCCAGAGGATTTGTATGGCAGATCCCGTCCAAGGAACGCTTTGCTTACCGTAACAATAAAGTTACGGCTTGTAAAGCTTATTGCTTTGGCTGTTGGTTCGGCTTGCAGACGCTCTGAACGAAATAGACAATCCCGAAGCTCACGAGCAGCACGAGGAGGTCTTGTGTAGTCATGGCCTGAAACGGCATGAACTTTTCTGACGGAGACTCAGCTTTGAGCTGCTTTTGCTTTTTTTACGACTGGCAGGTCGGAAGGCTGGGCAAGGATGTAGACGACGGCAGCGGAAACAACTCCGGTGAAGGCGATCAGGCCAAAGATTGCAGCGGAGTAATCGGTCATGAGAAGCGCCAATGAACTTTTGCGACAGAGCTTAGGTGAATTTGTAACTCTTTGTAAAGCCATCCATTGCTCTGGCTCGCCCTTTGGCTCGAAGTCATTGGGTTGCTGCCTGCTTCTGCTGAGTAACCAGGCATAAAAAAGAAGGCGGCTAAGCCCTCTTCATGGGTGTGAGGAGCCAAACCTTTTGAGGAGTTGGCCGTGCACATGTTGAGGAAATTGCACAGAACAGTCAATCAACTGATACGAAGGGACTTGCTTTGCCGGGTTTCTGAGGCATTATTCATATGTGAGGAGGGCTTCTTCACGGAGTGGAAACTAGGTAACACGCCCAACGAGAAGCCGAGAGACCCTGCCTTTGGCGGGGTTTTCTTTTGTCTATTGAAGTGGGCAGTTTCAGCGTTGCTGTTCTTCAGTAAGCAATAAAAAACCTCGCTCGTGGCGAGGTCAATGCATGTTCAGTCAGGAGATCAATAGCTACATTCAGCAAACCTGCCTCTGATAGTCGACATTAGATTGAGCTGATGCCGTTGGGCTGGGCCGTTCAGATATTGGCTGACTGAACTGAACGCTTCCTAAAAGAAAGGCTTATTGAAGGAAGAGTTGGTAGCGAAGGCTTTATATCAAGCTCTTTTAAAATGGTGCGCATGACAATTACAAATGCCACGGTAGTTGTGGCTACTAAAGTTCCCGCAAAGAAAATCATTGAGCAATGGTTGGACGGCTGAAATATAAAAGCACACAACTTCATTAAATTTCGCCAGGCGTCAAAAGTTAGGTCAAAGTACTCACTCAAGATCGCTAGATGCATGCTATGAGCTTGGTTCTTTTCGTGTTGCGATGTTCTGCTGTTGCGCGATTCGCAACTATGAAGCCTGTAGTTATCGAAAATCTCGCTCATAGTTTGTTATCGCTTCCTCTATCTCGTCAGTGACCTAGAGGTATTCCAGTGCTTTGCCTGAGTAGCTCTCCCATAGGACTGTGCTGTTGCTCACAACGGCATATAGGCAATAAAAAAACCAGCAGGTGGCGGGCATCGTTTCTTGCCTACTTTTTTGGCTGCTTTCCCAGGCTATGGCTGCTAATTATTTCTAAAGAAGATAAAATATCTATCTAGGTACTGGCTTGTTGAGGATATAGAACTCACGATTTAAATGCATTAAGCCACCGCTTTTGTTTGTGCATGTAAGCCCTATCTTTTCGGAGATGCAGGTAATAGTTCCGTCTTCAGGACGAAGTCCAAAGGTAACTTTGCTCCCATACTGTAAAACAGGACCGGAACTACCAACCAATGTATCCGAACTGTTGATTGCTTCTGCAGGGCCATTGCCTGGGATAACAAACCTATTCCCATGAGAACCATCCTGATCTCCTTGTATCCAATTCTTCCAAGCATGCTTGGCAACATCGCATTCGACAGATAGGGGGTTATTGGACGAAAGATCATGCCTTCTAACACACCAAATATTTTTAGATGGCGTAGTGAAGAATTCATATTCATCATCAGCAATAGAAGGCATGGCAGAAATCAACATTGAAGCTGTAGCAAGTGCTGTGAATTGTTTCGTTAGATGGATCATTTTTTGATTTGAAAATTGCAACCCGCAATCAGATCGTGGATGATGTGAATTCATAGCGACTTGTTTTGAATTGCTCGCCATAACAGGTTGAGTAGCAGGTTGCTGCGTTAGCAGCAGGTGTTGCATTCATTGCCGCGATGTTGGATGCGATGGCCAGTGGTGCCATGGCAATAGCGATTGCAGTAACAGCATGAACAGCGAAGGATTTGCTGTTATCAGTTGTGGTGGAAGTCTTCATTGGCTTGGTGGTTGATTGTTGAGGTCTCTTTGCCCCCGTGCATTCACCATCTCTGAATCGGAATGACTCCGTATCCCCCAAACGGTTCGTGATCACTGCTGTCTGATTCCCCATAAGAGCGAGAGGATCACCCCTCGCTGCCAAGCCATCAGCCTGTCTCAACCAATCAAGGCACCATCCACTCAGACTCGAACTCAGCATCCACTTCCCTACCAAGCTCTTCAATTCCCAGTGCAAGCCAACTCCTGGATGCATCAGCATCGTTTGCTCTCAATGCCATCAGCACTTCCAGAAGCCAAGCCAGCGTTATCTGAGTGTCGAGAGTCAGTACTAGGAGGCAACTGGTTGAAGTATTCCCCGCTGCAACAAAAAACCCCGCTCGTGGCGGGGCTCATTAGTCCTAGAAACCACTCATCAGTACATATCTCCAGGAATGAGGAGATACATTTCACCAGGGATATATTTCATCTTCTGAACAAGTTCACCCGAGTTCGCAAGTTCTTTAAGGTTGTAAGAACCTTTTGCATTACGAAGTTTTTGGTTCCAGTGGGTTTCTGTGCCCGCACCGCTAACAGATTGCAGTTGATCGAGTGTGAGTTCGTTGTTGGTCATTGTTTTGAATGAGGTTGTGGAGGTGTGTTCCTCCGATGCACACACCATCTCTCGAATGAATCGGAGAGGTGATGGCTTGCATCAAACAGGGATGTGATCTTGCTCACAGGGTTCCAGAAAGCCTGGTGAAGTGGGCCGTTTCAGCGTTGCTGGCAATTCAGTAGGCAATCAAAAAAACCCCGCTCGTGGCGGGGTGAGGATGAATAGTATTTTGTCCGACATGAGATTTTGATACTCACTAAGAGTTCCCCATCAAGGATCACCGATTCTGAAAGTACAAGCAGTGCCAACTGCTCGAACTTTCTTCCATTTTCCTAATCCATTCTTTTTCTCAAATTTCTTATTTTCAGCAAGACTCCAAAGCCTTGCGTCCCTGCCATGCCTGATACGTGCTTTTGCACTCCAGGATTTTTCTGCTCGGATCATTGCAAGGTCTTGTCTTTTTGCACTTCTCCAACGCGATTTAAATGTTGTTGCGCAGCATTTGGTTTGATCCACACCAACTAGTGGTTGCACAACACAGTAGCCATCGAGCTTGCCGTGAGTTGCTGCTTTGACAGCATCAGCAAGTGGTAATAGAGCAATGCTACTAACAGCCAACACTGAAAGAGTTTTGCTCAGAGGTGATTTCAAGAATGCCATGGGTTTGAATTTGGCTTATTCACAGCATCTCAAGATCCGACAGATCCCTCGATGACCTGGTTCAACAGTGGCTGTGATCTTGCTTACAGGGCTACAGAAAGCTTGGTGAAGTGGGCAGTTTCAGCGTTGCTATTGTTCAGTAAGTAATAAAACACCGCTCCTGGCGAGGCGGGTCAAGCTGTTTTTTCTCCCTCACCATGAACTTGCATCCGAATCAAGCTTTGCAGCCATTTGTGTGAACCTGGCAAACAAAGTGTCTTCGCCCGGATCTCTTGTTCTTTCAGTACATTTTTGCCCGCTCAGGCCAATTCAAGAGAACATCCAACAAACCTCACTGACCCTTTGATCAATCCCCATCGCTATGACGCCTTCGGGGCTGACATCAACAGTGATTTAGTTTTTCCAGAACTGCTAGCTTCCTTGTTCGCCAAGGTCAGCAGGCCCATGGGTGAACTGAATGGACGGGCAAGATGCCGAGTTGAGTCAGTGACTGCAGAAGCCGTATCTCATCTTCACCCCTGCGGTTTAGGCGCTGTAGGTCAGCCCTCAGTGAGCTTCTGCGCCATGGGGTCTGGGTAAGTTGAACGCACGTTGATGCAAGTTCTAGACGTGAATCCAGCCTTGCCTCTCCAGCCGATCTTTTCTCATCTCGGGTTGTACGTGAAAAGCCTGCCAGAGATGGAGCGCTTTTATTGCGATGTTCTTGGCTTTTACGTAACGGATCGACTGGGGGAGGGCGATAAGGAAATGGTATTTCTCTCCCGTTCCTTGCAAGAACATCATCAAATCGTCTTGGCTCCAGGTCGGGCGCAAGGGAGTGAATCGACTCTCAACCAGATCTCATTTGAAATAGAGACACTCCGCGGCCTCATCGACGCCTTTCAAACGCTGCATGAACTCGACATAGCTGGTATGCACTCGATGAACCATGGCGGTAGTTGGTCGCTGTACGTCCCAGACCCCGAAGGCAACACGATCGAACTGTTTGTGAAAACGGATTGGTATGTCCCTCCCCATGCCACGACAGGTCTCGATCTAAACCAATCAGAAGAGCTGATCCGCCAGCAAACAGCAGTTATGGCCAAGCAAACACCCGGTTCAAAGACCTGGGCGGTCTGGCGCCAAGAGTTTCAGGAACGCATGAATCGTCTCTCCTGAAGAGCCATCGTCCTCAGCACTCAACAGCTGGAGGGTTGTTGGTGCCATATCTCCTACATCACCCCTGGGGCGGCTCAGCGGACCCCCTGCTTGGGTGAAACGCTCTCGATACCTAGGGGGAACACTCCCAGCAGACTTAGGGAACGGGATTGAGGACTGATGGACGACTGGATGCAGACCGCCTTCGAGGATCACTTGGATCTGGCTCGCTGCTGCCAGCTGATCACTGAGGAAGATTTGGGCGCCGGCGTGGTGACGTTGGGTGGAAGCCTGGCCCTCTTGCAGCGCGATTTGCTGAAGCTGCTATGGAATGAAGCGATGGCGCAGGAGGAAGCAGCTGCTTTCAGGGAGCATCCAGCAAGAAGGAGTAGGACCAAGACAGCGGAATGATTCATTATCTAAGCCTCTGAACAAACAAATCATCCACGCATCTCACAAACGGTTAGTGATCACTGCGGTCTTATTCCCCAAGCGGACTAGAGACTGACCCCTAGCTGCCAAGCCATCAGCCTGTCTCGCTCCACTTCAACCAACAAGGGCACCATCCAATTTGACTCGACCTAACCAGCCACATCCCTTCAAAGCTCTTCAATGCCAAAGGCAAGCCAAGACTTGAAGCCCTCAGCGTCATTAGCCCTTAGTGCCATCAGTAGCTCCTGAAGCAGAGCCAACGTAATTTTGGTTTCAAGGTGCATTGATCAGAGGTAACTGCTTAAAGCATTCCCAGCTGTAATAAAAAACTCCGCTCTTGGCAGGATTTGTTAGGTGTGAGTTGTTTTGGCAGACAAATTCATCAGCTTCAAGAATTTAATATGCGCAAACCTCAAAGTCAGACCCTGTCCAGCATGCTGGATCTTTTTGACTCCTCTTTGCGGAACCCCACCTGCTGTTAATTCCATTTGTTGTCAATCCGCGAACTTCCGCAATTCCCGGAGACAATACATAAACATTGACCTGACTGATTGAAGGTATTATATGCCCGTCACTTCTTCTGATAGAGAAACTTCCATTCTCACCTAGAGCAAACAAACAATTTCCTGAATATTGAAGAATGCCTAAGTTTGACCCACTTTTTATAATGCATTTAGCAAGCTTTTCATTTGCATAAGTAGAATTACTAGTAATAAATGAAGCGCCGATGGCAACGGCAGCAATAGCATTAGAAGCAGAAAAATTCATTTACTTGATGTGAGCAGTGGAGGCATTCACTCCGATTTATATAGAATTGACCAGATTGGCTGATCCTGCATAACCTGTTTGAGTGGTCTTACAAGCGCCTGCCTCCCCTGTTTGGGACAGGCAAGCACAGCAACGCCTTAAAAACCCAGTTCTATGCGGGGCATGTGTTTTGTCCGGAGATCGATAGCGACACCTACGCCCCCTGCTTTTACCTTGCGGGTTTTCTATTTTGTATTACTTTCACCCTGTCGGCTTCATATGTCGACATATATTAGAAAATCTCACACGTATTTAACCGTACGGCTAAATATCCTATTCCTATAGCTTGCTTCATCCCTTGCGCTAGATCAGCAAATTCTTTTAGATCAGATTTTTACCTGCATTAAGGTGAAGGAGACCCGCAAATATCATGGTTGCTCCTCCTAACCAGCCTGCAATAGCGGCTTTAGTTACTGGTGGAGCCTAGGCAACCATTTCAGCTTCTCCTTGATGAGCTGATCGATTCATTGGAGGTGATTGATTGTGGGTTTCTCGCCCCCTAAAGAAACCTTCGCAGTGTAATGACTGATTAGAAACTAAATTAAGGAGATTCTCAGGAGGTTTTAATAAATCGTTCTGCGATTGCGTGATTATGTTCTAGATCAAAAGCGTTAAAGACTTACCCCAAGTTCTCCAAAAACCATGCAAGACCTGCGTACCCTTCGTCATGATGCACTGAGAACAGCGATTGGTGTCTTGCAGACAGCAAGAGATCCTGATCATGCACTCATTCATGGACTACCGATGATTGAGACGATCAATCACAGTCCTTTAGGGGAAATTGCTCGTGCACGTCAACTAGAGTCAACCAAATTACGGGAGTTAGCGCGAGAACGCTACTTTCACCCATGGCCTGATTCTAAAACGTTTCGATCAATGCCATATGGAAGCTTAGGTAGTTGCTTTCAAAGACGCAATGATCGATTAGGCCTTCCTCTTATGCAGCCATCCCCGCCGGGGTCTCAACTTTCTGATGGTGAGTACATACAGGCCAGACGTTTAGGCACTCATGACCTCTTACATCTGATTCTCGGGACCCCAATCACTCCTGCCGGGGAAGCTGCGGGTGCTACTTATTACAGCGTCACGATGAACGAATTTGGCTCAGCAGCTTTCCTGATTGCATGGATTTTTCACGCCCTAGAAAATAAAAGTGCCAAGCCTGACGTCTGGGATGGAATTATGTTTGGACTGGAAGTAGCCAAAGAAGTGGGGGATGACATTATCGCTGCACGTTGGGAGGAGGACTGGGAAAAACCGCTCGATGAATGGCGTGAACTACTGCAGCTCAAGGAAGTGCTGCGAAAGAGCCCTTTTCAGGAAGAGCTAGATCCACCTGAACAATAATAATCAGAAAATATTGAGACTAAATTTTTGAAGCCAATGTCATCCCTTGCTTAATCTCCTCCAAATACGTGGTTGAGAACAATGCAACAAAAAACGCAGGAGGAATAAGAATGAACGCTCGACATAACTGGAATGCATCAATACCAAATAGTGTCTCCATCATAAGTCATTTATTGCTGAGCATTTAGTAAATAATGTTTGTCGGGAGATAGATAGCGACACATAACACCCCCTGCTTTTCCCTTCCGGGTTATGTATAGCTTTCAGCCATAGGGCTTAATGCGTATTGAAATCGATCAGTAAAGCTAAATTAATCTTTTGATTGTCCATATTCGTACCGTTCAATCCTACCTCCTCCTGTTTGATCGCTGATTTGATCATTTACTAGCGCTACTCCTACAGCCAGTAGTCCAAGTAAGCCCATTAAGGCAAAGATCCACATATTGAGTCTCTGAACTATTTGGTTTATAGCTGCTCAAAGGCGTTTATGCCAAAAGTAATACTTTAGAGCCCACAAAAAAGAATAAATTTTGGTGTAATAGAAACGATCAATCTTTGTTTTCGGGCGATGGATATCGCACATAACGCCCCCTGCTGTTCCCTTTCGGATGTTATGTAGCGTTCAGCCAATAGGCATCAGGCTTCCCGCCAGGATTCATTCACTTCGCATCACATTTAAGGGTGACTATGCCAAGTGGACAAGACTTCAGACAGTGCCCGAAACCACCATTCCGATGGCTTGAGTTCTTACGTGCTAGAAGCAATGAAGCCGATGTTGCCGAACAAGTACAAGGTCCGTTCGTCCGACATTTGGTTGTGGTGATATAGAAGTAAGCCGGGTGGAAGCGAAGCCCGCCTAGGTGGTTATCAAAGTGAACTAGGAGCCTCAACAGGTCACCATACAGTCACCTCAAATGGATCAGCATCACCGTCATCAATCTCACAGGAGAACAAAAACGGAGTTGCAGCAGCGACTTTTAACTCCGGGTTCCTCAACCAAACAGTTAGAGCTCTCACTTCAGTTTCTTGTGCTTCAGCCTTAGAGGACATCAGTGCATCGACTGCGAAGAACGACGCCGCACCCAGGAGACTGCCAAGAACAGTATCGACAACAACACGTGTGAGACCTTTCATTGATTGATTGCGTCTGATGGCACAGTCGCTGACAGGGTGGTGAAGGGGCATCCCCCGAACGGTTAGTGATCACTGCTGACCAATCCCCCAAAAGGCCTAGAGGCTCACGCCCAGCTGCCAAGCCATCAGCCTGTCTCTCTCTCACAGATGGCAGTGGGCGCGGTCACAGCCTGAAGCTGGTGCCATCGGCAGGGTGATGGAGAAACAAGACCCTCGCCCCTTGTCCCATGCACCCATTGGATCTGCAAAATTGTTCTCCAATGCTTCTGCTAGCTGTCGTCCTCAGTGGTTGCAGCAGTGCACCGTCGCTGATGCGACTGGAGTGCACAGGGGAGTCGGTGCATCGCGCGCCTGTTTTTGATCGTCAGACGGGACAGCTCTATCACCATGTCCAGCCAGACAATGTTTATACGCCGCAAGCTGTGGATCGTTTTTCGGTAAAAACTAAGGGTCGGATCAAGGGCAACAGCTTTGTGATCGAAACCCGCGTTGGTGAGTGGAGTAAGCAGGATGGGGAGCGTGTGTTGACTGCTCTCAACCCGCCAGTTGGCAGCGATTTCATCGTCGATTTGAGCACCCTCAAAACCACGACGAAGTCGTTAGGGATGAAAAATGGAAAGCCTCTGTTTGCTTCCAAGTTTGGCCATTGCAAGACGATCCCTCTCGCCACTCATAAGGTTTTATACGGGGCTGGTTTTTCTTTTTGATAGCCAAAGATAGAATAATCAAAAATAAGACTTAATAGTTAGTCTCATTCAACCTTGAGCGCTGCTTAATGATAGCGAAGATGATTATTTTCATAGATCTTCTGAAGCTGCGTAAGCCTTACAGTCAGACTATTGAACCTATCCATTGATCGCCTATTGCTGGAGTCAAACAGATCACTTCGAATTTCAGAACTAAAATTCAAAAAGTCCTTAGGCTCACAACCGGAACCAGCCTTCCATGAGTGGAAATCAGAATGTATTGAAGACTCAACAACCAAAATATTATCAGAGAAATCAGCAAGATCAGAGCGATTGGATTTGTCAAAAAGATGATGACCATCAAGCGACAGATCTCTACCTCTTGCTTTTTTCTTACCAGTCACTTGGCAAGTATCCCGTGCAGCTCTTTTAGCCTTAGCGATTGCTTTGTCGATCCTGAGCGGTGCTGCAGCGAGTCGTTTAATTTCTATTTTGAAGCAATCTTCCACCACTTCACCTACTGCTCCCACCCATGCTTTGCGCGCTTTAGTGATACTTGAGTTATGGCACATATCGATAGCCATACTTGCCAAACCTTTTTGGCTCCAAATTTTTTCTCCGTCTTCGCGTAGCAAAAAGTGTTTATCTAGTTCAAGTCCCTCTTCACCATCCAGCCGTCCTGACTGAACAAGTCTTTGAATGGAGTTATTAATGCCGCGACCGTTAGTCTGAAGAACATTAATACAGGTTTTGCGTCCAACAAATCCAAGCTCACCACGCACATCAAGCATTGAATCAGATTCAATTAATTCCTGGGTAATACGTCTCGAAACAAGCATTTGCTTACGCCTTCGTCGGCGATGAGTTAAAGCTTCGGCTACAAGTTTGATGAGCCCTGGTGTATTACGATCAAAGTATTCGGCGAGCGCCTCGACACCCTCTTCATAAAATCGACGTTCACGATAATCGCCTGATCGAGTTGTAAATTCAAAATATTCTCCCTCGATCAGATCCCATTCGTCTTTGTCGTCTGAATCAAAGAAATCAACAGCCTTATAAAGAGTGTTGATCCTCTTGCCAAGAACCTTTGCAGTTTCCCTATCGGTTAATAAATCACGTGGCATAAATAATCTCCTAATTCATCATTGCAAGAACTGAATCGCGCATCTTTTGAAGCTTGCAAAAGACACGCTCATCTCCGCCCGCATCGGGATGGTGAGATTTCACAAGCTCACGGAATGATGATTTGACATCTTCGGCAGTGGCAATCTTTGGATCCAAGCCGAAAACATGCCAGGGCCTTAAGTTTTCAAGCACATCAATCCCATTAATGCACGTTGGTCCAGTTTTACTTCGGTCAGACTCAGGGACAGAAACCCAGCGTCGATAAAGCTTTATCCAATCATCCTTGGTTTTAAGACGTATGTTTTCACCAGTCATTGACATAGTGAAAGTTTTGTTTTTGCGAAGCTCAGTCACCGTAGAGCATTTAAACTTCTACAAAACAGCTTTTTTGGCGACTGACATTGTCAATGATTTTGCTTTTGGCTTAGGAGGCTGTTTAAACGGTCCCCCATTAACTAGCTCTCCAAATGAAAGCAATGCATCAAAGGTGCTATTCCCTGGCAAAAGCAACTCATTAATTAGAGATTCAACCTGTGGAAGAGTTAATTTTTTCTTTCGAGTAGTAGCCACAATTGGTTTGAGTAATTGATTGGTGGTAGCAGTTGAACGATTTACCGCTTAGAAACCCAAATCGCTTGAAATTTTATCTTGAAAAATTTCATACTTATTCGTCAATAGGTGACTTTATAAAAGATGCTGCAAAACAGCAGAGCAGCAATACTGTCCACAAGAATTTGAGAGCTTCATTGCTTGAAAGTGTGAAAAGGTCCTCCCTCCGATGTATTCACCATCTCTCACTTATTTGATCCGTACACAAAAGAACTGTTAGAGCTTGCTAAGAACCTTCTCAGGATTCCACTGCTGCCTCCAGCATGGTTCGTACAGAACCGAGTGCACCTATTGATTCGCCACAGCAATTGCTAGGGCACGGAGATAAAACCAGCTTTCGTTGTCTGCACTCGCTTCCATCTTTACTGCAATGGTTTTCCAGTTGTTGATTTTGGCTTGATCGATGGGAACTTATAAATCCACCCAATTATGGAATTCGAGCGATGCTCCCGCGACTTTTCATTGTCGTGATGACCGTTACCCAGCTCGAAAACGGCTGAATGGATCGTCGTGCCTCTATTGCTTTGGTTTCATCTGAACGAGATCCCTGAATTGGTATGTGGGGCGGTCGTGCGTGAGCACAAGGTGGTTAGGGCAGACCTCAATATCTGATCACTCAGGGAATATTCCCATCAGTAAATAGCACCTGAACCTACATTGGCGTAGAACTTGATGGAAGAATGCATTTAGGCATAATCTTTATTCTCTCATTTTCTTTCTGTGTAATGGCAGAGCCCACCAAATGAATTCAGCCTTTTTGTCCATTGTTGCTTGGCGATAGCAACTTGATGCTGCAATGTCTTGACTTTCCGCGCTATAATTGCCACTATTTTGCAATTCAGCGTATTTACAGTAGCAATGGGACGTTGACAGATCAACCATCAGCTCTGCAACTTCACCCCACATAGTCATTTCTTTCTCCATGCATTTAGCATGAAATACAGGATAGCTTGTTGCTTTATTGATTGTATCATTATCTTTTCTATTGTCCTCCATAAAATTTCCGCCAAAGCCACTAGAAGGAAGACCATATATTGATACAAGGATCAGAATGAGTAATTTCACATTTTTTGAATAGAAATGGATAAGGCAAATTGAAACGATTTACTTTGAATTTTAGCCCATTTTACTTTTCAACCAATCACCGTTCTGCGCCTGTCTGATGCATCTGCAGGGGGACCATATGGAGGCGCTGGAGCAGATCGTGCTGATGTAGGCCGACACCCGGGAGATGGCCCTAGAGGTGCGCAGCCGCTACCAGCAGCGTCTGATCCTCTGCTGGCCTGATCCGACTGGCTCGAGAAAACAGACCTCATCGCTTGGCCTGTCCGATCAGGCAATCCTGAAGGACGTCGTCGGTTTCAGCGTCCAGAGCCCCCGAGCCGCCTAGGCAATCCTCGACAAGGTCAACGCCACCCGGCTGATGATCCTGGCGGCCGATAGCTCGCGCCGGTTGCCGGCGGATCCGAAGTGTCGCCGGCTGATCCGATCACTGAAATACCTGGAGTTCGAACCGCGGCTGTTAGTCCATGATCCAGCGTCGGAGCACGGCCCCATGGCGGACGCGCTCGGCTACACAAAAATCGCCATCAGCAAGGGGCTGACGCCCTGGCGGTTGGGGCCAAGCGGGGTCCGGATCTACTGATGGCCAAACGATGCCCCACGCGGAGGTCCAAGGGTGAGGTCGAGACAGCTGCGCTGGCTGCTCGGTGCGGGTGCCTGCTGGATGAGCAGAAACGGCTGGAGGCAATGAATCACAGCCAAGCCGAGAACGATGCTGCGCGTCCTAGATGCCGTGAGCTACTCGAAAGCGGCTGGGAGCATGTGCAGGGGTGAAGGAAGGCCCATCTGGACTGCAGAAACCCCGCCTTCAAGCGGGGTGAAGTTTTGTCGGAAGATAGATAGCAACAATCACAACGCCCCTCTACTTTTCCCTTGCGGATTTTGTATAGCTTTCAGCCCATCGCCATGAAAAACGAGAGTGATCTCAGTATCCAACTCGCAACTTAATAGTAAACTCATAGCAGGAATGAAGTGAAAAAATTGTCCAAAAAGAGTGGGAAACACCGATCCCAAAAACCAAACAATCAAAATATCTAGAGATTGCAAGAAAGTCGAACACAGTTAAATCAATCAATAAAAGCCTGGCAGAAGAGTTATGGCTTTCAGATCAAGCAGCAATAAATACCGAAAAGCATGAATTCAGATCATCGAACTCATACCATGCATGACGAGAATACCAGCATAAGCATTTAGATAGTGCTAATTTTCTACAGAATTTGAAAGCCGAAAAAGAAGGCCTGAGGGGGAGTGGACCGTTTCTGCAATTGGCATTATATTGATTTTCGTTCAAAGTTTAGTTCCACTCTACAAAGACAGTCAGCAATGGACGCCACGAAAACGACAGTGCAATATCAATCTACATAACCAGATCACAAACATGAGAATAAAAAGAAAAAAAACTGATAGATTAACTTAAAATGCCGGCAAACTTGCAAGAAGATCTACGCAATCAGCCATCGTCAGCACTCGAGCATCCTTGCCGTTAATACATCAATTCTCATGAGAAAATAAATCGACCCGATAATATTGACAGCTGCAAAGAGTTTGACGCCCCAAAAGAAAAGGAAATGTTTTGGGAGGTCATGATTTGGGAATCCCAACGCCAATTTCGAAAGATAAGATGAGTAAGCCTATTCCTGGTTAGAAATAGCTTAATTCATCGAATAATCACGCCATTGTTCTTCACATCCCCAGTCTGAGGTATTTATTTCGCTGACTCACTCCCCATCTAGTTAGAGACTCACACCTAGGTGTCAACCCAGGAGCCTGGCCTGCTCCGCTTCCGTCAAGAACGGGTCAAGCCAGTCCTGCAGCAGCACCTCCACGGCAGTCTCTTCAAAGTCTTGCAAGCCACCAGACAGCCACCGATTGAACAGGTCAGAGTCATTGGCTCATAGTGCTGCCACCAAGCTGAGCCGACCTCTCCCCCCGGGGGTGATGACGCACCTCCTCAAGGGTCTCAAAGGAGCTTCGCCCAGCCGACAACGATCTCAGTTGTTGCTAGAGCTACATAACTTTCACGGTGTCTTTGATGCTGCGCAGATCCTTTCTTGCAGTTGCCGCCTTCTCAGGACTTAGCGCAGTGTCAATTGGTTTACCTCGACGCTCAAGAGCAGCTAATGCTGCGCAATTGCCGCCGACGCTGAATCCTCAGACTTTTCGATTGGCTGATGAACTCGCTCAGCATCTCCAGCAACGGGGTTACCGGCTGACGGCCCCTCTTCCTCTGGTGACAGAAGATGCCTTCAATGGCGGTCTGCAGTTTGACGATGAAATCCAGGGAAGCCTTGCTGGGCGGTTTGTGATTCAGCCAGCGGCGCGAGTAGAGGACATCAAGCAGAAGGACAGGATTGGTGTTCTGCCGCTGTTTCACATCATCAACTTTGATCAGAGCAAAGACCCCAAGGGCTTACTTCCTCTGGATCAGACCTTCAATTTCTTGATTCGTCATCTTGGTCTAGAGCCCAATCGGATGCGATTCACAGGGACTGAAAAGGCCCTTTTTCTAGTGCCTTTTCTTGCTAAGCATGGCTTGGTCGAGTCGCAGTTACGCCTGGTGGACTGGGACAAAGCCCGAGCTCTAGGGACTGGCTCCGGATACTTCGAACCCAAGGGGCATCCTCGCACCCCCTCCTTCAACACGCTTTCGCTTGAATATCTCCTTGCTGACGGCAGCGAACTGGAAATAGGCGAAATCACTCTGACTGATGACCGTGCCGCTGCTGTACGCAATGCGGGATTTGGTTTGGAGCGGCTCAGCTTCGCCCGTGGTGATCGTCTAATCAGCTGGAATGAAACATTGCCTGCCTTCCGCCGTGCGGTAGAGCTTGACGCCCGCCGGCAGGGCCTGCCTCTGCCAGATGGCTACTACGAGATTCTGGGCCTTCAACGTCAAACTCAGTTCTGACTAAGTGTTGACAAAAACTCCGGTGCGCCAGTAACGATCTCAGTAGAGGGCAGTGCAGCATCTAAGGCGATACCGGTAAATATGGCTCAACTTCTCAGCTCCCCCACATAAGGTGCTGGAGTCTCCAGCAGTTTCAGGTTCGTTTGGCCTTGTCATAAGACCAATTGTTGGTGATGTTGGATTTATCGCTGACGATGCAATTACCGCATCATCTGATAATGCTGGCCCATTTATAATTGCCACTCAATCTGCTGAAATCGGCGAACCAGCGATTACTGCAGGTTTTGTTGCTCAAGAAGTCGATGACAATGTCATCAATGCTCTTACAGCTGCAATTTATAGCGATAGCGGAGATCAATTTGTAGCTCCTGAGGCTCCTGCGCCTCCTGCGGTTGAAGCTGATGAAGCTGCTAGGCCTGATTCTGGTGTGGCTGAGTCTGAGTCCTCTGATGCTGCTGGGGATTGGGATGCAGCCATTGATCCACTGACTGGAACCATGGAATGGGACGGGAAGGTCAAACTCTCTAAAGGGAAAGGCAAGATTGAAGTTGTTCTCTTTGGAGATGAAAACACTAATTTCACAGACGATTCATCGGAATCGATCTTCTTCTCCTCGTCTGACGATGCGACAGCTGGTGCTCAGTTCATGACAAAGAAAGGTGAATTTAAGGTCGATATAGAAGACCATAATGGCGATGGCTTTGACGATATTGAAGGAGAAGTCAAGATTAAAGATTTGATGGCATTTGGGCAAGCGACCCAAGGAGATGATCAAATCTATGCGATATTTAATTCAGCAGATAATTGGATGACATTTGTTGATGACACAATCAATAGCGCATGTGTCAATCAGACGCTGCTAAAGCTGCTGGACTAACTGTTGGTGCTGTTACTACAAGACGAAAAAGCGGATGGCCTGAGAAAATGCTGTTAGCGCCTAAAGGATCACGAGTTTGCAGTCATTGCGAGGCAGGATTAAGAGCAGTAGCAGGACTCAAAATCAACAAGAAGGCAAAGAAATGAAATAACAAACGATTATCGAAGCTCGCATGCTGCAGCTTGGTGTTACCAAGAAAAACGATCCTGGCAATATTTGCTTACCGATCAAGCGCAGCGGTGGCTCACTGTTTTCAGAACAGGAAGCGGGAAGAGCTATGTCCGAGGATCACATGAACCTCCGAGCTGAGGAGCAAGTCCACTAACTCGTGATCACGCTTTAGCGCGTTTGTTGCGGCGTTGTAACCAGCGTTGAAGCCATCACTGGCCATCATCGCCTGCCGTAACCGGAGGCAAAAAGTTACATAGCGAGGAACAAGCGGCACAGCTTTTTGACGTCCGTGTTTATAACTTTGTTAGGCTCCATACAACATCAGTAATAGATAGTGTATGAACTACCAATTGAGATTCTTTTTCACTTTTTTGAGGCATTTGATGGCCTCCTGCTGCGTTTGCACTTGACTGCGACTCATAAGGCCAGAACGCCCATCCTTTTCCGCCTCCTCCATATTCTCGATTAATTTATCAAGTACCTCAGCATTTACTTTAATGCAAGGCATTAAACCAGTAAAGCCCACTATGATCGGAGTTGGACCAATGAGGTCACTGAATTTAAGTGGGGATATAGCTTCAATTAGATAGCCAAGTGAACCGACCGGGCCCGGACCAGTTGCACGTTGCTCGGTTTTAACCTTTGCACCTGCCGTGCAGCAGATCGTAACAACCCTGTCCTTTGGATAAGGGCCTTTGGGACAATTTTCGCACTCAGGAGTACCGACATCCACCCACCATGAAAACAACCCGCGAATCCACCCCCAAGCACGATTTTCCTGTTTTTGCTCGCAGGTCACTGTGACACCAGAGTTACACTTTTTAGTAAACGTACGTGTTCGAGTTGGATATGACATGAAGATTACCTCTTCAGTTATGAAATCATTTAACAAGCCTAACTTTTTTTCTGGCTCACAGACTCAACTCTACAAGCGTCTCCGCCGCCAAGGCTGGAGCCAACAACGCATCGCTGACCACATGGGCATCAGCCGCACCACCGTTCGCAGGAGGCTTGCCTGCTGTTGGTTGAATCACAAAGGCGAATGCTTTAAGCAGTTACCTCTGACTTTCGCCTGAAATTGCTGCCACTCTCCTGGTTATGCCCGCCGATGACCTGCGTTCGTAGCAGGCCCGGATCCTCGAGCTACACGGCGCTCAGGTGCGACTTAGCGATGAGGTCACCTAGGCCCGTGGCCTTAGCGGATTAGCTTAGAGAATGGGATTTGAAGCCGTGAATATATGTGTGCAATTTAAGTAATCTCATAATGCAAAACTCATAATTATTTATGATCAAAAATAAAGCTTTTGGTCGCTAGATTTATGTCAAAACAACTTTCATGTGCCATTGCTTTAGTCGTAGGAATTGCAACCACCGCATCTTGCAAAGCAGCTAAGGATGATACTTTTACAATTAATGGGCAGCCTATAAATCCGCTTTGCCTCGATCTTAGTTCTCGCCTTGAATTTACGCCATACCTTACTCAACCTGAAGATCAAGGCATTAATGATATTTTAAACCTCAATGCGTGCCAGACAAGCCTCTCAAAAGGAAGATTTACCCCCTATCCAAAAGAGAATAGTATTTGTGGTTTATCCCCAGTGAAAAAAAGCAAGCAATGCGCACGCTATGATTACCCTTGGGGGATGAATGACAACTTTGACACGAGTCTTCTGCGGGGCTTTACTGAATATGCATATATCGGTAAGTCTAAAAGTGGAATTGACGTTGTATACATTACACGAAACGCCGGAGGAAATGGACTTTTCGAAAGTATCGGCTTATTCAAGCGAATCCCCATGAAAAGATATCGTTTTAGCGACAGCAGGGAAAATAAATGGTCTAAGGAGCCTTTTATTGGCCTGCTTAATGTAGGAGAAATCGATGCCACGGACTGCAATGCTGAGAACTTTGTAGAAATTAAATTGAACGAAAATACGTTGACAGGAGCTAAATGCAAATGGGTAAGCAACAATCGTAAAAACACAAAAGAAGGATTCACAATTCAAATCCCTTAGCCAATATCGTTCTGACTTTGCCGCTAAAATATTAACCGGGTAGTGCCTTACAGAGTCAGCCATTAGATAAGCTTTTAATGTTGTTGTTATTGGATGGCTTGAGCAATAAAGGGGCACGGCCGGCAGTATGTATCACAATGTCGTAGCTATCGCGAAATCAATAGACTAATTATTTTGACCATACAGTCTCAGCTTCTATTTTCCATATTATTATGTAGCTCTTGAACATTTCTATCTTTTTTACCTTTTTACGACTTGGGCCCTTAACACAAACAACAGGGGCAAACCGATGGTCAGCGCAGCTGCGGTAATGATTTTCAACGATTTAATGGCGGGGTTTAATCAAATGTGCCGATGGTGCTGACATCTAAGAAGGGCAGGGATCACCCGCCTGACCAGGGACTGGATTCTTCCAGAACACATTCAGGCTGTACTGGTCTTCGCGATTGAAGGTGATCCAAGTAGCTGCCCTTGCCACTGTGTAGGTCTTGCCTTCTTCAGATGTCGGGAAGACGAACTTGTAGCAGTTGAAGTCATCCACATAGGCATTGCCTTGATGCTGACGGAAGGTACATGGACCTTTGATCGTTTTTCCGGGGGGTTGAAATCCCTTGCTGGCGTCAATCCAGGTCAGAGCACACCAAGCCTTCGTGCTGTCAGCCAGAGCGGGGGGCAGCAGTGAACCGATGGCTAGTGCTGCTGCGGCGAGTGTGGTGAGGATCATTGTTGTTAGCGGGTGTAATTCAACGGGTCCAAGGACATTGGCTGGCGTATCGCCAATAGATCTGAGCATGGCTGGAGGCCACCATTCGCTGCTGAACGTTGGAGCCATTCACAAAAAGCTCTGCAACGGTGCGCCCATACCTGTCTTTGGTGATGCGCCTGATGCCAACATCCCGACCAACAACAAGAGAACGCAAGTAATCACGGGCTGCTTTGGCTGGCACTGGATCAGCACGCTTGCCTCGCAATTCGGGAGTGTCGATACAAGCCAGCCTGATCTTTTCTCCTGTGCTCGTTCGGCATGTGTCGCCGTCGTAGCAAGAGGCGATAAAGACAGAGGCAAGGGCAGCAAGAAACATCAGTCTTCCTCCTGGAAAATGCCTTTTTCTTTGGCGTAGTTGTGGATTTTGGTGGCGGCGTCACTGATTAAGTGTCCAAAATGTTATTGACCTTCTCTTCTAATCCTTCCATCGATTACTTAAATCTTATCAACCAATATTCACTAGATGAGGTTGTACAACCTGGATTGGTGCCAGTGATAGGTAATAGCGAATCAACTCCTTCTGCGACCACTGAAGATAGGTGTCTAAAAGCTAAGGCGTTGAGATTGAGTTCTTAGGAAGGAAGCACCTCCCAGCGATGAACTTCATCCTGAAAAGGAGACTGTTCCAGTAGAGGAAGAAGACCTAATTCAGCTCTCCATTCTTCTAATGGCCTTTCCCATCCCTCTTCCCATCGATAAGCATCTAACAAAAGCCCATCAAAACCAATTCTGGCTCCGAAACAAATTCCTTCCCAGATCATTCGATGCTCCTCTGGCTCAATGAGACCGTGGGTTAACCACATAGCTAATGCTCCTACGTGGAGTGGCATCTTTTTTGTAATTGAGTTATAAGCGCTAGCTGCTGCTTCTCCAGCCACAGTGTTCGGTAGACCTAGAACGAGATGGAGGAGATCATGACATATTCCGCTTCTATACAAGACATAATCCTCCTTGTTGTCCGTTGTTGGTGATGGTATTGGTAGCAGATCAATGCCCAGGCTTCTCTGTCTTTGCTGCATACAAAAACCAAGACTCCCTTTTGGCATCGCACTCATCTGGTCGAGTGAGGGCCATGGGATGGCAAATCGTTCCTCAATTAGAGGTTGAAGATGTGGATGATCCAAGAGCTGTTTGACAGCTTGCTGTTGAAGCTCTGACTTGTTTGTAATAGATAAGTATTTGGCATGCTTAAAAATATGTTCAGGATCCTTTGCTGACTGCAGAATGCCAATCAGCAACTTGAGAGCGTCCTCTTTTAACTCCGTACGGGAAGCCATGGCATGAATTTCTGAGGCCCCATTGATCTAGATCTGCCGAGCACGCAAGTCACTACTTCAAACCGAACAAGGAGGTGCGGTTTAGCGATTCAGGGGTGTCAATGCAAGCCAGTCGAATCTTCTCTCCTGAGGATGTCGTGCAAGTATCGCCGTAGTAGCAACGTTGAATTGAGACAGTCGGCAGCGCTGCTTTCAAAGAGCATCCCGCAAGCAGGAGTAGGACCAAGACGGCTGAATGATTCATTATCCAAGCCTCTGAACAAACGAATAATCCACGCATCCCCCAAAAGGATAGTGATCACTGCTTTTCTATTCCCCATAAGACCTAGAGACTTACCCCTAACTGCCAAGCCATCAGCCTGTCCTATTCTTCCACGGTCAGGAACGGGTCAAGCCAGTCCAGCAGCAACTCCACCACCACTGGCTCCCCTAGGTCTTGAACGCCCCCAGACAGCCATCGATTGAAGAGGTCTGGATCATTGGCGCGTAGTTCTCCCATCAGGAACAGGACAATGCGGGTGTCAAGGGTAACGGGTCAAACGTGACTGACCTGAGTGTTCCCCGCTGTCGTCTTTCAGCGCCGCGGCTACGAATTCAGGGAAGGGGGCTGGGGCTCAATTGATTGGATCGATCTTTACGGGCATAAGTGATGCAGCCCCACCAAAAAAAGCTGGTCGGGGCGTTTGTGTTTCAAGCTGCAAGGGTGGTGTGGAGATAGTCCTCAAGGTTGTCCCGCGGGACGATCTGGTTGCTTACTCCGGTGCCAACAGGAAGGAAAATCGGAGCCTCCTCGGTGCTAAACGCCAACAGGGGTTGACGGTCGACCCGCATGACATTCCCCACTTTCTGGACGCAGAGCAGTTCCATCACGCCATCGTCGTTGTGACGTTGGTACAACTTGGCATTCTCGATTTCCCCCAGCTGTGACGGAGCAAAGCCATGCTCCGCCACCACATTGCTGAGTTTCATCAGCCTTGCTCCAAAGGGACGCCTTCTTCCAGGCCCATCGCTATACGGATCTCTTTGCTTAGCTGTCGAATGCGTTGCTCAAGCAAGAGAGCCTTGTGAAATACGCCATCCCTTTGAGCGGCATCCTGTTGATCCCAGAGATCGAGCCTTTCATTCAGGAGTGGGGTGAGGTTGTTGTTGTTGTTGTTGTTGTTGTTGTTGTTGTTGTTGTTGTTGTTGTTGTTGTTGAAGGTTGTTGTTCGTTGTTACATAGAAACATTGTTATGCAACAAGTGAATGGTTCCAAGCTTTCCCCTGGTGTAAACACCGTCAAAATTAGTTCGGTTGACCAGCACATGGGCTGGAAGGGTTGTTTAGTTCTGAAGAGAAACTTCTGTTCTGCCTCAGCACTAAAAGTGGCACCATCCATTCCGACTCGACCTCACCAGCCACATCCCTTCCAAGCTGCTCAATGCCAAGTGCTAGCCAAAACTTGTAGACCTCGGCTTCATTCCCAAATGACAATTGGCTTGTCGAGACGCTATGGCATCAATACGTGCTAATTAGTTTCTTCATCTGCTGACTGTGGGCTCACCCGAAAGGCAATTAACCGCACAAGCCTCTTGATCGAACATCTTTACAATTAACATTATAGTTTTTTGAAAAATATCCGTAAGGTCCAATATTATCAAAGGCTTGAAATGGTCGCCATCGCAAAGGCGCCACTAAATCGCCACAACCTCTATCACCACTTACATTAAAAGAAATTTTAAATTTATAGCGGCCGTTTGCTGGAACTCTCGAGTTGCAGCATGTAGCGGCTTCTATTCTGTCTTTTAAAGAATCCTGCCTGATGTGCGGGTAGAAAGACACCCAGCGCAATCCAGCGACAGGACGACCAGGCTTGTTTGGTGGCCAAATGCTGCTAGCACCTTCGGTTGAGTGAGTCCATCTTTTTTCCCAGATATTGCTATACATATTCATGATTACGCTAGTTGCTCTATTTCTACATCTTGTTGCATTTTTGTCACATGCTCGCCCCGAAGTTTCAGCAAGAGTGATCCAGGGAACATCTTTATTTACTCGCGAACCATAAACTGGATGAGTGCTGAATTCGTTGAGAGGGTGAATTCCAGTGCTTACATTTTTCATAGCTATTTTACCTGAGCATCCTCTACATTTTCGGCGTCCTATTGCTTGAGAATTTTCCGCAATGATAAGAGGTGTTGCCAGAGTGAGCGCAAGAATTGGCGTGAAAACCTTTTCATGATTGACTTCAGGATTCACTGAATTCACTATCACTTGATTGATTGGATCAGTTGATGACCACGCTCATGAGCAGTTGTGATCTTGCTCAAAGCCAACTAACCCTTCTCCGTTTAGGCTGGCATCGTTTTCACCTATCTGCCTAATGATCTACACGCCTAGGGATGTTCAGGACACTCTGAAGTCAGACGAACAGAACCGATAACGGTTAGGCAACAGAGGCTTCATTGCTCCTAGCGCGTAGTTACTCAAACGATTGCTCACAACGATCAGAGCGCACTAAAAAACCCCGCTTGTGGCGAAGCTAGCTATTAAAGAGTGCCAGGTATCGGACGGCAATTAGGAATGATAAGGAAGAGATTAAAGACATAATATCGGTCATCCCAGAGACTTTGTTGAACAGAACACGAATCTGCTGGGGATCCCAGTTGAGGGAACATTGCACAAGCTCATCGATCGTTCGCATCAGCAGTGAAGTTTTGACCGTCAATGCGTGTCGTGAACTTGGCTTTGTGAGCGAATTTGTCCTGTTTGTTAGAGCGCGTCATGGCACGACTGAGGTGTTCAGGACCAACACCATCAGCCCGCCCTCAGGGGCAGTACGGAAAACTCACTAATGAAGGTGAGCTTGGAGAGACCGACCCCGGGATTGGATAGCCTTCGCGATCGCTCTTGTCGGTGAAAACAGTATGGCAATGGTGATGGGAGGTTGGTCCTGATGCTCGGAAAGTTGTGTGGTCAGCACTGGGTTTTCGTGTGCTCTGACCACACCCTGACCACACACGCGTGCGTAAGCAATAAAAAAGCCACCCTTTGGAGTGGCGAAGAATCCAGCTGGGGACTGGTTGATTGGGCATCGGGGTGACAGGATTCGAACCTGCGACATCCTGCTCCCAAAGCAGGCGCGCTACCAAACTGCGCTACACCCCGTTTCTCAATTACTTTAATGGAGCGCGTTGGCATGCAACGAAAATCATGCCTAAGCTGACCTAAAGCTTTTGCGGGCATGCCAGAGTCCTGGACACCTGGGGCGGTCGAAGAATTAAGGAAGAAACACGACCTGCCCTTCGTGCGTACTGATGATCAAGGGCAAGTGGTTGAATTCAATCAACGATTCAGCTTGATTTATGGCTGGGACGATAGCTTGATCGGTCAAACCATCGGGATGATTCTTCCACCCCAATTCCGCGAGCTGCATCATGCAGGTTTCTCCCGCTTCAAACTGACAGAGCAATCAAAGGTAGTGAATCATCCACTTGA
Organism: Synechococcus sp.; assembly: GCA_047285535.1. GTDB lineage: Bacteria > Cyanobacteriota > Cyanobacteriia > PCC-6307 > Cyanobiaceae > Synechococcus_C. Next base: position 423,829 of record JBJBDC010000001.1, on the reverse strand, counting down.
GCTCGCGACAATTTGCAGCAATGGAAATGAAATACGAAGTGAACATTTTATCGTGGCGGAACGAACGCCAGCCGGTGAATGGAGCTTTGCGGCAACGCTGAGGCCCCTGGAAGGCCCGTATGCCAGTTGAAGAGTTTCCAAAAGAAGATTCCCAACTTCTGATCGAACAGATGAGGCAATCCCTGGGATTATTGCGGGTTGCTTTTGATTCAACTGGTGAAGCCATGCTCATCATTGACCAATCGGAAATTGTGAGTTGGGCCAACCAACAAGCAGCAGATCTATGGGGTCAAGGCATCACATTGCAGATGGTTGGTCGACCCTTTTCATCGTTGATTCGCTTCTATCATCCCAGAGGTAGGCAGGTAAAAGAGAATGAACCAAATCATCCTCTTCAAAAGGCGCTTTTAAAGGATGGTTTTCAGTCTTATCAAATCCAAGCTCTGACTCCGAACTCTTCAGACTCTATTAAAAAAGAACTCATTGAAAGGATGGTAAGTTGGCGCCAAATCAATCAAATGAACAAACAGTTCACACTCCTGATTTTTCGTGATCTTAATCCACTAGAGAAAGCACTTCAAGCCCAAAGGCTATTCATTAATCATCTTGCCCATGAATTGCGAACCCCTCTGACGATTCTCAAAGGTAATCTTCTACGAATTCAGCGGAAAGCTCATTTAACTGGCGAATTAAAGCAATCCATCTCTGATGCCAATGAAGAAACAAAAAGAATGGCGAAACTAGTTGAGAACCTTTTGTTGCTGTCAGAATTAGACACGGAACTTCATACGTGGAATATGCAATGTGGCAATCTTAAAATGTTCGTAGAACAGTGGATGATCACCCTTAATCCCGAACAAAAAAAGTATCTTCAGATTCGCAGAAACAGTACAATCAAAAAAAACAACGTACAAATTGATCAAAAAGCTTTAAACCTCATTCTAGACAATCTACTCGACAACAGCATTCGCTTTAGCCAATCTGAAACATCAGTCCAAATCCTATTCAAGGAAACTATTGACCATATTGAGCTTCATTTTATTGACAACGGCCCGGGCATTCAAACCAAAGAAAGCTTGACTGCAATCTTTGAACGATTTACTCGTATTGAAGAGCATCGCAACGCTGCACATACTGAAGGCAGTGGCCTAGGCCTAGCTTTGGTAAAAAGCCTGATGAAAGGTTTAGAAGGTACAGTCAGTTGCCACTCCAATCACCACCCCCTTAAATCAACAGCAGAAGGTCTTGTAGTAAAATTAAAATTTCCACACCTAAAGTAAAATCAATAAAAGCAAGAATATATTTCAGAGATATTTCTCTAGCAATGCTGGAAGAAGATCAAATAAATCGGGTTTCAGAATGAACTCAGAGGCGCCCAGAGCTTCAGCTTCGACTCGCTTGCTGTCTTCAATACAAGCAGTCACCACCACCACAGGAATGGAATTTGAACGTTCGCGCAGCCGGCCTAGGCAAGTCATCCCATCCATGACAGGCATCATTAGATCCAGGAGAATCAAATCGATCTGTCGCTGATCCAGCAGTTCAAGCAAAATTTGGCCATTTGAACAAAGGACTGGCTCTACTCCCTCATCAATCAGCTCTTGCTTAAACAATTCTCTTAGCCTCGAATCGTCATCAACAATTGCAACCGATCTCATAGATTTAGTAAAAGGAGCCCCTTTACAAGAAACTATAAAAAATCAAAACAACTTTAGCTTTGAACAAATGGGTCGCCTGAGATTCGAACTCAGGACCAATCGGTTAAAAGCCGAGTGCTCTACCGCTGAGCTAGCGACCCTCCCGAATGAACATACCAATCAGGTACCCAAGGAGGCTATCACTTAGGCATCCAGAGGACTAATAATTGCTTCTTCCCTTTCATGACTGAGACGACAATCAAGAAACCTTGGCCTCAGCCCCGCATCGCTGCGGACGCGTGGGTTGCTCCTGGTGCAGTACTCATGGCTGATGTGACAGTTAGATCAGGCGCAAGCATCTGGCCAACAGCAGTGGCTCGCGGCGACATGGCTGCGATTTATATCGGTGCTCGCAGCAACGTGCAGGAAGGAGCTGTTCTGCATGGTGATCCTGGTTTCCCCGTCCATATCGCTGAGAACGTAACCATTGGCCACCGGGCCGTTGTTCATGGTGCTTCGCTCAAGGCAGGATGTCTAATCGGGATTGGAGCCATCGTTCTGAATGGCGTGACAGTAGGGAAGGGAGCCCTGGTTGCCGCGGGGGCTGTCGTCACCAAAGACGTACCCGCAAGAACCCTTGTGGCGGGAGTGCCCGCTCAAGCAAGGCGTGAGCTCAGCCAGGAAGCGGTTGATGCACAGTGGGAGCACGCAGATCACTACGCCGAGTTAGCCGCTGAATGGTCTCAAATGCTGCAAAACCAAACGGACTGCCCACTGTTGATCCCTCCTTCTCCCGACTGTCCTTAAAATCCACAAACTCGTTATCTGTGGACTCATGGACCTTCGGCTCGTGCTCGTGGCATCCCCGATCCTTCTGGCACTCGCCTGGGCTGGATTCAACATCGGTCGTGCAGCCGTTGGTCAGCTGCAGCTCATGATCAAACGCAGCCGCGCCTGACAGCCATCGATAGGGTTGAAATCAGATATTGATCTCAACGTCCTTGCGCCAAAATCTCTCCGTAGTTGTGATTGGAGCCGGTCTCGCAGGTACTGAAGCGGCTTGGCAGGTCGCACAGGCAGGCGTTCCAGTCACGCTTTGGGAAATGCGACCGTTCAAACGGTCGCCTGCACATCACAGCGCTGAGTTTGCTGAGTTGGTTTGTAGCAACAGTTTTGGCGCTCTCAGTAGTGATCGTGCTGCAGGTTTGCTTCAAGAGGAGTTAAGGCGTCTTGGATCACTGGTGATCCAGACGGCTGATACCCACTCCGTCCCCGCCGGTGGAGCTCTTGCCGTTGATCGTGGGAGTTACAGCGCAGCACTGACATCAGTTCTAAATGACCATCCAATGGTCACCATTCGCCGCCAGGAGCACGTGGTCCTTCCGGACCCTGATCAGATCGCAGTGTTGGCGACCGGCCCACTCACCAGTGAAAGACTGGCCAACGATCTACGTGCCTTTACAGGCCGAGGCGATTGTCATTTTTTCGATGCTGCCAGCCCCATTGTTGATGGTGAAACCATTGATATGAGCAAGGCCTTCCGGGCCAGTCGCTACGACAAGGGAGATGCTGATTACATCAACTGTCCAATGGATCGGGACCAGTTTCTGGCTTTCAGAGCGGCCCTACTCGAGGCTGAGCAAGCCGAACTCAAGGACTTTGACAAGAACAGCGCCACATTTTTTGAAGGGTGCTTACCGATCGAAGAGTTGGCGCGTCGTGGGGAAGACACAATGCGTTACGGGCCTCTTAAACCGATTGGACTGTGGGATCCACGCTGGGGAGATGTAAAAGACCGCGACGTGCGGCGCGCCAAACGAGCCTATGCGGTGGTGCAACTGAGGCAGGAAGACAAGGACGGAAGACTTTGGAATCTTGTGGGCTTCCAGACCAATCTCAAATGGGGTGAACAAAAGCGCGTTCTGCGCTTGATCCCAGGTCTAGAGCAAGCAGAGTTTGTGCGCTTTGGCGTGATGCATCGCAACACATTTCTGAAGTCCCCGGAATTACTAGAACCGACTCTTCAGTTCAAACGACGTCAGAAATTACTAGCAGCAGGTCAAATTACGGGAACCGAAGGCTATGCCGCAGCTGTCGGTGGAGGATGGTTGGCTGGCACCAATGCAGCACGCCTGGTCCATGGTCAGGATCCAATAGAGCTGCCGCGGACCACGATGATGGGAGCCCTATCCCACTTCATCAGTGAGGCACCATCAGAAAAATTCCAACCGATGCCCCCAAACTTCGGGTTAATGCCCGAACTATCCGAGCGCATTAAAGACAAGCGAGCACGTTATGGCGCTTATCGCGATAGAGCGCTTTCAGATCTGCAGTGCGTCATCGAAAAAAGCAAGACGACTTATGCCTCCTGTTCCTGTTGATGATCGCCAAATAGAACGTCTGTCACTGCGTACGGGTGTTATCGCCAGTGCTTTCATGGCGATTGCCGGAATAGGTGTGCATGTCATTTCCGGGTCTTATGCCCTTCTTCTCGACGGCCTTTATTCCGCCGTGATGGTGGGATCAGGGCTTGTTGCCTCGAGAATTAGCAGCAATGTGGTGCGTCCACCCGATCGGGCCTATCCCTATGGCTATGACGGTCAAGAAGCGTTGTATGTCCTGTTTCGCTCGCTTGTCTTGATCGGTGTGCTCAGCTTTGCCGCCATTAGTGGCCTTAGCACAGTGATCGACTACGCCAGAGGAAGCACCATCGAAATGGTGAAGCTTGGACCGGTGGCCCTTTACTCCGCGTCCATGGTGGCGATCTGCTGGGGTTTAGCTTGGCGCCATCACCATGACTGGATCCGTTCTGGCAGTCAGTCTCAATTACTACTAACGGAAGCGAGGGCTGCCAGAATTGACGCCTTAATCAGTGGCCTCACTGGCATCGCCTTGTTGGGGTCACCGCTACTGAAGGGCACACCTTTTGCACCTCTCAGTCCGATCACCGATTCGTTGTTGGTGTTGATAGTCAGTCTGGTCATCTTTAAAGAACCATTTCAGACTTTTCTGAACGCGCTCGGACAGGCCTCAGGCGCATCCGCAGAAAATGAACTTGTACGCAGGACCCGATTAACACTCGAAGATCTGCTGGCCGGGTTGTCCTGTTGGCTGCTTGACCTCACTGTGATGCAAGTGGGCCGAACGGCATTCGTCGTCGTGTATCTCAACCCCAACCAGCCAATGGATGGAGCAGCAATTGATCTCCTACGAGATCGAATTGAGGAGCGCTGTCAAGAACTGTTGGCCATGCCAGTGAGATCTGAAGTCATTCTGACCGCAACTCAACCCTTCTCCCCTTCCGAGCCCCCTAAGGTTCAGCCTTGAAGGATTGATCATCGTTCGATGGATAACTGGGATGTCATTGTCATTGGATCAGGAATCGGTGGCCTAGTCACAGCATCACAACTGGCTGCGAAAGGAGCCAAAACACTGGTTCTTGAGAGATATCTGATTCCAGGCGGATCAGGTGGAAGTTTTCGACGCAAGGGATACACCTTCGATGTAGGCGCATCGATGATTTTTGGCTTTGGAGAGAAGGGACATACGAATCTGCTGACCAGAGCACTGGCTGACGTAGGGCAACACTGCGAGACGATTCCCGATGCCGTACAGCTCGAATATCACCTGCCCGACGACCTCTCGATGGCTGTGGACAGGAACTACGACGACTTCATTGCACGAATGAGTGCCCGATTTCCCCATGAAACCAAAGGTATTCGCGCTTTTTACGACACCTGCTGGCAAGTGTTTCGCTGCTTAGATGCGATGCCGCTGCTCTCGTTAGAAGATCCATCCTATCTAGCCAAAGTTTTTTTCAAGGCACCACTGGCTTGCCTTGGGTTAGCCCGATGGCTGCCGTTCAATGTTGGAGATGTAGCAAAAAAGCACATCAAGGATGAGTCTCTACTTCGTCTCATCGACATGGAATGTTTCTGTTGGTCAGTCATGCCCGCCGATCGCACTCCCATGATCAATGCGGGGATGGTGTTTTCCGATCGGCATGCAGGAGGTATCAATTACCCAAAAGGAGGTGTGGGTGTTATTGCGGAGAAACTGGTGGCTGGTCTTGAGTACAAAGGCGGTGAAATCCGCTACCAAACTCGAGTTACCAACGTATTGATTGAGAATGGTCGGGCTGTTGGTGTTCGACTTGCTGATGGACAGGAATTAAGAGCTAAGCGGATCGTCAGCAACGCAACCCGCTGGGACACCTTCGCAGGTGAAGACTCAGCAACCTCCACTCTGGTTGGCCCCGAGCACACTCCAGCTTCAGAACGTACGTGGCGCAAGCGCTATCAGCCATCGTCATCGTTTCTTTCACTGCATCTCGGCATCGATGCATCGGTCGTCCCCAAAAATTTTCATTGCCATCACCTCTTGCTTGAAGACTGGGATGAGATGGAGGCCGAACAAGGGGTGATCTTTGTCTCAATGCCATCCCTACTCGATCCCTCACTCGCTCCAAAAGGACATCACATTCTGCACACTTTCACCCAAAGCAATATGAGCCACTGGAAGGGACTGTCTCCACAGGCTTACAAGACGAAAAAGAATCAGGATGCCGATCGATTGATCGCACGACTTGAAGCACTAATACCAGGTTTGCGTCGTGCCATTGAGCTGAAGGAAATTGGTACACCTCGTACACATCGGCGCTTTCTTGGTCGCATGGGAGGTAGCTATGGTCCGATCCCTGCCCATCAACTCCCTGGCTTATTGCCAATGCCTTTCAACCGTACCGGCCTGAAAAACTTGTATTGCGTCGGTGATTCTTGTTTTCCAGGTCAGGGGCTCAATGCTGTGGCATTCAGCGGCTATGCCTGCAGCCACAGAATCGGTGCTGATCTAGGACTCAATTCATGGGCTTTACCAGCTTAGAGGGCTTCTTATACAGACAAACACATCGTCAAATCACTTTGCCTTAAAGGCATTGAAGATCAGACTCTGAGCATCAACAGATCAACATCAAATCATGAGTTGCAGTTAGAAACAAAAGACAAATCAAGACAAGATCATGAGGTAATCATGAATGAGAACCAAACAATTCTTACCAGCAAAAGGAAGCCAAAAAGCCTTCACCTTCTGGCTCATACAAGACACTGAAGAACAACGCCGACTCAAAACCCGGCTAACAACTTAAATACCCATTAGGATGAAAAGACGAGAAATGATTTCAACCAGTCAAAGTTCACTTAATGTTGGCGCGGTTTATTGCAGATTCAATCTCTCACACCATCACTGGAGCAACCAACAACCTCGAGAGCAAAGGGGCCACCTCAGCAAGCTCAGGATGTTGCTCATACTGTGCTGAGTGGGTCCTACCAACCAAGACAGGCGTTAGAGCCTTCAGATGATTCTCCGGAGAATTGATGAGCAACGATAGGCATTGTTTTCAGATCTCGCCGCTGATCCGAGGAACGTTGATCGCTGTCTATTTAGCCTTGGTTTTGCCCCTGCCAAGCCTTGCGCCTGAATCCCTGCGGATTGGACTGATAGCAGCAGTTCTTATTGGATTCATCGTTGTAATGGCGATGCTCAGTGAACAGGTCGTTCTGACAAACACTGGAATCGCTGTCGGCCACCCTGCGTGGTGCAACTGGGTACTGCGTCGTGGCTGGAGCCTCGAATGGAACCAAATGAAAGCACTTGTCCCGGTGGGGACAAGTCAAGGCGGAAAAGTTTTTTACATCACGACGCATGATCAACAACAACGTCTGTTGCCGCAGCGCTTACAAAACTTTGATCAATTTCTCAACCTGGTGCAGGCCCAAAGCTCTTTAAAAACTACGGGCGTTGGCAGGCTGAGTCCTCCTTGGACATACCAGTTGCTTGCAGCACTGTCGCTGCTAATGCTCCTCGGGGAAGGCGCTGTTGCCTACGCAATCCACGAAGGCATCATCATCAGTCCCTAATGGTTTCGAGACTGAATCGATAGCCCTGTTGTCGAACGGTTGTAATACCGCCTCCATCGCCTAAGCCTGCCTGCTCTAGCTTTCGCCGAAGGGTCAGCACTTGGGTGTCTACAGATCTGGGGCCTCCGCTGAAGGGTGGCCATGCCATACGTAGTAATTCCTGTCGACTGCGCACCATTCCCGGAGGCATCAACAATGCGCAGAGCAGAGCGAATTCTCTTGGGCTGAGCTCAACGGGCTTTTCTCGCAAGGTCACTTGACGAAGGAGAAGGTGAACCTCTAGGGGGCCAACACTGACACGCTCCTGCAAACCGCTGTGGCCGCGTTTGAGCAATGTGCGGCAGCGTGCCGCTAACTCCTCAAGCCCAAAAGGCTTACGAAGAACATCGTCAGCGCCATCGTCAAGCAGTCCTACAACAGGTTCTGCGCCATTTCGGGCTGTTAAGACAATGACGGGCGCGCGCAGTTGCTGGGCTAGGCGCAGAGCTGAACTTTGCTCAAGCAGCTCCGCACTGACCAATAAATCAGGAGATTGATCCTGACAAAGCTCTTGAGCTTCAGCAGGTGAAGCAACCGCAGCAGTCAGATGACCGTCTTGACGCAAACGTTGAACCAGAACGGTTCTCAGCGTGGGATGGGGTTCTACCACAAGAACCCTGAAAGGCTCTCGGGGCTGACCTGCAGACGGGACAAATTGCGAGGTGGGGACCAAATCAGAACTGTTGTCCAGAAGATCCCGAGATAAAGAGGTCACACAGCAGGGAAAATCGTGCTTACGCTAGTACCATTCCACCGATAGCTGGTAGCAGAGGCTTCAGCACACATTAAAGATGACATCCCTTCAGCATCCGGAGGCCATTCGACACTTCCAGTCGCTGTGCGATGCGTGTCAGGAACTGACCACCAGATATCACAGTCCATCAGAGCTGAGGCTTTATGCCGATGGCTATCTACACGCTCTAAGACGATCAAGCGCTTTGGAAACAAGAGAAATGACCCGACTTGAGGAGATGATTGAACGCTGGATCATGGACCCATCAAGCTTTATCGGACCTGATGGGGATGTCAGCACCCTGTTCAGCCATCCCCGTCGCGATTGGTAAGGGAGGACTAGCTAGCGAGTTCAACTTCTAATTTCTCTTTTAGTTCGCCGCTGTTATACATCTCGATCAAGATGTCGGACCCACCCATAAATTCCCCTTTGACATAAACCTGAGGAATGGTTGGCCATTCGGAATAATCCTTGATTCCCTGACGTATTTCCATATCTGTCAAAACATCAAAGGTCTCAAAACTCATTCCAAGAGCATTGAGAATTTGAACAACATTGTTTGAGAACCCGCACTGAGGCATAAGCTTCGTACCCTTCATGAAGACAAAAATCGGACTGGAGTTGATCAGTGTCTCGATACGCTCTTTTGTTTTGGAATCCATGGGTCGGAGAGGGTAAATAGGAATTGAAGACTTAACGATCGAGCAATTAGCCAGGTGTTGATGTAACAAGGGCTAATGCATGAATGGCCTCGCTGGCAAGATCCTCGCGCAACGCGCCATACACCAATTGGTGCTGCTTGATTCGGTTAAGACCCTCGAATTTGGAGGAGACCACTGTCACCTGTAGATGGTCCCCACCTCCTGTGAGGTCTTCGACTGAAACCTGAGCATCTGGAAGAGCTCGGCGAATCGCCGAACTCACAGCATCTGGCTGAACCATGCACACGCAGTTGAACTGAGGTGATGCTGGCAGATCAACGACGTTGGTGAGTCTTCTGGTCGATGGCTGCTTATGGGGTGGCCTTCGCGCCAGCAAAGGGTGTCTCGACAAACCCGAGTTCCACCAAGCTTTGATAGGCCTTCTGGCCTTCGGTGCTGGCAGGAGTCATCAAACGCACCACCTCGACCAGCACTGGCACAGCGACCTCTGGTTGATTCTGACGTCTGAACAGAGCCGCTAAACGCAAATTTGCTTGTGCCAATAGGGATAGAGCTTCCCGTCCTTTTGAATCCATTTCCCTAGGGATACGAGCATCAAGACCTCTGAAGGCACCACTTAAATCTCTATAAAAAGCCAGAAGTTGCTTCGCTGCTGTACGAGCATTGTCGTAATCAGTCTTGGCTTGATCCAGATTGCCTGATGCCACTGCAGCATCGCCGCGATTAAGAAGAGTACGGACAGCAGCAACATTGAAACCAGCTCCACCTGATGCCAACACCTTGCTCACAGAGGGATTAGGTCCCTCCGAGGACTGCGCTAAAACCTGAACAGGAGAGAAAGCCAATCCGGCCATTAAGGCCATAGCAGTAATCGTGAAACGGGAACGCATGAACTAAGCAGAACAGTGGGCGGACTTTAATGGCTTCTTAGGGGTCGGCCCACAGCCTGTCGGGCCGCTTGTTCAGCCGTATGCATGCGTTCGACTAATCGCTGACTCATACGAGCAGCCGCATCCCTTCCGGTTCCCTCGGCGAGCAAGGGAGACTCAAAGCAGATGGCAGAACGACCAAAAGCAGAGGGATTGGGTTCGCTATAGGCGATACCAACCGGTACGACAGTGACGGGAATTCCATTCGTTTTGGCGAGATGTGCAAGACGGACGAGTCCTGGCCGTAAACGAATCGGTTCGTCTGTTCGGTTGATTTTCCCCTCTGGAAACACCACAACCTGGTGACCATTCGTCAAAAGATCAATGGCATAACGAAGAGATGTCAGGGTTGGACGTCCCTGATCAACAGGAAAACAACCAAGACGGTGTAAGAACCACCCTTGAAAACCTGTCATTTCACTTCTTGTAACCATGAACCGGCAATCACGTCCTGTGACTCGCCGACCTGCTGCCATGGGCAAGATGAGAGCATCCCAGCGAGCCCGATGGGTGGGTGCTAAGAGCACTGGCCCATCGTTAGGGAGATTATTGGCACCAAGAACAACACGTTCTCGGAAATACAAAGGCAAGGCCAAATCTTGCGTGAAAAACATCGCAAGCGATGACCAGAACGGATTCATCCCAGAACCCAGAACCTCTCCTCTATTAGTCAGAGCGCCTTGCACGGCTTAATACCGCTGTTTTACAAATAGGAAATTTAAGGGGCTAGCGCCTCATCATCTCCTCAGTTTGTGCAGTTGAAGCGGCGTCTCGTTCATTGACCACACGCCCATAGAATTAGGTGTTGGTAAGAGGTTTGTGGCCAGTCTCGGAATCAATATTGATCACATTGCCACGATCCGGCAAGCCAGGCAAACAGTGGAACCCGATCCAGTGCCGATGGCTCTCTTAGCTGAACTCGGTGGAGCTGATGGGATCACCATTCATCTCAGGGAAGATCGCCGACACATTCAAGATCGTGATCTAAACCTTTTGCGACAAACCGTTCGAACTCGCTTGAATCTAGAAATGGCTGCCACGCCTGAGATGGTAAAAATCGCACTGCGCGAAAGACCCGATATGGTCACCCTGGTGCCGGAAAGGCGCCAAGAAATCACAACTGAGGGAGGGTTAGACGTCAGGAAGCAACGGCAAGCCTTGTCCTCGGTGATCGAAACGCTTCAGAGCAACAAGATCCCTGTGAGTCTGTTCGTTGATCCAGATCAAAATCAACTAGAAGCCTGCCAAGAAAGCGGTGCCACATGGGTTGAACTCCATACAGGTCGTTATGCTGAGGCCAGCTGGGAAGATCAGCCCATAACTCTTGCACAAATCACAGAGGCCACCCATCAAGCGCGTTCCATGGGTTTACGGGTCAATGCAGGACATGGATTGACTTACCAAAACGTTGAACCCATTGCCGCGATTGAGGGAATGGAAGAGCTCAACATTGGACATACCATCATCGCTCGTGCCCTAGCCATTGGCCTACAAGAAGCCGTACGCGAGATGAAGTGTCTTATTCAAAACCCCAGACGCGAACCTCTCTTTGGAAGCAATTAAGTTCATGAGTACTTATTATTTTGTAGCTGCAAGTGCACACTTTCTATTGGTGGAAGAACCACTTGAAGAAGTCCTCAAGGAAAGGCGACGCCATTACGGAGAGAAAGGTAAAGACATTGATTTCTGGCTTGTGCATCGTCCAGACTTCCTAAATGCACCAGAACTGGCAGAGATTAAAGCCATGGTTCCGCAACCTGCGGCTGCAGTGATTTCTACAGACTCAAGCTTCATTACCTTCATGAAGCTGCGGCTGGAACATGTCGCCCAGGGACAATTCAAAGCACCAAGCGATTCAATCCCAGATCCACTTTGCGAAATGAAATAAGCGAATAAACGAAACCCTAGAAGGATTGATCAAGGAAACGCCTACAGATCAAAATCACTACGCACTAGATCAATATTTCAAAAGACATGGATAACCAAACAAAACAAGGGCAATCATTCTCATTTGCGTGGAAACAGTCGACTGAAACCAATGACAAAGGGGCCTCTAATACTGGGATGATCAAAAAGCAAACAAAGAACCTGATTAAAACACGAACGAATATCCTAATGTCAACGTATCTCTGACAGGCATACGGAAGCAATTCCACCCGGATCATATAAAACTCAAAGCCAAAGTGCCACTAATGCAAAAGCTTTCATGGGAACAATTTGATAGCGCGGTAGAAGCCATTGGTAAACGATATGCTTCCCATTCGCTAACAGGGATCTATGGGGTACCACGTGGTGGTCTCTGCCTGGGAGTAGCACTAAGTCATAGGCTTACACTTCCATTACTCAATGAACCCAAGAATGGCTGCCTGATAGTTGATGATGTCTATGAAACAGGCAAGACACTAAAGATCATACGTGCAAAGATTGACGCTACTTTTGTAGTATGGGTCAGCAAGCGAGCGCCAGAGTGGTGGGATGCAGTCATCACCAAGTCCACTGATGAATGGTTGCTTTTCCCTTGGGAAAACTTAGACCTAGCTACAGAGGATGAACGTCGTTACCAAGCCTCTAGATCCATTACACCCTGAGACACAAGTGATGAACTCTAAAACAATTTACCTAGCATCTCCCTATGGATTTTCTGCACAGAGTAAGCGACTATTAATTCCTGAATTTGTTAAAGCACTCGAACACCACGGACTTAACGTCTGGGAGCCATTTGAGCGGAATGAGGATATAGATACAACACAACCAGGCTGGGCTTATCGAGTCGCGCAGCAATGCATGCAAGATATCCGGAGAGCTGATGGGATCTTCGCCATCGTGAACGGAAATCCGCCGGATGAAGGAGTCATGGTGGAATTGGGAGCTGCTTACGCGCTGAGAAAGCCTGTCTTTCTATTTCGAGATGACTTTCGTCGTTGCACCGATTCGGATCAGTACCCGCTCAACTTGATGCTGTTCGCAGGTCTACCTGCATCAAACTGGGAGGCAATGGTTTACAACACAATCGAATCGATCAGCAATCAAGATTGTCCATTAGGACTCTGGGCGCAATCTTGATTTGGAGTCAATCGATTGCCCCCAATAACCTTTGTAATGCATGTCAATATATATAGCCGTTAAAACCTTGAATCCCCCTCAATTTCATCGGCCTTTCTTCCGATATAGAGCAAGTAGACTTAACATGTTTTTTGATTATGCCAAGAGATTTTACAATTATGTCGAGTACAGCGATTAGATAATCTACAACAGTCAATTTGCTCTAAATATCACAATCTATAAAATGGTTTTGAATAATAGCTGATCGAATCAGATGAACATCAGTCTTATACGAAGAAGCGTCCAGGACGCTTAAGTTTCATGCTGGATATTTAAGCGATAGACATCCTATCTCTAATTCGTAAGTGTCCATACCAATATCCACATATCCAGCAAAGGCCTCAGCCCTTAAATATTTATTGGCAAATAAACCTTGTCCTGGTTGCTGTAGAAGACTATCAAGATATCTAAGTACATTAGACACCTCCTTGTAGGGTCGTAGCAGGTCTACAGGTAGCATTCTTAATCTATTGCCCTGTACTTACCCCACCCTGTCTCACAGCTGGCAGGCCTAAATTCCTCGAATTCCAGCAGAGTCTCTTAGTCATTTTCAAGGAGCTCCTTCACCTCTTTGAGGCTAGTCAATGATGCGTACATTGGCGTCGATGAGATCAAGCTAATCAGCAAATCGGAAGGGTCATTTCAGAATGATTCCAGCCGATGAGCCCAAACGGACATCTATTCAATAAATTTAACAATTGCAAGACAAACTTCAACACGATCTAGCATAACCAATAACAAAAATAGCAGGCAGTATTTTATCAACCTTCAACTTCCAATTTCAGGCTTTTCATAATTAAGAGTTCGCTAAGTCTCCATAGCTCTTGTCCCATAAGCTCATCTGCAGCGTCTGTACTCGTAGCTATTTCCTTAAATTGATGAGAGCCAGGTCGGACAAGTACATTGCTAAAATATCTAAATCCGTCCCCATCAAATCGATCATCTTGACTTAGATCCGCCAGCAGAGAACCCGCCCTTGGAAGAGTTTCTGTTAACCGAAGCAAATCTCTTGCAATGAAAGCAAAAAGAGCAATACCAATTGGATTTTTCAGTCGACTAATTCTAAACAATCCTCCATTTGTCCTAGGGATAACAAGACCAGGACTCCACGCAATGACAGGAATAATCTGTTGTTTTTTTTGAAGTTGATTCGAAACTTCTCGAGCCATCAAAATATTACATAGCTTACTATCCTTATACGCCTTATCTGCATCGAATGGCTTTCGACCATCGATCATTTCAAAGCCGATGTGTTGTCGCAAGCCCTCTAGCTTGCCAAGCGAGGCTGGCCGACCAACTCGACCGCCTCCACTGATTGGATTGTGAACTTCAGAACTGGTGATCACCAATCGCGGCCTCTTGCTTTGTAGTAAAAGAGGCAATAGGCGTATTAGAATCAACTGATGGGCGAGGTGGTTAACGCAAAATGTTTCTTCAATTCCATGATCATTATATTTAGGCTCTCGAATCCCTACATTTTGAATGCCTGCATTTAAGACAATGGTATCAATAAGGTGATCATTTTCAACAATCCTTGTACATCCATCTTCAATACTATGCAAGTCGTTAAGGTCCATTATCATGGTTTCAATCTTTCTCGGATCAATATCAGCTCTTGTGAGAACAGATTGAGCTTGATGGCAACGGTCTTGTGTTCTGCATAGAAGCGTAAGGTGATGGCCCTGAAGCGATAAAATTTTGCATGCTTCTAATCCAATTCCTGAAGTCCCCCCAGTGATAAGAATTCGTCGACAGATCTTGCTCTGCATTGACTTTGAATTCATAAAATTAATAGGCATTCATTTAATCATGAAACAGTGAACTGGGTCATCATTGGTTACAATATCTGGATTGCTCCATCAATTAAAAGCTCTTTACCTTCCTCTTGCCTTGAGACAAAAGCAAAAACAACAATGATATATTGTGGCGGCGAGTCAAGGCCCAGCCATTCAAGCAGCAACTGAATAATCTTAAATTTTAGCGATTACGTGTAGAGAAAGTTAAATACTCACGGTTGTGACTATGAAATCCGATCCCACCATGATGGCTTGAGAAAAGTATCTTCGTCGTTCCTTTCTATCAGATCTCCATTAGCAAATTCATCAAAATCACGAGGATGTAGATCAAAACCTTTTTGCTTTGCGACTAAGCATTGATCATCCACATCGGAACAATGACTAGAAGCACATAGCTCCCTCAAGTTCGCATCGGCTTTGATGGCATTAGCAAGATCGATAACGGCCTGAGCAGACATTGTTTGTTGAGTGGTCCTGATTCCTTCTTAGCAGCATCGTTTCCAGTTGGCGTGAAGTGTTGACCGAGAGAATGGTTTGTTGCAATGAGCCTTCATCCTTGACTCTGATCTGTTCGTAGATTTGTTGATTTCTTATGCCTGGCTTTCCTGTCAATACACTCCCAAAGCAATGCTCGCGTTCTCCCCTGTCTTTGGATCGGTAATCTCGAACCTTAAGGTTTTGTTTCATCATTGCCCAATCAATCTGAACAATGACAGGGGTGAAAGAGATGAAGAGCTGATTGGTTCCCAGCGTTTCATTTCGATGATGACGCTCAGCCACAGTTGTAGCTATGCCGAAGTCAGCCATGGCATGAAAAATGAAAGGATTGCGCTCTGCGCTCTGGATCTTGCCATTAGTAAGTAATTCTGCTGTCATTGCAGACTCGATCTCTCCATCGTCAGTACAACTGCAAGTCGGTCAGTCCATTCGGGCTGCTGATGCCTCTCTGTTGGCCTCAGGCTGGTCGCCACAACCCGATCAAACCGTTGAGGGCTTGCATCGCAATCAATCTGGCGCTGCTTTGCCAGCTCTGTCGTCATGTTCTGGTACCGGTGTTGGCTTTTGCCGTTACGACTATGCCCGTAATCAGCAGCGACTTTCGGTGGTGACGATCCCATCGCCCTCGTCTAATACCACTGGATTGGTTCAGCGTTGGTGGATTGAATAGCGTCTCTTCAACCGATGACAAGTGTGAGCCTGAGCGTTCCCCACAGATCGAAGACGCAGAAAACTACACCGATCACAATCAAATCCCAGGCTCTATGACGGATGGCCCAGGGGGCAAGAAAGATCTCAGCAATTCCATGGAGTGCCGTTCCAAGAGCTACGTACTCGAGCACCAATAATCCGTGGGCTAGAAGGAACAGCCCACTAGCGACAAAGCGCATCCAAACTCGCCATGAGCTAGACACAGTCTTGAACGAACTGAATTAAACCTTACCGGTCTTCCGACCAATCAAAACTGTGATGTGGATTTCAGCCTGACTTCTTGGAAGATACAAATCCTTGTTCTGCTTACGCTCGCATTAGTGGGTACTGTTGAGAAGAGTCGTTCCGGTGCAGGTGCCAATCGCTTCGTCGCCAGCTCCGAGTGAGGGTCCCCTAGAGCATGGATTACATAAGGATGGAAGACGCCTTACTCCTCAACGACGTCTAATACTTGATCTTTTTGAGCACATTGGTGGGGGCACTCACCTCAGTGCTGAGGATGTCCATCGGCTTCTGGTGGACTCCAAAGCACGGGTCTCATTAGCGACGATCTATCGCACGCTGAGACTCCTTGTCGACATGGGGTTTTTGCAGGAGCTCGAACTGAGTGATGGAGGACGTCGTTTCGAACTTGCAGGTGGTGATCATGGCGATCATCATCATTTAATTTGCGTTCGTTGCGGCCGCACCGAAGAATTCGAAAGCGCATCAGTGCTTGAAGCGGGTGAAGAAGCGGCGAAGCGTTTTGGATTTGAATTAATTGAATCAAGTTTGAACGTTCGAGCGGTCTGTCCTGACTGCCTTACTAGAAGCATTCAGTGATCACTACTTGGATGTTCTGCACAGGGCATCCAGAAGTCACCCATCGCGTGAACACCCTTACATCCTTGAGAGAGTGCTTGTGCTTCTGCTTCTTCCCTTGTGGGGTAGGCCATGAACCGAGGATCATCAACCTCTGAGGGCTGGCTTGAGTGGCCATGATGATGAGAATTGTGAGCTGAATTGGTCTTTCCCAATTGCACAAGTCCCATGCTCATCGGTCCAGACGTCCAGATTCCCATGGTATTAACCCCAATCGCCAACAGGCCCATTCCAACCACAGAGAGGTTGATCACGCCCATAGCGACAATGCCAATTGAGACAACTCCCATAGGCACCACACCAATGCAGATGACACCCATCGGGACCACACCGATGGAAACGGTTCCAAGTGGAGCAATACCAATGGCAAATCTCTTGGGCTTTGTACCGCAATGTCCAGCGGTGGTCTTGGGGTCGGGTTCAGTCATGCATTAATTATTACTTCTCTTGTGGTGATGAGAAAAATCCGTCAAGCTAGTCGCTATGGAGCTCTCAGCTGTTTCAAACTTTAATGAAATCCTTGTTCTTACTCCTCAGAGATTAGAGGAAGGTCTGAGCGCGTTAGTAGCCTTACGTGAGCAACGCACTGTGCTGCTCAATCTTTCCAACATGGACCCACAACTCGCACAGCGGACTGCTGACTTTGTATCCGGTGGTGTCAACGCCCTTCACGGCCAAGAGCGGCGTGTTGGAGAGCAAGTGTTTTTATTCACACCTGCCTCAGTCGTGATCGATCAACCAAGTCAAGACCTATAGCGTCAGCCAAGCCAACTTGGGAAGAATAAAAAAGGTCATGTGAGTCAATGGTTTCATCCATTTAATCCAACCCATTCTGTGCAAATATCATTTTAAATCAGGACTACAACAAGAGGCAGAGGACAAAAAGCATAAAAACTCATACAAAAAGGCAGTGGATACCATGAGACACATCATTTTGACCACCAACCTCTTGTCAGACAAAAAGAATAGGAAATTCAAGACAGAAAGGTGTCTTACTAAAACAAAGAAAACAAAAAGGGGGGAAAGCCAAATAATCATCCAGAGAATTCGAACTGATCAAAAGAAAGACCAAACAAGCACCCGAATAAGTGAGTCAAAATATCAAAAACGACCCAAAGAAAGCCAAATTGCAGAAGTAACACTCTCCGAAAGGCGACAGTGATTAAGAAATCTATACACAATCAATCAAAGCACTACACAGGGCACTCAAACCGCTGCTGATGAGAGGAAGAGATGAAAATCGATCAGACCAATAAAAAGGCATAGAATATAAAATAGTACACCCAAAAGAGTTAAACAGCTGGCAAGCATAAACTTGCCAGACAAAGAACAGACACGAGTCTTCAGGCTGCTTGCAATTGCCATTGACCAAGATCAATGACGAAGCAATCAATGCAGACCAACAAAATTAAAACCATAAAAATATTCCAAAATACAACTCAAGCCATACATCCTTGGCAAATTCAACAAGACGAAACAGAACGGAACAGATCAATTCAAGAAGCCGAAAAACCTTGGAACCAAACCAAGTGGAGCAATGGATGCTCCATCAGATGTCACGTCAATTGAGGAGAAAGTCAAGACGACAATTATGAATCACTACTTCACTGAACTGGATTGAGTGCTCCGTTGCAGCTGGAGCCTCCACCGGCGGTACATCCATAACAATGTGATGCGACTGCGATTGGTAGCCCATTGAGTCGATCACTCTGATTAAGTAACTCACTCAAAGTCCTAGGTCCTGAAGTCACAGGGATATCCAATTGCTGATTAAAGTCGCAGTCAAATAAGGTGCCTGTCCATCCAACACTAATTAGACTTTTACACATCACAGAACTAAGATTCTCCTCACGATGAGCCTTGCGCAACAGAGATTGATACGATTCTAATTCTCCTAGAGCTTCTAACGTTTGGGCGAATCTCTGTATCGGCATATTTGTGATGGTTAACAACCTAGTAAAATGAATGCCGTAATTTTGAAGTAGATTTTTGCGATACAAGACCTCCAATTCTGCTTGCGCTGGAGGTAGCTGAGTTCCTGCTGGATTAAAAACTAAATCCAGCTCCAACTTGCTGTTAGGCATTGCATAACCAAGTTCATTGAGAGAGCGAAGAGCAGCAATGCTGCGCTGAAACACTCCAAAACCTCGTTGGCGATCCACCTGGTCTTGTTCAAAACATGGAAGAGAGGCCACCACTTTGACTTCTTCATGGGCCAAAAATTCAGCTAAACCTTCCTGTTCTGGTTCAGTGAGGATCGTGAGATTACAGCGATCAATGACTTGGACCCCAAGTCTTCTTGCCTGACGTACTAAGGATTTGAAATAAGGATGCAGTTCCGGAGCACCGCCAGTTAGATCCAAGCAGTTGAGGCCAAGAGCCTGAAGCACCCTAGGAATGAGTTCAATCTGATCCTTAGGCATCATTTCATTTCGCCATGGCCCTGCGTTGACATGACAGTGACTGCAACTCTGATTGCAGCGATAGCCAAGGTTGACTTGAAGCGTTTGAAGTTCTTCACGGTTCATCGCCGGAAAGATGCTGGCGCTCTGGGAAAGCTGGTGCTCAGTGGAAGCCAGGGTGAAATGCATGCGTCGTGCCTAAATTCTGACAAAGAACCAACGACAGGGTTGGATTTAGTTGGATAACACGCTCAACCTTAAGATTCAGCTCATTGATTGAATATCAGGCAGCGTCTCTTTAGGCTGACTACTTGCGAATCAAACAAGACATCGATTTGCATCGCAAAAACATGGATCGAAGTACTGTTGACTCATGGTATGCAATTGTTATGGCGCGGATATCACTGGCTTGTTCTATACCATTAAGCCTTTCTGGTTATTAATCGACGTCTTCATCACAACACTAGGTTAAGCAACAATCAATCAACGGCAGATATTGACCGAAATGACTATGGATTCAGCAACTAACTGAAGCCATCATTCGGCACACTTGTACTGATCAGCCTAAAGGGAAGCAATACAATAATTCGTAGATGCATGAGTTTCGCAGATCCATGCATATCAAGCATGAATCCAAATCAATTCATGCGTACTACTCATGAATTCAATGATAAACTTGGATAGAATTTAGCCCTCAGGATACGGCCCTCTATAACGATCACATTTGAGACAAGACTCAGGTTTTTGATTTAGACGTAAAGACTTAGTCCTGTCCAAAAAGTCTGTCTAGACACTGGATTAGTGGCTTCAAAAGTGACTATCAAGTTCCTGACTGGCCAACAGTATGCATAATCGATAGGCGACTCTTTGCATGCCTGACACCCAAAGACAAAACCATACATGCCAAAAACTATCAATCAAAAAGCGTAAATCATTAAATACGCTTAACGCTCAACCATTAATACTCAATTAAATCATCAAACAATGCACTCTTCTTTCGATCATGAAAGACTAACAGGTCTCGAACCCTCAGACAAAAACTCCATCCCTGATAATCTTAAACAAAAATCAGATCATTAATTTCACCAGAGAATGAACATGTGAACTGAGAAAACAGTCATGAGTTGCATGCGAACCCATTTATTTGATCAGCCAGAGTTTTAAACCATTCGACATAATCCTGCGGACCTCCCTTGACCAGGCAGTCAAAGCGCAGTGGATCCTGCGGATCGCTAATGCCCACAAGATTGTCGTCACTCAGACTCGGACGATCAACTTCACCATGACTGCTATCAACAAGAACAACGCGACCAGGGCAGTCATAACTTGCGCTCAGTTCTTGCAGCAAGGTGAGAAATCCTCTATCACTTCCGCCTCGCAGCCACCCTTCTCCCGATGGACAAGGGGTGGATGTCACGGTGTCACCAACTCCGACCAGCATGGGCATGTCCCTGCGGTCAATATGCCGATGACAGAGTTCCAGGAGGGCTTGATGCGTATGGGGAGCGGAGCGCACATTAAAAGTGTCACCAAGCGGTGCTTTACCAGTCCTTTGAGCAATGTGTTGATTGATCAGAACAAGTAGGCCCACCTCTTTAATGGCGCCTCTCAGCATAAATTGAATATCAGTTGTACCTACATCCCCAATCTCTGCAGGTTTAATCCTTTCTTGGCCGAAGGAGTCACATCCAAGATTGGGTGCCACATGCAGAAAAAATGAGCTTGGCAATCCCGACGATGTCGCAACATTGATAATGGATACCATCAGATCAGACAACATCAATTGCAGCTGTCTTTGGCGTTGCACATCGCCATTGATCATACTGAAGAGACTATTTAGATTGATGGTCGGGGAAACTTGAGTATCAAGAATTGCAAGATTCAGTTCTTCATCAAGAGCAGAGCCTTGGAGCTCAGGCATGATCTCATTTAACTTCAAGCGCAAGAGTTCTTCCATCTGCTTTGGAACAGATTCGAGAAAACTCATTTCCTCTTCGCTGACGCCAGGATGTGAGACCGTTCCGAATCGATCCTGAAATTGAACTCCACCTGCTGCTAATCCTGGAAGATAGAGGCCCTTCTGTTGTGCCAATTGATCGTCACCTAAGGCCTTTTCAACCAATCGATTAACACCACGCCTGCCCTCATGCTCCCCATTCGTGAGCACGCAGAAGTGGTTTTGCATGACGGATACTGCATGCACATAGTCAGCACGAAGACTCCTTGTGAGCGGATCTTTCACGAGAGGCATGCAAACACCATCGAGATCCTGCACAATCAGCAAGTCATTCGCCCCAATCATTTCGTCACGGAGTGCATCAAGGCTTAGTGGTGTCATGGGTGCAAAAAAGTACTTATTGGACAGTGGAGAGGAACACCGCTCAAGAACGCCACGGTAAGAGCGCAGATTTTAATGATGAACTGATGGTCTGAAATGCTTCTGAGGAGCAAGAAAACTCAACTTTGCCGTCTGGATGCTTGAAAAGTAGGGCATTGTCTGACCAGGATTCTCGATAGTACGTCGTCTTGGATAGGGATCCAGATCAATTCACGGACAGGACTTAGGTAAAGAGGCCAGGTAGAGCTGAATGACACAATCATCAACCCTTCAGTCAGATCCGCAAAGGAATGATCACTTTGTGATTGGCTCTCGAGCAAGGTCATAAGATGAGGAAGCCCCCTGACTCAAAACTGTGAATGAAGCAAACAATTATCACGTAGAGTTGGAAGTCAACAATGACTTGCCAACCATGAATTGACCTTCAAGTTTTTCCGTAGCATCTTATTGCAAGAAAAAACTGATGGACACCAGAACACTGATCGACTGAATACAAATTTCAAGGCATCACATCAGCTTTATATCTAGTCTTACCTTCAAAAGCATTCACCTTAACGGCTTGGCTTTGGGTCATGCCATTGACTTCATTATTCAGCTATAAATCGCTGCTGAATCAAAAGCTTGAATAACAATCATCAGATCAATATTCAAGTGGCTTGGAAGGCGAAATTAAGCTGTGCCATGTACTAGAAAGTGCTATTGCTAATTCGATTGAAGCAGCGGAAGTTAAACGTTGAATCAGTCGACGATCTCATAAGATCGGGAGCAACCATGACATCATCCCTAGGCTTTCGATTCATCCACTGCAAGTCCTTCATTAGTCTTGAGGTCAGCAACGAGGTGGGATGATGAACACGGTGCTGAAGAGCAATTCATTTTTCTCCCCGTCTCTTGACCGGGAGGCCATCAACCTCCGCATCCTGGAGTTGGAAAAAGGAAAGGTTGGGCTCTACAGCGTTGGGCTCTATCCCGCCTCTCTTGCCTACAACTGCGCAATGCAAAAAAATAGCGCTGGGCACCTCTTACTGGCTCCGCGACCAGGTCGGAACTTGCTTGGCGCGTTCCCAGATGATGTGATTCAAGGCATGGATGAAGTCCATGTGGCAACGATTGAGGCGATGGCAACCCATCGGCGCGGCGGTAAGCCAGTACCCAATGAATTAGCTGACCTTTTACTGCGCTGCGAGCTGGTGATCCTCAGTGCCAATAGCAATCACGTCGAAGACGATCTGCGTCAGGCCTGCAGGTTGCGTCAGGAGCTAGGAAGAGAGCAAGTCGTCATTGCCTGTCTAGCTGGGTCTTTTGGTCATGACCACATCGCCAATGAGTCTTACGTTCTTTGTGAGAAAGAGCCAAATTTGGCTTTTTTCTCAGGTTTTCATCGTCATGGAGCATTGCGAAATCCTCTCGACAGTTTCACAGCAAATTTCTGTCATCCCAATGCACTCACGGCCTTACTGGGTGCGCGTTTGCTCGACCGACTCTCGCCCAACATCCAGGTTTCACCGGGAGTGCACAACGTGGAAGGCCAGTACATCAAGGCCGCGAAAAATATGGCTTCTGTTTTTGCAGGCTTTGGTTACTCCTTTCACCAGGACAATCCTGGAGTACTGCCAACGTTGCTCACGCTTCTTCTTGATCAATGTTTAGATCAAGCTGCCACAGTATCGATGGCGAGACGCGATCGTCAACGACTTTACAACCGGCAGCCGTTTTCACTCACAGAACTTGGTTACGGCGTTCCCAGAATTGAAGCTGCTCTTGTGCGCGAAGGGGACATGGAAAAAGTTCGTGACCATACATTTGCCCAACTCACGGCGATGGTCGCCGATGTTCGAGGCAGCATGATGATGCCTGTTTCGGGTACACCCACGAGAAACTTTCAGGTTGGTCAGGTGCTCTCAAACCTGATGCACACCGAAAATCGATGTCCACACAGCATGGAAGAATTGGAGTCCTGGTGCGAGTCAGCAGGCTTACGCAAAGGTGGCTTAGAAGGATTGAAGGCTCTACGTTACTGGCCACAGATTGCGCGTAAGTATTCAATCCCTGTGCACGATGCGTCAATGATTAATTTGCTCTATATGGCAATCTATGGGCGACAAGCTACCAAAGAAGTTGCTTTTTCAGTGATGACTGATAGCCGCCAATTATCAACTTATTGTCAGGAATCTGTTCGCCCCACCCACAGCCGTCGATACGCCGAAGCTATTCAGAATCTTGAACAACCTGAAGCGATGGATTTATTAGTGAATGCTGTCATTGCAGATAATGCCCGCCGCCTGATTCGAGGAGATTCAGGCCTGGAGGATATGGAGGTTGATAATGATCCACCTGCCTATCTACGAGCCATGAATGTGATTGAAAACGCACTTTAATCAATCATAATCACCTTATTAGCGATAGCCTTGTAAGGCTCTGGATCACAGCTCAAGATAATCACCTGCAATCCCCTTTGTACCGCTTTCTGAAGCATTGCCAACACACCGTGCAAACGTTTCGCATCGGTGTTTGTGAAAGCATCATCAAAAAGCAATGGAACACAGCCATCATGCCTTTCTTTCAGAGTGTCAGCAATCGCAATGCGTACAGCTGCATTCAATTGTTCTTTCATTCCACCACTGAGCTGGTGAAATTCAAAAAGAGTTCCTTCACGAAGCAGAGCAAGCTTTTGCAGCCCATTTCGCTCGTCATAGGTGAGGGAACATTCTTGCGACGTGTCCTTCAATAAAGGCTTAAGAACCTCATCAATGTTATTTTTTAAAGGAGCAGAATAGCGCTGAGACAGATCACTTCGAGCTTTCTGAAATCGTTCCAGAAGATAGCTCCGGGCGCGAACCAACAGAGCTTCTCGCTGTTCTGCCTGCTCTGCCAATTCGAGTTTGACAGAGGCCTCAGATACAGCTGAGTGAAGATCACTTTGCCCAAGAGAATCGCAACGTTCATACAAAGCACCACGTCGACTTACCAGGTCCAACCGTTGCTCATTGAACTGGTGTTCCAGGCGATCAAGGGTCAGTAAAGCTGCTTTTGGATCAGATTGCCATTGGGTTGGAATTGGCAGGAGAAGTACCTGAATGTATTCCTCCAACTTGATTTTTTGCGATATCAAATCTTGCATTGATTGCTCGAGTTGCGCTTGCGATCCTGCCTCTTTTTCAATCAATTGACGTTGGTTATATCGCTGTTCTTGTTCCGCCTTAAGTCGCTCTTGATGAATGCGCTTTTGCTGCCATTGCTGCTGCTGGTCTTTCTGTTGAACTTCTAGACTGTGAACATACTTTTGATGGGTCTTAGTTTGTTCTTTCAACTCACGGTAATCCTGCCTGCATTGTTCCAACTCTGCTTCAAGACCTGTATCTGATTTAAAACTGTTAGAGGAAATAACTTTGTTGAGTTCATCCAGCCGGGTGTGTAAATCATTGAGGTTCATGTCAGCAGTCTCTGGAGAAGCATTCAGCTGAGTTAATTGAGCCTTAACCAACGCTCGTTGCTGGTGAAGGTGCTGACGTCGTTCGTTCCGCTGTTGGGCTTCCTCGATCGAGCTTGATTTCCAATGCTGCAAACCTGTTTTGAGTATTTTTTGCAGTCTCCTTTGTTTCTCCTGAAGAGAAGAGAGTCCTGTTCCTTCACCAGGACTGATCTTCAGTCGTACAGAGTCTCCAACATCGATTCGAAAGATGCCTGCTTGCTCACAGACATCACCTTGCTGCAGAGTTGAGCCATCAATGTAAATAGGTTGATCTGTTGATTCCACCAAGACTTGAGATGCCATGCTCTCAATACGAATTGCCACGGCACGAAGTTCATCTCTGGTTTTGGTCAATTCAAGAAGTTCTTCGTTGCTACCTCCTTGAAAAGCAGTGAGTTCCATATTGATGTTGCGTTGCTGTTCAATCAAACGTTGGCGCTCATTGTCTTGATGACTGCAGATTTGAATGCGCCGCTGGACTTCATTACGGTCCTTGATTTGCCTGAGCATCAGACCCTTTTCTTCTAGGACTTGTCGATTGTGCTCTAGTTGTTCTGTTCGCTGATATGAATCAATTAATTGATTTTTTTCAAGGATGCAATTCTGTTCACGATCTTTAAGTTCTTGCTCAAGCAGATTCAGTTTTTTTTCATAGGTAGTGCAATCTGCTGCAATGTGCCTGAGGGACTTGAAACTCCGCTCGAGGTGTTGATATTGAAGGGTAAGAGGTCTTAGTCGTTGAAGCGCTTCCTGCAACTGACTCAAGTCTTTCCGTTGCCTTCGGATCTCTGGTAAACGCTCCTGTTCCAAATCTTTTAGCTCCTGCTCAATAGAATCGAGCTCCTGACAGGACGCCTCAAAACCATGGAGCTGCTCGAGGGCTTCAAAGTGTTGTTGCTTTGCTGCTTTTAAAGCCTCTTGACGCTTCCAGAGCACACTTTGCTGGCGGACTCCTCTGGTACTCAGGCTCTCGGAAACCAAGCGTTCAAGTTGGTTGTAAACCCTCTGATCCAAAGGTGACTGCAGCGATTGCTCAGCCTGTTGCTCCAGGCACTCAATCAAGCTGTCGAGGTCATAATAATCGTGGCCAAGGCTGAGCAAGTTAAGGCCAGAATCCCCCTGCTTCACCCAGAGATGGGCCCAGCGGCTTGGAAGTGTTTTATTGACTTGTCGGCTCGTGAGGATCTCATTGACTCCGAGGAGATCCGACAGTTGATCCTCCGCTGCTGATCCAATCAAAGCCGGTTGCCCCTTGGCTGCTAATTGAGTCGTGCCACTTGGACCGCTAAAGCGTTTGAGGAGGGTCCAGTCATGGTCTTTGGATTCGAATTCAATCTTGATTTGTGGATGTCCTGCATGGATGTGGGAGCGCAAATCCTGCGATGCCATCCCACTTGAGGCGGCACGCACAAACAGTGTTCGGTGCAAAGCCTCGACCAAGGAGCTTTTGCCACTCTCGTTGTCGCCTCCAATCAACGTGATCCCTGGATCAAACTCCAACTCAAGCTCCTGATGCCTGCGAACACTGACTAATCGACAGCGAATCAGCCGCATGAAGCCTCCTGATCTGTTGCTTCTTCGATCACGATCCTCTGGAGTTCCAGCATGGCGAGTTCGAGCATGGCCTGTTCAGGTTGTGCTTCTTCGCTCATTGAGTCGACGTTGTGTTCCAGATCAACGGCAAGCTGTTCCGTGATGCACTGGATCAAGGGTGCGTCGTCGCCCCGTTGCAAAAACCCTCGAAATTCTCCAGATTCTGGTCTGCGCTGAGGCATGCCGCGAATTCTCAAGTGGAGAAGTTGTTGCTCCAAATCCTGCAAGTGCTGCAGCAAATGTTGATAATTTTCAAAGGAAAGCTGACCGCTTAACTCAAGCCTCAAGAGGTCTTTCCCTACCCTTCGTCTGACACAGGATTCGATCTCTTTTTTTAAATACTGAAGATCTGCATGACTGCTGACCTCGGCTTTGAGGCTGTGCCATTGCATGGCTCCTGTAGACACTGGTGTGACCTCCGGTATCTGTTGTCTTTCCAGTGTCACTAGAAGTGCTTGCGCTCGTTGGTCGTCATGGCGTATCGGGAAACGATCTGTTTCCGGGGTTCCGCTGTACCAAGCGCGTGCATTCAGCTTGGTGAGGGCATGCCAATCTCCCAAAGCGATGTAGTCCACCTGGTCTTCAGGCCAACGATTGAGATGCAATTGATTGACTTGACCTTCTGAGCCGAAGCCCTGTACGGAGCCATGAGCGAGAACGACCCTGGGCTGATCGTTCGGTAAGCAGGACCAATCCAGTGATTCCAGCCAGTCTGCTGGGCTGCGCATGTCCCTTTGTCGTAACAACGGACAAGGAAGCAGCACCATTCCGCCAAGAAGCTGCGGCTCAGGTTGCAGTAAAAGCTGCAAATTGGGGCAGCGCTCTTGCCGCTGACGTTGGACATCTCGGCGCTGCCAGATGCCGCCAGCGCCGCCATGGTCATGGTTTCCAGGAATCACAATGACAGGGCAAGGAATAGAAGCGATCGCTTCCATCACTTCCATCACAATGGCCGTAGCAACAGTGCTCGAATCAAATAGATCACCCGCAACCATCACTGCATCAAGATTCTGTTCGCTTGCTGCTAGCGCGATACGTGAAACCGCGTTCAACCGTTCTTGCTGAAGACGGGCCCGCTTTTGAGGATCCTCGATCCAGTGATAAGGCTTGCCGATTTGCCAGTCAGCAGTGTGAAGAAAGCGCGGCACCGGGGCTAAACGGATCGTCGAATCCCATGCTGCCGCTTCCCGGCTGATTTTCCGCACACTCAGCGGTGGCATAACGCCAGAGACCCGGCATTGTTCCGAGCTGAGACTCATGCGATTCGTTATGGCGGCCGCCATTTCCAGATTTGACCCATCCCTGGATGCGATTGCAGGACTGTTTCACCCACCAGAGCAAATCACCTCGATTGACATGCTCGGATCCGGAAATGTCAACGAAACGTTTCTAGTCACCTTGGCTGCGAATGCGGATCGTCAGGCTTTTGTCATGCAGCGTCTCAATACACAAGTCTTTGAAAAGCCCGAGCTGGTCATGCGTAATTTGCTTGCACTGGGCACACATGTACAACAACGTCTGGCCTCTGCCCCCCCTGAATTGGCAGGCCGTCGTTGGGAAATTCCAAAGGTACTCCCCACTCGAGACACCGAGGGGCATTGGGTGGAACATAACGGAGAATTTTGGCGATCAATCTCCTATATCGGAGCCGCCACCACCAGTGATGTGATCAGTGGCGTGGAACATGCCAGGGAGGTGGGATATGGATTGGGCATGTTCCATCACCTCATCAGTGATTTACCAATCACTGATCTTGCAGATACATTGGAAGGTTTTCACATCACACCGGTTTATCTCGATCACTATGACAAGGTAATGAGTCGAGACTCTGGTGTTATTTCAAGTAGACTATGCAACGATGGGCGCCTAAAAAAAGCGATAGAATTTGTTGACAAACGCCGAGATGGTGTTGATGTGTTGGAGGCCGCTAGTGATCGAGGCGAGCTCAAAAGACGGCCAATTCATGGTGATCCAAAGATCAATAATGTCATGCTTGATGAGATCAGCGGACGTGCAGTTGGGTTGATTGACCTTGATACAGTCAAGCCCGGCTTGGTTCACTATGACATCGGAGATTGTCTGCGTTCCTGCTGTAATTCTCTTGGCGAAGAGACCCTCGAGATTGATGCGGTCACATTCGATCTCAATCTCTGTCGTGCCATTCTTGAAGGCTATCTGACAATGGGGCGCTCATTTCTCTCGAATGAGGATTTCTATTATTTACCAGACTCCATACGTCTCATTCCATTTGAGCTTGGATTGCGGTTTTTAACTGACTATTTAGACGGCGATCGTTATTTTCGAACGGAGCGACCATCTCATAATTTGGACAGAGCATTAGTTCAATTTGCGCTAACTGAATCGATCGAAGCGCAATGGGACGATATTCAGCTCATGATTCGCTCTCTATCAGGAGTGGGTTGAAATGCCGCGCCATCCAGTGATGGTCCGGCAAGTATGCCCGCTCCTTCCACAGGATCCTCAAGAGGCTCCTGATCTTTTACTCAGCGCGGAATTCATCTGGAGAGAAGAAGGCATTCTTGAACTGAGTTACAACATCCGCCCTGCACAGCGATATGGAGATTTGCTTGACCTGGCATTGCCTTCGTCAGAGCCGAAATCCGATCTGACGAGTGGTCAGCGCTTAGATGATCTCTGGAAACACAGTTGTTTTGAAGCATTTCTCGGATTGCCTGGATCTGAGAAGTACTGGGAGTTGAACATTTCCCCCCTAGGTGATTGGAATCTTTATAATTTTAAGACTTACCGCCGTGGAGGCAAAACCTCGCGAGAGGCAACGTCTCCCCTGGTGAGAGTGCGAAGAAAGCGACGAGACTTCCGCTGTGATGTGATATTGAACCTACGTCCTTGGTGGCCAGTGGAGGCTCTACCTGAACTTGGATTAACAATGGTTCTGGAAGACAATAAGGGTCGTCTCAGTTACTGGGCTCTCTCCCATCCAGGGGAGGTCGCAGACTTTCATGACCGTCGCAGTTTTCTGATCTGTTGATCGATCAACAACGCTTTTGATGATGTCTACATTCTTTCGCCTGCTGATCTGTGTGCCGCTGCTCGTGATCCCTTTCACCTGGGGATGCCGACGTTCGCCAGCCCTACAAGCCACTCAGAATCAAGACCAGAAAGGACCTCAAACAGTCGAACAAGTCGACCAAGCCAAACCTAATCATTCACTTCCTTCTCTGCCGACCAAGTCAGACCTTCCTCGTTCCCCATCAGGTTCGCACTACCCCCTGTTACCAGAAGAGACTGAAGAGCTGGCTCAGTTGTTATCGGCAATCGAGCTTGCCATTCGAAATCCAAGGGTGCCTTCAGAGGCCATACCTCCTCTTGCGCATCAGCAGCAGGTGATCTATCGGGTCTTATCTCACAACTCAGATCTAGCCGATCAGGTGAGATCCAAGCTTGATGACCAATGGCAATGGGTGTTTGATCAGCACATTGCAGCTCGACGCTCTTTTCTTGCGATGCATCGGGGTCCTGGATCATCCACCCTTCCTGCATGGCGTATTCAGCCGCCGGCCGCCTCAGATCGATTACTGGAGGCTTATCAAAGTGCTTCAGCCGCAACAGGAATTGACTGGGAAATTCTCGCTGCGGTGAATTTGGTCGAAACGGGAATGGGGCGCATTGATGGAATCTCCGTCGCTAACGCTCAGGGTCCCATGCAATTTTTACCAACCACCTGGACAGAACCTGGAATTGGCCTCGGCGGCGACATTCGCGATCCATGGGATGCCATTCATGCTGCGGCGCGCTATCTGGTCCGTCGCGGTGGACTTCAAGACATCCGAAAAGGACTATGGGGATACAACAATAGTGATCACTACGGCAGGGCCGTTATCCGTTACGCCGACCTGTTGAAACGAGACCCTCTGGCTTATCGGGGGTTGTATCACTGGCAAATTCACTATGCGTCATCAGCCGGTGATTTGTGGCTTCATGAGGGATATCACCAAACACGACCGATCGATGTCCTTCAGTATTTACAACTCAATCCCCACAGCCGGCCTGCAGGTTGATGATTTAAGACTGGCGAGATTGGCATTGGCCTCTACGATTCCCATGAGATAACGGCTGAGCTTCTTGGCGAAGGAACTGACCAATCGGGCTGATGAGCTCAAGACCCTTGGCTGGTCCACGGATGAAGTGGCTCGATACGCAGAGCTGTGGGATTATCGCCAGCGCTGGGGAGCGATGAACCTTGAACGGGAAGATCGTCTCTTCCTGCGCAAAGCTGAAGCGGCACTTCCTGCGATTGTTTCAGGGAAGGCTGCAGCGAAAAAGGCAACACGCGAAAAGTCCTATTACCGATGGCTTTGTTTTCACCTCGAGGGGATGGATGCCGCAGAAGCCGGGTATTCCTTGCCCCAAGGGTCTCGTGGTGCTTGGCCAATTTTGCTAGAGGAAGAGAAGCGTTTGCTCGATTACTACCAACCTGTTCTGGGACTGCCTGACACGATCAAGGCCAAGGCTTTTGATGCGGTTCGCGAAGAATTAGCGGCACAAGCTGGTCCTCTGGCAGCTGCAGATGGACAGACCAAGACCTATGACTTCACTGCAGCATTAAAAGATCTAAAAGCCCAAGAAAACAGCAAATGGCGTCATCTACGGGAGCAGGAAGGTGAGCAGCCTTATCCAGTACTCAATGAGGGAGCCGCAAATTCCTTTCGTTCTGAAGTGCGCAGTCGTTTTGGTCCTCTAATGCGTGAAACGCTTCCATCCCTTGCTGATACTGAAAAACCGGCTCCTGATAAGAATTGGGATCCCCCAACAGAAGTTGCGAGCTAGAACGGAGTTATCCGTATTTCGGCCTTGACATCACAACATTTCGAGACCCTTCAATTGCATGCTGGTCAGGTGCCAGACCCCACGACAAATTCTCGTGCAGTCCCGATTTACCAGACCAGTTCTTACGTGTTCAACAACGCTGAACATGGAGCAAATTTATTTGGTTTAAAAGAGTTCGGGAACATCTACACCCGATTAATGAACCCTACAACGGATGTTTTCGAAAAGCGTATTGCAGCCCTTGAAGGTGGTGTAGCCGCTGTAGCAACGGCTTCCGGCCAGTCGGCTCAGTTTTTGGCAATCACAAACTGCATGCAAGCGGGTGACAACTTTGTCTCAACATCTTTCCTGTATGGCGGAACTTATAATCAATTCAAAGTGCAATTTCCTCGCCTGGGGATTCAGGTGAAATTTGCTGAGGGTGACGATGTCGCTAGCTTTGCTGCTCAGATCGATCACAACACCAAGGCGATCTACGTGGAAGCGATGGGTAATCCTCGCTTCAACATTCCAGACTTCTCTGGTCTCTCAGCCCTAGCCAAAGAACGTGGAATCCCACTCATTGTGGACAACACACTCGGGGCAGCAGGTGCCCTCATTCGCCCCATTGATTATGGCGCCGATGTTGTTGTTGAGAGCGCAACCAAATGGATTGGTGGCCATGGCACAAGTCTTGGAGGTGTGATTGTTGATGCTGGAACATTTAACTGGGGCAATGGAAAATTTCCACTCATCAGTGAACCCAGTGCTGCTTATCACGGCATTGTTCATTGGGATGCTTTCGGGTTCGGCAGTGATGTCTGCAAAATGCTGGGATTAGCAGAAAATCGCAATATTGCTTACGCGCTTAGAGCCAGAGTGGAATGTTTACGTGATTGGGGGCCAGCACTTAGCCCATTTAATAGCTTTTTGTTGTTGCAAGGTTTGGAGACACTGAGCTTGCGGGTTGAAAGACATGGTCAAAATGCAATGGCACTTGCGACATGGTTGCAAGCGCATCCAAGAGTTCTAAATGTGAGCTATCCCGGATTAACAAATGATCCTTATCACGCAAAAGCGAAGCAATATCTCACCGAGCGAGGGATGGGATGCATGCTGATGTTCTCACTTAAGGGTGGATATGACGATGCTGTACGTTTCATCGATAGCCTCAAACTGGCTAGTCATCTGGCCAACGTGGGAGATTCCAAAACATTAGTCATCCATCCAGCATCGACCACCCATCAGCAACTCACTGCCGACGAGCAGGCATCAGCTGGTGTCACACCTACCATGGTGAGAGTCTCAGTTGGTTTGGAACATATTGACGACATTAAGGCTGATTTTGAGCAGGCTCTGGCGAGCTAAAGAACCTCAAGCTCAATGATCGTTGATGACATCCAACCACACCTTGAAGTCATCATGCCTATCGGAACATTTGCCCCCCTTTCCGGGGGGAGGCGGTCAGAGAGCAGCCGTCTGATGCCTTGGCTACGTTGCAAGAGGAACATCTAGCGAACAAAGGGAGCACCCAATTGCAAACATGACAAAAAAAACCAAGACATTGGAAAGGATCTGAGCTGATGGCGCTGATACTTCCAAGGAACTATCACAAGATCACCGCTGTTGAACGCAACCGGATCTCCTGGATCGAACCAGAGCAAGCCGAGCGTCAGGACATTCGGCCTTTGCGTATTGGCATCCTCAACATCATGCCGCTGGGAAAGCAGTACGAATTCAACTTGCTGCATCCCTTGGGTTTATCAGTCCTTCAGATTGAACCGATATGGATTCGGCTCGAATCCCATGCTTACAAAAGCTGGGATAAGGCTCATCTGAATCAGCTCTATGTGAGCTGGAAGGAAGCCCAATCTCAGCGGCCATTGGATGGACTGATCATTACCGGGGCGCCTGTTGAACATTTAGCTTTCGAAGATGTCACCTATTGGCGAGAATTAGTTGACTTAATTGAAGAAGCTCGAGACTCGTGCGCCAGCACCCTTGGTCTTTGTTGGGCTGGATTTGCGCTTGCCTATCTCGCTGGAGTTAACAAGGTTTCATTTGATCGCAAATTGTTTGGGGTATTTCCCATGAGAAGTCTGGTACCGGGGCATCCCCTTATGGGAACACAGGATGATCAGTTTTTCTGTCCCCAAAGTCGGCATGCAGGGTTAGCGGATGCGTCGATGGAATCTGCTCAGCGTCAGGGTCGCCTAAGACTGTTGGCCCACGGAGAAAAGGTTGGGTACACCATTTTTGAAACCCCTGATCAGCGTCAACTCATGCATCTTGGCCATCCCGAATACAACGTGGGACGACTACAGGCCGAAATGGAGAGGGATCGAGCACGGGGAGATGTTCCTCCACCAGAAAACTTTGACTCCGATCAGCCGCGAACTCTGTGGCGTTCCCATCGCAATTTGCTCTTTCAGCAGTGGTTGTGGTTCTGCTATCAACGAGTCAGTCTTCAATTATAGCCAAAACCAATAGCGATAATCAACAAAGATCTAGTTGTAAGTAGTGCGCATTAAGTTCATTCATCACCTCCGTACTAGGGCAGCTCGGTTAAGGAGATCTCTCGAGGCATTAACAGCACAATCATCGCCTGACTGGATGGATTGAAGTTAAAATCATTGATGTTAAAAGTCACTTCGATCCAGCAAAACCAGCCAGCCGATACCCACCACAGGTCATACAACCAAAAACAATTGAAGTGAGCGGCTCGTTTGAAAGCTTGGGTATTCGAAGATTCAGATGTGCGTAGGAGCCTTGAGCGGCAACTCAGCTGCACGCACGTCTCTTCTGCCTATCCAAACTTGTGTTCTTAAGACAGGCTTACTTCTGGCGCGGTCTCACGAATGAAAGAGGACGTGACAAGAGCGCCATGCATCGCCGAGCCAAGTGCACCGCCGAAGACTCCCGCGCCCCCTGCAATCTGGAAGAGGTGCCCATTGATGTTGTGCTCTGCCTGGAAGACGAGCTCGCCATGGAAGGTTCCGCTAAGGCCCAGCGGTAGGCCACCAGAGAAGGAGCCTTGCCCGCAGGGATAGACGAGGAGGACAGCAGTCGCTGCTGCAACTGGAGCTGAGTAAGCAACGTAGATCCAGGGGTGCATCCCCAGGCGATAGGACAACTCCCACTCACAACCCAGATAGGCAGAGATGCCAATCAGAAAGTGGAAGACGGCGAGCTGATAACGGCCGCCGTTATCAATCCACTCTTGCATCGAGGCTGCCTCCCTGATGGGAAGAAGTGGGATCCGATTGCGTTCGAGCCAGGCACAACAGCTCCAGAAACCATGTTGTGGCCAAACACAAGCGCGATAAAGAAAGGCCAGATTCCGCCGATGTTCATGGGATGGGCAGCGATGAAAGCGATGATGAAGCTGTCAACAGCAGCTAGTAGGTAAGGCGCCACAAGCGCACCAAAACAACCCACATTGAGTCAATGGTTTATTGGTGTGATCCACTCAAAAAAACTCTTGCCAAAAGGTCCTGAAACCGTACCTCTGGTTACGGATGCTCCATCTTCCGAGGCGCGCCCAACAGCGATAGAACGACTGAGTCCCTCTAGGAGACAGCCATGAAAACATCAACACCAAGCACATCCAGCAAGACAAATTTAGAAGCAGCCTTTAGTGGAGAGAGCATGGCAAGCCGCAAATATCTCTTTTTCGCAGAACTTGCCAAACAACTAGGCAATCGTGAATTAGAAAAATTTTTTCGTGAGAATGCAGCTAAAGAAACGGATTATGCATTCGCTCACTTCAGACTTTTGCATCCAGAGCTAGTGATTGATGAACCTGAAGCCCTCAGCGAAGAATTCAAGCAAGTTTTGCTAGCCCGATGCCTTGAACTCGCTATTGAAGGTGAAGTGAAAGAGCTGAAAGCGCAGCGTCATGATGAGACTGAGCCAAGTACTAGCGCCCATTCAGAGGGAATTGATGACACCTCTAATCATCAATCAAAAGCACAACTGGCCTGCCTTGTAGGCTAATGTTTAACTAGTGTATTGGTACGAGGTTTGATGAGCCTTGGAAACAGAATCCCTTCAATATGGATCAGGAAACCCTGAGGGCCCTCCAGGGCCCTCTTTGATACAAAAAGGTGAGCCAAACTTCGCTGCTTTTGCAAACAACCTCAATGGGTCTTTTTGAGGCAGGCACGACAAACCGGCTTAACGCTTATCCGGCTGAATCTATTCAAAAAAATCATAGGATGGATGGCTCCAGCTCATCCATGGAATCATCTAAATTCTCCCAGGCGTCAACAAGTTTACGGACAATTTCCTACAGTTCTTCTACACACTTTTGGATAGCGATCGGTTTCATCAGTGATGGCCTAAAACAGCATTGACCCTTGAGGCTCTTCGGAAGGCTCTTGTTGAATGCGTTTCCATCTGAGGCAACTAGGTCTACTGTTAGCACCTAGTCATTAAAAGAAGGCGGTGATATGTATGGCGTTTACATCGATGACGTAATCACTTGCAATGCTTCCATGAACGAGAATGCATGACATCAGTTCATAAAAACTCAGGAGTGGGGTGAAGAATGAGAGATGGCTGCCAAGGAATCTCTGGATTGACTATGGATTAAAGATCAGATGCTGCTGAGTCAGTGTCAATCCAGTCAAAAAATTCATTATCACTTCGATTTAAGATAGCCCTGTTTCACGGTTCTGGCAGAGCAATGACTGGCAGCGAATCATCCGAGCAATTTGACTACTTGATCCAGGCTCTGGTTCGCCAGTCAGATCTTGCTGAGTGCAAAAAGCTGCAAGCATCAATGAAGCAAGCTGCCTTGCAATCGAAAGGATTCATTGATCAAGAGACAAGCTATCGCCAACTCGATGATGGCTTGGTCGAATGCAATTCGAGGTTGCGCTTTAGTGATGTTCAATCATGCCTGGCTTGGATTGATAGCCCCATTCGCAGACGTTTACTCAACCAAGCAGAAGCCAACTTTGTGAATCAATTTCAATCCCGAGTTCACAAGCCTTCGTTTGATCTTTGGCTGACGTCGCAGCTACCGGATCCACCACCCATATGGAAAATGAATTTGTTGATTTGGCTGGCGCTCTACCCATCAGTGATGCTGCTCATCTTGATCAGCGCTGACAGCTTGGGAGAACTGCCCTTGGCCCTCAACATGTTGATCAGCACTGCAATCACCGTGGCCGTCACCGGATGGCTCCTCGTTCCGCTGCTGGCCAAGGTCTATGAGGGATGGCTGCAAACAGAATCACACCGTTTCAATCTGGCAGGGAGCGCCTCGATTCTTGCTCTACTCATGGTTTGTTATGCGATTTTTAGCGCCACCCAATTGTGAGCATGGTGCATTTCTTGATATCGGATCAATCTGGCGAGCACCTGATGGTGAAGGGGAGGTTCGATTCCTACTCAAGGCTCTGGCTCCCTAAGGGAGTCTTTTATTGCTGACTAACCACCACATCGGACACAACTGAACAACAGATCCAGGACATCGAGACAGGCTGGTGGAGGCTCGTCGCACAGCGCAAGGAGCAGTACAAACTGCGCGTTCTGAGGTGGCTCAGGAGCAGCAAGTGGCAGTGATTGAAGAACTCAATCAAAGGATGGAATCCGAACTGAAGGTGGACGTGATGGAGGTAGAGCTGAGAGACCTGGATCAAACGTTAGCCAGAGCTCGCTTCATCGTTCATCAGTCATAGAGAGACTTTTCCTTGAGCCCAGGCGACTCCATACCCGAACCAGACCAGAGGGATCTCAGCGCCAATCAGCAGAGCAGAGCGCCTTCGGGCGTCATGCGTCTCATAGACAAGCCTTAAAGCGATCCTCCAGACTTGACGGCCAGAAAGAATAAGCAAATCCACTTATTGCAGTATTATTGCAAATGGTTTTCAATAGCAATAAAGAGGGTCAGGTTATGTCGTTGCTCCATCTTTTTTCCAACTCGCTTCTCTCCGTCGTTTTTGTGCTCGCATGTGGAACGACGATTCACCTTATGGATCAAAAGCCTCTCCATGGATTAAGCGATCCGGCTCCAAGGTCTTCTCAGCAAAACCTGATGCCTTAATGACCATTTGTGCCATCAACGAAGCTACAAGCCATAGGAATCCTGGCGTTTTCAAGAGTGCATAATGGTCAGCTTCATTGATTGATTAGGTTTCTCTAGCGCAGTGGCAACCACTCATCACATCAAGATCTAAGCCTCACCCCCACCAACACACGTGGGCCTTAGCTGGCTCACCGATTGCTCTGATCACCAGCCTGGCTGAGGGGGTGATGATGCGTTGACGGCCAACAATCAGTTCTCAGAGCATGGTGACCTTTTCATGCAATAAGGGCTGAAATCACTTGCTGTATTAAGGCTGTTAGCTGTGCGCGTTTTTCTTAGAACTGGCGTGCACAATGATTGGGTTGAGTTGGAGTTTGAACCTTCCGCTGAGCAGAATCGCGATTGAGTTCCCTTTCCAGTGCTGCTATTCGCCTCTCTCTAAGGCAATGCCGACATCCCCCAGTGGTTTGAAGATGCTTCTCAGGAGTAATACTGATCAGCTGAACTGGATGCTTATTACAGCGAATTTTGACCGGGCTTTTGTAGCTGCGGTACTTGATTTCTGAATAATCGAAGTGCTCACCAAAGCGCTTTCGCGCCCTTTTGAGAAATTCCGATTCAGTAATGCGAGCTCCCATGCATCGAATGTATGGGGTGTTGCCTTGATGTTTTCGTTAATGTTATGCCTCGTTACGAAAGGATTCCAGTCATACGAAGCATTTTCAGCATCAACAGGGAGAAGCAAAACTCACATTGTAAAAATACTTCACCCTTGCTCACATTAGAGAATCCCTGCTGTCTTCAAGGCTGACAACTGCTTAAGAGTAAAACAGGCTCTCCATCGTCTGGAACAGATGAAGCACTAAGAGCAGGTGCTGGGGATAGCTCTGGCTCCAGTCCAGCGTTAACCAGCACCATCAAGGCTGTTGACAGAGAGAGAGACGATTGGTATCCGTAGCTCACCAGATCTTTTGCTAGCACTACAGCTCAACATCAAACCAGTATCCAAAGATGTAGAGGATTGGACGTACTGACAGAGCCTGTGACTGCTCAACATGATTCAAAAAGATTTGAATCGCGTGGAATCGGTAGAAGCTCTGACGCACTGCTGAAAAAATCAGATCTGAAAGCGCGGACGCAAGGCGCC
Organism: Synechococcus sp.; assembly: GCA_047285535.1. GTDB lineage: Bacteria > Cyanobacteriota > Cyanobacteriia > PCC-6307 > Cyanobiaceae > Synechococcus_C. Next base: position 385,172 of record JBJBDC010000001.1, on the reverse strand, counting down.
GCAAGAACTAGTGCGTATGATCTAGTTTTCAACTTGCGCGGTGACCGCAGATCAAGACCGCCGAAGGAGGGCGGCGAGTGAGCGCCAGTTAGAGATTAGGCTTCAGAAATTTCTGCCAAATTCTAGGCAAGTGAGAGAATAGAAGCATCAGAAACCAAATTGATTCTGTGAAAACCTTCAACTTACTTGCATTAGTTGTCTTACTAATGAGTGGTTGTTCTCAAGGATTTACCAACCCGCCAGAAGGACAAAACTTTGTTGGAACACAAAAGGAATGGCAAAGATACGATGGAATGATGAAGGGTGGCATAAAACAACAACAGAATGAAAAGGTAAAACAATCTCATTGATACGCTGTGATTGACAGAATCTCTGCATGTTTTTCTATTTCAATTAGAAGTCAGCTCATGATCAGAGCTATCAGAAGTAAAGACAGGTTTTGAAAACTTAGGTTTTGAAGGTTGTCTCTTAACCTTCTTCTTCATCTGTTGCGCATTCCATGGATTGCCAGCAGATGAAGGTTTCAGTTCAGCAAGTTTCTCGATAAATCATCAATAATAGACGAAAAACCAAGATATTAAATATAACAAACAGGATGCAAGTGAATACTGCATGTCTGAAAACAGAATCAGAGATACTGAATCAAGAAAGCAAATATACACAAGGTTTTCAGGACTTTATAGACTCTCGAAACCAGCTATGAATCAAGCTGTAGTTTTTCAACCTTTGGGCGAGCATCCCTCAGAGCAATAGGTTCAACGACTGGTGTGTTGATCATTACCCTTTAGAAGAAGCTTGATAACCTCATTCTTAGTAATTCTATCCTCGTTGAAAGGATTAGGGGCTTCAATAGCCGTGTATTGATGAATAGGGCAATAAAGTCAACAATAATGCCTGCATAAAGGCATATCTAATCAATAATCATTTTGTTACCACTACAAAACCTGTTCAATCACCTTAAAGAACACTTAAGCAATTCTCACTCAATTCTCATCATCCTCTTGGCATCTTCGCGATTATATTTGCAAAGCAAAGCTTTTGCATATAATGGACAACTTAGATATGGAGAAATTAATTACTGAAATAAGTAGAAGAAGGCCGCCAAAACCTGATAAGGATCTGTTTAAATTTGTTGCTGTAGTTATAGCCTTTAGCGCAGCAATCGCTTCAACTGTGCACAAAGAGTGCCTTATTGCTGGACTATTAGCTCTCTCAGCAGTTTACTTTGTGCATAGGTTATCAGTGCGAAATTACAAAGTATGGTTGCATTGTGAACGTATTACTTTACGTAAGATGCGTAGGGATAAGTATGCAGAGAAATTCTGTGGTATTTGTCGATGGCAGGAATTGGAAGGCTTGAAAGATGGAAACAAGGAACCAACAAATAATTCAATTGGTATTCGCGCCTCGTCAAACTAAAGAAACTTTAAGTCTATTTAACAAGACTCATGTCAGAAGCTGTCAAACCTTCGTGCAGGCAATGGGGAAATATTTTTAATTGGATGGATTAATAAGGTTGGTGCAAACACTCATCAACACTCTGTTCTACTTACTCAAATGTCTTCTTTACTTCTCTACCCAAAACCTCATCGGGATATGAACAGTACTGACTTGATTCTCTCTTTTGAGCATGACCAGCAATAGCCTCAATAACGCTTGCATCACATCCTACTGTTCTGCTTGGTTTGTATATGCTTTGCCTACCACTAAGTGGTGTAAATCTTTTATCAGATCATCTATTATTAATATCAGAAAGCATGTAAGCTATTATCGATCTCGGCTTTGCACCAGATTCATTAACTGAACGCCATCTGGTTTAGGAACACCTCTAATAGAGCTAATGTTTTTAGTTTTCCAATCTATTAAGGCTCATCAGCAATACTCATACTATGCACAGATCAGTCTTTCTGCCTTCGAGATGCATATTCACCAGGTATCATTGCTGTTAAGACTAACAAAAAGAGTGGACTCTATAAAATTCTCGAATCATCTCATCCATGCAAGCTAGTCATTCATCTTCAACCTAAACTTCGGCTGTATAGTCACCCTTCTTGAATAGATTCTCGTCAAGACAATCATACTTTATTCTGACTTCTATCAATGCAGATAAGGCTCCACATCGTGTCTCAGTGGATATCGGTTAAGTCTGCTATTCACCAATAAACCTTTGAACTACTTGACGAGTTAGTTGTGTTGGTTCGTCATAGGCTTTGATTTTACCTACAGCAGCTTTTGATGAAGTGATTGATTACTGAGATAATCCTCTGGCTTAACGTTTATTTCTAGAATCTATACGCAATTTCAAAAGCTCATCCCAAGTCATGGGTAAGTCTTTATCAGTCCTTATAGAATTAAAAAAATTTATATGATGTTGGCTATTTCGCTTTAGTTCAAAAAATCCCAAAGAGATTCGGCTTTTTCAAGATTGGTTAGCTCACTCGAGGGTTTATAGAGGTTGATACGAACTGGAAGAGAATGACCACACTAAGAAGGCTTTCTAGCTCCTTCTCAAGGGATTGTATGACTGTTCCATCGCATCTGAGAGCTGTGGAGTGATCAGTCGTCTCTAACGAACGTACTCAAGGTGTTTGGCCAACTCTCTCTCGCAGCTTCTGAGGGATGTGAAGGCCGGCATCGTAAGTAGAGTCACCATTGAAACGACAAGGATCAATGCTTCGACGTCTAATAACTCACACCATAGAGCATATAATCTCTTTTACTACATCCAGTCAGAGACTGCAATCTCAAGGAATGGCAGCTTATGCCTCGTGACTTTAGAAGTTATTTGTGAAAACACACTTTGCCGACCGGTATCCATCCATTTGTAAGCCATATCTTGAAAATACTTCACTTTTGATCAGAATAAAAACTGAGCGGCAAGGTTAAGGCCAGAAACCAATCGAAACGGAAAAATAACGAGAACTCACTCGTTGAACCATGATCACAGCCTCTGATTATTAATTGATTTGACATGGACCGCAAGAAGGTCAGCACCATCGATAGCAAAAGCAATCTTTTTCAAACAGAAGCCCAATCCTGACTCCCTCATCACAAGCCAAAGAGCAAAAAGCTACATTGTGCTGCTCCCAAAACCAGACAACGATCCCTTCAGATCTCAATCAGCTGTTTTAGGCTCGTCAACAACACGCAAAACGAAAATAAAATGCAGAAATACATTCCATTAGAACCATAAAAACTGACTAGAGTATAATTAGAAAAAAGCGATTAAAGCGCAGACAATTCTCAAGACTATGATTTTCACAATAACAAGACTGAATCAAGCGTGATCAAACATTTAATGCAAGTCCATCTAACGAACGAACAACATGCATAACATCATCGCTCTTAACCCAATGAATGCAACCATCATCTACATCTGAAATCTGAAGCATTGTATTTACGTTATTACCTTTCAAAGCTTTTTCACAGAAGACGACTTGGCCCATCCACCAATCAAAATCCGTCATCACGGGAACATGCCGTCCTTCACGTACAAGCACATAATCTCCGACTCTTACATCTGTGAAGGATTGCGCCGCATCACTCTCTTGAGGGCTTGAAGCTGTAAAGAGAGGGTTACCGCGCATCAATACACCTGAACCGCTTGGAACGTTATTAGGCCAAACCGCCCTAACGATCAAGCTTCTCTCACCAAGCTCTCATCAAAAGACCAGACTTCTCATGGATTTTTCAGATTCCCTGCGCCTGTGGAAAATGTTGAGTCTCGGCTGAGAATGTCAAAAATGATGGTGGCAAGCCGCTAGTGCGCCAATAGAGACACCTAATGCGCTTCTCATCAAATTTTCAGATTCCCCAGCCTTGTCAGCAAGCTCATTCGTGTGCTTTCAACAAAACCAGGAAATTGTCGGCTTCCTCAGAATTGAATTTGTATCTACAAAGGTGCTCAACTGATGAACTGCGCAGGGACCAAGAAAAATTAATAAACTGGTATTAGTAGCTGCTCCTTGTTTAGGCCTTGAGGTTGTTGAACTGCTTCTCAGTGATTCTCAAGTTCCGCTTTATGCTTTTAATAATGAACTAGAATCTTAATATGATTCCACTCCATTGGATCTTGCATTACACCAGCTGCGAGCAGTTCAGAGCTGCTTGAAACTCCATAGGCAAACAAGAGCATATGAACGCTAATTCTAATCAAAGTAAATTAAACAAAAGTCACTTAAGGACCCATCAACACAACAGATCAAAATCAATGTCTACATTCAGTCATCCAAAGGGCCTATGAATAATGAATTGAGCCTTGATCAATGCTATGGGCACCGACTTGGATCCATGAATTGGGAGCATCGCATTGGCTGGCTCAAACCTGACCTATCAAAGGATTGGTTTGAGCTTTGTCATAAGCAGATCGCCTGGGAGCAACCACAAGTTTGTGTCTACGGTCAATATCATCTTGTCCCAAGACTCTCTGCTTTCCTGGCGGATGTCTCGGTCAATTATCGCTACAGCGGAGTGGTTCATCGCGGGAAAGGCTGGCCCGACTGGTTCATCCCATTGCTGGAGCGTGTGAATGAAAGCTGTGGTGCCCGATTCAATGGCTGCTTGTTCAATCTTTATCGCAATGGAGATGATCGAATGGGCTGGCATTCAGATGATGAACAGGAGATTGATGCCAAGTCTCCGATCGCATCTCTTTCGTTCGGAGCAAGCCGACCATTGCAATTTCGTCATCGCATGACTCAGCGTCGAGAGGAAGTAGCTCTAGCGCATGGGGATTTACTTGTAATGGACCCTGATTGCCAACGATTATGGATGCATGCACTTCCTCCTCGCAGAAGAATCCGCACACCAAGATTAAATATCACATTTCGAGTCTTTCTCCCAACATCGTGAACAGCACAGCCCAGATCGGGACCGTCAAGATGGCAAGAAGAGTGCTACGCCATCAGTTGGCCAGCTGCTGCAGTATCGGCCTGTTCTGATTGTGCAATCAGAAGAAAAGCAATGGATGAGGGAGCTGCAACTGTAGTACGAGTGCTTGTCCTGCCAGCGCACTGATGGGGATGATCAGGCTGCGTCCAAACATGAATGCAGGCAACAGGCGCTGTGTGCAGTCAAGAGTGAACTTCAATGGCGTGGGGTGAGCGGTTTTGCGTTCAAAAGAACAACTGGCAAGGCGCATACCCACAAGAATGAATGCGAGCATGATGACAACCCTGGAAGGCAGCTAAAAGGCAGCAACAAGAGTTTCTTGCCAGTGGCTTCGAGACAACTTGTTGCCGTTAGATGTTGTTGAGTATTTGACTGGTTTTGGATTAACTTTGTAATCCATATACAAATTCAATGATGCCCTCTACTTTGCGTTTACTTGCTCTTCTTGCAGTACCTGCATTTTTCTATGTCCTCGCAACATTTTCCAGTACCAAATTCAACATCCAAAGTTACAGCACTGCTTTGCTGATTTCAGTTTGTTTTGCAACTGCTGAATATGCTCTTAAGAACCCAATTGTGAATCGACTAAGCGATACGATGAGTTATCCACTCATTCAGGGGATTTGGATTGTCCAGACCCTTGTATTAAGTCTTCTGTTTCAACAACTACGCCTGAACCGATGAAGGGAGGGAATAGCATTCCTCTGAAAATGTTACGTTACAGCGTCCGTGATCCCAAGATACGCGGTGTTGCCGATGCAGGTTCCCAACTGAAGCGTTGAAGACATCAGTTGATTCAACCTTTGACTCCAGCCTCGGAGAACCAAAAGTAGAACCATGATCACTGTGGTGTTCGGTGGGGCCATGCTGAGTAGAGAGGTGTTCCAAACAACCTTGAGAAGCAAGCCCATCAGGCTTAAGGGAACACCAAAACGAACCCGCGGTCTCGCAAGCGGGCCAAACCATTCCGGCTTGTATTGCCCAAGCAGGTATCCACCAAGCAGGCCTGGGCTGAGTTCGGCCAGGAGGAGAACAATGGCGAAGGCTGGCAAAACTCAGAAAAGACTAGGAAAATTCTCAGCGATGTGCCAAAATTTCATCCGTCCTCACTCCTGACGATCAGTGTCTGTTTCGGCTCCTTTCTGTTCCATCCCCCAAAGGATTGTTCAGCTCAGCGAGGCCCTCCAAGCTCGACGTGAGAGATTGCAGGAGCGATTACAGGAGCAAGTCAACAGCCTGCCCCTAGACAACGAGAGCTGGCTCCATACAGAGAGAGAATTAGTTGCCGCTGAGCGAGCCTTGCACCAGCTTGATGGCCGATGCCAGCTGGCCTAAAAGCAACAAAAGGAGAATACGCCAACACCTCAAAAATTGTCTTTGCAAACTAAAAAACAAACACCACTAATACGATCAGTCATTGTGCCGACCATGCGCTTATCGCGAAAGAAACAAACATATTCCAAATAATAATTTAAGGCCCTACAGCCGACCAGACACCACTCGGAAACATTGCATCATTCAACACATCAGTGTGCATTAAGCCCATACTCGAAGAGAATATTCAGGCAACCAAACAGGGATCAACCTGTTGCATCCCTAGCCAAGGAGTGCGAGAAAGAGTCCGAGCCAGCAATAAAATCTACACAGACATCAGAAAAACATCAATCCTGCCAGTCTAAATAACGCTAAAAAGACTATTTTTATTCACCTGTTCCTGAGTCTTTTGGAGATACCAGCAAAATTGACAAGTGGATTGTTCTGGTACCGAAATCACAATCGCTTATCTCACTTCAACTAGCATTCAAAAACAAACAACCGCACTGCTATTAAGCCATAAAATTTAATGGTGCATCTGATTCAGAAAACGCCTGCTTCGCTCCTCCTTGGCATGATCAAAGAATAGTTTCGCTTCTGAAAGTTCAACAACCTTTCCCGCATCCATAAACAACACCCGATCAGCAACCTCACGGGCGAAACTCAGCTCATGCGTCACCACAACCATGGTCATTCCGGCTGAAGCCAAAGCGCGCATGGCATCAAGAACTTCTTTCACCCGTTCTGGGTCCAGTGCACTGGTTGGCTCATCAAACAGCATCACCTCTGGGTCCATCGCCAAAGCTCTTGCGATGGCGACCCTTTGTTGCTGGCCACCGCTGAGTTGAGCTGGTCGTTTCATGGCCTGATCAGCGATCCCCATTTGGCTGAGCAGGGACATCGCTCTCAGTTCCGCTTGCTTTCGCTTCACTTTCTTCACGCGGATTGGAGCCAAGGTGATGTTCTCAAGGATGGAGAGATGAGGAAACAAATTGAATTGCTGGAACACCATCCCAACCCTGCTGCGAATGCGCCTGATCTGCCGTTCGTCATGGCTGGCATCAAGGTGGATTCCAACGATCTCCAGCTGGCCTTCATCAATGCTTTCAAGCCCGTTGAAGGTACGGATCAACGTGCTTTTTCCGGATCCGGAGGGCCCCATGACCACAAGAACTTCTCCGAGATCGACGCTGAGATTCACGTCATCAAGTGCACGATGATCGTCTGAAAAAGACTTACTAACGGACTTGACTTGAATGGCGATGGACATGATGACGTCTTGATCAGGGCAGCTTTAGGATTGGGAGGTGATTAGGCCTTGATGCTCAATTCGCTTCGCGAGAAGGGCCATGCCTGTACACAGCAACCAATACAAAGCCGCAAGCCAGACGTAGGTCTCAAGGTGTCGACCGATGTATTCAGGGTTCGCCAGTAAGCTTCGACTGATGCCCAGCAGTTCCACCAACCCGAGTATCGCCATCAGGCTGGTGTTCTGAAGCAGACCAATGGCCTGATTGGTCAAGGCAGGAACAGCAATTCTCAAGGCCTGAGGAAGAACAATCAGTCGCATCGTCATCGACGCATTGAGTCCAAGCGCAGAGGCCGCTTCCCTTTGAGTCGCTGGAATGGACTGCAGTCCTCCTCGGACATCTTCTGCGACATAGGCCGCTGCAAACAGTGCAAAAGCAAGCACAGCCCTCAACACTCTGTTGATCTCAATTTCAACCGGAAGGAAAAGTGGTAAAAGCAATTGTCCAAAAAACAAAACCGCAATCAGAGGGACAGCACGCATGAAGTCGATATAAATGCGACAGAGCATCGACACCAGACCCAAATTGGATGTTCGTCCGAGCGCAAGACCGATCCCCATGGGCAGGGCCAAAAACCCACTGGCTGTCGTAAGCAGCAACGTGAGAGTGAGTCCGCCCCAGGCCCGAGAGGGGACCTCCTCAAGATGTGCGGATCCAGCGAGCAAAACAACCCCGGTGGGCACCATGAGAATCCAAGCCCAGGGAAGCAGGGATTGGATGCGTTTCAGGCCTCGAGGCAAGGAATCACTGGCCAGTGTGGTGACCGTGAGCAACACCAAGAGCAGCATCCACACCAAGGGCCTCCAGCGTTGGTCTTCTGGATAGCTGCCAAAGGCAAAAAGAGGCAGGTTATGGGTCACCACTCGCCAGTCAGCACCAGTGATGAGCCATGAACCTGTGGACCAGAGAGCCCAAACAATCAAGCCCAGCATGAGAAGACTGACCGCGGTTTCGAGTGGCTTTTGACGCCATCGGCGATAGCGATGCGGACGTGGTTTGGATTGGCTCGGCATCAGCTGGCGGTTGGAGGAGCGTCAGGTGCTTTAAGCAGATTCAACGCTGAAAGGAACAGCGATGCCCCAAAAATGGTGCCTAAAGCCCAGAGGCTGTCAGAAGGCCACTCGATCACCAACAGCAATCCGAGCACGGCAGTGACAAGTCCATCGACGACAACAAGACCTCGAGCTGGAACAGTCGAACTGGCCCCAGTGGCCAATTCCATCACCCCTTCAACAAGCAAGAGCACCCCTGCAAACAGAGTGAGGCTGATTTCGCTGTCAATGGGGTCGATCAGAATAAAAACAGCGCCACCTATGTAGAGGAGGCCGGACAAAGCTTTGAAGATCTTTCCTTGGCTCGTTTCGATGTCTCCAAGCCGCAGCAATTGATTGAGGCCTGCAACGAAGACAATTCCCCCTAATCCAATCGTGAGAAGTGTCGCTGATGCAAATGGCAGCAAAATAGCTGCGACAGACGCCACAATCAGAAGGATTGCAGCGATACGGCGCTTATTCATGGACGGTGTCTATTGCAGGTTCATTTTAAGGATGATGCTGGCGGTTTAAAACAGCTCGATTGAGCAGCTGCATCCCTCCATTAATGAGCAAGTTCAACAGCAGAAAGCTGATTAAAAGCAGCAAAAAACCTTCGATCGCTCGACCTGTTTGGGTAATGGTGGTGTCACTCACGGCGTAGAGATCGGCGTAACCAACAGCGATGGCCAGAGTGCTGTTCTTCGCCAGATTGAGATATTGACTACTGAGGGCAGGAAGAATCGCAGGGAGAGCTTGTGGCAGAACAATTCTGTACAGCCCCAAGCCCTCATTCATGCCAAGACTGCGGAAGGCTTCCCACTGACCCCGCGGCACTGAATCAAGGCCGCCACGTACAACCTCTGCGATCGAGGCTCCAGTAAAGACGCTGAGACCGAGCAGGACCGCTGCAAACTCCACGCTCAGAGTCACGCCAAGAAAACTGATGCCCTGATTGGACAAACGAATCAGGGTTCCAAGGGGTGCAAGTGGCTGGGAGGGAAGTCCTAGGAAAGCAACGAAATACCAAAAAAGAAGTTGTAATAAAAGTGGAATCTGCCTAATGAGTCCCACATAAAAAGTCGCCAACTGCCTCAATAGTGGATTCAGACTGCGACGGGCAGCACCAGTGAACACGCCAAGAAGTGTTGCCAGAACAATCCCTGCAACAATCACTCTCAAACTATTGAGCCATCCCATCAGCAGAGCCCAGGCTGTGCTGTGGGAAGGGTGGTAGGGGAGCGGATGCTCACTGAGTTCAAAGCCTGCAGGACGCCACAACCAGTCAAAACTGAGTCCTAAGCCTGTCCTGATCAGATTGACCGCGAGGTTGTTGATCAGAATGCCTAACAGTGTGAAGAGAGCAAGAATGATGATGAGCTGCCACCACCAGCGTCTTGAGAGTTTCATTGGAATGGTGGAGCGGTCAAGACGCCTCCATTGCTGTGCAAATTATTGAGACCCCTAGGGATAGGGACTGCACTGTTTGGACCCAGATGACGATCATAGATTTCTCCGTAATTTCCTGTTGCTTGAATCACTTTCACGACGAAATCATTGTCCAGTCCAAGTTTTTGCCCTAGATCACCTTCAACGCCAAGAAATCGCCTCAATTGTGTGAGTTCAGGGCGATGCTGGGCCTCTTCGAGTTTGGCAGCGATGTTTTGTTGGTTGATGCCCAATTCTTCAGCAGCAATCAAGGCATAGGTCACCCAGCGCATGGCATCAATCAATCGTTGGTCACCCCCTGCCGCCAGTGGAGCCAGGGGCTCCTTGCTCAAGACTTCCGGAAGAATCACATGTTGATCGGGATCGTTGAAGCCCGATCTGGCCGCAGCGAGCTGAGAGCGATCCGATGTCATAGCGCTGCATCGACCCTGAAGATAGCCCGCGATCACTTGATTTAAATCCTGATATTTAATGGGTTGGTAGTCGATCCCTTTGGATTGAAAAGCATCGTTGAGGTTCTGCTCTGTGGTGGTTCCGGAGCCAACGCAAATGGTTTTTCCTTCCAGATCGTTGAGATTGGATATTCCACTGTTGCGCTTCACCAGCAGGCCTTGGCCGTCATGGAAGACAACTGGAGCGAAACTTAAGCCATTGCCTCCCGCCGCATCTCTACTGAGGTTGTAGGTGGTATTCCGAGACAAAAGATCTATTTCTCCGGTGCGTAATGCGGTGAAACGCTCTGGAGCGGTAAGCGGGCGATATTGAACCTGATCAGGATTGCCTGTGAATGCCGCAGCAAAAGCTCGACAGATATCTACATCAAGACCAGCGAAGGTTCCGTCCCGACGCAAAAAACTGAAGCCAGGTATCTTGCCGCTCACCCCACATCGCAGCTCGGCTCTCCGTTTGATGAGATCGAGCCTTGAAGCACCACCTTCGCCAAGCGTGGCGCACCCGTTCAGCACGAACAGAAGAGAAGCCAGTAGCAACAGGGGGAGACGGGCTCTCATCAAATAATCTCTTTTGAAGGTCAAGTGTGTCAGAACTTGCTGTTGAGCGCTATTTTTCCTTATAAAGTCAACGACAGGTTTAACTTTCTGATGCGTTCGTATACAGCCAGATGATGCGAACTCTGATCGGATCTTCTTTGGTTTTGACAGTGATTTTGCTTGGGACTGCCCCCTGCGCATGGTCTTGGCAAGAAAGTGATGAACAGGCTTACCACAACAAAATGGCTGTTTTAAAAGTGATGCTTGAGGGAGCTCAGATGAGGGCAGTGGAAACAGGTGATCTGGAGACGCTCTGCCTGATCATGAGTATCGGTAACGACGTGACGGCTCGCTACGTCCAGTTGAATCCGAACGATACCAAGATGCAAAAACGTCTCAATGGCATGAGAAATGACCTGAAGAACTGTCTGGCAATTCTTTATAACAAGAAATAAATAAAAATCATATGAATTGATGACCTAGCCATGACCACCTTCAGGCTGACTACCAATCCGTTCAAAAAGATTGAGGCTTTCCTGATTTAATCCCTCGACATTCACCACTGAGCCTCCCAGTCTGAGCTTGCGAATGAGTTGATTCAGTGCGGCGACTCCACTCTGATCCCAAACATGCGCCTGGCTCATATCGATGGTGATTCTGGCGGGATGGTCGTGAAGATCAAAGCCCTGGAGAAAATACACCTTGCTCACAAAGAACAATTGCCCACGCACCACATAGCGGCATTCATCATCATTGATTTTCACAGCCTCCACGCGGATCACTTTGGCTACTTTGCGGCTGAATAAAAGACCAGCCAGAGCAACACCTGCAAGCACACCAAGCGCAAGATTATGGGGCGTGGTCAGCATGGTGACAGCAAAGGTCATCACCATGACGGCCACATCACTTTTGGGAAGATTACGAATATTGCGTAACCCTGCCAGGTCAGCTGTACTCACAGCGATGCCGATCATCACAGCCACGAGAGCAGCCATGGGAATCTGCTTCAGCCATGCACTGGCAAGCAAGATCATGGCCAGGAGGCTGATACCAGAGAAGAGTGTTGATAGACGAGTTCTGCCACCGTTATCGATGTTCATCACAGATTGGCCCACAAGAGCACATCCAGCCATCCCGCCAAACAAGGAGGACACAATATTGGCGATTCCTTGGCCTTTCGCCTCGGTATTTTTATTTGAGTTTGAATCTGTTCTCTCATCAAGAATATCTTGAGTGAGAAAAGTTTCCATCAATCCCACCAATGAGATCGACAAAGCAGTGGGCAAAACAATTCCAAATGTTTCCAGATTGAAAGGCACTTTCTGATCAACAATGGCACCGAATGGAAGGTGGAACGTAGGGAGACCATCAGGAAGCTCTCCAAGATTCATCACCTTTGGAATATCGAGATTCAAACTCATACTGATGCCTGTAATCACAATGATGGCTACAAGCTGTGAGGGCAGGGCACGGGTGATGCGCGGCAGACCATAAATGATGATCAGGCCAAGCAAGACAAGAGACCAAACCACTGGAATCTGATGACCATGCAACACGTGAAGGGCAGGCTCATGTCCAGCCTCACCAAAGTGAAGGTTAATGCCCAATTGAGGAAGTTGAGCTTGAAAGATCAAGAGTGCGAGAGCATTCACAAATCCGCTTAAGACACCTAAAGGGACGAACCTCATCTGGTAGGCCAGACGCAAATATCCCCAGAGAATTTGAAAGACACCGGTGAGAAGGCCTGCTGCCATCAGATAAGCAAGCCCCAATCCTTCACCTCTTGCATTTCCTGTGGCCACCAAGCCGGTCATCAACAGAGCCGTTGATCCGGTAGCGGAGGTGATCATCGCCGTTCGACCACCAACAAAGGCAATGGTGACGGAGAGGCAGAAGGCACCAAACAATCCAACTCTGGGATCAACCCCTGCAATCCCCGAGAACGCGATCGCTTCGGGGATCATGGCGAAGGCCACAACCAGGCCGGAGAGAACATCTCGTCTTGGATTGCTGAACCAGTGCTGCAGCCCCATCGAGGGAGAGGTTGCCATGGGCGTTACGACCACTGTCTTTTGAGGAAACGTGTTAATGCTGAATATCCTTGTCTATGACTTACTTTTGACGGTGTCCCTTCTTTTGCTTAGGGCAAGAAAGTGGACATCGGCTCATCATCCTCTGCGATGGACAAGAGCAGCAAATCCTTTCGGAGGGCATCCAGGCAGGCGCCGAAGGTTACCGCAGCTCTGCCTGAATGATGTGAAGAGAAGGCGTCGACACCGCGCGCTCACTCGAGGTGCTCAGTCCAAGGTTTCGATGCCAAGAGCTGCTTGGGAGCTGAGGTCTAAAGATGTTCAGGATCCGGCTTGCGCTTCCAGACGCACGCTGGCGGCGGTCTGTCCACAGAGGTTCAAAAAGGGGCAAACATGCTGCAGTGAGCTGATCATCGCGGCTGCTTTGCGGCGAGGAACTAGGTGAGTTGATCACCACTTGGCAGGCCATTGTGTCCCAGGCTTTAGGCGTGTTTTGCCTGAGCATCCTGCGAACCACTAGCTGGCCAGTGCTGCCTCATGATCTGGCCTTGACCTCAACCCACAGGGCTCTGGTTGTTGGTGTGTTGTGCCCGAACCGCCAGGCCTTCTAGGCCTGAATGCTCATCAACCTTCTGTGCAGTCCGCTCAAGGATGATCAGATCAATGGGTTCTTGCTAAGGCAGCAAGGCAAAGCTCGCTTAGGGTCATGAAGGGTTGGGGATCCTATGCCTAGAACCCCCACTACCCGGCCGGATAGAAACGGAAACCCTGAGGAATGAGGCAACCGTTCACTGATAAGGGTGTTCAACGGGCCGGGCAAGGTGATGCAGGGCAATCAAAACTGCGCCTAGAGAACAAGACCTGTACAAAAGCAAGAGCTGCCAATACATCATCAAGATCATTACCCAGCGCAGGGAATTTTGGCGGAATGCAATTGCCTTAAAGGGTCTTGAGATTGTCTAGTGCCTAGCGGCAGTGATGAAGTCGTAGATCCAACTATCGTTCAATTGCATGCGTTTGATCTCAGACTGGCTTCAGAAATCACAACCATGCGTCGAGGAATACATGCCTCGTTAAAAGACCTTCAAAACCAAAGATCAAGCTGTGGTGAGAATATTTTGTCTATTCGTGATTAAAACCAATGAGAAAAACGCTAATTTTAAGTAAACTCAGTATTTTAAAAAAGCAATAGACATTGTTAGTTCTTCTTTAAAGCTAGGAACTTCTCAAGACAACGACATCTAGAGGGAGGCATCAGGTGGATCTCACGTCGATCTCACCTCTAGGTTGCTGATCAAGAACAGAGCCTTGCACAATCAAGCAATGGTCATCAAAATCCAACGAATTGCATGAACTGGATGACCTTGGCCTTGACGATCGTCTTACAGATCGGACTCGGTGCTTTGTGCACATTGATGATTTGGTTATTTTGCGTGCGAATTTTGCCCAGATTTACACACCATTCAGCCACTAGTTTTGATGATTTTTTATTGAAGTGTATTGCCGACTTGGCGATTCCAATAGGCGTTGTCGTGGCACTCACGCTGATTCGCGATGATTTACCACTGGAGCCGAATGTCAATACTGCTTATCAGGCTTTAGTTCGTCTTGTCATTGTTGTCGTAGCGATTCGCTTTTTCAATCGAATCGCAGCTCGCTTTATGCAGGGTGTGGTGCGCCGAACAGGTGATGACGAACTTCACGTGATGTACGTGTCGCTGATGCCGGTGATACGGGCCATGGTTTGGATGGTCGGTGCGTTGATTTACCTGCAAAGCTTAGGAATGCAGTTAGCGGCCATATGGGCCTTACTTAGTGCCGGTGGCATTGGAATTGGCCTCGCTCTCAAAGATCCAGCCATGGAGTTATTTGCTTACTTTATGATTATCGTGGACAAACCATTTCGCGTTGGTCAATTCATCAATATTGATTCCATATGGGCAACCGTTGAAAACATCGGCGTGAGGTCGACTCGCTTACGTAGCGTGCGCGGAGAGATTGTAGTGATGAGCAACTCGTCTTTAACAAGTGGCGTGATTTCTAACTTTGCCGATATGCCTAGGCGTCGACTGATTTATAAAATAGGCGTGACGTATGACACGAGCACAGAGCTCATGGCGATGATTCCAGATTTGATTGCTTCGGCAGTCAACAGCACTGAACACGCATCTTTTGACCGTTGCCATTTTGTTGAATTTGCTGACTCAAGTCTTAACTTTGAGCTTGTTTACTATATCGACACTAAAGACTACATTATTGCAATGGATGCTCAGCAACAGATCAACCTTCAAATCATGGAATCATTTGACAAGCATGGAATTAATTTTGCATACCCAACGCAAACAATATACTTAGAGAATGCTGCTTCTCCTGATCAGTAAGACTTCTCGCTGGGCCAACTTGATCACACTGAATGCATAAAGCGTTCAAAGCCACAACGACAAAATTCAGGATCATGCGTCGCGAAATCAATATCACAACCTTGGCCGATACATGACGCATCCTTATCAACAGTGCGTCATTGCACAACACCCTGTCTGATGCTTGGCAAGCATGAACACCTTTCCCCGCCACAGGCGGGGTTTTCTTTTTTCGGCTTGAGCCGGGAACACCATTCCAAAGCCATCCCCATTCTTGTATCACTCTGAACTACTCACGGGTTGACTGTCTGGCTATAAAGGTGAAGTAGCAACCGCTACACAACGTTCACCTCACATCCGTGAGGCGCAGACTGCCAGGCCACGGAACGGGGACCTGGATTTCTGAGGAACCTCAAATGACTCTCACCTATCGCGGCAAGAAGTACGTGCAGCTCCAAGGGGCTGGCTTCGATTCAACGAAGAAAACGCTTCTCACCTATCGCGGCTTGTCATACACCAAGTGAGCTCAGTGCTCACAGGGAACAGCCCCGCCACAGGCGGGGTTTTTTATTATGTCCAGGCTTCCCGTAACGCTGAAACTCCCTCCTGCAGAGGGCAACACCGTTAGATGGAGGCGAATCGATGAAGGCGAATGGATGGAGGGCGAAGAGAGGTTTCACCTCAAGCAGCGTCTGTCAAAGGGCTGGCAGGTTCCCGTTGGGATCAAGCTTCGCTTTTAATTGTTTGAGGCCTGGAAGCCAGTCGGCGAAGGCTTCATCCAGTTCTTGCTGATGGCATGACAAGTGTGGATGGATCTGAGCCAAGTGAACGCCTGGACAGGATTGAGTGAGCAAGGTGTTGGCTTGATCAAGCCAATGCAATGCGCGTTCGCGTCCTTCTTGGTCATTTGCATTCCAAACGGCGCTGATCCAAGGTTTCCAGATCGCAGCGCGGTGGATGAATGATGTGCTCTCCACTGGGACCTGTGCACTCTTAGCACCAAGCTGCTGGGCACTGATTTGACATCCAGGGTGAGGGCGATCCCTGATCAGTTGATTGAGTTCAGCAATCAGTTCAGGCGTCCGCTGGCCCCAGCCTGGCCCCAGCCTGCTGATCACTTCGCGGTGGATGCGACCCATCACGGATCCAGATCTGGCGAGTGTTCCAAACTCGGGCTGGGCATGTTGGCCTGGCACCATCGTCAAGCAGGAATCAGCGCTGTTGCCCAGCAGCCTGCGCAGCCTTTCCATCGCATTCATCGCAGCTGAATCATCAGCACAACAAACAACGAAGATCTCGATCCGTTCGCTCCAGGCCCACTGCAAACTGGCGCCATGGGGCCATTGTTCCGCAATCTCAATCGCCATGGCGAGCTGTTGAGTACTGCAGACGCCACGCCAAACCGCAAGGGGTTTGAGCACCTGCGTGCGTAAGCGAATCGCCGTGACAACGGCGAGGAATGGAGCCGCACCAAGCAGCCCTCTCCACTCCTGGCCATAGCAAGGACCACGAGCCATGGCGCTGCGCTGGGCAGGATCGTGCCTTGGCAGGGCCATGTCAAACGTTGTGCCATTGCCCCACACACCTCGCATTCCCACCACCTGATCAAGGGCAAGACCTTGAGAGCGACTGAGAGGTCCGACTCCACCTGTGAGAATGAAGCCGCAACCTGGAATGCTGGACAGCCCTACCGGTATGGAACGACCTTGTCGTTGAAGGGCCTGTAACACCTCGGCCATGGTGAGACCGGCACCAATCTCAACGTCCTTGCCATCTGCGCTGATCAGCAACTGACGATGCTGAGGCCTCAAATCCAGTGTCCAAAGATCATCCGCTGCGCAGCGACTGCTCGTGCCTCCGGAGCAAACCAAGACTGGTGTTGGCTGAATTCCCTGGCCAAGCAGGTTGGAGATGGTGCTCTCATCAGGGGCCAACCATCCGGCGGGGTTGGAGTCCTCCGCCAACGGATTCCAAAGTGCGGCATGCCTAGACACGTGATGGCTCCCATGCACGCCGGTAGTCGGAGCAAGACCGTTCAGCGCTATCAACACTGCTGAGGATAGTGTCGTGATAGTGGAACGAACTGCGTGAGTTCAGATCCGATTGCAGAGCAACCATCGCCCTACGGCGTCTTGATTTGTGGCCATGGAAGCAGGAATCGTTTAGCGGTTGAGGAGTTTGAACGTCTCGCCACTGGACTGCGACAGCGCATGAGTCCGATCCCTGTTGAGCATGGTTTTCTGGAATTTGCCAGTCCAATTCTTCGAGATGGTTTGGATCGATTAAGAGAGCGAGGGGTGAACAAGGTATTGGCCATTCCTGCGATGTTGTTTGCTGCAGGACACGCGAAGAATGACATTCCCTCAGTGCTGAATACCTACAGCGCTGAAACGGGTTTACAGATCGATTATGGCCGGGAATTGGGGGTTGATCGGTTAATGATCGCTGCAGCAGGCGCTCGTATCCAAGAAGCCTTAGAGACAGACCAAGAGGTTCCCCTGTCTGAAACGATGCTTGTGGTCGTAGGACGCGGATCTTCCGATCCCGACGCCAATTCCAATGTCGCCAAAGTGACCCGGATGTTGGTGGAGGGGTTTGGATTCGGCTGGGGCGAAACCGTTTATTCAGGAGTCACCTTTCCTCTGGTTGAGCCAGGACTGCGGCATCTGGTGCGTCTGGGCTTCAAGCGGATCATCATTTTCCCTTATTTCCTTTTTTCTGGTGTTCTCGTCACCAGGATTCGCCAGCACAGTGAGCGCGTCGCCAACGATCATCCAGACGTCCAATTTCTGCATGCCTCCTACCTTGGAGACCACGCCAAGGTCCAAGACACGTTTGTTGAGCGTGTGGATGAAGTACTGGGTGGTGAGACAGCGATGAACTGCTCTCTCTGCAAATACAGAACCCAGGTTCTGGGTTTTGAGACTGAGGTAGGGCTGGCCCAGGCCAGCCATCATCACCACGTGGAGGGCCTGACCGATGGCTGCGATCTTTGTGAGCGCGAATGCACCGGTGCTTGTCAGCCTGATGGTGTGCCCATTCCGCTTGGAGGGGCACATCAGCATCACTCCCATCTCGATCACGATCACCCCCATGGGCATGGGCATCACCCCTACCCGCACGCAGAACATCCCTTAGGTCCCAGCACCCTTCGAGGCCCCCAGGGGGACTCAATGACAGAGTCCCCACGACCCCAGAGCCGCTGAGCTTTTGAACTATTTGCAGCCCCTGATATTCCGCGGCCTGTCTTACACAGAGTCCAAAGATACTTGTCGTTATAAGCGAGGCTAATCAATCAGCAGTCAACACGTATGTTCCGTGGTTTTCCACAGAATTAGCCCTGTTTTCCACGGGCTGATGCATTGGATCTGGCCTGGTTGCTCAAAGCCTGTGGGTTTTCGATATTGGCCTCATTTGCACTTGACAGTGCGATGAGTCTCAGTTTCGAGTTGAAATCGAACGATTTGCCCTCTCTGTAATCGACTGGCCTGGAAGGGTTCTCAACTTCGCAGCTGCTTAATGGTGTCCATTGATACAGCTTTGACGCCAACCGCCTTCATGTGTCTTCCTAGGTGACGTTCCCCGCAAAAGTTTGTCGAAACAGCATGGATCAACACCACTTAAAACCCTGCGTTGAACCTGCTGCTGAATCGCCCAGTGATGATGCTGTGACCTTCGTGAGCATGGAAGCTGAAATCCCGGAAGTTCTTTATCGCGGGATGAAAGAATTTATTGGTTTAAACCCTTATTGGGATCAATATCAATTGCTGAGTTCTGCCATTGCTCAGTTTTTAGTTCAGAATGGATGTACTGATAGAGCGGCTACTGAGCGTTATCTCGATGACCTTTTTACAAAGTCTCGGGCATAAACCGCTTGTAAACAGGCTCGTCTTGCAACGGCCATCATCGTCAAAGTAGGACTTTGCCAAGCTGATGTAGGCCAGCAAGCACCATCCACCACCAAGACATTGGGGCACCGCCAGAGACGGTTCCAAGCATCGACAACACTCGACTCCTCCTTGTGCCCCATCGGAGCCCCACCCAGTTCATGCACGTAGTAACCGGGCGGAGGAGCGCCCCCTTTCATCGCCTCCATGTTGCGGACCACAGGCTCGAGAAACGGGATCTTCACGAGGTCTGTAAGCGGTTGCATCTCCCCCCCTCCCAGGGCAATGGCCTCGCTCATCATCACGTGCATGTGCGCCACCATCGCCTTTTCATTCGCCCCCCAACGGCTTGAGATATGCGGTATGGGAACGCCCCAGCGATCCACCTCTCCAGACAGGGTGACGAGATTTTGATCTGAAGAAAGCACTTCCCCATGCCCGATTAAAAAACCCAGACGGCAATCAGGATGACGCTTCAACCACCCAGGAGGATCAAAGCGATTGATCGCGCCCCAAAGCCCATACCCCCTAAGGAAAGGAAGGAGTCCCTGTCGTGACGGAGGCAGACTCCCAAATGGAAGGAAAAAGCTGCCTGCACCCGATAGCTGATGCTCTGGATCGCGATCCTGAAGAGATTGACGTCCACTCAGGCTTGGGACCTTGAAGAAGCGACAGGTGGAGACATGGTCCATCAAATGGTGGCCCAGGCTGGATGATGGATCATGAAAGCCTCGATCGGTCCTGGAGCTCTCTGACAGCAGTAAAAATCGCAGTGAAGCGATGGTGGAAGCACACAACACGACCAACGAAGCCTCCAGCTCGACTCTCTCCCCATTGGACTGATCGATCAGCAAGACTCCGCGAGCATGGCTTTGATCTCTGTGCATTAACAGCCGCTCTGCTAGATGTCCCGCCAGGATTTCCACCCGGCCTGTGGCGAGCGCCCTCTGGAGACTGCTACCAGGACTGCTGGATGGAGGCCATGGACACTCAGATGAAGGTTGATGAGATGAAAAACCACGCGAATGGATCATCTCGATATCAGGCTCAGCATTGAGAACGTTGGCTAACCGCTCTTCTTCCGGGGTGAAACTCAGAGGAGCTGTCGTGCATCCATCAGGGAGCTGAGGTAATCCATCTCTGTTTCCATGAACAGCAAATTGCCTCTCGAGAAAGGAGTAATGGGGGTCAAGATCTGCATGGGAGATCGGCCACGTAGAACCGTGGCCATCGCGTTCTGCAGCTTTGAATTCCAGATCGGAGAGTCGAAGCGTGATTCCACCCCAGGTCAGACTGCGCCCACCCACTTGTCGGCCCTGTGTCCAGAGAAAAGGTTGGCCTTCTGGTGTGGAATAGGGATAGTGCTGCTCATTGGCATAAAGACGTGGATTGTGTTTCCAGTAGCCAGGGTGCTGAGCCTGTCGTCGGTGCTGACCGCTGAGCAGTCCACGAACCCGTCTCATGCTGTTCTGGGGTTCGCGACCTAAGGCTTCATCGGCGCTGAGGGCTGGACCTGCTTCAACAACCAGGACCCGAACTCCAGCTTCTGCAAGGGTTTGCGCCGCAACGCCTCCAGTTGCACCTGAACCGATCACGATGGCTTCGAAGGGTTTCAGCGGCACAGCGTCAGCGAAGACCTATCCATAGTGTCCCTCGGAGCCGGGAGGCCCTGGAACTGAAGCAATTGATGCCACTCAATCGTGACCTGTTCAGCAACAATCAATACCAAGTCGATGACAATAATGAGCCATCCAGAATGGACACGCTATTGAGAGTTAATTAATACAAAAAGCGCCTCTCTCGGACTCCAAAAATGGTGGAACCTTGAAACTATCAATCGATAATCCATCAATCGATAAACTATCAATCGATAAACCATGGAACGAAAAGATTGTTCATCCGACCGATGAGTACATTGCCAGCAAAAGACTCCTCGAAGAACCATAATAGGCTTTGAGGAATAGCTGAAATCCGCGTGATAACTCACACTGTTTTGCATCGTGGTCGACAATGTCTTTACAAGGGCATGAGGGATTTGCACGTTGACCGCCTAAAGCAATCGTGCGGCAAGAAGAGGCCGTGAGGTTGTACTGCATGCAAATCTCATTGTATTGTTCACTGACCTTCGGCTTTCAGCAATTAACAGCCTAGGGATGACACCATCAGAAACCAATCAGTGTTAACAATCCAAGCCACGAATCAAAGTCAGGCAGTCAAAATATAGCAAGATTGAAATTAGAGCAAAAGATTTTCATTAACGAGATATGATCCCATAGAGACTGGATCACTGAACCAGTCAATCAGCGATGCAGGTGCACACTTAAAACCGTTTTCAATTGGATTAAGCTGAAGATTAAACACGTTATCAAGCAAAGATCATCACAGAGAGACTTATGTCTTTCCCAAGGCACCTTAACGAATAGTCAATCGAATAGATAAATGAGTAACGCAGACAAAACAACGGATTCTTTGATTGCCAGGGGAGAATATCGAGCATAAAAAAGTCCCTCAAAGAGGGACTTTTTTATTTGGTGGCGGGGGGGAGATTTGAACTCCCGACCTTCGGGTTATGAGCCCGACGAGCTACCAGACTGCTCTACCCCGCGGAACTCCAAAACTATACAACTTGGTGTTCGCAAACACAACAGTTGTGAGCATTCACGTGCGTAGTTCTCCAATCACCTCAAGACGCACTCCTGGGCCCATGATCAACATCTTTTCTTCGAGTTCATCCAGACTCCCCTCAGTGATCCAGTCAAGTTGGCGCAGAAGGTGAAGGGCTACCGCCTGTTTGGCTCGACGGGATCCATCTTCCACTTTGATGGCAACACCAAGACCATCGCCCGTTCTGCTGAGACACTGAATGCCTTCGGCACCACCCTTACTGATGACCTGCTGGTGGGAACGGGCCATCAGTTCAGTGTCGAAGCGGCCTTCTCCAGCGACGAGTTTGGGATGGGCGAGCATAGCCCGACAAATTTGTTCCAGTTCAGCATGGGTGGATGCTCCGAGATGGGCATAGAGAAGAGCCATCTGAGAGAGCTGTAATAGCAGCGTTGGTGCACCGCAGTCATCACGCTCTGCGACGAGTTCATCTGCTGGTAGACCCAGAAACTCGGCAACCCGTCGGTTGATCTCCTGTTGAAGGGGATGATCTCCCTGGAGATAACTCTCTAAAGGCCACTCCATTTTTCGGGCTGTGGCAAGGAATGCCGCATGTTTGCCAGAGCAATTGTGCTCTAGGGGACTGCGCCCCCACGATGGAATCGGACACTGAAGTGAATCCGTTTCCAGTTCAGCGTTCCAAAGCAGTCGAAAGGCTTCCCTCGCGTGTTCAGCCGTCCCAGAATGAGAGGCACAACTAATGGCCAATCCTCGATCGCCGAACTCGAAGGTTCCAGATGCGCCGCTGCTTAAAGCAGGCAAGGATTGAAAGGGCTTCAGAGCTGATCTGACAAAGGTCTCGTGATCAGGACGTCCTGCTTTCATCAGGATGCGTCCTCTTGTATCACAAACAACGGCATGCACTCGATGGGTCGATTCCACCGATGAACCTCTTTTCAGCACGACCTCAAAAGCCGGACAGCCGGTAGTGATGGACGAGCTGCCATAGCTGGGAGGAAGCGTCATAAAAAAGTGTCCGCGTTTTTGAGAGCCTGACAGAGAAAGGCTCCACCAAGAATCAAGCCTGTTGTTGTCGCCATCGCTCGGCCAAGCCGCCCAAGAATCGGTCGCACTTCATGCTGTGCAAGCAGAAGATCTCGCTCGCGCCATGTCAGTGGTTTTTCCCAGATCTGACCGTCATACCAACCAGATTCTTCGTATTCCACCTGTTCAGAAAGAAGACGCTTGTGAACGTAGGTCCAACCGAGCCACTGTCGAACCAACAACAACATCGGTAAGGCAAGTCCAGCAACAGATCCAGCCAAAACCAGTCGAATGGGATCATGCCGAAGGCTCCAACTACCGCTAGCAATGATCACGGTAAGAGGCACAATCAGAAGCCAACTCAACAACAAAGCCTTATCCAAATCAATCTGTCGATAGCGAGGCCACGCAAAAAACCACGATTGGCTTAACTGAATAAATTCTTCCTGAGGACGTTGGTCAGGTGGAACAGGACAGGGAAATGTTGCAGCCATGGACCCCAAGTTCAGAGGCTTATCGGGTTATCGGGAGCGACGTAAGAGGAGCATTCACCGTGACTCCAAAACGCCTCAAGATCGTAATAATTTCGTTCGTTAGCCTGAAGAATGTGCACAATCAATTCGCCGTAATCCAACAGAGCCCAGCGACCCTCGTTGAGGCCTTCTTTACGCAGGGGAAGGCGTTTGGCTTCCTCTTCCAAACGATCTTCAACTGATCGGGCAATCGCCTTCACCTGAACTTCACTTTGACCACCTGAAATCACCATCCAATCAGCCAGACTTGAGACCTCATCCACTCGAATTAGCTGAATGTCAACGCCTTTGCGGTCATCGCATGCATCGGCAGCAAGTTCAGCTAATTGTTGACTATCCATAAACATTCTCACTCGTAACCGATTGACGGGATCCTTGTTGCTGAGCCATTTCGGCCCTTGCTTTGCCCGCACTCTTGCGAAGTGCTTCCAGTCGATCTTCGTAAAAACTGCGCTTTTTCTTCTTTCGTGTTTTCTCTACCAGTTCCTTTAAGGCACCACCAAGACTTTTATAAGCATTGGGTACGCTGTAACCGAAGCGGCACGCCAGATCGATGGCTCGCTCATCAGCGGAGATGGCATCTTGAAGACGCTTCTCGGCATTGTTTTTGAGATAAAGCCGGTAGCCGGCAAATCCAGACAAGCCAAGAGCCATAAACAGCAGCAAACCGTCTTGAACCCAGAGCTCCCCAATAGCACCACCTAGACCGATAGCTAATGCAGCCATTTCCCAGCCATCTCTGGGGATGGTGTCGTTTTGAATGCGACCTACTTCGTGCCAGAACAGAAGATTTCGGTGATCAAGAGCAAGGCTGTCCCAATGATCAAGATCCACCTGAATCTCAACTTCATCTCTGCCGATCTCTTCGAGGGTGATCAACGCAGGCTCCACAGCAGCAGCAGCTTCTACGAACACCCAGCTCTGCATCTCCGGTGGCAGCAACCCTTTCAGCCGCTGGAGCTCACTCATAGTGCTTTAAGGACTCCTGGTCCCTAACGCTAGCGACTGAACGACCAGAAAGGTTGCTTATGGAATCTTTCTGGACTCCACATGGGAGTATTGGCAGGTTTGGCTGCATAGAAGGCCCATGCCCAGGCGGAACGATCTTCGTCGCATCCTCCTTTTGGGTTCAGGGCCGATTGTGATCGGACAGGCCTGCGAGTTTGATTATTCAGGAACTCAAGCCTGCAAAGCCTTAAAGGCTGAGGGATTTGAAGTGATTCTGATCAACTCAAATCCTGCATCGATCATGACCGATCCTGAAATGGCGGATCGCACGTACGTCGAGCCTCTCACTGCGGACGTCGTCACAAGAGTGATTGAAAAAGAGAGGCCAGAAGCGTTGCTGCCAACGATGGGAGGGCAGACTGCTCTCAACTTGGCGGTAGAACTTTCAGAAAATGGAACGCTGGAAAGGTTTGGCGTTGAGTTGATCGGAGCTGATTTAAAGGCGATTCAAAAAGCTGAAGACCGACAACTTTTTAAGCAGGCCATGGAACGTATTGGAGTCCACGTCTGCCCATCAGGAATTGCTTCCAATCAAGAAGAAGCAGAAGCCGTTGGGGCCTCAATCAAGAGCTTTCCAAGAATCATTAGGCCAGCGTTCACATTGGGTGGAAGCGGTGGTGGCATTGCTTACAACCCCGAGGAGTTCAACGCACTGTGCAAGACGGGTCTGGATGCCAGCCCGGTCTCCCAAATCCTGATTGAGAAATCTCTGCTCGGCTGGAAGGAATTTGAGCTTGAGGTGATGCGTGATCTCGCAGACAACGTTGTCATTGTCTGCAGCATCGAAAATTTAGATCCGATGGGAGTGCACACCGGCGACTCCATCACAGTGGCACCGGCGCAAACTCTCACAGATCGGGAATACCAACGGTTGCGTGATCAATCGATTGCCATCATTCGTGAAATCGGTGTAGCCACCGGTGGAAGCAATATTCAGTTCGCCATCAATCCTGATGACGGTGAGGTTGTGGTCATTGAAATGAATCCGAGGGTGAGTCGCTCCTCAGCATTGGCAAGCAAGGCCACAGGATTCCCGATTGCAAAAATCGCTGCACGGTTGGCAATTGGATACACCCTCGACGAGATCCTTAACGACATCACTGGACAAACACCGGCTTGTTTTGAGCCAACGATTGATTACGTGGTCACGAAAGTACCGCGTTTTGCTTTTGAAAAATTCCGTGGATCTCCGGCAGTACTGACAACGGCGATGAAGTCGGTGGGTGAAGCCATGGCCATTGGTCGTTGCTTTGAAGAGTCGCTTCAGAAAGCCTTGAGATCGCTCGAAACTGGTCTGGCAGGTTGGGGTGGAGACCGCCCCGAGCCCTCTTGCTCCAAGACTGAACTTGAGCGCGCGCTACGAACCCCTTCCCCTGATCGCATCTTGTCTATTCGTACCGCGATGCTTTCAGGCATGAGCGATCGACATATTCATGAATTAAGCCACATTGACCCATGGTTCCTCGCGAAGTTAAGGGGTCTGATCAATATCGAATTGCAGGATTTACAAGGTCGTGAACTCGAGGGCCTCAACAAAGCAACTTTATTTAAACTCAAGCAGCTCGGATATTCTGATCGTCAAATCGCTTGGTTTACCAACAGCAGCGAACTCAAAGTTCGCGAACGCAGAGATCTACTGAAGGTCACTCCTGTATTCAAAACAGTGGATACATGTGCAGCCGAATTCGCTTCATCCACTCCATATCACTACTCAACCTATGAATATCCCCTCTTTCATTTAAAACCAGACGGCCGACTTTTACCCTTGGTTGCATCAACTGAGGTTGCCAACGAATCGAAGCCAAAGCTCATGATTTTGGGAGGTGGTCCCAATCGAATAGGTCAAGGAATTGAATTTGATTATTGCTGTTGTCACGCCTCTTTTTCAGCACAAGATTGTGGCTTCGCCACTGTGATGT
This sequence comes from Synechococcus sp., assembly GCA_047285535.1. Classification (GTDB taxonomy): domain Bacteria; phylum Cyanobacteriota; class Cyanobacteriia; order PCC-6307; family Cyanobiaceae; genus Synechococcus_C. Next base: position 358,804 of record JBJBDC010000001.1, on the reverse strand, counting down.
TGAATAGCAACCCTGAGACGGTCTCCACTGATTACGACAGCAGTGACCGTCTTTATTTCGAGCCTTTGACACTTGAAGATGTTCTCAATGTCATTGAGGCAGAACGACCGAATGGAGTCATTGTTCAGTTTGGAGGTCAAACACCTCTCAAGCTTGCACTGCCCTTGCTTGATTGGCTGTCCAGTCCGAAAGGAAAGTCCACTGGCACTCAGATCTGGGGAACATCTCCGGAATCCATCGATCTCGCGGAAGATCGGGAACAATTTGAAGCGATTCTTCGAAAACTTGACATTCGTCAGCCCCGCAATGGTCTGGCCCGAAGTGATGCGGAAGCTCGAATGATTGCTGGCAAGATCGGCTATCCGGTGGTTGTTCGTCCCTCCTATGTCTTGGGCGGACGAGCGATGGAAGTGGTCTACGACGAGAATGAATTAAATCGCTATATGAAAGAGGCTGTTCAAGTTGAGCCAGACCATCCAGTGCTGATTGATCAGTATCTGGAGAATGCCGTTGAGGTGGATGTTGATGCCCTTTGTGACCGAGAAGGCATCGTGGTGATTGGTGGCTTAATGGAACACATTGAACCGGCAGGAATTCATTCCGGAGATTCGGCATGTTGCCTGCCTTCCATTTCTCTTGGGCAAGAAGCTCTCTCCATTATCAGGCGTTGGAGTCAAGCACTTGCGACCACGCTGAAAGTTCAAGGATTGATCAATTTGCAATTCGCAGTGCAACGCACTGTCGATGGTCAAGAGAACGTCTTCATCATCGAAGCCAATCCGCGCGCCTCCAGAACAGTTCCTTTTGTCGCCAAGGCAACGGGCGTGCCACTGGCACGACTTGCAACACGTCTGATGGCCGGGGAAACACTGAATCAGATTGGTCTGCTGACCGAGCCAATCCCTCCGTTGCAATCTGTGAAAGAAGCAGTGCTTCCCTTCCGACGTTTTCCTGGAGCCGACTCTCTGCTAGGTCCTGAAATGCGCTCCACTGGAGAGGTCATGGGCTCGGCATCCGATTTCGGCATGGCTTTTGCGAAAGCGGCACTGGCTGCCGGTGAGGCACTTCCAACCGCTGGAACCGTATTTCTCTCCACCCATGATCGAGACAAGGAGGCCTTAGGTCCTGTAGCGCGCCAGTTGACTGGACTGGGCTTCAAACTGATCGCGACCTCAGGAACTGCCAATGCTTTACAGAAGCAAGGATTGGACGTTGAGTCTGTCCTTAAGGTTCACGAGGGTCGCCCAAACATCGAAGATTTAATTCGCTCCGGCGATGTGCAGTTAGTCATCAATACACCGATTGGTCGCCAAGCTGCTCACGACGATCGTTACCTCCGCAGGGCAGCCCTCGATTATTCCGTACCAACCCTAACCACTCTCGCTGGAGCACGTGCTGCCGTTGAGGCGATTGAGGCTTTACAAGAACAAACAATCGTGATCCATGCTCTTCAAGACGTCCATGCACCACTTGCTGGCAAGTAGGGTCTCGGAAGAATGCGATTTAACTCTTGACAACAACATCCATGACCGCCATCGCCCCAGGTAGCGATTGCCGTGATGCGTTTCGGGCTGCATATGAAAACCGCTACACGTGGAATCCTGGTTTTGCTGGATATTCCGGTCGATGCATCTGGCGACAAGGTGATCGATCTGTAGAGGGTACGTTCCATGTTGGCGCTGATTTAAAAGCCAAGGTTGAGGGAGTGACCGATCCCGAAGTTGAAAAAGCCTTTGCTTCACAGCTGTGGGAAGTCTGTATTCATCGCGTGCGCCGAACCTTTGAACAGACCCACTCAGAGAATACTTTCACTGCAGGTGATTGCACTGAGGAAGGTCTTGAGGTGATTATCGGCGGCAAAGGTAACGGAGACAAATATCGAATCAACAATGATGTGGTCACAATGGTGCATCGTCATATCCATGGAACCGTGGTGACGATTCATACCGAAAGCACGACCGATACAGGACATGGTTATCTAAGTCGCGCCTACACCAGTCAGTACGCCGATCCAGCTTCAGGTGAAGCCAGCGGGGGAATGAATCATTTCGTTGACACCTTTCTTCCACTCTCTGAAGGAGGCTGCTGGGTTCTCAGTGAACGAACCATTCGTACAGATTCGTTTGCTGATACTCCTGCCAGTGAACAGACCTTCCTGTTCACGGACCTAAAAGCCTCTTGAATTGTGGCACCATCAGACTAGTTTCAATGGTTGGATGGAATCACTGATCTCAGCAATCAACGATCCCATTAATGGGATCGTCTGGGGTGGGCCGATGATCGGCCTCATCGGTGCCACTGGGGTCCTTTTGATGCTGGGACTCAACTTCATGCCTCTGAAGAAGCTGAGTTATGGCGTTCGGGTGTTGGCATCCAGGTTTGATCAGGCAGAGGAAGGAGACATCTCCCCATTCGCAGCCTTGATGACATCCTTGTCAGCCACCATTGGTACCGGAAATATTGCCGGCGTGGCTGGGGCCATCGCTGTGGGTGGGCCAGGTGCCGTGTTCTGGATGTGGTTCATTGCCGTGTTCGGCATCGCCACCAAATACGGAGAAGCCGTGTTGGCAGTGAAATATCGAGAAGTTGATGGTCTGGGGAATCACGTCGGCGGGCCTATGTACTACATCCGCAATGGTCTGGGCCAAAAATGGCAGTGGCTTGCTGTTTTATTTGCCATCTTTGGCATGCTTGCCGGCTTTGGGATAGGCAACGGAGTTCAATGCTATGAAGTTTCCAGTGCCCTTGAAGCCTTAGGCATTCCTCGATTGATCACCGGTGTGGTTCTTGGAGTGCTTGTGTTTGCAGTGATCATTGGTGGGATCGACCGAATTTCTCAAGCTGCTTCTGCCTTAGTACCCAGCATGTCGATTCTCTATATCATCGCTTGTGTTGTTGTCTTAGGGATCAATATTATTGATGTGCCAGCTGCTTTTGGCACCATTTTCTCCAATGCTTTCAGTGGGGAAGCCGCTGTAGGTGGAGCCTTTGGGCAAGTGGTGATGATGGGCTTTAAGCGCGGCATTTTCTCCAATGAAGCTGGTTTGGGCAGCGCACCCATTGCCCATGCAGCAGCCAAAACCCATGATCCAGTTCGTCAGGGCACTGTTGCGATGTTGGGAACAGTGATCGATACCTTGATCCTGTGCACACTGACCGCACTCGTCATTATTACCAGTGGGGCCTATACAAGCGGTGAGTCAGGCGCGAATCTATCGATTCTTGCCTTCAACACAGGAATGAATGGTACCGGCTGGATTGTCACAGCAGGATTAATCGTGTTTGCTTTCACCACTGTTCTGGGTTGGAGTTTCTATGGAGAACGCTGCACGGAATTTTTGTTCGGAGAGCGAGCAATCAAGCCCTTCCGTTTAGTTTGGGTTGCCGTAGTGGTATTTGGTTCGGTAGCTGAAGATAGTGGTGTTGTATGGGGTGTAGCTGATACTTTGAATGGTCTAATGGCCCTTCCAAACCTAATTGCATTAATTTTGTTATCGCCAGTAATTTTTAAAATTACTGGCGAATACAACTTCAATCGTTCTCTGGAAGAGGGTTAACCCCTTTCAGCCTTTCGTTTAACTGCGTAGCCATCGACTGACGTCCTACTGCCAGCACTTTCAATGTGTCCTCGTGCATGCGGAGTTGGGCGTCAGCAACCTGCATCCCTCGAACGAGCTCTTTCAGTTCATCAGGAAGCGTATTGAGGTCGTAACGCTTGCCTTCAAAGGTAAGAATTGGGTTCTGCTGAGGTTGTGGAACTGAAGAACTGGTCATCAATGTGAAAGGAATATCGATAGATCTTATTGGTTTTCGCGTTTTAGCCCATAGCTTGTGTGAATCCGTTCATTCGTTGATGCGAATAAATTGTCGTTCGCAGAGTTCTCGATATCTACCTCCCTGGCTCATGAGATCGTCATGACTACCCTTTTGGCTGATCCGCCCATGATCCAGCACAACGATCAGATCGGCTTCTTGAACAGTTGCAAGACGGTGCGCAATCACAATGACTGTGCGACCCAGCATGGCTTGCTTCAGTCCGAGCTGAACTGCCGCTTCCGCTTCTGCATCCAGCGCACTTGTGGCTTCATCCAGCAACATCACCGCAGGATTTCCAAGGACAGCTCGTGCAATCGCAATGCGTTGGAGCTGGCCTCCTGAAACATTGGTTCCACGCTCCTGAAGACGGGTGTTGTACCCCTCTGGAAGACGGATGATGAAATCGTGGGCATTAGCCAGCTTGGCAGCTTGTTTAAGCTGTTCCTGGGTGGAATTTCGGCCAAATCGAATCGCTTCTGCAATGGTCCCAGAAAACACACTGCTGCGTTGCGGCACCAAAGCGACTTGTTGACGTAAATCACGAGTACTCACTTGTCTCAGATCTTTTCCATCCAAGAGAAGCTGACCCTGATCCACACAATTGAACCTGAGGAGAAGAGAAAAGAGGGTGGTTTTGCCGGCTCCAGAAGGACCGACAAGTGCGACGACTTGCCCGGACTTAATCGAGAGATTGAAGTCCTGAAGCACAGGTTGTCCTGGCGTATAGGCGAACTCAACTTGCTTGAAACTCAAATCTCCACGAAGGCGACCAAGTGGAAGTGATGGAACGGGATCGAGTGGTTCCGAGGGTTCCTTTTCAATCTCTCGTAAGCGACGCAGAGAGGATTGTCCCTGCTGAAATTCGTTGTAATTGGACGTGACGTGGGCGATCGGATCAATCAGCAGGACTAAGCCAGTGAGATAGCTAATCAGTTCTGGGACTTCAAGATCCCCTGTACTGATCCTGAGAGCCGCTAACAACAAGACCGTGGCGAAACCGAGCACTTCAATAATCCCGACCACAGGGTGTTGAAGGGCAACAAGGCGATACGTGTTGTATCTCGCTTGACGATGCTGATCAATTTCGTCTTCAAAGCGATGTTCAAGCCAAGATTCTGCAGCGAAGGCGCGAACCAGAGGTAGGCCTTCAATCGCTTCGCCCAACAGACCAGCCAATTCACTGACCTTTTTTTGACTACGTTCCGTGGCGATCATCACCCTCGCTCCGAACAGGCTGATCAGCCATGCAACGAATGGGGCAAGCAACAGGATTGCGACGGTTAATTTCCAGTCAAGCCAAAGCATGTAACCAAGCACAGCCACCAATTGCAAAGCGCTTGGGATGCTGTCGTGCAGAGTTTTATAAATCACCTCGCTCACGCGATCGGCATCTTCCGTGAGCCGATAGGTGAGATCTCCAGACGACATTTTTTCTAATGCGCCTAACTGCACCTTTTGCAGCCTTTGGAACAGATCTCGCCTCAGGGACTGGCTGACCTGTAACGCAGGCCCGGCAAGCAAAGAGTCCTGGCCAAATTGAGCAAGTTTTTGTATCGCAAACACCAGTAGAACCAGGCCAATGACCGGCACAATTCGTTTGAGGTCCCCGGAGCCCACATCCGGTAAAAGGCGACCCATCAGTCGCATCAGCACCAGTTGGCTACTGACAAAAACAACCATGCAGAGGGAGCCGATCAACAGCAATCGCCTGTGCGGACGCAGCAGTGGAATCAACCTGCGGAATCCCGCTTCTGATGGCTTCAGCATCGCGTCAGACTATCAATGGGAATTGCACTCTTTGGAGAAGGGATGAGGCTTGATCAGTTCCTTAAATGGGTTGGCTGGGTAGCAACAGGTGGAGAGGCGAAGCTGAGGGTTCAGGCTGGAGAAGTGCTCGTTAACGGGGAGCTTGAGCAACGGCGTGGCCGTCAACTCAAAGCCGGCGACAGCGTCCAAATGGGCGATGAATCAGCCCAAGTTTCGGAAAGTCTTCAGGCAGGGCCTTAAGTTGTCATCTGCTGAGCTGCAGAGGACGGAAGCGTGCGCAAACCGGTGATTGCTGGCAACTGGAAAATGCACATGACCTGTGCCCAATCCAGGACTTGGATGGGCACTTTTCTACCTCTCATCGCCCAGGTACCTGAGGATCGGCATCTGGTGATTGCTCCACCCTTTACAGCCATCAGCACGATGGCTGCATTGAGCCAAGGGACCCGCCTTGAACTGTCGAGTCAAAACGTGCACTGGGAAGGAGAGGGTGCTTACACCGCTGAAATTTCTCCGAGCATGCTCAAGGAGCACAACGTTGAATACGCGATCGTTGGCCATAGCGAACCTCGCAAGTACTTCAGCGAGAGTGATGAACAAATCAATCACCGGGCTCGATCGGCTCAAAACAACGGATTGATTCCCATTGTTTGTGTTGGTGAAAGCGACGAGCAGCGCAGCCGAGGAGAGGCTGAGCGGGTCATCCGTCGTCAGGTTGAACAGGGCTTAGAAGGTTTGGACCCCAGTCAGCTGGTTGTGGCCTATGAGCCGATCTGGGCGATTGGTACCGGCAAAACATGTGAAGCGAGTGAAGCCAATCGAATCTGCGGTTTGATTCGTAGTTGGGTTGGCTCACCAGACTTGATTATTCAATATGGAGGATCTGTGAAGCCGGGCAATATTGATCAGTTAATGGCGATGAGTGATATCGATGGAGTGTTAGTAGGAGGTGCCTCCCTGGATCCTGAAGGTTTCGGACGGATCGCGAACTACGTCAAGAGTTGACTTTCGATGCGCTGGCCTAAGGAGTGGGGCAGGCGTACGGCAGTGATGGGAGTGATCAACCTCACTCCCGATTCGTTTAGCGATGGCGGTCAGTTCAATCAACTCGAAAGGGCATTGGCTGAGGCGACGCGTCAAATTGCTTCTGGGGCTGATTGTCTGGATCTTGGAGCCCAAAGCACCAGACCGAATGCCGTTGAAGTGGGAGAGGATGAGGAGCTCAAGCGCCTGTTGCCAACGCTGAAGGCCATTCGTGCCGCTCACCCCAAAGTTTTGCTGTCAGTCGATACATTTCTCGCTGGGGTTGCCATCCAGGCGCTCGAGGCTGGTGCTGATTGGATTAACGACGTGAGCGGTGGACGACGTGATCCGGAGATGCTTCCACTGATCGCTCGTGCAGGCTGCCCGTTTGTGCTGATGCACAGTCGCGGAACTAGTCGAACGATGGATCGCTGCACGGATTACGGGGAGCAGGGTGTGGTTCAAGGAGTTTTGGATGAATTACGGGCAGCAACCGATCGCGCAACTGAGGCTGGTGTGATGCGTGACCAGTTGCTGTGGGATCCAGGCCTCGGATTTGCCAAAACAACGGCACAAAACCTCACCCTGCTGCAACAGCTCGACACACTGGTAGCTGAAGGGATTCCCATCTTGCTGGGGCCCTCGCGAAAACGCTTTATCGGGGCCGTTCTGAATGAACCAAGAGCGCGTGCCCGTCTTTGGGGGACAGCAGCGGTCTGTGCTCTGGCAGTGGATGCTGGTGTGGCTGTTCTGCGGGTCCACGATGTGGGGCCTATTCACCAAGTGGTGACCATGGCCTCGGCAATCGGTTCAGATCGCTAGAACTGCAGCTCATTTCCAGTTGTGGAAGATGAGTCAACCAAGTCTCACAGTTTTGTATGACGGTGCTTGTCCGCTTTGCCTTCGTGAAGTCAAGTTTTTGAAGCGTCGAGATCGTCTGGGAAGACTTGCTTTTGTCGATATCGATCATGACGCCTACGATCCTGGCCAATGGAAAGGGATTAGCTACAGAGAAGCAATGGCGCGCATCCATGCCATTCGTGCAGACGGAGAGGTTATTCAAGATGTGGCTGTCTTCCGAGAGGCTTATCACTGCGTTGGACTTGGTTGGATCTATGCACCAACGGCATGGCCATGGGTAGGAGTCTTCATTGATCAGATTTATAGGATATGGGCAGCGCAAAGGTTGCGTCTTACTGGTCGTCCTGATTTAGAAAGATTGTGTCATTGCAAGCCTATAAGGTAATCATTCAGGGTTCATTTGTTGACTTGACATAATTCAAACGGCACAACATAAGAGCTGTCATTCATGTTGTTGCAACAGCTGTCACTACTCAGATGCCAAACACAGTGACACTAAAAATCCACAACTCGAAGTCTACATTGAGAATCACCCATTCTCTCATCCCTCGTGTATTGGGAAGCCAGCCAAAACATGTGACCCTCGTCTTATTCATCCTCCGATTCTCGCAGCTCACAAGGTTCCCAGAAACTTGCCGTCTATTACTACCAATAAAACAAGGATTGCTATTTTCATTATTTCAAATTTTACAAGATTGAGCCATTGCCTCTGAAGACCACTCGATACAAAGAAGAGTGGAAGCAATAATCGCATGATCAGGACTTCAATGCTAGTTCCATCTGAAATAAAATGTTTTGCGTCTTGGATGTTTGACTTCTTGGCATTGCTAGGCCCACAGGAAAGCTCCAACGACAAGGCAAACTTCTATCGCATCTTTGAAGTCACAGCTCAGCATGAATCCAGTAAAATAGTTCCATTCAGGAGTGGAGACAGGCTTTGGGTTCGTTCAAAAGTTCGTTTTAGTTTCTGGCTTAATGATCTGGTTCTACCAGTCAGAAAAGGGCCGAAACGATTGCCTTGCGGAATGGATCAATGCCTCCGAGTCAAGAGCCTGAGCGCGCAAACGCTACGACTGACGCGAGGAGAATCCAGCACATGAGATTATCAATTGCCGCAGTCATGAGACTGATGGTCCCGATAGGAATTTGTAGTGAGATTCGTCCTTTGAGAATAAAAGCCAAGACAGGGAAGGCGTCAGGGCCATCGATGTTCCCATGAAAAGTGATCCACTGATCTGATCGCCTGGGAAAAGATCAGGGCGCCATTCTCCCAACGAAAGACTGAGCGCCAATGCCTAATAGCAAAGACACAACAATGCCAGTGATGGATGGTCCAGCGGCTCGTTATATTTTTCCTTTTCGAATTGACGAGCCAAGATTTAAGCCTCTAAAAATCATCACGATGGCCAGGCCAATTTCACCCAGCAGACTGATTTCATCAGTGAGAGCATCGCCACACAATTGAGGTTCTAATTGTGGTTAAACCCAGCCCAAAAACAGGTCCCAGTGCAATCCCTCCAAAGAATCTCGCCCATGACACGAGGTCGGCAAAGTCTTTGGAGCACATCTCCAAACGACTGAGATACTATGACGATGATCGCTAATGATAGGAGTATCGCTTTTGCCTCGAGCGCATCCGACGTAAGACTGATTAGATGAAGCGGAAGGGGCCGAAACATTTAATCAATAGATAAGATCATACAAGTATTCATTGAAAATATCCACAATCGAACTAAAAGTTTTACCTCAAATCAACTCACCAAGGAGGTGATATTGAATTTTTAAACCGCAGCCATCAAGAGTTCAATTAATTATTTGTCTTCAGTGGTGACACCTTCAATTCGATCCTCTACCTCTTGATAGAGCTCTTGAAGTTGTTCAATATTTTCATCCGATGTTTCCCAGTATCCACGTCCATTGACTTCAAGTAAAGTTCCAACAATGCGCCTGAAGCTGTGGGGATTAAGTTCCAGCAGTCGTTTGCGCATCTCAGGATCGTTAATGAATGTTTCATTGGCTTCTTCGTAGACGAAGTTGTCAACAGAACCACTGGTAGCACTCCATCCCAGGGTGAAGTTCAAGCGTTTTGCCACTTCACGCACACCCTCATAACCCGAATCAAGCATGCCTTCATACCACTTCGGATTGAGCAGCTTGGTACGCGAGTCAAGACGAATCGTTTCACTTAAGGAGCGCACTTGGGCATTTGCAGTCGTCGTATCTGCGATGTAGCTCGATGGTGTTTTCCCATCATCACGAAGTCCCTGAATCAACTTGGTGGGGTCGCTGTCGAAATAATGACTGACATCGGTCAAAGAAATTTCGGCCGAGTCTAGATTTTGAAATGTAGCGTCTGCTGTCTTCATGACCGACTCAAAAACATCACGCTTCTGATCCATTTCACCTGGATTGTCAGCATTAAAAGCAAAAGTCTTACGAGACAGGTACATCTCCTGAAGCTCACCTTCTTCTTCCCAACTACTGTTTTCAACGGCGAGATTTACATTCGAGCTGTAGCTGCCACTTGCATTAGAAAAAACACGGCAAGCAGCATCTCGAAGACTTGTCCCCTCTTTATCCGCCTGTTCGAGAGCATGTTTTCGAACAAAGTTTTGTTCGACAGGTTCATCTGACTCAGCGGCCATCTTCACGCCTTGATCAATCAGGGCCATCTGATTCACAAATAAATCTCGAAAGACACCTGAACAATTCACAACCACATCGATCCTTGGACGCCCGAGTTCCTCCAGCGGAATCAGTTCAAGCTTATTGACTCTGCCAAGAGAGTCAGGAACAGGTCGCACTCCAATGAACCAGAGGATCTGCGCAAGCGACTCCCCGTAGGTCTTGATATTGTCAGTTCCCCAAAGTACGCAGGCGATCGTTTCTGGCCAATCACCTTGTTCTTCTCTCTCACGTTCAATTAATTTATCTACGACGACTTTTGCTGCTGCTACTGCTGCGCGAGTTGGAATCGCTTGAGGGTCAAGAGCATGAATATTTTTCCCACTTGGAAGCACACCTGGATTCCTGATTGGGTCTCCACCTGGTCCGGGGAGAACATATTCACCATCAAGAGCCCTAAGTAAGCTTTCCATCTCCATATCTGCACAGATCTGTTGCAGACAGAAACGCAAGTAGGCAAAGAGTGTGTCAAGAGCACTACTGTCAATATCTTTAAAGCCAGCGGAACAACAGGCTCGATACCAAGGTGTTGGCAGCTTGAATCCGAGACGAGCAAGCAGTTTCAGGAACCAGCCAAAGTTTTCGCGCATTCTCACGCGACCATCCTGGCCAGTGAGTGATCGCACCATGGCACCCACAGCTGATCGCGATACCTCTGTGATTGTGCGATTGAGCTCTACATCTTCAAGAACACCGTCGTCATTTCCTTGATAAATGTCGTCAATCTTGCGACCTAATGATTCAGCAAGAAGACCGGGGAGTGAGCGAAGGCCTTCCTCTTCACGCTCCAGAGCAGCAATGCTGACCAACGTTGCAATCGCTTCTTCTGCCGTAGGAGGTTTACCAATAGTGTGCAAGCCGCAAGGAAGAAGGCGACTTTCAATTTCCATTAATTGCCTGTAGATGGCACCCACAATGGAGTCACGAGCTTCGAGATCTAATTGAGACGAATCATCATCAGGGAGACTGACATCTTTATCGAGATTACATAACCTTGCAGTTTCAATAATGGCATTGACAATTTGTACTCCACGAGCACTTTCACGCAATTGCTGGTAAGAGCCAACCAACTCACCTAACTCCTTGAGTCCTTTATAAAGACCAGCATTTTCGGCTGGTGGTGTTAGATAGCTAATAGTAGAAGCATATCCTCTACGTTTCGCAATAGTCGCCTCAGACGGATTATTAGCTGCGTAATAATAGAGATTAGGTAAGGCTCCGATTAAAGAGTCTGGGTAACAAGTTTCGCTCATACCCATTTGCTTGCCAGGCATAAACTCAAGAGATCCATGCGTCCCGAAGTGGAGCACTGCGTCTGCTCCCCAAACCTTTTCTAGGTAGGTGTAATAGGCAGCAAAACCATGATGAGGGCTGGCACTGCGAGAGTAGAGAAGCCGCATTGGGTCACCTTCATAGCCAAATGTAGGCTGAACGCCTACAAAAACATTTCCAAAATGACACCCATAAATCAATAGATTTTGGCCATCACTATTTAAGCTGCCTGGAGGCTTACCCCAATTTTCTTCCAAACGTGCTGAATAAGGAGTCAGGCGTTCATACTCTTCTACGCTCATTCGATGGGCGATCGAGAGTTCAGGTGATCCTTGCAATGCTTCAGGATCACTAATCACAGTTTCCATCAGTGACTTGGCATCACGTGGCAGATTCTGAACGTCATATCCCTTAGCCTTCATCTCCTGAAGCACTCTGTAGATGGAATCAAAGACATTGAGGTACGCAGCCGTTCCAACATTGCCCTTATCTGGAGGGAAACTGAAAACAGTAATTGCTAATTTCTTTTCTGCACAAGGCTTGATTCGTAACGAAGACCACCGAATGGCCCTTTCAGCGATCGCATCCACACGATCTTGCAAGGTATGTGCTTTTCCAGTGGCGTCGTCACGTCCAGAAAGAACAATGGGCTCTATAGCTCCATCTAATTCAGGAATTGCAATTTGCAGTGCAACTTGAACTGGATGAAGCCCAAGATCACTTTTTTCCCATTCCTGCGTCGTTTGAAAGACCAGTGGAAGCGCAACCATATAGGGCCGGTTGAGTTTTTTTAGTGCCTCAACAGCCTTGGGATGATCTTGACGCGCTGGACCACCAACCAAGGCAAACCCAGTCAGTGAAACAATGCTATCAACTAAGGATTGATCTGCATTAAGCGGATCGTAAAAAAATGCATTGACCGGCTTAGAAAAATCAAGACCTCCGCAAAAGATTGGAATAACGCGTGCACCACGAAATTCGAGTTCCTGAATGGTGGCGACGTAATGAGCATCATCTCCGGTCACAATGTGGCTTCTCTGAAGGACAAGTCCAATCACTGGACCATTCCGTGAGTTTTCGCCTAAATCGGTACGACTGGCCGTCCAATTCAAATATTCTTTGAGGTCCTCAAACATCTGGGGTGCGAGTGGATGCCAGATTCCTAAATCAGGGAATACCTCTGGATCGGCAACAACGAATTCAGGACGATGTTCAGATTCTGATGCTGGAAAGACATACTTATCTGCCAGCATGAGTAGAAAATTTTGAAGGTTATCTGGAGTGCCTCCTAACCAATACTGGAAACTCAGCATGAAGCTGCGAGCATCCTGAGCTTTCTCAACAGGGAGGTACTTGAGAACCGTTGGAAGAGTGTTGAGGAGTTTGAGCATTGCATCTTGAAAGCCTGCTCCCCCAGCCTCTTTCCGCTTTTTCATGAAGCCGGCGATCGCACTTTTACTCTGACCAAGCTGAGCCATGGAGAAGCTGCCCAACTTGTTGAGGCGCATGACTTCCGGCATCGATGGAAAGACAACCGCAGCCTTAAGACGATCGCGATGAGGAGCTACTGCATCAACAACTTTTTGAGCAAGATCTTCAATAAAAATGAGTGAGCCAATAAAGACATCAGTGTCAGCAATATCTTTTTTAAAGTCTGCGTAATTGAGGTCATCACGGAGCTCCTCAATGAGATAGCCACAGAGTTCTATCCCGATCGGACCTGCTTGAGCATTGAGAGTGATCGCCGCTTGAGTCAGAGCACTTTGGTATTGCGGTTCGAGAACCACATAGACGGCCTTCATGACCACCTGATGATTGTGCTCATCAACAGGAACAATCCGACGATCAGCGGAACGGACCTGCGTAAACATCAGCGCATTTGAGCAATGTAACGAAGTTTACGGGTGAGTCTGTCTCTCCGCTTTGGTTTTGCATGTCGTGTTACATCCGCGCTTGGCCCCATAGGCTGAAGCCATCTGCTGCCCATTCATGAGCGACATCCAGAGCGACTCGATACCCGTCATTGTGACCGGTGCACTGGGTCGAATGGGTGCCGAAGTGATTCGCGCTGTGACTTCGACGTCCGATTGCAAGCTCGTTGGAGCTGTGGACAACACGCCCGGAAAAGAAGGAGAAGACATAGGGTTACTTCTGGGACTCAACGCCTTGGACGTTGCAGTGACGGCAGATCTTGAGGGTTGCCTTTGTGCCGCAAGTCAGGCCGTTCGTGATGCAGGGCCAGGCAAAGGCACTGTCATGGTTGATTTCACCCATCCATCTGTGGTCTATGCCAATACCAGAGCTGCGATTGCCTATGGGGTTCATCCAGTGATTGGGACCACAGGTCTCTCTCCAACCCAACTGAATGATCTGCAGTCATTCTCAGAGAAAGCCTCCATCGGCGGGGCAGTGATTCCTAATTTCTCTGTAGGGATGGTGTTACTCCAACAGGCGGCCGCGGCCGCTGCTCGCTTCTATGACCACGCAGAGCTAACGGAACTTCATCACAACCGCAAAGCTGATGCTCCTAGTGGAACTTGCATCAAAACGGCTGAACTCATGGAAGAGCTCGGGAAACAATTCAATCAATCAGAGGTTGAGGAGCATGAATCTCTTGCTGGAAGTCGTGGTGGTCTGCGACCAAGCGGCCTGCGTTTACATTCCCTGAGACTTCCAGGTCTCGTAGCTCACCAGGAAGTGATGTTCGGCTCGCCAGGCGAGACTTATACCCTTCGGCACGACACCATTGATCGAGCTGCTTATATGCCGGGAGTTCTCCTCTGCATTCGCAAAGTACGAATCTTGCAGACTCTGATTTACGGCCTTGAACGCCTTCTTTAAAGGTTGGTCACCATGTTGATTCCTCTGCGACCCGGTGAACTGCATCGGTTGATTCCTGCTGTTGCCACCGGCCAACAATTCAGATCTGCACTAGGCAATCCGCGAAAGATCCTTCAGCGTCTACTGATTGCCTCGATTGGGGGGGTAATCACTCTTTTGATCAGTCAAAGCCAACTAGCAAATCGATGGGGCTCTCTTTGGCTCGTGATCGGTGTTGTGCTTCTGCTGTATGTGCTGTGGGGCCCCATTGTCGAAGCTGGTCAGAAAAATGCCGTGTTGCGGAGGTATCCGGCTGCAGCACTATTTGAAGGAGAAATTGTTGAGGCTTATCGCAGGGAGCGAATTGAAAATCAGAGGGAGCAGGCTGATGCGCGCGGTCAACTCGAACTCATTGAAAATCGAAGGACCTGGCTCGTACTTGAGCTTGCTGATGAGGAAGGCTATCTCGGACGAATCTCCTTTCCAATGGCGAAGCACCATGGAGCCATTCGGCCAGGAACCTTGATTCGATGTCTAGTGCTAAGTGATCGAAAGGACTTCTCACGACTTGGAGCCTTGAGCGATGCTTGGCTTCCAGGACTGCGAATGTGGATCGGAGACTATCCATACCTGCTGAGACCTGCATTCGAAGACCTGTGCCGCATTCGACTTCGCAACGTTTCTTCACAAATGGGTTACACTTCGTAAAGAAATCAATCAGTCTTCATGACTCAAGCCTCTGCAAGTCCATCCATCATGCGCGGCGCCACTGTGACCCAAGAAGATGGAGGCCGTCTGAACGCATTCGCGACTGAGCCACGCATGGAAATTGTGGATGTAGAGAATGGTTGGGGTTTTCACGAACGCGCCGAAAAACTGAATGGACGCATGGCCATGCTCGGCTTCATTGCCTTGCTGGCGACTGAATTGGCCATGGGTGGTGAATCCCTCACCCGC
Source organism: Synechococcus sp. (assembly GCA_047285535.1). GTDB lineage: Bacteria > Cyanobacteriota > Cyanobacteriia > PCC-6307 > Cyanobiaceae > Synechococcus_C. The sequence goes on along the minus strand of JBJBDC010000001.1, from coordinate 343,603 downwards.
GGACTGCTTGGCATTGGCTGATCAGGCCTCATGACCGGTTCTTCTCCTTCAATACGGATTAATGGAGCCGGTCCAACAGGAAGCTTGCTGGCCATTGGACTCGCAAAACTCGGTTATTCAATTCATCTGTTTGATCCCCTGTGCGCGACAGAACTATGTTCTAAGAGTCGGGCTTATGCCTTAACTCACTCATCCCGCCGCCTCCTCATACGTTTAGGCCTTTGGAATGAGTTGAAACCCTTCATGGTTCCCTTCAAGTCTTTGCGCTTAGAAGATTGTGGCACCAATCGCAGGGTTAGATTTACACCTAAAGACTTACATCCCAGCAATAGCCATACAAACACAATTGGATGGATACTTGACCACCAATCATTAATGCCCTTAATACTACAAAAGCTCGAGCAAAATACACTCATCAGCCTTTGCTTGGGCAAGAAAAATGATCAAATAAAATCAATCAATGATGAACATAATTTAGTCATCGCTGCTGATGGGCCACGATCGTCAACACGAACGAATTCAAAACTGCCTTTTTGGTCACATCACTATTCGCAAGGGTGTTTAACTGCAAAAGTACACCTGCGGAAGGTTAATCCTGAGGAAGCGTATGAATGCTTCAGGCCGGAAGGTCCCCTAGCCCTTCTTCCGCTAGGTTCCAACGATTTTCAAGTTGTATGGAGTGCGCCCATCGATCGATGTCGCCGATTAGCATCTCTAGAATCGTCTGCATTTCTCGATCAGCTTGCCACGATTCTTCCTTATGGCCTCGAACCCGATGCCTTGCTTGATGCACCAGGTTCTTTTCCTCTAGAGCTCAGTATTTCTCCGAAATTGCATCGAGATAACATTGTTCTTGTTGGAGAATCCGGTCATCGCTGTCATCCCGTTGGTGGACAAGGGCTGAATCTTTGTTGGCGTGATGTGGATACTCTTCTCAAGCTGATGTCCTCTACTTCACACCTCAGACTTGGCATCAGAGATGTGCCTCGTCTCTACACAAAGTTTCGTTTTCTAGATCTCTTCACCGTTGGGTTGGCAACGGATTGCCTTGTGCGTTTATTCTCCAACCGTCAACCAGGACTTCTCCTCATCCGACGTGTTGGTCTCTCAATACTGAGGAGGTCCACATTCTTTCGACGTGTTTCACTTCAAGTGATGTCTGATGGACCTGGCACTCTTCTCAAACGCTTGCCAGAGTAAGTGAAGAATGATGGTTTGAATGGTTCTAAGTAGTGACCCACAACCCAAGCCGTCAGAGGCATTACTTTCCTATTTGCAAGGAAAACTGGGGCTCAGTGATAACGCCATCAAGCTTGGCTTGCGCCAAGCAGAATTAGAACAAGCACCACTTCCAGTGGTGCTCTGGAGTTTTGGACTTCTGAGCTTGCAAGGTTACCAGCAAGTTTTGGATTGGCAGCAAAATCAGGAATAGTGAATCAAAGATTCAACAGTGATACCTGAAGGAAAACATGAGCGTCCGTTCAATGCTGCCAACTCAACGATAAAGGCACAGCCAACCAGTTGACCACCGGCTTTTTTAATGAGGTCAATTGTTGCTGAGGCTGTGCCTCCTGTCGCCAAGAGATCATCAACAATCAAAATACGTGGTTGAGCAAGAAGAGCATCCGCTTGAATCTCAAGGCGATCCTTTCCATATTCAAGATCGTAATCAACACCCAACACATCACCAGGAAGTTTGCCGGGTTTGCGTACCGGCACAAAGCCCAATTTCCTATGGGTTGCCAGGCCCATTCCGACGATGAATCCACGGGCTTCAATTCCTACAATCAGGTCAGGCTTCAACGCATCACAAACCGCTCCTAGACGATTCATGATCTCTGCCCAGGCCACGGGATCCCGCAACATTGGAGAAATATCACGAAAGAGAATCCCTGGCTTAGGAAAGTCAGGAATATCTTGAACGTACTGACGAAGATCCAAGGCTTGTTTCAGGTAAGTCTTAACCATTGGATCATCGCAGACAGAGGCAAACAATCTTGTCTGGATGCTTGCTCGCTTAGGACGACATTCAAGAATTCATATTGATAACACTCGACATTTTTGAACAAATTCACAATGAAACCAGAAACAAAGCAAAGAAGCAGCAAAAGATAGCAACAAATTTCAGGGTCAAAAGATTTCAAATCGTCCCGAAGGGAACCTCTAGAGCCCCAAGGAGATCTACAACCTTTTACCAAGACTACTTTCGATGAAATCCCCTGCCATAGAACAGATCATCCGTGATCCAACTCCAGACACAATCATGAACAAGTGAACATCCAGCAACACCATGTACGGATCTTTATGCCTTGACTGTGAATTGTCCATCAAAAAGTAGGTCGACAATTGCAAGTCGAAGTCTGTTCTGTTGTGAACAATTGCACTTATGGTCTTATTTCAGATCCTGTGCCAATCGCAACGTCAGCCACCTTTCCGTTGAGAGAAATGTATAACGCACTAACGTGGGATTCGCTTATTGAGCAAGTGTTCAGATTGCCCATGCAAGGAAGGTTTCCTTTACCACCTAATGATGTGTTAAAGACACTGTCCAGGATTGGTCCTCTTGAAACGAATGCCCCCAAGCCATGACTGAAGCCCCTGTCGCTCCTTCGTCAGAAGTTCCTCTCCCGACAGCTGTTCTTGGCCGTCGTGGCTTGGAACGCCTCGATCTCCTTCTACTCACCGTTGAATCGTTAGATTTCAATGGCGGAGAAGCCATGCTTTGGGCAACACAACAACTTGGTTTCGAGACCCTCTTCCCGAATCGAGTAGAACTCTGGAAAAGACGTTGCCATAATCCACTGCGCCGGGTCACGCGTCGTGGAAAACTTAGTGCGGCGGAAACAGAAGCTCTTATCAGGCTTCTGTGTGCCATGGCTGACCGTCTGTATCCGATGCTTCATCAACTTCTCTCAAGTCGTGAACCATCTGAGCTGACCGCTCGACGTTGGGCGCTTATGGACCAACGTTTAAGAGATCTCATTGATGAACGCCTCAATCTCCGTCGTGGTGCAGTTCAACGCTTGCTTAGCAAAGATCATTCATCCGCAATCCAAAGACAACTGGTTTTGACCCTGGCACTGGCTGCAGGTCCTGGTGGAGTCGATCGTCTGCGGGCCAGTCTTCTTGACCCCACTCCATAATGAGCTCGATGCTTAAACTCTCATATCGCTACGACCAAACAGCTGCAAGGCTTGAAGTCGATGGACTTCCTGACTTCTCTGCTGGACATGCGGACAATGTCATTGGAATTTTGTCTGCTTGGCGTCTTCAATTAGTTGGTGCTCCCGAACTAGAAGGGAAACGCGATCATCTCGAGGCATTGATGGCCGTTGTTTTTCCCTACGCGCGGCATCAAATTTCAGGAGTTGCAAGGCCTGAGGGTTGGTTTCAGCATCCAGTTCGAATCCTTCCTGTGAAACATGGTCATCAATTAGAGCTGACGAGTAGTCAAGCCGACGTTCCTCCTTTGAAAATTTGTCTGGATGATGCAGATTTAGCTGATCTTTTGCGTTGCCTGGATGCGCTGAAATCAGATCACCGCGTAGCGATGTCTTGGCCAGAAATTTCCAATCATCCTTTAAGTCGTCGAGAGTTGGTCGAGAGGGTTCCGTTGCTGCATCGGCTAGCCAGCCCTTTTCTGGGCGGTCTTGCGCTTGTCATGGTTGGAGCCGTGGCGATGGTTCTACCCATTCCTCGCCAGCAGAACACCGCTCCCGCTGATGCTGTAAAAATTTCACCGCCACAGCCGGTTACCGAACCTTTACAAGCTGATCCGTCCCGTTGACCTAGGCTCTGACTTCGCCAAAATCGATGGATTGATCCCTAAACTTCGATGTCTTCCAGTTGGTCTGATCTTAGGCGTCGTGTAGCAAGGATTGGAGCTTCTTTGGATGTAGTCGTTAGGAGCGATCCTGAGGTGTGCGGTTTGAGCGGTTCTGGTTATCAACTGACTCTCCATCACAGCGGCTACGGAGATTGCATAGTCGGTGATCTCAGCTTGATCGACTGTCCCAATGAATTAGTTCTCATTGAATTTGAACGCTGGATGCACAGATCCACTGGACTTTTGCTGCCATGAAGTCACGAAAGACTCCCAAACTGCGAACAGCTCAGCAGGAAAGACGCTTGTTAATGAAGCAAAAGCGTACTTCTAAAACCATTGCTGTTTGGAAGAAGTTGCTGGAGTCTTTCTTGCTTTTACTTCTTGGTAGTGGATTACTTGCCGGATTAAGCTGGTTACCGACCAAAATAGATGCAATCGTAGTGGTTAGCGAAGCGATTGCTGATCTGATCCGCGGCCTTGGTCAATTATTGGAAGCATTGCTAGGGCTTTCTGCAGTGATTCTGATTGCTGCACTTCTATTACTTGGTCTACTGGCAATTGTGGCTGGCCTGACCCGCTTGTTTCGAACCTTATCCGTACTCTTAAAACCATCAGCTCGACGCACATCGAAACTCACAATGTCTATAACGCCTTCGACCACTAATCGACAGCGTCGGTTAAGGAAAAAGCGCTGATTCATCAGTGTTTCATCGTGTTTTCGGACGAGGAGCTAGGGATCGCTGCATCATCCACAATTCATTCATTGTCAGGCTTCCATCACTATTGCGGTCCAAACTCGAAAAGTTGCGTTGTAACCAGGGGAGAGAAGAAACCTCCTTTCGGTCCAGTCGTCCATCCAAATTAAGATCCGCTTCTTGAAAGCGACGTTGCAATCTCAGGCCACTCGGATGTCTAGCAGAAGGCTTAATGTCTTCGATTAATAAATATCTACGCGGTTGATTCCGTTGCAAGCGTCTTTCTAGGTAGGGCTGACCACGCACTTCTTTTCCTTCCAGACGCCCGTCACCATTGGAATCCATCCGAATGAACAAGGCTTCCATCCGGTTGCCGTAATGCTGCACCGGGTTAGCTTGAAGCTCGTGTGAAGGCCACAGGAGACTGATCCCCATTACAGCCCACGGAAGAATGACAGATTTCTCCATTGCACCAGAGTATGCACTGAAGTCTATGGAGAGATGTCTGAGTGATGACAGATCACCAAGTAACTATGACAGGGTCTAATTGCACAGGACAGTTCGCCCGTAGCTCCATACGATCAGTACGTTCAGCACATGTATATGCAGAAGAGATGGTGAGTTCCTTCATGACCTGGGTGGTACAGAAATGATTCAACCTTCAAGCACTCCATTGAATTCAGGTACAAAGAAAGCTTCCATGATCTGGGTCGTCGATGATGATCCAGATCTGCGCCAGATGGTGGGCACCTATCTGATCGACCAGGGGTATGACGTTCGATGTCTCAGCGATGTCAAGCAGCTCGAAGCCAGGCTCGAATTTCAGCGTCCAGATTTGATCGTGCTTGATTTGATGATGCCAGGCGATGATGGACTCTCTGCACTGCGGCGTCTTAGAGATGCTGGAGACGATTTACCCGTAGTCATGTTGACGGCGAGAGGGGAAGGGATCGATCGCATCATTGGGTTGGAACAGGGAGCCGACGATTACCTCGCCAAGCCATTTCTTCCAAGGGAGTTGTCAGCACGCATTGAAGCAGTACTGAGACGACGGAGCTCAATACCTGCAGGAACACCTGTGGCTGAGGGTGGTGATGTGACCTTTGGAGACAATCAATTTGATCTATCTGCAAGAACACTGTTCAGGAACAACAAGCCCGTCGTTATTACCAGCGGTGAATTCAGTTTGCTGGCAGCATTTGTACAGCATCCACACCGACCATTATCTAGAGAACGACTCATCGAACTGGCTCGAGGACCTGGTTCAGACACAGATAGTCGCAGCATGGATGTGCAAGTTTCACGAGTGCGCAAGCTGGTTGAACCGGACCCAGCACGTCCTCGCTACATCCAGACGGTATGGGGATATGGATATGTTTTCGTGCCTGATGGCGAGCCTCGCACACGTTGAGGCCAGGCATGAACCCAAGAGTTTGGCAGGTTCGACTTCAAGCCCTCTTGGGGTGGAGTGGCCTTGCTCTTGGGAGTTGGGCATTTTGCTTACTGGTCTTGCAAGTTCTGTTTGGACAACAGCTAGAGCAGCTGCAGACAGTACAACTTGGCCGGGATTTAGCTCTCAATGTGAGGCTGACGGAGTTGGCTCTGGAGCGCTATCCGCCCCATTTGGTCACTGAACTCACAGGACTTGATCTCTCGGTAGCCCTACGACCAAAACCGATTGAGAAAGAGCCTACGGCTAGCATCCAACGCCAGATAGAAGCGCTTCAGAAGCAGCTGTGTGAGCGTTTATCCCACTGTCCGATGGTCTTGGCGGAACAGAAGGAGGATGGCGATCGAGGTGTGTGGATTGAACTGATTTCACCTCTGGAACCAATTTGGTTACGCGTCAATGTGCGGGCCCCCATGAGCTGGCCCCCTGAACCCACATTGTTGGGTTTATCGCTCGTTGGCGCTGGAATGATCTGCGGCGGATTGTTTCTACTTGTGGAGGTCGAAGCTCCCCTCCGCGGATTAGAGAAAGCCTTGTCAAGGGTGGGGGATGGTGTTGATCCTGATGAGGTTCCTGCTCATGGTGCACCAGAGGTGCAACGTCTTACCCACCGATTTAATGCAATGGTGCGTCGGTTGGCAGCCAATCGAAACGAAAGAGCCACGATGCTGGCTGGTATTGCTCATGATCTACGAGCTCCTATTACACGTCTGAAATTTCGGCTTTCCTTACCGCATCTGAGCGCAAAGGAACGTGATCGTTGCGCAGGTGATTTGCAGTCTCTAGAGCGTATTACTGGTCAATTTCTGTTATTTGCAGGGGGGGGGGATGAAGAACTCTCAGTACCGGTTCCTTTAGATCAACTTCTGGCAGAGGTTGCGAGTAGTCACCCAGCGAATCAGTTGCAGCTCAACCTAGAAGCGATGGAGGTCATCGTTAAACCTGTAGCGCTTAGTCGCGCTGTGGCCAATTTGATTGACAATGCATTTACCTATGGAGAAGCACCTGTCGTCTTGAGATTGCTACGTGTAGAAGATCAATGCTGTATTGAGGTTTGGGATCAAGGTGAAGGCATGCCCCAACGACAGTGGGAGCAAGCTCTCCAACCGTTCCATCGCCTTGATGCATCTCGAGGAGGACAGGGACACTGTGGTTTAGGACTAGCAATTGTTGTGCACGTCGCGCGTCTTCACGGAGGTCATCTCAATTACAGCTATGGGAAGGGAGTAGAGGGAACTGAAGCCGCAGGACGCTTCGCGATTCGCCTTTACTTGCCGGTGAAATGATTGGTCAACAACATTGCGAAACGCTGAGAAATGACCGTTTGATTAGGCTGGTAGCCATAAATAAGATGGAACTGATCGCATCCCCATGGGCCATAAGGAAACGAAAAAGTCAAAACACAAAAACAAGCACAAAGAAGCGGAGCAAATGAATTCGGTTGAGGCACTACCCGCCGCTGTGATTGAAGCTCTTGATGGAAGTGAGAGAGATATCGCGGCTCCAACGGAACTGCTTGGAGATCTGCTTGAGCGTCACAGCCACAACGGGCAACGTCTCAATAAAAAGTTGTACGAATCAGAACTGAAAAAACTTCAGTCTCAACTGGTCAAGATGCAATATTGGATCAAGGAAAAAGGATTCCGCATGATCATCCTGTTTGAAGGGCGGGATGCAGCAGGTAAGGGAGGAACAATTAAACGTTTAACGGAGCCCTTAAATCCAAGGGGTGCACGAGTTGTGGCCTTAGGTACTCCATCGGATCGGCAGAAAACTCAGTGGTACTTTCAACGCTATGTGGAACACTTTCCAGCTGCAGGAGAAATTGTAGTTTTTGATCGCAGTTGGTATAACCGCGCTGGAGTGGAACGTGTCATGGGCTTTTGCACCCCAAACGAAGTAGACGCCTTTCTTGAGGATTGCCCTCAATTTGAAAGGATGATCGTGAGAAGTGGAGTGTTGTTATTAAAGTACTGGTTTTCAGTCAGTGATACGGAACAGGAAGAACGTTTTCAATCAAGAATTGATGACCCGACTCGTCGCTGGAAACTCAGTCCGATGGATCTAGAGGCACGCAATCGTTGGGTTGAGTTTTCAGAGGCGAAGGATCTAATGTTTGCCAGTACTAACATTCCTGAAGCACAATGGTTCACGGTAGAAGCGGATGATAAAAGAAGAGCGCGCCTTAACTGCTTGAGGCATATCTTGAGCAAAGTGCCTTGGGAAGATATGACTCCACCCGCCATTGAATTACCACCAAGACCTGAACATAATGCTTACAGGAGGCCACCAATTAACGAACAGTATTTTGTACCCAATTGCTATCCTTACGATTAAGAAAACACACTAAAGCCTAAGTCAGGACGTCAAACTCCTCGCGGAAAGTGAAGAAAAAACCAGGATCGACCTATCTAATTGCATCAGAAAGATCAGACCACAATGTCAATAATCATAGGAATAGAGAAATCAAGAAATGTTTAAACCCTAAAGTGAGCAGCCATGACAATCTAGAGATGAAGCTCTTGAATTCAATTAAGAGACCAAGTGGCATTGACATAATACAAACTTGGGGATACAAGAACTCAGACCATATGGGAAGAAGTCAGCGGAAAACATCAAAGCAATAAAGCTACGAACGATCACTCGTTAAAGGTTTTAACGAGTGATCGTGGCACAATAATTCCACAAGCACTATAACAACCTCCCAACGCGACACTAATTAGATCACATACGATGTGCCATTAAAGCAAATAACATCGGCAGACCAAGAAGTTCGCCGCGAGCAAAAGCTGGGCAACGAATCGACTCATCCAAGGCCAGAAAAATTAAAACCAATAAAAATAACCCCAGCCAGCATGACAGAGCAAACGAATAAACAATTAAAAGCTAGATAAAGTGTATCTAAAATACAAGACAAATGAAACAGATTAACTTCTCTTACCTAAATCGAAATTCAAAAGCTAAAAACGCTTGAAAAGCTGATCAGCGAATAAAAAAGGTCCAATTAAGCATCAAGACGGAAATTTACCCGTAAGGATAGAAGAAATAAGAGCCACGTTCAGAAGAACGAGGGTACCAGCAACCGCAAAAGTATTCATGTAGAAACCTTAACAAAGCCCCAGACCAGAAGCGGGAATCAAATCTGTAATAATTCTGGAGTGTCATTCCGTGAGAGCTGGCATCACACCAACTCCAGCATCGTGGGATTGATCAAGCGAAATAGATGCCTTACGCATCGAATCCATCCAATGAATGAATGACATGGCTTAAACCATCAACATTGACTCAGTGAACACCCCCATCTACTACATCGCAAATCTAAAACTATTGATGGTCCCCTGGATTCCTTTAACAAGACGAACTGCCACATCCATCAGCCATGACACCGCAGTTGCGGATCCACACTTTGCTTTGTGACAAAACAAATCAACAGTCCTTACATTGAAGAAAAAGGGCCAACCTGTCTGGTCAGAGAAAACGAAAGGCCCGCGAGGCGGCATGATCAACACCCATAAATCATGGCACTATCTAAAAGAGATTGAGTGGAAAAGCCCCGGCGAAAGATGGGGCACTCGCGAGAACAGCGTTGCTAAGCAATTCCACTAGATGGGACAAGGACTCAAGGGCCTCTGGTGCTCTAGAAAAATGAACACAGCAGAAGTGTAACCAAAGACACGAGCTTAATAATTTCTTCAGTGAAAATCTTGTATTAATGCTCTTGGTAGCGTATCTCTGCATTTATCTTTTTAAATAATTATTCAGGGATTCATGTCAAACACAAGCATCTCAAGCCTAAAGTGGAATCAAGAAGGGGAACTATCCCCACAGGACACATGGGCTTTGGTAGCAAAACTGACAAAAGTCGAGGAGGAATCAAAAGCCTCAAATCTTCTACATCTATCGTCGAAACATGCACACGGAGACCACAAGAGCAAACGTTAGATTCTAAACAAACCTTGGGAAGCAAGACATGAGTTCTTCAAAATATTCTACTCATAAAGATGCCTAGAACCAATAAGCAAGTCGAACAAACAAGCACAATGTAAGCAACAAGCCAAAGGAAAACGCATCAGAATATCACAACAAACCTAAAAAGGATAATTCTCACATCCCATAAGTACAAATAGAATCAAGTGAACTAAATCAATCCAAAATAAGTTATGTTTTTACGAGGAACCTGAAAAATTCAAACAAATAAAGCCTGTTGACTCGTAAAGAAGTATCATCAATGAAGAACACATTGGATGAATAAGATGATTACAGATAAAGATCAACAAAGATAGAGGCAACAAAGGAGTGCAGAGGCCCTCAAAGTGGAGATGAATGAGGCAAGAGCTAGCAGATCGACACAGCCAGGACATCTATCTAGCCCTAGCTGTCAATCACAATGAGGAAATAACAAACGATAGATCTTTTTAAGTAAAAGCTCCACGACTCATCGGGGACTTCATCATCGTAAGACGTTGATGAATGATAATATAATTCTCTACAATGAAAAACCAAACGCCAATCAAGCAGCAAAGTAGAGCAGAAGAAAAAGATCTCGACAAGTACAATGAATCAATAGGATTTATAAGCGTGAGTCAAGTATTGAACAATCGAAAAACCATCTGAAAATCAATAAGTGCAAATGACATTCTAAAATCCATTTAATGGAAAGAACATGAAAGTGGGAGAAGCCAAACAGTGATCTAGGACCTATAAAATAAAACCAGATCTTAATACCATCAACATAAATCTCATAACAGATTAAGAAGAGAGCACTCAAAAGTGTAATCAACTCGTTTCTGTAATAAAAAATCGAAGTGATTGCACGCCATAACTCATCCATTGAGATGCCATCGATCAGCATCGTCGCACATAAAAGTATGGTTAACTTCTAAAAGAATAATCCCATGATTAAGAGAAGAGAACGTAGTAAGGTGCTCACTATTTTCTGACGTGCTTTTGCAACGTGTGGATCCAAACTACCGAAAATTGCTAGAAGAGAGCCATTGATTTCAGGAATTCTCTACATTGAAACAACAATAACTTGACCTATGTTGTACAGAATAGAAGGCGTTCACTCCATCATTACCCTCCACAATTGGGGTATAACTCCTTGCCAGATTGATGAGCAAACGCAACCAAGCTGTTCGGCTGTTCAAGATGCAGCTTCATTGCTGGTGAAAGTGATCTCATTATCGTTGACGACTTCAAAGAAAATCTAAGCCGATGACAGACGAAGTCAACAATAGAAATCTATAATTCCAGCGCTTATCTTCGACTTAATACCGTATTGCAGCAATAATAAAGCATAAAAATACTTTGCCAAGCTAAATTATTCATGGGAAAATGCTTGAGATAATGATCAAATTAAATTTCCTGATTCAACACGCAAGGACTTGAAGATGGATCTACAAATTCAACAAACTGTGAGCAATTGGTTGGACGCAACTCTTGAGATCTAGGCATAGGCACTTTTAAAAGCCAATTTATCATCACAGGAATAAATCTTGTGTAGAATATTTAGATGTTGATCAATCAGCCAACGAAAGTAAGCATTAAAGAGAAATTCGCACTCCCAATTGGCTACCCCAGCTACTCCAGGAAGCATTATTCCAATCGTCAAATCCATCATTTGTCCTAAAGCCAGACGTTCCTCGATATACAGCTTCTGCAAAAAGAATTGAACGATTTGTTATATCAACTGAAACTCCAGCTTTTAATTGATAACCCCAGAGCGAGCGATTGAAGCCTCTGTAGGAAAGACCAGGGTCTGAAAAGTCGCGTACATCCAGGTTTGAGTAACCAAAACCTGCACCAAGATATGGCGTCCAATTCTTCTGTCTAAAGAAATCCCAATATCCAGTCAGGAAGGCTGATTGCTTGCGGACTTCTCCTCCCGAATTATAATCAAAATCGATACCACTAACATTAGTATATCCTTTTAATTGACTTGCATCAAGGGTATAAGTGGCTTCGACTCTTAAACCTTCAAAGTCCACTCCCAACCCTAACTCGCCTGATACACCTGGGTTTGTGTATTCTTCAAAAGTACCTATCTCACCTGTATTAATTCGCGTACTTGGATTATTGAATCCAGCTGAACCAGTGATATACAGCTTTGGACTATCAGCTAGAGCGGGTGCAGAAAGAAGCATCACTGATAACCATGGACTTAGAAAGACTAAAGATTGAAAGACTTGAGTGTAAGCACGCATAACTCAGGATTGAGGTTTTAGTAGAGTTCGCATATTGCCATTAAAACGACAGTTGCGGAAGTCAACGGAGTGTGAAGCGATACCACTAACGAGAATCAAGCAAAAAAATATTGATTTAGCCAACGTGATTCTACATTTTACAAAAGCCAATAACGCCTTACTCTTGAGATTCGTGAGAGAATCAAAAAGCAGTGCCTGTTTTGATTTTTAGCAAAAAGTCAACTGTATGATCTTGGTCCACAATCCATGAAATTGAGTTGCAGTTGCGCTTCATGGATGACAAGAAATAATGCAGTGATTCAGTTCAGGAGATTCTGCATAAGGCGTCATCACAACTTCTTCAATATCGCGTCAAAATGATGCTAACTTATTTAAAAGCAGGTTGAAAACCTGGCCCAGGTTTAACGGGAGTGCCTCCATTGCAGAAATTGGAAGCGAAGACTTCCTTGTCTTGAATGGTCCAGTCAGGTTTGTTTTTCTGATACCAAGCAATACTATCGCTATAGCAAGTGTTCCAACGCGCTGAATGTTTTGCCATTGGTCGAAGTGAAACGGCTACAGAGACTGCGCTAACCGTTGCAACAACCGCCAGCACAGGAAACAGGTGTGCGTTGATCATCTCGCGAGCTTGAGACATTGATGAAAATCCAACTGAACCCATCCTCACACAATGTTCTGACAACACACTGCAGGAATTTCTGATGCAAGGCTCTGAACGATGAGTCTGCATGCCTTGATGCAGTATGAGCCCTGGCCAGTAAAATCAATCCATCGAGAAACTAACAAGGCCTTGGCATCGTTAAGCCATTCTGACTGTTTGCAGGACAAACCTGAGCAGCCATAAAGCGAAGACCAAAGATGACAGGCCAGCGTGACAGAGAAGGATTCAATCAGATCCAAACTTGCATTCTTAATATCCATCCAATTTTACAATCATCACCTAACCTCAACCACTAGCGCTCATTCTCTTCGCATCAAAAAACCACAGCTTGAATACATACACCTCAATAGATAGACTTCAAGATCTTCACGCCGAAGGCATCAAACAAAATCCACAACATTCTTAAATACTAACAGAATCTATTAGCAGAGCGATTGAATTAACCCCAATCATGACCAGGTGATTTTTGTTTTTTATCCCAGTAGTGTGCCAGAGCCTAACCTCCTATGGTTACGATTGCTTCCTTGTTTTTCCACCAAACCCAATCTCGAATTGGTGGTGTATTTCGGAGCTGTTCGCGCGTTAGCCCAAGCCTCAATTTCTGAGAGGCCCCCAAGAGCACATCCAGCATCTCTTCACCATTGGAGCAAGCAGCAAGAGCCTCATTGGTGCGTTTTGCACCATCAAGAGCATTCACCAAAAGCTCTACACGACGCGCTACAGGCAAAGATCGTGGGTCCAAAATCAGGTCACAGCGACTATCAGAGTAAGCATTCAACGCATCACATTCATCCAAGTAAAAGGAATTAAGGTGGTGAAGCCGTCTTCGGTAGGCAATGGAATCACTCAAAGGTCAATGCTGGGTGATTGGCGATGTGCACGGATGCCTTTGCCCTCTCCAAAAGCTACTCGGAGTTTTACCCAGAGATGATCACCTCGTGTTCTGCGGTGATGTCATCAATAAAGGTCCTGATAGTGCCTCGGCGATGCGGTTGGTTTGGGGTCTGGTCAAGAGTGGAGCTGCAACTTGGTTATGCGGCAATCATGAACAAGCATTCATCAACACCCTAAGTAAGCCTGATCACAACGGTCACAACCAATTGCTCAACAGCGATTGTTGTCGCCAACTCGGCAAAAGATCTTCTCTCCAATGGATGAGACGCCTCAAACACCTACCAAAAATTTTTTGGGGACGAGGTTGGGTCGCAACCCACGCTGGATTTGATCGCAACGGTTGTCCTGACCTGACCATCCGTGAGCCCTTTTGGGAGAATTACGACGGGAGTCATGGACTTGTGGTGATTGGTCATACGCCCCGTCCCGATGTGGAGCGTCACGGGCAGATAGTGATGGTGGATACCGGTGCGGTGTATGGAGGAAAACTCTCGGCCTACTGCCCCGAGACAGAAGCCATTGTGCAAGTCGAGGGGCTTCAGGATGGAACCACTGTTCCGCCCACGCTGACAGCCCCATTGACTCAGGCAGAGCCTTGCTAACGGTCTATCGAAGCAATCGCACAGAATTTCTTGCAACGCTTCTGGCTCAAACGCTGACGCTTGATCCCCCAGGTCCATTTGAAGAGCTGGAGATTGTCGTCAACACCTGGCCCACCAGCCGATGGCTGGGAGAGCAGCTCGCTCAAGCCAACGGCGTCAACGCTCTTGTTCGTTTTCCCTTTCCAGGATCGCGCTTACGGCAGCTGGTGCGATGCATCTTGGATCTGGATCCAACCACTGAAGATCCTTGGCGAGCGGAACGACTGGTTTGGCCTGTCTTGAAGGTGCTCCCAGATCTTCTCGACCATCCCACGGCTCAAAGCCTGAAGCTCTGGTGGGAACAACACGCGAGCAGCTCCGATCGCCTCAATCGTGATCATTGGCAACTTGCTCGCTGCCTTGCGGATGCTGTCGATGATTACGCCCTCTACCGACCTCAGGAACTAAGCCAATGGATTGAGGGCCATGAAGACGCTGATCTGCCGGCTCATTTGCGCTGGCAACCACAGCTCGTGCGCGCCCTTGCCGAAATCCTCCCCTGTGATCCCTTTGGTCTTCAGGTGAAGAAAGCAATACAACATCTTCGTGAAGGCGATAGCCCAAAGGCTGCTCTACCGGCTCGACTGCGCCTTTTTGGAATCAGCAATCTCGCCCCGGTTCAGGTGGAGCTGCTGCAGGGACTCTCAGGCCTGATGACGATCGAGCTGTACCTGCTCACACCTTGTCCAGATCTATGGCAACGCTCCGAACAGAGAAGACAAACGCTCGGACAAGCCTGGAACACACCACCCGATGGGCCCTGGCTCTTGGAATCGCCAAGACTGGAAGCGATTTTGGGACGCATGGGGGCTGAATTTCAGTTGCTTTTAGAAGGCAACGGCGATTGCTTTCTCGGTCAGTGGGATCAGGGAGATCTCTTTGCAGCACCCATTCAGATCGCTGCATCCGAACAGCGGCCAGCGACGCTCCTGGAGCAAGTGCAACAACAGCTGGTGGATGGAAGCGCACCATCCCTCACCCCTGTTGATCAAGACAACTCATTGCGCTTTTTGGCCTGCGCAGGACCCTGGCGAGAGGTGCAACTGGTTCGGGATCAGATTCTGCAATGGCTGGCCTCTGATCCAAGCCTGGAGCCACGAGATGTCTTGGTGATGACTCCTGATGTGGAGCGTTACGCCCCGCTCCTCAGCTCCGTCTTCGGTGACCACGATGCCACTGGAGTCAGCATTCCCTGGCGACTCACCGACCGAAGCCAACAAAGCTCTCCTGGACTGAGCCAAGGGTTTATGGCTCTTTTGAAGCTGGCCAGTGAGCGCTTCACGGCATCCGGGCTGGAGGCACTTCTCGCCAACCCAGCCCTGCAAGTCCTTCAAGGGATCACGGCCGCGGAAGCCGTGCGAATCACCCAGTGCCTCCAGCAAACGGGC
This sequence comes from Synechococcus sp., assembly GCA_047285535.1. GTDB lineage: Bacteria > Cyanobacteriota > Cyanobacteriia > PCC-6307 > Cyanobiaceae > Synechococcus_C. Next base: position 327,845 of record JBJBDC010000001.1, on the reverse strand, counting down.
TTCCGTTGGGGGGTGGATGGCAAGGAGCGTGGAGGCGATGACACCCATAGCCTCCGCTGGTGTCTTGATCGCTGGCTGCTTGGTCTCGTGCTGCCTGCCGAGCCAGGTCTCGCTCCTGGAGGCTGTGCCCCCTTTCAGGGAGGTCTCACCATTCAGCAGCTTGAACAATGGTGGCCGCTTCTGGATGGACTAGCGCAATGGATCATTCGGCTACGCCAAGCCCACAGTCCCAGCGCCTGGACCACACAGTTAAATCTGCTTCTCCAGCATCTCTATGGCGATGGAGGGGACTGGGCCTGGGAGCAACAAGCGATCGTCGAAGCACTCGACACGATGCAGCAACAGGCATCTGAGTGCACTCTTGATCTCGATCTTTCCGTTGTGGTCTCCATTCTTGATGAGGCCCTCTCCGCCGATAGCGGTCGTTTTGGCCACCGCAGTGGTGCCCTCACGATCAGCGCCCTAGAGCCGATGCGAGCGATTCCCCATCGGCTGATCGTGCTGATGGGGCTTGATTCGCAAAGCTTTCCACGTCAGCAGGAACGCCCTGGCTTTCACCTCCTGGAACAGCAGCGCCGACTCGGCGATCCATCAAGCACAGATCAAGACCGTTACGTGCTGCTGGAGGCGTTGATGTCCGCGCGACAACATCTTGTCATCAGCTGGAATGCCCGCGATGAGAGCAAGGGCGAAGAGCTTCCCCCTTCGCCTCCGGTCCAACAATGGCTCACCTTGCTCAACGAGCAACTCTCGCCCGAACAGTTCGAGCGCGTGGTGTTGGAGCAACCAGCCAATCCCTTGGATGCTCGTAATTTTCTCGTCAATCGTGCCGGTTCAGCCTTCAGTTCTGATCGTCACCACCTCGAAGCCAGGCTCAATCTCGATAGCCGCGATCCCGATCCCTTGAGCAACAACTCCCTGGGCCTCGCCCATCCCCTGAGTTGGAGTCCAGTTGCAACCTCTGACTGTTTGGATTCAGACGCCGTAAGCCGTTGGCTTGAGGCACCCCAGCGCTATTGGCTCAAAGCACGGGGATTGGAAACACGGGAGTGGTCCACCCCCGTGGAAGACCTTTCAGCGCTGGACCTGGAGGAGCGGGAACGTCAATCTCTTCTCCATCAGTCTTTTCTCGATCAGCTCGACCGGCTGGCAACCGATTCGAGCTTGATCTGGGACCACGCCCTTCCTGGCGAATGGAGCACACAGCTTCGCGGCCAAGGAATGCTTCCGCCTGGCGCAGCAGGTCAACTGGCTGCCAATCGCCTCGAGCAGCGCTGGCAAAACCTGCAACAAACCCTGTTGCGACTTGGGCCTCTGCACTGTGATTGGATCCGCTCAGAGACCGAGTCACGCTCCGTGCTCAGGGCTGGGACAACCACGGTGTTGGTCAGCGCAGGACGGCTTCAGTCGCGCACTGCACTTGGCGGATGGTTCACCCACCTCCTCCAGCAAGCGGCGGGAGTGTCCACCCCAACGGCTGTGATCAGTCGATGTGAGAGCAGCTCCAAAGCTGATCACTTTCAACTGGCCCTTCACTGGCAACCATTGGATGCAGACACAGCAAAGGAGCTTCTCTTGTCTCTCCACACTCTCGCGACAGCAGGAGCTGAATCGTGCTGGCCGGTGCCGCCTGCCAGTGGGTTGGCGAGAGCCCTCATGTTGCACAAAGGTCTTGACAAAGCAAATCGAGCGTTTGAAAGCCGTTGGGATGGTGGATTCGCAGGCATGGGGGAGCGGGCGCGGGCAGAGATGCAGCTTTGTTTTGGCGATCACTTCGAAGCGGACAATTTTTTAACAGCGGCCTGCTTTGAGGAGGCATTTCAAGCGTTGTATGCGCCGATGCTGGAGGCGCAACGGCCATGAGTAGCCGTTTCGAACCCAATCACTACCCCCTTGATGCCGGAGTTCGTCTCCTCGAGGCCAGTGCTGGAACGGGAAAAACCTTTGCTTTAGCCCACCTGGTCTTACGGCTAGTCACAGAGCGGAAGCTGAACCTCAAAGAGCTGTTAGTGGTCACCTTCACAGAAGCCGCCGCTGCGGAATTGCGTGAACGCATTGGTCGTCGTCTCAACGATGCACTCCAAGCGCTGCTGAAACACCAAACCAACAACTCCGACTCCCAAACCGACTCCCCACCCACAGATGCGGTGATGGAGGAGTGGATAACCCTCCACGGGCAAGATCCCAACACCCGTCGAACAATCGCCAGCAACCTGTTGGAAGCACTGGAAGGGCTGGAACGTGCCGACATCACCACCATCCATGGCTTCTGCCGGCGCAACCTTCGCCGACAAGCTCTCCAGAACGGCACGGCAATGGAGGTCTGTCTTGAAAATGACAGCCAGCATCTGTGCCAGGAGGTGGCCTACGACTACTGGGAACAACAAGTGTTGGCCCTGCCTCCCGACCATGTCTCAGGGCTGTTGGATGCCGGCCTCTCAGCTGATCAGTTGAGCCATGCCCTCAGTCGCTTGGACAGCGATTGCGCTGTTCGGATCGCCGGCACTGAAGGATCAGACGACCTAGAGCGTCCCTTGATCGATTGCTTTGCCCAGTGGCTCCAATCGAGCTGGACAGTGTTCGAAGCGGAATGGAACGCAAGCGGACGCACGCTGGAAACGGCCCTTCGCGACTGCTCAACGGATTGGCGAAGCCAAGGCCAAACCGACACCAAGCCCTACTCACCGAAACCGAAAAAAGATCGCGCCAACGAACTCAGCAGCTGGGTTTCCCGCCAAAATAGCACACATAGATCACGCATCAGTTACGGAGACGTGCGAAGCCAGAGTCTCCTTGGCGACTACTTCCATCCCGGATGTTTCAGCAAAACAGCTCGCCGCTGCAGCGAACCCAATCCAAACCTTCCACAACCAATCCTGCAAAAAGCCATTGCAGCTCTTTGGGATGGACCAGCTGAGAAGGTTTGGCGACATGCGCTCACCCACGGACTCAAGACCCTGGCCGCCCGCCGTGCTCAAAAGGGCGTCATCAGCTTTTCCGGCCTGCTCGATGCCATGGATCCCCAAGCGGCCGATACCGAACCTCAACACTGGCTGGTCCCAATTCAACGGCGCTATCGCGTCGCTCTCATCGACGAATTTCAAGACACCGATCCACTGCAGTGGCGCCTGCTCCAGGCCTGCTTTGCGACGCCAAACCATCTGTTGCTGATGGTGGGGGATCCCAAGCAAGCGATCTACCGCTTTCGAGGAGGAGATCTCAACACCTACAAGCAAGCCCGGCAACGAGCTGATCGAATCGACAATCTGCTCGACAACAGGCGTACAACGCCGTCTCTGATGGAGGCGATGAACCAATGGATGCAACCAGGCCTCAAGCGATCGAACCTCGAGGTGCCGCGGGTCACACCCTGTGCCACCGCCCTTCCCTTGAACCTCCCTGATGGCAAGCAGCCTTTCCAACTCATCGATGTACAAGCCGATGAGTCCACCAACCTCCCCACACGCACAGCACTCGAATCGACCATTCCGTCCCTGGTCGCGTGCCAAGCCCTCCACCTGCTGGACAGCGATCCATCACTGACCCCAACGGATTTGTGCGTTCTTGTCAGCCGTCATCGCCAAGCCGAAGCTGTACGAGAACAGCTCGCTCACAGAGGCCTACCCAGCCGACTTGTGAGTCCTGGAGATGTTCTCAGCACCACCGGCGCGGCTGAGCTTCAACATCTTCTCGATGCCCTCACCTCACCAGCCGATGGCGGACGGTTGCGGCGACTCGCCTGTTCTGCCCTGATGCAATGGACAAGCCATCAATTGCAGGACGCGGACACCAACGGTGATCTCGACCGACTCGCTGGGCAACTCCGCAAGCTGCAGGAGGAGCTGCCTTTCCTGGGTTTGCTCGGCTGCTTGTCCCAACTCCTCGAGGGTCGAATGCTCGCTGATCTCTCCAGCCGCGGGCGATTGTTAGGCGACATCCAGCAATGTGCGCGACTGGTGCAAGACGCCATGCATCGGCAAGGCCTCGACCTGGGCAGCGCCGCAGATTGGCTGAGACGACAGCGCTTTCAACCGATCGACCCCACCCCTGACATCAGGCAGCCCCACAGCGATTTAGCGGAAAGCGCGGTGGCCGTTGTCACTGTTCACCGAAGCAAAGGCCTGCAGTACCCCGTGGTGATCTGCCCTTATTTGTGGCAAGCACCCGCTGATGGGAAAGGCCCTCTTTGGCGTAACCCGCCCAACGATCCAGAGGGGACCTGGCAAGTTGCGCTCAACCCCCATTGGGGCGATGGGTACAAGACCGCAGCACGCAACCGAGACGACAGTGCTGCCGAAGCAGAGCGACTGGCCTATGTGGCCTTAACCCGCGCGGAGCGCCATCTCGTGGTCTTTTGGGTCGCCGCTGCGGGACAGGAGTCCAATCCTCTAGCGAACTGGGTCAAGGAGCTCTCCAAGCTCGACGAACCCCTCACGAGCCGCCACTTACCAGCAGACACCACAACCCTGCCGTTGTGGCGTCCAGCTCCGAGGCTTGAGACCTTGCAGTTGTCGGACGTTCCTCAACGCACTCTCGACCGCAGCTGGGGTCGGAGCAGCTACTCCGCTTGGATCTCAGCTCAGAACGGACATCACAAGCCAGCCCCAGCTGATCCACGCAACCTCGAAGAAGGGCGCGATATCGATGCTGTAACCGATACGGAAGCCTCCGAGAGCCCAGCGGATTCAGCGGATCAGAATGGCCCTCTTGCGGAGTTTCCAAAAGGTCCGGGTGCGGGCGATTGCCTGCACAGAATCCTTGAACAGGTGAGCTTTCAAGGTCCTGCCGACCAAGCTGCTAATCAGGTTGTTGTGGCTGAAGAGCTTGGCCGAGCCGGCATCGACCTCGAGTACTGCGATGCCGTGATCACAGCGCTCCACACTTTGCTGACGGCACCCCTAGGCGGCCCTCTCAAAGACTTGAAACTGTCCGATTTGAGCGCTGGAAGGCGTCTTCACGAGCTCAGCTTTGACCTACCCGTTGCCCAGCAAGGCAAACCAGTGCACTCCGCAGGTTTAGCCAATGCCTTTGAAGCAGACTGCGACCATCGTTTTGGTCAGCACTACGCGCAAAGTTTGCGCCAGCTCGACATTCGCAGTCGGGGGTTTCTCACCGGATCCATCGATCTGGTGTTCACCGATGGGGAGAATCCCGCCACAGCGCGGTGGTGGGTGGCGGATTGGAAAAGCAATTGGATTGGTGAACGGGACGACTCTGGCCGTGGCATCGCCTGCGGACCACAGCACTACAGCCAAGCTGCAATGGAGGAGCAGATGCTCTCCCATCACTATCCGCTCCAGGCCCATCTCTACCTTTTGGCCCTGGATCGCTATCTGCGCTGGAGGCTCGCTGGATACGACCCCGAACGCCATCTCGGCGGCTACGCCTATGTGTTTTTGAGGGGCATAAGCCCAGAAGGAGGATCAGGCGTCGTGATCGAGCCGGCACCTTTAAATCGAATCCACCGGCTGGACCAATGGCTTGAGGGGCTGTCGTAATGCAATCTGCAGCATCGGATGCTCTCTTTGCCCTTCACAATGGGGTGTTGGCCACACTTCAACGGCGCATGCCGCCGAAGCAAAGCAGTGAGCCACTCGTCGAGCTCATGCGAGCACTCACTACCGCGCTGAGCAGAGGCGACGTCTCAATTCCACTCCACGACAGCAGCGAGGTTCCCGATGGGATCGAAACGGATGGTTGGCCCAGGATTCACCGTGAAGCCCTAATCGCTAGTGGATGGCTGGACGGTGACCAAGCGGTTTTAGTCCTGAACCACAACACCCTGTCCTGGCGTCGGTGGAGCTTAGCCATGCAAGAGCTCGAACACGAACTTCAGCGCCGCTATGTCCAGGCTCCCCTCCATGCCACAAACCGCGGCGCTACTACCAGCCGCCTGTCCAAGAACAACGATCTCAGTCCCGAACAGCAAACTGCTGTCCGTGCCATCGATCGCTACGGCGTGGTTCTGCTCAGCGGAGGGCCAGGAACCGGTAAAACCAGCACGGTGCTGCACATGCTGCTCCGCGCCTTTGAGAATCAACCCAAGCTTCGAGCCTGGCTTGCCGCTCCCACAGGCAAGGCCGCACGTCGCCTCCAAGACGCCGTTCGCAGCAACCCAATCACCGCAGCCTTGCCCTGCACCACTCTGCATCGTTTGCTTGAGGCACGCCCTGGAGGCTTTGCCCGTCATCGACGCAATCCGCTGCAGTTGGACCTACTCATCGTCGATGAAATGTCGATGGTGGATTTGGAGCTAGGCCATGCCCTGTTGAGTGCACTGCCAACCCATTGCCAACTGGTCTTGGTGGGAGATAGCGCTCAGCTACCACCGATTGGTGCAGGAGCCATTTGGCAACATCTCCAAGAACCTCATCAAAAAAGACGTTTCAAGGGTGGGGCTATCACCCTTACAACGGTGTATCGCAATCGAGGTGCCCTTGCTCAGATGAGTGCGCTGCTCCGTGATCAAGGCTTGAAACCGTTCTGGTCACAACTCCGCTCGCTGCCCAAGACGTCAAACATTACCGTTAATTATCCCAAAGCAAGGCAGATCCCTGATGCTGTGCATGCTGCACTCACGCGGCATCTCGACCATCTCAAGGACAATGCAAGCGCTCTAGAGATCAATGCGCATGGGCAACCCGATCAACAACAAGCCCAAGACCTCCTCAACATCCTTGACACCTTGATGGTGCTCTGCCCGCGTCGACGGGGGCCATGGGGCGTTGATGCCGTCCACCAACACTTGCTTGATGGCTCTGAACCCCCGGGCTGGCCCTCGGGTCTGCCAGTGCTTTGCAGTGAAAATCAGCCGGAACTCGGACTCGCCAACGGCGATCTTGGAGTGATGGTCGGTGAAGGGGTTCAACAACGGGCCTTGTTTCTCGGCAGCGCTCCCTCTGGCGAGAACCGATATGCGCTTTACCATCCCGCCCGTCTTCGGCACCTAGAGCCAGCTCTCGCACTCACAATTCACAAGGCTCAGGGCTGCGAGATGGACAAAGTGCTGCTGCTCTGGCCTGCTCTCGACGATCGCCAAAGCAGCTCGCTGTTGTACACAGCAATGACCCGCGCGAAACAGCAACTGCTTTTATTTGCAGACCCAACAGCGTTGGCTCTAGGCCGCTCAGCTGGATCTCGGCATCCTGAAGATCAAAGCAACGATGGTGACGCGTAGGTGAGCGAAATCGAGAGAGTGATGCGCCCTTGGGGCTGGTATGAGGATTTAGGCAGTGGTCCGGGGTACAAGCTGAAGCGACTACTAGTACGGAATGGGCAACGCCTAAGCCTTCAACGCCATCAGCATCGCAGTGAAAACTGGACGGTGGCGCAAGGACGCGGGGCACTGTTCTGCCAGGGCGAATGGTCCAACGTCACTGCGGGTGACACCCTTCATATTCCAAAAGGTGCTATTCATCGCGCCCTGGGTGGGGAGGGAGACCTTTTGATCATTGAAGTCCAACATGGAGCGATTCTCGAAGAAAGCGATATCGAGCGCTTAGAGGATGATTTCGGAAGAGTGTTAAAATAATTTCTCAACCTTTGATCGAAAGGCAAGCAATACAGCACGGCTAAGGCCGATTGGACGTTGCAAGCCTGATTTAAAGGATCAATCAGGCAATTGCCTTTCAAGAATGACCAATACCTCAGCTCAGGACTCATCGTCCTGTTCAGTTGATCTGAGCATGTCTGAAATTACCGACTCCAAATCCTCGAACCCAAACGACGAAGTCTTGACAACATTGATCGAAAGCAAAGAAGAAACAGAACAACCAGAAGAAGTGGCTGGATTTTCAGAATTCGGCTTCAGTGCAGCGTTATTAAAAACTCTGGCTGACAAGGGATACAAACAACCATCACCGATTCAAAAAGCAGCGATCCCAGAGCTCATGCTCGGTCGAGATCTCGTCGGGCAAGCTCAAACCGGAACAGGAAAAACCGCTGCTTTTGCCCTGCCTTTGCTGGAGAGATTGCAAGGCGACAGCCCCCTGCCAAGCGTGCTTGTGCTGGCACCAACTCGAGAACTAGCGATGCAGGTCGCCGATGCTTTTAAGGCCTATTCGGCAGGCCATCCCCACCTCAATGTGTTGGCGATCTACGGCGGATCTGATTTCCGTTCCCAAATCCATGCTTTGAAGCGAGGTGTAGATGTAGTGGTTGGAACACCGGGCCGTGTCATGGATCACATGCGCCAAGGCACGCTCAATACCAGTGGATTAAGCAGTCTCGTGCTGGATGAAGCCGATGAAATGCTGCGGATGGGGTTTATCGACGACGTCGAATGGATTCTTGATCAATTGCCTGAGGAGCGTCAGGTGGTTCTGTTCTCGGCAACGATGCCTAATGAGATTCGTCGACTGTCGAAGCGCTACTTGCGTGAACCCGCAGAAATCACGATCAAGACAAAGGAGAAGGAAGCTCGTCGAATCCGTCATCGCTGCATCACCATGCAGAACTCTCACAAACTGGAGGCACTCAATCGAGTCCTGGAAGCCGTCACAGGAGAAGGCGTCATTATTTTCGCTCGTACAAAAGCAATCACTCTCACTGTTGCCGAATCCCTTGAAGCTGCAGGCCATGATGTTGCAGTGCTCAACGGAGACGTCCCTCAAAATCAACGGGAGCGCACGGTTGAACGTTTACGGAAAGGAACCGTCAACATTCTGGTTGCAACCGATGTTGCGGCACGTGGATTGGATGTGGACCGCATCGGTCTGGTGATTAATTACGACATGCCTTTCGATAGTGAGGCTTATGTCCATCGCATTGGGCGCACCGGCCGAGCTGGTCGTAGCGGCGAAGCCATCCTCTTCGTGACACCGAGAGAGAGGAGATTTGTTGGCAACCTTGAACGGGCTGTGGGACAGGCCATCGATCCAATGGATATTCCCAGCAATGCCGAGATCAACCAAAGTCGTCTGGATCGGCTGCGCAGTCGGCTGAGTACCGCGGCCACCAGCGAAGAACAACCGAATGAAGAAACCGCTCTCTTGCAAGAGCTGATTCAAAGGGTGGCTCAAGAACTCGATTTAGAGCCAGGTCAACTAACCCTGGCTGCCTTGAGGATGGCCGTTGGTGAAGGTCCGCTCTTGGTTCAAGGAGATGAAAGCTGGCTGAAAACACCTTTGCGTCACGACCGCAGGGATGACCGCCGGGGAGATCGAGGCGGGTTTGAACGCCGCCGCCGTTCAGAGCGATCCTCACGACCTCCAGAGGACAACATGGAACGTTTCCGGGTGGAAGTCGGCCATCGCGATCATGTCAAACCCGGAAACCTCGTTGGAGCGATTGCCAACGAATCAGGCCTACAAGGTCGAATGATTGGTCGCATTCAAATCTTTGAAACCCACAGCCTTGTTGACCTTCCCAAAGGGATGCCTGAAGACATATTCAATTCACTCCGACGCCTCAAAGTGATGAACCGTGAACTTCAAATTCGTCAGGATTCCTAATCTTTGAAACATTCTCTTCGCATCGCGATCAGCCTTTTCATCACTCCCATGCTGATTGCAATCACTCGTTTACCGGCAGAAGCTTCAGATGATCGGGAAGAAATCAAAAAACTATGCATGGCAGGCTTCAATGCCGCGATGTCCCAGGCTGGAAAAACTCCCCCAGAAGGGATGGGTGAATTCACCTGTTCTTGCTTCGTGAAAGAAATGAAGGGCATTGCCTTTATTCAACATGCCCAAAAAACCTGTACAAAGCTTGCGGCGGATGCATATGGCCCTCTCCTTTAAGTTCAACAAACCTTCCAAGCCAACGTCTCTGGAGCACACTGATGGCCTCCCCTGACTTGATTCTCCGAAGCTGTATCTCTGGCAAAGCTTGTTCGATCAACGGTTGAAAAACACCCTAATGCTTAAAAAGATCAAGCTTTCAATCCGCCTTTCAACCAAGACAAAGCAAAATGGAAACATACATCGCTCCTCCAGGTCAGGACCTCCTGTCTGGTAAAGAACCTCCTGTCTGGTAAAGAACCTCTGAAGAAATGGAAACTTTTCCAATTTCCTTTCGGTTGTAGAGATGTTGTTTCACCCCAACCTGTAGCGTGGTGATGCATCAGCTTCATGTTCGGCTCTGATCGGCTCGCTCCCCCAAGCTTCAGCTCTCCAGCTTCAGCATCAAGGACTTCCCTTTTCGGACCACAACTTCACTGATCAAATGTCCAACGGTCCCCTCAGGAAATGACCATCTACATCGGCAATCTGTCTTTTCAGGCAGAACAAGAAGATCTTCTTGATCTTTTCAGTCAATACGGGGAGGTTAAGAGTGCAAGTCTTCCTCTCGATCGCGAAACTGGCCGCAAGCGTGGCTTTGGCTTCGTGGAAATGGCTTCGGACGAAGATGAGCAAAAAGCCATTGACGACCTCCAGAACGTGGAGTGGATGGGTCGCATGATCCGTGTGAATAAAGCGACCCCGCGGGAGCGCTCTGGAGGAGGAGGTGGTGGTGGCCGCGGTGGTTACGGCGGCGGCGGCGGCAACGGCGGCGGCGGCTACGGCGGCGGCAATCGCTGGTGAACCCACAAGGGGGAGCCAACTCACGTGGGTTGACTCCTCCACGCCCATTTCAATGTACAGATCTGGCCTGCAGCTGACATTTTCAAAGATTGACTTCGATCATTTTTTATTCTTATCAATGGCAAGAATCATCAGTTTTTGCCTCCTAGTGTTCATCATCCACACTTAAGAATTGTGGAATTTAAGGAAGAAGTCATGGAGACCCATGATTGAAAACTCGATCGCGACTGATCACCGTCTAGACCTCAGGTTCAGGTCTAAATCGTTTCCGAATTCCTGAGGACTTTGGGCCACAGACCGCTTGAATAGAGTGTCTTGCTATTGATGATGTCCGATCAGATTTTGCCTGGACGCATCAAGCCTGCCTTACCAAGGTTGCTGAGCCATCTGAAGCCCTACAGACAACGGGTATGGATGGCGGCCAGCTGTTCAATCGTCAATAAGGTTTTTGATCTTCTTCCTCCTGTACTCATTGGTCTGGCCGTTGATGTTGTTGTCCAGCAGGATTCGTCCTGGCTTGCAAGATTTGGTGCCACCACTGTGCCGAGTCAACTCATTGTGCTCTCTGTTCTGTCCTTCTTGGTTTGGACAGCAGAGTCTCTATTTGAATATCTCTATGGGGTGCTTTGGAGAAATCTTGCCCAGTCGACGCAACACAGCCTGAGACTGGAAGCCTATGACCATCTCCAGAAGCTTGAGATGGATTTCTTTGAAAGAGACAGCAGTGGCCGCTTGCTCTCTGTTCTTAGTGATGACATCAATCAACTCGAGCGCTTTCTTGATCGTGGCGCCAACGAAATTCTGCAATTAATCACGACGGTTCTACTTGTAGGTAGTGCCATGGCTGTTTTAGATCCATCCGTAGCAGTATTCGCATTTTTACCGATCCCTATCATCCTTTTCGGTTCACTCCATTTTCAGAAAAGGTTGGCCCCTAAATATCGCGATGTACGACAAAAAGCAGGAGATCTAGTCTCTCGACTCTCCAATAATCTCGGTGGGATACTCACAATCAAAAGCTTTGCGACTGAAGCATGGGAGCTGGAGCAACTTCGCACAGCTAGTAATGCATACAGACAGTGCAATCGCCAGGCAATTCGTATCTCTGCTGCGTTCATACCCCTCATTCGGTTTGCAATCTTATTTGCTTTCCTAGCGATACTTCTTATCGGCGGGATGCAAGCATGGAGAGGAGTCATTGCAGTGGGTACTTACAGTTTTTTAGTCTTCATCACCCAGAGACTGCTCTGGCCTCTAACGACGTTGGGGAGAACCTTGGATGATTATCAACGCTCGATGGCTTCCACTCAGCGAGTTCTTGATCTCATTGACACCCCAATTCAGATCGATAGTGGCAGCATCCGCCTCAACCCAATCAATGTCAGGGGAGACATTCGTTATGAACGGGTTTGCTTTTCTTACAAGGATCGTAACCCGCTTCTCAACAACTTCAATCTGACGATTTCCGCCGGACAAACGATTGGGATCGTTGGTGCTACAGGTTCAGGTAAAAGTTCATTGGTTAAACTATTGCTGAGGTTGTACCCGCTTGACAGCGGAACGATCCTTCTTGACGGTCACCCGATTGAGTCCCTTCAGCTTCAAGATCTTCGCCGCTGCATTGCTCTCGTCAGTCAAGACGTTTATCTCTTCCATGGAAGCGTCGCCGAAAACATCAGCTACGGCTCTCAGAACGCATCTAAAACGTCAGTACTTTGGGCAGCTGAGCAAGCAGAAGCCTTCAATTTCATCCAAGCTCTCCCTCAAGGATTTGACACCCTGGTGGGAGAAAGGGGGCAACGGCTTTCCGGCGGTCAACGACAACGCATTGCCTTGGCGCGAGCCATTTTGAAAAATGTGCCAGTTCTCATTCTTGATGAAGCCACAGCCGCTGTAGACAATGAAACAGAAGCTGCGATTCAGCGTTCACTGATGCGGATCACGTCCAATCGAACCACACTGGTAATTGCGCATCGACTGAGCACAGTGCGACATGCTGATCAGATCATTGTGATGGATGCTGGTCACATTGTCGAACACGGTACACACGATCAACTTCTACACAGACCAGGCGCCTACGCTGACCTCTGGCGCGTTCAAGCTGGCTTTCGCAGTGATGAACCGCTCAGCCATTGATCCAAAACCATTGAATTCAGGACTTCCTAGATGGCTGCTTCGCTATCCCACCTGATGCATCACCCACTGGGCATATTTGCTCAGCTTGTTGCGATCAGCGTCTTGATTCCACCTTTAACAAGACGTTTAAGGCTTCCTGATCTCGTGGGACTTCTAGCGGCGGGTGTACTTGTCGGTCCCCATATTTTGCATTGGATCGATGCCAAGGGAGAAACAATCACTCTTCTCTCTGATATTGGTGCCATTTATCTATTGTTCACAGTCGGCTTGGAAATAGACCTTGAGGAGTTCAACAGGGTCAAAGGACGCTCAGTGACCTTTGGGGTCCTGATTTTTGTTCTCGGAGTGGGCACAGGTATCGGCATAGGCACCATCTTTGGTTTTCCTCTAGTCCCAAGCCTCTTACTCGGGGCCCTGATGGCGACACATACACCACTTGGCTATCCGATCGTTCGAAGTTACGGAGCGCAGCGTGACGAATCCGTGATCGTAAGCGTGGGAAGCACAATTTTAACCGACATTGCAGCGCTGCTTCTGCTAGCGGTCGCCCTGGGACTGGGAAAACAAAACCTCACAACAAGCAGCTTCACGGGGCTACTCATCAGTATCGGCGTGTTTGCTTTTTTAGTCGTCTGGGGAATCCGGGTGATTGGCAAGCATCTTTGGATGCGCAACGTGATCGATGAAAACCGTGTCTTTCTGGCAGTTCTGCTCACATTGTTTGTGGCCTCTCTCGGCGCAGAGCTCGCAGGGGTAGAAAAAATCGTTGGAGCTTTTCTGGCTGGTCTGGCGGTGAATTCCGTCCTTCCAGAAGGGAAGGTCAAAGAGCAAGTGATCTTTGTTGGCGGAGCCCTATTTATCCCCATCTTTTTTATTCATTTAGGGCTGCTTATCGATCTTCGCAGCATCGCCGACAGCATCAGCAACATTGAATTCACAGCGCTGATGCTCACTGGAGCCTTGGGTTGTAAAGCACTAGCTGCCCTAATGGCTGGACGCTGGTTCGGCTACAGCTCAAATCAAATTGTGCTGATGTGGTCGCTTGCGATGCCAAAAGTTGCCGCAACGCTTGCCACCGCTTTCATCGGCTTTCAAGCTGGATTACTAGACAGTACTGTTCTCAATAGCGTGCTGGTCGTGATGGTCGTGACCGCAACGCTGGGTCCAACCCTCACGACACGCTCGGTTGTAGCCCTGATGGAGCCGAATGAAAGCTCCTCCGATCGAGTGCCACGGCTCCAATTAGGACATGACAACCCTGCAGAGGTAGTACGCCGTCCTTTAAAAGTTGTGGTGCCCATTGCCAACCCAGAGACAGAACTGAGCTTGTTGAGCTTGGCCGCACGGCTTTCCCATGGAGGAGCCGATTACGGCGGACAGCTACTTCCCCTTGCTCTGGTGAGCCCAAGCCTTGAAGAAGCGCGCGGAGGCTTGAATCGTGCAATTGCAGCCGCAAGATCCAGACTGAACGAAGCCGCAACCTATGGGAAACAGCTCGCTAGTACGACCCGTTGTCTGCTGCGATTGGATGATGACATCGCTGCAGGGATGAGCCGAAGCGCCCTAGAGGAGGGAGCCGATCTGCTTCTGATTGGAGCAGGCCGCCCTGACCGTCTCCGAAACTGGTTACTCGGCGATCTGGTCGACGGGGTCTGCCGAACCGCTCATTGCCCTGTTGTGGTGGCAAATCTTCGAAGATGCGAACTTGATCACCTCAAACAAATTCTGGTGCCTATCAAAGATCTCTCTGCAAGTGCACGTGAACAGTTTGAGCTCGCCCTGCGGCTACTTGCCACTGAATTAGACCCAAGATCCACTACCATCACTCTTCTCCACATTCATGATCCACGCTTCAATCGCCACGAACGCTCGTGGATGGAACAACAACTGATCAGTTGGTGCCCACGCGACATCCCCAGAGATCAAATACAAATCAAACTGCTTCAAGGTCCAGGTATCGATTCTAAAATTCACTTGTTCAGCAAAGATCAAAATCTCGTGATTTTGCGTTCTCAGAGGAGAAGGGTTGCTGGACTACCTATTCCAGCAAGTGACCGAACCAGCAATTTGGTACATCATTTGTCCTGTCCAGCTTTGATGATCAGCGACCCACTCCACTAATCAGTATCAACAGTGACGTGACGTGACGTAGACATTTGTAAAAGCACGCGGGATAAGACTTAAGATGAGGTTATGAGCGGAATGAAAAGTCCTAGGAAAAAATCCCTGCTCACAGCGGCAGCAGTTGGCCTCCTTGGTGGATTCATGCTTTCAATTCCTCTTAGTCGATCCTTAATTCCTTCAAACGAGGCACCAATTCTCGCCTCGATCAGTAATCCCTTTGCAAGTTGGTCAAGCTTGGGCGACAAGAATATCGTCGTTCTTGGAATGGATGCAGGGGGTGGGAACACAGACACAATTTTCATCCTAAGCGTTGAAAATGGACAAACCTCCATTATTCAAATTCCAAGAGATAGTTATATCGATTCACGCAGCTTTGGCCCGACGAAGGCCAATGCACTGCACGCAAGAGGTGGACCTGAGGCGGTAAAAACGGAGCTAACACGCCTCATGGGCCGTCCAGTCAGTCATCACATCCTTGTTGACTTAAAAGGAATCCGTACCATTAGTGATTTGCTCGGAGGCCTTGAAATTGATGTCCCAAAGCGGCTCTACTACCAAGACAAAAGCCAAGGCTTGTTCATCGACCTTCAGCCTGGTCCCCAGGTCCTCAAAGGTCGTGACCTCGAAGGATTTCTGCGTTGGCGTCATGATGGAGAAGGGGATTTTGGACGCTTAGACCGCCAGCAACTTGTGCTGAGAAGCCTCTTCAATAAACTCATTCAACCCCAAAATCTTGTGCGTCTGCCAGCCCTGATCACGGCAGCCGGACGCAGTCTTGAGACAGATCTGGGACCGTTGGAACTGGGTGGATTGATCACCGCTATGGGCACAACGGAATTGCAAGCAAGCCGACTACCTGCGCGCCCCTTTTACCAAAAGGGTATTAGTTACCTCGATACACAATGGCCTGCCACAGATTCATCGCGAGGAATCAGTGCAAGTGAATCCAGCCGTGGACGCTTCAAATTGCAGTTCTGATCACCTTTAGAATGATCATTACCAGGATAGACAGCAATCTTGTAAGACAAAGTCTAAGACTTGGCATCAGTATTTTAATCACATGCGCGATTGCCGAACATTTTGATCGCATTAGATTTGTTTTTTATCCACTCTTAGCAGTCATTTTAGTAGTCGACGATCAAGACGAAAATAGCCTTCAAGCTGCTCGAGGAAGAATTCTAGGAACAGTAACTGGCGGCTTTGTTGTTTTTTTAGTCCACACAATGCTTTCAGGCTGGATTGGCATTTTTGTCAGTCTCTTCATTACGATTCCTTTACTTCGCCGCCTGGGATGGGGCAGCGGCTTATCGACAGCCGTTGTGATTACGGTGATCTTTTTAGGCGTACATGGCTATTCAAATTTAAACTGGTACTATATCTTCAATAGAAGCATTGATACCCTAGTTGGAATCGTTGTAGCCATTGTAATCGGGCGCTTATTTTGGCCCAAAAATCGACTCATGCGAATGGAAGCGCTTCATCAAAAATTACTCAATCACCTCACCACACGCATGCAAAAACATAGCCAGTCGCTCCAAGGATTGACGCCTTCACCACCACCCTTACAGCCCGGCTCGATCACAAAAGATCTGTTAGAGATCCAACGCCTCATTAACATTGAAGAACAGCTTGGCTCGAAACACATTAAACAACTGACTCGGCTTCGCTGGCAACAACGAATGAGCCTATGGCGCAGCCTTCATGCGAACTGGATATTAATGGAAAGGCTTCTTGATACTCTATCCATAAAATATAAGCCTTTGAAATTACCTGAGCTTGCTCATCATTTAAACAATAGCAATGAGATCGGGTGGAAGCGATTACAAATAGAATCAGACAGTCCACTTAGCCTCTCCCAGCGCATTCTTTTAGAGGAAGAAGGGACTCGACTTCTTCGACTGATTAATAGCCAGAAAACGCTTGATTTCGCCGTGAAACATAACTCATTTGAATGATAAAACGAAGCTTTCATTCCCTTAGTAATCCTTGGTTTACCAGACAAGAATTACGACTTCTGCTTGTCACCGGATTGAGTGCTGGATTCGGTCTACTTAGCTCAATTCCATACGGGTTTTATTTGCCCCTAACAACAGCAGCTGTTCTATCGAGTAGCTACGGCAATTCCATGAAGCTGGGCATCGAGAGGCTGATGGGGTCGCTGATGGGCGTCATTATCTTGATCATAGTGAACAAAAGTCTGCATCTCCCTCTCCCATTAGGACTCGGATTAGCTTTAGCCTCAACAAGACTTTTGGGAGGAATTCTTGGACTGCAAGTGGGGTACAAAGTTGCTGGGACTATCATCGTTATGGGATGGCTTGCTCATGAAGACGTAGAGATCATTTGGGGACCAATTCGCCTTTACTGGACATCTCTTGGAATTGTCATTTCACTCTTGGCCTGCAAATGGATGTGGCCCAGCCGAACCGTTCCTCAATTACACCAACAATATGCATCATTACTAGATGCAATCGGAGCAGAGCTACACCATGAAGGCAATATCCTCAGACACAATAATCCATCCTCAAACAATCACAGCAACAAACAAGCAAAGCGCATTGCACTCGTACGACAACTCAACGCAGCAAGACAGCAACAGGTTCTTGCACAAACCGAGCTGGGAGTCAATCCAGAACAACATCCACTACATCTAATTTGGAGCAAAATTGACCTTCTGGCGTCACAAATAATCACCTCTCTTGATGCCTTAAGAAGCTTACCAATACCATCAAATAAATCAGAGATTATCAAACAATTGCATCACGAAGAAGCAAGGCTAATCGACACGATGAGCACTCAAATCTTAAGAATTTCAAGCGAATTGAAAAAAAGACAGACCATCGTCCGCCAAAAACTCGATCCGAACAAAATAGAAGAGATTAATCGTCTATCATCTGCTTCCAATCAATGGCTGGATCATGCACTTGGAGAAACTCTTTCTACTTTCGACAGAGACTTCAACAAACAACAGCTGAAACACATCACGCTTAGAATCTCATTGATTGATTACATACGCTCTGCTATCACCGAAGCGACCATAGCTTCCGCCTCAAACAAACAATCATAATCTTTCTTTTCATAATCAATATTCTTGAAGGAAGACATAATTAATTCCAAGAATGGATAAATTTCTTGCCTGGAGTCCAACAATCAGCTCAATTCCTGCCATACAGATCGCTCTAAGCCTAAAAAGATGTTCTGGGCTCTCCTGCGACTCAAGAGTCAATATGGCTTAAATTAACTCGGACTTAGTCATTGCATCATCGATTCAGACGAACAACACAGACATGTCACCACCTAGCTCTAAAAAGACTGGAAATCAAACTCGACTTGTTCCTGAACTGGTCTCCTTTTTCTGGTGACAAGGAATGCATACATACGGGCAGGAGTCGCCCACAAGTCATCCCAAAAGCACGTGCTGAATTTTTCCTCCTGTGATCTCGCCCTCACTCCATGTTTATCCATCATTGGATTGTTCCTTTCCAGCCTTGCAGCAGCCAACGCACAGATCAAGGCAACACCCCTGGAGGTAGGCGGCACAACCGAGCAATTGGAGAGAAGCTGGAATCGCCTTGACAAACAACTTGATTCCATTGACACCTTGACTGGTCCAGCCCCAGCCATTGAGAGCAGTGATGATTTAAGAACCCTTGAGATTCCAAATCTATTCATCGACACCAATGCCCCCCCTTCTGGACGCTTAACAGATCAAGACGCTCAACCAAACGCTCCTCTTCGTCTTCCTTCTTCAACCGATGATCCAGCTCGCATTCTGTCGCTATCACTAGGAGAAGCAGTCACCATTGCTTTCAGCAACAACCCCTCCCTGGAAGCCCAGAGAAATCTGATCGAGGCCCAGGCAGCCACAATCGCATCCGAATCCAGTCGCTATTGGCCCACGATCAGCGTCTTTGCCAATGTCGATGGATTTCAAAGTGGAACAACCACGTACAACCCCTATGGCAACAACACCTATGACTTTGGGCCTGCGTTTAATCAAAAAGGACAAGTTCCTAACTTTGCTCTCACTAACGACGGAAAAAAACTAGATGGTTCAAGCGATGGTCCTTTTTACATACCACAAGGAGGAGGAATTAGAGACGTTGTCAATGGTGTGTCTGCCAAAGCAGGACTTCAGATTGACTACAACATTATCGACTTTGCTCGAACACCAAGGGTACAAGCAGCAAAGGCGCAATTAGAGCATCAAGAAAATATATATGCAGACAAATTAAGAGCTCTTCAACTTGAAGTCAGCGAAGCGTATTACAAGCTCCAGCGTGCTGAGCAACTCGTGCGTATCCGCGATGCAATCGTCCGCACAGATCTTGTCATTCTGGAAGACACTCTTGCCCTCAAGCAGGCTGGGCTTGTGCCCCGCGTTGATCTACTCAGACGCAGCAGCATCGTTGCAGCCGATGAAGAAATCTTGATCCAAGCAATGGCCGACCGAGCCGTAGCACGCCGAGAACTTTGGACTGTCCTCAATCTTGCAAGTGATGTAATCCCCAGTGCAAGTGACCCAATCAGCCTTCAGCCGAGATGGCCGCTCAACCTAGAAAAAACTGTCTTGGCGGCTTATGACAACAACCCAGAGCTCACTGCAATTCTCTCCACTCAAAGGGCGCTGATGCTTCGGCAAGACGAAGCTGCGGCTCAACTTCTGCCGCGGCTGAGCCTGTTTGCAGCGGCGGGTGGCTTGGGGTCCGTGGAACGAACCTTCGATATTTCTCTCATTGGCGATGGATGTTGTGGGGCTTCATTTCTCCCCCTCGAGCAAGTCAGTGGTTATGAATGGTCGGTGGGACTTGCCTTCAACTGGATGATCTTTGACGCGGGAGGGACATCAAACAGAGTGAAATCCCTTCAATTGCAAGAACAAGCAACAGCCCAGCGCTATGCGAATACCAGAAACGCTATCCGTTTACGACTGGAGCGAGCCTTTTTGAACCACGAGGCCAACTTGGCAAAGTTGGTTTCAGCGAGGCGAGCAGTTGGGGCAAGCAAAGAAGCCTTCAGAGACACCCAACTGCGCTATCAAACAGGCCTTGCGGATGAAATAAGCCTATCAATCACACAGGAACAGCTTGTTAACTCTTTGGTGAGAAGGCTATTCGCGACTGTGGATGTGAATCTCAGCTATGCACGCATGCTACGCGAACTCTTGCCAATGCCAAAAAATCCCAACGATCTTGTGTTGCCACAATTAACCATCAATGTGCCCTAGATACCAAATCGACTAATCAGCACGCGACGACCACCAACGCTCAATCCGATAACCAAAAACCACTAAAAAGACGACAAACCAAAACCACAATTCAGGAGGATTAGCATTCAACAAGATGATCAGCAAAACGATCTCAGCAATCAGCCAAGGGATTTCTTGTTTCAACAATGGTCGCATTGACATAGCGAGAAAGGACTCAGGGAAGAGTGTCGGGTTGTCGCAGGAAAGGTAAATCAAACACGCGATCAATCCTGAATGTGCGGTAACCACCTGTTAGCGAACGCAGCCCAGGCAACACATAGGTAATCGGAGATCGCCATTCGACATAGGCAAACGTGTCAACCGTCAAACCATCACGGATCGGGAACACACCACTGCCATCAGAAAGCGTCCAGAGATAGCCGTCATCAGACTGAGATTCTCGAAGAAGGCTGATCTCAGTTCGCATGACCGGACCATCTCCAGCCAAGTCCCTGGCCAGCTGTGAATTACCTGTTGTGGTGGATATATCCTCCAGTGTTGATGGCAAAGGAAGAACATTGGTTACCTTGCCTTCAATTCCGCCAAAACGACCACGTTGGTTCCAACGCGGGACGACCTCAACGGGTAGTCCTAGGGGAAGCCGGCGAGCATCGGCAGGTTGAAAATAAGAAACAGCGATCAGATCGGGACTCTTACCTGATGCAACCTCACCACGACCAATAGTGCCAAGGCGATCACCCATTTTGATGGTCTGACCGGCAATCACCTGAAGATCCAACACACGGCCATCGCGCTGGGCAGTGATCGTGCCATCGAATGCAATTTTCGCCTCACTCACGCGAATTTGACGCATGAGATCATCAATCTGAAAAGTGCGATCGAACTGTTCCGTTTCAACATCCAACTTGATCTGTTGGAAGGTAGTGAGTGCCTCTTTTCGTTGAATCTTGAGGTCATCCAATGCAACGCTGGTGCTTGTCAATCCCTGCTGCGCTGCCACAACATCACTGGACAGTGGAGCTACAACGGCTCGACGTGACAACCAACTTAGATTTTCAAGCTTGGCTGCGAAGGTGCTCTGGAGTTCACCAAGACGTTGCTCATCATCTGTGAGCTTGGCAAGGGTGGTGTCGAGAGCCTGGCGAGCAGTGTCGATTCTCAAAGCGTCGCGCTTATCCAACTCAACATTTTGCTTTTGGAGCTGCTTCAAGTTGCCCTTCTGTTGCTCTAACTCACGTTCAAGCTCGGGCAAATAAAGCGTCATTAACACCTGATTTTTCCTGACTCGATCACCCACTCGCACATCAATATTCAGAACCTGTCCAGCAGATCTGGCATTCAAAACACCGGCATTATTTGGATAGATCAAAACACCTTTACCTTGAACCTGTGTAGGAACAGGCCACAACACCAACCAAGCCGTCAACAATCCACCGATACCAGCCAAGCAGGCAGCAACCTGTTGATGGTCATTGAGACCATCCCAACGATGTTTTATTTTTCGAAATGACGTTAGAGACAACATCAATATCTCTAGTGATTACCCATCGTAAAACAAATCAAGGGAAAAAGAGACTCTGTCATCAGTTTTTTGATCAGACTTGACAACGTTAACCTAAATACTTTGTTGATCTGATCAGTGAATCAATGATTCGCAGATCAGATCAACAAAGTAAACGATGTAATGACGGATTCAAACAAATCTTTAACCCGAGGCCATCGGCTTTCGTTGGTGCTAGCCGCCAGGGTGTACAAACGTCCACGATCCACCACAACGGTGGCTAGCTCATGACGATCGCGGTCCTGAAGATGAACGGCGTACTCCAAATCGTAGAACATGTGGCCAGAGGCCTCCCGTTCACTCGCCTCGATCAGCTCTGCGTTTCTACCGCTTCCATCTGGGGCGATGACATCACGACGCAAACGTTCACCAACCGCGACAGCACTTCCCAGTTTCTGAAGATCGTTATCGGCCTCTACATTTGAAATGACAAGGCTCACTGTTTCATCACTATTGATCAAATCATGAAACACAACGGTGGGGCCACCTGTCACAGCCACCCGCGTCCAACCATTGGGATAGAGAAAGGCAAACCTCCCATCTGGGCTCTGAAACGAATTCAGACCACCTCCAGCACCACTGCAAGCGGTTAGTGCTACTACACAGAAAACGCTGAGAAGCAATCGGAGCGGAACTTGCAGCTGGAAGCGCATCGAATCGTTCATTCAAACCATTTCATTCTGCCCGGAGATCAACTTGCTTAGATTTCAGACACTTGGAGAAAAGTTCTGAGCGGCTTCACCCGACCGTTAGCCCGGTTGATCGACCAGTTTGAACGTCTCCCTGGTATCGGTCCACGGACAGCACAAAGGCTGGCTCTGCATTTGCTGCGCCAACCAGAAGAACAAATTCAGAGCTTTGCTAATGCTCTGCTGGCAGCAAGACGTCAGGTAGGGCAATGCCAAAGCTGTTTCCATCTCAGCGCCGAACCGATCTGTGAAATCTGCCGAAATCCTGACCGCGCCAATGGTTTGCTCTGCGTGGTGGCCGATTCAAGGGATCTACTCGCCCTCGAACGCACCCGGGAATATGCCGGTTACTACCATGTACTCGGAGGTCTGATCTCCCCAATGGATGGCATCGGCCCAGAAATGCTGCAGGTCAGCAGCCTTGTTCAAAGGGTTGCGGCAGACGAAATCAAAGAAGTGATCCTTGCGCTCACTCCAAGCGTGGAAGGTGATACCACCAGCCTCTATGTCGCCCGATTGCTCAAACCTTTCACAAAAGTGAGTCGCATCGCCTACGGCCTTCCTGTTGGCAGCGAACTTGAATATGCCGACGACGTCACCTTGAGTCGCGCTCTCGAAGGCCGTCGAGCCGTTGAATGAAACTCCCAGGAACGCGGATAGGAAGAGAAGCATGAGCCGTTACAGCGAAATACGGCCCAATGAGCGTTTGCCGGAATGGTTGAGACGGCCCATTGGCAATGCGTCGTCCATCGAACAGGTGCAAACCCTGGTCAAACACAATGGTTTGCACACCATTTGTGAGGAAGGCCGCTGCCCCAATCGAGGGGAGTGTTATGCAGCCGGTACCGCAACCTTTTTGCTGGGTGGCTCCATCTGCACCCGTAGTTGTGCGTTCTGCCAAGTGGATAAAGGACGCTCACCCGAAGCGGTGAACCCTGAAGAAGGGGAACGGGTCGCAGAAGCCGTGCTTCGCATGGGACTGCGCTACGTGGTCCTCACGGCCGTAGCCCGCGATGACCTGGAAGACCATGGGGCCAGCTTGTTCACGAACGCGATGGCGGCGATCCGTGCCCGCCATCCTGGCATCGCCATCGAGGTGCTCACACCAGACTTCTGGGGCGGTGTAGCCGATCCAGCCAAAGCACTCCAGGCTCAACAGCAACGTCTAGCCCGCGTTCTTCAGGCACAGCCCGTTTGTTTCAACCACAATCTGGAAACGGTGAAACGACTCCAAGCCGAAGTGCGCCGTGGAGCGACTTACACCCGCTCGCTTGGGCTGCTTGCCGCGGCCCGCAAACTTGCCCCATCGATACCAACCAAAAGCGGGCTGATGCTTGGCTTGGGTGAGAGCAAAGACGAAGTGGTCGACACCCTCAAAGATCTACGCAGTGTTGACTGTCAGCGCATCACTCTCGGCCAGTACCTCAGACCATCCTTGGCCCATATCCCTGTAGCGCGATACTGGGACCCCAAGGAATTTGCAGAGCTTGGTGCCATCGCCACCGACCTCGGGTTTGCTCAAGTGCGCAGTGGACCATTAGTGCGAAGCAGCTATCACGCGGCGGATGAATGAGCCGTCCAGCGCTGCGCAGCACGCTGCTGTACGTCGCCACAATCACCCGTCATCAGCGAACCAGCACCGCCCCAAACCATCCGCAGAGGCAAATCCCAAACAGCTCCCTCCACCTCAAGCACCGTGTTGAAGCCCCGCTGCTGGAAGTAGCGCACCAAACGCCGATGCTGGCCATCGGCATCGCGAATCGCCAACAATCTGGCCCTCAGGCAAGGGGTGGACTCAAGCGCCCAAGCCATGGTGGCAGCCCAGATCAAATCGCCTGTTCCAGCAGGAGCTTGGGGACGAACACGCATCGTATCGAGCTGCAATCCATTGGTGGATCCATAGGCCCAGGCTTTCATCTCGCCTTGGAGTTGCAAGCGATCAGCAGCCAGCTGTTCAGCCACAACCAAGCGCAAACTCCACAGCCCTAGGGGGCGTCCAACCTTGAGTCGTAGCAGCAAGCCTCGCTCTCTCGCCTGAGCCTCTAATTCATTGAGCATCAGCACGCTGGCAGAGAAGGAAAAGAACTCGCCTCGACCACCGAGGCAATGGGAAGCGGGCCATACAGATGCGGGAAGAGCTCGCCTGTATGGCTGGCATCTGCCCGCAAAGGAACAGACACCATCTTCGGATTGATTCTGAGCATCAGCACTGCATCAGCGTCGGCATAAAACCTGTCAAACGTGGCTTGCACCTGCTCTTGCCAAGACAAATGAATGAATCCCACCTGCTCAAGGGACAAGCCTCGCGTTGAAACCCGATAGTCGCCTTGCTCTAGAGCCGCCTGCCAATCGGACTCCAAGGCGAGATGAAACAACGGTTGGTCCATGGGAATCGCAATCGCATCAGCAGGAAAATTCGGTTGCATTCCACCTGGCAACCAGGGATCAGCACGTTGCATTAGCCGTTCCATCATCGGGTCCTCGAGAAAGCGCCTAAGCCACTGCCGCAATGGTGCCAAGTGAGGATCAGCATCAAACCCAGCAACATCGGCAAGACGCCACTGCCGTACAAACGGCCATAGGGCCGCATCCGCCAACGCCATGCGATCGGCAAGCAACCAGCCATTCCTGCTGATGCGTTCGCTCCAGCTGCGCAGGATCAGCAGACCCGCCTGGCGATGCTCCTCCTTTGAGGCTCCCGGATAGCGATCGGTGTACTTGAAACGATCAAGATGATGCTTAAACAACCCATCATTTTCTTTAATCAAGACGATCGATTGCTTCGCCTCCAATACGCCACGAGGATCAGCCTGCCGAAAGGCCCAGTGCATGATTGCCAAACTCTCATCGATCACGCTGCCGTCAGCGAAGACCAGAACCGGAACCGTGCCCTTAGGAGAGGCCTCCAGCATCGCTGCAGGCTTGGCCTTGAGTTGAATTTCTCTCAACTGCACGATGAGACCTGCCTCGAGCAGGGCCCAGCGAGCACGCATCGCATAGGGACAACGGCGAAAGCTGTAAAGGATTGGCAGCAAGCGAAGCCTGAACGCAAGTCATGGCCACTGAAGCACTAGCCCTGGGCAGCGAGCTGGTCGATCTGCCGTTGGCGCATTGCAAATCTTCTGCGATCTGCATCTGTGAATTGGTCGATGCAATGCAAACACTGCACTCCCTTGATGTAGCTCGGCAGAGTCTGCTGCTCTGACGAAACCGGCAAACCGCAGGCATGGCAAAGGCAGTAGTCACCTCGTTCCAACTGATGATTGAGGGCAACGCGCTGATCGAACACAAAACACTCCCCTTGCCAACGGCTGTTCTGCTCTGGAACCTCTTCGAGATAGCGAAGAATGCCGCCACGCAAATGATGCACTTCGCCGAATCCCTGCTGTTGCAGAAAACTGCTGGCCTTTTCACAGCGGATGCCTCCAGTGCAAAACATGGCAATCCGCTGCGGGGCCTCCTGGGCAACGCGAGGACGAAGCTTCTGATCCACCCAGTTAGGAAAATCTCGGAAGCTCTGAGTTTGCGGATTCAAGGCCCCCACAAAACTGCCGATCGCCACCTCATAGCTGTTACGCGCATCGATCACCAAAGTGTCGGGATCATCAATCAAGGCATTCCAGTCTTGAGGATCCACATAGGTGCCAACACTGTCTCGAGGATCCACTTGAGGTCGTCCAAGCGTCACGATCTCTCGCTTGCTCCTGGCCTTAAAACGCCGAAAAACTTGATGGGGATTCCAGCTGCGCTTCACCTCCAGACGCTCGTAATGGGCATCGCCAAGCAGAAG
Organism: Synechococcus sp.; assembly: GCA_047285535.1. GTDB lineage: Bacteria > Cyanobacteriota > Cyanobacteriia > PCC-6307 > Cyanobiaceae > Synechococcus_C. The sequence continues at coordinate 301,813 of JBJBDC010000001.1, read as the reverse complement.
TTGGCTGCGTAAGAGGTCGAGCAGGCGCTCCACGCCAGACGGAGGACCACAGACCGTGCCGTTCACACCTTCAGCAGCGATCAACACGGACCCGAGAACGGTTTCAGTCTGCGCCAGGGGAGGGAGAGCGGTGAGCAGCTGCTGTTGATTCGCCTCAGCCAAAGGAGTGAAGGCGTAAAACGCCGCAACAAGCAGATCACCCTTGATCTCATTTGCTCCCATCGCAGGTTCCATCAGGCGGCCGCAGGGGTGTTCCAGTTGGCCTGCACACCGGCAGTGCGAAGCAGCTCACGGTCAGCTTCTACAGCGGGGTTGCCTGTTGTAAGGAGCGTTTCGCCATAAAAAATCGAATCCGCACCAGCCTGCAAACACAAAATTTGAGCCTCCTGGCTGAGCTGTTCCCGACCCGCACTCAGGCGAACGCGACTACCTGGCATCAGGATCCTGGTGACGGCAATCATGCGAACCAATTCGATGGGATCGATGGGAGGGAGTTCCTCGAGCGGTGTGCCCTCCACCGCTACCAAGGCGTTAATCGGGACGCTTTCTGGATGGGGCTTGATCGATGCCAGCACCTGCAGCATGGAGGCGCGGTCTGCCACGGTTTCCCCCATGCCAATGATCCCGCCGCAGCAAAGGGTCACACCAGCATGTCGCACACGCTCAAGCGTCTCCAAACGTTCTTGGAAGGTCCGAGTGGTAATAATTTTGTCGTAATGCTCAGGACTGGTGTCGAGGTTGTGGTTGTAGGCCGTTAGACCCGCCTCAGCGAGACGTTTCGCTTGCTCATCGGTGAGCATCCCGGCTGTAACACAGGCTTCCATTCCCAAAGCACGCACGCCACGCACCATCTTCAACATGGCGTCGAATGGGGCACCGTCGCGTATTTCACGCCAAGCCCAACCCATACAAAACCGGTCCGCACCAGCCTTCTTGGCAGCTTTGGCACGCTCTAAAACAGGATCAACCTGTAATTCAGGCTGACCTGTGACATCACTGCTGTGATGCATCGATTGAGGGCAGTAGGCACAGTCTTCTTCGCAACCACCTGTTTTGACACTGAGAAGTGATGCCAACTGAACGTGATAGCCAGGATTGAACGATCGATGCACCCCTTGGGCACGCCAAAGCAAATCCATCAGGGGAAGATTGAGAAGCTCTTCAATTTCGCCTCGCGACCAGTCATGGCGCAGTTGGACCGCTTCCGTCATCAACCCTGAGAAGAACCTCGAACATTCAGGATCCCAGAGGATTGGCCATTAGACCACCAACCCCCCGAAGCGACGGGTTCGATTTTGATAATCCTGAAATGCTCTAATCAACGCCTCACGATCAAAATCAGGCCAGAGAACCTCCGTGACGTGGATTTCGGCATAAGCAAGCTGCCAAAGCAGAAAATTGCTGATTCGATATTCACCGCTGGTGCGAATCAAAAGATCCGGATCCATTTCCCCAGCGGTGAAGAGCTCGCAGGCAAGGGTTTGTTCGTTGATATGAGAAGGATCTAACTCTCCCCTAGCGGCGCGTTCTGCAAGCCTTCTAGCTGCAATCACTAGCTCATGCCGTCCTCCATAATTTGTGCACACGTTGAAATGAATCCCTTCGTTGCTTTCGGTTCTCTTTGTCGCCTCTTCAATCAAAGACTGAAGGCGCAATGGCAGGGGCTCAAGATCACCCAAAAAGCGAATACGAACTCTTTCAGCCTCTAAAGCCTGAAGCTCACGCTCGAGCACGCGCTCAAACAACATCATCAAAAAGTTCACTTCATCACCAGGCCTTGACCAGTTCTCCGTAGAAAAGGCATAAGCGGTGAGAGCCTTGACCCCCCAATCGCTGCATCGACGCAGGGTGGCTTTGAGCGCCTCAACACCAGCGCGATGCCCCATGACGCGCGGCAAACCTCTGGATTGTGCCCAACGTCCATTGCCATCCATAATCACGGCCACGTGACGAGGTAGTCGTACGGGGTCGATCTCGACAGGACAAGCCTCAATACGAGATTGGTCTGAACTAGTGGTCAAGCGACGACTCAAGACAATGATTCCTGAGAACCTTTCTTCACGCTAAGTGCAGAAGCGGATTTAGTTGATGTCAAGGACACCGAGACCGCCATCAAATTGGTGAGAAGATCCTGAAGACGCGAACTGGTGATCGGGCGTTCAAGCTTCCCCTGATTGGCAAGAGACAACGTTCCTGTTTCTTCAGACACGACGACGCAGATGCATCGATCGAACCTTTCGGTGATACCCAGAGCCGCAAGATGCCTAGTGCCGTAGCGACTGATTCCCTGACGTGACAATGGCAGAATGACACCAGCGGAAACAATCCGATTTCCCTTCAACAACACTGCGCCATCATGGAGCGGAGTATCGGAGGCAAAAAGATTAAGCAACAATTCTGTGCTCAACTGAGCATCAACAGTGACTCCTTGATTCAGAAAGTCCTCGGGACGAAGATCGCTGCCTAGATCAACCACAATCAGAGCACCACGACGAGATTTAGATAACCGACCAGCGGCTTCTGTTAATTGCGCCACTGTGCTTGCTGTAGTTCTCAGCTTGCTTTGAGGGTTACCAAGAAGAACAGCAAGTTTTCCAGTACCGAGAAGTTCCATCAAACGACGCAATTCTCCCTGCCACAGAATGGCCAAAGAAAGCGAACAAGCGAGAACAAGTGCATCGACTAAAGTCGATGTAAGCGGAAGGTTGAAAAACCGTTTAACGAACCAAGCGAGAGCAACCAGGAACAGATAACCCCGCAATAACCACAGGGTTCGCTGCTCATTGACCCTGGTGAAGAGAAGAAAACCAAGAGCAGAGGCGCAGAAAACGTCAATCAGCAGGCGAAGCTGCAACACCGCCATTGCGTTTACGCACCTCTAAAACTTCCTATTTCACACTAGCGAGCGCAAGCGATCTGGCATGAGGTCATATCGCAGTAAATCCTCTGGCTGCTCACGCCTCTGAATCAGTTCAGCCACTCCCTGATGGACCAGCACAGCTGCAGGTCTCGGAATTCGGTTGTAGTTGGAGCTCATAGAGGCGTTGTAAGCACCCGTTGCCAACACCACCAAAACCTCTCCGCTACGGCAAGAAGGGAAAGAGAGATCTTTGAGCAACACATCGCCAGATTCGCAATGCTTGCCTGCCAACGTGATGATTTCATCTGCCGCTGCCATGGGCCTATCTGCAAGGAATGCGGAGTAATTCGATTGGTAGGTGATAGGGCGAGGGTTATCGCTCATGCCACCGTCAACGGACACATAAGTGCGAACGCCTGGAACCACCTTGCGTGAGCCAACGCGATAGACCGTGACTCCACTGGAAGCCACGAGTGAGCGTCCAGGCTCACACATCAAACGCGGCAACTCAAGATTGCGTTCGCTGCAAGCCAATGCCACGGCTTCGGCCACCACCTTGACCCAAGCATCAATCGATGGTGGATCATCGGATTCCACATAACGAATCCCAAGTCCGCCTCCCACATTCAGATCACGAACGGGGTGACCAAGATCACGAGCCAACTTGAGCGCATCAGCCATCACGGCCGCCAAATCTCGATGGGGATCCAGTTCAAAAATCTGCGAGCCGATATGAGCATGCAAGCCTTCAACGCGCGCCCATGGACACTGACACAACGCGGTCAGCACGGGCCTCAACTGATCGGGATCAAAGCCGAACTTGCTGTCCAAATGCCCAGTACGAATGTACTCATGCGTATGGCACTCGATGCCAGGCGTGAAACGCAGCATCAACCGCACCGGAGATCCATCCGGCGGTACAAGCTCAGCAAGACAATCAAGATCGTGCTGATTATCCGCAACCACCATCACTCCGTGGCTGTAAGCAAGGGCCAGTTCCTCCATAGACTTGTTGTTGCCATGCAGCACCATTCGGTCAGACGGCATCCCTCCATCAAGCGCCGTCAGCAGCTCCCCTGCAGACACAGCATCAAGACCCAGACCTTCCGAGGCAACAAGTCCCGTCATCGCGAGAGAACTATGGGCCTTGGATGCGTATACGGCGAGTGAGTCGCCTGGATAGTGACGCTTAAGAGCCTCTCGATACTCCTGAGCTGAAGCGCGAATACTGGTCTCATCCAAAACGTAGAGCGGCGTTCCATAGCGCTCGGCAAGTTCACTCAACCTGCAGCCACCCACCAACAAACGGCCCTGATCATCCAACTCAGCCGAAACGGGAGCCAGATTTCGATTGGGACTCACTGGATCACAGCCAGATTCAAAAGGAATGGCCATGGCGTTGTCAGAGGGGGCGGTACGGGCAATGTAAGAACTGATGCATCTCGACTCTGATCTCAAAACCAATCAGACTGAATCAGACCCATGCCCTTGCATGCCTTGAACTGGATGCCATAGCTCTGCATGGCCTATGGAGCGCTGATCATTGGGAGCGAGAGCTTTCGGATCCAAAGCGAATATGCCTCGGCATTGGCGATCAAGCAGGGCGTTTATCGGCCATGGCCAGTGGTTGGATTGTTTTAGACGAGCTCCAAATCACTGTCATAGCTGTGCGACCGGAGCAACGTCGAAACGGACTTGGGAGAATAATTTTGAAAGAGCTGCTGGTTTTAGCAACACAGGAAGGTGCAAACCGTGCCGTTTTAGATGTGGCTGTGAGCAACATTGCTGCACGAGCTCTGTATGCCGGATTGGGCTTCCAAACAGTTGGACACAGGAGTCGGTACTACCGAGACGGCAACGACGCCTTGATTCAATCGCTTGACATGCAAGCTTGACATGCAGAAAAAATCAAAGTGAAGTAGATCAATGAAGGCAGTTGCCGGTAGGGATATCCGCACTGATCAAACAGAAACCCGCACTATTTTCAACTATTGAATAACATTTTTTAGTGGCGTAAGCGCCAATCGGTACAGGGATCTGCCTGGATGTTCCCAGTGATCACAACAACTCTTCATCCCTGATAGCTTGGTCAAACCATTTAAGGCCCTTTAGATGTTCGAGCGGTTTACTGAGAAGGCCATCAAGGTGATCATGCTGGCCCAAGAAGAGGCCCGGCGCCTCGGCCATAACTTTGTTGGAACTGAGCAGATTTTGCTCGGCTTGATCGGGGAGGGCACTGGAGTAGCCGCGAAGGTTCTTAAGTCGATGGGCGTGAACCTCAAGGATGCTCGAGTCGAAGTCGAAAAAATCATCGGTCGAGGGTCAGGCTTTGTTGCAGTAGAGATTCCATTTACACCTAGAGCCAAGCGAGTCCTTGAGCTTTCACTGGAAGAAGCAAGGCAATTGGGTCACAATTACATCGGTACGGAGCACCTCCTGTTAGGTCTGATCCGCGAGGGTGAAGGGGTAGCGGCTCGAGTCCTCGAAAATCTCGGAGTGGATCTCGCCAAGGTCCGAACTCAGGTCATCCGCATGCTCGGCGAAACTGCTGAGGTCGGAGCTGGAGGCGGTGGTGGTGGTGCCAAAGGTTCAACCAAAACTCCAACTCTCGATGAATTCGGTACCAATCTCACTCAATTAGCCACCGAGGCCAAATTAGATCCCGTGGTGGGCCGCCTCAACGAAATTGATCGCGTGATTCAGATCTTGGGTCGACGAACAAAAAACAATCCCGTCCTTATTGGTGAGCCAGGGGTTGGCAAAACAGCCATAGCGGAAGGTTTAGCTCAGCGAATTCAACAGGGAGACATTCCTGACATTCTTGAAGACAAACGTGTTCTCACACTCGACATTGGTTTGCTTGTAGCGGGCACTAAATATCGAGGTGAATTTGAGGAGCGTCTTAAAAAGATCATGGAAGAGATTAAATCCGCAGGCAATGTGATTTTGGTGATCGACGAAGTTCACACATTGATCGGAGCTGGAGCGGCCGAAGGGGCCATCGATGCAGCGAACATTCTTAAACCAGCTTTGGCCCGCGGAGAGCTCCAATGCATCGGAGCCACCACTCTCGACGAATACCGCAAACACATCGAACGTGATGCTGCATTGGAACGGCGCTTCCAACCGGTCATGGTCGGCGAGCCTTCGATTGCAGACACCATTGAAATCCTAAGAGGGTTGCGCGAACGTTATGAACAACACCATCGTCTTAAAATCACTGACGCTGCCCTTGATGCGGCGGCCAACTTAGGAGATCGCTACATCTCGGATCGATTCCTTCCCGACAAAGCCATTGACTTGATTGACGAAGCCGGAAGCAGGGTTCGTTTGCTTAATTCCAAACTCCCCCCTGCGGCAAAGGAAGTTGATAAAGAACTCCGTGCCGTCCAAAAAGAAAAAGAAGATGCCGTACGTGATCAAGATTTCAGTCGAGCAGGAGAACTTCGAGACAAAGAAGTCGAGCTGCGTGAAAAAATACGTTCTTTGCTGCAAAACAGCCGCGAAGAAACTCAAGCAAGCAATTCAGACGCCAACGATTCCACTCAGTCTGAAAACGAAGCATCACTCTCAAATCCGGAATCAAGTTCAGAGGTTCAATCTCAACCCCTCACCACTCCAGTGGTGGATGAAGAAGACATTGCTCACATTGTGGCCTCATGGACTGGAGTTCCTGTCCAGAAGTTAACCGAAAGTGAATCCGTCAAATTATTGAATATGGAGGAAACACTCCACCAACGTTTGATCGGACAAGACGAAGCTGTCAAGGCAGTTTCAAAAGCAATCCGCCGCGCTCGGGTTGGCTTGAAAAATCCAAATCGTCCGATTGCAAGTTTCATTTTCTCTGGGCCAACTGGGGTTGGAAAAACTGAACTCACCAAATCACTTGCCGCCTACTTCTTCGGCAGCGAAGAAGCCATGATCCGACTAGACATGTCAGAATTTATGGAGCGACATACGGTCAGCAAACTGATCGGTTCACCTCCTGGATATGTTGGTTTCAATGAAGGTGGACAACTCACAGAAGCTGTAAGGAGACGTCCCTACACGGTTGTTCTTTTTGATGAGATCGAGAAAGCGCATCCCGACGTCTTCAATCTCCTCCTACAACTTTTAGAAGATGGTCGACTAACAGACTCTAAAGGAAGGACAGTTGATTTCAAAAATACACTCATCATCATGACCTCGAATATCGGCTCGAAAGTCATTGAAAAAGGCGGCGGTGGACTCGGCTTTGAATTCTCTGGTGAAAATGCAGAAGAAAATCAATACAACAGAATTCGTTCTCTTGTCAATGAAGAACTTAAACAGTATTTCCGGCCAGAGTTTCTCAACCGTCTGGATGAAATAATTGTGTTCCGTCAACTCAACCGCGAAGAAGTCAAGGAGATTGCAGATATCATGCTCAAAGAAGTGTTCGATCGAATTGCTGAAAAGGGCATTACTCTGAGTGTCTCCAATGCTTTCAAGGAACGGCTTGTTGAAGAGGGATACAACCCCTCATATGGTGCAAGACCACTACGCCGAGCAGTGATGCGTCTTCTCGAAGACAGCTTGGCAGAGGAAGTTCTAACCGGGCGGATTAAGGAAGGAGATTCCGCAGAAGTGGACATTGACAGCGATAAAAAAGTGGTTGTTCGCCACCTCCAAAACGCCACCCCAGTGACGCCTCAATTGGCTAATGCTGGAGTTTAAAAGTAAGCATGACCACCTCTTTGGCTTGCCAAACCCATGCCATTGCTCCCTCCCGAGTCATTCGGGGGGAATCAGCATGGGCTCGAGGAATCCCGCATATCTCTACTCTTTGTCAAAAGCCCGCACTCTTGGGTCGCAGCGCAGCGACTGAATCAATTCGTGCTGATTTAACCAAGGATCTCACAGCATTTGGTCTCGATGTTGTGAATGCTCAACTGCACTTTGACTGCTGCGAAATCGATCTCATACGCCTTCAGACACAGCTCACAAAGAGTGGTTGTGATGGAGTTATCGGAGCTGGCGGAGGGAAAGTTTTAGATGCAGCAAAATTAATCGCGTGTCGTCTCAAAGTTCCTTGTGTCACTGTTCCGCTGAGTGCTGCCACTTGTGCTGGGTGGACAGCTCTTGCCAACATTTACTCCTCAGATGGAGCTTTTATTTCCGACGAAGCACTGCATTCCTGCCCCAACCTACTGATCTTTGACCACTCTTTAGTGCGTCAAGCACCAATTCGAACCCTTGCGAGTGGAATCGCCGATGCCCTCGCTAAATGGTATGAAGCCTCGGTGAGCAGCGGATCCAGTTCAGATGGAATGATTCAGCAGGCCGTTCAAATGGCTCGCATTCTTCGTGACCAACTCCTGCTTGATGCCCATGAGGCGATGGCTCATCCTGAGGGTCAAGCCTGGGTCAGAGTTGCCGAAGCCTGCGGACTGACTGCAGGAGTGATTGGTGGCCTTGGTGGTGCCCAGTGCAGAACGGTTGCGGCTCATGCAGTGCACAACGGCCTGACTCAATTGAAGGACTGCCACGGCAATTTACATGGTGAGAAAGTTGGTTTCGGTATTCTTGTGCAACTTCGCCTTGAAGAACGCCTTTGTGGTAATCAATTAGCAGCTCAAGCTCGACGACAGCTTTTGCCCTTACTGAAAGAACTTGGTATTCCCGTCACACTGCAAGATCTGGGACTAGGTCGTGCTGGCTTGCATGAATTACGGAAGGTCTGTAGCTTCGCTTGCCGTCAAGAATCAGACCTACATCATCTTCCATTCAAGGTGACAGAAACCGATCTTCTTGAAGCCCTCGTGAGTACCGACTCTGACATTCGCTCGATGAGTGCTTCATCGGAGTCCGACGCTTGATCCATAAAGAAATCCTCGAAAACGCAGCGTTCACTCTTCTTGATCCATTGGCCCGTGAGCAGCTCAAGGGCTTGACCTGGTTAGAACTCGCCTGTACGAATGGCCCAACAAACCAATATCCAGTGATCCAATTAGGCAGCGGCCCTATGGTGCTGCTGCTTCACGGATTTGACAGTTCCAATTTGGAATTTCGTCGCTTAGTCCCACTATTGAAAGATCACTACCAACTGATTATTCCCGATCTTTTCGGCTTCGGTTTCTGCCCAAGACCCAAAGACAGTCCTTATGGGCCAGCTGCTGTATTCAAGCATCTTGATGCTCTGCTGGAGAGCTTTGCCATGGACACACCCATTGGTTTAATCGGCGCATCCATGGGTGGCTCTGTTGCCATGGAATTGGCGAGGAGACATCCCGAACGCATTGATCGATTGCTGCTTCTTTCCCCAGCTGGACTGGATGGCAAACCAATGCCCGTGCCCCACTTACTCGATCAACTGGGGGTTTGGTTCTTAAGCCTGCCAAGCGTGAGACGAGGGCTTTGCAGACAAGCCTTCGCAGATCCAGATAGCAACGTTGGGAATCCTGAACTTGAGATTGCATCCATCCATCTCAAGGTTCCTGGATGGGGTCGTTCCTTAGCGGCCTTTGCCCGCAGTGGAGGGTTTGCTGGCTATGGGGCTCCAGTTCCCTCTCAGCCAGTGCATGTGCTCTGGGGTGCTCAGGACCGAATTCTGCGAACTCCCCAAAAACATTCAGCCCAGCACTTGTTAGGAGATAAGCTTGAAATTGTTGGCAACTGTGGGCATCTCCCCCATCTTGATCAACCAGAATTGGTAGCTGAACGCTGGCGCACGTCAGAATGCATCCCATGAATGCATCTAGCTCTGGCCCACTGCTTCATCTGCTCTCGAACGGTCTGCAGATCTGGATACGAAGGCAATGTGATCAAGTCGGTGAATTGAAGTTAAGCCTCAAGGGATCAGCCCTTCAATTGCTGCGAGGCAAGCTCGATGGGGTTTCATTGACCGCCCGCAAAGTAAGTTTTCAGAAACTCCCTCTTCTGCGGGCCGAACTCAAAAGTGGTGCACTTCAAGCTCACATCAATCCTTCAAATCCTGGGCAACCGATTCAACTTGTCCATTCCTTCGACATTGATGGTGAAGTTGTACTGAATGGATGCGATATTAATCGTGCATTAGCTAGTGATCGTTGGCGCTGGCTTGGTGATCTCCTGAGTGAGCAATTAATGGGGATTACTCCTCTTCGTTCCTTGAGCATTGACGACGACTTACTGGAATTACAAGCCGAAGTTGTTTCCACACAGGATCCTGTCCGAGCTCGCTTTAGTCTCGAAGCAGCAAAAGGAACGATTCAGATTACCCATCTAGAAACAAAAAAATCGTTATTACTTCCCATGGATTCCGGGATTCATATTCAGCATGCTCACCTCAAGGCAGGACAATTAATTATCCAAGGGAAGGCCATAGTGAGCCCCTAATACTCAATTTTCAATGAAAGGGATCACCAAAACAAGAGAATAATAAACTACGGCCGGTGTAAACAAATAACTATCAATGCGATCGAGAATTCCTCCATGACCAGGAAGAGCGTCTCCAGAATCTTTCACACCTGCATCACGCTTCATCATCGACTCCGTCAAATCACCAACAAGAGCAAATAAGGCAACCAGCGCCCCTAGCACACCCCCACTAAGCCAACCCATAGTCCAACCAATGAGACTCGCCATCAAAGATCCGACCAATACGGAGCACAAAGCTCCACCAATGGCTCCCTCAATCGTCTTTGCAGGTGAAATCGGAGACAACGGATGACGCCCCATGCTTCGACCGATGATGTAGGAACCAATATCACTGGCTACCACCATCAAACAAGCCGCAAGAGTAATCAGTAAGCCGGAGGAAAGCCATGCATTATCAACACTGAAATGTTGCACGATTGGCGCCACATCAGGGCTCATGAGATTACGAAGCCGCAACCAATGACTTGGAAGAAACCCGAGATAAAACAACCCAAAAATTGAAGCGGCGATATCAGCAATCGATCCTGTTACGGGCTGGAGAAGAAGCCAGCCACAGATTGCGGCACCAGACAGTGGAAGTACAGCATCAGGCAGCAGTGCAGGTAGCCCCCCTGAATTGGCCCATTGCGTACTGAACAGCAAGAGTTGGCATGCCACCAGCGTTGTTTTCGTCGCAGGTCTTATCCCTTTGGACTGCGCCATACGGAAAAATTCCAACAAGCCCAGATGCACAATGACCCCCAACGCGAGCGTGAACCACCACCCTCCAAGGCCCACCACAAGCAAACCAAAAGCGCCAGCCAGCAATCCACTCAGCACACGCTTTTGATCAAAACCTCCCCTGGTTTTGCCTTGACTTCTAGTTGCCGAGTCCGAAATCACCCCAGTTGCACCTACGGCTCTTCAGCCAGAACTTTTACCTTACCTGGCACCAGTTCCGGCCATCTCTGGTGGTGGTCCAACAACCAATTCAACCGGTCTGATCCAATTCTTTCTCCTGGGATAAGCAATGGAATCCCTGGTGGATATGGACAGATCATTTCAGCAGAAATTCGGCCAACAATGTCGTGAAGAGGAAGCTCGCAAGCTGGTGCTCGAACGGCCAAGGAAGGAAGGAACTCAGGGGTTGAAATGGTCGCCAAGGGGGGCGAGATGAGCCGTTCAAGTGGACCATGAAATGGATGTGAAAGCTGGAGCAATCGCCAAAGCCGTTGCATGCGATTAGCCAAACCAAGCTGCTTGGCCAGCCCCAAGCAAAAAGTCAAACAAAACGGTTCAGGAAGTTCGGCGATCAATCCCTTCTGCATGAACCATTTATCGGCAACCAGACCACTGAGTCCCACCGCACCAGTGACCAGAATTAAACGCAGAGGATCATCGCTCTTGCGCAACGGAAGACCTGCATCAAGAAGACGAGACGCCAGCCTTTGCGAGTCCTTGAGTCGTCTCCTCATCAAACATTGCCATGAGGGAGTCAACATCCAGCTTAGTGTTGCCTCACAAGAGGCCAGCAGCAAGGCGCTGGGACTGCTGGTCTGAAGCCTCAGTAATGAAGCCTGCACGGCATCAGCTCTCACGCGGACGCCCTGATGCCAGAGAACCGCGGTCTGCACGAGACCAGGAGCTGATTTATGCAAAGAATGCACGACAAGATCGGCTCCTGCACGCAGGGACGATCGAGGAAGGATCTCCCCTCCAGCAAAAGCGAAGTGGGTGCCATGTGCCTCATCCACAAGCACGGGCCAGCCACGACGATGCAAGGCAGTAATCAGAGGCGTTGGATCAATGGCATACCCGTGATAGGTGGGATGTAAGAGCACGGCAGCAACGATCGGCTCTGGCAGTTCAGGCAGGTTGTTAAGCGCGCCATCCAGCAAAGACTCAGACATCGCGCCTGGATGTCCACGATCAGAGAGGAAAGGAACTGGTAAAAACACAGGTCGGATGCCTCCCAACACGCATCCAGCAATCAGGCTGCGATGGGCGTTGCGCGGAAGCAACACTGCTTGACCAGGGCCAGCCAAAGCCAAAAGCGCTGCTTGAAGTAAGCCTGTTGCACCATTCACTCCAAACCAGCAAGTTCTAACTCCAACCAAAGCAGCAAGACGTGCCTGAGCTTCAGCAACAGCACCCTCTGTCTCCAGGGGCCCACCGATCTCAGGAAGTTCCGGCAAATCCCAACTACCAGGCGACTGTCTCAGCAAGCGTTTCAATGCTGGTGGCAATGCTTGCCCCCTTCCATGCACTGGCAAATGCAAACACTGCCTCCGATCCGGCCGAAGTCGCGGAATCAGGGATTGCATAAAGACCTGCGGTTCTGCATTCCAGCCAAACCGATCCCCTCACCGTGGTGGGATGAAAGACAAGGGAAAGGGAAGACCTGCCTAGGATTCATTTCTAAAAGCAGGAACATGCGTTGGACATGGCTGAGCGCAGCACTTTGGCTTCCCACACGCTGACAGAGGACAGGGTTGAAGCACTGAGCTATGCGCCAGGCCGGGATGGCCGCTGGCTCCTTCTAAGGCCCTGGGTCTCTGTGCCAAGGGTGTTGCAGATCATCTGGGCACTCAGTGGATTGGTGATCAGCTTGCTTCTTCATGGAAGGAGCAAAGACTCTGAAGTACAGCGCAAACTCGCGCAAACTCTGCTTCAGACCCTGACCAACCTGGGGCCGTGTTTCATCAAATTAGGGCAAGCCTTATCGACAAGACCAGATCTCATCCGCAGGGACTGGCTCGATGAACTCACCAAGCTGCAGGATGATCTGCCGTCATTTAGTCACGCGATTGCGCTGGAAACAATCGAGGCCGAGCTCGGTGCTCCCGTGCAAGAGCTCTTTGAAGAATTTCCAGACGCCCCAGTTGCGGCAGCCAGTCTCGGACAGGTCTATAGGGCCCGATTGCATGGGCAGCACTGGGTTGCAGTGAAGGTGCAACGACCGAACCTCGTGTTCATTTTGCGGCGCGATATGGTTCTCATTCGCACTTTTGGAGTATTGGCAGCTCCTTTTTTGCCTCTCAACCTGGGGTTCGGATTGGGAGAAATCATTGATGAATTCGGGAGGAGTCTATTTGAAGAAATTGATTATTACTGCGAAGCCGACAATGCCGAACACTTTTCAAATCTTTTTCAGGACAATCCGGCCGTTACGGTTCCAAAAGTAGAGCGGTTGTTATCAACACGAAGGGTCCTGACAACGTCCTGGATTCACGGAACCAAACTTAGAGACCGTGAAGAATTGAAATCCCAAGGTCTCAATCCATCGGCGCTGATTCGCACTGGTGTGATCAGTGGACTGCAACAACTTCTTGAATATGGATACTTCCACGCGGATCCCCATCCAGGAAACTTGTTTGCACTCAGGGGGCGTACTGGAGACCTTGGCCATATCGCTTACGTCGACTTCGGAATGATGGACTCGATCAGCGATGGTGACCGTTTAACACTCACCGCAGCTGTTGTTCATCTCATCAATAAGGATTTTGCAGCACTTGCAAAAGATTTCCAGAGATTGGGCTTCTTGGCTCCTAATGCAGACCTGGATTCCATCATTCCACCGCTAAAGGAGGTGTTAGGGGGAAGCCTGGGTGACTCCGTAGGGACCTTCAATTTCAAAGCCATTACGGATCGATTCTCTGAACTGATGTATGACTATCCGTTCCGTGTTCCTGCTCGCTTTGCGTTGATTATCCGAGCTGTTGTGAGCCAGGAAGGACTGGCACTTCGACTGGATGAAGACTTCAAAATCATTGCAGTGGCCTATCCCTATGTGGCAAAACGCCTGCTCGCGGGAGACACCAGAGAAATGCGCGAAAAGCTCCTGGAAGTCTTATTTGATACAGATGGCCATTTGCGTCTCGAACGGCTGGAAAGCCTGCTCGAGGTTATTGGAAGTGATTCTCCAACACCCGGAGCTGAGTTAATTCCGGTTGCTGGTGCAGGGCTGCGGCTCTTACTTAGTAAAGATGGCGCAGACCTGCGCAGACGCTTACTTCTCACCTTGGTGCGTGACGATCGACTCAGCACCGAAGACATTCGGTCACTCACATCTCTTCTAGGACGAACCTTTAACCCACGGCGCATTGCTGGACGAATGCTGCAGCAACTGAACCCGCTTGCTGCCGCTTAGGGTCCCACCAACGTTTCCACATCACCAGGTACCTCATCGTTATGGGATTAGCCGCTGAACTCATGCCAATCGAGCTGGACCAAGCAGACCTTGATGCCCTCAGTCAATTTTTTGGGGATCTCGATCCCAGTGAAATTTTGATTGAGTCCATTCCTATGAGCCAACCGCCCTATCTGATGGCAGGTCTAGGTCTGGCCATAGGTGTTTTGTGCGGACTCACATTTTCACGACTCGTACAGATGCGCCTAGAGGGCTGGAAGCAAGACAGACTGGCGATGTTGCCACTTGGCACAACTGAAACCACGATGAGCTATGCAGGAGTACTCCTAGGCATCACCTTGTTCATTGGTGGATCTCTTCAAGTCTTCGGCTTCGCTTCTGGTGCTGGATATTTGGTTGCCATGCTTCTTTCGCTGCTCACTGGAGGAGCTCTATGGGTACAACTCGAGCGGTTAATGATTCAAGTTGAGTCAGGTAATTTCAAAGCTGTTGATTTTGACAACTTCGACGAATTCTTTTAAGCCAAGATGTAGGCCTGCAGCTGTGTATCCACACGGCGCAACATCTCCAAGCCTTCGCGCTCAAGCCTTCGCGTTCGATCACGACTCATTTTCATAGATTTGGCAATTCCTGTGAGGCTCATCGGCTCCTCGCCGTCCATCCCGTAACGCATCCGCAGCACTTTCCCTTGCAACTCAGGCAGCTGACACAACAGATCTCCCAGATCTCCCTTTAAGCATTCCCCTTCCACCTGTTCCGACGGCAGTGCTGCATCTCCTGACAGCAACTCCAACAATTCCGTGTCGTCTCCATCACCCACCTTCATCTCCAAACTCACCGGCTGGCGCGCACGGCACATCAGTTCTTTCACCTCCTCTTCTGGAAGTTCCACAAACGACGCCAGTTCCGTCACCGATGGTGTTCGTCCCAGCTCCTGACTCAATTCACGCTGTCCTTTCTTCAGCTTGTTCAACATCTCTGTGATGTGAATCGGCAAGCGAATCGTTCGGCTCTTCTCCGCAATCGCACGCGTGATTCCCTGACGAATCCACCAATACGCATAGGTGCTGAATTTGTACCCACGCGTGGGGTCAAATTTCTCCACACCACGCACTAAACCAATGGTTCCCTCCTGGATTAAATCCAGCAGCTCCATATTTCTCTTCGTGTATTTCTTAGCCACGCTCACCACCAGCCTCAGGTTCGCCGCCACCATCCGCTCTTTCGCACGTCGACCCACTTGCAGTTTTCGCTTCAGTTGCGCTGCACTCACTCCAGCAGCTTTGGCCACCACCTCTCGTGGCACCTCCTCACCCCCACATTGATCCTTCAATTCCGCTTCTAACAACTCAAGTTCCATCAACTCCTGCACCTGGCGACCCAGCGTGATTTCCTGTTGATGGCTCAACAACGGCACTCGGCCAATATCACGCAAATACGAACGCACAAGGTCCGCATCAGGAAGCAGAGCCAAGGGCGCCATCAGGAATTACGAAACATGCATGTTTCCAAACCTACCACTTTTTTTGGTTTTCTTCATGTTGATAGCCCTCAATCTCTTGGACATACCGCTGCAATCAAAATCCTTCCTGTGATCTCCAATGTCTGCCTGCACTGCCTCGCTGATGGATCGTTAACGCGACTGCCCTATGAGCGACACCTGTCCAGATCTGCTCAAAGCAGAAGCATGAGAGCAGGAGAAGAACGGTTCTGTTCCTGCGGGATCGCCTCTCCTGGGCTAGTTCCGACAACAATCCCTTCATTTTGTCGGTCTATCCCTAGGCAGGCGCAGCCGAGATGCCTGACGACCTTCCACAATCCACAGGTCTGGAATGCCGGCCGCCAACTCACTGCGCAACGCAAAAGCACGACAGAACTGGAATTCACCGTTGTAAAACAGTGGGAGTGTCACGTCTGGTTCCAGACGCCCTGTAAGCAATGGCACTGATTGCCATGATCCAGATCAACCCGCGCGGCTGAGCTGACGATGAAGATAACTCCATCACCTCGCTGACACTGATCGTGGTAATCCCCATTTCGCGACGTGTGATGGTCGCCGCCGGCCTAGCGCTTCTGCCCTTGGTTGGCCCCGTGATGGGGGCACGGGCTGAACCCCAGCGCAGCGGAAATCCTGCTGAATGGCCCCCACTGCAACGTCATCGGATCGAGGCGCGATCCGACATTGAAGTACGCGTCAGCACCATGGTGGAGCGTGACTGCAACCGCATGGGGATCGTTGGACAATTGCAGCCAGAACCGACCGGCAGCCAGGAGGAAATGGTATGGAAACTGATGAATAACAGACAACCGGGGGGCATCATCAGCACACTTATGTACTGTCCGGACCACCCTATTGAACGAATACGGCTTGTACTGAACGATGGGCGACCCACCACCATCCCTTGGCGAGGAGAAACCGTGCAGATCGATCTCCCCGAAGGATGGTTGCTGGAATGGCGACCCAAAGGGAACGATCAGCCGTTTATCAACGTAGAAGCCCTCTGATCAGGACCAGCAAGAGGCGTCGAATCATGATGGCCGTCCGTCTGACGAAAAGCTGGCCGAATGCTGTCCAGGCCAGTCGCTTTCGTCGACTTCGTCGACCGGAGATGACGACCTACAAGCTGCGCATAACTGAGCTTTAGTCGAAACATGAATCCAAAGCGCGTGCAGCCCGCCCAACAAATGGCGATCACCAGCCGCCGGGCTCGTTCGGCTTCTTGCCCGATTCGAAGACGGTCAGTGTGTATTGCCCTTCGCGGGTGAAGCGCTTGAAGTCTTCGGTGTTCTGGCGCTCATAGGTCTTGCCCTGCTCAGCGGCGGGGAACTTGAACGCCCAGCGCGTTGAATCCACGTAGACGTTGCCCTGCAGTTGAGTGATGGAGCAGGTGAAGTCTTCCATTGGGATGGAGTCGTCATGGCGTGACAGCTCACAGAGAGCACCCCTGACGGTGTCAGCTTGAGCGGGTGCAGCCAGTGCGCCGATGGCGAGAGCTGCGGCAGTGAGTGCGGTGCGGATCATTGTTGTTAGAGGGTGTAATTCAACGGGTCCAAGGACATTGGCTGGAGTAAGGCCAATAGATCTGAGCATGTCTGGCTGCCACGAGCCGCTGCTGAACGTTGGAACCATTCACAAATAACTCTGCAACCGTTCGCCCATATCTGTCTTTGGTCATGCGCCTGATGCCAACATCCTGACCGACAACTAGGGCTCGCAGGTCATCACGGGCCGCCCTAGCTGGCAGTGGATCAGCACGCTTACCCTGTAGCTCTGGAGTATCGATACAGGCCAGCCTGATCTTTTCGCCTGTACTCGTTCGGCATGTATCACCGTCATAACAACTGCTGATCGTGACCACCGGCATGGCCGCCACAGGGGCGGCTGCGACCAAGGTCAGCAGCGCGGCAGGGCTCATTCGCCATCCGCTGAAATCAACCATTTGCCTGATCCTCCGGAAAGAGGCCGAGACTCTCTTGCGTATGGAAAGTCAGTTCAGGCCTGAATAACCTAGTCCTGGGCTATGACGCAGCAATTGACATCTGACCTTTGGCTGAGCATCTGGAGCTTGCACGCAGCGTCGAAGCCATCGCAGGACATGATCCAGGGAGAGCTGCGGTGATGCTTGGCGCGTCCCTGCATGTGTTCGGAAAAGATTTTTTGCTCTTGTCGGTTGATAGGGAAGATGAACCCCTTGTCCATTCTCTTGTCCACGGCAAAAGAGATCAAAACGCCAAATACTTGACTTGGACAGGGGTGCTGAGGAATATCTCGGTGCTTGCATGGATCAACATCAACCCAAAGGTGACCTCTGATCGTTTTCAAGGAATGAACAGTTGACCCGCCAAAGACTGCAGAAACTGATCGCTGCTGCAGGGATCTGCTCTCGGCGACATGCTGAGGTCCTGCTGCGCGAAGGAAGGGTCAAAGTCAATCAGATCACAGCTACGGTTGGCGATCAGGCAGATCCCATCGTCGACCGAATTGATGTAGATGGCAGCCCGTTATCTCAACCATCCAGCCCCAGGCTGATCCTGCTCAATAAACCCCCTGGTGTCATAAGCAGCTGCAGTGACCCGCATGGACGCAAGACTGTGCTGGACCTGATTCCGGAGCCCCTAAGACGAGGGCTCCACCCCATTGGTCGGTTGGATAGTGATAGCCGAGGTGCCCTTCTTCTCACCAATCAAGGAGCCATTACTCTGCAGCTCACCCATCCCCGCTACGCCCATCAAAAGACCTACAAGGTTCAGGTGAGGGGAAGGCCCACAGCAACGACGCTGAATCGTTGGAGCAACGGAGTGGAACTGGATGGCATTCCCACACAACCGACGGAGGTCTTTCTGATCAAACAAAATCGGAATCAATCCCTTTTAAAGGTGATCCTCAGAGAGGGCAGGAATCGCCAAATCCGCAGAGTGGCAGAGGCTCTGGGGCACCCCGTGCTTGATCTTCAACGAACCGCTATTTCTTCCATTGATCTCGGTTCCTTGCCAGAGGGAAGCTGGCGCGAGTTGACACGTTCAGAATGGAATTCCATCCGTCAGGAACCAAACGAGTGCCCCTCTTAATGGCATCGACGCGATGAAAATCTCACTCCCTTGGCGACGCAACAAAACCAAGAAAGTTGCTCCAACTACTCTTGAGAGCAACAACAACTCTCTCAATGAAGCAGGCGAACTGCTGCGAAAACATCGGGAGCAAAGAGGACTCAGCATGCGGGACCTCTCAACTCAGGTGAGGATCACCACGCCTGTGCTGGAAGCTCTTGAACGCGGCTGGCAAGACCGCCTGCCCGAGCCCGCCTACTTAGTTGCGATGCTGGAGCGCTTGGAACGCTATTTCGACCTGCCGAACGAAAGCTTGGCATCTGCCCTACCCAATCGAACGAATGCCAATCGATTGGTATCCCAGGGGCGAAGCACTCGCTTCACCCTTGGCAGCATCGACATCTTCACCACATGGCAAGGGAGCGTGGTGTATGGCGTTGTCATGCTCGGCTCGATTCTTGCCCTCAACAAGCAGCAGCAACATCTTTTGCAGCACAGCGCATTTTCACCGAGTCCTATCCCTGTGAGCACTCCCTTGGATTCCGATGAGATTTTGCAAGGATTGCGTCCGCTGAAGGAGTTCATGGCCAGCAATCCTGAAGAGCTCACCCCCCCCTTCGATCAACACAAGGAACCCGGTGTCCTGACCCTCAACCTGAACGAACCACGCCAGATCAGCCTTAGCAGTGAAGGGGGCGATCGAACAAATCTCCAGGGAACCAAAGGAACGCTGACATTACAGCTAGTACCTCCACTCGACCTCAAGATCACCCCTGCTCCAAGCCCAAAGGATTCCGTGCGCTGGAACGGCCAACCCTTAACGTCGCAAACCAATCAACCGGGAAGCTATCACCTGTCCCAGGCGGCAGCCCTTTCGCCATAACCCTTAAGGGCACCTAGCACCCTCTCATCAAAAGTGGGCATCCTCCAACACCAGTTCCCACCAACGGTTCCTGGGGTATTGAATCGGGCTTTGTCATCAAGATGCAACAAATCCTGCAACGGCGACACCACGAGTGCAGCAGACGTCGCCATGCCCAGCTCTAACAGCTGCCACCCGGGTGCCTCAACCTCACACCCGACAAGCTCTCCTACCTGGTGCTTGGATGCTTGATCCAACCGCTGCCACCAACCGATGGTGGTGGGATTGTCATGGGTACCGGTGTAAACCACCCAATGACTCCCTTTGATGTTGTGTGGCACGTAGGGGTTGGAGGGATTGCCATCAAAGGCAAACTGAAGAACCTTCATTCCTGGCAAGCGAAAACGATGACGCAAACGCTCCACATCTGGAGTGATCACACCCAGATCTTCGGCAACGATGGGAAGCTTTCCTCCTGCATCTCGACGAAGACGCTGCAACAACTCATGACCAGGTGAGCGCCGCCACTCACCATTTTGAGCCGTATCGTCATCACCAGGGACCGCCCAGAAGCCAGCAAGAGCTCGAAAATGATCCAATCGCAAACGATCAGCAAGCCTCCATTGCCGCTTCAAACGATTGCGCCACCAACGGAAGCCCGTACGTTTATGTCGCACCCAGTTGTAAACAGGCGTCCCCCAAAGCTGACCAGTCTCTGAAAAATAATCGGGTGGCACTCCACTCTGAAGCCGTAAGCGTCCATCGGCCGCAATCGAAAATAGCGATCGATTACTCCAAACATCAGCGCTATCTCTCGCGACATAAAAAGGCAGATCTCCAAGGATCTCGACATTTAAGTCCCGAGCTTGAACTCTCAGACGTTGCCACTGACGATCGAGATGCCATTGAAGAAGTTCCTGCTCCAGCAAGGCATCACGATGCTTAAGCCTCCACTGAGCCAAGGCAGCAGGTTGCTGCACAGCCAGCTCATGGGGCCAAGACCACCAAGGCAGTCCGTCGTGTTGATCACGGAGGACAACAAAACTCACGTGGTCTATGAGCCAGTCCGCTTGGTCGACCCTCCAACGCTCAAATTGTTGTTTCCGCTTTGAAGATTGCTGAGGCCAATGGGCTGCCAGCACCCGTGCCAGTGCCCTGACACGCTCATCAGCCAGAGAAAAATCCACAACAGAACTGTTGTTGGCAGTCTGTGCAGCCCCAGGAAGCGTTTCTAGATCACTGTCCGTCAGGAACATCTCCGTCGCCAAATCAGCCGCATCCAGCAGCCAGGGATTCAGAGCAAAACTCGAGGGTGAGCTGTAAGGCGATCCGGTGCCATCAGGCGGAGCAAGGGGCAAAATCTGCCAAACAAGCAAGCCATTGCTCGCAAGAGCCTTCAACCATTCTCGGGCTGGCCGGCCGAAGCTGCCGCAAACTGGTGAATCCGGCAAAGCCGTGGGATGCAGAAGGACACCCACCCTCCGATCCCTTTCACTCCTTGAGCGCTTAACCATCGAAGCAAATCATTCGGGTAGCCAGACGGTCGAGGGAGAGTGAATCGTCGACCCTCGTGATCTTAAGAAGCGTCTTTCCAAAGACACGAACTCATTCTTCCAGTTCACTGCGATCACTGAGAGCAGCTACCAAAACTGGTTTGTGAATGGACGATGAGCGCCTTAGCGTTGCTCGAGATCGATCGTTCAAGCAAGTGTCCCCCCCTCTCTTACCTCGCCATGATTTTCGACAACGTTCGCCAGATCAAGTAAGGGTGGCCGTTTTCGGCGCCACTGGGTACATAGGGAGATTCGTGGTCAAAGAACTTGTTCAACGCGGATATCAGGTCATGGCCTTCGCTCGCGAAGCCAGTGGCATCGGTGGTCGTCAAGGTCGAGAAGACGTGGTCGCTGATTTCCCTGGCGCTGAGGTGAGATTTGGTGATGTCACCAATCCAATTTCACTCGCAACCCATGCCTTCGATGAACCCACCGACGTCGTCATTTCTTGCCTGGCATCGAGAACCGGTGGCAAGAAGGATTCATGGGCGATCGATCATGCAGCCAACCTAAAGACTTACCAAGAGGGGCGCAAAGCTGGCATGGCGCATTACGTGATGCTGTCAGCAATCTGTGTACAAAAACCGACCCTTGAATTTCAAAAAGCAAAGCTTGCATTTGAAATGGTGCTTCAGCAAGACACCGAAATCACCCATACAATTGTACGTCCAACAGCCTTCTTTAAAAGTCTTGCCGCCCAATTCGAGACCTGTCGAAAAGGTGCACCCTATGTGATGTTTGGCAATGGAGAGCTAACAAGTTGCAAGCCAATCAGTGAAAAAGATCTCGCTTGTTTCTTAGTTAATTGCATACACCAAACCGATAAGATCAATCAAGTCTTACCCATTGGTGGGCCGGGTCCGGCCCTCAGTGCAAGAGAGCAAGGCGAAATGATCTTCAAAGCCCTAGGACGTTCACCGAGAATGATCTCACTTCCCATTGCCGTCATGAATGCCCCAACTATGCTTCTAGAACAAGTTGCAAGGTTTTTACCATCCATTGAAGACACAAGCGAATTTGCCCGAATCGGGTGTTATTACGCCACTGAATCAATGCTGGTCTGGGATGAGAAGCAAGGCTGCTACGACCCAGAGGCAACACCATCCTTCGGGAATGACACACTTGAGCAGTTTTTTGCACGTGTATTAAGAGAAGGAATGGCTGGACAAGAATTAGGAGATGCTGCTCTTTTTTGAATCAAGCGGTTGAGATCATTGAGCTGGAATCATGAGTTAAATCATCTCAATTCAAAGCGTCTAGCCAATGCCTTCAAACCAATAAAATCAACGCAGAGATTCGCTTATCTCTTATCTTCACTCAAGATGAATCTCATCAGCAGATTCATCTCAATGCTCAAAACTGATTGAACCTCTACCCAGCCTCTTGGCATCCTCATAACGGAGCATGCCAAAACATCACTTGTTCCAGGCTCAGGTCCCATTGGCCTCGGCTCAAAGGGGGTGGGTACTTCCAATTCGCCCAGATTGAGCAAGACTGTCGAATCAATCATCAGAACATGACGGATGGGTGATCCAGCGCAAAGTGAGGGCTCGCACCAAAAGCGGATCACGCGCTGGCTGGGAGACCACCCAAAAAGAAGCCTGTTACGTATCGGCGCTGCTGTCCTGGGTATTGCGGTGACAGGCACAGCCCTGTCAGTGGTCTGGCCCAAACCAGACCCTGTTGGGGCTGATGTGCCCTCTGGTGAGGATTCATCAAGCCTTGCTCCGTTGCCTGGCAGTCCGGTGATGGTGTTAGTTGTCGGCCTAGACAGCGACGAAATCCACTCGTCTTTGAATCAAGCAGCCCCCATCGGACCTGCCAACGCTGACAGTTTGATGCTCGTTGAGATCAGTGCGAAACAGCCCATCCAAATTCTTCAGTTGCCGACAGAACTAGCGGTTCACCTACCAGGGATCGAAACGATCCAACCTCTCTCGAAAGCCTGGCAAGTCGGTGGGATTGCACTCACCTCTGATGTGATTGGGGAGCTGATAGGCCTTCCTCAGAACAAGCCAGACCGCTACATAGTGGTATCAAGACAGGCCTTGCGCAATCTTGTGGAAGGTCTTGGCGACATCGAAGTCAATCTGAACCAAACCTATCAATACGAAGACAAATCCCAGAACTACAGCGTGAATCTTCAGGCTGGCCTCCAAGTACTCAACGGTGCTCAGGCAGAACAACTCGCGCGTTACAGACCGAATGCCAACAATGACCGACAACGAAGAGTGAGACAGAGCGTGCTGCTCGAAGGCCTTCATCAGCAATTAGGTGAAATCAATGCCATGTCTGTCGTGCCCGCACTACTCAATGTGTTCTCCGATCAGGTCTCAACAGACCTCAGCAGAAGAGAAATGCTGAGCCTGATTGCTGCAGCCATGAGTGATCCATCTCCACCAATCATCACGCAACTTCCCCTGGCACCTCGTGCAGGACAACAGATGCTGCGTGAATTAAAACCCGATCTCAGCCTTCCGATCTGGCCAGTTCAGAACTGATCCCAGAATGCATAGACCGCCAACGATGCCGGACTGAACAGATCAATTCATCAGTCGCTTCCCCACCTTGATCGTTCGGGTCCATGAGGCCACACCAGGGCAAGCCATCCATTTTGCGCGCCGCCAGATCCCAGTCACCACCCAGTTGTGCCAAGCCCATCAAATGAATACCAAGGGTGTGACAGAGGGCCACCGAGGCAGGTGCCATTCCAGGAATCAAACCCGCCGAGTTGGGCTGAGTGAACAGCAACACAGGGCAACGCCAAGCGGCGAGAGTCTCAAGCCAGCTTCCTGAGGATCCTTGAACCATGGCCGCATCACCACTCAACCGAAGAAGAGTGGGGCGGTTGAGCGAAAGCTGTTCAGAAACCAATGCCTGAAAGGCCAGGTTTGGTTCAGAACCACAATTCAATTCAATCAACTCGCTCGACAAACCGTTGGCAAGCTGTTGAGCAGACCTCCGCATGGAGAGCTCAGGAAGCGGTCCAGCACCTACGAGGGCCAAAGTGAAATCCAGCATGCCTCGACCCTAGGGAGATCGGACTCAAACCGATTATGGAAAGTGGGACGACGCAGCACTACGATCAGTGCATCGCTGTTCTCAAACGCGGGCACTGTGACAAGTTTTCTCACCGCTGCCCGAGCAGAGCAGGAAAAATTGCCACACGACACCAGGCGTTTACGCCTGTTTAGTGGAACTTCGAACCCAGCTTTAGCTCGAGAGATAGCTTCATACCTAGGTGTTCCTGATGGTCCGAAGGTTTGCAAACGTTTTGCAGACGGTGAGCTTTATGTTCAAATCCAGGAATCAATACGGGGCTGTGATGTCTTCCTGATCCAACCCACCTGTGCTCCAGTGAACGACAATTTGATGGAGCTGATGATCATGGTGGATGCTTGCAGAAGAGCTTCCGCTCGACAGATCACTGCGGTTGTTCCTTATTACGGCTATGCCCGCGCAGACCGCAAGACTGCCGGCCGTGAATCGATTGCGGCCAAACTCACGGCCAATCTTCTTGTCAAGTCAGGTATCGATCGCTTACTGGCGATGGATTTGCATTCATCTCAAACTCAAGGCTATTTCGATATTCCCTGTGATCACATCTACGGGTCCCCCGTATTGGTGGATTATCTCTCAGCCCAAGAACTTGGTGACGTTGTTGTGGTTTCTCCTGACGTGGGAGGTGTAGCCAGAGCCCGGGCCTTTGCCAAACAAATGAATGGAGCCCCTCTGGCAATCATCGACAAGCGACGCACAGGTCACAACATGGCTGAAAGCCTCACGGTGATTGGAGATGTCAGTGGCCGAACAGCAATTTTGATCGACGACATGATTGATACCGGAGGCACAATCTGTTCTGGCGCCAAATTACTCCGAGAAGAGGGTGCCAAGCGAGTCATTGCATGTGCCACCCATCCTGTGTTCTCTCCACCGGCCATTGAGAGATTGTCAATGGAAGGTCTTTTCGAGCAGGTTGTTGTCACCAATAGCATTCCCATCGAGCCTCATCGCACCTTTGATCAATTGCATGTCTTATCAGTCGCCAACATGCTTGGCGAAGCCATTTGGCGCATCCATGAAGAAAGCTCTATCAGTTCAATGTTCCGATAGGCAGAACTCAGATCAACCTCTATCAAGATCAGTGACCCACTGAATGAGCCACGACGACCAAGCCTCTGCAAAAGCTCCCTTTTGAAGCAGCTCTAGAGTTCACTCTTGATTGGTGGAGTATCAATACTTTCGTTGGAACGATGATCGTTGCAAGGCTTAGAAAACACGTTCTCCAAGATGTTCATGCTTTCTCAGTTCTTAGCAGACTTAAGCGCAACCTCAGCAGCGATTCCCAAATAGCCGACAACTAGCAGGGTCTCCAAGAGCACTCGTCATCGAGATGACTTGATACGAACTTTTGACAGGCACTGATGAATTCACTAGTGCCAAACATCTAAACCACTGAGCAAGCCAAGGCTGACTTTCGGCCATAGCAAAATTGTTTAAGTCAGATGCGTGACTGTGGGGAGTAGTCATTTGTTGAGGCCCCTGAGCTGGAGAACTGGCGTGGTTCAATCTTCATCACCTATCAGCACTTAACGGATGGGGTGGAGAACCACTTCAGAAACCTGCCAGCACGCAAATCCGGCGAAATAACTCCGACAAGTAGAGGGCTTGTTGAAGCCCGCAAGTTCTGGCCATCGACAGAGCAGAACCGCTCGGGTTGAGAGAGTCCAAGTTTGCAATCAGTCATCACTCCGTGGATCGCAATAGGTCAAATTCAAAAACGCAACCTTGCAACGCTGTTTTGACACCAATTAAGCATTCTTGATCAAGTTCACCCTGACCTGTCCACTTCTCTAAAGCCACACAAACAGCTGAATGCAACGCTCGAACACAGCGTTCATTCATCGAGAATTCCAAAGTGTGCTCGTCCATAACTTAAGTGGTATCTAATTAGGAGAAGGCCAAAAATAATCTAGAACTGACGCCGCAAGGATTGGGCCAAGGAAGCTCAAATCCGTAGGTGCCAGTGATGTTTCTTTCATAGGACATTGTTTGAATCTTTCTAACTCTGATGGAAATATAGAGTGCTGTTGTTCAGCATGAACAAAAGCGTGTTGGGCGTAGTGATCGCTACCAATAAATCCTCATAGAGCTAATCAATTGTGTGAAAATAGTTATACTGGCGCAGTAAATCTTGCCTACTGATTGACCCATCACCAAATTTAATCAATAGATTAAGCGCCAGCAATTTAACAGTGCAAGTGGTCATCACCGCCACATTTGCAAATGCAGAAAGCGGATGGTAATCAGTTTTGAAGAAGCCTATAAAGTTCATCAACGTGGATCAGATCAGTCATCCACCATTGCTCTGCTTCAAACAGATGCGCCACCGCTGGAAGGTGCAGGACGATGACCGTTCCCCGGCCTGCACCGATAGGAACAGCGGATTCCCTTCTTTGATGGTGAACGCTGCTGAATGATCACCTGACAAAGCCTGGCGTTGTAGCT
Organism: Synechococcus sp.; assembly: GCA_047285535.1. GTDB lineage: Bacteria > Cyanobacteriota > Cyanobacteriia > PCC-6307 > Cyanobiaceae > Synechococcus_C. The sequence continues at coordinate 274,976 of JBJBDC010000001.1, read as the reverse complement.
CACCGTTACTAGCAACAGTGACTGTGAGGAATGAATCAAAACCGTCAAGATGCTCCCGTGGAACCTGGTCTGAAATGGCCCTGAAACCAAACCCTTGAAGACGGCTGTCTCTGCTTCCATCTGTTGGAAAGTGCCCGTAGACCTGATTCACAGCCAAAGGGAAACCCACGACAGCACTCGAGAACGACTGGAACGGGGTCACCACCGCGCAAAGCAGACAACTGCTTAAACACCTACAAAAACTCGCAGGTCAAGAAGCCTGATGGTGCTCAGGCCACCAGAGCCAAGGGCCTCATTCCTCTGGCCTGAACCAAGAACTCCTCAGGCCTGTTCAACTCCGGCACCAGGCTGAAACTACACACTGCTGCTTCAGCTGGTTGCATTGGACTCTGTAAGCAAGATCACAGACCTGGGTGATGGCCATCAGCGAGTGAGGCGGTGAGTTCAGAGAAGCTGAAGGAGTCAGGGGGGCAGCCCAGCGCTGAACTCTCAGCTCTTCCTCAGAAGATTCAATCGATTTGGATCTACACAAAGGGAGGAGCCATCCCTTCTGGTTCGTTCACTTCAAGACACCGATCACCATGACTGACATCAACTCAAAACAGATGGATGAATCACCAGTGGATTCAGAACAGATGGATCAGGAAATCAAGCCGGAGGACCTGCATGCGATCTCCGGGGGCTGGGGAAGGAGTTGCTATTACAGCTACGGCAACAACCGTTCTGCGAGCTACACCAGTACATCAAGTAATGACGGTAAAAATTGAGATCAGTGAGTGACCTGACCACCCCGCCACGAGCGGGGTTTTTTAGTGCCTTCTGATCGTTGTGAGCAAGATCACAGATCAGGTTGATTTCAATTAATACTTTCAAATTTAATGCAAGCAATGATTCACGCATGGATTCGATACGTGGCATTCAGTTGGTCCTGAAAACACCTCTTACAACGATGAAAACCTCACTTCTTGTTTTGCCCCTTTGCTTACTTGCCGCATTAAATTTGATGGCACAACCCTCTTACGCACAACGGAAAGCTGGCGTTAATCGAACACCTCACGCAAACGTAAACAAAATCAAGACACAACCACGAATACAGAAATGGACGTGTGACCCAGGCGGAGCTTGCTATTGCAAACATGGCGTGGACTGTGAAGACATGCATAAAACGCTTACACTAGACACATGCATAGACATATCACTCAATGGTGGCACACAAATATGCAAAAGAGATTAAATAATATGCCTTCAAATTAGGTTTTCACTTTGCTTCCTCTTGGATTCCATCAAGAGGAAGTATTGACTCAAACAGTGCTGCAGCGAATCGGAAGTTGACCGCGTGAAGGTCGCAGGGACGGAACCATTTATCACTTGGGAAGAGCCAACCCCCTAAGCAGATGCGATAGGCACGTAATCCTCTTCAGTGCTGTTGATTAACGCCCCACCACGAGCGGGGTTTTTGATTGGCTGCTGAAAATAAGAGCAAAGACGAACACTCAAAACAGCGATGATTACTTGTCCTCGAGTCACAAGGACTTACAGATTGTTGCGATCCAATCAATTCACGTACCAGTTGTTAGCAGTGCTGGGCAGTCTTTTATTCACTTTGGCTTTCTCGGCAGCAGTCATTTCAGACCAGAGCTTGTAGGTACAATCCAGTGCACCACGGTCCTTGAGTGCTTCTTGATAGCAAGCAGATAGGTCTGCAAACTCTTTAGCACGGACGACGGGAACGGTCATGCGGTTTGTCCAGTATTCACTCATGTTCTGAGAAGCGAGCTATATCAACAGTTCTAGCAACTAGGAAGAATTTGGGCGTCAAGGTCGGGAAAAGACCAGGCCGGATAGAGATAGTGCGCAGACGGCGGTCATGAGCGTTGAGCTGAATTCAACTTCACGATCATGGCGTGCCTCCATGGTGTCTTGATCAAAGTCCTGGATCCATAGATTGGTTGAGCCTAATTTTCAATCAGCATATTTGATAGATAGCACCCTCTAAAGACAACTTGGCGAGTTTAAATCGCAGTCAGGAGTCGTCCTGAAAGAGGCATTGATGAGTTTCGAAGCCTACGAAGTGCTATCTGATGAAAAGATCTTTGCGATCAATCATGTCCTTGCTCAATACTTCGGCATTGAACAGATCTTTCTGGTTGTTGGTTGCTCCATGGGTGCTCAGCTAGCCTTTCATTGGGGAGAGTGCACTTTGTTCCGATTGAGTTGCGGCAATAGCACCGATTTGTGGAAGTGCTAAACACGCATACCATCACTGGTTTAATCTAGAAAGCTTTAAAAATACTCGTTTTTCAAAGCCAATTGAACAGGAGAAGAAATAACTACAAACCTGAAAATGATTGAAAATACATACATCTAGCCATGCCAGTTTAGCATTACCTCAAACGTTTGGTCGCGAGATATTACACCTGCGCTAGGCGGGTGAAAACGTTAGGTCAACAGAGGAGTTCTGGAAGATTTATCAAGAATAATTTGCTCCAAAAAACGATGCCATTGAAGACTTACAATGCTAACCAATTAAGAAACTGCCAATAGGAGCAACGATCATCAATTCATGGGTCAATTGAATCAGGTCATGCTGCGATTACTTGTAAAGCGATTGTGATACCAGAACAAACAGATTCTATGTCATGCCAGAAGATAGCCATATCGAAATATCTCTCCTATCAAATGCAGAGACAAGAACGATTGACTCCATTGATGACTACGTTGCAGGAAATCCCGGATAGAGGACAGAGGAGGATGAGGCTTTGATCAATCGCTGCTTGTTCGATTGACTATGTCATTGATCTAGGCATATTCTGTGAAAATATAGCTTTCAACAAGAGCTCGGCAACGTTGATGAATCGCAGCTGGATAAGCTGACCGTCGCAAGATCAACTCAATCGATCCAAGCGGCAGGCCAGGAAAAGCCTATTCCGGGAATCCTCACTAAAATTCAGCTCGTCACTAGCGGCTAATTTAAGTTATCTCTATAGCAGCAGCGTACTTCCATGAAGGTAGCTGAATAATACTTTGGCCGATTCATAATTTTCATACTAATCAGACTTAACATCAAGTCATCGTTCTACAAATAAGATATCCAATCGCGACCACAGCAAAAAGATAGGCAAAGAATAATACAGTAAACATTGAGCTTATGAATATTCAGACATGTGAATAATACAGAATTTCTGAGGACGGAAGGTGTCAAACTGTCATCAGCCATGTGTGGAAGAACACAAGACAAACGACCAAATAAGTTCACGGCAAACAACAATAGCAGCCAATTTTGCATGCAATCAATAAGCCATATGGTCACTGATTTCTCATTCAAGAAGCACCTCTACTATGGCGTGAAGCTTGAGCCTTTAGGGGGCTTATAGAGCGGAAATCACATGTAAATTAAATCATAATTTGTCAATTCTAATCGAAGGCATCTTCTGGGCAAAGACCTTACAAAGATTGAAATCGAGATGGACTCCATCAAGTCAAAGCTGCAATCCATGTAATCACCCTCAAGAAGACTTGAAAGAGGTGATGGAGCCGCAATCGAGACAGAAGCCAGAAACTCAAACGATTGAATTGAAAGCTCGTTCAAACAAAGCACGAACTTTGAGAGAAGTCTGTAAAGCTATAGACAGCATCTGCTGCGTTGCGTTTACCAATTCGCAAATCCGCGTCTCGGGCCGTTAAGAAAAACACGGGGGCTGGGGAAGTTTCCCCATCTACGGACTGGACGACCTCCATTGCCCCAAAAACGATGGCGTCCACCTCCATTACCCCAACGACGCCCCCCACCATTACCCCAATATCTGGAAATCAGATTCGATTGATTAGGATCACTTTGTGCAAGAGCAGTCCAAGCATCATTTGAAAACTTTTCGATGCGTTGCTCAAGAACATTTGCAGAATCAGGCCAGCTGTGAACAGCAGAATAAGAGGCACTGGTCAACACTGAAGTTGAAGCGAGAATGGCTGCCATGCTGAGCAGAGTTGTCTTGTTCATTGCAGAATTCACAATCGCTGGCGAGATCAGCTCGTTTTTTCCAGCTTACTTACAACCTCATTAAGGTCGCCATATCATGCTCAATGGCGACCGCTACTATTAATAAACATAAAGCTGACGTGTCTACGTGAGGCGTTGCCTCAGAGAAGCGAGATGCGACGCTGTTCAAGACTTGCGTACAAAGTAAAACTCAGCCATAAAAATCGAGATTAAGCATTAAAAAGGACAAATGAAACCAAGTTGATGAGTGTTAAGCCTTGTCCATCCCCTCAGTGCCGAGAACAACTCGATCAAGCAGAATCAACAAGAGATAATTAATGATGATGATGATGATATTGTTGTTGTTGTTGTAACGCGTATGTTCTCTGAAAGAATTCAATTGAATATAGTGCATCAATATCTCAACTTTTTAGTTACAGTTTAAGATTTTAGTGCCAATAAGTGACTCATATCTGGAATCCATGAATCCCTCTTTGGCCAAACTCAAGATTGATTGTGATCCTGCCTGTAGGAGCAGTGAAGCCATGGGAAAATGAGAAGCGGCAGCTTTGCCAACAAGCCAGATCCCCGCAAGGGAAGGGGGTAGGAATGGATCCTCTGACATTTGTTGCTTTGGCCCGAACGGCAGGAGATAAATGGCTTTGATTTTGCACACCATTGGCTCAATATCTACTGCGTGACGGGAGACAAGTGTCCGTCGCATCAAACCCTTCAAGCTTTGACGTATTCAGTTATCAGAAGCCATCAGGCGAATCAATCCATGCAGCTCTGAGCACCAAGGCCGAAAGGGCAATTATGAGATCAGTCAATCTTGAAGAGCTGGTTGGATGGAGTCCTCAACCTGTTGGCAGCTGAGGCATTGGGCCACTGGGCTCAATTGTGTCGAGCAGTTATGTAATTCTCGACACAATTGAGCGTGATTGATTCCGGTGCTTTGGAGATAACGTTAGGCAGTCACAACCTGCGTTTCACTGCTCAGGCACAGCGGGAGGGGACCAAACCGACCGAGGGATTGGTCTCAAAGCCTTTCTTTCAATTCATCCTGCTGTGCTCTACCGATACTCCTCATGAAGCAATGGAGTGGAGGTGTTGCTGAAATCAGACTGGACCGAAAGTCATGAATCCAATCGAAATGTTTGGAATGTGAGGCTGTCTCGATGCAACGAGTGCTGAAAGCAGCCTCATGAATCAGGCCCTGCAGTTGCGCTATGTCACTCAGCTTGAGCGATGGGTTGTAGTGCAAATCCAAAGGGGAATCAGCTTGACTGCACGCACGTTGTTGATCCTCTTCTGCTGCAACTGCCGCTCCAGGGCTAGGAGCATCAGATCGAAGTGTCAGTGGCGAGAATCGAATTTACTGGCACTACGATCTCAAGGGTAAGTTGACCAGCCCCTGCAGGGACTTGGAACACACAGCACTCAGACCTGAGATGCATCGATCGAATCCATTGCATAGTCTTGGCTCAGTCGAGGAGCTAGTGGTCGTCAGTCATCATCAATCGCAAACTCCGAGTACTCAGAGTCATCATTCATGGAGTTTGACGCCAGATCCAAGCTATCGATAGCGACATAGCCCCTGTTTGAGATCACTCGCTCTCCACTAGCGCAAGGCACTCTCATGATTGTCTGAACTTCATGCGTCAACCACCATTCCAGCCAAAAGGCTCACAGTAAAAGTACAGATTAAGCGGTCAAAAACCACACTATCCAGTACTCCAGATATTATTTAGCCGATCAGATCAGAGAAAGAGCATCAAAACAACATACCAATGACGCCTTCAATCGGTAGAAACTCAATCGCATTGTCTTGCTGAAACAAAAAAGAATCTGCCTCCCCAGTTCCGTTTGCTTGGCAACAAGATCTGAATAGCTCAGAGAAAGACACGGCTGAAACCTTCAAAGGTGAGCCGTAGCGAAACCCGTGAGAACGCAATGGAGCAAGGACAAGGACAGACGAAAGACTCAAGGCGATCATTACTTAAGAGACTCAATACAAATCCTGTTAAGACTCGAGGCTGACAATAGAGCGCCGTCACTCCACGAAAATTTCCATAAACTTCACAAATAATGTAATTTTAAAAAATCAAGTTAAGCTATCAACAGAAGTCATTAGCTTCCACCTTCGACAGAATGAAAAGACTGACAAAACAAGAGAGCGAGCATATGCACCATAGGCATCGTGGATATACACGATTGCTAATGATCGAGGCCTTTCTGATTGCAACATTACCACTGAGTTTATTTTTCCCGACCCTCCTATCAATCGAATTAGTTGTTTTGGCCTTAGTCGTGATCATAGGTGTTGCCCCCTATTCATTATTGCGAGGAATGGATCGCAAAATTCTATATTGGCTGGGATTTAGTGTCGTATTTGTTGAGGTTCTTTGGAATCTAAGCTTCTTAGTAGAAGGAATGCCAATAACTAAATGGTCTGCACCAGTGCGTCTTATTTTATGGTTGATCTTTATTGGATTGACTGAAATTCGCTTTATTCGCGTACTCAGTCAAGAACCTCTCGTGACCGCTCGGGTCGTGATGGGTGCTGTTGCAGGCTATCTTCTGATTGGAGTCGGCGGAGGGATTTTATTAAATTCCATTTGGGTCTTGCATCCAAATGTCTTCGATGTCGAGACGATGCAATCAGCACTCAACCATTCCAATCCGAGCCTATATTTTGCTCCTGCATTAATGGCATCATCATTTGCGATGCTATCTACAGTGGGTACAAATATTGTCACAACAGATCTTGTGGGCAGAGTATCTGAAGTTGTGATCTCACTAGTAGGTCAGCTCTATATAGCCTTGCTCATTGCCCTAATTCTTGGACGGTATCACAGGAGCTTATCATAACGACTCTCTTCAAACAGCCAAAACCAAGGCCATTGATTGCCGTCGTATTTTTATTCAATAAAAAATCGCCCTACTGACGCTGATGATGCATAAAAGACAATTCATCCCTTGACCCATCAATCAAATACAATGTAGAGATTACAACTATTTGTAAAGATAAGCCTCTCTTAATCATGGGCCCTGCGGTTATAGGAAAACCACAAAATCTGGCCCTATTCGCCCCAATAGAATCAGCATGTAATGTAGAACGAAAGTAGGGGTGTGAGAATCGACTAGAGGAGCAAGAGATGAGCCATCTAGTGATTGATTAATCCTAATCGAATAGTGCACGATCTACCCATACCTCGGGGATCGCAACAGACATTCAAGCGCTGTAGCTGGGGTGGCACTCAACGGAGATTTATTCGCTGGGCAGGCACGCAGTCTACTTTGCAACTCAATCCGAGGATAACCGCCTCGCAAAGACACCTCTCAGTAAACGTGATAGCCACCTGGAATCGTTCTCGAGATCTAACAGTTGATCTCTTCATGCTCCAGCCCTGCATCCACTGGAAATGCATTGAATTTTGTCAGACTAAACTCAGACAGACGCTTCACTTCAATCGACAATTAGGTTCAGGTTTTCAACAAAGACTTCACCACTCCTTCTAGCTGCCTGGAAGGAGTGTAAGGGACCTCTCCTAGGGGGAGACTGGCAGCTAGAGGATGACAGTAGTATTCAGATCACTCACAGTATTAATTCAATAATGAACTGGATGAATAAGCCTTAAATAGCTAAAACAATTAAAATTAGCACACTTCAAAGCTAAGGTATTCTTTGATTTAAGTCTTTCAAATTCAATGGAAAGGGGCTTTCTTTCTCTGTATGACCGGAATTGGAGGGAGAAGATTTCAAGGCAGGTAAGCGCTGCTGCGGAGTATTATCTTCAACTTTCATGAAGCGATGACCGCTATAAATACTTACTACAAGAGCACTAAAGGCTATGAACAACGAAAACCTTGACAAATTCAGGGATTCTCTTCCCTTCGATGCTGAGGTCATAATAGAACGAAGGTAAATCTCTCTTTCCAAACACGTTTCCAACTGGCTTGAAAGCCTTTCGTTTTTAGCAAAAAGCTTTGTCCTTGCTTTCTCCAATCCTTTAATTTCTTTTTTTTGATCGCTAGTCATTAATCCGATATCTGTATCACGTAGCCTCAACTGGTTCTCGATCTTCTGAATACGTGAACCATAATCAGCTATCCACTCCAAGGTAGTCTTTTTATCAGATTCATACTGCTGTCTTTCTAATTCAAGCAGAGACAATGCAGTCTCGAAATAGTCCCTATTGGCGTTTTCTGAATTGTCAGAAACCTTCGATTCCGGAACTGAGTCTTTAGCCATGAATCAATCATGCAAGTCAGAGCAATGATAGCTTGATCAATATCAATCAAAGAACAACGTGTTCATCCATCAGGAAGAGAATCGTAAACAACTATCTCAAAACTATAAATTCAAACCCAACTATTCATGTCCCACAATCATCTCATGATGCATCATTAAGGAAGCGCACAGGTCGTGGGATACCAATTGCAGAGTGGCTGGCGTAGACTTCGCGCCAAGTCAGAGACATGCGATCAGTCGTGAACAGGTTCTCAAATTAGCTGTGGGAAGAGGTTGTCTCCTATCCATCTGAGACCGTTAACTGCCGCTGAATTGATTGGGCTTCCACCAAGGCATCCAGAACATATTTCTTTAGCAAACAGCAGTCAGAGCAAAGGGACGAGCCTGCAGGTGAGCCGTCACTACAACGGCGATTTCTGAGCCAATCAAACTCCTAGGGGAACATCTCGGAATCGTCTGGATTGTCCTCACTCGCGCGTGCTGCCACCTCTAGTCCTGAGGGGAAATACATCAAGAGCAGTAAAGAAATTTTCCTCAGAACTGCACTCTGTAAGCAGCTTACCTAACCAGCATGGAGGCCTGACTTGGGGGAACACTGCGATTAGTACACTCCTTACGATTGATATCTGCGATAGCAGCACAGTAAACATTCTTCCAACAATGACAACAAGTTTTAGTGGATCTGAACCTTATAGATCCGATTAACATTGTCCATGGATATCACATAGCATTCCATTGAAAATCTCCAACGCGTCATAGCTTGTGGCCAGCTTGATTCGAGTCTCAAGCCGCTGAGGTTGCGGATATCTGAGGTTGCAAACACCAGGGTTCAAAGACTTCAAAACTGCTGACACTCTCTAGCCAATAGAAAAAAGATCACAAGATGCCCCATAAAACTCAACTACAATTCATGCAAAATCTGCAGCGAGCTCACATATAAGCATTGACTCCGACAATAAAGGTCCCACTCACTTCTAGTGTGTCGGCAGATTTTCCATTAACGATTCCCAAGAGATCTCCATTTTGGTAAATTTGTGAACTGCCATCCAAATGATTGATAATTGAAACACCGTCAGCTCCATCACCAAGCTGAATTTGATCATCCATGCCACTGAAATCGTGAATAGTGTTATGTCCTAAACCTTGCTTCAAGTAAAAGGTATCCTTACCCAAGCCACCATACATTTCATTGATTCCTGTTGAGTCGTGCAAAAAATCATCCCCTTCACCAGCGATCAACAAATCATTGCCAAAGCCACCAAAGAGTTCATCATCTCCCCAACCTCCTACAAGATCATCATCGCCATCCCAGCCGGTGAGATGATCGTCTCCATCGTTTCCAAATAAGGCATTATTGGCTTCGTTGCCGATCAATATGTCATCACCACCGCCCGACTTGGCGATTTCGAACCACGAAACTTCGGAAAAAGCAAGATTTTTTTCACCACCTCCAATGTTCGACCAAAAAGCATCGTAATCATCACCAGAAGTGACGCGAAGATCAATTTTTTGGTCTTCAGTCGTATTACTAAAATCAACAGTATCCTCATTGTGATTCGCGACTTGAGTGTAAAAATATCTATTTTCAGTGATGTAGGATTCGACCTGGTTCCAAATAGAATCTTCAGGTGTGATCGTAGTATTAACACCGATGATCTTTTGCTCATTAAAGCCTCCATGAGCAATACTATTCTGCTGAACTCCATACCTGGCTCTTAATGCAATGTAGTCAGCTGGCATCAAAGTTGCTTGGTTCATATGAGACCCAAAAATATTCGGATTTTCATAGTCAGTAAGCACAGAGCTCATATTATTCGGAGTAAAGTAAGACATCACGGACAGCAAATCAGTATCATTATAAAATTCAGCCATGCCTTCAAAAGTTATACTTGTACCGTTAGGATTGTAATTATACGAGCCAGGATGTCTAAGCCCTATTACATGCCCAATCTCGTGCAATATTGTATTGAAATCATTGTTCAACGAACCATCCCCAAGATTGATAATAGAATACCGAGAATCCTGAATACTACTATGCTTAACTGAAGCAAAGCTGTAAGGACTGATGTCACCGAAACTTATATATCCATTATATTGAGAGAATGTACTTACACTACTATCGCCGAGATCCGCAAAGTCGGTGAATTTATTATCCTCAACAAAGCTGATATTGAGAGCATTTGAAAGATAGTTGAAGACGTCTCTTACTTTCTGCACTTGAGACGTGACATTAAGGCCATCAAAATCATGCTGGATTTGCAGCGCACCATCAGGATTATGACTCCAATGCGAAAATCCTCCTGTCAAATTATACTTAATGGTTATATCGGACTTAAACATTTGAGCATTGGGAGGCAATATCTTGGCGGCAACTTCAAATATCGTTTTTACAGTGTCTATCCCTGGGCCTTGCCAAGATTCATCGGCATCTGCTGTCACCTCACCAGGTACATTTGAACCATGAGCTGCTCCACTAGACCCATCTCCTGAAGTGACTTGTATCTCCAATCGAGGAAACGCGCTAGAAGAGGTGGGAGAAGTAAACGTTAAATCAACAAAAGTCTGAAGTTTTTGGCTAGAATCAAAGAACGATTGATCAGTTTTCTCGTCTGGTTGTTGAGTTGTCTTGGGTAATGTGATGTCAAGAGAAACATCTCTTTTTTTGATTTCACCAATGGAGGAGCGCCGGCGCGAACTGTCAATTAAAATCAATTGCCCGAGAGTTGGTAATCTTGACATTTTTTCTAGAGCGACAGAGTGAAAGAAGTGGTGAATAGCCACCTATAAACACCTTGGCTTGATTCCCGATGTTTTGTGTTGATGGCAATCAAATTAAGATGTGATCGTACTCACAATCTGTGTCACAAAAAATTCAATATCTACCGATTCTCTCGTTGCTAAAAGCGTTATTCAGAGTCGAAAGTAGTGACCCATTGAGATTCTCTGGCTTGGAGTGAAAGGTCGTTTTGCGGCACGACTGAACATGACATTTCATAGATCTCACGGGCGCTGAGACGCCTGATCCAACCCCACTGAAGAGGGGCATTGCAACGGAGGGCTTCATCTCGAGCGAGTTCGCGATCATCGTAGAAAACCTGAGCTGGCATATGAACGGTTCTGAGCCAGCATGGCTCTACGCCGCAGCCTATTTCCAGACAAAAAACACAAACAGGTGTTTCTGTAGCTACACCTGATATTAATTCTCTAGATAATCGATTTGGTATGTCTGGACTGGTATTCGCCGATATTATCGCGAGTAGAGACACCATTAGTATAGGAATTATTCTTAAGCCTCAACGTGTCTTAGACGTAGAAGTTCTCACCAATGAAGATGTAATAAATGCTTGTGAAAGATACGTGGAGTATGTCTTCCGGAAGGTCAACTGAAGAGCGTGCCAAACGCACACTTTGACACTCACTCTTGTCAATAAATAACGAGTAGTTCAAGTTAGTATTCCAGTGGAAATACTCTTGTGAGTATTCTTTTACCAATACCTCAACGAACTCATCTATGGTCAATAGAAATAAAACATTGACCCAACTCGATAACATCCAGAGACAGATGTAGGAAAGGGTGGATCCGAAACCTTCAGGGGCAGCACCTGAGTTATCAATTCTATACCAACTAGTCAACAATGAACAACTTTACTCAACGCCAGCTAGACCGCAAAGCTGACCAACAGGACGCTGAGATTAATGCTCGACGCAATGGCATTGCCAAAGCTCCCCAAACACCATTGACATCTGCAAAACAGATGCTTGACACCGCTCTCAACTTGCAGAATTCAAATAACCATATAGGCCGGTCGAACGAGTGAAGAATGAGCGAAGCGAGTTCGCTCCGAGTTCACTCTTAAACCTCTGGTCTTTTTTCTTGAGCCGCCTTACTGAAGTTGAAGCCTTTGCGGCGACCTTTTATCTTGAAAGATACAAAGTAACATCTGAGTTGATGTTGTCAGCTTATCCGTTGTCGTTGTCTATTGCTTGTCATATAAAAGACGGTATAGTTCTGAACTGAGAAAATCATTCATTCTTTTCTCCATACTCTTTGCATTTGTATTGGTTGGATGGGGGAGGTATCCATCAGCAAGGCAAGCATTAGAAGCGTGTCAGGAGACGCACCTAGTCACTCGCCCAAGTTGTCATCGTTTCTCCACATCCCTTGCTTCCCATGTATAAGACGGTATGGTTCTGCCAAGAAAAGCACATTACTTCTGCCATGAAAAAGACATTACTTCTCCTTCCTGTTCTATTGCTGTTGGCACCTTGTTCGAGCTTGGCGAAAGGCCATGGTGACGATAGTCATCACCATAGCGGTTCTCTTGACTTACCCGAGATACACTTTATCAATCGATATTACTGCTAATCTACAACTCAAGGCTTTAATGGGAAGGGAAAAGACATTACTGTAACTTCCAGATCTACTTCTCTTAGTTTCCTGTTACTAAAAAGAGAAGATGGTTCGTGCGATTAAGCATTTACCTTTAAATTAACTTTTTAATATTCTCTTGTTCAACATTGAATTTTGTGCTTGCTGTGGTGCGCAACCGTTGTTAAGCTTGATTTGTTGTTTTATGTTTATATTGATTGGCTTGTCAACAGGTGCGAGAAATTCAACCTGAGCTGTGGCATGAACAGTGTGACGACCGTCACCATGTCTGATCAAGACTCTGCTTGGTCGACCTGAAAGCTCCTTCAGCTCACCGAAACTGATTAAGACATTCCTCGCACTAGCAGGAACTTTTGACGTGAGATCAAAACTTCCCTAATTCCCGTTGGATCTGAGTTCTCGACCTCACGGGTGGAGAGGGTTGCTGTGGAGTTGGAGTTCCCGCTGATGCTGAACCACTGTTGCAATCGCAACGCGGCTCCTTAATCGCTAGAAAAATCACAGCCATTGCCAAGAGTGCGACTGCCAGAGAATTGATGGGAAGCTGAGTTTTGGGACTCATTTTGTCCAATGCACAAGGCCACACATAGGTGCATTAGAACGAATGATTTAGCATAATCACTGGGATATGGAGGAATATGACTCGTTCACTCCAACTCAACCATTGTCCCAGTCCTCATAAGGCGGAGAAGGTGTTTCTATATCAGGACTTCGTTTTATCACGAGAGCGCAATAGAGAATTTAATAGATCAATCAAAAACAACCAGACCCTTTAGGCCATAGATGAGCAAAACAAAATCATTGAGTTTCGAGATCATGAGTGTAGGCCGAGGGAAGGGTTAATCTAAAAGCAAAAAATTATGCTCAGAAGCCCATGAAAAGGGCCGAAGAGCCAGCGAGAATATCGGGAATCAATGACGCACAGAGACAAAGAGACAAGGTTTAACGGCAACAAAACAACTGAGGAGTCACAACTTAATCCATTGGGAAACAAAAAAATCCCTAATTCGTAGCTGAAGCTACAAAAGGAGCATGTAGCATTCACCACAACACAATAATCATCTTAAAATAATTCATATTAAAACCTCAACCACAAGAACATGCTAAAGGTCTTCGCAATATTGGTTTGTCTTGCGACACAGCCACCACCTCCCTTCACTCTGATGCTGGTTCTTGACGAGAACAGATGAAACCATGATGAAACCAACGACTAAAATCAATTACAACGGAAAATCAGTCTCCTACGAAGAACTAATTGAACTCGCCGAACAAACGACATCAAGAAAGGATGCCATTTATTACATCCACGAGGCGAGCAAAACTTATAAGGCCAAAGACAACAGCTAACCATTTAAGACTATGGGTTTATTTGGAGAGACAAATTACGAAAAGAGGCAACGACTTGAAAGACAAGTCATGTTCAATTTACTGACAAGCTTGACAAAACAATCGCCAGAGCTCGTAAAATTTTGCATAAAAAGAATGGCTAATCTAGAGGGTGCCAGAACAAAAGATGGCTTCATGAGCAAAGAAGAAATTGAGATTGAGCAGGACTTGATCCGTGATATTTTAAACCAAATAATAAACTGAAGGAAGCTATATCAACCAATCAATCTTTCACATGTTTGATTCTAGAGTTATTCAAAAAGCCGACGAATTCGGCACTCCATGTATCCATCCTGAAGGGATATGTGAGATGCAAAGGTATCACCTATGTTTGATCTAACTGATGTGTACATCGGCTCACTGTTTGTTCAATTCCAGCACAGGGAAATCAACTGATTCCCGGTTGTATCCTAAGTCGTCCAAGCCACTTCAGACACCTCTGGATCGGCACTGATGATCACTAACTGCAAGAATACTTTTAATCTAAACATGACAACCCAAAAAATTCCGTTCAAGGTATAGCTCCAGCGACAAGCGAAACGATTCAGCTCTTGCTTCTCTCTCGCTGATACGTCTTGCCTTCCTCAGCATCAGAGACAACACACTTGAGGTGTTTCACATCCACATACAAAGAGATGCTTGGCATGGCTTCGGAACCGTTACCTTCAATGACTCACTTCCATTTGCTGTGCAAGGAATAGATGCAGGAAATCATTGTTCACTGACCAGAGCGAATGCTGTCCGAACTCAAAGGCACAGTCCTGCTTTGCTGATCGTGATGCGAAACACTCTTGGTTGATCAATGATCAACGACCAGGTTATATTGGCCAGTTTTAGTGAAAGTGATGCAGCCTACATTGTTGACACGGATCAATTCAGCTCCTTGATTCTTTGCAAGAAAAAAGATCTCCCAATTGTTCTTCAGACCTGGACATTGCCAAAAGTCTGATGGAAGTTGCAGGAGAAAGTTTTAACGTTATTGGTTTCATCCCTGATCAGCGTGCATTTGTCCAAGAAGATCTAGGCCATACTTGGGGTTGCAAAGGAGCCGATAAGGAGGACTTCTCCGATAACTGTGGTATAAATCATCAATTCCCTAGGGTCAGATGCTCGGTTGTCATGACCCTTGTAAGCACAGACGCTAGAGGCACAGAGTGAAGATCTTCTGGACATCCAGCCGAAAGGGTTATGGAAAGAACAACCTAAAGGGCTTCCAGACGAGAAAGGATGATCAAGACCATTTCAAGCTGGAGCTTGAAGAATTCAAAAGCGTGACTGACCGACTGTGTGAATTTAGTTCTAGAGCAACAGCCTTGATGACTGCAGATTAAGACTCCACCCTGTCCTGTAACCCTATTCAATAGACAAGGACTTAGAGTTCAGTGAATCGCTGCAACATCAAAGGAGTTCACAGGAAAGGCTGGATCAATCGATCATTGCCCACAAGACAAGACTCTGCCTCTAAAGACACACCCTGATCCCATCACCGATTCTATTGGCCAAATGATCCTACAGGGACTTAATGTTTTGCATCAACCACTGGATAAGTTTGACTTTCTAGGTCTCATGCTTAAACCCCCTAAGGTGATGCGTTAGATCACAGCCTTGCCTCACCTCATTGGACTTTAAGATCATTCAAGATCAGAATCATGACAAACATTAGGGTGCAAAGCCTTGGATTTTGAAACGGCCTGTACATTGATCAAAATACTGAGACTCATGGCCCAGGCCGATGGCCATGTTGCAGAAGAGGAATTA
Source organism: Synechococcus sp. (assembly GCA_047285535.1). Classification (GTDB taxonomy): domain Bacteria; phylum Cyanobacteriota; class Cyanobacteriia; order PCC-6307; family Cyanobiaceae; genus Synechococcus_C. The sequence continues at coordinate 259,211 of JBJBDC010000001.1, read as the reverse complement.
GCAGTGTTGGAGAGAGCGAGCAGAATTTTTGTCGAAAAAAACCAAATCCCATCATGGGCAGATGCTCTTACTTCTCCTCAAGACATTGTCACGCTAGCGAAAGAGATTCCTTACGACTATCGGCTCACGACTGCCACCATGGCGTTCATGGTGATTGCTTCTTCTCGCGACGTCTATCAATTTGCAGTGAACGCTCAGGAACAGAACGCATTTGACCAACTGTGTGATGCCCTCATGCTCAGCGAGGAAGAAATCTTGTCAGCTCGTGTTGAGGCAACGAATGAGATGAACCGTAAGCCAGGCTTATGGGAAAGCATCACGCGCAGAATACCGGGATTGCTCTGAAGGCTGATTCAATCAAAGGGAACCAGATGACTTTTCCCTGGTCAGCTTGCCAAAATCAAGAACATTGCACCCCAAAAATTAATTCTGAAGAATACAATCAAGCTAGGGTTTAGTTCCCTGGAAAACAAATCTACCTCACTGTCGCTCACATAGCGTTACGTCTCCGTCCCCATCCATCCAAGGTCGCCTGTATTTTCGCACCAAAATCATTGGAACAAAAAAACCCATGCCTGAAATCATGCAAATACGAAGATGAAAGACAGAAGGTTGTTGATCAAAGTTTGAACGGTATTTGACTAGGTCTGAGTCTTGCATTTGCCTATTTTTCTTGTACTGATCTTCTGTCTTTGGCTACCAATCCATACCAGATCACGACATCACCATCGACTCCGTCAGCGCCTTATCTGCCTTGCTCATTAGCTTTCCCAAGCCAAACTCTGCCTGCATCTCACACCTAAAGTCGTAACCTCTAGCACTGAGGATGAAGATCATGATTCGCAAAGTAGCAAAACCTGAGTTCTTAAACGCGGACAGTGGAGGACATGCACTGATTGCCCTCTAATGACTTCCATCAAGGTCTTATGACCTTCGGAATAGCTCAGGCAGGTTATCTAGTCGCTATCAGCTTTCCAGAAGGAGCGGGTGTTCGACAGCTGACTGATCGATCGGAACGTCATCGCTGTTGGCAATTCAGCGTTGACCTCTCTGTCTTGGCCTAAGCATTCTTGGCTCAAGCGTTGGATTTAACAAGTCGGAAGTCATCGTGACTTGCTTTTTAACCTGAGCACTCATGAAAGGAACGCCAGTCTCTACAGCCGTGAAATGTCATCAAAAACGCATGGCATTAGCGAGGTGCTGATGATACGTGGTATTAATAGCACCCTAGGGATAGCGTGGTGATGGGATCCTTGACGCTATCCCTGGAGCCAGGGCCTCTGTTTTTCGCACTGGCTTTTCTCATTCGTTTGCTAACATCAATCCACAAGACTCAATCAGCAGGGACAAAAGAATGATGATCAATATCCCCTGCAACTGAATCTCAAAGACAAATCATGGCAAGGGTTAATACTTTATCAACGACCAACTCCATTCGGACACCATTTGCTCACGTAAATCATCGCTTATGGTCATTAATTTTACCTTTTAGTATGCTCATCACACCTGCAGCGGCATCAGGTAAGGGAGTCTATAAGATAGACAATCGTCAAAACACCCATTCCAAGCACACAAAGGTGCTCCTGAGCAAAAGCCGCTTACCCAATGTTCAGAGAAAACTCGTGCTGGGTGTCTGGCTGACTAACAGTCCCAGCCCTTTATATTACGACAGAAAGAAACTAATCAAAGCGGTAGATGAGCTTGAACAAGCAGGATTCTCCGTGCTGTATCCAAATGTGTGGAGTCGTGGAACAACATTTCACACCAGTGAAGTTGCTCCGTTGGAGCCAGCCCTAAAAAAAGCTGGTGTTCAGCTGGATCCAATTTGCACGCTGAGTCAAGAAGCTCACAAACGCGGGATGAAGGTAGTTCCCTGGTTTGAGTACGGATTAATGGAGCCTGCTGATGCCGCTGTGGTTCAGCAGCATCCGGAATGGGTGTTGTCTCGCCGAAACGGTGACTCGGTGATCAAGATGCACGGTAAAGAGATGGTCTGGCTCAATCCCGCGCACCCTCAGGTGCGCGAGCGCTTCATTGGCCTTGTTGTGGAAGTGATGAAACGCTGCCGGATGGACGGCCTACAACTCGACGACCATTTCGCATGGCCTGTGGAGTTGGGTTACGACACCTACACCTCAGCTCTATACGCTGCCGAAACTGGCTTCGAACCACCCCGAGACCACACCAATCGCTATTGGATGACCTGGCGTCGACGCAAACTCACAGGTCTCCTCCGAGAACTTCGGACGCGTCTCAAAAAAGAATCGCTACCCGTACGGATTAGCTTATCTCCAGGACCATTTCGGTTTGCTTACAACCACTGGCTTCAAGATTGGGAGCTTTGGGCCGTTGGGCAGCTGATCGATGATTTGGTCGTTCAAAACTATGCCTATTCCCTCCGTGGGTATGCAAAAGATCTAGACCAGCCAGCGCTGCGTAAGGCTCGCGAATGGGGAATTCCCATTCAAATTGGTGTGCTGGCTGGCTTTGGAAAACGAACAACATCCATGGCGGTACTAAAGGAAAAAGTACAACTGGCCAATGAACGAGGTTATGGAGTCATTTATTTTTATTGGGAGGGACTATGGGGCAAGCATTCAGGATCAGAAGGTTCTCGATATCGAAAAGAAGCATTTATCAACATGGGATCCAGGAACTAATCATTAAGTAATTGCAACTGCAATGAGAGACAGTTTCACTCACTTTCTCTCTGAGATATTCTCATTCTTGATTTAATCATCCACAGATTTTCCCAACATCATCTCAACAACCTCACGGGTGTTGGACGAAAGCTGCGCAGCGGAGAGTTCTTCCAGAGCAGCTTTCACAAGGGCTTTGCGTTTGCTGTTGTAGATACCCCAACGGCTAAACACCTTGGCCAGTCTCGAGGCTGTAATCGCATTACGCTGATCCAACGCAATAATTTGTTCAGCCATAAATCGATAGCCACTTCCATCTTCTGCGTGAAAAACCAAAGGATTGCCAGCCAATCCCCCCAACACCGCACGCACTGCATTGGGTGCCATTGGGTCGAAACGTGGATGCTCCAGTAGAGACGCGACGCGTTGTAAACCATCAGCACGAGGCGTTGATGCTTCCAAGGCAAACCAACTGTCGAAGATCACAGGCTTCTCTTGCCAACGATCATGGAATTGACTCAACGCCTCGTCACGTTCTGGGCAGTCCAAAGGCTGTAGCGCCCGAAGAGCCGCTCGAGCCAATGTCATCGAGGGCCCCGTGACGGCCGTCAACGCAGCAGCACGCACCTCTGAATCACCCGCTGCAGCCAGCCAGGACCAAATCAGTCCAGTGAGTTGTCGCTGACCCTGACCCTCTGGCCAAGCCAGCTCCAGTTCAGCAGCAATCATTTGCAGACGCTCACGGAGCAATGGAGCCAGGGAGTGGCCGAAATGCTGACGCAGCTCACAGGCGGCGCTGTACAACGCCGGGGGATCAGCTTCCTTCTGAAGAGCCTCTAATTCAGAGCCCCCAGGGAAAGCCATCAGCGTGGCCAGCACAGCAGGGTCCTGTTCTCCAGCTGGCGCCAGCAACAGGTTTAGAGCCTCGAGCATCTGACGTTCCAACTCGACATCAGGATGTCCTGAGGCCCGCGACAGCAACAAACGTCGCCATAGTTGTTGACCTGCATCCCAACGAGCGAAAGGATCGTTGTCACAAGCCAAAAGGGTGAAGAGTTCTTTGGGCTCTTGGCTCGCTTCCCACTGAACTGGTGAGGAAAATTGTCGAAAAAGAGACAATGCAGGAGGTTCTTCAGAGCATGGCAGACCACTGAGTTCAATCGTTTGTTGCTCCTGATCCAGAACAAACAACCGTTCCTCACCAGGCTCTCCGATGGCTGAAACCTCAGCCCAGAGCAGAGGGATCACCACTGGCAGCTTCTGCGGCTGCCCTGGAGTTGGCGGGGTGCTCTGACGCAAGGTCAAGCGGAGCACCCCGTTTGTACCATCCCAGTCTCGCTTGACCGTGACCCTGGGGGTACCGGCTTGGTCGTACCAACGCTTGAACTGCTCTAAATCAAAACCAAGACTTTCACCTCCCGTGCACGCACCCTCAGCTATCGCCGATACAAAATCATCCGTCGTGGCGGCTTCACCATCATGCCTTTTGAAATACAGCGCCATTCCACGCATGAATCTTTCTTCGCCCAGAAGTGTTCTGAGCATGCGAATCAACTCAGCACCCTTCTCATAAATCGTGGTTGTATAAAAATTGTCGATTGCCTGATAGGCATCTGGCTTCACTGGATGAGCGGTTGGCCCCGCATCTTCTCGAAACTGGGTATTGCGGAGCATCGCTGCATCCTCGATTCGTTTGAGCGCTTCAGAGTGGAGATCGGCCGTAAAGCATTGATCTCTAAAAACGGTGAGACCTTCCTTCAAGGACAGCTGAAACCAATCACGACAAGTGATTCGATTGCCTGACCAATTATGGAAATACTCGTGCGCCACCACACTTTCAATGCGCTCAAGCTCTGCATCTGATGCAGTTTCTGCATCGGCGAGAACCAACTTGGAATTAAAGATATTCAAACTTTTGTTCTCCATCGCGCCCATGTTGAAGTGTCGGACTGCAACGGTGTTGAATTCATCGAGGTCGTACTCCAAGCCGTAAACCCGCTCGTCCCAGGCCATCGATCGCTTCAACGACTCCATGGCATGCGACGTCAAAGGCTCATCGCCTGGTTCAACATGAAGCCGCAGACTAATGTTGCGACCAGAACGGGTCACAAAGTGATCTCGAACCTCTTTGAGATCACCAGCCACAAGGGCAAACAGATAAGAAGGTTTGTATGAAGGGTCATCCCAAATCACCTCATGCCGATGAGAATCTCCTGCGAGTGGGCCTGCCTTCAAAGCATTTCCATTGGATAGAAGAACTGGATAACACTGTCGATCGGCCTCGATCCGAACCCTGAACCGACTAAGCACATCGGGCCTGTCGGGATGGTATGTAATACGCCTGAATCCTTCCGCTTCACACTGGGTAGTCAACATGCCACCACTTGAATAGAGGCCTTCAAGAGAAGTATTGGCCTGAGGATCAATCCTGCACACGGTCGTGAGCTGATAGGGCCTCTGCGGTGGCTGGTGAATGACAAGACGTTGAGAGCTGATGCTGTACTGCGAAAGCTCTAGAACATTGTTATCGATGGAAATCGATTCCAATACAAGATCGATCCCCTGAAGCTCAAGCGGTTGGAGCTCAGATCCCAAAACAGGGATGAGCTCCATACGGCAGGTGACTTGGACTGAACCTGAACCGATCACCACATCCAAATCAACGGATGGGATACGAAAGGGGAAAGGTTTGTAGTCCTTCAGCCGAATCGTCGGAGCAAGGGTGGAGGCGGAAGCCATGCGCAGGAGTCTCTGTAACGATCTTGGCGTGCAGGCTTCAACTTCGGAGAGAAACCAAGCCAGAAGCCGACTTCTCCCATCTCATCCTTGTTCACCCATTCACTTGGCAGCCTTCTGCTTCTTCAACGCCTCTTCCACCTTGGTTTTCACATCCGCAGGAACCTGGTCGGGGCAAAACTGCATGGCACCAGTGATGATTTGGAATTCGGCACCAGCGAAAAGCTGTTCATTGGTCAACTTCTTATTGCCTGTGGATGCAACCAAACCTCCATGCCGACCATTCAGGAGTTGCACGTAAGTCGCTGCAGCGATACCAACAGCTTTGGGGAACTCAACTTTTGCCGCACGAGCATTACAGACATAGGACGACCCCATACCGCGATACAGAAAGATGTCCTCGTTGCTGGCTGGTGACTTCGGAGCCTTGCCGGACGACTGAGCCATTGCAGCAGGACCTGCCAGGAACAGGGGAAGAAGAAGCAATGGTGTAGTAAGTGCAGATCGGAGTCGGTTAACAGCAGACAAGGGATCAAACCGGGATACGCACGCCATGGTGCCGCATCCAGACCGCATCGGGCTAGTGGTAATGATGTCTAAATTTGACTAAAAGGGATCCGAATCGAGTTTTGATCAGAGCGGAATCGGTGCGGAAGCATCCTCAATCCTTGTTTCGTGGTGATGTTCGACAATCTCAAGAACATTATTTTGCCAGCTGTAAATCGCTCTTGATCGATAGCGATCCTCATCAATCAGACGGGTGTATTCCTGCACGTCCCAGTCGTCATAATGAGATTCAAAGACCATTTCGTGCTCATCCACCTGGCGTATGCGGGTGCGATGGGGCGTGGGCTCCAGATAGGCACGGTTACGTTGTAATTGATGGCCCAACAATGTGGCCTCCATAACACCGGCTCGCTCATAGCTAGGTTTCCGATCAAAAAAGTCGGTATCTCGATCAGGCCACCAACTAAATCGATAGCGAGGCTCTCCAAACTTAAATTCCGAGAAGATCTCGACCCGGATCATCATGTCCAGAAAAAAAACTTCTTCGTTATCAAATAAATATTGTCGTCTTGACCTCCAAAGCCCGAGGTTGCGCGCAAACCACCGTCTCAGATTGCTGTCGAGATGAACGCGCTCAGAGACTGAAGGCTCTCCGTTGGGTGGCTTTGATCCTCGTTGTTCAAGAGGCAGAAGGGGCATGCCGTGACCTCAGTAACAACAGAGTGTTCTCCTTCTTCTTAGCGGATCTGCGCATCACGTCAAAAACCCATAAGGTATGTCTCAACATTGCGTAGCTCCCTCGGTGGATGGGATTGATCGCAATCCGCGCCAACAACTGAGTTTGTTACTTGTTGCTGGTCGCCACCATCTGTCCAGCCGCGACATACGCGAGTTGGTTGAATTTCTGCATAACGAAGATTGCGGGTTTGACGTCAGCCTTCAGATCTCTGATCCCACAGAACAACCTGAGTTGTTGGAACTGCATCGCTTGGTGGTAACCCCTTCCTTAGTGAAGCTTCAACCGCAACCCAAGCAAGTGTTTGCGGGCAGCAGCATCTATCAGCAATTCCGCGGGTGGTTGCCTCGATGGCAACAAGATGAAGTGGTCAGTGGACTTGGTTTAAGTCTCAAACCAACGGAACTGGATGGCAGCCGAACCCAACGCGAGCTTCAGCTTGAGGATCAATTGCTTGTGCTTCGTCAGGAAAACGAAACCTTGATTGATCGTCTAGAGGCGCAGGAGCGCCTGCTGCGAATGGTCGCGCACGAACTTCGCACCCCACTTACAGCAGCCACTCTGGCCGTACAAAGTCAGCAGCTGGGGCAGATCGATATTCATCGTTTTCGTGATGTCCTCAAGAGACGCCTCGACGAAATCGCCCTTCTATCGAAGGATCTGCTGGAGGTCGGGAGCACGCGTTGGGAAGCATTGTTCAACCCTCAGCGACTCGACTTAGCCAGTGTGACCGCTGAGGCAATTCTGGAACTTGAGAAACTCTGGCTCGGCAGAGATGTCACCATTCACACCGATATCCCAGCCGATCTTCCCAAGGTCTTTGCAGACCAACGGAGGATGCGCCAAGTCCTCCTGAATCTGCTTGAGAATGCTTTGAAATACACACCAAACGGAGGATTGATCTCACTGTCCATGCTGCACCGCACCAGTCAGTGGGTGCAGGTGAGCATCAGCGACAGCGGTCCAGGCATTCCAGAAGAAGAGCAGCAGCGCATTTTTCTTGACAGGGTCAGGCTTCCTCAAACATCAGCTGGGGCCTCAGGCTTTGGCGTTGGACTATCGGTTTGCAGGCGAATTGTTGAAGTGCATGGCGGAAGGATCTGGGTGGTATCTGAACCAGGTAAAGGAGCTTGCTTCGCCTTCAACGTTCCCGTCTGGCAGGGGCAAGGACAGGCGAAGGAGAACGTTGTCTTGACGGACGGTCAGGCTGACCCCTAACTTCAAATGGTGATCAAGATTACAGATCAAGATCACGGCCTCGCCCCCATCGTCTAGAGGCCTAGGACACCTCCCTTTCACGGAGGCGACAGGGGTTCGAATCCCCTTGGGGGTATGTAATAATCTTGAGTCGATAACTTACGTTCAAAACTTATATTCAAGCCAGTTCAAGATATTAATCAGGAAAAGCAATAATATCTAAACCATCTTTCAATTAGTTTGTTGTAAGCGACGGCGTGCTTCGGCCTCAACAGCTTTTAAGTTGCTGGTGAGATCATCGCGCAAACGCTGTTCGATCAAACGGATCGGCATTCCCAAACAACCCTGAACAGTGAGTTCATAGAGGAGTGCTGTGTTGTTGGGCATCGAGCGAAGGCACCAAGTCCCCTCAAATCGGCGGAAATCTCCTTTTTTCATCTTGAACTTCAGGAGCCCTTCAGGACCAAATTCTTCTAGCTCCAAATCCACGGAAGCTGAAAATTTCAATCCAAGGAATTGTTGACTTCCTTCTTGCTGCAAATGGACCTTGTTGCCATCTCGAGACAACAGCCGGCTGTTAGCAAGGTTGGGAATGAAATCGCTGAGATGGTCGTAATCAGTGAGAACGTTCCAGATGTGTTCCGTTGAAACTGGTGTCAGAAGCTGCGCTGCAAGGCGACGAACCCCATCAGCCATGCGCTCAACCGTTTGTTCGATGGGTTGGTGATGCAATGACATCGCCTCTCCTGCGGACGTTTCACCACGCTTCAGCTGTGTAAGACCACTGAAAGATGCCAAACCGGTTTCGCTTCTAGTCCTTTGAGATTGACGACATTAACTCTAAGGAAGAAAGTGGAATTCGGGGCAACACCATTGGCAAGTCAGTGATGACGCTTATAGTCGCGCGGTTAATAGGACGTTTTCGATGCGGGCAAGTGCGAATCTGCAGACAACCTCTGATGAAAGAACATTCACAATTGTCTTTACAGGCTTAAGTGGGCGTCGCGCAGAGCTATCTCGCATCACCGTCCCTTACAACCGTCTTAAGGACACCATGCGCCTGCTCCTTGCTCGGGGAGCTCGTATTCAGTCCGTGAGTCCAGAGGGCTCTGAGCCGGTGGCCGCAACCACGACATCCGTACCCCCAGTAACCGCACCCCCAGCAACTGCACCTGTGACCACATCCAAGCCAAAGCCTGCAGCACAAGCTGTACCGGTCAATCTCTACAAGCCCAAAGCACCCTTCCTGGGAACCGTTACAGAAAATTATTCCTTGCTGAAGGAAGGCGCGATCGGGCGCGTTCAGCACATCACCTTCGATCTCACTGGCGGTGATCCTCACCTTGAATACGTTGAGGGCCAAAGCATCGGCATCGTTCCTGCTGGAGAAGATGCCAAAGGCAAACCCCATAAGCTTCGCCTCTATTCCATTGCCAGTACGCGTCATGGAGACAACCTTGAGGGAAATACTGTGTCTCTCTGCGTACGCCAACTCCAGTACGAGAAGGATGGAGAAACCATCAATGGTGTTTGTTCGACCTATCTCTGTGACGTAGACCCCGGAAGCAAGGTCAAAATCACTGGACCTGTCGGGAAGGAAATGCTCCTGCCCGATGATGAAGAAGCCAATGTGATCATGCTTGCCACAGGAACGGGTATCGCTCCGATGCGAGCTTATTTGCGGCGCATGTTTGAGCCAAGCGAACGCAGCAAAAACGGCTGGAACTTCCGAGGAAAGGCCTGGCTGTTTATGGGGGCGCCCAAAACAGCCAACCTGCTTTATGACGCGGACTTCCTTCACTACGAAAGGGAATTCCCGGATAACTTCCGCTACACGAAAGCGATCAGTCGTGAGCAGCAAAATCCCAAGGGTGGTCGGATGTACATCCAAGACCGCGTTCTTGAGCACGCTGAGGAGATTTTTGGGATGATCGAAAATCCCAAAACACACGTCTACATGTGTGGCCTACGTGGGATGGAACCGGGGATCGATGAAGCCATGACTGCGGCTGCCTCTGCAAAAGGTCTTGACTGGTCTGAACTTCGCCCCGCGTTGAAGAAAGCTCATCGCTGGCATGTCGAGACTTACTAAATCCGCACATCTCTCTTGATCAAGCCCGCCATTGGCGGGCTTTTCTATGAGCAATCGCTCTTTTTTTCAGGAGACAACCACAAAACATGGCCGGGTGGGTCAATTGCGATGTCCGATTCAGAAATCCTGGTTAAACCTGCCTAAGAGACGCCGTAGCAATGACCGCAACGATGACGAACCCACTAAGGGTTGGGCTGCGACAGGAACGGGTCATTGCCCCACAGTGCCTGGTGATTTTTGGAGCCAGTGGCGACTTGACGCATCGCAAGCTGGTTCCAGCATTATTTGAGTTATTTCAGCAACGACGACTTCCCAGCGAATTTGCTCTCCTGGGCTGCGCCCGAAGACCTTGGAGTGACGAAGACTTTCGCAACAAAATGGCTGACGCCATGGGCGACAAAGTCCGAGACCATCCCGAAGAGTGGGAACAATTCGCCTCCGGAATGTTTTACGAACCGGTGGACCTTCAGAAACCCGACGATGTAGTGAAGCTAGGCATACGCCTTCAAGAGATCGATCGTCAGAGGGCTACTCGCAGCAACCGCACTTTTTATCTTTCCGTATCACCCAAGTTTTACGCAAGCGGATGTCGAGCACTAGCCGATGCAGGCCTGCTGAAAGATCCCCAACGCAGTCGCGTCGTCATTGAAAAGCCATTTGGTCGTGACTACGGCAGCGCTCAGTCCTTAAACCGAGTAGTCCAATCCTGTGGCCAAGAAAACCAGATCTTTCGCATCGACCATTACTTAGGGAAAGAAACGGTTCAGAACATTATGGTTCTGCGATTCGCCAACACGATTTTCGAACCAATCTGGAATCGGAACTACATCTCCAGCGTTCAGATCACTGCATCCGAAACCGTCGGGGTCGAGGAACGAGCTGGTTATTACGAAACTTCAGGTGCGCTTCGCGACATGGTGCAAAACCACCTAACCCAAATGTTGGCGATCACAGCGATGGAAACGCCTGGACGCTTTGACCCGGAAGCCATTCGTAGTGAAAAAGCAAAAGTTCTGCAAGCAGCGCGCCTTGCAGATGAACTCGAACCTTGGAATTGCTGCATCCGCGGTCAGTACGGACCTGGAGGCAGTGATGGTGCACCACTAAGCGGTTACAGACAGGAACCAGGAGTGGATCCCAACAGCACCACGGAAACATATGTGGCAATGAAGCTCTTTATCGACAATTGGCGGTGGCAGGGGGTTCCTTTTTATGTGCGTACAGGTAAGCGTCTAGCCAAGCGTCTGAGCGAAGTGGTGTTGACCTTCCGTGAAGCACCGGTTCATCTTTTTGATGCTGCCGGTGGCAGCCCAACTGCCAACCAACTGATTCTGCGAATCCAACCTGACGAAGGCGCCGAATTCAAATTTGAAGTGAAGTCCCCAGGCTCAGGAATGCGCAGCCGACCAGTCGAGATGGAGTTCTCCTACGACGAATCCTTCGGGGAACCATCAGACGAAGGTTATGTGCGGCTTCTAGCCGACGCGATGCTGGGAGATCCAACGCTGTTTACCCGTAGCGATGAAGTCGAGGCAGCCTGGAGGCTTTACACCCCTCTGCTGGAAATGATCGAAGACAGTCCATGGCAGCTCCCCATTCACCCCTATGAGTCTCGTACCTGGGGCCCTGCGGCTGCGGATGCCCTCCTAGCCCAAGACGGCCTGCTCTGGCGTCGTCCCTAAACAGAAAAATCCCAACCACTTCTAACAAGCCCTCCCTCTGGCCGCAGCATGTCTCCTCAGCTAACGCTTCAAACGCCCCTCGAGCTACCCCCATCGGAAGTTCCTCATTATCTTGATCAGTTGTGGTCCCGCGATCAAGGCGACAGCATCGGTGCTCACACGTTTTGTCTGTTGATCTGGCAGCCAGCTTGGGTGGAACAGCAGCTCATCCGCACGGGAAAAGTCCAAGGTCCGATCATGGGCGTTCAGCGAGATGAGGTTGAAGAGGCTGGAAGGCAAGCCGTCCTAGACCTTGATCTACCCCTAAGCACCCCTCCCCTTGGCAGGTCCGTGTCAGACAGCCTGTCCAAAATCGAGGGGAATGACACAAGTGATGACTTGCGGGGTCAACACGTAGACGCTGCTTTAAGCGCGCTCAGGCCTCGACGCTTGATCACCCTGGCACCAAGCCTGGATTCAACCCGCTCATTAGAAACCCTGGTAGCCGCTTATTGTCCGCTACCAGAAGAAGGCGGTGGCACGGTGGCCTGCGGAGATGTAGTAGTGCTTCGCGGCGGCACAGCAGCCCTGCAAGAAGGACTGAAAACCCTGCAGCCTCTGCTCCCGGAGGAACTCCCATCCTGGGTCTGGTGGAACGGGCCACTCGATGAGTTCCCTGAGCTACTGGAAGAGCTTGCTGTCGCCCCTCGCAGGCTGATTCTCGATTCCGCTCTTGGAGATCCTATCTACTGCTTAAACCTGCTGGCCAAGAGGCTCGGAGCAGGTCAAGCGGTGAATGACCTCAACTGGTTGCGATTGGGTAGCTGGCATCAAACGTTGGCGATGGTTTTTGATCCACCTCATCGGCGTGATGCCTTGGGCCATGTGGTGCAACTCGATATCGATGTCGAGGGAGATCATCCTGTACAGGGCCTTTTGTTGGCCTCTTGGATTGCCGATCGCCTGGGGTGGAGGCTTCAGGAGACTCATCAGCACGATGTCAATAACGGCGAGTCCCATCAAAGCGAGACCAGCATCAGCGCTGTTTTTGAACGTCCTGATGGGACGACTGTGCCCTTACGGGTATCTCCGGTGCCAGTGGGACAACCGAGCATCCACCCAGGACAAATCGTAGGGCTACGAATGATTTGCAAACCTCAACAGGGAGGGGCGATGTGTGTGATTCTCTGCGCTGAATCAGGCGGGTGCATGCGCCTCGAAGCAGGTGGCATGGCCAGCATGGAACTGGTCGAAGAAGTGGTACCCCTTTTACACAGTCATGTTGAGGCCGACATGGCTCGCCTGCTTGAGGGTGGTCATGATTCCTCAAACCCGCTTTTAGCCGCAGCTGCCCCTCTGGCTGCCAAGCTTCTGAGTTGATTTCCAGCTGAGCGGCATGGCCTGTGTGATCGCTGCTCCATCCAGTGGCAGCGGCAAAACTCTGCTCAGCATCAGCTTGATCGCCTGGGCGCAGCAAAAAGGATTGAGTCTTCAAACCTTCAAAGTGGGGCCTGATTACCTCGACCCTCAAATCCTAGGGGCGACCTCAGGGCAACCTTGCCGCAACCTTGATCTCCCATTATGTGGTCCGCACTGGGTCAAAACCAGCTTCCATGGATATGGAGGTCTCTGTGATTTAGCCCTAGTAGAGGGCGTGATGGGGCTGTTTGATGGGATTGGCTCGAGTGGAGAAGGAAGTACCGCAGCAGTAGCACGACAGCTTCATTTGCCAGTGGTCTTGGTCGTGGATGCAGGCGGCCAGGCACGATCCCTCGCCGCCCTCGTGAGCGGATTTCGTGATCTTGATCCTGCAGTTCAACTCGCAGGAGTGGTGCTCAACCGAGTGAGCAGTGATCGTCATCGCCTGCTTCTCAAAGAAGTTTTGAGCACCATTGAGGTGCCTTGCCTGGGCTGTTTACCACTGGATCCAAGCCTGAAACTTCCTAGTCGACATTTGGGATTAGCGCCGGCCCACGAACTCGATCAACTGCACATTCGCCTGGGGCAATGGGCAGCGATCGCTGATCAACATCTTGAGATGGAGGTTTTTAAGCGATTAATGACAGCCCCGACTCTCGGTCCAGAACCAATCAAAACCGTAATGGCAGACGCCCCAGCACACACCAAACATTGCAGACCACTTCCCGTCGCCGTGGCTCAAGACAAGGCCTTTCATTTCCGCTATCCAGAGATGCAGGATTGCCTTGAGGCCCTTGGCATGCCGGTCATCCCTTGGCACCCCCTCGAAGACGAGCCATTGCCGAAGTCGGCCTTTGGGCTTGTGATCCCTGGAGGCTTTCCCGAACTACACGCCGAGGAACTAAGCCACTGTCAAAGAAGCTTCTCAAGCCTCACCGACTGGCTGCAACGCAAACCGCTCTATGCCGAGTGTGGTGGGATGTTGATGCTGGGGAGCAGCCTTATGGATGGGGAAGGACAGACCCATCAGATGGCAGGCATCCTGCCTTTTCATGCTCGACGCGGCACCTTGCAAGTGGGGTATCGCCGTTTGACAGCCACCCAAGATAGTTTGCTGTTAAGGGCAGGTGACCACTGGATGGGGCATGAATTTCACCGCTGGGAACTCAGCGAGGAGCCCGTGGGCAGATGGCAACCGCTATGGCAGGTTGAAGGCTGGCATGTCGATCAAAGAAACGAAGGATGGGCACTTCCGACCGTTCACGCAAGCTGGGTGCATCTTCACTGGGCCAGCTCTTCGACGATCTCATGCCGATGGCGCGCAGCTCTCGAAAACGTGGCGACTCAGATCGCGGCCGATTCATGAAGAACACACGTCAGCGACATCAGTCACTGAAAGAACGATGGCGCTTTCTTATCGAAGGCAGCGTTCAAGGGGTGGGATTCAGAAACAGCTGCCGACGACGAGCACTCGAACTGGGTCTTTGCGGCTGGGTTCGAAACCTCAGTAACGGCAGAGTGGAAGTTCAGGCCGAAGGCGATGAGCAGGCCCTGAACGAATTTCGTCTGTGGTGTGAACGTGGTCCAACCGCCGCAAGCGTCCAGAGGGTCCTTCTCTCTAAGTTGCCAGTCACTGGGAATGATTGGTTTGACATTCGGCCTTAACAGCTTGCCGCTCATTTCAAATCCTTGGCTATTTACAAAACAACGAACCCATTCACAGGCGACTGATCCACATCATGGGCAACGAACGACAGCTCTGGTTGCTGCGACACGGAGCTACTGAATGGGCCAAAAACGGGCGTCATACCGGGAACACCGATCTTCCTTTGCTGCCTGAGGGCGAAGAGGAAGCACAACGGCTTAGACCTGCACTCACATCACATCGGTTTGCGGCTGTTTTTAGTTCGCCGCTTCAGCGGGCAAAACGAACTTGTCAGCTGGGTGGTCTTGGAGAACAAATGCAAATCATGGATGCGCTGCGGGAATGGGATTACGGCGATTACGAAGGAATCACAACCCTCGAAATTCGCAACACCATTCCGAACTGGACCGTCTGGAGCCATGGTTGCCCCCATGGCGAGGATGCCAACGGTGTGGAACAACGCTGCGAGAAAGCAATCGAAATTGCCCTTGCCGAGCCCGGGGAAGGTGATGTTGCCCTATTTGCCCATGGACACTTGCTCCGTGCCCTGACAGGCACCTGGCTTGGACTCGGTGCTGCTGGCGGCCGTCTGTTCAAATTGGGAACAGGAAGCATCTCCATCTTGGGCTTCGAGCGAGAGCAACGCGCGATCGCCCGTTGGAATGCCCCAACCAATGCGTGTGTTTAGACAATGATTTGAACTCGAGCCCCCATAACATCACCTTTGAAACTTTGTTTCTCTACGCAAGATGAGCGACACCAAGCTCTGGGCTGAACTGCTCGCTTATGGCACTGGAATCGGTCTGTCCCCGATCCACCTCGCCGTGTTGCTGCTGCTCTTACTCGGTCCTCAACCGTTGCATCGCGGAGGCTGGTTCGTGGTGGGCTGGGTCGTGACGACCATGGCAACATCAGCTCTTTTGGTGACTGTGGGACATGCACTAGTGCTGGATATGACGCATGGCTCCCATCACCGCACTGGTCTGGATCTTCTCGCGGGTGGGGCCTTGATTGCGATTGGCGTCAGGGAATTGCTGCGCTCCTTCACCGATGGAGATGCTCCCCCAGCATGGACCAGTGGCGTGGATCGATTTGTTGCCATGCCGCTCCCTTTACTGTTGTTATTTGGAGCGGTGGGAGAAATTGCAAGTCCAGATGATTTGGTGCTCTTTGCCAAATCCGCCGGGGTTGTTTTGGCAGCTCAGCTGCCCACCTGGCAAGAACTCATCGGTCTGCTGGCCTTCACCATCGGTGCGAGCCTGTTGCTGATCACGCCCCTAATTGCAGTCTTAGTAGGTCGCCAAAAGGTTTTGCCACTCTTAGAACGAGGCAAACAAGTGCTCTTTGCTCGAGGAGAGCTCGTCGTAGCAATCATCAGTATTGGACTCGGAAGCTATCTCGGATGGCAAGGAATGAGCGGGCTCACTCTGATCTAAGCGCTCGCGACCAACGTTCGCCCGCTTGAGCCGAAGACGACCTGCCGGACATCCAGACTGCCTCTTGAGCCCTGCTAACAGCGACGTACGCTAATTGCCGCCGTAGAACAAGGTCCTGCGGCCAGAACACGTCATCTGACACAAACACCTCTCCAAAACTGCTGCCTTGACTGCGATGAACCGTGAGTACAGCAGCTGGGCCTAGGGAGGCAAAAGCATCACGAATCAAAAAATAACGGCGCCACAGAGCACGACCTCCACGTTTACCCGCATCCCTGGCCTGGTTGCGAAGACCCTGAAGCACCCCATCAAGACGTTGACGGGCAACACTCCCTGCAGGCGGCTGCAAGCGCAAGCTGAGTTCCAGCTCTCCACACCGCACCCTGGCCATCACGGTCTCGATGACAGGTGCCTCGAAACCAGACAAGGCCATCTGTGCCTCCCCCGAGAACCCGAATTCAGAAAGATCACATTGTTCAGGGGTGACATCCTCCACAACCACTTCACGATTAGAACCAAGCACTAGATCGGGGTCTTCCCCCGTTTCTGCGCCATCGCGCGATGAAGGCGCCATGACCGCCGTCCGACTGATCAACACTTCACCAGGCAGAACAGCCATCTGATCCGCCATAGCGCCATGAATCGCTCGGCGAGCATGGGGCACCAGCTTGTCAAGGGTACGGTTGGTGTAGCAAAGAATCCGAGCGGCATCGGGGTTGTCGCAGGCAGCAGCTCGGCGCAAGCCGTCTTGTGCCTGATTGAGCCAGGCAGAGGGAGTGAGCACACCAACCTGACCTAAGTTGGTGCGAAGCGGTGGTATTAAAGGAGGACGCTCGCAGGGCAGGCTTCCATCACGCAGGCAGCTCGCAAGTTGCAGGACAGGACCTTGATGACGAACCACCTGCCTTAGGGAGGCTGTGATTGCTCGCTTCATTGAAAAAACAGGACTTTCTGCTTCTCCGATCGGAGGGAGCTGAGCTGGGTCTCCAACAAAAACAAGCCGTGTTTGAAAGGCATGCGCACACTGAAGTGCAATGGAGAGGAGAGAGCTATCAACCATCGAGGACTCGTCGACCAAGACAAGGCCGAGATGCTCAAGAGAGACGGCAGTCTGTTCTGTGGATTCACATAACTCTCGATCCCCTTGTCGACGCAACTTGAGTCGCAACAGTCGATGGATGGTGGAGGGATACCAGGTGGGATGCAGCCCTTCAAAATCAAGGGCATGACGCAATACACCGACTGCTTTATGAGTGGGTGCCACCACAGTCCAACACAATCCTGTGGCCTCTACTTGACGCAACAACCGCATGGAGAGGAAGGTCTTGCCACTCCCGGCATAACCGCTCAAGACAAACGGAACACCTGCGTCTTCCTCCAATAACCAAGTTTCAAACCGCTGAGCGGCTGAGAGCTGATCATCCGTGAGCGTTGCCTCTGAAGGCTTGAGCTTGTTCACCCGTTGAACACACCCAGAGTCTGAGCCAAATGCAACGGCGAGCCCAGAAATGAGAGCCCTAGGAGTGCGATGAACGGTCCAAACAAACTGCCGACCAACACTTCCAATCGGGTATGACCAAGTCGCTCTTTGAGCGGCTTATCAGGGGAGGGGTCCCAAAGCGAATCGGGCAATTGATTCACGCGGGTTGCCGTGAAGCCTGCAGCACGGCGCACACCACTCGCGTCATACATCACCACAAAAGCAACCGTGACAGCAAGCGCGAAAGCTGGCTGATTAAAGCCCATTTGCCAACCCACTCCAGCTGCGGTAGCAGTCACTAATGCTGAATGACTGGAAGGCATACCGCCTGTCTCAACAAGGACCGACGGTCTCCAGCGCCGATTCAACAACAACTCCAGAAACAACTTGGAGAGCTGTGCCAAACCACAGGCCAGCAATCCCCAGGCCAGAACAGCATTATCAAGAATCTGAGCTGTCATGGACAGCGTTGAGAACTCCATGATCAACAATCGCGACTGGCCACGTAATCGGCGAGAGCCAGCAGCGGCGCCGCCTTGTCTCTCCAGGGGTCCAGGGCGGCCTTGGACTCTCTCACTAACTGCAAAGCCTTGGCACGTGAAGCCTCCAGCCCCAAAAGCTTGGGATAGGTCGTTTTGTCAGCAAGAAGATCCTTCCCGGCTGTTTTGCCCAGAACTTCGCTAGTGGCTGTCACATCGAGGATGTCGTCAATGATTTGAAAAGCCAAACCAATGCCATTGGCGTAGGTGCGCATGGCCTGAAGTTGATCGTCAGTCGCTCCGCCGATCAGAGCTCCTGTCACCACACAGGCACGAAGCAAAGCTGCCGTCTTGTGGAGGTGGATGTATTCAAGAGTGTCGAGATCAACTTCGTGGCCTTCAGATTCAAGATCCACAACCTGACCGCCAACCAAACCGGGGGCACCTGAAACCAAAGCCAACTCACCGACAACCCTCAATAACCTCTCTGCAGGGACGCTTGAAGTTCGGACAGCCACCATCTCAAAAGCACGGCTGAGCATCGCATCACCTGCAAGGATCGCCATGGCATCGCCATAGACCTTGTGATTGGTCGGACGCCCCCGTCGGAGGTCGTCATTGTCCATTGCAGGCAAGTCATCATGAATTAATGACATCGTGTGGATCATTTCCAACGCAACGGCCGTTGGCATGGCCAGCTCTGAGGATCCTCCAACCAATTCACATGCGGCGAGACACAAAATGGGTCTCAAGCGTTTGCCCCCTGCAAGCAATGAGTAACGCATAGCCTCTCGCAAAGATTCGGGCCGCTCGGGCCCCATCGAGGAATCCAAAGCGATCTCCACGCGATCGCGGACAGTTTTCAAGTAGGCCGGAAAGTCAAACGTTGATGGGAGCTCACCGGAGGGCGGCACGCTTTCCGGGCTGGTGGCCGCAGCGGACATGGTGAGCGAGGTGCTGGATTAATTCTGTCAGGCCGCGGGATTCAAACCACTAAATCGATCAATTCCAAAGCAACCTGATGGCCTCGACACCAAGCCACCACAGTATTAACCAAGAGCATGGTGACGGTCATGGGGCCAACCCCTCCAGGAACCGGAGAAAGAGCATCGGCGATCGGTTCGAGTTCAGCAGCTCGAACATCACCGCAAAGCCCACCCTCAGGACGCCGATGAATTCCCACATCAACAACAACACAACCGGGAGAGACATGGCCTGCACCAATCATTTCGGGGCGGCCTGCAGCGACGACCAAAATGTCTGCCTGACGGGTAATGAAGTCTAAATTTTGCGTGCGGGAATGAGCCACCGTCACAGTGGCATTCGCAGCCTGAAGCATGAGGGCCATGGGCTGACCCACCAAGATGCTGCGACCCACAACCACAGCACGCTTACCTGCCGGATCGATGCCCTGATCGCGAAGCATGACCATCACACCTGCCGGTGTACAGCTTCGTGGCCCCTGTTCACCCTTCAATAGGCGTCCGAGATTCAAAGTGTGTAGTCCATCTGCGTCCTTATTTGGATCAATTTCGGCAAGCAATGAGGTTTCGTCCAAACCCTCAGGAAGCGGCAGTTGGAGAAGGATTCCATCTACACGCTCATCAGCATTGAACGCACGAATGGCCTTTAACACCTCTTGCTCTGATGCATCGGCAGGGAGATGGGCCCCAAAGCTCTTCACTCCAATACGTGCACAGGCTTTTTTCTTATTGCGCACATAGACCGCGCTAGCGGGATCATCTCCTATTCGGAGTACTGCCAGGCCGGGTGGCCGTCCTGCTGCCGCTAGGCCATTTTGAATTTGTTGCTGCAAACGCACTTCAAGCTGCGCAGCGAGCTGCTTTCCATCCAGCCTGAGGGCCATCGGGGTCAGTTGACTCTCATCCCAGCATGCTTCCTCAGCGGAGCTAGCGTTGTAACTGGTTATCAGCCGCTGTGTTCCGATCTCATCGTCTGGCCCAGCTCTGGAGAAGCTGGTTGCGGAGTGAGTCACCGCGAAGACCGGTGCTGCGATGGAACCGCCTGCAAAAGGTCGGGTTGTTGCTCGTCTGCATTGCTGTGGCACTGGTATCGAGCTGGCCTTGGCTGGTGGAGCCCGACTTGCGACCAGGAATTCCGGCACCGTTTGATTCGATTGCTCCCAAGGCAGCGCGAGTCGTAGACAGCGAGGCGCTCGAACAAAGACGCTCCCGCTTGATGCCGAACACCCTGGTCAAGGTTGTTGATTCTCAGCAATCAAACCTCCTAAAGCTGAGGCTTGAGCGTCATCTCGCAGAGTTGGAAAGAGTGGCCAGAAGCTCGGATATCGATCGCATAGGACCCGTAAATCTGAGCACAGAGGAGCAATTTTGGCTGGAACAACGATCTCAGAGGGAACAAAAAGACTGGGACATGGCGATCCGCAGGGCTGCAGATCGCATGCTGAGCCAAGGACTCGTCAACACTCTGGCGATTGAACAACTCAGACAAGCTTCATCACTGCAGCTCGAATCACTTGGGACCATCAACGCTCCAGCCAGAACCCTGGGGAGCAAAATCCTCACCACAACGTTGCAAGGAAGCAGCAATCTGAAGACCGATCCGATGCGCAGTCAGCGGATGATTGAAGAGCTGATCACCAAGCAAGGGATTCCAACCATTGAAGTGAGCCAAGGAGATCTAATCACCCGTAAAGGCGAACCAATCAGCTCTCAGGCCTACGACGTGCTCGATTTCTTTGGCTTGATCAATCGCAGCCCAAAACTGGGAATCTGGTTGATGCGTTTCACAGAAGCTCTCGCGAGTTGCGGAGTGATGCTTCTAGTGATGAAGCGGGAAAGGCCTTGCCTTGAGGCCTCCCATGGATTTCTAGCGATCGGTCTGTTGTTGATCAGCCAATTCAGCAAGATCTGGTTTGGTGCAATCGTCAGCCCTCTCGCCGTGATCGTGCCACCTACTCTGTTAATTGCTCAAGGTCTGGGAACCACCAGTGGCCTGGCCTGGCTGGGGGTGAGCTGTCTGATTTGGCCCACACCAGTGAGTGGCCTTGGGGAAGGTCGATTGCTCATCACGGCTTTAGTCGGGGCCCTCGCGGCCATTCAGGCTGGACGCTTACGGAGCAGAGCTCAGTTGTTGCAACTTGCTGTTTTGCTGCCCTTGGGAGCCTTAATCGCCGAGCTGCTGATTTTGCGCCAGCCATTATTTGAAGCCATCAATATGTCGTCTTGGACAAGGCTCACGCCCGATACCGGAGAGCTGGCTTCAGAGGCCTTGCTGATGGGGCTGATGCTGATGCTCACGATCTTGCTGATTCCTTTACTCGAGAACTCGTTCGGCCTGCTGACACGAGCCCGCCTTATGGAGCTAGCTGATCAAGAACGACCCCTGCTTCGCCGATTGTCATCAGAAGCACCTGGGACTTTTGAACATACGCTGATGATCTGCGGACTGGCAGAAGAGGGCGCCCGAGCCATCCAGGCGGATGTGGATCTCATCCGTACAGGTTCTCTATATCACGATGTAGGCAAACTCCATGCCCCAGATTGGTTCATTGAGAATCAAACCGGCCAGGAGAATCCACACACCAAGCTGAACGACCCCATTGCCAGTGCCGGTGTCCTTCAAGCCCATGTGGACGAGGGGCTCAAACTGGCCAGGCGCTATCGATTGCCGCGGCCGATCGCAGACTTCATTCCTGAGCATCAAGGAACTTTGCGTATGGGGTTCTTTCTGCATCAAGCCCAGCAAAAAGATCCATCGGTATCAGAAAGCTTGTTTCGCTACCGAGGTCCCACACCTCGATCCAAAGAAACAGGAATCATGATGCTTGCCGATGGCTGCGAAGCCGCCTTGCGATCGCTGCCACCTGACACCAGTGACAGCGAAGCACAAAGCATGGTCAAGCGAATTGTGGAAGCACGTTTGAGCGATGGTCAGTTGAGTCAAAGCAGTCTGAGTCGTGCCGAAGTTGAGCTGGTGATGCATGCCTTTGTCCGCGTATGGAGGCGCATGCGACACCGCCGGATTCCCTATCCAATTCCAGCGAAACGAAGCTTCAGCGCCTAATCATGGATCTATAGCCAAGGCAAGGAAGAGCGGACACGAATGCGCTGGCTGCTGAAGGGATCAGCAAAACTCAAGCCAAGCGCATGCAGGTGAAGACGTTCTTGAGTCGAACCAAGCTCAGGAGGGGCATAAATTTTGTCCCCAATCACTGGCAACCCAATCACCGCCAAATGAGCTCTCAATTGATGTGAGCGGCCCGTCTTGGGGACAAGCCAAAGGCGTGAGCGATCGCATCCAATCTGCGCACAACGCCACAGCGTCAAGCAAGCCCGCCCATCAGGGTTAGGGCCATAACGAGGAGGGTGGGCGGACAAGCGAGCCAAACGCAACCTCACAGCTCCTGAGATTGTCCTGGGATGACCGTGCACATCGGCTGCATACAACTTGTGAACCATCCGATCTGCAAACAATCCACTGAGCTGTTTCAGGCTTCTCTGATCCCTGGCCAACATCAGAAGACCGGAGGTGTCGCGGTCAAGTCGATGCACAAGCTTTAGCTCAGGCTGCACAGCCTGAAGACGGGAAATCAACGAATCGCGATTGATTGGACCAAGACCTGGCTGACTGAGCAATCCAGAAGGCTTCTCCACGATCAAAAAATTCGGATGCCAGTGACGAACCTGAATCCCCGCGAGAGAGGCCAAGGGAGCGCCCATCGCTCAGAGGCGACCACCGCGACGATGACCAGGACGGCACCAATAGAGAAGAGCCAACACATTGAGCACTCCCAACACAATCGAAGCCAAACCA
Source organism: Synechococcus sp. (assembly GCA_047285535.1). GTDB lineage: Bacteria > Cyanobacteriota > Cyanobacteriia > PCC-6307 > Cyanobiaceae > Synechococcus_C. The sequence continues at coordinate 236,387 of JBJBDC010000001.1, read as the reverse complement.
AGCCAAAGTGCTTGCCTGTCGCCCCCAACCCCCAACAAAGAAAGACGGACGATTCCGTAGGGCAGGGATCCAGCAAGTGCCATCGACAACGCGACGATGGCCAGAATGACTCCCCATTTCCGCTGTACAAGCAACCCCGCTGAGGCCACAATGCCAACGATCGCCGCTGGCCATGCGAGAGAGAAGGCCACGCTGATCGTGGCAGCTTGAAGACTGACAGACTTAAATGCAACAAAGCCAATCACTGGCAAAGCCAGCAGATTTCCGATCAGTCCAAGCCAGGTCATCAACCAATAGCCGGGCAACTTAGGACCCATCGATGCGCGTTCAACGTATCGCTACCGTAAACACTGGAGCATCAGTTTTCGTTATCGAGCAGGGTCTCGAGAGTTGCCAGCAGCAGGGCAACAGCTTCTGCCCTAGTCAAGGCCTCATCACTCACCTCATCGACCCAACCCTGGCATAGGGTCTCAATCTCTTCGAATAGCGCCCCCGCGCTCCGCAGGGCCTCCATGACAGCGGCGGATGAGGTTTCATCCCGTTCATCACCATCCATCACCACATAACGACGACCGTCTTCGCCCATGTAAGTCAGTCGTCCCTCTGCATCGATATTGGGACCGGTAATCGGGGTAATGGGTGCATCTTCATCCATCGCCTACCCCTCCAGCGGAACGCCTCTCTGGAGAACGCCAGCTCAGGCGATCTGCACAAAAACCTCGAAACAACTCCTTCACTTCAGCCATCGGCAATCCCTGCACCAGCCTTGCCTCGATTTCATCACGTCGCTGAGACTGGTGATACAAACGCAATTCCTGAAACGCTTTAAAGGACTGCTTTTCGATCTGGACAAGGGCGTCGTCAATCTGATGATCGGGCAACAAGGGGCCCCTATTGCAATCCTGCATGACGTGTGCTGATTCATGCGCCAGCACAGTCCAAATTTGAAGAGGATCGTTTTCAAGGTTGTTGGAACACAACAACAGTGCATTCCGTCCAGCATGAAACGCACCGAGGAGACCCGCTGGACAATCTTTCGCGACGAGGGTCTGGGTGCCGGCTTTGCGCAGTAGAGAGGAATATTCGCCGATGTCAGTCCATGACTGAGCATTCGCTGAAAATCCAAGCCAAGTTGCCCCAAACAAAGGAGACCCCAAGACAACGAGAAAGAACCAGGAGGAACGAAGCAAGGAATGCCGCATCAAGGACCCCAACGCAACCTGATCTCATTCAAGACACAGGCGCGACAGGTGAGAACACAGAGCTGCGGATCTACAGATTTGCGTCAGGCCAAGCCTCCCAGCCATCGCTTGACGCTTGGAACCTTGTCTCGAAAAGACTGCTCTCGGTCCACTCGAGTATTGATTCTGAGCGTGGCATGAATCCGAGGCACACCCTCAGCATGCAGACGCTCATGACAAAGCTTGACGCAAGCGAACACCTCATCCCACTCCCCCTCAATCGCCGTTCCATTAGGCCCGAGCTCGTAGTCCAGCCCTGACTGCTTGATCAGCTCATGGCATTGTGCCACCCAAGGCGCAAGGGAACCTTCAAGCCCAACGGGGACAACACAGAGATCAACACTGACATTCATTGACTCAAGGCTCAAGGAGGTGAAGATTGCTCCCCACTATCAAGAAGACAAACCGGCGGGTAACCAATAGTCCTCCATGCTCCGCAACTCGTCTGCACCTCTAGGCCGATTCCACGCTGCTGAATTGATAAAGCACGGCCTTGCCCAGAACACCAGCGCTGAGCAGCCGCTTCGGCGGCATCGATCGATTCATAGGGGGCATCTAGAACTGGGTGGGGACTGCCATCCAAGGCAACCAATCTGTATAAAGATCCAACAAGCTTAGGCAATGTTCCAATCACGCATCTGTCCCTAGTCTTCCACCAAAATGCAACAACTATGAGGTCCGAAGCCAAAAGACACCTGAAATGTCACGATGAACGATCCATTCCTAAGAGCCGCATTTGAGGATCTGATGGAGCGGGCACCATCAGCACTGTTTAAGCGAGCACGACGCCTCTACCTTGACAAATACTGCCTGGATGGACGTGATTACAGCGGTCCATTAAGGCTGTTCGTAGCAAAAGAAAAGGTGGATGAGTGGGTCGAACCTGACCCGAAAGCGACGCCTAATGGAAAAGTTGCTGTCATGACAATTCGTCCCACACTCCTTGCCTTAGTCCACTGGCAACAGCAAGAAGCAGCCTCTAACAAAATGTGCATGGAATACCTCCATGACAAATGGGGACTCGACCACAACAACTTCATGGATGCAACTGCTCCTTGGTTCAGAAATGGTGGCCATCAACAACAGGGCAAGGCACCTGAGACGTTGATCTGGACAAGACGCACTTTCTACTCAGAAGGCAAAAATGACCCAGTATTGAACGACTAGTAACTTCCTTGACATTGAAAACCTAGGAAATCCTGTAGAGCGAAAGATGCCGCTTCAGCTATCGCTAACCCAGAATCAAGCCTTGAAGAAATCATCATGAGAGCTCCTGTTGCAGAACGCTATGTACTTCGTCAAAACCGCAGTGGCAGCTACTTAAGTCTCAATAACCAGACTCAGTCGATTGAAGGGGTCTCCAATGTCGATGCGGCATGGAGCTTTCACAGCCATGAGGGAGCAGTCAGCCATGCCCTGTTAATCGGTGAGACCCATGGAGAAACTCCTGATGTGGTGAAGCTCGTTTAAAGCTCGTCTTCCACGTTCGTCTTGATCGAGCAATCTGACAGCGGATAGCTAACACATAGCAAGGCGAAACCCTCAGAGATCTGATCGTCATCAAGGAAGCTTTGGTCTGCTTGATCAATGCTTCCGTTAAGGATTTTTCCTGCACAAGTGCTGCAAGCGCCAGCACGGCAGGAGTAAGCCAAATCAACGCCTTCCGCTTCTGCAGCGTCAAGAATGTATTGATCGTCGGAGCAGTTAAAGCTGGTTCCGCCTTCGATGCTGATTGTGTAAGAAGCCATGACTCATACAGAGTTCATCTTCTTGTTAACGAGGTTTGCTACAGCAGTCTTGGATCGTCAGAACTCGCAAACACGTTGCTTTCTATTTTATCCAGGAATGAAGTGCCTTAGCCGCCTGGATTCTGGAGCCATTTTTTGTTGCAAATCAGCAGCGCTGGCTTTGGTTTGCTCACGTTCTTGGGCATGAAACACATCCTCTTCGGTGATTGTCAGCCCCCTGGACTGGGCCAAGGCAATCAACTCCTCCAGCGGCAATGGCTTGGCCAGGAGCTCAGCCAAAGCCGGATCCTGTTCACGCGACTCAAGCAATCGATCGAGATCGTTCAGAGACATAGCTTCAAAGCAACTGAAATGGATCTACAACACCACCCCACCCTTCATCCGTTCCTATCGCAAAACTTGCACTCGCCTTTAAGCGTTGCTGAACTGACTTCAACAATCATGCTGAGAAAAGAAACACCAGAAATCTGACCATGGGCTCACGATGGCGGGTCATCGAAGCAGCAGCATTTCCCCTAATGGGCCTCTTGATGATTGGGCTTTGGCAAGGAATGCGCCATCAAAGCGATTCCATTCGTGCACTGCGCCGTCAACTCAATGAGCTTGAACGAAACATTGGTGTGAGCAATAGCAAACTCCTAGAGGAGCAGTTGAAGTTTCTGAAACGCCGCCAAGTGACACTCGAAAACAAGATCGGTGAGTTGAGGGAAGCACAGCAGCAGTGGATCAATGAGGAGCGTCAACCTCTCAACAGACTGGAGCCAGCGGTCAAGCCAAGGCCAGACGATCTCGACCTTGACTTCTCACAGAGGTCAGAATCATCGATGGACTTAATCCCTATCCCTTAACAGCATCACCACTGGCATTGGGAAGGATGAAGCGCTGGAGCAGCACAAACATGATTAAGACCGGCAAGATCGAAACAACAGAGCCAGCGGCAACAATCCTCCAATCGAGGGAAAAGCTGCTGGCCAACTGCTGAAGTCCAAGAGGGAGGGTGAAAAGAGCCGGATCATCAAGAATGACGAGTGGCCAGAGGAAGTCGCTCCAGGTACCAATAAACACAAACATCGCTAGCGTGATGAGATCAGCCTTTGCCGCTGGAATCATCACGTTCCACCACTCACCAAGCTTGCTGCAGCCATCGATACGTGCGGCCTCCTCTAACTCAACAGGAACTCCAAGAAAGCTTTGTCGCAAGAGATAGAGTCCGAAGGCAGTAGCCGCTTGAGGGATCACAAGAGCCAGCAAGGTGTTGCGTAAACCCAGCTGAACCATCAGCAGGTAGAGCGGAATCATCACAACCTGAAATGGAATGAGGATGGTGGCCACCACCAGAGCCAACACGAGACCACGGCCAAAAAAGTGCATCCGCGCTAACGGGTAAGCCGCCAGTGAGCAAAACAAGAGGTTCGCGACCACCGCCAAGAAGCTGACGACTGAACTATTGAAGATGTAAGTCCAGAGAGGGTTATCCCGAAACAGCCGGGAATAGGCATCAAGGCTGGGCTGGGTCGGGAAGAGAGAAGGCGGGCTAGTAAAAATGTCCTCCATAGGACCTTTGAGAGAGGTGCTCACGAGCCAAAGCAGAGGAACGAGGACTGCAAGTGCCAGAAGGATCAGAAGCAACAACTGCAGAACAGGGGCAGGGCGCAGGGTGAATTTGAGTGACATCGGCCCTAGCGAATGGGGCTGACATCAAGCACAGCCATGTCCCTTTGCGGATGAATCGAGGGGCCTGCCGCGCCTGCAACCAGGCGATTCAAGGCATTCACAAACGCCTCTGCTGCGGCAACCACCACATCGGTATCGGCGGAATGTCCTGAATAGAGCTGTCCATCGCGACGCAGACGAATGGTCACATCTCCCATGGCATCAATTCCTTCAGTGACGGACTTCACTGAAAACTCAACCAATTCGTTGGGTTCACCCGCTAATTGGTTGAGTGCGCGACAAACCGCATCCACTGGTCCAGTGCCGATGGATGCTGCGGTTTGCTCCTGGCCATTTTCATCGCACAGGGAGACGGTAGCTGTCGGTTGAAGGCTGCTGCCACAGCTCACCTGCACCAGCTTGAGCTGATAACGGGCATCGGGCTGTTGGACCTGAACACTGACGATCGACTCAAGATCACGATCGGAGATCTCCCGTTTGCGATCAGCAAGATCCTTGAAGCGAGCAAAGGCATCATCAAGGTCTTCACGGCTCAAGTCATAGCCGAGCTCTTCGAGACGAGCCCGAACAGCGCTCCGGCCGCTGAGTTTGCCTAAGGAGATCCTGTTGTCGGTGAGCCCAACGGTGCGGGCATCCACGATTTCATAGGTGAGCCTGTTTTTCAGCACACCGTCTTGATGAATACCAGATTCATGGGCGAAGGCATTGGCACCCACAATCGCTTTGTTGGGTTGCACCACCATGCCGGTGAGGTTCGACACCAAGCGGGAGGTTTTAGTGATTTCCTCAGTACGAACAGCGGTGAGTGGCGTTGGTGAATCCTCCCTACGACCAAAGAAAGGATTGAAGTAGCGCCGACGCACATGCATGGCCATCACTAACTCCTCTAAAGCCGCGTTACCGGCTCGTTCGCCGATGCCATTGACGGTGCACTCCAGCTGTCGGGCTCCAGATTTGACAGCCTCTAGGAAGTTGGCCACTGCTAGCCCCAGATCGTTATGGCCATGCACCGAAATCACGGCTTCATCGATGTTGGGCACATGGCGATTAATACTTTCAATCAAACGCCCAAACTCAGACGGTGTGGCATAGCCAACCGTGTCTGGAATATTGACGGTGCTGGCACCAGCAGCAATCGCCGCTTCGATCACCTCATACAGGAACTCAGGATCACTGCGCCCTGCATCTTCACAGGAAAATTCAACATCATCCACAAATGACCGGGCGTAGGCCACCATCTCTGGAACGATTCCCAGTACGTCTTTGCGGCTTTTGCGTAATTTGTGTTCGAGATGAATATCGCTGGTCGCGATAAAGGTATGAATACGCCGCTTGGGTGCTGGAGAGACGGCCTCAGCGCAAGCTTTGATGTCACCACGAGAAGCACGGGCCAAACCACAGATTGTGGGGCCCTTCTCGCCGCCCACCTGCTGGGCGATGCGTTGCACAGCAGAAAAATCACCAGGACTGGCGAAAGGGAAGCCAGCCTCAATGACATCAACACCAAGACGTGCCAGTTGCTGCGCAATCGCCAACTTCTCCTCAAGATTGAGGCTGGCTCCAGGGGATTGCTCACCATCCCGCAGGGTCGTGTCGAAGATCAATACGCGGCCTGGGTCCTTGGCCATGGCTAAAGCCTCGAAGGGTTTTAGTCGGAATGACTATGAGTTATTTCACTCTAAGCGAGATGGGCTTTACGAGCGAACAGCTTCTGGCAGAAATACCGGTACATTCACATGACTGATAGCGAGAGTGAGCATTGGCCCAAGGAGCACTAGCCCTTGTTCTCCATGCACACCTGCCCTACGTGCGGGCAAACGAAGAAAACTCACTGGAAGAGGACTGGTTTTTTCAAGCTTTAATCGAGTGCTATCTCCCGTTACTGGAGATGCTTGAGGCCGCTGCAGCCGACCCGAAACAGAACGCAGGCCTCACAATGGGGATCTCTCCAACCCTGTTATCCCTTCTCACTGACAACACTCTCCACCAACGATTCCCCACCTGGATTGAGACACGTCTGCAGCTGCTTCAACAAGCTCCCAGAGATCACAAAGCAGCCGCTCTGCACCTCAAGGGCTGTTTTGAGCACTACCTCCTGAGCTGGCAAAACAGCAACGGTGATCTGATCAGCCGTTTCGGTGCCCTGCAACAAAAAGGGGTACTCGACCTTCTGACCTGCGGTGCAACCCACGGCTACATGCCGCTACTTAGGGAACATCCGGAGGCGATACGTGCCCAGTTGCGCACCGCTGTTCGCGAACACCACAGGCTAATAGGAGAACGACCACAAGGAATATGGCTTCCAGAATGCGCCTACTACGAAGGCCTGGATCTATGGATGCGCGATGCCGGGTTGCGTTATGCAGTGCTTGATGGCCACGGACTCCTCCATGCCAAGCCACGACCAAGATATGGAGTTTATGCACCGATCTGCAGTCGCCAGGGTGTGGCTTTTTTCGGTCGCGACAGCGATGCGACATTGCCGGTTTGGTCAGCACGTGACGGCTACCCAGGTGATCCAACCTATCGCGAATTTCACCGTGATCTGGGCTGGGATCTACCCCAAGAGCAGATCGAAGCCTGTGGACTACCAATCCAGCGTCCTTTAGGTCTCAAGCTGCATCGCGTCAGCGACCAACAGGCTTCTCTTGATGCCAAACAGCCCTACGAGCCAGACCTAGCTGCCACCCGTACCAAAGAGCACGCCAAGCATTACCTAGAGGGGCGGCGAAACCAGCTCGATGGCCTCGAGGCCCGGATGGAAACAGCTCCATTGTTAGTGGCACCGTTCGATGCCGAACTTTTTGGACACTGGTGGTATGAGGGACCATCCTTTCTTGCTGAGATCTTCAGGCAAGGACCTGAGCAAAAGGTCAACTTCACGACCCTCCGTGGCTTTCTGAAGCAAAAACCCCATTTGCAAATTTGTGAGCCCTCCCCCTCTAGCTGGGGCCAAGGAGGCTTCCACGATTATTGGCTCAATGAAAGTAATGCCTGGATTATTCCGGAATGGAGCCGCGCCGGCCTCGCAATGAAAGAACGCTGCAGCCGAGGGGTGGGAAGTGAACTCGGCCTGCGCCTGCTGAATCAAGCAGGACGTGAACTGCTTTTAGCACAGTCTTCGGACTGGAGCTTCATCCTGCGTGCAGGCACCACAACCGATTTAGCCAAAGAAAGAATCGAGCGGCACTTAGATCGGTTTTGGACATTAATGGCCTACATCGATGGGCAAAAAACATTGAATGAGTCGTGGCTCAAAGACGTCGAAACAGAAGATTCTCTCTTCCCCCTAATTCAGCCTGCGGACTGGAAGCGAGTCATCTTCAAAAGAACAAAGTAAGCACTCAAGATCCACTGATCACAACAACCATCATTCTTTTATTTAAGCCAGAATTTTGATCACATAGCCATAACTGAAAAGCAATCAATCATGAGGATTTTATTTGACTGTTTGGCGCTCCCAGAACCAATCCCCGCCGCACATCCCAAGGAGCAATTGCAAAGAGACGCAGCATTACGCCCATCAACCTATGCAATGGCAACGTATTCGTGAGAAAACCAATCCACTCCTCTTGCGGCAATTGAAAAAAACTGGTGAAGTGCCTGCGCAGCAACATCTCATCGAAGCCCATCAAGCGGCCCAGTCCAAACTGAAACAATTGGTGGCGGAGCACCAACTCCCTAGGCCAAAGAGCTTGCCAACCCAAGCGTGCGAGCCCTGCTGATCCAAGGGAGGGGCGTTGTTTCAATGCTTCGGCCAGAGCATCTGCTAATCCCGGTCCACGCCTCAATAACGCTCCCACCATGTAGCCAGAAGCAGGGTGCACCATGCTCGCTGCACCCCCAAAGGCCAACACAGGCTGATCGAAATCAGGCAACGGCAAGTTCATCGGGAACAAACAATGCTCTTCTTCCATCACTTCGGTGATTGCAACACCAGCTTTAGTCAGGCGTTGCTCAAGCCTTTGCTTCAAAACACCTTCCGGCACAGCGGGTGCTGAAGCCAATGATGTTTCCTCCACAAAAAACACCCCCTCACCAAAATCCATTGCATACAAAAAAGTGGGAGGTTCATTGCGTTGCACAGCCGTGAGGTGATCACAACGGAAATCCATCAGCACAAATCGACCTGGATCGACCGGAGGGTTGCTAAATCGACCCACCACGCCATAGGCAGCCTGGGCGGCCACTGGGCCCTGATCTGGCCGACGGATATGGGAACTGCGATGCCCTGATGCATCAATCACCACCCGAGCCAAGTGCTGCACCCCCGAGATGCAATGCACGCTGGTGACATCACCCTGCAACTCGATGCGCTGAACACTGTCTTGATGCCAGATCATTCCCTGGCAATAACCCAGCCAATGCCGCTGAAGCTTTTGGCGATCGAACAGCCCGTAATCCAGCCCATGTGCCGTTGGTTGATCTTCTGAATCCGAACCACCAGCGCCATAAAAACTCACCGTGTTGCTCCAGCGGTGCTCGAGCAAATGTTCGAGACCCAACAGCTCCAGTTCCTTCGCCCAGATCCCATAGGTGTTCGACCAAGGTGCATCCACCGCATTCGGTGCAATTCCCTCCACCAAAACCCCGAGCCGATGCAGTTCTGAGCTGATGCAAAGGGCGGCAGGACCGCCCCCAATCACCAAAACATCCGAGCAATCCGCCAAGGTCAACCCTCAGCTGATGGTTCAGACGACTCTTCTGGGGTGGATGCCTGTTCAGCATCCAAATCAGGTGCGCTATCAATGTTGGGGTTACCGGCGGAATCGCATTCTGTGTCGTCATCCGTTTCGGCCTCAGGTGGAACCAGCACCACATCGGCTAAACGGTCGCCCTTATCCAGCCGCTGCAAGCGAACGCCAGTGGCTGCACGGGATTGCTGGGGAATGGCATCAGCGCCAGTGCGCACAATCACTCCCTTTTCACTCACCAGCAGCAGCTCTTCTCCGGCTCCCAGCACTCGTAAACCCACAAGCTCATCGGCGTCGGTGCGGAACTTCATCGCGCGCAGCCCCATCCCAGCCCGTTTCTGCAAACGGAACTGGGTCACCGGCACCCGTTTCCCTAGACCGGAGGCCGAGGCCACCAAAACCCAAGGGCCCTCGGCTGCAGCGGATTCTCCGCCATCACTTCCCACTTCATCCTCATCGGCACTGGCAGCGATTTGATCAGCCAACTCTGCCGGCAACACATCCATACTCACCAAGCTGTCGCCCTCACGCAAATTCATCGAGCGCACACCTCGAGCTGTTCGGCCTAGGGGACGCAACTCGTGATCACTGAGCCGGAAGTGAATCGTCATTCCCGCACGTGAGCCAATCAGGACGCTGTCTCCTGGCACAGCTAAACGAACCCAAGTGAGAGCGTCGCCCTCTTCCAAACCAATCGCAATCAAACCGTTTGAGCGGATGTTGCTGAAGGCCGAAAGCCGGGTGCGCTTGATGTATCCACCGGTAGTGAGCATCAGCAAGTCAGTGTCATCGTTGAACTCCGACACGGCCAGCAACGACGTAATCGCTTCTTCCCGAGGAATCGGCAACAGCTGCACGATTGGAGTGCCCTTCGCAGTTCGGCTGCACTGGGGCACTCGATAAGCCGGGACGGCATACGACACACCGCGATCGCTGAACAACAGCAAGGTGTCATGGTCATTGCAACCAATGAAAAGCTTCACGGCCTCTTCGCCTTGACTGCGCGTGCCTGCTTTACCGCGAGTGCCACGACTGGTGGCTTCAAATTCGCTGACAGGCATCCTCTTGAGATAACCCGTTTCAGTGAGCAGCACCACAGAACGCTCATTGGCGATCAGATCTATGTCTTCCAGGCCACCAGCGAGATCGAGGATTTCGGTGCGGCGAGGAACGGCATGGCGATCACGCAGCTGGCCAAGCTCATCTTCGATGATCCCGAACACCCGCTCACGGCGGCCAAGGATGTCCTTGTAATCAGCGATCTTTGTAACCAGATCCTCGTGTTCAAGGCGAATCTTGTCAGCTTCTAAGGCTGTGAGACGCCTCAGTTGCATCTGCAAAATGGCATCAGCTTGGACCAAAGAGAGGCCATGGCGCTCTTGCAGCTGGTCGCGAGCCGTTGCTGTATCAGGTGCTGCCCGAATCAGAGCAATGATGGGATCCAGCTGATCCAGAGCGAGTAACAAGCCCAACAGGATGTGATCACGCTCCTCAGCCTTTCGCAACAGGTAGCGGGTGCGGCGTTCAATCGTTTCAACTCTGAACTCGAGGAACACCTCGAGCATCTTGCGCAACGTGAGCAAGAGCGGCTCACCATTAACTAACGCCAACATGTGGGCGCTGAAGTTAGTTTGAAGCGGGGTCAGTTTGTACAGGTTGTTGAGCACGACCTGTGGATAGGCATCTCGCCGCAACTCGACGACCACTCGCATGCCATCTCGATCGCTCTCATCGCGAATATCGGAAATGCCCTCGAGTTTCTTGTCATTGACCATTTCGGCGATGCGTTCAATCATCCCCGCCTTATTGGTCTGATACGGCAATGCCGTGATGATGACCGCATCACGATCTGGCCTGCCTGGAGCCTCTATCGTTTCAATCCCGGCAACTCCACGCATCGTCACCGAACCGCGACCAGTGAGATAGGTCTCTCGAATTCCGCTACGACCCAGGATCTGACCGCCAGTGGGAAAGTCAGGCCCTGGGATCAATGCCATCAGATCCTGATCCGTGATCTCAGGGTTCTGGATCAAGGCCAACAGACCCGTAATGAGTTCCCCAAGGTTGTGCGGAGGAATATTGGTAGCCATACCCACCGCGATTCCAGCCGATCCATTGAGCAGGAGCTGAGGAATGCGCGAGGGTAGAACGGTGGGTTCCTGCTGCGACCCATCGAAATTGTCTGCAAAATCAACCGTTTCAGCCTCTATATCTTCTAGAAGGCTGTCGGTGGTGAGAGCCTGCAAACGCGATTCGGTGTATCGCATGGCCGCCGGTGGATCGTTATCGACGGAACCAAAATTCCCATGTCCATCGATCAGGGGCATCGACATGGAAAAGTCCTGGGCCATCCGAACCAGGGCGTCATAAACAGCTGTGTCCCCATGGGGGTGATATTTACCCAACACCTCGCCCACTACACGCGCGCACTTTCTGTAAGGGCGATCGCTCGTCAGCCCGAGCTCATACATGGCGTAAAGAATTCGCCGATGTACAGGCTTGAGTCCATCACGAGCGTCGGGCAGAGCACGCCCGACGATCACGCTCATCGCATACTCCAGATAAGAGCGCGACATTTCGTTGCGCAAATCTGTCTGGATGATCCGATCTTCGGATTCTCCGGGATCGCCGCTGCCGGGTCCCACTGGATCGGCCATACAAGACCTATTTGCCTTAAATCAGTTTATCGCGAGAACGAAGAACACAAAGGTCAGCTTTTGCTGCGTCTTCAAAACAGCACTTGATAACGCCTTTAAACTTGCTTATCCGCTAAATGCTAACCACACCATGGAAACCGATCCGATCAATCCGGCTTCCCCAGACTCCACCCCGTCGATGGAGATCAAAAGCACCGACCCGATCGAATCAGGTACGCAAGACCCAAAGCCCTCAGCAGCTGAGCCTCCAGCCTCAGAGCCACTCGATTCAGTTGCCCCAAGCAAAAACACTTCACTCATCGGGCGGGGTCCAGTTGAAGATTCCGTTGCAACACCATCTGAAGTTGCAACACCATCTGAAGTTGCAACACCAACTGAATCAGAAGCAATCGCTGAACGTATTGAAGTATCGGCGACTGCTACAGAAGACAAAGACGACACATCCAGCAGTGGTGGTGAGTGGGATCTGCTCACCGCCAAAGTTCGTCAATGGTGGCAAGAGAACAACCTGGTTGAACTCTGGAAACGCTCCCGTAGACCCATCTATTTGATTATTGGCTTAATTGTCCTGACTTTGCTCATCAGAATCTACAGCGGAATCCTGGCGGCAATTGACAGTATCCCTCTCGTTCCACGGATGTTTGAACTGGTAGGCCTCGGCTGGCTGATCTGGTTCTCGGCGACGAAACTCATCCGTAGCGAAGAGAGAAAAACACTTCTAAAAAACATCAGCGGAATTTGGGGCGCCTTCCGTGGCTCTGATCTTTCCTGATCGCTGCGATCAACTGGTTCACCGGTTGTTAGTTTGTCCTGATCTTGAGTACGACAAACGGTGGACATTCAGCTCGGACGATCAAAAGTTGTTCGCCGGGCCTATGGCATCGATGAGATTGCCCTAGTTCCAGGAGGTCGAACGGTTGACCCTGAGATCACCGACACAAGCTGGTCGATCGGAGGCATCACTCGCAATATCCCAATCATTGCGAGTGCCATGGACGGCGTTGTTGATGTGGGCGTGGCAGTGCAACTGTCTGAACTTGGTGCACTTGGAGTTTTGAACCTGGAAGGTATTCAAACTCGCTACGAAGACCCCACAACCGCTCTTGATCGGATCACAGCCGTTGGCAAGGATGAATTTGTGCCTTTGATGCAGGAGATCTACAGCAAACCAATTCAGGAAAGCCTGATCCGCAAACGGATTGAATCGATTAAATCCAAGGGAGGAATTGCTGCCGTAAGTGGAACTCCAGTTGCAGCCCTGCGCTATGGGGAGGCGATCGCAGAAGCTGGCGCAGATCTGTTTTTTGTTCAAGCCACCGTGGTCTCCACCGACCACATCGGTCCCGAAGGGCATGAGACGTTAAATCTCGAAGCGTTATGCCGAGACCTTGGCGTTCCCGTGGTGATTGGAAACTGCGTCACCTACGAGGTTGCCTTGCAACTGATGCGCGCTGGTGCCTCCGGTGTGATGGTAGGCATTGGTCCAGGCGCTGCCTGCACCTCCCGTGGTGTTCTGGGAGTTGGAATCCCTCAAGCGACGGCTGTAGCCGATTGCGCCGCTGCCAGGGAAGACTTTGAGAAAGAAAGCGGCAGGTACGTTCCGATTGTGGCCGACGGCGGAATCGTCACTGGAGGTGATATTTGCAAATGTATTGCCTGCGGTGCGGATGCCGTGATGATTGGATCTCCCATTGCACGCGCTGAAGAAGCACCTGGTCGAGGATTCCACTGGGGAATGGCAACACCGAGCCCAGTGCTACCTCGTGGAACCCGCATCAATGTTGGGAGCACCGGAAGCTTGGAGCGCATCCTGCGTGGCCCAGCAAAACTGGATGACGGAACGCACAATCTTCTTGGTTGTCTCAAGACCTCGATGGGAACCCTTGGAGCTCGTACGATCAAAGAGATGCAACAGGTTGAGGTCGTGGTCGCCCCATCCTTACTCACAGAAGGCAAGGTTTATCAGAAAGCGCAGCAACTGGGGATGGGGAAATAAGGGTTGATCTCAAACAGAATTAAGCTTTCGAAGGGTGAGACACGCTGTAATCTTGGAGTGTGCGGGCTTCGTCCCACACACTCCTCACACCCCCTGGCCCGACGCGTTCGGGCTTTCTGTCTTTTCTCTAAATCTCTTCTCGAAACAGTCACAGTTCGGGAGCCTGCCCGCTGATTCCTAGAAAACTTGGGCAGTGGTTGCTAAATTCGCTTCATAACGACAAAAACGGAATGTCCAGCGCTACCGCTGTAACAGACGCATCCTTTGAACAGGATGTCCTTCAAAGTGACGTTCCAGTCTTGGTGGACTTCTGGGCTCCATGGTGTGGTCCTTGCCGCATGGTCGCTCCAATTGTTGACGAGATCTCCAAGGAATTTGAAGGCAAAATCAAGGTTTTCAAGCTAAATACCGATGAGAATCCAAATGTTGCCAGTCAGTACGGGATTCGCAGTATTCCCACTTTGATGGTGTTCAAGAGCGGACAAAAAGTTGACACCGTTGTGGGTGCAGTACCCAAAGCAACGCTCTCTGGCACTATTTCAAAGCATCTCTGAACGAAAAGCGGGCATTTGCTGCAAGCATTCCCATTGATGCCATGCCCAATTCAGCTCCCACCATTGGACTGATCGATTACGGCATGGGAAATCTATTTTCTGTGCGAACGTGTTTCGAACGCTTGGGGAGCCCCCTTAAGGCAATCCAAAACCCTGATCAATTAGAGGGTTGCCAGGCCCTGATCCTTCCTGGCGTCGGAGCATTTGACCCAGCAATGGATCGTCTCGATGCCACAGGACTCATTCCCGAGTTGCGAGCCTGGAACGCAGCCAATCTCCCTCTGCTTGGAATTTGCCTGGGGTTGCAATTGTTATTTGAGTCAAGCGAGGAAGGCCAAAGGAACGGACTTGGCTTGCTGCCAGGTCGAGTGAAGCGCCTCCCTAAGGATCAAGGAGAACGTATCCCTCACATGGGATGGGGGCGCCTTCACATCGATCGTCCTTCACCGCTGCTACCAAATCCTTCAGGCGCCGAATGGATGTATTTCGTTCATTCATTCGCGGCGGAGCCTGACGAAGCCACTGATCTTGCTGCAAGCGTTGAATTTGGATGTGGGCACGCTACGGCTGCGATCTGGCGCAATCGACTTGGAGCTTGTCAATTTCACCCTGAGAAATCGGCTCTAACCGGCCAACGGTTGCTATTGCGATGGTTGGAATGGCTGCAACAGGGTGCACCGTTAATGCCTTGAGTGGTCTCTTGCGTTTAAGCGGAGGACGTCGCCTGCGCAGTCCGGCTGGTTCAGGCACCAGACCCACCACAGCGCGTGTGCGAGAAGCAGTCATGAATATGCTCGCACCAGATTTGCAAGGTGCCTCATGGCTGGACCTTTGCAGCGGGAGCGGCGTCATGGGTTGCGAAGCCATTGAACGGGGCGTAACACGAGTGTGGGCCGTGGAAAAAGATCCAAAAACGGCATCCATCTGCCGCCAAAATCTCAAGATGGTCTCGGAAGGTAAGTCTCCCTCCCCAACCATTCAAGTGATCCGTGGCGATGTAGTCGGCTGGCTAAAGGGGGGCCGCCCACAATCTCTAGAAAAATTTGATCTCATCTATTTCGATCCGCCGTACGGATCTGATCTGTATCAGCCAACGCTTGATGCGCTATTGGACGGCGACTGGGTCGCCCAAGAAGGACTTTTGATTTGTGAACACACCAAAACCAGGCCCTTGACCCCCTGCCCGTCTTGGAGTGTGATTAATCAAAGACACTACGGCAGTAGTGCCCTACTGCTTCTCAGCCTCCAAGAGCGCTGCCACGACGATACTGATTCCAAGCAGCTACGAACAAACCCAAGAGGGTGATCGGAATCAAGCCCAGAACAATGCCGCAAAGCAGGGGTTCGATCATGTTCTCGCGCCCAATGAAATGATTGAGCACAATTGTTCCATGGCCAGGTCTTTTCTGTGACGGCACCGTCATCAACTGCTGCAGCAATTCCGGAGCGAAGTCGCGGACTCATTGCCGCTCTGACGGTGCTCGCGGCATTGGCCTGCATAGTTTTGCTGATTTGGATGCTGGGAAATTCAAGGAAAGATCCGTACACCAAAGCAACACTTGCGTTGGTGGGATCTGAGCAGCACGGCGGTCAGATGTTTCGCATCAACTGCGCCGGATGTCATGGCATTGCAGGCCAGGGCCTGGTTGGTCCAAGCCTGAAAGGTATCAGCGATCGTCGTAGGGATATGCAAATCATTCATCAGGTGGTCAGTGGTGAAACACCACCAATGCCCCGTTTCGAAATTGAACCTCAAAACATGGCCGACCTGCTCGCTTATCTCAAAACCTTCTCTTGACGTTGGCCATCGTGCTGGTTGAGCCGGCAGGACCCCTGAATGTCGGCAGCATCGCCAGATTGTGCGCGAATTACAACATTCAAGATTTAAGGCTCGTTTCACCAAAATGCAATCCATCCGATCCGGAGGCTGTACGGATGGCCGTTCATGGTGATGCTGTACTTGCCAATGCCTCGATATTCACCTCGTTGCTGGAGGCCGTGGCCGACTGCCAGCAAATCGTTGCCAGTTGCGGTCGCATCGACCACGGCGATATCCCCTTGCAATCTCCCGAAGACATTGCGCCTTGGATTGACCGTGGCAGAACGCAAGGCCTTCGATCGGCCTTGGTGTTCGGGCGAGAAGATCGCGGTCTGTCTAATGAAGAGCTCCAGTTCAGCCAACGGGTAGTCCAATTACACACCGGAGACCTCTACCCCTCTCTCAATCTCTCCCATGCCGTAGCGATCGTCCTGCATGAACTGGAACGAGAACGGCGATCCGGTACAAAGCCAGATTCGAATCGAACCGCGATCCCAGCCAGTGCTCCTGAGCTTGAAGACTGCCTGCGCGATGCGGAAGCCCTCTTACTCGAAGTGGGATTCCTGTTAGATCACACAGCACGCGCACGAATGGCCAAGGTGAAAGGACTGGTGCAACGAGCTCTGATTCGTAGTGACGAAGTCGCACTCTTAAGGGGCATGGTTCGTCAATTACGTTGGGCAGCACGACGCGGTCGCCCGTAACCTCTAGTTTTCTTGTTTCCTCGACTTGGCCTCCAGTCGTTCCAGTCATCAACCCCCTGGATGGGGACGTCCACTGAGGTTGTTACTGCGCCTGATTCTGATGGGTGTTGGCCTGGGTGTGATTGCTGGATCAGCCTTGAAATTAGCGGGTCCAGCTGTTCAGCGCGGTGAGCTAAGCCTTCCCAGTTGGCTCACTCCAAACGTCACCCCACCCATCAACAAACCAGAGGATCCAGCAGCAACCGGCATCAATCCTCCTAGCAGCACGGACACGCTTGGACGTTTTGAGACCAAGCAGGAGCTGACCGCCTTGAGTCAACGCTGGCAAGACTTGGCCGCCCTTGAACCTGACCTCAAGGTGAGTGCGTTCATGCTCGCCCTTGATGATGGCAGGTACGCGGAGCTCAATCCAGATACTGCACTTCCAGCGGCCAGTGCAATCAAAACACCGATCCTGCTAGTAGCCCTCGAGGAAATTGATGCAGGACGACTGAACTGGAATGAACCCCTAACCCTCAGCAAAACGGTGGTGGGAGGAGGAGCAGGCTGGATGGCCAGCAAACCTCTAGGGACGCGCTTTCCGACCCATGAAGTCGCCACTGAAATGATCCGCGTGAGCGACAACACCGCCACCAACCTGCTCATCGAACGCGTCGGCGGTCGAGAGGATCTCAACGCCCGTTTCAACAGTCTTGGACTCAGCGCCACCATGGTGAACAACTGGCTTCCTGACTTGAAAGGCACCAATACCACCAGCGCCCGTGATCTGGCGAGAGCGATCGCGCTCGTGGACACTGGAGAAGCACTCTCGATACGAAGCCGCGATTTATTCCGGCAGGTCATGGGGACTTCTGTGACCAACCGTTTACTTCCCGGTGGTCTGCTGAAAGGTCTGGGAGGCAATCAAGGGGAACCGGATGACAGCCTGATGATCAAGGGTTATCGAGTGCTCAACAAAACAGGAGACATTGGCATCGCTTACGCCGATGCAGGCCTGATCGAACTCCCAGATGGTCGCCGCGCGGTTGCTGCATTTTTAGTGCAAGGCCCCTTCAACGACCCACGCTCAACAGAACTGATTCGCAACATGGCCGCAGCCATGGCACCTTTGCTCAAACCAAAGCCAGCTCCACCCCGTCAACGCTCAACCTGATCTAACCCATGCGAAGTTCTCCGCTGCTGGTCCTGGCAGCCCTCTGCCTCACCCACATCCCTGCCGTGCCATCAAAGGGCAATACGCAGGAGGAGACTGCTGTCGTGCGTCAACAGCAGGTGCGTCAGCTCCCTGGCCACTTGGATGAGGTACTGATGGTGAATGACAACAACCCAGAATTGATTACCAGTGAAGGGATTCTGCTGTCCACCTTTCCAGCCAACCAAGGCCTCAATGTTGCTTTAGATGGACGCTTTGACCTGTTCAGCCATCATGTCTTTGCGGGCAAACCAGAAGAACTGACATCCACCTTGTGGTTGGCGGTGTTAGCTCAACCACTCGGAAAGCAGCCCGTCACATTGGACATTATCGAAGGCAGCACCTCCCTATCCCAGGGCACCAAGCCTGGTCAAACATCAGCTCCTTTTCTTCCACTGCCATCACTGATGGCAGAAACCACCACTCCCATTGCCTCTGGTCCAGGGAGCCGAGTGGCAGGTGACTTGCTGCGTGGCGATCGGGCTCCTGAACTTCCACGTCAAATCAAGATTGCCCCGGACAAAGCCAGCCCTTTGCTGGTCCTGCCTATTCCCGTCGCAGGACTGGACCCGTTGCTCAACGGCCGAAATCTGCAGTTAAGGCTGAAGAGTTCCGCGCCTGTGTATTTGGCCACAGTGGCAGCTTATGGAAAAAACGACAAACCACCCACCAATCAACGTTTAAGAACATTGCTTGCCGCGGGAACACGAAGTCCAAAAGAACACGAACCCTCTCCAAGAGGGAGCACAGGGAAAATGATTTACTCAAGAGTGAGTGGCATTCAGATTGGCAGCACCTGGAGCGGCACCTTGAACGATTCAGGTTCCAAGAACCTGAACATTGATAACGCACCAATTTCATGGCCAATCAGCAGCTTGGAACGAGGCGATCTGGGAACAGGTCAGGTACAAACAGCTGAACTCAAAGCCTTTGATCAGGGAACAGCCTGGGCGGCCCATGGCAATTACGGAATGGAATATGACCTCAACCTCCCGCTGCACAACCCGGACGACAAGACTCGCTCGATTGCAATTGCACTGGAATCACCCGTCAAACAAGGCAGCGGCAATGGCAAATTGCAGTTCAAACAAGGAGATCGTGGTCCTGTGATGTTTCGAGGCCCCATTGAGGTGACTGGCCTGGATGGAGAAAGTGGCCGAGCGATGGGCCCTCGTCTGTTCCACCTGGTGTTACGTCGTGGTCAAAAAGGACCGATCCTCGGTGAAGTCGCTTTGGCGCCAGGACAGACTCGAAAGGTGCGCGTTCGACTGATCTACCCCGCCGATGCAACACCTCCGCAAGTCCTTACGGTGCTGCCTGTGAAACAATCCAGTTCAACAACATACGTTCACCCGTGAGTTCACCGCGCAAGCGCAGGGTCTTTCCCTTCACCGCCGTCATCGGGCAGGAAGAGATGAAGTTGGCTCTGCTGCTCAACGTGATTGACCCACGGATCGGTGGCGTGATGATCATGGGAGATCGAGGCACAGGCAAATCCACCACGATCCGTGCCCTTGCAGACCTCTTGCCAGCCATTGAGGTCGTTGCCGGTGACCCTTACAACAGCTCACCAACTGACCCAGATCTGCAAAGCAGTGAAGTGAGGCAGCGATTGGAACACGGCGAAGCCCTTGGGACCGAGCAAAGGCAAGTCCCGATGGTTGACCTTCCCCTTGGAGCTACGGAAGATCGCCTCTGTGGAACGATCGATATTGAAAAAGCACTCAGCGAAGGTGTACGCGCATTTGAGCCTGGCTTGCTCGCCAAGGCCAATCGTGGTCTTCTCTACGTCGACGAGGTCAACTTGCTCGACGACCATCTTGTTGATGTGCTTTTGGATTCAGCCGCATCAGGCTGGAATACCGTGGAGCGGGAAGGGGTATCGGTGCGACATCCTGCAAGGTTCGTGCTGATCGGATCTGGCAACCCAGAAGAGGGAGAGCTCCGTCCCCAGCTACTTGACCGCTTTGGCATGAGCGTCGAGGTCCGCACCGTTCGTGATCCCGAACTCAGAGTCAAAGTGGTGGACCAACGCACAGCATTCGATAGTGACCCCGATGCCTTCAGCTTGAGCCTGAGGGCTGGCCAAGACGCCCTGCAAGCAAGGGTTGTGGAAGCGCAGCACCGACTAGAGCAAGTGACTATTGATGATGATTTGCGCTTAAGCATTTCATCAGTCTGCGGCGAATTGGATGTGGATGGACTGCGTGGTGACATCGTCACCAATCGGGCGGCAAGGGCTTTAGCGGCGTTTGAGGGGCGCACCGAAGTCAGCGAAGATGACATCGCCAGGGTCGTGTCATGCTGCCTGCGCCATCGACTGCGCAAAGATCCACTAGAACAAATTGACTCCGGCGATCGGGTCATCAAAGTGTTCTGCAAGGTATTCGAACGCAATGAATCCAGCGATCGTGCTGAATTCAAACTGGCTCTTGCTGGATAAACGAAATTGCGAATCCTTGGCATTGATCCAGGCCTTGCACGCGTTGGCTATGGGGTGATCGAAGTGCAATCACAAGAGGGTAGACATACTGGTAAACAAAAAATGATCGACTGCGGAATTATCCGTACTGATCCAGGTCGTAGCGAAGGGGAAAGAATGTTGGAAATTGCACGCGACTTACGCCAGATCATTCGAATCCACACACCCGAACTGGCAAGCGTTGAGAAGTTTTTTTTCTACCGCTCTAACAACACCATTGCAGTAGTCCAAGCACGAGGGGTGCTGATTATGACACTCACACGCTTTGGACTACCGATTGTGGAATTCCCGCCGATGCAAATCAAGCAAGCTCTAACGGGCCACGGACACGCGGACAAAGATGAAGTACTGGAAGCCGTGATGCGCGAACTTGAACTCGACACACCCCCGCGTCCCGACGACGCTGCAGACGCCCTAGCGGTAGCGCTCACAGCTTGGTTTCAACGATAATTCGAGTAAAGGGCTCAGCCATCAAAGAACAGCAAGTCAGTACAAGGAGACCAGGAAAAATAATTAGCAATCTTGAAAAGATTAAACCCTGGGATTGAACTGACAAAGGGACTCTCGATAACGCACCTAGATCAATACTTAGCCGGGCTTGTAGAGAGTCAGAAGTCCTTACAATTCAAACAAAACATGACACGTATGCCGAGCTCATCCTGCTCACTTGCAATATTTGTAAGATTTTATTGAGCTCATCTGACAAAAGCCAGCACTATTGTCATGTTTTGATTAGTACTATTGGAAAGAACTCAATGCTGAGACCTAGCTCGGTTGCTGTAGGAATTTTTGCAGCATTCCAGGTAGTTGCAGGTGCTGGTGTGCCAACAGAAGCAGCACAAAACTGCGGTCCCCATGCACGCTGGGTACAAACTGGACCCGCACTGGGAGCTGGGTATTGCAAGCCCAAAGGCCGAAGAGACCATCAGGTATGTGCAATTGGATACCACTACGAGGGCGATGGTGTTTGCAGACGTAATGGAGATTGGTGGCAGGGTCGTAGGCCTATCAATTGGGGACCTCGCTATGAACCACGTGGTCCCGAAGGCGGGGTAACATTTCAGGGCCCAAATGGAGGGAATATCAGAGTGACTTGGTGACAATGTACACAGCCACAGCAATCAAATTCTTAATAGGAATCTTAGGCCTAGACGCATAACAATAGAAGAGATTTCGGTAAATATCAATAAGACAAGGACTATTAAGGGTATGGAAGGATTGCAGTTATCAATCCAGATGTACGACAAGTGTTCAGCCGACAGCGATGACGCAGATAGGGATACAATTAACGAATCCGAGCAAGATCGATATTCAATCCATAAACCTAGCGTTTAATTAATCAATCTTTGATTTGGGTCGGATTGTATCTTGCCCATCGGAATGAACTGATTCAGACAATCAGAGACAGTCGCTTACCGGAATTTCGAGTGCTAATTACTTTGCCTACGACCGTATCAACAACACAGGGTGGAAGAGGAGGAAATAAAACTGAAGGGACGCGAGTTGCAACAGTTGTCTCAACATCAGCAGCATAGAGAGAACGACTCAAAGGAACTGGTGCCTAGAGGAGTTGTGCCGTGGCACTTATCGAGATATAAGAAGTGATTCGTGTGCTGATCCTGGCTGAGTAGCTAGTAATAGGAGAGTTGAATGAATAGCAATGAAGCTCGTGATTGGACTGTTGGCTGGATTAATGCTCTTCGGGAACGGTGCAGAGGCCAAAACGAAATCAGCAACAGGAAGTGGGGTCAGCGAAGAAATCACGTTGAATAACCTCAGAGCAAAGGTTCCAGAAGGAGCCACTATCACGGAGACAAACTGCGTGACGATTGGGACCGGTGATTTTAGCTCTCGCTACCGCTGCACAATTAAGTGGGAATAAAAAAGACGGGATGACCGCATTAACTCACTCCAAACCCCAATGGAACTCATGGCAGGAATTCTCGAAGTCTGTGTCAGATCAGCTCAAAATTTCTGCTCAAGCATAAATAGATTCGATATGGCTTCAAGTTTGACGAACCCTTATCGCCACTAGTTTCGGCAGAGTGCGGCACGAAACAAAGTGTTTGCTGATAGGACCTAAAATGCTGTGAGTGCGCGTTGAATCAAGACAAATTGTTGAAGATCTCAAAGCTGATACTCAAACAGATGAGGATGAGCCAACTCAATTCAACAGTCGGCCATCTAAGCAAGGCTGTCCGACCTGAACTTTTATGGATAAATGTGCCAACGAATAATCCGGAGGCCTGGGAAAAGATCCTTCCAAGAAAAGTTTGAAGGTAACACCAAATAAAGTTTGAATTGCGATTAAGCGATCACAGATTAGATCGTCAAGCAAGAGAATAGACAATAAGTACGAATCTGCAGTCTTGATCGTTGCTAAAAAGGGTTGAAAGTCAAATCAATGGAAGGAGGAAACTAAAAGCATAGGAAGGACACTCTTGATAAAAGATTCCAAAACAAAGGTGATGATTCGAAATACGAAAACTCATTATTAGCAACAGCCAATAAGAATAGGCCCAAACAAGTCAAGATTGATTCCACATCATGAACAGGCATTGATGAGCCCCAATAGAAATTTCTACCATCACTACCCAGACAAAAAAAACAAGAAGTCCAAGCACTGCAAAGTTTGCTCAGTCTATAAACCAAGTTACAACGAAATGAGAAGTGTAGAGTACATGAAAAAGAAACATCAGCCGATACACCTTAACGGGAGAATATCCAACGATTTGCCCAGTATTGATACGCCTAATCCAGAACATACATCATCGCCAAAAACTGAAAAAGCATTGTAAGTATCGGAAACCATGGCATATGATTCTCCATCAATTAGGGACATCAAAGCTTGTAGTGAAACAGTTCTACGCGCAAAACATTGGAGTCAGAGGATCTGATTTTCTCATACCAGCATCAGATATCCAGACATCGAGAGTAACCAGGAATCGAATGAATTCAATAGAGAAAAAGAAGACAGTCCGGGAAACTTAAGGAGTGATGCTTCTAGGGATAATCCCATTAAGCCTTAAAGCATGTGGCCTCAATTCTCTTTACTCCAGATGAACCAATACATCCAAAGAACAAGCGATAAGAGAGCAGCCCACCCAACAACGACTATCACTGCAAACGAGACAGTCGTTAACCATGGAGGCACGGGTCTATAAACGAGAAAGTGAAGGTCCCAAAGAAAGCTCCTTGCGGCAAGGGCAAACCAAATTGCCAGATTCACCACAGAGGGTAGGACTATAGCGGATGCGACAACTGTCAGCATCACTCTTTTAGTCGTGGTCACGTGATTTAGTAACTTCGCAGATGAACGCGCGTTCAGCCTGGCTCGTCAAGAGATACAGCCAAATTAGAAGCTCCTAGGGCTGGGGAATAAAGAAGGAATCTTGAAGCGATAGAGAAACGAACGAGTCTGAAACAAAGACAGCCATCAGATGACATGAAGCAAGTTGAAGCACCAAAACTAAAATAGTCAGCTAATTCCGAGGATATCGGATGAGTAAATCGGACAGAAGCATGAAAATGAGAAGACGATGATCAAAAAGCTAGAAAACTACATGGACACTCAAGATCAGACAAGTTTCATAAAGGCCACAATCGACAGGAAACAACCGACCAATGGAACAAACTCGTGAAAGGACGTAGAAACAAAAGGCTGAGGTTCTCGCAGGAGATAAACAGCATTAACTCAGCATTGCAATCAATAAAAAACAGCAAAAATAATGATGCCAATCCTTGATTGCCAATAAGGAAATAAGCCTGCCAAGAAGAGTCACGACCAGGAGTAAAGCACCCTTAAGTTGACATTAAAGTGAAAAACAGGAAAAGATCCTATCAACAATGACAAATAAAAAGACATGCATACAAGCTACTGAAAAGCAGTACAAGCGAGGAATCAATACCGTCCCAACCAAAGCGAATACGTATGACTCCACATTCCACAACCGTAGATGAGAACACATGAGGCTCAAACCCAGACTGAAATGAGGCAGATCAAGAGCTCCCTGCAACAAAAAAGAAGATTTGTGCTGGACAATCAATGGAATCAGCGAGCCCCGGACACCATTAAATAGACGCAAGTCCCTGGAAAAAGATGGGGGATCATTTCTAAACTCCAAAAATTGGTTTCCTTCGATAGAGACATAAAGGATTAGTGCCAGTGAGAAAATCAGACGACTATATCTATAGATCAAAAGATCAAGAAAAAGCGCAGAAGGATATCCATTCAAACCAATTAAGGATCAATCAAATAGAATGGTAACAGGAGCTCATTTAGACTATGCAGGATTTTCCTCGATCAGCCAGAGTGGAAAGAGAAATACAAAGAACAGACATTCGTTTGCATAATAATAATGGCACCCTTGAGAATTCTAAACCAAACTCATACAATAGGAAAGCATTCATTGATCACTCTAAAGAACTCGTAAAGTCATAGAGCATTGATCAGTAAATGGCAGTCAATAAAGACGTCAGATTAGCCTAATCCTGTCGAGTGGCATCGGCGAGTAGTTGAAGGGAAGGAAGCCACGATGAATCGGCAAGACAGAAAGTCTCAGCTACATACGGGCAAACAGGAGTCATTGATTGTTCATAAAGAAAGACAAAAGGAAAATGAATAGTCCTTCGTATTGGAAGGACTATTGATCTCATCCAGGTAGGTTGCTAAGGATGACCGTGGCGCCTGAACAAAATCCTTTATAAGCTGGTGTTTGCATTCATGGGGAGAACAGACAAAGCGTTCCGATTGTCCTTTCAACCACTTATTCACTGACTAACTAAAAATGAACAAAGCTCTTTGGAAAGAACACGGACTGACTCACAACAAAACATCAGAATTCATCAATCAAACCCGGCGCCTAGCCCACACTCCATGGCATCAGCTTGATAAAAGCAAAAGACGTGCAATCATTGAGCATAGCCAAACCTGCAAAAACTATACAAAGATATTTCTTAGTTTTTTTGTATTAACAGTGATTGCTGCGAGCGTAATATCAATCAGAAAAGAATTAAAGTCTGACTCAGCAACTCAGCAACAAACCCAACTTTTCTATCGAGCGAAGCAATAACGACAGAGAATCTCACCAAGCCAGTATCTATACAGCTTCATCCACCCGAAACAAGAAGAGACTTTATTAAATTGAATCAGCATAAACAAACAGATGACAACAACAATAACAATCATAGACACCCAAATACGAAGCACACTTGCACCCCTAAAACGAACAACAACAATACATAAAACCACCACTAATAATTGCATTTGGGATAATAATTAAGGCCCATTAACCCCAGGCATAGAAGATGGATTGAATTAAAAAATTGTAAATCTAAGTAGCTATTCGAATTGCAATAAGAAGACGCATGTGAGAGGAAAGTGAGAGTGTCATGAGAATATACTTAATCAGCTTAAGGAAGCATGATAATTAATTGAAAAATTGATAAGCTCCTGAGGTAAAAACAGATTAATTTCTAAGCACAAGAAAGCTCTCATGAAAATCCTGATAACCGCATTCACGCTTACAACAGCACTCCTGAGCACAGGCATCGCGCGCAGTCATTGCCAACTACCGTGTGGTATTTACGATGACAATGCACGTGTTCAATCGATGCTTGAAGATGCTGATACCATCCAAAAAACAGTAATTCTGATTCAAGACAACTCAGGGAAGAATGATGCTCAATCCAACAATCAACTAGCAAGATCAATTGCCAACAAGGAAT
This sequence comes from Synechococcus sp., assembly GCA_047285535.1. Lineage (GTDB taxonomy): Bacteria > Cyanobacteriota > Cyanobacteriia > PCC-6307 > Cyanobiaceae > Synechococcus_C. Next base: position 209,899 of record JBJBDC010000001.1, on the reverse strand, counting down.
CTCACGCACAATCAATCATAGACACAATCAGTGATTATTTTTTAACTCAACGCGTTAAACCTAGTCAAGATGACTACGCCGAACGACTCAAAAAACACCATGCCGTAATCGTGGCATCAATGAAAGCAAAACAAAATTCAGATTCACAACATGCAAACGAATTAAAAGAAACAATCATTGAGCTTAGAGAATACTACCCGAATCATACACATTAGAACCAATAAGAAAGGATAGCCAGCATCTAATTGCCCTCCAAGACTATACATGTCAAAGAGGGCATATTCACTACACTGAATATACGCCTTTGAGTCATTGCTTCGTTTAATTTTAAAAGGCACCATTATCTCTGATTTGAATCCATCTGACCATTTCCCTTTTGGTAATGGCAACCAAGTCATCACCTAGCTCTGTCCTTGGTGCATTCTCTATTGTTTGACTGAGGACATTAATTTGATATTTGAAATACTCCTGACATTGTGGATCTGCAGGGTCTAAATTTGCACTTTTAGCTCCCTTAATAATACATTTTGCACCATCCTTAAAACTCTCTATCCTGATACTCCTTTGATTAAAAAGCAAAACGATTACCCCTACCAACAAAGCTATAGGAATAACAATGCTGCGTCTCGATTGAACGTTCATAGCACCTCCTCTATTAATCAGTTTAGGCTGAACATGAGATTCTCCAATCTGTCAAAATCACCTTCCAAACATAACTACGTATTAAGGGTTGACTCTCATTCAAGCCTAGCGCTTCAATGAGAGCAAAAGATGTAACCGTCACAGATTTACCAGTGTTGTCAATATCAAGACTGGAAACACTTCAATCGTTAGTAGCTGGATCTTATGGGTTCAAACCTTTAGTATCGAAACACTTAATGGGTTAACTACACCATACTAGTAGTGACTAATGCCATCGACAAACCAGTTAAACCCAAGCCCTTGAATGTTTTAATTGATTGATTCACAAACCAAATCTGCATTACAGCCTCAATACAAGAGAATAAATTAAGTCTAAAAGAGTGATCTGAGAAAATCACAACCTTTATCATATACACTTTCGATCGAATCTAAATTTCGATCTCCTATAGCTGGAATCAAATAAAGTCAGAATGATAATAAGCTAGGATTCGGAGATTGGTTATAACTCACAACCTTACGTTGAGCCCAACTCCATTCGAGGATTCGAGAAATATTGACCGTCTTGATTCATAATTTTCATAACAGGAACAACAGTCACAGGGTCCCCGAAAATAAATTGTTTAACCAACAACCAACCATCTCTTAAGAAATACGATCCAAGGACATAAGACTGGTGGTCGTTTCGACGGTTTTGAATAAAACAACAGAGACAAACGTACCAGTCTTCTCCCAGTGTGCCTAATTTTGATTCACTTGACTTGGCGATCAAATCTCAAAAAGTTGACATAAAAGAACTGTTCATGCGACTGATTTGAGGCACACCATACATATAGCTGCAAACTTGCAATATAATCAAAAGGAATCCTAGGTCAGTCAAAGAAAAAATCAGATGTAAAAGATAATCAAAATTTCTCAACCGCTCTCACGAAAGTAGAAGGGCTGATGAAGTCAGTAAGGTCAAGAATCTAGGCGAGTAAAGCCTAGAACAACTGAATCTCAAATTAGGCATGAAAGGCTACGACTGAGGTAGGCTCATATTGATGAAATTCATCCTGTTGAGGAAATCATACTCTGCGTATTCTGATGAGGTAGAGGAAAAGAGCATTTCATTGATGCCAAAAACCTTGAGCCTTACTTGTGACAAGAACCAAGACTTCCGCCAGGTAGGATGCACAACTGATCAGGACATGGCCAAGGGATAGCATATCTTACAGAAATCAGATGTTGAGGCTGAAGATGGTCCAAGAACCTTTTGTCACGCTGACGCTTAAGCAAAGGATTATTGGAGACACATAAGTAGTTGTACTACCTAAGCACTTCCCATGAGTAAAAAGATTGGTCTGGGCATTTTCTGACCGAAGCAGACTCACTGCAATCATCACAACATTTATTTCGTTAGGAAAACTGGGTGAGTGATCATCGCCAAAGGTTACGGTTCAATTGGTTATAAACGGCAGCAGACATGTGGGGAAACCTAAAACCGAATATTGAGGGCAAGTCTTATGAAATAGTGCGCCCAACTAGAAAAAAGCACCAGATTGACTGCCTTAGAATAACAAGCAGAGGTGAAGACTCATTACTCACTCACACAAGTTGAGAATCAAAACTTGACAAGATGGATCATAATGAGCTTAGTCTCAATTTAGATGTTAAGATTGAATGATAATATTCAAGTCTCTATTGAGATTGCCGCGATGAGTCCAGATACAGAAATTTGGCCTGTTGTTTTAGTTTCAGCAACGGTTGTGATTATTTTTATCGCCTTAGCGGCTTCGAGTACTGGAAGCTTTGAATGTGTAGGAGCCTGCGGCTGAACGAACAAAAATCACTATCAACAAAAGATCTGTGATAGTGGTGCCATGAATCAGCTAATTGAAAAGAGGCTGGGGCTCCTACACTACAAACACGGCCTACACTCATGGCAGATCAAAAAGACTCGGAAGGACAGGTGCTTTTCGGCTGTCAGAAGACAACTATATTGCCATTAGGCTTCAATCAGCGTCTACTGAATGAGACAAGAAAACAAAACTTGAGCTCGCTCAGATAGTACCACTCACGCCTACACGAAGAATGATCCAAAGCCAACCGAAATGTTGAAAAAGAGTGGGGATATCAGTCGCATGGCTAATCAGATTTACTGAACGGGAAACAACAATCGATAGGTTGTCACCAAACCGAATGGTTACATACGCCCTGATTCAAAGTGGCTGGATACCAAGAAGACTCAGGTGGCAAAAAGTATCAATCCGTCTAAGATTCAACCCATGCTTAGATCACTGGAAAAGAAAAAACAGAAGCATCAGAAAGTGTTTTCTTAATCGACTCTAAATACTCAACGTAGTCTTTCATCAAAGATTCTCTCATCCAAATAGCATAAATCGTAAACCCTGCTCGATCAACAGCCTTGATCCTCACGCCATCAATTTGTTGGCGAACCCAAGCACCAGAGGTATTGCTTGGTTTAATGAATGCATCTAATTCTTCTTTCAAAACAAAATGTATAACCAGATCCTCTTCAACACATAGCTCGACAAATTTAATAACATCATCAACTGATGATAATCGGTGAAGACTGGTAATAGAATTTGAACGCATCAAGTCCATCATCAATCGGAAGGGTAGAGAGTCATGAACAAAAGAAAAGGCGTTAAACTTTTCACATAATACGCAACGCTCATCTATAAGACAAAGCATCGCCAACAAGGCAAAGAGAACAAAGATCTTAAAAGTTATGATCTCGTATTGTGTGAACAACAAACGATTGTTCTTATTCAAGATATCAAATAAATCAGGCGACCTCTAGATGACCGTAAAGGCCGCAATATGCAATTATTGATTTAATTGAATACTCCAATGCAGATCTTAAAATCCAAACATTCTGCGTTTCAAGGGGTAAAAGTGGTATAAAAAGCGAAGACATTGGAAACCATAGACACGAAATCAGATCAGGCATTCAGGTCATCAAATCACAAGAGGGAGCAGCTGTATATCAAATGCATCAAAGGCGACAAAGGCAACATCAAAGCCATCTCTTTCAACCTTAGACGATTTTGTACAACTAGTTAACTACTCTCGACTTAACAGGCTGTATGCTGATCCAGAATCAACGGAAGATGGCAATGAGCATAAGCTTCGAGAAGTTTGCTCGGGTCATTGTGTTCCTGTCACACCAAAACCAATTGAGAAGCCTATCTATATAGTCATAGTAAGATCTTTTTTAAGAGCTAGGACTGGCTAGCACACTAGCCGCAGATGAATCGTTTCAAAAAATATTCTCAGGAGATCTTTCTGCCTCGATCAAACCAATGCGTCCTTATGGCTGGGCAACTGGATATGCACTATCAATGTATGGTACTGAATACAACCAACAGTATCCTTTTGGAAGCGGCAATGGTTACGGTTACGGTCGAGTCATTTCTGTCTTTGAGGGAATCTTCAAAGGCAAGCGATGGGAAATGCAGCTAAAGGGTGGAGGTCCAACTCCTTACTGTCGAGGAGCTGACGATCGCGCAGTTCTACGTTCAAGCGTCAGAGAATTTCTTGCTTAGGAATTCATGCAGGCACTTGGGATTCCCACATCTCGATCTTTGACACTCTATGTTTCGAAATCAGAGACAGTTAGACGACCTTGGTATTCTGAAAATTCAAATTCCTTAGAGCCTGATATTTTAGTTGAAGATGCAGTTGCAATATCCACACGCGCAGCTCCGTCATTTTTACGTGTTGGGCAGCTTGAATTATTTGCGCGAAGAGTTCGAAAGAGTAACCAGCCTGAACGAATAGAAGAGTTGCGGATGCTCATATCTCATTTAATAGAACGAGAGTATCTCAACCAAATTGATCAAACGAAAGATTTTCAATTCAATGAATTGGCTCGACTGTATCGAGAACGCTTATCTTCATTAGTGGTTCACCAGTTACAAGTTGGTTATTGCCAAGGTAATTTCAATAGTGAAACTGTGCAGCTGGTGGCGTTACGCTTGACTATGGGCCCTTTGGCTTCTTCTGCGAAGTCTTTGATCCTGCATACCAACCTTGGATTGGAGGTGGTGAACACTTTTCATACAACAACCAGCCAGAAGCAGCAGAAGCTAACTTTCATATGTTTTGTAAAGCCATTAGGTTAATGCTTAGAGTGAATCCTAGGGCCTTAGACCAATTGGACCAAGAATGTAGAGACTTCAAACAAGAACTCACAACCAAAACCAAATAAAAAGCATTTAACCATTCAGATCTTTTCAAAACCGACTGAATTTTTCACTGAGGTTCAGTCGGATATAATTTCCACTGCTCACCTTCCGGAATCGATGGTGCTGCCTTCATATCAGCAGGTTCTGCAAACACAACCCTCCACTCCGGCACCCTGCAAGGCACGTAATCATGATGCTCAATCCTGATGCCTCCTATGACGGAAGGCGCTCCATACCACCCACCCTTCCAACAACCCTCTGTCTTGAGCGGATTGCCCTTGAACCACACCCAACAGCGCACATTGGGTTGAGTTGTGGATTTAGGTGATGGCATTCGCTAACCAGCAAGACTGAATTTATAAAAGTTTTGAGGCCAAAGCCACCTATGAACTGAACCACAAGAGTAAGCGTTTGGGGGTTGACCCTGAACAGCAGCGCTCTGCGATTGAAACACCTAGTGCGATCAAGCCTAACCCTTCACGACTGCGAGCAAGTCTCAAAATCTCCAACAATGGCAATACTCGGCAGAAAGCCGTCAATCTCTAGGCCATGGGAGCAACATCACCATTTACCAATGCCTGTGATCCGTCCAGGAGGGCTACAGAGTCGAGAAGCGTTGCAAATACAGGGATTGATATAAAAACTATCATTTAGTTTGGACGCTTAATATCTTTCCTACTACAAAGAGAGGAAGACCAGGGCAAAACCTGTTCACCACTACGTCTTCCCAATTCAAGGATAGTCAAGACAACACTTGCCTTGATGGCGATTCCAAAGGAGCAAACAGAAATCGTAAGCGGCAGTCCACACCGAGCAAAAGCCCAGCTCGAGCTTGAAGCAGGGCAATGTGATCAAAGAGCGAACAGATGGCTGGGGTGCTTATGTCTACTGCAACGCTTGACGCCATCAAACGATGGAGTTTTGAAATCCAGCCCCTGAGTAGAAATCAGGCTCTATTGATCGACTTGGCAGCAATCGATCATCGAAAAAGCTTGGAAGATCGATCTCTTCCAACAATCCAAGGAATGGCACTCGCAATTGAAGAAACCATTCCCCTTTCGATGGTGACTTCAGAGACGAAGGATTCTGATTTAGAAGTCCAGGGACTTTACCGTTGCCACACTGAACGAGTGAGCCAATGCTGTGGGATCCATGTCCATTTGGATGCTTCAAACTGACCTTGTGAGCTGAAAACTGTCCATGGATTGGTCGGAAGATAAAGCTCCACCAGCCAGCGATCGGTATTAACTGAGGGTCAGCAGAGCACAACCAGACAAGAAGCATCAGTGACAACCACGAGTGTAGTCAACGTCAACGCGAAACCACTCGAGGCACTCGTTTAGAGGCTCGAACTTCGGAAGCATCAGCGGAGAGATCAGACCATGGCACTGCGCATGTAAGACATTTGGCGATAGCAAGATGCAAATGGGCCACCATTCAAAATGAGTCTCTACATCTGACTATGCTCTGGATCACGGGCATCACCTAAAAGCCCCAAAAGGCTTACAGCAACTAGGCAAAGCTAGTGAGTGCATCCCTCATGTGGCAGAGAATTTGAAGCAGAATCGATTCCTCCAACCCAAGGAGGCAAAAGGGAAAGCGACTGATAAAGGCAAATAGTTGACTAGTAGGCCTGGAGTTTGTTATTAATAGTGAAACGAAAGTTTCAAATGCTGACCGGAACCGAACTGCTCACCAAGGTCAAAGACCTAGGCGATGTATCCAAGACTGATCTCGCCACAGCTTGCGGCTACGTCTCCAAAAAGAAAGACGGAAGCGACCGCGTCAATTTCACTGCTTTTTATGAGGCGCTCCTCAATGCCAAAGGCATTGATCTTGGAGGCGGAAACGCTGGAGTTGGTAAAGGCGGGCGCAAGCTTTCTTACGTTGCAACCGTACAAGGCAACGGCAATCTGCTGATTGGCAAGGCTTATACAGCCATGCTAGATCTCCAAGTGGGTGACGAATTCACAATCAAGCTTGGCAAAAAAGCCATTCGCTTAATTCCTGTAGGTGGTGAGGAAGAAGGGGAAGATTGAGTCCTTCTTCCTACTGATGAGCAAAGCCCCGCCACAAGCGGGGTTTTTTTATGCCAAGCCTTGAAGTCATCAATGGAGTCAAACGTCAATATGACGTCAATGGGAAATGACAAGGCTCAAGGAAACTGCCATCAACCTCAGCAGCAATGGCTTCTGAACAATGAATTCGACAGTGCAGGAGACTATTTGGGTACTGTTCGAAATCTTGTAACGCTTTCCAAAGATCTGGACCATCTAGAGACACAGAGTGATCTGCAATGTGTTTGGCGCGAACTAAAATGTCGAGGTCGATTTGATGGTTCACCAGCTCTCGATCCAGAGTGGATCGAGGGGATCCCTATTGAAGCGAACCTGCTGGCCGATTGGTCTCAGCATGAAAATAATGATGTCAACGCATACATTTTTTTAAAGAGTAGGGCTCATGAAGAGTTGATGGGAGCAGTTTGTCGCTAAGGGAGTCTCATCAATAATTTTGGCAACCTCCTTACCTCTCAGGAAGAGGATTGGTTCCGCACTCTTGATGGAATCTGACTGCTGTCACTGTCCTCGTAGCTTGGAATCAGCGTTTGTGCTGCACTTAAGAGCGAGCCATTCAATCGAGACAACTGCCTAGGATCACCAGCAGGATCTCTATTTCGCTTTAGACAGCACAACTGGGCCCACTCTCGGCAACGCATCGTGCGAGTTCAATCACTGATTCATGTAGATCCCATGCAGGAGAAGGCGATTGATTTTTACCAAAGGCATGTTTCGTGACACTGAATCGACGCTCATTTCTCTTAGGCAGCGGCCTGAATGCCTTCAGCCTTGCCGCTGCAATTCAATTGATCCAACCACCGAAGGCCGCAGCCGCTTCATCGCCACTCAATGAATCCGTACGAACCTGTCGTCCTGAGGATTCATTGACTGCATTGATGAACGGTAATGAGCGTTTTGCTACTGCTTGGCAAGCCAAAAACAAAGCATCAAACATGAACGAGCGTTCTCAACGGATGGCAAACCTTTGGTTAGATAATTGCTTTCTTCCTTCGCAACTGCTTCAGGACGAACAATCCCCTTGGGCTTCCATTATCAGTTGCGCTGACTCAAGGGTGTCTCCTGAATGGATTTTTGATGCCGCTGCTGGTGATTTATTTGTAATCCGCAGTGCGGGGAATACCCCCTTTACCGAGGGAATAGCCTCTCTGGAATACAGCGTTGAAATTTTAAAAACACCTTTAATCATGGTGTTAGGCCACAGTAACTGCGGTGCTGTTCAAGCAGCACTCTCGAACGATCCACTCACACCACTGTTTGAGCAACTAGTCAATCCGATTCGTGCAAGTTTGACGCCAGGTGAAACATTGGAAAACTCCATTAAAGTGAATGCAAGTGCCACCTCTAGACAGCTGACTTCTCGTAGCGATGTTCTCGCCAATGCTGTAAAAGACGGCACTCTTCAAATTGTCGTCGGATACTTTGATATCGGGTCTGGCAAGGTCTCACTCATCTGAGTTCTTTCTAAACATCATCCGGCAATAATGCGACCAAAATTGCTTAGTTTAACTTGACAGACCCAATTCATTTCATTGAATGTGCTGTACATTCTCTGTAAGTTATTGACAAGTCCTCTTGACTCTTTGACAACAACAAGGGAATAAGGTTACGTCGATTTTATTCCTGTCTCTATGTCAGCCTGTCTGCCTGCCTTGACTGCACGACAACATGGTCGAGGAATTTACGAAAGCCTATCGTACGACTGACCTGGCAACGTGATAGTTTGAGAATAATCTCTCCAAGCCAGGACCTAAATTTTACAAAAATCATCCATTATAGCAGCTATAAACAAAAATCCGAAGACCCCTGATCAGTATTCATTCAACAATTACTTCCATCTGATTTCCATGAAGATCTATCACCCTATCTCCACAACAGTACAAGGAGACTAGGCGCGCTGAGCAAAGATAATCGAGCTCAGTGGACTGAACAGTTGAATCAAGAAGTAGCGACAACAAAGGTAATGTCTATGCAGGATGTACCAGCCAGAATTACCCAGTTCGACAGCTCTCGCATGGCTTCAGCCTTTGTCATCTGCTGAATGAGCCTTGAGGTGTGAGTGCCGCTGGACCTGTTTCAGCTCCAGTTCAAGGGGCAGCACCACGCAAAGAGACGCAAGTCGAGAGTCATCAACGCTTCCTTTCAGCTTCCCAGGTCTGGAGATGCTTGTTGGCATAATCATTGATCTGCTTCAGCCAGATTTTGAGCTTTTGCATTGGTTGCGACGTTCTATTCAAAGGGAACTTACTTCAATCCCTAACTAGTTCCAAATCATGAAAACAAAGGTTGAACTGATCAGCACTTTTCCACTCTATGAACCGATGAACCACATCAGATTGAACCAATCATCTTGACCTGAGGATCGCGAGTTCCTCCCTGAAAAGAAAGCACTGGCCTCATCCACCCTTGAAGTCAAGGCGCAAGCTTTCTGACCGCAGGCAATCTCTGAATATCACCCTGCTTTGCTCTGACCAAAATGGTTGGCATCGTGCCCAACAATCAGCCAATTGCCACCCAGAACCCGACAACCCATAACTCATCGTCCATTCGCATGGCTGCTTGTACGACCTCAGCACCTAAGTTCAAAGCAAGATGCAAAGATTGAGTCATCAGAGCGACTCAAAAAAGAACCGTTATCTTTGGCTTAAGCCGGCTTTTTTGCCAATTCCTCGCAGGTGGAGACCATGACAGCTCCCAGCCATGGCTGGTTTGATTCGGTAGCCGCGGCCTATGCCGAGCGACGCCCCCACTATCCGGCATCCGTGTTTCGCTGGATTGCATCCCAGGCACCGGATCACAATCTCTGCTGGGATGCCGCCTGTGGCAGTGGTCAAGCCAGCATCGGGCTTGCCGAAGAATTTTCAACGGTGTTCGCCACAGATCTCAGCCCAAAACAAATTGCAGCCGCTCCTCCTCATCCCAAAATTCAATTTCAAGTGGCCTCAGCAGAGAACAGTGGACTGGCGGCTCACTGCTGTAGCGCAGTGGTCTGCGCCACAGCCATTCACTGGCTCAATGTGGAGCATTTCAATCAAGAATGTCTCAGAGTTCTTCGACCAGGAGGTCTCGTGGTCTGGATTGGATACGCCCCTCTCATAGGTGCTCCGGAATTACTACAACAATGGCTAGATGAGCTTTACCACCATCGCTTGCAGATCTGGTGGCCACCCCAACGCCGACATGTCGAGACTCGATACAGCGATCTTCCTTTCCCTGGAGAGAGCCATTCAATACCAGAGCATTACGGGATCGAATTGTGTTGGAGCAGGCATGATCTTCTAGGCTTCATCAGCACTTGGTCAGCCATTCACCAGGCTCAGCAAAAAGGAGTGGATCTTCTTCCAGAGCTAGAAGAAGAACTCGTAACCCTATGGCCAAACGAAAGGGCTGAAATTGAAATACCTTTTCTTCTCCCTGTCATGGGTCGTTGGGGAATTCCGGATCCCATCAAAGATGTCACCCATGCCTAGGAATGCCCTTGAACAAAAAAGCCCTGAGGACTCAATACAACCATGTGCGGCTCGCCGCAATGTCAACACTCAATGGTTTGTTGGTTGATGAGGTGCTCACCTATCTGGAGCAGCGCAATTCTGCCAATGACAAGCTTGCCATCGGCATCACTTGGCCATTGGCAGGGGAGCCTGATCTTCGCGCCCTGGCCGAACGACAGCCCGCACCCTTAGCTCTACCTGCAACGGCAGCTAATTACAGCATCTCTTATCACCTATGGCGAGACGCCCCCTCGAGACAGGAACTTCGCAGTGATGCTTTTTCAATCCCAGCTCCTCTGTTGGCTCCCGCGTTAAAGCCGGCCCAGTTGTCGCTCTTGTTGATTCCAGCACTGGCCATCGATCGAAACGGAATGCGCCTGGGCTATGGAGGAGGTTGTTATGACCGATTGCTGAGTCAACCCGGATGGTCAGCACTTCCAGTGATGGCTGTCCTGCCAGAAGCGTGCATTCATTCCGATCCATTACCCGTTGCCCCATGGGATCAGCCCGTAGATGGATGGATCACCGAACTTGGCTACAACTTGCGCTGGGCTAGCCAGCAGACAAAATTCTCTGCAAGATGAAAAATCTATCGGGTTGATGTCATGACCGTGTTTTCACGCAGCCTGCTGGTGGCATGTGCAGCTTTAGGTCTCGGACTCACTTCAAGCCATCCGGCTCAGGCCCATGGAATTGAAAGCTCAATTCGCTATCTAGATGGACAATTGGAGCTGATCAGCAGCTTCTCCACGGGTGAACCTGTCGAGGGTGCCGCCGTTCGTCTACTCAACCAGGACGGCTCTCCCGGAGATGAACTGGGGCGGATTGGAGCCAATGGCCAGCTGACATTGACGCTTCCACCAATCGTGGAAGGCGTCTTGGATTTACAAGTGGATGGTGGACCTGGACATCGCGATTATCTGGAATTACCGATCAGCCAAGGCAGCGTTGTACTTGAAGAAGTTGTGAAAACAAGACACCTGAGGAGAACAGTCCCCGGTTTGGCTTGGCTTGGAGCACCTGCTGTACTAGGCCTTGTGAGCCTGATGGTTAAGGTGCGCAAACCCAGCTTGATTCGCTGAATTCTCTATGGAGGAACTCCGCTGCTCCCCAAACACATACGGAAGCGAGGCGCTTGATCGCTTAGCAGAACGTCTTAGTAGGACCTCAGACCCTCGCAAGCGTTATGAATATGTACTTTGGCTCGCTAAGAAACTGCCCGCCATGCCTTTGGAACTCCAGACCGATGAGCGAAAAGTTCATGGTTGCGTCTCCCAAGTGTTTATCCATGCTGCTCTAAAGGGCAATTATGTGTGCTGGCAAGGCGAATCCGATGCTTTGATCACCAAAGGTCTCCTGGCCTTATTAATCAAAGGGATGAGTAACCTCACTCCAGAGCAAGTGCAGGCCGTTGACCCTGCTTTCATTGAGGCTACTGGCCTTCAAGCAAGCCTTACTCCATCGAGGGCGAACGGTTTTCTCAATATCTTGCGTGCCATGCAATCCCAGGCTCGTGCTTTATCAAGCAACAATGACGCTATTCATTCATAGAGTCCTCTGATCAGCAACACGAACGGAATCTGTCCAATGACCACTCGGATCGGAATCGGCCTTCTCGGTCTTGGAACAGTGGGTGCAGGAGTGGCGAGCATTCTTGATTCACCAGACGGAAGACACCCTTTGATCTCCGATCTTGATCTGGTGAAAGTGGCAGTGAGAGATTTAAAACGTAAACGGGCTCTCTCACTTGATGAAAGCATCCTGACCACATCGCCGGAGTCCGTGGTGGACGATCCTGAAGTGGACGTCGTGGTGGAGGTGATGGGAGGGATAGAACCAGCCCGCACCTTGATTATGCGTGCGATATCTGCCGGCAAATCGGTTGTCACCGCAAACAAATCTGTGATTGCCAGACATGGTGAAGAGATTGCTGCGGCCGCAGCTGCGGCCGGGGTTTACGTGTTGATCGAGGCTGCGGTCGGCGGCGGAATCCCGATCATTGAACCGCTCAAGCAATCTCTCGGCGGCAATCGCATTCAGCGCGTCAGTGGAATTATTAACGGCACAACAAACTACATTCTCAGTCGCATGGCTGATGAAGGGGTGGACTACGAGGCTGTGCTGCTAGAAGCACAGGACTTGGGCTATGCGGAAGCGGACCCCGCTGCTGATGTTGAAGGCCTTGATGCAGCCGACAAGATTGCGATTCTTTCAGGGCTCGCCTTTGGAGGGCCGATCGATCGAAACGGTATCCCCACCGCAGGAATAAGCACTCTGCAAAGCAGAGATGTGGACTATGCCACGCAATTGGGTTATGGAGTCAAACTTCTTGCGGTAGCTGAACGCATGGATTCTGACCCCAGCCATCCCACATCCCTTCCTCTAGCCGTCAGCGTTCAACCCACCCTGGTCCCCAACGACCATCCACTTGCAGGAGTCAACGGCGTCAACAACGCCATCTTGGTGGAAGGAGATCCGATCGGAAGGGTGATGTTCTATGGACCTGGAGCAGGAGCAGGGCCTACTGCATCAGCGGTGGTGGCTGACATCCTCAATATTGCCGGTATTCGTCAACTCGATCCTGCAAACGGAAATCTTGACCCGCTGCTCGCCGCCTCGAGCTGGCGCTCATGCCATCTGGTCAATGCCGAAAGAACCAGCCAGCGCAACTATGTGCGTTTCAAGACAGAAAATGCACCTGGGATCATCGGACGTATAGGCAGTTGTTTTGGAGATCACAACGTCTCGATTCAATCAATCGTCCAACTGGAAGCCAGCAATGCGGGCGCTGAGATCGTTGTAATCACGCACGTTGTTAGCAATGGGCAGATGAGCAAAGCACTCCAAGCAATCCATGCGCTTCCTGGAGTGTTAAGCCTTGATGCCCACCTCGGCTGTCTTTGAGCAATCCCACACACCATCACTTCGGGATGGACTCCAGACCACAGGAAGAGACAAAATCATAAGAACCATCAAAAAGCTAGTCTGCAATTGCAGATCCATGCTGCCTTACGTTCATGACGAACGAAATGACTCTGACCAACGGTTCACACTGCGATCAGCAGAGTTCTTTGCCCGTCATGCAGCTGCATCAAGGAGACTGCATCAGGCTCCGCACGGGAGAAGGACCATTCCAAGTCATCAGCATTGATGCCCATCACGACCGTTGCTGGATTCGCCAATGGCCCATTGATCGCCATGGATCCCCCGTATTTGAGGTGGGTCTTCAACAGATTTCCAGCACCATTCCAGAGAGCGATTAGCGACAGTTCGCGCATGCGGTCGTTGAATGGCGACTGATACTCAAATTCGCTTCGTGACTGACCGTCGTCGCTTCAGCCCGAAGGCCAGACTGTTGATCGGCTTGGCACTTGCATTGACCCTGAGTGCTTGCCAGCCCAAACGTCAAAGCGAACGATTAACGGTGGCCAGCGCTGGTCGCATTTCCTCTCTTGACCCAGCCCTGGCCAGCACCACTGGTGTATTGCAAGTTCTGAGTGCCCTCGGCGATACGCTTTACCGCCGGGACGCGAATGGAAAACTGCAGCCTCAACTGGCCGCCTCAAAACCTGAGCTCAGCAATGACGGGCTCAACCTCACTATCCCCCTGCGTCGAGACGTGCTGTTCCATGACGGCACTCGCTTTGACGCTCACGCAATGGCATTCAGTCTCAGGCGCTTTCTACGCATCGGCACTCAACGCTATTTAGTGGAAAATCGCATTGAGTCAATTGAAACGCCTACCCCCTTTCGCATACGACTCCGTCTCAAACGCCCCTCTAGCTCAATCGAAAACCTGCTGACATCGCCTTATCTGACTCCTGTCTCTCCGAAGGCCTACGCCGAGCATGCCAATCGATTCCTGAATGATCGATTTGTAGGAACAGGTCCTTACATCCTGAGTAGCTTTCGCAACACCCAACAGCGTCTGCTCCCCTTTCGCAACTACTGGGGAGCACCTCCAAAGAACATAGGACTCGACCTCATCAACCTCAGCAACTCCACAGCGCTGTTTGGAGCCTTAGTCAGCGGAGAAGTCGATGTTCTGCTGTCCGATTCGCTGGATGAGGATCAGAAACGAGCGTTAAGCCATCGAGCCAACCAAAAACTCATTCGGGAGAGCAAGGGGCCAGCCATGAACATCACGTTTGTGACCCTGCGCACTAATACTCCACCTTTAAAGAGTCAAATCGTTCGGCAGGCCCTTGCTCATAGCCTTGACCGCCACTTGATCAGCACCCGCGTCAGCTACAAACAAAGAACACCCCTGCGCTCTCTCATTCCACCAAGTTTGCAGGGAGGGAAAACAGAACCATGGCCGACCTATAACCTGAAGACGGCTCGAAAGTTGTTTGAAAAAGCGGGCTACTGCAAAGGACGCCAGCTTCAGATTGCCTTCACGTATCGCACCAACGTTCCTTCGGATCGATTGATGGCACTCACATGGCAAGCTCAACTAAAGCGAGATCTTCCCAATTGCGTGAACATGACTCTCAATGGGGTGGAATCAACAACGGTTTATAAGCAGCTGAGCGAAGGATCGTTCCAAGCAGTCATTCTTGATTGGGGAGGTTCCTATCCAGACCCTGAGGCTTACCTCGCCCCATTGCTCAGTTGTAAACGTGCAAAAGGAAACCTTTGTGAGGCCGGTGAAGCCGTGGATGGCGGCACGTTCTGGACTGCACCAGGTCTTCAAAAAGCCTTACGTCGCAGCGACAGGCTGGAGGGTGACGCACGACTTAAGGAACTGGCGACGGTTGATGAGATGGCAGCACAAGGGGCGCCCTACATTCCAGTCTGGTTTGTCGCTCCAAAAGCCTGGGCTCAACTTCGACTAAGCCCTCCCACCTTTAATGGCAACGGGCTGGTGAATCTGGCCCGACTCGGAGAAGCAGACTGATGGCACGGGGTCGGGAACTTTTTCGCTACTGCGCAACACGACTGGCGCTAGCTCCCCTCATGCTTTGGATGATTGCCACACTGGTGTTTTTATTGCTGCGAGTCGCTCCTGGAGATCCGGTGGATGCAGTACTTGGCAGCAGGGCTCCAGAAGCTGCCAAAGCCGCACTCAGAAGCAGTCTTGGTCTTGATCAATCTCTATGGAATCAATATTTAGATTTTCTTGGAAAGCTGGTTCATGGAAATTTAGGAGTTGCCTTAATCAACAGTGAGTCGGTCCGTTCGATTATTAACAAAACATTGCCGGCAAGCTTGGAGCTTGGCATCACAGCCCTGATCATCGCTGCAGTTCTGGGATTAGCTGTGGGGTTTAGCGGGGTTGCCAGACCAGAAGGGAAATTGGATCTAGCTGGCCGCTTTTACGGAATTGGAACCTATGCATTGCCCCCATTTTGGGCGGCCATGTTGATTCAACTCATCTTTGCCGTGATGCTCGGCTGGTTACCCGTTGGCGGCAGATTTCCACCGAGTTTGATCCCTCCAGAAGGCAGCGGATTTCTGATCTACGACAGCGTCATCAACAGAAATTGGTCTGCGCTTCAAGGATCGATTCGACACCTAGTGCTGCCCGCCTGCACCTTGGGCCTACTTCTCAGCGGAGTGTTCACGCGTGCGCTGAGGCTCAATCTGAATCGCACTCTGAAATCGGATTATGTGGAATCTGCCAGGAGCCGTGGACTGAGCGAAACCCAGGTGGTGCTGCGCCATGCTCTTCCAAATGCCCTGCTACCAGTGCTCACGATTGCGGGCATCACTGTGGCCTCGCTCATCGGGGGAGCCCTTCTGATTGAGGTTACATTTTCCTGGCCAGGCATTGCTCTTCGCCTACAAGAAAGCATTAACCAACGCGACTATCCCGTTGTCCAAGGAATTGTTGTCGTCATCGCCGCACTCGTCGTGATGGTGAGCGTGGCGGTTGACCTGTTGGTCGCCGTTCTAGATCCACGCATTCGCTACTGATAGACATCACTACCAATCAACTAAATCTGTAGCCGCCTTTCGATCAAGCCGATGAAGGTGTAATTCTCCAACCTGCAGATGCATCCTCTTCACTCGGGGAAGGACCTCAGCATTCCGCTTTTCCTGATCCAATAAAAACTGAACCACTTCCTGCTCCAACAGTGCCTGCACTTGCAGTGGCTGAACACCAACAAGCTCTTCTCCAAGCTGGAAGAGATCCTCACCGCGTCCCCCTTGCTTCTGCCCCTCAACTCGAACTGGTGAAAAATGGCTGGCACCTTCAACCAGTACCACCCTGCTGGAGGGTTCAGGAGGCATCGCCAGAAGAAGACTCAACTGTTCGCTAATGGGTGGAGTGATCAGATCGAGCGTGCCACCAGTAAAAAGCAAAGGCACATTGAGAGCCTTGGAAAGGGAGCCAACGGGCCAAAGGAGGCTGCCGAAAGTGTTGAAGCCAATCACCGCCGATAAATCTTCCGGTGCTGTTTGCTGTGGCAAAGGAACATCCACAAGCTGACACTGCAAAAGTCGCGATAAATTGCTGAGCGGCAAATCATTCAAGACAGAAGAACAACGACGAGCCAGGCCAGGAGCAGGCCGCGCACCCGTCGACAACAGTGCACTCAAAGCACCAAGGGAATGGCCAGCCAAAATCAAGCGTCGGCCTGGCAGATCAAACACGCCCTTTCGTCGCGCAGTGATGAGGGCATCCAGATCCTTGAGGCGATCAGGGAGCACTTCCGCACCCGGAGGAGGAAGACGTCCCTCCAGTAGGGCCTGGACAGCTCGGTCATCGCTACCTGGATGTTCAGGCACCAAGACGGGCCAACCGCGACGACTCAGGCCACGGCCCAGCCAGCGAAAATGGTCCGGGCTTCCTCCCAACCCAGGCATGAGAACCATCCAGTGCTCCCGTTCGGGGGCTTCCTTATCGGGCAACCAGAGCTGAAACCGCAATGGCTCAGACCTATGGCTGACTGACAGAGACATCAGCCTGGGTTCTAGATCTTGATGAAGCCCATCGCCAGATTGGAAAGAAGGACGAGGCTCTGGCAATGAATCCGTGACCGGGAGGCGATCAAGGCGCCGCACCAAATCCTTTTGACGCTGAATCTGCGTCCTCCAGCTCCGCGCCAGCCCCAGCAAAACATCGAGATCAAGGCGAATCCTTTCAGCAGGGAGGGCTTCAAGCAAATCCAGACTTGAAACCTGCTCTTGCCTGGCCAGAAGTTCATTAAGTGTTTGACGAAAAATGACACCCTCGGTGTCATCGTCGACTCGCACTAAATCAGCGACTTGATCCAACAATTGACGCCCAGCCCAGCTGTCTAAGAGTTGAAGAGCCATGCTGCGATCAACAATCACAGGAGCCTGAAGCAGTTGTAAGACCCCAGCTCTGCTCTCGGGATCTAACAACAAGAACCAAGTACTGAGCTCTGAATGATGCTGTCCATCGGACCGCGCCCATTCCGTGAGATCCCCTATATCTAAAGGGATAACAGTGCCATCAATCTGCACCTCCAGCTGCGAAGCAGCCCACAACGGACGCGGAGAGGCCCATAAAAACAGCAGACTGCACAGACAACTTGCAGTTATTCGCCGTCCTCTTGAGCGTTTTCGCAAGGCCAAGACCAGTCCACTGGTGGTACCAGTTTCCCGCACCTTTGCAAGAAGTGGCGTTCATTCGCTTCTTGGCCTCATTGGGAGCAGGAGGTGTGATCTATCTGACACCGATCGTCTTTCATCAGGCCAGCTTTAGTGCCGTCCAGGTCGGACAAGGATTAGCCGCGTCCTCCTTAATTGGAACCGTGGCGAGATTGTTGAGTGGAGTTCTGCTCGATCGCGGCCTCACCTGCTCATGGCCTGTCAGAACTGCTGCCCTGCTCGGCTTGATGGCTGATGTAGTGCTATTCCAAGCCACTGGCTTCAACGGATATCTCGTAGGACAGTTGCTGATCGGTGCCGCAGCAGGCCTCTATTTTCCTGCCATTGAATTAGCAGTTCCATTGAGCTGCAGCGACTTTGAGTCCAGTCGTGGATTTGCTCTTGCTCGCAGTGCTGACGCCTCAGGGGTCGCGGCTGGTGCGCTGATCGGCGCTGTGTTGACCGCCATGGAGATGATCCGCATGGTCTACGCAGTGGAGGCTGCGGCAGTTTTAAGCATGCTGATGGTGTTGAGTCTGACGCCGCTGCCAGACGGACGAAAAGCGCTTTTGCGAGCAAAAACAGCAGAGAACAACAACCTTGAAACCAAAGCCAGATTGGTGTCAAAAGCAGAGTCCAAAATGGATTGGCACTGGCTTCTGCCACTTATTCCTGTGCTGGTTGTGAGCTTGATTGCTACCAGCATCATTTCTTTAATGCAAAGTGCTCTGCCTCTCGACATGGTTCGAGGAGGACTCGCACGCGCACCACTGAGTGAAGCGACCAGCGGCGGCTTAATTTCACTGCAGTTAATCCTGCTAATGCTGCTTCAGTGGCCAATCGGTAACTGGGTCGCAAAACGAAGTCTGCGTTTTGGCCTGGGGGTGGGACTGATTGGATTCATGACAGGCGGCCTGCTTCTTGCTGCATCGTCGCTTTGGTCTGGTGGCAGCAGCCTGATCGCACTTGCGATGATGCCCATTGCCTTCGGCGAGGCAGCTTTCTTGCCGACCGCTGCTGAAGCGATGGTGGAAGAGACGCCGATACAACACCGCGGCCTGGCCATGGCCATGTTCTCGCAATCCTTTGCGGTCAGTGCCATTGCAGCCCCGTTGATCTCTGGTGCACTCTTAGATCAGCAAGGCCATGGTTTGATTCTGTGGTTGTTGATGGCCAGCACCTGTTTAGCAGCGTTCCCTCTGTTGAAAGCTGTACGACCCCGCTACTCACCCACCCTGAATGATGCTTTGATTAAAGTCTCTTCCAATGTTGAGCCAACAGAAGCAGCTTCATTGCATTGAAAATGAGGAGTGTGAACAATCACAAAAAATGACTTCCTTGCAAGTTGAGACGATTGTTAGAGCAATGACTTTCTCTTCTTTAAAGCGCACGGCTCTTTCCATCTTGCTGAGCTCAGCCCTGATCTGTTCCGAGTCCCAGGCCCAGAATGGAGACCATGAAGTACGCCAACGGTTAGCGGGGATTGCAGCCTACGCAGCATGCAAAGTTCGCCATTCTGGCTACAACAATCAACGCGCAGAGCTCATTGTTAACACTGCCATTAAAAAAAACAACTGGGAAGCAGAAGCAGACTGGATACAGTCAAATCAAGCCAAACAAGCAATTGACCTGATCTCGCAAGCAATGAATCAAGACTGCAGCGATTTTGACCAGTCAAGTAAATATTTCAACTCAGCCATGCAAGCGATTGACGCTCTTTAAACAAAGAAGTCGAGTCCACTTCACCTCCAACAAGCATTGATCCAATGCAGTGAATCAATACTTAAACAGCACAGCAGAGAAAAACCCGAATATTTCAACAACTTGAATGCATATTCAAGCATTACTATCATTTGGAACAAGAGTTCTCTGAGCGATTCTTAATTCCTGCAACCTCAAATCAAAAAGCAAATTAAAGCCATTACCCTATGAATCAAAAGACTGCAAAGCAAATCTGCACGTCAAACATTAAACAAAAACTCCATCACATCACCCTCAGCCACTAGATAGTCCTTCCCTTCACTGCGCAACCAACCCTTGTTTCGAGCCTCCGACAGAGATCCTGCTGCCAGCAACTTGTCCCAACCGATGGTCTGCGCACGGATGAATCCACGCTCGAAATCCGTGTGAATCACGCCTGCTGTTTGCGGTGCGGTCATCCCCGCACGAAATGTCCACGCCCGTGTTTCTTTTTCGCCAGTGGTGAAATAGGTGCGTAAACCCAAGAGTCGATAAGTGGCACGAATCAGACTACGCAAGCCTCCTTCACTGACACCAAGTCCTTCCAAGTAATCAGCACATTCTTGATCACCCAACTCAACCAACTCGGCTTCTACCTGCGCAGAGATACGAACGGTTTCAGCACCTTCTTTTTCCGCAAGAGCAACAACCTCTTGACAAAATCCATTCCCATTAGCCAAATCATCTTCGCTCACATTGGTGGCATAGATGATCGGCTTTGATGTAAGCAATCCCAGGGGTTTAATCATCAGCGCCTCTTCCTGGCTCATCTCAACATTGCGAGCAGCACCACCCGCTTCAAGCAACTGTTGAATACGCTCAAGAACTTCATCTTCAACCTGAGCGTCTTTGCTGGTACGCATTTGCTTTTTGAGACGTTCACGCCGTTTCTCGATTTGAGAAAGATCTGCCAAACCAAGCTCAAGATTGATCACCTCGGCATCGCGTGCAGGTCCGACAGATCCAGACACATGAATGACATCGTCGTCTTCAAAACAACGCACCACGTGAACGATGGCATCAACCTCACGAATATTCGACAAAAACTTATTGCCCAATCCTTCACCTTGACTCGCACCCTTCACCAATCCAGCGATGTCCACGAATTCCATCCGAGCAGGGATCTGCTCTTTGCTTTGGCTGAGATCCGATAACTTCTGGAGACGATCATCTGGAACCGCCACACTGCCCACATTGGGCTCAATCGTGCAGAACGGAAAGTTGGCAGCCTGAGCTTGTGCATTGGCGACCAGGGCATTAAACAAGGTGGATTTGCCTACGTTGGGCAAACCGACGATTCCGGCTTTAAGCATGAGGGCAAATCTATCCACAAAGCCAAGACAGAATCAACGACGGCAAAGCCACCCAAAGGGACGTTTCCGAGACTTCTGCGTTTCTGATACGTGCAAACCTTGGCTAAACCTGTCAATTTGTCAGCGCACAGGCGAAACTGCATGTGAAGTTCTGATACAGCCAGTGTCGTGGTCCTCCCGCAACGGCAAGCCCCATCCCTCTCCAAGGAGCATGACTTGAGTTCAATCACGCGTTTAAGCGGACAGCGACGGCGTCGAAATCGTCTGATCATTGCTGCTGTAACGGTCCTTTTGGGCGGTGGAATCTTGATTTGGGTGCTCGGTAGTGGCCGCACTGGAAACCGTGATCTCTCCAATTACACCGTCAAAGCCACCCGTGGATCCCTTCCTGGCGTCATCACAGCTAGCGGAGAGTTAGAGCCCATCCGCCGTGTCAATGTGAGCCCTAAACATCAAGGATTGCTTGAAGCGCTTCTCGTTGATGAAGGGGACATCGTTCAAGAAGGACAGGTACTTGCTCGGATGGACCGAGGAGACTTTCAAGACCGCATGGATGAGGTCAAGGCCCTAGCACGTCAAGCAAAAGCTGACTTTGAGGCCAAAAAATCTGACTATCAGCGGCGACAAAAATTGTTCTCCACTGGTGCGATTAGTGAAGCAGACATTGATGATTTTCGAGCCAGTTATCTCAGTAGCAAGGCCACTTTGGAAGCAGCACAGGAACGCATTGAGCAGCTCAATGTAGAAGGTGGCGACTTTCTGATCAGGGCTCCATTCAGCGGCACCATCACAGAGCGCTATGCCGAACCAGGCTCATTTGTGACACCCACCACGACTGCATCCTCGACAGCAGGTGCAACAAGCTCATCCATCGTTGAGCTCTCTCACGGCCTTGAAGTCACAGCGAAAGTGCCAGAAAGTGATATCGGTCGTATCAAAATCGGGCAGATCGCTGATATTCGCGTCGATGCCTTTCCAGATCAGAGCTTTGCAGCAGAGGTCCGTGACATCGCCCCACGCGCCGCAAACACAAACAACGTCATCTCTTTCGAGGTGGAATTAACTCCGATAAATCCACCGCCCATGCTTCGCATCGGGATGACTGCAGATGTGAACTTTCAGACCGGGCGTACGGCACCGAGCACTCTGGTTCCGACCGTCGCCATCGTCACGGAAAACGGCAAACCAGGGGTACTTCTGGTGGGAAAAAACGACCAGCCAACCTTCCAGTCCGTTGAACTGGGCTCCAGCGGCGGCAGCCAGAGTGCGATTCTCTCGGGAGTTCAACCGGGCACCAGGGTGTTCATCGATTTACCTCCCTGGGCGAAACAACGCGACTGAAACTGCCAAACCCCGCCAAACCCATGAGCACCTCCCCAGATCAACCCCTGCTGCTGCTGGTGGACGGGCACTCACTGGCCTTCCGCAGTTTTTACGCTTTCAGCAAAGGCGGAGAAGGCGGACTCAGTACGAAGGACGGAATTCCCACGAGCGTCACATATGGGTTTCTCAAGGCATTACTGGATAACTGCAAAGGACTCAAGCCTGCCAGTGTGACGATCGCCTTCGACACCGCAGAACCAACATTCCGCCACAAAGCTGATCCAAACTACAAAGCGCATCGGGATGTGGCACCCGAGGTTTTCTTTCAGGACCTTGAGCAGCTTCAAGAGATTCTTAGAACTCAACTCCAACTTCCTCTTTATCAAGCGCCTGGCTTTGAAGCCGACGATGTACTCGGCACCTTGGCCAACCGCGCAGCATCAGAGGGCTGGAGCGTTCGCATCCTCAGCGGCGATCGCGATTTATTTCAACTCGTAGACGACAGCCGCAACATCGCCGTTCTCTACATGGGAGGCGGTCCTTATGCCAAAAGTAGTGGACCCACCTTGATTGATGAAGCCGGTGTGCTGGCCAAGCTAGGCGTAGTTCCAGCAAAAGTGATTGATCTCAAGGCTCTCACGGGTGACAGTTCCGACAACATCCCTGGAGTAAGAGGCGTCGGCCCGAAAACTGCCATCAATCTTCTGAGAGAAAACGAGGATCTCGATGGGGTCTATCGAGCCCTCGCCGAAGTGGAAAAGGAAGGGCCAAAAGCGAGTCGAGGAGCAATCAAAGGAGCACTAAAAGGCAAACTGGCCAACGACAAGGACAACGCCTATCTCTCACGACACCTCGCTGAGATCCTGGTGAATATTCCTCTGCCTGAGGATCCAGAACTTGCTCTTGGCAGCGTCGATGGTGATGGACTGAGTCAGCGTCTTCAAGAACTAGAGCTGAACAGCCTGATTCGGCAGGTCCCCAACTTTGTGGCCACTTTTTCCAGTGGTGGCTTAGGCGCCAATAGCCATCTCCTCAGCTCAGTTGAGGAGACAAGCAAAAAAACGGAAGTTCCTACAACCACAGCTGCAGCTGAGTCATTCATCACAGAAACGACTGCCGCCCCTGATACCGACCAAACCAAACCGGTCTTGCACCCCCAACTCGTACAAAACATCAGCCAGCTCAAAATACTCATGCAGCGGTTGATGGCCTGCGTTGACCCATTGGAACCCGTTGCCCTTGACACTGAAACCAGCGATCTCAATCCATTCAGGGCCCAACTCGTGGGAGTTGGCGTCTGCTGGGGACCAGCGGTCAGCGATCTGGCTTACATCCCAGTGAGTCATCATGCAGATCCTGCCCCAGAGCAGCTCTCACTGGAAACGGTGCTTGAAGCTTTTTCACCCTGGCTGGCCAGTGGCGAACACCCCAAAGCACTTCAGAACGCTAAATACGATCGACTGATTCTGTTGCGCCACGGACTGACCCTTGCAGGGGTGGTGATGGACACCCTGTTGGCTGATTATCTCCGTGATGCGACAGCCAAGCACGGGTTGGATGTGATGGCCAAGCGGGATTACGGCATCAGTCCAACCCTGTTCAGCGACTTGGTGGGCAAAACCAAGGACGGGAAAGTGAGCCGGTTCGAGCAGGTGCCGTTGGGACAGGCAGCCCAGTACTGCGGCATGGATGTGTATCTCACCCGCAAACTCGCGATCGACCTCCGACACCAACTGGAGGCTTTCGGTCCCAAACTACCGGACTTGCTCAGCAGAGTTGAACTCCCTCTCGAGCCAGTGCTGGCCCTGATGGAAGCAACGGGCATTCGCATTGATCAGCCCTACCTGGCCGCTCTCTCGAGTGAAATCGGCTCCACGCTTGAACAACTGGAACGCAAAGCCAAAGAGGTTGCCCAAGTGGATTTCAACCTGGCTTCACCCAAACAACTGGGCGACTTGCTGTTCAACACACTCGGACTGGATCGCAAGAAATCACGCCGCACCAAAACCGGATACAGCACCGATGCCAACGTGCTCGAAAAGCTGGAACAGGATCATCCGGTGGTCCCCCTGGTGCTTGAACATCGGGTTCTCAGCAAATTGAAAAGCACCTACGTGGATGCTTTACCTCAACTGGTGGAAGAGGAAACCGGTCGGGTTCATACCGATTTCAATCAAGCCGTCACAGCAACCGGACGGCTCAGTAGTAGCAACCCCAATCTGCAAAACATTCCGGTGCGCACGGAATTTTCCCGACGCATTCGCAAAGCGTTTTTGCCTCAAGAGAGGTGGACCCTCCTCAGTGCCGACTATTCCCAGATCGAACTCCGCATTCTGACTCACCTCTCTGGCGAAGAGGTGCTGCAAGAGGCTTACCGCCATGGGGACGATGTCCATGCGCTAACGGCACGCTTGCTGCTCAACAAAAAAGAGGTGAATGCCGACGAAAGGCGGTTGGGAAAAACAATCAACTTCGGTGTGGTGTATGGCATGGGGCCCCAGCGATTCGCCCGCGAAACAGGCGTGAGTTCCAACGAAGCCAAAGAGTTTTTGAGCCAATACAAACAACGCTATCCCAAAATTTTTGCCTTTCTGGAACTACAGGAACGCCTAGCTCTGAGTCAGGGCTATGTGGAAACCATCCTGGGGCGCAGACGCCCCTTCCACTTTGATCGCAATGGACTCGGACGCCTTAAAGGCATGGATCCTCTCGAGATCGATTTGGAGCTGGCACGACGAGGGGGAATGGAGGCCCAGCAACTGCGTGCTGCGGCCAATGCCCCCATTCAGGGCTCCAGCGCCGACATCATCAAACTGGCCATGGTGCAGCTCCAGGCCGAGCTCGATTGCCACAATCTTCCCGCGCGACTGCTGTTGCAGGTTCATGATGAACTCGTTCTGGAAGTGGACCCAGAAGCCCTCAATGTTGTGCAGAAGCTCGTCGTGAAAACGATGAAGAATGCGATCAAGCTTTCTGTGCCGCTCGAGGTGGAAACAGGCAGTGGTGAGAATTGGATGGAATGCAAATAAGGAGCAAAAAGAAAACCAGCGAGGATTGCCAATAATATTCGGAAACAAACCAATATCGCAGGACTTTTGACTTTATTTTGATCGAAATAATTCAATTCAACAAATACAAAATCAACATCAAACTGTTAGCAAACCACAGGAAATGGCCAATCAAAATGGTGTTTGCGGCCTAACAGAAGCAAATCGCGATCAATCGAAAAAAGAACAATGGCAGCAGCAAGGGTGAAGAGTGACATCGCACAACCGATCGCCGAGGCCTGCTCTTCCTTGGAAACAGATTCAGCAAATCCTGTCATGATTGCTGGAATACTCAAAGCCATACGAGGAGTCAGAAGGCAGCATGATTCCAAGGCCAAAGGACTAGAGGGAACGAGCAAGAAGGCCAAACAATAAATACAAATCACAACCAAAGGAATCTCTTTATTGCAGATCAATGCATGTTTTATCCAAACAAGGGTCATCCGCTCTACCAGTGAATCTAATCACTCCATCGTCAAGCACAAGCAAATGATCAACAATTTTAAGTTCTGACCAAAAACTAGGTATCATGACAACAGTACAATTTTGAGCTTGAATCAGATCTATCAACTTTGAATGATATTTTGCAGACAATCCGACCAACAATTCATCAAGCAAAAGAGCCGCAGGCTTTCTCAGCAGGCAACGTGCAAGCGCTAAAAGCTTTCTTTCGCCACGTGAAAGTGGATCACCACCGTCGCAAAGTACTGAATCCAACTGTTGCGGCAATGCACGTATACGCTCTTCCAGACCGAGCAACTCAAGAGTTTCCCACAGAAGAGAATCAGGATAATTATGAATCCCACATAACAAATCTCGGATAGAAATATCTTCTAACAGCATCTCTTGGCGAATATATCCAACCTGTCTGCGTAACCCACGAGCTGACACTTTCTGTATTGGGATACCATCTATTAAAACCTCTCCACTTCGAGGGACAACCAGACCTACAATTGATTTTAGGAGCAAAGACTTTCCTCCAGCCTTTTTCCCTACAATGGCCAAAATTTTACCAGGAGAAATATCAAAAGAAATATTTTGAAGCAACGGCTTACGTAGACCATCTGGCTGAATGTTCACTTCATTAAATTTGATACTCCCACGAAACGAATGATTGGCAACATTAACTTTCCAACCAGGTTCAATGTTTGCATCTAAAACAACTCTTGCCTTACGCCAAAGAACTGATACATTAGCAAAAACATCGGTGAAATTAGTAGCCACATCAGCAATTGACGAGCTAAACGCAATGAAGGCTGAGTAGAACGCAATAAAGCTACCAACAAGACGAGGATCATTAATAGAGTCTGGATCATTAAGGATTTGCATAACAGCCACATAAAAAAGAAGTACTGATCCAAGAGGGCTTAGTGAGGTGAGAATCACATCGATGCATTGATTGTGAAAGTCAAGTTGCATTGAAATCTTTGCCATGCTTGTGAAATCATGCATCCAACGCCGCAAGAAAGGGATCTCTGCATTAATCGACCGAATGTCAAAAACGCTAGATCCCAGTTCATCACTGATTCCATTCAGGCTGCTCTTGATATCAAACACCTCTTGATTGAGACGTATCGCTCTACGAGCAATCTGAAAAACAATTAACAAAACAACAACAACCAATACAACCGACCAAAATGCTAGGATTTGATTATATTGAAACATTAAGGCGAGAAAAGCGACCGAAAAGAGTGCTGAAAGCCCTGACTTTAGTGAACCTGCCCCTACGTAAGTACGAATTTTAGATATTGCACTAACACCCGCATAAATATCACCGCTGCGTCTATTATCAGCAAAAGAAACTGGTAACTTCAGGAAAAACTCCCACATTCCAAACTGTAGTCGCTGATTACCAATCGTCTCCAATCGAAGAATCATCATCTCTTGCAAGTACTGACTGGTAATGGAAACAACAACAATGAGACCAACAACAATGAGACATTCAGCAAGAAATGCTAAATTAGCTTCAGGGAGAACCGTTGAAACCAAAGCACTGGTGAGAAGCGGTATTGAAAGACTAAATGCAAGGACAAAGCAAGAAATAAGCAGCAGTAAAGCGATGGCTTTGAGCTCAGGTTTATAGGCCAGCCTCAGTACTTCAGCGATGCCAGAAGCTTTGTCGCGAAAACTAGCATGCAGCTCATAGGCATTGTCTTTAAACTCAGGCCATAGATTTCTCGGCAGTTTGCAAATCTTGCCATCTTGAATCGTCAAAAGTCGATTTTGTATACCTTCACGTACTAACAAATAGGGAGTTGAATCAACCGCATTGAACAGCAAAAGGAGAGGGTAGTCTCCATACTCCAATTCAGAAGGTCGCAAAACCCTCCGGCAGTAGATATTATTAAATTCAATATAAGCAAGAATATCTCCATTTACACCTACGGAATCCAAACGTTTATCCTTTACATCAAGAATCCTAAGTGCGGCACTAAGCAACAATAAAGAAGGATCTACGACAGGCTCATTACTGGAAGTTGATTGAAGCGAATAAATTTCGCTATCAAGATCAATCAGATAATTTGAATCACCCTTAGTCAAACCAATGAACCTCTTTGAAGGCATAGAATCTGATCATATAAATTCTCATCAGCGATTCGTTCTGAAAGACTTATAAGTGTTATTCCTTTTTCTCTACAAAAAGAGAATATTCGCTTCTCATCTTCACTCCTAAGCTCAGCTGTATTTAGGTCCATAAGCATGACACGAGGTTGGCCACATAAAATCCTGGCGATTCCCAACTGTATTTTCTGACTGTTGCATAAGATTTGATTTGGATTGGATAGATGATGCTCAATTCCATGTTCAAAGAGATCGATCCATCCAGATAGTCCAACAACAGAAGCAGCTTGTATGGCGTTTTCAGGTGTACAGCCATCTCTCCAAAGAGTAATGTTATCCAAAATACTTCCTTGATACAAAGGTATTTTTTCACCGATATAGAGTACATTTTGATGCCAAAAACGACTATCAACTTTTTCAAGAGGTTGGCCGTTCAATAATTGACTACCGCCCGAAGGATGGCGAAGCCCAGAAAGCAATTGCATAAAGATTGTCTTACCACACCCATCCCCACCTCTTATTAATATCTGCTGTCCACTTTTTATCACACAATTAATATCATTAAGGAAGGGATCATTTAAGGGACTGAAGCTGAAAACAACATGCTTCAGTTCTATATTGAATGAGTCCTCGAGGTTTACTTGCTCCAACAATCTAGATCGCTGAAAAGGCTTATGCCATGGATCAGGTTCAGCCTGCTTAATATCATCGTACCACAGCAATTTACCTTGTAGAGATTGCCAGCCATTACTAATGGAAGGAATAGAATGAAGAGAATCGGCAATTTGATCTTGAATAAATAAAAACGCTAACAAGCTTCCCAATGATACACTGCCTTGTATAATAAATAACCCACCAATACCTAGAAGTAAAACTTGGGTCACGAATATTGCCCCATTAATGCTCACATCGCGAATCACTTTTTTCTTACCAATGATCTGATTCTCTTCAATTGTTTGAGCGAAATTTAAATGCCACTTTTCAAGAAGAGCGAATTCCATTGCGCCTGCCTTAAGGGATTCAAGGTTGTTAATAATTTGAAAAGCCGTGGAATATCGCTGGCTATTACTTTTTTGAAGAATGGTTAAATCATTGGCAGTAGTTAAAGTTAATCGATATGATGAAATCAGGATTGATACGTAGCCTAGAAAAAGGAAGAAAAAGAGAGGGAATGATATGAAAGCAGAAAAAAGCACAATAAATGTGCTGGTCCAAAGTTCAAGCGCGGGATCAAGAAATTCAAAGAATGCTGTCCCTGGAACATAATATGGGTACATTAACCGTGAAGCGATATCTCCACCATTACGTAGGTCTAAAAATGAAGATGAGCGACTAAACAATGTCTCATAAATATCATCTGCCATCTTCCTCTCAAGAACGTAACTCATTCTCCGAAGGAGGACATCGCTGATCACACTCATGCTCGATTTCAAAGCAAGTGCTAAGAGTGCAATCCAAACAATTGGTACTCCGAATGAGAGGCGTTTCTGTTCGAGAAACTGATCAATAAACTGAGAGGAACATGCTGCAATCATCAAGATAGGGATGACTGAACCTGTGGCTAACAGAACCAAGGCCACAAACTCCCATCGCAGAGGTAAGACTAATTTCAGACAACTCAACCAATAGGGTGAAGACTCGGATACATAGAAGTCCTTGGATTTAGATAGCGACAATATTTGAGTGGTATTAATCTGATCCAGACTTTTCTTAATACGCCCAATTTGACTATCGTATATTTCAACAGTGGTCTTATCAATATTGAGTATGACGAAATAGGAGCAATTATCACCAACACAGATTGTTGGCTTATGTTCTAAAAGCTC
Source organism: Synechococcus sp. (assembly GCA_047285535.1). Classification (GTDB taxonomy): domain Bacteria; phylum Cyanobacteriota; class Cyanobacteriia; order PCC-6307; family Cyanobiaceae; genus Synechococcus_C. The sequence continues at coordinate 180,127 of JBJBDC010000001.1, read as the reverse complement.
CAATTCTTTTATGTTTATTGTCTCCCACTCGCCAATGAGTCCAAATTGATTAGCTGCATGCAATAATTTTGAAGGACTGGTGCCATCACGAGTGACACCACAAGCAACAGATAATTCACTTAAATGACATATTCGTCCATAGCACGCTAAAGCGATTCCGAGTGCAACGGGGCCTGACTCGGCTGCAACACTCTGTAAAATCTGAGGGAGTTTTTTTGGGTTCTGAAATGCTATTTGGCTCATCCTCCTAAGCACCCTTTTTCTTTGGCGTGAGCATAGGGGCAGTAGTACCTGTGAAGCTTCGCAGCCAAGGTATCAACAAACTAATTGGCCGAACTCTTTGAGTTGTAATTTGAATACTTAACAAATCACCTTGTCTGACGGTGTAAGGAATTTTTCCAGATGAAGACCACTTAATTCCTTCTTTTTCAGAACCTTGTGTAGAAGCATCAGTCTCTAGCTGAATAACTACTTTTGTCGGTTGAGGAATCAATGCAGTAAGTTCATCAGCGACACCTTCGCTTCCAACACTTTCACGAATTTGAGTGATAGAAGAAGGCAGTCTTTCTACATGTAATACTTTAGCTAGCATGCCGCCATATTGAGCACGGCTCATTCCTATTGGAGTAGCGAGTACATTCATTCCTACAGCGACCTGTTGCGCAGACTGCTGACTAAGGAAGCCTGGAATAATGTCCGGAAGTGTGTCAAGGGAAAGGAGAGAAACTCGCAGAACTGGATCCTTTTCCCTCACCTGCGTTAAATTTGGAGCTAAAACTCCAGTTACAAAGAAATCATGCTCGGCAAAAATTAAATTATTGCCCGCATAAGTTCTAAGATCTTTGACAAGGTCTGTACCGGCAGTCTCAGCTTCAATTCCAGCTTGCAAAAGCTGAGCTTGATTAGCCGCAATCCTTTCTTGATGAGAGAGTATCTCACTGAGAATTGAATCAACTTTGCTTTGTTCTTCTAGTACCTTGACCTTACTCGCAAAACCACGCTCATTCAGCTCCTTAATTGTTTTAAGAAAACCTCTCTGAGTTGTCAACTCCTTCCTCAGCAATCCGACTTTTTGCTGCAATCTTTTATCAATTGCTTCAAGCTCTTTAGCCGTCGATAACCTTGCCTTTTCAGTTAATCTGAAATAGCCAAGACTATCCCTTAATATAGCTCTTTCAGCTGGTGAATCTATCCAACTTAACAGCGATCCCTTGGACAAATGACTCTTAGGATATCTACCAGCTCGATCTCGTTCTCGCTTAGATGTCATTTCTATGACTTGCTCTGCAAGCGAAGCACTAACATTAGAATCCACTACTTTTCCAAGATGAGTAATCTCATATAAAGCTCTATCAAGATTCGAAGGCTGAACACCCAGTTCATTAAAATTATGATTTAGCTCTCCTTCTGCATGACTGTGCAGACGATGGCTACTTCCACTGCGCAATAATAACGCGTATCCATTAACATAAAATGGAATTTTTGCAAAGCATGCCCAAAGTAGTCCTCCGACACTGATAATGAGCGTAATTGCTATGGAAGCTCTCAGTGGTGAGGAGATCAACTGCACTGATTTATTTGTCTTGTTAGTGGTGGTTTTCATAAATTAATTCATTTTATTTTTAAGTAAATTTGAAATTTGGCTTTGGTAAGGTTCTGGCCACTGACCAGAATACCGATACAGCTCTGCAATAGCATTGCGATAAGCAACTCTCAGGTTTTTAAATTGCGTAGATGTCTCTCCAAGCAATTGAGTTGTTTGTACAACAGTCGTGATATTGCCAATACCTGCTTTATATCGTTCTGATGCCGCAAAAACAGATAATCTTGCAGATCGTATCGCTTCTTGGGAATCTGGCAAGGCAATTTTTGCTGTTTGGTAAGCGGCATAACTCCGACGAATTTGGTTGCCAACCTTATTCCTTTCTTCTTCCGCATCTAATCGATTTGCTGCAGCAAGTTGACGGCTTGAATCAGCCTGTGCAGAAAGAACACCACCATCATAAAAATTCCAATTAAACCCAAGACCTATAGACACCTCGGAATAAGAGTCATCCGCCAGAGTTGCATAATTATTGCTACCAACTTCACCATCATAAATACCACTAGAATAACTTTTGTAGGCGTTGGCGACAAGTCCTAACACTGGTAAATATAAACTTACTAATCTCTTTGCTTCCCATTCTTGTGCATCAGCATTATCCAAAGCAATACGAATCTCTTCACGTAAAGCCAAGCCATCTTCTATAGATTCATTCACATCAAGATCCCAAGTTGCCAAGTGATCGCTTGAAAATTCAATAGGAAGCACTGAAGCCCCAGGCGGAAGACCCATGATACGGGCTAGGTCAGAAGCAAATTGAAGCTGAGTTCTGTAAAGATCATCAAGCGTTATTAACTGACTTAGTAACAGGGTTTTCTGCTGGCTTACATCTTCAATGCTAACCAGGCCATTATTATATTGGGCTTCAATAATTTCCAAAAAATGAAGGTTGCGTTGATAGATTTCCTCATAAATTTTTATTAGCTTTGCATTCTCTTGTAGCTCATAGAAGGCTAATTGAGCATCCAGGACAATACTTCTAGCTATTACATCAAATATCAGCTTCTCAGAATCAAGCTTCAATGATGCAGTGTTGATTGCTGGCTGACGACTTGGCTCCCAGAAGTTCCAGGTAACTTGCAAATTGAGGGAACTAATACTGTAGTTATCAAATGTGTAGGAAGACTTCAATACATCTTTTGTGTTTTTCCTTATTTCAGTTTCAAAATACTGGCCGAGCAAGGGTTGATCGCCTGAAGTGTTAAACACAGCTTTGGGAGACCATCGTCTCTGAGTCGAAGCAAGCTGAGAGCGACGCGCTTCTATTCTGGAGGATGCAGCAAACAACCTTGGATTACGTAGAAGAGCAGAATGAATGGCCCCGTCCAGATCTGTACGCTCAGAGGACTCAAGAAGCTCTCGTGCTTCTTTGAGTCGTTCTGGTAGAGGAGATTGATTAACGGGCAAAGGCTCACAAAATCCACCAACATTGATAAAAGAGGTGGTAATTACCGCCAGAAGACTTAACTTGTGAGTGCTAATCGCAGGGAAACGGCAACTTAAAATTAATCTACCACGGATTTACATAATAGCAAGTTGTCATTGAATCAATTTAATCATTCAATGTTTATTGTCTCTTGGCAGCAAGACTATTACCTCTCAACGACTCACTGCCCAGCTCATCGTTGCCATGCTTGGCTTCGTCACACGTCAACCACCTGTCCATCACCATCGTTCTTCGTGGATTGGACCATCTCATGATCCGGGATTGCAGCTGGTATCGCTTCAACATTGGTCAGTAACGCATCAATAGTTGGTGCTTGGTTTGTTACTGGAGCACTCTTCTTCCCTTGCACAGAGATAGCCAATCATCACTTTTTTCCTTTAAGTCGACTGTAAATACAAACACCCAAGACTTCTTTTCTGGATCTTTCTAGCAACCCAATCAATCCATCTTCAACCCAATAGAGCAAGCCTTTAAAATTTTTAGCCATCCGTTCTCTCTTTTTTGGAGCAGTAAAAACAACTGTTGTTGTGTACTACCAGCTCTTGCTGATTGCCAAATTTGAGATCAGCCAGGTTCTCTTCCAACGCTCTTTTTTCAAGCCTCAGAGTCGGCTATCTACTTGGCGCAGTTGCCTTGGCTTTTTACCCCATCGCTACCCAGAAAGTCTCACTCCAGCGATGTATCCACTTCAATGCATCGCTCTTGAGGTTCAGTGATCTGAGTTCAGCTCTCTGTGAGCAATGATCTCATCCACCGGCGAGACTAATGGGCATCACCAGCACGGATCTAACATTGATCAAAGGTTTTTGATCTGCGCAGGCAGGCATCAACCGTGATCTGCACCTAGTCCTCAACCTGATGTCTTCCCTGCGCTTCACCAACAGCCTCACCAGTCGCATGGAAACATTTGAGCCTTTAGAGCCAGGAAAAGCGACGATTTACTGCTGCGGTGTCACGGTTTATGACCTTTGTCACCTGGGTCACGCGCGCAGTTACATCAATTGGGACGTTCTACGCCGCTACTTGATTTGGCGCGGATACGACGTCACCTACATCCAGAATTACACCGATATCGACGACAAGATCCTCAATCGTGCTGCAGAAGAAGGCAGTTCCATGCAGGAGGTCAGCGAGCGCAACATCAAAGCCTTTGAAATCGATATGGGGCTGCTGAATATCCTGCCGGCAGATCGCATGCCTCGAGCCACCTGCTGCATTGACGGCATTCAAATGCTGATTGGTGAACTTGAGGCCAAAGGAGCGGCCTACAGCTCCGATGGTGATGTCTACTTCGATGTTTCCAAAGCAAAGGATTACGGCAAACTCAGTGGCCGAGATCTCAACGAGCAGCAGCAGGGGGCAAGTGGTCGCACCGCTGATGGGGAGGAGAGTCGCAAACGACATCCATTTGACTTTGCCCTCTGGAAAGGGAGTAAAGCCGGTGAACCGAGCTGGAACTCCCCCTGGGGACCAGGACGTCCTGGTTGGCATATCGAATGTTCAGCGATGGTTCGCCAGGAACTTGGCCTGACAATCGACATTCATCTCGGTGGCGGCGACCTGGTCTTCCCACACCATGAAAATGAGATCGCTCAATCCGAAACCGCGAATGGCGCACCACTGGCACGGCTGTGGATGCATAACGGCATGGTCAATGTCGGCGGTACCAAGATGTCGAAATCGCTGGGCAACTTCACCACAATCCGCGCTCTTTTAGAGACTGGCCTGTCAGCCATGGCCCTGCGCCTCTTTGTTCTCCAGGCCCATTACCGCAAGCCGCTCGACTTCACTCCAGAAGCACTTGAGTCAGCAACCACAGGATGGAACGGACTCAATGCAGCCCTTAATCTTGGGGACAAGCATTCAGCCATCTTGGGCTGGAGGGTGGTCACGCCACTCGACATTGAAGCGATGAAACCTGCCCCCCCCGCCAAGGGAGCCATGGAGTCATTCCATCAACGCTTCATCGCCAGCATGGACGATGACCTGAATACCTCGGGTGCCTTAGCGGTGCTGTTTGATCTCGCTCGACCCTTGAGAGGATTAGCCAACCGACTGGACCGGGGCGATCAACCTGAACTTCCAGCCAATGAGAAAGCCCAGCTCGAAGAGCGCTGGACGCTCCTGCGTGAACTGGCTGCTGTTCTTGGTTTACGCAGTGAGTGCACCACTCCCGAACCGGCGGGACAAGATGTTGTAGACGCGGTGACGATTGAAAAAGCCATCGCTGACCGCAAAGAAGCCAAACAAGCTAAGAATTATCCGGAAGCTGATCGCATCCGCAAGACCCTTAGCGCCCAAGGCATCGAGCTGATCGACAAACCCGGTGGACTGACTGATTGGAGAAGGGTCTAATCCTGTTGGCCAGCCATCATTGCTTCAATCTTGCGAATCCGTTCCATCGTGGTGATCCAGACCTCAAGACGGAAGGTTTGATCTCCAAAATCAGGGGCACTGGGATCCTCAGCTTGGATACGGGACTTCAGCGCATTCACCATGGCTTCAATATCCTTCTTGGCCTCAAAGGCATCCCAAAGCTCCCGCTCTAACCGAGCCCTCTCAATAAAGTTCCAACGTTTGAGCCACAACATCGAACGGGATCCAGAGAGGCTCCTGTCTACCGGATTGCAGACACCATTTGACGGACTCACCAGCTCTTGGAATTTTCAACCTTGCATCCTGAAAGCCTCTCCAAGGCGATTCAGCTCTCGGTCTCACCAGTGTTTTTACTCGCCGGGATCGGGGCCCTGCTCAATGTTCTTTCCGCCAGGCTCGCCCGAGTTGCTGATCACTCCCGTCGACTTAGCGACTCGGATGCCCAAAAAGATGAATTTGAACGCAGGCATTGCAAGCGGCGCATGCAACACATTCTTCGGGCGATCTGGCTCCTCACCTGCGCCACCCTCCTTCTTTCTATTGTGGTTTCAGCAATGTTTATGAGTGTTATCACGCAAGTCAACCTGACAGCAATCGTTGCACCTCTATTTATCACCACAATGGGAATGTTGATGTTGGCCTCGATCTCGTTCCTCCTGGAGGTTCGCTTGGCAAGTGAGTTTGTTCGGAGAAAGTTTTAACAAACCAGCACCATGTTTTGAGCACTCAAAACGCGGGAAACCATTGACGCCATAAATCGACAACACTGATTAACAGCCCCCAGGTGATCACAACAGGAGACACCCAACGCAAGAAAAACAACAACAAATGGATGAATCCCTCTGAGGTCTTGGACGTCTGAAGATCTTCTCGAAACCGTTTCGGAGCAGCCCAGCCCACAAGCAGTGCGATCAATAGTCCTCCCAAAATCAGCAACACACCTCCAAAAATTGAGTCCATTACTTCCAACACAGGAATCGACATCGCAGCAGGAAGTCCTGCGATAAAAATCAGCAATGCCATCAACCAAGCCGATCGCCGGCGAGACCAACCCAACCGGTCCATCAGCGATGCCACGGGTACTTCTAACAAGGAGACGGACGAGGTAATCGCCGCTAGATAGGCCAGAGAAAAAAAGAGAATCGCAACCAAACGACCCGCACCACCAAGAGAAGCCAGTCCAGTGGGGATTGCCAGAAACAAGGCCCCAACGGTGGACTCGCTCACCGTTTCCTGCAGACCAAAGCTGATCACCACGGGGAATGTGATCAGTCCAGCCAAGAGGCCTACGGCCGTGTCCAAACCGACCACCGCGATCGCTTCCCTCGGCAAACGCGCACTTCTTTTTAAATAGGCCGAATAGGCAAGGATGCAACCGATACCTGTGCCAATAGAGAAAAAGGCCTGGGTAAAGGCATTACGAATGGTGGTGAGGTTGAGCAGCTGAGCTGGATCCCAACGCAAAAGAAACGTTTGGTACCCGCCCAAAGCTCCAGACAAGGTGGCGGCCCAGAGAGCCAAGCCAACCAACAACACAAACAAAAGGGGTAAGGCCCAACGCGACAACCGCTCGATTCCTCCCTGCACACCAGCGGCCACTACCGCAGCGGTTAAGGCGAGACTGCCCCCCTGGCCAAGTAGGGCGCTATTCCCCCTGCTCACCGATGCAAACAGCGATTCAGCTGTCTCCATATCGTCTGGCAGCCCCACCCATAGGGCATGAACGAGGGTGTGAGCCGTCCACCCCATCAGCACCGCATAGAACGCCAGAATTCCACAGGAGGCGATCAAAAACAGCCATCCCACCGGCCGCCAGGCCTCTCCAGCCGCCGCACCAGGAGCCAGCAAAGGGCTTTGGGCCGTACTGCGACCGAGCACCATCTCAGCCACTAAAACTGGCAGACAGACCACCAAAACAATCAGCACATAGAGCAGTAGAAAGGCACCACCACCTCCCTGTGACGCGCGATAAGCAAAGCCCCAGAGGTTACCCAAACCCACTGCACTCCCAGCTGCGGCGAGCACAAATCCAAGTCCTGAACGCCAGTGCTCCTTCAGTGCCATAAACCCGAAGCCAACTGCAATCATTCGAAGTTTGCCAGTCCCATGCTCTGGGATGGGAAACTGTGAGCAATTGCAGTGCCCCCTGTGAAAGCCATCAGCGTTCTGGGCTCCACAGGCTCGATCGGCACCCAAACGCTTGAGATCGTCAAGGATTTCCCTGACCAGTTTCGGGTGGTAGGACTCAGCGCTGGGCGCAATCTGAGCCTTCTCGTCACCCAAATCGAAACGCATCGTCCTGATGTCGTGGCACTAGCCGATGAGGGACTGCTGGCTGAGCTCAAAAGCAGGCTGATGGCTCTGCCTGCGGAAAAACGCCCAGATCCATTACCCCAATTGGTTGGTGGCCCCAAAGGACTCGATGTCGTGGCCTCCTGGGCTTCCGCCGATCTCGTGGTAACTGGAATTGTGGGCTGCGCAGGTTTACTCCCCACCCTTGCGGCGATTCGAGCCGGCAAAGACCTGGCCCTCGCCAACAAAGAAACGTTGATTGCTGCTGGTCCAGTTGTGCTGCCTGAACTGAAGAGAAGTGGGAGTCAACTCCTTCCTGCGGATTCAGAACACTCAGCAATTTTCCAGTGCTTACAGGGAACACCTTGGAGCGACACCGCCCGTCTCTCCACTGGGGTGCCAACACCGGGTCTGCGCCGAATTCAACTCACCGCCTCTGGTGGAGCCTTTCGCGACTGGACTGCATCAGAACTGGAAAAAGCAACGGTGGCCGATGCCACCTCGCATCCCAACTGGAGTATGGGCAAAAAAATCACCGTGGATTCAGCCTCATTGATGAATAAAGGATTAGAAGTGATTGAAGCTCACTATCTTTTTGGACTGGATTACGACCACATCGAAATCGTGATTCATCCACAAAGCATCATCCACTCAATGATCGAGCTTGCCGATTCATCGGTGTTAGCCCAGCTCGGCTGGCCCGATATGAAACTGCCGATCCTGTATTGCATGAGTTGGCCTTCAAGGCTGGAGACCCCGTGGCGAAGGCTCGATCTCACCGAAGTGGGGCAATTGAGTTTCCGCGCACCAGATCCAGCCAAATATCCCTGCATGGATCTGGCCTACGCCGCAGGGCGTGCCGGCGGCACCATGCCTGCTGTGCTCAACGCGGCCAATGAAGAGGCCGTGGCCCAATTCCTCGAGGAAAAGATTCACTTTCTCGACATTCCCAAGATGATTGAGGCAGCCTGTGAACAACACAAACCTGATCTTGCCGCCAACCCCAGTCTTGATGATGTGTTGGCGGTTGATCAGTGGGCACGCCAGGCTGTGCGCGAGCACGTGAAACGAGGCACGACGCGCTTGAGCAGGGCATCGATGGCTGCATGAGCCAGCGGATTAGCCATCACCTTTTGCTCTGCGCTACAGCCACGAAAGCCAAGTGCTGTGATCCAGAGATCGGTGCCGCCAGCTGGGATGCTCTCAAGCGGCAGATGCGTGAATTGGACCTTGAGAATCCCAGCAGGGCCGCAGGAATCGTTCTGCGCAGCAAAGTCGATTGCTTACGCATCTGTGAGCAAGGCCCAATCTTGTTGGTCTGGCCCGATGGCACCTGGTACAGAGGTGTCACGCCAGAACGCATCAGCAGCATTCTTCAGAGACACATCATCCAAGGACAACCGATCGAAGAGTGGGTCCTGAAAACCAGCCCATTCACTTGAGCGTTTGCAACCAAGATGCAGCAAGCGCATCGGCCCAACAGCCGGCCCGTCCGTGAAATCCATTGTGACCGCCTTCGCGGGTGAAGATCAATTGAATGGGCTGATCCGTAGAGACAGCCTCCCTCAGGTCTAAGGCCGCCCGAGCGGGCACCCATGGATCATCCAGAGCCTGTAGCAACAGAGTGGGAGGCAAATTCTGGGGTGATTGGATCAAATGCTGGAGCGGTGAAGCCTCCCGGTAGTAAGCATCCACGTCCGCAAATCCCCATCGCGGAGCGGTGACGGTGCTATCGAAGTCACGAATGGTGCGTGGTCGCTCAGCACCACTCAGTTGTCCAAGATCCAGATCACTCACTCCAAAGGGATCGGCGAGCGTCTGACGCACGAGGCGCTGCAGCAACCAGCGTTGGTACACACGATTGCGTGGACGTTCAATCGATGCACTGCAGGCAGCCAGATCCAAGGGACTGCTGGCACAGAACAATCCATCCAGGGGCTGGTGTGCTGGGTCGAAGCCGGCGGCGATGCGCTCAGCTGGGGTTGAAAGGCACGCATTCAGCAGCATGGTTCCGCCGAGGGAAAGGCCAGCGCCAAACAGAGGCAGAGGAGTCCCATCGGCTCCGAGGCTGTTGCCAAGCTCTCGTGCACGATGCAACACAGGCAGCAGATCACTGTTGCATTGGGCGGCATAGGTGCCACCAGCCAAATGTCGTCCAGGATCAGCTCCGCGCATGTTGAGGCGGAGAACGGCATAACCCGCCTGAATCAGGGCAACTCCCAACCTGCGCAAGCCTGCACGTTGACTGGATCCTCCCAGGCCATGTAACAAAACCACCAGTGCCTTCGGCGCTGGTGGGCAATCCAGATAAGCCAGCAAGGCGCCCTTATCGGCTGCACCGCTGCGCAGAGCAGGCACCTCGATTTCGAAGGGTTGACCGTTATCGACAGGTAGATCTACCGGACAGATCGTGTCCCTCAAGGTCTGAAGATCGCCTCCCCACCAAGGGAAACGCTGTTGAAATGGCGCAATCCCCAGTTTCCCTCGACATTGGTTGGCACTCGTGATGTCAGTCCAACTCACTGGCCCGTCATTTCTTACCGACGCCTAACTCCTTAAGTTCTCCCAAAAGATCTCCAAGCACCTTCTTGGCATCACCAAACAACATTGATGTGTTGCCAAGTTCAAATAAGTCATTCTTGATACCGGAATAGCCAGCACTCATGCCTCGTTTCACAACAAATACCGTTCGAGCCTGCTGCACATCGAGCACCGGCATGCCATAGAGCGGTGAATTGGGATCCGTCTTGGCCTGCGGGTTGACCACATCGTTAGCGCCAAGCACCAGCACCACATCGGTAGCAGGGAACTCTGGGTTGATGACTTCCATCTCCTTGAGCTGCTCATAGGGCACATCAGCCTCGGCAAGCAACACATTCATGTGACCAGGCATCCGTCCTGCCACAGGATGGATGGCATAAGCCACTTCAATTCCAGCAGACTCCAAAGATCGGGTCACTTCTCGCAGAGTGTGCTGGGCTTGAGCCACAGCCAAGCCATAGCCTGGAACGATGATCACCCGTTCTGCAGCTTCAAGGGTGAGGGCGCACTCCTCAGCGCTGCAGCTCGTGATATTCACGTATTCGCCGCCGCCGCCTGAAGTGGCTGAGGAAGCGCCCAGGGCTCCGCCAAACAGCACAGACACCAATGAGCGATTCATGCCGTTGCACATCACCTGAGTGAGAATCAGGCCAGCAGCTCCCACCATGGCCCCAGCGACGATCAGCAGCTGACTTCCAACCACGAAACCTGCAGCTGCAGCTGCAACACCGGAATAGCTGTTCAGCAAAGAAATTACAACGGGCATATCAGCCCCGCCGATCGGCAGGGTGACTCCCACCCCGAGCAAAGCAGAAGCCACAACCAGCAGCCAAAGGCCAGTTCCATCGGTGCGGATCATCTCGATCGCAGCGATCAGAGACACAACCGCCAACGCAATATTCACAACATGGCGTACCTTGCTCTGCATCCAAGAAGGAGTGGATAGCCAGCCCTGAAGCTTGGCCATCGCCACAATCGAACCGGTAAAGGTGATCGAACCAACGAAAATAGAGATCACTATGGAGATCGCCTCAACGATGCGCGATTCCCCTTGCCCTCCCATAACAGGGAAAAGTGCAACCCCCAGGGCGACCAGGAGAGAGGACATTCCACCGCAGCCGTTAAACAGCGCCACGATCTCGGGCATCGAGGTCATCGGCACCCGTTGAGCCGTAATCGCCCCTAACAAACCACCAACAACGACGCCTGCGATGATCCAACTCCAGGCAGAGGCTGAGATCCCACCTGCGAAAGAATCAACTAACACTCCCAAGACAGCGAGAGCCATGGCGAAGGCAGCCAAACGATTAGCCGCCCGCGCTGAACGAACCTTGGAGAGCCCCTTAATTCCCAGAGCAAGCAGGAGCACGGCGACCAGGTCGATCGCGTACTTAACAATGACAGCAGTGCTCATCAGCGATTCTCCTTGCGGGTGGACTTACGGCTGAACATGGCCAGCATTCGATCGGTGACCAAAAAGCCTCCAATCACATTGAAAAGGGCGAAACCTAAGGACACTGCACCCAGGGCCAACAAAGGCGTATTGCCGTCATTTCCAGCCTTAACAATCAAGGTGAGTGCGGCTAAGACCGTGATACCCGAGATGGCGTTAGCGCCACTCATTAAAGGGGTATGCAAAGTGGGGGGCACTTTGCCGATCAGTTCCAGACCCAAAAGGCTGCCGAGCAGCAGAACCCAGAGGGCTTCACTTAAAAACGACATCAGTTGGAACCTCCAGGAGTAAGGACATCTCCACGGCAAATGCTGCCGTTATGAGCGATCAAACAACCAGCGATCAACTCGTCCTTGAGATCGAGCGTCAGCTGGCCGTCATGAAAGGTTGGCTGCAATAAGGCCAAAAGATTTCGGGCATACAACGAACTGGCGTGATTTGGAACGCTGCACGGAAGTTCATTCGCACCAATCAGCTTCACGCCTTTGCGATTCACCGTTTGGGACGGCACGGTGTCTGCACAATTACCACCCTGCGCAACCGCCAGGTCAACGACCACCGACCCAGAACGCATGCGATCAAGCATGTCCTCACTGATCAAACGCGGAGCGCGTCGTCCCGGCACTTGGGCTGTGCAAATCGCGACGTCGGCCTGGGCAAGCTGGTCGGACAATTGTTGTCTCTGCGCGGCCAAAAACGCATCTGAGGCCTGCTTGGCGTAACCGCCCGATTCAGCTGGCTTGTCTTCCATTTCAGGTGGATCGATGAAGCGGGCGCCGAGTGATTCCACCTGCTCTTTCACGGCAGGTCGAATGTCGCTCACATAAACGACTGCACCAAGCCTTCGCGCTGTTGCAACAGCCTGTAGACCCGCAACTCCAGCACCAAGCACCAGAACCCTTGCGGGCTGAACGGTACCAGCAGCCGTCATCAGCATCGGGAAATAACGATCCAAGGCCGCCGCCCCAAGAAGCACTGCTTTGTAACCAGCAATGTTGGCTTGAGATGAAAGGACATCAGCTGACTGGGCTCGACTGATACGAGGGAGGAGCTCAAGAGCCATCGCCGAGAGACCATAACCTTTCAGAGCTTCTGCAAGCTCTTGATTGCCGTAGGGCGACAACATGCCCACCACTAAGGCTGTCTTGCGCAACCGTCCAAGAGATTCAGGACTAGGGCATTGAACACAAAGCAAAACGTCAGCCTGCCTCCAGACTTGTTCGTCCCCTGGAGAGACCAAATCGGCTCCAGCGTCTGCGTAAGCCTTGTCAAGGAAACCGGAAAGAACTCCGGCACCCCGCTCAACGGCAACGGAGCATCCGAGAGCGATAAATTTTTTTAGAGTCTCGGGTGAAGCAGACACACGGGTTTCAGCCGCTGCGCTTTCAATCGGGATAAGGAGTCTGGGCAAAATCATTGTGCCGCCACCCCGGCGAGATTACGGGGTCATCGTTCCTTATACGCATCTTTTCTGAAGAAGCTGACTTGTTCTTCAGTTTTGGCTAACCCAAGGGTTGGATTTATAACCATATGGGTCTCTCCGCAATTGAATGCCCCGATGGCGTCTGTCACAGCCATCACGGGGGCCACGCAGTGAATCGCAACACCATGGAAGAACTCCTTGCCGAACACGGAAGGGAATGGTGTGAACGTCTCGCGGAACGGATTTACGAAATGTCCGTTGACACATTTTCTCAATCAGTGATGCCGAGCCTGCATGCAGCTGGCTGGCAACGTCGCCACCTGGATTGGGAATTCAAGCTGCAAAACAAAAAGTCTGAAACGGATGCCGAGCCAGATCGAACCCTGGTGGATGGAATGATCAATGCGACAGAGAGCTTCCTACGCAGCAGCGAAGTGCATCGCCTTTTCATCCAGGAACTTGTCCAGGGAACCTTTGATGAAGCTTCCGACGATCATCTGCGCAGCAATGCAGTGCGGCAGCTGATTGAAGAAGAACTGTTGACCATGCTCCATGACAGGCGCGCGATCTTGGTGGACCGTCTTGTCTCACGATTAAAGGTTGCAGCAGGTGGAGATGAACAACGGGCTCAAATTGCTGCAGATGAAGGTCTTATGGAAGTCGAGCGTCTGCTTTGCAATCACAGTGAGTCCCTTTAATTCAAAGCAGCCAACTTTTTAGAACAGAGGAAGAAGCTCTTGCTCAAGCGCTTGCACCAGGGGCCATTGCCCTTGGTGCTCAAGCCAACGAAGCCTCAAGATCAATGGATCGATGTCACATTCAAGTGGCCAGCAATGCTCGAGCTGCTGACGCTGATCAGATCGCGATGGGTAACGAGAACGGCTTTTGGCCATCGAGGCAGGGGGCCGGAAACCCCAAGAGCTGTTGATTGGAAGCTAAGGGTGGCATCAGCGGTTGGAATGGTTAGAAAGACCTAACTTTCGCGGCTGACCGATCCAACATCCCTCGTTTGAGCTCCCAAGAGACACCCCGCGAGGCACGATCCAACCCCGTCAGTGGCAGCAACAACTGGTTCAGCTTTTACGCAGACGACTTGATCCAGAGGCAAGCCACGGGAGAGATGTGCTGATTCATGCAGGACCTGGTGCAGGCAAAACCCTTGGGGCCCTGCTCGGATTTAAAGCCATGCAGCAGGAAAGCAAGCTGAGGTGCTTTTTAGTCTTGTGTCATCGCACATCAATCCTCAGCCAATGGCGCAGATCCGCCGAGAGAGTCGGTCTGCGCTTGGAGCACTGGTCTGAATCGACAACCAATATCAAAGAAGCCGATGGGTGGATGGTGACTTACCAAAGTGCGGCAAGCCAACTGGATGTGCTGAAACAAGCGCTTGATCCATGGGGTGGGGATCAACTCCTGGCCATTGCCGACGAAGCGCATCACCTTGGCGTGGATCCAGAAGAACCGGAGGGTCCAGTTTGGGGACGGACCTTCTTAGAGCTCAGCAACAAGTCTCGATTAAGGATGGGGCTAACAGGCACCCCCTTTCGAGCCGACAATCTCGCCTTCTGTGCCGCAAGACGGGTCCGTATCCAGGAAGGCGGTCAACTGGTAGAACAGATCTGCCCTGACCTGTGCGTCGAACCCAGGGAGCTCATCGCTGCGGGCGATGTGCGGCCACTGGAATTTCGCTTTCAAGATGGATGGGTGGAGCACCGCCGACCGGGATTACCCGATTGCGACGTCTCCCCGCTGTCTGCAGAGAAGCGAGAAAGCTGGAGAGCAAGGAACTTACGCCGTGCGGTTGGTCTTTCCAATACAAGCAGCATTGGTCAGCAACTCTTGATCAGAGCGCGACGCAAGCTTGAACAGGTGCGCGAACACCACCCAGGCGCAGGAGGTCTTGTCATCGCAAAAGACATCTCTCACGCCAGATCGATCAGCGCGCTGCTCAGAGAACAGGGCGATTGCGTTGACCTCGTGCATTCCCAAGATCCAGAGGCCGCTTCACGACTAAGTGGTTTTCAAGAAGGTGGTGCGGACTGGCTTGTCAGTATTGACATGTGCGCCGAAGGATTCGATGCCCCACGCTTGCGTGTTGTTGCATACCTCACAACCGTCGTGACCCGCAGTCGATTCGTGCAAGGCATCACCAGAGCGGTAAGGATGTGCAGTACTCGGGCAGCGGCTGAAACTGTACCCAGAGATCCTTCCTATGTTTTCGCACCAGCTGACCCATTGCTCATGAGCTACGCCCGCAGCTGGTCTCTTTCAGAGCCTTATCGAATCCATCCTCTACAGCAGGGGGTTGGAGCAGACACCCCCATCAACTTGAACTCGTGGAGAGGTCCCAGCCTGCCCTTAGAGGCTGTAAACGACGGAGCTGGCGCTGTGATTCGACTAAGAGCTCCCCAATTACCCAATTTTTTGCAGCAATGAATACTTCTTCACTAAGAAAAAAATGCGAAGTTGTGCGAAATCAAACACTTTGTTGGACCTCTATCAGGCAATGTGGTGCCGATCTGGGAGTTAGTCATGGATGCAGCACTTGAACGACGTGTCAGTGTTGCCACCTGCTGGGCAACAACCAGGATCACAGCTCTAGACAGCTCAGAACGCTATGAAGACAGCTACGCATTGACCCAAGAATTCCGAGAATGGATCACATGTATAGGAGAAAGTCCTGAGCTTTTTGCTGATTCTGTAATGAGCGTGGGTCAATTCCCAAACATGCGCCAAAGCCACGACCTGGAAGAGGGAGCAGAAGACTCCGTGGGAATCTGAAGAAATAATAAAGACCTGCTTTTCTTGCGCTTAGCTGAAGTTTGCGATTACTGAGATACACATTAAAGAAAACCAATCACGAATAACGGCTGTTTAGATTCAACTCATACTCATTACGCATAAGCCATGGGTGCAAGCGAGAATCTTGTGATCGTTGGATCCGGCCCGGCGGGTTATACAGCTGCTATTTATGCGGCTAGAGCCAACCTGAACCCACTCCTGATTACAGGGTTTCGGCGAGGAGGCATCCCAGGTGGTCAACTAATGACCACAACCCATGTGGAGAATTTTCCTGGATTTCCAGATGGTGTTCTCGGGCCCAAACTAATGGACCTCATGAAAGCCCAGGCAGAACGATGGGGGACTCAGCTACTCGAAGCCGATGCAGATGACATCGACCTAAGCCAGAGGCCCTACACCATCAAGGCAGATGGCCAAACGATCCATACCCAATCGCTAATCATTGCCACTGGAGCTAGCGCCAACCGTTTGGGAATACCAAACGAAGATCAGTTCTGGAGCAAGGGAATCAGCGCTTGCGCCATTTGCGATGGAGCCACACCCCAGTTTCGCAACGAAGAGTTGGCGGTAGTGGGAGGAGGAGATTCCGCTTGCGAAGAAGCGGTTTACCTCACCAAGTACGGCAGTCATGTCCACCTGCTGGTTCGCTCCGATCATTTGCGAGCCAGTGCGGCCATGGCGAATCGCGTTGAAGCCAATCCCCAAATCACGGTTCACTGGAACACCGAGGTGGTCACGGTGGAAGGAGCAGACTGGATGAACCTTCTACGCCTTCGTCAGAGAGATAGCGGCCAAGAGGAGATTTTGCCCGTGCGCGGCATGTTTTATGCCATTGGCCACACACCCAACACCGAATTATTGAGAGGCCAGTTGGATTGTGACCCCAGGGGATATTTGGTGACCCAACCTGGCAGACCAGAGACCTCATTGGAAGGTGTTTTCGCTGCAGGTGACGTCAGTGATGCGGAATGGCGCCAAGGCATCACGGCCGCGGGAAGCGGTTGTCAAGCAGCGCTTGCCGCAGAACGGTGGTTAAGCCATCACGACTTGGCCACTCGCATCAGCCGTGATGTTGTGGAGCCTAAAAAGACCACAACTCTTCAAAGCACTGAAACCACAACAGAAACTACTTATGAGTCCACCGCTCAATGGCAAAAAGGCAGCTATGCGCTCCGCAAGCTTTATCACGAGAGCAACAAACCCCTGCTTGTGATTTACAGCTCTCCAGGCTGTGGCCCCTGTCATGTGCTGAAACCACAGCTCAAAAGGCTGCTGTCTGAACTGAATGGGCAGGCTCAAGGAGTCGACATTGACATCGAGGTCGATCAGGAAATTGCGGAGCAGGCCGGTGTCAACGGCACCCCAACAGTTCAATTGTTCTTTAAGAAATCCCTGCAAAAGCAATGGAGGGGCGTCAAACAGCGCAGTGAATTCAAAGAGGCAATTGAGGCCCTGCTTAAGGACCAATAATTCAACGGCGACGGGGGCCACCCGGGCGGTTACCACCGGGACGCCCTCCAGGCGCACCAGCATTTCGCTCCCGGTAAGTAATCCGCCCACGGGTCAGGTCATAAGGACTGATTTCCACCAAGACCTTGTCACCTGCGAGCAACTTGATTCGGAATTTTGTGAGCTTGCCCGCTGCACGGCACAGGCACTGGTGACCAGCGGGCTGCTCCAAGGTCACGAGATAAAACCCGTTCCCCTGCTCTTTTTCAATGACACCCGAGGTCTCAATCATTCGCCAAGGTCAACGTGTTCATGAGTGCCAGTTTAGAAGGCCACCTCCAGTTCATTTCCACAATGACTGCACAACACTCTTTAAGGTCTGAATCTTTATCGACAACAACGTGATCCTCCCCCCGCTGTCGCTCGACCTAGGCCTTTTATTGATCTCGATTGGCGCTGTGAATCTCTGGCGTAACCGTCAGAACGCGAATTAGCGTGTCCACTAGTTCTGAATTGTTTCCGTGTCTGAATCAGCTCTGATTGCCTTCACCTCCCTGGTTCAATCCGATTCTCAGTTGCGGGAACAGGTTCGAGAGGCACCCACACCTGCTCATGTCGTGAATCTTGCAGCCGAAAAAGGACATGAATTCAGCCAGGCCACTCTCATGAAAATGCAAGCGGACAAGATCAAGCATCTTCATGATGACCATCTCAACAAGGCATCCAGTTGGGGTGAAGCACTCTTGCTTTGCTTCGGAGTTCACAACTGACCCTCCTTCTGCACAAACCCTATGGAGTTCTGAGTCAGTTCACTCCAGAACCTCAAAGCCAGTGGGGCTGCCTCAGTGATTGGGTACCCATCCCGAATGTTTATGCCGCTGGGCGCCTTGATGCTGACAGCGAAGGTTTGTTGTTACTTACCGAGAATGGGCGCCTCCAACAACGACTCACGGATCCACGTTTCGGCCACTGGCGTCGGTACTGGGTGCAAGTTGAAGGATGCGCAACGGAAAGCCAACTTGATCAACTTCGCCGTGGAGTGATGATTCAAGGACGCCTAACACGTCCCGCAAAAGCAACATTCCTTTCGGATGGCGATCAACAATCGATCGCCGAAAGAGACCCTCCAATTAGGACGCGTCGTTCGATTCCGACCTGTTGGATTGTTCTTGCACTTAGAGAAGGACGAAATCGCCAAGTCCGTCGAATGACCGCAGCCGTTGGCCTGCCCACACTGAGGCTCATCCGCTACTCCATCGACTTGATGGATGGAGACTCGAACCTCAGCCTCAAAGGACTCAAATCTGGAGATTGGCGACAGGTGACTCACACAGAGAATCAGCGCCTACGGCGTTTACTCAGGGGTTCGGCAAAGCACCGGTCAGCGTGACAGCGCGAAATTCGATGCCCTCAACAACCCGCCAGGGTGTCTCAGAACGCTCTGCGTACTGAACCTGCTCAAGCCCTAGCGCTCGGAAATCCTCCAAAAAAGCCTCCTCCAACCAGGCCCCACTGATGCAGCCACTCCAAAGCTCCGCGTCCTGCTGAAGAGTCAGCGGCACCGGACGATCACTCACAATGTCGCTGATCGCAACGCGACCAGCAGGTCGAAGCACACGCCGAATGTTCTTTAACAGCATTTGGCGTGCGGAAGGATTCACCAGATTCAGGACGCAATTACTAAGCACCACATCAATGCTGGAATCAGCCACCAGGGGCTCTCCCTCAGCATCTGTCGCATCAAGCGCCTCAATCGCACCCTCTAGAAAACAAACATTTCCATAGCCAATGCGCTCTGCCACCACAGGTGCTGAAGCACGAGACAGGGCCAGCATCTCTTTATTGCAATCGACACCAATCACTTGACCTGTCGCCCCCACCACCTGAGAACAAATAAAGGCGTTCTTTCCACTTCCACTACCAAGATCGAGGACTGTATCGCCTTCCTGAACCCAACGTGTGGGATCTCCACAGCCGTAATCCCTTTCAACGACTTCGTTGGGAATAGGCTTTAGCAAGGAAGGCTCAAACGCCACTGGGGTGCAAAGGCATGCTTCTTGCTCAATGGCCGCAGCTCCATAACGATCTTGCACCGCCTTCGTCTGATCCAGTGAAGACGGTGTAGGGCCGCAACAAGACGCCATTGGCAAACATTTCAGGGTTTGCACCATTCTTAACAGACTTAGCTCATGGGAGAGCTAACCCAGCACATCCTGAAGCTCGCGAACTGTTTGCCACTGACCGTAGTAGTAGTTGGCACTTGCACGGCGGTTAGCGTCCTCTAAACCATCGAAGGCATCAAAACCGACGCTCTGCCAAAGCTCATGACCACAGGCACGGGTGAGCTCAGTTTCTGCTTCTCGAGAAAGGTTATCGAGTCGTCGCTGAAGGTTCTTGATTTGGGCCGCGGACATACAAGCGTTTACAAGCAGATCAATTCTAGCCAAAGCTAGTACAAACAAACCATCAAGCTTTCAAAACGGCAGCTTTTTCTTGGCATCCTTATCAAGATCTGCCTCCATATCGCGAAGGCGCTTGAGGATTGTGTCGTAGTACTCGCGGATATAAGCCTCCAACTGAGTGGTTTCACTAGGGTCAAGACCGAAAGCTCTATAGCTGGCTTCCATTGAGGCGTCGAGGGAGCCACCACCACCGATGACATCGGCAAAAGCGAGACGCTCTGCCACATTCACAGCAGGTTCAAAGAACGAACAAATTCCTTGCATCCAGTTCAGCAAGGCAACAGGAACCCGAAAGACTCGAGCGGATTTAGAGCAGGCCAGTTCACAAAGCTGAGTCACTTCTCCAGTGTTCCAGGCTTTGGGTCCAACAACTGGGAACGAACAACGAATGGTTTCTGGGTGTTCTAATCCTGCAACAGCAAAACGAGCCATGTCCTGCGTGTTCATGTAAGCGATCGATGTAGGACTGCCACTGACCCACACCGTCTGACTCTCCAAGATTGGAATCGCAAATTGACTGATCACACCCTGCATAAATGCAGCTCCCTGAAGAATCGTGTAATCAAAATCCGATTCCTCCAGCAACCGCTCTGTGCAGTACTTAATGTCCATCAAGGGCACGTTTCGATGCTTGGCAGCACTCAGCAAAGAAAGGAACACGAAACGCTTGACGCCTGCTCGCTCGCATGCATTGAGCAGATTAAGTTTTCCGTCCCAATCGGTGACGTAGATACTCTTTGGATCGGTTGGCCTACTGGTAGCGGCGTCGATCACCGCATCGACTCCATCCAGGGCGTAATCAAGACTGGCGGGCTCAAGCAGATCCCCACGAGTGAGTTCACAACCCCACTCCTGTAGGAACGCAGCCTTCCGTGGTGAACGCACAACGCAGCGAACCGTATGGCCAGCATCAATCGCTTGTTTCGCGATTTGACGGCCAAGCGTTCCTGTTCCACCAACCACCAGGACCTGCATTGGGTCAGTCATTGCAAGCGAGGAGCCTAAAGGGGCCAAAGGGCTTGTGCGCCTATGAGTCTTTTTGAAGTTTCAAAAGCAATGCACCACCAGCGAGGCCCACTGGAATCAACACCCAGAACACGACAGCTATTCCGAAAATTTCTGCAGCCATGAAACAGGATTCAAAATCAAGATCTATTTAACGATCTTTCCGGTCCAAATCGGAGCATTGTCGCAACAAGATGCCGAGAGGTGCATCGGTCCGCACCTGACCAGGCATGACACCACTGACCGATGCGCTGTACCCAGAGGCTCTTAGAGCCGCCTCCAATTCATGGACAGCAGGGGGACCTTTCAGCTGAAGCCGACGGGCCAACTCACCGGTTGACCAACTACATGCAGGCTGACCAGGATCCGCCAATAGCCCTTCAAGCAACCTGCGACTGCGAGGGGCAAGGGTCGGATCCTGGTCATGACTCAACTCCAAACGGAGAGTTTCACTTAATTGCAGCAGCCTTTTGAGCTGTTCAGGCGACTGAAGAGGACCAATCCACAGCGGACCACTCACCGCCCAACGTCCGCAACCATCCCGACAGGAACAAGGCCTCCAACCTTGGAGGCCCAACATCGCTTGCATCGCCTGATCTCCACAGCGTTCACAACGGGCCAAGAAGCCCAGTTGCTCCTCTTCACCCGGACGGATCCGCTGACGCATGCGAATCGCAATACGGAAAGTACGGCCATCGCTGTAACTCAACAAGGGCTCGAGACCACGTCCCAGAAGCCAAGCCTCCCGAGCTAAAGCCGCCAATTGCAGACGCAAAGCCATCTCCCAACTTGATGGATGGGCACGGGCCGCTGCCCCAAAACGACGCACCGCTGCGAAACGGTCATGACCAGTGGGTGAGCGACCGTCCGTGCTGGCAAGCAACAACACTCCTCCAAAACGCATCGCCTGAAGCGTGGACTGGAGCAAAACATTTGGACACCCAAAAGCATCGAGATCAATCAGATCAAAAAAACGATGTTCCAGATAGGCATCACGCAGTAGCCGTTCTGCCGCTTGATGGCTCTGGGTGAGCTTTAACCCTTGACACTCTTGCAACGAGACCAGATTGGCGGCCAAAAGCGGCTCTCGCTCTTGATCTGCATCGTTCACCACAAGGTTCACGGGCTGAAGAGACGCACCCCTCGCTTCAAGTCCCCAACGCAGAGCCCGGATACCGCAACCAGCCATGAGGTCCAGCCAGTGCAGGGAACGATCTCTAAAAGAAGACTCCAATGTTGAAGCGGCCAACAACACGGAGAGATCCCTCGCCGGTCTGGACTCCGGGCGAAAAAAGCCGGCCCCGAGCCTCAAAGATGCCCTTCCTTCGCGATAGTGAGCGTTCAACTCCGTCAGGCGTGTGCAAGCAATCGCTCTCCAGCCTGCCTCCAACGGCGCCGATTGGGGTGAAAGTGCCGAATGGATTTGGAACGGCTACCGCTGTCACTGGCGTGTACTTGGCGACCCTCAATCTCCAGCAATGGTGCTCTTGCATGGCTTTGGTGCAAGCAGCTGCCATTGGCGACATAACGCAGCCCCACTGGTGAAGGATGGATATCGGGTCTACGGCCTTGATTTGATTGGCTTCGGCAGCTCGGATCAACCAGGACTTCATCCCCAGATCCGCTTGGACAACCGTCTCTGGGCACGGCAGTTAGCAGCCTTCCTTGAACAGGTGGTTCAGCAACCGGCTGTTTTGATTGGCAATTCTCTGGGGGGTCTCACCGCCCTTACCGCTGCAGTCTTTCGGCCTGATTTGGTGATCGCCGTGGTTGCGGCACCGCTACCGGATCCAGCCTTGATCAAACCGGTCCCTCGACGACAATCACGCCTGGTCCGCCGTTTTCGTCCTCGAATCATTGAATTGCTCTGCCGTCTTCTTCCCCTCGAACTTCTCATTCCCTTGATTAGC
Source organism: Synechococcus sp. (assembly GCA_047285535.1). Lineage (GTDB taxonomy): Bacteria > Cyanobacteriota > Cyanobacteriia > PCC-6307 > Cyanobiaceae > Synechococcus_C. The sequence continues at coordinate 157,364 of JBJBDC010000001.1, read as the reverse complement.
CATACCGCTTTGCTGCGATTTGGCCTTCAAGGAGCTTATTCACGCTCCATCCGGAACGACAGGGAATTACATCAGCTGATTGCCAAACCGGCCCGTCGCCGCACAGCCGCACGCAGTCTGCGGGCTATGTGTGTGGGGATGGCCTTACGCCCACGTGGGGCTACAGCACCCGCTTTGCTTGAACGTTTCGCCGAACACGGAGATGACATCCCTTTACTACTTCTTTGGGGACGTCAGGACTGTTTTGTTCCCTCATTGATCGGCGAGCAATTGAAGCTGCAGCATCCATGGCTGAAGCTAAGCGTGCTCGAAGGCAGCGGGCATTGTCCGCACGATGAGACCCCTGAACTCTTCCATCAAGAGCTGTCGTGCTGGCTGGACCTTAATTTGGGAAGAACAAGAGCGCTGGAAACACAGCAACGGGCATGAAGCACACCCTGTCCGTCCTGGTGGAGGACGAATCCGGCGCTCTGAGCCGAATCGCAGGCCTCTTTGCCAGACGTGGCTTCAACATCGACAGCCTTGCCGTCGGCCCCGCTGAAACCAACGGCCACTCCCGTCTGACCATGGTGGTGGAAGGCGATGAACAAACCCTCCAACAGATGACCAAACAGCTCGACAAGTTGGTCAATGTGCTGCAGGTGCTGGATCTCTCACAACTCCCTGCGGTGGAGCGAGAACTGATGCTGATGAAGGTTTCGGCACCAGCGGCACAACGGAGCGCGATCCTTGAATTGGTTCAAATCTTCCGAGCCAAGGTGGTTGATGTTGCCGATGACGCTCTAACCCTTGAAGTGGTTGGAGATCCAGGCAAATTAGTTGCTCTCGAAACCCTGATGACCCCCTATGGAATTTTGGAGATTGCACGCACAGGGAAAGTGGCCCTTGAAAGAGCTTCCGGGGTCAACACTGAATTGTTGAAAGCTTCCGTCAGTGGTGGAAGAGTGCCCGCTTAAGGCCTGAGTTCAAAGGCCTGGCGTGAGGAGCTTTGCTTTGATTAATTTGTCATCCTGTTGAATTTGATCCACCACATCCAATCCCTTGGTCACGCGTCCAAAGACGGCATAACGGCCATCCAGTTCTGGGAGAGGTCGCAGGGCGATATAGAACTGAGCACTGGCTGAATCGGGAGATTGGGAGCGAGCCATCGCCAGGGCACCGCGCTGATGACTCAACTTGAGCTGTTCGATATCACTTGGATTGGTACTCACACGGCTGTATCGCGGCTGATCCTCATTTTTGTAAGACAACTCAAGAGGAATAAATCGAGCCTGACCGCTATTTACATCAATAAAACTTCCTGTTCCGTACTGAGATTTCAAGGTGGTGGGATCACTTGATGCAGGGTCACCTCCTTGCACAACAAATGGCACTGGCTCACGAATCACCCTGTGAAACACAGTGCCGTCGTAAACCCCACGCTTAACGAGATCGACAAAGTTACCCGCCGTCACGGGTGCTGCATCCCCATCAAGTTCAAGGGTGACCTCCCCACGGGCAGTGGTCAGCGCAACCGTGGCTTTACCTTGAAGGCAAGGACTGCTGGACTGGCTACAACCCGCGGGGACAGACGCTGTAGTCGACGGAGCACAACCAACCAGAAGCAATAAGCAGAACGCGAGAGAGACAAGCTTGTGTGGAGAGAAGCGTTGCATAAGAAATTCAGAGTCCTTCGAGATTCACACCTAAAAAACGAGCCAGCTCAGCCCCATCCTGTTCCAATTGCGCCAGGGGGAGAGGTTCTCCCACGCGGGTTAGGGGCATATCTCGTCGGCCCTGAACGCGAAGAGAGACGCGCCGACGTGTATTGAATCCATCTCTCACCTCAACTTTCACCGCCTGGATGTCCTTCAAAGGAATCTCCACGCTGATGGGCTTACGAAATCCACGCCTTGAAATAGTCACCACACCAGCGGAGCGATCAAAACGATTACTACCTGCACCAACATCAATAGCGATGACAGCCCAGAGATACGTGGCGAGAAAAGCTGCCGCGAGGCTGTAAAGCCCCATGACCAAGCCCTGGGGAACAAATACCAATCCGGCTGGATGACCGAGTGGAAGCAGGTCCCGGCCTAAATAGCTGGAGAGAGAAGCGAACAGGAACCCAAGGCCTCCGATGGTGACCATCGAAGCAACAAAAATGTTCGAAAGCCGGCGCGAGCCGAGGACGGATTGTTCGAGCAGGTCAGCGGTCATCTAAGCCCGAAATCAAAGTCCATTGTGGACCGCGAACCCTTTGAATGGCGCTCTCGACAAAGCACTGCCACGAAACGAAGCAGCAAATCAAAAGAAAGCCAGAAGATTCATTCCGATACAACGGGTTTCAGCTGAGCCATCTAAACCCCGAACCACCCAACAACATTGTTAAGGTCGCCAGGAAACCACTGCATGCGGGTTAACCGCACCGTTCAACTCATGACGATCGCTGCAGGTCGCATGCCGCAGCGGGGATGGTTCGACGTCCTCGATGACTGGCTTAAACGCGACCGTTTCGTTTTTGTCGGCTGGTCCGGCATTCTTCTCTTCCCCACGGCCTACCTCTCGATTGGTGGCTGGTTAACGGGAACCACGTTTGTAACTTCCTGGTATACCCACGGCATTGCGTCGTCGTATCTCGAGGGTTGCAACTTTTTGACTGCTGCTGTGTCCTCCCCCGCTGATGCGATGGGTCACAGTCTGCTCTTGCTCTGGGGCCCGGAAGCCCAGGGTGATTTTGTCCGCTGGTGTCAGCTTGGAGGCCTCTGGTCGTTCGTTGCACTCCACGGCGCCTTCGCCTTGATCGGCTTCATGCTGCGTCAGTTCGAAATTGCCCGTCTGGTCGGTATTCGTCCTTACAACGCAATCGCCTTCTCCGGTCCGATTGCGGTGTTCGTCAGTGTCTTCCTGATGTATCCCCTGGGACAGAGCAGCTGGTTCTTTGCACCCTCCTTTGGTGTGGCTGCAATTTTCCGCTTCCTGCTGTTCCTCCAGGGCTTTCATAACTGGACCCTGAATCCATTTCACATGATGGGTGTGGCCGGCATTCTTGGCGGTGCACTGCTTTGCGCCATTCATGGCGCCACGGTGGAAAACACATTGTTTGAGGATGGTGAACAGTCGAACACCTTTAAGGCGTTTGAACCCACCCAGGAAGAAGAGACCTATTCCATGGTCACCGCCAACCGTTTCTGGAGCCAAATCTTCGGAATTGCGTTCTCCAACAAGCGTTGGCTGCACTTCTTCATGTTGTTTGTGCCAGTGATGGGGATGTGGACCAGCTCCATCGGCATCATCGGCTTAGCGTTCAACTTGCGTGCCTACGACTTCGTATCACAGGAAATTCGCGCTGCTGAGGATCCTGAATTTGAAACCTTCTACACGAAGAATGTTCTTCTGAATGAAGGTCTGCGTGCCTGGATGGCACCGGCTGACCAGCCGCACGAAAACTTCGTCTTCCCTGAAGAGGTTCTGCCCCGTGGAAACGCCCTTTAATTCCGGTCTTATCGCCACTGGCGGTAAAGACCTCGACTCCACCGGCTTTGCCTGGTGGGCCGGTAACGCTCGTCTAATCAATCTGTCTGGCCGTCTGCTGGGTGCCCACGTCGCCCACGCTGGTCTGATGGTGTTCTGGGCTGGCGCCATGATGCTTTTTGAGGTGAGTCATTTCACCTTCGACAAGCCTATGTACGAGCAGGGGTTCATTTGCATGCCCCACGTCGCCACCCTTGGCTATGGCGTTGGTCCTGGCGGTGAGGTCACTGATCTCTTCCCCTTCTTTGTCGTCGGTGTTCTGCACCTGATCAGCTCAGCCGTTCTTGGTTTAGGAGGTCTCTATCACGCTATTCGTGGTCCTGAGATTCTCGAGAACTACTCCACGTTCTTCTCCCAGGACTGGAGAGACAAGAATCAGATGACCAACATCATTGGCTATCACTTGATTCTTCTAGGAGTGGGTTGTCTGCTTCTCGTCTTCAAGGCGATGTTTTTCGGTGGTGTCTATGACACTTGGGCACCCGGAGGCGGTGACGTTCGTTTGATCACCAATCCCACCCTCGATCCGGGTGTCATTTTCGGTTATCTCTTCAGAGCTCCCTTTGGAGGTGAGGGCTGGATCATTGGTGTGAACTCCATGGAGGACATCATCGGTGGCCACATCTGGCTCGGCCTGACCTGCATTTTCGGTGGAATTTGGCATGTCATTACCAAGCCTTTCGGCTGGGTGCGACGCGCCTTCATCTGGAACGGTGAGGCTTATCTGAGCTACAGCCTTGGAGCTCTCAGCTTCATGAGTTTCGTTTGTTCTGCCTTTATCTGGTTCAACAACACCGCCTATCCCTCCGAATTCTGGGGTCCAACCAACGCAGAAGCCTCCCAAGCCCAGAGTTTCACTTTTCTAGTCCGTGACCAACGAATGGGAGCCAACATCGGTTCGGCCATGGGCCCAACAGGTCTTGGTAAGTACCTGATGCGCTCCCCGACGGGTGAGATCATCTTTGGTGGAGAGACCATGCGTTTCTGGGATTTTCGTGGTCCTTGGCTGGAGCCGTTACGCGGACCCAATGGCCTCAGTCTCGACAAACTTCAGAATGATATTCAGCCTTGGCAGGTTCGCCGGGCCGCTGAATATATGACTCACGCCCCTAATGCCTCACTCAACTCTGTTGGAGGCATTATCACCGAACCAAACTCGGTGAACTTCGTGAACCTTCGCCAGTGGTTGGGTGCAGCTCAGTTCGTGCTCGCCTTCTTCTTCCTGGTTGGTCACCTCTGGCATGCAGGCCGGGCCCGCGCGGCGGCTGCCGGTTTTGAAAAAGGAATCGATCGTCAAGCAGAACCCACCTTGGCAATGCCTGATCTCGACTAATGATCCATTAATCATTAATTCGCCTATATCATCAACCCTCGCTTTACAGCGAGGGTTTTTTATTGGCCATCAATTTCATTCAAAACACACAAAGAAAACCCCATCAAAAGCAAGAGCAAAACAAATCGATCAGCAGCAATACTCAAACCAGCCTCAAATTACTGTTACCAGAAGCTTACTGCTATTCAATATATTTGAACTCCTGATTAAAAAGGTTTAAATCAGATATGACAGCATCTAATCATGGCATTATTCGTGAAGAGCGTTGCCAAGCCCATGCCTGATAGGCCCCAATAAATACATCAGCAAATTAGTACGATCCGTGAGGATGTCAGCCGTAAGAGTCATACCAGGAACCAAAAGATTTAAGCCTTCATTCTTGCCTGCATAATCACGCGACAATGCAGCACGGACTTTGTAATAGGGCTCGCCAGTCTTTTCATCTTGAAACGTGCTCGCAGAAATTGATCTAACTACACCTGGGATTGTTCCGTAACGGCTGTAGTCATAAGCCAACACCTTGAGCTGCACCCTCTGGCCTTTCTGAACATTGCCAATATCAGCAGGTTTGACACGTAGAAATCCTTCAAGTTGATCACCTACAGGCACAACTTCTGCAACAACACTGCCAGGCGCAATAACACCGCCCAGCGTTTTCACCGTATAGGACTTGACAATTCCATCAACTGGGGAGCGCACTTGTAAACGCTCTACTGCATCAAGTTGCTCACCGAGAACGCTCTGCAACTCTGCTTTTTCACTCGTGACATCAGCCAATTGCTCAAGAATATCGGTACGCAACTTGGAACGAAGCTCAAATCGTTGCGTCTCAGTTTCTTTAATCGTGCCATCGAGTTCGGCAAGCAGTGTTTCGGTTGAAGCGATTCTGCGTTCAGCCTCTAGTACATCGTTATGAGAAATTGCCCCTTGATTATCGAGGAATTCATAGGATTTGGTTTGCTCCTTCAGAAGAGCGACTTCATCGAGATATTCCTCTCGTTTGGCCTGAAGAGTGGCAAGACGCTGATCAGCAACATCAATTTGGCGTTGAATATCAAGTGCTTTTTGCTTGAGCAAATCAGAAAAGGCCCTCGCGACCTCTTCAGATGGTGACGATGGAGTAGGAACATCAGTATTGAGAGCCTCCTGACCGAGCGCTTTACGTAGCTCACGCTGTTCCAACGTGAGATTGGTGACACGCGTCGCCGTCTGCTGCTGCTGTGATCCAATCTGCCCTTCACTGAGCTTGAGCAATACTTCACCACTTCGAACCTTCTCACCCTCCTCAACTAACTGAGCACGAATAATTCCGCCTTCTAAATGCTGCACCTTCTGGATCTCTCCAGCTGGCTCTATCTCCCCTGAGGCCACAACGTAATTCTGAATGGGAATCAAAGCCGAAACAAGAACAGATCCAGCCATCACAGCCGTAGTACCAAGCAACCATCGAGTCAAATTTGGAGGGACTTGACCCGCTTCAAGAGACAAAGCTTCGGCACGACGACCATGCCCAAAGGCTTGGTCTGTTTCATCAGCCTGCATTTGCCATAAAGAGGCCTCGGACTGCGACTTTGAATCAGTCATTGTTGAAGAAGGAGACGTAGATGAAGAGCTCGACATCGTCAAAGAAGCGATAGAAAACTTGTGGCGCTGGGATCAACAACGACTCATGACGTTCCTAGCGACGAGCCACCACCCATCGCAGCCATTGCAGCTTGTTGCATAGCAGCTTTTTTCTGAGCAGCCATTAGATCCTGAGGTGTACCAGAGAAACTCACAGTGCCTGCCTTCATCAAAATGATTTGGTCTGCAATTTCAAGCAAACGAGGCTCATCTGAAGCAACGATCATGGTGATCTGACCTCGACGCTGTTCAAAAAGGCGGAGGAGCGCATCAGAGCCTTGTTGATCAAGCAGGCGGAACGGATGATCAAGAAGGAAAATGGACTGCTCCTTCAGCAACATCCTTGCAATCGCAACGGCTTGAAGTTGATGCAGAGGCAGAGCATCCCTACCGCTCATTCCAAGAGGTCGATCTAATCCGGAGTTTTCAAGGAGAACTTGAAGCCCCATGGATTCAAGGCTCTTGATGATTAAGGCATCGTCAGCAAATGGATCAGCGATTCGCATGTTTTCGCGCAACGTGGCCGAGAACACACCGGGACGGTCCGACAGGAAATCAATGGATTGTCGTAACTGCATCAATGGAAACTGACGCGAGTCAGTTCCATCGATGCGAATCACACCACTTCCAGGTTGAATCTGCCCATCCAGCAAGCGAAGAACCGAAGACGTACCTGCTCCCTCAGGGCCCGTAATCACAACGAGATTGCCCGCATCTATCTTGAAATTGACCTGTGTCAACGATGGTTCCTGCAGAGCATTGAGGCGCAAGGTGACATTTTGAAATTCCACCTGACCAGCCGGCATTGGCAGAACCCAGGGTTGGCTGACTGTTGTACTGGGCTCAACATCTGAAGCCGCCATGAAACGGTTGAGTTGATCAAGGTTGGGCTTGATCTGCGACCAGCGACTGAGGGCCTGATAACCCATCTGGATCGGCCGAAACACACGCCAGACGAAAAACATTGCCGCAATCATGGTGCCCAGTTCGATACCGCTGCCACCAGCAATCGCGAGCCCTGCGCCCGTAGCAAGCACCAGTGCCCCCGTGAGCTGAGAAAACTCTCCGGTGAGAATGGCCAACAACTGTTGCAGGCGCATCGGACCAAGACCTTGAATAGCGCTTTCGGACGATGCCCTTTCGATGCGTGCATGCCAGATCCGTTCCATACCGGTCCGCTTGATTCGCTCGTAATGATCAAGAAGATCGAGAAGTAATGGCTCAAGATTGGAGGGGTTACGGCTCAAAGGCTGCTGGATAGAGCGAGCAATCCGACCCACCAAATAAACTCCACCAAAACAAACTAGGACCATCACCAATGTGAGCACCATGAGAGGAACACTCATCACTGCTATCGCGATCAGATAAATCACGATGAAAGGGAGGTCCAAAGCGGCTTGAGCCAAAGGCCCTGTGACATAGGAACGAAGACCCTGAAAACTGCGTAGACGACTCGCAAGCGAGAGAGGCGTGTACCGCTCCAACTGTGGTAAACGCAACAACATCAGCTTCTCAAGCACTCGAATACTGATCGTGATGTCAAGCTCAGCGCCAAGATCAGCAAGCCGAACCTGACGGCGGTTTGTCAACCAAACCTGCAGCAGAACACCGAGAAGTGCAAAGGGAAGAAGCCCCAGCAAATCGCCCATCTGACCGCCGGGAATCTCCAGGTTGTAAACCGCTCGAATGTAAAAGGGCAGAACTAACGTGAGCAGAGCGATCAGCAGGCTCATCACGTAAAGCTCAGCGATGCTGCCGCGAAAACGGAGCACAAGCGCTTGAAACCACTGGCGCTGTTCTGCCAATCTCTGCGGCTCGAATCGAAAGCTATAGACAAAAAGACGACGCAGGTTCGGCAAAGCCTGACGAAGCTCCTCTTCATTTTCGACCAACTGAAAAGAACTGCTGAACTGCGAGCGAATCAGAACAGGGAAGTCGAGAGGAGGTAGACGTTCAGGGGTAAGTACACCACGAAAACGCCGCACATCCCATCGGAAACCAAGATTGGCAAGAGTATTGAGAAGATCAACTCCATCCATGTGGAGCGGACTACCACTCAGAGCATTGCGCAGCTGAACAAGTTCACCTGACCATGCCAGAGCATCAAGAAGCTTTGGCAGAAGCCTGGCGGATGAAGATTCACTTTCAGAGAGCCTCTGGAAGAACACATCGCGGGAGATCACAACGCCACCTCCTGCAACCGATCACCGTTCCACTGAAGACAGGTCATTTCAGAGGGGAGTCCTGGAATGGCCCTTTGCAAAGCGATCAGTCTGGAACAAGGAATCTTCAGAGACAGAAACCAACTCAGACAGTCAGGAGTGAGCTGTGGGAAGGTGCCATCCAAAAGCAACACCGAAGGCTTGTCCAACAAGGCCTGAATCACACTGATGCGAAAACGCAACCCGAGGGAAAGGGGAAAATCTTGGCTTTCTCCAATCGTGGTGTTGTAGCCCCTGGGCAGAGCCTGAATAAGAGACGACACCCCATGCTCTTGACATAAGGCCACAACTTCAGAAGATCGGGTATTTAACTCAAAGCCTGTCAACGACTCAAGCAGGGTGCCGCGGAATGGCTCTGGCGAGGATTTCAATCGAGCCAAGGAACGTCTCAGCCAGGTTTTACGGAATGTCGAGAGCGATTGCTTTCCAAATGCAAGACCTAAGACAGGATTGTCCTCAGCCACCTGGATGGCATCAAGCAACGCAGTGGACTGCCCAGGATGCCCACCGACAAGGACCATGAGCTGTCCAGGTAGCAGTTCTTTGCCAAGAAACGACAAGGTTGTGTCAATAGGTGTTTGATCAGCTCCGACGAGAAGATTCTGTTCCTGAGGAAGATCAATCAGTTGCTGATAGTCATAATTGGCCTGCTCAAGAGCGGCCTGCTGACCATCAGCTGCAAATAATTTGCCAAGAGGAGCTGCAACTTGACCACTGAGCAAGGTGCAGGCAGCAAGAGCACCTGTCGAAAGATCTTGCTGTATCACCAGCCAAGCACCAAGACTCACGATGAGCAGTTGGTTGAGTTGAGAAAACAAGGCAGAGAGATTCTGAAGTCTTGCCGTTGCGGATTCTTTTTCATAACTTCTCCGGCTAAGAGATTCCTGCAAGGGTTCGAGCCGTCGAATCAAAAAGCCCTCCAGATTGAGTGTCTTGATCGTGGGGGAAAGTCCAAGCCCGTTAACCACCATCTGATTTCGGCTGACCTCCAGATCGTGATGCGCTCGTGTGCTAGCCACCACGTCGGAAGCGGCACGCCGTGCCACAAGCACAAAAAAAGGTGCCAAAACCAGTGGGGGAATCATCAACCAGCCGCCAATCAACCCGAGAAAAAGCAAGTACACCAAGGAGAAGGGAAGGTCCACATAACGCACCAGCCATTGCTGCTCAAGTTGATTGCGCAACACAGTTGGACTGCGCAACTGAGCCATCCTGGCCTTGAGAGGTTGTGTGCGCACGGCATTCGGCTCACTCCCGAGCACAGAACGAACGGCAACCATTCGCAAACGATGTTCAGTCGAGGCTGCCAGCCAAGTCACCACCCAAGCACGCAACACCTTGAGAACAACATCAAGAACTAAAACTGCAGCCAGAAGCAGAGTGATGCCTGCGAGGCTGTCGCTGGCCTGCTGAGGAACGACTGATGTGTAAATGCGATTGATGTAAAGAGGAATCGCTAGGACAATCAGATTGATCGCAACCGATGCGGCAACCACAATCCGAACATCACGCGAATGAAACGGTGCCAACAATGACGTAAGGAATGATTGCCTTGAAAGACTATTCAATACCGTCTTAATATTCATGGAAGCGCCCATTAAATATCTTGATTTGAATAATGACGGCTATCACCCTGTAAGACCAGCATTAACCCCTAGCGAAAATTCTTGTTAATTCTGAGCATCGCTCATAGGAGGTCTATATGTTGAAACAAAATGTCTGTTCCAAGTCACCATGGCTCTCGACAACGCAGCTGCGCAAAACGAGGCCTTTAGGATCCTGAATAACAATGATCAAAGTCAACTTCTTGAAGAAAAACTAAAGAGACTCGTCGATCTCGCCAATCTTCACGACGGTGATCGCGAACAGCGAGATGATGTGTTCACATCCCTACCCGAGGGAGCAAGCAACAACAGGCAAAATTACGAACAACAAGCGCCATCGGGGAACAGCTCCCTTCCCGATGCGTCACTCGATCGGCCATGGATTAGTAGCGCACTACCCGAACAACAAAATCCCACCCTTACAAGTGAAGGTGTACCGCATAATCCAGAACGTAGTGGAAGTATTGGAAGCGACAGCGACTTAGGTACCCAGGACTTTCAAACGCCCTTCGCAGTTGATTCGCAAATTGATGGCCCTGCTGTGCTCGGAGCAGAAAGGCCTGGAGGAGGAGAAGGAAATGTCCCATTCCCCGGTCCTTCTGGCAGACAAACACCCGATCACAACACCCCCGGGGGGTCTCCAAAATCTAATCACGACCCCCATTCACCTGGAGAGACTCCTAAGCCAGGTCCTGGGCCTAGTCCTGATCGCGCCACAATCACCGTGGCAGGGGCACCAAAAGATCTCACGGTTGATGAAACCGATCTCACCACAGATGCAACCGCAAACTTCGGCGCCTACTTCTCCGCCACCTACGGGGTGAACGGCAAAGGCATCGGTGGCATGACCTTCAAGATCGGAGTGGTTCAGCCAGGCACCGACAGTGGCCTTGTGGATGAAGCCACGGGTCAACACCTGCTGTTGTTCCATAACTCTGATGGAAGCATCAGCGGACGGACGCCTGGTGGGCTGGAAGGCTTTCACATCACAACGGATCAAGTAGGGAACATTGAGCTGGATCAACTGCGCTCGATTGTTCACCCCGATCCAAACAACACAGATGAAAGCATCACACTCAAGAACCCAAACCTGATCACAATCACCGGCACCGCTGTGAGCGCTGGTGGGGACAGTGCTTCGGCAACAATCGGCATCGGCCAGGTGTTCCACTTCAAAGACGACGCCCCTAGCCTTCAGCTCACGACAAATGGCCATCCCCCAGTCCTTGGGGTCGATGAAACCTTCATCGGGCAAGCCGGCGGCACCTCCACGCAATCCTTCGCCTCGCTCTTCAGCGGCAGCCATCAATTCGGCGCCGATGGATCAGGAACATTTAAAACAAGTTATGAGCTGAATCTCAGCAAAGATGGAGTGTTCTCTGGATTAATCGATAGCGAAACTGGGGAACGAATCCTGTTGCATGTCAATACTCAAAACGGGAATATCACAGGAATACTTGAAAAAACAGGCAAAGAAGCTTTAAAGATCAGCACAACTCAAGCAGGAGACATCACTTTCACCAGCGAACGAGCGGTCATCCATCCAGACCCCACAAATACTGATGAAGAGATACATCTATCTCCGGGATTATTAGCGCTAAGACGTACTGATACAATTACAGATAAGGATGGAGACAGTGCAACATCAAGTGCTCAAATTGATCTTGGCTCATCATTAACAATTCATGATGACGCTCCATCCATTACTCCACCTGCCACCACAGGCACAATTCCTGACTTTGTTGTCACTGAACAAGGCGGCATCAATGGCGCTGCTTCCCATAACTTCTCCTCCAATTTCTCCACTGGAAACTCCAATGCCGTCGATCAAAATGCCTCCCTCACAACCGCATTCTCTTTCTCTTTAAATCACAATGGCGTTGATTCTGGACTCCAGGATCACAACGGCAATCACATCTTCCTCTTCCAATCCGGAGACAACGTCGTCGGGCTTGTTGGCAACTCAAACTCTCCTAACCCAAACGGATCCAACGCTCTTCAAATCACTCTCGATCCAACATCCGGCCAAGCCACTTTCTCTTCCTCTCAGGATCTACAACATTCAGACCCCAGCAAATCAGGCACAGGCGATCAACTCTCCTTCAACAACAACGTCCTCAGCATCACACGCACTGACACCATCACCGATGCCGATGGCGATCACGCCTCCGCTAGCAACAGCCTCGATATCTCTGGCGCTTTCCTCATCAATGACACCGCTCCATCCATTACTCCACCTGCCACCACAGGCACAATTCCTGACTTTGTTGTCACTGAACAAGGCGGCATCAATGGCGCTGCTTCCCATAACTTCTCCTCCAATTTCTCCACTGGAAACTCCAATGCCGTCGATCAAAATGCCTCCCTCACAACCGCATTCTCTTTCTCTTTAAATCACAATGGCGTTGATTCTGGACTCCAGGATCACAACGGCAATCACATCTTCCTCTTCCAATCCGGAGACAACGTCGTCGGGCTTGTTGGCAACTCAAACTCTCCTAACCCAAACGGATCCAACGCTCTTCAAATCACTCTCGATCCAACATCCGGCCAAGCCACTTTCTCTTCCTCTCAGGATCTACAACATTCAGACCCCAGCAAATCAGGCACAGGCGATCAACTCTCCTTCAACAACAACGTCCTCAGCATCACACGCACTGACACCATCACCGATGCCGATGGCGATCACGCCTCCGCTAGCAACAGCCTCGATATCTCTGGCGCTTTCCTCATCAATGACACCGCTCCATCCATTACTCCACCTGCCACCACAGGCACAATTCCTGACTTTGTTGTCACTGAACAAGGCGGCATCAATGGCGCTGCTTCCCATAACTTCTCCTCCAATTTCTCCACTGGAAACTCCAATGCCGTCGATCAAAATGCCTCCCTCACAACCGCATTCTCTTTCTCTTTAAATCACAATGGCGTTGATTCTGGACTCCAGGATCACAACGGCAATCACATCTTCCTCTTCCAATCCGGAGACAACGTCGTCGGGCTTGTTGGCAACTCAAACTCTCCTAACCCAAACGGATCCAACGCTCTTCAAATCACTCTCGATCCAACATCCGGCCAAGCCACTTTCTCTTCCTCTCAGGATCTACAACATTCAGACCCCAGCAAATCAGGCACAGGCGATCAACTCTCCTTCAACAACAACGTCCTCAGCATCACACGCACTGACACCATCACCGATGCCGATGGCGATCACGCCTCCGCTAGCAACAGCCTCGATATCTCTGGCGCTTTCCTCATCAATGACACCGCTCCATCCATTACTCCACCTGCCACCACAGGCACAATTCCTGACTTTGTTGTCACTGAACAAGGCGGCATCAATGGCGCTGCTTCCCATAACTTCTCCTCCAATTTCTCCACTGGAAACTCCAATGCCGTCGATCAAAATGCCTCCCTCACAACCGCATTCTCTTTCTCTTTAAATCACAATGGCGTTGATTCTGGACTCCAGGATCACAACGGCAATCACATCTTCCTCTTCCAATCCGGAGACAACGTCGTCGGGCTTGTTGGCAACTCAAACTCTCCTAACCCAAACGGATCCAACGCTCTTCAAATCACTCTCGATCCAACATCCGGCCAAGCCACTTTCTCTTCCTCTCAGGATCTACAACATTCAGACCCCAGCAAATCAGGCACAGGCGATCAACTCTCCTTCAACAACAACGTCCTCAGCATCACACGCACTGACACCATCACCGATGCCGATGGCGATCACGCCTCCGCTAGCAACAGCCTCGATATCTCTGGCGCTTTCCTCATCAATGACACCGCTCCATCCATTACTCCACCTGCCACCACAGGCACAATTCCTGACTTTGTTGTCACTGAACAAGGCGGCATCAATGGCGCTGCTTCCCATAACTTCTCCTCCAATTTCTCCACTGGAAACTCCAATGCCGTCGATCAAAATGCCTCCCTCACAACCGCATTCTCTTTCTCTTTAAATCACAATGGCGTTGATTCTGGACTCCAGGATCACAACGGCAATCACATCTTCCTCTTCCAATCCGGAGACAACGTCGTCGGGCTTGTTGGCAACTCAAACTCTCCTAACCCAAACGGATCCAACGCTCTTCAAATCACTCTCGATCCAACATCCGGCCAAGCCACTTTCTCTTCCTCTCAGGATCTACAACATTCAGACCCCAGCAAATCAGGCACAGGCGATCAACTCTCCTTCAACAACAACGTCCTCAGCATCACACGCACTGACACCATCACCGATGCCGATGGCGATCACGCCTCCGCTAGCAACAGCCTCGATATCTCTGGCGCTTTCCTCATCAATGACACCGCTCCATCCATTACTCCACCTGCCACCACAGGCACAATTCCTGACTTTGTTGTCACTGAACAAGGCGGCATCAATGGCGCTGCTTCCCATAACTTCTCCTCCAATTTCTCCACTGGAAACTCCAATGCCGTCGATCAAAATGCCTCCCTCACAACCGCATTCTCTTTCTCTTTAAATCACAATGGCGTTGATTCTGGACTCCAGGATCACAACGGCAATCACATCTTCCTCTTCCAATCCGGAGACAACGTCGTCGGGCTTGTTGGCAACTCAAACTCTCCTAACCCAAACGGATCCAACGCTCTTCAAATCACTCTCGATCCAACATCCGGCCAAGCCACTTTCTCTTCCTCTCAGGATCTACAACATTCAGACCCCAGCAAATCAGGCACAGGCGATCAACTCTCCTTCAACAACAACGTCCTCAGCATCACACGCACTGACACCATCACCGATGCCGATGGCGATCACGCCTCCGCTAGCAACAGCCTCGATATCTCTGGCGCTTTCCTCATCAATGACACCGCTCCATCCATTACTCCACCTGCCACCACAGGCACAATTCCTGACTTTGTTGTCACTGAACAAGGCGGCATCAATGGCGCTGCTTCCCATAACTTCTCCTCCAATTTCTCCACTGGAAACTCCAATGCCGTCGATCAAAATGCCTCCCTCACAACCGCATTCTCTTTCTCTTTAAATCACAATGGCGTTGATTCTGGACTCCAGGATCACAACGGCAATCACATCTTCCTCTTCCAATCCGGAGACAACGTCGTCGGGCTTGTTGGCAACTCAAACTCTCCTAACCCAAACGGATCCAACGCTCTTCAAATCACTCTCGATCCAACATCCGGCCAAGCCACTTTCTCTTCCTCTCAGGATCTACAACATTCAGACCCCAGCAAATCAGGCACAGGCGATCAACTCTCCTTCAACAACAACGTCCTCAGCATCACACGCACTGACACCATCACCGATGCCGATGGCGATCACGCCTCCGCTAGCAACAGCCTCGATATCTCTGGCGCTTTCCTCATCAATGACACCGCTCCATCCATTACTCCACCTGCCACCACAGGCACAATTCCTGACTTTGTTGTCACTGAACAAGGCGGCATCAATGGCGCTGCTTCCCATAACTTCTCCTCCAATTTCTCCACTGGAAACTCCAATGCCGTCGATCAAAATGCCTCCC
This sequence comes from Synechococcus sp., assembly GCA_047285535.1. Lineage (GTDB taxonomy): Bacteria > Cyanobacteriota > Cyanobacteriia > PCC-6307 > Cyanobiaceae > Synechococcus_C. Next base: position 141,553 of record JBJBDC010000001.1, on the reverse strand, counting down.
TCACAACCGCATTCTCTTTCTCTTTAAATCACAATGGCGTTGATTCTGGACTCCAGGATCACAACGGCAATCACATCTTCCTCTTCCAATCCGGAGACAACGTCGTCGGGCTTGTTGGCAACTCAAACTCTCCTAACCCAAACGGATCCAACGCTCTTCAAATCACTCTCGATCCAACATCCGGCCAAGCCACTTTCTCTTCCTCTCAGGATCTACAACATTCAGACCCCAGCAAATCAGGCACAGGCGATCAACTCTCCTTCAACAACAACGTCCTCAGCATCACACGCACTGACACCATCACCGATGCCGATGGCGATCACGCCTCCGCTAGCAACAGCCTCGATATCTCTGGCGCTTTCCTCATCAATGACACCGCTCCATCCATTACTCCACCTGCCACCACAGGCACAATTCCTGACTTTGTTGTCACTGAACAAGGCGGCATCAATGGCGCTGCTTCCCATAACTTCTCCTCCAATTTCTCCACTGGAAACTCCAATGCCGTCGATCAAAATGCCTCCCTCACAACCGCATTCTCTTTCTCTTTAAATCACAATGGCGTTGATTCTGGACTCCAGGATCACAACGGCAATCACATCTTCCTCTTCCAATCCGGAGACAACGTCGTCGGGCTTGTTGGCAACTCAAACTCTCCTAACCCAAACGGATCCAACGCTCTTCAAATCACTCTCGATCCAACATCCGGCCAAGCCACTTTCTCTTCCTCTCAGGATCTACAACATTCAGACCCCAGCAAATCAGGCACAGGCGATCAACTCTCCTTCAACAACAACGTCCTCAGCATCACACGCACTGACACCATCACCGATGCCGATGGCGATCACGCCTCCGCTAGCAACAGCCTCGATATCTCTGGCGCTTTCCTCATCAATGACACCGCTCCATCCATTACTCCACCTGCCACCACAGGCACAATTCCTGACTTTGTTGTCACTGAACAAGGCGGCATCAATGGCGCTGCTTCCCATAACTTCTCCTCCAATTTCTCCACTGGAAACTCCAATGCCGTCGATCAAAATGCCTCCCTCACAACCGCATTCTCTTTCTCTTTAAATCACAATGGCGTTGATTCTGGACTCCAGGATCACAACGGCAATCACATCTTCCTCTTCCAATCCGGAGACAACGTCGTCGGGCTTGTTGGCAACTCAAACTCTCCTAACCCAAACGGATCCAACGCTCTTCAAATCACTCTCGATCCAACATCCGGCCAAGCCACTTTCTCTTCCTCTCAGGATCTACAACATTCAGACCCCAGCAAATCAGGCACAGGCGATCAACTCTCCTTCAACAACAACGTCCTCAGCATCACACGCACTGACACCATCACCGATGCCGATGGCGATCACGCCTCCGCTAGCAACAGCCTCGATATCTCTGGCGCTTTCCTCATCAATGACACCGCTCCATCCATTACTCCACCTGCCACCACAGGCACAATTCCTGACTTTGTTGTCACTGAACAAGGCGGCATCAATGGCGCTGCTTCCCATAACTTCTCCTCCAATTTCTCCACTGGAAACTCCAATGCCGTCGATCAAAATGCCTCCCTCACAACCGCATTCTCTTTCTCTTTAAATCACAATGGCGTTGATTCTGGACTCCAGGATCACAACGGCAATCACATCTTCCTCTTCCAATCCGGAGACAACGTCGTCGGGCTTGTTGGCAACTCAAACTCTCCTAACCCAAACGGATCCAACGCTCTTCAAATCACTCTCGATCCAACATCCGGCCAAGCCACTTTCTCTTCCTCTCAGGATCTACAACATTCAGACCCCAGCAAATCAGGCACAGGCGATCAACTCTCCTTCAACAACAACGTCCTCAGCATCACACGCACTGACACCATCACCGATGCCGATGGCGATCACGCCTCCGCTAGCAACAGCCTCGATATCTCTGGCGCTTTCCTCATCAATGACACCGCTCCATCCATTACTCCACCTGCCACCACAGGCACAATTCCTGACTTTGTTGTCACTGAACAAGGCGGCATCAATGGCGCTGCTTCCCATAACTTCTCCTCCAATTTCTCCACTGGAAACTCCAATGCCGTCGATCAAAATGCCTCCCTCACAACCGCATTCTCTTTCTCTTTAAATCACAATGGCGTTGATTCTGGACTCCAGGATCACAACGGCAATCACATCTTCCTCTTCCAATCCGGAGACAACGTCGTCGGGCTTGTTGGCAACTCAAACTCTCCTAACCCAAACGGATCCAACGCTCTTCAAATCACTCTCGATCCAACATCCGGCCAAGCCACTTTCTCTTCCTCTCAGGATCTACAACATTCAGACCCCAGCAAATCAGGCACAGGCGATCAACTCTCCTTCAACAACAACGTCCTCAGCATCACACGCACTGACACCATCACCGATGCCGATGGCGATCACGCCTCCGCTAGCAACAGCCTCGATATCTCTGGCGCTTTCCTCATCAATGACACCGCTCCATCCATTACTCCACCTGCCACCACAGGCACAATTCCTGACTTTGTTGTCACTGAACAAGGCGGCATCAATGGCGCTGCTTCCCATAACTTCTCCTCCAATTTCTCCACTGGAAACTCCAATGCCGTCGATCAAAATGCCTCCCTCACAACCGCATTCTCTTTCTCTTTAAATCACAATGGCGTTGATTCTGGACTCCAGGATCACAACGGCAATCACATCTTCCTCTTCCAATCCGGAGACAACGTCGTCGGGCTTGTTGGCAACTCAAACTCTCCTAACCCAAACGGATCCAACGCTCTTCAAATCACTCTCGATCCAACATCCGGCCAAGCCACTTTCTCTTCCTCTCAGGATCTACAACATTCAGACCCCAGCAAATCAGGCACAGGCGATCAACTCTCCTTCAACAACAACGTCCTCAGCATCACACGCACTGACACCATCACCGATGCCGATGGCGATCACGCCTCCGCTAGCAACAGCCTCGATATCTCTGGCGCTTTCCTCATCAATGACACCGCTCCATCCATTACTCCACCTGCCACCACAGGCACAATTCCTGACTTTGTTGTCACTGAACAAGGCGGCATCAATGGCGCTGCTTCCCATAACTTCTCCTCCAATTTCTCCACTGGAAACTCCAATGCCGTCGATCAAAATGCCTCCCTCACAACCGCATTCTCTTTCTCTTTAAATCACAATGGCGTTGATTCTGGACTCCAGGATCACAACGGCAATCACATCTTCCTCTTCCAATCCGGAGACAACGTCGTCGGGCTTGTTGGCAACTCAAACTCTCCTAACCCAAACGGATCCAACGCTCTTCAAATCACTCTCGATCCAACATCCGGCCAAGCCACTTTCTCTTCCTCTCAGGATCTACAACATTCAGACCCCAGCAAATCAGGCACAGGCGATCAACTCTCCTTCAACAACAACGTCCTCAGCATCACACGCACTGACACCATCACCGATGCCGATGGCGATCACGCCTCCGCTAGCAACAGCCTCGATATCTCTGGCGCTTTCCTCATCAATGACACCGCTCCATCCATTACTCCACCTGCCACCACAGGCACAATTCCTGACTTTGTTGTCACTGAACAAGGCGGCATCAATGGCGCTGCTTCCCATAACTTCTCCTCCAATTTCTCCACTGGAAACTCCAATGCCGTCGATCAAAATGCCTCCCTCACAACCGCATTCTCTTTCTCTTTAAATCACAATGGCGTTGATTCTGGACTCCAGGATCACAACGGCAATCACATCTTCCTCTTCCAATCCGGAGACAACGTCGTCGGGCTTGTTGGCAACTCAAACTCTCCTAACCCAAACGGATCCAACGCTCTTCAAATCACTCTCGATCCAACATCCGGCCAAGCCACTTTCTCTTCCTCTCAGGATCTACAACATTCAGACCCCAGCAAATCAGGCACAGGCGATCAACTCTCCTTCAACAACAACGTCCTCAGCATCACACGCACTGACACCATCACCGATGCCGATGGCGATCACGCCTCCGCTAGCAACAGCCTCGATATCTCTGGCGCTTTCCTCATCAATGACACCGCTCCATCCATTACTCCACCTGCCACCACAGGCACAATTCCTGACTTTGTTGTCACTGAACAAGGCGGCATCAATGGCGCTGCTTCCCATAACTTCTCCTCCAATTTCTCCACTGGAAACTCCAATGCCGTCGATCAAAATGCCTCCCTCACAACCGCATTCTCTTTCTCTTTAAATCACAATGGCGTTGATTCTGGACTCCAGGATCACAACGGCAATCACATCTTCCTCTTCCAATCCGGAGACAACGTCGTCGGGCTTGTTGGCAACTCAAACTCTCCTAACCCAAACGGATCCAACGCTCTTCAAATCACTCTCGATCCAACATCCGGCCAAGCCACTTTCTCTTCCTCTCAGGATCTACAACATTCAGACCCCAGCAAATCAGGCACAGGCGATCAACTCTCCTTCAACAACAACGTCCTCAGCATCACACGCACTGACACCATCACCGATGCCGATGGCGATCACGCCTCCGCTAGCAACAGCCTCGATATCTCTGGCGCTTTCCTCATCAATGACACCGCTCCATCCATTACTCCACCTGCCACCACAGGCACAATTCCTGACTTTGTTGTCACTGAACAAGGCGGCATCAATGGCGCTGCTTCCCATAACTTCTCCTCCAATTTCTCCACTGGAAACTCCAATGCCGTCGATCAAAATGCCTCCCTCACAACCGCATTCTCTTTCTCTTTAAATCACAATGGCGTTGATTCTGGACTCCAGGATCACAACGGCAATCACATCTTCCTCTTCCAATCCGGAGACAACGTCGTCGGGCTTGTTGGCAACTCAAACTCTCCTAACCCAAACGGATCCAACGCTCTTCAAATCACTCTCGATCCAACATCCGGCCAAGCCACTTTCTCTTCCTCTCAGGATCTACAACATTCAGACCCCAGCAAATCAGGCACAGGCGATCAACTCTCCTTCAACAACAACGTCCTCAGCATCACACGCACTGACACCATCACCGATGCCGATGGCGATCACGCCTCCGCTAGCAACAGCCTCGATATCTCTGGCGCTTTCCTCATCAATGACACCGCTCCATCCATTACTCCACCTGCCACCACAGGCACAATTCCTGACTTTGTTGTCACTGAACAAGGCGGCATCAATGGCGCTGCTTCCCATAACTTCTCCTCCAATTTCTCCACTGGAAACTCCAATGCCGTCGATCAAAATGCCTCCCTCACAACCGCATTCTCTTTCTCTTTAAATCACAATGGCGTTGATTCTGGACTCCAGGATCACAACGGCAATCACATCTTCCTCTTCCAATCCGGAGACAACGTCGTCGGGCTTGTTGGCAACTCAAACTCTCCTAACCCAAACGGATCCAACGCTCTTCAAATCACTCTCGATCCAACATCCGGCCAAGCCACTTTCTCTTCCTCTCAGGATCTACAACATTCAGACCCCAGCAAATCAGGCACAGGCGATCAACTCTCCTTCAACAACAACGTCCTCAGCATCACACGCACTGACACCATCACCGATGCCGATGGCGATCACGCCTCCGCTAGCAACAGCCTCGATATCTCTGGCGCTTTCCTCATCAATGACACCGCTCCATCCATTACTCCACCTGCCACCACAGGCACAATTCCTGACTTTGTTGTCACTGAACAAGGCGGCATCAATGGCGCTGCTTCCCATAACTTCTCCTCCAATTTCTCCACTGGAAACTCCAATGCCGTCGATCAAAATGCCTCCCTCACAACCGCATTCTCTTTCTCTTTAAATCACAATGGCGTTGATTCTGGACTCCAGGATCACAACGGCAATCACATCTTCCTCTTCCAATCCGGAGACAACGTCGTCGGGCTTGTTGGCAACTCAAACTCTCCTAACCCAAACGGATCCAACGCTCTTCAAATCACTCTCGATCCAACATCCGGCCAAGCCACTTTCTCTTCCTCTCAGGATCTACAACATTCAGACCCCAGCAAATCAGGCACAGGCGATCAACTCTCCTTCAACAACAACGTCCTCAGCATCACACGCACTGACACCATCACCGATGCCGATGGCGATCACGCCTCCGCTAGCAACAGCCTCGATATCTCTGGCGCTTTCCTCATCAATGACACCGCTCCATCCATTACTCCACCTGCCACCACAGGCACAATTCCTGACTTTGTTGTCACTGAACAAGGCGGCATCAATGGCGCTGCTTCCCATAACTTCTCCTCCAATTTCTCCACTGGAAACTCCAATGCCGTCGATCAAAATGCCTCCCTCACAACCGCATTCTCTTTCTCTTTAAATCACAATGGCGTTGATTCTGGACTCCAGGATCACAACGGCAATCACATCTTCCTCTTCCAATCCGGAGACAACGTCGTCGGGCTTGTTGGCAACTCAAACTCTCCTAACCCAAACGGATCCAACGCTCTTCAAATCACTCTCGATCCAACATCCGGCCAAGCCACTTTCTCTTCCTCTCAGGATCTACAACATTCAGACCCCAGCAAATCAGGCACAGGCGATCAACTCTCCTTCAACAACAACGTCCTCAGCATCACACGCACTGACACCATCACCGATGCCGATGGCGATCACGCCTCCGCTAGCAACAGCCTCGATATCTCTGGCGCTTTCCTCATCAATGACACCGCTCCATCCATTACTCCACCTGCCACCACAGGCACAATTCCTGACTTTGTTGTCACTGAACAAGGCGGCATCAATGGCGCTGCTTCCCATAACTTCTCCTCCAATTTCTCCACTGGAAACTCCAATGCCGTCGATCAAAATGCCTCCCTCACAACCGCATTCTCTTTCTCTTTAAATCACAATGGCGTTGATTCTGGACTCCAGGATCACAACGGCAATCACATCTTCCTCTTCCAATCCGGAGACAACGTCGTCGGGCTTGTTGGCAACTCAAACTCTCCTAACCCAAACGGATCCAACGCTCTTCAAATCACTCTCGATCCAACATCCGGCCAAGCCACTTTCTCTTCCTCTCAGGATCTACAACATTCAGACCCCAGCAAATCAGGCACAGGCGATCAACTCTCCTTCAACAACAACGTCCTCAGCATCACACGCACTGACACCATCACCGATGCCGATGGCGATCACGCCTCCGCTAGCAACAGCCTCGATATCTCTGGCGCTTTCCTCATCAATGACACCGCTCCATCCATTACTCCACCTGCCACCACAGGCACAATTCCTGACTTTGTTGTCACTGAACAAGGCGGCATCAATGGCGCTGCTTCCCATAACTTCTCCTCCAATTTCTCCACTGGAAACTCCAATGCCGTCGATCAAAATGCCTCCCTCACAACCGCATTCTCTTTCTCTTTAAATCACAATGGCGTTGATTCTGGACTCCAGGATCACAACGGCAATCACATCTTCCTCTTCCAATCCGGAGACAACGTCGTCGGGCTTGTTGGCAACTCAAACTCTCCTAACCCAAACGGATCCAACGCTCTTCAAATCACTCTCGATCCAACATCCGGCCAAGCCACTTTCTCTTCCTCTCAGGATCTACAACATTCAGACCCCAGCAAATCAGGCACAGGCGATCAACTCTCCTTCAACAACAACGTCCTCAGCATCACACGCACTGACACCATCACCGATGCCGATGGCGATCACGCCTCCGCTAGCAACAGCCTCGATATCTCTGGCGCTTTCCTCATCAATGACACCGCTCCAAGCGTTGATCCCTCCAAAGTCGGCACACTCTCTCCTCTCGTCACCGATGACGACACTCTCAACGTTAATGCCGCCACTTCCCTCTCCTCTCTCTTCTCTTCTGCTTTCACACCTGGCGCCGATGGCACACAGTCCATCGCCTATTCACTCGATCTCTCCGCACAAGACGCAAACTCCGGTCTACACGCACTGAATCCAAGCGGTGGTCCCATTCAAGGGCCTGAAATCCTTCTCCACAGAGATTCAAATGGCGTGATTCACGGCTATCCATCAGGCGGAAAGTCCGATGGGTCTGAGGATCTCTTCACCATCACTATTGATGGAAAAAACAATCTCGTTCTTGATCAAATCAAGCCCATCTGGCAAGACAACACCAGCAGCAATAACGAACAAACTCTCCTTACAGCTTTACCAAATACCTTAAAAATTACAGCCTCCATCACCGATCAAGATGGTGATTCCGCTTCCACATCCATTGATGCTTCCTCATGCATCTTTGCCTTTCAAGATTCAGGGCCATCCGTTGATCCCTCCAAAGTCGGCACACTCTCTCCTCTCGTCACCGATGACGACACTCTCAACGTTAATGCCGCCACTTCCCTCTCCTCTCTCTTCTCTTCTGCTTTCACACCTGGCGCCGATGGCACACAGTCCATCGCCTATTCACTCGATCTCTCCGCACAAGACGCAAACTCCGGTCTACACGCACTGAATCCAAGCGGTGGTCCCATTCAAGGGCCTGAAATCCTTCTCCACAGAGATTCAAATGGCGTGATTCACGGCTATCCATCAGGCGGAAAGTCCGATGGGTCTGAGGATCTCTTCACCATCACTATTGATGGAAAAAACAATCTCGTTCTTGATCAAATCAAGCCCATCTGGCAAGACAACACCAGCAGCAATAACGAACAAACTCTCCTTACAGCTTTACCAAATACCTTAAAAATTACAGCCTCCATCACCGATCAAGATGGTGATTCCGCTTCCACATCCATTGATGCTTCCTCAGGCATCTTTGCCTTTCAAGATTCAGGGCCATCCGTTGATCCCTCCAAAGTCGGCACACTCTCTCCTCTCGTCACCGATGACGACACTCTCAACGTTAATGCCGCCACTTCCCTCTCCTCTCTCTTCTCTTCTGCTTTCACACCTGGCGCCGATGGCACACAGTCCATCGCCTATTCACTCGATCTCTCCGCACAAGACGCAAACTCCGGTCTACACGCACTGAATCCAAGCGGTGGTCCCATTCAAGGGCCTGAAATCCTTCTCCACAGAGATTCAAATGGCGTGATTCACGGCTATCCATCAGGCGGAAAGTCCGATGGGTCTGAGGATCTCTTCACCATCACTATTGATGGAAAAAACAATCTCGTTCTTGATCAAATCAAGCCCATCTGGCAAGACAACACCAGCAGCAATAACGAACAAACTCTCCTTACAGCTTTACCAAATACCTTAAAAATTACAGCCTCCATCACCGATCAAGATGGTGATTCCGCTTCCACATCCATTGATGCTTCCTCAGGCATCTTTGCCTTTCAAGATTCAGGGCCATCCGTTGATCCCTCCAAAGTCGGCACACTCTCTCCTCTCGTCACCGATGACGACACTCTCAACGTTAATGCCGCCACTTCCCTCTCCTCTCTCTTCTCTTCTGCTTTCACACCTGGCGCCGATGGCACACAGTCCATCGCCTATTCACTCGATCTCTCCGCACAAGACGCAAACTCCGGTCTACACGCACTGAATCCAAGCGGTGGTCCCATTCAAGGGCCTGAAATCCTTCTCCACAGAGATTCAAATGGCGTGATTCACGGCTATCCATCAGGCGGAAAGTCCGATGGGTCTGAGGATCTCTTCACCATCACTATTGATGGAAAAAACAATCTCGTTCTTGATCAAATCAAGCCCATCTGGCAAGACAACACCAGCAGCAATAACGAACAAACTCTCCTTACAGCTTTACCAAATACCTTAAAAATTACAGCCTCCATCACCGATCAAGATGGTGATTCCGCTTCCACATCCATTGATGCTTCCTCAGGCATCTTTGCCTTTCAAGATTCAGGGCCATCCGTTGATCCCTCCAAAGTCGGCACACTCTCTCCTCTCGTCACCGATGACGACACTCTCAACGTTAATGCCGCCACTTCCCTCTCCTCTCTCTTCTCTTCTGCTTTCACACCTGGCGCCGATGGCACACAGTCCATCGCCTATTCACTCGATCTCTCCGCACAAGACGCAAACTCCGGTCTACACGCACTGAATCCAAGCGGTGGTCCCATTCAAGGGCCTGAAATCCTTCTCCACAGAGATTCAAATGGCGTGATTCACGGCTATCCATCAGGCGGAAAGTCCGATGGGTCTGAGGATCTCTTCACCATCACTATTGATGGAAAAAACAATCTCGTTCTTGATCAAATCAAGCCCATCTGGCAAGACAACACCAGCAGCAATAACGAACAAACTCTCCTTACAGCTTTACCAAATACCTTAAAAATTACAGCCTCCATCACCGATCAAGATGGTGATTCCGCTTCCACATCCATTGATGCTTCCTCAGGCATCTTTGCCTTTCAAGATTCAGGGCCATCCGTTGATCCCTCCAAAGTCGGCACACTCTCTCCTCTCGTCACCGATGACGACACTCTCAACGTTAATGCCGCCACTTCCCTCTCCTCTCTCTTCTCTTCTGCTTTCACACCTGGCGCCGATGGCACACAGTCCATCGCCTATTCACTCGATCTCTCCGCACAAGACGCAAACTCCGGTCTACACGCACTGAATCCAAGCGGTGGTCCCATTCAAGGGCCTGAAATCCTTCTCCACAGAGATTCAAATGGCGTGATTCACGGCTATCCATCAGGCGGAAAGTCCGATGGGTCTGAGGATCTCTTCACCATCACTATTGATGGAAAAAACAATCTCGTTCTTGATCAAATCAAGCCCATCTGGCAAGACAACACCAGCAGCAATAACGAACAAACTCTCCTTACAGCTTTACCAAATACCTTAAAAATTACAGCCTCCATCACCGATCAAGATGGTGATTCCGCTTCCACATCCATTGATGCTTCCTCAGGCATCTTTGCCTTTCAAGATTCAGGGCCCAGCATCTCAATGGGGAATGCAAGCGTCAGCACCACACAGCACCCTCAAACTTCAACCCCTCCATCAACAGGCACAACAACGATTACTACAACAACAATCTTTGATGCTCATCAGAATATTGGGCTTGTGCTCGATTACAGCGGTTCAATGGGCTGGAGCAATGGCCATCAAGACCCTGATAACGCAAATACTCATTCGAAAATCCATCAGCAGTTATTAGCCTCCGCACATCTCATCAAACAGGCGTTCGAGAATGCAGGATACAAAGTTACTACGTCTCAAAATGGCCTCACAGACTTAAACGATTGGAAGCTAGAACCTTTAGCAGGACACACACCAGGAAACGTACATCTTGGCGCAGCCATCTTTGGAGCCAGCGCACAAACACAATCCGTAACCATAGACGACACAAATTACGGAAGGCCTCACATCCTAGCAAGCATAAATAATCTCTTACACAACGTAAAAATATCCGGCACAAATCACACAGAGGCATGGAAAGCCGCACAAAACATAACAACAAGCTGGCAGCAAAGCAATATTTCCGATCAACACCACACACCATCTGGAGCTGAAATCAAAACCGACACGAATATGGTAATAATGACAGATGGAGAGACATCCAAAGGTCAAGACATGATCTCTAGCAACAGCTACGTACTTACAACTTACAACGAAGGGCAACATCAATACGGATTAAATAACATAAGCGGCTGGAATTCAAGAAACAAAGCCACTAGTGAACTTAAAATTACGTATACAGATAGTGCGGGCATTCAGCATGAACAGAAGCTTACGCGTGCCCAAATAGATGGAATGATTAATGACCACAACAATCCCCTAGGGACCAGGGGGCACGGTTATTCCAATAGTCATGCAGTACGAGATAACAATGGTGACATTATTGGCTGGCTCGGGTTCCCCAAGGTGATTGATCCGAATATCAATCACCCCCATCATCATCATCCCAATCCCATAGAAGCCAACCCCTTAGTATTTACGCCAAATGAAGCGAGCGGGATTACTATTACCAGCATAGAAAATAATAAAAGCTCAGGGCCAAATAATGAAATCACACCAATAATGTCAAGCGGTTTTAACAGCCAAGGTGCCCAATTATCGCATAACCTCGACCAGGCACTAAAAACGCTAGACCAACAAGTCGGCCACGAAACTCCGAACGTCATAGGTGTTGGCATCGTAGATAGGACCAACAATTCAATTGGAAGTCAACTACAGTCCCTCTTCAAAGGCAGTCTTCCAGATGGCAGCTCATTTGAACAAGTAAATTCGCACGACACTTTAGATGGCAGTCTTTCTCAGCAAATTCAACACGCTGTTCAACAAAGTTTTCAAAATGTAGACGTACACCTTGATTTTAATTTTGACCCTGGCAGTGACGATGATCTTGCAGCAACCAGCTTACAGAATAACGGAGTAGTTGAGTTTACTCTTGAGCAAAAAAGCACTCTTCTAGGCACAGGCGGGCATTCACCTGTTCAAGCATTCGCGGCCACTTTTGGCGGCAATCAAAATACGAGCAACGTTAAGGATCTGGGAAATGGTGAATTTGAAATCAAAATAAATGGCCTTGGCACCTTTACCATAAACACAGGGAATACTGTTTTGAGCTCAGGCAGTCACAATGGAACCATTGATTTCAAGGCCGATCCAGGAGTTTCAATTGGCCGCAATTTAGACCTAACATTGAGCATCAAGGACGCCGATGGTGACACCAAATCTGTCAACTTCACTCTTCCAAAATTCAATACGAATGTCACACCCAGCCAAACGCAACATGATGAACCTGATCAAAATGGATTCACAGCAGACATTTCAGTCATTGCTAATGATGCCTTGGCATCGGCCCAAGCAGATAGCGATACAGAAGCCACATTGGCTGCCTTGATCTCTCTTGGACTGAAAACAGACCATGATGATGTTGATCTTAGTCAGAGCACTCAAGATGACGGTTCGCAACTGATCACGCGAACCATCCACACCGATCAAGGCGACATTCTGGAAACGATTACCGATCCACAAAACGGTAATGCGCCATCTCTGCAACTTGATGTCTCCGGGCTGGATGCCGACACCCAGAAAGATCTCCAGGCAACCATCCAGGCTCAAACGTCCAGCTCCGCTTCGGAATCAAAACCTGGGCAGCTTGATTCTGTCCTTAGCGATGCAACTCAAAGCCCTCCCGCAATCGATGGGCACAGCCTGGCTGATGCCATCAGTGATCTGCAACAACTCGATGCCGATGCGATAGCCGCCCTGAATGGACAAGACACATCAACCAATTCTGCAGATGAAAGCAGTCTCAGCGGCGATGCTGCGCTAACACCACTCCCTCAAGATCCCAGCGACGTACCAGTCACTTCCATGGAGGATGCATTTGCATCACCTCAGCAAACCGATGATGATGTCATGGCTCCACCTGATCTCAGCGACACAAGTCAAACTGCAGCACCATTACCTGACAACAGTACGCAAGATCAGGATTTAAGTCTATTAAATACTTAAGGAGATAAGAGTAAAATTCATGCCCAATCAGTTCCAAAGTGCTGAAAAAATGGTTCTTTAATTTAAACAAGCCATCAATACTCTAAATTTTCTAAATTTCAATTTTTCGTGTTTGCAGATAACGGCTCACCAGCAAGCCGATCATCAATGTGACGTACAAAGTTGCTGAAACACTGAGCAACACCACAAAACTCTCTGCCGTAGCCGTCGACGGCAGGACGTCTCCATACCCCTGGGTTCCAAGGGTAACGAATGAGAAATAGCTCAAACGCTCCACCAGTTCCTCACCGGGCAACATCAAGCCAAGGCTGAAGGTGCCTGGCTGCAACACTTCCAAGGCTGTCGCCAACTGACCGCCAGTCAAACCAAGGTGGATATAACCGGCAGCACCGAGGCAAAGCACGGGTTCATTCACGCGTCCCACCTTGGCCAGCATCAGCACAATGGCAACGGCCGTAACCAGGTAAAAGCTGCAAATGATTGTCAGGACCGGCCAATGCAGCGTCAGCGACGTGTGATGCCCGAGCAGAGAAGGCAGCCACATCACCACAACACACAACAAAGCCAGGGGCCTGTAGAGAGCAAAGGGTTTCCAACGGCCAATAAACAACAGATCCCTGGGCACAATCCGCACTGACACCACCACCATCCACAACGTGCTCAGAGGCAACAGCACCCGTTGAATCACGTTGCCATCAAGGTTGGTGAAAGGCATCACCAAGAGAGGCAGCAGGGTTGCAAGCAAAAACTGATAAAACCAGGGTTCTAATTTCTGCAGACGCAATGCCAATGAACACGTGCTCATTGCTGTCTCTCCTGCATCTCGTCTTCCCTTGAGGTAATAAAGCGACTCAGCAGTAAACCAATCAACAAGCTGAGATACAACGTGCTGCTGAGACTCAGCAAAACGGCGAAAGATTCCCCGATGGGACTGGCTGGTACCACATCTCCATAACCGAGGCTTCCCAAGGTAACGAACGAAAAGTACGACAACCGTGCAGCCAAGGATTCCTGCACTGGAACAGCACCGAGATTGAAGCTGTCAGGGTCTGCCATCTGCAACACCGTGGCCAGCAAACCCGCCGTCAAACCGAGGTGCACATAGCCAGCGGCACCCAGACTCAGAGTTTTCCCAGACACACGCTCGCAATTGGCCAGCACCTGAACGATGCGGATTGCAGTGAGCAGATAAAAGACAGCCCGCAGGCCCAACAAAATGATTTGTAGAGCGAAGGGAAGCTTCTGCCAAGGCAGCAAAGGAAGCCACACCGCAACCACTGAGATGTAACCGAGGCAGCAGTAGATCCCATTGACGCGAATGGGGCCCAATTGAGCCACCCAGGACGGCATGGCCCGCAGGGACTCCAACACCAGCAACGTGACCGACAAGGGAAGAGCTATCCGCTGGAACAGGAATCCATCCAATCGAGCCACGGGGAACATCACAATCGGCAACAGCGCCGTGAGCAGAAACATCGGGAAGTGATGCTCCTTCGCTCGGATGGCTTGCGCTGAAAGCTTGAGGGGAACACGAACTCTCATGGCTGCAAAGCCTCGAGTTGCAACCGTGCGTGCTCCAAAAGAGCCTCAGGCAAGGGGAGATAACCAAGGCCCAAGGCAGCAGCTTGTCCTTCTGCAGAAAGGCCGTAAGCAATGGCCTCTCTCAACACCGCAGCCTTGTCTGCCAACCCCTTGCGGCGCATCACCATCCAACTGACTGCAGTCAGTGGATATCTAACTCTGGAATGATCAGGACCCTCAATCTCAAGCGCCCGCTCAGGAAACGCAAACGAGCCTTGATCCGTCTCCAGAGAAGCCACCTGCAAGCTGCGACGGCCATTGAGAAATACGGTGTTGAGGTAGCCAATCGACCCAGGTCGCTGCAGCAGGGCTGTGGCCATCGCCTCATTGCTCTTCACGCGCAAAGCCCTGGGGTGATGCCAGACCTGAGCAGTAGCGTTCAGGTAACGGCGCAGATGCGCCGTTGTGCCTGAGCCGTTCTGACGCACGAACAAAGTGATCGGTTGTTTGGCACAGCCAAGTTGACCGAAATCGTCAATCTGCTCAGAGACAATCAGCCGCAACTGCTCACGGGTCAGGGAGAGCTCGCAGCCAGGGTGGTTATAAGCAATGGCAACGGCCCCAGCCGTCACGGGAATGCGCAGCCATCGGTCGCTACGCAAACCAAGCAAGAGGCCGGTGTGATCATCGAGCTCAGTGCCTGCGAAGTCCACGATCCCAGCCAGAAGCTGGTGTTCCCCATCTTCGGAGCCCACCGGGTCATATCCCAGGCTGAGGCCCTGACGAACCCGAAGATGACTAAACCAGCGTTGATACAACGGAGCTGGGAACGTGGCTCCAGCACCGACCACAGTGGAGGGTTCCACGTGAGAGGTTTCACTCCCTGGCCGGCAACCGCTAAGGCTCAGCCCCAAGCCAACGGCGCCTAACCAAAGCCATAGCAACGCCATGAGCGCTTTGTGGGGTTAGAGGTGATGAGGTTGAAGGTCATAACAATGACCGGGGTTCGCTGATAAACGCTCAGAAACCCACATCCAACACGGAATATCCCTTCGGTGCCCTGCCCTTCTCACCAGGAGGAACAGGACTAGCCGATGAGGTCTGAGAACGCTTTAGGTCATCTGATGAGAAATGCACCTGCTCGGCGCTGATATCGATTGATTCCTCTACGGGAGTCGTGCTGAAGGATTTTTGCAGGGGTTCAAAGGCAAAGGCGGGCGCCACACCAGCCGTCAGGATTAATAAGGAAAAGCAGCGGCCAAGCAAGCGGGTCATGGTGCACGTCGATAAACCTATTTGTGACTTAGCTACGGCCAGAGAAAAATGACAACCCACAGTCAAGGGAAGACAACCAACGACGCAACAACGGCAGGCTGAGACCAATCACATTGGAGTAACAACCCTCTACTTGTTCGACGCAGCAGCCACCACGCCCCTCGAGGGCAAACCCACCCGCACATTGCAGAGGCTCCCCTGAAGCCACGTAAGCCTCAACCTCGCTATCGGTGAGATTGGCAAACAGCACACGCGTCGTGACACAGGTGATGAGCTGCTTCTTTAGATCTCCTCTGTCTTCCGAAAGCAAAGAAGGGCCATGCAACAAACAATGGCCCGTATGCAACTGACCCCATTCCCCTCGCATGCGCCGCCAACGCCGGACCGCCTCGTCCCGATTGAGTGGCTTGCCAAACACCTCTCCTTCAAATTCCAGCACTGAATCACAACCGAGAACCGCCGTAATGGACGCAGCGACCTCAGAGCGCTGATCCAGTTTCAGCTTCACGGCTGAAGCCTTGGCCTCAGCCAAAAGCTGCACCAACTGCGCAGGATTCGCATGATGAATCTGATCTTCATCCACCCCACTCACCATCACCTGATGAAGAAGATGAGCCTGCTCCAGCAGACGACGCCGCGCCGGGGAAGCGGAAGCCAACAGCAACACAGCAAGCAAGCAAGCAATCCCATCATTTTGATGACGATCCCGTTCAAAACGGGCGCGCCCATCCATCACAGCGGCGTTGCCCGCCACGCCCAGAGCAAAGCGAGAGGAGAATGAAGCACAAATCGACAAGGTCGTGACGTTATCCACAACATCCACAACCCTGATATCGGCACGTGCGGTGAATCGGGCACAGCAGGCCATCTGCTGCCTTCCATTTCGCCGTTCGTTTTATGAGGCACTTGAGCACGAGGCCATGAGCAGCACCCAGCTCAGCAGCCAAAAAAACTGGATGACCATGAGCAGCAAGCCTCTAAATCGCTCCAGAACGGAAGATCATCTGATCTGGCTGATCCAGGTGGGCGTACTCCGTCGGGAAGTGGATGGACAAGGGCTGACAGAACGGGTTCGTCTCACGCCGATGGGCCGAGAGCTTCTCGATCGTTGGTCTGGTGAAATCCCAACGCCGAGCTGCTTTGAAATCATGCATCACTGGCTCCGCCGTCATCGGCCTCGGCTATGAGAGCGCCCCAGGCAATCATGGTGCTGGGCACTTCAAGTGGTGCCGGAAAATCACTGATGACGGCTGCGCTCTGTAGGGTCCTGCGCCGCAGAGGTGAAACTCCATTGCCTTTTAAAGGGCAGAACATGAGCAACAACGCCTGGGTGGACCAAGACGGCGGTGAAATGGCCTATTCCCAGGCCCTTCAGGCATGGGCCGCAGGCTTGGAACCAATCTGCGCAATGAATCCGGTGTTGCTCAAGCCTCAGGGCGATTCCACCAGTGAACTGATTCACCTCGGGAGAAGTGTGGGATCGGCCCGAGCTGAGCACTATTACCGCGATTGGTTCAAACCGGGCTGGCAAGCCATTCGCGACGGTCTTCAGGCCTTACAAAGCACTCATCCTGGTGGTCGCCTGGTGCTCGAAGGAGCAGGGAGCCCAGTGGAGGTCAATCTTCAACGACGTGATCTCACCAATCTGCGTTTAGCCCAATACCTCCGAGCCCGTTGCCTGCTTGTGGCAGATATCGAAAGGGGTGGTGTGTTCGCGCAAATCGTGGGCACGCTGAATCTTCTGCGTCCAGTGGAGCGTCCACTAATAAAGGGTCTCTTGATCAATCGATTCCGTGGCCGGCGCGAACTTTTTGATGAAGGCCAACGCTGGCTTGCAGACAACACAGGTGTACCGGTTTTAGGAGTGATGCCATGGCTGGATGAGCTTTTCCCTCCTGAAGATTCGCTCGATCTACTCGAACGGCGAGGACGAAAGCGTCGTACTGAACTAGAGATTGCTGTGCTCAAGCTCCCCTCTCTGAGCAATTTCTCTGATCTCGATCCACTGGAAGCTGAACCTACGGTTCAGCTTCGCTGGGTTGCACCAGGTGAGGAGCTTGGATCACCAGATGCCGTTGTCATTCCTGGTAGCAAGCAAACGCTGCGCGACCTTGGCTTGATCCAAGGCAGCGGACTTGAAGCAGCGCTGCACGCCTACAGCTCAGGGGGTGGCCACGTGTTTGGTATTTGCGGCGGCATGCAGCTTTTAGGCCGGGAACTTTGCGATCCCGAGGGTCTTGAGGGGGGGCCTCCATCGGACAGTACCAACTGCCACCCAGGTCTGGGTCTCCTACCGCTTCGCACCGTATTCAGCGGAGACAAAGCGCTTCGACAGCGAAACAGCGAAGCCCAATGGCCCGCAGGAAGCAGCACACTCTGTCTGGAAGGATTTGAATTGCACCATGGCCGGACGACAACTCTCCTACCCTGTAAGCCCCTTTGCCGTGATTCGGACCTTGGCTGGGTGCAGCCAATGGATGATCGAGGAGGACTGGTAGCAGGCACTTATCTGCATGGAGTCTTTGAAAGCGGTCCTTGGCGGCGACGTTGGCTCAATCAACTGAGATCACGCAAAGGATTGGCACTGCTCAGTGAACAACAGCCTCATCACAGCCGTCATCGAGAGGACCTCCTCGATCGCCTTGCCGATGCCTTCGAACAGCACATCAATCTGGAGCCACTGTTGCCATAAGACAGACCTAGAGGGTCACTGGGTGTGGTTTGTTCTCAACGTCTCAAAAAAGACGTAGCCCTCTGAGGAAAAGGGTCGTTAATGTGCATTCAAAAATCAACCAGAGTTGACCTGCATCAGACCAAGGGTGCAGTTTTGCTTGGCAAGGCACGATGCAGAGAGCGAATTCCGCCATCCAAATCACTTGGCCAAACGGCAGCCACAGCACCTGTCCTCCAGGCCATGACTGGCTGAGAGCCGCAAAAGCGGCAGGCATCAACATTCCCACCGGTTGCATGGGAGGAAGTTGTGGTGCCTGCGAAATCGAAGTGAATGGAAAGGTCGTGCGGGCCTGCATCAGCACTGTTCCCGAGTCTGAATCTGAATCCCTAACGGTGGAATTCGCCACGGATCCCTACTGGTAACTGATTCATGGGCGTCATAGCGGGATTGGTTGCAGCACTGGCATGGACGTTGGCGAGCAGCCTCTGGCGTGGACTGTCCACCTCACTTACAGCACTCGAGCTCAACGGACTCAAAAATGGAATTGCATGTGCGCTGTTGTTGCCAGTCTTGATTGCGTTGCCATGGATCCAGGAGGGCCAAGCGCTGACCTGGCTGCTGATCAGCGGTGGGCTGGGCATCTCTTTGGGCGACAGCTTTTATCTGGCAGCCCTGCGCCGTCTTGGCACAAGACGCACCCTCACGATTGAGTCACTGGCACCTTTGATCGCAGCCCTAGGCGGACTTGCTGTGATGGGCGAACGGATCCAGCTACAGGCATGGATTGGAGCCGCAATGGTCTCGCTGTCAGTCCTGCTAGTAGCCCGTCAACAACCACCTAATGGCAAAACGGATGCCCCATTCCGCGACGATCTCCATGACGGAATGCAATGGCAGGGGCTTGGCCTTGCTGTTCTTGCCGTGCTTTGTGGGGTGAGCGGTGCAGCGATGTCCCGATGCATTTTGATCAACACGGATCTGTCTCCCTGGCAAAGCGCAGCCACTCGCTTACTTGGAGGGCTGTTGCTGTTACTGCCATGGCTGCGGTTCAGAACCCTCTTCCCCCGTCCGCGACCAAAGCGAATTCGTTGGCCAAGGGTGCTCTTGGCCACCCTGCTCGGAACCAACGTGGGAATTGTTTTGCAGCAAGTGGTGTTGAGACAATTACCTCTGGGCGTCGGAATCACGGTCCTCAGCACATCACCAGTGATGGCCTTATTGGTGGCAGTGCCCGAGGGTGATCATCCGCAAGCTGCTGGAGTTTGCGCATCAGTCCTGGCTGTCAGCGGAATTGCTTTGGCTGTTCTGACCTGACTCACAGAGCTGGACAAAGCCCTTCTACGGTTCCAAGAGTGACAGACCCTTCATGCAAGCTCACCGCTTGGTTCCGCTGATCGACTCCATTCTTGCGCTTGTGGCCATGGTGGCCTGGATTGGTGAGATCGATCGAGGGCTGGATGAATCCAGGCAGAACCCTTCAAAGGAACAATCATGAAGTCTCAAGCCACGTATTTCGGAGCCAATGGCTGGTTATTGCAAATGGCTGGTTTACGAGTTTTGGTCGACCCTTGGCTCAATGGTCCGCTGATCTTCCCTCCCGGCCCATGGCTACTTCACGGCGAACTGCCACACCCATGGCCTGTTCCAAAAAATGTTGACCTGTTATTGCTCACCCAAGGCCTAGCAGATCATTGCCACCGACCAAGTTTGAAATTGCTACCACGCAACCTGCAGGTGGTGGCCTCAGCCGCCGCAGCACGGGTGGTGAAGCGGTTGCGTTTTGAAAAGGTGGAGGTCCTCAAGCCAAGCGAGACCTACTCCTTTCAACATCTCAAAATCGAGGCCACAGCAGGTGCAGCAGTACCCAATGTTGAAAATGGTTATCTACTCGATTGGCCCGATGGATCGTTGTATCTCGAACCCCATGGTGTTCTTGATCCAAAGCTTGCAGCGCGACCAGTCGACACAGTAATTACGCCGGTGATTGATCTAGGATTGCCAGTCTTAGGTTCATTCATTACTGGCGCCAGCGTACTTCCGGACTTGATTGAACGTTTCAACCCATGCACAGTGTTGGCGAGCACCACAGGTGGAAACGTGAAATTCACTGGTTTAATCAGTGCTCTTCTAGATGGAACTGCAACGAAAACATTCAACGACGATCGTGTGGTAGACCTGGTTCCAGGAGAGGCCTTCATGCTTAAAGCCCGCGCTAAGAGCCAAGGGTCGGAAGAAACAGCTAAACCTGAATCATCAGTGGACTGAGTGGTGATGGGACTCGAACAGACGTTGCACCAACTAGAAATTAAGACCAGAGGCAATGGCTTCACCAGGCTGAACGAAAGCATCCAAACCTGGCTCAAAACAACTGAAATTAACGAGGGGGTATTACACCTGACCTGTTTACATACCAGTTGCAGTATCACGATTAACGAAAACGCTGATCCACGGGTATTGAGTGACCTAACAGCATGGATGGAAGCACTTGTCCCACAAGATGGCAAAGGACCACCCGATGCCAATGGTCAACGCCGACGTTATCGACACGACGATGAAGGGAAGGACGACATGCCGGCACACATCAGAACAGCACTGACGAATCAGACCATGACACTCAGCGTGAAAGAGGGTCAGTTAGTGCTGGGAACCTGGCAAGCGGTCTACCTCTGGGAGCATCGAACCATTGGGAGTACAAGGCATCTGGCTTGTCATCTCATTGGTCAAAAAAAAGAATCAGCGGTCAAGAGTTCACACACTCAGGCCTCCAGTAACCAAACTCTTCTCAATCTTCATAACGGAACACGACTCAATCAGCATATTCAGGAAAGGATTAATCCGGAAGAGTGGGCTGAAGACGGAGGAATTGCAACGGATGTCGACCTTTTAATCGACAGATTACATGAAATAAGCGACACATAGTTCAAAACATATCAAGCAAATAGAGCTAATGAGCAGGATCCACACATAGGTGCTGGAACACGGCAGAATATCAAAGCGATTAAGAACAACGATGGAACCAGTCATCTGGCTCATGATCACCTGGGCAACCTACGGGGCCCATCGAACCACGGCAGCATTAGAAAAAGTGCCTCAAGCCTCAAGAGAGCAGTGCGAAGCGAATGCGAAACTGATCAAAACCTGGCAGCCGAAAGCAAGTACTCTTTGTATTGAAGGAATTGATGAACGCTAATCCGGTTGGGCAACAGGAGTCAACGACGAACAACACCTCGTCCGCCGCCAATCATTCCAAGGTCAACGAAAAGGCCAATAGCAACGATCAAAAGGCCACTAAACGTACTCAAACCACCATAAGAGGCTGACGCCCAGCAATAACCCAATGTCGTTGTAGGCACCATAAATAGACCAAGCAAAGGAACAACAAAGCTGGGCAAAGGCAGATTATTGAATGGTTCAAGCACAAAAGAAGCATTCGTTAACCAGAGCAGAACCAAAATCAATCGAGGAAGGAACAAACCCAAAACAGCCAACAAACACATTGGATCATGAGAAGCACTTGCTCTCTATAGCGCCAAATGAAACCAAGCCCATTGCTAATATTGAAACTGAAAACAAAAGATTGGCTACAAGACGAAACGAGTACGCGATCGGCATCGCATAGGGTTACATCAATAAAAACAGAAAGAATAAACAGAGTAACGAATGAAGCTATCGACTCACAAAAATGAGTCAGAAAAGGAATCGAAAAAAGAAAATCCGTCCCATCCGCAGAAAAACTTGAAGATGCATAGAATCATCATTCAAAACTAACGAAAACAATAGAGAAACCGACAAACAGCAGAGATTAATAGGACAAAAATCACCAACAGTCAAAAACAACAAAAGATATAACAGGAAGAGAAGACATCAATGCTAAAGAGACCCAAGGCGAACAATAAATCAATAAATAGATACTACTAAATCACAACCTTGATCCATTGAAAGGAAACTGCATATGATGTTTACAACTAAATTAGAAGAAGTCTATAAAAATGTTGGTCAAGGGCGCTAAATCATCCTGAGTGAAAAATCAGGCTGCGCACAAATGTTCCTGAAGATCTTCTTCCTCAAAAGTCTGCCCAGCTTCAAGATCATAAAGCTTATAAAGAGCCATGGCGGCCTCAGTCCAAGACTCACGCTCTACAGATTCTAGAAGCTGTTGGAATACCAATACGTTGACTACCTCGAGATCAGTTGAATCCATAAAATCATTGCAACGTCTGAAAGTTAACGCCGTCTAGACAAAAGACAGCACTTGAATCCGAAAGAAAAGGTAAGGATCGCAACCTAGAACTCTGAGGAAAGGAGCTGAGTGGGCCAATCGTCCAATAGTGAGAATAATCTCCTAATAAGTAAGCATTGAAAAGGCAAACAAGAAATAAGTGCCATCAATATGCTATATCGAACAAAAAATAAAACAATATAAAGAAAGCATAACATTCAAAAAAAATCTAAGGAGAACGCGTTCCGTGCAACAGTAAGGGAAATCGATTCCTCTTACTGGTTGGTGAAAAACCTAAGAAAAATCATCGAGGTCAGCGCGATCGTGGCACTGGCCATTGTATTGGTGCATCTAGGACATACCCATGCTCTAGAGCCATTGAGAGAACAAGTGAACAGTATGGGTGCCTGGGCACCTCTGGGAATTGTTGCATTAAGGGGTATTAGTATTGTTCTCCCAGCGCTTCCAAGTACGGCCTACGCACTTCTAGCGGGAGCCTTACTAGGATTTGAGAAAGGATTAATAACAATAGCGATAACTGATTTAATTTTTTGCCAGATTGCATTCTTCCTCGCAAAAAGATATGGACAAAAACCAGTTAGAGCGCTTGTAGGCGAAAAAGCAAGCAAGCGGATTGAAAACTTCAATAAAAAACAAATCGAAGGAAATCTATTTTTGCTAACAGGTCTGTTGATGACAGGACTATTTGATTTTGTAAGTTATGCAGCCGGACTTGGAGGAACTAAATGGAACAGATTTGCACCAGCTCTGATTATCAGCGTTGGGTTAAGCAATCCACCGATCGTGGCCTTGGGGGCCGGAGTGTTCAATGGAGGTAAAACAATGCTTCTGGTAGCTTTTTTAGGAGTATTTGCATTGGCAATTTTATCTGGACTTCTTAAGCAGTATAGCAATAAAGGAGTATGAATAGACAATAGATTGACCAAAGACTAGAAAAGCAATCTATTGAAAAGAATCAAATTATACCAGTAAAAAACAATAAATTCGATTGCATCAGCAGCCATTACTACGACAATGACTGATTCTGCAACAGCATCGGATCATCTCAGAACACTAGAGCAATCCACTCGCTCCTAAACCCAAGATGACACCAAAACCTATAACATGACCAAGGCTGGTAGTAGCGATTAAAGCTTCTAAACCTAATCCACCGAAATAAGTAGGATTGGGAAGCTGAGTACCTTCACCTGCCTTGAAAATAGTGGTGCCAATATAAATCGCGAAAACGTTACATAAAACCATTAAAAGGCCAACTTTAGGAGACCAAGCGAAGGTAGAAGGAGCAGCCAGCGCAAAAAGGTTGAATTCCATGGATTTAAGTAGAACATGCCAATCATCGGATGAATGGCTTCAAACGCATCGATTTCGTAAGAAGGCTTCAACTAAGCGAAAAGAAAAGCTAACCGCGAGGTTCAACAATGAGTGAAGTCAAAAGCAAAGACAGAAAGAAAATAAGAAATATGACGGGAAGGGCTAAGAATTGCTAGCGAAAGTGAGAGAATGAAGGATTATAGTGGTGAAAAGGCAAAGGAAAGCGCAGCATAGGGAAGTGACGTCCAAGATGTACTCATTGATGGCGAAAAAACATCTAGGCTTGGCGGGAATACTGTGCGTCCTTGCAGGATGTACAACGATAAAGGATCCATTGGATCCAGCAAAAAGTCAAGGCGCTAAAATACAGATACATTTAAATCAAAGAAAACCTGACGAAAGCTATGCCACAATAAACAAAGAAGTGGGGAATGAAATATTCAAAGTTGGGTTTGGCAAATATGGAGTTAGTTGCAAAGGTAGTCAATTCGAAGAAGGGATGACACCGCTAGGAACATTCAAAGTCAATGCTATATTAAGCAATGAGAAATTTGAAATGGAAGAATCACTTATAAACAAATCAGGGAAAAGCAAGGAATACCTGGTAAAGAACTTATTTAATGACATGAGCTCAATTGATTTTCAGGGAGATGGGAGAAAGAATGAGTATGGAATGGGATATATAAGCCTGAAACCAGTGCCAGAAAACAAACAACCATTTGAATTTAATGAATATGCAGGAAAATTCAGATGGTACAGCTTTGCAATTCATGGAACCAACGATGAAGGACGAGTTGGCAAGGCAGTAACTGGTGGTTGCATCAACATGAACAACAAAGACATAACAAAACTGTTAAAAGAAATGAAACTGGGTGATCAGGTAGTGATCACCACTAACGGAGCATGCACAAATACATAGGTCTAGAACCAGCAAGAGGAGATGATCCCATAGAAATCAGGAACAACTGGACATCAAGCGGATTTGAAAATCAGAATTTTATTTGGGTTAACAAATTAAAAAGACGGGAAGTGTGAGCATACACAAATAGAGCCATGCAAAGAGATTGGATGCGCTCTATAAGGAAGCTTTCAGGATATTTGCCCATGGCCATACGAATTGGTATTAATGGGTTTGGACGAATCGGGCGACTTGCATTCCGTCAGGCCGTATCCATGGACGATGTGGAAGTCGTAGCAGTCAACGATCTTATCGATATTAACTATCTCGCTTATTTACTACGGTACGATTCAACTCATAGACAATTTCAGGGTGATGTAAGAGTAGAAGAGAAGACTCTCATTGTGAATGGAAAGAAAATACGGATATCAGCGGAAAAAGATCCTAACAAACTAGAGTGGGGTGAAATTGGTGCAGACTACATACTCGAAAGTACTGGATTTTTTCTGACAAAAGAAAAAGCTAGAGCGCACCTCAACGCCGGGGCAAAACGTGTGGTGATGAGTGCTCCATCAAAAGATGAAACACCGATGTTTGTGATGGGAGTTAATCATAATAATTACAAGGGAGAAGACATTGTGTCAAACGCAAGCTGCACGACAAACTGTTTAGCACCACTCGCAAAAGTAGTAAATGACAACTTTGGAATCGTGAGTGGGTTAATGACTACCGTACACGCAACAACAGCCACTCAGAAACCAGTCGATAGTCCGTCATTAAAAGATTGGAGAGGAGGTAGAGGTGCTGGACAAAGTATTATTCCTAGTTCAACAGGTGCAGCAAAAGCTGTTGGACGTGTCATTCCAGAATTGAACGGGAAACTAACGGGGATGGCATTTAGAGTACCAACGCCTGATGTATCAGTAGTTGATCTTACAGTGAACCTAAAAAAAGCTACAAGTTATGAAAAAGTTAAAGCGGCAATGAAGGCTGCAGCAGAAGGAGAACTAAAAGGAATCCTTGGATATACTAATGACCAAGTCGTATCAAATGATTTACTAGGTGATAGTGCAACATCAGTATTTGATGCTGGTGCAGGAATGGCACTTAATGACCGATTTATGAAATTAGTAGCGTGGTATGACAATGAATGGGCATATAGTTGTAAATGCATTGAACTCATTAAACACATGAACAAATAGCAAGAGAAGAGCATTCAATCAAGTGAAAACAAAATCTATTCAACAGGAACTATTATATTAACTTCCAATTCCAACTAAAAACGAGAGAACCAACAATGATCAATAAATTTGATTGTACATAAATTCAACAATTGACTCAAAAGAAAAAAAACATGTAAAACTAGTGAAAATTAAAAAAATCACAGTACAATGACTGAGCTACCAGATTTCAACTCGTCAACAGAAAAGCGAGCTAGATTTGGGAAAATATTTTCAACAAGGGTCGAAAAACTGATTGAAGATCTTCAGGCAGTATCAAAAACAGCGAATCTAGATATCTATGATTTTGATGACGAATTGGTCAAGAAATTATTTATAGAGCTAGCAAAACGATTTAGAGCAACAGCACATCGATTCGGTATTGAATTTGACATCAGCATCGACGGAGAACAAGTGAAGTAACGTAGAGTTTTAATGGACAATCATATGACGTAGACATAAATATACGAAATCGGAATAAAAGCCAAGGGGCAAAACAGGTCCACTAACGAACAAAAGCGACGCGGAAAGCTTAAAAGATGAAATCAAGATTTAACGAAAATAATTAAACACATAAAATAAGTATTGCAGTATCAAAACTTAAGCGGTACTACTAAAAAGCTCAAGATGAATTAGAATTTAGATCAATATTAATGTATTGGGATAGGAATCCAATCAGAAAAAAGTGTAATCGATGATACTCACCGTGTGGTTGCCGATTAAACACAGTAACTTGTCCTACTTGCTTGCCAGATTGGCGTAAGAGTTCATCACCAGAGAACTCATAACCTAAAGTTGCTGCATAATTTGCATCATCATCTGCATTAGAAGCGGTAAGGATATCAGACATAAGCTTTACATCATGCTGCATCCTGATAAGGAAAGCTCTTAGTTGATCGAGAGACATAGTCGATGCAAAGACAGTAAACATTAAACAGTATATTTAGCGTCAACAATCAAGCGAACTTCAACAGGACGAGGTAAATTTAAAGATCAAATGACAGGGAAGATGAACAAAAAACCCACAGTAAAAAACTCACTACTGCAAGCAATAAAGAAGAAAACGGACAAGTAAAACCTAAAGGAAAAATTAAATCCGATAGAGTTTCGTTAAGGGAATAGCTCAGAAAGAAAATAACATCTTAATTTCAAGACATTGGATAGAGAAAGGCAATGAGCACAAGCAAAAAAGCTCCATCATGCTTCATGCACTGGTCAGTGCAAAAGGTAACAACAAATCTTTATTCCGTCTCCGCAACCACAAATGGAATCGATTATGACCATGTAGGCAACTTTAAATCAGTTAACGAAGCTCACAGCGCAGGAAGAAGGTATGCAGCAAGTCAATCCCATCATCACCAAAGATGCGCATAGGTGAAAAGAAAAAGATCAATCCCATAAGCCCAGACAAACAAAAAATCGTTTCAAAAACCAGTTAAAATGCAGGGATAGCGATAAAGCTTTGAATTCACAGGAATACAAGAGATGCATACAATGAAGAATTTACAATCAACAAGTTTGCACTTTATACACAACTAATTAACAAATACTCAATTCGCCATTGTAAGAACGTAAAGATAGATCGTTAAAGACAAGAAAGAATCAATATTGGAGCGTGTACCATGTCCAGGAACAATAAATGTGGCGGCTTAGTCGGTGAAATAAAAGTAGATAGCAGTCAATTGATCATTAGATCCACAGCAAAGCGTCAAAACAAGCACGTATATTAAATCAAAAATGAGATTAACTAGACAAGCAAAAAGAGAAAATCAAGACAACCATCAAACCAAACAACACATACAAAAGCGAATAAGCATCAAATGAATGAGGCAATCAATTATATGTAGACAGTGATATCGTCAGATCAAAGGGAAGAAACTAATAAGTCGAAAACCTAGTCCAAATTAAGAGAAAGATGAAGTTGATCGACTAATGTCATTTCCTCATCATCTTGATGGAACCAACATCCATACATTAAGTTAATAATTCTACCTACATCAAGATCACGGTCAGCAATCTCCTGCCATAAACGTCTGGACAACTCTCGATCATCAAGAAGAAACTGAGCTTGAACGAGACTGCGTGTGATAGCAAAATAAGTCTGTCGATCATTGCGAGAACGACATTCTGCAGCCTCGGACACTGACATCAGCAACGGAAGTGTCTTAGGAGCAGTAAAAGCTGCATTGGACATGAGAATTCTCCAAAGGTTTGAGAAATCAGGAGGCCGCCCCTCCCAGATGGAAAAGACGGCCTAGCTCGCTCGTTTATGCATAGCGCACACCAGTAATCAGTGATTCTGTATCGGTGAAGCTTTAACCTCGAAACGAAAACAGTGAACTGAAAGCGTGGTACGAAGCGACTAACTGCAGGATCACCTGGGGCCGGAGCTCTAGGTGTTGGGTCGTTTTCTCCTGAGGGCACCTAGGACGGTGCTAATGGAGCATCGATTGGCGTGGCGTGCAAGGGATTGCCTACCAAAGGAACAACCCACGTCTTGTTGAGACTGTTGGAGCAGGGACCTGAAGTCAGCTTGCTTCTGCCGATAACTCAGGTGGAGTGTCGTCTGTCAAAGCGCCTCCTTCTCTCGATATGCTTAGTTTGCGCCAGCTGGACAGCTTTGCCATCGGTATAAAGGCGCATTGCAAAGGTCGTTAGGGCGAACAATAGTGGGGCAAGAGCGTAAGTAACACGCAAGAGAGGTAAAAACAGAAGAAACTCAAATGATCATAAAGACATCATCAATCCTATAATATTCAAAATCCAACAGATAGGAACCAACTCAATGAGCGAAAAAGAAGTAGCTTTGGAAAAGCTAAAAAAAGCACTTGACATCGCAAAAACAAAAGGCAACCAACTTTTTATCGATAATATTTCCAGAGAAATTAAAGCACTGGAAGCAGACGAAGAATCACCCATAATAAATGAGTACCTGAGCAAATAATTCGTATAGATATTTCCCAGCAGAAGCAATAAAAGGCTGTCACTACAACGAACCAAGCCGAGCAAGTATAGACAACGATGGATTACAGAGGTAAAGGATCTTGGGCCAAAAGACTAGTAGATTTAGTGCAGGAAAAAACAATCATCAGATCAATTTCGAAGCAACAAGGGGAGTTGAATCAAGGAAAGTACAAATGCCAAAGCTTTCTGATGCTAAAAACTTGAAATCACTAAACATAGGCGAAAACAAAACCAAGAATAGAAATAATCATCACCAATCAAAACCAGAAGGTGGCAAGAAATATGCTAAATCATAAGAATAGGCAGTAAGAAACAGTAGCGGTACTGAAATGGGAAATTCAATAAAATCAAAGGATCAATTTAATTCAATGCAAGAGAGCGTCACAAGCGCAAGTAAGACTCATTGACAACGAAGTAATCCAGATGAAGCACAGGGGACTCACGCAATCCCGCGCTTCACTGGGATAAAACAAGCAGTAGAAACAAATGTATGAGCCACCATCATCGAACTTGTCATTTACAGTTGCTGTATTTTGACCTTTTTTCATTTCTATTCTTTAGGCAGGAGGTCAGATCGCTATCTGACACTTATCCAGCGCATCAATCGATCTTCAAAATTGATTTAATTCTAAATGAATGAGTTGAAAATCCTAACAAAGGCAAATCCAAGAAAAAGGCGCAGGGAAAAGACTAAAGAATCTTTCAGCCACATACAAAACACCCAGACAACAAAAGGAATGCCTTATCTATAGCAACAATTTTCAGCATTAACATTGAAGAGAAAGAAAGTCCTCAGTCAGGTCTCACAGAAGCATCGATGAATGCACAAGACTAAAACGAATTACCAGCAGAAATTAAAATCATAGTGATTTTGCATTTTATCTAAATTCAGTCAAACATCACCTCGGCTAAACATCGAGTCAACAGGTGCATATCGAAAGGCTTTTGCAAGACTGCACAGAAACCACTCTTTTTGTAATCAGATAAAATGCTATCTTGGCTATACCCACTCGCGACGACTGCTTTCACCGAGGGATTCACTTTACGCAACTGATTAATGGTCCAAAGGCCTCCCTTACCTCCAGAAATTGTAAGGTCAAGAATGACCAAATCAAAAGTTTGATTCTTATCGAGTGCTTCCATGTACGTATCTAAACACTCTTGACCATGCTCTGTACTAGTGACAATATGACCATGCTCTTGAAGCATTAATTCCAACGTTGATCGAACCAAATCTTCATCATCCATGATTAATATCCTTAATGGAGATGATGTTTTTTGATCAATAACTTCCGATTCGAATGGAATCGATACATTACGAACTGCTGGTAATGAAATTCGGACAACTGTTCCTAATCCAATCTCGCTTTTAATTTGTAAATCACCGTCATGTCTCTGCACGATCCAATAGGCACTTGTTAAGCCAAGACCAGTTCCCTGTTTTTTAGTTGTAAAGAAAGGATCAAAGATCTTCTCCATATCCGATGGTTGAATGCCATTACCACTATCGGTGACTTCTACAACAACCATTTCCCTAGATTGCTTACCATCAGATCCATTCCATTCACTACGGATATCTAGTTTGATTTGCCCCCCATCTGGCATCGCCTGCTGAGCATTTAAAATAATATTGTTAAAAACCTGGTGAATCTGACCAGAGTCAATATCAACCTTAGGAATAGAGGGTTCGCATTGAAGATCAGCTTTAACATTTGAACCATGTAAACTCATCTCCATTGCTTCCTTCACAACATCCTCTAAGGCCCAAATCTTACGAACGGGATTTCCACCTTTACTAAAAGACAACATTTGCTTCGTTAGCCCAGCGGCACGCACACAAGCCTGATTTGCGATCTTCAAATACTTAGTATCGATTCCATGATTTTTATTGACCCTTTGACTAATATCAATATACCCCATAATAACCTGCAAAAGATTATTAAAGTCATGTGCTAAACCTCCAGCAAGTCTTCCAATACTCTCTAATCGCTGAGCACGCAAAAGTTCTGCATCAAGGCGGCGTCGCTCAGTAAAATCTTCCATGAGAACAATGACCTCACCACCTTCACGCTGATCGAATTTAACCTTCAACCAGCGAGTCTCACCTTTTGAGTCTTGAAAACGAACTTGGCCATCTGATGGATCGGCATGGCTTTTCTTGCTGTTGTTGACAAGATTTCTCCACTTGTCTAGATCATCAGCCAATACATAAGAATCAATTGCAGTGCCCAAACTAGAATCAATTTCATATCCTAATATTCTGTTCCAAGCCATGTTAAGAAATTCAATTTCACCTTGACCATTCCTATCAAAACGAGCAACTATAACTGGTAGATTAGAAAGAATATCTCTTATGTTTCTCTCTGACTCAGCTAAGCGTTCAATAAGCCTAGACTGAGCTACTGCTGTGGCATCTGGGTCCTGATAACGGTCGATAGACATCAATCACTATTGCTAACAATGTCAGTAGCAAATTGATTATGGTCAACAACATTAGTAAATAAGGGAAATATCTCCTTGCAGAACATATCTTGTTCTACTGGCGTTCGACTCGAAGTGCAATCGGACAGGATGGTTACATCAAAACCGTTTTCCTTTGCCGCCAATGCAGTGGCATTAACACAGAGAGATGTAACACAACCCGCAATGACAAGACGTTCTATCCCCTTCTGAACAAGCAGATCTTCTAATGCTGTATTCGAAAATGCATTAAAGCCTCGCTTCCCTGGAATCACTTCAATTCGATCACCATAGTTCAGAATCTGAGGAATAGTTTCTGCCCCAGTTGTACCTATCTTAAAAGCTTCAGAATCCTTAATGGCTTTTAGTATACCCATGGGATTCTCAATTTCATGATATGTCTCGCTAAAAACTATTGGTGTATTTACTATAGTAACGGAAGAATCAATAATCTTATCCAGAACGTCAATAGTGTGCTCGAGGGTACCGGAAAGGCGATGAGATTCTTCCACGACAGAGTAGAGAATGCCATCAGGATCAAAATAATCTCGCTGAAAACCAATCAGAAGAAGAGCGGTTTTACTTGGAATAAATGATTCCATTCTGAGTCTTGTAAGCTATTCATCGGATAATTTTAATACATGCAACCGGTAAAGACAAAGTATTGCATCAAAAAAGTCAGCGGACGAACAATTTCACCAAGGCCAGTGGGTTCAAAAGGGCAAAAAGTGATAAATACTGTCCATTTAGGCAAATAAATCAAAAAGTGTGGTATTGATTCGTAAAACTTGGAAGTAGCATGATACAAAGCATTCTTGCCAAGGATTGTAGAAGAAAGTAGTCTAATTTAATCAAGAAAGTATCACAGAAGAGAAGCATTAAGAAGTTTCATAGACCTGTATTGAGAGATATTGCGCGTATCCAGGGAGGCGCATGCTATTTCTTACGAAGGAAAAGAATATCCATAGGCAAACCTCTCACTAGAACAGAGGTTCACACGCAGAGATATCAACCCTTATTCAAATGACTAGCAAGCGACTCTTAGAGTAACCAATGGGATCAATTCATTTGATTCTAGCTTTACTTCAAATACAGAATCAAACATAAAAATGAATATTCTTTTGGAAGCGATAGTCCACATTGAACACCTACAAAGTCGTTTGCCTCAGAAAATCATAGATTTTACTCTCATTGACTTCATTGAGGTGATCTATTCAGATCGATACGGTTGAGAACTGCCACAGTAAGTGAATCACCTTGTGTTTGTAGATATGCATATCCTTTACCATTAGGACGAAGAATGGCGATGTAAGAGTAGGGTACCCCGTTGCTATCCTGTTGGTCAATTCTACCCACGCAATTATCAGTTTGGGTAAATTGACCCTGATAAGTAGCGACTTCATCCTTCCCAGAATAAGAAGACATAGCAACACCATTCATTCTCCACTTGCTCCACTCTTCCCTCTGAATTACTGTATTTGGTTTCCATTGTCCATTGATCAACTGATGACCTTGCTGAAGACTTAATACATCTCCAACAATAGTATCTTCTGTACAAGGCGCATCTAATTGCAAGAACCAACGTTCGCTTGCAACAATTCCAGGTGTTGTAACGATAGAAAAATAAGGATCTCCTTGTGTTGTCAACAGAACGTTGCTGTTGAAACTGCTAAGATCTCGCCTGATTCGTATCTGACAACTAGCAACATTGTCCCATCGGCCCGTGTAATTCACGTTGCTATAGCGCGTTCCATCTCTGAGAAAACGAATACCAGTCAAAGTTCCGTCGTCATTCAAGGTTTCTAGTTGAAGTTGCCCTATAGGGATACCTTGATTACTTCCTTGACTGACAATCAGATAAGTTCCAATCCTTACATTCTCACACCTATTATCGGAAGAAGGGGCTGATTGTGCTGAATACCTGAGCAGAGGCATCAGGAGCAATCCAACCAAAAGACTCTTGGACCATACTCTCATCTTCAAGCAGCGATTGAATCATGAGTATTATGATAGCTAGGCAGAAATGTCTTCATTTTGTTGAGATAAAATATCATGGCTGCAACATCATTCTTAATGTAAACACGTCATCAGAAGAAGCATTTCACCTATTGAACTTCTTATTAGCAATCTTATTGCTGTGATGCCTGATGATTCAAATATGCGGCTTTTTGGGGCTCCAATCTAAACAAGACCGTTGCCAGTGATCATCAAACATTGCTCACACATCAGAGTCAAAATACAGATCGAAGCCTTGAAAAATCTCAACGCATCAGGATCCAAACTACAAAGCCACCGACTCCAGCACCTTTAAAGAACTGAATCCAAGTCAATCCATAAGTGTCTACTTGAAGTGTCCTCATCATCAGATTGAGAACCTCTTTATGCTTGCGAATTAAAAGTGAACTATCAGCAGTATTCAGCTGATGAATCTGTTTGAGACTGATTTTCCCGAGCTTTGCCACCTTTGTATCCATCAATGCCATGACTGTAAAGCATCTAAGGTGCGGTGAAAGCTGGAAAAGTCAACACAAAGAGGTTGATCGAGAAGACGATTTGGTTGTCTAAATAGGTCTGCGGAACTAGGGATACGTCGCTGATAGTGCGAAAATGCGGGGGATGAGGGTGGCTTTAAGGACTTTCAAGCCATTAAACTGGCTTATCAATTGCTGCTTCAATCGAATCATCGTCTTCTATTGTGCTTATTCTTGCCAGCAAAAATGCCTTCAACAAGATGAAAAGCTATCAAAAGATTAAAATAGACGGAATGATTTTTAAGTGTACAAAGGAATTATGGCTGCTTGACTGATTACAATGCAAACACAAAGAAATCATCTGCCCTCTCTAGATTTCATCGATCGGCATAGTTATCTTATTTTTTAACTCAATTCATTATTGATTGAATTATCGGTTAATATCGTCAACTCACCACGCAGTCAACGTGAAGCGCCTTCTCATCGCACTAACACTGCTATTCATCGCCGGATGCACTAATGTTTTCCACGACGAAAACCCTCAAACAAAGGCACTCTCCTCAAAGAGACTGGATCCAGATACTAAAGCCTGGACAAATGATCTTCTTTGGAAAAACTGGCAAAAAGATGATGAAATTGAACAAGTCCAAGCCAAGTATGAAAGAAGTGAAATCAAAGATGCCAGGGATCAAATCAGAGACCAGTTACCCGATTCGAGCAAAGAGCTATTAGCAAAGTCAGAACTTTATGACAACTGCATGAGGAAAAAAGTCGGCACTGATTTCTGGGATGCTAGAAAAGTTTGCATGAAAATTTTGTCCAATTAAAATTTCAGATTATTGATTAACGCTCTTTCAAGGATATACAGTCAGGGGCGGGTATTCAATTCATGTTCTGAGAACTCAGTCTGTCGACTGGTTGATGACATTTTGATTCAATTCAAGACCGTTGCAATGAAAACGCTGAACGTTCTCATTGCTTCTATTGAATCATTAAGAGCCTCATTCGTATCAGAGAAGACACAAGTGAGTTTTCTTAGAGCTGATTCATGTCTCGATTCCGTCGAGAGGTCACTATTGCTGAATTGCAAACGAGCCAATAACTGATCTTACTTTGGCTCGATAGGTCTCTCGAAACCATAGTTTGAGGCATTGGGCTTTCTGCTGATGTCTATGCATGATCCCTTGGGGCCCTACGACGAAGGGATAGCGGCGGACTCTGCGGCAGAAGTCTTGCTGGCTTTGATTACAGCAAACGCAGAACAGCATGAGCGCAAGGGATTACCTCGCTCAGTGATGGATCAATTGGCTGCCATTGGCTGGCTGGGACTGGCACCATCAGTGCCTCTGCAGCGTGAGCGGGCTGAACGACTAGCCATGGCTGACGTCGCAGTGTGGTTTTGTTGGGCGCAGCACCAGTCGCCCTTACGTCTGCTGCAGGGCTCAGAAAACACGACCCTCAAAGATCGTTGGCTGAATCTCATGGAGTGCGGCAAGGCGGTTGGTGCCACAGCCTTCGCGCATTTACGTAGGCCTGGCCAGGCCAACCCCATCGCTCAAGCAGTGAACGATGGCTGGGAGCTGAACGGCAAGCTGGACTGGATCACGGGCTGGGATCTGGCTGACGTTGTGGCCTTGCAAATCAGGGCAGGGAAGGAGGCAGACGCACCGGTTTTGGGCTTTCTTTTATCAAAACAGCTGCGCTCATCGTTCCCTCCGGGTTTACACATCCAACCACCTTTGGAGCTGATGGTGATGAATGGCACATGGAGTCGCCCAGCGATGTTCGAGAGGTTTCTCATCAACGAGGGGGCTTTGATGAGTACGACGCCAATCAAGGAATGGCGCCTAGCCGATCAGGCCCGTACCCGGTTTGCGAATCCAGCTGCCTTCGGGCTGATCCGAGCAGCCCTAGCCGATCTTGAACAACAAGCAGCACGCCGTGATCGAGAGATCTGGCTCAACGTAGGCCGACAACTCTTAGAGGAAGCAAGAGATCTGCGAGCACGCTGTTATGCCGCTACCGACAACCCCAATACTCTGTCGGAGGCAACGCACTATGACCTCCGGGCAGCAGCTCTTATCCTGGCTCAGCGCTGCTGCCAAGCCGCCTTGATCAGTCACGCTGGAGAAGCAATGCGGTCAGAACACACAAGCAATCGACGATTGCGCGAAGCAGCGTTTTTGCAGGTTCAGGCGCTCATCCCGCCAGTGCAGCTACGTCTGATCAGCGCAGCTGGGATCGACCAGTAGAGGCATCAGCAAAACATCCTAAGCACTAAAACGTACAGGCGGCCAAGGACTCGGGCCTCATGGCAAAGGCATGGAGCCAAGGCCATTGAGCATGAAAAAACAGATCAACAAAACGTGGGATAGAATTCACGAATTGGCATAGTTTGACTCAGTGATCAAATGAGTCTGGGTACAGAAAGCCATCACCCCACACAAGGCAACGATGCAACCCATGTTCATTGCATTCAATGCCGTTTGAAGCTCAATCGTCAGGAGTGCGAACGTCGATTTTTTTCAACACAAACCAGCCCTTCGGCGAAAACATAATGATCTGACGAGCTGTGAACGACTCCCACCTCTTACAGATGGTGAGAGATCCTAAAAAAGCTTCCTGCATCGAGTTCAAGCAAGCCAACTTATTGATCAGTTTCGACGATCGCACCAGTTGAAGAGGCAAGGATGCCGCCTGGAATCAATACTTATAGTATGGAGTTTAGTTCAAAATGGATGTCACTTGGCTTGCTGAAATCGCTCCACAACAACGCCGAGACAACAACATAATTGGCGGAGACAGTGACGATCAGTCCTTGATCGTTGCCCTATCCCGGAATAAACAAAGGGTTGAGCTTCTCGCGCAGCCTACAGACTAAGAAATCAGGACAAGCATTGAGGAGACCTCCATCAAGAAAATTTCAGCCCAACGCTTTTTCGTTGGTGCTGTAAGCCGCAAACCAACATCCTGGGGAGGACGCACCACAGGCTCAATCGCATCGATGGATGCAACCTCAACTCATTCGATCAGCACTCTTCACAGTCCAATCACAGGACAACCAATCCATCACCTGCGATTCTCAAGACCAGAAGCCAGACCTCTCATGACGACATTAAAGAGGGGGTGATTCCACACCCCCTCCCCATCAGAGCAAGTTGTTTCCAGGCTTCACATCTGGAGCATGAATGAATGCAACCAAAAAAAAGAGGAAGGCTTCCCGCAACCCTCCTCATGACGACGCATTCCCGTTCCCAGGAACACATTGAGTGTTATGTATCCCTAGGAACTTATTTGTAGGAACGACCACCAAAAAGCCCAAAGGTCAGCAGACACAAACCATCAACAAAAAGCCCCGCTCATTGCGGGGCTGGCCAACATCATTGCTCTTTAGGTCCATCTCCCTGGAGGACACATCAGCCTCAGTGGGCTGCAGACACCGGCTTTGACGAATTAAAGCCCAATGGCGTGTAGCAAGCCTTCGCCACTGATCAGTTCCGTGGCTATCGCAGCGACGAATCCAATCATTGCAAGGCGACCATTGAGCTGTTCGGCACGCTCGTGGAACACCCATCCCGCATCTGGTGCTGCCAATTCCATACGGGGCTCTTTCGCATAAACATTGCCGTGACCTTCACTATCTCTGCTGACGAGAGCAAAACATGGGAACGCCTTTACAACAAGTTTTATTATTGGCGCCATAACCAACACACTGAAATCCTGCAAAGACTGAGAGCAAACCCAGCCATTCAAAAAATCACTATTAATCAACACATACTTGCTTAGCGATGCTAGCCAAATCATCAAAGAATTTATATTTTTTCGAGTCAGTTTTGGGATTATCCTGAATATCCTTACGGACTATGAGCAAAGCAAACGTATGAACGAGGCAAGAGTTGAGAATCCATGATGCTGAACACAGCATCACCATCGAGAGTCCTCACCAGATAGCTTATGCGAATAGACAAGACATTAGAGCGTTGGTTGTTTACAAGCAAATCATCTCCAGCACATCGACTACGCTGTAAGGGATAGGAACGGAAAAATTCAACTTCCGATGGCGTGATTCTCAACAAGTAAAGTCATCCTTGATCTAAACAGGCCCCATCCCTTTTTAAAGATGCGAAACTCATGAACTCAACGGACGAAACACTGTCTACTTTGATAAAACTGCTCTAACAACAACTTAATGTTTTTAGGTGAAACCAACTTGTAAATAGACTCCATCTATACGCAAATGGGCATGATGCTCACTATAAGGATTCTATACTTAGACGGCATTACATTGTCGTTTCGTTAAACTCATGACGAAAAACACCAGAGATGAATGTTCAATATTCATGGATGCCATGAATGACGGCTCTTTAGGACCTATATTCATGGAAGCAGAAAGGTTCAAAGTTCACATTGAAGACAACATTGAAACTATCGCAAAGATCTACGGAGAAGGAAATGAATTTTGTCTAACAGGCCAAGAGCCTACTTGGTTAATTGAGCTCTTTATCATTCACGGCTTCGCATACAAAGAGCAATGATTGATTAGAGACAACTCAAAGGAATCAGATATCAATTTCGAAGCACCAATATTTATGGCCAGAAGTGCAGGGCATGGTTGGCTCAATCCTTGCATACTGAGTGAGAAGATAGGGAGCATAGACTAAATCTTCTTCCTCAGGGAATACAGCTGATAACACAATTCAGCGACGAGGAAGACAGACTGCTCTGACAGAACAAGCTCTTCCAATAAATGTAACTTTGATGATCAATACTACTGTGATTTTGAATAATTAGAGCCAGACTAGATGCCTAAGCTATAGATATCAAGAAAAATACAAAGCAGCTCCAGCAGGATGACCATTCAACTACATTATATAGAGGGAAGCTCATGGAGAGAAGCTGAATGGGACTAACATTCCAACCTCATTGTCTGCAATGAGCGCTATCGAAATATGATTAATCGCTCACCTACAAGCCAGAACCAATGGATTTCAAGTGTTCTCTTTGTTCTTTATAAAAACACAACGACGTGATTGAACAACGCTTGAGTTGAAGTACGAGATTTGGGGCTTCTTCAACAAGATAGCTCTGAACCATCTACGCTGCTTAAGCTCAACTCAAGAAAGGACACGCGGAGTGAAGAAATTTCATATCGCCTTGTCAACAAAACGTATCAGTGACTCAATCTGTGATTACAGCCAGCGACTTGGAGTAGAGCCCTGCGTAGTTGTAGCGAATGAGTATGCACTTTGGCGCACAGACACAATCAATCTCTCCATCCGGCAGGATTCCAGATGCCGAACAGGCGAATTGAGACACCTTGGATGGGAAGACAGTGCAGCTAGCAACTTCAATACCGAAACAGATGTGAACGACATTACGTGGGAATATTTCAATGCCAAGCTCCAGGCCGACGAAATCAACAGGCTATGGCCTCAAACTGCTTATCAAGCTGAATCATGAATACGATGACCACGGGATTGGTCTGGAGGCAAGGGATATCATCCTGATCTTGAAATCACGAAGCTCTCAGGTTATATGAGTCTTCCATGCTAGATATTCATTCACTCAGACTCTTCATTAAAGAAACCATTTTCTAGACCTCTAAATTCTGACAACTAACATAAGCCTTAATTCATTTAGCATCACTTGATTCTGAATGGGAATAGAAATCAATTTGATAGAATCAATGAGTAATGCCAAAAAGAGTCAGGCCAAGCATTTCATCAGACTATCGTGAAGCATGAGTCGAGCAAGCAAAGCCTATGATCTCTTTTTAATCCGCGAAAGAAAGAATATCACTTCGCCTGAACTCTCTAAGTGAGTCTCTTAGTTCTTGATGTAATCACAGGTCAACGTTCTAAGCGTTTGACGTGTATCATAGTCTCTAGAATTGATACAAGTAGAAGAAACTTCTGTACATAGTTTTTCCTCTGCAGTAGTAGAACAAAGGACTTCAATACTACTTGGAAGATTAAGCAATCAAGAGAGAGGAGACATGACAAGCTCTTCCCTCCCAGGAGGAGAGACTGAAAACGATTACGAAAGCTCGAATTGGCAAAAAATTGCCCCTTCATTCACTTCATCGGCGTAAAATATGAAAACATTTAAATCTTTTTCATAAGATACTGACTCTTCAATAACGCCATCATATTCCTCCACAGAAATAGCTTGAGTGGTGAGAAATTCAGCCAGTTCCAAATGAGGATGCAAATCACTGACTCACCATGCTTTTCAAGAGAGTGCCCCGTTGCTAGAGAAGAAGGAGATCACTCCTTAATCACCCCTTAACATAGATGACGAAAACCGACTGGATCAAGCTGGCGATGCCCGCATCGATCACACTGCTGGCAATCTCGATCATGACAGTTCCAATGATTGCGAATTCTCAACTCGAGGGTGCGACGATACGCGTTCAACAGGCTGACATGTTCTGGAGGATCGAGCAGAAATCTCCCGGGAGAAAGTAGCTACATAATCTCAGTCGAAAAGATAGACTTGCTCAAACGAATGGTGCCTAAATTAATGCATTTGAATGCTATCAATTTTCATTAATTATCACATAGCCAGTTTATTTACACGCTATTTCATGCCACCATTAAAGATCTGTCGAGCCAATCCAGCGAGCCAAAGCCATGAGGAGATGGCACCACTGCGCCAAATTTGAACATTCAAGAACATTTAGTTCACCTCTTGGTGCTCCATGTCTGTGCAATAACGAAGAGCCTTTACTGATAGGGCTAACACCTTTATCCAAATAATTGTCGATAAGAGCATGCATATTCTCAATCTTAGTACCAGTAAGATGTTCAGAAGGCTTGAAGGATCTATCCGTTAAACGACAACTCTGAAAAGTCTAAATCTCATGGTACAGATTCATACTATAGGGGAAAGAGAAGTTGCGTACGAAGTCATCTATATTCAGTCTTGTCGTTGGGAATGCAGGGCGAAATGCAGTGGCTGAAACTCTGGTTCATCGACTAGTCGAGTGAGATCTTGACTCTGCTCTCCAGGGAAAGTCCAAG
Source organism: Synechococcus sp. (assembly GCA_047285535.1). Classification (GTDB taxonomy): domain Bacteria; phylum Cyanobacteriota; class Cyanobacteriia; order PCC-6307; family Cyanobiaceae; genus Synechococcus_C. The sequence goes on along the minus strand of JBJBDC010000001.1, from coordinate 100,124 downwards.
AAATAGGGAAGGTCTCCAAGAGATCCTTCCCCAAGTCCTCGTGAGATGTTTCAAATTCGTTTATCACTTGGGTGAGTCAACGAATTCAGCGTCGATCACATCATCATCCTGGGAATCGGTGGTGGATTCTTCCTGATGATATGCAGAGGTGCCCATCTCCATAAGGGCCAACTGGACAGCTTCAACTCTTTCCTTGATGATCTGTGTGTCATCAGAGCGAAGGGCATCTTTGAGTTCATTGAGAACCAACACAACTTTAGTCTTAGCTTCAGGAGAAACCTTTCCCCCAAGTTCTGCAAGTTGTTTTTCACCCTGATAAAGAATGGATTCAGCTTGATTCTTGGTGTCGATTGATTGTCGCTTCAGCTGATCAGAGTCAGCGTTGGCCTCGGCATCTTTCACCATCCGATCGACTTCTTCCGCACTCAAAGTGGATGCCCCTGTAATGGTGATTGCTTGCTGCTTGCCTGATCCTTTGTCCTTTGCGGTGACACTCAGGATGCCATTGGCATCGATGTCAAAGGCCACTTCGACCTGAGGAACACCACGAGGGGCTTGAGTGATTCCATCCAGACGGAAGGTTCCCAGGCTCTTGTTGTCAGAGGCCATTTGGCGCTCACCTTGCAGCACATGAATTTCCACTGTGGTTTGTCCATCCATTGCCGTGGAATAGATCTCCGTTTTGTGAGTGGGAACGGTTGTATTTCTCGGAACCATTACATTCACAACACTACCCATCGTCTCCACTCCAAGAGATAGAGGAGTGACATCCAAGAGAAGAATGTCTTTCACCTCTCCCGATAGAACACCTCCCTGAATAGCAGCACCAATCGCCACTACTTCATCAGGGTTCACGGTTTGGTTTGGTTCTTTGCCTGTCGCAGCCTTAACCAGCTCTAGTACTGATGGAATGCGGGAACTCCCTCCCACCATCACCACTTCATTCAGATCGCAAATGGCGAGTTTTGCATCCTTTAGAGCCTGATCAATAGGCTTTTTACAACGGTCGATCAAATCTGAAGACAACTCCTCAAATTGACCTCTTGTGACCGTCATGGTTAGGTGTTTTGGTCCATCCGCAGTGGCAGTGATGAATGGCAGATTTAACTCACTCTGAGTGGAGGATGAAAGTTCGATCTTCATCTTCTCTGCTGCCTCTGTGAGTCTTTGTAGTGCCTGACTGTCATGTCTAAGATCGATACCTTCATCCTTCTTGAAAGACTCAGCCATGTAGTCAACGAGGACTTTGTCAAAGTTGTCTCCACCCAAATGATCATCACCACAAGTGCTGATCACTTCAAAGACGCCATCGCCTACCTCCAGGACAGAGACATCAAAGGTTCCCCCTCCTAAGTCAAAAACAAGGATCTTCTCTGCATCTTTCTTGTCCAAGCCATAAGCCAGTGCTGCTGCAGTGGGTTCATTGATGATTCTCAGGACTTCTAATCCCGCAATCTTCCCTGCATCTTTGGTGGCCTGGCGTTGAGAGTCGTTGAAGTAGGCAGGAACAGTCACTACGGCCTGCGTCACGGTTTCACCCAGATATTTGGAGGCGTCATCAGCAAGCTTGCGCAGCACACTGGCACTGATTTCTTCTGGGGAGAAGGACTTATCCATGAATGGTGATTTGAGCTTGACCTTGGTTCCTTCTGACTCAACTGCGTAGGGGACATCCCTGGATTCATTGGTGATCTCATCGGAGCGACGTCCAATGAAGCGTTTAACGGATCCAAATGTGTTCTCCGGATTCATCACCGCTTGGCGTTTAGCAATCTGTCCAACCAAATGGTCTTTGCCTTTGGAGTAGGCGACAACCGATGGGGTTGTTCGAAATCCCTCAGCATTAGCGATAACCGTTGGGATACCACCCTCAATCACAGAGACACAGCTATTGGTTGTGCCTAGATCGATTCCAACTACTTTGGTCATTTTGATCATGCGTGTTGATACATACTTGTTGGAATAAGTGGAACAACGGTAGAGGGCAAACCCAACAATCAGGGAGGGTTTTCCTCAACAAGAAAGATATAGGTACGGTTGAGGTTCGGTTTAGCCCCATAGGTCTTCAGAGGCCAAGGAATGCATTAAGTCTCTGAGACTTTTATGAATCAAATGATGAGAGAGAGTCGATCACGACGTATTTAATTGACGTCTAGAGGTAGCTGAAAAAACCGTTAGCACTTATCACCGCGCAAACATCACTTATGGCGTACTGGAAGATCTTTAATACTTGCCAAAAAGAACGTGTTTCACCAAGTTTTGCTTGTGCCTACAGAGATCTCCATAGACATAAAGAGAGATTATAATCAACACAACTTACAATCGATGTCCAAATGAATCCACCAATTATCAAATACTGGCGAGTGTGGGTTGATAAAAGGGGTGACAGTTGTCAAACACTTCATGCACTCAAAGGTCACCAACAGTCTGTATTCGCTAAGGGAACTCCAGCGATATGGAACGCGCAACACATAACCGGTGACACGCGACTCGTCACTGCGATTTTAATGCCTGGTGTTGTTGGTGAGTGGCATGAGAATCCTTCTCCTCAATGGATCATTCCCTTACGTGGGCGCTGGGGGGTGGAAACAATGGACGGAAAGGTTGTGGAAATGGGACCTGGCGATATTAGTTTCGGTGGCGACCAGGGAACAAGGAACAATCAAGGACACCGCTCTTGGGCCATTGGTAATTCACCATCGGAGTTACTGTTGGTGCAGGTATCAGAGGCGCCCGATTGGAATCCTCTGTCATGATTTCTGCTTGATTCGCATGCCTCATAGCGATTACAGAAGAACAGAAGAATCGATCTGATCTCACCGCTCAGCACTGGATTCAATCCTTGTATGTACTACAGCTCTGTTTTTATGTACAATTTATAACTGTTTGCACCCCATTCTGGCTTGGAATAGGTGTGTTTTTCGTTAAGTCCTATCTTGCAGACCTACAACGTTCGCTTCCAACCTTCAGGTGTTAGCTCAGAATGAGCTAGAACCTTTGCGCAAAAGCCTTGCTAAGCCTGTGCTGCTTTCTAAGCATCTCTGCAACGACTGCCTCTACATGCTCACAAAGACATTCCATCATTCTTTGACCGACCTGATGTCTGATTGCCTCCCAGCTCACGTATCCACGCTCAATGAATTCCCTCAAACAACACAGGCAATCCTTGACTGTTGAATCTAAGCAACCATGAATCAATCAGAGAAGAAAACTTATCTGGTTACAGGCGGAGGTAGCGGCATTGGCCGTGCCATTGTTCGTGATCTATCTGAATCAGGGGCTCACGTTATCACCTGCGGAAGGCGGCAATCGTTGCTCGAAGAGACAGCCTCCATTTGCCGCAACTCCGCGGGCTCAATAGAAATCGTTACCGCTGATTTAACCAATCGTGACGACCTACGCGTTGTTGTCGATGCCGTACTCGGTAAAGGGGGAAAACTCGATGGCTTAGTCAATAATGCAGGAGTCGTTATGCCAAAGATGTTTCCAGATTGGGAAGAGACTGATCTCGATTATCTTTTAGAGACGAATCTGCGTGTACCAATACGCTTGATCCAGCAAGCATGGCCAGGATTAGTCAAAGCTAAAGGTCGCATCATCAACTTGTCATCACTTGCTGTGCTCTGGCCCTTTCCTCGGAACGGCGCTTACGGAATCACGAAATCTGCACTCGATGGTTTAACCAGAGCGATTCACGTCGAAGCCGTGGATACTGGAGTGAAAGCGTTCTCCATAGCGCTGGGTGCAGTCGAAACACCCATGCTGCGACGTTTAGTCGACCAAACCATGTTGCCTCTCCATAAGGCCATGGCCCCCCAGGAGGCTGCTGCCTTAGTCACTGCGTGTTTATCAGGAGAAAGAGATGAAGATGCAGGGAAAGTGCTTTTCGCGGCTATTCCAGGTCTGGTCACCAGCAATGCTGATCAAGCTGAGGCTGCATTAGCTCTCTTCAATAAGACATAATGGGACGATGACTCAGCCTATAAATTTCATTTAAAGATGTGAATAGCTTGTGATCGGTTTTAGCTTTCTCGCAGTACTAAATCTCTCTCCCATCAAGGATGAAGCCATTCCTTACTTTTCGATTTATTGCCTAGTCTGACCATTCACTCCGAAGGTGATCCATTGTTTGGCCCTAAGAACTGCCACCGATTTGCCTGAGTGACTTCAGGCTCGTTTCCCTGCAAACTTTTGTGCATCCCAAAGCAATAATCTAATTGGATCAGTTGAGAGCCCTTGCCAAGAGATCTCAAGCACTGTCATGGGTTTGTCTTTGGAGAAGGCATAAGTTCTAGAGACACTCCACGAGGGTAGAAAACCAATCGAACCGCCATCACTGATTTGCTTTCAGGAAACTCCAAACCAAATTCCACTGAAAAAGAGTGACAAGCTTGATTGATTCTGAATGCATTTCTATTCATCAACGGCATCACCAAAATGCTGACGATCGCGAATACGACGATTGTCGTATGGCATGCAAGTGATTACGTCTTTCCCGAACTCCCAAGGGCCTCAGCGATGCCCACCCCAGCCATCAAAGAGTTACTCCCGTTTTTTGTCTTAGTCCTTAAACAGGGTTTTCGAATCTCTTCTCTAATTTGGGTCTCCTTAAAACGTCATCCCTTGGCAAACGGAGAACATCCCCCCCGTCAGCGGATAACCACAGACAGCGCCAATAAGCAAATACACCTATTTACGATTCTTCACAGCCTGCTATCTTAATCTTCAAATAAATTAACGACTTGTTACTAGCTAGCAGCTTCTACGCATTTCGCCGCATTCTTATCAGTCGAGCCAACGTCTGATCTGAAACGGCAAACCAAGACTTTTAACCCTTCGATTCACGATGCTCTACACAACTTTGAAATGCAGTGACCACCAAACGGGCATTCATACAAGCCTTGAAAAAAGCACACTCAAGGAAGCATCAAGATGATTCACCATAATTTGTACGGCGAGGCCTTCAGCAAAGAGGAAGCCAAAAATCAATGGAATGAGATTTTACGCTTAAAAAAAGCTTATTCACTTAAAAATCCTCTCGCAGCCAATAAAGAAGTCACAAATTGGGCTATTGAGTCATACTTTATGGGTTTATCGCTTGCCCCAAATAGCCCTCTCCTCAATGAAGCTCCAACAGTGGAACAACTTTAACGCCATACCCTTACGAGCAGTCTTCGCTATCACCAAGTTGTTCAGTACTAATATAATTCCGATCAAGACTTTTCAGCCAACCAGAAATCGAGCCATCACACTCTCAACGATTCCCCCTACGTTGATTCATCAGCATTCAGTTTCCCATCAGAATTTTTCATCAGTAGATACTTCTCACAATGATCACTTTCTGTTCATCATCTTCTGAATGAGCAGCAGTTCTCACTTTCTCCGGCGATTTTAAACTGCTCCAGATAATTGGCCATCCCTGTTGGCTGCATCAATGGAAGGCACTGAACACAATCAACATCTCGATCGATGAGTCTTCAATGGATTCAAAACTGATGCAAAAACTTTAAAGCGGGAGGCAATCAATGAGTTGCCTACTAGCTAGACCAACCAATCAAGTCATGAACCCGTTCATGGACTCAATGAGTGACCTCCCAATCACGAGAGGAGTTTTTGCAGAAATTGCAGCACCTGTGACGAACGTCACAGCTCTGGGTGATTCAAATCATGACCTACGACGTTGAACGGAGAGAGGATGTGTGGGTCGGGGGGATAGACCTCCACTGCCACTTCAATCATGACTGACAACGAACTCACACTCGATCAACTCAAAGATATCCAAGGTGGATTAATATGGCTTTTACTTGGAGCCTGTAAATCAGAGAAAAAAAAACCTGCTCAAGCAGGGTGTGATTCGTTCCTAAATACAATGGGTGGTCAGTCAGTGAAGGGAACCAATGAAAATCTGGTAAAGGAAGGTAAAGAACCCCATGTACATCCGACTGGACTTGGGTCTGAGAATAGCTGTAATTCAACTCAAGTGAAGGATAATTGTGAAAATCTTCCTTTTTGAGAATCCACGTCCAAATGGATTGACCTCCCCCCGCCACGAGCGGGGTTTTTTATGCCCTCACAACCTGTCAGCAAAGCTGAAACTGCAAACTGCCGCAGGGCTCTGTCTTGAATAACCCTTAGAACGGGCCACAAACAGAACCATCTAGAAAACTCATAGCTCTTTCTCACCAAACTGCCTGCTCAAGAGTGGGATTAAGAGCTCCAGTGCGAGCAGAGTGTTATCACACAAGCCCCTTATGCATCCATCGGCAGGTCTTTGCAGCAAAGCCAGAGAAAGCTGACCTCCGCAATAACGACGACCTCCTGCGCAAAGCAGCCATCACTGTCAACAGAAGCCGCGGCCAGTACATCCGCCAAGTCAAAGAGCGTGACGTCCTCATCAACCAGTTCAAGAAGAGATCAGCAACTACGCCAATGACGCCCAGCTTGACTATCAAGAACGGGCACAACTCCTGGGCATCTTGACCAAATACAGAGATGTCTTCTCCAGCCTTGAGAAAGCTGGTGACACAATGGTCGAAGATATCGAGGACTACAAAAAAGGACCCGGTTCATTTCAAGGTGCACGCCCCATCCAACGCTTACTTGCAGCTTGCAATGCATTTATGCCTGCCTGGAAAGCAGCCAAAGAAATTCATGACGTGCAGAAAATCGAGGCAGGTCTATGAGTTCAATCACTGATGGATTCAATCATCTGATTGATCGGATGGTTGAGGCAGACAGGCGCATGGCTCGCCGTGCTGGGCAACATATTGACGATACAAATCGGAGTCCCACAGACGCCCGTCAAGCCCGCAAGACTGAGACATCACAAGAAAAAACACTGCCATCGCCAAGGCCGATCCCTTTCGCCCCTGCTAAGCGCAGGATGACCAAGACAGGGCTCGGTGAATTGTTCAAACCGTATAAACAAGCCAATCCGAAAAAGTTTCAGGGAATAACAGCAGCTAAAACGCTCTCTACCGAAAAGTTTGCATCTTGGCTGACAAAGCGAGATGTAGCGGTCATAGCGTGCTGGGAAGAATGCCTCAACTTTCCAACTCCATTGGAGCTTCTGGCGTTCTGGAGAGAACAAGGGTCCCCACACATCTCTACAGGGGACTAGTCACGCTCTCAGCGACCTTCTCAGAGATCGATGGTGTGTCAAGTGACATCAAAACAAACACTAATGGTGACGAATGTGTCCAATCGCTTTTGCCATCGACGGCAAATCATCATCGGATGATTTCTGGAACAGGGAAGTTGCGTCCAATCGCACGTCTTCCAAGTTCTGTTGTTTCTCGAACGACCCATTGAGCAAAAGTGTTGCTATTCGGGCCAGGCCAATATCGATATTCTTCAAGGAATGGGTAAGTACTTGGAGATGATTCAATTTTCTGAATGAGACACGAAGCCTCATCAGCCACCCATTGCTCTATTACACGAGATGGTCCATGACCAACTCCCTGATAGGGATCCAAAAGATTCTTATGTAGATGCCCCCAACAAGAATCATTTAGGGAAGAGTGTTGCCATACTTCCCAGCGGTCACAAGTCTGGGGAGGCATGCCCTCGATACCACGAAGAACAACAAGCCAATAATGATCAGCAAAGATGCCGGGAAATCCCGGAATCGTGGCGGCACAAAGCTGAACTTTGATTGTGTTCATTGGCTCAACACGTTGACGAGGCCGGCCAATGTTTCAACTCGGCCACTCATCAATGTACTCAAAAAGCGCATCCTCTCCATGCCCCATACGCCACATCAGGCTATACCAATACTACTTAGAACCACTTCTTTCAGGGAGTCCTTATTCAAGTCTTTCAGTCAAGACATGCCTTCAAGCGATCAATTTTTAGCGCCAATTTATGACTCAGCCAAAAGTTATTCAGTTCCAGACCCCAACATCACATAACCCAACCGATGTATAAACAAATCCGATAATCAAGCGGCATCAGCAATGCTTTCCGCGAACCACTGAGCCCAGTCCGGATTGGCCCCAATGATATCGATTTAGTTACCAACTCCAAGAACCAATCGCCCTTCTATAGAGTCACAATTTCTGATTCTAACCCTAGCTGTCTCTGTGATGCTATTTATTCGCTCCGTTGTCTCGTAACCAAGCTATTCGCCGGGACCCTTTTGCCGTGAAAGATTGATTTACCTAATGAAGGCTTCTCTCTAATGAGGTCTTTTCTTCCGGCTGTAATGGAGAGAATATCAAGCCGCTCGACACAGTTCGCCAAGGCGAGTGTTGTAAGAGCGATTAACAATTGGCAGAACGCCTTCTAGAACTCACAAACATGGCCTGCGTGTCCAGGTCAAACCAGATGTACCAACACATCACAACCAGCTGAACCGAATGTCTGGGATTTTGATGATGATGACCGCCATTCATGCGGCGCGAAAGCATATGTCCCCAATCCGACCTGCAATGCCCCAACACCCTCCGAAACGGACTTGGAATTGCCCTCTGAAATGTTTAAACCACTGCAGTGGAACCATGAGCAGAACAAACGTCCTGTTTGCAGAAATGGATTGAAATGGGAGTATCCAGGTGGAGCACCATGCGTAGAAGGACGTCCCCCTAAAAACTCGAAAATCAAGGCTATGCCTTGAAAAACTCCATGAAGCCAAACCGATTCAAACCTCCGTCCTCCTGCATGCCAAGCAAACAGCTATTCAACGAAAATCCCTGATGCACAGTCATCTTTGAGGATGAAAAATTGTTTAGTGCAAAAGTGAGTGCAAGATTGCGGTGAGGCCTTGGTGTTTTTCACTCAATCAGCGTTTGCGTCAAAGGTCTGACTCTTTGATGGCATCAGATCAACCATCGACCCCGCGAATGATCCGCACAACACTCATCGCAGCAGCACTAGTCGTGGCCGGCTGTGGCACTCAGAGGCTTTTAGCTGAACAGGCCGAGACAAAGCCTGAACCCATCTCTTCTGAAGTTCTCTTGCAAGCATCATCGTCCTGGAAGGGAGACCAGTACAAATACCCCAAAGGAACACCACTGATCACTGTCAAAACCATTCTCTTCCAGCCTGGAGCCAAATCAGAACCACACTCCCATGACATGCCAGGAGCCGCACTGATTCAAGAAGGAGAACTTCTGTGCGAGGTTCCCACTTCGGGAGTTGCCAAGCGCTTTGTGAAAGGGGATGTTCTCCCAACAACCTTCAAAAATGATCTGCATACTTGCGAGAACACAGGAACAGACGTCGCCAAGGCCTTGGTTTTTTATGCAGGCGCAGTTGGTCTTCCCACGTCGTATTACATCCAAAAATAAGTGGCTTTAAACCACAAGCAAACGGCCCCTAAGCAAATGATCCGCACAACACCCGCCGCATCTGCACTCGCTCTTGTAGCCCTAGCGGCTTCAGCCATGGCTGAGATCGTTCCTGCCAGATGCACGCTGATCCGTTACGACGGCATGAACACCCCTCCAGAAACCTTTAACTGCCAATTCCGTCAGAGCGGTGGCAATGTCACGGTGGATTCCAATCGCTGGGCTTTTACTTTCCTGGCGAAGGATCAGGGCACTGGCTATATCCGCATCAACACAATGGGCGACATCACCTTCACTCGAACAGGGCAATACAGCCTCAAGGTGATGCAGTAATTCAGCGATCAGTGAGCCTGTTGGTGATTGATCAGCGTCTTCATGGCTCTCTGACAACTGCGCGGATGATTGGAGTCCTCCAGATGGGCAAGCATATTGGCAATCCACAGGACAACGCATTTCCTCATTTTGATGTGCTTGGTTGCTGGTCACTTCTGTTGTAAACAACGGCCTAACGAATCAACCTGACCGTTGATGCCAATGTGTCTCAAGGCTCCTGACTTGGTGTTGAGTTCAGTCCAGCTGTTGGCTTTGCCTTTTCGATCTGCGTTGGTCACCCATCGTCTCCAACCTTGTTGGACTTTTTCTGGAGACATGGGTTCTTCGGTGTATTGATAGGGCTGTACACCCCACATCACATCGACATGATTTGAATCGGGTGACAACCTCACCCGATAGGTCTGTCCCTTGTTGAAGGAATCACAGTTGAAAACGATTGGAGCATTATTCATAGCCGAACCGCAGGCACCAAGAAGTCCGAGAGCGGCGACGGTGATCGAACGAGAATGAATTATCACGGGGATCGGCTTTTTCTTATTGGTAGCCAGGGTTGGCGATCAGAAAAGCGATGGTGAAAGTATTGATGTTGTAGTCAGGGATGCCCTTGATGATCCCCATGACCCTGACCCGATCACTGGTGGTGATACCCATGAATCCTTAATGCTCGTAAAAGGGGGTGTACACGCAGAAGTCCTACTTGACTCAAATGATTACTTGATGTCTGTGACATTCACGACAGCGGGAAGTGATCGTGATTTCATGAGTTTTGAAAATACTGCCATTGCTGAGTTCAAAAGAGGTGATGATGACAAGCCAAAGCGTGATGTTATTCTCTACAAATTCAATGCTGAAGGAGGTGTGCTTTCGAAAGGTATGGGCAGGTTAGTACAGAAAAAGAGCGATGGATTTAATACTCGTTATGATCGTTTATTCAGGGAAGCAACAGCTTTTTAAAGCTATGGGTGGAGTTAATACTACTTCGTTTGTCTGAATGGATCAAAAGACCATTTATTCTTTTCAATCCGCCTCAAATTAGGACCATTCATAGATTTTAACCTCGCTCGTGGCGGGAGGGGGCAGGTAGCTCACTCACTGCTGTCAATTTTTACCGTCATTACTTGATGTAGTGGTGTAGCTCGCAGAACGGTTGTTGCTGTAGCTGTAATAGCAACTCCTTCCCCAGCCACCAGAGATCGCATGCAGGTCTTCCGGCTTGATTTCCTGATCCATCTGTTCTGAATCCACGGGTGATTCATCCATCGCTTTTGAGTTGATGTCAGTCATGGTGATCGGTGTCTTGAAGTGAACGAACCAGAAGGGATGGCTCCTCCCTTTTTGTAGATCCAAATCGCTTGAATCTTCTGAGGAAGAGCTGAGAGTTCAGCGCTGGGCTGCCCCCCTGACTCCTTCAGCTTCTCTGAACTCACCGCCTCGCTCGCTGATGGCCATCACCCAGGTCTGTGATCTTGCTTACAGGGGCAAAGAGACCTGCTGCAGTAGCCAGTGTCAGCGTTGCTAATGCTTCATTGATACTGGACCTGATGCGGTCCAATGGACTGACCTTTTGGGCAAACGCTGAGCTTGCTACAAAAAGATTTCAGCTACTGCAGCCTTGTACCAAATTTTGGACCAGTGGGGTTGTCGCACTTGGTTAAAACCTAGTGGAGCCAAGCGGATTCGAACCGCTGACCCCCTGCATGCCATGCAGGTGCTCTACCAGCTGAGCTATGGCCCCATAGACGAGGAGGAAGCCCGTAGGCTCGAACCTGCGCTATGGCGAAGCTTACAACGCCATGTTGTTCAAACCTGACGCCAAACCGCCATCAGTTTGCCTTGCACCTGCACTTGCTCAGCTGGAAGCTCAATGGGGTCATAAGCAGGATTCGCCGCCTCTAGTCGCACCACACTTCCATCAAGATGAAAATGTTTGAGGGTGGTGCCACTCCCAGGAACCAAGGCGCTCACAATCGTGCCCTGACGGAGCCGACCTGGCTCGTGAACTGGCTCCATCAGAACAACATCACCATCAGCGATATGAGCATCCACCATCGAATCACCATTCACGGTGAGCGCAAATAAACCACGAGTCTCAAGTACTGGACCCAGGTCAAGGCGTTCTTGCACATCATCAAACGTCTCAACCAAACCGCCGGCCGCCACAGCTCCAAGCACAGGAATACCTGATGTCATCCCCCCCAACAACTGCAAAGTACGTGCTTGGCCTTCCTGCCAAGTCAACCAACCCTTTTGCTGCAAATGCCTCAGACGACTTTGCACAGGGGCAGGTGATCGTAGCCCCATCGCCTGCATCATCTGACGAATGGAGGGGCTATGGCGGTGGTTACTGATGTAGTCCGCAAGCCAGTCGTATAACTCTTGCTGAGCTGCTGTGAGCGCTTCGGGGGATCCAGTGGCCACCAGGATGTTCTTGTTCGGTCAATACATATGTACCTATCTTATAGCTGTTTGGCAAGAGGTTCAGGGTTTCGGGGCTTGTGCACAGATCCAGCTCACCTTGGAAGCTGTCCCTTTACGCCCTGGATATTCAAGCCATTGCCCCTGCTGATCCTGACGTTCGAGAACGCCATCACTGCACTGGGCACGCATGGATATCTGTCGCACCTCCCAAGAACTCTTCTGTCCTTGACGCATCAGCAACAATGCTTTAAAGGAAACCACCTCCTCGCTACGACGGGGATCACGTAAATACTCAGCGGCCTCGATTTTGGGAGACTGAAGCGCCTCCATAAACGTCCAATTTGCATCTTGGATGTTCCCGTTTTTTGCCAGCTGAACCCGAACCTCACTCCAAAAGCTTGGCTCAGGCTTTGGGGCCCAAGTTGCATGGCCTGGCATAGGAACCAAAACCGCAGCTATCGCTGACCCGGTAAATAAAAAATTCTTCAAAAAGAACGGCTTGTAAAGCTTGAAAACAATGTTCATTTCTGATCCTGATTCAGATTTTTTTGCTTAATCAACTCGGCCAACATTTCCAACTTGGAATTCTCGGATTCCGAGGCTCTTGATGCCATCCAGGCACTCGATGCTTTGAACTGGGCCAATTGTTGCAGCAGAGAAAGTGCTGTTTCTTTCAACGTATCTATGTTGTCGCACTCACGGATCAATCGGCCCCACTTCTCAATTTCAAAGGATTGTTCAAGGCCTCTTTCAATAGGATTGATGCTCATGAGGTCTTCTCCATCTGGATCAAAGGATCAGGTTCACCGTTGCAAATCGCTTGTGCTCTGAGATAAAAACCGCTCTCTCGATCGCCCGCTGCTTCGAGTGCATCGAGAACCCTTCGCCAGTTGTCACGTTCCTCTTGATCCATGGCTCAACTCAGATTGAAGTTGAAAAATCTTACGTAAAAACTCAAGGCTTAGATCACGGACTGTCTTCCATTCACCATCCACCGTGATCGCATGACTACTGCGTTCCAGCCAATGAAGTTCCTGAGGATTCGACTGGACGCTCCTCATCAACAGCTCAATGCCACTCTTTGAAACCACATTGTCGCGACGACTAGCAATCGCCAGAAGAGGTTGGTGAACCGCCTTGAGCTGCTTGCGAGTACGGGAAATGAGATCAAGCACACGCGCACTCGTCAACACGGGATAGCGTTCATAGGACCACAGACGCTCAGCAGCTAACGGATCACAGAAATGGGAAGGTGGTTTTGGCAACGATTGCGTAAATCTGGTCAACAACGGTGCCAGAAAGCGACGTGGATCTCGACTGCGAATTGGTGGTGCATAAAGCAACAAGGCTTGGATTTCGGGGTAACGCACCGCAAGCTGCAACGTCAAAATTGCCCCCAACGAAAGCCCACCGACGACGACCGTTTTCCGTTCAGACAACAAACGAGCAATTAGGGCGTCAAGGGGATCAATCCACTGCTTAGACCTTACCGAGATCAGATCCTTGAGGCTGGTTCCGTGACCAGCCAGCAAAGGCACCTCGACACCATATCCAGCGGAATGGAAGGCTTCAGCAAGGAGTCCCATCTCCGCAGGGGAACCTGTAAATCCATGAATCAGAACCACTGTCACTGCACCTCCAGGCAGAGACAAAGGCTGGGGAGATGCGCTCACAAACCACCCAGCAAAACAGCAAGCAAGGCCTGCTGAGCGTGCAGGCGATTCTCCGCTTGATCAAAGATCCGACTTGAGCTGCTCTCCATGACACCAGCACTGATCTCCTCGTCTCGATGAGCAGGCAAACAGTGGAGCACGATCGCCTGAGAATCAGCTTGCGATAACAGAGCCTCATCCAAACAAAATCCCTTGAAGGCTTGCTCACGCTCCGCCTGCTCTTTCTCCTGGCCCATAGAAGCCCAGACATCGGTGTAGACCGCCTGAGCACCCTGCACGGCCGCTAAAGGATCACTGGTGACCTCAATCTGAGCTCCAGCGACCGCTAGGGAACGAGCCTGATCCAGTACCCCTGGCAAAGGCTCAAAACCATCTGGACAGCCAATGCGCACATTGACGCCCAGCAGAGCTCCACAGATCATCAAGGAGTGGGCCACATTATTTCCATCACCCACATAGGCCAGGGTTTGACCATGCAAATCGCCAAAGGCTTCCTGCATCGTGAGAAAATCAGCCAATGCCTGACAAGGATGTTCGAGATCGGTGAGGGCATTGATCACCGGAATCGATGCCCAGTAGGCGTAATCCACTAACTCCTGTTGCGCAAATGTGCGCACAGCGAGGGCATCACAAAAACGACTCAGCACCCTGGCCGTATCCTCCAAAGGCTCACCTCGACCGAGCTGGGTGACTTGAGGGTTCAAATCAACGATTTGACCACCGAGACGGGCCATCGCCACCTGAAAGCTCACGCGAGTGCGTGTTGACGCCTTGGTGAAAATCAAACCCAGCACCCGATTGCCAAGATCGATGCGACGATCCCCCGACTTGAGTTGGCGCGCAAGGTCGAGAAGCGCCTGGGTTTCCTCCGCAGACATATCGGCCGAAGAAAGGTAATCGCCTCCGCTTAAGGAGGTGAGAACAGCGGCTACGCCCTTATCCATGCCAGCGGTTTCAAAGGAGTGTTATCGGAGATGAACGGCCTGCTCGTCAAGCCTCAAGGTCCCTTCATGCTGGAAGCATTGGCGATCAATGTGCCAAAAACCCCAACAAATGAAACACTTCGCCGTTCATCTCCTGAAAGAATTTGGACAAAAAGGAGAAAGACAACCGCTTAACAATGCCCAAAGCAAGAATCAGTCTCCATCACCAGACAACGAGTTAAAAGAATTCAGCGACGCTACACCTAAGCGCCAGCGAGGCAAGGGACCGAAGATCAAAGTTTTATTCAAAACATCGGACCTGCAATTGAATTAAATCGCTGCTTTGATGAGATTGCCGTCAAGAACGGATCAACCATTAAGCCTGAGCCGAAGCATAAAGACTTGCTATAAGTACTTCACAAGACGCGAAACCAAAAGATTCAATCAACGTAAGAATCAACTGAATCTTCCTTTCGGAAATCACACCACTAGCCAATATGCTCAGATTTTTGATCCCAAGGGACAGAAATGGTCACAAAGAAAAGTCTAGGCAAAAATCTCTTGCTTTATCATTTACGAATCGATCGACAGAATAAGATCTATCCTGACAAATCCTTGTCCCAAAAAAAGACTGCCCCTGGATGGAGGCAGTCTATTCTTCAAGATGAAGATTACGCAGCAACCGCTTCCTCATCGGGCATAACACTCGCAGAAAGCATTTCCTTAAGGTCATCACCTTCAATGACTTCTTTCTCAAGAATTTTCTGGGAAATCGTTTCGAGGAGTGCCATATTCTGGCGAAGAATGGCGAGGGCTTGATTATGGGCACGATCCACCAGGCCCCTTACTTCACGGTCAATCGCTTGTGCAGTGGCATCGCTGACCGTACGGCGAGGATTGTTGCTACCACCCAGAAAACGTCCACCACCTTGCTTGTCATACGCCAGGGGACCAAGGGTTTCACTCATTCCATACGTGCCCACCATCTGCTCAGCAATATCAGTCGCACGTTGAAGGTCATTCGCAGCGCCGGTGGTGATTTTGCCGAAAACAATTTCTTCGGCAGATCGACCTCCGAGAAGGGTTGCGATTTGCCCCTCAAGATCTTCACGTGAGTTAAGGAAACGCTCTTCAGTAGGAAGCTGCAAGGTGTAACCGAGAGCACTCATCCCGCGGGGCACAATCGAGATTTTGGCCACTTTGCTACCACCCGGCATGAGGTGACCCACAATTGCGTGACCAACTTCGTGATAAGCAACCACTTTTTTCTCATCGTCTTGCATCACCCGGCTTTTTTTCTCAAGCCCAGCAACGACCCGTTCAATCGCTTCATTCAAATCTGCTTGCAAAACTTCGGTTTGCTTATTGCGGGCTGCGAGTAATGCAGCTTCATTCACAAGGTTGGCGAGATCAGCACCTGCAAAGCCGCTCGTAGCTTGAGCAATACGATCAAGATCAACGGAATCAGAAAGTTTTACTTTCTTGACATAGATTTCGAGAATTGTTTTACGTCCAGAAAGATCCGGGCGATCCACCAGCACCTGCCGGTCAAAGCGACCAGGCCGCAACAGAGCTGCGTCGAGAACTTCAGGTTGGTTGGTGGCCGCCAACACAATGACCGGTTTGTCTTTTGAGGCAAAGCCATCCATTTCTGTCAGCAATTGATTGAGAGTTTGCTCACGCTCATCGTTGCCTCCAACCACACCCATCGAACCGGAACGGCTTTTACCAATTGCATCTAATTCGTCAATAAAAATGATGCAGGGAGCATTCTTTTTAGCTTGCTCAAACAGGTCTCGGACGCGAGCTGCTCCAGCTCCAACAAATAACTCCACAAATTCAGAGCCACTAATAATAAAGAAAGGAACACCAGCTTCACCTGCCACTGCTTTCGATAGCAATGTTTTACCTGTGCCAGGAGGCCCCACTAAGAGGACGCCCTTTGGAATTCGTGCACCGATTTCGGCGTAACGCTCAGGAGTTTTTAAAAAGTCAACAATTTCAGTCAATTCATCTTTAGCTTCATCCACACCAGCAACATCAGCAAAGGTCACCCGCGATTGCTCATCAGGCACGTAAACCTTGGCTTTACTTTTCGTAAAACTGAGTGCGCCCTGGGCTCCACCAGCACCCATCGAACGGCGTGCGAAAAACTGCAATACCAAAATAAAAATCAGTGGAGGCACCACCCAACTGAGGATGGTGGTGAAAATATTGGGCTTCTTCGGAGGGGCAGCCGCAAACTCAACTCCCTTGTTTTCCAAGCGCTGAGGCAGATCCATATCAAAGATTGGAGTGGTCGCCAGTACGGAAGGGGCTCCGTCCTCAACCTCGCTGAGCTCATACCGGATCTGATCTTGGGTAATGAAGGCACGCTTGACAGCACCATCATTCACCTGGTCGATAAACAGGGAATAGGGCACCCGAGGCACTTGTTGCATGCCTTGATTGGGGATGAAGCTGCTCAGCAACAACAACACCCCGAATCCAATCAAAACCAAATTGATAATCCCGAAGCGCCGATTAGGGCGATTGTCGTCCTCGCGGATCGGCATAGCGCTGAATCCCAATTGCGAACCAAACTAAGTCGGTTGATTAGCTGATGGGCGCCAGTGCTGGAGGGAGAACCGAACGCCATGATCTCAAGCGAAAGTCTGAAGCCGCATTGGCGAGGTGCCCTGGGAATCAGCGCATGGCGCCATCCCATTGGTATTTGGACCAGCCGACGTCTTCGCAAGGGTCACGGCCCACTCAAGCGTGGGCATTACCAAGCCCTCAATCTGAGGGAAATGCTCCAGGCGTTACTGAACCGCAAGCAACTTGAACGCTTAGAGGAGCGGACGGCCCTGGCCTTCATCTTTGGGCCGTTGCTGTTTGCACTTGGGTCCTGGCTGCAACTTCACAACAGCCAATCACCATCAATGGCTTTAGGACTACTTGCGATTGGATCAGTCTTTTTTACGGCTGGCGGCTGGTGGCAACTCAAACAAGCACGCATCGGAGATCAGAAACTACCTGCCGATTCACCCCACTGGAAGTGGTGTGGCCTGCGCTGCGCACTGACCCAAAGCATTGGAACGGTGCTATTCAACGTTGAAACGTTTTTCAGTTGGAACCAGCAGCATCCAAATGCCGGGCTTTGGATACTGCTGAGCATCCTTCCCAACTTGATCGGCTCCATCCTGTTTCTGGTATCTGCGGCTTACGGATTGCAAGAAGTCGGTCACGGCAAGGTGCTGGTGTTTGAGCCAGATCATCTCGGCTGGTGGATTTCAATCGTCAATGCTTTGGGTTGTATCTGGTTCATGCAATCTGCACTCGCGGGTCTACCGACAAACTTGCTTCAGGAACAGGTAATCGACAGCACAATGTCAGTTCGAACCACCTTGCTGGGCTCTATTGCATTTGCCATAGTTGGGATTTTGAGTTTGGCTGAATGTTCAGAAGATGAGATCAAACAGATTCAATCGCCGGAGTCGAGAAAAAATCTATGAGCTATTGCTAGGGCTCTGCCTGATCGTGCTGGTGAGCTTTGCCTTTCCACGCTTGAGCTGGATTGCCGCATTGGGATACGCCCTCATCGCCCTGCTGCTCACCCAATTGGTGATGATCCGCAAGAAGGTACTCACACTGCAAGACCGTCTTTACCAAGCACTGGGCGTCGCTGCCCTTGCAGCCCTCCTTCTTTGGCAAATCACACCTGTCCGCTGGGTGGTGAGTGGGGTACCACTTGTCCTGACTTGGAGCCTGCTGGTGGGATGGAGCGTGGTCCGCTTGGTCCAAAGTCTCTCGCAGGAACGCAAAGTCACGTCTGGATTGCTCATGGGAGCGGCGGCTGGCTATCTGCTTTTAGGACTCACTGCAGGTTTGGTCATGAGTGGTGTAGAAACCATTCAGCCAGGAAGTTTTGAACCTCTCAACATCCTCAAAGAATCAGCAAACAGTCCCAATGCCAGCGTGCTGGTTTTGATGAGAGCTTTTGCAGATATCAACTATTTCGCCTTCATTTGTCTTACCACTGTGGGATTCGGAGACATCGAACCGATGCTTCCCTTGTCAAGGATGTTGGCTGTCGTAACTGGAATCATAGGACCTTTATATCTGGCAGTCGTCATGGGAGTGCTGATCAGTCGATATACCAGCGATCTGGATGATAAAGATCTCGTCGAGATAGAAGACAAAAAATAATGAAAGCCAACTCAACTCATATTGAATGAAACAATCAAAAACGGTGATGCAATACACATCTTTATCGCATAATGATCAAATCCCCTTAATCGGTCTTGACACTTGGAATGCAGAGTCTGGCAAATTATATTCAGCATTAAGAAACGCAATTCAGATTGGATATCGTCACATTGATTGCGCAAGTAGTTACGGAAATGAAGCTGAAATTGGTACTGCTATTCGCGATGCGATCCGAGACAAAGAAATTACAAGATCAGAACTTTCATCACATCAAAGCTTTGGTCTAATTGCCATGGAAAGGATCAGGTGCAATCTGCACTCAAGAAATCACTGCAAGATCTTGGCACGGATTATCTGAACCTTTACCTGATTCATTGGCCGGTCACCATTAAGCCAGACTCTCACTCAGCACAATCAGCAGAGGATTTTCTCCCGCCATCAGAATTTTCGATTCGTGAAACATGGGAAGCAATGGAATCAGCCTGCGAGCAAGGTCTCACGCATCACATTGGCGTCAGCAACTTCTCCATTCACAAGCTTGATCGACTACTTCTGAACTGCAAGCATCAACCTGAAGTGAATCAGGTAGAACACCATCCGCTTCTTCAACAACCAGAACTCATTCAATACTGCGCTTCACACAAGATTCATGTGACCGCCTTTGCACCACTTCTTCGCCCTGCATTCCAAAAAGACAAGCATGGTCCAGTGCTGCTCGCCAATCCTGTGATTAGATCAATTGCTGAGTCGTCCTGCTGTACTCCTGCCCAGGTGTTATTGGCGTGGCATGTACAACGGGGGATTTCTACGATTCCTAAATCGGTTTCGCCAGCACGCTTGCTGGAGAATTTTCAAGCCGCTGATGTCAAACTCAGCAAGAACGATATGAAAAAGATTGCAACGCTCAATCAAAACTATCGCTTAGTGGATGGATCGATGTGGATGATCAATGGCAGTCCTTGGACACCTCAATCGCTTTGGGATACTCCTTAAGCTAAAAGTGCGGCATCAGAGGCCAAAAAGGTTTGAGCGTCAATGCCCAAACGACCTAAAGCAGCTTGTACAGCAGCAGCAGATCATCCCCCAGGCGCATTGGATTAGAACTCGAAAGTTCAATCACCTGATCCATTGCAGAGAACCCCAGATCCCCGAGAGGCGTGCGAGCCAACTGGCCACCAAGAAGCTTGGGAGCCATGACCACCGCCAACTCCTGAACACAACCCTGCTGAAGGGCCGCCGCCGCCAAGGAAGGACCGCATTCCCAGAGCACCTGATTGCAGCCTCGTTCCGCCAGAGCTTCTAACAACGGCAACGGTTCACTGTCCTTAAGTTGAAGACACTCCGGTCCCTCAGGAGGTAAGCGATCACTACTGTTTGGAGGGTAAGCAAGAAGCGTTGCAGCCATGCTGGTGTCCCAAAGCTGAGCCTTGGCGGGCAGATCCAGACTGCGACTGATTACCACCCTCAGCGGTTCAGGCGTGCGCCGGCCTCGACTGGTGAGCAAGGGGTTATCAGCACGCACGGTCCCACCGCCCACAATCACCGCATCACACCCCGCGCGGAGCTGATGAACCCAGCCACGGGCTGGCGGTGCACTGATCCATTGGCTGGCTCCGTTGGGCAGGGCGGTGCGTCCATCCAGACTCATGGCCCATTTGAGTAGGCCCCAGGGTCGGCCAGTTTGAACGCGATAAACAAAGGCCCTGTTTTGTTCAGCCGCTTCAGCTTTCAGCACCCCGGTGATCACCTCTAATCCGGCGTCACGCAAACGCTGGATACCACCACCGGCCACACGCGGATCTGGGTCCTTGAGAGCCACTACCACCCTCTCAATTCCCGCCTTGATAATCGCTTCCGTACAAGGAGGCGTCCGACCCTGATGACAACAGGGTTCAAGGGTGACGATGATCGTGCCACCTTTGGCTCGATCAGCGGCCTGGGCCAGAGCACCCACCTCTGCATGGGGCTCCCCAGCCTTTGCATGAAAGCCTTCGCCCACCAACTCACCATGAGAATCAAGAACGACGGCACCAACGAGTGGATTTGGGCTTGTCAGACCATCAGCAAGCTCTGCCAACTGCAGTGCCCTGCGCATCCAAATGTTCCAGCGGCTGCCACTGGTTCTCATCAGCTCAAAGGCTGAGTTTGAACATCGCGCCATTCGCCAACAACATATGGAGGAACAGGCAACTCATTGAACACTCCAGGCAGGAACAAACGCAGAGGACGGTTATTGCTCAGATCACTCAAAAGGGGCTCGAGGGCAAATTCGGCAGCAGCTTCGCGGCCATCTCTGGCAAGAGCAGGATTATCGAGAGTGATGTCCTCCAATTTCCACTCCTTCACACCAGCCTGAACACGCAGGGGCATCGGATGCTCAAGTCGCACCCTGCCAGGGAAGCCAACAATCCTTAGCACCACTGGATTTCCTGGCTTTCCAACGCGGTAAACCACCGTCTGCCAGCTGTCGTAATCGAGATCGCGCAAACTTTCCAGGCTGCGCAGCATCGGCGCACCAGACTCATCGCTGTGCTCATGAACCAGAGCCAAAGCGGCTCTGGAGCTGACAAGGAGCAGTACCACGGCAACCAACAATGAGAACAGAAATCGACGCAGCACACCCATTTCGCTTAGACCAATCCATCCCATCATCATCGGCGCTTCAGGTCCGTACTGCGGGGCCTTAAGCCAAGGGTTATAAGAACGCAAAAACCACTGGAAAAAGATGTCTGCAGTGAACCTGGCCAGGACCGTTGCCCAAGATCTGATGGCAACTTGCAAGGAGTGAAATCACAACATAGCCGTCCAATAGAGAATCAGTTGAACAAGAGCTAGAAGTCAAATAAACTGGGATTAATATTGGGCCAGATTCGTGAAGTCACTCAAGCTGAATTCATTGTTGCCGCCGATAATGTAGTCGAAGTCAGGAGACTTTTCGATTACATCTTCATAAGCGACACCCAGGCGAAGGATATCGTTAGCTGCTTGCAACAAACTAAGGTCATTATCAGCATCATTACTCAAGGCCCAGAACATCATTCCTCCAAGATCTTTCTCTTGAATGTAGGCCGCCTTTCCAGCGATTGTAGCGGTAGTTTCAATCGAGCTCCATTCATCACCATCATAGGTAAATGCAGCCTTATTCGTATCATCCCAGTAGAGATCAGTCTGACCAGTGATCACATCATTGATGATGTCTTTGTAATCATAAACGCCTGCTTCAAATGACCCCTCTGCATCACCAGCAACACCTGGTTGATTGTGGCCAAACGTGAGACCTTCATCCACGCCACCCCAGGCACGAGTGTATAAAGGAGCACCCATCACCACCTTCGAAAGTTCAACCCCAGAATCCTCAAAAAATGCAACCGCCGAATCAACATCATAGTTGTTATCATCACCTGTCATAGCAGCCTGGTGACCAGTTTGATTTTCCCAACCTCCGTGGAAATCGTAAGTCATCACATTGTAAAAATCAACGTAAGGATCAATTCCAGGAAGATTTAAATTAGCAAGCTTTTCTTTGCCACCAGCTGTTGCAATTGACACCTGATAATTCTCACCTGTATCCAACGTAAGAGCATTCAACTTATCGCGGAGTTGTTTCAGAACCAAAGCAAAATTGAATCCATCATCTGGCCTAACTGCATTTCCAGCTTGACCTCCGCCGCCAGGATATTCCCAATCAAAATCAACCGTATTAAAAAAGTCATGTGTACGAAATAGATCCACCACTTCATCCGTGAAGTGATCCCGACCCGCCTGAGTGGAATAGGCCGTACTGAACTCACCAGAAAGAGTCCATCCGCCAAGGGCAAATCCAAGGTTAACGTTTGGATTCAGCTCCTTAAAACGTCTGAGTTGCTCAAAATTACCAGCATCTTTTAGACCCACATCGTTCCATCCCACAGGAACACTCGTTACCTTCACAGAATCAACCGTTTCACGAATGGTGTAGCGATCTGAGTTGTAAGCCGCAATCAAAGATGGATCAACAACGGCATACTCAGCTGTCGTAAATGTACGGCTCACTTGATCCTCAACCCCAAAGCGCATCTCCTGTGCGGCATAGGAATCAAACAGCTCTATCGATCCATCTGATTTCACATCAAAAAAGCTGTAGTTGAGATGAGTCATGGCCTGACCATCAACATCAGAGAGGTTGACATCGCGGTCATACACCCCCCACTCCTCGAAATAGGTCACGATGCGCTGATCGCTCAAGTCCTCCGGGGCCACATAATCCAACTTGACGACGCCAGCCTCAACGACATCCACACTGCTCTCCAAGGCGAGATCAACCGCTTCTCTTGCATCAACAGGCTCGATGGCATCGCTGAAATCTGCGGTGACCTCACTATCGGTGTCATCACTCCTGTCATGACGACTGACCTCTTTGGCATTGGAGACATCCGTGCTGTTCTCTGCAACAAGCGCAGATTCACCCAACACCGATCCACCTATCACCGTGCTGGAAGCAGCGAGTTCGCCAAAATCAAACACCTCTTGAGGCATCGATGCTTCAACAGAAGCCTGGTAGTACGAATCCTGGGATGAGCCAGCTCCTAACGGAGCAGACCAAGATTTCGGCATTAATTTCACCGCATATCGACCGTCCTCTCGCAGCGTGGACTGAACCTCAAAATTGCTGACGGTTTTAAACGGCGCATCCATCACAAATTCGATACTCCAGTCAGTTCCTAATGAGACATCACTGGTATTAGTCACCCTGATCTGACCTGCAGTGGTGCCAGACCATCCACCTGTAATCGTCGCCGAAATCTTCAGTCCTCCGGACGACTCAACAGCATGATCAGGGGCCAGATCAGGATTGACAGGCTCCGCCACGTTCACAGAGACGATGTCATCAGCCCTATGAGCGTCGTGGTTATCCTCTACAGACTCGTCGTTCGGACGTACTACCTCGAACTGCTCAGTCGTTGCAGCTTTTGGAATAGAGCTGTCAACACTGCTCTCCAAGGCGAGATCAACCGCTTCTCTTGCATCAACAGGCTCGATGGCATCGCTGAAATCTGCGGTGACCTCACTATCGGTGTCATCACTCCTGTCATGACGACTGACCTCTTTGGCATTGGAGACATCCGTGCTGTTCTCTGCAACAAGCGCAGATTCACCCAACACCGATCCACCTATCACCGTGCTGGAAGCAGCGAGTTCGCCAAAATCAAACACCTCTTGAGGCATCGATGCTTCAACAGAAGCCTGGTAGTACGAATCCTGGGATGAGCCAGCTCCTAACGGAGCAGACCAAGATTTCGGCATTAATTTCACCGCATATCGACCGTCCTCTCGCAGCGTGGACTGAACCTCAAAATTGCTGACGGTTTTAAACGGCGCATCCATCACAAATTCGATACTCCAGTCAGTTCCTAATGAGACATCACTGGTATTAGTCACCCTGATCTGACCTGCAGTGGTGCCAGACCATCCACCTGTAATCGTCGCCGAAATCTTCAGTCCTCCGGACGACTCAACAGCATGATCAGGGGCCAGATCAGGATTGACAGGCTCCGCCACGTTCACAGAGACGATGTCATCAGCCCTATGAGCGTCGTGGTTATCCTCTACAGACTCGTCGTTCGGACGTACTACCTCGAACTGCTCAGTCGTTGCAGCTTTTGGAATAGAGCTGTCAACACTGCTCTCCAAGGCGAGATCAACCGCTTCTCTTGCATCAACAGGCTCGATGGCATCGCTGAAATCTGCGGTGACCTCACTATCGGTGTCATCACTCCTGTCATGACGACTGACCTCTTTGGCATTGGAGACATCCGTGCTGTTCTCTGCAACAAGCGCAGATTCACCCAACACCGATCCACCTATCACCGTGCTGGAAGCAGCGAGTTCGCCAAAATCAAACACCTCTTGAGGCATCGATGCTTCAACAGAAGCCTGGTAGTACGAATCCTGGGATGAGCCAGCTCCTAACGGAGCAGACCAAGATTTCGGCATTAATTTCACCGCATATCGACCGTCCTCTCGCAGCGTGGACTGAACCTCAAAATTGCTGACGGTTTTAAACGGCGCATCCATCACAAATTCGATACTCCAGTCAGTTCCTAATGAGACATCACTGGTATTAGTCACCCTGATCTGACCTGCAGTGGTGCCAGACCATCCACCTGTAATCGTCGCCGAAATCTTCAGTCCTCCGGACGACAACTGCAGAAGATTGTCTCCAGCAGCTAGTGGGTCAGCATCCATTGCCATAGGCATCACGGTGTCCGTACCCATGGAATGCGAATGGACAGCATGGTTATGAAGTTCATGGCTATGCACGTCATGCGAAGACTCAATAGACACCACCATCGAATCGGGATTCACCGGCTGGCCAGCGCGGATCTGGTTGCCATCAGTGAACGTTCCCATCGGTGAAGCAGGAGTCAACAGACCTTCCCGACTCACCAATGCCACCTCATCTGCCGTGAATCCAAAAGGAACTTCTAGGTTGTCCTCCATCACTTGATCGTGGTGAAACTCAAGATTGGAGCCGATCAAATCTTTGCGCTGAACACCCAGAAGCAACACGCTCTGACCGGATGGCTGAAAACTGATCAACAGACCCTGGTCGGAATCCAGCACCGACATACGTTCCCTGGTGCCCAAGTACAAAAAACTCAGCTTCTGGGTTTGTGGATCAAAGCCACTGACGACGTCCTCAACCCCAAATTGATGAGATCGCACATAGATCGTGTTCGGGTCACGTTCGCCAATGACCTTCTCCCAAGACAACACCCCCCCAATGTCCTGACGGAGATGCTCATTTCCAACGACTCCAAAATTATCCAGACTTAAGTCACTCCAACGCAAACCCTGGAGTGCTTGGGTCTGTACAGGATCAGCCCATGGATTGACGATAACCGCAGTGCCATCAGCTAAAGAGCCCAAAATCAATCCATGGACTGAGATCTCTCCAAAATCAAGACGATCATTGATGAGATCAAATTTTGGGATGTCGGCACCTGCAGGGTTGACTTGATAAGTGACACCACCAGAGAAATCAGCCATGAATCAAGATTGAAAAAGAGAAAAAAAAGACAAAAGAACAATCAATCGATTGTTATGAGTTCGCTTGTCAACAGCAACAAGAGATCAACATCAATAAAACGCAACGAGAAAGATGTCAATTTCCTATCAAAAGTTGGAATGCACTCCTGGTGGAAATTTTTTCAACACCACCCAACGGTAAAGGGAGACACGCCATGGATCAACAACTCCTCTGAATTCTCCAATACAGTCGCAACTGATCCACTAACAAATGTGACTCAAAACCTATGAACTATGACTAATTACGTCCAAACCAAACAACCAAAAAGCACAGAATCACAAAACAAGCCCCAGCAAGTAGCAAATGACACCTAAAAAGTAAACGGCAATCGCAAAGTTCAATCTCAACAAATGAGAAACATAGTCTATTTGCCCCTCTCTTCCACCTGACAAAAACCTTGGGTTGGCATAAGCCATCCAATCAAGAGCAAATATTGGCTCGCCTGAAATTCAGACCGAATGACCTCTACCATGAGAACCACCCAGAACAATGCCAGCAGGGCGAAAGTCGTTTCCTCTTGTTGGCGCACGAATCAGGAATACCTTTCAATCAGTCATCAGAGGAATAGCCCACAACAGCTCGACAGAGGTCGAGCTGTTGGCTGAAAACGTCTAAATCTGACTGCAGGTCAACGCCACGCAAGAGATCCGCGAATGGGATCCCAACCACATTCGCTAGGGAAGCCCAACGGATCACGAACAAGTAAGCCTTAACTCAAGAGTTCACCAACAGCAAGCACCACTTACACCCGCTGTGCACCAGGGATCAACTCCCAAGCGGTATGGGTGGCCCAAAGCCCCCAAATCGCCATCGCCCGCAGATAGTGGCAGGCCCGGAATGTATTCACTGCAGTGATCGCTTCGGGCGTGCGGAATTGCAAACCACCCGAATACACCTGGTTCACGACCGCAGAGCAAATCGCTTCTGCAGTCTTGCCCTCCCCCATCAAGCGGTAGTAGCTGGCAATGCCGAAATTGATCCCTGTCCAAACTTCCAAAGGGTGGGTGCCATTCGGATCCAGTGGAGTGCCATCACGGCGCAAACCATTGGCTACACCCAAAGTGCCATCCGCAAAATTGTCAAAACAAGCTTCCTTGATGGCCTTTAAGGTACTGCGGCTATTGACCTCACTCACCACAGGTGGAAGGCCCAGCAAGCGAGCATAGAAATCACCACAGAGTTGATCAGCCATCACTACGGGAGTACCACTTTCGGCATCGATGTCGTAGTACTCGCCATTCCAAAGGAGCCTGTCGAAATTGGTGCGCGATTGTTCCAACCAACCACTAAAGGTATGTTGCTCCTCACCAGTTTCCAGACCCATTTCCAGCTGCAACCGTTGCGCCATCGCTAAGGCTGCTTCTAATGCTGCAATCCAAAGCGCACCGCAGTAAGCACTCACCCCCTTCAGCGGCCAATCATCAAAGGTTTGATCCGGGGCACCGCCGTTATCAGGCAAACCATCGTCATTTCTGTCAAATTGTTTGAGGTAATGCAGTGCCTGCACCGCCGCTGGCCAACAGTCCGCGAGAAAACTCAGGTCTTCCCCAGTTGGTGACAATGTAAAGGTGCGCCACACCTGCAAAACGTAATCGCTGGCGAGATCTTTCCAGAGATTGCAATCTTGATAGGCGGTGTAATTGGTGGCATCAAAAGGCACTTCATTGGGTGCACCCAAATCATGCGGAGTGGCGCCTTTCACCTTGCGGTCGGCTTCCACCCTCCCGCGACCTTGCGTGAAATACCAACCAATCGGCCGTTGGGTGGTATCTGCCGCCGGAATCGCCCGGGCAAAGCTACGAATCACCGCTTTATCCAACTCCGGCCAGAGCTGCAGCAAGGCAAAAGAGCCGTACAAACGCACATCAAGACTTTCGTACCATGCGTAGTCAAGACACTCAAGAACCCCAAATCGACCGTAGGGATCTTTCGAAGTCGCTGTCGTCCAAAGGCTGCCGCCACTGGCCAGGTCATAGAGCTCATTGAAGAGTGCCATCCGCAACTCTTCGGGCAGCTCCGTTCGTGCCAATACCGGGGCCTGCCATACCTCAATTTGTTCATGCCAAGACCTCCAATCACGTAAGGCTTCCCTAGCAATCGCCGCTGCATGGTTGCCGTTAGCTCCGAAAAAGTCGCTGTAACGTCGCAAATCACTCACCCCTGTGGCAAAAGCTGTCACTGGCAGATCCCAACTGATCACAACCGGAATCTCTCGGGTTTCACCCGGCGCCAGGCTGAGCTTCACAGCAATCGCAGCACTGGCATGCTCACCCGGGCGGCTGGAGCGATCGTTGTTGCTGTTAGGAATAACCCCATCAGTCGCAAACGGCTGCCAAATCTCAGCTCCATCACCACTTGGATCCCAGCGGCTGCAGCGCATCAGCTCGACGCCCTCCATCTCTTCTGGAAGGGCTAAACACCACTGTCCTTCTCCTTCCGCAAGCGGCATCGACCGTTTGCCATCGAGCAGCACACCGCTCAATCCATTGCCATCAATCCAGCAATTGCGCTGCCCCTCGGTGTTCCCAATCGCCGGAGCGTAATTATGTTCAGGACTACCGTCATCACGAAAGTGAACCTTGGCCGATGAATCGGTGTTGGTGAACCAACCCACCGTGTTTCGCCAGCTCAGCAGTAGCGATAGCTCCAGGGGCTTGTTGGTGGGATTGCGCAAGGTCCAGTGGAAAACCGCCACTGGATAGCTGCTGCGTTGATAGTCGCCG
Organism: Synechococcus sp.; assembly: GCA_047285535.1. Classification (GTDB taxonomy): domain Bacteria; phylum Cyanobacteriota; class Cyanobacteriia; order PCC-6307; family Cyanobiaceae; genus Synechococcus_C. Next base: position 71,510 of record JBJBDC010000001.1, on the reverse strand, counting down.
GGAAGGATCGGACTGAACGCCTCGCACGTCGCCTCAGCGCGAAACACTCCCTCATAATGATTCCAGCTCAGGGGATAGCGGGCGGCGTAAGTTCCAGTGCTGCGCTCATCGGTACTGGCTGGATACCACTGCCAGCTGCTGAGCGGCTTCCCTGAATCTGGCCTTGAGTCATCAAGTTCTGGCTCAGTGGCTAACGCGTGAACAGACACATGCTCACCTTGCTTTTCCCACAGAGCGAATTGGCAGTCGGGGATAGTGCCGAACCAATGCTCTCCACCATCGAGATGCCAGAGGTTGAAATCACCACGGGAGCTGCGTGCCAAGCAGCCCGCACCAAACCCCCCCAAAGGCATGCCATGCCAGGGGCCATCATCGAGGTTGCTTGCGTAGCGGACAGTGAAAGGTGTCTGCCAACCCAGTCCAAATGGACGGTTCCAACTTGCTTCTGGTGATTGCCAGCCCTTCCCTGACGAGCCGCGGCTAAACCGTGAACGCAGTGCAGACAGTCCGAGCGGTGCCATGCAGAGGCCGAAAGTTGCTCCAGATTGCCAGAGCTGGCCAGAAGAGCCAGAGCCTGGCTATCAGCAAATGAGGGAATGGAAGCCAAGCGATGCATGCAACACTGCCGGCTGATTGACACCTGCTATGGCTTTGGCGTTGCGAATCAAAATGCCAAAGCCACGAATCACCACTGGTCTCAACCATTACACCTCCAGCCTTTTGACGGTCACCGGCATTCGAGCCCTGAAAATTTCTCGCCTAACAGTCCCGTATCTCGGAATCCTGGCCAGCCTGCAGCTGATCGACCCGAGCGTAGCCAATATCGCTTTGGTGAAGGCCAGCGATGCCCTGCAGATGCACGGATCAGTTTTGGCACTGGGAGCCAGTGTGTCCACCTTGGCTCAAGCCGCCTCAGTCTTGGTGATGGGATTTTTGGGCGACCGCTTCGGACGGAGAAAGGTGTTAGCGGCTTCCCTCCTGCTTGCTCTCATCGGCAATCTTCTCTCAATGCTGGCCAGCGAAGCAGGAATCTTTCTGATCGGTCGCGCGCTGACGGGCATCGCACTGGGCTCGGTGCTCACCAGCACCTTTGCCAGTGTGCGCTTCGTGACACCCACTGCTGGCGTGAGTGCCGCCCTCGGACTCTGGAATCTGCTGATCGTTGTGGGCTTTATCACTGGCTCTCTCATCGGCGGTTGGATGGCCACGATCGATTGGAGGCTGGCCTTTTTGCTGGTACCAGTCATTTGCACGGTAAGCCTGGTCCTCTTACCCACGCTTGTACCAGCTATCGCTGGAAATCGCTCGCTTAAACCAGATCTCCCAGGGCTAACCAGCATCGCCATCGCCATGGTGCTGTTTTTATTTGGCATCAACCATGCAGCCCTTGGGCTGCGCAGCCCAAGTTTCTGGCTGCCTTCCCTGAGCGGACTCTTGTTATTTGCGCTTCACATCACCATTGAGCGCCGCAGCCATCAGCCAATTTTTCCACCCAAGCTTTACCTGCGAGGCTTTTTTGCAGCCGCCGTGATCAATGGAATCGGCTGGAATGTGGCGCAAGCAGTGGTGCAGCTGCAAACCAGTAATTTCTGGCAATTGGTACAGGGCTACAGCACCAGTGATGTAGCCCTTGGACAACTGCCATTCTTGATCTGCTTTGGCGTGGCGGGGATCTATGCAGGGCGCTGGATGGGTCCGGGTCGTCGCACCTTGGTATTGATGGGCGGCGGCAGCCTGGCCCTGGTGGTGGGTCTTGCCCTATTCGCCATCGTGCAGGTACAGACGCCTTACTGGCAACTACTGCCGGCCTTAATGCTCGCAGGATTCGGGCTGGCCTTTGTAGCGGTGCCGCAATCAGCCTTATTTGTGCAGGAAGCACCTGAGCATTGCTTTGGTTCAGTGCTTGCCTTTCGCACAACCAGCGGACAGCTGGGCTTTGCCTTTGGGCTTGCCGCCAGTGGAACGATGATCTCCGGATTTGGCTTCAACGATCTCCACACTCGAATGCAGGGCGCAGGCCTTGGCTTAGAGCACATCACCCAAATCGACGAACAGATTCGCTTGTTTCTACGCAACAGTCCGATCTCCTTGGAAGGAAGGGCTTCCAGACAACTGATGCAACTCCTGCAAGAGGCTTACACCCAAGGGCTGGCTGGAACGATGTTGGTGGTGTCTGGTCTTACCGCCTTGTTGCTTGCCATCAGCCTGCTGTTGTTGATCATCGGCCGGGAGCAACAGTTGCTGGGTCAAGAACGACTCAGCTAAAAACAGCAGGTTCAAGCACGGTCCTGAGCGATGCCCTCTTCAGCATCGAGAAGGGCATCGAGTGTCACTGCAGTGCGCACTAACGATTGATAGCGCTGTAAGACCCGACGATTCCGTTCCAGCCAGCGCGCGGCTTCAGCTGATACGTCGCGACTGCCCCCTGCCACTAAACCAGACGGATTGTCACCATCCATCAGCTCGAGATCGCCCTGTTGGGCCAGGAGGGCAAGCAAAATGTCATGAAGGCGTTGGCGACGCTCCTTGATCCCATTGGTGCACATTCGAATCGCACCGCGATAGTTGTAGCCATCTTGAACGGATGGAAGTCATCGCACTTCCGCGCTCACACCATCCCAAGGCTTGTGTCCAAACGAAGCAAGGTGCTGACATCCCTGCTGGATCTCAGCCGCGGCCTGGTTGCTCCAGCGTTCAACGCAGAGGAGCTTGATGTCATCAACACCACTTGCAGCACCCCAACAGCATCACGATTTTCCTGCCAAGTACAGGCGATAAGTGTGGATCATTCCACGGAAGATCGACATCGGTTTGGATCACGTACGGCGACGTACCGGGTGATAGAAGATCCTTACGTCCGTATCGAAAGCCAAGCCAGTGCAGGCGCACCCTAGACATCGGTCAAAAACGCATCGATCAATTTCAAAACAGACGAGCTTTGCTTCAACAACAAAGCATTTTGCGTGAACAACCCAACCTTCCTGGCCGATGTGCTGATCCAAGGCGGTGATGCGATTCAAGGCCGCACACGCATTGGGATGGCCTTTGCGGACAACGGACGCGGAGCCGTGGCTTGCTTTGACAACGGCTGCGACCGACTCTTGGAGGCCATTCAGAAATGACAGTCCAACTAGGAACAACAGGACTAACAGGGGCAATCAGTGTCTTGCTGTTGCTTCAACCAGTGGCGGCCCTATCCGCTCATGCCCCCTCGGGACTCCAACAAGTCAATTCAACGCTTCGCTCAGCAGAAGGTCATTCTGCCCTAGAATTAAGCACAATGGGAGAAATCTTCTCCCACTAAGGATTCACAAGCCGCGGACATTTTTCAGCCACTTATCGAAACCTTTTTCAGGAAACACCTAAACAGACTCTGATCAAAACAAGGACTTAAACCTTGATTCGTCAGAGAGATTGAGTTGACTCCCATAGCCCCAGCCCCCTCATCAGCAAAGCTATCGCTTAGATCGAGGCACCACAAAAATTCAGACATACACTGAAAAAAGTATAAATCTCGAAGCTAAAAACTCATAAATGAGAGTTAAAAATACAAACAAACCATATCCATTCACACCAATCAGTCCAAGCAGCTCCAGAAGAAGACCTGACTTTTCAAAGCGATGCTCACCATCGCGACCACTTCATCAACACGTATCGAAGAGACCTTAATTAGACCACAAGCAAAATGTAATTCCTATTCTCCATTGCCATGAAAGACCATGATCCTTCCGGATATCAAGTGGAGCTGTTAAACAACTTCTACATCCATCGCAATGAGCCATCGCGCTCAACCGTCACCCCTACAGGAGTAACGGAGACCGGAGTTATTACATTTCGATTGCCGCTCAATGCGTTGATATGAAGACAAGTCACTACCCAATCAATAAGAAAGCGTCCCCTCACTTCTCTCCATGTCACTGCTGATTTCTGTTGCTCTGATTCTGATCATGGTGTCTTTGGGCCTAAATCTGCCCAGCATTCAATTCGATCTGCTACAGCGCAGACCGGCTCTCCTGATTCGTGTCTTGCTGACCACTTGCGTCGGCATACCCGTCGCAGCGCTTATTCTGCTGAGGACACCACTAGGTCAAAGTCTCTCGCCTGCCATGGCAACGGCCGTAATGCTGATGGCGATCTGCCCAAGCGCGCCGATGATCACTCGCAAAAGTAGACAAGTAGCCCATAACACTGAATTAGCAACAAGGCTGCAATTCTGGTCCGCATGTTCCGCAATCATCAGCGTGCCGTTATGGGCAAGTCAGCTACCAGAGGAAGCAAGCGAGACCATACTGAGTATTCCAGCCAAAGAGGTTGCCTCCCAGGTATTGACTGTGCAGTTAGTTCCCCTGCTGCTCGGTGTGTCATTAAGACGATGGCGAAGTGAGTGGGCCTACCGCTGGAATCCTTTCATTCAGAAAGGGGCAAGCATTCTTTTACTGCTGCTGCTGGCCTTGATCCTGATCGTGGCCCTACCAGACGCCTTGCGAATGCTGATCGCCAACCTTCAAGGAGTCTTGGTGATGCTCACCCTCACCTGGATTGCACTGACGTTGGGATTTGTGATCGCAAGCGAAGACACGATTGAGCGCAGCACTTTGCCACTGGTGCTCTCGATGCGTAATCCAGGCCTAGCTCTACTTTTAGTTGAACGTACGGATCCAGGAGCCTTAGACGTCAAAGCTGCAGTGGTGGGTTATGTGGTGATCACAGCAATCGGCTCTGTCCCATTCATGAGATGGCGCAAAGCCAAGGCATCTCAGGATCCAATGACCACAGAAATCTAAATCACGCATGTCAACATGAATTCACTGAAGCTGAATCGTCCACTCATTTTCAGACCTCGACAAGAGGGCAACAGATCGCCATCACCTTCTTAAATCCAATAGCAATTGCCAGCAATACAGAAACCCAAGCAAGAGAAAAGAAGAAATTGAAGACAATCCAGCCAACAATCATTCAAATAACCATGTCAACCTGGCATTCTCAAATAGAAACAATCAATGAAGACATCCAATCATCGAAGACACAATACTCCAACTCGTCAGACCCATCAAAGAAAAATCCTTTTCAAGCGAAGATCATAAAAACAAATTTTGAACTCTTGAAGCTTTAACCTCAAAACGGAGTAGCACATTTCGAGACTTGAAAGCACTTCTTTTACATATGAAACTCACTTAAAAAGTTTAAGCAGAGGCGCATTCTAGCCACGATAAAAACAATATTTGGAATTAATTTGAATGCGCACTGATACATACCAACAGAACCAAATCTATAAACAAAGGATTCAACACAGGACACATCATTGCGTCCAAAGCCAGGGCTCCGCCTTTCTTCAGTTTCAAGCACACACCAACTCCATTGTTTCAAGGTCTTTTAGCGATCCTTAGGACCTCGCCCGCTCGGATGGATTAAGCCAAGATCACCTCGATTTCAGTGAGAGCGCCATTCCTCGTCATCACTGGCCCCATGACGAAGGCTTGATTCACCTCAGCTTGCATGGGACCAGTCCTGTGTTGTGCAGATCGTCAATGCTGAATTTTCTCAAAAAGGTCTTTCGAGTGATTGTTGGTCTCCGAGAACCCAAAAACGACTGCAAACACTCCTAGGGAAAAGCAAGCTGCTCTTGCCGAAAGCGAGTCATCAAAGGCAATGCGACGAAAGGTCATTAAATATTGATTATCTTTGACTATAAATTCAGGGCTTTAAAAGTTGAGATCATGATCTACATCTCACCTGATAGGGATCATTGTCCTCTGAGCTGTCTGTCGCACACAAAATGAAGCGATGATCGATGTCATAGGCAGCGATGCCGGAGCACCGGATTCTCTACCGGGTGCTCAGCAGGAGCTCTTGCGCAGAGCAAACTGGATTGCAGCACCCGATCGACTTCTTCCTGCTCTTCGCCATTGGCTACAAAGCGGAGTTGATCACCAGGCATGGGGCGGTGAACTACACAGAAGTGATGCACCCATCGCACTATGCGATGCCTTGAGCGCTCTGCCTTCATCTCAATGCGCTGTCGTACTGGCCAGCGGCGACCCTCTGTGGTTTGGAATCGGACGAATTTTGAGCGAACGATTGCCACAAAACCACCTGCGGTTTCATCCAGCGCCGTCTTCGCTTCAACTCGCTTTTGCACGCCTTGGTCGTTCCTGGCAGGACGCCGAATGGCTGAGCCTGCATGGCAGAGACCCCACTCCATTGATGCAACGCTTGCAACAACGACCGGAGGCCTTGGCCATCCTCACCGATCCAAGCCGGGGAGGGGTAGACGAAGTCCGACAAAGTTTGCTCAGCAGTGGCCTGGAAGCGGCCTACAGCCTTTGGCTCTTTGAAAGCCTTGGGCACAGCAATGAACGGGTACAACGTCTCAAGACCTCTCAAGCCACCCCTCAGGATCTTCATTCCCTTCACTTGGTGGTTCTTCTCGCAGAAGCAGAGGAGGCCTCGCGATTACCCCCTCTGCCACTCTTTGGTATTGATGATGGCATCTTTCTTCAACACAACGATCGTCCCGGATTGATGACCAAACGGGAGGTTCGGATTCAGTTGCTGGCAGAGCTCAACCTTCCTCAGCAGGGTGTGCTTTGGGACCTCGGCGCAGGCACGGGCAGTGTCGGGCTTGAAGCGCTGCGGTTGCAACCTGAATTGCAGTTGCTCTGTGTGGAGCAGCGCAGCGGTGGACGGTCATTGATCGCCGCCAATGCCTTGCGCTTAGGTGTCCGTCCAGCAGCGATCGTGGAGGGCAATGCCCTCGAGGCGCTTGAACAACTCCCTGCGGCATTGGCAACACCCGATCGAGTGTTAATTGGCGGAGGTGGTCGTCATCGACGATCACTGCTCGAACAAGTTATGAAGCGCATGGGATCTCATTCAGAAGTAGTGATTCCCCTCGCCACCCTGGAAGCCCTCGCCGACCTGCGACCGATACTCGAGTCAGCCCATTACAAGGTGAAAGTCAGTCAGCATCAAGCATGGCGAGGGCAACCCCTTGGCGAGGGCACCCGTCTCGCTCCGATGAATCCGGTCTTGATCCTCAAGGGGAGTGCTCCTCACCATGAAGGGAACGAACAAGGCCAGAATCAAACCTTACGAAACTAGTCAGCATGCCGATTCGAGAACGCAAGAACCAAGTTTCACCCCTGCGCCTCAAGGTCACTCTCCTGATCGCAGGCTTTGGACCACTGATCGCCATTGGCTTATACCTCCAAGCCAATGGATTCTTTAGCTAGGCACGCTTTTGTTACTTCAATCTCTCGTGATCCAGAGGAGGAGCCAAGGAATCTTGCGATGGGATCATCGGTTTGATCGACTCAATCAGCACCTTGTCTCCAACGCCGAGGCCTAGGCGCTTGGCCTCCCCCGCACGGAGCTCAATCACGCCATCTGCATCAGTCATGGGCCCAAAACCGCGACAAGGCAAGGCCGGACAAATTGGCACCTCTGCCTCGATTGCAATGACCTTTGTCTTGTGCAGGAAGACCATATCCAGAGGTGCAATCGTATTGAGCATCCAGAACCGCAAGGGACGAGCTGGCTTAAACGGAAACCACATTCCTCTCAGAGGTGGTAGTGCCGGACGTTGCATCAACCCCAAGCGTTGTTCCTGGGGCTCATCGGCCACTTCTAAAAGCACGCAGGTGTCATCACGGACGCACCATTGAGCTTCGAGTGGCAATTGCTGAGGAGGAGACACATCCATATCAATCCATCAAAGGTCATGAAGGAAAGACCGCGGTTGATGAGGCAAGAACCGAAGTCAGACTTGGTGTCAATCAGGCACGTGTGTCCATTCTCCCCAAGCATCTGGCCTCAAGAACCGCTGAACATATTCCGCCAATCGGATTAGCCATCGATGCCTACCGTGCGGGAGCTGGTCGAACCTGAAGGCCTGATCTGCGTAGACGGTGGTCAGCTTTCCTTGTTCATGGTCGATCCGGCTTGGCCACATGGGGCAAGCCCCAGCCAAGCTTGTTGCGCAACACTTGAAAAAACTCATGATCGGCGAGACGAACAAAACGCACGGGATGGTCACTGCGGCGAATTAAGACCCGATCCTCGGGCCAGACATAACAACCGGCACTGCCGTCCACGACCATCATCAGCCGTTCAGGCGTGGCGGGAAACACCGTGACAGGCTCCTGGTCACTAAACACAAGTGCGCGCGAGGCCAGGGAGTGGGCAGCAATCGGAGTGAGCTGCAACACGGGACAATCGGGTGTGATCACTGGCCCCCCCGCACTGAGGGCATAGGCGGTTGAACCTGTAGGTGTCGAGAGAATCACACCATCAGCCGAAATATCAACGGGAGCATGCCGCCCAATCGCAATTTCAAAGTGACACATGCTGGTCAGTGGCTCCCGGTGAAGAGCCATCTCATTGAGAGACAGGGCTTCCCAGCGCCGTTGGTCGCCTCGCATCACACTCACCACCATGTTGGCGCGCTCTTCGATCGTCCATCGCTCTGTGAGGATCTGCTCCAGGGCCTGATCTAGATCACTGAGATAAGCCTCGGCAAGAAAGCCCAGATGGCCGGTGTTGATCGTCAAAATCGGCACCCCAATCGGTGCTGTTTGGCGGGCGGCTGACAGCACCGTGCCATCGCCTCCTAGGACGATTGCCAGAACCATTGAGTCGTCAAATCCATCCGGAACACAAGCGTTGTATCCGAGCATGCGCAAATGCTGATCGGGGTTAGCAAAACCAACCATCCCCCCAGCACTACTGGCCCGAACAACTTCATGGCCGGCAACTTCAAGACGCTGCTGAATGGTTTGAGCTGTCTCTACCGCGAGTGACTTTCCATCATTCACGATCAGTCCGACCCTGGGCACCGATCGCGATTCGACAGAACGGATTCATTTTATGAGAGAAACCAAATCTCAGCAGCAGCAAGTCATTCTTGTCATCCGGCGGCACTCCATAAGCAGCCCTGCGTAGCGTTCCAGCAACACCATGAGACGACCTCTCGCGATGTCATTCTCCGCGACAGCCGACCATCAAAATCCCAAGACAATATCGACATCAGAAAAAAAACCATCCCATGCGGTTGTGATCGGAGCGGGATGGGCGGGATGGGGTGCCGCAAAATCCCTCTGCGAAGCCGGTGTGCACGTGACCTTGATCGACGGGATGGACGATCCAACCGGAAGTACACCACTTCGCACCAAGAGCGGGAAACCGTTTGAGTCAGGCACCAGGGGATTTTGGAAGGATTATCCCAACATCTATGCGCTCACAAAAGATCTCAGACTCAACACAATTTTCACCGACTACACCACGAGTGCATTCTGGTCACCGGATGGGCTTGAAGCCACAGCACCTGTGTTTGGTGATGCACCAACTTGGCCAAGCCCACTGGGCCAAGTTGGTGCCACATTGACAAATTTCAAACGACTTCCACTTGAGGATCGCCTTAGCATCGCAGGCTTGCTTTATACCCTTTTAGACCTCAATCGAAACGAAGAAGTTTTCAAACAATATGATAAACTAAGCGCACAAGATCTCTTTCTAAGTCTTGGGATCAGCAAACGCCTGATCAATGATTTCCTCCGACCAATTCTGCTTGTTGGCCTGTTCAAACCACCAGAAGAATTATCAGCAGCCGTTACCATGGAACTGCTGTATTACTATGCACTGGCCCATCAAGACTCGTTTGATGTTCGCTGGATCAACTCAAAAAGTATCGCAGAAAATATATTTAAACCACTAAGTCAACGACTAATTAAGCAACATAATCTGCGAGTCTTAGGAGGAACCTTCGTACGGAAGCTAACCTTTGCTCCTGAAAAACAACAAATTAGCGCTGTTGAGATTCAGGCTGTCAGAACAGGCGAAATCAACGTCCTGCACAACATTGATGCTGTGGTTTTAGCACTCGGTGTCAAAGGCATGCATTCCCTCATGACTCAATCTCCGGAGTGCCATGATGCACTGCCAGAGCTAGTTTCCGCCGGTTCACTCGGCACCATCGATGTCGTTTCAACACGTCTGTGGCTCGATCGATATGTGCCCATCCCTTACCCCGCCAATGTGTTCTCTCGCTTCGAATCTCTAAAGGGAGCAGGGTGCACTTTTTTCATGCTCGATCAGCTTCAGAACAATGATGAGCAGGCCCTCTGGGGTGGCCAAAATCCACAGGGGTCAGTCATTGCAAGCGATTTTTACAACGCATCTGCAATTGCTCTGATGCATGATCAAGACATCATTGATCTACTCACCCATGAATTACTCCCAATCGCAGATCGGCGATTTAAGGCCGTGAACGTAATGGATAGCGAGGTGCGTCGCTATCCGAGCTGCGTATCACTGTTTTCCCCTGGCAGCTTCAAAAAGCGGCCACCCTTAGAAACATCAGTTAACTCAATCGTCTGTGCTGGTGACTGGGTACGCATGGGGGACAAAGAGCATGGCGCTAAGGGGCTGTGTCAAGAAAGAGCCTATGTGTGTGGATTGGAGGCCGGAAACTCACTTCTCAGACGAGGGATCATTCAAGGAGCCTCTCCTTCGCAGAGAAAACAACACCCCGTCATCCCCATTCGTGCTGACGAACCACAAGTCATTCTCGGTCGGGCACTCAACAAATTCGCAATGAATCAACTCGATCTGTTTGGATTCAAATGGCCTTGGTTTCAGTAAACAGATCTGACAACAATCAGGAACAGTGTTCAATTTGATCAAAGACAACCGATTCACTCAATATCTCTTGATCGAAGTTGCCATGTTGCTCATCCTCCTCTCACTTAGCGACGACTGGAACGCAGCAACGACACAATCAACCAGAGACCAAACAAAGTGGCACCAATAAATAAACCTTCGCTGACATTTCTCAGCAAGGGTTGCCGTGCCAAGGTTGCCATGACCGTGGCACTGAGCAACAAAGACGCCACCAAAATTGCGAGTGAAATTCGCTGAGATAATCGCTCCAAACTTGAACGTACAGCATCAAGGCCTTCAAGCTGGATGGCGAAAACCAATTCATCACTGCTGAAACGCCGCAACACCTGGCTCAGCTGTCGCGGTGAATCAATCGTGAGATTGCGTAGATCGAGGCCAAACTGCATCAGTCGCTCCTGAGGCAGCATCACAGCCCGGGCCAACAACTGAGCCACCAAGGGCTGCATCTCACCAGTGAAGCTGAACGCAGGGTTCAAAGAATTACCAACCCCTTCCAAGTTGGTGACAGACTTCACAAACAAACCCAGAGTTCCTGGCACTCTTAATCCTGAGCGGTTCGCCAGTTGCAGCAAAGCCGCGAGGAACACAGCAAAGTTCAGTTCCTCTAACGGCTTTGAAAAACTCTTTGCAATCAGCTGGTCGAGCTGTCGTTGTAGGTGCTGACGATCAACTTTGACTCCCCTTGCTGGAGGCGCAAGCTGCTCCAACACATCTGTTGCACGCGCACCGTCCTGGTTGATGAGCGCCAAAACAAGATCCAGCAAATTGCTTCGCGTACGGGGATCAAAGAGTCCCACCATTCCCGCATCCAGCAGGATGACCTTGCCGTCTGCCAGCACTTTGAGATTGCCAGGGTGGGGATCAGCATGGAAAAACCCTTCCACGAAATACTGCTCGACAAAAGCCCCTAGCAGCGCCGTCGTTGTGGCTACGAGGCCAGGACCCGCTTTTAGAGCCTCTCTTGCCTCAACACTCAGAATCGATGCTCCCTCCACCCACTCGAGCACCAACACCCTCTGCCCAGACCACTTTTGAACCACCTGCGGCAGGCGAATCTGTCCGTCAGGAACAAAACTAGATGCATCCAAACAGCGCTGAAGCCGCAAGGTGTTTGAAGACTCAATTCTGAAATCCAGCTCCCGAGCCAGGGCTTCAAGCACCTGATCAGCAAGACCAACAAAGTCGTAAAGACTACCGAGAGCAGTCGCCGCTGCGAGGTATGCAATTTTTCGCAGCAAGCGACCATCCTCTTCCACTTGTTCCGGGATCCCTGGCCGCAACACCTTCACCGCAACAGGACCGATCTCAGGCAAAGACGCCTTGTAGACCTGCCCCACACTTCCAGCAGCAATCGGCTGGTCAATAAACGTCGAAAACGCCTCCTCTACTCCGCATCCGAGATCTTTCTCAAGTTGTGGCCTCAACTGATCCCAGGGCACAGCTGGGACATCCGCCTGTAATTGACTCAAAGCCTGGATGTACTCCTCCCCCAAGAGATCCGGACGCGTACTCAACAGCTGACCAAGCTTTACGTACACCGGACCCAACTCAGTCAGGATGTTGCAGAGCACTGATGGCAAGGGCAGTCGCGATTCTGAGGTATCGCCTCGGTTGAGGAGCTGAGTCAAAAATGACCACTCATGACGAGAGACGATTCGAACAATCTCTAGTGCTCGAGACGAGCCATCAAACACCGAAAGCACAGACATCGGCGTAGTTTCAGACAACCCTACGAAGTCTCATTGCAATCATGTGACTTGGCAGCCTTTTCAGCTCAAAGCTGACCAATCAGCATCAAAACTGCTCCAGGAAGCGCAAATCACTGGTGTAGAGCCTTCGGATGTCGTCAATGCCATGACGCACCATGCAGAAGCGTTCCACCCCGAGACCTGCAGCAAAACCACTCCAGCGTTCAGGATCCAGTCCCAATCCTTCTAAAACGGCAGGATCCACCATCCCACAGCCCATGACCTCGAGCCAGCGGCCTCGCCATTGCACATCCACCTCAGCCGACGGCTCTGTGAAAGGGAAATAACTCGCACGAAAGCGTACGGGCAGATCTCCAAAAAACGCGTTGAGGAAGGCCATCACCGTACCTCTTAAGTGGCTAAAGTCCAAATTCTCATCAATTGCTAGAACCTCCACTTGGTGAAACACAGGTGAATGGGTGGCATCTACGGCATCACGCCTATAAACCCGACCCGGAGCCACAATTCTGACGGGTGGTGGATTGGTCTCGAGATGTCGGATCTGCACTGGAGAAGTGTGTGTCCTTAATAGAAGATTGTCTTTCAGATAAAACGTGTCCTGCATGTCTCGAGCAGGGTGTTCAGGCGGAATATTCAGCGCCGTGAAGTTATGGTGATCCGTCTCCACTTCAGGGCCTTCTTCCACGTCATAACCAAGCCCACAAAACAGATCGACAATCTCTTCTGTAGTGGTGATCAAAGGATGCCGATGTCCCATTGGCACGCCGAATGGTGCAGCCGTGACATCCAACCGTTCAGAGGCAATCCGTGCATCAATCGCAGCACTCTTGACCTCCAGGAGGCGTTCTGAGAGAAGTTCCTGCACTTGACTCTTCAGCACATTGGCGCGTTGGCCAACCAACGGGCGTTCATCGCCTGGGAGTTTGCCCATCGCCCCCAACACTGCCGAAAGCCGCCCCTTTTTACCCAGTAGACCAACCCGAAGTTGCTCGAGAGCAGCGGCATCGGTTGCCGCCTGAATCTCAACTGCCGCCTCAGCCTCTAAGGCATCCAGCTGATCAGTGAGCTGCTGCAAGGAGATCGTGGCGCTCAAAGCATTGGTATCGCGGCAATGACTCTAGGCAGCCATCAGGACTAGGTTCCACCCAACGCATTAACCCTTGATGACTCCGTTGCGGATTCTGATCAGTAACGATGACGGCGTGTTCGCCGATGGCATCCGCATCCTGGCAGCAGCGGCAGCGGCAGCAGGCCATCAGGTCAATGTGGTCTGTCCCGACCAGGAACGGTCCGCCACTGGCCATGGCCTCACCCTTCAAACCCCCATTCGTGCCGAGCGCGCTGATGAGCTTTTTGAGTCTGGGATCAAAGCATGGGCCTGCAGCGGCACCCCTGCGGACTGCATGAAATTGGCCCTCTTTGAACTACTAACTGAGAAACCAGATCTTGTGCTCTCAGGGATCAACCACGGGCCCAATCTCGGCACTGATGTGTTCTGTTCCGGAACAGTGGCCGCGGCGATGGAAGGCACTCTGGAAGGCCTGCCAGCGATGGCCGTGAGCAGTGCTTGTTTTCAGTGGCGCGAATTTCAAGCCGCCGCAGAATTGGCCATCCAGGTCGCAGAAGCTGCTCTTGCCGATCAATGGCCTGAGAACCTGTTACTCAACCTCAATGTGCCCCCTTGTAAGCCAGAGAGCATGGGACCACTGCGCTGGACCCGTCTTTCAATTCGCCGCTATAATGAACAGTTCAGTCCCCGGATTGACCCCCGTGGCCGCAACTATTACTGGTTAGCAGGCGAAGCCGTCGATGATCTGGAATCAGGGGGAGATGGGCCCCACGACTGGCCAACCGATGTGGCCCAAATCAAAGCGAATGGGCCTTCGCTTACGCCCATTCAGCCTGAGCTGTTTTGGAGAGGTGGATTGTCATCTCTACCAACGATTCAATTGAAGCGATAAAGGGGAGATGACTCTTTCTCCTTAGTGAACTTGGGCTCGATCGGAAAGCACCCCTAGGAAAGCGCAAGTCCGCTTTGAAACAACATGGAGCTAAGGACGGAGCTAAGGCTCCGACTTGTTTGATCACCAAACAGCTTTGGTTTCTGCCCAACCCACACGGCGAAGTTCTTTCCAGAGGGTGACAGCGTCTTCATACCTCATGTTTCTGCGTGACTTGAGGAGTGCTGGCTGGCCATTCGGCATCTCGCGTCCGTGATCCACAAAGACTCGAACATCGTTCGCACACTTCTCAGGATCACGATGGAATCTGACTGACCAGCATTGCTGAGGATCCTGAAGCCAACCGTCCATCGCCGAACGCAGTCATTGGTACATTTGAAACTTTAAGTGGTATGAAATGAACCACGTTGGCGGATGCTTCCGCAGCAAAGAGCAGCTATCAACTTCTCACGCTAGGGGTGGATGGGATTGGTATAGAACAGTTGGTTTTGTCCAGATATGGTGCCTCCGATCAGCGCAAAATGAATTCATTAAATATCTTGAACTTCCTTGAACTCCTTAAAGCCTTCGCCTTCCAGGCCCCTTGCGATGGTGCTTGCCACATGGTCTGAGCGGCTTGCACTTTGCCCTTAGTAGGGTCTGATGGGTCGAGGAGAGAAACATCTCTGGATCGCTGAATCATGCTCAGATTGCAAGAGGAGAGTCACAGGGATGAGAAACCAAGGCTCCAATCACCTGAACCGATCATCGAATTTGAGAATTGGCCTCCATTGCTTAACCCTGACTGCTGACAGCCTTCGCAGTGAGACCTCATCAGAACCTCAGCTTCAATCCTGAGCCTGCCTTGCATGGTTAATCCAGGGCATCGAGCAAGACTCAAGAATTGTTCTGCGATCTCGATGTTGATTCACAACGCGACCCAAAAAACCAAGAAAGCAAGTATTTTGTACAAATAATATTTCACCTTACCAATCACTCAATCCATTTGATTTGAGTAAAATGCTCCTACCAAAACCCAAAGCAAGTACACACAAAAGCTGAAAAGGAACTCATTCCAGTCCGTTTCTTAACTGACTAACTGACAGGACACGACAGCAAATCTGATCATTCAGCAAACGTCAATGGATTTTTCTTTGGCCATTTAGATTATCTAGGTTTTGAATCTCTACGTATTGAAGTTTCTTTGACCGGGAACAACGTTCGCCCGCTGCTAGTGATCGACAGCAGAAGATCGTTGAGGTCGAAAGTTGCGTATTGAAGCAGGAGAGGACTTCCCCATTGTCTTCAATCCTTAGGTCTTCTGATGGCGTTCGGGCAAAATCTCAACTCGACTCCCGAATGTCTACGTAGAGGCAAAACACGTCAAAATCCAACAAGACAAAACCCTATCTCTTATGGAAGTTATTGAAGTTCATCGTGTGCGATAAATCCGCTGCAGCATCCAGAGCGAAAAAATCAAGCCAACAACATGGGCAAACAACACCTGCGTGTTACTCAACACCGAAAGCATCTCTAAAGAGGTAATCGCCATATTTTCACTCGCTCCGCTGGCTCCTATCGCAATGCCTGGTGTCTGCTGAGAAGCCTGAACAAACAAAGCTCCGGCCAAGGATTGATAGCCAACGGCAGCCAGCACTAAGCCCAACAAATCAGCAAACAAACTGCGCTTAATCGTGCGACTGGCCTCACCTCGAGTGGGGCGCGCTCCACTATCCAAGGCCCGCCCCAGTCTCACGACCAACCACCCTTGCCAGAGGCTGAATAACAACACCAAAAACGACAGCGTGGTGAGCGATAAACCAGGGCCTAACCCCAAAGCTCGATCAGCATTTCTGCTCAGGCTCCCGCCAATGTTGTTGAACATCAATACCCCCAGGATCACAATTCCCAGAGCGGTTTGAGTCCAAAAGCGGATCCACGCTGAACGGCGCAAGCCAAGGGCAAGCAATTGGAGATCGAGCCGATCGGCCATGCGGTGTAGGAGGTCTGTCGTCCAAACTTGCCATCAACCAGAGTTCCGTGCACAGCGCCGTTGATTCCTCTCTGCTCTCCACAGCAGGCTCAGACCCCCACAAGCGTGGCGTTGGGCAGCTTCGACGGTCTTCATGCTGGCCATCGGCGGGTGATTGCGTCTGTGACCAACCCTGATCGCCTAAGTGCCATTCCCACAGTGGTGAGCTTCTGGCCGCATCCGAGGGAAGTGCTGCACGGTGAACCGCGGTTGCGCCTTGATCTTCCTGAAGAGAAGCTCGAGTTACTGGAACCCCTGGGCATTCAACAACTGGTGCTGGTTCCCTTTGACCTCAAACTGGCTCAACTCAGCGCCGCTGACTTTGTCGCGCAAATACTGCACGGTTGCCTGAAAGCAACGCACATCGCAGTGGGAGCTAACTTTCGATTCGGTCGAGGGCGTGAAGGTGACACCAACACCCTGCGTGCTTTAGCGCAAGACGCCGGGATGGAAGTATCGATAGTTCCGATTTTGGAAGATACCGCAGGACGGATGAGCAGCAGCCGCATTCGCGCAGCCCTCTCCAATGGCAATCTGCACACTGCCAGTGACCTGCTTGGTCGCCCGTACCGCTTTCGAGGACGCGTTGTACGCGGTCGCGGCTTAGGCCGGGACATAGGCTGGCCCACTGCCAATCTGCAAGTGGATGGGCGCAAATTTCTACCTGGTCTTGGGGTTTATGCCGCCCGCGCTTGGACTGAGCGTGATAGCAAACCTTTACCAGCCGTGATGAACCTCGGCCCCCAGCCCACCGTGGACCCCATGTCTCCCTCCGCCGTTGAGGTGCATCTCCTCGATACTGAAAGAGAACTCGTAGGCCAGGAGCTTGTCGTGGAACCCGTCGAACGTTTAAGGGGCCAACAACGTTTTTCAGGCCTAGATGAGCTCAGTGCACAAATCGGCAAGGATGCCTCAGAAGCCCGTCATCGCCTTCAGACCCCTGCGGGGTAAGCGTTAGCCAATCCCCAGACGATGAACACACCAACGCCGCCTAGGAGGATAATTCCCCAAACAAGCACGTGCATGGTGCTCTCAGATCCGCTGTTGTCCATAGCCGCAGGGGGCATGCGAGTCTGCACAGACTGCCATGGAACCGATGGTTGTCGAACCTGACGCCAACTTGCGAGTGGCGAGGTTGATCGATGCCAACCTTGACCGAGCACGAGAAGGGCTGCGTGTCATCGAAGACTGGTGTCGCTTTGGCCTTGATCGAAACGATCTCGTGCTGCCACTGAAAGACTGGCGTCAGCGGCTAGGCCAATTGCATGACGATCGCTATCGCCAGGCCCGTTCCACAGAAACGGACATCGCCGCTGGCCTGAGTCACCCAGCGCAAATCAATCGTCGCTCCACCACCGCCGTGGTCAAAGCCAATGCCAGTCGCGTGCAGGAAGCCCTGCGCGTTTTGGAGGAATTTGGGCGCCATCTTGATCCAACTCTGGCCAGCACCGCAGCTGACATCCGCTACAGCCTTTACGACCTTGAAGTGCGCCTGCTCAAGACCTGTGGTTATCAGCACAGGCATGAACGCCTTGCGGCGGCAAAAATCTGCCTCATTACGGATCCGGAGCGAGATAACAATCTGGAACGCCTACTGCATGGGGTCGAAGCCTCGCTGGTCGCAGGAGTCAATCTGATTCAATATCGTCGCAAAAAAGGAAGTGATCAACGACGCCATCTTGAAGCGAAAGCCCTGAAAGAACTCTGCAATCGCTTCGATGCCTTATTCATCATTAATGACCGCATCGATCTGGCGCTGCTGGTGAATGCGGATGGCGTGCACCTCGGACAGGATGACTTTCCGATTGCGGAGGCGAGACGTCTCATCGGCCCAGAACGGTTGCTGGGGAGAAGTACTCATCGCATTGATCAACTGCTCAAAGCACAACAAGACGGAGCCGACTACGTGGGTGTTGGCCCTATTTTCACCACCAGCACCAAACGTGATCGTGCCCCAACAGGTGTGACCTTGGTCACAGAAGCCAGTCGCCATGCCGCTATCCCCTGGTTTGTGATCGGTGGCATTCAGGCTGAAACCATCGCTTCAGTTCGAGACGCGGGAGCAAGGCAGATCGCCGTGGTGAGCGCGATCATGGGATCTCATAATCCTGAAGACGCCAGCAGGACCCTTCTCCAGGCTCTCTCTTAACAGTTCTTTCTTCGATGCCATGCAACTCACGGTGAACGGCGAACTGCGCAGCCTTGACCCATCAACAACAACCCTGGATCGCGTCATCGCCCAACTCGGACACCATCCTCAACTGGTGGTGGTCGAATACAACGGACTGATCCTCACCCCGGAACGCTGGGAAGATCAGCAGGTGCAAGACGGTGACAACCTCGAGATCGTCACCATCGTAGGCGGTGGTTCCTAGAGTTACTGAAGTGTTCTATTCCATCTTGGCCTCCTCCAAATCCCGCCTCAAGGTTGGTCAAATCGGACGCTGGCTCTCAAGGTTGCTAGTGCCCGTTTTCATCGTTAGCCTCCTCATCCTCAACCCGCAACCAAGCGAAGCCGCCAGAGGTGGCCGCATCGGTGGCGGTAGCTTCCGAGCCCCATCGATGCCCAGGGGTGGGGGATACAGCCGCAGTTATGGAGGCGGTGGGTATAACCGCGGCTTCGGAGGTGGGATGGGATTTCCATTCATCATCCCGATCTTTGGATTCGGTGGCGGCGGCCTCTTTGGGTTCTTGATCCTGGCAGCAGTTGTTGGTGCTTTGGTCAATGCCGCACGTGGAGGCTCGGGAGGGGATTCTCCTTCGCTAGGAGCCGGCTATCGCAATCCTCGTGAACTCTCAACCGGTCCGGTGTCTTTGCTTCAAATGCAGATCGGACTCCTGGCGAGCGCGAAATCACTACAAACTGACCTTCGTCAGCTTGCCGCATCATCTGACACCAGCTCATCATCTGGCCTCCAAAGGGTCTTGCAAGAAACGACCCTTGCACTTCTGCGCCAGCCTGAGCTTTGGGTTTACGCCAATGTGGAATCAGGGAGCGTGCCGTTCAACGCTTCAGAATCAACATTCAATCGCCTGTCGATGACAGAACGCAGCAAATTGCGCGCTGAAATCACCACCAACGTTGGAGGTGTTCGAAGTAGCAGTGCAGCGGAGTCCCACGGAAGTGGAGAGGCTGATGCCACCAATGAATTCATTGTGGTGACGGTTCTGGTGGCTAGCCGACAAAGCGTGAAGCTCAAGCAAGTCGAAAGCAGTGAATCCCTGCGGGAAACGCTGAGAATTCTTGGATCTACATCGTCCAGTGACCTGATGGCCCTGGAAGTGATCTGGCAACCCGATGGCAAGGGAGACGTTCTGAGCGCAGATGAACTAGTGATGGCCTATCCAAATCTCCAACATCTTTGAACCAATTGTTGATCCCACTTAAGAAATTCTTGCTTCTATCGTGCGATCACTTTCAAGTAGATCAGGTACTTATCAATCCATAGATCGTCATACTTTCACAATCTGTTTGCATCCACCGAACTTCAGCTTGATCTAAGCGTCCTGCAATGGCAGAACAAGGTTCGAGCTCGATCATGGCGACCGAATCGAATGGATTTGTCACCTACTCATTGCAGAGACTGATCAACATTCAAACGAGCTTTTACGTTTCAGAAGCAAGCCCTCCGATCACTGCAAACGGTGTCCTTAAAGTCGTCCCTGCAGGATTCGTAAAGCAACCATTGCAGCTCCATAGCCATTATCGATATTCACCACGGCTAGGCCAGGTGCACAGCTTGAAAGCATCCCTTCAAGAGCAGCACGCCCACCAGAACTCACGCCATAGCCCACAGACACGGGTACACCGATGACGGGTTGAGGCAAGAGACCCGCGAGCACGGTTGGCAGAGCGCCTTCCATTCCAGCACAAGCGATAAGAACGCTGGACTGCCGAAGCCTAGGAAGTTGACCTAAAAGCCGATGCAAACCAGCCACCCCAACATCCAGCAGCATCTCTGCGTCAATTCCATGCCATTGCAAGGCCAATTGCGCTTCAGCGGCTACGGGTAAATCGCTGGTACCGCCGCTGAGCACCATGACCAACCCCAACGCCGATCGCAGTGGTGGGGGATCGCCCAATGTCAAACACTTTGCTCGATCATCGAAACGCACAAGACCTTGGCGACATCGATTCATAACCGCCAGCGCTTTAACCTCATCCACTCGCGTCACGAGCGCTGACTGCTGTCTTTCCGAAAAGGCTTCAAGAATGGCCACAATCTGATCGACTGTTTTGTGCTGGCCCCAGATCGCTTCGCCAATGCCGAGTCGATCGATTCGTTGCCAATCCAGACGAACATCATCGCTAGTCATGGGGGTAGAAGCTCTCCCTCAAAGACCAAAGGGAATGGATTTTCTCTCTCTTGAGTGATAGCCATGGCCTGACGCGCCAACTGCTCGAAGCGAGTCTGAACCTGTTCAATCTCAACGGTGGGAATGGCTTTCCAATCCTCGCGACTCGACCATCGAATCAAAAGGGTTCCCTCTTCGGTTGCAGGATCCCAAAGCAGATCACGACCTAAAAAACCATTCTGCTTGGCCAACCAAGGCTCCCAGCTGCCTCGTTCAGCTTCTAACCAAGCCTGTCGTCCTTGAGCAGGGACTGAGAGGCGCAGATGCTCAATCACAGCAAGCTCGTACCCACCGCCTGGATCCGCAAAGGCAGCGAAGCGCACATCAGAAGATTGCCCCATCAACACCCCAATAACGAGCACAATGGCGGCGACCCTAATCATCAATGCATGAAGTCGTTGCATTAGAGCGCGTGCAGGAGAGCTACGGCCTGACAAGAAATTCCTTCTTCCCGACCTTCGGGGCCCAGTTTTTCATTGGTAGTTGCTTTAACTCCCACCTGGTCGTCAGCCACCCCCATCCTGTTGGCAATAGCCGCTCGCATCTCTTCAATATGGGGCTTCAGTTTTGGCCGTTCGGCAACCAACACTGCATCCACATTGACCACTCCCCAGCCTCTCGCCTTCACCAAAGCCACAACCTGTTCCAAGAGCACAAGGCTGTCCGCTCCCTTCCATTGGGGATCGCTTGGAGGAAAATATTTTCCGATATCTCCAAGAGAAAGGGCACCAAGCAAAGCGTCCATGATCGCGTGCACCAAGACATCAGCATCGCTGTGGCCATCAAGCCCTAGTCCCTCTGGATGCTCCAGCTGCTGACCGCCAAGGATCAACGCACGACCCGGCACCAAACGGTGCATGTCATAGCCGTTGCCGATACGCAGGGTTGGAACCGGAGAGGTCATCACTTGAGCTTGAGACAGGTCAAAAACGATCCAACCCACCTGCCACTCACTTTGACACGTAAGAGTTAAATCAAAGATTGACTTTAGGATGAGAAACGACAACCTCATCAAAGGAGTGATTGAGCTTACCGAGGCACTTCAAAAGAGAGATTTTCAAAGCGCGATCCGCCAACACACCACCAAGACATAAACATCTAATTAGCGAATGAATACATCAAGGCAACATATACTCATCAAGAGAAAGAACAGTTGAAAAATTCCATTCCAAACAGAAGAGAATCATGATTCAAAATAGATTTTCAACCTCTACTCTCCTACCTGCAGCAACCATCAGCGCAACCAGCCATTCTTCAAGGACACTTCAGAGGTATTAGGTTCAGAGCTCATCACTTTTTGGAGGGCATCATTGCGAAAGAACACTGTAATGCAACTTTGAGAACACAATCATCTCTCATCAGCAACACAGAGCTTATAGCTTGCAGACAAAAATTGTAAAAGCTAAGGGTCAGGGGTTTGCCCCTTAGTTGTCCGGTGAATCGGAGGAATGCTTTCCAATTCATTCCTCTATTTCCTTCAAAGACTCAAAAGGACTATCAACAGAGCCTTATACCGCCAGGTGAACCACCTCAGCTCTATACCTGGATTGCCTGCCTATGAATTGGCATTGGCATTGGCATTGGCATTGGATTAGGCAAGACACAGAGGGAAGCAGTACTGCATCTGGGCTAAGTCATTGCAATCAAGGCTACTTTTACTCCTATCTGATCCATTGTCATTTAAAAGGCTCAGCCCCATCCATACACATCAGCATTGGCCCAAAAGACTCAAAAAGAGCGCCAAACGTAAATCGACAAGCAAACTCACAACCGTGAGGGATTCCAAAAGATTAAGCTTTTGGACTACTGAGATTGATGGCGAAATCTCGATACTAATTATCACCACAAAACAGGAACTTCAAGACATGAGAGAGGCCGCCCCTCCCAGATGGAAAAGACGGCCTAGCTCGCTCGTTTATGCATAGCGCACACCAGTAATCAGTGATTCTGTATCGGTGAAGCTTTAACCTCGAAACGAAAACAGTGAACTGAAAGCGTGGCACGAAGCGACTAACTGCAGGATCACCTGGGGCCGGAGCTCTAGGTGTTGGGTCGTTTTCTCCTGAGGGCACCTAGGACGGTGCTAATGGAGCATCGATTGGCGTGGCGCGCAAGGCATTGCCTACCAAAGGAACAACCCACGTCTTGTTGAGACTGTTGGAGCAGGGACCTGAAGTCAGCTTGCTTCTGCTGATAACTCAGGTGGAGTGTCGTCTGTCAAAGCGCCTCCTTCTCTCGATATGAATAGTTTGCCCGAGCGAGGTAGCTTTGCCATCGGTGTAAACGCGCATTGCCTTCAGAGCAAAAACCACCGAAATTAGAAATGGTGTGCCTTTTCCAAAGCGCTTGCCAAAAACATTGACCAACCAAGTCAAGCCTTACAAACGGACAGGAGAGAAGAAGACCAACCGTGACAATGGCCTAGATTGTTTAGACATCACACGAAATAAATCCCACAAGGCTCATATCCTTCGTCAGCTGAACCATGACCTCATGGTTCAGCTGCAAGAACTCAACTCATCAATCAAAAGATTCCCAAAGGCCCCTTCTTTTTTCTGCAGTATCCAGCCCCTATGTTCATCCAGCCAGAAGGGCAGGCTTTGCCATAGGTTGGCGCAACCTCATAATAGATAGGAGAGACACATGTAGTCCCTAAAGTATTCACGTATCCCAACGGGCATTGATCATGCCCTTCAGCCTTAGGTATTTCACGCTGTGCAAGCGCCGCAGGAGCACCAACAGAAGACATCAATACAACAGCCGCCATTAAGTGACGCATTAGGGCCCGATCAAGCACAACTTCTGAATCCTAGGCATTCAACGGCGAACTGTCATCAACTGCAACCGCACCAAAACTATGAAGGCTGAAAAAACAAAGATGCCGACTCCTCTATTCCCTTCTACATCAACACTTTCAAACAAAATATTACTTTCCAAGCCTTAAATCGAAATACAATTGACTTTTTGCCGCACTAAAATTGTTTTCCAGCGATCAAATGGCAGGCATTCCATGAGCTGAAAACCAAATTCTCAAGCACCACCCTAGGAATGGACAGACGCACTTAACGTTGCAGACTGACGAAACTCAGGATCGCCAGAACAATTTGAGTTCACATTGATCAATCAGCGGATGTTGCATCACCCGATTACAAGGATTCCAATCTCGAATCTTGGACCTTTTGCCATAGATCTGGTCGGCGCTCTTTGGTTCGTTTCTCACGCTGCTGCTGCCGCCATCGAGCGATGGCTCCATGATCACCACTTCGCAACACATCGGGGACTACCATTCCGCGAAAGTCCGCCGGGCGTGTGTAATGCGCATGCTCAAGCAACAGATCGGTATGACTTTCTTCCACTAAAGATTCCGCCGTGCCTACGGTTCCAGGCAACAGCCGCACGACCCCGTTAATGATGGTCATGGCGGGAAGTTCACCCCCGGTCAGGACGAAGTCCCCAACAGACACTTCTTCATCAGCAAGACAACGAATACGTTCATCAAAGCCCTCGTAGTGACCGCAAACAAACACCAATTGGTCGTAGTTGTTAGCCCAACGCTGGAGGTCAAGCTGACGAAGTGGTTGCCCCTGAGGCGACATCAAAAGAACGCGACGTCGTAGCCAGACGGGTATGGACTCCAGAGCCGCAAACACCGGTTCAGGTTTAAGCACCATGCCTGCCCCACCCCCGTAGGGCACATCGTCAACTTTGCGATAACGATCAATGGTGTGATCGCGAGGATTGTGAAGGTGTAATTCAGCAATACCCTCTCCAAAGGCACGACCAATGACACCAAGATCAAGCAACGACGCAAATGCTTGCGGAGCCAGGCTGATCACATCGAGGCGATACGGAGCCATCAGACGTCAGCTCTGCGGACGACTGACGCGCCTGATTTCAGAGCAGAAGCTCCCCTGTCGAAGTTGACCATCCGCTCCAACAGCCGTAGTGCTGCGCAGACGCAAGTTGGGTTTCGTGAACCAAATACGCTCCAACACTTGATCACCGTTGATGGCTTGCACCTGAAGCTCGAGGCTGGCATCTGGAAGCAACTGCCATCGTCCCATCTGATCATTGCCATCTGAGTTCAGAGCCAGACACCCATCGTCTTGAAACACCAGGATGCTCTTGGCACCCTCTGCTGGCTTAACTTCCAAACACGGCACACCCTCCACAACGGACGCTGACACTTCAATGTCCCCCCGTTCACTGCGATGCCAGTCCTGCTCAGATGCATCCATCTGAAAACGGCTACGCAAGCTCATCCAACGGCCTGCACAGAGTCCAAGAAAACCATCGAGATCAGATGGAGGGAAAGGAGTTGGATCGCTCATACCTTGCATCTTCGCAGGCTCAGCTGCTACCAGTTAGTCCCCTACGTAGCCCAACTCCGCGAGTCGTGCAGGCTTGCTGCGCCAATCGGGAACCACTTTCACAAACAGCTCTAAATACACCGGACCATCAATCAAGGTCTGCATTTGCAGACGCGCACCCTGACCAATGGTTTTAAGCATGGCTCCACCCTTTCCGATGAGAATGCCCTTCTGACTTTTGCGCTCAACCAGTACTGTCGCCAACACAGCTGTACGCCCATTGCCTTTGCCCTTCGCGGGCATTTCTTCGATGCGATCAATGCTCACCGCGACGCTATGGGGAACCTCCTCTCGCGTGTTGAGCAAAACCTGTTCACGGATTAATTCTCCCATCAAAAAGCGTTCGGGCTGATCGCTCACCATGTCTGGTGGATACAGCTGAGGCCCCTCAGGCATCCAAGAACTGATGGCCTTGACTAACTCAGCGCAGCCGTCACCACTAAGGGCACTGCAGCGATGCATGGGCCAGTTCGTATCGATTAGAAGATCTCGATAGGCCGCATCGGCGGCATCCTTTTGCTCATGAGGGACCAAATCCCATTTATTGAGAAGCACCTGCACTGGCAAGGATTGCTGACGCAGCAATTGAACGATGAAGGCATCTCCCCGTCCTGGGGCCTCACATCCCTCAAGCAACAACAGAACCTGATCCACCTCACCAATCGCTGAGCGGGCACTTTGCACAAGCCGTTCACCTAATAAATGGTGTGGTTTATGAATGCCGGGTGTATCCACAAAGATGAGCTGGAACTCGGAGGTTGTGAGGATGGCGCGCAAACGATTACGCGTGGTTTGAGCCACAGGCGAGGTAATCGCAACCTTGTCCCCGATGAGCTGATTCACCAATGTGGACTTTCCCACATTGGGTCGACCAATCAATGCAACAAAACCAGAGCGAAAGCCCTGAGGCCTATCACTTGCAAAGGAACGAGAGGGGGAATCAACCATCCCTCAAGTCTGCTCTTTCACCAACTCACTCCTGGGTTGTCGTTGCTGCAGCATCAAGTTGATCCAAGCTTCCGAGCCCCAGATTGTCATGATCATGCAAATCCTGGACCTGCGTGAAATCGCCGTAGGTACTTTCCACTCAAACCGATGAAGAGACTCACCATGATTGATGTGCCATGACCCTGCAAAGCCTGTCGATGCCTCTCTGACAATGTCATCTGACAATGTCACATGAAGTTCAGACCGTGTTGAGCTATTGGGCTTTCGATCCCTGCAAGAGCTGATTGTCGTCAAGTTGAAAATACTTCGGGCCTCTGAGCCCTCCACAACAAGTTTGGGAGACAGCGAACCTTGATCTGCGTCTTCCTAACCTTCATGTCACCCTCTAGCCGATTGTCATGACCGATGAGAACTCAACTGCTCCCCCACACACGCCTCCAGCAGCAAAGACTCAGGATCAATCAACTCTGTCCCCAAGCTTTCCTCAAGCGATGGAGATTGCTGCCGGCTGGATCAAACAGTGGGATCATGAGGAAATCAGCGATGAGGTGATTGCCGATCGCATCGCAGAACTCGTTGAAAGCCGAGATGGAGCCAGGGGCTTCTTTGTCATCAGCCTGGCTGGCGACAGTGCACTAATGGATCGATTGCCTGAACCACTCGTCGCCAAACTGCGAATTTGCGGCAAAAACATTGTGGATCTAACCGTTCGCAACCTGGCAATGAGTGCAGCGATGGTGGTGCATCACTACAGTCAGGCTGATGAATCTCAAGCGGCAAGTTCAGAACGGGTTAATCAGCGATGCATCGAGTTACTACGCCAGCTCGAACCCCATGAAGTCAAAGCAAGACTAGAAACCCTGCTCGCTGCAGCAAGCAATAATCAAGGTGAAGATGTTGCCTTTCTTGATCGCTGGGGATACGACGCAAAACAGAAAGCAGCAATCAAGATGGCCGTGGAGTCCGTGGCAGAATAATAATCAACGTCTTGATTGAGCTGATCAAGCCAGGATCATATTGACCAGGATATTCATAGAACAACAAGACAAAATACTCGACAACACAAAATCCAGGCAACCTTCAAAAGCCCCAATCAGCAACAACAGAAATCCAGACAAAACAAAGAGATAAATCATCACTTCATTAAAAATGCAAACAAACGAGAGCACTATTATTCACGCAAACAACCACAAAATCAAAATCACATAAAGCCGCAAAACTTCTTTCGTTTAAATCATATCCTCAAGTTCTCGTCCCTTCGTTTCATGCACCATGAAGAGCACAAAGAAAAATGAAATTGCTGCAGCTGTGGCATAACAGCCATAAGCAAAGGAAGCACCTGACATTTCAAGGAGGACAGGGAATGTGGTGGAAACAATGAAATTCGCTAACCAATTCAACGTGACAGCCAAACCCAAGGCAAGGGCACGAATACGGTTATTAAACATTTCGGACAACAGAACCCACATCACGGGCCCCCAAGAGAAGCCAAAGGCAAAAACATAAACATTAACTGCAATCAACGCCACCACAGAGGATGCTCCTGAGAGCACAGGTGCACCGTTCACAAGGGGAGCGCCGGCAAAGATCAAGCTCATCAGCCCCAAGCTGATTGTGATCACAACCGAGCCCACCAAAAGCAGAGGACGTCGCCCCAATCGATCAATCGTGCCAATCGCCAGAAATGTTGTCACGATATTAGTGACTGCAGTAGCAACAGTGATCATCAAGCTATCGGTAGTACTAAAACCAACTGATTTCCACAAAGTACTTGAATAATAAAAGATTACATTTATACCCACAAACTGCTGTAAAGCCCCCAAAAATATCCCAGTCCAAACAACAGGCAAAAACAATGATCGCCGCGAAAAAAGATCCAATATTGTGCTGTTATTGCGATTTCCAAGACTGGCCTGAATTCGATCAATCACTGGCTGAGTCGGATCACCCAGAGTTTTGCCAATCACAACACGGGCCTGTTCAATCCGACCTCTCTGCACCAAGTAGCGGGGGCTTTCTGGTATTTGCAACACCATCACCCCATAAATCACAGCAGGAACCAGCTCTGAAATCAACATCCATCTCCATGCTGCCATCGGCCCCACACTCGATAGGGGTTCATGATCTGAGGTTGCGAGTACTAAAAAATAGTCACTCAGTAGCGCCATAAAAATCCCAATAACAATGGCCAGTTGCATCAAAGAACCAGTACGACCACGCATTTGCGCCGGAGAGATTTCAGCGATATATGCCGGCGCCAACACGCTGGCAAAACCAACCGCCACTCCACCGATCGCTCTCCAGGCCACAAGATCCACTAATCGAGGCGCCAGGCCAGAGCCAATAGCGCTCACAACAAACAAGACCGCTGCAAGCCACATGCTTTGCCGACGACCAATCGCATCGGCAAGCCAACCAGCACCTAACGCGCCTATCGCAGACCCGATAAGGGCTGAGGAGACGGTGAGCCCAAGATGAAATGAAGACGCATGGAATGTGGACTGAATTGAGGACACAGCCCCATTGATTATTGCTGTATCGAAACCAAACAAAAAACCGCCCATGGCGGCTGAAATTGCAAGTCGCACAATGAATTGCATCTTTTGATGCGCCTTGTGCTCAGCACTCTTCTCACGCATGAGCGGTCTGCAAACTTGAATACTCAATACAGCAAAACGAAGATCAATCCGCCTTGGTTGATTACAGGTCGAAACACACTCCCCATAAAAAACCCGGCTCATGCCGGGCTTGAACAACTTATTTAAAAGGAATAATGAGAACTAGTGCCAATCAGTCGCGCCGACCGCCACCTTGAATTGCAATAATCAAACGCAGAATAAAAATAAACAAATTGATGTAGGTCAGGTACATCCCTAATGCACCTGATAGATATTGATCATCACGGTAGGTACGAGGCATTGTGTAAAAGTCAACAAAAGCCATGCCCACAAACAGCACCGTTCCGAATCCGGCAATCATTAATTCAAAAGTGCCTACAGCAAAGATCCCCGGCGCGAAGAAACCACCGATCAACTGCACCACCATGGCGATAATCAGGCCGATCAGACCAAGCCCGACCACACCAGAAAGAGCCTGACCGACACTATCGCTCATCCGCCTACCGACAACTGAGGCAATCGCAAAGGTCAAGCCAGTCGCAAGAGCAGCAATGCCGATAGAAGCAGCACCTGCGACAGCAACGGCCTGAAGGACTAACCCCGTCAGGGTGAAACCTGTCAACAAGCTGAAAGTAGCTAGCAGGGGAAGAGCGGTGGCGTTATTGCCTTTTTTTGCAGCGTTCTGAGCCACAAAGAAAAGAATGAACCAAGGGATGATTGCGACCATGGAGAGGGTTTGGAACGCCTGCCCGCCCATGGAAGCCAGGGTGGCAATGCCTCCTAATACACCTCCTGCGGTGAGCACCATGCCACCACCGACATAAGGCAATGCCTTATTGACGACATTGGGGCCAACCAGTGCGCTGGATTGCGCCTCGCGAATGGCCTCTTGAAAATTACTGCTTGCTGGCATGCCTTTCATCAAAGACTGTCTATATTTTGCCAGCGAAAAAAGGGAATGGCCCGCAACAGAAGTGTGGATCCCCCTATCGAATAGAGACAGAGCACCAACATGTCAAAGCAGCAACGCAATCGGATCTAAAGCCAGCGTGAGCTCCATGACTGATCTCTGATCGCAACCATTGAGCATCCTGTTACCAGCTCCTGGTTGTCATCCAGATTGTTGATCAAAGCTGGCATAGGCTTCCACGACGCGTTGCACAAGAGGATGACGCACAACATCAGCTGCGGTGAGATGACATACAGCAATACCCTCAACTCCCTCCATCACACTCGCAGCCTCCACCAGGCCGCTCAACTGGCCATGAGGTAGGTCTTGCTGGGTCACATCACCGGTTACAACCATGCGTGAACGCTCCCCCAAACGGGTCAAAACCATGCGCATTTGTGCCGACGTCGTGTTTTGAGCCTCATCCAGAATCACAAAGGCACCTGACAAAGTGCGACCACGCATGTAGGCCAATGGGGCGACTTCAATCACACCTTTCTCGAGCAGCGAAGTTGTTTTATCAGGACCAAGAAGGGCATGCAGAGAGTCATAAAGAGGCCTGAGATAGGGATCTATTTTTTGCTGCAAATCACCCGGAAGAAAACCAAGACGCTCTCCGGCCTCTACGGCTGGCCTGGTGAGGATCAAGCGCTCAACTTTGCGCTCCGTGAGCATGCGGACCGCCAACACGGCAGCGAGAAATGTCTTCCCTGTGCCCGCGGGCCCAAGCGCAAAAGTCAGTTCATGACGCTCCATCGCATCCACGTATTTCTTTTGCCGCAACGTGCGCGGACGTAGGAGATTGCCCTTTTGGCTGCGGGCAAGCACCTGATCCCCCATGGCAGCATGATCAGCCTGTTGGCCTGCGGTTAAAGCCCCAAGTGCCGTTTGTAAATCCATTTGTGACACCGCTTGGCCGCCCTGCCAAATCGGCCGCACAAGTTCAACAACAGCTGCAGCACGTTCGATCTGTCCAGGAAGGCCAGACATTTCAAGTTGAAGACCTCGCATAACCAAAGAGGCACCTGTCAGTACCCCTAATTGATGCAAGGTCTGTTCTGCGGATCCTGCTAAAGCAAGCGCAGCAGCTGGATGGGGCAGATCAAGGACGAAGCGACCCGTTGCGGCAGCTTCGGTCATGGAATCGATCAGTTTTCAGTAGTTTCAGAGCCTGAATCAGGAGATTCGCTTGCTGCTGCAGCCTCAGCGGCTTTGGCGTCGGCTGCATCTTTTGCAGCTTTTTTTGCCGCGGCTTCACGAGCTGCGGCTTGCTTGGCCTTTCCGACTGTCTCAGCCGGTCGCACAGTCTTTTCAAGCAAGCCACCTTTCTCCAGGAGAAAGCGAACAGCATCCGTAGGCTGAGCCCCCTGACTGAGGCGCACACGCAAGCCTTCTGCATCTAGCCGTGTCTCTTTGGTGCGCGGGTTATAAAAACCCAGCTCCTGGAGGGGACGGCCATCTCGGCGTGATGTGCTGTTGCAGGCCACGAGACGGAAACTCGCTTCCCTCTTCTTGCCGAACCGCTTCAGGCGGAGCTTGATCATCGTGGCGCTTGCTTAAAGGTGGAACAATTCGGCGCAGTCATTCGGCGCACGAAGCTACCAACTTAACCTGCCGAGGATTCAAAGCTGGCCAAAGCCCTTCTTCTTCTTGAAGGGACGCTGCCGGCGAGGAGCCGCTCCGGGACGCCCCGCAGGCATTCCTCCACCTCCCATCCCCGGCATTCCTCCGCCCATTCCGGGCATGCCGGGCATGCCTCCGCCCATTCCGGGGAAACCACCCCCTCCCATACCAGGCATTCCAGGCATTCCTCCTCCCTGGGTCATTTGCTGCATGAAACCGCGCATCTTTTGAAAATCAGCAAGCACTTTGTCGACATCAGCAGGCTCATAGCCACATCCGGCAGCAATCCGTCGGCGCCTGGAAGGCTGAGCAGCCAACAACTCAGGCTGAGTGCGTTCTGCTGACGTCATCGATCCAATCATTGCTTCAATCTTTTTCAACTGCTGCTCCCCTTGTTTGAGCATGCCGTCGTCAATCTTGTTCATCCCTGGGATCATTTTCATCAGTCCACCAAGGGAGCCCATGCGCTTGATCAGGCGCATTTGCTGTAAGAAATCTGAAAAATCAAAGGACGCCTCCTGCAGCTTCTTCTGCATTTTTTCGACGTCAGCAAGTTCAACCTCTTTCTGCGCCTTCTCCACCAGCGTCAACACATCCCCCATACCGAGAATGCGACTGGCCATCCGCTCAGGATGGAAAGGTTGGAGAGCCTCAACTTTTTCGCCAGTACCGATGAATTTGATCGGCTGACCACTCACCTTGCGAATCGACAGCGCCGCTCCACCTCTTGAATCACCATCGAGCTTGGTAAGTACGGCTCCAGTGATGCCAACCTGATCGTGGAATGCACGGGTGAGATCGGCAGCCTCCTGACCAATCATCGAATCCACCACCAACAGCACCTCATCGGGCTGAACGGCAGTCCTGATCCGCACCATCTCCTCCATCATGTCGGAGTCGATTTGAAGACGACCAGCGGTATCGACCAACAGGGTGTCATACCCCTCGGACTTGGCTTTGGCCAACCCCGCAGCTGCGATGTCCTCTGGCTTGGCCTCAACTCCAAGACTGAACACATCAACGTCAATCTGAGTGCCGAGCGTTTTCAACTGCTCAATGGCGGCAGGGCGATACACATCGGCCCCAACCAACAAAGCTTTACGGCCCTGATCCTTTAAATGCAATCCCAACTTGGCCGTGGCTGTCGTTTTTCCCGCTCCTTGCAAACCAGCCATCAGCACCACCGTGGGAGCCTGATCTGCCTGAGCCAGTGGAGCATTACCGCCGCCCATCACATCGACAAGCTGCTCGTGCACGACCTGAATGAATTTCTGATCAGGCGTCACACCTCGTACAACCTCGGCGCCAACTGCTTTCTCGCGCACCTCGGAGACAAAATCTTTCACCACTGGCAAACTCACGTCCGCTTCAAGCAACGCCCTTCGGACTTCCTTGAGAGCACTCTCCACGTTGGTTGCGGAGATTGTGTCCTGGCCTCTCAGCCCCTTAACGGCATCTTCAAATCGGGCTGAAAGCTCATCAAACATGAATTGAATCCGTGCAGCACATCACCCAACTGTAAAAGTCATGCTCTTGATGTGATCTTGACTGCCTATTCATCCTGGGATGTAAGCCTGTAGTCGCCAACCATCAGCATCTCGGCCAAGGATGTAAGTCACGGGAAGGTTGCCAGGGGGGGTCTCATCAACCACCTCACCCTGATTATTCAGGGTCTGATCGCGATAGGAAATTTGCGCCCTGACCTCTATACGAGACGGCGTAGTGCTCACCCTCTGAATTGACGTAATGGTGGCCTCTACTTGTTGTTGCAGACCTTCCCTCGATAAAGCGGCTTGCTGATCACGCACTTGAAGAACCAGGGGGGGACGCGCCACATCAGCTAAAGACTCGGTACCAACCTCCTGGCGCAAGGCTGTCGCTTTGACATCAAGCCAAGACTGGAGAAGGGATTGCAGCTGAGCATCGCTGGGGGATGCAACAGCCAAAGGGGCAACAATCTCTCTGGTTTTTGAGAGCTCCTCCTTGAGGGTGGCCTTTGGCTGAGGAGGCAAGGCATCTGCAGAAGGCGACGCATCTGCAGAAGGATTTTCTGCAGGCGGATTGATCGTAGCCGTCTCCAATCGAGACTCCCGCCGTAGTCCAATAATGCTGAAAACTCCTACCACTAGAACAACAATGACCCCAACGCCCATCAACACAGAAATCCTGTGCTGCGCCAATGAGGGGCTCCTCATCGAGAATCGCGAGGAGGAGAGCTGAGACATCGAAAGTCGCGACATCGATAGTCGCGACATCGATAGTCGAGATAGTGAGCGGCGAGGCCCGGAGAACGTGCCCATGAGCCATCGAGGGATCTTGAGATTCCGCAAATCCAAGGGGGCGCTGCGGTGCACAGCACTAGGCGTTGCCTCGTCCTGCTCGGAATCCGAGCTTTTCTCCTTCAAAGGATGAGGGTCTCCCAGGGAAAGTGGCAAAGTGCCCTCTGGATCAAGCCCAAGAGGTGGAAGATTGCCAAAAGTCCAATCCGAGCCGGAGGCAGTTGTCACAGGTCCATCGAGATTCAGAAGACTGCGGCCCTCTTTGCGCTCCAGTCGCTCCACGAAAGCCTGAACATCACGATCCGCAAACCAAGCGTCTAAGTCGACAACCTGAGCATCAACATCGCGATAGCCAGGTAAAACATCTCTTCCTAACCAACTGCGGCAGTAGTCAAAGAGAGCTGCTAAATCGTCGCTCGGGTAGTTAGCCAGCCATTCCTGCAGATCATCATCCGGACTGGCATGTACATGCTCCAATGCCCGGTCCACATCACCGAGTAACAAATCCATGCATCCCAGCAATGGATTGAGATCCAGCCCATCTAAAACTAAGGACTGCATTTTGTGCCGTGCGTCATGAATTCGCTCAGGCTTGCGTTGGGAAAATCCAGCTGCTGCTAGAGCCATGATCGAAAGGAAGCTGGCATC
Organism: Synechococcus sp.; assembly: GCA_047285535.1. Taxonomy (GTDB): domain Bacteria; phylum Cyanobacteriota; class Cyanobacteriia; order PCC-6307; family Cyanobiaceae; genus Synechococcus_C. The sequence continues at coordinate 37,361 of JBJBDC010000001.1, read as the reverse complement.
CGACGAGCCAAATCTCTCCAAACGTCCGTAAAGATCCACCTGTTCTTGAACAGTAAGGAATTGACGAATCTGCTGAAAAAACAACTCAAAGCTGCCCTGGTCCATGCCAACCGCATCGGATTCCGTCACCCCCCCTTCAAGGCCACCTCGATTTTGGACAAAGGTTTCCAGCATCACCAGCCCGTCCTGCCGTGCTGATTGCTCGGCCAGGTCACGGCTGAGTAGATCAAGAATTCGGTACGGAGTGAGCTGTTCAAGTTCCTTTTCAAGACGTTGACGCTGATCAGGAAGCTTGCCCATGCGCTGGAGTAACTGCAGCCCCTCAGTCAGCAGACCAGCAGCAGATTCATAACGACGCTGGTCCTGGTCTTGACGAGCGGCATCAAGACAGGACAGTGCTGCCAAAAGAGCAAGATCCGACTCTCGACTACTCCCCAATGCGGGCGCTTGGGGAGGTTGCAAAGCCTGACGCGTCAGTTGGAAGGTCTCATGAGGGGCGTGAGCTTCCCACAGCAGCATCAAACCGGCGACCTCCCGACTTGAAGACATTTCAAGTCCAGCTGTCTCTTCAGGATGATCACGACCTAATTTGAGCAAGGTGGTCTCGTAGTCCTGCCGGCGCACAGAATCACTCAAAAGATCTGCCGAAAGACTCAATAGCTCAGCCCTCTGCATGAGGGCCTCATGAGTAAATCCCTGATCAGGACAGCGATCGAGACGCAATTGCAGAGTCCTCAACACCGACTCGGTTTCAGCTGAAGGACTGACGCCCAGCAGGCGAAAATGATCGATGGGCAGTTCCACCAGCGTTGCGCTCATTAGCATGAGACTTTAGGCAGCGAAAGGGGTTTTGCCCAATGCCTCAACACGGCCCCTTAAAGTTCGTTGTCAAATGGGTGATGCCATGAGTCAGGACATCGCAGTAGGCACCGACGTGGGCATCGATCACAGCGTTGAGACTGGGGTCTCCTCCGCAGGAGCTCACGCTGAACGCCTTTCATCTCTCGTCACAGCCAAGAGGGCCCGTGTGGACCGTGAGACAGGGCTAGCCCTCTATCGCGACATGACTTTGGGGCGTCGTTTTGAAGACAAATGCGCGGAAATGTACTACCGCGGCAAAATGTTTGGCTTCGTTCACCTCTATAACGGCCAAGAGGCGGTCAGTACTGGCGTCATTGGCGCGATGAAGCGTCAACATGATTGGTTCTGCAGCACGTATCGTGACCATGTGCATGCTCTGAGCGCAGGAGTTCCCGCCCGCGAAGTGATGAGCGAGCTCTTTGGCAAAGAAACAGGCTGCAGCAAAGGGCGTGGCGGCTCAATGCACCTATTTTCCAGGGCGCATCACTTGCTAGGGGGGTTTGCTTTCATTGGCGAAGGAATTCCTGTTGCCCTAGGAGCAGCCTTCACCAGTCGCTATCGACGTGATGCTCTTGGTGATTCCAGCAGTGATTCGGTTACTGCAGCCTTTTTCGGAGATGGAACCTGCAATAACGGTCAATTCTTCGAATGCCTCAACATGGCTCAACTTTGGAAGCTACCCATCCTGTTTGTTGTGGAGAACAACAAGTGGGCCATCGGAATGGCCCATGACCGTGCCACGAGTGACCCGGAGATCTGGCGGAAAGCTGGCGCCTTTGGAATGGCTGGTGAAGAAGTTGATGGTATGGATGTGCTTGCTGTTCGGGCCGCTGCGGAGAGGGCCATCGAACGCGCAAGAGCTGGCGAAGGTCCAACAGTTCTTGAATGTCTGACCTACCGCTTTCGAGGGCACTCGCTTGCCGACCCTGACGAGCTTCGAGCAGAGGAAGAAAAGCAGTTCTGGGCTCAACGAGATCCACTCAAAGCCTTTGAGCGCGATCTCGTCTCTGATGGTCTGGTCAGCGCTGATGAACTAAGAGCCATTGAGAAAGAGATCGATCTTGAAGTTCAAGACTGTGTGGAGTTTGCGCTCAATGCCCCAGAGCCAGATAGCTCCGAACTGACTCGCTATATCTGGTCTGAAGACTGAATTAAAGCGTTCGATTCTCCCCAGATCTATCCACTAAAACCGTACAAAGATAACGCAATTTCGTTTGAACGGCCGCAGACTCAACCCAGAGCACATGCCGTTTAAACCAAGGTTTGAGTAAGTCTTAACCTCCGCCAATAACGGTCCAAGCCAGGACTTGCATTGTGCAAAGTTGCCATTGCTACGGTTCAAACAACTACCTGATAGGACATGACGGCATCCGCAGAGCTGCGCAACGTACATGTCCATCGGATGTCAATGCCGGAGCATGAATGCCCCTGGGGCCTGAAAGCCATTGAGCTGCTGCAGACGCGAGGCATCGATTTTGAAGACCATCGGCTGACCAGCCAAGAGGAAGTCAACGCCTTCAAGGAGCGCTATGGCGTTGCCTCCACACCACAGATATTCAACGCAGAAACACGAATCGGGGGTTATAGCGATCTGGCCGCCCTACTTGGGGAAGAAGCCGAGAGTGCCGAGTATTCCTACACGCCAGTGGTCGCGGTATTCGGAACTGCACTTCTGATGGCATTGGTTCTTGGAGACAGCGTGATCCAACGCTTCATGGGATTTTCCATCTGCGCCCTCGCGATGCTCAAGCTGATGGATGTCGACTCGTTCGCAGCGAGCTTCGTTAAATATGACCTGGCCACACAACGCTGGCGGGTCTGGGGCAAGCTCTACCCGGGAGTGGAACTCCTGATTGGCCTCGGCTTTCTATTGAAGCCACCACTGCCTGTTGCCGGATGGATTGCCCTGATCGTCGGTATCCAGGGAATGATTTCCGTCATCAAAGCGGTTTACATCGACAAACTCGCCTTGAACTGCGCCTGCGTCGGAGGCAACAGCAAAACACCTCTGGGAATCATCAGCTTCACTGAATATGCAATTCAGAGCTTGATGGGACTGGTTGTGGCTTTCCAACTCGCTTTCTGAAGCCTTCCAGGACTGCCAAGCATCCCAAGCAACCAAGACAGCAGGCCCTCCTGAAAATACAAAGCCATGAAACTAATATCCAGCTTCAAATCCTGCCTTTGATGGGACTAATCAATATGTCTTTTCGAAGGATGCATGGCAACATCCAGAACCATAGGCCTCAAGAACGTGGTTTGACTCTCTTGCATGCACAAGCTCATTGGCAGCAGCTGAAACAGCACTCATTCTGCAATCGTCACTGCTCTTGAGACAGCCTGACCTAAGCAAAAACCTATCCTGAATGAATTAGAGCAATCCATCAAAAGACTTCAACGCTTCTTGGCTCATTCAGAACGAAAGAAGCCAGTTAGGCTAAGTCTTTGATATTGAAGAAGCCTTTCATCTCGAACCAATGGATCAACGTCCTCTTAAAAATATCCTGTTAAAGAAGACTGTTAAAGAAGAGTATCTAAGCCACAAAAATTGTCTTAACATCTAACTCTGTATTCGCAGATTCGTGTAAAACATGTGGAGTGGGATCGGCTCTTTGGTGGGGTCCCCACGTCATGAGAGCGGTGGCGACTTTATGGTTGCCACCTTTTTAAGGCCTGTTTCCTCGACGAACTTCGTATTGGCATCAAAACAGCAGATCACTGCTCCCAAGTGCATGGCAACTGCTTGGAATCGTGGCTAGGTCGAGACGCATCATGCATCTTTGCTGCCCAATCAACCACAGTCACGATCTCCTCTCAATCCATTGCCGTAGAAAATTCAGCACCCAAAACGTGTCCTGAAACGAGAAGGCATACCCACCTTGCCCCTCAGTCACTCTCCTCACCATCTGAATCAAACCTTCACCCCCTTGATTTCAAGAAGCTTGCCCTCGATCAGTGCGGCGCGGTTTTTGCGAGTTGAGGCGCCCTCATCCCCAGCCCATGCACACCCATCCTGCGATCTGTAGATGGTGTGGGTAGGCCGCTGCGCCGCGAAACTGACCTCCGTCTAACCAACATCAACAACCATCAAGAGTCCAATCCACCGCCTTCAACCAAGTCGAAGAGAGCGACCTGGATGCCATAGCCATGATTCACACAATTCAAGCTGACTTTTATGGTTAGAGATCTCCAGAATTGACGATAGACATCGACCAAATGATGATCTCAATCCTTAAAGAAATCTGATTGCAATTGAGATTACAGACCATCATCTGAGGTTCTGACCTTTCGCCAATCCATGTCATGATTTGCGAATCTGAATTGGGATGGTTGCAGATTCAAACCCCATCCAGATCACCAATCCAATGTTCAACCTTATGAATTCTTCTTCAGCGGCACTAATACTGCTTTTAAGTGATCAGTCGATCATCACAATGAACGATGTGTTAATCACTACGGATTCATTTTCAGACCAATAAGCAAAGAGAACCATTGCTTCAATAAAAAACCACCCCTCTTGGATCGAGAGTTGATCACTAGAGAGCCAGGAGGGTCCATCGTCCTGTCAGTTGAAAAGATGAGGCTTCGGCTCGATCAAATGGATCTCCAGTCTCATCGATGAATCAATCTGAACAAGGCCAATCAAAACGTGGGAGACATCCGACGAGTGAGATTGCGCAGTTTCCTTAGAGACTTCAATTCCACCTGCCTCACTCGTTCACGTGAAACATCCAACAAACGACCAATTTGAGCCAAGGTGTGACGTTCATTTCCATTTAATCCAAACCGCAGAGTGAGTACATGTTGCTCTTGCTCACTGAGATGGCTCAACCAGCGACCCAGCTGCTCGTGATGAATGCGCTGTTCAACCCTGTCAAGAGGCTCCTCTACCGAAGAATCGGCAATCAGGTCCCCAAGAAAACTACGTCCATCCTCTCCATTCACGGGTGCATCGAGACTGCTTGTGGTGAGAGCCTGTCGAAGCAAGGAGTCAAGTTCTTCCACGGGCATGTCCAGCGCCTCGGCGATCTCTACACGGCTTGGCATCGCTCCAAGCTTGTGGGCAAGGTCAAGGCTGACTTTACGAATCGTGGTGAGACGCTCGCTTAAATGCACCGGAAGGCGAATCGTGCGCGACTGACAAGCAATCGCTCGGGTCATGCTTTGGCGAATCCACCAAAAGGCATAAGTGGAAAATTTGTAACCACGAGTAGGGTCGAATTTTTCAACCGCACGTTCAAGGCCAAGAGACCCCTCTTGAATCAAATCCAATAATTCAAGGCCTTTGCCTTGATACTTCTTCGCCACACTCACGACAAGACGAAGATTAGCTTTCATCATCCTCTGCTTCGCGCGCTGACCCACACGAATCAAACGACGATCCTTTGAGCTGAACTCTTGGCTGTCCTCAGACACAACCCCATCTTGGGTTAACTGCATAAGCTTCTGGACCTGATTCCCAAGCTCGATTTCTTCAGCTGCAGTGAGAAGTGGAATTCGGCCAATGGTCGCCAAATACCAACTAATCGGATCACTACTTCTGCGTCTTTGAGTCTCGGAGGTCCGAGCTGTTGAGGAAACCATGGCAACTCGTCTATTTGCGTTGTGAGACTTTCCTATAAAAAAACGAAAAAGCGAGATGTTTTCAGCAACCCTTCAGATTCGTGAAAGGAAAACGACACATTCAACTGTTTTGAACTGTGTGCTTTTACAAACTCAAACAACTTTTTTGACAATTAATTCCCACAAATTCGACGCGTCATGCCCGCAAGATTTTCAGCAATCTGACCGGCACTACTCCCTAACTCACTGGTGAGAGACGCTTGCGCATGAACCAAAGCAGCTGCTGTAAGTGCCGTGCCATCTGGCTCCGTGCCGCAAGCCAAGAGACGGGCACCCCATCCAACAGCAAATCCAGCCAGGACATCGCCAAGGCCAGCGCGAGCAACCTGCACAGACGTGTCAACTATTTGATGGACAGGCCCATTCGGATCTGCAATCACCGAATGGGCACCCTTGCGCAACACAACAGCACCGGTTTTGCCAGCGGCCACTTGAGCTGCCTCCAATGGTTCCTGCTGATTCAAATCGGGAAACAGCCTTTGAAATTCGCGCCCATGTGGAGTGATCCACGTGGGTCCCTGACGACGACAAAGCCAGCGCCAACCCTCCCTCGAGGCAGCCAAAGCATTCAGAGCATCAGCATCTAAGACCAGGAGACCCTGAAACAAAAGCAAAGGCGCTGCCCAGGCATCCCAATCAGCATCAAGCGGCCCAATACCTGGCCCCAACAACAATGCGTCCAAGCGGTATAAATCGGCATCAGAGAGCCATGGACCCCAATCCAATCCTCCTGATTCAGTGGCTGACAAGGAAGCCGATAACACCAGCTCAGGCATCCATGGCCAGATGGTGTGAGCCACTGGTTCTGGCAATGCCGCTCGCAAACTCCCCACACCACTGGCCAAGGCACCTCGTCCTGCTAACAGAGCGGCGCCGCGATAGCGCTCGCTGCCTACGATCATCAAGGCTCGACCCCGCTCATATTTCATCGCCGTTGGGGAGTCTTGAGGCACTGGAAGAGTGGACAAATCCTTCGCCGTAACCCGCAATACAGAGCAGTCCTTCAGCTGATCAATCAACCGGAGCGGAACACCAGGATCCAAAAGTTCCAACCGACCCACATTGGCCAGCGCTGAGTCCTGAACCAAACCTTTTTTTACAAGTCCCACGCAGAGCGTGTCTGAAGCCACCGCTGCCCCCCCGGCATAGCTACGTCCGGTATTGGAATTCATCCCTGCAGGCACATCCAAACTGATCAACTGATCCGGCTGAACACGCTGTCTTTCACGAAGCAACAGCGCCAAGAATTCAGGCAGGGGCCGTTTTTGCCCCAATCCGAACAATGCATCCACCCACAGAGCCGGATCCATTGGATCGGGCTCTGTCTTGAGCCTGTGAGCCCCAAGCCATTCGAGATGCCGCCAATGCTCTTGGGTAAGTGAGCGCTGAAGTGGCAGCGGTATCCAAAGCCTTACGGACACGCCCGCATGCATCAGCCTCCTCGCCAGCACCAAACCATCGCCACCGTTATGCCCTGGTCCGACCAGAACCAACACACCGTTTTCAAGACGATTCCAGCGCTGAAGACACCAATCGGCCATCGCCTGTCCAACCGCCTCCATCAAGGCAGCAACAGGCAAACCGCTACCAAGCCATTCCTGCTCGAAGGCGAGCATTTGATCAGCACTGACCAGACAGTGCTCTTTATCTAATGGGGGCCAAATCAAGCCAAATTCACCTGGGACCTCACTATGGAGAGAGACGGCGATGTCCGCCCATGCCGGCCAAGGCCAACATTCAAACCCTTACCGCAACTCCAGCCGGTGCCGAAGCCCTGGAACGATTGCGCCAATGGCCAGGGGAACACCGTGTGGCCGTTGGGCTGTCGGGTGGTGTTGATAGCTCACTGACCGCCGCCTTAATGGTGGAGGCAGGCTGGGAGGTGGAAGGCCTGACACTTTGGCTAATGAGTGGGAAGGGCGCTTGCTGTGCTGAGGGTCTGGTGGACGCGGCCGGAATCTGCGAACAGCTGGGCATCCCCCACCATGTGGTGGATTCTCGTGACACGTTTGTTCGCGAAATCGTTCAAGGCTTAGTGGAGGGCTATCGAGCGGGCATTACCCCCCTTCCCTGTTCGAAGTGCAACAGAGCAGTGAAGTTTGGGCCGATGCTCGACTGGGCTGAACGCGAACGTAATCTTCCCAGGGTCGCCACCGGGCACTACGCCCGCATCCGTCTTGACCTCGGGGATGAGCGCTGGAAGCTTCTGCGAGGAAGGGACAAGCGCAAAGACCAGAGCTACTTCCTTTATGACCTCCCCCAAGAGGTCTTGGCTCGCGTGGTGTTTCCCTTGGGTGAACTCACCAAAGCCGATACGCGCCTGGAGGCAAGCCGTTACGGTTTACGAACCGCAGAAAAACCAGAAAGCCAGGACCTCTGCTTGGCCGATCACCATGGCTCCATGCGCGCTTTTCTGGATGCGTACCTGCCCCCACGCGATGGAGAAATCGTTCTGCAAGATGGAACGGTTGTCGGACAACATGACGGAATCGAACATTTCACCATCGGGCAGCGCAAAGGATTAGGAATCGCCTGGAGTGAACCGCTCCACGTCGTCAAACTCGATGCAGCCATGAACCGGGTCGTGGTTGCAACCCGATCTGAAGCAGGACGATCAGGCTGCGATGTCGGCGCTGTGAATTGGGTGTCGATCGCACCGCCAAACCTTGGTTCAGAGATGGAAGTTGACGTTCAAGTTCGCTATCGAAGCGAGCCAGTTCGTGCCCATCTCATGTGCACCGAAGCCAATGCTGACGATGTGGCAAACGAGCGCCCTCATCGCTGCAAGCTGACCTTCGATGAACCACAGTTTTCGATTACTCCTGGTCAAGGCGCGGTGTTCTACGCGGGCGAGGCCGTGTTGGGCGGAGGTCTGATCGACTCACCAATCTGATCATTGCAATGGTTGACACCCCGATCATCAAAAGGAGTGGTGCCTCTCTCCAGCGCACATACCCTGTCAACCCAGGGGTGGACTGAAACGGCACCACCAAAAGACCTGGATCAAAGGATGGCAAACGGGTTGCGATTTGCCCATTAGCTCGAATCATCGCTGTTGGTCCAGTATTTGCACTCGAAAGCAGCGGTCTGGCCATTTCCATACTCCGCAGCTGAGCCAGAGCCAAATATTGCTTCTGCAGGAGAAGGGGGTAGGGATCGAGATTGGCTGCAGCAAGAATCCACTCAGCTCCATCAGCAACAGCACGAGCCAGTGCCGCTCCGTTACTGATTTCATAACAGATGGCAACTGCTGCTGGTGGTCCGCTCCACCGAAAAAGACGCGATGGATCTCCAGCCTCCAATCCTCCAATGGCAGAAAGGCCACTGAGGCCAGCCCAGGATGGAACCCATTCTCCTAAAGGCACTAAACGATGCTTATCGATCCAGGCCACTGGTGTGGTTGAACCCGCTTCGACCAACACCATGGCGCTGCGCTGACGTCCCCTCTCCCAGCGAAATCCACCGCTCAGTAATGGCACAGGAGACGGCGTCATCAAGACATCGTTTGGCGGCAAGGTGCCTTCAGGAGCGATCAACCAATCCGCATCAGCCAATTCAGCCTCTTGAAGTACAGCTTGCAGGCGACGAGGAAGGTCACGTTGCCGTTGTGCAGAAAATTTCTCGCGAGTGGGAATCGCTGGTTGCCACAGGCCAACAGTGTGTGTGGCCAAGTCGAATCGGCGAAGCACACTCCCCTGACGCTCGAGGGCCCACGCGCCCAGGCCGTGAAGCAACAACAGAGTGATCAGGCCGCTTACCAGCAGTCTCATCCCACCGGGTTCACGCCGAGACAACGTCACCAATCGCCAAAGCCACCATCCAATCAACAGTTGCAATGCGGCAAGTCCGCCGCCTCCAATCCAGCGACTCAGTGCAGCCAAAGGTGGATCAGCTGGAAGAACGCTACCGCCTACGCCAATCCAAAACAGAGGACTTTGAGATAAAACCACTTCAGCCAAACCCCAAAGCCCCGCGACCAGCACGGCATGGACAAAACTTCCCCGCAGAGGAAGGCGGTGAACAAGACAACTCCAAGCAGCCAACAGAAGTGCAGCCCACAGTGCACAGGCCAGCCAAATACCAATGGCAACCCACAGGCTCAACTGAGCCGGTACTCCGATCCACATCAATGGATGCAGTGCCAGCAACCAGCGATGGCTGACCATGACGGCCACTCCTCCCCAAATCGCTGAAGCAAACGCACTGCAGGACGCAGCCCAAAGCAGAGCAAGCGCTGGCACCATCCACCAGGGGCCCGAAGCTGTCAGAGCAACCCCTGCAAGCAGTCCACCCATCAGCCCCTGCAGGAGCACCAGGGATCGGTCATTGCCCATGGTCAGAGGAGGAATCCACAGCCATCCTTATCGATACGTTCCCGAATGGCTATGGATACTGCTAATCCCCTGCAACAGCTGCTGCTACGCGGACTAGGGACCACCACATTGGTGGCCGACAGACTTCGTTACGTCACGCAGGAATGGGTGAGCAGTGGTCGTCTGGATTCCAATCATGCTTCTGCTCTAGTTGATGATGTTTTAAAGGCTCTACGCGGAGAGACACCGGAACTCGAGCAGCAGATGGAGCGCAACCTGGAACGCAACCGCGACAACCTCATCCAGGATCTCGGTTTAGCCAGTCAGCGAGAGCTGGATGAACTGCGGGGAAGAATCGATCGTCTTGAGCAGCAATTACGCCAGCGAGAGCGTCAGGAATAATGAACTGCCAGAATTGAGTGGAAACGAACAGAATTCTGTGCGCGAGATCTTGATTAGTTCAGCCGTTTTTGTGTCCTGTCTACTGGTGGCTTTCATTAGTCAACTTGTGGCTCCATCAACAGTGATTGCAGCATCCCCCTCGGCAGTGTCCGGCAGCAGTGCAATGAGTCCCAAAACCACAACCGTTCAGGCTTTGGGCAATCCAATGGAACTCGATCCCGACATCCCCAACCCCACGTTGTTTGCCATGGCTCCCGAGACCAGCGTGGCTGATGCTTCAGCCCTCGGAGGTCCAATGGAAGCCGTGAAACCTCAAATCACAGCAAGTGGTCTCCAAATCACCGACCTCGTTGAAGGCACGGGCGATGTCGCGAGCTCGGGCCAGACGGTAGAAGTGCACTACCGCGGCACTCTCGAAGATGGAACTCAATTTGATGCCAGCTACGACCGTGACCAACCGTTCGAATTTCCCCTTGGGGCCGGTCGGGTTATCAAAGGTTGGGACGAAGGCGTCCAAGGCATGAAAGTTGGAGGCAAGCGAAAGTTGGTCATTCCCCCAGACCTTGGTTATGGCAGCCGTGGTGCTGGCCGCGTGATCCCTCCGAACGCAACCTTGATTTTTGAAGTTGAGCTCCTAGACATCAAGAGCTAATTCGTAGGTAGGCGACCAAACTGAAATTTCTGCTCAAACCAGATGCTTCGCTCGGCTCTATCTGCGATCGTTCGCACCTTCCCCGCCTCAACCGTTGAAGCACACTGCGACGGTCCATGTGGCGTTTACGACCCTGCTTCTGCTCGTATTGCCGCTGAAGCAGTGCTTTCGATGACCAAAAAGCTAAAGGCTCTGGAAGCCCCTGCCACCGGGAACGCGGCAGCTCTAGCGGCCTACAACAACACGTTTTCTCGCTTCGTCGCGATTAAGGAGGAAGAATCACAGAAAACCAAGAAAGAACTATTGATCCTTTGGACTGATTATTTCAAGCCCGAACACCTTGAGACCTTTCCCGAACTACACGACACATTCTGGAAAGCGGCAAAACTGTGCAGCGCTTGCAAGGTGCATATCGATCAGTCCAAAGCTGAAGAATTGATGGCAGCAGTGGAAAAAATCCATGGCATGTTCTGGCAGTCCAAAGGCCGAAATGATGCCTGGGTCACTGCATCCTGAACCTGAGCTGACGAGCTCACCAGACCCCAAACCATCCCTCGCAGCAGTTGGTCTACTCGACCTACTGCTGCTTTTCTTTGGTCGTAGACGCGTCTTTCAAGTGGAGGGATACTCCATGTGGCCAACGCTAAAACCCAAAGATCGCGTCATTCTGAGGCCACTGAATCAGCACGAACCACTCCCCAAGATTGGTGGAATTCTTGTTTGTGCCCATCCTGAGCAGCCATCACGCAGGGTGATTAAACGGCTGAACGCTGTAGTCGATAATGAGCTCACAGTTCTTGGTGACTGCCCAGAGGCCAGTACAGACAGCAGGCACTGGGGAGATCTTCCAAGACGCTGCGTGATCGGAGAAGTTGTGGCGATCGTAACGACGGAATCAAAACAAGACCTCTGATGTTTTTTGAAGCCAAATTGCACCTGTAAGAATTGAGAGCCCGCCTGTACAACCCACCAAGAATGGAAGGAAACGAGCGCTGCTTCTCATCGTGAGCATGGACAAGGTGCTCACCACTGCGAGCATGGCACCCATGGATCCACAGAGATAAGCAATCAAATAAAGAATGGCACCATGAACCGGCAAGGCAAGGGCTGGGATGACTGCAACAAGGTGACCAGCACCCGCCAAACCATGAAGCAAACCAAGCCCTGATGCAGCATGCGCGTGACGGCGATGGTGATGTTGGCCGCGAAAATGAAGATGGAGATGGCGATGAAAAGCAGAGCCATCATGATGATGATGATGGGTATGCAACTCCAAACCCAACGCTGTTCGAATGGCCAGAGCGCCAATCAAGAGCAACGACACACCCACTAAGAATTCGGCCCAGGCCGACATGCTTTCGGCATGGATCAAATCTTTAAAAAAAATCGCAACGATGCCCAGCAAGACGACACCGAGAGAGTGGCCGCCTCCCCATGCCATTCCTGACTTCATCGCCTCGACCGGCCGCCTAAGCGAAAAAGGAGCCATTGCGACCAGGTGATCGGCTCCACCAACAACGTGCACAGCTCCTGCAGCAAACCCCGTCAGAACACTGATCAGCAAGTCGGAATCCCAAGTTCCATCAATTCTGCCGGACAGAGCATGTTGGGTGCTGACTGATACTTCTTACAAGTGGATGTTGGCCGCACCATTCCATGCAAACTGACAGTCAGTTGATCTCATGAACGCATTCAACCGTGAATCAAGGTTGTGAGCGCAGACTCCACATCATCTTCACGCATTAAGGCTTCACCAACCAAAACGGCCTGAGCTCCAGCACTTTGAACGCGATCGAGATCAGCACGGCGACACAAACCTGATTCGCTCACTAATAGGATCTGTTGAGCAGCCAATACCTCAGCAAACTCAGCTGTGAGCGTTTCTGTGGTCGTCAAATCAGTTTCAAAACTGGTGAGGTCCCTGTTATTGACTCCAATCAAAACAAATCCACCAAGAGCCAACACCCGCTCCATCTCTCCAGAGTCATGCACTTCCACCAAAACCGTTAGGCCGAGGGTTGCGGCAACCTTGCCCAAATAAGCAAGGTCTTGATCCGACAGAATCGCTGCTATGAGAAGAGCAGCATCTGCTCCAGCAGCCCGAGCCTGATATAGCTGATAGGGGCTGATGATGAAGTCCTTACAAAGGAGGGGGAGGTCCACGGCATCGCGAACCGCAACCAATACATCAAACCCTCCCTGAAAAAAAGATTGATCCGTCAGGACCGAAAGACAGCTGGCTCCAGCGGATACATAGGACCGTGCAATCGCCACTGGATCGAAATCCTCCCGAATCACGCCTTTACTGGGACTTGCTTTTTTGACTTCAGCAATCACCGCAGGCATCACTGATGCAGCGCGCAATGCTGAAATGAAATCACGGGGCTGGGGCAATTCAGCCACCTTGCGTCGCAACTCCTCCAAAGGCATCCGCTCTCGAGCAACAGTGATCTCTCGATCTTTGTCCCAAACAATTTTTTCGAGGATGTTGCGGGGCTCGCTGTCCTGGTGGGGAACGGCGTACTCGAGATGCGCAACTTGAACTTTTGGATTGGGCGGACGGCGACGGATTTCCATCAACCCCAGTCGAGGTACTCAATTTAACAGCGTAGATCAATGACGTCGGTTAAAGCGGCAAACAGTGGACTGTCCAAAAATCGTAAACACTGTACGAAAAGAGCACTTACTCAAATCACCTCGCATCATCCTGACGTTTATCAATAAGTTCTAAACATCAGAGAGCTACTCAGAGAGTTCTTTGGTTGGTTCCTTTATCAGAGCTCGGCATGACTTTCTTCAACTCCAGCAATCATCTTCAGCACAACAACCCAAGAGCAAAACAATTTCGCCCGCCCCACAATGGAGGCTTTTCAGCCCTTGAACAGCAACAAGAAGCTTTCAAAAAAATCATGCACTATTTCCAAGGAGATTATTTATACATCAGCTCCAAAGAATAAACAACAATTTGGACATCAACCATTCTAAACAGAACATACGCAGAGGAGTCATGCCCCAGAACGATTGCGAATCCCCAAACAACTCTTACGCCATCCAAATTGACAGTTTAAGAAAAACTTATAAAAATATTGAGGCTGTTAACGGGCTTTCTCTTAAAGTTCCCCATGGATGTTTCTTTGCGCTCCTCGGTCCAAATGGTTCAGGCAAAACAAGTACCTTGCGCATCATGGCGACTCTTACGTCAGCAGACTCTGGCTGCGTAATCATTGACGGCATTGATGCGCACAAAAACCCCCGCGAACTTCGAAAACATATTGGATTTGTAGGTCAAGAGGCAAGTATCGACAAAATATTGACAGGAGAAGAGCACCTTCGCTTCACAGCTGATCTGCATCACCTTTCTAGGCGTCAACGCAAACAACGCATTGAGACTGTTATTGAACAACTGGATCTTGGAGACTGGATAAAAAGGAAAACAGGAACCTACTCCGGAGGTATGCGTCGAAGACTGGAACTGGCCTGCGCACTTTTACACAATCCTAAGATTTTCATTTTGGACGAACCAAGCGTTGGCTTAGATCCCGAAAGCCGCCATCTGATTTGGAACATTCTCAAGGGGTGCGTCAATGCAGGGAGAACGATCTTAATGAGCACCCACCAACTGGATGAAACCGAATCCCTGGCCGATCAAATTGCAATTATCGACAAAGGGAAAGTTATAGACACAGGCAGTCCATCACAATTAAAAGAAAAAATCGGCAAAGAGAAATTAATTATTAGAACGAAAGAGTTTTGCACTCCGGAAGAAGCCAAGCTAGCAAGCTCTATCTTGAAAGGGAAAAGTGGTGTCGAACAAATCATCATCAACCCATGCCAGGGATATGCACTAACAGTTATTTTGAACAAGGAAGAAAAAACTCCTGAAATCATTCATTCCATCCGTGATGCAGGCCTTCCCTTGTTTTCATATAGCAACAGCAAAATAAGCCTTGATGACGTCTACCTGCGATCAACTGGTAGAACCCTAATCGACGCTGAGCTTGCCACCGTGGGAACAAGAGACTTGCGAAAGGAACGCAAGCAATCAATGCGCTAAAGATCAAATTATTCAAGAAACAATGACAAGCCTTTCCTCTCCCAGACCCAAAGCAATTCTTCAGAAGCTTGCAACAAGCGGAAAAGAACGTATGCAAGAAACACGCGCATTAAGCATGCGTCAGTTTTTGCAACTAAAAAGAAGGCCCTCATCTTTCCTCATCGGGATCATACAACCTCTCATTTGGTTAATACTATTCAGCGCACTCTTCAGCAATGCACCCAAAGGCTTTTTACCATACAGCCTTGGATATGGAAACTTTATTACAGCAGGCCTGATCGTCTTCACCGCATTCAGTGGAGCTCTCAATGCTGGACTTCCGGTGATGTTTGACCGTGAATTTGGGTTCTTAAACAGAGTTCTTGTGGCTCCTCTCCGCTCAAGAAGCTCTGTCATCCTTGCATCGGTGACTCACATTGGAGCCATCAGCCTTATCCAAAGCATCATCATCATGATTGCAGCAGGATTATTAGGCTATGGGTGGCCATCTGGGATGGGGACATTAACGACAATTGTTACTCTATCTATTCTCACGATTGGAGTCACAGCATTAAGTTTAGGACTTGCCTTCGCACTTCCTGGACACATCGAACTTCTAGCGATCACATTTCTAATCAACTTACCACTTCTTTTTTCAAGCACAGCATTAGCTCCTCTTGAATTCATGCCTGTGATGTTGAGATGGCTGGCTTGCCTGAATCCCTTGACCTATGCCATCGAGCCAATCAGAGCGGCTTATCAAGGTCCAGTAACCGTCTCAACTATCGTTTTGCAAGCTCCATTTGGCGATATTTCTGCCGGAAGTTGCATTTGGATTTTACTAACATTAACTGTCGCCACTTTAACACTTGTCAGGCCTTTACTTCACAGGAAACTGAGCTAAAAGATGAATCATACACTCTTTATAACGTCAACCGTATTCCACGCCCTAGGGATGATATCACTGATTATTGGCTCATTAAAGCAAATACCAAAATCGAAGAAAACAATCAATCGCATCCAATTATATGGGGCCTTCATCGTACTTGGAAGCGGATTATTACTAGCATTCATTCAAGACACATCAGCAATCGCACAAACGATCATTCAAACAAAAATTGCACTTAAATTATCTATTGCTATTAGCCTTTGCGCCATTGCAACCATTGGCATCAGGAGAAGCAATTGGCCAGCAGGGTATTATCTTGCAAGCTTCTTAGTTTTAGCAAACATCGTTATAGCGACAACCTGGAAACTATAATAATGTTGGCATGTTTGTTCTTCTCAAGCCTTTGAAACTTGCAATGCAGCTTGTTTATAAGCTACTTCTATCACCTCACTAAGGGTGGGATGGGTATGAACTTCGAAGGCGAGCTGCAGAACACTTTGACGACGAGACACAGCATTGGCAATCTCCTGAATTAAATCAGCTGCATGCAAACCGTAGATATGGGCCCCAAGCACCTCGCCGCTAGTTTTGTTGAACAATAACTTCATCAAACCATCACTCTCCAACTCGGCAAGCGCCTTTGAATTGGCTTTGAAATAGCTCCGCACAGTGCCCAACGTGAAGCCTTCTTCAACGGCAAGTTGCTTGGCATCAGCTTCTGACAGACCCACTGAGCTGATCTCTGGATGAGTAAAGGTTGCGGCAGGAATGCTGCGGTAATCAATTTGACGCGCGTGACCAAGAATGTTGTCCACTGCCACTGAACCTTGTGCCGCAGCCGTATGCGCGAGCATCAACTTCCCAGTGACGTCACCAACAGCCCAGAGATTGGGTAGAGGTGCTCCATTGAGCAACACGCGCATCTTGTCATCGACAGGAATGAAACCCCGATTGGTCTGCACTCCAACAGACTCAAGATTGAGATGCTGACTGCTCGGAACACGGCCTGTCGCGACGAGCACGGCATCCACTTCCAAGGTCTCAACGGGCTCTCTGGTAGTCATATCCACCAACTCAATTTGCACCGGTGATCCAGGTTGGATGGATTGAGCCAACACCCCAGAACGAGCATCAATATCGCGACCATCAATCAACTTACGGGCCGCAATCTTGGCAATATCTGGATCAAAGGTCGGCATCACCCGATCAAGGGCTTCAATCATCGTCACTTCACAGCCCAAAGCTGTATAGACATCAGCAAATTCAAGTCCGATGTAGCCGCTGCCAATAATCGCAATCCACCGGGGCAGCCATTCAAGGTTGACGGCCTCATCACTGGTAAACACGCTCCTGCCATCCGTTTCAATACCTGGAGGAACAAAGGGGTCAGAACCTGTCGCCAAGATCACATCGCGAGCCGTCAGGACTCGGTCCACTCCACTGTGCTCACGCACACCAACGCGTTGGGGACCCTCCAACCGACCTTGACCACGAAGAATGGTGACACCTGCCCTCTCCAGAGTCTTGGTGAGATTGGCTCGAATCGTGGCGACCAGTTGATTGGCGTGATCGGCAATCTTTTGACGTTCAAAACGCACTGGTGCCGCATGGATGCCAAACCCTGCAAGATGCTCTGCATCGGCCAGCTCACGCACCCTGCCACTGGCAGCGAGCAAAGCCTTGGAGGGCACACAGCCGCGGTTCACACAAGTGCCGCCCATATCACGGGATTCAAGGACAGCCACCTTGAGGCCATGCTCGGCTGCATGTTTGGCTGCGTCGAAACCGCCATATCCGGCGCCGATCACAATCACATCGAAGTCGAAACTGGCGTCGTTCACCCGATCTTCTGCGTTGAAGACGTCATTCTCGCCCGTCGCCTCTCGAGAAGGAGAGGGACCGCTGCAACAGCCACATTCAGGGATTCAACCGCTGAGCTATGGGGCAAGGTCACTCCATGAGAACAACAGTCCTGCAACAAGGGATCTAAACCTGAACCTTCGTTACCGAGAAGAAGCACGGTGGGAAGCGACCAATCCAACTCCCAATAGGGCTGAACGCATACATTCGCCAGCGCATCTGGCACCACAGTGGCCACAATTTGAAGCCCAGCTCGTCGAGCTTGTTCCAGTCGTTCAGCCAGCTGCTCCACAGCTTCTGACGGATTGGGGCTGAAGCGCTTGACAGGCAAATTCAAGATCGCTCCTGCGGCAGATCGCACCACCTTCGGCGACAACGGATCTGCACCGGAAGCACACCAGACCTGCTGCACATCAGCAGCCAAAGCGGTTCGGAGCAAGGTACCTAGGTTCCCAGGATCTTGGATTCGATCGAGAGCCAAAACAAAATCAGGCATCAAAACCTGAGGGGGCAAGTAGTCCAACGGAAGCAAACAAGCAACTCCATCGGGCTGGACCGTGGATAAGCCGGCTTGCAACGCTTCGTTGCTCATCAGCTGTAGATGCACAGGCCCAGGCAAGGAGCTGAGCAAGCCGCCATGAGCCTCCAGCCAAGACGGCGTAGCCACAACTTCAAATGAGACGGAACCAGACCAAGAACGTTGTGTCAGCTCTTGAAGTTGATGGGTCCCTTCCAACAAAACAACACGGTATTGATCACGCCCTGCACGGGACGACAAAAAACGCAGTCGTTTAACCAACGGATTGCGTCGACTGGTGATCAGCTTCTCTGCCTTAGCCTCCAATGACACGAAGTCAGAAGCTTGAGTGCTTACGAACCTTTAAACCTTTTTGAAGTTTGAGATCCTGGCCATTGATATCTAAACCTTGAACGGCAGCAATCTCACCTTTAATCCCTTCAGCCGCTAAGTTTTCAATCAATTTTTTAATCACTTGATCTTCTACCGCTGATTGATCAACGGAATCCGGAGTAAGAAATTCGAGGAACTTACCAACTTTGGAAGCCACTACTTCCGAGGAGTTGGAGATCTTGAGCACAATCATGAAGGAATGTCTAGCCCTGACTCAACCAGAATATGCGGTTAGGGAGACTTGAACTCCCACGTCCGAAGACACATGTACCTGAAACATGCGCGTCTACCAATTCCGCCACAACCGCTGGCGTCACAAAAGTGACTTAAATGATTTTACGACATCATGCCTACAAGCCCTAGACAGGATCTGAACACAACGGAACCAGTTTGACCGCCGGCCGTCTAGACGGTCTCATGCTTCTTGGTGAAAATGGGGGAGATTTTAGGCACCACGGGCATGAAGGCTGCGGCTCTAGCGTCTCAAGACACTCTCAAGCCGCACCTCGAGATTGATGGAGGCAATAGTCTCCGAGGAGAACTTCGAGTGAGCGGAGCTAAAAATTCAGCTCTCGTGCTGATGACTGCCTCACTCCTCACCAAGGAACGTCTAACTCTCAGGAACGTCCCTCCTCTGACCGACATAGGTGGCATGTCGGACATCCTGAAGTCCCTGGGAGTGGATGTTCAGCGCAACGGTGAAGTTGTCGATCTCCATGCCAACCAGATGTCAGGGGCCGAGCCTCCCTATGAATTAGTGAATGGACTTCGAGCCAGTTTTTTTGCGATAGGCCCCCTACTGGCCCGAATGGGATATGCACGCGTACCTCTACCAGGTGGATGCAGAATTGGTGCACGGCCAGTTGTGGAACATATTCGCGGCCTGAAAGCGTTGGGAGCTGTCGTTAATGTGGAACATGGCGTCATCTCCGCCTCTATTCCAGGCCGACAACAACGCCTAAAAGGAACATCCATCGTCTTCGATTGCCCCAGTGTTGGAGCCACAGAAACAATCCTCATGGCTGCCGCTCTGGCTCAGGGGACAAGCGTAATCTCCAACGCAGCACAGGAACCAGAGATTCAAGATCTTGCCAACATGCTGAATAAAATGGGTGCCAAAATCACTGGCGCAGGCGGCCCCACCATCACGGTTGAAGGTGTTGATCAATTAAAGGGTTGCGATTACACCGTGATTCCAGATCGGATTGAAGCAGGAACGTTCCTTCTAGCTGCTGCAATCACCCGCTCAAAATTGAGGGTGACTCCAGTGATTCCTGATCATCTAAGTGTCGTTCTTCAAAAGCTGCGTGATTGTGGCTGCAAGCTCGAAATCGACCACGAAGGAATCACGATCACTCCGGGAGAAATCCGTGGAATCGACATCACAACTCAACCTTTCCCAGGTTTTCCAACCGATCTTCAAGCACCGTTCATGGCCTTGCTTGCCACAGCCAAAGGAACAAGCCTGATCACAGAAAAGATCTATGAAAACCGCATGCAACATGTTGCCGAACTTCAGCGCATGGGTGCCTCGATCAGAGTGCAAAGCAACACCGCTGTAGTGGAAGGCGTGCCAATGCTCAGCGGAGCTCCAGTAAACGGTACAGATCTCAGAGCTTCAGCGGCGATGGTTTTGGCAGCACTGGTAGCGAATGGGAAGTCCCAAGTCAGCGGTCTAGAACATCTCGATCGCGGTTATGCCGATATCGAGACCAAGCTAGGACTTGCTGGAGCCAAACTCACGAGGCGCACATCCTGAAGGGTCTGACGGTCAGGAGGTCGGATAAGATCAAGGGATGGGAGCGTGCCGGAATTGGTAGACGGACTCGACTCAAAATCGAGCGCCTTCGGGCATGCGGGTTCAAGTCCCGCCGCTCCCATCCAAAAGTTGAAGACTGGTCACCACGGCATGAATGAGTGGTCCAATCAAGAAACCGCAGAGAAAACCAATCCTCAACAGTCGGTAAGAAAAAGAACAGGGTATAGAGATCAAATCATCAAGCGCCTATCAATTGAGATGTAATCAATACCAATCAAGTTGGATACAGGGAAGCTCTAAAAGCAAGGCAATCACAGGTAGGAACATCATGAATTGAAGAGAAACGCAATCAGCGAAGCAGTGCAATACAAAAGTATCGACAGCTCAAAAAAACTAAAATTGCAGGACTTGTTGAAACGAAGGTGAACGAACTGAACCTGAAAAAGGATCTGGAATTCAATGGCCTACATTTGAGGTTACGCCTTGAAGCAAAGAACAAAAGCTGGCCACAAAAAAGGAACCAAAGACTAAAACGAAAAACAGTTATAGCAATGAAGCGGAACAAAGCCTAACAAATGAGTGTGGAGATCTTAACGGCGAACAGGAAGGGCAGACTATGAAAAAGGATGTACAGAGGAAGTAGACATGGAACTAAAGCCTGGAAGAAACCTGCAGTAAAAGACGAGTGGTATGGCAGAAATCAATCAAGAAAAGTCGCCAAAAAAAGTATTCAAGGCGACTCAAAACATCAACATAACAAAGCACGACAGACAAAAAACTCAACAATAAGTTTCAGCTAAAAACCAAGCTCGGCTCATCAAAGGAAATGAAAAAAGAAACGAAGAGAACGGAAAGGATAAGAGAACTAACAATAACAAAAAGGAATTACGAACAAACAAAGAAAAAGCCTAAAGGCAGCAATTACTACCCGTAAGACTAAAACCTGAAACCAGGTATATGTAGCAATTAAATTCGGCGAGCACGAGTGTGACGAGGTAATTCACCAAACAAAGACTTATATTTAGCAGATATACGTCCACAATGCCTCAAACCTACATGCTCGCAAGCCCTACCCACTTCCATTCCATGAAGAATAAGATCATGCAATCGGTTCAAGCGTAGTTCTTGCAGCACCTGCAAGGGTGTCTTACCCATCACTGACTGGAAAGAAAGCTGAAGTGTTCGCGATGAAACATTAGCTTCTAAACACAAATCCTTAAGAGTGATATCTCCAGTAATGTTTGATTCCATATATGCAAGTGCAACATCTACATGAGATTGCTGAGGTGGATCTGCTGTTGTTTTAGGAAGGTAATCAGAAGGAAGGCCAACCAGTGTCGCTAAAAGTGACACGATGGAATTCTCAAGCGGTTCCAACACAAGCATGCTTGACATGTCCTCACTGATAGAAGAGAACTTAAGAAGTTGATGACTACAGGCAAGGATCAACTGCTCATGACCAGGAATTGAGTCCTTTAAGGTAAGTAGACTGGGCAATAATGTCCCATGCTTTACGGCCTCAGACTCTAAATAAGAAGCAGATAAATTAAATATATAACCACTAAGCTTCTCAGCAGCAGGAACAATCTTCAAACATTCACCTGGCAGTAAGACAAATGCACAGCGTTTAGGAGACATTGAAATATCACGATCGCCTGATACTCCACGAAAGAAACCAGAACTTGCAATGCAAAAGGTGAAGGTATCTTCAGGATTATAAGCTAATATCCGTGAAGCAAAGCTGGCCTCTAGTTTCAGGATAGATATATATTTTCCATGATAATGGGAACCAGTTAAAGAAGGAGGAGATGCGCCGTCACGCTGGTCAATACGAAGTCGATAGGATTGAACCCAAGGCTCCAGATCCCTATTGACCTGAAAAGTCACAAGTGCAATCTCCAGAAACAATAGTGGTATTAAACATCATAACCAGCATGTGAACGAAGAAATGGAAGAAAAACCAAGGGATGAATGTACTCAAACCTTAGTACAGAACCAAGAGATTCGATAAAGCCAAAAAGGTAGAAAAAGAAGAGATCTTAATACAGGCAAAAAAACGGCATGAGTCAGCAGAACAATGGAATAGACAAAAAGGACAAAACATCAACAGACAAGATGTTCGGAATACGAAATGACTGTACACAATACGTTCGAAGAATGACACGGAATAGTACGCAAAACGATTGAACTGTTTGAATTACGGTTAAAAACACGCAAATCGAACTCGAAGATATCCGCAAACATATGGTTGAAATGAGGGAGAACTACAACTCTCATTACCAACAGACATCAAGGAGCATGAATTGTGGCACTTTGTTATACCTATCGCCCAATCCTAAGGAGGAATCCAGCAAGACAGAAATCAACAGGAAATATATTAGGGCAACAAAGTAATGTCACCAATCCAATAGAAAAAAGGTCGACAAATCCTGGATGCAAACAAAATATAGAACTGACAACAACCACCAATAACGCAGCAAATGGCATCAAAAGTATCCCGGCAGGCCAAAAACAAGGCAACAAATTGAATCGAACAAAATTTCACAAGGAGGGAAAATGAAACAAATTAAATTAAAAATGCAAGAAGGGGATCAGACTGACTTAAATAGCGGATATTGTACAAAAGCATGGATACTTGGTAAAGAGCATATAGAAGTGAATCAAGTCAAAGGAATGTGCGAATCAGCGAACTGGCACGCATTAACAATTCAAGATCTAGAGTACTTTGAAAATTTAGTGAACACATTAAAACCAGATATTCTGTTCATGTGTAGTGATGTCATAGCGACGTATGGAAGACAGCTTACTAGAGAATTAACAAGATTAGGACATAAATATGCCATCATAGGAATTAGCAAAAAGGAAGATATCCAGAATGCAATGGAATGCATCCTCGAAGGAGCAAGTGATATCATTCAATGCCCTTTCACCAACCTAGAAATCCACACAAGGTCAAGAAGAGCGGTACATTCACTAAAAAAGGAACTCACGAGCACAAAAAGATTACACTCTTATAATCTGAGTGAAATCATATTTAATCCAGAAACGCAAACACTAGAAAAAAATGATCACATCATAAAACTCACAGAAGGAGAAACCGATTTGCTACAAGCATTTTGCTTATCAAAAGGAATTCCCCTAAGAAAAGAAGAAATTGGGGTTATGATTGGTTGTAAAAAAGATTCAAAAACAAGCAGAACGATTGACATGCGGATATCAAAATTAAGAAAGAAGCTCAAAGAAGCAGGGGGTGATGAAGATTCTATTACTCATATCAGGTCAGAAGGATATAGATTAACCAGTGAAATCGAGAAAATAAGCTGCTAAGTTCAGATACTACTTTTTTTCAGACATAGGTTTGAAAAGGTCTGTGACGAAATTAAAGACAATGCTAATGATCGGTTTGTTTTCTAAAACAACACGTGCCGAAACACCCATACCAGAGCGGAGATCATTAGCTGGATAACCTTCAGGGATTCCTGATGGATTGATGGTAATTCTAGCCACATATGCAGGAGATTGAGTCGCTGAATCTGGCTGAGAAGTTGTGGGTGAGATAGTACTTACGGTGCCTGTAAGAGTACCAAAGTCGTTAGCAGGGAATGCGTCGACGGTGATGGCAGCTTCCTTCCCCGGAGTAATAGGAGCTGATAGTCTTGAAGAAACCTGAACACGTGCAACTAAATTTTCTTGCGGAACGATAGTTGCTAATAAATCTCCAGCTTGCACACGCTCTCCCTTAACCTGAACACCGAGAGATTGCATAAATCCCTTTGATGGCGAAAGAATATTAAAGTGCTTAGTACGACCTTTTAATTCAGCAAGTTGGTTAGAAACATCATTTCTCTCCAGGCGATAGGAGGTTGTCGATTGGTCACGTTCAGAATACAAATTTTGAAGCTGCTGCTCTGCCTGGAAAAGTTCATTCTGTTTCTCAAGAATTTGAACTTCTTGAATTGAACCTACTGCTAGGAGACTCTTCAACCGCTCAAGTATAGAGCGATTAAGAGTTACTTGAGAATCGAGTTGAGAAATTCGTATTTTAAAAGAGTTTTGCTGCTGATTATACTTATTAGAGAGGAGTTCAAGCTTACGCTGAAGATTAAGAATTCTCGGCTCAAAATCGGCTCGGCTTAATTCGTATATAGTTTGCCCTTTATTAACTTTGTCATGTTGAGAGACATTAACCTTGGAGACAATAGCAGACTCAGGACTAATTAATTTAATTTCAGATTTTAAAGTAATTAGTTGGCCTGGAAGAATCGCTGTCTCCTCAATCGTAGTAAAAGAAGCCCAAACGATGAGACTGAAGGAGCCAAGGCTCAAGCTCCATATCAAAACCCGAGACCAAATAGGAGGTGGGGAGAGGAGAAGTTTCTGCATTTCCTCTTGTGCTAATGAATCAGACTTCTTGTCCGAATTATCTTGAGAAGGACTGGAAAGACGACTAAGGAAAGGTATTTTCATAACATCATTCTCCCATTTGTTGTCTAAACATAGCGTAGTAACGTCCAGAAAGTTCCATCAATTCCAGATGAGAACCCTTAGAATCTATACGGCCCTCATGCATCATTACAATTTGGTCGGCTGCTATGAGAGAAGATAATCTGTGAGTAATAGCAATAACTGTCCTTCCTTTTAGATGTGTTCTCAAATTTGATAAGACTTGCTGCTCGGTATCGACATCTAATGCGCTGGTTGCTTCATCAAGAATAATTAGTTCAGGACTCTGAAGCAACATTCTCGCTAAAGAAATTCTTTGACGCTGGCCGCCAGAAAGGCCAGAACCCTTTTCTCCAAGGGGGGTACTGTATCCATACTGTAAGGTCATAATAAAATCATGAGCGCAAGCAAGTTGTGCAGCTTTAATGACATCTTGAGTTTCGGCTTCTGGATCCGCAACGGCAATGTTGTCATATATTGAACCTTCAAAAAGCAAACAATCCTGCGGAACATAGCCCAACTGCCTGCGCAAAGAATAAAGATCTACCTTAGATACATCATAACTATCAACGAAGATCTTGCCGGCATTAGGTGTATAAAGCCTAGGTATAAGCTTTAATAAAGTACTTTTACCACAACCACTCTGACCGACAATGCCAACAAAAGTACCAGGGGAGATATCAAGCGAGACTCCAGCAAGTTGAGGGGGAGCCGAAGAGCTATAACCAAATGTTACCTGATCGAATTTTACATGTCCCTGAATAGATGGCATGTCGATATTAGATTCCTCATAATCAGATACTTCGAGGGGTTGATTAACAACGTCACCCAAGCGTTCAACTGACAATGAAACTTCCTGGAAGTTATTCCATGTACTAGCAAGTCGTAGAATTGGTTGAGTCACATAACCGCTGATAATTCTAAAAGCAATCAATTCTCCAAGCGTCAGGTGATTTTCCAAAACCAACCAGGCTCCAACTGTAATCACTAAAATATTGGTTGTCTTATTAATCAGCTGGAGCGCATTTCCACTCGCGGTGTTAGCAACCACTGTTCTAAAACCCTTATTAATATCGTCTAGATGTCGATCCTCCCATTTTCTACGAGCAGTCAATTCACTATTCTGCAACTTAATAGTTTGAATACCATTGAGCACTTCTACTAAATAAGAATTAGTTTTTGCATGCGCTTCGGCACGCTGACGGATCAACTTTTGCTTGATTGGAGTAAGTCCAAGAATGATCACCAGCAAAACAGGAATACTTCCAAGAATAATGCCTGCGAGCAATGGAGAATAGAAAAACATCACTCCAAAGTATAACAAGGAAAAAAATGCATCTAAAACAACAGTTAAAGCTGTACCAGTAATAAAGCTACGAACTCGGTCCAGCTCATTTAATCGACTAGAAAGCTCACCAACAGGCCTGCGCTCGAAAAATCTTGAATTAAGACGTAGCAGTCGTGAAATAATAGAAGAGCCAATACTGATATCAATTCTATTAGATATTTCCATAAATTGAAATGTCCTCAGAGTACTGAATGACAGTTCTAAAACCATAAATATAATCATTAATACAGCAAAACCACCTAAAGAACTTGAAGATCCCTGACCTATAACACGATCAATAATTTGCTGGAATAGAAGAGGCGTCGCAAGTGCAAATAATTGTGTAATAAAGCTAGCAATGAAGACTTCAACAAATTGAACTTTATAAAAACTTAAGTACGGGAGAAGCCAACTAAAGCCAAAACGTGCTCTAGGAGTAGAAGCTCCTAGAGAAATAGTGACCAAGCTAAAGGAACTGTCTTCATTTAAAGAGAGGGACGAAACATCAAGCCTTTGAACTCCAGAAAGAGGATGAATACAGGTAAGACCCTTGACACTACTATCAACAATTAATAAGGGACAATTTTCTCTATCAAATGCAACAGATGGTGTTGGAACACGGGAGTAGTTGTCTGTGCGAAAAGTTGCGACACGGGCAATGAGGTTAAAGCGATCAAAAATATCAACAAATTTATTCAGAGAAGGACCACTTTTAGATAGTAAAAAATTAGTAGCTTTTTTTAGTGTATCCCTACGGATGGGTAATTCAAAATGCTTGCAAATCATTTGCAATACGGCTTCGTAAGCCAAATCTGCGGATGAAGATGAAAGCGGCGCAAATCCTAGTTGTTGAACCTTCTTAAGTAAAGATACATCTTCCTCTAATGTAACAGAAGAAGATTGAGTTGCTGACGATGTAAGAACTTTTAGATTTGACTTTGATTGAGATTGAGTTGATTTAGGCTGAGGTATTTCATCATTACTAGATGTTAGATTAGAATCATCAAAGACACTAGAATCAGACCATAAGAACAAGCGAGGCAACTGGCCACTAGAAAATTTTTTCAAAACTTCTGAATTTATGATCTGACCATATTGGAAACCATCAATTTTATTATCTGCATAAATAAACGGAATTCCTGATGGCAAATCAAGATCCTGCATCTTTACAGTACGCCAACATCTAGAAAAAGCAGCTACAGTTTTTTGATCTTGCGGTATAGGTAATTGATGATCAACGGCTATTTGGTATAGAAAAGGTAGCTCAGAAGGTGAAACTAATGAGGATATTATTTTATAGATATAGTCAACAATTAATGGATTGCTAGTTTCGATCTTGATAGGAATAAGTTCACAGTCTGTAGACGCGACAATGTTCTCAGTTGGAGCTTGATCAATGAGAGATAGTGCTCCGCAAAGGAATGGGGAAGAGCAGCGTAAAACGGTTTGGCTGCCAAATTGGCGACGAGGGTCAAGAACACGACAAGAACCGTTCGTAATAAGCAAAACTTCAGCGGGAGCTCCCGACTGTTGTAAAACAGTACCGGGAGATGCTGTCAATTTGGAGGGTTTCTCTGCCTCAAGCAGATTGATCAGGGTGGAGAATTGGGAATCGGAGAGCTGCATATTAATTTTCGATGGAGGAGGCCAGCCAGGTAGTAAGTGAATGCAAGTCTTCTTTAATGTCCTTACCTATTTCAGATTTAAAGCATATTTCCCTTAAAAAATCCTTTGTCTGATCATCATATTCGCTATCGAAACGATATTCTAGTCGAATAATCGAATGCCAATTATCCGCCTCAAAAGGCCCGATCAAATGGCCCATTTGCGCAGTACGCAATCGAGCCGATACTTCTGGGTGTGGTGTTGTCAGATCAACTGGCCCAACAATCCCAAACGTTTTAGATTCTGGACCCATTGAATACTGCTTGGAAGCTTCACCAAAAGATAACTCAGAAGACTCTATAGAGTAAAAGATTTCTTGGCAAAGCAAGGGATCATCAACACGTAAAAGGCTGTACAAGACCCGATCTAACTTATCCTTATAACGAAGATAAAGAGTCTCACCGGAGACATTGAGCAAAAGTTCTTTAAGTTCTTTACGCCTAAAAGAATGAATAGCCTCTGAAATAAAATCGGAAGAACTGAGTGAATGCGCCAAGGAGAACTTAACTTGAGCATCAAGATCGGCTAAATTATTATCCTTAGCAAAAGCTAATATCGCTTGTTGGTGTATATCATCAGGGCTGGAAAGATCCTGACGAGCAAAAACAATCTGCCTTTCTTTTAAGTGACGAAGAAAAGTTTCTGCCATACCAAAGCGACAAAGTAAAGCCAGGAGATCACGACCGCTTGCCTCGCGAAGAGCTTCGATGAGTTCAGGTGTATCAGAGATCAGAGCAGAACCGTTAGATCTTGTAGAGGATGAATCGGCCACTCAGCAAAGACAGTTTGACTAATGAAACTAGAAATCAAGGGAGATGGCAAGAACTCTGACATCAAACAATGGAATCATTGATTGAAGGGGATTTTCTTGCCTAGCTTTTGATAACAATCAATAAATTGAATTAAAATCATAGCATCTGCAAGCGAAGGGTCAATAGAATATGCTGTATTGAGGTCATTCATCAAAGAAGAAGCAAGGCCAATTGCAATATTGTCACCATCAAGGAAGCATTGATCGCACAAAGATTGAAGCCAATCTGTCCATATCAAATCAATTGAGTCTAAACATGGACCTAGAAGTGCTTGGAATTGTCGATCGATCTGAAAAATCATCTCCCCTGGAAGCTTCACATGCTGAAGGAGCGTCCAAAGGGTGTTCCCATCATAAGAGCGATAGACAAGATCCTCAATTGAGGACGAATCATCAATGGCTGCATCCGAAGTAGCGTGAGCAGACCGCAAAAGGAAACGACCACTCTTTAGTACTAGACTTATTGGAAAAGAATTATCATGCAAATCTAAAATATCAAGAGTCCAGTTGGCCTCGATATCAGGATCTCGTCGATGAACATGTATCGACGTACCAATTCCAGATGTGATCAAGTACTTAGAACCACGTTCTGAGAACAAAGGTGTTGCAATAAATCCAAGCACTAGGCCTACAAGAGTTGATGGCTTGTCAGACAATTCAATTAACGAATTAGCCCAATTGGAAAGCAGATCTAAAGGGTTACGACTCCGGGAAGTTCTACCCGCTAAGGTATTGCCAATACGAGACAAAGAAGTACTCTGATACTCAGAATTAGGGTTATCAAAATCATGGTTTTGAGAGATAGAAGGGTTAGAAGTTGAAGACTTAATTGGAGAAAGAGGTTGAGGCTGGATATGTCCTTTAGACGTACCAGGGATTAATCTATTATTTGTGAAGGCAAAAACATCTCTCGAAGAATCATTCGAGATCTGATGAGAAGATTGAAGGGCTTCAGTGCGGCTAGAACTAGCGGAAGAGATATTATCTGCAGGAGGAGAACTGACTATAGGTGAATGATTGTTTCTAGAAACATTACCATCCACGGATACATTATTGTTAATGAAGGCAGACGGTGCTCGTGTTACAATATTAGATTCAGAAATCAAAGATGATTGTGCATCGATAGCAAGACGATTGACAATACGAACGGGCATTCCGGGATCCTCGATGACTCCCAAAGTGAAATTATTATCACCAAACTGATTATCAGTAATTGTCAAAACCATTTTTGATAGACTTGAAATCCCATTATGAGTATCAACAATAAACCGAGCTCCATCACCAATAAAATTTCCATTCGAATCTGTACGCTGAGTAAAGTCGTACCATCCAGATTGTGTAATAAGATTACCGTCTAAATCAAATAAATTAGAGTCCCGAGAGGCTGCATCCTGGAGTGTTTCGGTGGAAACAAATTTTCTATATGCATTGAACGCATCAGGCGATAAATCTGAAGAGGTCAAATCAATCGTCACTTCAACTTGGGTGCCAGCCCGAAGAGGGTCAATATCAGTTAACTCTGATGAACCTTCGGTGGAAGATAGTTTGAACCATATGGGGTCCCAGTGATCTACTATTTCTTCACCAAAAGATAAATCATAAGAGGGGTCTGATTCAGCAAATCTTTCATCCGATAAGGACAAAACGGTAAGGTGATCAATAGTGGTACGCGAATCATCAATCGTATTAGATGTAATATCGACATCTTCGGTAGAAACTGACAAGGAGACGATGGGAGCGGTATCATCGACAACACCTGTAAATGTTTTATCAAAAAATTCCTTACTTTGCCATGCAAATAATGTCTTCGGTGCTTCATCTTCGGCAACGACATTCGAAGAAGAAGGAGATTCAATATTAGCTTGATTGCAATGATTTCTTAGAATTCTCTGCTGATAAGGTGAAACAAATCGATCCAAACGGTGTGGAGAGATGGGTATCTCTGCTTTATAATTTTGACTTTGGTTGAATCCATAAAGAACACCTGTCGGATCAGAGCCAAGATGTGATACTGTTCTCACATCCAATATCAATGAATCATCGTCAACAGACTCAGGCAAAGAAAGTAGGATTTCGTTCAGATTAAATTCAGACGCATCTCTTCCTAGTAAATCATCAATCTTGGAGATTTGAACCATATAAATATAGGCATCATCTTGCTTCTGAATAGACGCAATCACTGAGGATTCGAGAGCCGTAAAAATTTCATCATTAAAGCCATACTCATCAAAACAATCACGTGACAGAGATAGATCAATCTCTTCATTAGAACGTATAACCAAGAAGCAACTATCATCTTTGTCTGGATAGTGAATTGTAGTTGTTCCATACAAATCACCGAGACCAGCAAATTGATCAATCTGTAGAGGTGGATGATTTGGCGAAATATCAAGTGCGAATACATCACTTGATGGAGTAAAAGCAACATCAAGTATTTGCTGCGACGAATTATTTTTGTCACTTGCATTCACGACAATTGAACCGTGAATTGGCGCAGAAAGATTTGACGGAGCAAACCTCAGATAAGCCTTTCCATTCTGATAAGCAACATGAACGTTGTCACGAAAATAATTAAAATGCTGTTGGTCATGAGGATCAAAATCAAGATGATAACTCAACGATTCGTCATCTTGATCAACAAACAAATCATCCAATGGATAAAGATAGTCTCCACCTTCCTTGTAAGATAATTGATTATTTACGGGAAGCGCTATAGGGCCACGATTAAGACCATTGCCGACGTAAATATTAACAAGTTGAGATACATTGCCTTCTGCATCCCTTGAGGTTGAATCAGAAGCCAAGTACTCAGCAGCAAGGTGATTAGAAGCTGAATCAGCAATAGAAGAGCTAAGCTTTAAAAGATAATCTCCTCGCTCATTTATCGAAGGGTTAATTTGCAAAGCAGGCAAAGGATTTGTACTAATAGAACCTATATTCAACCTTTCATCAACAGAACTTGAATCTGCCATTGCATACCCAAGACCACCTGACTTCTCGTCAATTATTTTCAAATCTATTGTTACAG
This sequence comes from Synechococcus sp., assembly GCA_047285535.1. Lineage (GTDB taxonomy): Bacteria > Cyanobacteriota > Cyanobacteriia > PCC-6307 > Cyanobiaceae > Synechococcus_C. The sequence continues at coordinate 5,785 of JBJBDC010000001.1, read as the reverse complement.
GCTTCAATGGATCCTTAAGTGTAAAGTCAAGAGATAAGAGATACTCGTTAGGGTCGTCTCCAATCGCTTCACCCAAACGGAAACTAGGTACACTCGCTCCTGTAAAACGCAGTTTTTGATGATCATACTGATCAAACGAAATCTTCCTGAATAATGGCAAGTCTGGTGAGAAACGTTGATCAATCTCTTCAGTAGATGTTGTCGTGAGTTCCAAGCCATCCCAGGCAACCATCAAATCAACACCGATAAGCCCAGGGTTCTGCGTGAAGCTTCTATAATCTGTTGCATCAACAATCATCTGAATTTGTGAATCGGGCGGTAGCTCAGAGAGATTTTCAATGAGTATTTCTTCGCCAGTTTGAAGCAACGTTAGCCTCGGCTGAATAATAATATTCTCGTCTGGTGTGTATGGAATTGACCTATCCACAATTTTAATCCAATCATGAGCGAATGCGTCCAATTTCTGGAGTTGATCAGCGTTATCAACCTGAAAAAGTTCAAGCTTATAGTCCAACTCAGTGATACCATTCAGGCCAAGAAAGAGATTCTCGATGTCTATCAATGAGCTTGAATTAGTCTTAAGATGTAAGGATTGGAGCGCTTGATTTACTTCTACGAGGCTGTCCTGACCCACTATACCAAGATCAAGCTTATAGCTTTTTACTTGCTGATACGAATCTTTGGCCTCAAATAAAAGACTAAGAAGACCTCGGTCATCGCTCCCAGGAGTTAACGTAAGTTTTCCGCTAGATGAATTCCAATCTAACCAGTCTGGGATACCATGAGAAGAAGTACTCTTAACAGAAAGACTATAACTTAACCAATCACCATTAATAACGTCAATGTCACTAAAAATCTGGCCCATATCCAAAGAAAAACTAGAGCCAGTGCTTATGATTGAGGATTGAACAGGATCTGTGAGAAGCTCAGGCGTCTGGTTCACATTATCTATAAGAAGATTAAAACCTCCTGAAGCCTTAGAACCCTTCAGATCAGTAGCAAAAAACTGAATCCAACTGGTACCTACATTCTCATTGGAAGGTATACCCGAAACGACACCAGTCTCTGAATCAAAGTTGAGCCAATCAGGTCCTATATAATCAAATTTCAGTTGGTCGCCAAGCAGAACAGTGTCTTCATCAATGAAAAATTTCTTTAAGTCAAATTCAACAAGCTCGCCTTCTCTAAAGATTTGGCTAGTGGGGAAGATTTCAGATAAAAATGGAGCTCGGTTGAATTCCTTACTGACCGTTTCTATCTGAAAAGAGGTAGCAGAACTTAGCCCCCCGGAATCTTCTGCAGATAGTACAACATTATAAGTATCTCCAATATTCTCAGGGGTAGTACCGGTAATAGCAAGGCTATTTTGATCTACATGAATCCACTTAGAGTCAGCACTAACTCCTTCAATAGTGATTGAGTAGTTAAGATCTGTACCATCCTCTTCATCAGAAAAGAAGTGAATAGGAAAATCTAATTCAAAACGAGAGTTGGCTTGAAGATAAACATCTGGTAAATCTCCACCTGCATAAATCGGCAGATCGTTAACAGGATGGATAGCAAGGTTGATATCAGCAGTTGCAGAAAGCCCATAAGAGTCTGTTGCACTCACGGGCAGAACCCAAGAACCAACCTCAGCGTAATCAGGTTTAGCCGTTAAAATCCCATTGTCGGCATCTATAGAAAGCCAATCAAAATTTTCTTGCTCAGACTCATTAGATAACAGTGAGAATTGAAGATCGTCACCTAATGACAAATCAGGATCATAAAAGTAATTGTTTACATCAATATCGAGAAGAGAGTCTTCATAACCACTGATACTTGGCTGGGTCAGGCTTAATGGTGCGTCATTTGAATTTTCAATGACGAAATTGAGTTCTTTTTCCCAAGTTTCACCATTAGCATAATGAGCAACGGCAGTATAGGAATGGTCACCAACATGCTGCTGATTAGGATAACCAGTAATAGCGGTTAACATTACATGATTACTATTAACTGCCAATACCTCTTCTGATTCAAAATGAAGTTCTTTCGACGCCGGAAATTTTCTAGGAAACAACTGAAAATCAATATCTTGAGATAAGGCTTCTGGTTTTACCTGGAAAAAGAGTGTAGCGAAGTGATCACGAAGCTGATCACCTAGATACTCGCCAACACCTCCATTTGGTAGCGATCCTCCGCCTAACCCAGTAAGAGCATTAGATTGAGTACTAAGCTCACCCTCATTACGAAATAATGGAAGTGAATCAGTAAGACTTACTGATAAAAAATCTAAGACATTTGGGTTCCATGATGAATCCAATTCAAGACCTATTAATCCTAGTCCCGCTGGGCGTGTATCACTGACAACAAGTTCGATTTTTAAAGTAGAGCCAGGCGATAGATTTTTGACATCTGCAGGATTTATGGAATTGCCCAACTCATCCATATACAAGGGTTCTATAACTAGACGATCGGTGAACGTTGCATCCGGCTTAATGGAATCAAAAGTAAGCCATGGCTCATAACTCTGATGTAGCGATGGCTTTAAATCAAGCGAGATAATCTCATCAGATTTAGGAAATAAATCACCAATATCTAGGCTAAAGGGATGATCTTCAAGGAAAGAATAAACATGGCTTTCAGCAAAAGAAATTTCATCACCAGTTAAGGAGTGCTCATGAGAACTGGCCTCTGAAGAGTAATCCAATTGAGCGAGAATTTTCTCACTTGAATTATGGCTATCATCCTCAATCTCTATGGATTGATTGAAATCGACAGAATAGAAATCATCATTAGATATAGCATCGCCACCAATACCTAGCGGCATCATCTCATTATTGTCATCAATATTACTTTGATCTCGTACGTCTATAGCGGGAATAGATTCCTCTCTAGATAACAAGCCATCTGCTAGATAGACATCACGCAAAAGAGGGGAATGATTTGAGTCAATTAAGGTTTCCGAGGAATTTTCTCTGGCCAAGGTAAGACCAGTCAAGTGATCAGAACTATAAAGCGTCAAATAGTCTGAACTATCAGACATTTGTACGTCAGATTTTGAGGGTTGATCAGCTTCTAAACCAGGACTTAAACGATCAATAGCATGATCCAAATTCACCCAATTTGCATTCTCGTCTAACAATACTGATTGATCACTATCAATCAAATAAGAAGCATTTAAATCCAAAACCAATGGATCCTGGCTGCTTTCGTTAACACTAGGCAAAAAATCATTAAAACTCAGAGCATCAGCATCTTGATTATCAATGATGCCGGAGACTGATTCCTGCTTATTGGCAACTGAAGGCATAGCTTATAAGTGCCCAAAAGAGGCCGTTGAAGATGATTCAACTTTAGTTTGAACAAAGTTGCCGTCACAGACCAATGCAGAGCAAGGACGACGTATATCGAACAAAGAAGTTGAAAATGGAGCAAATAAAAAAGCCTCGGTCGAAACCGAGGCTTGCTACTAAGGTTGTTGTCCTACCAGTATTTGTTAGGACTCGGTCATTCCGTACTGCTCCTCCCAAAGCTCAATGACGTCGGTTTCAAGACCTTTGGCAAGGAAGGTGTTGGAGCCTTCACTCGGATGGTCAAGATCTTCAACAAAGGTACTCTCAACATCATCCAACATTCCTGTTTCGATGGCCCCCTGCTGAGTGAAAGCGCTCGAATCCCAGGAACCGGAACCCTGCTTGAACAGGGACTCGATGGTGAAGTCTTCCCCAAAGCCAGCGAACGCTTCATCACCTGTATGGAGTGAACGATTCCAATCGGAATCAATGACAGCAAGATCTTTTATATCGATCGTGTCGTCATAGTTCGCATCGACATCAGAAGGAGTATTCCCTTCGTTTGCCATTTTTGCACCGGCATTGACAAAGCCAAGATCCTTCATGCTCACACGACCGTCATAGTTGAGGTCGCCTTTGAAGGTCACAAGGTGCTTGGTCTGGAAGGAAGTGTTATCACGAGTATCCCAGCTATAGTCACCATTGGCTTCAAGAACATAGCCAGCCTGAGAGGTGTCAATAACTTGACCGGCTGCATCTTGACTAACTTTGAACTCAGTATTGACGGTAACGGAGTTAGAAGACTCCCATCCTAGAGAGTCAAGCGAAGTCATGTCATTATCAAACTTAGATTGAACTGCTACAACTCCATCCTGACTGGTGCTCGTAACTTTCAAATCTGTGAAGGTAAATTCACCATTATTTGTCCAAGTGTTGGACTGATTGATGGTCTCACCTTCACGTACCAAGTTAGTTACTGAGCCCTCACCTGACTTGGTAATGGTGCGATATGTACCCAGGTCAAAACTACCTTCTGCATCCAAGACACCTGCCGCTGCACGGACATTGATCGACAGATCCTCATTAATCATGGCGTGTTTGTCGCCAAGATCACGCAGGGAGTAAAGGTCACTGAAAGTAACACTATCGACGTTAGCATCGGTAGCAAAGGTGAGATCCTGAGTGAAGTTCTCAACGACTTTGCCATCTTCCATGGTACGGGCATCTTTTACGATCTGGTCGATGTCAGCGCGCTTGTCCAAACCAATGTAGGCCAGAACAGTATCATCTGAACCAATGCCTTCTCCCAAGTCAAGTGCACTTAGGCCGGAACCTGAGAACCGAATTGTGTTGTCTTCAAAAGAGACACGAGACTGGTTCTTATGGGGGTTTTCATGCAAGTCATCATCAACTCTGAATTGATTTTTCAGCCAGACTTTCTGTTCGTTAAATTCGAAGATTTCTGAAAACTGCGAATCAAGTGAAAGAGAAACATCGAGAGTGTCGATCGAAGCACCTTCGCGAAGAGACTTTGCAGTCAGAGCAAGGTAGAAATCACTATTAACTTCCTCGGCAGTACCGAATTGTCGCAAGACAATCTCGTTCTGACCATCCTGGTCTGTAACAGGATTCTTAACCAAGTTCAGATTCAACTCTAGAGCTTTTTCAGCAAACTCCTTATAATAGAAAGTCTTGGCAAGATTATCATTTGTAGGATGATAAAATTCAACATTTCTAACTCCATCCAATGAAATATTGGCGGTAGAACGGCTCTTCACCTTCAGAGAGTCGCCATCCCACGAAATCTTGTAGTTATCATCTGATTTGTCGGAATCAAGCTCTCCATCATAATCAAGTTTACCGGCAAGTTTTAAAGTTGCTTCGTTAGCTTGATAACCAACTTCTCTTGAAAGATCAAAGTTGTTGACATTAGAAATCTCTAATCCTTTTGCTGCTTCATCTGTATTCGTGAGAACTGCATTCCGACCATACTGAGATTTTCTGAAATCAAGCGTAACAGGTTGGGTTAAATCATTGACCCTCAGAGAGTTGGATTCTAGTTCATGAGTTTCCTTATCGAGAATGACATGTTCCATCGAGAAGAAATGATCTTTAGAATCACTTCTTTCAACTCCACTCCTACTTACAACGCCATCAGCGCCATATGAGTTGAGTGAGTCAACGAACATTGACATGCCAGCTGATTCTTCGGCTTCTGGAGCTTCCATTTCGGGAGCTTCGGCTTCTTCAGCTTCTGGTGCTTCAGCTTCTGGTGCTTCAGCTTCTGGTGCTTCGGCTTCTTCAGCTTCAGCTTCTTCAGCTTCAGCTTCTGGTGCTTCGGCTTCTTCAGCTTCAGCTTCTTCAGCTTCAGCTTC